>NZ_JADCLL010000002.1 GCF_015070375.1 Nocardioides kribbensis | reverse complement strand
TCATGGAGTCGCGTTGGGCGGTGAGCAGGGTGGAGAGGCCGGCGGCGAGCTGGCCGATGGCGTCGGTGCCGGTGAGGGTGACCTCGCGGGTCAGGTCGCCGGCGGAGGCGGCGCGCACGACCTCGAGCACCTGCTCGACCCTGGCGGCCATGTCGGCGGCCCGGTCGCGCTCGACCTGCTCGGCGGAGAGCTTCTCCAGGGTCGAGGAGACCAGGCGGCCCACGTTGCGCAGCGCGTCGAGCCGCTGGGGCGAGGGCGAGAGGGTCTCGGTGGCGAAGAAGTCCATCGTGCCGACCACCTGGCCCGACTCGGTGACGGGGAAGCACACCCCCGACTTCACGCCCACCCGCTGGGCGACGGGGGCGCGCACGCAGTCGGTCATCTCGCCCAGGTCGGGGGTGAAGAACAGGTCGCGGCTGCGCCAGGCCCGCCCCGACAGGCCCACGCCCTCGGCGAAGGACGCCTCGAGGGTGACGGCACGGAACTCGGGTCCGGCGTCGCCGGACTCGAGGGCGAACTTCAGCGTGCGGTCGGCCTCGTCGATGCGCCAGTAGGACCCGTAGGCCCACCCGAACTCCTCGCGCACCGCGTCGAGGGCCGTGCGGACCGCGTCGTCGACGCTCTGGGCGGCGGAGAGACCGGCCAGCACCTTGTTGACCGCGCCGGCGTCGGCCATCGACTCGGCCAGCTCGCGCTCGCTGCGCAGCTTGTCGGTGATGTTCTCCCACGTCGCCATGGCCCCGACGTACTGGCCGTCCTCGTCGTGGATCGCGTGCACCTGCAGGTCGAGGGTCTCCGGGCCGACGCTGATGTGGGCCCGGCGCGGCAGCAGGCCGGGGTCGGCCAGGATCATCCGCTGGTAGGCGGGGTTCTTGTGGAAGATGTCGAGGTTGGCCCCGACGATCTGGTCGGGGCGGATCGGCAGCCAGTCGGCCAGGCGGACCAGGCCCTCCCGGGTCGCCTCGTTGACGTAGGTGATGGTGAAGTCGCGGTCGGCCAGCATGACCCGGCTCGGGATCGCGGCGAGCACGCCGGGCAGGCTCGCCAGGTCGACGCCGGCGCCGGGGGCCGGCGCCGTGGCGGCCTCCTGCGGCGACACCACGCCCACGTGGGCGTGGGGCCTCTGACCGTGGGGGGCCTGTCCGTTCGGGCTGGGTGCGACGTCGAGCTCGGTCATGACGGGGTTCCTCCGGTGGTGAGGTGGGACGAGACGTCGACCGCGCGGTCGGCGTCGACGACGAGCAGGATGGAGCCGGCCAGGGGCAAGACGCCGGTGACGACGTCCTGCACACCGGGCGGCAGGTTGGCGGGTGTGGGCTGGAGCAGGTGGTCGTCGGTGTCGATGACGTCGCCGATGTCGTCGACGAGCAGCGAGACCACCTCGCCGCGGCTGCGGACGATGACGTTCATCGGCAGGTCCTCCCCTGCCCGCGGCGGCAGCCCGAGCCGGCAGCGCAGGTCGAGGGCGGTGACGATCTGCCCGCGCAGGTTGATGAGGCCGAGCACGGCGGCGGGTGCGCGCGGCACGACGGTGAGCTGCTGGTAGCGCAGCACCTCCTGGACGTGCTCGACGCTGATGCCGAGGAAGAGCCCGTCGACCCAGAAGGTGCACATCTGACGGGTGGCCACGGGGGTCGTCGTGGTGGTCGCGGTCATCGGGCACCCACCAGCTCGCGGGAGCCGAGCACCGGCCGCACGACGGCGTCGAGGTCGACCAGGTCGGTGACCCTGTCCTGCACGACGGCGGAGCCGAGCACGCCGGGCCGGCGGCCGACCTCGGTGAGGACGACGTGCTCCTCGACCACGTCGAGCACGCGGTCGATGACGATGCCGACGCGACGGCCCTCCTCCTCGTGCACCACCACGGAGAGCTGCTCCTCGGGCGGCGGCGACTCGGGCAGCCCGATGGCCGCGGCCAGGCGCACCAGCGGCAGGATGCCGTCGCGGTACTGCACGACCTCCACCGCCCCGGAGCGCTCGACGCGGTCGAGGTCGAACTCCTCGAGCCGCGAGACCGCGGTGAGGGGCAGCGCCGCGCGCCGCCCGTGGGAGATCTCCAGCACCAGCAGCGCCCGGCTGTCGGCCTCGTCGACGCGGGCGACCGGCTCGACGGTCTCGACCGAGGTCAGCGCGCGCTCGCGGGCGATGCCCCCGACGTCGAGGATCAGCGCCACCCGGCCGTCGCCCATGATCGTGGCGCCGGCGTACATGGCCAGCTGCTTGAGCTGCCGCCCGATGGGCTTCACCACGATCTCCTGGGTGTCGTGCACGTCCTGGACGCACAGGCCGAAGCGGACGTCGTCGGACTGCACCACGACGACGGTGAGCGGGTCGGTGGCGGACCGGACGCCGGCGCCGAAGCCGGCGCCGTCGCGGCCGAGCGTCTCGGCCAGCGACACCAGCGGCAGCAGCCGCCCGCGCAGCCGCAGCACCGGCGCGCCGGCCAGCACCTCGACGTTGTCGCGCAGGTCCTGGCCCTCCAGGCGCACCAGCTCGACCAGGTTGGCCTGCGGGATGGCGTAGCGCTCGTCGGCCTCGCCGATGACCAGCGCGGGGATGATGGCCAGGGTCAGCGGGATCCGCACCCGGCAGGTCGTGCCGGAGCCGACCACCGAGAGCATGTCGACGCTGCCGCCGATGCGCTCGATGGAGGTGCGCACCACGTCCATGCCGACGCCGCGCCCCGAGACGTTGGTGACCTGCTCGGCGGTCGAGAAGCCGGGACGGAAGATCAGGTGGAGCACGTCGCGCGGCTCCATGCGGGCCAGCTGCTCGCGCGTGACGACGCCGCGCGAGACCGCGGCCGCGCCGATGACGGCAGGGTCGATGCCGCGACCGTCGTCGGAGATCTCCACGACCACCTGGCCGCTCTCGTGGAAGGCCCGCAGGTGCAGCCGCCCGGCCGCCGGCTTGCCCAGCGCGACCCGCTGCTCCGGGGGCTCCAGGCCGTGGTCGAGGGCGTTGCGCACGAGGTGGGTGAGCGGCCCGCGCAGGGCCTCGAGCAGCGAGCGGTCGAGCTCGGTGTCGTGGCCCTCCATCTCCAGGGCCACCTCGCGACCGAGCAGGTGGGCGAGGTCGCGCACGATCCGCGGCATCTTCGACCAGACCTGGCCGATCGGCTGCATGCGGGTGCGCATCACGCTCTCCTGCAGCTCGCTGGCGACCAGGTCGAGGCGCTGCGCGGCGCGCACCAGCTCCGCGTCGCCGGCCGCGGCCGTCGTGGCGTCGGTGCGCTGCATGATCTGGTTGCGCGTGAGCACCAGCTCCCCCACCAGCTGCACCAGGCCGTCGAGCAGCTCGATGTCGACCCGCACCGAGGAGTCCACGACGCCGCGGGGCGCTGGGTCGGCCTCGGGATCGAGGGGCTCCGCGACGGCGGCCGGCGCGGGTGCGGCTGCGGGTGCCGCTGCCGGTGCGGCTGCCGGTGCCGGCGGGACCGCGGGTGCCGGCTCCACCGTGGGCGCGGCGCCCGCGGGCTCGGCGTACGACGTGGCGGGCTCGAGCTCGAGCGCCTCGGGGACGACCTCGACCGCGACGGGCGCCGGGACCGGGGCGGGGGCGGGGGCGGGGGCGGGGGCGGGGGCGCTGCCGCCGGCGAGCACCCGCTCCAGCTCGGCCACGACCACCTGCACGTCGACGGTCGGGTCCTGGTCGGTGCCGGAGCGCTCGATGACCTCGAGCAGCGCCCGCACCGTGTCGACGGTGCGCAGCAGGACCTCGGTGACCTCGGTCGTCAGGTCCATCTTGCGGTCGCGCAGGCGGGAGAGGAGGTTCTCCCCCGCGTGGGTCAGCGCCTCGAGCCGGCCGAGGGCCAGGAAGCCGCTCGTGCCCTTGATGGTGTGGATCGTGCGGAAGATGCTCGAGAGCAGCTCGCGCGACCCGGGCTCCTGCTCGAGGGCGACCAGGTCGCGGTCGAGCTGGTCGAGGTTCTCGTGGCTCTCCACGAGGAACTCGGCCACGATCTCGGCGTCGTCATCCATGACCGCCCCATCGGCGGGGCCGGGGGCGAACTGAGCGGTCGTCCGGTGCTCGTGGGCCGGCGGGCCGGGGTGGACCGGACCAGCTCAGGTGCGCTCGCGCGCCGCCGATCCGGGCGGGTTGGCCGGCCGACCGCGCAGGGCCTGCGCGAGGGACGCGACGGCCTCCTCGCTGGGCGAGGCGGCGGCCTGGTTCGACGACTCGAGCTCGGCCAGCAGCTCGGCGCGGTTGACCGCCACCGAGCGGGGCGCGTCGATGCCGACCCGGACGACGTCGCCACGGACCTCGAGGATCGTGACGGTCACGTCGTCGCCGATGACGACGCTCTCGCCGACGCGGCGGCTCAGGACCAGCATGAGGCCACGCTACCCGCACCGGGGCGGGCCGGGCCGCAGGACGCCTCGGCCCGGGCTGCGGCGTCGCGCACGCGGCTCACGCGACGAGCGGGGTGCTGACCGAGAGCGAGGTGTCGTCGAGGATCACCTGGCACGCACGCCGGTTGACGGTGTTGACCAGCACCGGCGCGAGCAGGTTGGCGGTCGTGCCGGCCAGGGTCTGCGCCGGCGTCACCACCGCCAGCACGAGGACGTCGCCGGGCGCGTCGATGGCGAGGTCGGCCACCACCGCGTCGTCGACCTCGGGGGCGTAGTCGGGGAAGAACGCCTGCGGCGGCACGACCAGGAAGCGCAGCTCGGGGTCGTCGAGGGAGCGCAGCGCGCACAGCAGCCCGTCGTCGTCGAGCTGCACCAGCGCGAAGCGCTGCCGGTCGGGGAACCCGGGCATCGGGTGCACGAGCTCGATCACGGGGATGTCGAGCACCGCGGCGTCGGGTGCGGGCGCCTCGGGCATGGGGGTCCTCACGGTGACGGGCTGGGTGACGGGCTGGGTGACGGGCTGGGTGTCGGGCTGGCTCGTGGATCGGGTCGGAGCGACGGTGGCGATCATCGCAGGAAGTCCACGAGGCTCGGCTGCATGACGCGCGAGGTCGAGGCCAGCGCCGCCTGGTAGGCGACCTCCTGGAGCTTGAGGTCGACCATGGCCTTGGGCAGGTCGGTGTTCTCGATCTCCGACAGCGACGCCGACAGCGACACCACCTGGCCCTTCGCCGACTCCACCGCCCCTTCGATGCGGTTGTACGCCGCACCGACGCCGGCCTGCACCGTGGCGACCGTGGTGAGGCGGGTCGCGAGCGCGTCGAGACCCGCCCGCATGCCGGCCTCGTCGCCGCTGGTGAGGGCGGTCGAGAGGGCGTCGAGCTCCGCGAAGAGCGACGTCGCCCCGTCGCCGAAGACGTCCGGGCCGGGCACGTCGACACGCACCTGCACGCCGGCCCCGACGGTGCGGTTGACCGCGCCCGGTGCGCCCACCCAGGAGCCGGTGGCGTCGTAGGCCGCGCCTCCCGCGGTGACCCCGCCGAAGACGGGGCGGCCCAGGTAGCCGGTGTTGGCGTCGGCGAGGGCCTGCTCGCGCAGCTGGTCGACCTCGGCGGCCAGCGCCGCGCGGGCCGTGGGGCTGCTGCTGGCCGAGACGCCCTGGAGGGCGAGCTCGCGCGCGCGGCGTACGGAGTCGCTGACGCTGGAGAGGGTGGTGTCGGCGGCGCTGAGCCACCCGAGACCGTTCTCGGCGTTGCGCACGTACTGCTGCTGGTCGGCGATCGACCCGCGGAAGCGCATGGCGGCGCCGGCCGCGGTCGGGGAGTCGGAGGCGCGGTTGACGACCTTGCCGGTCGACAGCTGCTCCTGGATCTTGGCCAGGCGGGTCAGGCTGCCCTGCAGCGAGCCGACCGACCGGTCGGCGAGCATCGACTGGGTGACGCGCGAGATGCCCATCAGCGCAGCAGCCCGGTGCGGTTGATCAGCGTGTCGAGCACCGAGTCGACGACGGTCATCACGCGGGCCGCCGCCTCGTAGGAACGCTGGGCCGAGAGCATGGAGACCATCTCCTCGTCGAGGTTGACGCCCGAGAGCTGCTCCCGGGCGGAGTCGACCTGTGCGGTGAGCAGCTGCTGGGTGGTGGCGAGCCGCTGCACCGAGGCGACCTCGGTGCCGAAGCCGGTGACCAGGCGCGCGTAGGCGCCCTCGGCGGCGCCGGCGGTGGCGAGCCGGTCGGCTTGGGTGCCGTCGAGCCCACCACCCGCGGCCGCCGAGGCGGCGACGCCCGAGGCGGAGGTGACCGCGACGGCCAGGCTGCCGGCCGGGTCGGCGGGGTCGAAGGAGAAGAACGGCCCGCCCGCGGCGCCGCCCTGGTCGTAGCCGGCCTGGTGCAGCGCGTTGACCTCGCCGGCCAGCGTGGCCACGACCGCGCCGAGCCCGGCGGCGTAGGCCGGCAGGGTGGTGGTCAGCAGGTCGGCCACCGCGCCGGTCTCGCCCTTGAGGCCGGCCGGCACCGCCGTGGTGGTCGGCGCGGCCCCGCCGGTGGTGATCGAGAAGGTGACCGGCTGGCCGTCGTCGCCGCCGCCGGCCGTGACGCCGCTGGCGATCTGCAGGGTGTGGGCCGTGCCGCCCTCCACCAGCGGCACGCCACCGAGGGAGACGTCGAAGCCGCCGTCGCTGCGCGGGCTCGCGGTGCCGCCGGTGAGCGAGGCCAGGCGCAGGGCCAGGGCGTCGCGCTGGTCGGCCAGGTCGGAGGTGTCCACGCCGTCGAGGGAGGCGGCGGCGAGGGCACGGTTGGTGGCGGCGAGCTCGGTGGCTGTGGTGTTGACGTCGGCGACGACCCCCTGGAGACGCACCCGCTGGTCGGCCTGCTCGTCGGAGACCTGGCGGGCCTGGGCGTGCACGGAGTCGACCAGCGCCGTGGCGCGGGCCAGCACGACCTCGCGGGCCGCCGCGCTGCCGGGGTCGTTGGCCAGGTCGTGCCAGCTGCTGCGGAAGGAGGTCAGCGCGGCCGAGACCCCGGAGTCGCCGGGCTCGCCGATGCCGCTCTCGACGCGCTGGAGGGTGGCCGAGCGCACGTCGAGGTAGGACTGGTTGGCGTTCTCCCGGCGCGAGCGCGCGTCGAGGAGGTCGTCGGTCATGCGGTCGACCGAGCGGGTCGTCACGCCCGCGCCGACGCTGCCCGAGGCGCCCTCGTAGCGCGACCAGAGCGCCGGCACGGACGCGCTGCCGATGGTCTCGCCGACGACGCGGCGCCGCGTGTAGCCCTCGGTGGTGGCGTTGGCGACGTTGTTGCTGGCGACGTCGAGGGCGACGCGCTGGTAGCGCAGCGCCGTGAGGGCGGTGTTGAGGGAGGACAACGAGCCGCTCACGTCAGATGCTCCGGTCGACCAGGCGCGCCGTGCCGCTCGCCGCGACGGCGGCGCCGGCCGGGGTGTAGCTGTGGGTGGAGTCGTCGAGGGAGAGCAGCGTCTCCCGGGCGGCGCGGTAGCCGCTGGTGATGAGGTCGCGGTTGGAGTCGGCCAGCTCGGTGACCTGGCGGGTCACCGAGACGAAGGCCTCGCGGTGGTCGAGCAGGATCGTGCGCCACGGCTCGTGGGTGGCCTCGGCCAGCGCCTTGAGTGAGGGGTTGTCGGGGCAGCCGACCTGGGCCGCGGCCTCGTCGGCGGCGACCGCGCGCAGCACCTCGGTCTCGCGCAGCACCTGCAGCGTCGCCTCGACCTCGCGGGCGGCCCGCATCAGCCACGCCGTGCGCCCGCTCGCCAGGACCAGCTGCTCCACCTCGAGGCGGTAGAGCAGCGTGTCGAGCAGCTCACGCTCGCGCCACAGCGTGAGGGAGAGTCTCTCCACCGCGTCGACCACGTCATCGCCTCCCGGCACCGTGCGGGCCCGACCGGGGTGGTCGTGCCTCGTCGACGGAGCAGATCGGCGCAGGCGGCGACCACCTGAGCGGAACGACGGGACCAACCGGACGGATGAGTCCCTACCTCAGTCGATCGGCGACCCGGTATAGCCCCCTCGGGTCATTCGTGCCGGATCGCCTTTCAGACCCGTCCCCGGGACGGCAGGGTTCGAGCCGTCGCACGTCAGGGAGGGCGCGCGCCGCAGGACGAGGGGGGAACACCGTGAGCACTCACGACCACACGCAGGACCGGTCCGTCGACCAGGAGCAGGCGCTCCACGGTCTCGACACGCCCACGGGCACCGCCGACTCCGAGCAGATGATCGTCGACCACATGGGGCTCGTCGGCCACATCGTCCGCGAGACCATGAGCCGGGTGCCGAGCCACGTCAACCGCGACGACCTCCACTCCGCCGGCCTCACCGCGCTCGTCAAGGCCGCCCACGCCTTCGAGGCCGACCGCGGCGTCCCCTTCACGCGCTACGCCGCGAGCCGCGTGCGCGGAGCGATCCTCGACGAGCTGCGCCAGATCGACTGGGCCTCGCGCTCGGTGCGCCGCCGCGGTCGCGACCTCGACCAGGCCCGCACCCGCCTGGCCGCCACCCTCGGCCGCGTGCCCGACAACGCCGAGGTCGCCGCCTCCCTGGGCCTGACCCTGGCCGAGGTCGAGAGCAACGACGGCGACGTCGCCCGCGCCAACGTCCTCTCCCTCCAGGGCGGCAGCGAGACCCCCTACGAGGAGATGCTCGTCAGCACCTCCCCCTCCCCCGAGGCCGCGGTCGAGCACCAGGAGCGCCTGGACTACCTCGCCGAGGCCATCGAGGAGCTGCCCGAGCGGCTCCAGGTCGTCGTGCGCGAGTACTTCCTCGCCGAGCGGCCCATGGCCGAGATCGCCGAGACCCTCGGCGTCACCGAGTCGCGGGTCTCCCAGATCCGCGCCGAGGCCCTCGTGCTGCTGCGCGACGCCCTCAACAGCGCCCTCGACCCCGAGCTGGTCACGCCCCACCCGCGCCCCGACGGCTGCGCCGCCCAGCGCCGCGCCGCCTACTTCCAGGCCGTCGCCGCCCGCCACGCCGCCACCCGCCAGCCGGCCCGCGTCACCGCCCGGCTCAGCGGCACCGCCTGAGCCCTGCGCTCCCGGCCGGCCCGGCCGGCACCGGCCCGCGTCGATCCGCGCCGTCCCGTCGTACGACGGAGCCGGCGGCCTCGCGGTGCGCCCCCACCGACCCGCCGAAAAAGATCGGCGAACCGCTCAGGCCCGGACCGTCCGGGCCGATCAGCACCCCGTGAGCCCATGGACGGGCTCCACGACTCGACACCCAGGAGGGACCCATCATGAGTCTTCGCATCAACACCAACACCGACGCCTTCAACTCGTACCGCAACCTGTCGGTCACCCAGGGCCAGATGTCCAAGTCCCTGGAGAAGCTGTCCAGCGGCTTCCGCATCAACCGCGCCGCCGACGACGCCGCCGGCCTCGCGATCTCGGAGGGCCTGCGCGCCCAGACCGGTGGCCTCAAGGTCGCCGTGCGCAACGCGCAGGACGGCATCTCGGTCGTGCAGACCGCTGAGGGCGCGCTCAACGAGGTCCACTCGATCCTCCAGCGCATGCGCGACCTGGCCGTCCAGGGCGCCAACGACACCAACTCGGCCGACGCTCGCACCGCGATCGCCACCGAGGCCACGCAGCTCCAGTCGGAGCTGACCCGGATCGCCGACTCGACCAACTTCAACGGCAAGAACCTGCTCGACGGCAGCGCCGGCACGATGAGCTTCCAGGTCGGCGCGGGCACCGGTGCCGACAGCCGGATCGCGGTCGACTTCAACTCCGCCGACGTCTCCGCCGTGGCCACCGCCCTCGGGTCGGTCTCCAAGGGCACCAACAACGTCAACGTCTCCGACATCACCGCCGGCGACGTCGTGACCGTCACCAACGGCACCACGACCTACAACCTCACCACCGCGGCCGTGCCCGCGTCGCTGGGCGAGCTGGTCGACACCCTCAACGCCGACTCCACCTTCACCGACAACTTCTCCGCGTCGGTGAACGGTCAGGGTCAGCTCGAGGTCGTCTCCAAGGCCGGCGGCACGGTCGACGTGTCCAGCGACGGTGCCGGCTTCGACACCACCACCGCCACCTCGGCCGCCATCGGCTTCGGGTCGCACACCGCGGCCCAGAGCGCCATCGGCGTGATCGACCAGCAGATCAAGTCGATCTCGGAGGCCCGCGCCAACCTCGGTGCCGTGCAGAACCGCTTCGAGCACACCATCAACAACCTCAACGTGGCCGTCGAGAACCTGTCGGCCTCCGAGAGCCGCATCCGCGACACCGACATGGCCCAGGAGATGATGAGCTTCACCCGCTCGCAGATCCTCTCCCAGGCCGGCACGGCGATGCTCGCCCAGGCCAACTCGGCCCCCCAGGGCGTGCTCAGCCTGCTGCGCGGCTGACGCACCCGCACCACCCGCGGGCTGAGCGCCCGCTCATCCGGACGGGCGGGGGGG
The DNA here is from genome assembly GCF_015070375.1 of Nocardioides kribbensis. Taxonomy (GTDB): domain Bacteria; phylum Actinomycetota; class Actinomycetes; order Propionibacteriales; family Nocardioidaceae; genus Nocardioides; species Nocardioides kribbensis. The sequence continues at coordinate 712,580 of NZ_JADCLL010000002.1, read as the reverse complement.
GGGGGGGGCCCCCCCCCCCCCCCCCCCCCCCGGCCCCCGGCACCGCACCACCCGACACACCCGAGGCACCCGCACCGACCCGAGGAGGTCCGATGGCCACCAGCAGCATCAGCGGCCTGGCCTCGGGCCTCGACACAGCGACACTCGTCGACCAGTTCATGCAGCTCGAGGCGGCGCCGCAGACCCGTCTGAAGGCGAAGGTGAGCAGCGAGCAGTCACTGGTGACGACGCTGCAGACCCTCAACACCAAGGTCGCGCTGCTGGCCAGCAAGGCCGAGGCCCTCGCGAAGCCGTCCGCCTGGACGCCGCTCACCGCGACCTCGAGCAACGCCGCGGTGTCGGTGACCGCCGGCGCCAGCGCCGGCCCGGCCTCGCTGTCGGTCACCGTCACCGGGGTGGCCCGCAGCCACCAGCTCGGCTTCGCCCAGGCCCACGCCCTGACCGACCAGGTCACCGGGGCCTCCACGAGCGTGCGCCTCGACCGCTTCGACGGCTCGCCCGTCGACCTGGCCACCGACGGCACGCTGTCGGGACTGGCCCGGGCGATCAACGACCCCGCCAACGCCACCGGCCTCGCCGCGAGCCTGGTCAAGGTCGCCGACGGCTCCTACCAGCTGCTCGTGGAGTCGACCGCCACGGGCGCCGCGCAGGACTTCACGCTCACCGGCTCCGACGGCGCGGCCCTGCTCGGGGGCGCCACGGTGCGCGCCGGCAGCGACGCCTCGATCGACCTCGGCGCCGGCATCGTCGTCACCTCGACGACCAACACCTTCACCGACGTGCTGCCCGGCGTCACGCTCACCCTCGGCGCCGCGGCCACCACGGGCACGACCTCCTCGGTCGCCCTGGCCCGCGACACCTCGAAGCTGGCGACGTCGGTCAAGGACCTGGTCGACACCGTGAACTCGCTGCTGGCCGACATCGACGCCCAGACGTCCTACGACAGCGCCACCAAGAAGTCGGGCGCCCTGGCCGGGGACGCGACCGCCAGGTCGCTGCGCTCGGCGCTGCTCAACGCCGTCTACCCCAGCGACGGCACCTCGCTGGCCTCGCTCGGCATCCAGGTGTCTCGCACCGGCACCCTGACCTTCGACCAGAGCGCCTTCACCCAGGCCTACGCCGCCGACCCGGCCGGGGTCGCCGAGCGCTTCTCCACCGCCGGCGACGGCTTCGCCGCCCGGGTCGCGACCGTCGCCAAGGGCGCCAGCAACAGCACCACCGGCACCCTGACCGCGGCCATCACGGGGCGCCGCACCGGCATCGAGCGGCTCCAGGACGGCATCGAGGCGTGGGACACGCGCCTCGAGCTGCGGCGCACGACGCTCCAGCGCCAGTTCACCGCCCTCGAGACCGCGCTGGGCCAGATGAGCAGCCAGTCCAGCTGGCTGGCCGGCCAGATCTCCTCGCTGCCCTCGAGCTCCTCGTGACCCGCGCGTGCGCCACCTCCCGCACCCGCCCCGGCACCACCCCCGGCACCACCCCCGGCACGACGCCGGGGTCCGACCCGACATCGCCCAGCAGCCAAGGAAGGCACTGAGATGATCAACGCCCGCAGCACCTACATGGACGCCTCCATCGCCACCGCGAGCCCCGCCCGCCTGCTGGTGATGCTCTACGAGCGCCTCGTGCTCGACGTCACCCGCGGTCTCGACGCCCAGCGCGCCGGCGACGTGCAGGCGGCGCACCAGCAGCTGCTGCACGCCCAGGACATCGTCCTCGAGCTGCGCTCCAGCCTGCGCACCGAGGAGTGGGACGGCGGCCCGGGCCTCGCCTCGATCTACGACTTCCTCCACACCCAGCTCGTCCGCGCCAACGTGAGCAAGGACAGCACCGTTACCGAGAGCTGCCTGGCCCTGGTCACCGACCTGTGCCAGACCTGGCGCGCGGCGGCCCTCCAGGCCGCGTCGGTGGCCTGAGCCGGCCATGCCCTACGACGCCGGACCCGTGCTCGGCGGCGCGCGCCGCACGCTGCGGCCGCGCGACCCCGACGCCGACCTGAAGTCGTGGCAGATCGAGCTCGACCGCGTCGAGCTCGACGTCATGCGCGCCGAGCGTGGCCTCGCCCACGGCACCGTCCTGCAGACCGACCCGTGGCACGTGCCCGACGACCACGGTCCGCTGCCCGAGGCCCTGCGCGAGCGGGCCGAGGAGATCCACGCCCGCCAGCAGGTCGTGCTCGCCGCGATCGCCGAGACCCTCGGTCGCACACTGCGCCAGCAGGCCGTCGCCACCGCCCTGGACCGCTCCTCGGCGCGCCACAGCGGCCCCGTCTACGTCGACGTCTCGGCCTGAGCCACCGGCCTCCGGACCCACCAGACCACTCTCCTCCCCCCGCCGCCGCCCGGCGTCCCCGTCCAGGGGGCGCCGGGTGTCGTGCGTCCGGTGCACGGCCGGCTGCGTCAAGAGGCCGGCGAGGCTGCGAAAGGACCGTGGACAGCTCAGGGAGCAGGGGTGAGGGCGCGGCCGGCGAGGCCGGTCAGGGCGCCGGCGATCCGGTCGAGCGGGAGCACCTCGTGGGCGAGGCCCGCGCCGGCGACGGCGCCCGGCATGCCCCAGACCACCGAGGTGGCCTCGTCCTGCACCACCACGCGGCCGCCGGCGTCGACGACCGCGCGGGCGCCCTCGAGGGCGTCCTGGCCCATGCCGGTGAGCACCAGGCCGAGCACGCCGGGGCCGTGGACGCCCGCGGCGCTGCGGAAGAGCGGGTCGGCGGCGGGTCGGCAGAAGTTCTCGCGCGGCCCCTGGTCGAGCTGCGCGCGCACCGAGGCCCCGCGCCGCACGAGGGTCAGGTGGTGGTCGCCGGGGGCGATCAGCACCAGCCCGGGGCGCGGCTGGTCGCCGTCGGCGGCCTCGCGCACCTCCAGCGGCGAGACCCGGTCGAGGCGCTGCGCGAACTGGGTGGTGAACACCGGGGGCATGTGCTGGGTGACCAGCACCGGCAGCGGGAAGGCGGCCGGCAGCGCCGCGAGCACCCGGGAGAGGGCGTCGGGCCCACCGGTCGAGCAGGCCACGACGAGCACCTGCGGCGGCGCGGCGGCGCGCGGCGCGGCGCGGCGTACGACGGGGACGGCGGCGACCATGCGGCGGGCGCCGACCAGGGCCTTGAGGCGCGGCACCAGGTCCTCGCGCACGCGCGCCATCGACTCCCCCACGTTGCCGGCCCCGGTGGGCTTGGCGACGTAGTCGGACGCGCCGTTGGACAACGCCTGCAGCGTCGCGGCGGCCCCGCGCTCGGTGAGCGTGCTGAACATGACGACCGGCAGCCGCGGGTGGTTGCGGTGGATGACCTCGACCGCGCCGATGCCGTCGAGACGGGGCATCTCCACGTCGAGGGTGACCGCGTCGGGGGCCAGCTCGTCGACCTTCTCGATCGCCTCGAGGCCGTCGACGGCGGTGCCGACCACCTCGATGTCGGAATCGGCGGCCAGCACCGTGGTGATGAGGCGGCGCAGCACGGCGGAGTCGTCGACGACCAGGACCCGGATCACGCAGGGACGATCGGCCGGAGCGCCCCCGCCCTGAGCAGTACGCCGCTCCCGCGGGGCCGATCCGCCGCGCGAGACCCCCGCGGGGGCGGGTGGTCCGGTCCGGCGGGGGCAAAAGTGCGGCCGACCGCTCAGGTGCGGGGCCTGCGCGGTCGATGGGTGCGGCGTGATCTCCGAGTCCAGCTTCGCCTACGTCGCCGACCTGCTGCGGCGCGAGACGGCCATGCTCTGCGACCCGGGCAAGGAGTACCTCGTCGAGGCGAGGCTGCTGCCCCTCGCCCGGTCCGCCGGCGACGCCGACGTCGACCGCTACGTGGCCCGGCTCCGCACCGGGCCCGACGCCGTCGCCGAGCGCGCCCGCGCCGTCGACGCCCTGACCATCAACGAGACCTCGTGGTTCCGCGACCTCGCGCCCTACCAGGCCTTCACCGACGTCATGCTGGCCCACCTGCTCCAGGCGCGGGCCGCGACCCGTCACCTGGAGATCTGGTCGGCGGCCTGCTCGAGCGGGCAGGAGGCCTACAGCCTCGCGATGCTGCTCGACGAGTCGCTGCCGCCGGGCTGGACCTGGCGCATCCACGCCACCGACGTCTCCCCGACCATGCTGGAGCGGGTGCGCGCGGGCCGCTACAGCCAGGTCGAGATGAACCGCGGCATGCCGGCCACCCGCCTGGTGCGCTACTTCTCCCGGGTCGGCAGCGAGTGGGAGGTCGGCGCCGAGCTGCGCTCCCACGTCACCACGGCCCCGCTCAACCTCGCCGCGGCCTTCCCGCCGATGCCGGTCTTCGACGTGGTCTTCCTGCGCAACGTGCTCATCTACTTCGACCTCGACACCAAGCGCGACATCCTGCGCCGGGTCAGCCCGCGCGTCGCCCCCGACGGCTACCTGCTGCTCGGGTCCTCCGAGACCACCCTCGACCTCGACGACGCCTGGGTCCGCGAGCCCGCGGGCCGTGTCGCCCTCCACCGCCCGCGCGCCGCCGTGCGCCGCGCCGCTCCGGCCGCCGCGCCGTCCAGCCCCGCCACCGCCCTGTCCACCGCCCTCCCAGGAGCCCGCGCATGCACGCCCTGATCATCGACGACTCCCGCACGATGCGGACGATCCTGCGACGGATCGTGACCGAGCTCGGCTTCGAGACCACCGAGGCCGGCAACGGCCAGGAGGCCCTCGACGCCCTCGAGGCCGGGCTCGAGCCCGAGCTGTGCCTCATCGACTGGAACATGCCGCTCATGGACGGCTACACCTTCGTCACACGGGTGCGCGCCGACCCGCGCTGGCGCAACGTGACGCTGATGATGGTCACCACCGAGTCCGAGCACGGTCAGATCGTGCGGGCGCTCGCCGCCGGGGCCCACGAGTACGTCATCAAGCCCTTCACCCCCGACGCCATCGTCGAGAAGCTCGAGCTGCTCGGCCTGGTCGTGCAGGAGGTGCCGGCGTGATCGCCGCCGTCGAGCCCGAGATCGGCGACGTCTACGCCGTCGTCGAGGAGGTCTGGTCGACCTTCCTCGGCACCGACGAGCCGATCCTGCCCGAGGTGGCCCCCGTCGACCGCCCGCAGGAGTGGACGGCCATGACGACCGTCGGCGGGGCCTGGGAGGGCGCGGTGCTCGTCGCCGTCACCGACCGCCTCGCCCGCGACGTCGCCGCGGCGATGCTCGCCCTCGACCCCGCCGACCTCGCCCCCGAGGACGTCAGCGACGCCCTCGGCGAGCTCGTCAACGTGATCGGCGGCAACGTCAAGAGCCTCATGCCCGGGCCGAGCACCCTCTCGCTGCCGCTGGTGGCCAGCGGCGCCGTGCCGGCCTCCCACCAGCGCCGCGAGGTCTGCCGCCTCGACCTGAGCTGGCGGCGCCAGTCGCTGTGCGTCTCCGTCTGCGTGCCCACCGGCGCGAGCCCCGAGCCCGGTCCCACCCCCGACTCCAGCACCAGCACCAGCACCTCCGAGGAGACCCGATGAAGATCCTGGTCGTCGACGACAGCCGCGTGATGCGGCAGATCGTCATCCGCACCCTGCGCCAGGCCGGCCACGGCGGCCACGACGTCGTGGAGGCCGAGAACGGCCGCGACGGCCTCGAGAAGGTGCGCGCGGAGGCGCCCGACCTGGTGCTCTCGGACTGGAACATGCCCGAGATGACCGGCATCGACTTCCTCGACGCGCTGCGCGCCGGCGGCAGCGCCGTGCCCTTCGGCTTCGTCACCTCCGAGGGCTCCCCCGACATGCGGGCGCGCGCGGAGGCGTCGGGCGCGGCGTTCCTCATCGCCAAGCCCTTCACCCCCGAGGCCTTCGACGCCGCGCTCGCGCCCGTCGTGGGAGCCCTGTCGTGACCGCGGCGACCACCGGCCTGCCCACGCACCTGCCGGGCCCCAAGGAGGTCCGCGACCTGCTCGGCGACCTGGTCGACAAGCAGGTCGACCTGCGGCCCGGCCCGCCCTTCGCGGTGAGCGCCTACTACCCCGCGAGCGTCGCGAGCTACGTCGACGACTCCCTGGTGGTGCGCGCCGTCGTCGCCTGCGACCTGCCCCTCTCGGCGTACGCCGGGGCCGCGCTGGCGCTCGTGCCGCCCGGGGCGGCGGCCACCGCCATCGAGGAGGGCCGGCTGTCGGCGTCGATCGCGGAGGCGCTGGGCGAGGTCTTCAACGTCATGGCCTCGCTCTTCAACGCCCCCGGCTCGGCGCACCTGCGCCTCTACGCCAGCGTGCCCGCCGGGCAGGCCCTCCCGGCCGACGCCCGCGCCCGGACGCAGGTGCTGGGCCGGCGCGGCGACTTCGTCGTCGACGTCGCGGGCTACGGCACGGGGCGGCTCGCGGTCGTCCTGACCTGAGTCGCGCCACCCGTCTGCACCACCCGTCCGGACCACCTGGGAAGCGGTCCGGACTTTTCCTCAGGTCCCCCCGGAGGGGACCGATCAGACCCCGCGAGCAGGGACTGCTCGCTCGCCCTCGCCGACGGACCGGCACTGACTCGCCTCACAGCGGGAGGTTCACCGTGTCCGTACCGTCCTACGCCTCCGTCGACTCCGTGTCGTCGGTGCTGGGCTTCGCCCTCGACGGCCTGGCCCTGCGCCAGCGCACCATCGCCGACAACCTCGCCAACGTCGACACCCCCGACTTCCGGGCCACCTCCGTCGACTTCGAGAGCACGCTGGCCGCCGCCATCTCCGGGGCCGGCGGCGGTGCCGACGCCGACGCGGCGATCACCGGACGCCTGGCGGGCGCCGTGCCGTCGATGGTCGCCACCGACACCCCGGTGGGCGCCAACGGCAACAACGTCGACCTGCGCAAGGAGACGCTGGCCGCGATGCAGTCGCAGTTCCAGTACCAGATGGTCGCCCGTGCGGTCACCGACCGCTTCGAGCTCGTGCGCACCGCGGCAGGTGCCTGATGGGCGCCTTCGACGTGCTGCGCATCGCCGGCTCCGGCCTGGGCATGCACCAGACCTGGCTCGACGCGCTGGCCTCCAACATCGCCAACGCCAACACGGTGGTCTCCACCGACCAGACCGCCTTCCAGGCGCAGCTGGTCATGGCCGGCGCCCGGCAGGACGGCGGCGTCGACGTCACCGGCATCGCCCTCAGCGACCCCGAGGGGATGCTCGTGCACGACCCCGACCACCCGCTGGCCGACGCCGAGGGCTACGTGCGCGCCCCCGCCATGGACATGAGCGCCCAGATGAGCGAGCTGATCATGGCCCAGCGCGGCTTCCAGGCCTCGGCGCAGGTCACCAAGTTCGCCCAGGACACCTACTCCACCGCCATCGGCATCGGGAGCCGTTGATGAGCGTCAGCGGGATCGAGTCCCTCGGCACCGCCGGCTTCACGCCGTACGTCGCCCCCACGGTCGCCCCCAGCGCCGCGCCCTCCCCCACCGGCACCTCGGCCGCGGGCGGTGCCGGCAGCGACTTCGGCCGCATGGTCGTCGACGGCCTCGACCGCCTCGACGCCACCCAGCGCACCGCCGACGGCATGGCCGTGCAGGCCGCCACCGGTCAGCTGGAGAACCTCCACGACTACACGATCGCGGCCACGCAGGCCCAGGTCACCACGCAGGTCACCGTGGCCGTGCGCAACAAGGCCGTCGAGGCCTTCACCGAGATCATGCGGATGCAGGTCGGATGAAGGACACGATCACCCGGACGCTGGGCGGTTGGCGCCAGTCGTTCGCCGGCTTCACCGCGGGCCAGAAGGTCGTCGCGATCGTCGGCACCCTGGCCCTGCTGCTGGGCGGCTTCCTGGTCTTCCGCTGGGCCTCGGCCCCGACCTACTCGCCCCTCTACTCCGACCTCTCGGCCAGCGACGCCTCGGCCGTGGTCGAGCAGCTCGACTCCCAGGGCGTGCCCTACGAGCTCGCCGACGGCGGCGCGACGGTCATGGTGCCGCGCGACGCGGTCTACAAGGCCCGCATCGACCTCTCCGGCGAGGGCCTGCCCTCCGAGAGCGACGGCGGCTACTCCATCCTCGACGACAACGGCCTGTCGACCTCGGAGTTCCAGGAGCAGACCGACTACAAGCGGGCCATGGAGGGCGAGCTCTCGGCCACCATCGAGGGCATCGACGAGGTCGACACCGCCGTGGTCCACCTGGCCATGCCGGCCAAGGACGTCTTCGCCGACGAGCAGGACCCGCCCACCGCGTCGGTGCTCGTCGAGACCGGCGCCGGCACCCGCCTGGGCGCCCAGCAGGTGCAGGCCATCGTGCACCTGGTCGCCTCCAGCGTGGAGGGCCTCGACCCCGCCGACGTGACCGTGAGCGACACCGAGGGCCTGCTCTCGGGCGCCGACGGCACCGGCGTCGACGCCACGACCCGCAACCAGGAGATCGAGGCCCGCCAGGAGGAGCTGCGCCAGGACATCCAGGCCACCCTCGACCGCGTCGTGGGCCCCGGCAACTCCACCGTGCAGGTCGCCGTCGACCTCGACTTCGACAAGCGCACCACCCAGACCACCACCTTCACCCCCGAGGAGGACAACCCCGCGACGTCCTCCTCCACCAGCACCGAGACCTACACCGGACCGGGCTCGCCCACCGGCGGCGCGGAGGGTGTGGTCGGCCCCGACGGGCAGATGGACACCGGCGCCACGGGCGGCTCGGCGGACTCGTCGTACGAGAAGGAGGTCACGACCACCGACCGTGCCGTCGGCAGCACCGTCGAGCACGTCGAGTCCACCCCGGGCTCGGTGGAGTCGATGCACGTCGGCGTGGTGCTCGACACCAACAGCACCCAGGCGATCTCCACCGCCGACGTGCGCGGCCTCGTCGAGGACGCGGTCGGTCTCGACCAGGCCGCCGGCGACTCGGTGCGCGTGGTGACCATGCCCTTCGACCGCACCGCCGAGGAGGCCGCCGCCGCCGAGCTGGAGGCCGCAGCCGCCGCCGACGCCAGCGCCGCGCGCAACGACCTGATCCGCAAGGTCGGCCTGGCCCTGCTGGTCGCCCTGGTGCTGCTGCTCGCCGTGCTCAAGGGCCGCAAGCGCGCCAAGCAGCGCGAGCAGGCCACGACCTACGTCGTGGAGCAGCTGCGCGAGCAGTCCGCCGCACGCCAGCTCACCGAGCCCGTGCCCGCCGCCCTGGCGCTGGAGGAGTCCGAGCGCAGCGAGGAGAACGACATGCGTGACGAGCTCAACGCGCTCATCGAGCGCCAGCCCGAGGACGTCGCCGCGCTGCTGCGCGGCTGGCTGACGGAGCGCGGCTGATGGGCGGCGCACTGGCCAGCACCCTGGCCGGCGTGGGGGCCCGCAAGGCCGCCGTGCTGCTCGTGCAGATGGGCAAGACCCGCGCCGCGACCGTGCTCAGCCACCTGGAGGAGCACGAGGTCGAGGCCATCACCGCCGAGATCGCCCGGCTCGACTCGATCTCCGCGGCCGAGTCGGAGGCCGTGCTCGTGGAGTTCCGCGACACCATGACCGCCCGCGAGCACATCAGCCGCGGCGGCCTGGCCTTCGCCCAGCAGGTGCTCGAGCAGTCGATGGGCTCCGAGCGCGCTGCGCAGATCATCGAGCGGCTCCACGCCGCCGCGGTGCAGATGCCCTTCCAGTTCCTGCACCAGGCCGACCCCGCGCAGCTGCGCTCCTTCATCGTCGACGAGCACCCGCAGGTCATCGCCCTGGTGCTGGCCCACATGACCGCCGACAAGGCCTCGCTGCTGCTCTCGGGGCTGCCCCCGGAGCAGCAGGCCCAGGTCGCCCACCGCATCGCGGTGATGGACCGCACCTCCCCCGACATCGTCCGGGCCGTCGAGGCCACCCTGGAGCGCAAGCTCTCCTCGATGCTGCAGCCCACCGACATGTCGCGCGTCGGCGGCCTCGACCCGCTGGTCAACATCATCAACGCCTCCGACCGCTCCACCGAGCGCCAGATCGTCGAGGGCCTCGAGGTGCTCGACGCCGCGCTGGCCGACGAGGTCAAGAGCCGGATGTTCATGTTCGAGGACGTCGTGCACCTCGACGACCGCTCCGTGCAGCAGGTGCTGCGCCAGGTCGACACCGCCCAGCTGGCGCTCGCGCTCAAGGGCGTCGCCGACGCCGTGCGGGACAAGATCACCCGCAACCTCTCCAGCCGCGCCGCCGAGGGCCTGGTCGAGGAGATCGAGCTGCTCGGCCCGGTGCGCCTGACCCAGGTCGAGGAGGCCCAGCAGGGCGTCATCCGCACGATCCGCCAGCTCGAGGAGCGCGGCGAGATCATGGTGCGGCGAGGGGGCGACGTTGAGTTCGTCGACTGAGGCCCTGCTGCGCGGCGCCGCCGCCGAGACCGCCACGGTCGCGGCCACCCCCGAGCTGCGCGACGGCTCCTGGACCCGCCTCGGCGGGAGCAGCGTGCTCGGAGACCTGGTCACCGAGCAGGCGCTGGCCGGGCTGGCCGAGAGCACCCGCACCGCCGCCCGCGCCCAGGGCTACGCCACCGGCTGGGCCGAGGGACGCCGCGAGGCCGCCGCCGAGGCCGCCGCCGTCGCCGCCCGGGCCGAGCAGGAGCGCGTGGCCGCCGAGACCCGCCGCGAGGCCGAGCACCGCGCCGCGCTCGCCGGGCTCGAGCGCGCCGCGAGCGCCCTGCAGCGCACGAGCGCCACGGTGGCCGCCGACCTCGAGGAGCAGGCCCTGCGCCTGGCCCGCGAGCTGACCCGGGAGCTGGTCGGCCACGAGCTGCGCACCTCCCCCGACCCCGCCGCCGACGTCGTGCGGCGCGCGCTGGTCGTCCTGCCCTCCGGCGTGCCGGTCACCGTGCGCCTGCACCCCGACGTCGCCGCCAGCACCGTGGCCGCCGACCTCGCCGGCCTGGCCGGTCCGGCCGGCCAGCAGCTCACCGTCGTGCCCGACGCCGGGCTCGAGCGCGACGACGTCGTCGTCGAGACCGCCGAGCAGGTCGTCGACCTGCGCGTCGGCGCCGCCCTCGAGCGCGTCGCGGAGGCCCTGCGATGAGCACCGTCACGACCTCCCCCGTCACGCACCCCGCCGCGCACCCCGCCGGCGCCCCGTCGCTGCGCGAGCGCCTCGACCGCGGCCGCGCCGGGGCCCTGCGCGCCGCCGCACCGCTGCGGCTGGGCCGGGTCAGCGAGACCGTGGGCCTGCACCTGCGCGTGGTCGGCCTGCGCGGCGCCGTGGGCGACCTGCTCGAGGTGCGCCCCGCCGACCGTGCGCCCGTGCTGGTCGAGGTGGCCGCCAGCTCCACCGAGGGGCTGGTCTGCCTGCCGCTGGGCCGCACCGCCGGCATCGAGGTCGGTGCGCCGGTGCACCACACCGGCGGGCCGCTGCGGGTGCGCGTCGGCGACGCCCTGCGCGGGCGGGTGCTCGACGGCCTCGGCCGCCCCGTCGACGGCGGCCCCGCGCTCGAGAGCCTCCCCGGGCTGGCGCTGGTCGACGTCGACCACGCGGCCCCCGACGCGCTCTCGCGACCGCGGATCGACCGGCAGCTCGGCCTCGGCGTACGCGCCCTGGACACGCTGGTGCCCTGCGGCCTGGGCCAGCGCCTGGGCATCATGGCCGGCTCCGGGGTCGGCAAGTCGAGCCTGCTGTCGATGATCGCCCGCGGCACCGACGCCGAGGTCTCGGTGATCGCGCTGATCGGCGAGCGCGGCCGCGAGGTCCGCGAGTTCATCGAGAACGACCTCGGCCCCGAGGGCCTGGCCCGCTCGGTGGTGGTCGTCGCCACCTCCGACGCCCCGCCCGTCGAGCGGCTGCGCGCCGCCTTCGTCGCCACCCGCATCGCGGAGTCCTTCCGCGAGGCCGGCCGCCACGTCGTGCTGATGATGGACAGCCTGACCCGCGTGGCCATGGCCCAGCGCGAGATCGGGCTCTCGGCCGGCGAGCCGCCCGCCACCCGCGGCTACCCGCCCAGCGTCTTCGCCCTGCTCCCGCGCCTGCTCGAGCGGGCCGGCACCGCCCCCGGCGGCTCCATCACCGGGCTCTACACCGTGCTGGTGGAGGGCGACGACCTCCAGGACCCCATCGGCGACACCGCGCGCTCGATCCTCGACGGCCACGTCGTGCTCACCCGCCGCCTGGCCACCGCCGGGCACTTCCCCAGCATCGACGTGCTCGAGTCGATCTCGCGCACCACCGGCGCCGTCACCGGCCCGGCCCAGCGCGCCGACGCCGTGGCCCTGCGCCGCATGCTGGCCGCCCACCGCGACGTGCGCGAGCTGGTCGAGATCGGCGCCTACGTCGCCGGCACCGATCCCGACGCCGACGCCGCCCTGGCCCGGATGCCCCGCATCGAGGCCTTCCTGCGCCAGGACATGGAGGACAGCACCCCGCTGCCCGAGGCCTGGTCCCGGCTCCAGGAGCTGGTGGCGCCGTGAGCCGCACCGCCCACGACCCCGGGCTGCGCGCCGTCGCCCGCGTGCGCGGCGTGCGCGAGCGCGACAGCCGCCTCGGCCTCCAGACCGCCCTGCGCGAGCAGCGCACCCACGAGCGGCGCGTCGCCGAGCTCGAGCAGGCCGTGCGCGACCACGCCGGCTTCGTCTCCGGCGACCTCGCGGAGTTCGTGGCGCTGCGCCAGTCGCTGGCCGCGCTGCGCCACGCCGCGGTGGAGGCCCGCGCCGATCTCGACACCTCCCGCCGCCTGGCCCTGGACGCCGGCGCCTGGTGGCGCGCCGACAAGGCCCGCCTCGGCGCCGTGGAGGGCCTGCTGGAGCGGCGCGCCGACGAGCGCGCCGCCGAGACCGCCCGCGGCGAGGCCGTCGAGCTCGACGAGGTCGCCGGCCGGCTGTGGCTGCGCGCCGAGCAGGCCGATCAGGCCTGCGAGCCCGGCGCCGCCAGCACCCCCAGCACCGCCACCGGGAGGGCCGCGTCGTGAGCGTCAGCGAGATCACCTCCCGGATCGCCCAGATCCAGTCGCAGCTCGCCCTGCTCGGCCCGTCGCAGAGCAGCGGCAGCGCCTTCGCGGCGAGCCTCAGCGCGGCCTCCTCCGCGGCGGGCGCCTCGGCCACCGGCGCCGCGGGGTCCGGCTCGTCGTCCGGCGGCGGCTCGGCCCTGGCCGCCGACGTCATCGCCGAGGCCAAGAAGTACGTCGGCATGCCCTACGTCTGGGGCGGCAGCAGCCCGGCCGCGGGCGGCATGGACTGCTCGGGGCTGGTGCAGTACGTCTACGGCAAGTTCGGCGTCGACCTGCCCCGGGTCTCGGCCGACCAGGCCCGTGCCGGGCAGCCGGTGGCCTCGATGGCCGAGGCCCGCCCCGGCGACCTCATCGCCTGGGACAACTCCAGCCGCAACAACGGCGCCGACCACATCGCCATCTACCTCGGCGGCGGCAAGATGCTCGAGGCGCCGCGCACCGGCCTCGACATCCGCATCGTCGACGTGCCGAGCACGCCCGACTACATCCGCCGGGTCCTGCCCGACGCCCCCGTCGGGGCGGCCGGAGCCCCCGCGGCCGCGGGCAGCAGCCGGGTCAGCGGCGTCCCCTTCAGCGACCTCTTCAACGCCGCGGGCCAGCGCTACGGCGTCGACCCCGTGCTGCTGGCCTCCGTGGCCCGCCAGGAGTCGGGCTTCGACCCGAAGGCGGTCAGCCCCGCCGGTGCGCAGGGCCTCATGCAGCTCATGCCCGGCACGGCCGACGGCCTCGGCGTCACGAACTCCTTCGACCCCGCCCAGGCCGTCGACGGCGCCGCCCGGCTGCTGCGCGACCTGCTCGACCGCTTCGGGCGCACCGACCTGGCCCTCGCCGGCTACAACGCCGGGCCCGGAGCGGTGCTGCGCTACGACGGCATCCCGCCCTACCCCGAGACGCAGAACTACGTGCGCTCGGTCATGGCCATGGTGCGTGCCGCATGAGCGTGATGCCCCAGGGCGCCGCCCTGCCCGCCACGGCCCGCACCGCCTCCCGCCCCGGTACGCCGACCAGCGCCACGACGCCCGGCCCGGCCGGCGCGGGTGCGGCCGGCGGCGCCACCGCCGGCGGGGGCTTCGCCGCCCTCGTCGCCGGCCTCGTCGACGCCATGGCCGGGCAGGACGGCGGCGGACGCGGTGCGCCCGGGACCGCCACCGCGGCAGGTCGTGCCACCGGCACCGGCACCGGCAGCGACAGCGGCGGCGAGGGCGAGACCGACGGCGAGACCGGGGCCGAGCAGGCGGGCACCCCGGCCGTGGTCGACCCCACCGCGGTGCTCCTCGCCGCCCTGCCGCTGCCGCAGCAGCCCGGGGCCACCGGGCAGCAGACGGCGACCGACGGGGCCGCGACGACCACCGGCTCGAGCGCCGACGGGTCCGCCCCCACCGACCTCGTCGAGCTCACCGCCCCCACCGCCCCCACCGCCCCCGAGGCGCCCACCGCCGCCGGGCCGCAGCAGCACGGGCCGCAGCAGCACGGGCCGCAGCACGGGGCGGAGACCGCGGCCCCGGCGCAGACCGGACCGCAGGACACGGCGTCCACCCGTGCCGACCAGGCCGACCGGGCAGCGCAGCCGGGACCGGGAAGGGCGGACCTCGCGGCGCTCGACGGCGCGTCACCCGCCACCGCCCCGGACGCCGCCGGAGCCACGACCGCCACGACCGCGCCGGCCGGCACGACGCCGGCCCCGCCGTCCCCGACGACCCGCCAGGTGACCGGCCAGGTCTTCCCCGAGGTGGTGCGGCTCGCGCAGACCCAGGCCGGCCCGGGGCAGCGCACCACCCAGCACCTCACGCTGCGTCTCGACCCCGGCACGCTGGGCGAGGTGCGGGTGACGCTGAGCATGGGCGAGCACGGCCTGCGGGTGCGGATGGTGGCGGCCCACGAGGGCGCGCGCGACGCGCTCCAGCAGGGCGCGCCCGAGCTCCAGCGGCTCCTCGAGCACCTCGGCGAGACCCGCGTGAGCGTGCGCGACGCCGCCGGTGCGCCGGCAGCCGCGGCAGCCACCCCCGGGAGCGCGAGCGCGCAGGACGCGCGCGGCGACGCCCCCGGCTCCTGGTCGGGCTCCGACCACACCGACTCCGGAGAGCGTCCCTCGGGCGACGCGAGCCGGCAGCAGGAACGGCAGGCACGGACGTCTGCCGACCACGTCGCCAGGGATGGCACCACGAGACCGGCCCACCCAGGATCCCTGGGAGCCGGCTCAGCCGACCCGCAGACGTCAGGGGCCCGCCGGGCCCTCGACGTCAGCATGTGAGGAGGACCCGTGTCGATCTCGGCCACGGAGGCCGTCACCGGGGGTGGTCTGCAGGCGCTCGCGCCGGCGACCACGTCCGCGACGTCGCCCGACAAGGACATGTTCCTGCAGCTCCTCGTGGCGCAGCTGCGCTACCAGGACCCGATGAACCCCGCCGACACCGGGGAGTTCCTCTCCCAGTCGGCGCAGTTCACCGCCCTGGAGAAGATGCAGGACGTCGCCGACCAGACCGCGCTCGTGCTCGGCGCGCAGATGGCCTTCGGGGCCAGCAGCCTGGTCGGGCGCGAGGTCAGCTACACCCTCGCCGACGGCACCGAGGGCACCGGCACCGTGCAGGGCGTCACGTTCGAGGCCAGCGGCCCCGTGCTCGACGTCGACGGCACCGACGTACCCCTCGTCAACGTCCTCACCGTCGCGGGCGGAGCCTCCGCCGCGACGTCCGCCGGCAGCGGCACCAGCTCCGCCAGCACGTCCGCCACCCCCGCCCGACCCTGACCAGCACCTCCGAGAGGACCCCCTCATGCTTCGCTCGCTCTTCGCCGGCATCTCCGGCCTGCGCGTCAACCAGACGATGCTCGACGTCACCGGCAACAACATCGCCAACGCCAACACCACCGGCTTCAAGTCCAGCACCACCGTCTTCAGCGACACCCTCAGCCAGATGCTGACCGGCGCGTCGGGCGCCAACGCCAACCGCGGCGGCACCAACCCGATCCAGGTCGGCCTCGGCGTGCAGGTGGCCGGCACCGCCAGCAACCTCAGCCAGGGCTCGGCGCAGATGACCGGCCGCTCGACCGACCTGATGATCCAGGGCGACGGCATGTTCGTGGTGCGCTTCGGCAACGAGCAGCTCTACACCCGCGCCGGCGCCTTCACCTTCGACGAGGCCGGCACCCTGGTCACCCCGTCGGGCGCCCGCGTGCAGGGCTACGAGCTCGACGCCGCCGGCAACCGCACCGGCGGCCTGGTCGACATCACCCGCGACACCGCGGGCCTGACCCCCGCGGTGCCCGCGGGCGTGGAGCTCACCTCCTACTCCTTCGGCAGCGACGGCAAGCTCCGCGGCGTCTTCTCCGACGGCGTGCAGCGCGACATGGCCCAGCTGGCGCTGGCCGACTTCAACAACCCGATGGGCCTCGAGCGCGTCGGCGAGACGGCCTTCCGCGAGTCGGCCAACTCCGGCCCGGCCGACCTCGGCGTCTCCGGCGAGGGCAGCCGCGGCACGCTCATGGCCGGTGCGCTGGAGATGTCGAACGTCGACCTCGCCGCGGAGTTCACCAACCTGATCCTCGCCCAGCGCGGATTCCAGGCCAGCAGCCGCGTCATCACCACCTCCGACTCGGTGCTCGAGGACCTCGTCAACATCAAGCGCTGACGCGCCCGCGCCGTCGCACGGCGCGCTCGTCCCCGCCCCGGCCCGCGGCCGGTCGCCCACCCGGGTGGCCGGCCGCGGTCGCGGGAGGACCGCACTGATCCCGCGCCGACCCCTCAGGTCGGCCCCGCCCCGACCGATGGACATCGTGACGGCCACGGACGGCTGTCGCTCGACCGCACTAAGGATGGTGCCCCGCATGATCTCGCTGACCCGTCTCTCGGGCTCGGTGTTCGCCCTGAACTCCGACCTGATCGAGCGCATCGACTCCACCCCCGACACCGTCATCACGCTGGTCGACGGGTCCAAGTACGTCGTCGCGGAGAGCATGACCGCGGTCGTCTCGATCATCCGGCACCACCGCGCCGAGCTCATCGCCCTCAGCGGCTACGTGCGCATCGGGGAGCAGACCCCCGAGGCCCTCGGCAGCGCCCGGGCCGCCCTCGACGTCGACCTCGGCGAGCAGCTCGCCGGCCGTCGCCCCGCCCTGAGCGTGGTGGCCCACCACGCGCCGCGCGCCGCCGAGACGGGGCCCGACGCCGGGCTGGCCACGGGTCTCGACACGGGGCTCGACGTCGGCGCGGACCACTCGGCGCTCGCGCCGCTCGGACCGGGAGCCACCCGATGAAGGACGCCGCCACAGCCATCGGCATCGGCCTGGGCCTGGTGGTCATCGTGACCGCCAACGTGCTCGAGGGCGGCAACCCGATGAGCCTGCTGCTGCTGCCGCCGATGCTGCTGGTCTTCGGCACCACGCTGCTGGTCACGGTGGCCGGCGGCACCATGGCCGACGCCAAGGGGGCCGTGGCCTCGCTCAAGCGCGCCTTCACCGGCGGCGACGTCAAGCCCGCCGGCGACGTCGTCCCGGCGGTCGTCTCCCTGGCCGAGAAGGCCCGCCGCGAGGGCCTGCTGGCGCTGGAGGACATGGTCAAGGACGTCGACGACCCCTTCCTGGTCAAGGGCGTCACGATGGCCATCGACGGCACCGACCCCGACGAGGTCCGCGACATCCTCGAGGCCGAGGTGGCCGCGAAGCGCAAGGCCGACAAGCAGTCGGCGAAGTTCTGGGCCGACGCGGGCGCCTACGCCCCCACCATCGGCATCATCGGCACCGTCATGGGCCTCGTGCACGTGCTGGAGAACCTCGCCAGCCCCGAGGAGCTCGGCCACCTCATCGCCGCGGCCTTCGTCGCCACGCTGTGGGGCGTCATGTCGGCCAACGTGCTCTTCCTCCCCCTCGGCAACCGGCTCAAGCGCCTCGGCGAGCTCGAGGTCGCCCGCATGGAGATCGTCATCGAGGGCGTCGCCGCCATCCAGGCCGGCTCCAACCCCCGCGTGATCGCCGCCAAGCTCACCTCGCTGCTGCCCGCCGGCGAGCAGCCCGCGGCCGTCGCCCCCGGCCAGGCCCAGGCGGCCTGAGCCGTGTCGGCCCGACGCAAGCGCCACGAGGAGCACGAGGAGCACGAGAACCACGAGCGGTGGCTGGTGACCTACGCCGACATGGTCACGCTGCTCATGGTGCTCTTCATCGTCATGTTCGCGATGAGCCAGGTCGACGAGAAGAAGTTCGCCGAGCTCAAGGAGGGCCTCGCCGCCGGCTTCGGCGCCAGTGACCAGGTGCTCCAGGGCGCCTCGTCGATCCAGGAGCAGCCCGGCTCGGCCGCCGTGGCCCCGGTGCGTCCGCAGCTGGCGCTGGCCGACCTGTCGGAGAAGGACCGCGCCGTCGTCGAGGAGGCGCTGGCCGAGACCGAGCGCCTCGAGCAGGACCGCCGCCGCGCGGAGGCCCGGTCGGAGGCCGAGCGCCTCGACGAGGTGCGCGAGCGCCTCGAGCGGGCGCTGCGGGCCCAGGGCCTGCAGGACGACGTCAAGGCCACCTACGACGAGCGCGGCCTGGTGCTCAGCCTGGTCTCGCGCCACGTCGTCTTCGAGTCCGACCTCGCCACCCTCACCGCCCGCGGCGAGGAGGTCGTCGACACCCTCGCCCCGGTGCTGCTGGCCATCCCCGACCGGCTGCAGATCGACGGGCACACCAACCAGGTCGACGTGCAGCCGAAGTACTTCGCCACCGACTGGGACCTCTCCGCCGCCCGCGCCCTCACCGTGCTCCGACGGCTCGACGAGCGCTTCGGGGTGCCGGCCGAGCGACTGTCGCTGGCCGCCTACGGCCACGAGAAGCCGCTGGTCGACCCGTCGGAGCCCGGCTCCCAGGCGGTCAACAAGCGCGTCGACATCGTCGTGCTCACCCGCCTGCCCCGCGAGGTCGCGCAGCTGCTGCCCGACGCCGCCGGGGCCCTGCCCCGCGACGGCGCGCCCGGCGGTGACCGGCGCGGGGCGGGCGAGCGGCGCGAAGAGGACGCGACCCCGACCCCCGGCGGGTCCACCGACGACGGCGCCGTGCGCGCCGACGGCCTGCCCGCCGATCCCACCGACCCGACCGACCCCTCCCAGGGAGCCCCCCGATGACCACCACGACACTGCCGGCGGCCGAGGCGACCGCGGCCGAGCCGAAGAAGAGCAAGAAGAAGCTGATCGTGATCGCCCTCGTGCTGGTGCTGGCCGCGGGTGCGGCGTACTGGTTCGTGCTCAAGCCCTCGGGCGCCGAGGCCGCGCCGGAGCCCGGCGAGGTGCTCGTGCTCGAGCCGGTGCAGGTCAACCTCGAGTCGGGGCACTACCTGCGCGTCGGCATCGCGCTGCAGCTCACCGCCGACGCCCACGAGGCCGACGGCAGCAAGGCCCTCGACGCCACGATCGAGCTCTTCAGCGGCCGCACGGTCGAGGAGCTGGCGGTGGGCGAGGACCGCGAGAAGCTGAAGGAGAAGCTCAACCACACGCTGGAGGAGGAGTACCACGGTGACGTGATGGAGGTGTACTTCACCGAGTTCGTCACCCAGTAGCCCCGCCGCTCCACCCTCCTCAGACGGCCGTCGCGACGACGGCCGGGGGTCCGTCGACCCGTTTCTCCTCAGGTGCTCCCACGCGCCGCCGATGGGCGGGGCGTGAGCCTGCCGACCGCGTTGCCGTCCTCCCCGGTCGCCGACCCCCGACGGCTCGGAGCGACGGGTCGCTCGCGCCGCCGCGACGGCGCCGCCACGGCCGTGCCCTACGACTTCCGTCGCCCGATCCAGCTCTCGCGCGAGCACCTGCGCATCCTCCAGGTGGGCTTCGACGGCTTCGCCCGGCAGGCCACCACGGTCTTCACCTCCGCGCTGCGCTCGGTGTGCCAGGTGAGCCTGGCCGGCATCGACCAGCGCACCTACGCCGAGTACGTCGACAGCCTCGCGCCGACCACCTACCTCACGCTCTTCGCCCTCGACCCGGTGCCGGGCCGCGGGGTGCTCGACCTCCCGCTCAACGCGGTGATGTCGTGCGTCGACCACATGCTCGGCGGGCCCGGCCAGGCCGACCAGCCGCAGCGCCCGCTCACCGAGATCGAGAGCGGCGTGATCGCCGGCCTGGTCGAGCGCCTGCTGGCCGAGATGCGCTACTCCCTGGCCGCCATCGTCACCCTCGACCCCGAGGTGACCGGCGTCGAGTACAGCCCCCAGTTCGCCCAGGTCGCCGGCGCCGCCGACGTCATGGTCTCGGTGGGCCTCGACCTGCGGATCGACGAGCGCGCGCACCGGATGTCGCTGTGCCTGCCCTTCGGCGGGCTGCTGCCGCACCTCACCGCGGCCGCCGCGCCCGCGCCCGTCTCCAGCCGTGAGCGGACCCAGCGCGCCGAGGCCGCCGCGCTGCTGCACGAGACCTTCCAGGAGGTGCCGGTCGACGTGGCCGTGCGCTTCCGCAGCACCGCGGTCGACCCCGCCACGCTGTCCGACCTGCGGCCCGGCGACGTGCTGCGCCTGGCCCACCCGGCCTCGGCCCCGCTCGACGTGACCGTCGACGAGCAGGCCTTCGCCCACGCCACCGCGGGCACCCAGGGCGCGCGTCTGGCCGCCCTCATCGTCGCGGCCGGCGCCGCTCACACCCAGGAGAACCGATGACCAGCACCCTGCCCGCCGGGGGCTCCCCCGCCGACGCCCTCGCCCTGGCCGCCGCGGAGGCCTGCGCCACCGTGCTCCCCGCCAGCGAGCCGCTCTCGGCCGGCGACCCGCAGCCCGGCACCGAGCACGTCGTGGGCGTCTTCGCGGGCGCGGCCGTCGCCGACCTCAGCGGCCCGGCCAGCGGCCGGGTCTCGGTGCTCGTGGGCGAGGAGCTCGTCTCCGCGCTCCAGGCCAGCCCGCTCGGCGGCCTCGACCTCGGCGCCGCCGTGCAGCCGGCGCTCGACGCCGCCGCCGCCGCGCTGGGTGCCACCGCCCAGGCCGCCCGCTCGGTCGACCTCGAGCTGCTCGTCCCCGAGCTGACCGGGCCCACCGGCGGCGGCTTCACCGCCGTGCCGCTGCTCGGCGCCGGCATCGTCGCCGCCCTCCTGGTGCCCGACACCACCCTGGCCGCCGCGCTCGCCGCCCAGGCGGCCCAGGCGTCCCAGGCCGCCCAGGCGGGCCAGGGCTCACCGGCCGGCGGCCCGGCGGCCACCACGGTGGACCCCTTCGGCCAGCCCGTGGCCGGCCGCCCCCTGCCCGGCACCGGCCGGGCCGACAACGTCCGCTCCATCGCCGACGGCCGCCGCGGCATCGAGATGCTCCACGGTGTGGAGATGGAGGTCACCGTCGAGCTCGGTCGCACCCGCATGCCCGTGCGCGACCTGCTCGCGTTGGCCCCCGGCGCCGTGCTCGCCCTCGACCGGGCCGCCGGCAGCCCCGCCGACCTGCTGGTCAACGGCCGCCTCATCGCCCGCGGCGAGGTCGTCGTCGTCGACGAGGACTTCGGCCTGCGCGTCACCGAGATCCTCGACCAGGGCGCGGTGGGCTGAGCATGGCCGAGCTCGCCCTCCGGATGGTGGTGTCGCTGGCGGTGGTCGTGGGGCTGCTGCTGCTCATCGCCCGCCTCGGCGCGCGCCGCTTCTCCGGCCGCGCCGGCGCCGCCGTGCAGGTGCTCCACCGACAGCAGCTGGGCCGCGGCTCCGCGCTCACCGTGGTCACCGTCGGCGGCCGCACCCTGGTCCTCGGCACCACCGAGCAGCAGGTGCGCGTGCTCGCCGAGCTCGACGCCGACGAGGCCGCCACCGTCGCCGGCCAGGACGGTGCCCCGCTCGACCCCGGCACCACCGACGGGGACCGCGAGGACGTGACGACGCGGTCGCCCCGGCTCGCCACCGTGACCGCGCTGCCCTCGCTCAGCGTCGTGCCCGCCCCCGCCGACGAGCCCGAGCCCGCCACCGAGCAGCCCGAGCAGACCTCCCGCACCGACCTCGGGGACCCGGTCGACCACAGGAGCGAGGGCCGGCAGCAGCAGGGGACGGCGGTCACCGTCGTCACCGACGACGCCGCCCCGGTCCCGTCGGCGCCGGCCTTCCCGGCCGCCCCGGCCGTCCTGCCCGCCCTCGGCGAGCAGCCGGGCCCCTACGCCGGCCACGCCGCCGCGATCCTGGGCCGTCTCGCCCCGGCCGGCGCCAGCGCCGGAGTCGGCCCCCGCCCCACGGACGAGGCGACCGTCGGGACGGCAGCCGAGCCCGCCCACGACCTCACCGGCGACCTCACCGGCGGGCCCACCGGCGGGCTCACCGCCCCGGACGCCGCCGTCGACGCCGGGTCGCTCGCCGCGGCCGCCGTGTCGGGCCGCCACCGCTCCGACCACCCGGCCCTCACCGGCCCGGCCCCCGCGGCCGCCTTCGAGCCCGTGCGCCCCGACCCGACCGCGCCCCGCGTCGTCGCCCGTCACCGGGTGGCCACCACCGCCCCGGCCCTCGGCGCCGCCGCCACCCCGGTCGCTCCCGCCCTCGCGGCCCCCGCAGACGTGCCCGCGGTCGTCCCCGCGGTCCTGCCCGCGACGGGCCCCGAGGTCGTCCCCGCTCCCCCGCTCGGAGCCGCGCCTGCCACGGTCTCCGGGCTCCCCGCGCCCGTGGCCGTGGCGGTCCCCGCCGTCAACCCCGCCGAGCTGCTGCTCGCCCAGGAGACCGCGACCGACGCCACGACCACCACCGGGATCCCCCTCGGGACGGCCGGCACCGCCACCGCCGCCTCGACCCCCGGCCCGGCCACCGCGGCCCCCGCGGCCGACGACTTCGCGGCCCAGCTCGCCGCGTGGCTGGCCGACCCCACGCCCCTCACCCCTACCGCGGCCGACGCGACCGGC
Source organism: Nocardioides kribbensis (assembly GCF_015070375.1). GTDB lineage: Bacteria > Actinomycetota > Actinomycetes > Propionibacteriales > Nocardioidaceae > Nocardioides > Nocardioides kribbensis. Next base: position 689,971 of record NZ_JADCLL010000002.1, on the reverse strand, counting down.
ACCGCCACCACCGGCGCCACGCCCGGCACCGAGGCACCGGCGGCCGGCCCCGGGCGCGCGACCCGCGCCGAGCGCCGCACGGCCCGCGGCCTGGTGCGGCGCGCGCGCCGTACGGTCCCGGAGCCCGCCGCCGCCCCGGCCGTCCCCGCGACCCGCGTGCCGGCCCCCGCGCCGACCCCGGCCCCCGCCCGGCCCGCTGCCCGCAGCACGGCCCCGGCGACGCCCACCACGTCGGGCCCGCTGGCCGGATCGGTCCTCTCCCCCCAGACCTGGCGGCAGGCCCTCGCCGCGGTGTCGGGGCGCGCGTCGTGACCGCAGCGCGCCTCGGGCGCGCGACCCGCGCCCCCCGACGGGTGGGCGCGCTGGTCGCCGCTGCCCTCGTGACCGGGCTCGTCACCCTCGCCGCGACCGCCGTGCTTCTGCTCGGCGCGTCCGCTCCCGCCTCGGCCACCGACCTCGCCCCGGCGCCGACCGCCCCGGCCTCCCCCGCCCCGACCGCCGGAGCCACCGACCCCGCGCCGGCGGGCACGGGCGCCCAGCGGCCCGGCGCCGGGCCCACCGGCCCCGCCGGCCCGACCGCCGACCCCGGCGGCGACGTCACCATCGACTTCACCGGCCTCACCGACAAGCCCAGCTCCTCGGTGACCCTGCTGGTCACGCTGACCCTGCTGTCGCTGGCGCCGGCGATCCTGCTGACCTGCACCAGCTTCACCAAGATCCTCATCGTGCTGGGCCTGACCCGCAACGCGCTGGGCCTGCAGCAGACCCCGCCCAACCAGGTGCTCGCCGGGCTGGCGCTCTTCCTCAGCCTCTTCATCATGACCCCGACGCTGTCGGCCATGAACGACGCGGGCGTGCAGCCCTACCTCGACGGCGACAAGACCTCGGCGCAGTCCTTCGAGGACGGCATCGAGCCGCTGCGCGAGTTCATGCTCGACCAGACCGGCGACGAGGAGCTGCGGCTGCTCACCAACGTCGCGCGCCGCGACCTGCCGGACAACCGCGACGACGTCGGCATGACCACCCTCGTGCCGGCCTTCATCCTCAGCGAGCTCAAGGCCGCCTTCATCATCGGCTTCATCATCTTCATCCCCTTCCTCGTCATCGACATCGTCGTGAGCGGGGCGCTGATGGCGCTGGGCATGATGATGATGCCGCCGGTGATGGTCTCGCTGCCCTTCAAGCTGCTGCTCTTCGTGCTGGTCGACGGCTGGGCCCTGGTGATCAAGGCGCTCGTGTCGAGCTACGGCACCACCTAGCCGCCCCCACCGCCCCGCGACCACCACGCCGCCACCACCCCGCGCGCCACCGCCGCCTGTCCGAGGGACCCACGCCGATGACCGACACCGCCATCATCGAGATCGCGATGCAGACCATGATGGTCGCGCTCAAGCTCTCCGCGCCGATCCTGGTGACCGCCCTCGCGGTCGGCTTCGCGGTCTCGCTGTTCCAGTCGATGACCCAGATCCAGGAGTTCACGCTCGCCTTCGTGCCGAAGGTCGTGGCCGTCGGCATCGCCATCCTGGTCAGCGGCAACTGGATGCTCCACACGCTCGTGGTCTTCACCCAGGACCTCTTCGACATGATCCCGCGCCTGCTCGCCTGAGCCGGCCACCGGACCAGCCCCCGACCCGCACCCGACCCACGCCCCAGACCGAGACCCAGACCGAGACCGAGCGAGCACCAGATGACCGTCACCGTCGCGGGCGAGCCGCTGCTGGCCTTCGTGCTGGCCGCGGTGCGCATCGTCGCGTGGCTGGTGGTGGTGCCGCCCTTCGCGTCACGGTCGATCCCGACCACGGCCAAGGTCGTCCTCAGCCTGGGGCTGGCCTTCGCCGTGGCGCCGCTCATGGCCGACTCCACCATCCCGGTCGACACCTTCGGGCTCCTCACCACCGTGCTGACCCAGGTGATGATCGGGCTGTCGATGGGCTTCCTGACCTCGCTGCTGTTCGCGGCCGTCGCCGCGGCGGGCAGCATCATCGACGTCTTCGGCGGGTTCGCGCTGGCCGCGGCCTTCGACCCGCTGGCGATGAACATGAACACCGTCTTCGGCAAGTTCCACCAGATGCTGGCCACGGTGCTGCTCTTCGTCAGCGGCGGCCACCTGCTCGTCGTGGGCGGGCTGCTGCGGACCTTCGAGATGCTGCCCATCGGCCGGACGCCCGACCTCGACGGCGGCGCCGACCTGCTGCTGCGCGCCTTCGGGGTCTTCTTCGTCACCGCCGTGCAGGTCGCCCTGCCGATGATCGCGGTGCTCTTCGTCGCCGACCTCGGCCTGGCCCTGATGACCAAGGTCGCCCCGCAGCTCAACGCCATCAACGTGATGTTCCCGGCCAAGATCGGCCTGACCCTGATGCTGCTCGGCCTGTCGTTCCCGGTGCTGCCGGGCCTGGTGCGCCGCCTGGTCGAGCTCTCCCTCGAGCTCACCGCGGCCTTCGCGGGAGGAGGCTGAGGTGAGCGGCTCCAGCGGGGAGAAGACCGAGAAGCCGACACCGAAGAAGCTCAAGGAGTCGCGCAAGGAGGGCCAGGTCGCGCGCACCCAGGAGCTCGGCCCGTGGATCGCGCTGACCCTGGCCGCGATGGTGATGCCGCTGCTGCTGACCCGCGAGCTCGACGCGATGCAGCGGCTGATGACCGCCTGCCTGCGCGCGGTGGAGGACCCCTCCCCGGAGCGGGCGATGGCGCTGCTGGGGGAGGGCGTGGGCGGGGCCTTCCTGGCCCTGGTCGTGCTCGCCTCGGCCGTCGCGGTCGTCAGCGTGGCCGGCACCCTAGCCCAGGGCGGCTTCTACCTCGCCACCAAGGCGGTCAAGCCCACCTTCTCCAAGCTCGACCCGATCAAGGGCGCCAAGCGCATCTTCGGCCCGCAGGCGCTGTGGGAGGGCGTGAAGATGCTGGCCAAGTGCTCGGTCGTCGCGATCCTGGTCTGGTCCTCGATCAAGGCGCTGATGCCGCTGCTGGGCGGCATGGTGCCGATGGGCGTCGTGCTCACCGCGGGCGGCGAGCACGCGCTCGCCCTGCTGCGCAACGTCGCCGTCGCCGGCGTGCTGCTGGCCGGCGTCGACTACGGCATGCAGCGGCGCCGGGTCGGCAAGCAGACCCGCATGACCAAGGAGGAGGTCAAGCAGGAGCACAAGATGTCGGAGGGCGACCCGCTGGTGAAGAGCGCCATCCGCGCCCGCCAGCTCGCCGCCGCCCGCAACCGCATGATCGCCGACGTGCCCACCGCCGACGTCGTGCTCGTCAACCCCACCCACGTCGCCGTGGCCCTGAGGTACGACGCCCAGCGCGGCGCCCCCCTCGTGGTGGCCCGCGGGGCGGGCGCGGTCGCGGCGCGCATCCGCGAGGTCGCCACCGAGGCCGAGGTGCCGCTGGTGCAGGACGTGCCGCTGGCCCGGGCCCTGCACGCCTCCTGCGAGGTCGGCCACGAGATCCCCGCCGAGCTCTTCGGCGCGGTGGCCCACGTGCTGGCCTTCGTGATCAGCCGCAAGCGCCAGGGCCGCCGCGGCGGCAGTCACCGCAGCCCGCGCCTCGACGCCGCGCTGCCCGCCGTGCCCCGGGCGGGCCGGCGCCGGCGGCGTACCGCTCCGGTCGTGCCGGCCATTTCCTCAGGCCCGGCGCCGAGCGGCCGATAGGCCGGGCGACGCCAGGACGGTGTCGGCTGCGCCACGGACGGCGGGGACCCGCGATCGACCCGATCGCCCCTGACGCAGACGACCCCGGAAGGCGGCTCCATGGACGGCTCGCTCAAGCGGCTGACCCAGCTCGGCGTGCCCGTCGGCATCGTCATGATCGTCGTGATGCTGGTCATCCCGCTGCCGGCCGCCGTGCTCGACCTCCTCATCGCCGCCAACATCACCGGCGCGCTGCTCATCCTGCTCACGGCGATGTTCGTGACCCGCCCGCTCGACTTCGCGTCGTTCCCGGCGCTGCTGCTGGTGATGACGCTCTTCCGCCTGGCGCTCAACGTGAGCGCGACCCGGCTGGTGCTCATCGACGGCTACGCCGGCAAGGTGATCGAGACCTTCGGCCACTTCGTGGTGGGCGGCTCGCTGATCGTCGGGCTGATCATCTTCTCGATCCTGCTGATCATCCAGTTCGTCGTCATCACCAACGGCGCGGGCCGCGTCGCGGAGGTCGGCGCCCGCTTCACCCTCGACGCGATGCCCGGCAAGCAGATGGCCATCGACGCCGACCTCAACTCCGGTCTCATCGACGAGGACCAGGCCCGCCAGCGCCGCGCCGAGGTGCACGCCGAGGCCGACTTCTACGGCGCGATGGACGGCGCCTCGAAGTTCGTCAAGGGCGACGCGATCGCGGCCATCATCATCACGCTGGTCAACCTCGTCGGCGGCTTCGCGGTCGGCATGGCCCAGATGGGCATGTCGGCCGGCGACGCGGTGACGACGTACTCGCTGCTGACGGTCGGCGACGGCCTGGTCTCCCAGATCCCCGCCCTGCTGCTGTCGGTGGCCACCGGCCTCGTCGTCACCCGCAGCGCCGGCGAGGGCGACATGGGCTCCGACATCGTCCGCCAGATCACCGCCAACCGGATGCCGCTGCGCATCGCCGGCTTCGCGGGCATGGCGCTCTGCCTCATCCCGGGCCTGCCCAAGATCCCCTTCCTGCTCACCGGCGGGGCGCTGCTGCTGCTGTCGACCCGCGTGCCCGATGACGCCCCCGCCACCCCCGGCAGCCCGGCCGCGCTGGCCGCCGCCGCGGAGGCCGCCGCGATCGAGGCGCCCTCGCGCGACCACCCCGAGACCCTCGCCGAGGAGATCCAGGTCGACCCGCTGGGCCTGGAGCTCTCGGCCGACATCATCGACCTCGTCGACGTCGGCTCCGGCGGCGACCTGCTCGAGCGGGTCAAGGCGCTGAGGCGCAAGGTCGCCGGCGAGCTCGGCGTGGTGGTGCCGCTCGTGCGCACCCGCGACAACCTCGACCTGCCCTCGCGCACCTACGTCATCAAGCTCTTCGACATCGAGGTCGCGCGCGGCGAAGCGCCCCCGGGCACCGTGCTGGCCATCGGTGACTTCCTGGGCTCGCTGCCCGGCGAGCCCACCCAGGAGCCGGTCTTCGGCCTCGACGCCAAGTGGATCCCCGCCGAGCTGCGCAGCCAGGCCGAGCTCAGCGGCGCCACCGTCGTCGACCGCAGCGCCGTCATCACCACCCACCTGGCCGAGGTGGTCTCCTCCCACGCCGCGCGCCTGCTGGGCCGCGAGGACGTGCGGATGCTCACCGACGTGGTCAAGCGCAGCCACCCCAACGTCGTCGAGGAGCTCACCCCGGGCGCCCTGTCGCTGGGCGAGGTGCAGCGGGTGCTCCAGCACCTGCTCGACGAGGGCATCTCGATCCGCGACCTGGTGCGCATCTACGAGGCGCTCTCGCTCAAGGCGCAGTCGAGCAAGGACCTCGACGGCCTCGTCGAGGCCGCCCGGGCCGCGCTCGGCCCGGCCGTGGTCGCGCCGCACCTGGTCGACGGCGTCGTGCACGTGATCAGCTTCGAGCCGCAGTTCGAGCAGCGGATGCTCGAGTGCCTGCGCATCACCGAGCAGGGCGCGATGATCGCGCTCGACCCGGTGACCCTGCAGACGGTCATCGGCGGGCTGGCGCAGCTGCTGGTCGACGCCGAGAACCGCAACGTGCGCCCCGTGCTGGTGTGCGCGCCCGGGCTGCGGCCCGCCGTACGCCGTCTCATCCGACCGGCGGTCGACCGGCTGCCCGTGCTGTCCTACCCCGAGCTCACCGGCACCGCCCAGGTCCGCTCCGCGGGCGTGGTCAGCGGCGAGCGCGTCATGGAGGTCACCTCGTGAACCTGCTCTCCGGCCCGGTGCTCGGCGCCGCGGCGCTCGTCGCGTCCCCCGCGCTCTACGGCGGGTTCGTCTCGGGCGCGGTCACCGTCGACGTGGCCGTCACCCGCTGGCTCGTGGCCGTCGTGGTCTGCTGGGTCGCGATCTCGCTGGTGGCGATGATGGTCGGCGAGCCGTCGGCCGCGCAGCCGGCCGTCGTGCCGGCCGACGAGGCCCCGACCGAGGAGCTGCCCGCCCAGTGAGTGGGTCCGGTGGATGGGCCCGCTGAACGGGCCCGGACGTGGGACGACCCGCAGGTGTGGCTCCGGGGAGCCGCTCCGGCGGACGTGCGACCGGATCACCTGCGGGTCGGGTGACTGCTGAGGATTCACCAGCAGCCGGAGGGACTTCCACCCCTCGTTGGCGCTGGGCTGCTAGCGGGCAGCCACCTCACGCGTCCTGGAAGAACTCATTCTTCGGACCACCTCCTTTCCCGTGTGCGTCCACGGTAGGTCGACGTCGGCGGCGTCACAAGGGGTTTTCGTCGGGCCCCTGGACCGACCCCCGGACCGCCCCGTCGGCCGGGGCCTCGACCGCCGCGAACTGGCTGGCGTGGAGCCGGGCGTAGGCCCCGGCGGCGGCGAGCAGCTCCTCGTGGGTGCCCTGCTCGACGATGGCCCCGTCCTCCATCACCAGGATGAGGTCGGCGTCGCGGATGGTGGAGAGCCGGTGGGCGATGACGAACGACGTGCGGTCGGCGCGCAGCGCCGCCATCGCGTGCTGCACCAGCACCTCGGTGCGGGTGTCGACCGACGACGTCGCCTCGTCGAGGATGAGCAGCGCGGGCGCGGTGAGGAAGGCCCGGGCGATCGTGACGAGCTGGCGCTCCCCCGCCGAGAGGTTGGAGCCCGACTCGTCGACGACGGTGTCGTAGCCCTCGGGCAACGAGCGCACGAAGCGGTCGACGAAGGTCGCACGCGCGGCCTCGAGCACGTCGTCGGCCGACGCCCCCGGCCGGCCGTAGGCGATGTTGTCGCGGATGGTGCCCTCGAAGAGCCAGGTGTCCTGGAGCACCATGCCGATCCGCCCGCGCAGCCGCGCCCGCGACATCGACGACACGTCGACGCCGTCGAGGGTGATCCGGCCGCCGTCGAGCTCGTAGAAGCGCATGACGAGGTTGACCAGGGTGGTCTTGCCCGCCCCGGTGGGCCCGACGATGGCCACGGTCTGGCCCGGCCGGGCCACGAGGGAGAGGTCGGTGATGAGCTCGCGGTCGGGGCTGTAGGAGAACGACACGTGCTCGAAGGCCACCTCACCGCGTCGTACGCCGGAGCCCGCGGCCACCGCCGTGCCCCCGGCCCCGGCCTCGTCCCCGGCCTCGTCCGGGTCGGGGCGCTCGAGGTCGGCGTCGAGGAGCTCGAAGACCCGCTCGGCCGAGGCGACGCCCGACTGCAGCAGGTTGGCCATCGAGGCGACGGTGGTGAGCGGCTGGGTGAACTGGCGGGTGTACTGCACGAAGGCCTGCACCTCGCCCAGGGTCAGCGAGCCGCTGGCCACGCGCAGGGCGCCCACGACGGCGACGACGACGTAGTTGAGGTTCCCGATGAACATCATCGCCGGCATGATCAGGCCGCTGACGAACTGCGCGCGGAAGCTGGCGTCGAAGAGCGCGTCGTTCTCCTCGGTGAAGCGCTCCTCGACCTCGCGGCGACGACCGAAGACGCTGACCAGCTCGTGACCGGAGAAGGCCTCCTCGACCTGGGCGTTGAGCTGGCCGGTGCGCTTCCACTGGGCCACGAACTGGCCCTGCGAGCGGCGCATGATGGCCCGGGTCACCAGCAGCGACAGCGGCACCGACACCAGCGCCACGAGGGCCAGCAGCGGGGAGATCCACAGCATCATCGCGAGCACGGCGACCACGGTCATCAGCGAGGTGAGCAGCTGGCTCATCGTCTGCTGGAGGGTCTGGCTGACGTTGTCGATGTCGTTGGTGACCCGGCTGAGCAGCTCGCCGCGGGGGCTGCGGTCGAAGTAGGTGAGGGGCAGCCGGTGGAGGGTCTCCTCGACCTCCTCGCGCATCCGGTAGACGGTGCGCTGCACCACCCCGTTGAGCACGTAGCCCTGCAGGAAGGCCAGCAGCGAGGCCGCGACGTAGACCCCGAGGGCCAGCAGCAGCACCTGGCCGACGGCGTCGAAGTCGACGCCGCGCCCGGGCACGACGTCGAGCCCGCGGGCCGCGTCGGGGAGGTCGGCCGCGTCGGCCCCGGCGTACTGACGGCCCAGCAGGCCCGCGAAGACGAGGTCGGTGGCGCGCCCGAGGATGCGCGGTCCGACGGCCATGAGCAGCACGCTGACCACGCCGAGGGCGACGACGAGCAGCGCCGCGGCGCGCTCCGGGCGCAGCCGCGCGACCAGGCGCCTGGCCGACGGGCCGAAGTCCATGGCCTTCTGCGCCACGCCCCCGCCGCCCATCGGGCCGCGGCCGGGGCCTCCCGCCGGCGGCGGGGGCCGGTCGGTCGCGCGCAGCTGGCCCGGGCGCTCCTCGGTCGTGCTCACGCGCCCACCCCCGCGGTCGCGCTCTCCTGCGAGGCCACGATCTCCTGGTAGGTCGGGCACGAGGCGAGCAGCTCCTCGTGGGTGCCCTGGCCGACCACCCGCCCGTCGTCGAGCACGACCACCAGGTCGGCGTCGCGCACCGTCGAGATCCGCTGCGCCACGACCACGACGGTGGCGTCGCGGGTCACGGGCCGCAGCGCGGCGCGCAGCCGCGCGTCGGTGGCCAGGTCGAGGGCGGAGAAGGAGTCGTCGAAGAGGTAGAGCCCGGGGCGGCGCACCACGGCGCGCGCGATCGCGAGGCGCTGGCGCTGCCCCCCGGAGAAGTTGGTGCCGCCCTGGGCCACCGGCGCCTCCAGGCCCTCGGGCAGCCGCTCGACGAAGTCGCGGGCCTGGGCGATCTCGAGCGCGCGCCACAGCTCCTCGTCACCGGCGTCGGCGCGGCCGTGCCGGAGGTTGGAGCGGATGGTGCCGCTGAAGAGGTAGCCCTGCTGGGGCACGAGCCCGATCTGCTCCCACAGCACGTCGGGGTCGAGGTCGCGCACGTCGACGCCTGCCACCCGCACCTGGCCGGCCGTGGCGTCGACCAGGCGGGGCACGAGGTTGACCAGGGTGGACTTGCCCGAGCCGGTCGAGCCGACGACGGCCACCACCTGCCCCGGCCGCGCCGAGACGGTGACCCCCGCGAGCACCGGCGACTCCGCGCCGGGGTAGGAGAACCCGACGTCGACCAGGTCGAGGTGACCGCGGCGGGCGGGGTCGGGCGTGGTCGGCGTGGCCGAGGGCACCACCGAGCTCGACGTGCCGAGCACCTCCGCGATCCGGTCGGCGCACACCGCCGAGCGCGGCACCTGCATGAGCATGAAGGTCGCCATCATCACCGACATCAGGATCTGCATCAGGTAGGACAGGAAGGCCGTCAGCGCCCCGACCTCCATCTGGCCGCTGTCGACGCGCTGCCCGCCGAACCAGATGACCGCCACGCTGGAGACGTTGACCACGATCATCACCAGCGGGAACATCGCGGCCAGCCAGCGCCCGGCCCGGGTCGCCACGGCGGTCAGGTCGGCGTTGGCGCCCGCGAAGCGCTCGGTCTCGTGGGGCTCGCGCACGAAGGCGCGCACCACGCGCACCCCGGTGATCTGCTCGCGCAGCACGCGGTTGACCTCGTCGATGCGCGACTGCATCAGCCGGAAGCTCGGCACCATGCGGCTCACCACGAAGCCGACCGTCACGAAGAGCGCCGGCACGACCACGGCGAGCACCCAGCCCAGCCCGACGTCCTCGCGCAGCGCCATCACGACGCCGCCCACCATCATGATCGGGCTCGACACCGCGATGAGGCAGGCCATCAGCACGAGCATCTGCACCTGCTGCACGTCGTTGGTGCCGCGGGTGATCAGCGAGGGCGCACCGAAGTGGTCGACCTCGCGCTTGGAGAAGGTGCCGACCCGGGCGAAGAGCTCCCCGCGCAGGTCGCGACCGAGGCTCATCGCCGTACGCGCCCCGAACCAGGCGGCGCCCACCGAGCACACGATCTGCACCACCGAGACCGCGAGCATGACGGCGCCGACGCGCCAGATGTAGGCGGTGTCGCCGGTGGCGATCCCGCGGTCGATGATGTCGGCGTTGAGGCTGGGGAGGTAGAGCATCGCCAGCACGCCGACGAACTGGAGCCCGACCACGGCGAGCAGCCAGGGCCGGTACGCCGCGAGGCGCTCGCGCAGCAGCGGGATCAGCACGACGCCTCCTCACGCACCGGCCGCGCGGGCCGCGCCGGCGTGGTGGCGGGGTCGGCGCAGGTCGGCCTCGCAGCGGGGGCGAGCAGCCCGGTCAGCACGGTGTCGACGATCTCCTCGGGACTCAGCAGGCGGCCGTCGGCGACCTGCTCGTGGCTGCCGGCGAAGGTGAGCAGGCGCAGCCGGTGCACCATCTCCCCCGGCTCGACGCTCAGGTGCTCGGCGTCGGCGCCGACCAGCTCGACGCACGCCCGCTCGAGCCGGGCCCGCACGGCGTCGGCCTCGGCGGAGTCGTGCAGGTGGGCGGGCGGCCCGAGCATCCCGACCTTGCGGATCAGCCCGAAGGTCGCGCGGAAGCGCTGCTGCAGGATCGACACCAGGCGCACCATCCGGTCGCGCAGGTCGAGCGCCGGGTCGATCTCGGCGATGCGGTCGAAGATCGCGTCGTGGTCGAAGGCCCGCGCGAGTGCCGCGTCGACCAGCTCGTCCTTGCTGGTCACGACCCGGAAGATCGTGCCCTCCGCGATCCCCGCGGCCTCCGCGATCTGCTTCGTGGTCACCGCGCGCCCGTGCTCGCGCAGCAGGCGCAGGGTGACGTCGACCAGCTGGTCGTGGCGCTCCTGCGGGGTCATCGGCGCGGCGCGGGGAGGCATGCCGTCGAGCGTAGATGAGTGAGCACTCACTCACAAGGAGGTCCCCGGCCCCTTCGGAGGCACCGCGGCCCAGGACGGCTCGAGGCCGCCGACCCGCCGTACGCCGCCCCTCCGCCACCCGCCGCGACCACCCGCCGGAGCAGTGGCGCGCCGGCTCCCGCGGCGGACGCCCCCGCCGGGGCCGGCGCGAGACCCGCGGTGGAGTCGCGTCGCCCACGACGGACGCCCGCGGCTGCCGGCGCGCGCCGACACCCCCGACGAAGTGGCGGCAAGCGACGAGCCGGAGCGTCACCAGCCTGTCGTTCGCCGCCACTTCCTGACCAGCGGACGACCCCCACCGGGTCCGGCGAGCCCCGACACCCACCGCGGCGCGGCGCGCCAGCAGTGGAGTCGCGGCGCCCGCGACGGACGCCCCCAGCGGCCGGCGCACGACCGCACCCGCGGCAAGTGGCGGCAAACGACGAGCCGGAGGGTCACCAGCCTGTCGTTCGCCGCCATTCCGCGACCAGCCGCCGCGACCGCCCGCCGCAGCAGTGGCGCGCCGACACCCGAGGCGGACGACCCCCGCCAGCGCCGGCGCGGCACCCACGGCGGAGTCGCGGCGCCAGCGACGGACGCCCGCGGCTGCCGGCGCGCGCCGACACCCGCGACAAGTGGCGGCAAACGACGAGCCGGAGGGTCGCCAGCCTGTCGTTCGCCGCCACTCCACGACCAGCAGACGACCTCCACCGGGTCCGGCGCACCCCGACACCCACCGCGGCGCGGCGCCCCAGCAGTGGAGTCGCGGCGCCTCCGAGAGACGCCCACAGCTGCCGGGCGCGCCGACACCCGCGGCAAGTGGCGGCAGACGACGAGCCAGAGGGTCACCAGCCTGTCGTTCGCCACCACTCGGCGACTCCGCGGCCCCGCTACTCCGCGGCCCCGCGACCCCGCAGCCCCGCGGCCCAGCGGCCCCGCGGCCCAGCGGAGGACAGTGCGCCACGGTGCGTGCACGTCGACGCGGGGTCAGCCACCCCGGCGCCCGCGGCGCCGGAGGGCGCGACGCGTCAGGCGGACGACCCGCTGGTGTCGCGGACCGCCGCGTCGACCAGCACCTCGGCCACGGCGCGACCGGGTCCGCCGGCCTCGTCGCGCAGCCGCATGGCGAGCGCACCGGACACCACGAGCAGCAGCGCCTCGGCGAGCCCCTCCGCCGCCGCGGGGCCGACCAGCGGCGCGGCCCGCGCCTGCAGGCGGGCCCGGAGGGCGTCGGTGTCGCGACGCACGGCCGCGTCGATCTCGAGCGGGGCCTCGGCGTACTCCGCCGCGGTGCCCAGCACCGCGCACCAGCGCGCACCGTCGGGGCGCGCCCGGAACCGGTCGAGCGCCTCGAAGACGGCCAGCAGCCGACCCCGGTCGTCGGCGGCCTCGGCCACCGCCTCGTCCCAGACCGCCAGCCACCGCTCGTGGCGGCGGGCGAGCGCGGCGGCGACCAGGCCCTCCTTGCTGCCGTAGGCCCGGTAGAGCGTGGCCGGGGAGGCGCCGGCCAGCTCGAGCACGCGGTCGACGGGCGTCGCCGCCACGCCCCGCCGGAAGAGCAGCGCGTCGGCGGCGTCGAGCAGTCGGGCCTCGGTGCTCGCGCGGATCGCCATGCCGAGACCCTAGACTCCCGAAAATGAAACGGTCGTTATCGTCAGCGTCGTCGCACGACACCTCCCTCGTCGTCGCCGCGACCTGCTTCATCGCGGCGACCTACGGCTTGGTGCGGCTGGCCTACGGACTGTTCCTCCCCGACGTGCAGGCCAGCCTGGGGCTGACGACCGCCACCGCGGGAGCGGTCTCCTCTGCCGCCTCCGTCGCCTACTGCGTCGGCGCCCTGTGCGGCTCCGCGGCCGGACGCCGTCGTCGCGTCCTGGTCGCCGCCGCGCTGACGACCGCGGTCGCCGGCTCGCTCGGCATGGCCACCGCGAGCGGGGTGGCGAGCTTCGCGACCGCGGCCGTCGTGGCCTCGACCTCCGCCGGCCTCGCCTCCCCCGCCCTCGTCGCGGTGGTGCAGCACCACCTCGACGGACCCCGGGGAGACCGGGCCCAGGGCGTCGTGAACTCCGGGACCGGCCCCGGCCTCGTCGCGGCCGGCGTGCTCGCCGCGGCCCTCTCGCCCGACTGGCGCACGGCCTTCGTCGTCAGCGCCGCCGTCTCGGCGGCGGCCGGCCTCGCCGTCCTGCTGCTCGACGGACCGCGCGGAGCCCGGGCGCGCGCCCACGGCCCCGAGGCGCGGGGCGTCCTCGCCCCTCGCCCGCAGCGGACCGGGCCGGCCGCGTGGTCCCGTCTGGCGCGACCCGCGGGAGGGGCCCTGCTCCTCGGGGCGGCCTCGGCCGCCCTGTGGACCTACGGTCGCAGCCTCCTCGTCGGGGCCGGTCTCGGCGCGGGGTGGTCGACGGCGGCCTGGATCGGCGTCGGCGTGGGCGGCACGGTGACCGCTGCCACCGCCGGCCTGCTGTCACGCCGCCCCGCCCCCACGGCCTGGACGCTCACCTGCACGGGGCTCGCCGCCGCGCTCGGCCTGCTCGGCGTCGCCCCGTCGTCACGGACGGCGGCGCTCCTCGCGTGCGTGCTCGCGGGCTGGTCCTTCGTCGCAGCGACCACAGCGCTCATCAGCTGGTCCGGGGAGGTGCTGCCGGGGTCGGTGGCCGGAGCCACCGCGACCCTGTTCGTCACCCTCGTGCTGGGCCAGGCCGTGGGCTCGACCCTCGTCGGGGCGGCCGCGGGCGGTCACGGGCTCCCGGCGGCCTTCGTGGGCGCGGCGGTCGTGGCACTGGGCGCCTCCACCTGCGGTTGGGCCAGCTCACCGGGCGCACCGGCCCCCCGCACCGACCGAGGGGCCGAGGGGGCGCGGGGCCCGTGGGGCAGGTCCGGCCCGCCAGAGGTCCTGATCGGGCCCACGACGCCGACGCCGAACCGTCGGCGTCGGGACGGCGCATGACCGCCGGCCTCATCGGACCGCGTGCGACCGCCCGACGACCGAGGTCGGCGCTGCGCCGGCGTGGGCACCGTCGCCGGCGCCGAGCCCGTCGGCCACCGACACGACCAGCCCACCCAGGATGAACGCCGCGATGACCGCCACCAGCGTCGAGGTGGGCGGGTCGGGGATCCACCGGCGACGACCCACGACCTGCGCGCCGTGGAACCGGTGGGTGAGGGCGTGGCCCTTGCCGCGGGCCAGCAGCCAGCGGTTGACCGGGAGCGCCGCCACGAAGGCGGCCGCGAGCGAGAGGGTCATGCCGATCCAGAAGACACTGTTGACCAGGCCGGCGCCCATCGCGCCGGGCAGCAGCGCCATCACCAGGTTGTCGACGACCTCCATGGTCGCGATCGACACGGTGTCGGCGGCCACCACGGTGCCGAGAGCGGCGAGGACGCCCAGGCCGGCACGGACGAGGGGCAGCGAGGACAGCGTGAAGCCGAACACGAACGCCAGCGCGACGCTCAGGACGACGGTCGGCAACGTCGCGAGGCCGAGGGCCGTGCCGACCAGGAGCCCGACGATCTCGCCGATCGCGCAGCCGGTGAGGCAGTGCAGCGTCGCGCTCACGGCCATCGAGCGCGACCCGAGGTCGTGCCCCGCGTCGCCCTGGTGGTCGTGCTGGTGGTCCTGGGTGGTGCTCATCGTCTCCTCCTCGGGTGGTCCCACGCACCGAACATATACCCCTAGGGGGTAGGAGCGGTCTACCCTCGAGGCGTGGAGGACGCCAGCGCCGCGGAGCGGTCGAGCGACGCGACCGACCGCGTCGTCGCCCACGGCCTCGTGGAGCGCGGCGGGCGGTACCTCCTGCTCAGGCGCCGTGAGGGGCGCTACCTCGGCGGGCAGTGGGACGTGCCGGGCGGCACGGTCGAGCCCGGCGAGTCACCGGCCGCGGCCGCGGTCCGGGAGTGCTGGGAGGAGGCGGGGCTGCGGGTGCGCGCCGGCTCCGAGGTCAGCCACCACCGCAACCGAGACACCGAGGGCCGCGACCTGGTCTTCCACACCCTCACCTACGCGCTGGAGGAGACCGGACCGCCCGTCGAGGTGCGGCTCAGCGCGCGCGAGCACGACGCCCACCGGTGGGCCACGCCGCAGGAGGCGGGGTCGCTGCCCCTGGTGTGGCACGTCGCCCTGACCCTCGCCGCCCTCGGCGCCGCACCCGAGGCCTGAGCGACGGCACGGGTCGGCTCAGGCGGGCGCCGAGGTGCCCTGCCAGCTGGCCAGCATCGGCAGCACCCGCGCGGTGCGCGAGTCGGGCTGCGCGGTGTAGACGACCAGACGCTGGTCGGGGTCGTGGGGCGGGGAGACGATCTCGATGTCGAAGGCCAGGTCGCCCGCCACCGGGTGCGCGATCTGCTTGGCCACCGAGGCGTAGTCGCGCACGGCGTGGTCGACCCACCAGCGCTCCACGTCGGCGTCGCGGCGCAGCTCGGCCACCAGGTCGCGCAGCCGCGCGTCGTGGGGATGGCGGCCGAGGTCACGGCGCAGCGCGGCCACGGCGGTGGCGGCGAAGTGCTCCCAATTCACGATCCGCTCCCTGGCGAGCGGATCGAGGAAGAGGAAGCGCACGAACGACGTGCCCGGCGCCAGCGGTCTCAGCACCGCAGCCAGCAGCGCGTTGGCGGCCAGCACCTCGGTGCGCTGGCCCAGCAGCACCACGGGCAGGTGGTCGAGCGCGGTCATCAGCCGCAGCAGTCCCGGGTCGGGACGCTGCGACGCGGTGGTGGACCGCGCGGTGCGGGCGGGCGGTCCCGCCAGGTCGGCCAGGTGGGCCTGCTCGGTCTCGTCGAGTCGCAGCGCCCGGGCGAGCGCGTCGAGCACCTCGCGCGAGACGTTGGCCTGCCGGCCCTGCTCGAGGCGGCTGTAGTAGTCGGGGCTGACCCCGGCCAGCACGGCCAGCTCCTCCTTGCGCAGGCCCGGCACGCGCCGCGGCCCCGGGAAGGGGTCCATCCCCGCCTGCGCCGGGGTCAGCCGGTCGCGCCGCGAGCGCAGGAACGCCCCCAGCTCCGCCCGGTCCCGTCCCATCACCCCAGCCTAGGCGCGCCGCCCGGCCCCTGCCTGGTCCTGGCGTGCCCAGGTCGGGCCCGCCCTGGCGCACGGCCCACCGAGCCCGTTGGCTGGCGCCGTGACCTCCACCGGACCCACCACCGCCCCCACGTCCCCCACCACCGACCGCGCCGCCGACCCCGCCCGCTTCCTCGCCGGCCGCACCGCCCTCGTCACCGGCTCCAGCAGCGGCATCGGCGCGGCGATCGCGACCGACCTCGCCGCCGCCGGGGCCCACGTCGTCGTCAGCGGCCGCGACGTCGCCCGCGGCACGGCCGTGGTCGAGCGGCTCCGCGCCGCCGGCGGCCGCGCCGACTGGGTCGCGGCCGACCTCACCGCGTCGTACGCCGACCTGCGCCACTTCGCCGGCGAGGTCACCGAGGTGCTCGGCGGGGGCGTCGACGTCCTCGTGCACAACGCCGCGGTGTGCCCGCCGGTGGACACGCTCGGCCTCACCGACGAGGACCTCGACACCGCGCTGGCGGTCAACGTCCGCGCGCCGCACGTGCTGACGGCCGCCCTGGCGCCGGGCATGCTCGGGCGCGACGGCGCCTGCATCGTGGTGATCGGCTCCTGGATGGCCGGCGTGGGGCACCCCTTCGTCGGCCTCTACTCCGCGACCAAGGCCGCCGAGGCGCAGCTGGCCCGCAGCTGGGCGGCCGAGTTCGGTCCACGCGGCGTCCGGGTCAACACCGTCTCACCGGGCCCGACCCGCACCCCGATCAACGACTCCGACGGCGACGTCATCGCCTCGATGGTCGCGGGCACCCCCGCCGGGCGCGCGGGGCGACCGGAGGAGGTCGCCGCCGCGGTGACGTGGCTGGTCTCCCCCGCGGCCGCCTACCTCCACGGGGTCGACCTGCCGGTCGACGGCGGCATCACCGCCACCCGCCCGGTCTGAGACGACCGGGCGGCACGGCCGTGGGGCCACGGCCGGGCGAGGGACGCTCAGGGCGCCAAGCGCCGCGTGGTCCAGCCGGCGCCCTCGCGCCGGTAGACCAGCCGGTCGTGCAGGCGGCTGGGCCGGCCCTGCCAGAACTCCACGACCTCGGGGCGCACGACGTAGCCGCCCCACTCCTCCGGCACGGGCACGTCGCCGCCCGCGAAACGCTGCTCGGCGGCGGTGTAGGCCCGCTCCAGCTCGGCGCGGTCGGCCACCTCCGAGGACTGGTGGGAGGCCCAGGCGCCCAGCTGGGAGCCGCGCGGGCGCACCGCGAAGTAGGCCTCGACCTCGGCCCGCGGGAGCCGGGCCGCCGTGCCCTCCACGCGGACCTGGCGCTCGAGGTCGTGCCAGGGGAAGAGCAGCGCGCAGCCGGGGCGGGCGTCGAGGTCGCGGCCCTTGGCCGAGGAGTGGTTGGTGTAGAACACGAAACCCTCGTCCCGGCCCCCGTCCCCGTCGTCGCCGCCGTGCAGGCCCTTGAGCAGCACGGTGCGCGAGGTCGGGGTGCCGGCGGCGGTGACGGTCGATACGACGACGGCGTTGGGCTCGCCGATCCCGGCCGCCACGGCCTCCTCCAGCCAGGTGCGGAAGAGCTCGAGCGGGTCGTCGGTCAGCTCGGTCTCGGCGAGGCCGCGGGCGGCGTACTCGTGGCGGAGCGTTCGCAGGTCGGTGGCCATGTACCTGACAGTAGGACGGCTGACACAATGCCGAGGTTGCCCACCGCGGCGACCCCCTCTGACCACCCGACACAGGAGTCGAACGCATGCCCGAGGTACACCACGGACTGGAAGGCGTCGTCGCCTTCGAGACGGAGATCGCCGAGCCCGACAAGGAGGGGTCCGCGCTCCGCTACCGCGGCGTCGACATCGAGGACATCGTCGGCCGGGTGCCGTTCGAGAACATCTGGGGCCTGCTGATCGACGGCACCTACGCCCCCGGCCTGGCCCCCGCCGAGCCCTACAACCTGCCCGTGCACACCGGCGACGTGCGCGTCGACGTGCAGGCCGCCGTGGCCATGCTGGCGCCGGCCTTCGGCTTCGGCCAGACCTACGACATCTCCGACGAGCAGGCCCGCGAGGACCTCGGCCGCGTCGCCGTCATGGTCCTCTCCTACGCCGCGCAGTCCGCCCGCGGCCTGCACGCCCCCGTCGTGCCCCAGAAGGTCGTGGACGAGGGCAGCACCCTCGCCGAGAAGTTCCTCCTCCGCTGGAAGGGCGAGGCCGACCCGCAGCACGTCAAGGCCATCGACGCCTACTGGAGCAGCGCCGCCGAGCACGGCATGAACGCCTCCACCTTCACCGCCCGCGTCATCACCTCCACCGGCGCCGACGTCGCCGCCGCCTTCTCCGGAGCCATCGGCGCGATGAGCGGCCCGCTGCACGGCGGCGCCCCGAGCCGCGTGCTCGGCATGATCGCCGACGTCGAGGAGTCCGGCGACGCCGAGGCCTACGTCAAGGGCCTGCTCGACCGCGGCGAGCGGCTGATGGGCTTCGGCCACCGCGTCTACCGCGCCGAGGACCCCCGCGCCCGCGTGCTGCGCCGCACCGCCAAGGAGCTCGACGCCCCCCGCTACGAGGTGGCCGAGGCCCTGGAGAAGGCCGCCCTGGCCGAGCTGCGCGAGCGTCGCCCCGACCGCGTGCTCGAGACCAACGTGGAGTTCTGGGCCGCGATCGTCCTCGACTTCGCCGAGGTCCCGGCCACGATGTTCACCTCGATGTTCACCTGCGCCCGCACCGGCGGCTGGTCGGCGCACATCCTCGAGCAGAAGCGCACGGGCCGCCTCATCCGCCCCTCGGCGATCTACACCGGCCCCGCCGCCCGCGGCGCCGACGAGGTCGACGGCTGGAAGGCCGAGTGGGCCGGCTGAGCCCGCTCCGCGCCGACTGAGCCCCTCGCTCCCTCCGGGACGGGGGGCTCAGTCCTTCGCGGGGAGCCGGCCGTCGTACCAGCTGGTGAGGCCGCGCCCGGCCCGGCGGGTGAGGGAGACGTGCACGTGGTCGCGGTGGCGCAGCGTCTGGCTGCACTTCTTCTTCGTGGCGCACGACGAGCTGAGGTAGGGCTCGGGCTCGAAGGCGTTCCACGCGCTGTAGATCTCGTCGTCCCAGATCAGGTACATGATGCCCATCCGGCGCGCCCAGGCGTCCTCGCGCCCGGCCTGGTCGGCGCGGAAGAGCCGCTCGAAGACCTCCTTCACCTCGCGGCGGTCGGCCTTGGTCCGCGCGCTCATCATCCAGTCGAAGGCGCGGCCCTCCTGGTGCTCGGAGGTGGTGTGCTTCGAGCAGGTCGACCCGATCCGCCCGAAGCCGCCGCCGTGGTGGCGCACCAGCCAGCGCCCCAGCGCCACCGTGCCCGGCTTGGCCCCGGGCGCGCAGCGGGTCTGCGGCTGGTAGGAGGCATAGTCCTCCAGCGGGCGGGGCTCGGCCTGCGCCGCGCCCGGCACGAGCGCGGCGCCGAGCAGGACGACGAAGGTCACGAGGGCCGCCGCGGTGGCCCTCAGGTGGCGGTGCTGATGCGTGTGCTGGTGCTGATGCGTGTGCTGGTGCTGGTGCTGGGTCATGGTCGGTCCAGGGAGGGGGCGGCGCGGGGGCGCCGGGTGGCGGGTGTCGGTGACCGTCACTACGGTCGCAGCGTGGACGACCTGAGCGGACCGCCCCGATCCGAGCCGACCGACGACCCCGGGCTGGCCGGGCGCATCGCGGTGTGGGACGCCGAGGCGGCGGCCTACGACGACCCTGCCGACCACGGCCTGCGCGACCCGGCGGTGCGCGCCGCGTGGTCGGCGCTGCTGCTGCCCCTGTTGCCGTCGGCCCCGGCCCGGGTGGCCGAGCTCGGCTGCGGCACCGCCACGCTGAGCGCCCTGCTCGCCGCGGCGGGTCACCGCGTCGACGCCGTCGACTTCTCCCCCGCCATGCTCGAGCGGGCCCGGGCCAAGGTGGCCGGGCTGCCCGGGTCGCCCGTGAGGGTGCTCGCCGGCGACGCCGCCCACCCGCCCCTGACGTCCGACTCCTACGACGTCGTCCTGTGCCGCCACGTGCTGTGGGCCCTGCCCGACCCGGTGGCGGTGCTGCGACGCTGGAGCGCGCTGCTGCGCCCCGGCGGCGTGCTCGTGCTGGTCGAGGGCAGCTGGTCGACCGGAGCCGGCATCACCGGCGCGGAGTGCGTGGCGCTGGCCGAGGCGGCCGACCTCGAGCCGGCCCACACCCCGCTCGTCGACCCCGCGCTGTGGGGTCGCGAGATCAGCGACGACCGCTACCTCGTGGTGGCGCGCCCGCGCAGGTCGGTGGCGAAGCAGCGCGAGAGCGGCGAGTCGCGGTAGTGGCCGAAGCCGGGCACCGGCACGTAGCCCGCCGAGGTGTAGAGCGCGATCGCCTCGGGCTGCAGCGTGCCGGTCTCCAGCACCAGCACCTCCACGCCGGCCTCGGCCGCGGTGGCCTCGAGGTGGGCCAGCATCCGGCGGGCCAGGCCCCGGCGCTGGGCGCGCGGCACGACGTACATCCGCTTGACCTCGGCGGTGACCGAGGACCCCAGCGCCTCCACCGGGCTGCGGCGCCAGGCGCCGGTGGCGACGGCGTCGCCGTCGAGGTAGCCCACGAAGAAGGCGCCCGAGGGCAGCGCGAAGACCTCCTGGTCGAAGGGGCTGGCGTCGGGCGAGCCGTAGCGCGCGACGTACTCGGCCTGGACCTCCTCGACGAGCCGCACCGCGTCGGGGTGGTCGGCCGGCACGCGCACGAGCTCGAGGTCGTGGGGGCTCGGGGTGGGGGTCCCGTCGTGGGTCGCAGGCGGGGTCACGGGCTGGGTCACGGGCTCTCCCGAGGGTTGGCGGCGCGAGGGGCCGGGGGTGGCGCGGTGACAGAATAGGACCGCCCGATCCACCGGGCGGCCCCGGCCGCGCCGCCCTCGACGGAAGAAGCACATGACCCGCTCGCCGCGCATCCCCGACCACCTGCTGCCCGCCGACGGGCGCTTCGGGTCGGGCCCCTCCAAGGTGCAGCAGTCCCACCTCCACGCCCTGGCCGCCACCGGCTCCACGCTGATGGGCACCTCGCACCGCCAGGCGCCGGTGCGCGGTCTGGTCGGCCGGGTCATGGAGGGCGTCGCAGGTCTCTTCGACCTGCCGGAGGGCTACGAGGTCGTGCTGGGCAACGGCGGGTCCACCGCCTTCTGGGACGTCGCCACCCACGGCCTGCTCACCCGCCGCAGCCAGCACCTGGTCTGCGGGGAGTTCTCCTCCAAGTTCGCCACGGCCGCCACGGCCGCACCCTGGCTCCTGGAGCCGTCGGTGATCTCCTCCGCGCCGGGCTCGCGGCCGGCCCCGGCCGCCGAGGCCGGCGTCGACGCCTACGCCTGGGCCCACAACGAGACCTCGACGGGCGTGATGACCCCGGTGCTGCGACCCGAGGGCACCGACCCGGGGTCGCTGGTGCTCGTCGACGCCACCTCGGGCGCGGGCGGGCTGCCCGTCGACGTCGCCCAGAGCGACGTCTACTACTTCGCGCCCCAGAAGGGGTTCGCCTCCGACGGCGGGCTCTGGGTGGCCCTGATGTCGCCGGCGGCCCTGGCGCGGGCCGAGGAGGTCGCGGCGAGCGGGCGCCACGTGCCGGCGTTCCTCGACCTGCCCACCGCGATCAGCAACTCGCGCAAGCAGCAGACCTACAACACCCCCGCCGTCGCCACGCTCTTCCTCATGGCCGAGCAGCTGGACTGGATGCACGCCCAGGGCGGGCTCGACGCCATGGTCGCGCGCACCACGGAGTCCTCGGGCGCGCTCTACGCGTGGGCCGAGGCCTCCTCCTACGCCACGCCGTTCGTCGCCGACCCCGACCACCGCTCGCTGGTCGTCGGCACGATCGACCTCGACGAGGCCGTCGACGCCCCCGCGGTGATCGCGACACTGCGCGAGCACGGCGTGGTCGACGTCGACCCCTACCGCAGCCTGGGCCGCAACCAGCTGCGCGTGGCGATGTTCCCCGCGATCGACCCCGACGACGTGCGCGCCCTCACCGCCTGCGTCGACTGGGTCGTCGAGCACTCCTGAGCAGACGCGCCTAGCGGCCCAGCACCGAGCGCACGTCGACGTAGGCCGTGCGGCCGAAGGCGACGATGGTGGCCGTCTCCACCTGCGTCGGGGTCTCGCGCAGGGTCTCGATCGCCGCGGCCACGGCGTCGGCGCGCGGCCAGCCGTAGACCCCGGCGCCGACCAGCGGGAAGGCCATCGTGCGCACTCCGAGCTCGTCGGCGACCTCGAGCGCGCGGCGATAGCAGGACTCGAGCAGGCCGCGGTCGGTCTGGCCCGCCGCGCGGTCGGGACCCACGACGTGGATGATCCACCGCGCCGGCAGGTCGCCGGCGGTGGTCCAGCCGGCGTCGCCGGTGGCCAGCCCGTCGGGGAAGCGCGCGACGCAGTCGGCGAGCACGGCGGGCCCGCCGACGCGGTGGAGGGCGCCGTCGACGCCTCCCCCGCCGCGCATCGCGGTGCTGGCGGCGTTGACGACCGCGTCGACGCGCTGGGTGGTGAGGTCGCCCTCGACGACGTTGAGCTGCATGGTGCTCCGTCCTGCCGCCCCGGGAGCCGGGACGGTCGACCAGGAGCGGCCTCCCGACGGGGGGCTCAGCTCTCCTTGATCAACCTCAGGGTCGCACGCTCCAGGGCGGCCTGCCGCACGTCGGGGCTGTCGTGGTGGCGGCGGGTGGTGCCGACGATGGTGCGGCCGTCCTCGTAGGCCTCGACCACACGGGGGTCGACGTAGGAGGAGCGCGCCAGCGTGGGGGTGTTGCCGAGGAAGGAGGAGACCTCCTTCATCGCCCCCGAGACCGCTCGCTTCTGCGAGGCCCGGGTCTCCCCGTGCTCGGGGGTCTCGGCCAGCGCCGCCGCGGCCAGCACGGTGGCGTGCCAGGTGCGGAAGTCCTTGGCCGTGGCCTCGATCCCCGTCGAGGAGCGCACGTACTCGTTGACCAGCTCGGGCAGCACCGAGCGCCACGAGCGCCCCGTCTTGTACGACAGCAGCCGCAGGTCCTGGCCGCGGCGGCGACGCATCACCTCGATCGCCTCGATGACCACGGCGTCGTCGATGCGGATCTCGTGGGACACCCCCGACTTGCCCACGAAGGTGAACACCAGCTGCTCCTGGCGCCGGCGCACGTGGCGCCGCTCGAGGGTGGTGAGCCCGAAGCTGCCGTTGGTGTCGGCGTAGACGTCGTTGCCGATGCGGAAGTAGCCCAGGTCGATCAGCCGCACGGCGGCGGCGCAGGCGCGCTCGAGAGGCATGCCCTCGCGGCCGAGGTCGGCCACCACCAGCTCGCGGGCGCGGGTCAGGGCCTTCCCGAACTCCAGCATCCGGTCGAACTTCTCCGCGTCGCGCCGGGTGCGCCACTCGGGGTGGTAGAGGTACTGCCGGCGCCCGGCCTCGTCGGTGCCGACCGCCTGCAGGTGGCCGTTGGCGTGGGGGGTGATCCAGACGTCCTGCCAGGCCGGCGGGATCACCAGGTCGCGCACCCGCTGGACGTCGTCGGCCGGCAGCCGGTCACCGGCCGCGTCGAGGTAGCTGAAGCCACTGCCCGCGCGACGACGCGTCCACCCCGGCTGGTCGGGCGAGGTGCGGCGCAGGCGGACCATGGCCCGAGACTAGGAGCGCCACCGCCACCGCGGCTCACCCTCAGCGGCGACGGAGCAGCAGCACCACGAGCCCCACCAGCAGGCCCAGCACCGCCAGTGCGCCCCCGAGCATCCAGCCGGTGATCAGGGTCAGCTCCGCGGTGTCGGTCTCGGTGACGAGGTCGGGGTCGCGCCCGGCCTCCCGTCCGGCCCGGTCGGCCCGGTCGGCGCCCGTGCCGTCGACGACGGCCCGCACGTCCGCGGGCAGGTCGAGCTCCAGCACCTCGGCGTACTGCCCCTCGCTGGAGAGCAGCACCCGCCCGTCCTCGTCGACCGCGATCCCCTCGCCCTGCTGCTGCGTGGGCAGGTCGAGGTCGGCGACCTCCTCCATCGAGGGCCAGGCGTAGACGACCGCGCCGCCGTAGCCGCGCACCACGAGGTGGCGACCGTCGGGGAAGAAGGCGCCGTCGGTGGCGATCGACAGCACCGACCCGACCGGCTCGAGCCGGTTGGGGGCGTCGGGCGAGAGCCGCGCCGGGGCGCGGTAGAGCGTGCCGCCCAGGAAGGCCTTGGAGGCCACCAGCAGCCGCCCGCTGCGCGGCTCCACCAGCAGCGTCTCGGCGTCCTGCCCACCGTCGGGGTAGACCAGCTCGTACGTCGTGCCCGCGGCCCCCAGCGTGCCCCGGCCCACGGCCACGCGGGTCACCGACACCGAGGTCCGCTCGCCGGGGTTGTCGCCGATGTCGCCGACCCAGACCTCGCCGGGTCGCGCGCCGGGCCCGTCGGCGGGGGCGAGCGCCTCGACGTCGACGGGGTCCTGGCTCCAGGTGGTGACGCCCACGGTGCGGCCCGTGGCGGGGTCGACGGCGAAGACCCGCCCGGTGTCGCCGGAGTCGTTGGTGGTGAGCACGAGCCCGTCGCGGGCGACGAGCCCGCTCGACTCGACCACAGCAGGGTCGCGGAAGGCGAAGGCGACCTCGGCGTCGGGTCCGCCCGGCCCGACCCCGAGGCCCACGGCGAAGGGCAGCGCGACCGCTGCGGCGAGCAACCCGTCGATCACGCGCTCACGCACCGGCCCGGTCGGCCTCGAGCAGCTCGGCGAGGCGGGGCCGGACGCCCCAGGCGCCCACGAGCTCGTCGTACTCCTCGCGCGCCTCGGGGGCCTCGCCGCCGGTGCGCACGGCGCGCAGCATGGTGTTGCGCGGGGTGTGCTGGCTCTCCACGAACTGCACGACGTCGACGCGGTAGCCGCGCTGGCGCAGCAGCGAGGCGCGCAGGCCGTCGGTGAGGGTGTCGGCGAGGCGCTCGCGCAGGATGCCGTGGCGGGTGAGCATCGCCCAGGGCGCCGGGGTGGGCAGGCGTCGCAGCTGGGCGGCGACGTCGTGGTGGCAGCAGGGCGCGGCGAGCACCAGCGGCGCCTCCCAGCCCACGGTCCGCGCCAGCGCCTCGTCGGTGGCGGTGTCGCAGGCGTGCAGCGCCAGCACCACGTCGGGCGGCTGCGGGAGCTCGACGTCGGCGATCGAGCCGACCACGAACTCCGCGTCGACGCCGAGGCGGGCGGCCACGGCGCTGTTGTGCTCGCGCGACTGCTCCTTGACGTCGGCCCCCGTGACGACCACCGGCAGCCCGCGGGTGGCGGTGAGGAAGCGCTGGGCGGCGAAGGTGAGGTAGGCGTTGCCGCAGCCGAGGTCGACGATCCGCAGCGGGTCCTCGGGCGTCGGCCGGCGCAGGTGGCCCTTGGCCCGGGCCTCGGTGATCGAGGCGTCGAGCAGCCGGAGGAACTCCTCGACCTGGCGGTACTTCGCCTGTCGGGTGGGCTTGAGCCGGCCCTGGGCGTCGGTCAGGCCGAGCTCGCGGAAGACGGGGTCGTCCTCGGCCAGCAGCCGGGGCTTGTCGCGGTCGTGGGCGCGGTCGACCGCGACGGCCTCGGCACGGCGCGCGGTGTGCACGACGGCGTCGAGCTTCTTGGTCACCCGCAGTTGCACCGTCTCGGTCGTGGTCTCGACGTGCCAGTTGCCGAAGGGCAGCGCCAGCAGCGCGTCGAGGGCGTCGGCGGCGTCGGCGCCGGCGAGGGCGTGGTTGGAGGTGTGGGCCTGCGTGGCGTCGTAGGCCGTGACCTGCAGGTGGGGCCCGGCCTTGAGGTCGACGTGGCGCAGCTCGAGGCGCCGCCACCGCGGCGGCTCCTGGCCCTTGCGCCGGCCCGACGCGACCGCGCGCACGAGCCGCTCGGGGTCGAGCAGCGGCGCCCGCAGGCGCGCGAGCGCCTCCTCCAGGGCCCCTCCCGTCGCGCCGCTCACCGGTCGAGGACCGAGGTCACGACCACGATGAGCAGCAGCGCGGCGAGGGCGACCGGGATGATCCAGCGGCGCTGGCGGGGGCTCACGCGCGGTCCCCGCGGGCGCCGGCCGGCAGCCGGGAGGCCCACAGCTCGGCCAGGTGCATCGTCGGCACGTCGGCGAGGTCGTCGAGCTGCACCCGGCACGACATGCCGTCGGCGAGCACGACGGCGTCGGGGTGCGAGCGCACCGCCGGCAGCAGGTGGGTCTCCGCCACGGCCACCGACACCTCGTAGTGGCCCTTCTCCATGCCGAAGTTGCCGGCCAGGCCGCAGCAGCCCGACACCTTCGTCACCGAGGCCCCGGCCCGCTCCAGCAGCGAGCGGTCGGCCTCCCAGCCGAGCACGGCGTGCTGGTGGCAGTGGGGCTGGGCCACGACCTCGACGCCGGTGAGGTCGGGCAGCGGCAGGTCGAGGCGGGTGGCGAGCTCGGCGAAGGTCAGCACCCCGCCGGCGACCTCGGCGGCCCGCGGGTCGGCGGTCAGCTCGGTCGCGTCGCTGCGCAGCGTGGCCAGGCACGACGGCTCGAGCCCGACGACCGGCACCCCGGAGGCGACGTACGGCGCGAGCGTGGCCACCGTGCGCTCCATGATGGCCCGGGCCTTGTCGAGCTGACCCGTGGTGATCCAGGTCAGCGCGCAGCAGGCGTCGTCGGAGATCACCCGCACCCGCAGCCCGGCCGCCTCCAGCACCTCGATGGCCGCGAGGCCGCTGCGCGGGAAGAAGTGGTCGGTGAAGGAGTCGGCCCACACCCACACGTCGGGCGCCCGGTCGCCGCCGCGGCCCCTGGTCGTGCGGCGCAGCGTCCTCGGCGCGAAGGCCGGGATCGAGCGGCGCTGGTCGATGCCGGCGGTCGCCCGCGCGGCGCTGGCCACCGGGCGCAGCCGCATCATCGCGTTGGCCACCGGCGCCATCGGCGCCGCCAGGGCGGCCCACCGCGGCAGCCGACCGAGCAGGTAGTGGCTGCGCGGGCGCCGCGCGGTCGCCTCGGGGCCGTCGTACTTCTGGAAGAGCGCCTCGGCCTTGTAGGTGGCCATGTCGACCCCGGTCGGGCAGTCCGACGCGCAGCCCTTGCAGGCCAGGCACAGGTCGAGGGCCTCGGAGACCGCCGGGTCGCCCAGCCCGCCGACCAAGGAGCCGTCGACGGCCTCCTGGAGCACGCGGGCGCGGCCGCGGGTGGAGTCCTTCTCGTCGCGGGTGGCCTGCCACGAGGGGCACATCACGCCGGTCGCCGAGGGCGCCACGCACTTGCCGACGCCGGTGCAGCGGTGCACGGCGTCGCCGAAGGACCCGCCGTCGTGGGCCAGCCGCAGCAGCGGGCGCACCCCCGCGCGCGGCCGGGCCGGGCGCAGGGAGGCGTCGAAGGGGTCGGGGTCGACCAGCACGCCGGGGTTGAGCAGGCCGTCGGGGTCGCAGACGGCCTTGGCCGCGCGGAAGAGCCGCAGCGACTCCTCGTCGTACATGTGGGTCAGCAGCTCCGAGCGGGCGCGGCCGTCGCCGTGCTCGCCCGAGAGCGAGCCGCCGTGCTTCGACAGCTCGCGGGCGCAGTCCTCCACGAAGGCCCGGAAGCGGCGCGGGCCGGCGGCGGCGTCGCTCTCGCGGTCGGTGAAGTCGAAGTCGATGCGCACGTGCACGCAGCCGTCGCCGAAGTGGCCGTAGGGCACGCCCTGCAGGCCGTGCTCGAGCAGCAGCGCATCGAAGTCGCGCAGCCACGCCCCGAGCCGGTCGGGGGGCACGGCGGCGTCCTCCCAGCCCGAGAGGGCCTGGCGCTGCGTGCTCCGCGCGGCGAGGCCGGCGCCGTCCTCGCGGATCCGCCACAGCGCGGCGGCCTCGCGGGGGTCGGTGACCAGGCGGTGGTCGAGGGCCCCGGAGACCGCGACCAGCGGCGCGACCAGGCCCGGGTCGGTGACCTCGACGAAGAGCCAGCCGGCTCCGCGGGGCAGGTCGGGCACGGCGCCGCGGGCGCGCACCAGGTCGACGATGCGGGCGTCGATGCCCTCGCAGGCGACGAGCCCGGCGCCCGCGGTCTCCATGCCGGCGGGGCTGTCGACGGGGGTGCCGGCGGCGGCCAGCAGGGCCGGCACGGCGTCGGCGGCCTCGACCATCGAGGGGTAGCCGAGCACGACCAGCTGGCGCGAGGTCTCGTCCACGACCAGCCGCACGGTGGCGTCGAGCACCAGGCCCAGGGTGCCCTCCGAGCCGGTGAGGAACCGGTCGAGACGGCGACCGTTCTCCGGCAGCAGCTGCTCCATGGCGTAGCCGCTGACCTGGCGGGTGAACCGGCCGAAGGAGGTGCGCACGTGCTCGAGGCTGGCGTCGGTGATCGCGGCCAGGCCGTCGGCCACCGCACCGCCGCCGCCCGACCAGACCTCGCCGGTGCCGAAGGCCACGCGCAGCGACTCGACGTTGTCGGAGGTGCGGCCGTAGCCCAGGGCGCGCGAGCCGCAGGCGTTGTTGCCGATCATGCCGCCGATCGTGCAGCGGGTGTGGGTGGAGGGGTCGGGGCCGAAGCGCAGGCCCTGGGCCTGGGCCTGCTGCTGCAGCGTCGCGTGGACCACGCCGGGCTCGACGCGCGCCGTGCGGGCCTCGGCGTCGATCTCCAGCACGCGCCCGAGGTGGCGGGCGGTGTCGACGACGATGCCGGGACCGACGGCGTTGCCGGCGATCGAGGTGCCGGCGCCACGCATGGTCAGCGGGGTGCCGGTCGCCCGGGCGACGTCGAGCACGGCGAGCAGCTCGTCGGTGTGGCGTGGCCGGGCCACCACCTGGGGCAGCACGCGGTAGAGCGAGGCGTCGGTGGAGTAGAGCGCCCGGGTGAGCACCGAGTCGTCGACGTCGGTGACGCCCCGGCGGCGCAGCTCGCCGAGCAGGTCGCCCACCCCGGTGCCCCCGGAGGTGCTGTCGGGGCCGGCGTGGTCGGGGACGTGCAGGGTCACCAGTGCTCCATCGAGCCGCGGAACACCGCGGCCAGGTCGTCGGGGGTCGCCTCGCGCGGCGCGGTCGCGAGCAGGCGCTGCTGCTGCAGCGCTCCGCCCACGAGGTCGTCGACGTCGCCGTCGCCGTAGCCGACCTCGGCCAGGCCGCTGGGCAGGCCGATGTCGCGCATCAGGGTCGAGATGACGTCGGGCAGGACGTCGGGGCCGGTGCCGGTGGCCGCGGGGTCGAGCAGGCGGGCGGCGGCCAGGTGGCGCTCGGGCGCGGCCTCGTAGGTGAACCGGAAGGCCTCGGGCGCGGTGAGCGAGACGGCCATGCCGTGCGGCACCATCGCCTCGTCCTGGGGGTAGCCGGCCGGGCGGTAGTCGCGCACGCGCCCGGCGATCGGGTAGGCGTTGGCGTGGGGGATGTGCACGCCGGCGTTGCCGAAGCCCAGCCCGGCGAAGGTCGCGGCCATCGCCATCTGCTCGCGCGCCAGCTGGTCGGTGCCGTCGGCCACCGCGGCGCGGAAGGAGCCCGCCAGCAGGCCCATCGCGCGCTCCGACCACAGGTCGGCGATCGGGTTGGCGCCGCAGTAGGGCACCCGCTGCTCGGGGCGCTTGGCGTCGAAGTCGGCGTACCACTTCGCGGTGTAGCTCTCCAGGGCGTGGCACAGGATGTCCATGCCCGAGGCGGCGGTGACCATCGACGGCTGGCCCAGCGTGAGCTGCGGGTCCACCACGGCCAGGGTGGGGCGCAGGGCGGGGTGGCTGATGCCGGTCTTGACGTGGAGGCTCAGCACGTCGAGCACGCAGATGGTGGTGCTCTCGCTGCCGGTGCCGGTGGTGGTCGGCACCGCGACGAGCGGCAGCAGCCGGTTGACCGGGGCGAGCGCCTTGCCGACGGGGGCGTTGATGTAGTCCATCAGCTCGCCGGGGTTGGTGGTGAGCAGGTTGACCGCCTTGGCGGTGTCGATCGACGACCCGCCGCCCACGGCCACGACGGCGTCGAAGGGCCCGGCGTCGCGCGCGAAGTCGATCGCCAGCTGCAGCGACTCGTCGGTGGGCTCGACGTGGGCCTGGTCGAAGACGACGACCTCGATGCCGCTCGCCCGGACCTGCTCGGCGATGCGCTGGGGGTGGCCGGTGGCCGCGAGGCCGGGGTCGGTCACCAGGATCACGCGACGCGCGCCGAAGCCGGCGAGGTCGTGGCCGACCTCGGCCGAGGACCCGCTGCCGAACTTCAGGGCCGGTGCGGCGTAGGTGAAGATGGTCTCGCTCAAGGTGTGCCTCCTGGGTCCAGGCCACGATATCCGCCGGGTCCCACCGCGCCCGCACCGTCTCGGCCGTCCGCGTCGTGGGGCGGGTCAGCGGCGGGTCAGCGTCGGGTCAGCGCCGCGCGCACGACCTCGAGCACCTCGACCGATCCGGCCTCGACCTCGGCGACGTCGACCCAGGCCACGGCGTCGGTGGTGCCGTCGGCCTCCACGACCCGCGGCGCGACGTCGGGGTCCACCTCGGCCCGGAAGACCAGGTGCACGCCGTGGAAGTCCTCGTGGCGCCCCGAGGGCGCGGTGCCGGCGAGGTGCACGTCGTCGACGGCCACCACGTCGCCGACCACGCCCACGAGCCCGCACTCCTCGGCCAGCTCGCGGCGCACGGCGTCGCGCGGGGCCTCGCCGTGGTCGACGCCGCCGCCCGGCAGGGTCCAGCAGCCGGCGTGGTGCCCGCGCGCGGAGATCCGGGTCAGCAGCACCTGGGCGCCGCCGGCGCGGGTGACCAGCGCGTAGGCGCCGACCCGCTGCCGTCGGGCGGGGGTGTGGTCGGCGAGGGCCTCGCGCACCAGCGCGCTCACCCGCACCCGTCCCGAGCGCACCGCCGCGAGGGGGTGCCAGGCGGCGTCGACGGTCGTGCCGTCGACCTCGACCACGTGCGGGGCCGGTGCGTCGCGCGGCACCCAGCCCTCGTAGACGATGCGCAGCGACCAGGAGTCGACGCGGCGCCCGCCCCGGCGGTCGCGGCGCTGGCGCTGGGAGTAGACCCGGGAGGTGTCACCGACCCGCACGTCGAGGCCGGTCTCCTCGTGCACCTCGCGCACGACCGCGTCACGGGGGTCCTCGCCGTGCTCGAGACCCCCGCCGGGCAGCGTCCAGAGCTCGGAGCGGCTCAGGCGCGGTGCGAGGCGGCTGAGCAGGACCTGCTCGTCGCGCACGACCACGGCGTAGGCCGCGACCCGTTGCGTGCGCGGCAGACCCCCCATGTCCTCACCGTAGCCGCGGGCGGCCCCCGGGCTCCGTGCCGGGCCCCCAGGTGGGCGCGAGCGCCGCGCGGGGCACCGAGTCCCAGGCCCGCGCCGCCTCCCGGTCGGGCGCGGCGCCGCCGAGGTGGGCCGGGTGCCACACGGCGCGCTCGCCGGGCCGCGGCCGGTGCTCGGGGCGCTGCTGGAGGTCCTCCAGCAGCCCGGTCAGCACGTGGCCGAGCCGCCGGGTCGTCGTGACCAGGTCGTCCCCCGGCGCCACCCCCATCGGCTCGCCGAACGCCACGTCCACCACCCGCCCCCGGCGCAGGCTCGGCGCGGGCTTGCGCCCGTCGACCGGCAGGCCCACCGACCACATCCGCTGCGTGCCCCACACGGCCACCGGCACCAGTGGCGCCCCGGTCTCGCGGGCCAGGGCGGGCAGGCCGCGCATCAGGGAGCGCACGGTGTAGGACCACGAGATGCCGGCCTCCGGGAAGCCGCACACCACCTCCCCCGCGCGCAGCAGCCGGCGGGCCTGCAGGTACGCCGCCGCCGGCGCCTCCCGGTCGACGGGCACGTGGCCCATGGCCGTCATGGGCGCCGCGACCGGGCTGTGCCAGATGTCGTGGCGGCACAGGAAGCGCACGTGGCGCCCCTGCTCGAGCCCGGCCTTGCCGACGAAGAGGAAGTCGGGGTAGCCCACGTGCACGCTGGCCATCACGGCCGGGCCGGTGCGAGGCAGGTGCTCGGCGCCGTGGACGCGGGTGGTGACGTCGAGGGCGCGCAGGGCCACCCGGCCCAGCGCGATCGTCAGGTCGTAGGTGCGATCCCCCACCGTCGGCTCCCGACGGCTCAGGAGAAGGGCGGACGGTGGTCGACCGCCAGCGAGCGCCGCCCGGCCCAGCGCCACACGCGCGCGGCCCGGTCGCGGTCGTCGTCGGTGACCAGGTTGCCCATCCAGCGCAGCGCCAGCGTCATGAGCCAGTCCGAGCGCATGCCCGCCGGCCCGAGCGTCGGCAGCAGCCGGGGCACGGTGACGAGGCCGGCCAGGCGCCGGGCGATGGAGAAGGACTCGCCGTAGTGCTCGCGCAGCAGCGCCGGCCAGCCGGAGGCGAGGTCGCCGCCGTCGGCGATCATCTCCGCCACGAGGCGGCCGGTCTCCAGGCCGTAGTCGATGCCCTCGCCGTTGAGCGGGTTGACGCAGCCCGCGGCGTCACCGATCAGCGCCCAGTTGGGGCCGGCCACGTGGCTCACCGCGCCGCCCATGGGCAGCAGCGCCGAGGTCGGCGCGCGCAGGTCGCCGTCGAGGTCGAACTCCTCACGGCGCTGCTCGGCGTAGAAGGCCATGAGGGGCTTCACGGCGATGCCGGCCGGCCGCTTGGCCGTGGCGAGCGTGCCGACGCCGAGGTTCACCTGGCCGCCGCCGAGCGGGAAGATCCAGCCGTAGCCGGACAGGATCGCGCCGTCCTCGCCGCGCAGCTCGAGGTGGGAGCTGATCCAGGGGTCCTCCGAGCGCGAGGAGTCGACGTAGGACCGCCCGGCGACGCCGTAGACGGTCTCGCGGTGCCATTCGCGGCCCAGGACCTTGCCCAGCGGCGAGCGCACGCCGTCGGCGACCACGAGGTGGCGGCAGCGCACCTCGAAGCGCTCGCGGCTGCCGTCGCCGCGGCGCTCGAAGACGACGGCGGCGACCCGGTCACCCTCGCGCCGGACGTCGACCGCGCGGACGCCGTCGAGGGCCGAGGCACCCCAGGAGACCGCGGTGGTGCGCAGGTGGTCGTCGAGTTCGGTGCGCGGCACCGCGCTGCCCCAGTCGGGCAGGGTGCCGCCGGGCCAGGGCAGGTGGAGGGTCTGGCCGAAGCCGTGGGCGCGCAGGCCCCGGCTCGTGACCCGCTCGCGCAGCCAGGGCTCCAGGCCCAGGCGCTGCAGCTCGCCGACCGCACGCGGGGTCAGGCCGTCGCCGCAGGTCTTGTCGCGCGGGAAGGTCGCCGCGTCGGTGAGGAGGACGTCGAGGCCGGCACGCGCGGCCCAGGCCGCCGCGGCGGACCCCGCCGGCCCCGCGCCGACCACGAGGACGTCGGTCTCGACCGGAGTGGTGCTCACGCCCCGATTCTCGCAGGCGGGTGGGCACCGGGACACGCCGCCTCGACCCGGTGCGGGGTCGGGGCGGCGTGTGCGGGCTCAGGCGTCCTGCTCCTCCACGGGCGGGAAGACCGCGGGCGCCTCGTCGTAGCCCTCGGCGTCGGTGAACATCGCCTTCTCGGCGTCGAACTCCCGGTCGGTGTTGTCGACCTCGGCGTTCTCCGGGCGGTGGTCGGGGTCGAGGCGCTCGTCGCGCTCGGCGGCCACCTCCTCGGGACTCGCCTCGGCGGGCGGCTCGTCGTGGGGCTGGCTCATGGGGCCATCGCCTCACGCGCCCTGCTGCGTGTCAACCGTCACGGTCGACGGAAGGAGCGGTGCGCGAGCAGGTGCACCGCGTCGTCGCGGCACCCGGTGGTGGCGTGCTCGACGAACTGCGACCGGGTCGCGTCGGGCACGTAGACCCGGAAGCCGTCGACCGCGGTGGGGCGGCACTGCTTGCGCGGGAAGTTCCCGGCGTCCAGCTCGTCGACCCGGCTCACCACCCGCTGACCGGGTCGCAGGGTCACCGCGGGGGTGGTCTTCCCCGTGCGGTCGGCGGCCGCGCCCACCTGCGTGCCGTCACCTCCCCCGACGTACGACAGACCGCCGAAGCCGCGCACGCGGCAGCTGCTGTCGGAGGTGTTGGTCAGCCGGATCCGGCCGTAGGTGTGACCGGCCGCGCCCTCCCCGCCGTGGTAGGACGCGGTGAGGTCGGCGTTGCCGCACGTGCGCACCGCCGGTGCGGGGGCCGCGCCGGCGGGGCCGGCGAGGACGACCGTGCCGGCGGCGAGAGCCGCGGCGAGGACGAGGCGGAGCGAGCTGCGAGGGGTTGTCATGGTGCCTCCTTCGGGAGTGGGTGACCCTCACCCACCTGACATGAGACGCCGCCGGGGCCGTGGTGGTTGGCGCAGGAGCCTGAGAAGACGCGAAGAACCCCCGCCGCCCGGGTGGGCGACGGGGGTCCGTCGGTGGTGCGGTGCTGCGGGACTACGCCGGGGTCAGTTCTGGTACGACCCGAAGTCGAAGTCGTCCAGGGCGACGGCCTGGCCGGCTCCGGCGTTGCCGAACTCGTAGTCGTAGGAGTCGTAGCCGGTGACGGAGTACGCCGCGGCCCGTGCCTCCTCGGTGGGCTCGACCCGGATGTTGCGGTACCGCTCGAGGCCGGTGCCCGCCGGGATCAGCTTGCCGATGATCACGTTCTCCTTCAGGCCGCGCAGCGAGTCGGAGCGGCCGTGGATCGCGGCGTCGGTGAGCACGCGGGTGGTCTCCTGGAAGGAGGCCGCCGAGAGCCACGACTCGGTCGCGAGCGAGGCCTTGGTGATGCCCATGAGCTCGGGACGACCCGAGGCCGGCTTGCCGCCCTCGGAGACCACGCGACGGTTCTCCTCCTCGAAGAGCACGCGGTCGACCAGGTCGGAGGGCAGCAGGTTCGTGTCGCCCGACTCGATGACCGTGATCCGGCGCAGCATCTGCCGCACGATGATCTCGATGTGCTTGTCGTGGATCGACACGCCCTGGCTGCGGTAGACCTGCTGGACCTCGTCGACGAGGTGCTGCTGGGTGCGACGCACGCCGAGGATGCGCAGCACCTCCTTCGGGTCGGGCGTGCCGAGCGTCAGCATCTGGCCGACCTCGATGTGGTCGCCGTCGCCGACGAGCAGGCGCGATCGGCGGCTGACGACGTACTCGATGACGTCGGAGCCGTCGTCGGGGGTCACCAGCACCTTGCGCGCCTTGTCGGTCTCCTCGATCTCGACGCGGCCGGCGGCCTCCGAGATCGGGGACAGACCCTTGGGCGAGCGGGCCTCGAAGAGCTCGACCACGCGGGGCAGACCCTGCGTGATGTCGTCGGCCGAGGCCACACCACCGGTGTGGAAGGTGCGCATGGTCAGCTGCGTGCCGGGCTCACCGATCGACTGGGCCGCGATGATGCCGACGGCCTCGCCGATGTCGACGAGCTTGCCGGTCGCCAGCGAGCGGCCGTAGCACTTGGCACAGGTGCCGGTGCGGGCGTCGCAGGTCAGCACGGAGCGGACCTTGACCGACTCGATGCCGGCCTCGACCAGCTCGCCGATCTTGACGTCGCCCAAGTCCTCACCCGCGGTGGCCAGCACCTCGCCGGTCTCCGGGTGGGTGACCTCGGTGGCCGCCGAGCGGGCGTAGGCCGCGGTCTCGGCGTTCTCGTGCTTGACCACGGTGCCGTCGGGACGGCGCTCGCCGATGACCTTGGGCAGACCACGCTCGGTGCCGCAGTCGTCCTCGCGGATGATGACGTCCTGCGAGACGTCGACCAGACGACGGGTGAGGTAGCCCGAGTCGGCGGTGCGCAGGGCGGTGTCGGCCAGACCCTTGCGGGCACCGTGGGTGGAGATGAAGTACTCCAGCACGGTCAGGCCCTCGCGGAAGTTGGCCTTGATCGGGCGCGGGATGATCTCGCCCTTCGGGTTGGCC
Source organism: Nocardioides kribbensis (assembly GCF_015070375.1). GTDB lineage: Bacteria > Actinomycetota > Actinomycetes > Propionibacteriales > Nocardioidaceae > Nocardioides > Nocardioides kribbensis. The sequence continues at coordinate 654,600 of NZ_JADCLL010000002.1, read as the reverse complement.
ACGAGACCACGCATGGCGCCGACCTGACGGATCTGGTTCATGTTTCCGGACGCACCCGAGTCGACCATCATGTAGATGGGGTTCGACTTCGAGAACGCCTTCTCCATGGCGTCTCCGACCTTCTTCGAGGCCTCGGTCCAGATCTCGACGAGCTCCTGACGACGCTCGTCGTCGGTGACCAGACCGCGCTCGAACTGCTTCTGCACCTTGGCGGCCTGCGCCTCGTAGCTCTCGAGGATCTGGAGCTTGTCGGCGGGGGTGGTGACGTCGTCGATCGAGACGGTGACACCCGAGAAGGTCGCCCAGCGGAAGCCGGCGTCCTTCAGCGCGTCGAGCGAGGCGGCCACCTCGACCTTGGTGTAGCGCTCGGCGAGGTCGTTGACGATCGCGCCGAGCTGCTTCTTGCCCACCTCGTAGTTCACGAAGGGGTAGTCGGCGGGCAGCGTGTCGTTGAAGAGGGCGCGACCCAGCGTCGTCTCGACGATGAGCGGCTGACCCTGCTCCCAACCCTCGGGCAGGGCCTGGTCGGCGGCCGGGACGATGTCGTCGAGGCGGATGCGGACCTTGCTCTGGATCGAGATCTCGCCGCGGTCGAAGGCCATGATGGCCTCGGCCGGGGAGGAGAAGACCCGGCCGTCGCCGACCTGGTCCTCACGGTCGGTCGTCAGGAAGAACAGGCCGATGATCATGTCCTGGGTGGGCATGGTCACCGGACGGCCGTCCGACGGCTTGAGGATGTTGTTGGTCGACAGCATCAGGATCCGCGCCTCGGCCTGGGCCTCGGCCGACAGCGGCAGGTGCACCGCCATCTGGTCGCCGTCGAAGTCGGCGTTGAAGGCCGAGCAGACGAGCGGGTGGATCTGGATGGCCTTGCCCTCGATCAGCTGGGGCTCGAAGGCCTGGATGCCGAGGCGGTGCAGCGTGGGCGCACGGTTCAGCAGCACCGGGTGCTCGGTGATGACCTCCTCGAGCACGTCCCACACGACCGGACGGGCGCGCTCGACCATGCGCTTGGCCGACTTGATGTTCTGCGCGTGCGACAGGTCGACCAGGCGCTTCATCACGAAGGGCTTGAACAGCTCGAGCGCCATCTGCTTGGGCAGACCGCACTGGTGAAGCTTGAGCTGCGGGCCCGAGACGATGACCGAGCGGCCCGAGTAGTCGACGCGCTTGCCGAGCAGGTTCTGACGGAAGCGGCCCTGCTTGCCCTTGAGCATGTCGGACAGCGACTTCAGCGGCCGGTTGCCCGGGCCGGTGACGGGACGACCGCGGCGGCCGTTGTCGAACAGCGAGTCGACGGCCTCCTGGAGCATCCGCTTCTCGTTGTTGACGATGATCTCGGGCGCGCCGAGGTCGAGCAGCCGCTTGAGGCGGTTGTTGCGGTTGATGACGCGGCGGTACAGGTCGTTGAGGTCGGAGGTCGCGAAGCGGCCACCGTCGAGCTGCACCATCGGGCGCAGGTCCGGCGGGATGACCGGGACGGCGTCGAGGACCATGCCCTGGGGCTTGTTGCCGGTCTTGCGGAAGGCGTCGACGACCTTGAGGCGCTTGAGGGCGCGGACCTTCTTCTGGCCCTTGCCGTTGGCGATGGTGTCGCGCAGCGACTCCACCTCGGCGGGGATGTCGAAGTCCTGGAGGCGCTTCTGGATCGCCGTGGCGCCCATGTGGCCCTCGAAGTACTTGCCGAACCAGTTCTTCATCTCGCGGTAGAGCATCTCGTCGCCCATCAGGTCCTGGACCTTGAGGGACTTGAAGGTGTTCCACACCTCGTCGAGGCGGTCGATCTCGCGCTGCGCACGGTCGCGCAGCTGCTTCATCTCGCGCTCGGCGCCGTCGCGCACCTTGCGGCGGGCGTCGGCCTTGGCGCCCTCGGCCTCGAGCGCGGCGAGGTCCTCCTCGAGCTTCTTGCTGCGGTCCTCCAGCGACTGGTCGCGACGCTTCTCGAGGCGCTCGCGCTCCAGGCCGACCTTGTTCTCCAGCGAGGAGAGGTCGCTGTGGCGGGCCTCCTCGTCGACGGAGGTGATCATGTAGGCCGCGAAGTAGATGACCTTCTCGAGGTCCTTCGGGGCCAGGTCGAGCAGGTAGCCCAGCCGGCTGGGCACGCCCTTGAAGTACCAGATGTGCGTCACGGGAGCGGCCAGCTCGATGTGGCCCATGCGCTCACGACGCACCTTGGAGCGGGTCACCTCGACGCCGCAGCGCTCGCAGATGATGCCCTTGAAGCGCACGCGCTTGTACTTGCCGCAGTAGCACTCCCAGTCCCGGGTGGGACCGAAGATCTTCTCGCAGAAGAGGCCGTCACGCTCGGGCTTGAGCGTGCGGTAGTTGATGGTCTCCGGCTTCTTGACCTCGCCGTGGCTCCAGGTGCGGATGTCGTCCGCGGTGGCCAGGCCGATCTGAAGCTGGTCGAAGAAGTTCACATCGAGCACGGTGGCTGTTGTCCTTCGTTAGATCTGTGTGAAACGAGTCGTGGACTGGCGGGGGCGGGGCGCCGCTGGGGGCGCCCCGCCGTCACGCTCAGACTTCTTCGACGCTGCTGGGCTCGCGACGCGACAGGTCGATGCCCAGCTCCTCGGCGGCGCGGAAGACGTCCTCCTCCGCGTCGCGCAGCTCGATCGACGAGCCGTCCTGGCTCAGGACCTCGACGTTCAGGCAGAGCGACTGCATCTCCTTGACGAGCACCTTGAACGACTCGGGGATGCCCGAGTCGGGGATGTTCTCGCCCTTGACGATCGCCTCGTAGACCTTGACGCGTCCGGGGACGTCGTCGGACTTGATCGTGAGCAGCTCCTGCAGGGCGTAGGCGGCGCCGTAGGCCTCCATCGCCCAGACCTCCATCTCGCCGAACCGCTGGCCGCCGAACTGGGCCTTACCGCCCAGGGGCTGCTGCGTGATCATCGAGTAGGGGCCGGTGCTGCGCGCGTGGATCTTGTCGTCCACGAGGTGGTGCAGCTTGAGGATGTACATGTAGCCGACCGAGACCGGGTCGGGGAACGGCTCGCCGGAGCGGCCGTCGAACAGGTCGGCCTTGCCGGTCTCGTCGATCATCCGCACGCCGTCGCGGTTGGGGATGGTCGCACCGAGCAGGCCGGTGATCTCGTCCTCGCGCGCACCGTCGAAGACCGGGGTCGCGACCTTGGAGTTCGCGGCGGCCTTGTCGGCGTGGATCTTGATCAGGCGCTGCTTCCAGTCGGCGTCGCTCTTGTCGTCCGACAGGTCGAGGTCCCAGCCCTGCTTGGCCAGCCAGCCGAGGTGGAGCTCGAGGATCTGGCCGATGTTCATGCGTCGCGGCACACCCAGCGGGTTGAGCACGACGTCGACGGGGGTGCCGTCCTCCATGAACGGCATGTCCTCGATCGGCAGGATCTTGGCGATGACGCCCTTGTTGCCGTGACGACCGGCGAGCTTGTCGCCCACCGAGATCTTGCGCTTCTGGGCGACGTAGACGCGGACCAGCTGGTTGACGCCCGGGGGCAGCTCGTCGCCGTCCTCGCGGTCGAAGACCCGGACGCCGATGACCGTGCCGGACTCACCGTGGGGCACCTTCATCGAGGTGTCGCGCACCTCGCGCGCCTTCTCGCCGAAGATCGCGCGCAGCAGGCGCTCCTCGGGGGTCAGCTCGGTCTCGCCCTTCGGGGTCACCTTGCCGACGAGGATGTCGCCGGTCTGCACCTCGGCGCCGATGCGGATGATCCCGCGCTCGTCGAGGTCGGCCAGCATCTCCTCGGAGACGTTGGGGATGTCGCGGGTGATCTCCTCGGGGCCCAGCTTGGTGTCGCGGGCGTCGACCTCGTGCTCCTCGATGTGGATCGAGGTGAGGACGTCCTCCTGCACCAGGCGCTGGCTGAGGATGATCGCGTCCTCGTAGTTGTGGCCCTGCCACGGCATGAAGGCGACGAGCAGGTTGGTGCCCAGCGCCATCTCCGCGTCGTCGGTGCAGGGGCCGTCGGCGATGGGGCTGCCGACCTCGAGGCGGTCGCCCTCGGCGACCAGCGGGCGCTGGTTGATGCAGGTGCCCTGGTTGGAGCGGCGGAACTTCGCCAGCTTGTAGCTGGAGTAGGTGCCGTCGTCGTTCATGGTCTCGATCAGGTCGGCCGAGACCGACGAGACGACACCGGCGGCGGTCGCGGTGACGACGTCACCGGCGTCGACGGCGGCGCGGAACTCGATGCCCGTGCCGACGAAGGGCGAGTCGCTCTTGATGAGCGGCACGGCCTGGCGCTGCATGTTGGCGCCCATGAGCGCGCGGTTGGCGTCGTCGTGCTCGAGGAACGGGATCAGTGCGGTCGCGACCGACACCATCTGGCGCGGCGAGACGTCCATGTAGTCGACCTCGTCGGCCAGGATCTCCGAGACCTCGCCGTCGCGCTGGCGCACCAGCACGCGCTCCTCGACGAACTTCCCGGCGTCGTCCATGGCCGCGTTGGCCTGGGCGATGACGAAGCGGTCCTCGTCGTCGGCGGTGAGGTAGTCGATCTGGTCGGTGACGGTGCCGTCGACGACCTTGCGGTAGGGCGTCTCCACGAAGCCGAACGGGTTGATCCGGCCGTAGGAGGCCAGCGAGCCGATCAGACCGATGTTGGGACCCTCGGGGGTCTCGATCGGGCACATGCGGCCGTAGTGCGACGGGTGGACGTCACGGACCTCCATGCCGGCGCGGTCACGGGACAGACCACCGGGACCCAGCGCGGAGAGGCGACGCTTGTGCGTCAGGCCCGCGATCGGGTTGGTCTGGTCCATGAACTGGCTCAGCTGCGAGGTGCCGAAGAACTCCTTCAGCGCCGCGACGACGGGGCGGATGTTGATCAGCGACTGCGGGGTGATGGCCTCGACGTCCTGGGTCGTCATCCGCTCGCGCACGACCCGCTCCATCCGCGCCAGGCCGGTGCGGAGCTGGTTCTGGATCAGCTCGCCCACGGTGCGCATGCGGCGGTTGCCGAAGTGGTCGATGTCGTCGGGGGAGATCGGGAGCTCGCCCTGGGGCGTCTCCAGCTGCTCCTGGCCGTCGTGCAGCGCGACGATGTACTTGATCGCGGCGACGATGTCCTCGACGGTCAGCGTCTGCTGGTCGAACGCCTGCGTCAGCCCCAGCTTCTTGTTGATCTTGTAGCGACCGACCTTGGCCAGGTCGTAGCGCTTGGGGTTGAAGTAGTAGTTGTTCAGCAGCGTCTGGGCGGCCTCGCGCGTCGGCGGCTCGCCCGGGCGCAGCTTGCGGTAGATGTCGAGCAGCGCGTCGTCCTGGCCCTGGGTGTTGTCCTTCTCCAGGGTCAGCATCATCGACTCGTACTGCCCGAACTCCTCGCGGATCTGCTCGTTGGTGTAGCCGAGCGCCTTGAGGAGCACCGTGACGTTCTGCTTGCGCTTGCGGTCGAGGCGCACGCCGACCATGTCGCGCTTGTCGATCTCGAACTCCAGCCACGCGCCGCGGCTCGGGATCATCTTGGAGGTGTAGATGTCCTTGTCGGACGTCTTGTCGGCCGAGCGCTCGAAGTACACGCCCGGCGAGCGGACGAGCTGGCTGACGACGACACGCTCGGTGCCGTTGATGATGAACGTGCCCTTGTCGGTCATCAGGGGGAAGTCGCCCATGAAGACCGTCTGGCCCTTGATCTCACCGGTGTCGTTGTTGGTGAACTCGGCGGAAACGTAGAGCGGTGCGGAGTAGGTGAAGTCCTTCTCCTTGCACTCGTCGACGGTGTACTTGGGGTCGTAGAAGACCGGGTTCTCAAACGAGAGCGACATGGTCTCGGAGAAGTCCTCGATCGGCGAGATCTCCTCGAAGATCTCCTGCAGACCGGACTTGCTGGAGACGTCCTCGCCCTCGGAGCGGCGACGCTCGACGACGGCGTCCCACTTCTCGTTGCCGACGAGCCAGTCGAAGCTGTCGGTCTGGAGGGAGAGGAGCTGCGGCACCTCGAGCGGTTCGGTGATCTTCGCGAACGAGATGCGGGACTTGCTTGCGACGGAGGAGGCAGTGGTGCTGCGCGCGGCCAAGAGGGAGTCCTTCGAGAGAACGCTGGGCGAGAGGCGCCGACCGACCACACGTCAGCCACCGGGAAGGCTGAGGGCATCTGAGGGCAGGCGCAAAGCGCAACAGTACCCGAACAGAGGGCGCGCGACAACTGCGGCAGGCACCTCGCAGGTGAGCGTTCGCGACGATGATGACTGCCGGCACCGGCGAGGTCAAGCACCGCCGCGGCGAGGCTGTGGACCGTCCGGTCGCCGACGGCTGCGCGCTACTCCCCCGCGGCCGGGCCGGTGCCGGTGGTGACGAGCTTGTCGATGAGCCAGTCCTCGCCGTCCTTGACCATCGTGACGACCACCCGGTTCTGGTAGGTCTGCGGCTCGGTGAAGCGCACGTTGGTGGTGGGCTGGTCGACGAAGAGCAGCACCTCGACGCGGTCCTCGCCGGTGCGCACGACGCCGGAGTCGACGACCTCGGCCTCGACCACGGTCTCGGTCTCGGCGACGTTCTCCTGGAGCACCGCGAAGAGCGGGTCGTAGTCGCGCGTCTTGAACGCCGAGGTCATGTAGGTGCTCGCCGCCGCCGCGCTCTCGTCCATCGAGCGGTAGTCGTAGGACAGCACCGGCACGATCGCGCGGACCGCCACCTCGCGGGCCTCCTCCGCGTCGGCCTCGCCGGAGGCGGCCGGGCTGACGAGGGCCAGGACGGTCAGCGCCGCCAGCGCCACCGCGAGCACCCCCGCCACCACCAGCGACCAGCCCGGGACGACCCGGGGGCTGCGCGGCGGGCGGGACGCCGAGGGACCACCGGCGGCGAGCGGCGCGGCGGTGCGTCCGTCGGGACCGGGGTCGGTGCCGGTGGCCGGGTCGGCGTCGAGCCCGGCGTCGGGCTCGAGCGTGGCGTCGTAGGCGGCGCGGCGCTCGGGGTCGAGCAGCACCTCCGCGGCCTGGTTGAGCGAGCGGAAGCGCCGGTCGGCGGGGTCGAGGTCGGCGATGGCCGCGCGCCAGGCGGCGCGCACCTCCTCGGTGCTCGCGTCGGGGTCGACGCCCAGGACGTCGTACCAGCTCGGGGTCACGGGGTGGCTCCTCCGCTCGGTCGTCCGGTGCCGCCGCCCTGGCCCGGCGACGGCGCGGTGGAGGCGCCGGGAGCCGCGCCCGAGGGCAGCTCGACGCCGTCGCCGGTCGCGGGGACGAAGTCGTCGACCAGCCACTCGCCGTCGACCAGGAGCACGGTGACGACGAGGCGGAACTGCGCCGGCCGGTCCTGGAAGGGCTCGCCGTCGTCGGCCTGGGTGTAGGTGTTGGTGAACTCCCCGGCGACGAGCACCTCGGCGGAGTCCTCGTCCATCGAGGAGACCCCCGAGGCGAAGACGTCGCACGTGCGCTCGAGGTCGGCCTGGGCCACGGTCTGCTCGGCGAGGTTGACGCTCTGCTCGAACTCGGTGCGGAACTTCGGCGTGATGACCTCCGACACCGAGGCGCGGTAGCCCGGCATCTGGCCGGAGTCGTCGAGGTCGTCGGGGCCGTAGCTGTTGAGGCGGAGCACGAACTGGGTCGCGGCGTCCATGACCTCCTCGCGCTGGGCCTGCTCGCCGTCGTCGGAGGACCCGACGAGGCTGCCCAGACGCTCGCCCAGGCCACCGTCGGCGCGGGTCGCGGCCAGGGTCACCAGGGAGGCGACCGAGGCCAGCGCGACCGCGACGAGGACCACCAGCAAGGCGAGCCGGAACCGGGCCGACGCGCGGGAGGGCGCTGGTGCCGGCTCGGTGCGTGCGGGGTCGTCGGTGCGGCTGTCGTCCGTCAGTCCTGAGACATCAGGGGCTGGAGGAACAGCCACTTCCACGACTCCTCTCCCAAGGTCGGAGGCGCCACCGTACCCCGGCTCTCCAGACGCTGCGCACGTTCGGCGCCCCAGACCAGCTCGCCGGTCTCGGGGTCGTAGGTCGCGGCGGGAGCCGAGTAGTCGGCGGCCGGACGGGGCGCGTTCTGCGCACCGCGGGGGTTGGTGACCGTCGGGGGCTCGTCGCAGCGCGCGTCGACGTTGAGCGGACGGTTGCCCCGGTCGTCGGGCGGGCGGGTGTCGGTGCCCTGGTAGCCGCGCTCGCAGAGCTGCGCCGGGGTCAGCACCAGGCCGAAGTGGGCGTCGTAGAGACCCGTGTCGGGCGACTTGGAGACCACCGTGACGCCGCCCTCGACGACGTAGGGGTAGATCACCAGGAGCTGCTCGATGCCGTCGAGGTGTCGCGTGACCACCTCGCCGGTGGTGATGAGGTTGTTGATGAGGTCGCCGAGCTCGACCTGGTTGTCCTCGATCAGGCGCCGCAGCTGGGTGGCCGCGGGGCTGGCGTTGTCGATGAGGCGGCGCAGGTCGGGGTCGGCGTCGGCGAGGGTGTCGCTGAAGAGGCCGAGCTGGTCGGCGAAGGTGCGGATCGAGCTCTCGGAGTCGATCTGGGTGCCGAGCACCGTGTTGGCGTCGCGGATGAGGTCGGTGGTGACCTCGAAGTTGTCGTCGGCGGCCTGGATGAAGGAGTTGCCGGTGTCGAGGATCCGCTGGAGGTCCTCGCCGGTCCCGGAGAACGCCGCACCCAGCTCGGTGATCGTCGTCTTGAGGGCCGGCCGGTCGACGGAGGAGACGGTGTCGGAGAGGTCCTCCAGCAGCTTCTCGGTGCGGATGGGCGTCTCGGTGTCGGCGACGTCGATCTGGGAGTCGTCGGAGAGGTAGGGCTTGGAGTCGGTCCGCGGCTGGAGCTCGACGTACTGCTCGCCCACGGCGGAGCGGTTGCCGACCAGGGCGAGGGTGTCGGCCGGGATCGAGTCGTAGCGGTTCTCGATGTCGAGGTAGACGTCGACGCCGCTGTCGGTGAGCTCGAGCTTCTCGACCTTGCCGATGCCGACGCCGCGGTAGGTCACCTCGCCGCCGGCGAAGATGCCGCCGGACTCCGGGAAGTGCGCCACGACGGTGTAGGAGCTGTCGTAGAACAGCCGGTCGAGGCGCGCGTAGCGGGCCCCGACGTAGCTCACGCCGACGATGGTGATGATGACGAAGACCAGCAGCTGGATCTTCGTGCGACGGGTGATCACCGGACCACCGCCGCGGGCACGAGCAGCTGGACCAGGCCGGGATCGAACATCTGGGTCATCTCCTGCATGGTCGGGCCGCGCTCGCCGAAGGCCTGCGAGGCGGTGCCGTCGCCGGGCAGCGCGCCCGGGCGCAGCAGGCCGTCGAGCAGGCCGCCGCCGCCGGTGCTGCCGCCGAGGCCGGGGAGGTCGGGCAGCCCGGGTAGCTCGGGCAGCCCGGGCACCTGGTTGAGCAGCGTGCACACGGCCTTGTCCTTGTTCTTCGGCTTGCGGCACAGCTCGCGCAGCTCCAGCAGCGCGGCCGGGGTGTTGAGCACGTCGCGACAGGCCTTGCTCGTGAGGTCGCCGCTCTGGAGGCACTTGAGCACGTTGTCGACGATCGCGGTCGGGTCGAGCTCGGTGGGCAGCAGCGTCGGCAGCTCGGTGGGGATGCCGGTGATGCCGAGGGAGAGGTCGAGGTCGAGCTGCACCGACAGGTTGGTGTAGTCGCCGACCTGCAGGTTGCGCGCGACCTGCGGGTCGCGGCCGACGACCTCGTCGACGAAGGGGTAGGTGAGGAAGACGTTGAAGGCCTTGACGAAGTTGTCGCCCGAGGCGGCCAGCTGCCCCAGCACGGGCTGGAGCTGGCGCACCACCTCGATGGTGTCGGCCTTGGAGGCGCGGATGACCCGCACGCCCACGTCGCCCAGCCGGTTCAGCGACTGGAGCATGCGCACGAGGTCGTCGCGCTGGCGGTCGAGCGAGGTGATCGCGCTCGGCAGCTCCTCGAGCGCGGCGTTGATCGTCGGCTGCTCCTTCTTCACCGCGAGCGCGAGCCGGTTGAGCGACTCGATCGCGTCGACGATGTCGGCCTTGTTGTCGTCGAGGTTGCTCACCAGCGTGTCGACCTGGGTCAGCACGGAGCGGGCGGAGTCCTCGCGGCCCTCCAGGGCGTTGTTGAGCTCTCCCGCGATGGTCTTGAGCTGGGCGACGCCGCCACCGTTGAGCACCAGGCTCAGCGCACCCAGCACCTCCTCGACCTCGGGGTTCTGCCCGGTCCGCTCGATCGGGATCTCGTCGCCGTCCTCCAGCCGGCCGCTGCCGCCGTCGGTGGGCGCGGCGAGGGAGACGAACTTCTCGCCGAGCAGGCTGGTCTGGCGGATGGTGGCCACGGCGTCGGCGGGCAGCTCGGTGCCGTCCTGGATCTCCAGCGTCACCGTGGCCGCGTAGTCCTCCAGCTCGATGTCCTTGACCTGGCCCACCGTGACGTCGTTGACCTTGACCGTCGACTGGGGGACGAGGTCGAGCACGTCGGAGAAGACGACCTCGATCTCCATCGGGTTGTCGCCCACGTCGGGGCCGCCGGGCAGCGGGATCTGGTAGACGTCGAAGTCGCAGCCGCTCAGCAGCATCGAGCCGAGCGCCAGGCCCACCAGGGCCCGGGCGCCGCGGCGCACCGGGCGGCGGCGCTCGGCGGGTCGTGTCGCGTGTCGCCTCATCAGGGCACCTCCACCAGTCCACCGAGCGAGGAGTCGAACAGCGGACCGCTGCGGGCGGCCCCCTCTCCACCGCCGCGCAGGGCCTCGAGCGCCCCCGGGCGCGGGAGCACGCCGTCGAGGAGGTCGCACAGGTTGCCCGTCGAGTCGGCCTGGTCGACGATCGTGCACAGCAGCAACGCGGGATCGTTCTGGATCTGACCCAGGGCGTTCTGGATGTTGGCGCTGACGTCGAGGGTGCCGGCCTGCGGGTTGTAGGTGAGGGCGAGGTTGTTCAGCGCCAGGGGCGCCACCTCGAGGGTCTCCTCCAACGCGGCCCGCTGGCGCACCAGGACCTTGGCCACGCGGTTGAGGCCCTCGATGTCGCGACCGAGCACCTCGCGGTTGGTCTCGACGAAGGTCGACACCTCGCCGAGAGCGGTCGACAGGTTGGCCAGCGACGAGGCCAGCTCCTGGCGCTCGCCGGCAAGGACCTCGGAGACGCCCGCGAGGGACTGGTTGAAGTCGCGCACCGTCTGGTCGTTGCGGGCCAGCGTGCCGATGAAGCTCTCGAGCTCGTTGACCGAGGCGAAGAGCTCCTCCTTGTTGTCGTCGAGGGTCGTCGACAGCTTGCCGAAGTCGGAGATGGTCTGGTTGAGCTGCTCGCCCTCGCCGCCGAAGTTGCGGGCGGTGACCTGGAGCAGGTCGGTGAGGGCGCCCTCGGCGTTGGCGCCGTTGGGGCCCAGGGCCACGGTGAGCTCGTCGATGCTGGAGTAGATCTGGTCGAGCTCGAGCGGCACGCCGGTGCGGTCCTCGCCCAGGATCTCCTCGTCGCCGATCTCCTTGTCGCCCTCGGCGAAGGTCGGGGTCAGCTGGATGTAGCGGTCACCCACGACCGCCGGGGCGACGATGAGGGCCTTCGCGTCGGCCGGGATCTTCACCTCGGCGTCGTAGGACATCGTGACGACCACGTCGGTGCCCGACGGGGTCACGGTGTCGACCGTGCCGACCGGCACGCCGAGCACGCGCACGTCGCTGCCCTCGTAGATCGACACGGTGCGCGGGAAGTGGGCGGTGAGGGTCTTGAGCTCCTCGCGACCGGTCAGGAACACCACGGCGGTGACCACGACGAGCAGCAGGATCACGGGGGCGATGAGCCGCTGGAGGACGTTCATCCCAGACCACCTCCGTTGGCGAGGTCGGGCACGGGCGGAAGGTTCTGGATGTAGGTGTCGAACCAGGGGCCGTTGCCGAGGGTGTTGGCGAAGACCCGATAGAACGGCGCCGCCAGGCGGATCGCGTTGTCGATGTTGTCCTCGTTCTTGTTCAGCACGGCCAGCACGTCCTCGACCTGGTCGAGGGCCGGCTTGAGGTCGCTGCGGGTGTCGCGCACGAGCGTGGTCAGCTCGCGCGAGAGCGTCGAGGTCGAGACCAGCAGCCGGTGGACGGCGTCACGGCGTGCGATGAGGGCCCGGAAGAGGACGTCGCCGTCCTGCATGAGCGCCACGATGTCCTCGTCGCGGTCGTCGAGCACCGACGAGACCCGCTGGAGGTTCTTGAGCAGGCTGTTGATCTGGTCGTTCTTGGCGGCGATGTTGGTCGAGAGGGCCGAGACGCCGTCGAGGGCCCCCTTGAACTCCTCGGGGGTGTTGCGGGTCAGGTCGGCCAGGGTGGTGAGCGACTGGGCGAGCTGGTCGGTGTCGATGCCCTCGGAGGTCTCGGCCAGGCCCTCGAAGGCGTCGACCACGTTGAAGGGCGAGCTGGTGCGCGCGACCGGGATGGTGGAGCCCTCCTCGAGCTGGCCGGAGCCCGCCGGCTCCAGCGACACGAACATCGCCCCCAGCAGGGTCTTGACCTTGATCGCGGCCCGGGTGTCGGGGCCGAACTCCGAGGGGGTGTCGACCCGCATCCCGACCATCACCTGGTCGCCGTCGAGCTCGATGCTCTCGACCTTGCCCACGCGGACGCCGGCGATCCGCACCTCGTCGTTGACCTTGAGGCCGCCGGACTCGGAGAAGGCGGCGTAGTAGGTGTCTCCTCCGCCGATGAGCGGCAGGTCCTGCGCACGGAAGGCGGCGAGCACCATCAGCACGATCACGGCCATGCTGATCGCGCCGATCATCACGGGGTTGCGCTCCCGGAAGGGCTTGCTCATCGCCGGGCTCCCCTCGTGGTCGTGTCGCTGGTCGGTGTCGGTGTCGGTGCGTGGGCGGCGGGACTCATCCGAGGTCGCACCTCGCTCCCCCGGTGTTGTAGGTGAGCGGCACGCTCGAGCCGCCCGGCAGTCGCACCCGGCCCTGGAACTGGCACAGGTAGAAGTTGAAGTACGAGCCGTAGGTCGCCGTGCGGCCGACCTTGTTGAGCTTGATCGGCAGCACCTGGAGCGCCCGGTCGAGCTCGCCGCGGTTGGCGTTGATGTTGCCGGCGAAGCGCCGCAGCTGCTTCACGTCCTCGGTCAGCGGCTCGCGGATGCCCGAGACCAGGCCCGCGGTCTGCACCGACAGCTCGGAGATCTGGTCGAGGGAGTCGAGGATGGCCACGCGGTCGTCCTTGAGCCCGCCGACGAGCTGGCGGAAGTTGATGATGAGCTGGCTCAGCTGCTGGTCGCGGTCTCCGAGGTTGTCGAGCACGCCGTCGAGGTTCTCGATCAGGGCGCTGATGACGTCGTCGCGCGCTGCCAGCGTCTTGGTCACCGAGGCGGTCGAGGCCAGCAGGCTCTCGAGCGTGCCGCCCTCGCCCTGGAAGACCTGCACGACCTCGTAGGAGAGCTTGTTGATGTCGGAGGGCGACAGCGCCTGAAAGAGCGGCTTGAAGCCGTTGAAGAGCACGGTCAGGTCGAGGGCGGGCGAGGTGTTGGCGACCTCGATGGTGTCGCCGTCCTCGAGCGGCTGGGTGTCGCCGACGCCCTCGGTCAGCGAGATGTAGCGCTGCCCGACGAGGTTGCGGTAGCGGATGCTGGCCTGGGTGGCCCCGGTCAGGCGCACGTCCTCCTCGACCGAGAAGCTGACGACCGCGCGGGTGCGGTCGACGATCTGCACGTCCTTGACCGAGCCGACCTTGACGCCGGCGACGCGGATGTCGTCGCCCTTGACCACGCCGGTGGCGTCGACGAAGACCGCGCGGTAGTCGGTGCTGGGCTTGAAGGAGATGTTGCCGATCGTGATGACCAGCAGGCCCGTGGCCAGGGTCGTCACCACGATGAAGATCAGCAGTCGGACGAGGTCGCCCGTGGTCTTCTTGTCCAGCAGCTTCATCGCAGCTCCACCTCCGCGCCGCGCGCCAGCGGACCGACGAGCAGGCCGCCGAGGTCGGGCACGTCGTCGGCCGCCACGCCCATGCCGGGCGCCAGCAGCGAGTTGATCAGGTCGGTCTCGGCCGCGCTGCCGGCGTAGCCGTCGCCGGAGCGCAGCCAGTAGCTCGGCGCGACGCGCGAGGTGCCCTTGCCGGTCGGCTCGTCGACACCGTCGTCGAAGTTCGGCACCGAGCGCAGGGGGTTGTCCTGGTCCCAGGGCGGGTTCGGCAGGTTGAGGCAGCTCGGACCCCGCGACTCGCCGAAGCGGGGCGCGTCGGCGGCGGTGTACTTGCGGGGCTGGTTGGGGATCGTCTCGAGCACGATGTGGAGGGTGTAGTCGCGGAAGGCCTCGGCCTGCCGCGAGCCGGCGTTGACGACCCCGCCCAGCAGGCAGGGGAACTCCGGGGCGTACTTCGCCAGCAACCCGACCTGGGGCACGGAGAGGTCGGCGAGACGGATGAGGTTGTCGCCGTTGGTCTCCAGGAAGCCGCGGGTGGTGTCGGAGAAGGCGGTGACGTCGGTGAAGACCGCCTGCAACCGCTCCTCGCGGTCCTCCAGGGTCGAGGTGGTCGTGATCGTGTTGCGCAGGATCTGACCGACCTCCGGGAGCACGTCGGCGTAGATGTCGGAGACCTCGGCCGTCAGGCGCAGGTCCTCGACGAGGGCCGGGACCTGGGGGTTGAAGCGCTTGAGGTAGGCGTCGAGGGTCTCGATTGTCTCGCCGAGGTCCTCGCCTCGACCCTCGAGCGCGGTGGCGAGCGCGTTGAGCGTCATGTTGAGCTCGGCCGGCTGCACGGTGCGCAGCAGCGGGTAGAGGTCGGAGAGCACCTGCTCGACCTCGGTGGAGACCACGGTGCGGTCGATGGTCGCGCCGGCCTCGATGTGGTCGCGGGCGGGGTCCTGGGGCACCACCAGGGAGACGTACTTCTCGCCGAAGAGGGTCTTGGGCACGATCGAGCCGGTCACGTCGGCGGGGATGGTGTCGATCTCATCGGGGAAGATCCCCAGCGTGAGCGTGGCTCCCGAGGCGGTGGTCTCGGCGTCGAGCACCTCGCCCACGATGACGCCACGGATCTTCACGTCTGCGCGGTTGGGCAGCTGCAGGCCGATGCTGGAGGTCTCCAGCGAGACCTCCTGGTAGTCGGTGAACTTCTTGGTGAAGACGGCGTAGGTCAGCCACACCGCCCCCACGGCGAGGGCCAGGAAGACCACGCCGAGGATCTTGACGTACTTGAGGATCGCCATCAGCCCGCCAACCTCACCGTCGTGGTCGTGCCCCAGATCGCCATGGACAGGAAGAGGTCGATGACGTTGATGGCCACGATGCTCGTGCGCACCGCGCGGCCCACGGCCACGCCCACGCCGGCGGGTCCGCCGGAGGCGTTGTAACCGTGGTAGCAGTGCACCAGGATCACCACGACGGCGAAGATCAGCACCTTGCCGAAGGACCACAGCACGTCGCCGGGTGGCAGGAAGAGGAAGAAGTAGTGGTCGTAGGTGCCGGTGCTCTGGTCGAAGAACTGCGTGATCGTCAGCCGCGTCGCGAAGTACGACATGAACAGGCCCACGACGTAGAGCGGCACGATGGCGATGAGCCCGGCGACGATGCGGGTGGTCACCAGGAACGGCAGCGACGGGATCGCCATGACCTCGAGCGCGTCGACCTCCTCGGAGATCCGCATGGCCCCCAGCTGCGCGGTGAAGCCGCAGCCGACGGTGGCGGCCAGCGCGATCGCCGCCACCACGGGCGCGATCTCGCGGGTGTTGAAGTAGGCCGAGACGAAGCCCGACAGCGCGGCGGTGCCGATCTGGTTGAGCGCGGCGTAGCCCTGGAGGCCGACCTCGGTGCCGGTGAAGAAGCACATGGCGGTGATGACGCCGACGGTGCCGCCGATGACGGCCAGCGAGCCGGAGCCGAGGGTCACCTCCGCGAGGATGCGGAGGATCTCCTTCTTGTAGCGCCGGATCGTGCGCGGGGTCCAGGCCAGTGCCTTGATGAAGAAGGCGAGCTCGGAGCCGAGGTTGTCGAGGGTCTTGAGCGGGCGCTCGTAGACCGATTTCACGGAGGCCATGGGCTATCCCGTCTTCGGGGGGACGAGCTGGAGGTAGATCGCGCTCATCACGAAGTTGACGAGGAACAGGAGCATGAAGGTGATGACGACCGACTCGTTGACGGCGTCGCCGACGCCCTTGGGGCCGCCACCGGCGTTCATGCCCTTGTAGCAGGCCACGATGGCGGCGATCAGCCCGAAGACCAGCGCCTTGATCATGCCCTGCCACAGGTCGGGCAGCTGGGCGAGCGCGGTGAAGCTCGCTAGGTAGGCCCCTGGTGTGCCGTCTTGGAGGACGACGTTGAAGACGTAGCCGCCGGCCACCCCGACCACGCTGACCAGGCCGTTGAGGAAGACCGCGACGAGCATGCACGCCAGCACCCGGGGGACGACCAGGCGCTGGATGGGGTCGATGCCCAGCACCATCATCGCGTCGAGCTCCTCGCGGATCTTGCGGGCGCCCAGGTCGGCCGCGATGGCCGACCCGCCGGCCCCGGCGATGAGCAGCGAGGTGGCGATGGGCCCGGCCTCCCGCACCACCGCCAGGACGGCCGCGGAGCCGGTGAACGACTGCGCACCGAACTGCTTGATCAGGCCGCCCACCTGCAGCGCGATGACCGCGCCGAAGGGGATGGCCACGAGCGCCGTCGGGATGATGGTGACCGAGGCGATGAACCACGCCTGCTGCAGGAACTCGCGCAGCTGGAAGGGACGCCGGAAGAGCCCGCGCCCGACGTCGAGACCGAAGGCGAAGAGCTTGCCCGCGGTGCCGATCGGGGCGAGGACCCGGGTGGCGGTGCCAGATGCCACCTCAGACCCCGGTGACCATGGACATGTTGTCCTCGAAGGAGCCGGGAGGCGGGGTGATGCCGTTCTCCCGGCACCAGGCGCCCGGCTCGCGCTGCGAGCGCCGGGCGATGCCGTTGGAGGGCTCGAGCTGCATGGGGATCGGCGGGATCGGCGGGAGCTCCTGGTCGGCCTCGGCGGCGAGCTCGTCGGCGTCCTTCTCCTCCGACATGCCGATCGGGCCGACCCGCTGGGCGTTGAGGAACTGGCGCACGACCGGCTCGTCGGAGCTCAGCAGCATCTCGCGGGGCCCGAACATCGCCAGGTGCTTGTGGTAGAGCAGGCCGATGTTGTCGGGCACCGTGCGGGCGGTGTTGATGTCGTGGGTGACGATGAGGAAGGTCGCGTCGATCTGGGCGTTGAGGTCGACGATGAGCTGGTTGAGGAACGCGGTGCGCACCGGGTCGAGGCCGGAGTCGGGCTCGTCGAAGAGCACGATCTCGGGGTCGAGGACCAGGCCGCGCGCGATGCCCGCGCGCTTGCGCATGCCGCCGGAGATCTCACCGGGCAGCTTGTCCTCGGTGCCGATGAGGCCGACGAGGTCCATCTTCTCCATGACGATCGCGCGGATCTCCGACTCCGACTTCTTGGTGTGCTCGCGCAGCGGGAAGGCGATGTTGTCGTAGAGGTTCATCGAGCCGAACATCGCGCCGTCCTGGAACAGCACGCCGAAGAGCTTGCGGATCTCGTAGAGCTCGCGCTCGGAGCAGGAGGCGATGTCGGTGCCCTCGATGATGATCGAGCCCCGGTCAGGCTTCAGCAGCCCGATCAGGGTCTTGAGGAAGACCGACTTGCCGGTGCCGGAGGGGCCCAGCATGACGCAGATCTCCCCGGCCGGGATGGTGAGCGTGACGTCGCCCCAGATGAGCTGCTTGCCGAACGACTTCGTGAGCTCGTTGACCTTGATCTCCACGCCCATGACGTGCATCTCCCCTCGACCGTCCGACCGCTGCCTCCGCGTGACGCGCGTCCCAATCCGCGCAGCACACTGATGAGTAACAACGGGGTTACCGCGGTGAGGTTACGCAATATTGTCACCTCCGTCACGGCGAACCCAGGAACCGAGACCGACCCGAGACCCGGTGCACGACCGTGCACCCGACCGGTCGGCACACCGGACCGGACCCGCCTCGTGCGAGGGCGCCGGGCGCGACGGCGGGGACGTCGCGGAACGACGATGGGGGCGACCCCGCGCACGTCGTGCGCGGAGCCGCCCCCATCGGGTGCAGCGGTGCCGGCCGGGGCCGGCGGTGGCGTGACCGCAGGGGTCACGCCGAGGTCACTTCAGGGAGACGGTGGCCCCGGCGCCCTCGAGGGCCTCCTTGGCCTTGTCGGCGGTGGCCTTGTCGACCTTCTCGACGACGGCCTTCGGCGCGGCCTCGACCAGCTCCTTGGCCTCCTTCAGGCCGAGCGAGGTGAGGGCGCGCACCTCCTTGATGACGTTGATCTTCTTGTCGCCGGCAGCCTCGAGGATGACGTCGAACTCGTCCTGGGCCTCCTCGGCCGCACCGCCGGCGGCGCCGCCGGCAGCGGGGGCGGCGGCCACGGCGACCGGGGCCGCAGCGGTGACGCCGAAGGTGTCCTCGAACTGCTTCACGAACTCGGAGAGCTCGATGAGGGTCATCTCCTTGAACGCGTCGAGGAGCTCGTCGGTGGTGAGCTTCGCCATGGTGGCGGTTCCTTCCATTCGGTGGCTCGGCGCTCGCGCGCCGGGCCGGGTTTCAGGTGGTGGGTAGCCGGAGCCGGATCCTGGACGGATCAGGCCTCGGTGGCGTCGCCCTCGTCAGAGGCGTCCGCGGCAGCGGGCGCCTCGTCGGCGGGGGCATCGGCGTCGGCCGGAGCCTCGGCCGGGGCCTCCTCGGCGGCGGCCGGCGTGCCGGCACCACCTGCGAGGATCGAGGGGTCCTGCTCGGCCTTCGCCTGGAGCGCACCCGCGACACGGGCGGCCTGGGCGAGGGGGGCGTTGAGCAGGTAGACGGCCTGGCTGAGGCTGGCCAGCATGGCGCCGGCCATCTTGCCCAGGAGCACCTCGCGCGACTCGAGATCGGCCAGCTTGGCGATCTCGGCGGCGTCGAGGGGCTGTCCGTCGAGGACACCGCCCTTGATGATCAGGGCGGGGTTGGCCTTGGCGAAGTCACGCAGACCCTTGGCCGCCTCGACGACGTCGCCCTGGATGAAGGCGATCGCGGTCGGGCCGGCGAGCAGGTCGTCGAAGCCGGAGATGCCCACCTCGTTGGCGGCGATCTTGGCCAGCGTGTTCTTGACCACGGCGTAGTTGGCGTTCTCGCCGAGGGAGCGCCGCAGTTCCTGCAGCTGCTTCACGGTGAGACCGCGGTAGTCGGTCAGCACGGCGCCCGCGGCGTCGTTGAACGACTCCACGATCTCCGCGACAGCCGCCTGCCTGTCAGCTCGCGACATGGGTCTCCTTCCGATCTGGGAGACCACCGCCCGATCCCCGGAAAAGACGAACGCCCCGAGCGCAGGCTCAGGGCGGGGATCGTGACGATCAGCTGCTCTGCATCCTGCGCGGGTCGTCCGCTCTCGCGGAGCCTTCGATCGTGCTGCTGGTGCGACACGACAACCGGCGGTCTCTGGTTACAAGGCAGGACAGTACGCCGCGCGGCGGGGCGCACCCAAATCGCGGGCGGCCCGTCGCTGCGCCGCTACCGCACCCCTCCCGCCGCGGACCGCGCGTGCCCGCGGACCGCGACGCTGGCAGGATCGGGGCATGACCCAGCGAGCCCCGCTCAGCACCCTGTCCGCCGACGACCTCGCGGCCTACCGCTCGGCACGCGCCGACGACTACGCCGCCCTCCAGGCCCGCGGCCTGAAGCTGGACCTGACCCGCGGCAAGCCGTCGAGCGAGCAGCTCGACCTCTCCGACCGGCTGCTCTCGCTGCCGACCACCACCACGGACCGGGCCGGCACCGACGTGCGCAACTACGGCGGTCTCGAGGGCCTCCTGGAGCTGCGTGAGATCTTCGCCGACCTCCTCGGCGTCGAGACCGCCCAGGTGCTGTGCCAGGGCAACTCGAGCCTGACCCTGATGCACCAGGTCGTCACCGACCTGCTGCTGTGGGGGGCGCCGGACGTCGACCGCCCCTGGAGGGACGAGGAGGTCGTGAAGTTCGTCTGCCCGGTGCCCGGCTACGACCGTCACTTCTCCATGCTGGCCGACTTCGGCATCGAGATGGTGACGGTGCCGATGCACGAGGACGGCCCCGACGTCGACGCCGTCGCCGCCCTGGTGGCCGACGACCCGAGCGTCAAGGGGCTGTGGATCGTGCCCACCTACGCCAACCCCTCGGGCTCGGTGTGCTCGCAGGAGGTCGCGGCGCGACTCATGGCGATGCCGACCGCCGCGCCCGACTTCCGCGTCTTCTGGGACAACGCCTACGCCGTGCACCACCTCACCGACGCCGAGGTCAAGAGCGCCGACGCCTTCAGCCTCGCCGCCGCCTCCGGCCACCCCGACCGCCCGATCATGTTCGCCTCGACCTCGAAGATCACCTACGCCGGCGCCGGCGTCGCGGTCGTCGCGCTCTCGGAGGCCAACAAGGCGTGGTTCCTGCGCCACCTCGGCATGGCCTCCATCGGCCCCGACAAGGTCAACCACCTGCGCCACGTCGAGTTCTTCGGCGACGCCGACGGGGTGCGCGCCCACATGCGCAAGCACCGCGAGATCATCGCGCCGAAGTTCGCCGCCGTCGACGCGGCCCTCACCGCCGAGCTCGAGGGCCTCGACGTCGCGGAGTGGACCCGGCCCACCGGTGGCTACTTCGTCAACCTCGACGTGCTCGACGGCACCGCGTCGCGGGTGGTGGAGCTGGCGAAGGCGGCCGGCATCGCCCTGACCCCGGCAGGGGCGTCCTTCCCCCACGGCCGGGACCCCCGCGACCGCAACATCCGCCTGGCCCCCACCTTCCCCTCGCTGGGCGAGGTGGAGACCGCCATGGCCGGCGTCGCCACCTGCGTGGCGCTCGCGGCCGCCGAGTCGCTCAGCGGCTGAGCCGGCGCCCCCGGCGTACGACGAAGGCCCGGTGCCCCCTCGCGGGGGGCACCGGGCCTTCGTCGTCAGGCCGGTCGCGCGCCAGCGGCGCGCGGGACCGCAGCGCTCAGGCCGTGGCCTCGTCGTCGGAGGCGACGTTCTTCACGCGGTTCGGGTCGACCTGGACGCCGGGGCCCATGGTCGTCGAGACGGTGACCTTCTTGATGTAGCGGCCCTTGGAGCTGGCGGGCTTGAGCCGCAGCACCTCCTCGAGCGCCGAGGCGTAGTTCTCGGCCAGCTGGGTCTCGGAGAACGAGGCCTTGCCGATGATGAAGTGCAGGTTGGCGTGACGGTCCACGCGGAACTCGATCTTGCCGCCCTTGATGTCGGTGACGGCCTTGGCCACGTCGGGGGTGACGGTGCCGGTCTTCGGGTTCGGCATGAGGCCGCGGGGGCCGAGCACGCGGCCGAGGCGGCCGACCTTGCCCATCATGTCGGGGGTCGCCACGACGGCGTCGAAGTCGAGCCAACCGCCGGAGACCTTCTCGATGAGGTCGTCGCCGCCGACGACGTCGGCGCCGGCCTCACGGGCGGCCTCGGCCTTGTCGCCGTTCGCGAAGACGAGGACGCGGGCGGTCTTGCCGGTGCCGTGGGGCAGGTTGACCGTGCCGCGGACCATCTGGTCGGCCTTGCGGGGGTCGACGCCGAGGCGCATCACGACGTCGACGGTCTCGTCGAACTTCTTCTTGCTGGTGGTCTTGGCGATCTTGATCGCGGCCAGCGGGGCGTGGATCTCGTCCTTGTCGAACGACTCGGCCGCCGCGCGGTAGGTCTTGCTGCGCTGCATGTCTGGGTCTCTTTTCGTCGAATGCCAGGTGTGGTCAGGTGGGCCAGCGCGGCCCTGCCACGTGGTGCGTGGAGGTGGTGCGTCAGTCGGTGGTGATGCCCATGGAGCGGGCGGTGCCCTCGACGATCTTGATCGCGGCGTCGATGTCGTTCGCGTTCAGGTCGGGGAGCTTGGTCGTGGCGATCTCGCGCACCTGGTCCTTGGTCAGCTTGCCGACCTTCTCCTTGTGCGGGACGCCCGAGCCCTTCTTGAGGCCGGCGGCCTTCTTGATCAGCTCGGCGGCCGGAGGGGTCTTCGTGATGAAGGTGAAGGACCGGTCCTCGTAGATGGTGATCTCGACCGGGATCACGTTGCCGCGCATGGCTTCGGTCTGGGCGTTGTAGGCCTTGCAGAAGTCCATGATGTTGACACCGTGCGGACCGAGGGCGGTACCGACCGGCGGGGCCGGCGTCGCGGCGCCGGCCTGGAGCTGCACCTTGACCAGTGCGGCGATCTTCTTCTTCGGAGGCATCTCTACTTCTCTCTTCCGTGGTCATGACGGGGGCGGTCCCCCTGCCACATGTGCGTGGTGCTGGCCGCCTCGGGGGCGGCCGGGCCTCAGACCTTCTGGATCTGGCTGAAGCTCAGCTCGACCGGGGTCTCCCGGCCGAAGATCTCGACGAGGGCCTTGACCCTCTGCGACTCACCGTTGATCTCGGTGATCGTGGCGTGCAGCGTGGCGAACGGACCGTCGACCACCATGACGGAGTCGGACACGTCGAAGTCGGCGACCTCGACGGGCTTCTTCGCGGTGGTGGCGCTGCCGGGGGTCGAGGTGCCGGTCGCGACGGCCTCGGCCTCGGCGCGGGCCACGACGGCGGGGGCGAGCATGTCCTCGACCTCGCTCATGGTCAGCGGCACGGGCTGGTGGCTGTTGCCGACGAAGCCGGTGACCGACGGCGTGTGGCGCACGGCCGACCACGACTCGTCGGTGAGGTCCATGCGCACGAGGACGTAGCCCGGCAGGACGGTGCGTCGCACCATCTTGCGCTGGCCGTTCTTGATCTCCGCGACCTCCTCGGTGGGGACCACGATCTCGTGGATGTAGTCCTCCATGTTGAGCGAGATGATGCGGTTCTCGAGGTTGGACTTCACCCGGTTCTCCATGCCGGAGTAGGTGTGCACGACGAACCAGTCGCCGGGCTTGGCCCACAGCTCGCGGCGGAAGCGCTCGAGCGGGTCGTCCCCGTCGGGCTCGTCACCGTCGGCGGCCTCGGCCTCGGCGGCCTCGGCGTCGTCACCGGGGAGACCCTCGGAGTCGCTGGTGTCCTCGACGACGTCCACGGGCTCGGTCGCCTGGAGGGGCAGACCCAGCTCGTCGACGGCGCCGGGCGCCTCGTCGGGGTTGCCCGACGTCTCGAGGGCCGCGTCGGTCTCCTCGGTCTCGATCGAGTCGTGCTGCTCCGTCACAAGTGCTCCATCAGGTCTGTGTCTCGTCGTCGGCACGGCGTCGGCCGGTGCCGGGTGCCCGCCCCGGGGGGCCGGCGGTGGGTGCGCGTCGCTACTGCGCGGCGTTGCCGGTGAAGACGGCGAACGCCAGGCGGCCCAGGCCGAGGTCGAGGGCCGACACGAGCGCCATCATCACGAGGACGAACACCATCACCACGAAGAAGTAGGTGACCAGCTGCTCCTGGGTCGGGTAGACGACCTTGCGGAGCTCGGCGACGACCTGGCGGTAGAACGTCGGCAGGCTCGTGCGCTTCGCGGTGCTGCTGTCGCCCGGGTCGCGGACCGCCTTGCTGTCCGACACGACCGTCACCTCTCCTCGTTGAGTCCGACCGGTCGGGTCCGACCGGTTGTCCTGCAGGGCACGAGGGACTTGAACCCCCAACCTTCGGTTTTGGAGACCGATGCTCTGCCAGTTGAGCTAGTGCCCTCCGGCGGACCGCGGGCATGCCGAAGCATGTGGACAGACCGCCAGTCGAGAACTCTACGCACTGCACCCGGCAGGCGCCAAAAACCGGTCCGGGCGCCCTGGGCGACCAGCCCTACGATGGCCGGCGTGCGCGACCTCCAGGCCCTGCCCAAGGCCCACCTCCACCTGCACTTCACGGGGTCGATGCGCCACGCCACGCTCCTGGAGCTGGCCGAGCGCGACGGCATCGCGCTGCCCGACTCCCTGGTGGAGGACTGGCCGCCCCGGCTGAGCGCCGCCGACGAGAAGGGGTGGTTCCGCTTCCAGCGGCTCTACGACGTCGCGCGCTCGGTGCTGCGCACCGAGGCCGACGTGCGCCGGCTCGTGCACGAGGCCGCCGAGGACGACGTCCGCGACGGCGGCCGGTGGCTGGAGATCCAGGTCGACCCGAGCGGCTACGGCGCCCGCTTCGGCGGCATCACCGCCTTCACCGACCTGGTGCTCGACGCCGTGGCGGAGGCCTCGCGCGCCACGGGCCTGGGCATCGGCGTGGTCGTCGCCGCCAACCGCACCCGCCACCCGCTCGACGCCCGCACCCTGGCCCGGCTCGCCGCGCAGTACGCCGGGCGGGGCGTGGTCGGCTTCGGGCTCTCCAACGACGAGCGCCGCGGGGTGACCGAGGACTTCGGCCCGGCCTTCGCCATCGCCCGCCGCGCCGGCCTCCTGCTCGCCCCCCACGGCGGGGAGCTGCTGGGGCCGGCCTCGGTGCGCCGCTGCCTCGACGCCCTGGGGGCCGACCGCCTGGGCCACGGCGTGCGCGCGGCCGAGGACCCGCGCCTGCTCGACCAGCTGGTCGCGGCCGGTGTGGCGCTGGAGGTCTGCCCGGTCTCGAACGTCGCCCTGGGCGTCTACAGCGACCTCACCTCGGTGCCGCTGCCCACCCTGCTGGCCGCGGGCGCCCAGGTCGCGCTCGGCGCCGACGACCCGCTCCTCTTCGGCTCGCGCCTGGCCGGGCAGTACGCCACGATGCGCGCCGCCCACGACCTCGACGACACCCGGCTGGCCGACCTGGCCCGGATGTCGCTGCGGGCCTCCCGGGCTCCCGACGACCTGCGCGAGCGCGCGCTCGCCGAGGTCGACGACTGGCTGCGGGCCCCCGCGCCGTAGGCCCCCGCCCCCGGCACCCGGTCGGCTGCGCCCGGCCACCTGCGCCCGGCCACCTGGGCCCGATCGCCGCGGTGGCCCCCGCGAACGCGCCCCGGGTGGGAGGATCGCCCCGTGAGCGACCCCGACGAGACGATGCCCCCCACGCACCAGCCTTACGGCGGCGCGGGACGGTCAGGCGACGCTCCGGCGTCCGGGCAGGGCCAGCCGCCCGAGCCGCAGGCCCCCTACGGGCAGGCCTCCTCCCAGCAGGGCCCCTACGGCCAGCCGCCCGCGACCCAGCCCTACGGCCAGCCCTACGGCCAGCCCTACGGCCAGCCGTACGGACAGCAGCCCTACGGCCAGCCCTACGGGTACGCAGCCCCGACGACCACCCACCCCCAGGCCAACACCGCCCTCGTGCTCGGCATCGTGGCGATCGGCGGCATGTTCGTGTGCGGCCTGCCCGTGCTGGTGTCGCCCTTCGCGTGGTACGTCGGGGCGAAGGCCAAGCGGGAGATCGAGGCCGAGCCTGGTCGCTGGAGCGGTCGCAGCGAGGCCAACACCGGCATGGTCCTCGGCATCGTCGGCACCGTGCTGCTCGGCCTGGGCGTGCTCGCGGCAGTGCTGCTGGTCACGCTCGCGGTCGCCGGCTCCTCGGTCTGAGGACCCGGCGCGGGGTCACAGCGAGCAGCCCACCAGCACCGGCTCGTTGACCAGGCGTACGCCGAAGCGCGCCTCGACGCCGTCGCGGACCTCGCGGGCCAGCTCCAGGACGTCGGCCGCCCGCGCCGCACCGCGGTTGGTGACGGCGAGGGTGTGACGCGTCGACAGCGTCGCGGGGCCCGAGCCGTGGCCCTTGCCGAAGCCGGCGTGCTCGATCAGCCAGGCCGCCGACGTCTTCACGCGGCCGTCGGGCTGCGGCCAGGCCGGGGCGCCCTCGGGGAGGTCGCCGGGGGCCACGACGGGGTTGGTGAAGAACGAGCCGGCGCTCCACGTGTCGTGGTCGGCGGCGTCGAGCACCATCGCCTTGCCGCGGCGCAGTCCGAGCACGGCCGCACGCACGTCGGCGAGCGGGGCGCGCTGGCCGACCTCGACGCCGAGGGCGCGCGCCAGCTCGGCGTAGCGGACCGGCTCGCCGAGGGTGCCGACGCGCAGCTGGAAAGTCACGCTGAGCACGACGAAGCGCCCGGGCTCGGCCTTGAAGCGGGAGTGGCGGTAGCCGAAGCCGCACTCGGCGTTGGCCAGCGTGAGGACCCGGGAGTCCACCCGGTCCCAGACGCGCACCGAGGCGATGGTGGAGGCGACCTCCTGGCCGTAGGCGCCGACGTTCTGGATCGGGGTGGCGCCGACCGCGCCGGGGATGCCGGCGAGGGCCTCGATGCCCGCCCACCCGGCCTCGACGGCACGGGCGACGAGGGCGTCCCAGCCCTCCCCCGCGGCGACCTCGACCATGACCCCGCCGCAGGAGGCGGCCTCCTCGGGGTCGACGTCGGGTCGCACGCCGCGGGTGGCGACGGCGACGACCGTGCCCGCGAAGCCCTCGTCTGCGACGACCAGGTTGCTCCCGCCGCCGAGCACGAGCACCGGGGTGGCGTCCGCGTCGGCCTCGCGCACGGCGGCCAGGAGCTCCTCCTCGGTGGTCGCGGTGACGAAGCGCTGCGCCGGGCCCCCGACGCGCAGGGTGGTGTGGTCGGCCAGCCGCTCGCTCATGCGCGCACGACGGCACGGGGCATGCCGAGCACCTTCGTGCCCCCGCAGGTGACCTCGAGGGCGAGGGTGACCAGACCGTCGGCGACGTCCTTGACGCTCGCGCC
Source organism: Nocardioides kribbensis (assembly GCF_015070375.1). Taxonomy (GTDB): domain Bacteria; phylum Actinomycetota; class Actinomycetes; order Propionibacteriales; family Nocardioidaceae; genus Nocardioides; species Nocardioides kribbensis. Next base: position 628,226 of record NZ_JADCLL010000002.1, on the reverse strand, counting down.
CACCACGACCTCGACCCCGTCCTCGTCGTCGGGCACGACGACCGGCTGGGTGAACTTGCAGCCCAGCTCGACGACCTCGGCACCGTCGGTCCAGTCGGCCACCGCCCGCGCGGCGAGGGCCATCGTGAACATGCCGTGCGCGATGACCCCCGGCAGACCCACCGACGTCGCCACGCGCTCGGACCAGTGGATCGGGTTGAAGTCGCCGCTGGCGCCGGCGTAGCGCACCAGGTCTGCACGGGTGACGGAGAAGGTGCGCGGCTCCAGCACGGCGCCCTTCTCCAGGGCACCCGCCCCCGGCGCCGCGCTCACGCCTCGCCCCGGTGGACGAGGGTGGCGGTGGCGGTGCAGACGAGCGCACCGTCGGCGTCGGAGATGTCGCTGCTGGTGCCGATGATGTCGTTGCCGCCGATCTGGCGCAGCGTGGCCACGGTCAGCGTCGCGGTGAGCACGTCGCCGGCGACCACCGGGCGGGCGTAGGTGAAGCGCTGCTCGCCGTGGACGATGCGGCGCAGCTCGACCTGCTCGGCCTCGAGGAAGTCGTTCATGGCGTCGAAGGCGAGCACGATCGGGAACGTCGCGGGGGCCGGGCCACCCTCCCAGGAGCCGCCCGAGGCCTCCGCGAAGGCCCGGAGGCGCTCCTCCGAGACCGGGTAGGGCCGGGTGGGCGGGTAGGCACGACCGACGAGCGAGGAGTCGACTGGCATGCGCCCCAACCTAGTCGCAGCCGGCGGCCGGGACGACGCGGCGTGACCCTGGAGGGTGGCCCGTGGAAAGCAGACGACCCGCCCGGTCGGACCGGGCGGGTCGTGGAGCGTCGGGGACGCGGTGTCAGCGGGTCTCGCGGTGAGCCTGGTGCTGACGGCAGCGGGGGCAGAACTTCGCCAGCTCGAGCCGGTCGGGGTCGTTGCGGCGGTTCTTCTTGGTGATGTAGTTGCGCTCCTTGCACTCGACGCAGGCGAGCGTGATCTTGGGGCGAACGTCGGAGCTCTTGCTGGCCACGGGAAGTCCTTGCGGGTCGTCGATGGGTGCGGAGATTGGTAGCGGGAGCGGGACTCGAACCCGCGACACCACGATTATGAGTCGTGTGCTCTAACCACCTGAGCTACCCCGCCACACGGGCAGGAGTGCGCCCCCCAGAGTAGCCCGGGGGGCGTCACGCCTGTGCCAGAGCCCCTTTACGGAATCGAACCGTAGACCTTCTCCTTACCATGGAGACGCTCTGCCGACTGAGCTAAAGGGGCAACGACCGAGAACCATACACACGCCGGGCGGGATCGAAAAATCGGCCCGCGGCGACGCTCAGGACACGGCCCCGGGAGCCGCTCCGGACCCCCTCACGGAGGCGAACGGACGGGCCTGCTCGAGCTCCAGCGACAGCTCGAGCAGCAGGGCCTCGCGCCCCGCGCCGGCGGACAGCACGACCCCCTGCGGGAGCCCCGAGGAGGTGGTCGCCAGGGGCAGCGACACGGACGGGTCGCCGGTGACGTTCTGCACCGGGGTGAAGGCCACCCAGGCCAGCAGCCGCTCCACGATCGTGGCGTGGTCGAGGGTCGGTGACAGGTGTCCCAGGAGCGGCGTCTCGTGGGCCACGGTGGGGGTCAGCAGGACGTCGTGACGGGCGAAGAAGGCCGCGGAGCGGTCGGGGGCCCGGCGCATCCGCAGCAGTGCCGCGGGCAGGTGGTGCACGTGGCGGCGCAGGTGGCGGTCGAGCCCGCGGGTGAGGTGGTCGAGCCGCTCGGGGTGCCAGTCGCAGCGGTGGACCAGGCGGCCGGTGCGGACCACGGCGGAGGCGAGGAAGGCCCAGTAGAGCAGGAAGTCGTCGGGGAGGGAGGCGTCGGCGGGCACCTCGGCGACCTCCTCGACGTGGTGGCCCAGCTCCTCCAGGAGCGCACCCACGCCCCGCGTCAGCGCCGCGACCTCGGGGCTGGCGCCGTGGCGCATGCCGGTGGTGTTCAACGCCACACGCAGCCGGGCACGGCCGGGGCGGGTGATGTCGCCGACGGGCGGGAGGTGGAGCGCGCGGTAGACCCGCTCGGCCTCGCGCAGGAAGGCGGCGGTGTCGCGCACCGAGCGTGTCAGCACCCCGTCGCTGACGATGCGCACCGGCATGCCGCGGTGCACACGGTCCTGGGCCAGCCGGTCGCGCGTGGGCTTGAGGCCGACCAGGCCGTTGACCGAGGCGGGGATGCGGATGGAGCCGCCTCCGTCGTTGGCGTGGGCCAGCGGCACGGCCCCTGCGGCCACGAGCGCAGCGGCGCCGGCCGACGAGGCCCCGGCCGGGTGGTCGGTCGACCAGGGGCTGCGCACGGGCCCCAGACGGGGGTGCTCGGCGACGGCGTTGAAGCCGAACTCCGAGAGCCGGGTCTTGCCCAGCACGACGAGCCCCGTCGCACGGACCATCCGGGCCACGTCGCCGTCGCGCCTGGCCACCGGCGCGGTGTAGGCGTCGGTGCCGTCGCCCGTGGGCATCCCCGCCGCCGCCACGTTGTCCTTGAGGTACGTCGGCACCCCGGCGAAGAAGCCCGGCCGGGGGTCGAGCGCCTCGGTGCGGGCCCGGTCGTGGGCAGCGTGGGCGACCGCGCCGAGGACCGGGTCGACCCGCTCCACCCGGGCGACGGCCGCGTCGACGACCTCACGCACCGAGACCTCGCCGCTGTGCAACGCGGCGACCAGGCCGACGGCGTCGTGGTCGGCCAGGGCGTCGTCGGTGAAGGCGTGCACGCGCATGCCGGGACGTTACTGCGTGACCTCCCCCCTGCGGTGGCAACCGAGCAGGTGGGGGTCGAAGACGCCGACGGCCTCCATGAGGGCGAACATCGTGGTCGGCCCCACGAAGGCGTAGCCGTGCCGCTTCAGGGCCTTCGACAGCGCCGTGGACTCCGGCGAGGTGGTTTGCTGCTCCCCGGTGTGGTGCGGGGCCGGAGGAGCCTGCGGAGCGTGCTCGAGCACCAGCGCCTCCAGGCCACCGGAGGAGCGCAGCGCGACCGTCGCCGCGGCGTTGGTGAGCGCGGCCTCGATCTTGCGGCGGTTGCGCACGATGCGGGCGTCGGCCATCAGCCGCTCGGTGTCGGCGACGTCGAAGGCGGCCACCCGCTCGGCGTCGAAGCCGAGGAACACCTCGCGGAAGGCCGGGCGCTTGGCCAGGATCGTCGACCACGACAGACCCGACTGGAAGGCCTCCAGCGTGAGCCGCTCGAAGTACGCCGACTCCCCGGACACCGGCCGACCCCACTCCTGGTCGTGGTAGTCGCGCATCGTGCCGGGCGCACCCGCCCACGGGCACCGCGCCACGCCGTCCTCCCCGACGACGGGCCCCACCCCGGTGCCGCTCACCGGCGCTCGCGCAGCCGCACCCGCGGCAGGTCGGGGGCCGGGATCGGCGCCAGCGACTCACCGGACACCACGCCGAAGGGTCCGTCGGCGGCGTGGTCGGGGACGCCGTCGGGGCCCGCGCCGGCCTCGACCTGGGCCTGCCAGGCGGCGCGGTGGGCGACGACCTCGTCGTGGTCGCGGCCCACGAAGTTCCACCACATCACGATGGCCTCCCCGAAGGGCGGGCCGCCGAGCACCAGCAGGCGCGCCCCCTCGGCACCGGCGTGCAGGGGCAGGACGCGCGCTCCGGGTGGCACGTAGGCGAGCTCGTGGGCCTCGACCGCCTCCCCCGCCGCGTGGACCGAGCCGGTGTCGACGAGCACCCCGTGCTCGAAGGAGGGGTCGACGTCGAGGTCGAGCCGCGCCCCGGGCTCCAGCAGCAGCTCGGCGCCCAGCAACGGGGTGTGGGTGGAGACCGGGGAGGTCTCCCCCAGCAGCGACCCGAGGAACACCCGGGCCACCCAGCCGTCCCCGGTGCGCGGTGCGGGTGCGTGGTGGGCGAAGGCGGGGTCGACGGAGCGGGCCCCGTCGGGCAGGGCCACCCACAGCTGCGCGCCGTGGAGGGTGGTCGTGCCGGGAGGCGACACCTCGGAGTGGCTGATGCCCCGACCGGCGGTCATGAGGTTGAGCTCACCGGGTCGCACCATCGCGGCCGTGCCGAGGCTGTCGCGGTGCTGCACCTCGCCGGTGAACAGCCAGCTCACGGTCTGCAGGCCGGTGTGGGGATGGGGTGCGACGACCATGCCTCCGGTGGCGGCGACGTCGTCGGGCCCGTAGTGGTCCAGGAAGCACCACGCGCCGATGAGGGAGCGCCCCCGCTGGGGCAGCGTGCGGCGCACCGTCATGCCGCGCGGGCCGCCGAGCGGCACCAGCCGCGGGGCGACGACCTCCACGGTCGTCGACCCCGCGGCGCAGGTGACCTCGTCGGGTCGCTCCTCGAGGTTGCTCACGGCTGCTGCGTCCTGGACCGCGCCGGTCAGGAGAGCTGGTCGGGCTCGACCCAGTGCTTGCCCTCGCCGTCGGCGTCGACGGTCGGGTCGAACAGCCGGCCGGCGTTGCTGTTGACCTCGTCGCCGGCGACCGCGTCGGTGGGCCGCAGCGTGACGATCACGGACTTGAAGGCCGGCTGGTTGCTGCCGAGCGCCTTGGACTCCAGCGGGACCAGGGGGTTGGTCTCGGGGTAGTAGGCGGCCGCGCAGCCGCGGGGCTGCTCGTAGGAGACGACCCGGAAGGCCGGCGCCTCGCGCCGCGAGCCGTCCTCCCACTCGCTGCACAGGTCGACCATCTGGCCGTCGACCAGGCCCAGCTCGGTGATGTCCTCGGGGTTGACGAACACGACGCGGCGACCGTTCTTGACGCCGCGGTAGCGGTCGTCGAGACCGTAGATCGTGGTGTTGAACTGGTCGTGCGAGCGCATGGTCTGCAGCACCAGCCGGCCCTGCGGCACCTCGAGGATCTCGGTGGGGATCGCGGTGAAGACGGCCTTGTCGACCTTCGTGGGGAAGGTGCGGGTGTCACGGGGCGGGTGCGGCAGGACGAAGCCGCCGGGCTGCGCGACCTTCTCGTCGTAGGACTCGCAGCCGGGCACGACCCGCGCGATGCGGTGCCGGATCTCGCTGTAGTCGGAGCGGAACGCGTCCCAGGGGAGGTCGTGGCGATCGCCGATGGTGGCCTGGGCCATCGAGCAGATGATGTCGACCTCGCTGCGCAGGTGCTCCGAGGCCGGCTTGAGCGGGCCCTTGGAGGCGTGCACGGCCGACATCGAGTCCTCGACGGTGATGCGCTGCTCGCGGCCGCCGGTGTGGTCCTTCTCGCTGCGGCCCAGCACGGGGAGGATGAGGGCCTCCGTGCCGTGCACGACGTGCGAGCGGTTGAGCTTGGTCGAGACGTGCACGGTCAGGTCGGCGTTGCGCATGGCCGCCTCGGTGACCGTGGTGTCCGACATCGCCGAGACGAAGTTGCCGCCCATGCCGAAGAAGACCTTGATCTTGTGGTCGCGCATCTCGCACACGGCGGCGACCGCGTCGACGCCGTGCTCGCGGGGCGGGTCGAAGCCGAACTCCGCCTGGAGGGCGTCGAGGAAGTGCGCCGGCGGGCGCTCCCAGATGCCCATCGTGCGGTCGCCCTGCACGTTGGAGTGCCCGCGCACCGGGCACAGACCCGCACCGGGCTTGCCGATGTTGCCCTGCAGGAAGGCGAGGTTGGAGATCTCCTTGACCGTGGCCACGCCGTTGCGGTGCTGGGTGATGCCCATGGCCCAGCAGATCGTGGTGGCGTCGGACTCGGCGAACATCCGCGCGGCCGCCTCGATCTGCTCGCGGCTCAGGCCGGTGGCGCGCAGGACGAGGTCCCAGTCGAGCGCGCGGGCGGTCTCGGCCCAGGCCTCGAAGCCGGTGGTGTGGCGCTCGATGAAGTCGTGGTCCAGGGCGTCCCACTCCAGGAGCAGCGAGCCGATGGCCTGGAAGAGCGCCTGGTCGCCGTTGATCTTGACCGGCAGGTGCATGTCGGCGATCTCGGTGCCGTTGAGCGCCATGCCCTTGGGCGTCTGGGGGTTCTTGAACCGCACCAGGCCGGCCTCGCGCAGCGGGTTGATCGCGAGGATCTTCGCGCCGTTCTTCTTGGCGATCTCCAGCGCGCTGAGCATGCGCGGGTGGTTGGTGCCGGGGTTCTGGCCGGCGATCACGATGAGCTTCGCGACGTGGATGTCCTCCAGGCTGACCGAGCCCTTGCCGATGCCGATCACCTCGGCCAGGCCGACCGAGGTCGACTCGTGGCACATGTTGGAGCAGTCGGGGAGGTTGTTGGTGCCGAAGGCGCGCACGAAGAGCTGGTAGGCGAACGCCGCCTCGTTGGAGGTCTTGCCCGAGGTGTAGAAGACCGCCTCGTCGGGGCTGTCGAGACCCTTGAGGTGGCCGCCGATGAGGGCGAACGCGTCGTCCCAGCTGATCGGCTCGTAGTGGGTGCCGCCGGCCCGCACGACCATCGGCTCGGTGAGGCGTCCCTGCTGGCCCAGCCAGTAGTCGGTGCGCTCACGCAGCTCCGCCAGGGGGTGGGCGGCGAAGAACTCCCGGCCGATGGTGCGCTTGGTGGCCTCCTCGGTGACCGCCTTCGCGCCGTTCTCGCAGAACTCGGCGGTGTGGCGGTGCGACGGGTCGGGGTCGGGCCACGCGCAGCCCTGGCAGTCGAAGCCGTCGGCCTGGTTGAGCTTGAGGAGGGTCTGCGCGGTGCGCACGACACCCATCTGCTCGATGGAGCGCTTCATGGAGACCGCGACCGCGGTCTTGCCGGCAGCGGCGTGGGCGGTGCCGCCGACCTCGAGGTCGGATTCGTCGATGTCGTGGCGGGGGGCGGTGCGGCTCATGGGCACCATCATGCTCCGGCGCACCAGCGCCACCACACCTGCCCGGGTGGCAGACCTGGCTCACGCCCGCGCCGCGCCGCTAGATTGCGGGCTCCGAGGTGTGCGAGCACCCACCGAGCCCCACCCAGGAGAGACCATGTCGTCCTACGACCCGCCGAACCCCCCGAACCCGCAGGACCCCTACGGCCAGCAGGGCGCCGGCCAGCCCGGCTACGGCGCCCCGCAGTACGGCGCACCCCAGTACGGGGCTCCCCAGTACGGCGCGCCGCAGTACGGCGGCCAGCCGGGCGGCCCGGTGCCCGCGGGTCTGCTCGAGCGCTTCCTGGCCCGGCTCATCGACGGTGTGCTGATGGGCATCGTCAGCTTCATCATCGGCATGGTCTTCGGCGGCAACGTGGTCGCCACCGACGGCACCGACGGCCAGAGCTACGCCGCCGCCGCGGCCGCGACCCTGCTGGGCGTCATCGTCAACCTCGCCTACTTCGGCTTCCTGGAGTCCTCCCGCGGCGCCACGCTGGGCAAGCAGCTGCTCAAGCTGCGCGTGGTCGCCCCCGAGGGCGGCAACCCGACCCTCGCCACCGCGGTGAAGCGCAACATCTTCCTCGCCTTCGGCCTGGCCGGGCTGGTGCCGTTCCTCGGGATCATCGGCAGCCTGGCGACCCTCGTGGCCGTCATCGTCATCGCCGTGCAGATCAACGGCGACAAGGCCCAGCGCCAGGGCTGGCACGACAAGTTCGCCGGCGGCACCCACGTGGTCAAGGTCGGCTGACCCGACAGCACCAGCAGCACCCAGCAGCGCCCAGCAGCGCCCAGCAGCACCGCCTCGGGGCGGGTCAGGCCGACAGCCTGGCCCGCCCCGACACGCGTGCGTGCACGGCGAGCATCGCCTCGACCGTCTGCGGCCAGGTGAAGAGCTCGGCGCGGGCCCGGGCGGCCGCCCGGCGCGCACCCTCCGGCCGGGCGGCGAGCTCCAACACCGCGTCGGCCAGGGAGGCGGCGTCGGGCGCGCCCCAGGCGCCCGAGGCGGCGTCGACCAGCTCGCGGGCGCCACCGCGGTCGGCGGTGACGACCGGCGTGCCGCAGGCCAGGGCCTCGAGCACGGCCAGCCCGAAGGTCTCCCCCGGGCAGACCGACAGGGCGACGTCGGCCGCGGCCAGCCGACCGGCGACCTCGGCGCGACCGGCGACGTAGCCGTGCAGGCGCACCGGTGAGGCGCCGGCCAGCGCCTCCAGCTCGTCGCGGTGCGGGCCCTCGCCGTAGACGTCGAGACGCACGGGCACCCCGCGACGGTGGAGCTCCACGGCGGTGGCGACGGCCAGGTGCGGCGACTTCTCCCGCGAGAGCCGGCCGACGTGCACCAGGCGCAGCTCCGGCCCCGCGGGGGCGCGCGACGGGTCGGGGCGGAAGGTCGCGAGGTCGACCCCGAGCGGCACCTGCGCGACGGGGCAGCCGGCGGCCGCGGCGACCTGCGCGAACTCGCGGCGCGCGTAGTCGGAGGTCACCACGAGGGTGTCGACACTGCGCACGAGCAACCGGTTGAGCACGCGCACCGAGGCCTTGGCCCCGAGGTCGAGGCCCGTGCGCAGGGCGAGCATGTCGTCGAGGCGCTCGTGGGAGAAGAGTACGCTGCCGACCCCACGGCGACGGGCCCAGCGCGCCACGGGCAGCAGCGTCGTCTTGTCGCTGAGCTCCACCGAGGTGGGCGCGAAGTCCTCCAGCACGTCGGTGACGCGCCAGGGCTCGACGATCAGGCGGTAGCCGCCACCGACACGCGGCGCGCGCAGCTGCACGACGTCGCCCTCCGGGGTCTCGGTGCGGGCGTCGACCGGGCCCGGCACGACGAGCAGCCGTCGCGCGCCGGCCGCGGCGTACCCCTGCCCGAGCGCGGCGACGGCGGTCCGCATGCCGCCGGAGGACGGGCCGATGAAGTTGGCCAGCTGGGCGATGCGCACGCGGGTCACCGTGGCGGCACGCGGTGAACGGACGGCGACGTCGCCGTGGCCCCGGCGTGGCCGGCTCCGGCCCTCTAGGCTGCCGGTCGTGCCCGCACCGTGGACCCACGCCCTCGCCGACACGGTCGTGAGCGACCCCGCCCTCCCCCCGTCGTACGACGAGCGCCTCGGCTCCCTGCCGGGCGCGGCGCTGGTCGCCGACACCGACCTGCCGCGGCTGGCGCTGCCGCAGGAGGGCCGGCTCGCCGTGGCCGTCGCGGTGACCGGCGGGGCCGGTCAGCTGGCCGGTCCGGCCGGGTGGTGCGCGCGCCGGCCGCAGGTGCGCCTGACGCGGCTGGCGGTGACGCTGCGCGACCTCGACGACCTGGCCGGCAACGCCCGCCGGGTCGTCGCCGCGGTCGACGCGGCGCGCGGGGAGGGCGCCCTCGCCGACGACGTCGTCGTGCAGGTGGGCGTGCCGGCCGGCCACCTCGGACCCACCGGCCCCACGGCCGCCTGGCTGGCGGCGCTCGACGAGCTGGCCGCCGCCGAGCTCGGCCTGCTGCTGCCCGCCGCCACGGAGCCCGGGCTGCTCGCGGCGCTGGTCGACGCCGCCCTCGACCGCGAGACCCCGTGGCACGCCGGCGGGTCCACCGCCGCCCCCGTGCCCGCCCCCGGTCCGCTGGCGCTGCTGGCCGCCACCCGCCTGGCCCTCGACGGCGCCTCGCGGGGCGAGGTCGTCGAGGCGCTCACGACGGCCGACGCGGCCGCGCTGCTCGGCCTGGACGGGCTCGCGGGGGCCCGACGCTGGCTCACCGGCGCCGACCTCGCCTCACCGGCCGAGGTCGAGGCCCTCGGCGCGGCCCTGCGCGACCTGGGCGTGGCCCTGTGAGCCCTGTGAGCCCTGTGAGCCCCGACGGCGCCGGGGACGGCGCGGCGGACGGCTTCGGCCTCGACCACCTGCCCTACGGCGTCTTCTCCCGCGACGGCGGTCCGCGCCGCGTCGGGGCGCGGCTGGGCGACCGGGTGGTCGACCTGGCCGAGGCCACCGGGCGTCCCGAGCTCGCCACGGCGTCGCTGAACGCGCTGATGGCCCTGGGGCCGGCGGTGTGGGCCGAGACCCGGGAGCAGGTGCGCGACCTGGCCGCCACCGGGGTCGCACCCTCCCACGACCTGGCCGAGGTCGTGCTGCACCTGCCCTTCGAGGTGGCCGACCTGGTGGACTTCTACGCCTCCGAGCACCACGCCACCCGCGTGGCGGAGATCCTGCGGCCCGGTCAGGACCCGCTGCCCCCGCAGTGGCGCCACCTGCCGGTGGGCTACCACGGCCGCGCGGGCACCGTGGTCGTCAGCGGCACCCCGGTCGTCCGCCCCCGCGGCCAGGGTCGTCCCTCCCGCGAGGAGCCCGACCGGCCGGCCTTCGGCCCCACGCGGCGCCTGGACCTCGAGGCCGAGCTCGGCTTCGTGGTCGGGGTCCCGAGCGCCCTGGGGAGCACGGTGGGCGTGGACGCCCTGGCCGACCACGTCTTCGGCGTCGTGGGCGTCAACGACTGGTCGGCGCGCGACCTCCAGGCGTGGGAGTACGTGCCGCTCGGTCCGATGCTCGGCAAGTCCTTCGCCACCTCGGTCTCGGCGTGGGTGACCCCGCTGGCGGCGCTCGAGGCGGCCTGGTGCGACCTCCCGGGCCAGGAGCCCGCCCCGCTGCCGCACCTGCGCCACGCCGGCGGCTCCACCCCGCGGGGGCTCGACGTCCGGGTCGAGGTCGAGGTGGCGGGCACGGTGGTGAGCCGACCGTCGTACGCCACGACCTACTGGGCACCCGCGCAGATGCTGGCCCACCTGACCTCCAACGGCGCCGCGCTGCGCACCGGCGACCTGCTCGCCTCGGGCACGATCAGCGGCCCCGGTGACGACGAGCGGGGCTGCCTGCTCGAGCTGACCCGGGGCGGGCAGGTGGAGGTCGCGGGGCGCGGCTTCCTCGAGGACGGCGACGAGGTGGTGCTGCGCTACTCCGCGCCGTCGACCAGCGGCGGTCGTATCACGCTCGGCGAGGTGCGTGGCACCGTCGCTCCCGCCGCGGGCTGAGCGACCGACGCGGGCCCCGCACCCCCTGCGGGCGTGCGCGCCGGGCTGGCGTGGGCGATGCGCCCGAGCCGGGCGCGGGCGCGGCGGGTGAGCAGGAGCACCGGCAGCAGGGCCGCCACGAGCAGGCAGCCCAGCACGATCGCGAGGTAGGCGCCGTGCAGCGAGGAGTCGAGCGGGGCGACCAGCCCGAGCACGGTGGAGGCCGCGAGCAGCGCGACCATCCCGAGCCGGTCGAGGCGCAGCACGGCGAGGAAGGGCGCGGCCCACAGGAAGTACCACAGGTGCACGACGGGGCTGAGGACCACCGTGGCCCCGACCACCAGGGCGACGGTGGCCACCGCCGAGGCGCGGTCGCCCGCGGGCCGGCGCAGCAGCGCCCACACGCCCAGCAGCAGGGCGGCCAGCGTGCCCGCCGTGCGCAGCACGTCGACGAGGTCCAGCGGGCCCGGGCCGAGCCCGACCAGTCCGGCGACGCGGTCGAGCGCGCCGCCCACCAGCGTGGTCGTCGACAGCGGGGTGCTCACGGTGCCCGGCACGCCCAGCGCGGCGACCCATCCGAGTCCGAGTCCGGTCACGGCGCCGAGGCCCACCAGCGTGCCGACCGCGACGCCGGCCACCGCCGCGGCGCGGCGCACCCGCTCGAGCGCCCCCGCGGCCGCGGGCAGCCCGACCAGGACGACGCCCAGGCACACCAGGCCGCCCGGTACCTTGACCGCGGCGGCGAGTCCGCCCAGCACCGCACCGGCCGCCCAGCCGTGCTCGGCGGCCACCACCAGGGCCGCGGCCATCAGGCCGACCATCAGCAGGTCGTTGTGCAGGCCGCCCACGCCGTTGGCCAGCATCAGCGGCGACACGAGCACCACCGCGCTGGCCAGGGCGGGGTCGACCCCGCTCCAGCGGGCCAGCCGCGGCACCGCCCAGGCCAGCAGGAGCAGCCCCACCAGCGCCACGCCCCGGTGGGCGACCACCAGCACCCACGGGTTGCCGGTGTGGGCGGCGGCGAGGTCGCCCAGCGCGAGCGGCAGCGGCCCGTAGGGCGCCGGGGTGTCGAGCCACATCGGGTCGACGGCCTCGACCACCGGGCCCGAGAGCACCGACGGGCCGTGGTCGTAGGGCGAGAGCCCGAGGTGGGCCAACGTGCCCTGGGCGGCGTAGGACCAGCCGTCGCGGGAGAACAGGGGCGGTGCGAGCACCAGCGGGGCCGACCAGACCACGCACGCGTGGCGCACCAGCGCCAGCCGGTCGGCGGTGTTCTCACCGTGGGGAAGCGCGACGCGGCGGCACAGGCGCAGCCAGGAGGCGGCGAGCAGCCCCAGACCGGTGAGCACCACGGTCAGGCCGAGCATGCGCCCGGCCGGGTGCGCGCGCAGCGCCACCAGCGCGTCGGCGTCGAGCACGGGCGAGCTGGCCGGCAGCGTCGAGACCACCAGGCCCCCCAGGAGCACGAGCAGGCTGCCGGCGAGCCCTCGAGTCAGCACCAGCGCAGGCTAGGGAGCCCGGAGGGCCGCCGCCCGCACACAGGTCGACCCCGCGAGGAGCGGTCGGTGAACGTCAGCCGAACTCGCTCCCCGCGGGGTCGCCGGGGGTGCTGCGTGGTCGAGCGGGTGGTGCGGTCGTGCAGGTGGGACCGGGGGTCAGCGACCCGCGGGCACCGGGGCCTCGGTGAGGACGACGTAGAACGGCTTGCGGGTGCCGTCGGTGGTGACGGAGCCGTCGCTGTTGCGCGGGGAGACCACGAAGCTCTGGGCGTTCTGGGCGCCGGCGGGCGCGCAGTTGGTCGGGCCCGAGGGCGGGGTGGTCGGCGCGCCGACGTTGCAGCGGCTGACCGAGATCTCGCCGGAGAACTCCGGGTTGGCGTCGGCGCCGGGGGCGCGGCCGGTGGTCACGCCGTCGCCGTTCTGGTCCACCGTGTTCTGCAGCGAGATGGTGGCGACCAAGCCGCTGTCGGAGATGTCGTCGCCGGCGCTGATGTAGACGTTGCCGTTGGCGCGCAGGCTGTTGTCGGGCGAGCCGGCGGGCGCGGTGTTGGGGAGCGTGGGGTAGGCCGCCACGATCGAGAAGCCGCCCGACTGGTCCACGATGCTGCCGTCGGCGCCCACGAGCAGCCAGCGGCCCGCACCGTCGGCCCCGGCGGGACCCGCCGGGCCCTGGACCAGGGTGCCGTCGCGGAAGTCCTTGGCCTGCAGCGTGCCGTTCTTGACGTCGATGGAGGCCACCGAGTCGTTCTTGATGTCCTGGCCGGTCAGCGAGTTGTTGACGACGTCCTCGGAGCTGATCTTGACCGCGGCGTAGGAGGTGCCGCCCATGGCGACGACGAGTGCCATCACGGAGACGGCCATGGAGGGGGTGGGGCGACGCAGGCGAGGGAGGTTCACAGGACGGCCTTTCGAGGAGGGTGTGATCCGGGCCACGGAGGCGTGACTGACCCTGCTTCGGAGCCGCCGTCGTCACGGATGGGTGCCGCCGGCGTGTCGCCGCCCAGAGGTCTGGTCCGGCTCCGCCCCGTCGCCTCCGGCCCCACCCCTCGGGGCGGGGGAGGTCGCGGCGCACGCGGGTAGCGTCGGGGACGACCCGTCCCCTCGTGCGGAGGTCCGCATGCACCCCACGCACGATCCCTCGCCCGGCCCGTCCACCGAGGCCCCCGGGCGCCCCTCGTCGGCCAGCACCGGCGGCCTGAGCGGCGACCACCGCGCCGCCCGCCCCGCCGTGCTCGTCGTCGGGGCCTCCTCCGGCATCGGCCTGGCCACGGCCCGGCGGCTGTCGGCCCGTGGCGCCCGCCTCGTGCTGGCCGCCCGCGACCCCGCGGCGCTCGACCGCACCGCCGCCGCCTGCCGCGACGCCGGGGCCGCCGCCACCCTGGTGGTGCCCACCGACCTCACCGACCCCGCCCAGGTGGAGGCGTGCGTGAGGGCCGCGGTGGCGGCGTACGGTCGGCTCGACGCGGTGGTCACCACCGCGCAGGGCATGGCCTACGGCACCGTCGAGCAGGTGCCGCGCGAGGTCTTCGAGCACGTCGTCGAGACCGCGGTGCACGGCACCGCCCACCTCGTGCGGGCGACGCTGCCCGTCTTCCGCGCCCAGGGCGCGGGCACCCTCGTCGTCGTCAGCTCCCTGCTGGCCGAGGTGGCCGTGCCCTCGATGAGCACCTACGTCACCGCCAAGTGGGGCCAGCTCGGGCTGGTGCGCTCGCTGCAGCTCGAGCTGCGCGACGAGCCGGGCCTCCACGTGTGCCTGGTCTCCCCCGGCGCCATCGACACCCCCATCTACGACGAGGCGGCGACCTACGCCGGCAGCCGCGGCTCGGCCCCGCCGCCGGTGGTCGGGCCCGACCGGGTGGCCCGCGCGGTCGAGCGCTGCCTCGACCACCCGCGCCGCCGCCACGTCGAGGTGGGCCCCGCCAACCTGGCCACGATCCTCGGCTTCCGGCTCGCGCCCTTCGTCTACGACCGCGTCGTCGGTCCCGCCGTGCGGGCCGTGGTGCTGCGCGGGCCCGCCGTGGGCCCCGACGGCGGCAACGTCCTCGAGGCCGCCACCGGCGGCCACACCGAGCGCGGCGTCTGGACCCTCCTCGGTCGCCGCCGCACCCGCGAGGGCAGCGGGGCCCGCTGGCGGCGCTGAGCCCGCCTCGCGCCCCTCGCGCCCCGCCACGACCGCTGCACCGTCCCGGCACCAGCCCGGCACCAGCCCGGCACCAGCCCGGCACCGCCCCGGCACCATCCCCTGCTCGACCCCACCGCACCAGGAGTCCCCGTGCCGTCCCTCCCCTCCTTCCTCCCCCAGCTCCCGCGCCTGCCCCTGCCGCTGCTCCTGCCGGCCCCGGCCGCCGTCGCCCGGGCCGCCGGGCTGCTGCGCCGCTCCGACGCCGGACCCCACCCGCGGGTCGTGGTGGTCACGGGCGCCTCGAGCGGCATCGGCCGCGCCACCGCCCTGGAGCTGTCGCGCCGCGGTGACCACGTCGTGCTCGTCGCGCGCCGCGAGGAGGTGCTCGACGAGGTCGCCGAGGTGTGCCGCGACGAGGGCGCCGCCTCCGCGCTGGTGCTGCCCGCCGACCTCGACGCCGACGAGGACGTCGCCGCGCTGGTCGACCTCGTGCTCGAGCGCCACGGCCGCGTCGACGCCCTCGTGCACTCCGCGGGGGTCGTGGCCTACGGGCGCGCCGAGGAGCTCGACGCCGAGACCTTCGACGCCGTCGTGCGCACCAACCTGCTGGCCTCGGCCAACGTGGCCCGCCACACCATGCGCGTGCTGCGACGCCAGGAACGCGGCGTGCTGGTGCTGGTGGGCTCCCTGCTGGGTCACGTCGCCGTGCCCGACATGACGCCCTACGTCGTGAGCAAGTGGGGGGTGCGCGCCCTGGCCCGCCAGCTGCAGATCGAGAGCTCCGACCTCCCGCACGTGCACGTCTGCCACGTCTCGCCGGGCAGCGTCGACACCCCGATCTACGACAGCGCCCTCGACTCCGCCGGCATGGTCAACCGGCCCCCGCCGCCGAGCATCAGCCCCGAGCGGGTGGGCCGCCAGCTCGTCGCCTGCCTCGACGCCCCCGGGCCGCGGGCCCAGACCGGCCTGACCAACTACGCCCTGGTCGCGGCCTTCACCCTCGCCCCGGCGGTGTGGGACCGAGCGATCGGGCCGGCCTTCGACCTGCTCTCGCGGCGCCCCGCCGGCACGCAGGACTGACCCGGACCGCGCCGGGCCGACCAGGGCCGGGCCGCAGACGAGGAACGCCCCCGGTCGGTGGAGACCGGGGGCGCTCGTGGCAGGTGAAGGATTCGAACCTTCGAAGGCAAAGCCGACGGATTTACAGTCCGCTCCCATTGGCCGCTCGGGCAACCTGCCGGGCGTCGCTCGCCCCGGCTTGGCCGGAGGACGACGAGGCGAAACAATAGCGCAGCCCCCGGCACAGGAGGAAAACACCGGCCGGGGCCGACCCGATCACCCGCAGCGACCAGCTGCCACCAGCGCAGAGGACCGACATGGCCGACTCGTCGTTCGACATCGTCAGCAAGCTCGACCGCCAGGAGGTCGACAACGCCCTGGGCCAGACCGCCCGCGAGATCGCGACCCGCTTCGACTTCAAGGGCACCGGCGCCACCATCGAGTGGCAGGGCGACCAGGCCATCGAGATCAGCGCCTCGGCCGACGACCGGGCCAGCGCCGTGCTCGACGTCTTCAAGGGCAAGCTCGTCAAGCGCGACGTCAGCCTCAAGGTGCTCGACGCCTCCGAGCCGCGCCAGTCGGGCCAGCAGAGCAAGATCGCGATCGCGCTCAAGGAGGGCATCACCTCCGAGGACGCCAAGAAGATCTCCAAGCTGATCCGCGACGAGGGACCCAAGGGCGTCAAGGCCCAGATCCAGGGCGACGAGCTGCGGGTGTCGTCGAAGAAGCGCGACGACCTCCAGGCCGTGCAGGCGCTGGTGCGGGGCCAGGACTACGACTTCGCGGTGCAGTTCACCAACTACCGCTGACGCACGGTCCGGGCACGAGGCCCGGAGGAGGAACCCGGTCGCGGATGGGAGGGTGCGTTCCCACCCGCGACCGGGAGTATCAGACCCCCGAGGTGACGGCCGCGCGGCGACCGGCCGGCGCCATCGACGAGACCGTCGTGGCGCCGGAGGCCGGCGTCAGCCACACCTGCGTGCCGGCGTCGAGGCCGAGCTGGCGGGCGTGGGTGCGGGTCAGCACCACGGTGGTCTCGGGGCTGGCCTGGGCCGAGACCGCGGTCGGGTCACCGTCACCGGTGCGCACCGTCACGCGGACCTCGAAGCCGACCCGCAGCACGCGGGTGACCGTGCCGCGCACCGCGCCGGCGAGGCCGGGCTGGAGCGCGACCTCGATGTCGTGCGGGCGCAGCACCACGCCGCCCAGCGTGGTGACCTCGCCCAGGAAGCCCATGACGAAGTCGTTGGCCGGCTCGTCGTAGAGCTGGTCGGGCGAGCCCACCTGCTCGACGCGGCCCTCGTTGATCACCACGATCTCGTCGGCGACCTCGAGGGCCTCCTCCTGGTCGTGGGTCACGAAGACCGTCGTCACGTGCACCTCGTCGTGCAGCCGGCGCAGCCAGTCGCGCAGCTCCTTGCGGACCTTGGCGTCCAGCGCGCCGAAGGGCTCGTCGAGCAGCAGCACGCTCGGCTCGACCGCCAGGGCCCGAGCCAGGGCCATCCGCTGGCGCTGGCCGCCGGAGAGCTGGGAGGGCAGGCGGTGGGAGAACTGCGAGAGGTGGACGAGCTCGAGCAGCTCCTCCACCCGGTGGGCGATCTCCGCCTTGGGCCGCTTGCGGATCTCCAGGCCGAAGGCGACGTTCTTGGCCACCGTCATGTGCTTGAAGACGGCGTAGTGCTGGAAGACGAAGCCGACGTTGCGCTTCTGCGCCGGCAGCCCGGTGGCGTCGACGCCCTCGATCGAGACGGTGCCGGAGTCGGCGGTGTCGAGGCCCGCGATGATGCGCAGCAGGGTCGACTTGCCGCCGCCCGAGGGGCCGAGCAGCGCGGTGAGCTGGCCCGTGGGCAGCGAGACCGACACGTCGTCGAGGGCGACGAAGTCGCCGAACTTCTTGGTGAGACCTGAGACTTCGATGCTCATGGGTGGCTCCTTCGGGAGGTCACGAGTCGTGCTTGGGGCGGAGGAAGGCGACGACGAGGAGGCAGGCGATGCTGACCAGGATCAGCAGGAAGGACGTCGCGTAGGCCGTCTCCTGCTGGAAGTTCTGGTACTTCTGCTCGACGACGAGGGTGGCGGTCTGCGTGCGGCCGGTGATGTTGCCCGAGACGATCTTCACCGCGCCGAACTCGCCGACCGAGCGGGCGAGGCTGAGCACCACGCCGTAGACCACGCCCCACTTGATGCTGGGCAGGGTGATCCGCCAGAAGGTCTGCGGCGCGTTGGCGCCGAGGCTGCGCGCGGCCTGCTCCTGGTCGTCGCCGACCTCGACCAGCACCGGCACGACCTCGCGGATGACCAGCGGCAGCGCCACGAAGCAGGTGGCCATGATCATGCCCGGGGAGTCGAAGATGACCTGCACGCCGCGGGCCTCCAGCTCGGGGCCGACCAGGCCGTTGCGGCCGTTGTAGGCCAGCACCAGCGCCAGGCCGACCACGACCGGCGACACCGACAGCGGCAGGTCGATGAGAGCCGAGAGCACCCGTTTGCCGGGGAACTCGTAGCGCACCAGCAGGATCGAGATCGTCACGCCGAAGACCAGGTTGATGACCACGGCCCAGAAGGCGATCATCGCCGTCAGCTGCAGCGCCCCGGTGACCTGCTCGTCACCGAGCGCGTCGACGAGGTTGCCCAGGCCGTTGCCGAAGGTCTGGCGCACCAGCAGCGCCAGCGGCCAGGCCACCAGGAAGAACACGTAGCCGACGGCCAGGACCCGCAGGCCCCACTTCACCGGCGGCGAGACCATCGCGGTGCTCGTGCCCCGGCTAGCCACGGCGCGACACCCGTCGCTGGAGCACGTCGAGCAGCACGATGACCACCAGCGCGATCGCCAGCATCACCGAGGCCAGCGCCGCCGCGGAGGCGGTGTTGCCGTTCTCGATGAAGGTCAGCACCCGCACCGAGACCACCTCGGTCTCGTAGGGCTTGTTGCCGCTCAGCAGGACCAGCGAGCCGTACTCCGAGATCGCGCGGGCGAAGGACAGCGCCGCACCGGCGGTGATGGCCGGCACGAGGCTGGGCAGGATGATGCGCCGGAAGATCGTCGAGCGCTTGGCCCCCAGCGAGGCGGCCGCCTCCTCGACGTCGGTCTCGAGCTCCTCGAGCACCGGCTGCACCGTGCGCACGATGAAGGGCAGCGTCACGAAGGCCAGGGCCAGCGTGACGGCGTTGGGCGTGAAGGCCCAGTGCAGGCCCAGCGGGCTGTTCGGCCCGTAGAGCGACAGCAGCACGAGCCCGGCGACGATGGTGGGCAGGGCGAAGGGCACGTCGATGACCACGTCGAGGGCGCGCTTGCCCCAGAAGCGGTCGCGCACCAGCACCCAGGCGATGACGGTGCCGACCACGACGTTGACCAGCGTGACCAGGACGGCCTGGGAGACGGTCAGGGTGACCGCGGCCCAGGTCTGGTCGTTCTGCAGGACCGAGAGGTAGCGGCCCCAGCCCCCCTCCGCGGCCGCGGCGACCACGGCGGAGAGCGGGAGCAGCACCAGGATGCTGAACCACAGCATCGCGATGCCCAGGCCCAGGCCCGCACCACGCGTCAGCGTGCTGCGGGGCGTCGTACGGCGCACGCGCCGGGGCCGGCGTCCCTCGGGGGACGCCGGCCGCTCGAGCACAGGGGTGCTGGTCACTCCTCGCCGACCTTGCCGGTCTCCTGCTGCAGCTCGGTGATGATGCCGAGCGGGTTGCCGTCCTCGCCGTCGCCGAAGTAGAGGTCGGCCGCCTCGCCCCAGCCACCGAAGTCGTCGTCGATGGTGAAGAGCTCCTCGGGGGTCGGGAACGGGTCGGCCGGGTCGTTGGCGCCCTCCACCTCGCCCACGTCGACGCCGTCGACGACGGGGCGGAAGCCCGACTGCGCGTAGTCGGCCTGCGCCTCGGGGCTGGTCATGAAGTCGAGGAAGGCCTGGGCGGTCTCGTCGGCGTCGACGGTGACGGCGGCGGGGTTCTCGATCAGCAGGGTGTCCGGCGGCACGACGTAGTCGATGTCGGCGCCGCTCTGCTTGGCCAGGATGGCCTCGTTCTCGTAGGACAGCAGCACGTCGCCGCTGCCGTCGGTGAAGGCCGTGGTGGCCTCGCGGCCGCTGCCGGGCAGGGCGATGGTGTTGTCGAGCAGCGAGGTCACGAAGTCGCGCGCCTCGTCCTCGGTGCCGCCGTTGCCGGCGATGTGCGCCCAGGCCGCCAGGATGTTCCACCGGGCCGAGCCCGAGGAGCCGGGGTTGGGGGTGATGACCTCGACGCCGGGCTCGACGATGTCGTCCCAGGTCTCGATGCCCTCGGGGTTGCCCGAGCGCACGACGAAGACGACGACCGAGGAGGTCGCGATGCCGTTGGTGGCGTTGTCCTTCCAGTCCTCGGCCACGAGGCCGTCGCCGACCAGGCGGGTCACGTCGGTCTCGAGGGAGTAGTGCACGACGTCGGCGTCGGCACCGGCCTCGACCGCACGGCTCTGGTCGCCGGAGGCGCCGTAGGAGGTGGTGAAGTCGCCGACCGACATCCCCTCGCCGGCGTCGGTGCCGACGAAGTCCTCGAAGACCGGCTCGTTGGCCGCCTCCATGACCGAGAAGGCGTTGACGCTGATGGTCTCGCCCGACTCGCTGCCGCTGGAGGTGGAGCACCCGGTCAGGGCCAGCACCCCCGTCGCACCGAGCGCCAGCGCCGCCTTGAGCTGCTTGTTCATCGTGTGTCCCTTGTCCGCCCCTGCACCCAGAGGCTGCTCACCACTCCCGACAGAACAGGAGTGAACAACCAATCTCGCGTAGATTACTGCACAAATGAGGTTTAAACGACCACTGGTCTGGACAGAGTCGTCCGGCGCGTCGCGCGGTCTCGCGCCGGGGACGCCCAGAGGGTCGTCCAGGGGGTCGTCCAGCACCTGGAAACCCAGGGCGCCTCACGTGACGCGGGCTACAGTCCGAACACGTCCGAGGCGAGGAGTGTCGCGAGGTGTCGAAGCAGGTCAAGCAGCTCGACCGGGTCATCATCAGGTTCGCCGGGGACTCCGGTGACGGCATGCAGCTGACCGGCGACCGGTTCACCCAGGAGTCGGCGGCCTTCGGCAACGACCTGGTCACCCTGCCCAACTTCCCGGCCGAGATCCGCGCCCCCCAAGGCACGCTGCCGGGCGTGTCGTCCTTCCAGGTGCACTTCGCCGACCACGACATCCTCACCGCCGGCGACGCCCCCGACGTCCTGGTCGCCATGAACCCCGCCGCCCTGCGGGCCAACCTGCCCGACCTGCCCCGCGGGGCCACGATCATCGTCGACACCCACGACTTCGGCGGCCGCAACCTCACCAAGGCCGGCTACGACTCCGACCCGCTGGCCGACCTCGAGTCCCCCGGCTCGCCGCTGGCCGACTTCGCGGTCCACCCCGTGGACCTCACCGGCATGACGGTCGGGGCGGTCAAGCAGTTCGGGCTCTCGCGCAAGGACGCGGCGCGCGCCAAGAACATGTTCGCCCTGGGGCTGCTGTCGTGGATGTACGGCCGGCCGACCGACTCGACCGAGGCGTTCCTGGCCAAGCGCTTCGCCAAGGTGCCGGCCATCCGCGACGCCAACCTCGCCGCCTTCTCCGCGGGCTGGAGCTTCGGGGAGACCACCGAGACCTTCGCGGTGCGCTACGAGGTCAAGCCGGCGCCGATGGCCCCCGGCACCTACCGCAACATCACCGGCAACCTCGCGCTGTCCTACGGCCTCGTCGCCGCGGGCGTGCAGTCGGGCCTGCCGGTCTTCCTGGGGTCCTACCCCATCACCCCGGCCTCCGACATCCTCCACGAGCTGAGCAAGCACAAGGCGTTCGGCGTCACGACCTTCCAGGCCGAGGACGAGATCTCGGGAGTCGGCTCGGCCATCGGCGCCTCCTTCGCGGGCCACCTCGGGGTGACCACGACCTCCGGGCCCGGCGTGGCGCTGAAGTCGGAGGCGATCGGCCTGGCGGTCATGACCGAGCTGCCCCTCGTGGTCATCGACGTGCAGCGCGGCGGACCCTCCACCGGGCTGCCCACCAAGACCGAGCAGGCCGACCTGCTCCAGGCGATGTTCGGGCGCAACGGCGAAGCCCCGGTGCCGGTCGTCGCGCCGCGGTCGCCCGGCGACTGCTTCGACGCCGCGCTCGAGGCCACCCGGATCGCGGTCACCTACCGCACGCCGGTCATCCTGCTCTCCGACGGCTACCTCGCCAACGGCTCGGAGCCGTGGCGCATCCCCGACGTCGAGGACCTCCCGCGCATCGACCCGGGCTTCGCCACCGAGCCCAACCACGTGGTCTCCCCCGACGACCCCGACACCCGCGACTTCTGGCCCTACCTGCGCGACGAGGACACCCTCGCCCGCCCCTGGGCCGTGCCGGGCACCCCCGGACTCGAGCACCGCATCGGTGGGCTCGAGAAGGGCGAGGGCCACGGCAACATCTCCTACGACCCCGCCAACCACGACCGCATGGTCCGCACCCGGCAGGCCAAGGTCGACCGCATCGCCGCCTCGCTGCCGCCGCTGGAGGTCGACGACCCCTCGGGCGCGGCCTCGGTCCTGGTCATCGGCTGGGGCTCCACCTACGGCCCCATCGGCGCGGGCGTGCGTCGCGTGCGCCGTGCCGGCCACCGCGTGGCCCAGGTGCACCTGCGCCACCTCAACCCCTTCCCCGACGACCTCGGGGAGATCCTGCGCGGCTACGACAAGGTCCTCGTGCCGGAGATGAACCTCGGCCAGCTCTCGCTGCTGCTGCGTGCGCGCTACCTCGTCGACGCCGTGGGCTACAACCACGTGCGCGGGCTCCCGCTCAAGGCCGCCGAGCTCGCCGAGGCCATCGGCGCCCTCGTGGCCGAGGCGGAGGGCGTCGAGGTCGACCTGTCCGCACCCGCCGGCGACCCCGCCGACCACCCGGAGGACTGAGCGATGACCACCACCGACCTGCCCGTGCCCGCGATGCGCGGCACCGAGGGCGTGCCCACCCTGGCCGAGGGCGAGAGCCAGACCGGCAAGGACTTCACCTCCGACCAGGAGGTGCGCTGGTGCCCCGGCTGCGGCGACTACGCCGTGCTCAAGGCCGTGCAGTCCTTCCTGCCCGACCTCGGCCTGCGCCGCGAGAACATCGTCTTCGTCTCCGGCATCGGCTGCTCCAGCCGCTTCCCCTACTACCTCGACACCTACGGGATGCACTCCATCCACGGCCGGGCCCCGACGATCGCCACCGGGATCGCCACCGCCCGCGAGGACCTCTCTGTGTGGGTCGTCACCGGCGACGGCGACGCGCTGTCGATCGGCGGCAACCACCTGGTCCACGCGCTGCGGCGCAACGTGAACATGACGATCCTGCTCTTCAACAACCGGATCTACGGCCTCACCAAGGGCCAGTACTCCCCCACCTCCGAGGTCGGCAAGATCACCAAGTCGACCCCGATGGGCTCGGTCGACCAGCCCTTCAACCCCGTGTCGCTGGCGCTGGGAGCGGAGGCCACCTTCGTGGCCCGCACCATCGACTCCGACCGCAAGCACCTCACCGGGGTCCTCGCCGCCGCGGCGGCCCACCGCGGCACCTCGCTGGTCGAGATCTACCAGAACTGCCCGATCTTCAACGACCACGCCTTCGACGGCCTCAAGGACCGCGACTCGGCCGAGCGGGCGGTCATCCCCCTCGTGCACGGCGAGCGGATCACCTTCGGTGGCGGGACACTGGGGCTGGCGCGCGACGCCGCCTCCGGCGGGGTCAGGGTGGTCGAGGTGGGCGACGTCGACGAGGCCGACCTGCTCGTGCACGACGCCCACGCCGAGGACCCCTCCACCGCCTTCGCGATCAGCCGGCTCACCGACGCGGGCTACCTCAACCGCTCACCCATCGGCGTCTTCCGCCAGGTGGAGCGCCCCACCTACGACGACCAGACCCGCGCACAGGTGTCGGCGGCCCGCGACGCCGCCCCGGGCGAGCCGGCCGAGCGGCTGGCCGGCCTCATCGGCGGCGGCGACACCTGGACGGTCGTCTGAAGCCGGGCGGGTGGGCGCCGCGGCTGAGCACCGACGCCCTCGCGACGCAGCAGGGCCCCCGACCGCTGGTGCGGCGGGGGCCCTGATGACGTGTGGCGCGGGGAACGTCTCCGGTCAGTAGCGGATGACGTAGATCTTGATGAGGCCCGAGGTGGCGGCGACGTACTTCGGGGACTCGAAGGTCCGGACCCGGTACCAGGCGTGGTTCTTGCCCTTGGGCGGGTTGGCGATGCGCTCGTAGTAGCGACCGTTGTCCTTGGTCCGGTCCTTCTCGAAGCGCTTCCAGGGGGCGCTCTTGCAGGGACGGTTGGCGCCGGTCTTCTGGTTGCAGAGCTTGCGCTCGACGATGTAGTTGATCTTGCCGCTGCCGGTGATGTCGCCCTGGAGGGCGAACCGGTCGGGCTTGTACTCCTTGGTGCTGATGCTGATCGTGCGGGCCTCCTTGGCCGGGGCGGGGGCCGCGGTGGAGGAGGTTCCGACGAACGACAGCGCGGCGGCGATCAGCAGCGACACGAGGCCGGCGACGAGGCGGGTGATCCGCATGGGGGCTCCTGGGTTCAGGTGTGGGGGACGCCTCGAACCTGCCCCGCGCGGACCGCGGTAAACACCGGTCTCGACCGGACTTATGCTCCCCCGGTGTCCGACTCTCGCCGCGGCGTGGCCCTCGGGGCCGCGGCCTACCTCATGTGGGGCGCCTTCCCCCTGTACTTCCCCCTCCTCGAGCCCGCCGGTGCGCTCGAGATCCTGGCCCACCGCATCGTCTGGTCGGTGCTCACCATGGGCGTGCTCGTGCTGGCGCTGCGGCGAGCCGCCGGTGTCAGGGCCCTGCTCGCCTCCCGACGCACCACCGCCCTGCTGGCCCTGGCCGCGGTGACCATCACCTGCAACTGGGCCACCTACATCTACGGCGTCACCAACGGCCGCGTGGTCGAGACCTCGCTGGGCTACTTCATGAACCCCCTCGTGACGGTGCTCATGGGCGTCCTGCTGCTCGGCGAGCGGCTGCGTCCGCTGCAGTGGGTGGCCGTGGGCATCGCCGCCTCCGCGGTCGCCGTGCTCACGCTCGACTACGGCCGACCGCCGTGGGTGGCCCTCGTGCTCG
The DNA here is from genome assembly GCF_015070375.1 of Nocardioides kribbensis. Lineage (GTDB taxonomy): Bacteria > Actinomycetota > Actinomycetes > Propionibacteriales > Nocardioidaceae > Nocardioides > Nocardioides kribbensis. The sequence goes on along the minus strand of NZ_JADCLL010000002.1, from coordinate 603,733 downwards.
CCTTCTCCTTCGGGACCTACGGCCTGGCCAAGAAGACCGCCGGTGCACCCGCGGTGGAGAGCCTCGCGGTCGAGACGGCCTTCATCGCGCCCTTCGCCGGGGCCTACCTGGCGTGGCTGGCCACCACCGGGACCGCGCAGTTCGGGCAGCACGGCGTCGGCCACGCGCTGCTCTTCACCACCCTCGGCGTCGTCACGGCGGTGCCGCTGCTGTGCTTCGGCGCGGCCGCCACACGGGTGCCGATGGTGACGCTGGGGCTGCTGCAGTACCTCGCGCCGATCCTGCAGTTCGCCCTCGGCGTGCTCTGGTACGGCGAGGACATGCCGGCCGGCCGCTGGGCCGGCTTCGTCCTGGTCTGGCTCGCGCTGGTGCTCTTCACCGTGGAGGCGGTCGGGCACCACCGGCGCCAGCTGCGGCTCACCGTCGCGGCGTCGAGCGCCGCCTGAGCGGCGCAGCCCGCCCGGCGCGAGCCCCGGCGTCTCAGGCCGTGCGGAGCGCCACGAGGTCGGCGAAGGCCTCCAGGGCCTCCTTCACGGGGCTGTCGGGCAGCACGTCGAGCAGCGCCTTGGCCTCGTCGGCGCGGGCCACGACGTAGGAACGGGCCTGATCCATGGCGGGGTGGGCGCGCAGCAGGCCCAGGGCCTCGGCGTGACGGGCGTCGTCGGTGAGGTCACCCGCGAGGAGCTCGAGCAGGCGCGCGTCGGCGGGGTCCTCGGAGGCCCGGGCCATGAGGACGGGCAGCGTCGGCACGCCCTCGCGCAGGTCGGTGCCGGGCGTCTTGCCCGACTCCTGCGACTCCGAGGCCACGTCGAGGATGTCGTCGGAGAGCTGGAAGGCGCTGCCCACGATCTCGCCGTAGGCCGCGAGCGCCTCCTCGACCTCGCGCGGGGCGCCGGAGAAGCGGGCGCCGTAGCGCGCGGAGGTGGCGATCAGCGAGCCGGTCTTGCCGGCCACCACGTCGAGGTAGTGCTGCAGGGCGTCCTCGTCAGGGCCCGGCTCGACGGTCTCCATGATCTGGCCCTCGACGAGCCGGGTGAAGGTCTCGGCCTGGATGCGCACGGCGTCGGCGCCGAGGGTGGCGGTGAGCTCGGAGGAGCGGGCGAAGAGGAAGTCGCCGGTGAGGATGGCGACCAGGTTGTCCCAGCGGGCGTTGGCGGAGTCGGCGCCACGACGCAGGTCGGCCTCGTCCATCACGTCGTCGTGGTAGAGCGAGCCGAGGTGGGTGATCTCCACGACGCAGGCCGCCGTCAGCACCTCCGCGGCCTCCGGGTGGGGCCCGGTCTCGGCCGCGAGGAGCACCAGCAGCGGGCGGAACCGCTTGCCGCCGGCCTGCAGCAGGTGCCGCGCGGCCTCGGAGACGTAGCGGGTGCGGCCCTCGACGTGGCCGGCCAGGAGCGCCTCGACCTCCGCCATCCGACCGTGGAGACGGGCGGCCAGGGCCTCGTCGGTGACCGGGAGGGCCAGGGCGGCCGGCGCGGGAGAGGACGTCACCTGATGAATTCTCCCGCATGGCCCGCGAGGTCGAGCACCGGGCCGGGCACGATGCCGAGCAGCACCGTGGCGAGCACGCCCACCGCGATGGTCGCCGACGTCAACAGCGAGGGCGCGACCACCGCGGCCGAGTCGGCGGTGGGTGCGGTGAAGAACATCAGGCGGATGTGGCGGACGTAGAAGTAGATGGCCACGACGCTGGAGAAGATCGCCACCAGCACCACCGGCCAGGCGCCGGCGGAGAAGGCGACGGTGAAGACCGCCCACTTGCCCACGAACCCGCCGGTGAGCGGGATGCCCGCCATCGACAGCAGCAGGAACGCGAAGGCCCCGGCGACCCACGGCGAGCGCCGGCCCAGGCCGGCCCAGCGGTCGAAGGCGGTCGCCTCGCCGCCGGAGTCGCGCACCAGCGTGACGATGGCGAAGGCCGCGACCATCGAGAAGCCGTAGGTGGTGAGGTAGAAGAGGATCGCCTGGAGCGAGGTGACCTGGCCGTCGGCCAGCTCGGCGCTCGTCTGGACGCCGAGGACCCCGGTGAGCAGGAAGCCGGTGTGGGCGATGGAGGAGTAGGCCAGCATCCGCTTCACGTCGGACTGCGAGATCGCCAGCACGGCGCCGACGACCATGGTGAGGATCGCGACCACCCACAGCATCGGCTGCCAGGTCCAGCGGTCGGAGCCGAAGCCGACGTAGAACAGCCGCAGGATCGCGCCGAAGGCGGCGATCTTGGTGCCGGCGGCCATGAACGCCGTCACCGCCGTCGGGGCGCCCTGGTAGACGTCGGGGGTCCAGGACTGGAAGGGCACGGCCCCGACCTTGAACAGCAGCCCGACCGCGAGCAGCCCCATGCCGATGGCCAGCAGGGTGTGGTTGCCGGTGTCGGCGCGCACGGCCTGGTCGATCGCGGCGAGGTCCATCGAGCCCGCGAAGCCGTAGACCAGGGCGACGCCGTAGAGGAAGAAGCCGGAGGAGAAGGCCCCGAGCAGGAAGTACTTCATCGCGGCCTCCTGGCTCAGCAGGCGGCGGCGGCGGGCCAGACCGCAGAGCAGGTAGAGCGGCAGCGAGAGGACCTCGAGGGCCACGAACATCGTGAGCAGGTCGCCCGCGGTCGGGAAGATCATCATGCCGGCCACCGCGAACATCATCAGCGGGTAGACCTCGGTGTGGTCCAGGCCCTGGGCCTGGCGCTCGGCCTCGGTGCCCGGCAGCGCGGCGGCCTGGCCGGCGAAGGCCGAGACCCCGCCCTCGAGGCGGCGCTCGGCGAAGAGCAGCACCCCGCCGACCGCGAAGATCAGGACCAGCCCCCACAGGAAGACCGCGGGTCCGTCGATCACCAGGGTGCCGCCCGCGGTGAGCAGGCCGCGCGCGGCGCCGTCGCCGACCTCGGTGAGGTCGAGGCCGACCAGCACGGTGCCCACCAGGGCCGCGACCAGGCCGGCGAGGGCGAGCACGGTCTGGGTCGCGAAGCGGCGCGCGCGGGGCACGAAGGCCTCGACGACGACGCCCAGGGCCGCGACGCCCAGCACGACCAGGATCGGCCAGAGGTGGAAGTAGTCGAGGGTGGGCTTGACGAAGGTCGTGGAGTCCATGGTCTAGCTGCCTTCCTCGGCGGACGCCGGAGTCTCGGACTCCGGGGAGGTGACGGTGGGCGCGTCGTCGGTGACCCCGACCCGCTCCAGCAGCGTCCCGACGTAGGGGTTGCTGGCCTCCAGCAGCGGCCCGGGGTAGAAGCCGAAGAGGACCAGCCCGACCACCAGCGGCACCAGGACGACGCCTTCGCGCACGGTGAGGTCGGTGCGGGTGGACCCGGTCGCGTCGGGGTCGGCGCCGGTCCCGGTGCCGGGCAGGGCGGGCACGGTCGGGCCGGTCATCGTGCGCTGGTACATCCACAGGACGTAGATGGCGGCCAGGACGATGCCGGTGACCGCGATCGCGCCGACCCACCACTGGTACTGGAAGGCGGCGATGATGACGAGGAACTCCGAGACGAAGGTGCTCAGCCCGGGCAGGCCCAGGGTGGCCAGGCCCGCGACCAGGAACAGCCCGGCGAGCACCGGGGTGACCTTCTCGACCCCGCCCATCTGGCTGATCAGCGTGGTGCCGCGGCGGCGGATGACGAAGCCGGCGGCCAGGAAGAGCGCCGCGGTGCCGAGACCGTGGTTGACCATGTAGAGCACGGCGCCGGACCCGCCCTGGGTGTTGAGCACGAAGATGCCCAGCGTGATGAAGCCGAAGTGGCTCAGCGAGGTCAGCCCGATCAGGCGCAGGAGGTCGTCCTGGCCGATCGCGATGAGCGCGCCGTAGACGATCGAGACCAGGGCGAGGGCGACCACGACCGGCGTGGCCCACTGCGAGGCCTCGGGGAAGAGCCCGAGGCAGAAGCGCAGCATGCCGAAGGTGCCGATCTTGTCGAGCACGCAGACCAGCAGCACGCTCGTGGCCGGGGTCGCCCGCTCCGTGGTGTCGGCCAGCCAGGTGTGCACCGGGAAGAGCGGGGCCTTGACCGCGAAGGCGATGAAGAAGCCCAGGAACAGCCACCGACCGGCCTCGGTGCCGATGTCGAGCTGCTCGAGGTCGGAGAGGAGGTACGACGGGCTGCCCTGCTGGGCGGAGACGACGTAGAGCCCGATCACCGAGGCCAGCAGCACGAGGCCGCCGGCGAGCTGGAACATGAGGAACTTCAGCGCCGCGGCGCTGCGACCCTCGCGGCCGAAGCCCCCGACCAGGAAGTAGGCCGGGATCAGCGTCGCCTCGAAGACGACGTAGAAGAGGAAGACGTCGGTCGCGGCGAAGACCGCCAGCGAGAGCGCCTCCAGGGCGAGGGTCCAGGCGACGAAGGCCCGGCCGGAGCCCTGGCGGGTGGTCTCGTCCTCACCGTCGGGGCCGAGCGGCTGGTCGGTGTCGGACCAGGCGGCGAGCAGCACCAGCGGCACCAGCACGGCGGTGAGCAGGATCAGCAGCAGGCCGAGGCCGTCGACGCCGAGGGCGTAGTGGACCCCGAAGGCCGAGATCCAGTCGTGGGTCTCGGTGAGCTGCATGCCGCCCTCGACGTCGAACTGCGCGGCGACGGCCGCGGCCAGGGCGAGGGTGACCACGCTGACGGCCAGACCGGCCTGCTTGGCCTGCGCCGCGGGCAGCGGGAGCAGGGCCACGGCGACGGAGCCGACCAGCGGCACCAGCACGAGCACCGTGAGCCAGGGGAAGTCGGACATCAGGAGTTCACCACCATCAGGGCGATCACGACGATCAGGGCGCCGGCGAGCACCGACAGGGCGTAGGAGCGCACGAAGCCGTTCTGCACGCGGCGCAGCAGCCCGCCGACCCCGGCCACGGCCGAGCCGCCGCCGGTGAAGAGCCCGTCGGCGCCGCGGTGGTCGACGCCGAGGAGCAGCGTGACCAGCCGGCGGCCGGGCCGCACCACGACGGCGTCGTTGATCGCGTCGCCGTACAGGTCGGCGCGAGCCGCGCGGACCGCGAACGAGACGTCCTGCGGGGCCGTGCGGGCCACCTCGCGGCGACCGACGAGGAACCACGCGGCGGCGACGCCGACCGCGACGACCGCGACCGTGAGGACCGTGAGCACGATGACCGGCACCGGGGGCTCGTGGTGCGGGGCCTCGCCGACGACCGGGGCCAGCCAGCCGACGATCCAGTCGCCGAGCAGCAGGATGCCGCCGAGCACCGAGAGTGCGGCCAGCACGATGAGCGGCACGGTCATCACCGAGGGCGACTCGTGGGGGTGCACGCCCTCCTTCCACCGCTTGTCGGTGAAGAAGGTCATCAGCATGAGGCGGGTCATGTAGAAGCCGGTCACGCCGGCGCCGACCAGGGCGCACACGCCCGCGACCGGGCTCTCGACCAGCGCGGTCTCGATGATCTTGTCCTTCGACCAGAAGCCGGAGAAGAGCGGGAACCCGATGATCGCGAGGTAGCCCATCGCGAAGGTCAGGAAGGTCACCGGCATCGCCTTGCGCAGCGCGCCGTAGCGGCGCATGTCGACGTCGTCGGCCATGCCGTGCATCACCGAGCCGGCGCCGAGGAACATGTTGGCCTTGAAGAAGCCGTGGGTGATGAGGTGGAAGATCGCGAAGGCGTAGCCGTACACGCCCAGGCCGGCGGCCAGCATCATGTAGCCGATCTGGCTCATCGTCGAGCCGGCCAGGACCTTCTTGATGTCGTCGCGGGCGCACCCGATCACCGCACCCCACAGCAGCGTGACCGTGGCGACCACGACCACGACGGTCTGAGCGTGGGGAGCGAGCTCGTAGACGAAGTTGGAGCGCACCACGAGGTAGACCCCCGCGGTGACCATGGTGGCGGCGTGGATGAGGGCCGAGACCGGGGTGGGACCCTCCATGGCGTCGAGCAGCCAGGCCTGCAGCGGCACCTGCGCCGACTTGCCGCAGGCCCCCAGCAGGAGCAGCAGGCCGAGCGCGGTCAGCGTGCCCTCGCCCGCGCCGGAGGTCAGCTCGCTGACCTGCGTGAAGCTGGTGGTGCCGAAGGTGACGAACATCAGGGCGATGGCCAGGCTCAGGCCGATGTCGCCGACGCGGTTGATGACGAAGGCCTTCTTCGCCGCGGCGGCCGCCGACGGCTTGTGCTGCCAGAAGCCGATGAGGAGGTAGGAGGCCAGGCCCACTCCCTCCCAGCCGAGGAAGAGCACGACGTAGTTCTCCGCCAGGACCAGCGTGAGCATCGCGGCGACGAAGAGGTTGAGGTAGGCGAAGAACCGCCGGCGGCGCGGGTCGTGCTCCATGTAGCCGATCGAGTAGACGTGGATCAGCGTGCCGACACCGGTGATGAGCAGCAGGAAGAGCGCCGAGAGCGGGTCGTAGAGGAGGTCCATGCCGACGGAGAAGCCGCCGACCTCCATCCACTCCCAGAGCCGCTGGGCGACCTGGCGCTCGGACTCCTCGCGCCCCAGCAGGTCGACGAAGAGCACGACGCTGAGCACGAACGACGCGAGCGCCGTGGCCGTGCCGAGCAGGTGCCCCCAGCGGTCGGTGCGGCGACCGCCGACGAGCAGCACCGCGGCGCCCAGCAGCGGCAGGGCCACCACCAGCCACAGCAGCGTGTAGGCGCCCTCGGCCTCGAGGGGGGCGACCACGGGGATCGTGTGGCCGCCCTCTGACATGAGGTACATCTGCGGTGTCACCGGTCCTGTCTCAGTACTTCAGCAGGCTCGCGTCGTCGACCGAGGCCGAGCGACGGGTGCGGAAGATGGTCATGATGATGGCCAGGCCCACGACGACCTCGGCGGCGGCGACGACCATCACGAAGAAGGCGGCGATCTGGCCGTCGAGGTTGCCGTGCTGGCGCGCGAAGGCGACCAGCGCGAGGTTGCAGGCGTTGAGCATCAGCTCCACGCACATGAACACGACGATGGCGTTGCGGCGGGTGAGCACGCCGACGGTGCCGATCGTGAACAGGATCGCGGACAGGACGACGTAGGGCGTGGTGTCCATCAGCGGCCCTCCTCCTCGAGCGAGTGCTGCTCGGTGTTGTGGCCGGTGGCGGTCGCCTGCTCGCCGCTGGCACCGCCGGGCACGCCGTCGATGGAGCGGCGCACCTGCTCGATGTCGTCGGCCAGGGCCGGTGCGGAGCGCACGGTGCCGCGCGAGGAGAGCACCCGCGAGACCGAGTCGGGGGCGGGCGTGCCGTCGGGCAGCAGCGCCGGGGTGTCCACGGCGTTGTGGCGCGCGTAGACGCCCGGCGAGGGCAGCGGACCGAGGTGGGTGCCCTTCTCGCTGAAGTCGCGGACCCGCTGGGCCGCCCGCTCGGCCTGGCCGGCCTTCGGGGTCAGCCGCTCGCGGTGGGCCAGCACCATCGCGCCGACCGCCGCGGTGATGAGCAGCGCACTGGTGGTCTCGAAGGCGAAGACGTAGCGGCTGAAGAGGATGTTGGCCAGCGCCTCGATGTTGCCGCCGGAGTTGGCCTCGTCGAGGCCCACGACGGTGCCGAGGGTCAGCTGGCTGAGCCCGAGGACGAGCAGCACCCCGAGCACCAGGCCGCCGGCCACCGCGAGCACGCGCTGGCCGCGGATGGTCTCGACGACCGAGTCGGAGGCGTCGACGCCGACCAGCATGAGCACGAAGAGGAACAGCATGAGGATGGCGCCGGTGTAGACGATGATCTGCACGGCGAAGAGGAACGGCGCGTCGAGCGCGGCGTAGAGCACGGCGAGGCTGATCATCACCACCGCCAGCAGCAGCGCTGCGTGCACGGCCTTGCGGACGAACAGGATGCCGAGCGCCGCCAGCACCATGACCGGGGCGAGGATCCAGAAGGCGGTCACGCGGGGGTCTCCTCGGTGGTGGAGGACGGCGCCGGCGCGGCGTAGGCACCGCGGTAGTAGTCGCCCTCGTCGTCGCCGAGCAGCATCGCGTGGGGCGGCTGCTCCATGCCGGGCAGCAGCGGCGCGAGGAGGTCGGACTTCTCGTAGATGAGGTCGGCGCGGTTGTCGTCGGCCAGCTCGTACTCGTTGGTCATGGTCAGCGCGCGGGTCGGGCAGGCCTCGATGCACAGCCCGCACAGGATGCAGCGCAGGTAGTTGATCTGGTAGACGCGGCCGTAGCGCTCGCCGGGGCTGAAGCGACCGGAGGTCTCGCCGTCGGGGCCGGGACCGTCCACGTTGGAGGCGCCCTCGACGTAGATCGCGTCGGCCGGGCACGCCCAGGCGCAGAGCTCGCAGCCGATGCACTTCTCCAGGCCGTCGGGCCAGCGGTTGAGCTGGTGGCGACCGTGGAAGCGCGGGGCGGTGGGCTGCTTGTCCTCGGGGTACTGCTCCGTGACGACCTTGCGGAACATCGTGCGGAACGTGACGCCGAAGCCGGCCACGGGGTCCCAGAACTGCTCCTTGAGCGTGGGGCCCTTCTCCGGGTCCCGCTTCGCGGGCTGGGCGGGTGTCGAGGCGGACATCAGTGCTCCTCCCCCGCACCGGCGGGGACGGTCGCGGGCGCCGGGTCGGACGACGCGGCTCCCGGTGACGGGCTGGTGGACGCGAAGCGCAGCGGCGCGGCCGCACCGCGGCGGGCGCCGCCGGCGGGCATGGGCGGCACCGGGAAGCCGCCTGGGCGGGCCGCGGCGGTGTCGGGCACCTCCTCGGGCTCGCCCTCGCGGGCGGAGAAGGCGAACAGGGCACCGAGCAGGACCACCGCGACGCCGACGGCGATCGCGAGGCTGACCGGGTCGCGCAGCTCGGCGAACCAGCCCTCGTTGCGCGCCAGGCGCATGGTGGCCACGGCCACGGTCCACACCAGCGCGACCGGGATGAGCACCTTCCACCCGAAGGCCATGAACTGGTCGTAGCGCAGCCGCGGCAGCGAGCCGCGCAGCCAGATGAAGAAGAAGATGAAGACGAGCATCTTGGCGAAGAACCAGACCACCGGGACGTAGCCCTCGTTGGCGCCCTCCCAGACCCGCTCGATGCCGAAGGGCGCGCGCCAGCCGCCGAGGAACAGCGTCGTCGCCACGGCCGAGACCGTGGCCATGTTGATGTACTCGGCGAGGAAGAACAGCGCGAACTTCAGCGAGGAGTACTCGGTGTGGAAGCCGCCGACCAGCTCGCCCTCGGCCTCGGGGAGGTCGAAGGGCGCGCGGTTGGTCTCGCCGACCATCGCGATGACGTAGATGACGAAGGAGGGCAGCAGGATCAGCCCGAACCACACGTCGCTCTGCGCCTCCACGATCTGCGAGGTCGACATCGACCCGGCGTAGAGGAACACCGCCACCAGCGCGAGGCCCATCGCGACCTCGTAGGAGATCATCTGGGCGCTCGAGCGCAGCCCGCCGAGCAGGGAGTACGTCGAGCCGCTCGACCAGCCGCCCAGCACGATGCCGTAGATGCCGATCGAGGCGATCGCCATCACGAACAGCACCGCGACCGGCATGTCGGTGAGCTGCAGCGGGGTGGTGCGGTCGCTGAACGGCACCCCCACCTCGGGGCCGAAGGGGATCACCGCGAAGGTCACGAAGGCCGGGATGACGGCCAGGACCGGCGCGATCACGAAGACCACCTTGTCGGCGGCCTTGGGGATGATGTCCTCCTTCAGCGCCAGCTTCACGCCGTCGGCCAGCGACTGCAGCAGGCCGAAGGGACCGTTGCGGTTGGGGCCGATGCGGTGCTGCATGCGCGCGACGACGCGCCGCTCCCACCAGATGTTGAACAGCGTCAGCAGGACCAGGACCACGAAGATGGCCACGGCCTTGACCAGCACCAGCCACCACGGGTCCTGCCCGAAGGCGGAGAGGTCGTCGGGGGTCACAGCTCGGCTCCCTTCACGGTGACGCGGGCACCCGGCGAGGCCAGGTCGGCCAGCACGCCCCGCCCGCTGGAGCGGGTGGGCACCCACACCACGCCGTCGGGCAGGTCGGCGGCCTCGGCGGGCAGGGTGACGGACCCGCGGTCGCCGGTGAGCGTGACCACCGGCCCGAGGGCGTCGAGCACGGTGCGCGGCACGCGGGCCACGGCGGGCCGCGCGGTGGCGGCGAGGTGCTTGTCGCCGGCCTGCATCGCGCCGTCGTCGAGCAGCTGCTTCCAGGTCGCGAGCACCGAGCCGGGGGCGCCCCCGGCGGTGGTCAGCGGGTCGTCGGTGCTCGGGGTGTCCAGGGCGCTCATCGGCGCGAAGGTCGCCCGCTCGCCGTCCCAGGGCCCGATCTCGGCCATCTCCGCGCGCACCTCGGCGACCGTGCGGAAGCCGAGGGGGGCGCCGCGGCCGAGCCGGGCGAGCTCCTCGGCGATGCCGGAGAGCACCCGCAGGTCGGGCAGCGCGCCGGCCTCGGCCAGCACGGCCTCGAAGGGGCGGGGCCGCCCCTCCCAGGTGACGAAGGTGCCGGCCTTGCCGACCACCGGCGTGACCGGGAACACGACGTCGGCCGCGCGGGTCACCTCGGTCTCGCGCAGCTCCAGGGCCACGACGAAGCGGGCGGCCTCCACGGCACGGCGGGTCGCGTCGGGGTCGGCGGTGTCGTCGGGGTCGACGCCACCGACGACCAGGCCGCCGACCTCGCCGGTCAGCAGCGCCGCGACGATGGCGTCGGCGTCGCGACCGGGCGTCTCGGGCACGCTCTCGACGCCCCAGGACGTGGCGGCGTCGACGCGGGCCGCCGCGTCGGCGACCGGACGGCCGCCGGGCAGCAGGCTCGGCAGGCAGCCGGCCTCGAGCGCGCCGCGGTCGCCGGCGCGGCGCGGCACCCAGGCCAGGCGGGCACCGGTGCGGGCGGCCAGCTCGGCCGCGGCGGTGTAGGCGCCGGGCACCGTGGCCAGCCGCTCGCCCAGCAGCACGACGGCGCGGGAGTCGATGCCGTGGTCGGCGTGCCCCAGGAGCTCGCGCAGCGCGCCGGGCTCGCGACCCGGCACCGTCTGCACCAGGGTGCCGGACAGCTTGCGCAGGCCGCGGGTGGCGAAGGGGGCGATCGACACGACGCGCAGCCCGCGGCGCGAGGCCTTGCGCAGGCGCAGGAAGAGCGTGCCGGCCTCCTCCTCGGGCTCGAGACCGACGAGCACCACGCTGGAGGCCCGCTCCAGGTCGGCGTACGTGACGCCGCCGTCGCCGGGGCCGGTGAGCACGACGTGGCCGGCCAGGAAGGACTCCTCCTCGGCCGAGAGCGGGCGGGCGCGGAAGTCGACGTCGTTGGTGCCGAGCGAGACGCGGGCCAGCTTGGCGTAGGCGTAGGCGTCCTCGGCGGTGACCCGGCCGCCGGGCAGGACGGCGCAGGCACCGGCCGCGGCGAGCCCGCGAGCGGCGACCGCGAAGGCCTCCGGCCAGGACGCGGGGCGCAGCGAGCCGTCGCCGCCGTCCTCGACGCGGTCGCGCACCCGGGGGTAGGTGATCCGGTCGGGCTGCGTGGCGTAGGTGAAGGCGAAGCGGTCCTTGTCGGTGATCCACTCCTCGTTGACCTCGGGGTCGTTGCCGGCGAGACGGCGCATCACCTTGCCGCGGCGGTGGTCGACGCGGATCGCGGCGCCGCAGGCGTCGTGCTCGGCCACCGACGGGCTCGAGACGAGGTCGAAGGGGCGCGAGCGGAACCGGTAGGACTCCGAGGTCAGCGCGCCGACCGGGCAGATCTGGATGGTGTTGCCGGAGAAGTACGACAGGAACGGCGCGTCCTCGGCGATGCCGATCTGCTGCTGCGCACCGCGCTCGACCAGCGCGATGAAGGGGTCGCCGGGGATCTCCTCGGCGAAGCGGGTGCAGCGCTGGCACACGATGCAGCGCTCGCGGTCGAGCAGCACCTGCGGGGAGAGGTTGATCGGCTTGGGGAAGGTGCGCTTCACCCCGCCGCTGCCGGAGCCGGCGAAGCGCGACTCGCCGCGCCCGTTGCTCATCGCCTGGTTCTGCAGGGGGCACTCGCCGCCCTTGTCGCACACCGGGCAGTCGAGCGGGTGGTTGACCAGCAGGAACTCCATGACCCCCTGCTGGGCCTTGTCGGCGACCTCGCTGGTGGCCTGGGTCTGCACGACCATGCCCTCGGCCACCGGCAGGGTGCAGGAGGCCTGCGGCTTGGGGAAGCCGCGGCCGTTGCCGGCGTCGGGCACGTCGACCAGGCACTGGCGGCAGGCGCCGACGGGCGCGAGCAGCGGGTGGTCGCAGAAGCGCGGGATCTGCACGCCGACCTGCTCGGCGGCGCGGATGACCAGGGTGTCGCGCGGCACGCTGACCTGGATCCCGTCGATGGTCACCGAGACCAGGTCGGTGCGCTGCTCGACGTCGCTCATGCGAGCGCCTCCTGTCCGGCCCAGGCAGTGGAGCGGGCCGCGTCGAAGGGGCAGCCGCCGTGGGTGAGGTGGGCGAGGTACTCCTCGCGGAAGAACCTGATGGAGCTGGTGATGGGGCTGGTGGCGCCGTCGCCCAGAGCGCAGAAGGAGCGGCCCAGGATGTTGTCGCACTGGTCGAGCAGCAGGTCGAGGTCGGCCTCGCTGCCCTGGCCGCGCTCGAGCGCGGCGAGGGTCTGCACGAGCCACCACGTGCCCTCGCGGCACGGGGTGCACTTGCCGCAGGACTCGTGCTTGTAGAACTCCGTCCAGCGCAGCACCGCGCGCACCACGCAGGTGGTCTCGTCGAAGAGCTGGATGGCGCGGGTGCCGAGCATCGTGCCGGCCGCGGCCATGCCCTCGAAGTCGAGCGGCAGGTCGAGGTGCTCGGCGGTGAGCAGCGGCGTCGAGGAGCCTCCGGGGGTCCAGAACTTCAGCTCGTGGCCCTCGCGGATGCCGCCCGCCAGCCCGATCAGCTCGCGCAGCGTGATGCCGAGCGGCGCCTCGTACTGCCCGGGGCGGGTGACGTGGCCCGAGAGGGAGAAGATGCCGAAGCCCTTGGACTTCTCGGTGCCCATCGAGGCGAACCACGCGGCGCCGTGACGCACGATGCTGGGCACCGAGGCGATCGACTCGACGTTGTTGATGACCGTGGGGCTGGCGTAGAGGCCCGCGACGGCCGGGAAGGGCGGGCGCAGGCGCGGCTGGCCGCGGCGGCCCTCGAGCCCCTCGAGCAGCGCGGTCTCCTCTCCGCAGATGTAGGCGCCGGCACCGGCGTGGACCACGACGTCGAGGTCGAAGCCGGAGCCGTGGATGTCGCGACCGAGGTGGCCGGCGGCGTAGGCCTCGGCCACCGCGGCCTGCACCCGGCGGACCACGTGCAGCACCTCGCCGCGGATGTAGATGAAGGCGGTGTGGGCCCGGATGGCGAAGCAGCTGATGATCACGCCCTCGACCAGGGTGTGCGGCGAGGCCATCATCAGCGGGACGTCCTTGCAGGTGCCCGGCTCGGACTCGTCGGCGTTGACGACGAGGTACTTCGGCTTCGGGTTGTCCTGGGGGATGAAGCCCCACTTCATGCCCGTGGGGAAGCCCGCTCCTCCCCGCCCGCGCAGGCCGGAGTCCTTGACCTCGGCGATGACGTCGTCGGGGCTCATGGTGAGCGCGCGGCGCAGGCCCTCGTAGCCGCCGCTGGCGGTGTACGAGTCCAGGGTCCAGCTGCGCTCGTCGGCCCACGTGGCGGTGAGCACGGGGGTCAGGGTGTCCGGTGCGGTCATGACGCCTCTCCCTTCTCGGCGGCGGTCTCGGACGAGCCGCTCTCCGCCTCCACGACGGCCTGCTCGGCCTGGTTGTCGTCGGACTCGCGCGCGGCCGCGAGCTCCTCGCCCGGCTCCTCCGGGACGGCGTCGGCGTCGGCGTCACGGTCGGCCGGGGGCGCCGACCAGCCGCGCTCGCGGGCGATGCCGAGCCCGACCAGCGAGGCCGGTCCGGCCGACGGGCCCTCGTCGGCGCGGCCGTCGGGGAAGCCGGCCAGCACCCGCTCGGCCTCGCGCCAGGTGCAGATGCGCGGGCCGCGGGTCGAGGTGACCTCGCGCCCGGCGCGCAGGTCGTCGACCAGGTCGACCGCCGAGGTGGGCGTCATGGTGTCCATGAACTCCCAGTTGACCATCATCACCGGGGCGTAGTCGCAGGCCGCGTTGCACTCCAGGTGCTCCAGCGTCACGGTGGCCCGGTCGCCGTCGCGCAGCCGCGTGGTCTCGTCGTTGCCGACGTCGAGGTGCTCCTTGAGCCGGGCGAAGATCTCGTCGCCGCCCATCACCGCGCACAGCGTGTTGGTGCAGACCCCGACGTGGTAGTCGCCGACCGGCTTGCGCTTGTACATCGTGTAGAACGTCGCGACCCCGCTGACCTCGGCCGCGGAGATCCCGAGGATGTCGGCGCAGGTCTCGATGCCCTCGGGGGTCACCCGTCCCTCGACCGACTGCACGAGGTGGAGCATGGGCAGCAGGCCCGAGCGGGCCTCGGGGTAGCGCGCGGCGATCGCCGTGAGCTCGTCGTAGGTCTCCTGGCTGATCATCAGCGGTCCACGCCTCCCATGACGGGGTCGATGCTCGCGATCGCGACGATGACGTCGGCGACCATGCCGCCCTCGCTCATCACGCTCGTGGCCTGCAGGTTGGTGAAGGACGGGTCGCGGAAGTGGGCGCGGAAGGGGCGGGTGCCGCCGTCGGAGACGACGTGGGCTCCGAGCTCCCCGCGAGGCGACTCCACCGGCACGTAGGCCTGGCCCTCCGGCACCCGGAAGCCCTCGGTGACCAGCTTGAAGTGGTGGATGAGGGCCTCCATCGACTCGCCCATGATGTGGCGGATGTGGTCGAGGCTGTTGCCCATGCCGTCGGAGCCGATGGCCAGCTGGCTGGGCCAGGCGATCTTGCGGTCGGCGACCATGACGGGCGCGCCCTCGAGGCCGGCGAGCCGGGCCGCGGCCTGCTCGACGATCTTCAGCGACTCCCACATCTCCGCCAGGCGCACCCGGAAGCGGCCGTAGGCGTCGGCGGTGTCCCAGGTCTGGACGTCGAAGTCGTAGTCCTCGTAGCCGGAGTAGGGCTGGGTCTTGCGCAGGTCCCACGGGTAGCCGCTGGCGCGCAGCGGGGGCCCGGTGAGACCCAGGGCCAGGCAGCCCTCCAGGTCGAGGTGGCCGACGCCCTCCAGGCGGGCCTTGAAGATCGGGTTGGCGTTGCACAGCGCGGCGTACTCCGGCAGGCGCTTCTTCATCAGCGCCACGAAGGAGGCGATCTCGTCCAGGGCTCCGGCGGGGAGGTCCTGCGCCACGCCGCCGGGACGGATGAAGGCGTGGTTCATGCGCAGCCCGGTGATGAGCTCGAAGAGGTCGAGCACCAGCTCGCGCTCGCGGAAGCCGATCGTCATCACGGTCAGCGCGCCGATCTCCATGCCGCCCGTGGCGATGGCCACGAGGTGGGAGGAGATGCGGTTGAGCTCCATGAGCAGCACCCGCATGACCTGGGCCTTCTCGGGCACGTCGGCCTCGATGTCGAGCAGCCGCTCGACGCCGAGGACGTAGGTGGCCTCGTTGAAGAACGGGCTGAGGTAGTCCATGCGGGTGCAGAAGGTCACGCCCTGCACCCAGGAGCGGTACTCCATGTTCTTCTCGATGCCGGTGTGGAGGTAGCCGATGCCGCAGCGGGCCTCGGTGACCGTCTCGCCCTCGAGCTCGAGGATCAGCCGCAGCACGCCGTGGGTCGAGGGGTGCTGGGGGCCCATGTTGACGACGACGCGCTCCTCGGCGTCCTCGGCCAGGCCCTCGGCGATCTGGTCCCAGTCCTGCCCGGTGACCGTGAAGACACGGCCCTCGGTGGTCTCGCTGGTGCCGGCGTACAGGTCTTCCTGGGTCGTCATGCTGACCTCCGGGGACGGTGGGCGAGGGGGTGGCTGGGGGGCCGGACGGCCCGGTGCGGCGCGAGCATCAGCTGTACGAGCGGCGCTGGTCGGGCGGGGGGACGGTGCCGCCCTTGTACTCGACCGGGATGCCGCCGAGGGGGTAGTCCTTGCGCTGCGGGTGGCCGGGCCAGTCGTCGGGCATGAGGATCCGGGTCAGCGAGGGGTGGCCCTCGAAGAGCACGCCGAACATGTCCCACGTCTCCCGCTCGTGCCAGTCGGCCGTGGGGTAGACCGGCACCAGCGACGGCAGCCGCGGGTCGGTGTCGGGCACCGCGACCTCGAGGCGGATGCGGCGGTTGTGGGTCATCGACAGCAGGTGGTGCACGACGTGGAGCTCGTGGCCGGTGTCGGCGGGGTAGTGCACGCCGCTCACGCTCGAGAGCAGCTCGAAGCGCAGCCGGGGCTCGTCGCGCAGCAGCCGCGCCAGCACCAGGAGGTCGTCGGCGCGCACGTGGAAGGTGATCTCGCCGCGGTGCACCACGACGCTCTCGACGGCCCGCTCGACGCCGGCGTCGCGCGCCGCGACCTCGAGGGCGTCGGCGACCTCGTCGAACCAGCCGCCGTAGGGCCGCGCGGTGGCGGCGGGGTGGCGGACGGCGGCGCGCAGGCCGCCGTAGCCGCTGGTGTCGCCGGAGCCCTTGACGCCGAACATGCCGCGCCGCTCGCCGACCTGGCGCACCGTCTGCGAGCCCGGCTGGCCCTCGGGCGGTGCCGGGAGGTTCTCCGGGGACTGGTCGGTGGCGGCCTGGTCGACCGTGCCGCGGGCGCCGCCCTGCGTGGGCTCGTCGGGGCTCATCGCAGCAGGCCCGTGCGGTCGGAGGTCGGCAGCGCGGTCAGCGCCTCGGCCTCGAGCTCGGCGATCTGCGCGGCGCGGTTGGCGCCGAGCTTGGTGGCCTGGACCTGGTCGTGGAGCTTGAGGATGGCGTCGATGAGCATCTCGGGGCGCGGCGGGCAGCCCGGGAGGTACATGTCGACGGGCACGACGTGGTCGACGCCCTGCACGATCGCGTAGTTGTTGAACATGCCGCCGGAGCTGGCGCACACGCCCATGGCGAGCACCCACTTGGGCTCGGCCATCTGGTCGTAGATCTGGCGCAGGACGGGCGCCATCTTCTGGCTGACCCGGCCGGCCACGATCATGAGGTCGGCCTGGCGGGGGCTGGCCCGGAAGACCTCCATGCCGAAGCGGGCCAGGTCGTACTTCGGGCCGCCGCTGGTCATCATCTCGATGGCGCAGCAGGCCAGGCCGAAGGTGGCGGGCCAGAAGGAGGCCTTGCGCATGTAGCCCGCGACGCCCTCGACGGTCGTCAGCAGGACGCCGCTGGGGAGCTTCTCCTCGATACCCATCAGTGCTGTCCTCTCGGTCCCACGCGGATCAGTCCCACTCGAGGCCGCCGCGACGCCAGACGTAGGCGTAGGCGACGAAGACGGTGGCGATGAAGATGACCATCTCGACCAGACCGAAGAGGCCCATCGCGTCGAAGCGCACGGCCCACGGGTAGAGGAAGATGATCTCGATGTCGAAGACGATGAAGAGCATCGCGGTGATGTAGTACTTCACCGGGAAGCGGCCACCGCCGACGGGCTGCGGAGTGGGCTCGATGCCGCACTCGTAGGAGTCGAGCTTGGCGCGGTTGTAGCGCTTGGGCCCGGTCAGCGTGCTGACGGCCACCGAGAAGACGGCGAAGCCGGCGGCCAGGGCCGCCAGCACCAGCACCGGTGTGTAGAGCTCCATCGTCCGACCTCCCGTGGCACACGTCCGTGTCGACGCGCCCCGAGCGATGCCCGACGAAAGCCCCTTGTGGCCTTGTGAAGAGAATCACTAAGTGGCGCAGGACACATACTGCCACTCGCTCGCGGGCGTGGCGACCCGGGGGTGGCCCCGGTCACATTCCGCGTCGGCGAGGAGTCGTGCGCGGCGCTGACCTGCGGATTTAACGCACCCCGGGCTTGCGTTAATGGCCGTCGACGACGGCATGGCCGGCCCGGTCGGTCGCTGCCGGTCCCGGGTCGGGCCCGGCTGGGCTCGGGTGGGCTCAGGCGGTGGCGCGGTGGAGGGCGACGACGCCCCCGGTGAGGTTGCGCCACTCGACGCCGGCCCAGCCCGCCTCGGCGACGAGGTCGGAGAGGCCCTGCTGGTCGGGCCAGGCCCGGATCGACTCGGCGAGGTAGACGTAGGCGTCGGGGGCCGAGGAGACGGCCCGGGCGATCGGCGGCAGGGCCTTCATCAGGTACTCGAGGTAGACGGTGCGGAAGGGCGCCCACGTCGGGTGGCTGAACTCGCAGACCACCAGCCGGCCACCGGGCCGGGTCACGCGGCGCATCTCGCGCAGGCCCGCCAGCGGGTCGACGATGTTGCGCAGACCGAAGGAGATGGTCACGGCGTCGAAGGTGGCGTCGGCGAAGGGCAGCCGCGTGCCGTCGCCCGCGGTGAAGGGCAGGTGGGGCCGGGCCTGCTTGCCCACCCGGAGCATCCCGAGGGAGAAGTCGCACGGCACGACGGTGGCACCACGGTCGTGGAAGGGCTCGCTCGAGGTGCCGGTGCCGGCGGCGAGGTCGAGGACGCGCTCGCCGGCGACCGGCGCGACGGCCTCGATGACGTCGTGGCGCCAGCGGCGGTCCTGGCCCAGCGAGAGCACGTCGTTGGTGACGTCGTAGCGACGCGCCACGGTGTCGAACATGCGACGGACGTCGATGGGTTGCTTGTCGAGCTGCGCGCGGGCCACGACCCCGAGGTTAGCCCGCGTCCAGGCGTCGCACCCCACCGCACACCACCACCCGCACCGCACCACCGCACCGCACCATCGGGCGGGCGCCGGGAGGGCGCCGGGCGATCGCTGCCGGGACCCGGGCAACCGGAGGCCCTCCTCGTGCGTCTCCCTGGTGACCGGCTCGACCCGGTCGGCCACCCACACACCACGAGGACCTCCCATGCCCCTGCTGCGCCGCCTCTCCCTCGCCCTCGGCCTGGCCGTGGCCCTCGTCCTGGTCGCCGTGCTCGGCGCGACCGCCCTCGGCGGGTCCGGTGGGCACGAGCGCTCCGACCGCGCGGGGGCCGCCGACCCGCGACCCGGCGCTGCGGCCGAGCGCCGGCCCGCCCGTCCCGCGGCCGAGCCCGCCCCCTGGTCGACGCCAACGGCCACGACCGCGCCCACGCCGCCGCCGCCGCCGACAGCCACAGCCACGCCGTCCCCCACACCCGAGCTGGTGCCCGGTCCGGCACTCCTCTCTCCCGGCGACGACGGCGCGGAGGTGCGCGAGCTCCAGGCCCGGCTGGCCCAGATCGACTGGTTCGACGCCGGGCTCACCGACCACTACGGCGAGATCACGGAGGCGGCGGTGCGCGGCTTCCAGGACAAGCGCGCGATCCCGGTCACCGGCGAGGTCGACCAGCGCACCATGGACCGGCTGCTGGCCATGACCACCGAGCCCACCGACGCCGAGCTCGAGGGCCGCACGCAGCAGGCCGGTGCGCTCGACCCGCGCTGCCTCGAGGGCCGGGTGATCTGCGTCGACAAGAGCACCAGCACGCTGCGCTGGGTCGTCGACGGCGAGGTGCTGCGCACCCTCGACGCCCGCTTCGGCGCCGCCGGGACCCCCACCCGCGAGGGGGTCTTCGAGGTCTACCGGATGAGCCGCGACCACGTCTCGAGCCTCTACGACACCGCGATGCCCTACGCGATGTTCTTCTCCGGGGGCCAGGCCGTGCACTACTCCCCCGACTTCGCCGCCACCGGCTACGCCGGCGCCTCGCACGGCTGCGTCAACACCCGCGACCTCGCCGGGGTCGCCGCACTCTTCGACGAGGTCCGGCTGGGCGACGACGTGGTCGTGTACTGGTCCTGAGACCGTGCCGGCGGCGGTCGGGGCCGGCCGCGTGACCGACCGTGAGGCGTCGATGAGACGGGTGAGAGCCCTCTCATCGGCGCCTCACGCGTGCCTCACCGCACCGCCGCAGAGTTCTTCTCGTCACCCCACCGGGGTGGCCGACCCGGCCTCAGGGCCGGGCGGACCGCACGAGAGAGAAGAGACCGTCATGGCACGCTCCAGCATCTTCACCGCCGTCAAGCCGGCCACCATGGCCCGCCGCGCCGACACCGACAGCCGCGACGGCGGCCGTCGCCGGCGCCGCCGTCGCAACCGTCGCAACCGCAGCCGCTCGCGCTCGCGCACCAACTGAGGCCTCGGCTCACCCGTCCGCCGACCCCCCGTCGGCGGACCCGGACGACGGGGGTGGCTCCCACGCAGCGAGCCACCCCCGTCGCGGCCGTTCCCACCACCGGAGGAGACCCCCGATGCGCCGAGCCTGGCGGAGGCTGATCGCCTCGTTGCGCCCCGCGGCCGACGCCGCACCCGTCGTCGACGCGGCCCGGCAGCTGACCGTGCTCGCCGTCGTACGCCGCTTCTGGCCACGACTGCGTCCGCTGCGCGGCTGGCTGGCCCTCGGGCTGGTGCTCCTGGCGGCCGCCCCGGCCATCGAGGTCGTCGAGATCGTGCTCTTCCAGCGCCTCGTCGACGACGTGCTGGTGCCGGCCGACTTCTCCCCGCTCCTCACCCTCGCCGTGGCCTACCTCGCGCTCAACCTCGCCAGCGGCCTGGTCTCCAGCGCCGACGACTACCTGTCCACCTGGGTCTCCCAGCGCTTCCTCGTCGACCTGCGGCGCGACGCCTTCGAGCACGTCCTTCACCAGCCCGCCACGGTGCAGGACCGGCGCCGCCTCGGCGACACCATGGCCCGCCTGACCTCCGACGTGGGCGCGGTGGAGAGCTTCATGGTCGGCCAGCTCGCCACCGGCCTGGGCGCCCTGCTGCGGCTGGTGCTCTTCGTGGGCGCGCTGCTGTGGCTGCAGTGGGAGCTCGCGCTCGCCTCGCTCGTGGTCGTGCCCGTCTTCTGGTGGGTCTCCAGCCACTTCGCCCGCTTCACCCGCGACGTCTCGCGCGAGCGCCGCCGCCGCGGCGGCTCGCTGTCGAGCATCACCGAGGAGAGCCTGGCCAACGCCACGCTCGTGCAGACCTACGGCCGCGAGCGCGAGGCCGTCGCCGACTACGACCGGCAGAACCGCGCGATCGCCGCGGCCGAGCTGGCCGGCAGCCGCGTGCGGGGCCTCTTCCTGCCGCTCGTCGACCTGGCCGAGCTGGTCGGGGTGCTGCTCGTGGTGACCCTCGGGGTCTGGGCGCTCTCCACCGACCGCCTCACCCTCGGCGGGCTGCTGGCCTTCCTCACCCTGCTCATGCAGTGCTACCGCCCGGTGCGCGACCTCAGCGACCTGGTGCCGTCGCTCTTCTCGGCCACCGCCGGCGTCGAGCGCCTCGTGGAGCTGCTCGACGAGCCCCGCGCGGGAGACCGGGCGGGGGCCACCGCGCTGCCCGGCGGCCGGGGCGCCGTGGACCTGAGCGCCGTGACCGTGCGCTACCCCGGCGCAGCACGCGACGCCGTCAGCGGGCTCGACCTGCACGTCGCGCCGGGCGAGCGGGTCGCGGTCGTGGGTGCCAGCGGCTCGGGCAAGTCGACCCTCGCGCGGCTGCTGACCCGTCAGGTCACCGCCGACGCCGGTGTGGTCGCCGTCGACGGCCACGACGTCGCCGACCACACCGCCACCTCCGTGCGCGCCGCGGTCACCCTGCTGCTGCAGGAGCAGCTGCTGCTCGACGCCAGCGTCCACGACAACATCGCCTACGCCCGGCCCGGTGCCACCCGCGCCGAGGTGCGCGCCGCCGCCCGGGCCGCCGACGCCCACGCCTTCGTGGAGCGGCTCCCCCAGGGCTACGACACCCGGATCGGACAGCGCGGACGCACGCTCTCGGGCGGCCAGCGCCAGCGCCTCTCGCTGGCCCGCGCGCTGCTGCGCGAGAGCCGGGTGCTGGTGCTCGACGAGCCCACCACCGGGCTCGACCCCGACGCCACCCGCCGGCTGCTGGAGGCCGTCACCGACCCTGCGCTGGGGCGCACGGTGCTGCTGCTCACCCACGACCCGCTCGCCCTGGAGTACGTCGACCGCGTCGTGCGGCTCGAGGACCTCGCCGACCACCCACCGGCCGACCCGGCCGACCCCGTGCCCGTCGCCGCGGCGGTGTCCCGGTGAGCGGGCCGCGCCCGGGCAGGCTCCTCGCGGGCGGTCGCGACGCCGTGCCGGGACCCGCGCCGGAGGTCGCCCCCGGCGAGCCGCTGCTGCCCGGCTACCGCGCGGTGCAGCGCCTGGCCCACGGACGCCGCCTCGACACCTGGGACGCCTACGACGAGGAGCGCGGCTGCCGCTGCGTGGTCAAGGTCGTGCGCGCCGACCGCCGCCACGAGCGCGAGGTCGTCGACGGGGTCCTGCGCGAGGGCCGCATCGTGACGACGCTGACCCACCCGCACCTGGTGCGCGGCTACGCCGTGCTCACCGACCCGCGTGCGGCGGTCGTGCTCGAGACCCTGCGCGGCGCCACCCTGGCCGCGGTCGTCGAGGACGGCGCCCTGGGGGTCGAGGACACCGCCCTGCTCGGTCTGCAGCTGGTCTCGGTGCTGGGCTACCTGCACCGCCACGACTGGCTGCACCTGGACCTCAAGCCGGGCAACGTCGTGGTCGAGCACGGCAAGGCGGTGCTGCTCGACCTGAGCCTGGCCGCGCGACCCGGTGCGGGCCGCCCGGGCGCCGGCACCCCCGGCTACCTCGCCCCGGAGCAGGTCACCGGCGAGGGCCTCGCGCCCGCGACCGACGTGTGGGGGCTCGGCGTGCTGCTGCGCGAGGCGCTCAGCGGCGAGGAGCCGACACCCCCCGCGCGGTGGCGGGCGCGGCGTACGGCCCCGGTGCGGGTGGCGTCCCACGCGCCGGCGGAGCTGGCGACGCTGCTGGCGGCGTGCGGCGACCCCGACCCCGCGGGCCGTCCGCGGCTCGTCGACGTGCGCGCCGTCCTGGCGGCGTACGCCGACGACGGCACGCGCCTGCCCTGAGCGGGCCGGTCGGGCCGGGTCAGTCCTCGGAGCCGGCGAGGTCGTCGAGCACGGCCACGGCCTCCTCGGCGGTGATCCCGCCGCCCTGGATCCAGTACGTCGTGCCCTCGGCCCCCAGCTGGCAGGTCACGCCGGCGGGGTCGTCCTCGGGCACGGGCTGGCCGGCCGGCACGTTCTGCCCGTAGGTGAGCTGGCACACCGCGTCGCCGACCCGCTCGAGCTCGGTGGAGCTGCGGGCGAGGTCGAGCAGCGCCGGGTCGACGGGCAGGGCGCCGGGGATGAACAGCCCGGCGGGCACGCCGACCACGGCCACGGCCGCCTGGCGCTGCAGCGCCTCGTCGGCGTAGATGCGGACCTCGGCGGGGGCGTCGAAGACCTCGCCCAGCCGCTCGCCGGCCGACTCCTGGAGCTCGGTCTGGCGCTGCGTCAGCTCCTCGGCCTGGGCCGGGTCCTGGCCCTCGGGGGCCTCGACGCCGAGGTCGAGGGCCCGCAGGCCGCCCGGCAGCTCGTCGGGCAGGGCCGCGACGCTGTCGGCGCCGGAGAGCTCCTCGGCGCCGCTGTCGATCCTCGGCAGGACGACGGCGAAGACGACCATGAGGGCCAGCAGGACGGCGCCGAGGACGACGCCGGCGACGCGGGTACGAGCGATGGTGGGAGTGGTGGTCACGGCGGTGACGTTACCCACGCCTCGGTCGGGATCGCCCATCGGCTGAGTACCCTCGAGACGTGAGCACCAGCGAGACCTCCGGCGCGACCGCGGACCGTCTGGCCGCCGGTCCCCTGGTCGCTCGCACCGTCGTGGTCGAGCCGGGCCACGTCGACTCGCTGCTGTCCCTGCTGCCTGCGGACCGTCCGGTCACGTGGCTGCGTCGCGGCGAGGGTCTCGTCGGCTGGGGTGTCGCCGCCGAGCTGCGCACCGAAGGGCCGACCCGCTTCGCCGACGCCGCGAAGTGGTGGTCGGAGCTGGTCGCGCGCTCGGTGGAGCACGACGCGGTCGACGAGCCGGGCACGGGCCTGGTGTGCTTCGGCTCCTTCGCCTTCGCCCACGAGCCGGGCGACTCCGTGCTGGTCGTGCCGTCGGTGGTCGTGGGTCGCCGCGGCGACCTGACCTGGGTGACGACCATCGGCCCGGCCGAGCAGGAGGGCGGGTCGCCCGACCTGGCCCCCGCCGACGACCCGGCGGTGCCGGTCGGGATCAGCTTCGTCGACGGCGCCCTGGACGGCGAGCGGTGGATGAGCGTGGTGGCCGACGCGGTGGCCCGCATCGAGGCCGGCGACCTGGAGAAGGTCGTGCTGGCCCGCGACCTGCTCGCCACCGCCCACGCGCCGGTCGACGTGCGCTGGCCCCTGCGCCGCCTGGCCGAGAGCTACCCCATGTGCTGGACCTTCCACGTCGACGGCATGTTCGGCGCGACCCCCGAGATGCTGGTGCGCCGCGAGCGCGGGCTGGTGACCTCGCGGGTGCTGGCCGGCACCATCCGTCGCAGCGGCGACGACCAGCGCGACCTGGCGCTGGCCGCCGCGCTGGCCCGCTCCTCCAAGGACCTCGAGGAGCACGAGTACGCCGTGCGCTCGGTCGCCGACGCCCTCGAGCCGCACTGCTCGTCGATGAACGTGCCCGAGGCGCCCTTCGTGCTGCACCTGCCCAACGTCATGCACCTGGCCAGCGACGTCGCCGGCGTGGTGCACGACGCGGCGACGGTCTCGTCGCTGCAGCTGGCCGAGGCGCTGCACCCCTCGGCGGCGGTCGGCGGCACGCCCACGGCGGCGGCCACCGCGCTGATCCACGAGATCGAGGGCATGGACCGCGGTCGCTACGCCGCGCCCGTCGGCTGGATGGACGCCTCCGGCGACGGCGAGTGGGGCATCGCGCTGCGCTCGGCGTCGGTGGACGGCTCGACCGTGCGCCTCTTCGCCGGCTGCGGGATCGTCGGCGACTCCGACCCCGAGTCGGAGCTGGCCGAGGCCCAGGCGAAGTTCGTGCCCGTGCGCGACGCCATCACGGCGACGGAGCCGTCGCCCCCAGCCGCAGGTTGAGCCCGATCGCCGCGGCGTTGTCGGGGTGGTGGAAGGTGCGCAGCCGGGTGTGGCCGCGCGAGCGCGCCCAGCGCACCGCCTCCAGCTTCATCGCCACCGCGAGCCCGCGGCCCCGACGCTCGGGCACCACGCCGGTCATCTCGCCGAAGGCGTAGCCCTCGAGCGGGCGCAGCGAGGTGACGCTGAGCCCCACCCAGTGCTCGCCCTCGACCGCGACGACCGCGCCGTGGGGGTCGTAGGAGGCCGCCGCGCACCGCTCGGGCACCCCCGCGGACAGGTCGGCGCCGGGGTCGTCGGCGGCGCAGCGCGCCCAGAGCGCCTCCAGGCGGCGACGCTGCCGTGCGCCGTCGCCGAGGCGGGCCATCGTGGTAAGGGCGACGCCGGCGGCGGTCGCGGCGTCGAGGCAGGGCAGGAACGGTGTCTCGTCGAAGGCCGCGAGGTCGAGCTCGAGTCGCACCCAGGCCGTCACGGCCGCCCCGCTCAGAGGTCGGCGCCGTCGGGCAGCCGGGTGTAGGCGCTCCCGGCCGGCTCGAGGAAGCGGCGCAGGTGGCCGTCGACGATGTCGAGGCCGGCCTCGGAGTAGACGCGGTCGTGGATCGCCAGCACCCGGGGGGCGCCGACCTCGCGGGCGAAGTCGATGGCCTCGGCGGCCTTGAGCCACGGCGCGCTGACCGGGCAGAGCAGCACGTCGACGGGCTCGCCGGGCGGCGTGAGGGCGTCGCCGGGGTGGTAGACGCGCTGGTCGCCGCAGGTCACGACGTAGCCGCTGTTGTCGATGCGGGGCAGCTCGGGGTGGATGACCGCGTGGCGCTCGCCGACGGCGCGCACCGGGAGGCCCGCGGCGGTGAAGCGCTCGCCCGGGGCGACCACGACGAGCCGCTCGGCGACGTCGGGGGCGTCCTCGCGGATGCGGGCCGCCACCGCCTTGATCGTGACGACGGGCGCGTCGCTGAGGCGCAGGTGCTCGGCGAGGTAGTGGTCGGGGTGCTCGTGGGTCAGCAGCACCGCGCCGGCCCCGTCGAGGGCCGCGGCCGCGTCGGTGAAGACCCCGGGGTCGACCACCAGCACCCCGCCGTCGTGCTCGACCCTCACGCAGGCGTGGCCCAGCTTGGTGATGCGCATGGCCCCCACCGTAGCCATCCCGCGACCCGGGTGGTCCCTACGATGCAGGGGTGAGCACGAGCAGCCCCCGACCCGCTCCCGCCGTGCGGCTGCGCGAGGCGACGCCCGAGGACGCCGAGGCCCTGACCCACCTGCACCTCGACGTCTGGGACGACGCCTACGCCGGGCTGGTGGAGCAGCGCGTGCTCGACGAGCGCCGTGCCGACGTGCCGGCCCGCGTGGAGCGCTGGCGCGGCATCCTCGCCGGCCCGCGCGAGGAGCCGCTGTGGCTCGCGGTCGAGGCGGGTCCCGGCGGCGGGGAGGAGCTGGTGGGCTTCGCCAGCGCGGGCCCGGCCCGCGACGGCGACGTCGACACCGCGACCGAGCTGTGGTCGCTCTACGTGCGGGCCCGGCTGTGGGGCACCGGGGTCGGCTACGCGCTGCTGCAGGCGGCGATCGGCGACCGCGCGGCGTACCTGTGGGTGCTGGCGGGCAACGACCGGGCCATCGGCTTCTACGAGCGGCAGGGCTTCCGCCTCGACGGCACCGTCGACGAGCTCGACGACGGGCGCCACCTGCGCATGCTGCGGGCCGGCACGTGAGCGTGCTCGACCTGGGCGACCCGTCCTTCGACGTCACCTCCGCCGCGGTGCTCGAGGCCCGCGAGCGCGACTGGTACGTCGAGACCACGTGGGGCTGGGCCGTGCTGCGCCACGCCGAGGCCACCGCGGTGCTGCGCGACCGCCGCTTCGCGCAGGGCAACGCCCGCTGGCCGGCGCAGAACGGCATCCACTCCGGGCTCTTCTCCGACTGGTGGGCCGAGACGCTGCTGAGCCTCGAGGGCGACGACCACGCCCGTGTGCGCCGGCTGCTCGCCCCGGCCTTCCGCGGCCGCGCGATCGCGGCGATGCGACCGCGCTTCGAGGCGCTGGCCCACGAGCTCGTCGACGCCTTCGCCGCCACCGGCCGCGTCGAGCTCGTCCACGACTTCGCCGAGCCCTACGCCGCCCGCATCATCTGCGTGCTGCTCGGCCTCGACGAGGCGCACTGGCCGCAGGTGGCCCGCTGGGCCGACGACCTGGGGGCGTCGTTCTCGGTCGACGTGGCCGCCCGGCTGCCGCGCATCGAGGCCGCGCTGGAGGGGCTGACCGGCTACGTCGACGAGGTGGTCGCCGACCGGCGGGCCCGGATCGCCTCCGGCCCGGCCCCCGGTCCGGACGACCCACCGGAGGACCTCGTGACCACGCTCGTGCGCGCCGCCGACGACGGCGAGCGGCTCACCGGGCGCGAGCTCAGCGTGGCGCTGGTCTTCCTGGCCTTCGCGGGCATGGAGACCACCCGCAACCAGATCGGCCTGGCCGTGCAGACGCTGCTGGCCCACCCCGACCAGTGGCGGCTGCTGGGCGAGCGCCCCGACCTCGGCGCCGCCGCCGTCGAGGAGGTGATGCGGGTCAACCCCACCGTCACCTGGGTGACCCGCGAGGCCCTCGAGGACGTCGACCTCGGCGGCCTGCGCGTGCCGGCAGGCGGCATCGTGCAGGTGCTCTCCCACGCCGCCGGCACCGACCCGGCCGCGATGGCCGACCCGTCCTTCGACATCGAGGCCCAGGCGCGGCGCGAGCGGCCGCCGCACGCCGGCTTCGGGGCCGGGGTGCACCACTGCCTGGGCCACCTCGTCGCGCGCACCGACATGGCCGTCGCCCTGCCCCTGCTCGCCCGCCGGCTGCCCGGGGCCCGCCCCGACGGCCCCGGCACCTGGCTGCCCGTGTCGGGCAACACCGGCGCGCTCCGCTTCCCGATCCGCTTCGACGTCCAGGAGGACGCATGACCGACCTGACCCGCACCGTGGGCGTCACCGGCTCGACGGGGGCGCTCGGCGGCCTCGTCACCGCGCAGCTCGCGGGCGCCGACTTCCGCCTCGACCTGCGCCTGCTCGTGCGCGACGCCTCGCGCGCCCCCGACGTCGACTGCGACGTGCGCGAGTGCACCTACGCCGACCACGCCGCGTCGCTGGAGGCCCTGCGCGGGGTCGAGACCCTCCTCATGGTCTCCGCGGCCGAGGCCGTCGACCGGCGCGAGCAGCACCGCACCTTCGTGCGGGCCGCCGCCGACGCCGGCGTGCGCCACCTGGTCTACACCTCCTTCGCCGGCGCCGATCCCGAGGCCACCTTCACCCTCGGGCGCGACCACCACGACGCCGAGACCGCGATCCGCGAGGCGGCCGCGGAGACCGGCATGGGCTTCACGTTCCTGCGCGACAACTTCTACGTCGACGTGCTGCCGCTCTTCGCCGACGAGGCCGGCGTCATCCGCGGGCCCGCGGGCGAGGGCCGGGTCGCCGCCGTGGCCCGCGCCGACGTGGCCGACGTCGCCGCCGCGGTGCTGCGCGACCCGGCCGCCCACGCGGGGGCGACGTACGTGCTGACCGGGCCGGAGGCGCTCACCATGACCGAGGTGGCCGCCCGCGCCGGCGCCGTGCTGGGCCGCGAGCTGCGCTTCGAGGACGAGGGCGTGGAGCAGGCCTACGCCTCGCGGCGCGCCGCCTACGACGCCGAGGACTGGCAGCTCGACGCCTGGGTCAGCACCTACACCGCCATCGCCGACGGCTCGTGCGCCCGGGTCACCGACGACGTGCGGCGCGTCACCGGCCACGACGCCCGCACCCTGGAGCAGGCGCTGGCCTGAGCCGCCGCCGGCCCGGCTGTCACGGCCCGGCTGTCGCGGCCCGGCCGTCCCGGGTCCGGCTCTCGCAGGCCCGGGCACCGCACGCTCAGCCGGTGAGGTGGTGCACGTAGCACCAGCGCCAGCTCTCGTCCTCCTCCGCCGACTGCATCACCGCGTGGGTGGTCTCGTGGAAGTGCACGGTGGCGTGCTGCTGCGGTGAGGAGTCGCAGCAGCCGACGTGGCCGCACTCCAGGCACTGGCGCAGCGCCACCCAGGTCGTGCCGTCCTCCAGGCAGCGCGCGCACACCGGGTCCTGGGCCGTGAGGACCGCCGGGAAGCGCTCCAGGTCGGCGCACACCTCGCCCAGGCGGCGGCCGACGGCGGTGGCGCGCAGCTCCTCGCGCTCCTCGCTGGCCACGTCGAGCATCGACTCCTCGACGTCGAGCATGGCCAGCACGTCGGCCACGACCTCCGCGGGCACCGTGCCGCCGCTGCGGATCTCCAGCACCCGGCGGCGCTCCGCACCGATCATGGCCCGGCGCGCGCGGGAGTAGAGGTCGCTGGGCGACTCCTGGTCGCCGACGGTGGCCAGGCGCTCCCAGGCGGCGAAGTTGCGCTGGTCGAGGCGCTGGCGGATGAGGTCGACGGCGCCGTGCCGGTCGTCGTACTCCAGCCGGTCGAGCTCCTCCAGCGCCGCCTTGGAGGCCTGCTGGAGCAGGGTCGCGCGAGCGAGCGCGTCCTCGGCGGGGTCGGGCGAGGGCACCCGCAGCCGACGGGCCACCATCGGCAGCGTCAGCCCCTGCACGAAGAGGGTGCCGGCCACCACGGTGAAGGCGATGAGCAGGAGCACCTCGCGGTAGGGCGTGCCCTCCGGGACGACGAAGGCGGCCGCGAGCGTCACGACCCCGCGCATGCCGGCCCAGCCGAGCACGAAGGTGTAGGTCCACGGCGCGTCCTGGCCGAGGTCGGGGTCGGGTCCGGGGCGCACCAGCAGGTAGCGCGCCGGGAAGACCCACAGCAGCCGCAGCACGATCACCGCGGCCAGCGTCGCCCCGCAGACCGCCGCGATGCGCCCCAGCCCGATGTCGGAGTCGACCGCACCCTCGACGATCCACCACGCCTGGAGCCCGATGAGCAGGAAGACGGCGTTCTCCAGGACGAAGGCGATGGTGCGCCAGTTGAGCCGCTCCGCGATGCGCGACTGCGCGGTCTGCAGCACCGGCGCCTTGTGGCCCAGCAGCAGCCCGGCCACCACGACGGAGATCACGCCGGAGGCGTGGATCTCCTCGGCCAGCACGTACGCCGCGAAGGGCACGACCAGCGACATCGCCGAGTCGATGACCGGGTCGGTGATGCGCCGGCGCACCTTGCCGACCACGACGAAGAAGGCCAGGCCGACCAGGGCCCCGCCGCCCGCGGCGAGCACGAAGTCGAGCGCGACCCCGCCGGCGTCGAGGCCGCTGCCCGCCGCGACGGCCAGGGCCGTGCGCAGGAAGACCAGCGCGGTGGCGTCGTTGAAGAGCGACTCGCCCTCGAGGATCGTGACCACCCGCCGGGGCAGACCGATCCGGCGCCCGATGGCGGTGGCGGCGACCGCGTCGGGCGGGGCCACGACCGCTCCGATGGCCAGGGCCAGGGCCCACGGCAGGTCGGGCAGGAAGAGCCGTACGACGCAGGCCACGCCGGCGGCGGTGAAGACGACGAGCCCGACCGAGAGCAGCAGGATCGGTCGGCGGTTGGCGTTGAAGTCGACCAGCGAGGTCTGCTGGGCCGCGGCGTAGAGCAGCGGCGGGAGCAGGCCGAGGAGCACGACGTCGTGGTCGAGGTAGACCTGGGGCACCTGCGGCACGTAGGAGGCCGCCACCCCCACCGCGATCAGCAGGAAGGGCGCCGGCACCTCGAGCCGGTCGGCCAGCGCCGTGCACACCAGCACGCCGACGGCGAGTCCACACAGCAGCAGGGCGATCTCCACCGCCCCATCATCCCCCGGTGGCGGCCGGTGGCGTCAGTCCGCGGCCAGGCCGCGGATCCGGGCGTCGACCTCACGGCGGTCCTGGCGGGGCACGCGCACCTCGACGACCTCGATCCCGCCGGCGGGCGAGGCGAGCGCCTGCTCGAGCTCGGGCAGGCTCTCCACCCGCCAGTGGGGGGTGCGGGTCGCCGCGCAGAGGGCGGCGAGGTCGACGCCGTGCGGGGTGCCGAAGAGCCGCTCGAAGCGGTCGGCGTGCTCGGGGGCGCCCTGCTCGAGCGTGGCGAAGATCGACCCGCCGTCGTCGTTGACCACCACCAGGGTCAGGTCGGGCCGGGGCTCGTCGGGTCCCAGCACCAGGCCGTTGCTGTCGTGGAGGAAGGTGACGTCGCCCAGCAGGGCGATCGCCCGGGTGCTGTGCGGACGGCCCAGCGCGGCGCCGATCGCGGTCGAGACCATGCCGTCGATGCCGGCCAGGCCGCGGTTGGCGACCACGAAGCGGCGGGCGCCGACCCCGAAGCCGGTCTGCATGAGGTCGAGGTCGCGCACCGGGTTGGAGGGCCCGACGACGAGCAGCCCGCCGGGCGGGGTGGCCCGCACGACGGCCCCCGCCACGGCGTACGCCGTGAGCCCCGGCTCCGCGGCCACGAGCGCGTCGAGGCGCCGGGCGACCGCGCGGTCGGCCTCGAGCCACGCCTCGAGCCACGGCGTGCGCACCGGCCCCGCCGCGACCTCGGCGGTCGGGTCGGCGGCGGGATCGTCGGCGGGGTCGTCGGCGGGGTCGACCAGCTCGAAGCGGCCGCCGCCCAGCGGGCGGTCGACGCGGTAGGGCCGCGCGGGCCAGGCGCCGCGGCCGGGGGTGGCCCACACCTCGACGTCGTCGCGACCGAGCAGGCGCATCACCGGACGCGACAGCGTGGGGTGACCGACCACGACGACGCGCTCGACGCTGCGGGCGAGGTCGGTGTCGAGCAGCAGCCGGTAGCAGCGCAGCGCGTGGGTGCCGGTGCGCGAGCCGCTGGAGGGCTCGGCCAGCAGCGGCCAGCCGGCGCGCTCGGCGAGCTGGCGGGCGGGCGGGCCGGCGTCGTCGCCGGCGACGACCACGGTGCGCGGGCCGAGCGGGATGCGGTCGACCCCGGCGGGGCGCACCCGCGCGGGGCGCTCCCCCGGCACGACGCCCGGCCGCCACGGCGCGGCCGGGAGCAGCGGGTCGTCGAGCTGGACGTCGAGGTGCACCGGGCCCCACGGGTCGTCGAGCACGGGGACGTCGTCGGGACCGGCCAGGTCGTGGGTCGCGACCAGGGCGCCGAAGATGCCCACCTGGTCGGTGGTCTGGTTGGCGTCGGTGCCGCGCAGCCGCGCCGGGCGGTCGGCGGTCACGACGACGAGGGGCTGGCCGGCGTGGGCCGCCTCCAGCACCGCAGGGTGCAGGTTGGCCACGGCCGTGCCCGACGTGCACACCACCGCCGCCCGGGCCCCGGCCCGGGTCAGCCCCAGTGCGAGGAAGGCCGCCGAGCGCTCGTCGACGCGGGTGTGGAGACGCAGCAGCCCCGCGGTCGCCGCGTCGTGGACGGCGAAGGACAGCGGGGCGTTGCGCGACCCGGGGGCGACCACCACGTCGCGCACGCCGTGCAAAAGGAGGGCCGTCACCACCGCGCGCGCCAGCAGGGCCGAGGGCGGCTCGGTGGTCTCGGTGGGCCCGGTGGGCCCGGTGGGCTCGGCGTGGGTGCTCACGGACGTCGATCCTGCCGCAGCGCCCTGACCTCGGCCAGGCGCGCCTCCCAGTGCGCCACCCGCTCCGGCGGCGCCGCCCACCGCGCGAGCGCGTCCTCGTCGACCACGGTGCCGGGCACCCCGGGCGTGCCCGGCACCCGCAGCACCCCGTCGACGGGCACCAGGGGGTCGGCGACCAGGTCGCCGGTGAGCAGCTGCACGGTGGACAGGCCGCAGGCGTGCGGCAGCTCCGGCAGCGCCGCGGCCAGCGCGAGACCGGCGGCGATGCCCACCGAGGTCTCCAGCGCCGAGGACACCACGACGGGCAGGCCGATGTCCTCGGCGATGCGCAGGCACGCCCGCACCCCGCCGAGGGGCTGCACCTTGAGCACGGCCACGTCGGCGGCCTCGAGGTCGCGCACGCGGTAGGGGTCGGCCGCCCGGCGGATCGACTCGTCGGCCGCGACCGGCACGTCGACCCCGCGGCGCACCCGGGCCAGGTCCTCGACCGAGGCGCAGGGCTGCTCGACGTACTCCAGGCCGCCGGCGGCGCGGTCGAGCACCGGGATCGCGGCGAGGGCCTCCTCGAGGCTCCACAGGCCGTTGACGTCGATGCGCACGTGACCGCTCGGCCCCAGGGCGTCGCGCACGGCCTCGAGCCGGGCCTGGTCCTCGGCCAGGCTCGAGCCGGGGTCGGCGACCTTGACCTTGGCGGTGCGGCAGCCGCCGCGCAGCACCAGCGCGTGGGCCCGCTCGGGGTCGACCACGGGCACCGTCACGTTGACCGGCACCTCGGTGCGCACCGGCTCCGGCCAGTCGCCGGCGGCCGCCTCCTCGGCGCAGCGCAGCCAGGGCTCGGCGACGGCCGCGTCGTACTCCAGGAACGGGCTCCACTCCCCCCAGCCGGCCCGCCCCGGGTCGCCGTCGCCGGCCAGCAGCACGCCCTCGCGCACGGTGATGCCGCGGAAGCGGGTGGTCATCGGCACCGACCAGACGTGCCTCACGCCGGCCCGCCCGCCTCGACCAGCGCGCGCAGCCGCAGCCGGTCGGGCTTGCCGTTGGCCAGCATCGGCAGGTCGTCGAGGCCCACGAGCTGGCGCGGCGCCCACGCGCGCGGGTGGGCGCCCGCCACCCACGCGCGGGCGGCGTCGAGGTCGAGCGGTCCGACGACGAAGGCGACCAGCCGGTGGCCCCACTCCTCGTCGGGCACGCCGAGCACCTCGGCCGCCACCACGTCGGGGTGCTCGCGCAGCCGGGCCGCCACCGCGGGCGCGGGCACGTTGACCCCGCCGCTCACGACCACGTCGTCGAGGCGCCCGAGCACCTCGAGCCGGCCGTCGTCGTCGAGGCGGCCGGCGTCGGAGGTGAGGAACCACCCGTCGACCAGCACCTCGCGGGTCAGGTCGGGGTCGCCGTCGTAGCCCTCGAAGAGGGTCGGCCCGCCGAGCCGGACCCGCCCGTCGCGCTCCAGCGCCAGCGCGACGCCGTCGAGGGGCACCCCGTCGTAGACGCAGCCGCCCGCGGTCTCCGCCGAGCCGTACGTCGCCACCACGCGCACCCCGGCGGTCTCGGCGCGGTCGCGCAGGGCCGGGTCGAGCGGGCCGCCCCCGAGCAGCACGGTGTGGTAGCTGCGCAGGGCCCAGACGTCGTCGGGGTCGCCGAGCAGGCGGTGCAGCTGGGTGGGCACCAGGGAGACGAAGCGGTCGCCGCGCTCGGCGGCGCCGAGGGCGAAGGGCCCACGGCGCACGAGCTCGGCGGTGGCCGCGGCGAAGCCGTCGTGCTCCTCGAGCAGCACGGGGTCGTGGCCCGCGACCAGCGAGCGGCACACGACCTGCACGCCCGCGACGTAGGAGGCGGGCAGCGCCAGCAGCCAGGCGCCCGAGGAGCCGAGTCGTCGCTCGGTGGCGTGCACGGAGGCGAGCACCGCGCGGCGCGAGAGGGCCACGCGCTTGGGCCGCCCCGTCGACCCCGACGTCGTGACGACCAGCGGCTCGGGCTCGGCCGCGCCGGCCAGCCAGCCCCGCAGGGAGTCGACCACCTCGCGGGTCGTGCCGCCGATATCCACGCGACCGACCCTAGCCAGGCGTGATCCACTGCGGGGCGTGAGCACCCTGGTCGACGTCGCCCGGGCGGGAGCCCGGAAGGCGGCCCCGCCCACCCCGCTGGCCGGACGGCTCTCGGTGCAGTCGGTGCTCTACGCCATCGGCGACGGCACCTTCCTCACCGCGAGCGCCGTCTTCTTCACCCAGGTCGTGGGGCTCTCCGCCGCCCAGGTGGGCCTGGGCATCACCGTGGCCGGGGTGGTCTCGATGCTCGTCGCCGTGCCGGCCGGGCGCCTCGCCGACCGGCTGGGCCCCCAGCGCACCTGGGCGCTGGGCGCCCTCGGCACCGCCCTCATGTACGCCGTGTGGCCCTTCATCGACGGCTTCACCGCCTTCCTGGCGATGAGCGTCGTGCTGGAGGTCGTCAACGGGGCCGGCAACGCCGGGCGCGGCGCCTACGTGCTCGACCTGCTGCCGCGCGCGGAGCGGGTGCAATCACAGGCCTACATGTACTCCGCGCTCAACCTGGGCTTCACCCTCGGCGCCGCGCTGGGCGGGATCGCCCTGGCCTTCGAGGACGACTCGGTCATCCGCGCCCTGCCCTGGCTGACCGCGGTGCTCGTGGCGGCCAACGCCTGGTGGATCACCCGGCTGCCGGCCACCGCGCACCAGCACCGCCCCGACCCGCTCGTCGAGGCGGTCGAGGCCGCCCTCGAGGACCCGGAGCCGGTGGCACCCGCCCCCTCCGACGCCCGGGCGACCGGGCCCGGCGGGACGGTGCCCGGCGCGCTGCGCAACCGCGGCTTCCTGGCCACGTCGTTCTTCGGCGGGGTGCTCGACACCAACCAGGTGCTGCTGCACCTGGTCATCCCCCTCTGGCTGGTGGAGGAGACCGACGCGCCGCGCGTGCTGCTGGCGCTGCTCTTCGCCACCAACACGGTGATGTGCATCTTCCTGCCCATGCGGGCCGCGCGGGGGGTGCGCGACGTGAGCACCGCCCTGCGGGCGGCCCGCTTCAGCAGCCTCTTCTTCGTCGTGTCGTGCGTGATCACCCTGGTCACCCACGAGACCGTCGGCTGGGTCACCATCGCCCTGATCTGGCTGGGCCACGTCACCGTGACCGGCGCCGAGCTCTACCTCTCGGCCGCGAGCTGGTCCTTCGACTCCGAGCTCTCCGACCCCGACCGGCGCGGGGAGTACCAGGGCGCGCGCAATCTGGGCCGCCAGCTGGGCTACATCGGCGCCCCCGCC
This sequence comes from Nocardioides kribbensis, assembly GCF_015070375.1. Taxonomy (GTDB): domain Bacteria; phylum Actinomycetota; class Actinomycetes; order Propionibacteriales; family Nocardioidaceae; genus Nocardioides; species Nocardioides kribbensis. Next base: position 568,319 of record NZ_JADCLL010000002.1, on the reverse strand, counting down.
CTCTACACCTTCCTCGCCCTGGAGGTCGGCACCCTGGGCTGGCTGGCCATCGCCGCCATCGCCGTGGCCGCAGCCGCCGCCCTGCACCCCTCGGCCCGGGCCGCGCAGCGCTTCCTGGTGCGCCACGACCTCGACCCCGCCCGCTGAGCGGTCGCGCGGGCCGCGGCTGGTTGAATCCTCCGGTGGCCACCCCCTCCGACTGGATCGCCGGCGCGCGCCCGCGCACCCTGCCCGCCGCCGTCTCCCCGGTGCTCGCCGGCACGGGCGTCGCCGCCTTCGTCGACGAGGCGGTGTGGTGGAAGGCCGTGCTCGCCCTCGTGGTGAGCCTGGCGCTGCAGGTCGCGGTCAACTACGCCAACGACTACTCCGACGGCATCCGCGGCACCGACGACGACCGGGTCGGGCCGATGCGGCTGGTCGGGTCGGGCGCGGCGCCCGCCGCCGCGGTCAAGCGGGCCGCCTTCCTCGCCTTCGGCGTGGCCGGGGTCGCCGGGCTGGTGCTCGCGGCCACCACCGCCTGGTGGCTCGTCGCGGTCGGCCTGGTCAGCATCGTGGCCGCCTGGTACTACACCGGCGGCTCGAACCCCTACGGCTACCTCGGCCTGGGCGAGGTCATGGTCTTCGTCTTCTTCGGCCTCGTCGCCGTCGTCGGCACGACCTACGTGCAGACCGCGTCGCTGGCGGCCGGCGACCTCGCCGCGGCGCTCGCGGCCGCCGTCGGCATCGGTGCCCTGGCCTGCGCCATCCTCGTCGTCAACAACCTGCGCGACATCCCCTCCGACACCCTCGCCGGCAAGCGCACCCTCGCGGTCAAGCTCGGCGAGGGCCGCACCCGCCAGCTCTACGTCGGGCTCGTGGGGCTCGCGGCCCTGGCCGTCGTGGCGCTCGCCGCGCTCACCACCTGGTGGGCGCTGCTCGGTCTCGGCTTCCTCGTCGTGGCCGCCCGCGGGGTGCGCACCGTGCTCGGCGGGGCCGTCGGCCCGGGCCTGATCCCCGTGCTGGCCTCGACCGGGGCCGGCGAGCTGGCCTGGGCCGTGCTCACCGCCGCGCCGCTGCTCGTCCTCGCCTGACCCGGCGCTACCGGGCAGACCGGGCCTGACCTGGCCCGACCTACGCTGGCGGCATGGGTTTCCTGATCTTCGTCCTCGTCGTGGTCGCCGCCGTCGCCGCCTGGAAGTTCCGGGTGCCGCTGATGGCGAAGGTGCTCGGGCAGTCCGAGAGCCGCGTGCAGCGCTCGATCGACCGCCGCAAGCGCTGAGCCCCCGCCTCGCGGGCGCCGGCCGGGTCGGCCGCGCGCGAGGTGGGACGTGGGCGCCGGATCAGGCGCGGGGCGCCTCGCCGGCGTCGCTGCGCCGCTGCTCGTCCTCGGCGTCCTCGGCGTCCTCGCGCGCCTTGATCTCCTCGAAGCGGCTGGCCGCGCGGCGGGCCCGCTCGTCGACGCGCCGGGCGAAGGCCTCGCGCGGGCCGTTGAGCAGGAAGTAGGAGCCGATGCCGCTGATGACGAAGGCGAGCACGAAGGACCACAGCAGGTTGGCCTGACCGGCGACGCTGAGCCACACGCCCATGACGACGGCCAGCGACGCCGCGAAGAGCACCAGGCGCAGGGCGGTGTAGACGACGAACTCCTTCACGCCCCCAGGGTAGCCCGCGCCCGGCACCGGCCCCGAGGCGACCGCTCGCGGTCGCGGGCCCGGTGACCACCGGGCACCTACGCTGGAGGGGTGCTCAAGTTCCTGCTGGTGATCGCCGTCTTCGCCCTCGCGACGTACCTCACGATCCGCGTCATCCAGCGCCGCGGCCTGCTCGAGCAGGGCCCGCAGCGCCCCTCGGCGCGGCCGTCGCGGCCCGCACCCAAGGGCCCCAAGCCCAAGCCCCGCATCGTCGCTCCCGACGACGACGAGGACTTCCTGCGCGACCTCGACCGCAAGCGGCTGCACCCCGACGACCCGGACAACCCGCCCGCGACCACCTGAGCCGCGACCTCCTGAGCCGCCCCACGGGCGCTCGCGCGGGCGCCGCCCGTCAGGGCGGACCGCAGGAGGTCAGGCCCCGCCGGCCAGGACCGGCGCCTCGGCGACCACGGGGGCCGGCTCCGGGGCGGCGTAGCTGTGCTGGGAGGTCGTGGAGAAGAAGTTGATCCCGATGAAGTTGAACCACAGGGTGGCGGTGCCGAGCAGCGCGAGGTAGGCGGCGTTGCGGCCCTTCCAGCCGGCCGTGGAGCGGGCGTGGAGGTAAGCGGCGTAGACGACCCAGGTGATGAACGCCCACACCTCCTTCGGGTCCCAGTTCCAGTAGTTCGACCAGGCCTGGTGGGCCCAGATCGGGCCGGTGATGAGCACCGCGAAGGTCCACACCGGGAACGCGAAGGCGTGCAGGCGGTAGGACACCCGGTCGAGCACGGCCAGCGACGGCACCCGCGAGAGGTAGCCGGTGGACGACTCGCGGCCCTTGGTGATCGAGCGCTCCTTGAGCAGGTAGAGCACCGAGCAGATGCCGCCCAGGCTGAAGGCGCCGGTCGCGATCACGGCCGAGACCACGTGGATGACCAGCCAGGGCGAGTTCAGCGCCTCGGTGAGCGGGGAGACCGGGGCGTAGAGCCAGATGACGTCGACCATGAGCAGCACGAGCACGAAGCCGACGACCAGCGGGGCCATCCAGCTCAGCCCGAGGCGCCGGCGCATCACGACGTAGAGCAGGGTCACCACGAAGGTGCCCGAGAGCGTGAACTCGTACATGTTGCCCCACGGCACCCGGTTGGGGTCGGCGGCCATCCCGCGCGCGAGCAGCGAGACGGCGTGCACCAGGCCCGCGACCACGGTCAGCGAGAAGCCGATGCGGCCGAAGAGGTCGATGCGGTGCTCGTGGTCGGGGCCCTCGGACCCCGCGGCCGGCTCGGCGCTCGCGCCGTACGCCGGGGCGGCCGGGCCGCCCGCGCCGACCGTCGTGGTCTCCCGCGCGCCGGCCTCCACGGGCACCTTGCGCAGCGCGCTCCACTCGACCAGGTGGGCCAGCAGGGCCAGGAAGTAGACCAGCCCTGCGGCGGCCACGGCCTGGTTGCTCAGGGCCTCCCATGCACTGTCGCTCACGACGTCTTCTCCTCGGTGGTTGCGGGTCCGGCGCCGTCGGCACCGGGGGTGTGGCCGGGGGTGGCCCCGGGACGGAGGTCGGCGACCAGCTGCTGGAGCACGACGCCCACGTCGCCGCCGCCGGAGCGGTCGAGCGCGGCCACCTCGACCAGTGTGCTCCCCCCCTCGCGACGCGCCCGCAGCCAGACGCGACGCGGGCGGATGAAGAGGGAGCCGAGCAGGCCGAGCAGGGCCAGGCAGACGCCGATGAGGGCGACCTCCTTGCCGGGGGTCTGGCTGATCTGGATGCGGTTCCACCGCTCGAGGCCCTCGAAGGTCACCGTGCCCAGCCCGTCGGGCAGGGTCTCGGTCTGGCCCTCCTGCAGGTCGAGGCGGAAGGGCGAGCCGTCGGCCTTGGTGACCAGCTCGGCGTCGGCCTTGTCGAGCACGTAGACCGACTGCGACTGGCCCTGGTCGAGGCCGAGGTCGCCGGTGTAGACCTGCATCGACAGCGTGGGGTTGTTGGCCTCGCCCATGACATTGACCGGGTCGCCCTCCACGTTGATGAAGGTGGGGTAGAACAACCCCTCCAGGCCGATCTGCCCCGGCTGGGCGTCGGCGGCCTTGACCACGCCGAAGGACAGGAAGTCGGGGCTCTGCGGCAGGAAGATCGTCGGCCCGCTGTAGACCTCGTTGCCCTCGCCGTCGCGCACCGTGATGACGGGGGCGTAGCCGTGGCCGATGAGGAAGATCTCGGTGTCGTCGATCTGCAGCGGGTGGTTGACGCGCAGGTCGTACTCGGTGGGGGCGTCGTCGAGGCCCTCGACGTAGGAGACGTGGCTGACGAAGCCGCGGGCCTGGCCCTGGGCCGGGCCGCTGTCGAGCCAGTCCACGTCGAAGGAGTCCACGTCGAAGGCGAAGTCGTCGAGCTGGTCGGCCCCGAAGAGCGTGCCGGGCACGAAGTCGTCGTACTGCGTGAGCCGGTTGGTGAAGCCGGCGTCGTCGCCGACGAGCAGGATCACGCCGCCCTTGTAGCCCAGCAGGCTGCCCACGGCGAAGCCGACCAGCACCACCACCACCGAGAGGTGGAAGACCAGGTTGCCGGCCTCGCGCAGGTAGCCGCGCTCGGCGCTCACGGCGTCCTCGCCGTCGCGGGCCGGGCGCACGCGGTAGCCCCGCTTGGCCAGCAGGCGCCGGGCGCGCTCCTCGACCTCCGCGACGTCCTCGTCGGTGGTGTAGCTGGTGCTGTCGGGCAGCCGGGTCAGGTTGCGCGGGGCCGCCGGCGGCACGGCGCGCAGGCCGCGCCAGTAGTGGAACGTGCGCGGGATGATGCAGCCGATGAGCGAGATCATCAGCAGGATGTAGATCGCCGCGAACCACGGCGAGCCGTAGACGTCGAAGAGGCTCAGCCGCTCGTAGATCGGCGTGAGCGTGGGGTGGGCGTCCTTCCAGTTCGACGTCTTGAGCGCGTCGACGCCCTCCTGCGGCACGATCGAGCCCGGCACGGCGGCCAGGGCCAGCACCAGCAGGAGGATGAGCGCGGTGCGCATCGAGGTGAGCTGCCGCCAGCCGAAGCGCAGCAGCTCGCCCAGGGTCAGCTCGCCGGCCCGCCGCGGCGGGGGCGTGGCGCCGGAGGCGCGCTCCTTCGTCGCGGTGCTCACACGCTCACCTGGTAGCCCGAGACGAGGTGGATCTGGAGCCAGGCGACCATCTCGCCCCAGGCACCGGTGAGCAGGAGCACGCCCACCAGCAGCAGCATGCCGCCGCCGATGCGGGTGACGACCTGCTGGTGGCGGCGCACGAAGGCCAGCGCGCCGAGCGCCCGGCGCCACACGAGCGCGGCGACGATGAAGGGCAGGCCCAGGCCGAGGGAGTAGAGCCCCATCAGCAGGCCCCCGCGGGCGGCCGTGCCCTCGTTGAAGGCGAGGGTGAAGATGACGCCCAGGGTCGGGCCCATGCAGGGCGCCCAGCCGACGCCGAAGAGGAAGCCCAGCACCGGAGCGGCGGCCAGGCCGACCGCGGGCACCTTGTGCACCCGCAGGTCGCGGGCCAGGAAGGGCACCAGCCCGAGGAAGGCCAGGCCCAGCACGATGGTGACCACGCCCAGCACGACCTCGAGCAGCCGCTGGTTGACGATCAGCCAGCCCCCGACCGAGCCGCTGGCCATGCCGATGAGCACGAACACCACCGAGAAGCCGAGCACGAAGAGCACCGCGCCCGCGAGCATGCGCCCGCGGCGCACGTCGCCGCTGGCGATGTCGGCGCCCGAGAGCCCCGTGGCGTAGGAGAGGTAGCCGGGCAGCAGCGGCAGCACGCAGGGCGAGAAGAACGAGACCAGCCCCGCGATGACCGCCACCGGGACGGCGAGCAGCAGCGAGCCGGAGAAGGCCGTCTGGCCGAACCAGTCACCCACGCCTCAGCCCTCCTCGACGACCGTCTCGACCACGTCGAGGAGGGTCTGCTTGCTCGGGATCTCGCCGCTGATCACCGCGGCCACCCGGCCCTCGGTGTCGAGCACCGCGGTGGAGGGCATCGTCTGGGGTGCGACCGAGCCCGAGAAGGCCAGCAGCGCCCGCCCGTCGGGGGCGTAGATCGAGGGGTAGTCGACGCCGCGCGCCCGCTCGAAGGTCGCCGCCTGCGTGGCGCTGGTGTCGCGGATGTTGATGCCGACGAAGTCGACGCTGTCGCCGAGCTCGCGGTCGGCCTCGGTCAGCAGCGGCATCTCGGTGCGGCAGGGCCCGCAGCCGCTCCACCACACGTTGACCACCGTCACGGTGCCCGGCTCGATGCTGACCGTGCCGCCCGTGGTCGTGGGCTGGTCGCGCAGCACCACGGGGTCCTCGCGCTCGTCGGGGGCGTACTCGGAGACCGCGCCCCCGCCCTGGATGTAGGTGACCCCGTCGTCGGTGCCGCGCAGCGACGAGCAGCCCGCGGTGCCGAGCACCACCGAGCAGGCCAGGGCCAGGCCGGCCGTGAGCCGGCGCGCGCGAGGGGTCATGACGGCTTCGACTCCTCCGTGGTGCCGCCGGCGGAGAAGGGCGCCGACCGGTCGCCGACCGGGATCAGGTCGCCGGCGGGCTCGGAGTAGGAGACCTGGGTCAGCCGGTCGCCCACGAAGTGCAGCGAGGTCAGCGAGCACAGCGTGCAGGTGCGGCTCTTGGGGTGGTGGAGGAAGGAGCGCTTCTCCGCGGCCAGCCGGGTGGTCCAGATGGGCAGCTGGTGGGAGACCACGACCGCCTCGTGACCGGCCGCGGCGATCCGCGCGTCGTGGACCGCCGACATCATCCGCGCGACGATGTCGGTGTAGGGCTCGCCCCAGGACGGCTTCCAGGGGTTCCACAGGTGGCGCCACGTCGCGGGGTTGCGCAGGGCGTTCCTGCCCGCCCCGAACTGCTCGCCCTCGAACTTGTTGGTCGACTCGATGACCCGCGGGTCGGTGACGACGTCGAGGCCACGGGCCTGCGCCAGCGGCTGCGCCGTCTCCTGGGCCCGCTCCAGCGGCGAGACCCGCAGGTGGACGATGTCGCGGTCCTTGATCGTGTCGGCGACCTTCTCGGCCATCCGCACCCCGAGCGCGGAGAGGTGGAAGCCGTCGCGGCGTCCGTAGAGCACGCCCTCGGGGTTGTGCACCTCGCCATGGCGCATCAGGTGGACGATCGTGTCGGGGCTGCTCATGCGACGCTCCTCGCGGCGGCGGCCGCACGGGCGGCGTGGGGCAGGGCGTCGAGCACGGTCTGCACGGCGCGGTCGTCGTGGGCGGCGGAGAGGAACCACGCCTCGTAGGCCGACGGCGGGAGGTAGACGCCGCGCTCGAGCATCGCGTGGAAGAAGGCGGCGTAGGCGGGGGCGTCGGTGCGCGAGGCGTCCTCGAAGTCGCGGACCGGGCCCTCGGTGAGGAACACCGAGAACATCGTGCCGGTGGCCTGCACGACGTGCGGCAGGCCGACCGTCGTCAGCGCCTCGGCGGCCGCGACCTTGATCGTCTCGGCGGCGGCGCCGATGTGGGCGTAGACCTCGTCGGTGGCCAGGCGCAGCGTGGCCAGACCGGCCGTGGTCGCGACCGGGTTACCCGACAGGGTGCCGGCCTGGTAGACCGGCCCCTCGGGCGAGAGCTGCGACATCACGTCGGCTCGACCCCCGAAGGCCGCCGCCGGGAAGCCCCCGCCCATCACCTTGCCGAAGGTGATCAGGTCAGGGCGCCAGCCCTCGGCCTTGCCGTCGAGGCCCCACTGGCCCTCGCGGGTCACGCGGAAGCCGGTCATCACCTCGTCACTCACGAAGAGCGCGCCGTGGCGGGTGCAGGTCTCGGCCAGGAAGCGGTTGAAGCCCGGCTCGGGGGGCACCACGCCCATGTTGCCCGGCGAGGCCTCGGTGACCAGGCAGGCGATGCGGTCGCCGTGCTCGGCGAAGACCTTCTCCACCGCCGCCCGGTCGTTGTAGGGCAGCACCAGCGTCAGCTCGGTCGAGGAGGCCGGCACGCCGGGGGTGCCCGGCACGGCGAAGGTGGCGAGACCCGAGCCGGCCGAGGCCAGCAGGGCGTCGACGTGGCCGTGGTAGCACCCGGCGAACTTCACGACGACGTCGCGACCGGTGAAGCCGCGGGCCAGCCGGATGGCCGACATGGTGGCCTCGGTGCCGGAGGAGACGAAGCGGACCTTGTCGACCGGCGTGCGCGCGACGATCTCCTCGGCCAGCAGGACCTCGGGCTCGGTCGGGGTGCCGTACGACGTGCCGCGCGCCACCGCGGCCTGCACCTGCGCCATCACCTCGGGGTGGGCGTGGCCCAGCAGCATCGGGCCCCAGGAGCAGATGAGGTCGACGTAGTCGTTGCCGTCGACGTCGGTGAGCCAGGCCCCGCTGGCCGAGCGGATGAAGCGGGGGGTGCCTCCGACTGCGTTGAAGGCGCGCACCGGGGAGTTCACACCACCGGGGGTCACCGCGTGGGCCCGGGCGAAGAGCTCTCCGGAGGCCGTGGGCGGTGCGGGCGGGTGGGCGTCGGTGGGTGCGGGACTCACGACCTCATCATCCCTCGCGGCGCCAACGACACGAAGTCGCGGCGGGCCCGGGGCGACCAAGCCGTGACCGGGAGCACACCGAACCACCTGCCGGACACCTCCGCGGCACGCCGGAGGGGGCGTTTGCGGGCCGACCGGGCCGGGGAGGCTGCCCGGGCGGACGGAGAATGTGACCCACGCGACGGATCCCGGGATTCCTACCGGTCCGTAACCTGGACGTGACATCCTCCGTTAGGTCCGTCACAGGTGCTTGAGGGAGCACGACGAGCGACACCACCGGGAGACGAGAAGCATGGCAGCGAAGAAGACCGCACGCGTCAAGAGCATGACCGCCCTGGTCCCGCTCGCGCTCGTGTCGGCGGCCTGGACCGCCTCTCTGGTCGGCCCCGCGGCCACCACCGTCCCCGTGTCGGCCGAGCTCGCCGACCCCACCTCCCTGCCCGACGGCTCGACCGTGCCGGCGCAGGCCATCGAGGCGCCGGCCTCGGTCTCCGGCGGCGGCTCCCTCGCCGGGCTCGCCGACGGCCTCGACGGCCGCCGCGCCCAGCAGGCCGTCTCCACCGCCTCCAGCTCCGGCATCCCGTCGGCCGCGCTCGCCGCCTACCAGCGCGCCGAGACCGTCATCAACGCCGCCGACAAGTCCTGCAACCTGCCCTGGCAGCTGGTCGCGGCCATCGGTCGCGTCGAGTCCAACCACGGCCAGTACGCCGGCAACACCCTCGACGCCGACGGCGTCGCCCAGCCCGGGATCTACGGCATCGCCCTCAACGGGCGCAACAACACCCAGGCCATCTCCGACACCGACGCCGGCGAGCTGGACAACGACACGCAGTGGGACCGCGCCGTCGGCCCGATGCAGTTCATCCCGTCCACCTGGCGCTCGGTCGGCGTCGACGCCGACGGCGACGGTCGGCGCGACCCGCAGGACGTCGACGACGCCGCGCTCGGCACGGCGGTCTACCTCTGCTCCGGCAGCGACGACCTGTCGACCACCGCGGGCCAGGAGGCCTCGGTCTTCCGCTACAACCGCTCCGACGACTACGTGCAGCTCGTGCTGTCGATCATGGACGCCTACACCGACGGCGACTACACCTCGGTGCCGAGCTCGACCACCGCGGCCGGCGTGATCATGCCCGACCCCGACTACACCCCGCCGAAGCCGCCGCCGGCCCGCGGCCCCAGCCAGGGCGGCGGCCAGCCGCAGGCGCAGCCGCAGCAGCCCCAGGTCGACTCGACCCCGCAGGCCGAGGAGCCGGCTCCCACCACCCCGCCGAAGGGCGACGGCGGGCCCACCGGCCCGACCAACCCCACCAACCCCGGTGGGGGCGGCAACGGCCCGCAGCTGCCGGTGCCCGACCTCCCCGACCTGCCCGAGACCGGCGTCGAGCCCGTCGATGATGTGCTCACCGTGGCCCAGGCGATCGTGCAGTGCACCCTCGAGGGCCTGCTCGACAACCCGCTGAGCAGCACCGACAAGTTCGACCAGTGCGTCGAGGACTACACGACGCCCTGAGCGTGCCCGGGGCCCGCTCGGCCCCCGGTCCGACCCCTGCCCCACCGGCGGGGCCGGCCCGGGCACGAGGTCAGCGGCGCAGCAGCCGGGCCGCCTCGGCGGCCCAGTAGGTGAGCACCACGTCGGCGCCGGCGCGCCGGATCGAGGTCAGCGTCTCCAGGATCGCGGGCTCGCGGTCGATCCAGCCGCGCGCGGCGGCCGCCTCGACCATGGAGTACTCCCCCGAGATGTTGTAGGCCGCCACCGGCACCCGCACGGCGTCGCGCACCTGCCGCAGCACGTCGAGGTAGGCCAGCGCCGGCTTCACCATCACCATGTCGGCGCCCTCCTCGACGTCGAGGAGCGCCTCCCGCACGCCCTCGCGGGCGTTGGCGCCGTCCTGCTGGTAGGTGCGCCGGTCGCCCTGCAGCGAGGAGTCCACGGCCTCGCGGAAGGGTCCGTAGAAGGCGGAGGCGTACTTCGTGGAGTAGGCCAGGATCGACACGTCGGTGTGCTCGGCGGCATCGAGCGCCTCGCGGATGACCCGCACCTGGCCGTCCATCATGCCGCTGGGGCCGACCATGTCGACGCCGGCGTGGGCCTGGGCGCGCGCCATCTCGGCGTAGATCGCCAGGGTGCGGTCGTTGTCGACGCGCCCGTCGGGGGTGAGCACCCCGCAGTGGCCGTGGTCGGTGAACTCGTCGAGGCACAGGTCGCTCATGACGGTCAGGGCGTCGCCCACCTCGCCCACCACGTCGGTGATGGCCAGGTTGAGGATCCCCGCGGGGTCGAGCGCACCTGAGCCGGTGGCGTCCTTGTGCTCGGGCACGCCGAAGAGCATCACCCCGCCCAGGCCGAGCTCGGCGGCCTCGGCGACCGCGCCGAGCAGGCTCGAGCGCGAGTGCTGCACGACGCCGGGCATCGAGGAGATCGGCACGGGCTCGGAGAGCCCTTCGCGCACGAAGAGCGGCAGCACGAGCTGGCGCGGCTCCAGGGAGGTCTCCGCGACCATGCGGCGCAGGGCCGGCGTCGTGCGCAGCCGCCGGGGCCGGATGGTCGGTCCGGCCACCGGCGGGTGGACGACGGGGTCCGTCGGGCCCCCGGGCGCGGCCGGGCTCACTCCGCGCGGACCTTGCGCGAGCGCGCCGACGGCTTGCGGTCGGAGGGCCGCGTGACGGCCTGGCCCTGCTCCACCATGGCGGCCCGGCGCGCGGCGCCGAAGTCGGCCAGCGCGTCGACCAGCTCCTCGACGTCGGGCTTGGGCGACATCACGTCGACGCGCAGCCCGTGCTCCTCGGCGGTCTTGGCCGTGGCGGGGCCGATGACGCCGATCACCGTGGAGGGGTGCGGCTTGCCGGCGATGCCGACCAGGTTGCGCACCGTGGAGGAGGAGGTGAAGACCACGGCGTCGAACTTGCCGGTCTTGATGGCGTCGCGGGTCGGCGCCGGCGGCGGGGTCGCGCGCACCGTGCGGTAGGCCGTGACGTCGTCGCACTCCCAGCCCAGGTCGATCAGGCCGGCCACGAGGTTCTCGGTGGCGATGTCGGCGCGGGGCAGGAAGACCCGGTTGATCGGGTCGAGGACGTCGTCGTACTCGGGCCAGTCGGCCAGCAGGCCGGCGGCCGACTGCTCACCGGAGGGCACCAGGTCGGCCCTCAGGCCCCAGGCCGCGATCGCGGCCGCGGTCTTGTCGCCGACCGCGGCGATCTTGAGCCCGGAGAAGGCGCGGGCGTCGAGGCCGTACTCCTCGAACTTCTCGCGCACGGCCTTGACGGCGTTGACCGAGGTGAAGGCGATCCACTCGTAGCGGCCCTCGACCAGGCCGCGCACGGCCTTGTCCATCTGCAGCGGGTTGCGCGGCGGCTCCACCGAGATCGTCGGGACCTCCTCGGGCACCGCGCCGTAGCCGCGCAGCCGGGTGGAGAGGACGCCGGCCTGGTCCTTGGTGCGCGGCACGAGCACGCGCCAGCCGAAGAGCGGCTTGGTCTCGAACCACGACAGCGTCTCGCGCAGGTCGACGACCTTGCCGATGACCGTGACGGCCGGCGGGCTCATCCGGGCGGCGCGCGCGTCGGCGGCGATGTGCTCCAGCGTCGAGCAGACCGTCGACTGGGTCGTGGTCGTGCCGACGCGGGTCATGGCGACCGGCGTCGAGGCCGGGCGACCGGCGGCCATCAGGGCCTTGCTGATCTCGCCGATCATGCCGACGCCGGAGAGCAGCACGAGGGTGCGGTCGTCGGCGTACTGGCTCCAGTCGACGCTGGCGTCGCACGTGACCACGGCGACCTCGCGGTGGTCCTTGGTGGTCAGCGGGATGCCGGCGTAGGCGGGCACGGCGCTGACCGAGGAGACGCCCGGCACGATCTCGAAGCCGAGGCCGGCCCTGGCGCAGGCCTGCGCCTCCTCGGGGCCGGAGGCGTAGAGGAAGGGGTCCCCGGTCATGAGGCGCACCACGCGGCGACCGCGCTTGGCCTGCTTGACGACGACCTTGGCGCGCGCGGCGTGGGTCAGCGGCTGGCCGTCCTCGCCGAAGCCGCCGTCGACCATCTCGGGCCCGACCGGCTCGGGGGCGGGCTCGCCGTCGACCGGCTCCACGGGCTCGGGCAGGCCGAGCAGCGTGCGCACGAGCGCGACGTGCTCGGGGGACTCGGTGACGACCACGTCGGCCTGGCGCACGAGGTCGACGGCGCGCACGGTCAGCAGGTCGGGGTCACCCGGGCCGCTGCCGACGAACGACACCCAGCCCCGGCTCGGGCTGGTCGTGGCGCTGGTCTGGCTGGACTTGGCTCGCGTCATGCTCATGAGTCCCTGTCTGGATCGGTATCGATGGCTGGGCCTGGCTGGTCCAGCTGTCCTGCCCCGTCGGCGAGCATCTCCTGCGCCAACCGGGTGCCGACGCCGACGGCGTCGGAGGTGCTCCCGGATGCGGACTTCCGCACCGAGAGGGTTCCGTCGAGCGAGAGCGCCACGGCCCTCACCCACAGCTCGTCGCCGTCCTCGCCCTCGACGACGTCCGCGAGGGCGCCGATGGGGGCCGAGCAGCCGCCCTCGAGGGTGGCCAGGACGGCGCGCTCCGCCTCGACCGCGGCCCGGGTGGGGGCGTGGTCGAGCGCGGCCAGGTCGGTGGCGAGGGGGTCCTCGGCGCGGCACTCCACGGCCAGCGCGCCCTGCCCGGGGGCGGGCAGCACCTGCAGCGGGTCGAGCACCTCGCTGACCTCCTCGAGCCGGTGGATCCGGGCCAGCCCGGCCCGCGCCAGGACGACGGCGTCGACGTCGCCCGCGCGCACCTTGGCGATGCGCGAGTCGACGTTGCCACGGACGCCGACGACGTCCAAACCGAGGCCGAGCGCGTGCAGCTGGGCGGCGCGGCGCGGCGAGCCCGTGCCGACCCGGCTGCCGACCGGCAGCTCGCCGAGGGTCAGCCCGTCGCGGCCCACGACGACGTCGCGCGGGTCCTCGCGCTCGGGTACGGCGACCAGCGCGATGCCGGCGGCGGGGTAGGTGGGGAGGTCCTTGAGCGAGTGGACGGCCACGTCGACGTCGCCGCGCAGCAGGGCGTCGCGCAGGGCGCCGACGAAGACCCCGGTGGAGCTCGACTGCACCAGCGGGGTGCCGGCGGCCTGGCTGCGGTCGCCCTCGGTGGTGACCTCGACGAGCACCACCTCGCGGCCCAGCAGGTCGCGGACCAGGTCGGCCACGGTGCCGGCCTGGGTGGTGGCCAGCAGCGAGCGGCGCGTGCCCACGCGCACGGGGGCGCTCACGCCGAGCCCCGGCGGGCGTCGTCGGGCACGGCGGGGCGGGTCACGGCCGAGACCGCCTCGGGGTCGAGGGCGAAGAGCTCGGCGAGCGCCGCGGCGTAGGAGACCGCGCCGGCCTCGTTGGCCAGCTCGCGCACGCGCACGGTCGGCTCGTGGAGCAGCTTGTCGGCCACCCGGCGCACCGTGTGGAGGATCTCGGCGCGCGCCGCCTCGTCGAGGTCGGGCAGGCGGTTGCCCAGCCGGGTCATCTCCGCGTCGACGACCGAGGTGGCCATCGAGCGCAGCGCGACCACGGTCGGGGTGACGCTGGCCTGGCGACGCGCGGTGAGGAAGGCCGCGACCTCCTGCGTCACGATGCTGCGCACGGCGGCGACCTCCAGGCCCGCGTCGGAGTCCTGCACCTCGGAGGCCAGCTCGGCGAGGTTGACCAGGGTGACGCCCGGCAGGTCGGCCACCGCGGGGTCGACGTCGTGGGGCAGCGCGAGGTCGAGCAGCACCAGCGGGCGGCCGTCGGGCCGCGCCGCCTCGACCATGTCGCGGGTGACGAGCACTCCGGTGGCGCCGGTGCACGTGACGACCACGTCGGCGTGGGCGAGCTCGGCGCCGAGCTCCGAGAGCGAGGCGGGGCGCGCGTCGTACTCGCGGGCCAGGCGGCGGGCGCGCTCGGGGGTGCGGTTGAGCACGACGACCTCGCCGGCCTCCAGCCGGCTCACCGTGGCCACCGACAGCCCGGCCATGGCCCCGGCGCCGAGCACCAGCACGCGGCGGCCGGCGACCTCGCCGATCTCGTCGCGGGCGCGCGCGAGCGCGGCGGTCACCAGCGAGGGGGCGGCCTGGTCGATGTCGGTCTCGGCGCGCGAGCGCTTGCCGACGCGCAGGGCCTGCTGGAAGAGCACGTTGAGGGAGGTGCCGACCGTGCCGAGCTCCTGGCCCAGGCGCAGCGCCTCGCGGGTCTGGCCGAGGATCTGGCCCTCGCCGACCGCCATCGAGTCGAGGCCGGCCGCGACCTGGAAGAGGTGGGAGACCGCGCCGTCGTCGTAGTGCACGTAGAGGTGCGGCAGCATCGTCTCGGTCGCCTCGCCCGCGCGGTCGACCAGCAGCGTCGACAGCTCCTCGACCGAGCCGTGGAAGCGGTCGACGTCGGCGTAGACCTCGAGCCGGTTGCAGGTGGAGATGACGGTGGCCTCGGTGACGTGGTCGCACGAGGCGACGTCGTGGACGAGCTTGGCCACCCCGTCGCGGTCGAGCGCCACCTGCTCCAGCAGCGAGACCGGGGCGGAGTTGTGGGAGATCCCCACGACCAGGACGCTCATGCCGTCTCCTCTCGGACCAGCTCGTGGTGAGCCGGGTCGCCGGGGCCCGTCGTCGCGGGCGTCGCCTCGCCCTGGGCCTTGCGCTGCTCGTGGTAGGCGAGGATCTGCAGCTCGATGGACAGGTCGACCTTGCGCACGTCGACCCCCGTGGGCACCGACAGCACGGTCGGTGCGAAGTTCAGGATGCTGGTGATGCCGCAGCCGACCATGCGGTCGGCGACGTCCTGGGCGGCCACGGCCGGGGTCGCGATGACGCCGATCGCCACGCCGTGCTCGCGCACGATCGCCTCCAGGTCGGCGAAGGGGCGCACGTCGATGCCGGCGACGACCTCGTCGTGGCGGCTGGGGTCGGCGTCGAGCAGGGCCACCACCCGGAAGCCACGGCTGCGGAAGCCGGAGAAGTTCGCCAGCGCGTGGCCCAGGTTGCCGATGCCGACGATGACGACGGGCCAGTCCTGCTCCACGCCGATCTCACGGGCGATCTGGTAGCGCAGGTAGTCGACGTCGTAGCCGACGCCGCGCGTGCCGTAGGAGCCGAGGTAGGACAGGTCCTTGCGCAGCTTGGCGCTGTTGACGCCGGCCGCGCCGGCCAGCTCCTCGCTGGAGCAGGTGCGGGTGCCGGCCTCCACGAGGCTCGTGAGCGCGCGCAGGTACACGGGGAGTCGCGCCACGGTGGCCTCGGGGATGTCCCGGGACGCCTCGGGGGAAGTCCGTGCGGTCACTGCTCTGTCTCCATGCCCAGCCGCGGACGGCGGGGGCCTGACAGCCCGGATTCGCTTCGCGGCGAATTCACTGTAGGAGTTTGTGAACGGGAGAACAAACCGGCCGTACGCCGCTCCCGCGGCCCGCCCGCCACCTCTCCCGCGCCGTGCCGCGGGGCCTCGCGCCGCACGGGCGCGACCCGGGCTAGCACATGTGAGATGACCCACGCGCACGGGGTCGGTCCTGGGCGGGCCGCGGCGACCCCGGGCGGGTCAGCCCCGGGTGAGCGCGGCCCGCAGCCGGGTCGGGTCGACGCGCCAGAAGTCGTGGCGCCGACCGTCGACCGTCGTGACCGGCACCTCGTCGCCGTACGCCTCGACGAGGGCGGGGTCGTCGTCGATCCACACCTCCTCGAACTGCTCGCCGAGCTCGGCGCACACCTGCGCCACGACCTCGCGCGCCTGCTCGCACAGGTGGCAGCCCGGCCGCGAGTAGATCCGCACCCGCGGCGCCGCAGGGCTCGCGGGGCTCACGGGGCCGACCCCTCGGCCCGGCGGCGCTCGGCGGCGCGCAGCACGCCCTTCTGCACCTTGCCGGTCACCGTCAGCGGGAGCGCGTCGACGACCTCGATGCGGGTCGGGCGCTTGAAGCGGGCCAGGCGCAGGTCGCAGCGGAAGCGGATCGCGGCCACGACCTCCTCGGGCACCTGCCCGGGCGCGCGCACGTAGGCGACGACCGTCTCGCCCGTGGCGGGGTCGGGGCTGGCCACGACGGCCACCTCCCGCACGCCGACGACCTCGCGCACGACGTCCTCGACCTCGGCGGGGTAGACGTTGAAGCCCGACACGATGACGACCTCCTTGACCCGGTCGACGAGGAAGAGGTCGCCGCTCGCGTCGAGGAAGCCGACGTCGCCCGAGGCCCACCAGCCCTCGGCGTCGGGCCCGTCGCTGCCGTCGGGCCAGTAGCCGCTGAAGAGGTTGGCGCCGCGCAGGTGGATCTCGCCGGGGTCCTCGCCCTCCGGCGTGCCACCGGCCTCGTCGACCAGGCGCAGCTCGATGCCGGGCAGGGCCGCGCCGACCGAGCCGGCCTGGAGGCGCCGGCTGCACAGCGTGCTGGTGACGATCGGCGCCGCCTCGGTCAGCCCGTAGCCCTGGTGCACGACCACCCGGGTGCGGCCGAACACCTCCTCCACCAGCTCCGGCGCGAGGGGGGCCGCCCCGGAGAGCAGCAGGCGGACGGGTCCGAGCCGCTCCTCGAGGTGCTCGTCGTGGCGCCAGGCCGCGAAGACCGGCGGCGCCACGGGCACGACGCTGCACGCCTGGTCCTCGATCAGGTCGAGCGCGTCGAGCGGGTCGAAGCGGTCGACCAGCACCAGCTTGGCGCGGTGGCGCAGCACCCCGCCGAGCACGGCGTTGAGGCCGTAGACGTGGAAGAGCGGGAGGGCGCCGAGCACGACGTCGTCGCCGTGGATCATCGGCGGGTCCACCGCCGCGACCTGCTCGAGGTTGGCCCGCAGGGCGCGGTGGCTGAGCATCGCGGCGCGCGGGCGGCCGGAGGTGCCGCTGGTGTAGAGCAGCACGGCGAGGGCCTCGGGGTCGCGCAGGGGTGGGTGGGGCCTCGAGGGCGCGGAGGCCCGCAGGTGGTCGTAGGACCGCTCGCCCGGTCGCAGCGTGGCCCCCACGACGACCACCCGCGGGCGACGGGCCCGCGCCAGCACCTCGGGGGGCACGGGCGGCGAAGTGTCGCCGGTGGGGTCGGCGGGGTCGGCGGGGTCCTGCACGTCGAGCAGCGCGGTCAGCCGGGCCACGGCCTCGCGGACCCGGGTGACCGAGCCGGCGTCGGCGAGCACCATGCGCGAGCCGCTGTCGGCGAGCGTGCGCACCAGCTCGTCGCGACTGCCCCGGGGGTTCACGGGCACGACCACGGCCTGCACCCGCAGGGCCGCGAGGTAGGCGACCACGAACTCGATGCGGTTGCCGAGGGCCAGCATGATCCGGTGCCCGGCCACGACACCGGCGGCCCCGAGGCCGGTGGCGACGCGCCCGACCTCGTCGTCGAGCTCGGCCCAGGTGACGCCGCGGGCCTCCGGGCCCTCGGCCTCGACGACGGCCAGCTTGTCGGGGCTGCGGCTGGCGGCCAGGCCGAGCAGGCCGCTGAGACCCGCCTCGGAGGCGGCGTCGGACGGCGTCGGCATGCGGGCGATCTTCCCACACGGCGCAGGGTGGGAGACCGACGCCACATCTCCTAGTCTGGTCTCGTGACACCCCCGGCCGAGCGGCGCACGCTCCCCAACCTGCAGCAGCGCTCGACGCTGGCCGGCGAGGCAGCGGCCGCGGCCGCCGAGGTGGAGACCGCCCTGCACATGCCGGCCGACCCGCTGCGTGCGGCCTTCTTCGACGTCGACAACACCGTGATGCAGGGCGCGAGCATCTTCCACCTGGCCCGCGGGCTGCACCGGCGCAAGTTCTTCACCACCCGCGAGATCGTCGGGGCCGCCTGGAAGCAGGCCTACTTCCGGGTCGTGGGCGTGGAGGACCCCGACCACGTCGCCGAGGCCCGCAACTCCGCGCTCGGCTTCATCGCCGGTCACACCGTGACCGAGCTGGAGGAGCTCAGCGAGGAGATCTTCGACGAAGCCATGGCCCACCGCATCTGGCCCGGCACCCGTGCCCTCGCCCAGCTCCACCTCGACCAGGGGCAGCGGGTCTGGCTGGTCACGGCCGCACCGGTCGAGATCGCCCGCATCATCGCGCGACGGCTCGGGCTGACCGGCGCGATGGGCACGGTGGCCGAGACCGAGGACGGCGTCTACACCGGTCGCCTGGTGGGCGACATGCTGCACGGCCCGGCCAAGGCCGAGGCGGTGCGCGCCCTGGCGACCCGGGAGGGCCTCGACCTCTCCCTGTGCTCGGCCTACTCCGACTCTTTCAACGACCTGCCGATGCTCTCGATGGTCGGCGACGCCTGCGCCATCAACCCCGACTCCCGGCTGGCCCACCACGCCCGCGAGCAGGGCTGGCGCGTCCGCGACTACCGCACCGGGCGCAAGGCCGCTCGCGCCGGACTGCTCGTCGGTGCCGCCGCCGGGGCCGTCAGCGGCACCGTCGCCGCCGGCGTCGCGGTGCGCGGCCGCCGCGGCTGACCCTCCGGAGTCGTCGGCGCCGCTGCCGGCGTCGGCACCGTCCGACCCGGAGATGTAACTCCGTGTCACATTTCATTTGCCCGATTCCATTCCCACCGGCTCCGCGGCGTCCTACCATCGAGTGGCTCTGTGGGGGAGCACGTGGGGAGGACGCAGCGACATGCCGTGGGACGCCGATGACGTCGCGCGCGGGCTCGACGCCCTGCGCGCCGCGGTCGCGACCCTGCTGGCCCCCGCCCCCCTCCTGGCCCCCGACGGCCCCGCCTGGTCCGCCCTGCGCACCGAGGCGGCCGGCGCCGACGACCGTCACGGGGTCCCCGGGCCCGGGGGACCCGGAGGCTTCGGCGACGGCGACCTGGCCACGTCGTCGGAGGAGTCGGAGGCCGACCGCACGCGCCTCATCGCGCTGGTCGAGCTGGCCCGCGGCGGCGACAGCGAGGCCTTCGGCCTGCTCTACGACCACTACCACGTCGCGGTCTACCGCTTCCTCTACTACCGCACCCGGTCCTCCTCGCTGGCCGAGGACCTCACCTCCGAGACCTTCTTCCGGGCGCTGCGGAGCATGCAGAACTTCCGCTGGCAGGGCAAGGACTTCGGCGCCTGGCTGATGACCATCGCGCGCAACCTGGCCACCGACCACTTCAAGGCCGGTCGCACCCGCCTCGAGCTGACCACCGAGGACATGGGTCAGCACGACGACGCGACCGAGAGCCCGGAGGCCACCGTGCTCGCGGGCCTGACCAACGAGATGCTGGTGACCGCGCTCGGCGAGCTCCCCGACGAGCAGCGCGACTGCCTGGTGATGCGCTTCCTGCAGGGCATGAGCATCGCCGAGACCGCAGCCGTGCTCGGCCGCAGCGACGGCGCGATCAAGCAGCTCCAGCTGCGCGGCGTGCGCAACCTGGCCAAGCTGATGCCCGAGGGGATCCGCGACTGATGACCGCCTCCGCCGCCTCCCTCCCCCGCTTCGGCGCCGCGCCTGCCCGAGTGCCTGCACCCTGCTGCGATTCCGTGGCAACCGCCTCCTCACGGGGCGTAACCTTCGCGCTCGGCGCGTCGTTCTCCCTGGTGTCGGCCCACCGCGCGTCCGGCGCCCCGACCCATCTGCCGAGCCCCTCGGCGACGACGACAGGACAGCAGGGATGAGCACCGGTCACCGCGACGCCTTCCGCCCGGCACGACGCCGCGCGGAGGAGTTCGCCCGTCTCGTCGAGGACGCCTCGACCGGCCGGGCCGACGCGGCGCGCCACGCCGAGCTGCTTGCCCTCGTCGAGGCCCTGCGCGCCGAGCCCGCCCCCGAGCCGCGGCCCGACTTCGTGCTCGACCTGCGCGAGCGGCTGATGACCGCGGCGGCCTCGGAGCTGGTCGCCACGCGCACGTCCCCCGCGGTCGTCGACCGCCTCTCCGTCGCTCCCCGCCACGGTCGTCGCGAGCGGCGCCTCGCCGCCGCCATCGGTGGTCTCGCGGTCGTCGGCGCCACCTCCACGATGGCCGTGGCCGCGCAGAGCGCGCTGCCCGGTGACGTGCTCTACCCGCTCAAGCGCGCGATCGAGAACGCCCACACCGGCGTCAGCGTCGGCGCCGACGACAAGGGCGCGACGCTCCTGGCCAACGCGTCGGGCCGTCTGGCCGAGGTCGACCAGCTGAGCCGCTCCGGCGAGGTCGAGGACGCCGCGGTGATCACCCGCACCCTCGACGACTTCGCGGTCCAGGCCGCCGAGGCCGGCGACCTGCTCATCGGCGACTACGCCGCGACCGGTCGGGAGGGCTCGATCACCGAGCTCAAGGACTTCACCGCGACCAGCCTGGCCGACCTCGACGCCCTCTCGGGCCTGCTGCCCGAGGAGACCCGGGGCTCCCTCGTGCGCGCCGGCGACGTGCTCGCCACCATCGACGCGCAGGTCGACCAGCTGTGCCCGACCTGCGCCGGCGAGGGGATCACCCGGATCCCGTCGTGGCTGCTGCAGGCCGTCGGCCGGCTCAGCGACGACGTGCTCACCGCCGGCACCGGCCCGCGCGCCGACTCCGAGACCACCCGTCCTCGCCAGCGCCAGCAGCCGCTGGGTCCCGGCAGTGTCACGGTGCCGCCGCAGGGCGGCCAGACCGGCCCCACCGACGTGCTCCCCAGCCCCTCCCCCGTGGGCGGTGGCGGCGGCGACGACGGCTCCCCCTCGACCGGCGGCGGCAAGGACCCCCTGACCGACCTCCTCGACGGCGACGAGCCCGTCTCGGGTCCCGGCGGTGGTGGCGACGTGGGCGAGGACCTCGGCGAGGTCGTCGACGACCTCGAGGACACGGTCGGCGGCGTCGTCGGTGGCGCGGGGGGCGTCGTGGGCGGTCTGACCGACCCGCTCACCGGCGGCTGATCGACCGCGACGACCACCCGGGCCGGGCCCGCCCGTGCCGGACGGCGACGAGGATCAGCGGAAGACGGACTCGCGCTCCATCAGCAGCGTGTAGAGCGTCTGCTGGATGGTCTCGCGCACCTGGTCGGTGACGTCGAAGACGAGCATGGGGTCGTCGGCGGCACCGGCGTCGAACTCGTCGGTGCGGATCGGCTCGCCGAACTCCAGGAGCCACTTCGAGGGCAGCGGCACGAGGCCGAGCGGCCCGAGCAGCGGGAAGAGCGGCGTGATGGGGAGGTACGGCACGCCCAGCAGGCGGGCCAGCGACGGGATGTTGCCGATCAGGGGGTAGATCTCCTCGGCGCCGACCACCGACAGCGGCACGATCGGCACGCCGGTGCGCAGGGCGGCCGAGACGAACCCGCCGCGACCGAAGCGCTGCAGCTTGTAACGCTGGGAGTAGGGCTTGCCGATGCCCTTGAACCCCTCGGGCCAGACCCCGACCAGCTCGCCGCCGCGCAGCATCCGCTCGGCGTCCTCGGAGCAGGCCAGGGTGGCGCCGCTCTTGCGGGCCAGGGAGCTGACCACGGGCATCCGGAAGACCAGGTCGGCGCCGAGCGGGCGCAGGAAGCGCCCGGCCCGGTCGTGGATCGACACCATCGTCATCAGCCCGTCGATCGGCAGCGTGCCCGAGTGGTTGGAGACCACCAGGGCACCGCCCTCGGCCGGGATGTTCTCGATGCCGCGCACCTCGATGCGGAACCACTTCTCGGCGATCGGGCGCAGGGCCGCCATGAAGAAGCGCTGCGTGACCTCCTGGTCGAAGCCGTACTCGTCGACGGCGTAGTCGCCGGTGACGCGACGGCGCAGGAAGGCCAGGAAGTGGGCCAGCTGCGCCTCCCACTGCTCGCCGAACAGCTCACGGCTGGCGTGCTGGAAGGCCGCGAGCAGGTCCGCGGCCGGGATGCCGGCGTGGGGGTGCCGCTCGCGCGCGGTCACCGCGGGCCGCGGCGACTCCCCCTCGGGCAGGGTCGCGGCGGGGGTCTCCGTGCCGGACGGCTCGACGAGGGACTCGTCGGCGGGCTCGGCGGCGGGCTGCACGACGGGCTCAAGGGCGGGGTCCGCGGCGCCGGGGGCCTCGTCCACCGGCCCGGTCGCCGCGTCGGCGCGGCGGGCGGCGTCGGCCTTGCGTCGCACCGGACGCGGCTCGCCGCCGGCTCCGCCGGCGAGACCGCGGGCGGCCGACGACGGCGCCGTGCCCGTGCCGCGTCCGGGCCGTCCGCGCGTGCCGATGGGGATGATCTCGGCGTCACCCACGGTCGCTCCCGAGGGCCGGCACGGCGCGGGGGCCGACCGGGTCGGGGTCGGGCACGGGGAAGACCCGGCCGAGCCCGGCGAGCACGCGCTCGCTGCGCCGGGGGCCGCTGGGCATGAGGGCGGCGAAGTCGGCGAAGGCCTCCGCGGTGCTGAACTCGGGGGTGAAGCCGAGACCCTCGCGCATGCGCGTGGTGTCGACGCCGCGGCCGTAGGTCAGCATGCCGAGCAGCTCGGGCGAGAGGTCGGCGATCCCGGTCGAGCGCAGCGTCGAGGAGAGCCTCCCCAGGGCCAGGCCGGGCAGCGGCACGGTGGGGCGCTGGAGGCGGCGCACGGCCTGGGAGAGCATGAGGATGCCGTCACCGGCGACGTTGTAGGTGCCGGCGACGTCCTCGGTCACGGCGTGGCTGAGCGCGGAGAACAGGTCGCGCTCGTGCAGGAACTGCAGTCGGGCGTCGTAGCCGAGCACGGTGGGCACGACGGGGCTGCGGAAGTAGGACGTCATCGGGCTCGAGACGTGGGGACCGATCACGTTGGCGCAGCGCAGCATGGTGACGCCCACGTCGGGTCGGCGCCGCGCGAAGCCGCGGACGTAGCCCTCGATCTCGGCGACGTCCTTGGCGTAGCCCGCGCGGGGGGGACGCCGGGGCTCCATGTCCTCGGTGAACATCGCCGGGTCACGGTTGCTGGCGCCGTAGACCGTCGTCGTCGACTTCACGACGAGGCGGCTCACGCTCTCGGCGCGCTGGCACGCCGCGAGGAGCTGCATCGTCCCGATGACGTTGAGCTCCTTCATCGAGTTTCTGCCCCCGGCGCCGCTGGGGGTGGAGATGACGCTCATGTGGACGACGGTGTCGACGTCCTCCTTGGCGATCACCTTGGCGATCACCGGGTTGCGGATGTCGGCCCGCACGAACGACACGTCGCCGAAGTCGCCCCGGGGCGGGGTGACGTCGACGCCGATGACACGGCTGACGGTCGGGTCGAGGGCCAGCGTGCGCGCGAAGCGGCGACCGAGGTCTCGAGAGACCCCGGTCACGAGCACGACGCGGCTCACGACACCTCGACCGACCGGCCGGTCTTACTTGCCGAGCTTGCGACGCTGGACGCGCGTCTTCTTGAGCAGCTTGCGGTGCTTCTTCTTGGCCATGCGCTTGCGCCGCTTCTTGATGACAGAACCCACGGGTGAACCTTTCGAGACTGGTAGGCCCTGCGTGTCGACGCAGGGCCCGGTCAGCCTATCCGCCCGGGGGTGAGCCGCAGAATCAGGGTCGCCCGAGCAGACCGTCCCCGCCGGCAGTGCGGTCAGCCGGCGTCGTAGAAGCTGCGCCGGATGTACTCGTTGGCGTCCTCCTCACGGACGCGGAAGGAACGACCCACGCGCACTGCGGCGAGGTCGCCGTTGTGCACCAGGCGGTAGACCGTCATCTTCGAGACGCGCATCATGGCCGCCACCTCGGCGACGGTCAGGAAATTGGCGTCGGAGATGTCTCCGGGCGTGTTGGCAATCATCGAGCACCGACTTTCTGTTGCGGCACGCCACCAGCTTCCCCGCCAGTGCTCCCACGGCCACGTAGCCGTGAGAATAGGGCCAGAAGTGACTCGTGGGGAAGAGGAGACGCGAGTTGGACTGATCGGCTCGGCGTGTCGGCTTGCACGGGCCGGATCGGACCGTCCCGGAAGGGGCGGTGGTCCAGTCAGGGCATCGGGTCGAGACCGTGCAGCGGGAAGACCGCCATCCGGGTCTGGTGCACCGCGCGGTCGAGCCAGGTGTCGGGGTCGTAGCCGTCGGCCCAGTCGCGGTACGCCGGGTCCTGCCCGTCGGTCATCCGCAGCGGCGCGTTGACGCCGAGGGTGTGCTCGACGTGCTCGCGCCAGCCGCCGGGCGTGGCCGAGAGCGCGTCGAGCGGGCGACCGCCCACCACCGCGAGCAGGTGGGTCCAGGCCCGCGGCACGACCTGCACCAGCTCGTAGCCCCCGCCGCCCAGCGCCACCCAACGTCCCTGCGACACCTCGTGGGCGAGGTCGTGCAGGGCGAGGTAGGCGGCGCGCTGGCCGTCGACGGAGAGCATCAGGTGCGCCAGCGGGTCGTCGGCGTGGGAGTCGCAGCCCTGCTGGGTGACGAGCACCTGCGGGGCGAACTCGCGCAGCAGCGGGGGCACGACGGCGTGGAAGGCGCGCAGCCAGCCGGCGTCACCGGTGCCCGGGGGCAGCGCGACGTTGACCGCGGAGCCCTCCGCCCCCTCGCCGCCGGTGTCGGTGGCGAAGCCCGTGCCGGGGAAGAGCAGCTGCCCGGTCTCGTGCAGCGACACGGTGAGCACCCGGGGGTCGTCCCAGAAGGCGCGCTCGACGCCGTCGCCGTGGTGCACGTCGAGGTCGACGTAGGCCACCCGCTCCACGCCCTGGTCGAGCAGCCAGCGGATGCCGACGGCGACGTCGTTGTAGATGCAGAAGCCGCTGGCCCGGTCGCGCATCGCGTGGTGCAGGCCGCCGGAGATGTTCGCGGAGTGCAGCGAGTCGCCCGACCAGACCTGGCGGAAGGCCTCGACGCTGGCGCCGACCACGTGGGCGGAGGCCTCGTGCATGCCGCGGAAGACGGGGTCGTCCTCGGTGCCGAGCCCGAAGTCGGGCTCCGCGCGCCCCGAGCTCCCGGCGCGCACCACGGCCTCGATGAAGGCGGGGTCGTGCACCGTGACCAGACGCTCCTCGTCGGCCATGGGCGCCGCCACCATGCGCAGCCCGCCCTCGCCCACGACACCGAGCTCCTCGGCCAGCCGCATGGTCAGGTCGACCCGCAGCGGCGACATGGGGTGGCCGGGGCCGAAGTCGTAGGCCGTCAGGCTGGGGTCGAAGACGACCGTGGAAGGTCCGGGGCAGACGAGCACGCCCTCGACGCTACCCCGGTGTAACCTGCGCTCGTGCTCACGACGTCCCCGTCCACCTGGTGGCCCGCCTGACCGGCGGCCCACCGACCAGCACGCACCACCACACCACGGCCGCCCTCGGGCGGCCGTTCGTGCACCATCGCACCGGCACTCCTCGTCCGAGGGCTCTCACCAGGAGACCCCCATGACGACGCCCCCCGTCGGCACGAACGCCGACACCACCGCCGACACCGGCACGACCCGCCGACTGTCCCTGCTCAAGCCGACCGGACGCCTGACGCTGGGCAACCTCCTCGGCGCACTGCGGCCGATGGTGGCCGGCCAACGCGACGCCCAGTGCTTCTACGGCGTCGCCGACCTGCACGCCCTGACCGTCGAGCACGAGCCGGACCGGCTGCGCGCACTGACCCGCGAGCTGGCCACCACACTGCTCGCCGTGGGTCTCGAGGAGGCGACGCTCTTCGTGCAGAGCCGGGTGCCGGCCCACGCGCAGCTGGCCTACCTCCTGGAGTCCACCGCCCACGTGGGCGAGCTCGACCGGATGATCCAGTTCAAGGAGAAGCAGCGCGCCGGAGGCGCCGGCGGCAGCCGCGTCTCGCTCTACACCTATCCCGCTCTCATGGCCGCCGACATCCTGCTCTACCGCCCCGACGAGGTCCCGGTGGGCGACGACCAGCGTCAGCACGTCGAGCTGACCCGCGACCTCGCCCT
This sequence comes from Nocardioides kribbensis, assembly GCF_015070375.1. Taxonomy (GTDB): domain Bacteria; phylum Actinomycetota; class Actinomycetes; order Propionibacteriales; family Nocardioidaceae; genus Nocardioides; species Nocardioides kribbensis. Next base: position 542,574 of record NZ_JADCLL010000002.1, on the reverse strand, counting down.
GCGCTTCAACCGGACCTACGGCGAGGTCTTCACCGTGCCCAGGATCGTGACCCCGCCAGCCGGTGCGCGGGTCATGGACCTGGCCGACCCGCGCACCAAGATGGGCAAGTCGGCCGCCTCGGCGGCCGGGGTCGTCGGGTTGCTCGACCCGCCCGACGTGGTGCGCCGCACGATCGCTCGGGCCGTCACCGACAGCGACACCGGGCGTGACGCCGTGCGCGCCGACCGCGAGGCCAAACCTGGCGTGACGAACCTCCTCGAGGTGCTGGTGGCGTGCGGTGGCTCGACCGAGGGCCTCACCACCTACGGCGCCCTCAAGCGCGCCGTGACCGACGCCGTCGTCGCGGCGCTGGAGCCGGTGCAACGCCGTTACGCCGAGCTGACCGCCGACCCCGGCCACGTCGAGGCTGTCCTCGCGGACGGGGCGGCTCGGTGCCGTGAGGTCACCGAGCCCGTGCTGGCCCGGGCCGAGGCCGCCATGGGCCTGTGAGCGGTGGTGGTGTCACCGGGCCCGCGGCTCAGAGGTCGAGCACGGTGGCGACGGCCGCGGCCAGCGCCGGGCCGTCGTCCTCCTGCAGGAAGTGGCCCGCGCCCGTGACCACCGGGTGCTCCAGGCCGGCCGCTCCCGGCACCGCGCGGCGCAGCACCGGAGCCATCGCCCCGGTGATCGGGTCGAGGTCGCTGAAGGCGGTGAGGAACGGCCGCTCCCAGCGGGCAAGCCGCTCCCAGGCCGCACGGTTGGCCGCGGTCGCGGGGTCGTCGGGCCGGGTCGGCACCAGCAGGGGCATGGCGCGGGGCCCGGCCTTGAAGGCCTCGTCGGGGAAGGGGGCGTCGTAGGCCTCGCGCGCGCCGGGACGCAAGGGGCGGGCGCAGCCGGAGGCGACCAGGCGGCCGACGTCGAGCACCTCGGCGCGCTCGACCGCGCGGCGGAAGTCCCACCACACCTCGGGCATGTCGCGGTCGCCCGTGGGCAGCCCCGTGTTGGCGGCGACCACGGCGGCGAAGCGCTCGGGGTGCTCGGCGACCAGGCGCAGCCCGATCAGGCCGCCCCAGTCCTGGCCCACGAGCACCACGTCGTGCAGGTCGAGCACGTCGACGACCAGCTCGCGCACCCACTCGACGTGACGGGCGTAGGAGTGGTCGGCCACGCGCACCGGCTTGTCGGAGCGACCGAAGCCCACCAGGTCGGGCACGACGCAGCGCACGCCGCGGGCGACGAGGTCGGCGACCACGTCGCGGTAGAGGAACGACCACGTCGGCTCGCCGTGCAGCAGCAGGGCGACCGGCGCCTCCACCGAGCGCGGGCCGAGGTCGACGTAGGCCATCCGCAGGGCGGCCTCGGGCGGGTCGTCGGGGTCACTGACCTCGGCGTAGGAGGCGGGCCAGTCCTCCTCGAGCGCGGCGAAGCGGTCCTCGGGCGTGCGCAGCACCTTCACGGCCCGCTCCCCTACTTCTTCTGCCGCCGGCTGCCGGCGTGCCAGTCCTCCTGGCCGCCCACGTCACCCGGCTCGACGCCGAAGGAGCGCAGCTGCGGCTTCTCGCGCAGGCTGCGCTTGAGCTCGGCGAAGCCCGGGAAGCGGGCCAGGCCGACCACGTGGTCCCAGAGCTCGCCGGCCTCCTCCTCGCTCGGCATCCGGCTGATCACCGGGCCGAAGAAGGCTGCGCCCTCGGGCGGTGCGACGTGGAGGATCGGAGTGCCGACGTCCTTGCCGGTGAGGGCGAGGGCCTCGTCGGTCTCGGCCTGGAGCTGGGCGTCGCGGTCGGTGTCGTCGAGGTGCGCGGCCAGCCCGGCGGGCAGGCCCGCCTCCTCGAGGGCGGCGGCCACGAGGCCGTCGAGGTCGGTCGGGTCGTAGGCGTCGGGCGCGACGTCGAAGACGCGGGTCGACAGCGCGGGGTAGAGCCGGGCCACCGCGTCGGGCCCGTGGTCGTCGCGCGCCTGCGCGCACAGCCGCAGCATGCGCAGGCCGGCGGTGTGGCCGGCCTCGTACTCCGGCGGGAAGTGGGCGTCGTAGTCGACGTGGGCGTTGAGCAGCCGCAGCGAGATGAAGCGCCACTCCACGTCGTAGTCGCGCTGCGACTGCACGAGCCGCACCCAGCGGCTGGTCATCCACGCGAAGGGGCACACCGGGTCGAACCAGAACCGCACGTCGGGATCGCTCATGGCCCCAGCCTGCCAGGGCGCGCCACGGGCAGGCCGCGACGCCGCGCTGCTCAGCGGCGGGCGTCGCGCTCGGCCAGGGCGGCCAGGGTGAGCAGCTGCTTGCGCATCATCACCAGGTCGCCCCAGGCCAGGGCGGCCGCGCGCAGCCGCTGCGGGCGGGTCGCCCCGCGGGCGGTCATCCGGCAGACCAGCCGGCACGGCCCGGCGCCCGCGTCGTCGTCGGGCACGACGGCGTACGTCACGCCGATCGGGCCGAGCGGGCGGCTGGCCGAGGCCGTGGTGACCCCGGTCCAGGAGCGGCCCTCGTCGACGGCGAGCAGCGCGTAGACCCCCAGCATCCGCTGGCCGACCTCGAGCCGCTCGGCCCCCGGCGTCAGCTCCCGCGGGCTGCGCCGGCCCAGGTTGTCGACGAGGTCGTAGGAGTACGGCGCCACCGCGGTCTGGCACAGCCAGCGCCACGTCAGCGGGGCGGGGGCCGCGACCGGCACGGCGCGGTCCATCGCGACCGCTGCGCCCTCCCCGCGCTCGGGCAGCACCGCGTCGACCGGGAGCGACCGCGCGAGGTCGACAGGCGTCGTGCCCCACGCCCACGGCAGGCCCGACCTCACCGGCCCGACCTCACTGGCCCGACCTCACTGGCCCTGGGCCAGCTGGCGCGAGCGGTCGCGCGCGGCCTCCATCGCGGCCAGGAAGGCCGCGCGCACGCCGTGCTGCTCCAGCTCGCGCAGCGCCGAGGCCGTGGTGCCGCCGGGGGAGGTGACCTGCTCGCGCAGGACCGTGGGGTGGGTGCCGGTCTCGCGCAGCATCTTGGCCGAGCCCACCAGGGTCTGGATGACCAGGTCGGTGGAGGTGCTGCGCGGCAGCCCGAGGTGCACGCCGGCCTCGATCATCGACTCCACGACGAAGAAGATGTAGGCCGGGCCCGAGCCCGAGATGGCGGTGACGGCGTCCTGCTGGCGCTCGGGGATGCGCAGCACGCGACCCACCGACCCCATGAGCGCCTCGGCCTCGGCGAGGTCGGCCTCGCTGCAGTGCGAGCCGGCCGAGATGCCGGCCATGCCCTCGTCGACCAGGGCCGGGGTGTTGGGCATGACCCGCACGACGGCGACGCCCTCGGGCACGCGCTCCTCGATGAAGCCGGTGGTGATGCCCGCGGCCAGCGAGACCAGCAGCTGCCCGGGGCGCAGACCGGACGCGATCTCGGCGAGCACGTCGCCCATGTCCTGGGGCTTGACCACCAGGGCGACGGTGTCGGCGCGGGTGGCGGCCTCGAGGTTGCCGACCACGGAGACGCCGTAGCGCTCCTCGAGCTCGCGGGCCCGCTCGGCGCGCTTCTCCCCCACCAGCAGGCGGTCGACGCGGCGACCGGCGCGCACGAGACCCGAGAGCAGCGTCTCGCCCATCACCCCCGCCCCGATGATCGCGGTCTGGGCGGCGGGTGCGGTCTGCGCCATGCGCGACGCCTCCTTCGGAGCTACTTCTTGGAGATGAGGGACGTCAGGAAGAATGACAGGTTCTGCGGACGCTCGGCGAGGCGTCGCATCAGGTAGCCGTACCACTCCTGGCCGTAGGGCACGTAGACCCGGACGGTCTCGCCCTCGCCGGCCAGCCGCTTCTGCTCCTCGGGCCGGATGCCGTAGAGCATCTGGAACTCGTAGCTGCCCGGCTGACGCCCGAAGCGGCTGGCCAGCGAGGAGGCGATCTCGACCATGCGGGGGTCGTGGGTGGCGATCATGGGGTAGCCCTGGCCGGCCAGGAGCACCTTGAGGCAGCGCACGTAGGACCGGTCGACCTCGAGACGGTCCTGGTAGGCCACCGACTCGGGCTCGTTGTAGGCGCCCTTGCACAGCCGCACCCGCGAGCCCTCGTAGGCCAGCTGGCGGCAGTCGTCCTCGGTGCGGTGGAGGTAGGCCTGGAGCACGGCCCCGGTCTCGGGGAAGTCCTTGCGCAGGTCGCGCAGGATCGCCAGCGTCGAGTCGGTGGTGGTGTGGTCCTCCATGTCGAGGGTCACCGAGGTGCCGGCGTTGCGGGCGGCCCGGCAGATGGTGCGGGCGTTCTCCAGCGCGAGGCGGTGGCCGCCCTCGGGGGCGACGTCGTCGGGCAGGAACTGCCCGATCGCGCTCAGCTTGACCGAGACCTCGGCGTGGCGGGTCAGCCCGCGCGCCGCGAGCGCCTTGAGCACCTCGACGTAGGCCGCGACGGTGGCCTCGGCCTGGGCGCGGTCGGTGGTGTCCTCGCCCAGGTGGTCGAGGGTGACGGTCAGGCCGTCGTCGACCAGCGCCGCCGTGGCCGCGACCACGGCGTCGGTGCTCTCCCCCGGCACGTAGCCGCGGACGATGCCCGCGGAGACCGGCATGGTGCTGACGAGCCTCTTGACCTGGGAGCTCCGCGCGAGGAGCAGGAGCGGCTGGCGGAGCAGGGACATGACGCCAATCTACGACGGGCCCCTGCGGCTCCCGTGGCGAGGGCGGGCTGCATCGGGGCGGCTGCACCCGCGACGGCGGGCTCAGCCGGCGAGGTGCTCGCGGGCGAAGGCCAGCGACTCGGCCAGGTCGGCCTCGCGGGCCTCCTCGCTGCCGCTGCGGCGGGTGTTGATCTCGACCACCACGTCGCCGGCGAAGCCGCTGGCGCCCAGGTGGCGCAGGAACCGGTCGGCGCCGGTGGAGCCGCGCCCCGGCACGAGGTGCTCGTCCTTGGCCGAGCCGCTGCCGTCGGTGAGGTGCACGTGGCGCAGCCGCGGGCCGAGCCGCTCGGCCATCGCGACGACGTCGGAGCCGGCGATGGAGGCGTGGGACAGGTCGATCGTGGTGTTGGCGTAGGGCTCGGCCGAGGGGTCCCAGCCGGGCTGGTAGACCTCGACGCCGCGCTTGGAGGTGGCCTTCCAGGGATACATGTTCTCCACCGCGAAGCGGATGCCGGTCGACTCCTCCAGCGCGGCGATGCCGTCGACGAAGCCGCGGGCGTAGTCCTTCTGCCAGCGGAAGGGCGGGTGCACCACCACGACCTCCGCGCCGAGCTCGTGGGCCATGTCGGCCGAGCGCTGGAGCTTGGCCCACGGCTCGGCGCCCCACACGGCCTGGGTCAGCAGCAGGCAGGGGGCGTGCACGGAGCACACCGGCACGCCGTGGTGCTCGGAGAGCTGGCGCAGCGCGGTGGGGTCCTGGGTGATCCGGTCGAGGGCGACCATGACCTCGACGGCGTCGTAGCCGAGGGCGGCGGCGCGCTCGAAGCCGCGGGCGGCCGACTCGGGGTAGACCGACGAGGTGGACAGGCCGACACGGGTCGGCCCGCCCGCCGGGGCGGGGACGGGGTCGCTCACCCGGGTCAGCCCAGCACGCTGATCTGGTCGAGCCGCTCGAGGATGACGCCCTCGCGCAGCGCCCACGGACAGATCTCGAGGGCCTGGAGGTCGAAGATGTCCATGCACGCCTCGGCCACCAGCGCGCCGGGCAGGATCTGGTGCGACCGGCTCGGGGAGACGCCGGGCAGGGCCGCGAGCTCCTCGGGCGTCATGGTGACCAGCCGCGGGATCCACTCGCGCAGCTCGGCCAGCGGCAGCACCCGCGGCACCAGCGGGCCGTCGCCCGAGGGCGCGGCCCCGCAGATGCGGGCCAGGGAGCGGAAGGTCTTCGAGGTGGCCGCGGCCCGGTCGGGGGCTCCGGCGCGCAGCAGGTTGCCGGCGTCGCGCGCGATGTCGGCGCGGATCTGCTTGCGCAGCTTCTTGATGGCGTCGTCGTCGGGCGGACCGCCGCCGAACCACTGCCGCGCCAGCCGGGCGGCCCCCAGCGGCATCGACCACGCCACGTCGGGCGCCTCGTCGCCGCCGCCGGCGATCTCCAGCGACCCCCCGCCGATGTCGAAGACGGCCAGGCGGCCCGCCGACCAGCCGAACCAGCGGCGTACGGCCAGGAAGGTGAGCCGGGCCTCGTCCTCGCCCGAGAGCACGCCGATCCGCACGCCGGTGCGGGCCTCGACGTGGTCGAGCACGGCCTCGGAGTTGACCGCGTCGCGCACCGCGGAGGTGGCGAAGCCGATCATGTCCTCGCAGCCCTTGTCCTCGGCCACCACGACGGCCTGGGCGGTGAAGGCGGTGAGCGCGTCGATGCCGGCCTGCGAGACCGCGCCGTGCTCGTCGAGCACCTCGGCCAGGCGCAGCGGCTCCTTGTAGGAGTACGCCGGGAGCGGCGCCGCCCCGCCGTGGGCGTCGACGACGAGGAGGTGGCCCGTGTTGGAGCCGATGTCGAGCACGCCCAGACGCATGGCCTCAACGTACTCCCCGTAGGCTCGGCGGGTGCCCGAGGTCGACCTGGTGTTCCCCCGCGCGTGGGTGGAGTTCGAGAACCCCGCCGACGCCTCCGAGGTGATGCGCTGCGACCTGACCTGGCTGACCTCGTCCTACACCTGCATCTTCGGCCAGGGCTGCGCCGGCATCTACGCCGACGCCCCCGACGTCGGCTGCTGCACCCTGGGGGCGCACTTCGCCGACGAGGGCGACGAGGAGCGCGTGGCCGGCCACGTCGCCCGCCTCGACGGCCGGCTGTGGCAGCAGCACCCGGGCGGACCCGACGCCGCCCCCGGCGCCGTCGACGCCTCGGTGTGGGTCGAGACCGACGACGAGGGGGCGCGCAAGACGCTGGTCACCGAGGTCGACGGCCAGCGCGCCTGCATCTTCCAGAACCGGCCCGGCTCCGCCCTCGGCGCCGGCTGCGCGCTGCACGCCCTGGCGCTCGAGGAAGGCCGCGAGCCGCTGGAGACCAAGCCCGACGTGTGCTGGCAGCTGCCGATCCGGCGCACCTTCCGCGAGGTCGAGCGCCAGGACGGCACCGAGGTCACCGAGGTCTCGATCGGCGAGTACGACCGCCGCGGCTGGGGGCCCGGCGGCCACGACCTCGACTGGTACTGCTCGGGCAACACCGAGGCTCACGTCGCCCCCGAGCCGGTCTACCTCACCCACGCCCCCGAGCTCACCGCCCTCATGGGCCCCGAGGCCTACGCCGAGCTCGCGCGCCACTGCGAGGCCCACGTGCGCTCGCGCAGCGCCCTCGCGCTGCACCCGGCCGACCCCCGGCCCTGACCCGCGACCCGCCCTGCCCTGACCCGTCGCCCCGCCCCTCGCCGGGCCGGACCCGCGAGTAAAGAACTCTCGATGTCGAGAGAACCCGACCCCGGTGTCAAGCGCTGCGGGCGTGTTGTCCACAATTCCTGACATGCGCCTGGACCACCTCTCCTACGCCGCCGGACCCGACGGACTCGCGGGCACCGCCCAGCGCATCGGGCGCCTGCTCGGTCGCGAGTTCAGCGACGGCGGTGTGCACCCCCGCTTCGGCACCCGCAACATGACCCTGGCCCTGGCGGGGGGCACCTACCTCGAGATCGTCGAGGTGCTCGACCACCCCGCCTCCGACAAGGCCCCCTTCGGCCAGGCCGTCCGCGCCCGCTCCGCCCTCGGCGGCGGCTGGCTGGGCTGGGCCGTGGCCGTCGACGACATCAGCGTCGCCGAGCAGCGCCTGGGCCGCGAGGCCGCGCAGGGCAGCCGGCACCTCCCCGACGGCACCGAGCTGCGCTGGAAGCAGATCGGCCTCAACGGCCTCATCGCCGACCCGCAGCTGCCGTTCTTCCTGCAGTGGGAGGTGCCCGCCGAGCTGCACCCCAGCCAGGGCGCCGACGAGGGCTACGCGCTGGCCTGCCTGGAGATCGCCGGCGACCCGCAGCGCGTCAGCGAGTGGCTCGGCGAGACCGTCGAGGCGCCGCTCGAGGACGTCAAGGTGGAGTGGGTCGCCCCGCACGGCACCCCCGGCATCATCGCGGTGCAGCTGCAGACCCCGTCGGGTCTCGTCCGGCTCTGACACCGGTCGGCGACGGCTCGTGAGCCGCCCCTCGCCCGGTGCGGTGCCGAGCCCCAACATCTGGCACCACACCGCCACCTACGAGCTCGAGAACACCGCGGTCGACCCCGAGCGGCGCATCGAGGCCGCGATGGCCGCGCTGCACGACTGGTCGGGGCAGCGCTTCCTCGACCTGGGCTGCGGCACCGGCTTCCACCTGCCCCGGTGGGCCGAGCGCGCCGGCAGCGTCGTGGGCGTCGAGCCCCACCCCGACCTGGTGGCGCTGGCGCGCCGGCGTACGTCGCGCCTGGCCGGCGTCGGCGTGCTCCAGGGCACCGCGCAGGACGTGCCACTGCCCGACGCCTCGGTCGACGTCGTCCAGGCGCGGTGGGCCTACTTCTTCGGACCCGGCTGCGAGCCGGGACTGGCCGAGCTCGACCGCGTGGTGGCCCGCGGCGGCACGGCCTTCGTGGTCGACAACGACCCCACCCGCTCCACCTTCGGCGACTGGTTCCGCCGGGGCTACCCCCACCTCGACCCGCCCGCGGTCGTCGAGCGCTTCTGGTCGACCCGCGGCTGGACGCGGGTGCCGCTCGACGTCTGCTGGCGCTTCACCTCCCGCGCCGACCTCGAGGCGGTCACCCGCGTCGAGCTGCCGGGCCCGGTGGCCGACGCCGTGCTCGGCGAGCACGAGGGCCTCGAGGTCGACTACGCCGTCAACCTGTGGTGGAAGCGCTTCTAGCCGCCGCGGTCAGCTGGAGCCGCGCACGGCGAGGGTCGGGGTGAGCAGGACGCCGTCGCCGACGCGGGGCGGGTGGCCGAGCAGGCCCTCCAGGGCGGAGACGATCTCGATCGCCACCTGCTCCAGCGGCTGGCGCACCGAGGTGAGACCGGGGGTGACGACCTGGGCGACCTGGGAGTCGTCGAAGCCGACGACGGCGACGTCGCGGCCGGGGGTCAGCCCGCGCGCGGCCAGGGTCTGGAGCACGCCCATCGCCAGGGTGTCGGAGGCGCACACGAAGCCGGTGGGCGCGGCGTCGTCGAGCAGGGCGGCGCTGGCCTGCGCGCCGCTGGTCACGGTGTCGTCGACCCGGGCGGCGAGGCCGGCCGAGGACAGCCCCTGCGCGTGCAGGGCGCGGCGCCAGCCCTCGCGCCGGTCCTCCCCGATCGGGGAGTCCTTGCGCCACCCGATCCACGCGACGCGCTGGTGGCCGCGCTCGAGCAGGTGGCGGGTGGCCAGCTCGCAGCCCGCGGCCCCGTCGACGTCGACCCAGGGGTGGTGGGCCTCCGGGGCGTCCCACGGCCGGCCGAAGGCCACGAAAGGAGCCCGCCGCGACCCGAGCCAGCCCGCCTGGGGGTTGCCGAGGTAGGTGTCGGTGACGACGAAGGCGTCGACCGCGGTGGAGCGCAGCAGGTCGTCGTAGCCCGACAGCGGGTCGTCGGCCTCACCCGCGAAGAGCAGCACGTGGTAGCCCGCGTCGCGCGAGGTCTCGACCAGCGAGTGGACGAAGCGGTCCATGGTGGCGTTGGCCGTGCCCTCCTGGGCGGCGCTGATGCGCAGGCCGATCAGGTGGGAGGAGCGGGTGCGCAGGTTGCGGGCGGCCCGGTTGGGCAGGTAGCCCAGCTCGGCGATGGCCTGCTGCACGCGCTGCAGGGTGTCGGCGCGCAGCAGGTCGGGGTTGTTGACCGCGTTGGAGACCGTCTGGCGCGAGACGCCGGCCCGCTCGGCCACGTCGGCCAGCGTGGGCGGCGCACCCGTGGGGACGGCAGGGCGACCGGGCCCGCGCGACGCGTTCCGCACCCCCACCGGCGTCTCCTGACAGCTCGCTCCGGCCGTCGGCGGCCGGTGCTCTTGATCGATCCAAGCAGAAGCATAACTTTGCCGCCGCGGCGCCGTCCCCCGTTCTCCGGGGTGAGGCCGCCGGCCCCGCGCCGGGCGGGCGGGGCGGCGGGGGCCCGGGCCGCGGGCGCTGTCGGTGGGGTCGCCTAGCGTGCGCCCCATGGCCAAGACCTCCACCCGCGCAGCCCGTCCCGGCTACCGCTGCACCGAGTGCGGCTGGGAGACCGGCAAGTGGGTCGGCCGCTGCGGTGAGTGCCAGGCGTGGGGCTCGGTGGCCGAGGCCTCGGCGCCGGTCCACCGCGCCGCCGCGGCGCCCGTCACGACCCCGGCCGTGCCGATCGGCGAGGTGTCGGTGGAGGAGTCCTCCTTCCGCACCAGCGGCGTGCCCGAGCTCGACCGGGTGCTCGGCGGGGGCCTCGTGCCCGGCGCCGCCATCCTGCTGGCCGGCGAGCCCGGCGTCGGCAAGTCCACGCTGCTGCTCGAGGTCGCCGCCCAGACCGCGCGCCTGCGCCACCGCACGCTCTACGTCACCGGCGAGGAGTCGGCCTCGCAGGTGCGGCTGCGCGCCGACCGCACCGGCGGGGTGCAGCCCGAGCTCTACCTCGCCGCCGAGACCGACCTGGGCGCGGTGCTGACCCACATCGAGGAGACCCGCCCGACGCTGCTGGTCGTCGACTCCGTGCAGACGATCGGCGCCTCCGGCGTCGACGGCGTGCCCGGCGGGGTCACCCAGGTCAAGGAGGTCGCCGCCGCGCTCATCCGCGTGGCGAAGACCCGCAACATCACCACCGTGCTGGTCGGCCACGTCACCAAGGACGGCTCCATCGCCGGCCCGCGGGTGCTCGAGCACCTCGTCGACGTCGTGCTGCACTTCGAGGGCGACCGCAACTCCCGCTTCCGCATGGTGCGGGCCATGAAGAACCGCTTCGGCCCGGTCGACGAGGTCGGCTGCTTCGACCTCTCCGCCGACGGCATCACCGCGGTCACCGACCCCACCGGCCTCTTCGTCGAGCAGCACCACGGCCAGGTCGCCGGCACCTGCGTGGCCGTCACCCTGGAGGGGCGGCGCCCGCTGCTGGCCGAGGTGCAGGCCCTGGTGACCCCCTCCGCGCTGGAGCGTCCCCGGCGTACGACGTCGGGGCTCGACTCCTCGCGCGTGGCGATGGTGCTGGCCGTGCTCCAGCAGCACTGCGGCGTCAGGCTCCACGCCCACGACGTCTTCGCCTCCACCGTCGGCGGCGCCCGGCTCCACGAGCCGGCCAGCGACCTGGCCCTCGCGATCGCGCTGGTCTCGGCCAGCCACGGCGTCGCGCCGCCGACCGGGGTGGTGGCGATGGGCGAGATCGGCCTGGCCGGTGAGCTGCGCCGGGTCCGCGACCTGCCGCAGCGGGTGGCCGAGGCCGCCCGGCTGGGCTTCCGGGTGGCCGTCGTGCCCTCCGAGCCGGGCCAGGCCGCGCGGCGCTCGCCGGAGTCGTGGGTCGTCGACGGCATGAAGGTCCTCGACGTGCCCGACGTCGCCTCCGCCCTGCGGCTGCTGCGGCTGGTCGGGCGCGACGAGGTCCGCCCGCCGCGGGTGCCCCAGACCTGAGCCCGGGCCCGAGGCGGCGCCCGCGCGGGTCACAACGGCGTCACGACCCCGCCATGACCGCGCGGGCGGGCGCACGGGCGCCTAGACTCCCTCGTGGCGGCCGCCGGGGCCGCCGACCCGCACCCTGGAGGACCTCGTGGTCGCCGACCGCTCGGACGAGACCCTGCGCCTGCGCGCGACCCTGGCCTCGATCGCTCCCGGCACCTCCCTGCGCGACGGTCTGGAGCGGATCCTGCGCGGGCGCACCGGCGCGCTGATCGTGCTCGGCCACGACAAGACCGTGGAGTCCATCGCCACGGGCGGCTTCACCCTCGACGTGCCCTTCACCGCCACCGGCCTGCGTGAGCTGGCCAAGATGGACGGCGCGATCATCGTCGACAAGGACAACACGCGCATCATCCGCGCGGCCGTCCACCTCATGCCCGACCACACGATCCCCTCGGAGGAGACCGGCACGCGTCACCGCACCGCCGACCGGGTGGCCAAGCAGACCGGCTACCCCGTGATCTCGGTGTCGCAGTCGATGCAGATCATCGCCGCCTACGTCGGCGAGACCCGCCACGTGCTGGAGGACTCCGGCCAGATCCTCTCCCGGGCCAACCAGGCGCTGGCCACCCTGGAGCGCTACAAGCTGCGTCTCGACGAGGTGTCGAGCACCCTGTCGGCGCTCGAGGTCGAGGACCTCGTGACGGTGCGCGACGTGGCCGTCGTGGCCCAGCGCCTGGAGATGGTCATCCGCATCGCCCGCGAGATCGAGGACTACGTGCTCGAGCTCGGCACCGACGGCCGCCTGCTCTCGCTGCAGCTGGAGGAGCTGGTCACCGGGGTCGACGCCGAGCGCGAGCTGGTCGTGCGCGACTACCTGCCCGCCGGGCGTCGCAGCAAGAGCCCCGAGGAGCTGCTCGGGCGCCTCGAGGCGCTGAGCCCCACCGAGCTGGTCGACCCGGCCGCCACCGCCCGGGTGCTCGGGCTGGGCAACGGCGAGCACCTCGACGGTGCCGTGGCGCCGCGGGGCTACAGGCTGCTGGCCAAGGTGCCGCGCCTGCCGGGGTCGGTGGTGGACCGGCTCGTCGACCACTTCGGCACCCTGCAGAAGCTGCTCTCGGCCGGCATCGACGACCTCCAGGCCGTCGAGGGCGTGGGCGAGCTGCGCGCCCGCAGCGTGAGGGAGGGACTCTCGCGCCTGGCGGAGTCGACCATCCTCGAGCGCTACGTCTGAGGGCGACCGCCCTCGCGGGCCTCGTCCTGCGCCTCCTGCTCGGCCTCCTGCACCGGCGAGAGCAGCCGGAACTGCACGTCGGCGGGCTCGCCGCCGATCGCGGCCGCGGCGACGTGGTACCACCCCGGCAGCGCCCAGTCGGCCGCGCGGGTGCACTCGGCGTCGGAGCGGCGCCCCGACCACACGACCTCCACCGTGGTGGCCTCGGCGCTGCGCACCACGACGTCCTGCGGCACGACGGCCCGGCGGCACTCGCGCGTCGTCCAGATCTCGTCGTCGCCCGAGGTGATCTTGAGGGTCAGCTCGCGCGCGGAGGTCGTCCAGGTGCACGCCTCGGAGTCCAGGGAGCGCACGGCCACGTCGATGCCCACCTCGCCGCCGGCCACGGCCGAGGTCACGCTCGGCACCACCTCGAGCTCGCCGTCGTCGCACGGCCCGTCGGGCTGCGCCGGCACCGGCTCGGGGGTGCGGGTGGCGCGCGGTCGGTCGGGGCGCCGGGTGGGCTCTGCGGTGGGGCCCGCGCTGGCGCCCGCGGTGGGGGCGTCGGCCGCGGCGTCGGTGGGGGTGGCCGAGGGGCTGGCCTCGGGCGCCGCGGTCGGGGCCGGGTCGGCGGCCGTCTGCACGGCCTGCGGGGTCTCGTCGCCGCCGGTGAGGGCGCCGACGATCCGCACCAGGGCCACGAGGAGGAGCACGAGCAGCAGGAGCACGATGCCGCGGCGCACCCAGTACACGCGCGCCGGCAGCGGTCCGCGGGTCAGCGACGTCATGGCCGTCACCGTAGCCAGCCCGGCCCGCCCGGTCGGGGTGCCACACCGGGGTCGCGCCCGCCCGGGTGAGAATGGCGGCGATGAGCAGCCTGCACGCCCCCCTGCTGGAGTGGTACGACGAGCACGCCCGCGACCTGCCGTGGCGTCGGCCCGAGGCGTCGGCGTGGTCGGTGATGGTCTCGGAGCTGATGCTCCAGCAGACCCCGGTGGCCCGGGTGCTGCCCGTGCACGCCGCGTGGATGGAGCGCTGGCCGACGCCGGGCGACCTGGCCGCCGAGCCCACGGGCGAGGCCGTGCGCGCCTGGGGCCGCCTGGGCTACCCGCGACGCGCCCTGCGCCTGCACGCCGCGGCCACCGCCATCGTCGCCGACCACGGCGGCGAGGTGCCCCGCGACCACGCCGTCCTGCTCACGCTGCCCGGGGTCGGCGAGTACACCGCCGCCGCCATCGCGTCCTTCGCCTTCGGCCAGCGCCACGTCGTGCTCGACACCAACGTGCGTCGCGTGCTGGCGCGGGTGCTCGGCGGCGACGAGCTGCCGCCGGCCGGGCTCACCCGCGCCGAGCGGGAGCGGGCCGCCTCGGTGGTGCCCGACGACGAGGCCACGGCGGCGACCTGGGCGGTGGCGGTGATGGAGCTCGGGGCGCTCGTGTGCACCGCACGCCAGCCCGCCTGCGCCGACTGCCCGCTCGCGGCGCAGTGCGCCTGGCTGGCGGCCGGGCGGCCGGCGTACGACGGGCCGCCGCGGCGCGCGCAGGCCTGGGCCGGCACCGACCGGCAGTGCCGCGGGCGGCTGATGGGGGTCGTGCGCGACGCCGAGGGCCCGGTGCACGTCTCGGCGCTGGTGGCGGCCTGGCCCGAGCCGGAGCAGCGCGAGCGGTGCCTGGCCGGCCTGGTGGCCGACCGGCTGCTCGTGCGGGCCGGCGACAGCGCCTACGCGCTGCCCTGACCCGGCCCTGAGCCGGCCCGGCCCGGTCGACGCGCCGCCGTCGCCCGGACGCAGCAGCGCCCCGGACCTGGCGGCCCGGGGCGCTGCGTGCTGTGCGGTGTGGTGCTCGGTCAGCCGGTCGTCACTCGGTCTCGCCGGTGGCCCGCGGGACGTCGCGCGGGCCCTCCTCGTCGGAGGGACCCTCGCCGAGGGCGTCGCCGACCTCGACCCCGGCGGTCTCGAACGGCGGCAGGTCGGGCAGGGCCGCGACCTTCTGGCCCTGGAAGGTGAAGGTCGCGCCGGGGCCCTCGCCCTCGACGTCGACCAGCACGATCTGGCCCGGGCCGACCTCGCCGAAGAGCATCTTCTCGGCCAGGACGTCCTCGATCTCGCGCTGCACCGTGCGGCGCAGCGGCCGCGCACCCAGCACCGGGTCGAAGCCCCGCTCGGCCAGCAGGTTCTTGGCCGACTGGGTGAGCTCGAGCTGCATGTCGCGGTCGCGGAGGCGGACCTCCACGGCGGCGACCATGTTGTCGACCATGTGCACGATCTGCTCGCGCGACAGGGGCGGGAAGACGATGATCTCGTCGACACGGTTGAGGAACTCGGGGCGGAAGTGCTGCTTGAGCTCCTCCGAGACCTTGCTCTTCATGCGCTCGTAGGAGCCCGCCGCGTCGCCGCTCTGGTTGAAGCCCAGGTGCACCGACTTGGCGATGTCCCGCGTGCCGAGGTTGGTCGTCATGATGATGACGGTGTTCTTGAAGTCGACGACCCGACCCTGGGAATCGGTCAGGCGACCCTCCTCCAGGATCTGCAGCAGGCTGTTGAAGATGTCGGGGTGGGCCTTCTCCACCTCGTCGAACAGCACCACCGAGAACGGCTTGCGCCGCACCTTCTCGGTCAGCTGGCCACCCTCCTCGTAGCCGACGTAGCCGGGAGGCGAGCCGAAGAGGCGCGAGACCGTGTGCTTCTCGCTGAACTCCGACATGTCGAGCTGGATGAGCGCGTCCTCGTCGCCGAAGAGGAACTCCGCCAGCGTCTTGGACAGCCACGTCTTGCCGACGCCCGAGGGCCCGGCGAAGATGAACGACCCACCGGGACGCTTGGGGTCCTTGAGCCCGGCACGGGTGCGGCGGATGGCCCGGCTGAGCGCCTTGACGGCCTCGTCCTGGCCGATGACCCGCTTGTGGAGCTCGTCCTCCATCTTGAGCAGGCGGGAGGACTCCTCCTCCGAGAGCTTCACGATCGGGATGCCGGTGGCGACGGCGAGGACCTCGGCGATCAGCTCCTCGTCGACCTCGGCGACCTCGTCCATGTCGCCGGCGCGCCAGGCCTTCTCGCGCTCGGACTTCTTGAGGATCAGCTGCTTCTCCTCGTCGCGCAGACGCGCGGCGGCCTCGAAGTCCTGACCGTCGATGGCGGCCTCCTTGCGCTGGCGGACCTCGCCGATCTTGTCGTCGAACTCGCGCAGCTCGGCGGGCGCCGTCATGCGACGGATGCGCAGGCGCGAGCCCGCCTCGTCGATGAGGTCGATCGCCTTGTCGGGCAGGAAGCGGTCGGAGATGTAGCGGTCGGCCAGCGTCGCCGCCGAGACCAGGGCCTCGTCGGTGATGGTGACGCGGTGGTGCGCCTCGTAGCGGTCGCGCAGGCCCTTGAGCATCTCGATCGTGTGGGCGATCGAGGGCTCCGCGACCTGGATCGGCTGGAAGCGGCGCTCGAGCGCGGCGTCCTTCTCCAGGTGCTTGCGGTACTCGTCGAGCGTGGTGGCACCGATGGTCTGGAGCTCACCGCGGGCCAGCATCGGCTTGAGGATGCTGGCGGCGTCGATGGCGCCCTCGGCCGCGCCGGCACCGACGAGAGTGTGGATCTCGTCGATGAAGAGCACGATGTCGCCGCGGGTGCGGATCTCCTTGAGCACCTTCTTCAGGCGCTCCTCGAAGTCACCGCGGTAGCGCGAGCCGGCGACCAGCGCACCCAGGTCGAGGGTGTAGATCTGCTTGTCCTTGAGCGTCTCGGGCACGTCGCCCTTGACGATGTCCTGGGCCAGGCCCTCGACGACGGTGGTCTTGCCGACGCCGGGCTCGCCGATCAGGACGGGGTTGTTCTTCGTGCGGCGCGAGAGGATCTGCATGACCCGCTCGATCTCCTGGGAGCGGCCGATGACGGGGTCGAGCTTGCCGTCACGGGCGTCCTGGGTGAGGTTGCGGCCGAACTGGTCGAGGACCAGCGAGGACGACGGGGCCTCGCCGCTGGCGCCGGTGGCGGCCGCGGCGGACTGCGAGGACTCCTTGCCCTGGAAGCCCGACAGCAGCTGGATGACCTGCTGGCGCACGCGGTTGAGGTCGGCGCCGAGCTTCTGCAGCACCTGGGCGGCCACGCCCTCGCCCTCGCGGATCAGCCCGAGCAGGATGTGCTCGGTGCCGATGTAGGAGTGGCCGAGCTGCAGCGCCTCGCGCAGGGACAGCTCGAGCACCTTCTTGGCGCGCGGGGTGAAGGGGATGTGGCCGGACGGGGCCTGCTGGCCCTGGCCGATGATCTCCTCGACCTGGGCGCGGACGGCCTCGAGCGAGATGTCGAGGCTCTCCAGCGCCTTGGCCGCGACGCCTTCTCCCTCGTGGATGAGACCGAGCAGGATGTGCTCGGTCCCGATGTAGTTGTGGGAGAGCATGCGGGCCTCTTCCTGGGCCAGCACGACCACCCGGCGGGCTCGGTCTGTGAACCGCTCGAACATGCGCATCGCTCCTCGTGCAGGTGGGGTGCCGTCCGCTCCTGGGTGGAGGGAGGGTACGGAGTGTCCAACCCCGCTGACAGCCTACGCGTTCCCCCTCAGCGCAGAAGGTGCGTCCGCTGAGAGCGAACACGCCCGGTCCGCCGCCCGTGCGGACGGTGGACCGGGCGTGTCGGCCGGTGTGTCAGACGGTGTGTCGACCGGCGTGTGGGCCGGTGTCTCAGTTGGCGGCGTCGAAGGCCTCGCGCACCTCGGCGGAGACGCGGCCGCGGTCGGGCACCTCGTAGCCGTTGGAGCGGGCCCACTCGCGGATCTCCTTGGCGCTGGGGCCCCCGTCGGCCGAGCCGGCCGAGCCGTTGCCCGCGGCGCCGGCGGAGGCCTTGCGGCCGCGGCGGGCCGAGCCCGACACCTTGCGCGCGTGCCCGACGTAGGGCGCCAGGGCCTCGCGAAGCTCCGTGGCGTGCTCGTCGGTGAGGTCGATCTCGTAGGTCGTGCCGTCGAGACCGAAGGTCACCGTCTCGCTGGCCTCGCTGCCGTCGAGGTCGTCCTCGAGGACGATGTGGATCTTCTGCGCCATTGCTCTGCGACCTCCGTGAATTCGACGCCGAAGCGTCGTCGAATTGAATTCCTGCGAGATCGATGATGCCAGAGGGGCGACGTCGACAAACAATTGTCACGGGTAAAGGATTCACGCCGCTTTTTGCCGAAGCGCTTGCGGCGACTAATGAATGCGACGACGTCGGCTAAAAGGTCCCGCGACGACCTCGAGGACGATCAGCAATTGCGCGCGTGCACCAGGGCCAGGCCCCGCAGGGTGAGCCACGGGTCGTGGTGGGTGAAGCAGGAGCATTCGGCCAGGACGAGGTCGGAGAGATATCCGGTCGCCACGACGGTGACCGTGTCGTTCTCGGCGCCGAGCTCGGAGACCATGCGGCTCACGATTCCCTCGACGCTGGCCGCGACCCCGAAGAGCATGCCCGACTGCAGCGCCTCGACGGTGTTCTTGGCGATCACCGAGCGGGGCCTGAGCAATTCGACGGTGCGCAGCTGGGCGCCGCGTCGCCCGAGCGCCTCGAGGGATATCTCGATGCCGGGCGAGATGGCGCCGCCGACGTACTGACCGCGGGCACTGACCACGTCGAAGGTCGTGGCCGTGCCGCCGAAGTCGACCACGATGGCGGGGCCGCCGTGGAGGGTGGCGGCGGCCAGGGCGTTGACGATGCGGTCGGAGCCCACCTCGCGCGGGTTGTCGGTGAGCACCGGCACGCCGGTGCGGACCCCGGGCTCCACGACGACGTGGGGCACGTCGGGGAAGTGCCGGGCGAGCATGTCGCGCCACTCGTGCAGCACCGTCGGCACGGTGGCGCAGACCGCGACGCCGGAGACGGTGTCGGCGGCAGGGCCGCCGGGAGCGCCGGCCAGGAGGCCGCGCAGCAGCACCGCCCACTCGTCGGCGGTGCGGCGGGCGTCGGTGCCGACGCGCCAGTCGGCCAGGACCTGCCCGGGGGCGCCGGGCTCGACCGCCGGGTCGAGCAGCCCCAGGACGGTGTGGCTGTTGCCGATGTCGGCGCACAGCAGGCTCACGGCTCAGACGTCCCGGAGGTCGAGCCCGAGGTCGAAGACCGCGACCGAGTGGGTCAGCGCGCCGGAGGAGATGAAGTCGACGCCGGTCTCGGCGACCGCGCGGGCGCGGGCGAGGGTCAGCCCGCCGGAGGCCTCGAGGGTGGCGCGGCCGGCGGTGAGCCGGACGGCCTCGGCCATCGTGGCGTCGTCCATGTTGTCGAGCAGGATCTCGCGGCAGCCGGCCTCCAGCAGCTCGCGCAGCTGGTCGAGGTCGGTGACCTCGACCTCGACGCGCAGGTCGGGGTGCGCCTCGCGCACGGCGCGGTAGGCCGGCACGACGCCGCCGGCGGCCACGACGTGGTTGTCCTTGACCATCGCCATGTCGGTGAGCGACATGCGGTGGTTGACCCCGCCGCCGCAGCGCACGGCGTACTTCTGCAGGGCGCGGTAGGTCGGCAGCGTCTTGCGGGTGTCGAGCACGCGGGCGCGGGTGCCCTCGAGGGCGTCGACCCACGCCGCGGTGGCGGTGGCGACGCCGGAGAGGTGGCTGGCGTAGTTGAGCGCCGTGCGCTCGGCGGTGAGCAGGCCGCGGGTCGGGCCGGCCACGCTCATCACGACGTCGCCGGGGGCGACCCGGGTGCCGTCGGGCACGCGACGGGTGACCTCGACGGCGTCGCCGAGGACGAGACGGAAGACCAGCTCGGCGATGCCGAGGCCGGCGACCACGCCGGCGTGGCGTGCCCCGAAGTCGCCCTCGCCGCGGGCCTCGGCGGGGATGGTGGCCGTCGAGGTGACGTCGCCCGCGGCCACGCCGCCGGGCAGGTCCTCGGCCAGCGCCGCGACGACCGCGTCGTGCACCGCACGCGGGTCGAGACCCGCCTCGGCCAGCTCGGCCAGGAGCGGCCCCGGCAGCTCGTCGTACGGCGTGAGGCCCGGGAGGGTGCCGGGTCGGGTCGCGGTCTCGTGGCTGCTCATCGCGGTCCTCCGGTGGTCACGGGTGCGGGGGTGGGACCCGCCGCGGGGTCGGTGGCGGGGGCCGGCACGTGGCGCAGGGCGAGCACGCCCTCGCGCAGGGTGGCGTCGACGTGGCCGGCCCAGCGGGCGTCGTCGCGCTCGGGGAAGTCCTCGCGCCAGTGCGAGCCGCGGGTCTCCTCGCGCAGCAGCGCCGCCCCGGCCAGCGCCGTGCTGAGGGTGACCAGGTTGGTGGTCTCCCAGGCCGCGACGTCGACGGCGGTCGCCGGCTCGGCGGCCAGGGCGGCCACCTCCTCGGCGGCGGCGGTGAGGCCGGCGGCGCTGCGCAGCACCCCGGCACGGGCGGTCATCGTCTCCTGCAGGCGGGGTCGCACGGCGGCGTCGACCAGGCCGGGGGCGCGGCCGTCGTCGGCGGGGTCGAGCGGCTCGCTCCAGCCGCGCAGCTCACCGGGCAGCACCGAGGCGATGCGGCGGGAGAAGACGAGGCCCTCGAGCAGGGAGTTGGAGGCCAGGCGGTTGGCGCCGTGCACGCCGGAGCAGGCGACCTCGCCGGTGGCGTAGAGGCCCGGCACGTCGGTGCGGCCCCACAGGTCGGTGGCGACGCCGCCCGAGGCGTAGTGGCAGGCCGGGGCGACCGGGATCAGGTCGGTGACGGGGTCGACGCCGTGGGAGCGGGCGGTGGCCAGGATGGTCGGGAAGCGGCGCTCCCAGAAGCGGGCGACGGCGGCCGGGTCGTCGGGGTCCTCGCCGAGGTGGCGGGCGTCGAGCCACATGTGGGCGCGGCCGGTCTCGTGCATGCGGCGCGTGATGGCCTTGGCCACGACGTCGCGCGGGGCGAGGTCGGCCAGCTCGTGCACGCCGCGCATGAAGGCCGTGCCGCCGTCCTCGGGCGCGCCGTCGACGAGCACGGCGCCCTCGCCGCGCACGGCCTCGGAGATGAGCGGCTGCTGGCCCAGCGAGTGCGGCCCGAGGTACATGACGGTGGGGTGGAACTGCACGAACTCCAGGTCGCGCAGCCGGGCCCCGGCTCGCAGGGCCAGGGCGGTGCCGTCGCCGGTGGAGACCGCCGGGTTGGTGGTCTGGGAGAAGACCTGGCCCAGGCCGCCGCTGGCCAGCACCACCGCGCGGCAGCGCACGGCACCCACGCCGTCACGCTGGCCCTCGCCCATCACGTGCAGCGTGACGCCCGCCACGCCGCCGCTGCCGACGGGCCCGTCGAGCAGCAGGTCGACGGCCAGCGCGTGCTCGACCACCTCGATCTCCGGGGCCCGCGCGACCGCGGCGATCAGCGCCCGCTGGATCTCCGCACCGGTCGCGTCGCCGCCCGCGTGGGCGATGCGGTCGCGGTGGTGACCGCCCTCGCGGGTCAGCGACAGCTCGCCGTCGGGGGCGTGGTCGAACTGCGCGCCCAGCGCGATCAGCTCGCGCACGGCCTCCGGCCCCTCGGTCACCAGCGCGCGCACGGCCTCGGCGTCGCAGGCGCCCGCCCCGGCGACCAGGGTGTCGATCTCGTGCTCGGCGGGGGTGTCGCCCGGGCCGAGGGCCGCGGCGATGCCGCCCTGGGCCCACTGCGTCGAGCCCGCGGCGAGCACGTCCTTGGTGACGACCAGGACCTTCTCGACCCGGTCCTTGAGCCGCAGCGCGGCGGTCAGGCCCGCGATGCCGGAGCCGATGACCACCACGTCGGCCCGCGTCGTCCACCCCGGGGCGGGGGCGGCGAGGCGGCCGGGCAGACCACCGGGCTGGGCGCCGGGCTGGGCGCCGGGCTGGGCTGCGGGTCGGGCGGGCGCGTCGGGCATCGTCGAAGGCTAGCGCCCGGCCACGGTGTCGCCGCGGACCAGACCGGAGCCCGCGACGGCCTCGGCCGGGTCGAAGCCGGTGGCCAGGATCTTGTTGTCGGCGTCGACGAAGACCACGTGGGGCCGGTGGGTGCGGGCCTCGGCGGTCTCCATCTGGCCGTAGGCGATGAGGATGACCAGGTCGCCGGGGTGCACGAGCCGGGCCGCGGCGCCGTTGATGCCGAGCACGCCCGAGCCGCGCTCGCCGGCGATGGTGTAGGTCTCCAGGCGCGCGCCGTTGGTGATGTCGACGATGTGGACCAGCTCGCCGGGCAGCAGGTCGGCGGCGTCGAGGAGGTCCTCGTCGACGGTGACCGAGCCGACGTAGTGCAGGTCGGCCTGCGTCACGGTCGCGCGGTGGATCTTGCTGGTCATCATGGTGCGCAGCATCAGGAGGCTCCTGCGGTCTGGTGGCCCGGGCCGGTCGGCCCGAGGGCGAGGGGGAGGTTGTCGATGAGGCGGGTGGTGCCGACGCGGGCGGCGACCAGCACGCGGGCGGGGGCGCCCGGCTCCGGCTGCGCGGGCGGGTCGGCCAGGTCGGGGTCGGTGAGCACGAGGTAGTCCAGGTCGAGGCCGGGCTCGGCGTCGACCTCCGCGCGGGCGGCGGCCAGGGCGGCGGGGGCCGCCTGCGCCGGGTCGGTCGACGCCGCCGCGTCCTGCGCGGCCCGCAGGGCGCGGCTCAGGGCGAGGGCGGCGCGCCTGTGGTCGGGCTCGAGGAAGCGGTTGCGGCTGGAGAGGGCCAGGCCGTCGTCGTCGCGCCGGGTCGGGGCGCCGACCACGTCCACGCCGAGGCACAGGTCGGCCACCATCCGGCGTACGAGCGTGAGCTGCTGGTAGTCCTTCTCGCCGAAGACGGCGACGTCGGGACGCACCAGGCCGAGCAGCTTGGCCACCACGGTGAGCACGCCGCGGAAGTGGCCCGGACGGGTCCGGCCCTCGAGCACCGAGCCCAGCGGGCCGGGCTCGACCGTCACCTGCGGCTCGCGGACCTGCGGCCAGCCGGGGTACATCTCCTCCGCCGACGGGGCGAAGACCACGTCGACGCCCTCGCGGGCGCAGACCTCGAGGTCGGCCTCGAGCGTGCGGGGGTAGCGGTCGAGGTCCTCGCCCGGCGCGAACTGCAGCGGGTTGACGAAGACCGAGGCGACCACCGCCCCCCGGGCCCCGGCGTGCTCGCGCGCGAGCCGGGCCAGGCTGGCGTGGCCCTCGTGCAGGGCGCCCATGGTCGGCACGAACGCCACCGGCTCCCCCGCCGCCCGCACCCCGGCGAGCGCCGCGGCGAGCTCGGCGCGGTCGCGGGCCAGGACGGGCCCGGACCCGGTCGGGGGACCGGGCCGGGCGCTGGTCGCGGTGCTGGTCGCGGTGGTGGTCGCGGTGGTGCCGGTCGTCGTGCCGGGCGCGGTCACCGGGGGTCCCCGGCGCGGTGGCGGCGTGGAGCCGGCTCGGCGTGCGGCGCCCCGGCGAGGGCCGCGTCGAGCGCGCGGGTGATCTTCACGGCCCGCAGCGGCAGCAGGCGAGCGTCGGCCACCGCGCGGTCGAGGGTGGCGCGCGCCATCGCGACGTACGACGGGAGCGTGTGGGCGGCGTTGGCGGCGAGGTCCTCGAGGTGGGCCTGCACCGTGCCGACGTCGCCGCGCACGATCGGGCCGGTGAGCGCGGCGTCGCCCCGGTCGAGGGCGTTGTCGAGCGCCGCGGTGAGCAGCGGGCGCAGCGTGCCGGCGGGGTCGTCGGCGCCGGCCGCGGCCAGCATCTCCATGGCCTCGCTGACCAGCGTCACCAGGTGGTTGGCGCCGTGGGCAAGGCCCGCGTGGTAGAGCGTGCGCATCTCCTCGGGCACGCTCATCAGCCGCCCGCCCAGACCGGCGGCGAGGCGCTCGGCCATCGCGCGCTCGGCCGGCGCGGCGGTCACGCCGAGGACGCAGCCGGAGAGCCGCTCGAGGTCGACGGCGGTGCCGGTGAAGGTCATCGCGGGGTGCAGCGCGAGCACGCGGGCGCCGACGCGCTCGGCGGGGGCGAGCACCGCGAGCCCGTGGCGGCCGGAGGTGTGCACGACGTGCTGGCCCGGGCGCAGGGCGCCGCTGGCGGCGAGCATGGAGACGACGTTGTCGAGCATGTCGTCAGGCACCGTGAGCAGCAGGACGTCGCAGGCGCGGGCGACCGCGGTGGGCTTGGCGCCGGCGACGCCGGGCAGCAGCGTGGCGATGCGCTCGAGCGAGGCGGGCGACTCCCCCGCGGCGGCGACGACCTCGTGGCCGGCGGAGCGCAGCCGCGCGGCGAGCACGGCACCGACCCGGCCGGCGCCGACGACGCCGATGCGGAGGGGGGCGGTGGTGGACGCGGCGGGGTGCCGGGGTGCGGGGGCGACCGGGGTGGGGTCGGGACCGGGGGCAGGGCTGTGCGCGGGTGTGACCATGACCGTGACCTTTCGTTTCAGTCCCTCCGACCACCTCCGTCGCCACGCTGCCGGTCGTGCTGGCTGCGGGTCGGGAGGCCGGGGTGGGTACCGAACGGTGAGCTCGTCAGATGCACCACGAATCTACGCCGACCGCCCTCGCGGGGTAAGGCGATCGGGTGTGACCTGGCCGACAGGCCGTGCGCGCGGGTCTCAGCCGACCTGGAGCGGGCGCGGCGCGCGCGGCAGCCAGGTCTGCGTGACGTGGTCGACGATGTGGACGCCCTCGGGAGCGGTGATCTCGTGCACTCCGTCGGGCACGACGCCCTGGCGCAGCGACTGGAAGACCGCCCACTCGCGACGCTTGCGCTTGTTGCGGAAGCTGGTGGCGAAGGATTCGGGGTCGGTCCAGTGGGCGAACTCGTCGGAGTCGAGGAACTTCAGCTCCACGCACAGCCCGTGGGGCAGCCCGATCGAGCGGCACTGCTCCGGGGTCGAGCGGATCTCCCACTCGAAGGCCTTGGTGAAGACGAAGTCGGGACCGACGGGGTAGCCCCACTCCTCGGCGTTGCGCAGGCCGAGGTCGAGGTAGCCGTGGGAGTCGCTGTCGAGGTAGAGCCCGTGGCGCGGCACGCGGATGATCGACTGCACGTCGCCGACCTGCCAGGCGAGGTCGCCGAGCGAGACCTCGCCCTCGGTGGTGAGGACCATGTCGCCGTCCCACTTCCAGGAGTAGCGCGTGGCGACCTGGGCGAAGCACCAGTTGTAGAAGTACGACAGCGAGTGCACCGAGAGCTCGTGGGTGGCGAGGTGCTCGGCGCCCGCGCGCGCGACCGCGAAGGGGTACGTCGCCTGGCGCAGCCGGTGACCCAGCCCGGCCCGCTCGGCGGTCGCGGCGGCCACCTCCGGGGATCCGTCGGTCGACCCGTTGTCGACCACGAGCACCTCGTCGCAGGCACGCAGCAGCGGCGGGAGCACGAAGGGCAGGGCGCGGGCCTCGTCCTTGACGCGCAGCACGGCGGTGGAGCCGGCCCGCAGGCCGTCGGGGCGGTGCCAGGGCCAGGTGATGTCGAAGTCGGCGTGGCCCTCGAGGTTGCGCAGGCCGTCGGGGTGGCGGATGGCGTTCACGGCGGGGTCCTCAGCGCTCGCGGCCGGCGGCCTTGCGCAGCCCGCGGCGCACCGGGGCCGGCACCATCGCCCGCAGGCCGTGGGGCACCCGGTCGGCGGCGCGCACCGGGGCGTCGGGGGCCGGCGCGTCGCCCGGCTTCGGGCCGCCGGGGCCGCCCTGGCCGCCGGGGCCGGCCTGGCCGCCACCGGGGCCGCGACCGCCCTGGCGCATCCGGTGCTCCGTGGCGACGACCGAGGAGCGGCTGATCGCCTCGGCCTCGGCGTACAGGTCGGTGTAGCCCTGGCGCAGCTGGTCGAGGGCCTCGTGCACGGCCGGCTGGTCGCCGCCGGGCTCGGCGAGCTTGTTGAGCTCCGACCAGGTCTCGGCGGTGAGCTCGTGCAGGCGCGGGGGCAGGGCGAGGTCGTCGAGGGTCTGGGTGACGCGGCGCAGGCCGGGGTCGACGAAGCGGTGGCCGTCGCGGATCTGCTCGCTGGTGGCGTGCAGGACGTGCTGGAGCTGCAGCTGCTCGCCCACGCGCATCGTCTCGCGGGTCCAGTCGTCGAGCAGGTCGGAGTAGCGCACGAAGACGCGACCGCCGTCGGCGACGGACTCGCGGGTGGCGCGCTCGGTGTGGAGCAGCATGTTGAGCCAGGAGCTGGCCAGGTGGGCCGAGCCGAGCCGGTTGGCGTAGTACTTCTGCTTGCTCCCCACCACCTCCGCGGGCGGGCGGAGCATGGTGGCGAAGACCGGGGTGGCGCCGCTGCGGATCGCCGCGACCCGCCACAGCGACAGGAACCAGCTCAGCCGGGGGTCCTTGACCACGAGCTCGCTGGCCACCTCGAAGTGCGACTCCAGCCACTGGGCGGTGCGGATCCGCTCGGGCTCGCGGGTGGAGATGCGGCCGGTCTCGAACCACGCGTCGGGTCGCGAGTCGCTGACCTGCACGACCGCCTCGCGCAGCAGGCGGGTGTGGTGCTCGACGGCCCAGGCCGGCTCACCGAAGCCCTTGGGGTTGGTCTCGTCGGGCACGACCTCCGGCTTGGGCACGTGCAGGCCGAGGATCTGCATCAGGCCGGCCATCGTGCTCGTGCCGCTGCGGCCCGCGCCCGCGACGAAGAGCACCTTGCGCGGGTGGTCGGCGGGGTCCGGGGTGGGCGGCACGGTGGCGTCAGGCAGGGCGGTCACGGGAGGGGAGCCTACTGCCGATCGGGCCCGCCACTACGGTGGGCGCGTGAGGCTGCGCCGACGCGATCCCCGACGCGGGCCTGCGGACGGTCCCGCAGACGGTCCGGCCGAGGGTCCGGCCCAGGGTCCGGCCGACGGTCCCGTGATCAGCGTGGTCGTGCCCGTGCACGACGTCGCCGCCTACCTGCCCGCCTGCCTCGACAGCGTCCTGGCCCAGAGCCACCGCGCGCTCGAGGTGGTCGTCGTCGACGACGGCTCCACCGACGGGTCGGGCGCCGTCGCCGACGCCTACGCCGAGCAGGACGCCCGCGTGCGCGTCGTGCACCAGGCCAACAAGGGCCTCGGCGCCGCCCGCAACGCCGGCCTGGCCCACGCCACCGGCGCGCTGCTGGCCTTCGCCGACTCCGACGACGTCGTGCCGCCCGACGCCTACGCCACCATGCTCGAGGCCCTGCGGCGCGACGACAGCGACCTGGTCACCGGCTCGGTGGCGCGCTGGGAGGACGGCCGGCTCACCGAGCCGCCCTGGATGCGCCGGCTGCACCGCGAGCGCCGCGCCCTCGGGATCGCGGAGCTGCCCGAGCTGATGGGCGACGTCTTCGCCTGGAACAAGCTCTGGTCACGGGCCTTCTGGGACACCGCGGGCCTCACCTGGCCCGAGGGGGTGCGCTACGAGGACCAGCCCACGCTGACCCGGGCCTACCTCGCCGCGCGGCGCATCAGCGTGCTGCCCGAGGTGGTCTACCACTGGCGCATCCGCACCGACGGCAGCTCCATCACCCAGCAGCGCTCCTCGCTGGCCGACCTCACCGACCGCTGGTCGACCAAGCGCGACTCGCTGCGCAGCGTCGAGCAGTGGGCGGCCGGCGCCCCGGCCGCGACGGGGGGCGAGGTGGTCGACGTCATGCGCGACCGCGTGCTGGCCGGCGACCTGCACCGCTACTTCACCGAGATCCCCGGCTGCGACGACGCGTGGTGGGAGCTGCTGCGCTCCGGCGTGCTCTCGCTGTGGGGGGCGGGAGCCCCCGGCGGCCGCGGGCCCACGTCGCTGACCGCCTCCGGCCTGCCGCCGGTGCACCGGCTGACCGGGTGGCTCGTGGAGCAGGGCCGGCGCGAGGACGCCGCGGCGGTCATGGCGTGGATGGCCGAGCACCCCGGCCCCGCCCCCCGCACCTCCGGCCCCGACGGGGCGCGGCTCGCGCTGCCCGTCCTCGACCCCGCCACCCTCGACCCCGCCGCCGTCGCCCTGCGGGCGAACGAGGTCTGAGGCGGTCGATCGGCGCGGCGGCGGGTTTCACCAGCCGGCTGGTGAAACCCGCACCTGTCGGCCCACGCACGGGCCGACCAGTGCGGGTCCGGGCCGACAGGTGCCGCGGGCGGCGGGGCGTACGGCGTGCCCGCGGGTTTCACCGGCTGACCGGTGAAACCCGCACCTGTCGGCCCACGCGCGGGCCGACAGGTGCGGGTCTGGGCCGACAGGTGCCGCGGGTGGCGGGGTCGGACGGCCCGGGTGGTGCTGGTGGGACCGGTGGTGCCCCAGGGGGCGTGCGTCAGAGCAGGCCCTCGGACTGCAGGAAGTCGAGGGCGACGTCCTCGGTCTGCTCGCGGTCGACCGAGATCCGGCCGTTGAGCTCGGTGAGCTTCTCGGTGGTCAGCGCGGCCATGAGCGGGTTGAGCACGTCGGCGACGCCCGGGTTGGCGTCGAGGAACTCGTCGGAGACGGCCGGCACGAGGTTCTGGGCGGGCTGGATCTCCTGGTCGTCCTCGAGCACGACGAGCCCGAGGGACTCCAGCGTGCCGTCGGTGGTGCTGGTCTCGCCGAGCTCCGACTCGCCGTCGAGGACCGACTGGTAGGTCTGGTCGCTGGCGTAGCCCAGGGGCAGCACCTCGGTGACGTCGATGCCGTACTCGTCGACCAGGCCGCCCTCGCAGTCGAGGCGTCCCTCGCAGTCGGGGGCCGCGGCCAGCACGACCGACTCGCCCTCGAGGTCGGAGAGCTCGTCGACGTCGTTCTCCTCGGCGTAGTCCTGGGTCACGAAGAACGCGTTGGTGTCGGTGGCGGGCGAGACGTCGAGCAGGGTGATGCCGGCGGCCTCGAGCAGGTCGGCGCCGTCGGCCTTCAGCTCCTCGCCGTCACCGGTCTCGAAGGGCTCGGCGTCGTCGCCGTTCTCCCGGGCGTTGAGGGCGTTGACGATGCCGCCGACGTACTCCGGGACGACGTCGACGTCACCGGGGAAGGTGCCGAGGTAGGCGTCGCGGGCGTCGACGAGGTTGACGGTGGGCTCGTAGCCCGCGTCGGCGAGCAGCTGCTCGTACATCGAGGCGACCAGGGCCGCCTCGGGGAAGTTCTGGCTCGCGATGGTGACGGGGCCGCCACCGGCGGCGGGCTCGGAGCCCGTGGACTCCGAGGGGGACGACGACGAGGAGGCGTCGTCGGAGGCCGTGTCGTCGAGCTCGTCGCCGGCACAGGCGCTCGCGGCCAGCAGGGTGCCGGCGGAGAGCACCGCGGCCAGGGAACGTCGCAGCTTCATGGGGTGCACCTTCTGTGTCCCGCGGGCGGCGCCCGCGCGTGTCCGGTCGGCGGGCGGACCCGCGTCAGGGGCCGACGGCGTCGGCTAGGAGGAGACTGTAGGCGCCGCGACCGACGCCGGGGCTCCCCCGGACCGGCGAGGCCGACCCGTGGGACGCGCACCCGGCGACCCGGGAGGGGTGGCGAGGCGCTGCGCGAGGGCGGCGACCAGCTCGAGCAGCAGCGCGACCACGGCCACGACCACCGCGCCGGCGATGCCCTGGCCGTACTGGTTGCGCACGAAGCCGTCGGTGATGAC
The DNA here is from genome assembly GCF_015070375.1 of Nocardioides kribbensis. Classification (GTDB taxonomy): domain Bacteria; phylum Actinomycetota; class Actinomycetes; order Propionibacteriales; family Nocardioidaceae; genus Nocardioides; species Nocardioides kribbensis. Next base: position 513,634 of record NZ_JADCLL010000002.1, on the reverse strand, counting down.
CCGGCCCAGCCCGGGCCCGGCCACGAGCGCGGCGATGGTGGCGGTGGCCCACACCTGCACCAGGGCCAGGCGCAGCCCGGAGACCACCAGCGGCGTGGCCAGGGGCAGCTCGACGCGGCGGAACTTCTGCAGCCCCGTCATGCCCATGCCGTCGGCGGCCTGGCGCACGTCGGCGGGCACCTCGCGCACGGCGACGTAGGCGTTGGTGATGATCGGGGGCAGGGCGAAGAGGGTCAGCGCGACCAGCGTCGCGAGGCCGGCGCGGCCGTAGGGCCCCGCCTCGCGCACCCCGGGGAACCAGCCCTGGGTCCAGCCCCAGGCGTCGGCGGTGACGAGGAGCGCGAGGAGGGCGAAGGTCGGCACGGCCCGACCGATGTTGGAGATGTTGATGGCCAGGAAGCCGCCCCGGCCCAGGTGGCCCAGCCACAGCGCCACGGGGAGCCCGAGGGCGGCGGCCAGCCCGAGGGCGGTGACGGTGAGGAGCAGCTGCTGGAGCAGCAGCTCGAGCATGCCGCCGTCGCCGGTCCAGCTCCCAGCGGTCGTGAGGTAGGCCCACGCGTCCTGGAGCACCCTCATGCCCGCACCCCCCGGGTCCAGGGCGTCAGCACCCGCTGGGTCGCCACGAGCAGCACGTCGAGGACGATCGCGAGCACGACGCACAGCACCGCCGCGGTGAGCAGCTCGGCGCGGAAGTCGGTCAGCACGCCGTCCTTGATGAGGTTGCCCAGGCCGCCGTAGGAGACCAGGGAGCCGACCGTGGTGAGCGCGACCGTGGAGACGGTGGCCACGCGCAGCCCGGCCATGACGACCGGCAGCGCCAGCGGCAGCTCCACGCGCAGCAGCAGGCGGCCCGGGCCGTAGCCCAGGCCGGTGGCCGACTCACGGACCTCGTCGGGCACCGAGCGCAGCCCCTCGAGGAAGGCGCGCACGAGGATGGTCAGCGCGTAGAGCGCCAGCCCGATGACCACCGTCGTGGGCGAGAGGCCCGTGAAGGGCACCAGCAGCGGGAGCAGGGCCAGCGACGGCACGGTGTAGATGCCGGTCGAGACCGCGAGGATGGTCGACTCCAGCCGGGGCAGGCGCCGGGCGAGCACGGCCAGCGGGAAGGAGATCAGCAGGCCCGCCAGCACGGCGGCCACGGTGATCCACACGTGCTCCACGGTGGCGTCGACGATCTCGGACTGCCGGTCGGTGACGTACTGCCAGCAGAACCACTCGTTGGTCAGACGGCTGTAGCAGGACGGCCCGGCGTCGGCGGTCGGCACGACCAGCGCCGCGGCCTGCACGAGTAGGGTCACCGCATGGAACCTACCGGCTCCCCCGCGAGCCAGCCGATGATCCGGCTCTCGGGCGTGGGCAAGACCTACCCCGACGGCACCGTGGCGGTCCACGAGCTCGACCTCGAGGTCGGACGCGGCGAGCTGGTCTGCCTGGTCGGCCCGTCGGGCTGCGGCAAGTCGACGACGCTGAAGATGGTCAACCGGCTCATCGAGCCGACCACCGGGCGCATCGAGATCGACGGCGCCGACGTCACGGGCGTCGACCCCGTCGAGCTGCGCCGCGGCATCGGCTACGTCATCCAGCAGGTGGGCCTCTTCCCGCACCAGCGCATCGTCACCAACGTGATGACCGTGCCGCTGCTCTACGGCGAGTCCAAGGCGACCGCCCGCCGCCGCGCCGAGGAGCTCATGGACCTCGTCGGGCTCGACCCGTCGACCTACGGCGACCGCTACCCCCACCAGCTCTCCGGCGGCCAGCGCCAGCGTGTGGGCGTGGCCCGCGCGCTGGCCGCCGACCCGCCGGTGCTGCTCATGGACGAGCCCTTCGGCGCCGTCGACCCTGTCGTGCGGGTCAGGCTCCAGGACGAGTTCCTGCGCCTGCAGCGCGACCTGGGCAAGACCGTCGTGCTGGTCACCCACGACATCGACGAGGCCGTGCGCATGGGCGACCGCGTCGCGGTCTTCGCCACCGGCGGCCGCCTGGCGCAGTACGCCACCCCCGCGGAGCTCCTCGGCCGCCCCGCCGACGACTTCGTGGCCGACTTCGTGGGCTCGACCCGCGGGCTGCGCCGACTCACCGTCACCCCGATCGACCCCGCCCACCTCGAGCCCCTCGACGGTGTCAGCGCCGGTCAGCTGGGCGCGGCGGTCGACGTCGGCGCCACCCTGGAGGAGGCGCTGGCCGTGCTGCTGCGCGACGACAAGGGCATGGTCGGGGTCAAGGACGGCGCGCGCTTCGTCGGCGTGCTCACGCCCAACGGCGTGCACCGCGCCCTGCGCGCCTCACTGGGCTGAGGCACGGCCCCGTCCCCGCGGACGGGGGCCCTCGCGGCCCGGCCGGGCCCTCAGGCCTGGTCGGCGGGGGCCACCGGCACGTCGCGGTGCCAGGACTCGGTGACGTACGTCGTCACCCAGCCCATCGAGGTGTAGAGCCCGTCGGCGCCGGTGGAGGAGTCGGCGTCGACCTCGAGGCCCACGCGGTCGCGGTCGCGGCCGGCGGCGTCGGCGATGATCGTGCGCAGCAGGCCCTTGGCCACCCCGCGGCCGCGCGCCGCCTCCCGCACGCCGATGTAGGAGACGTAGGACCCGTCGGGCCCGTCGGCGCTCTCCGAGACCGTGCCGACCAGCGCACCGACCGCCTGGGGTGCGGCGCCGTCGTCGGCGCCGTCGAGCAGCTCGGCCAGCCACCAGTGGTCCCAGCGGTGGCCGGGGTCCTCGCGCAGCCGGTGCAGGAACTCGTCGAAGGTCTCCTCCCACGAGTTGAAGTGGTCGAGGAAGGCCTCCTCCAGGACGTCGTGGACGTCGCGCAGGTCCTCGTCGTCGGGCATGCCGCCGCCGGCGCGTCGCACCTGGCGGAAGCGCACGCCCTTGCGCTCCCACAGCGCGGGGTCGGGCACCAGCGAGGCCTCCTCGGCGGTGACCGGGCGGCTCATCTGCCACCAGGTGCGGACCTTGGCGAAGCCGCCCTCGGTGAGCCAGCGGGCCTGGCGCTCGTCGCCCTCGAAGGCGCCGGTGTCGATCTGCTGCACCTCGAGACCGCGCGCCTCGCCGACGGCACGGGCCTGGCCCACGGCCCACTCGACGAGCACGTCGGAGCAGGCGTCGGCCGTGCGGGCGGGCAGGTCGCGCTCGACGACGTGGACGAAGAGCATCCGGCCGCCGGCGCGGTCGTGCACGCTGCCCCAGGCACGGATCAGCCCGTCGGCGTCGCGCACCACGACGTTCTGCCGCGTGCGCAGTCCGCGCTCGGAGACCTCGACGAGCACGTCGTCGACGCTGGCGCCGGCCCAGCCGCGGCCGTGGCGCTCGTGGGCCCGCAGCAGCGTGGTGAGCCGCTCGACCTCGGCCCGGTCGGCCGGGTCGGGGCTGTCGACGCTCCAGTCGGCCGGGAGACCGGGAGGGTCGGGGACCAGCTCGACGGGGTCTTCTTCGAACCGGGACTCCTCGGGGATCACGAGGAGTCATCCTGCCGTACGCCGCGGCCGCGGTGGACCACCCCGTGGAGCGACGCGGCACCCGCGGGGCCCGCGGGCCGCCCGGGCCGGGAGGCTGGGCTCACGCGCGGCGGCGGCGGGTGGCCTCGGCGCTGCGCCAGGCGGCGGTGACGGTCTCGACCTCGGCGCGCAGCACGTCGATCTCGGCCTCGAGCTCGGCCATCCGCACGATCGCCTCGGCGGCGCGCTCCTCGGCGGCGTCGAGGCTGCGGGCGGTGAGGGCGCCCTCGCGCTCGAGCTCCTGGGCGCGCTTGGTCTCCGCGAGCAGGCGGCGGGTGGTCTCGGCGTCGTGCTTCTGGAGCTTGGCCAGCTCGGCCTCGAGCTCGGAGAGGGCGGTCTCGCGCTCGGCGAGGCGGGCCCCGAGCTCGGAGCGGACGTCGCCGACCTGCGCGGCGACGTGGGCGGCGTGCTCCACCGAGCGCTCCTCGGCCATGCGGCGGTAGGCCTGGGCCTGCTCGGCGCGGTCGCGGTTGGCGTCACGACGCGACTGGAGCAGCTCGGAGTAGGTGATGCGGGTGGCGGCCGCGCCCAGCAGGACCGCGCTCACCCCGGCGACGACGCCGGCGACCCACGAGCCGGACAGGGCCGCGGCGAGCACGACCACGGCCGCGACCACGAGCAGCAGGGTGGCGACCGTCAGGCGGGTGCTGCGCTGGCGTCGCCGCGAGGCCGACACGCTCGTCGGGGTGCTCGTCGGGGTGCTCGTAGGGGCGCTCGTGGGGCTGCTCGAGGGGGTGCGTCCCGTGCTCGGCTCCGTGGCGGGTGTGACGGACGGGGCCGAGGGGGAGGTCATGGCGACCAGACTAGGGCGACGGGTCGTCGCCACGGACGCGACACGCGCGCTCCAGGACCAGCCCTGCGACCAGGATGACCACCCCGGCCAGTGCGGCGACGGCCGAGCGGATCGCCCGGGCCTCGGCGAGCTCGGCGCGCAGCCCCAGCCAGCTGACGGCGTAGCCGGCGTAGAGCCCGCCGACCAGGGCGCCGACGTAGGCGCTCGCGCGCCCGAGCGCGAGGCGGTTGACGGCCCGGTGGGCCTCCATGCGCTCGTGGCGCACCTGGAGCGCGCGCCACGTGGCCCAGGCCGTCCAGGCCACGGCCGCGGCCACGACCAGCAGCGTGGCGGGCTGGGCCCACGACATCTGCGGCGCCGAGCCCGAGACCGCCTCGAGGACCGGACGCAGCAGCCAGCCCACGACGAGGGCGACCACGCCCGTCGCGGTCAGCGCCGCCGGCGAGGTCGGCCTCAGCCGCCGGGGGTCCTCCGGGTCACCGGAGGGACGCTCCGGTCCGTCGCCGGGGTCAGGGGTGCGGTCGGGCCCGGGGGCCACGACTCACTCGACCTCGAGGTGGAGGTCGTCGCGCAGGGCGACGCCGTCCATGCCGACCGCGGTGAGCAGCTCGGCGATGGGGCCGGCCTCGGGCAGCGTGGCGTCGGGCTCGAGGTCGAACCAGGGCTTGAGCACGAAGGCCCGCTCCTTGGCCCGCGGGTGGGGCAGGCGCAGCGACGGCTCGTCGCTGCGACGGTCGCCGACGACGACCAGGTCGACGTCGAGGGTGCGCGGGGAGTTGGGCACGTCGGTGCGCTCACGCTCGAAGGCGTCCTCGATGGCCAGCGCGCGGTCCATGAGGCGGTTGGCGGCCAGCGTGGTGTCGATGAGCACCACGGCGTTGAGGAACTTCTCCGACCCCTCGGGGCAGCCCACGGGCTCGGTCTCGTAGACCGGGGAGACGCCGGTGACCCACACGTCGGGGGTGTCGGCGATGGCGTTGACCGCGCCCTGGAGGGCGGCGAGGCGCTCCCCGAGGTTGGACCCGATGGCCAGCACCGCGCGACGGATCGGGCGCATCTCACCGGTGAGGGTGTCGGCGTCGATGATGTGCGGGTTGGGGGTTTCGGTCACGTCGCGTCCTCGCGTCTTCGGGTGATCGTCAGTGCGACGTCCGCGAACGTCGCCTCGATGGGTGCATCCGGCTTGTGGATCGTCACCCGCGCCCATTCAACACGGTGATCCCTCAAGCAGACGTCGGCCACGCGTCCTGCGAGCGTCTCGATCAGGTCGACCGGGTCACGCTCGACGGCGGCCTTCACGTCGGCCACGAGACTCCCGTAGTCGACGGTGTCGTGCAAGTCGTCGGAGGCGGCCGCGGGGGTGGTGTCGAGGCCCAGCACGAGGTCGATGACGAAGGTCTGGCCCTCGCGCCGCTCGAACTCGAAGACCCCGTGGTGGCCCCAGCACTCCACCCCGAGCACGGCCAGCTCGTCACTCGTGCGCGGGCTCATGCGGGACTCCTGTCGTCGGGCTGCGCGGAGGGGGCCCGGAGCATCCGGGCCGCGGCCAGCGCGTCGCGCGCCGACCGTACGTCGTGGACCCGCACGCCCCACGCACCGGCCCCCGCGAGGTGGGCGAGCACCACGGCGTGGGCGTGCTCGCGCCCCTCGGGCTCGCGCGGCGCGCCGTCGGGGCCAGCCAGCAGGGCGCCCAGGAAGGACTTGCGGCTCGCGCCCACCAGCACCGGGTGGCCCAGCGCCAGCACCGGGTCAAGGTCGCGCAGCAGCTCCCAGTTGTGCTCGCCGCGCTTGGCGAAGCCCAGCCCGGGGTCGAGCACGATCCGGTCGTCGGCCACGCCGGCGGCGCGGATCGCCTCGACCCGCTCCTCCAGCTCCTCGCAGACCGCCGCCACCACCCCGCCGGGGCCGTCGTAGACGGCGAAGTCGCGCATGTGGTCGGCGTGGGCGCGCCAGTGCATCGCCACGTACGTCGCGCCCGCGGCCGCCGTCACGGTCAGGATCTCGGGGTCGGCCAGCCCGCCGGAGACGTCGTTGACGATCACCGCGCCGGCCTCCAGCGCCGCTGCGGCGACCTCGGCGCGCATGGTGTCGACCGAGACCACGGCACCCTCGGCGGCCAGCGCGGCGATCACCGGCACCACCCGGGCCAGTTCCTCGGCCACCAGCGGCCGGGTCGCGCCGGGGCGGGTCGACTCCCCGCCGATGTCGAGGACGTCGGCGCCGTCGGCCAGCAGCCGGCGCCCGTGGGCGACGGCGGCCGCGGGCTCGACGTAGCGCCCGCCGTCGGAGAAGGAGTCGGGGGTGACGTTGACGACGCCCATGACGCGGGGCCGGTCGAGCGGCAGCCGCAGCGACGCGGCCGCCGGGGAGGTCGCCCCCGGCGTGGTCTGCGGGGCCGGAGCGGCCGGCGGGGCCGGAGCGCCGCCCGGGCGGTCGCCGGTCACGTCAGTGGGTGCCGCGGATCAGCGCCATCGCCTCGGCGCGGGTGGGGCCGCTGTGCATGATGCCGCGCACGGCGGAGGTGATGGTGCGCGCGCCGTGCTTCCTGACCCCGCGCATGGTCATGCACAGGTGCTCGGCCTCGATCACGACGATGACGCCGCGGGCTTCCAGGATGTCCATGAGCGCGTCGGCGACCTGGGTGGTGAGCCGCTCCTGCACCTGCGGGCGCTTGGAGTAGACGTCGACCAGGCGCGCCAGCTTGGACAGTCCCGTGATCTTGCCGCTCGCGGCCGGGATGTAGCCGACGTGTGCGACCCCGGTGAAGGGCACGAGGTGGTGCTCGCACATCGACCACAGCTCGATGTCGCGCACGAGGACCATCTCGTCGTGGCCGAGGTCGAAGGTGGTCGAGAGCACCTCCTGCGGGGTCATCCGCAGGCCGGCGGTGAGCTCGGCGTAGGCGCGGGCGACGCGGGCCGGGGTCTCGCGCAGGCCCTCGCGGTCGGGGTCCTCGCCGATCGCGCAGAGCAGCTCGCGCACGGCGGCCTCGGCGCGCTCGTGGTCGAAGGCGGGGATCTCCTCGGGGGCGCGCTCGGGGGCGCTGATGCGGTCGGTCACGAGGTCATCCCTGCTGCGTGGGCGAGCCGGGGCTCGGCGGGGTGGGAGGCGCCGGCGGGGTGCCGTCGGGGCCGAGGCCGGGGTCGCCGTGGACGTCGCCGCCGGCCCCGGGCGGGGTCAGCACGACGCCGGCGGGTTGGTCGGCGGGGGCGCCGTTGCTGCGGGCGCGGTCGCGGATGGCCTGAGGGATCTCCACGGCCGGGATGTCGGAGGGGCGACGGTCGGGCGAGCCGGTCCAGGCCGGGCGCACCGGGCGGCGGCGCAGCGGCTCGAAGACGCGGGCCACCTCGGCCTTGTCGAGGGTCTCCTTGTCGAGCAGCTCGAGCACGAGGGCGTCGAGCACGTCGCGGTTCTCCTCGAGGATGTCGAAGGCCTCCTGGTGGGCGACGGCGAGGAAGTTCTTCGTCTCCTCGTCGACGATCGCGGCGACGTCCTCGGAGTAGTTGCGCGAGTGGCCCATGTCGCGGCCCAGGAACGGCTCGCCCTGGGTCTCGCCGAGCTTGATGGCCCCGAGGCGGTCGGTCATGCCGTACTGGGTGACCATGGCCCGCGCGAGGTTGGTGGCCTTCTCGATGTCGTTGCCGGCGCCGGTGGTGGGGTCGTGGAAGATCATCTCCTCCGCGGCGCGCCCGCCGAGCATGTAGGCCAGCTTGTCGAGCATCTCCGAGCGGGTCTGGGAGTACTTGTCCTCGTCGGGCAGCACCATCGTGTAGCCCAGCGCGCGACCGCGCGGGAGGATCGTGATCTTGTGCACCGGGTCGGTGCCGGGCAGGGCAGCGGCGACGAGGGCGTGGCCGCCCTCGTGGTAGGCCGTGATGAGCTTCTCCTTCTCGCTCATCAGGCGGGTGCGGCGCTGCGGGCCGGCGATGACGCGGTCGATGGCCTCGTCGAGGGCGGCGTCGGTGATCAGCTTGTCGTTGGTGCGCGCGGTGAGCAGCGCCGCCTCGTTGAGCACGTTGGCCAGGTCGGCGCCGGTGAAGCCCGGGGTGCGGCGCGCCACGGAGAGCAGGTCGATGTCGGGCGACATGGGCTTGCCGCGCGAGTGCACCTGGAGGATCTGGTGGCGCCCCGAGAGGTCGGGGGCGTCGACCTGGATCTGGCGGTCGAAGCGGCCCGGGCGCAGCAGCGCGGGGTCGAGCACGTCGGGGCGGTTGGTGGCGGCGATGAGGATGACCCCGCCGCGCACGTCGAAGCCGTCCATCTCGACGAGCAGCTGGTTGAGGGTCTGCTCGCGCTCGTCGTGGCCGCCGCCCATGCCGGCGCCGCGGTGACGACCCACGGCGTCGATCTCGTCGATGAAGACGATGGCCGGGGCGTTCTCCTTGGCCTGCTCGAACAGGTCGCGCACGCGGGAGGCGCCGACACCGACGAACATCTCGACGAAGTCGGAGCCGGAGATGGAGTAGAAGGGCACGCCGGCCTCGCCGGCCACGGCGCGCGCCAGCAGGGTCTTGCCGGTGCCGGGAGGGCCGTAGAGCAGCACGCCCTTGGGGATCTTGGCCCCGACGGCCTGGAACTTCGCCGGCTCCTGGAGGAACTCCTTGATCTCGCCGAGCTCCTCGATGGCCTCCTCGCAGCCGGCCACGTCGTTGAACGTCGACTTCGGCATGTCCTTGGAGATCAGCTTGGCCTTGGACTTGGCGAACTGCATGACGCCGCGGCCGCCGCCGCCCTGCATGCTGTTGAGCAGCCACAGGAAGATGATCACGATGATCACGATGGGCAGCACGGAGAAGAGGAACGAGCTGAGCAGGCTGGGTCGCGAGATCTCGGTCTTGACGTCGTCGATCGTGCCGGCGCGGTACTGCGCCTGCGCGGCGTTGACGAGGTCGCGCTGGGTGCCGTTGATCCAGTAGGTGGTGACCTCGGAGCCCTCGTCGCGCACGCCGTCGTCGAGGACGGCCTTGATCTGCTGGTCACCCCCGACGAAGGTGATCTCCTTGACGTCGCCGTCGGCGATGTACTTGCTCATCGTCGAGGCGTCGATCTCGTCGCCACCGCTGTTGGGCGCGAGGAACTGCAGGGCGAGCAGGACACCCACCACGGCGACGACGATCCACAACCAGGGACCCTTGAAAATGCGCTTCACGGACTTCTCTCGTCTTGTGCACGGCTGAACCCACGACGGTACAGGTGGCAGGCGTGGTCCAGTCTCTCAGGCGCTCGGTTGAGAGCGGCCTGAGAGACGCGGCGCCGGGTCGGCCCGCTCGGCCCGGCCGGGCCCGGTGGGGCGGCGGTCAGGAGTAGACGTGCGGCGCGAGCGTGCCGATGTCGCGCAGGTTGCGGTACTGCTCCTTGTAGTCCAGCCCGTAGCCCACGACGAACTCGTTGGGGATGTCCCAGCCGACGTACTTGACGTCGACGGGCATCTGCAGGGCCTCGGGCTTGCGCAGCAGGGTGCAGATCTCCACGCTCGCGGGGTTGCGGCTGGTGAGGTTGGAGGTCAGCCACGACAGGGTCAGGCCGGTGTCGATGATCTCGTCGACGATGATCACGTGACGCCCGGAGATGTCGGTGTCGAGGTCCTTGAGGATCCGCACGACGCCGCTCGACTTGGTGCCGGAGCCGTAGGACGACACCGCCATCCAGTCCATCTCGAGGTGGCGGCTGAAGCTGCGGGCCATGTCGGCCATCACCATCACCGCACCGCGCAGGATGCCGACGATCAGCAGGTCCTTGCCGGCGTAGTCGTCCTCGATCCGGGCGGCGAGCTCACCGAGCCGCTCCTGGATCTGGGCCTCGGTGAACAGCACGTTGACGAGGTCGTTCTCCACGTGGGCAGAGTCCATGGCGCAGAGCCTAGGGGCGCTGCGGGTCGGCGGCGACGGCGGGTCAGTGGCGACGGCGGGGCTTGTAGACCTCGACCGGCACCCGCGCGGAGCTGGAGCCCTTGAGCAGGTCGTTGCCGGCGTAGCTGGCGACGAAGGTGTAGTCGCCCCGGCCGAGACGACCCAGGTCGAGCACGACGGTGCCGTTGTCGCGCAGCTGGCCGCGCTCGACGACGCGACGACCGGCGGTGAGCACGACGGAGCCGCTGGGGGTCGCGGGGTCGCCGGCGGCGCTCACGCGCACGCTGACGCGCACCTTGTCGCCGAGCTCGACGCGGCGCGGGGCACGGGCGTCGGTGTCGGAGGCGACCGGCCGCTTGGTCAGCTCGACCTCGCCGATGCCGGCCTTCTCGCGGCGGGCGCGGTCGACGACGACGGTCTCCGTGTCGTAGCCGGGCTTGGAGAAGGTGACCTCGTAGCTGCCGCTGCGCACACGCAGGGCGAAGTAGCCGTGCGCGATGTCGTTGTCGGGCGAGGCGTAGGACAGGTCGCTGGCCACGACGTCGCCGGTGGCCAGGTCGACGGCGCGCACCTCGACGTCGTCGACGTGGCGACCGCGCTGGTCGACGACCGCGCCCTGCACCATCGCCCCGCCCGTGCCGGCGACCCGGGGGGCGACGCCCAGGCTGGACGCGGTGGCCGTGGTGCCGGGAGCGAGCATCGCCGTGGCGGCGAGGGTGGCGGCGGCGACGAGCGAGGTCGTGAGCATCTTCATCGGGGGGTCTCCGGGGGGAGCGGCGGGCGGGGGCCCGAGGGGGTCGGGTCCGGCGGGGTGGGCCGGGGGCGGCCGGGGGGCTGCCACGCAGACCATCGGCACGCCGGGTCGCCGACCTGAGGCGTTCGCCCAGCCCTGCCCGCGGGACGTCGAGCGGTCTGGACCGCCCGTCCCGGTCGGGCCCGGTCAGGCCACCGGGGGCGCCGTGATCCGCAGCAGGCCGTCGGCGCGGGTGCCGCGCAGGGGCCCGGGGAGGTCGATCCAGCGCTGGCCGTGCCAGTCGGTGACGAGCGCGTCGAGGGCGCGCACGTGCTCGTGGAGGAGCTCGGCGGCCGGTGCCCCGGCGTCGAGGGCGGCCAGGCGCAGGACGCGGCGGCGCAGGGCGTCGGGCCGGTCGGCGAGCTCGGCCACCGGCAGGGCGCCGTCGGGGCGGACCAGCCGGGCGTGCTCGACCTCGGCGAGGTCGTCGAGCAGGTCGGCGTCGGCGCGCAGCTGCTCGGCCGTGCGGGCCAGGGCCGCGGCCACGCCGGGGCCCAGGTGCTCCTCGAGGGCGGGCAGCACGGCGCGGCGCACCCGGACCCGCGCGTAGCCCGGGTCGTGGTTGTGCGGGTCGTCCCAGACGTCGAGGCCCTCGACCTGGCAGGCGGTGACCGTGTCGTCGCGGGCGACCTCGAGCAGCGGGCGGCGGTAGCGGTCGAAGCGGCGGCGCATCCCGGCCAGGGAGCGGGCGCCGGAGCCGCGGGCCAGCCCCAGCAGCACCGTCTCGGCCTGGTCGTCGCGGGTGTGGCCGAGCAGCACCGCGGCGGCGTCGAAGTGGGCGCCGACCCGGTCGAGCACGGCGTAGCGGGCCCGCCGCGCCGCTCCCTCGGGACCCTCGCCGTCGAGCACGACCTGCACCCGCGCCCCCGCCGTCTCGTCGGCGCCCAGCGCGGCCATCTGCTCCACCACGCGGGCGGCCTGCTCGGCCGAGCCCTCCTGCAGGCCGTGGTCGACCGTGACCCCGACGACGCGCCAGCCCCCCGCCCGCGACTCGTGCACCGTGGCGGCCAGCAGCGCGAGCGAGTCGGGCCCGCCGGAGCAGGCCACCACCACCGTCGCGCCCGCCGGGAGGTCGGCCAGCTCCCGGCGTACGGCGAGGCGGACCGCGGCGACCGCGGGGTGCAGCCTGGGCATCGCGCTCGACCCGGCCGGTCTCAGAGGACCCGGGCGACCCAGGCGGACGGGTCGTGGATCTCGGCCTTGCTCGGGAGGTTCTGCGGGCCGGCCCACACGGCGTTGAACTGCTCCATGCCGACCCGGTCGACGACGGTGCGCACGAAGGCGGCGCCGTCGCGGTACTGCGCCATCTTGGCGTCGAGGCCGAGCAGGCGGCGCAACAGGCGGTCGAGGGCGCCGACGCCCTTGCGGCGCTCGTCGAAGCGGCCGCGGATGTGCTCGACGCTCGGGATGACGCGGGGGCCGACGCCGTCCATGACCACGTCGGCGTGGCCCTCGAGCAGGCTCATGACGCCGGTGACCCGGTCCATCAGCTCCTTCTGCTCGGGGCTGCTCACCAGGTCCATCAGCGAGCCGCCCTCGCCGTCGCGACCGCGCGAGCGCAGCACCTCGCTGACCCGCTTGAGGCCGTCGTCGAGCATGCGGGAGGAGTCCATGGTGTCGGCGACCTGGCCGACCAGGGAGAAGAGGTGGTCGCGCATCCAGGGCACGGCGGTGAACTGCACGCGGTGGGTCTCCTCGTGCAGGCAGACCCAGAGCCGGAAGTCGGTGGGGTCGACGCCCAGCTCCCGCTCGACGTGCACGATGTTGGGGGCGACCAGCAGCAGCCGGCCCGACGGGGCGAAGAACGGGTCGAACTGGCCCAGCACCTTGCCGCCGAGGAAGCCGAGCAGCCCGCCGACCTCGAGACCGGTGATCCGCGAGCCCAGGGCCAGCGAGAGCCCCGAGGGGGGCTTCTTCTCCACCAGCTTGGCCACGACCGGGGCCAGCACCGCCTTGAAGCCGTCGGCGTTGGCCTGCACCCACCCGGCACGGTCGACCACGAGGACCGGCGCGGTGCCGTCGGGGGCGTCGAGGCCGGTGAAGTCGCGCACCAGCCCGGTGGAGCGGTGGGCGCCGGCGCGCAGCTCCTCCACGACGGCCGTCGCCTCGGCCCGCCCGACCGTGGGGCCGTCGCCGGCCAGGCGCGAGCCCAGCGAGACCGCGAGGTCCCAGTCGATGATCTCCGGGGTCTCCGGCGTGGGGGTGCTCATGGCCCCGAACCTATCCGTGGCGACCTGACCCGGGCGCGGGTCACGAGCAGGTGCAGGCCGCGAGGGCGGCGGCGGCGCGGTCGAGGGCGGCCCGGGCGTCGAGGGTGTCGACCTCGCGGATCCGGTCGGCCATCAGCGCGAAGACCAGCGGCGTGCCCCGGCGGTCGACCGCGACGCCGGCCAGGCTGCTCACCCCGGTGAGGGTGCCGGTCTTGGCGCGCACGCCGCCGACCGCGTCCGGGGCCACGTCGTCGAAGCGCAGCGCGAGCGAGCCGGTGAAGCCGGCCACCGGCAGGCCGCCGAGCACGGCGCGCAGCGGGGAGTCCTCGGCGGAGGTGCCGACCGCGCGCAGCACGCCGACCAGCGTCTCGGGGGCGATGAGGTTCTCCCGCGACAGCCCGCTGCCGTCGAGCTGGCGCACCGGCACCGGCACGCCGAGGTCGCGCAGCACCTCGGCGACGCCGGCCACCCCGGCCGCGCTGCTGCCCTCTCCCCCGCTGGCCAGGCCGACGTGGCGCAGCAGCACCTCGGTGGCCTCGTTGTCGCTGACCTGGAGCAGCTGGTCGACGATCTCGGGCAGCGGCGCGCTGCTCACCTCGGCCACCGGGTCGGCACCGACCGCGGCCTGGGCGCGCCGCGGGCGGCCCTGCACCGCCACGCCGGCCTGTCGCAGCGCGGCCGCGAAGACGTCGGCGGCCTCGCGCGCCGGGTCGGCCACGCGGCCGACGCCGCCGGCGGGACGGCCCTCGTCGACCCACAGCGCCGAGATCGGCGCCACGACCCCGTCGGGCACGTAGTCGGCGGGCCACGACGGGTTGACCGCGGGGCCGGTGAAGAGGCTGGCGTCGTAGGTGAGGCGCAGCGGTGCGGCGCCCGTGCCCCGCAGCGCCGCGGCCGTGCGGCGCGCCAGCGTGGTCACGTCGGCCCGCCGGGGGTACGCCGCGCCCTCGGCAGCCGCCGGGGTCCGGGCCAGGAACGGGTCTCCCCCGCCGACGAGGGTCAGCGTCGACCCGCGGCGCACGACCCGGGTCTCGAAGGTGGTCGCGGGGTCGAGCACGCTGAGCGCGCCCACGGCGGTGAGCAGCTTGGTGGTGGAGGCGGGCACGGCGGCCGGCGTCCGCCCGCGGGCCACCAGGCCCACCGGCGCCGACCCCGCGGCGCCGTCGCCGAGGCCGGCCACCGCGGCGACCACGTGGCGCCCGAGGTCGCGGTCGCCGAGCGCGGCCGCGAGCGTGCGTCGTACGGCGGCACGGTCGAGGGCGCGCGGGTCGGCCTCGGCGGCGACGGGCGCCGGCTCGTCGAGGTCGGGGAGGTCGAGGCCGTCGGGCGGCGGGACGCGGGAGGGGTCGTCGGGTCCGGGCGCGGGGTCGCCGGTGAGCGCGGCGAGGCGGTCGCCGACCTCGCGGGCGGCGTCGTCGAGCACGCCGGTGCGCCACGCCGCGGCCCCGCCGGCGCCGAGCGCGAGCACGAGGACCACCGCCACGAGGCGCCCGCCACGCCGCCGCGGAGCGTGGCCTGCGTCACGTCGACCCACCGAAACCCCTTCCCGCTGCAGCGTTTCGGGTCATTGTGCGCGACAATCGCCGCCGGGCCCACGTCGGGCCCGAGGACCTGGCCCCCGACCCGACCGGTCGAGGGCCCACCGACATCCGGCCCACGACGGGCCGACACAAGCGGAGGCTGACTGTGCTGGAGTTCGACGTGCTCGTGGAGATCCCCAAGGGTCAGCGCAACAAGTACGAGGTCGACCACGAGTCGGGGCGCATCCGCCTGGACCGCACCCTCTTCACCTCCACGCAGTACCCCGCCGACTACGGCTACATCGAGGACACCCTCGGCATGGACGGCGACCCGCTCGACGCCCTGGTCATCCTCCAGGAGCCGACCTTCCCGGGCTGCCTGATCAAGTGCCGCGCGATCGGCATGTTCCGCATGACCGACGAGGCCGGCGGCGACGACAAGGTCCTCTGCGTGCCGGCGACCGACCCGCGCCAGGAGCACCTGCGCGACATCAGCCACGTCTCGAAGTTCGACCGCCTCGAGATCCAGCACTTCTTCGAGGTCTACAAGGACCTCGAGCCCGGCAAGTCCGTCGAGGGCGCGGAGTGGGTCGGCCGCACCGAGGCCGAGGCCGAGGTCCACGCCTCCTTCGAGCGCTTCAAGAAGACCGGCCACTGAGCCGACGCCCTCCCGCAGCCCCCGTCCGGTCACCCGGGCGGGGGCTGCGGTGCGTCAGGGGCGGCGGCGGACGCCGCGCACGTAGGCCACGGCGCCGCTGACCTGGAGGGTGACGTCCTGGACGCCGCCGCGGGCCAGCCAGCTGCGCAGCTCGACGCTGGAGCAGCCCGGCCCGAGCAGCCCGCTGGCGCGGCCGACCTGCCAGGCCGGTGACAGCGCCGGCACGGTGCCGCGCAGCAGCAGGCTCGCGCTGAGCACGCCGCCGGGCCGCAGCACCCGCGCGAGCTCGGCCACCGCCGCGGCGGGGTCGGGGAAGCAGTGCAGCCCCATGAGGCTGACGACGAGGTCGAAGGAGGCGTCGTCGAAGGGCAGGTCGGCCACGTCGGCGGCCACCGTGGTGACCAGGTGGTCGACCTTGCGGTCGTGGGCGGCGCGACGGGTCCGCTCGAGCATCACCTCGGCGATGTCGACGGCCACCACCTCCACCTGCTGGTCGGCGCGCAGCGAGCGCAGCGCCACCCCGCCGCCGCACGGCACGTCGAGCACGCGGGCGCCGTCGGGCAGGTGGCCGACCTCCTCGGCGGCGGTGAAGAGCAGCTGCTGGTCGGTGCCCAGGCCCAGGCGCCACAGCGGCCCGCCGACGCCGGGGTGCTCGACGGTCCAGTCGTAGAACGCACCCCACAGCGGGTCGCCCTCCCAGCCGCCGGTGACCCGCCCGGGCAGGCGCGCGACCTGCCCGCCGGCCGCACGCGCCCCGACGTACGCCGAGCCGAGCGCACCGCCGACGGCGGAGACCAGGCGGGCCGGCCCGCGCGGGCGCGCCATCAGGCCCCGGCCCGCTCCGCGGCGGCGCGCACCGAGGACTCGCGCGGGGTGCCGACGGGGCCGACCAGGCCCGGCGAGCGCAGCATCTCCTCGGGCACGCCGAGGGCGTCGACGAGGTCGACCGCGATCGGGCGGACCTTGCGGCACAGCGAGGAGACCTCACGGCTGATCGCCTTGGAGCGCTGCACCGAGAGCCGGCCGTGCTCCATGAACCACGCCCGGTCGGCCTCGATGACCGAGAGCGCGTGCAGGTCGCAGAGCAGGTTGAGGGCCACCTTCTGGTCGCCGTCGGGCAGGGCGCGCACCTTGGCCACGAAGGCCTCGAGCACGAGCCGCTCCATGTGGGCGTGGGCCGCGCCGATCACGTGGTCCTGCACGCGCGAGAAGACCTGGCCGGCGTTCATGCCGCCGTCGATGCCGCGCTTGAGGCGCCGCGCGACGCCGCTGACCATGTGCTCCTCGCGGAAGCGGAGCATGCCGAGCTGGTACTCGGGGTCGAGCAGCCCGGCCTCCTGGTCCCACTCGTCGCCGCCGGGCAGGACGTCGCGCAGCCGCTGCACCAGCTTGTGCACGGCCGTCTTCTCCACGACGGTCTCGACGGCGAGGCCGGCGACGAAGCGCACCATGCCGAACTGGTCCATGTCCTCGAACTCGCTGGCGTAGCCGGTGAGCAGGCCCTTGGCCACCAGCTGCATGAGCACGGTGTTGTCGCCCTCGAAGGTGGTGAAGACGTCGGTGTCGGCCTTGAGCGCGGCGAAGCGGTTCTCGGCGAGGTAGCCCGCGCCGCCGCAGGCCTCACGGCACTCCTGGATGGTGCGGGTGGCGTGCCAGGTGCCGAGCGCCTTGGTGCCGGCGGCACGCGACTCCAGCTCGCGCTTGGCCGTCTCGGCCTCGACCTCGTCGCCGCCGGCGGCGGTGGCCACGGCGTGCAGGTCGGCGGCGACGACCTCCTGGGCGAAGTGGAGCGCGTAGGTGCGGGCCAGCAGCGGCAGCAGCCGGCGCTGGTGCACGCCGTAGTCGAGCAGCAGCTCCTCCTGCTCGGGGTCGGAGGCCTCGAACTGGCGGCGCCGGTCGCCGTACCTGACCGCGATCGCGATCGCGACCTTGGCGGCGTTGATGCCGGCGCCGCCGACGCAGACGCGGCCCTGGATGAGGGTGCCCAGCATGGTGAAGAAGCGGCGGTTGGGGCTCTCGATCGCACTCTCGTAGACCCCGGCGGGCGTGACGTCGGCGAAGCGGTTGAGCAGGCTCGTGCGCGGCACCCGCACGTGGTCGACCCACAGCCGGCCGTTGTCGACCCCGTCGAGGCCCATCTTGGGGCCGTCGTCCTCGATGCGCACGCCCGGTGCGGGCTCGCCGTCGACGCGGATCGGCACCACGAAGGCGTGGACGCCCTGCGACTCCCCGCCGATCTCAAGCTGGGCGAAGACCACGGCGACCGTGCCGTGGACGGCGGCGTTGCCGATGTAGTCCTTGCCGGCCTCCTCCGAGGTCGTGGTGATCACGAACTCCTGGGTGGCCAGGTCGAAGGTCGCGACGGTGCCGAGGGCCTGCACGTTGGACCCGTGGCCGGTCTCGGTCATCGCGAAGCAGCCCAGCAGCCGCCCGGCGATGAGGTCGGGCAGGTAGCGGTCGTGGTGCTCCTTGGTGCCGAGCTGGAGCACGGCGCCGCCGAAGAGGCCGAACTGCACCCCGGTCTTCACCAGCACCGAGAGGTCGCCCAGCGCGAGGGTCTCGAAGGCGGCCACCGAGGCGCCGACGTCGCCGCCGCCGCCGTACTCCTCGGGGAACCCGAGCCCGCTCTGGCCGGTCGAGGCGATCTCGACCACGACGTCCTTGACCCGCTCGCGGAACTCGTCGGGCGTCATCGTCTCGGCGTCGCGCAGCACCTGCGCGTGGTCGACGAGGCTGTCGCGCACCAGCTGGCGCACCTCGGCGTACTTGCCGTCGAGCAGGCGGGTCATCGCCGCCACGTCGACCTCGGGCTGGCGGTAGCCCGAGCGGTGACGCTCCGGCTCGGGCGTGCCCGCGGCCGGGGCGGGGGCCTCGGTGGCGGCCGACGGGGTGACGGTGGTACTGACGGTGTCGCTCGACATGCCCCGACGCTACTCGCGGGTCACCGGGGCGCCCAGGAAAACGCCGGATCTGCCGCCCTCACGGGTGAGACCCGGGCGCGCCGGCGGGCGCGGCCGGGGCGGGGGCTCAGTCGCGGGAGACCGGCACCTTGGAGGTGGTGGTCGTCGGGTGCGACTGCAGCGGGTAGCGGTCGAACTTCTGCCCGCTGGCCAGGCCGCCGACGTAGAAGGCGACCAGCGCGATCATGATGCCGGCGATGTCGTCGGCGATGTAGTGCCAGCCGAAGTAGAGGGTGGCGACGACGGTGACGCCGAAGTTGACCCAGAAGACGACCTTCAGGATGCGGTTCTGCAGCGTGAACTGCACCATGAGGGCCACCAGCAGCGTGATGGCGGTGTGGAGGCTGGCGAAGCCGGCGACCGACTGCACCTGGCCCTCCAGGCCCGGGATCATGTAGCTCTGCCGGGTGTAGACCAGCGACTCCATCAACGACGTCGTCGGTGTGTCGGCCAGCGGCTGGTAGATCGCGACGTACTCCAGGCCCGGGCCCAGGGTGGGCAGGGCGTAGTAGGAGATCGTGCCGAGGGTCCAGGCCACGCACTGCGAGGTGACGAACCAGTAGCCGTAGGACATGTTGCGCGACCACACCAGCCAGGCCGTGACCGCCAGCGGCACCAGCGGCAGGAACCACAGGTAGATGTAGCTGAGCAGGTGGGCGGCGACGGTGGTGCCGAGCAGGTCGTGCAGCACGATCGCGGGGTCGTTGCCGAAGAAGAGGGCGCGGTCGAGCAGGTGCAGCTCGCGGTCGTACATCCGGTCGGAGACGAGCGGGAGGTAGGACTTGATGTTGCGGTAGCAGACGTAGACGACGTAGAAGCAGATGATGCCGAGCGCGACCAGCGTCAGGCGCTCCTTGTTCCAGTGCGAGCGCAGGCGCTCGCGCACGATCGCCGGCATCAGCGTCGGGCGGCCCTTGGAGTACCACAGCGTGCGTGGCAGCAGGTCGAGCAGCAGCGCGCCGAGCAGCAGCAGCGGCAGGCGCAGCCACGACGGGCCGAGGAAGCTGCCCTCGGGGTCGACGAGGCCCTGGTCGAGCACGGCGGCGGTGATGACGGCCCACAGGCCCATCCCGATCGCGGTGACCACGAGGAGGACGTAGGCGCGGCGATACACGCAGGTCAGTGTAAGGACTGTCCCTACGCTTCGCCCCCTCCGCGCGCCCCGGGGAGCACCGCGAGCCGCGTGGCGTCCACCACCACGCCCACCCGGTCGCCCGGCGCCACGCGGTGGTCGAGGCCCGCCACGGCGTCGACCTCGCCCACCCCGTCGACGTCGAGCACCAGCCGCAGCTGCTCCGGCGTGCCCCGCAGCGAGCGCACCGTCGCCGCCAGCGCGCCCTCCTGCGCACCCGCCTGCGCGCCCGGCTGCCCGGGGGCGGCCAGCTGCAGCGCGGAGCGGCGTACGGCGACCGCCGTGGCCCCGCCCGCGGCGACGGGCCGGCCGGCCGCCGCCAGCACCCGGTCGGCCGCGGGGCCGTGCAGGACGCGGGCGTAGCCCAGGAAGAGGGCGGTGGCCTCGTCGACGGGGTGGCGCCACACCTCGCCGATGTCACCGTGCTGCACCAGGCGCCCCTCCCGCATCACCGCGAGCCGGTCGGCCACGGTGAAGGCCTCCTCGTGGTCATGGGTCACCATCAGCGCGGTCGTGCCGGCGCGGCGCAGGATGTCGCGCAGCTCCACGGCCAGCCGCTCGCGCAGCCCGGCGTCGAGGGCCGACAGCGGCTCGTCGAGCAGCAGCAGCCGGGGCTCGACGGCCAGCGAGCGGGCCAGCGCCACCCGCTGGCGCTCCCCGCCCGACAGCGTGCCGGGCAGCCGGTCGGCGTAGCCGGTGAGCCCGACCAGCTCGAGCAGCTCCTTGACGCGGCGGGCCTCCTCGCGGGCCCCGGAGCGCGAGCGGCGCCGCAGGCGCAGGGCGTAGCCGACGTTGCGCCCGACGGTGAGGTGGCCGAAGAGCTGCCCGTCCTGGAACATCAGCGCGAAGCCCCGCCTGTGGGTCGGCACGCGGGCCAGGTCGTCGCCGTCCCACGCGATCCGGCCCGTCGCGGGCTCGAGGCCGGCCACCGCGCGCAGCAGCGTCGACTTGCCGCACCCCGAGGGTCCCAGCACGGCGAGCACCTGCCCGTCGGGGAGGTCGAGGTCGACCCCGCTCACGGCCGGGCGGCCGTCGTAGGACACCGAGACGTCGCTCAGCGCGAGCATCGCGCTCCTCCTGTCGTCGGGCCGGTCACGGGGCCGGTCACAGGGCCGGTCACAGGGCCGGTCACAGGGCCCCCAGCGACGGCACGCGCAGCCGCTCGACGGCCAGCATCACACCGGCCGTGGCCGCGGCCAGCACCACGGAGGCGGCCAGGGCCATGCCGTAGTTCATGGCTCCGGGGCTGCCGATGAGGCGGTAGATGACCACCGGCAGGGTCGGGGACTCCTCGCGCGCGAGGAAGGACGTGGCCCCGAACTCCCCCAGCGACACCGCGAAGGCGAAGCCGGCGGCGGCCAGCAGGGGGCGCCACACCACCGGCAGGTCGACGGTGAGCACGGTGCGCCAGGCCCCGGCGCCCAGCGAGGCGGCCGCCTGGCGCTGCCGGTCGTCGACGCCGCCGAGCACGGGGGCGATCGTGCGCACCACCAGCGGCAGCGCCACCAGCGCCTGGGCCACCGGCACCAGCAGCGGGGAGTCGCGCAGGTCGAGCGGCGGGGAGTCGAGGGTGATGAGGAAGCCGAAGCCGAGCGTCACCGCCGAGACGCCCAGGGGCAGCATGAAGAAGCCGTCGAGGGCCGCACGCACCCGCCGCTCGGCCCGCCCGCGGGAGCCCCGGGTGACCACGACGGCCACCAGCAGGCCCAGGGTCAGCGACATCCAGGTCGCGTCCACCGCGGTGCGCAGCGAGGTGAGCAGCGCGTCGGTCACCGGCACCAGCAGGGCGCCGCCCTCGCCGGGGGTGCGCAGGGCGCGGTAGTTGCCCAGGCTCCAGGCGTCGTCGACGCGCAGCGAGCCGCTCACCAGCACCGCCACGGGCGCGGCGACCACCACGAGCAGCAGCGCGGTGGCGCCCAGCTGGGGGAGGTCGCCGCGGCGGGGGCGGCGCGGGCGGGGCACGACGCGCGCCAGCGTCGGGTCGGGCACCGCCCGCAGCCGCGCGGCCACCAGCAGCAGCGCGGTGACCGCCACGAGCTGCAGGATCGACAGGGCCGCGGCCGCCTGGAGGTCGAGCAGGTTGGTGGTGAGCAGGTAGATCTCGGTCTCCACCGAGGAGTAGCGGAGCCCGCCCAGGGTCAGCACGACGCCGAAGGCGGTGGCGCAGAAGAGGAAGACCACGCTGGCCGACGACACGATCGCCGGGCGCAGCGCCGGCAGCGTCACGGTGCGCAGCACCTGCAGCGGGCTCGCACCCAGCGCCGCGGCCGCCTCGCCCGGGCGCGGGTCGAGCGACTCCCACGCCGCGCCCACGCCGCGGATGACCACGGCGACGTTGAAGAAGACCAGGCCCGCCACGATCGCCACCGGGCTGCCGTCGAGGCCGAGGAAGGCCAGCGGGCCCGCCTCGCCCAGCAGCTGGCGGAAGGCGATGCCGACGACCACGGTCGGCAGCACGAAGGGCACGAGCAGCGCGGCGCGCACCACACGGCGCAGCGGGAAGTCGAGGCGGTGCAGGGCGAAGGCGGCCGGAAGGCCCAGCAGCACCGACAGCGCCGTGGCCACCGTCGCCGACCAGACGGTGAACCACAGCACCCGGTGCACCCGCTCGCGGCCCAGCACCTCGAGCACGGCGCCCGGGTCGAGCACGCCGTCGACGACGAAGCCCCGCGCGAGCATGCCGCTCACCGGCAGCACGAAGAAGACCGCCAGCACCGCCACCGGCAGCGCCGCGAGCGCCAGCAGGGTCAGCCCACGTCTCACCGGGTGACGACGTCCGTCCACTCCTGCAGCCACGTGGCGCGCTCGGTGGCGATCTCGGCGGGGTCGACCTCGTAGGGGTCGGTGGGGCGCTCGGCGTGCTGCGCCCAGTCGGCCGGCAGCTCGGTGCCCTCGACGACCGGGAAGACGTACATCGACTCCGGCAGCGCGGCCTGCACCTCCGGCCCGGTCATGAAACGCACCAGCGCCTCGGCCCCGGCCACGTTCTCCGCGCCCGCCAGGACCCCGACGTACTCGACCTGCTGGAAGCAGGTGTCGAGCAGCGCCCGGGTGGTCGAGGTGCCGTCGTCGGCAAGGGTGAAGGCCGGGGAGGAGTCGTAGGAGACCACGACCGGGCGGTCGCCGGAGCCGCCGCCCTGGGTGAAGTCGGTCTGGTAGGCGTCCGACCAGCCGTCGACGAGCTTGGCGCCGTTGTCCATGAGGTCGGCCCAGTAGTCGGGCCAGTCCTCGCCGTACTCCGCGATCGTGGCCAGCAGGAAGGCCAGGCCCGGGGAGCTGGTCGTGGCTCCGGGCACGACGAGCAGGTCGCGGTAGGCGGGGTCGGTGAGGTCGTCGAGCGAGGCCGGCGGCTCGAGCTCGCGCTCGGCGAACCACGTCTCGTCGACGTTGACGCACACGTTGCCGTTGTCGACGGCGGTCAGGGCCTGCTCGTCGTCGCCGGGCACGGCGTAGTCGGAGACCCCGGCGGGGGCGTCGAAGGCGTAGGGGGCGAAGACGCCCTCCTCCAGCGCGCGGGAGGCGAAGGTGTTGTCGACGCCGAAGGCCACGTCGCCGGTCGGGGAGTCCTGGGTCAGGACCAGCCTGTTGGTGAGGCTGCCGGCGTCACCGGAGGCTCGGACCACGAGGTCGTAGCCCGACTGCTGCTCGAAGGCCCGCTCGACCTTCTGGGGCAGGAAGAACGACTCGTGGGTGACCAGCACGACCTCGCTGCCGTCGCCGGTGGCCCCCTCGGTGCCGCCGGCGCCGGTGGAGGAGCCCGCACCGCCCGTGTCGGCGGCGGTCGGGTCGTCGTCGCCGCTGCCGACCAGCGAGCAGGCCGGGGTGAGGCCGAGGACCACCGCGGTGGTCAGGACGGTGAGTGCGCGCGCACGCCTCATGTGGACTCCCTTCGCCGGTGCTAACCGGAGCAGGTTCGGAGGGTCTGCGGTACGACGCGACTCGTCGTCCGCACTCTCAGCACGCCACCGGTGGCCGGTCGTGCTCCCCTGTCTTCTGCGGCCAGTGTAGGTCGCCGGCAGGTCGGCGGCGGGTCGCCGTCCGGTCCGGCACGGTCGGGCGCCGGGCCGTGGCCACCCGGCGCCCGGTCGGTGGGCGCTGCTGGCGGGGTCTGAGAGGCTTCCGGCGTGCCGAGCCTCCGCCACCAGCTCCTCGCGACCCTCATCCCCCGACTGCGCCGGGCCGGCGAGCTGAGCTCGCTGCCCGAGGAGCGCGAGCGCGTGCTCGAGGGGCAGGCACGCCGCGCGCCCGGGCTGGCGACGGGGCTGGTGCCCGGCTTCGCGCGGCGCTTCACCCTGGTCACCGACTCCTCCGCCGGCTTCGACGTGCACGTGCTCGCCCCGCGCGGGGTCGAGCCCGAGCGGACCCTGGTGTGGATGCACGGCGGCGCCTACATCGCCGGCATCGACCCCTTCCACGTGCGCTACGCCGCCGCGCTCGCCCGCCGGCTCGGGGTGCGGGTCGTGCTGCCCGACTACCCGCTGGCCCCGGGCAGCACCTGGGCCGACTCCCACGACCGGCTCGTCGACGTCGTCGCGCGCGCCTGCGCCCACGGCCCGGTGCTGCTGGGCGGCGACTCCGCCGGCGGCGGCATCGCGCTGGCCGTGGCCCAGAGCGTGCGCGACCGCGGTCTCGACCCGGCGGGGTCGCTGGAGCGGCTGCTGCTGCTCTCCCCCTGGGTCGACCTCACCACCTCCACGCCGGCGACCCGGTGGTTCGCGGCGCGCGACCCGTGGCTCTTCGAGTCCAAGCTGCACGCCTACGCCGACTGGTGGGCCGGCTCCCCCGACGACCTGGCCCGCCCCGAGGTCTCCCCGGCGCTGGGCGACCTCTCCGGCCTGCCGCCGGCGCTCGTGCTCTGCGGCACGCGCGACCTGCTCGTCCCCGGCGTACGGCTGCTGGCGCGGCGGGCGGCCGAGGCCGGGTGGGACCTCACCTACGTCGAGGAGCCCGACCTCATCCACGTCTACCCGATCCTGCCGCTCATCCCCGAGGCGCGTCGGGCCCGGCGCACCGTCGAGGACTTCCTGCGGGGGTCGGCCCGGTGAGCGGCCCCGTGAGCGGTGCGGCGGGCGGTTCGTCGGGCGGCCCGGTGGTGTGGTCGAGCGACTTCGCGGGGCTCGCGCCGGCGGTCGCCTACGCCGTGTGGCGGCTGCGGCAGGAGGTCTTCGTGGTCGAGCAGGCCTGCCCCTACCCCGACCTCGACGGCCGTGACACCGAGCCCGGCACCCGCCACGTCGTGCTCCCCGACCCCGAGCGGCCCGACGAGGTCCCGGTGCTGGGCTACGCCCGGGTGCTCGACGACGGCGACACGTGGCGCATCGGTCGGGTCGTGCTGCATCCCGCGGGGCGCGGGCGGGGGCTCAGCGGCGCGCTGATGAAGGCGTGCGTGGCGCTGTGCGACGGGGCAGGGAGCGAGACCGGGGCCGAGACCGGGAGCGGGGTGCGCCGTGACGTCGTGCTCGACGCCCAGGCGCCGCTGGCGGGCTGGTACGCCGGCTTCGGCTTCGCCGTCGACGGGCCGGAGTTCCTGGAGGACGGCATCCCCCACGTGCCGATGCGGCGGCGCGGCTGAGGCGTGCCGGCGGGGTCGGGCGGGCGTAGGGTCCGAGACGTGCTGCGACGACTCGGACTCTCCCTGGCCACCCTCGCCCTCGCCTCGACCGGGGTGGTGGCGCTCGCGCCACCGGCGGCGTACGCGGCCCAGGCCGGCAGCGAGGCCGGTGCGGGCGGTGACACGCTCTTCCCGCGGCAGGGCGACGCGCGCTACCAGGTCCGGTCCTACGACGTGTCGCTCGACTACACGCCCGTGACCAACCGGCTCACCGCCACGACGCGGATCGTCGCCGTCGCGGCGCGCGACCTGGGCCGCTTCGACCTCGACCTCGAGGGTCTCGACGTGTCGCGGGTGCTGGTCGACGGCGAGCAGGCCGCCTTCTCGCGCGACGGCCACGAGCTCACGGTGCGCCCCGACGGCGGACTCGACCGGGGGCGCTTCACGGTGCGCGTCGACTACGCCGGGGAGCCGCAGGAGCACATCGACCCCGACGGGTCCACCGAGGGCTGGGTCCGCACGGCCGACGGCGCCACCGCGCTGGGCGAGCCGGTCGGCACGATGACCTGGATCCCCTCCAACAACACCCCCGGCGACAAGGCGCGCTACACCTTCCGCCTCACCGTGCCCACCGGCTACGAGGCCACCGCCAACGGCGTGCTCGTCTCCCAGCGCGACGAGGGCCTCACCACCACGTGGACCTGGCGGGCCGACGACCCGATGGCGACCTACCTGGCCATGGTCTCGATCGGGCAGTTCGACGTCTTCGAGTCGCAGACCGAGTCGGTCGACGGCCGCACGATCCCGATCTGGTCCTTCACCGACGTCACCGGCGGCGACGCCGCCGCGGCGCGGCGGCTGCTGCCGAAGGTGATCGCCTTCCAGGAGAGGCTCTTCGGCCCCTACCCCTTCGACGCCGCCGGGCTGGTCGTCGACGACGCCGACGTGGGCTACGCGCTGGAGACCCAGACCCGCCCGTTCTACCCCTCGGTCGGCGCCGCCGACGGTGCGCTCGTCCACGAGACCGCGCACCAGTGGTTCGGCGACTCCGTGACCCTGGTCGACTGGCACGACATCTGGCTGGCCGAGGGCTTCGCGACCTACGCCGAGTGGCTCTGGGACGCCCGCCACGGCGGTGACACCGCCCAGGAGCACTTCGACGACCTGTACGCCACCCCGGCCTCGGGCGCCCTGTGGCGCCCGGCGCCCACCGAGTTCACCGACGCCGCCGACCTCTTCGGCAGCCCGGTCTACAACCGCGGGGCGATGACGTTGCACGCACTGCGCAAGGAGGTCGGCGGCGACGACTTCTTCCGGATCGTGCGGCTGTGGGCGCAGCGCAACGAGGACGGCAGCGTGCGCACCGCGCAGCTCGTGCGGCTCGCGGAGCGGGTCTCCGGTCGCGAGCTGTCGCCGCTCTTCCGCACCTGGCTGGAGAGGGCGGGCAAGCCGGCCGGCTACTGACCGCTGGGCTCGGGGTCGCCGGACTCGGGTCCGCCGGGTCCGGGGTCGCGGGACCGTCGGTCGGTGGGCCCGGGCCCGGGGTGGTCGGCCTGGTCGGGGGCCGCGGGCCGGCGTGGCTCGCGGACCGGCCCGTGCTGGCGCAGGAGCGCGATGGTGGCCCAGCCGAGGGCGTCGACCGCCCGCTGCGGCGAGCACGGGTCCTGCCGGTCGCAGAGCGCGACCCGGAGCCCGTCGACCAGACCTTGGAGCACGTCGAGGGCGACCTCGTCGTCGAGGCCGGTCAGGTGTCGGATCCAGTGGCGCTCCTGGGTCCGGGCCTGCGCGACCGCCGCGGCGAGGGCGTCGTCGGCCCGGGCGAGCTCGCAGAGAGCCAGCCACACCCTGACCGCGCGGCGTCCCTCCTCGCCGTCGGGCAGCAGCGTCGCGAGGGGACCGTCCCCCCGACCCCTGCCGCCGAAGTCGCTGGTCGCTCGCACACCGGCCCAGGCCCGGACGCACATCAGCTGCATCAGCCGCTCCCGTCCGCCGAGGTGGTGCAGCACGGTGCTCGGGCTGAGGTCGGCCTCGGCCGCGATCCGGCGCAGCGACAGGGCCTCCACCCCGTCACGCGTCACCAGCCGCGACACGGCGGCCGTGAGCTCCTCGACGCGGTAGGTGGTGTCGAGGATCCGGGGCACGACGTCATCCCAGCACGGTCGGACGCAGCGCGCCGCCGGCTCTCCACAGACCCGGTCGCCACCGGCCGCCTCTCCACGGGCCGGCTCGCTGCCGGCCGCCCCTCGTGGCCGCCGGTCGCTCGTCGGGCGGTCCGCGGTGGGTGTCCGCAGGTTGAACGAACGTTCGATCAACGCGTGAGCGGCGCCCTCGAAGCGGGAGCGACAGACGACACCGACCAGCAGCGAACCCAGGGGCGGAGCCCTCCGGTCATGCCGAGACGTTGAACGAACGTTCGATCAACCCGGGAGCGACTCCACCGCGAAACGGGAGCGACAGACGACACCGACCGGCAGCGACCCCAGGGGCGGAGCCCTCCAGTCATGCCGAGACGTTGAACGCACGTTCCATCAACCCGGGAGCGACTCCACCGCGAAACGGGAGCGACAGACGACACCGACCGGCAGCGACCCCAGGGGCGGAGCCCTCCAGTCACCCCAACCCGTTGAACGAACGTTCGATCAACCCGCGAGCGCCTCACGTGGAGCCGAGCCACCACGCACGCTCGGTCGGCGCGCGGGCCGGGCGTGCCTGCGGCGGTGGGAACGCGGCGGTGAGGATCCGCGGACGGAACGAACGATCCACCACCCCTGGAGTCGACTCAGCAGGTCTCTCCCCCGCGGTCGAGCCGCACGTGGTCGGCGTGCCAGCTCGTCGCCGGCTTGGCCCGGGCGTCGCCGCAGGACCCGAGGCGGGCTGCCACCGTGGACGACAGGTGGACAGTCGCCGCGAACGCACCCGCGGGGTCGACGACCCGCAGCACCGCCCGCTGTCCCTCCGCCTGTGCTTCCGCCCGCGCGTCGGCCTGTGCTTCGGCCTGCCCCTCGACACGCAGCGGCGGGAGCTCCTCGCGGCTGACCGCGAGCGGCACGTCGTGGGCCAGCCCGAGCCGCTCGCGCGCCGCCAGCTCGGCGACCTGCTCGGGCGCGGACCGCCCGGCGCGCCCCCGTACGCGCCCGGGCGGGAGCGCACCGGCCACGACGGCCTCGGCCACCGCCACGGCGTCATCGGCGCCGACCCGGCCGAGGGCCAGTCCGCTGGGGAGGGCCAGCAGGGTCCCGGAGAAACGGTGGCCGCCGAGGTGGGTGGTCTCCCAGGTGCCCTCGGGCCAGCGGGCGGCCAGCGCCGCGGCGACCGGGCGACCGAGCTCGGCGCAGCACAGGTCGCGCGAGCCGTTGGTGCACACCAGCCACAGCGGCTCCGCGTCGTGGCGGTGGGGCAGCAGCCCGGAGCCCTCGGGGTCGTGGGGGTCGACCCCGGTGACGGCGTCGGCCGAGGGCAGCGTGGCCGACCAGACCCGCGGCGCCTCCCCGTCGTCGAGGTGGGCCACGACCACACGGGCCGGTGTGACCTCGCCGGGCAGCGGCGTCCGGGCGCCGGGGCGACGGAGCAGCTGGACGCGCACGTCGCGCAGGCCGGCCAGGTGGGCGCGGGCGGACTCGGGCAGGCGCGACTCTCGGAGCGCCTTGCGCCCCCACGGCCCGGGCTGCTCGAGGAAGAGCCAGCGACGGTCGGTGGGCGCGCTGCCGGCGAGCGGCTCGTCGTCGGCGAGGCTGGCGGCGGCGCAGCGGAGGTCCACCGGCCCATCAGACCACGCGGCGTGGCTCGCGCCTCGGCACGGTCATGCGCGAGGATCCGGCACGGGGCGCAGGGGCGAGCGCGGGGCGCAGGGGCGAGCGCGGGGCGCAGGGGCGAGCGCGGGGCGCAGGGGCGAGCGCGGGGCGCAGGGGCGAGCGCGGGGCGCAGGGGCGAGCGCGGGGCGCAGGGGCGAGCGCGGGGCGCAGGGCCGGGCGCGGGCACGGAGCCGGGCGCAGCACGGGACGGGCGCAGCACGGGCCGGGCGCAGCCCGGGCCCCAGGCCGCCCGCTCACACCACCTGCCGACCACCGACCCAGACCGCCTGCACGAGGGGCACCCCGGGCCGGTAGGCCAGGTGCACGTGGCTCGGCGCGTCGAGCACGACGAGGTCGGCGCGGGCCCCGACGGTGAGCCGTCCGACGTCGTCGCGGTCGAGCGCGGCCGCCCCGACCGCCGTGGCCGCGTGCACGGCCTCAGCCGCGGTGAGCCCCATCTCGCGCACGGCCAGGGCGATGCAGAAGGCCATGCTGCTGGTGAAGCTGGAGCCGGGGTTGCAGTCGCTGGCCAGTGCCACCCGCACACCGGCGTCGAGCAGCCTGCGGGCGTCGGGGTAGGGCTGCCGGGTGGAGAACTCCACGCCCGGCAGCAGGGTCGCGACCGTGCCCGTCTCGCGCAGCGCGTCGACGTCGGCGTCGGTGAGGTAGGTGCAGTGGTCGACGGCGGCCAGCCCGAGCTCGGCGGCCAGCAGCACCCCGGGCCCGGGTCCGAGCTGGTTGGCGTGCAGGCGCCCCCGCAGCCCGACCGCCGCTCCCGCGGCGAGCACCGCGCTGGCCTGGTCGGCGTCGAAGGCGCCGGTCTCGCAGAAGACGTCGATCCACCGGGCGTGGGGCGCGGCTGCCTCGAGCATCGGCCCGGTGACGAGGTCGACGTAGGCCGCCGGGTCGTCGGCGAGCTCGGCGGGCACGACGTGGGCCCCCAGGTACGTCGTCTCCTCGGTGAACTGGCGCGCCACCGCGAGCGAGCGCGCCTCGTCGCGCACGGTCAGGCCGTAGCCGCTCTTGGTCTCCAGCGTCGTCGTGCCCTGCCGACGCATCTCCGCGACCAGGCGCGCCACCGTGGCGGTCAGCTGCTCGTCGGTGGCGGCACGGGTCGCGGCGACCGTGGTGCGGATGCCGCCGGCGGCGTAGGGACGCCCGGCCATCCGTGCCTCGAACTCCGCGGCCCGGTCGCCGGCGTGCACGAGGTGGGAGTGGGAGTCGACGAAGCCCGGCAGCACGGCCCGCCCGCCCAGGTCCACGCGCAGGTCGGCCGCCGGTGCCGACGCCGCCGGCCCCACCCACGCGACCCGTCCGCGCTCGACCAGCAGCGCCGCGTCGTGGCGCAGCCCGAGCGTGTCGTCGTCCCCGGGGTCGTTGGTCACCAGCTCCCCAATGCCGGTGAGCAGGGTGGTCGGCCCGGCGGCCCCGCCCGCACCGGACGGGCCGGTCGGGATGGCTGGGGTGAAACCGGGCGGGGTGAGGGGGCTGTGCGGGCCGCCGGTCACGGCAGGACCTCCTGGATCGCGGCGGCCAGGGCGGCGCCGAGGGGCTGGGCGGGGGCCGGGGCCGCGGGGCCGACGACCCAGCGACCGTCGACCATGACGGCGAGGACGTCGGCGGCGCTCGCGGCGAAGACGGCGGTGTGCTCGTCGTCGCCGGTGCCGGCCGTGCGCGGGGAGGACGTGTCGAGCACGACCAGGTCGGCCCGGGCGCCGACCTCGAGGCGTCCGGCGTCGGGGAAGCCGAGCCCGGCGTGGTCGGTGCCGGCCGCGAGGAGCTCGTCCGCGCTCCAGTGACCACGGCGGCGCGAGGTCAGCCGCTCGTCGAGCTCCAGGGCGCGCATCTCCTCCCACGGGTCGACCACGGCGTGGCTGTCGCTGCCCAGCGAGAGGACCGCTCCCGCGTCGGCGAGACGGCGCGCGGGGCCGACGCCGTCGCCGAGGTCGCGCTCGGTGGTCGGGCACGGGCAGACGCGGGTGCCGGAGCCGCCGAGCAGGTCGACGTCGGCGTCGGTGAGGTGGGTGGCGTGGACCGCGGTGGTCCGGGGGCCGAGCGCGCCGGCGTCGGCGAGCAGGCGGGTCGGGGTGACGCCGTAGGCGGCGAGGCAGGCGGCGTTCTCGGCCGGCTGCTCGGAGAGGTGCACGTGCAGCGGGTCGCCGGCGGCCGCGGCCACCACGGTCGGCAGGTCGGCCCGGGGCACCGCCCGCACGGAGTGGATCGCCGCGCCCACGACCACGTCGTCGACCCCGGCCAGCCGCTCGACCAGCGCGGCGCGCCGCTCGGCCCAGGCCTGCGCGGAGCCGTCGCTGCACCGCCGCTGCACGCCCTCGACGGGGGCGCCGAAGCCGCTGCTGAGGTAGCAGGTGTCGAGCAGGGTCAGCCGCAGTCCGACCGCACGGGCGGCCTCGACGAGGGCGAGCTCCATCGCGTGGTCGGGGTAGGGCGTGCCGTCGGGTCGGTGGTGGAGGTAGTGGAACTCGCCGAGGGTCGTCACGCCCGAGGCGACGATCTCCCCGAGGACGGCCCGGGCGAGGCGGTGGTAGGAGTCGGGGTCCAGCCGCGCGGCGACGGCGTACATCTGCTCGCGCCAGGTCCAGAACGTGCCCCGGCCGCGCTGGGTGCGCCCCCGCAGGGCGCGGTGGAAGGCGTGGCTGTGGGCGTTGGCCTGCCCGGGCACCACCAGGCCGTCGAGCACCACCGCCGCGCGCCCCTCGCCCACCGCTCCCCCCGGCTCCACGCGCGTGAAGCGACCGTCGGCCACCTCCACCAGGACGTCGTCGCGGGTGGCGCCGCCGACCCACGCCCGCCGCAGCACGTACGCCGTGGTGGCCGCGCCGCTCCCGGCGCCGGCCGGGCGGGTGGCCCCCCGGGGCGCGCCGCCGGTCGCAGGGCCGGTCGCAGGGCCGGTCGCAGAGCCGGGCGCGGAGCCGGGCGCGGAGCCGAAGACGAGTCCGCTCACCGCGCCAGCACCTCGAGCGCGTCGGTCAGCGCCTCGACGCCGGCGAGGCAGTCGGCGACCTCGGCGTGCTCGGCCGGGGAGTGCGAGACGCCGGTGGGGTTGCGCACGAAGATCATGGCCGTCGGCACGCCGGCCGCGGCGAGCACGCCCGCGTCGTGGCCGGCCTGCGTGTCGAGCACCGGCCAGCCGCGCGCGGCCGCGTCGAGGACCCCGACCAGCGCCGGGTCGAAGCCCACCGCTCCCGAGACCGACTCGGGGTGCACGGCCAGCGAGGTGCCGTCGCGCTCGGCGCGGGCGGCGGCCTGGGCGGTGATCGCGGCGACCAGCGCCTCCAGCTCGGGCTCGCTCGCGGCGCGGGCGTCGAGCCAGGCGCTGACCCTCGACGCGATGACGTTGGTCGACCCCGGCGTCACCTCGACCCGCCCGATCGTGGCGCGGGCCCCGGCCAACCGCGCCTGCTTGCCGGCCGCGAGCGCGGTCATCGCGAACGTCAGCACCGGGTCGGCGCGGTCCTCCATGCGGGTCGTGCCGGCGTGGTCGGCGCGGCCCTCGAGGTCGAGCCGCCAGCGCCCGTGCGGCCAGATGCCCCGGGCCATGCCCACCGGAGCGTCGAGGTCGACCAGCGCCCGGCCCTGCTCGACGTGCAGCTCGACGAAGGTCCCGACGCCCTCGAGCAGACCGGCCCCCGGCCCTCCGCCCGACCCGGCACCCGACCCTGCGCCCGGCCCCTCCTCGAGCCCCTGCCCCAGCCCGGCCGCCTCCAGCGCGTCGGGCAGCCGCACGCCGTCGGGGTCGACGAGCTCGCGCAGGTCGGCCCACGCCGCCCTGCCGGTGGCCCACCGCGAGCCCAGGCAGGCCCGCCCGAAGCGCGAGCCCTCCTCCTCCGCGAACACCGACACCCCGACCGGCCGACCGGGCCGAGCACCCCGCTCGCGCAGCCGGTCGAGCGCGGCCAGGGCCGAGACGACGCCGAGCGGACCGTCGTAGGCCCCGCCGTCGTCGACGGAGTCGAGGTGCGAGCCGGTCAGCACGCCCGGACCGCTCGCCCCCTCCGGGCGCCACCACGCCACGACGCTGCCCAGCCCGTCGACCCGTACGTCGAGCCCGCGGCCCGCGCACTGCTCCAGGAACCACGCGCGCAGCTCGCGCTCGGCGCCGTCCCACGGCCGCCGGTGGTAGCCGCCGGTGCGCGCCGAGCGGCCGACGGGCACGAGGTCGCGCCACATCGCCTCGAAGTCGGGACGACGGCCGGCGGGCCGCTCAGCGGGGGTGTCGGGCACAGTGACCTCCGTGGAGTTCCGAGACGTGGTGCGGCGTCGCCGCATGGTGCGCCGCTACAGCGACCGACCGGTCGACCCGGCCCTGGTGACCCGCGCGATCGAGCACGCGACCCGTGCACCGAGCGCCGGCTACAGCCAGGGCTGGGGCTTCCTGGTGCTGGAGGACCCCGCCGACGTGCGCCGCTTCTGGGAGGCCACCAGCGACGACGTGCACGACCCCGGCCCGTGGCTGGCGGGCATGATGACCGCGCCGGTGGTGATCGTGCCGTGCAGCAGCAAGGCGGCCTACCTGGCCCGCTACGCCGAGCCCGACAAGGGCTGGGAGGACCGTGCGGAGGCGCGCTGGGCCAAGCCCTACTGGCACATGGACGCCGCGATGGCCAGCCTGCTCATCCTCCAGACCGCGGTCGACGAGGGCCTGGGGGCCTGCTTCTTCGGGGTGCCCCCGGGGCGCGAGGCCGCGCTGCGCGAGGCGTTCGGACTGCCCGACGAGGTCGACCCGATCGGGGTCGTCACCCTGGGCCACCGGGTCGCCGACACCGGCAGCGCCGGCTCCCCGGCTCGCCGTGGGCGCCGGCCCCTGGAGCAGGTCCTCCACCGCGGCCGCTGGGGCACCGGCACGGGCGGCGCCGAAGGCGCCGACAGGGACGACGACGGGTAGCGGCACCGAGCCAGTCCACCGGCCGCCGCGCGGCCGGTCAACGCACCGGGCCGCCGAGGCGTCTCGGATCCGAGACGACTCGTCCCCGGGGGGTCCGTAGGCTGGGGGACGCGGAGGTGAGGTCACATGACCGACGAGACCCGGGCGGCCCGCAGGGACCAGGCCGCCGACGAGCGCGAGCGGCGCAAGCGCAGCGGACAGAGCGCGGCGGCCGCCCGCATCCAGCACCAGTCCAGCTGGGTCGACCAGCAGATCCGCGTGGCCATGGCCCGCGGCGACTTCGACGACCTGCCCGGCGCCGGCAAGCCGATCCAGGGCCTCGGCACCGACCACGACCCCGACTGGTGGGTCAAGAAGCTCGTCGAGCGCGAGCAGATCACCGGGGTGCTGCCGCCGAGCCTGGCCCTGCGCAAGGAGGACGCCGAGCTCGACGCGCGCCTCGACACCTTCACGATGGAGGCCGAGGCCCGCCGGGCGGTCGAGGACTTCAACGCCCGCGTGCTGCACGCCCGCTACACCCCCACCGACGGCCCGCCCCTCATCACCATGCCGCGCGACGTCGACGCCACCCTCGCCGGCTGGCGCGCGCGCCGCGAGGAGCGGCGCGAGGCCCAGCGCCGGGCCCTCGCCGCCCAGGCCGCGGCGGCTCCCGCTCCGCGGCGCCGCTGGTGGCGTCGCCGGCGGGCCACGGGCTCCTAGCCTGGTCCGGACGACGACCCGGGCGGGGGTGCGCCCGTCCCGGCGGCGCCCCGCCCTGCCTCGTCCCACACCGAGGGGCACCACCGGTAGGCCAGCGCGACGAGGTGGTCAGCGAACCGTCGGGCGCGATCGGCGGGGCCGAGGTCATCCCACAGCGCGATCTCCAGGCTCACCATCCCGTGCACCCCCGCCCAGAGGGTGACGGCCACCTGCTCGGGGTCGTCGGAGCGCAGCAGACCGGCAGACCCGGCCCGCCGCACCGCCGTCACCAGCGGCACGGCGGTGGGGTCCTCCACCCAGCGGCGACCCCGCAGCCCCTCCGCGCGCACGCGCCCACCCATCAGCACCGTGTAGAGCTCGGGGTGCGCCAGCGCCCAGTCGCGGTAGGCGTGCCCCAGCGCGAGGAGGTCGGCCAGGGCGTCGTCGGTGGCGCCGACCGCCCGCTGCGCCGCCGCGAACCCCTCGCTCGCCTCCTCCAGCACGGCCGCCACCAGGTGCTCCTTGCCGCCGAAGAGGGTGTAGACCGCGTTGGTCGAGGTGCCCGCGGCCGCGGCGACTGCCCGCAGCGACAGGCCGTCGACCCCGCCCTCGGCGATCGAGGCCGCCGCGGCCGCGACGAGCGCCCCGCGGAGCCGGTCGTCGTACACACGGGGTCTTGCCACGGGCGGACCCTAGCATCACACTGTTCTATAACAGTGTCATACCAGGAGGTCGACCATGGGATCCCTGCAGGAGGGCCGTCACACGACGCCCAGCGAGGACGACGTCACCGTGTTCCTCGTCGGGATGCGCTTCAACCAGCCGTGGAAGGTGCACCGGTGGCTGCCGGTCTTCCTCGCCATGCCCCGCATGCTGACCCACCTCGAGCGGCACCCCGAGGCCGGGCTGCTCGGGCACCACCTCTGGGCGGGCCGCACCATGCTGGTGGTGAGCTACTGGCGCAGCCCTGACCACCTCCAGCGCTTCGCCGCCGACCGCGACGCCCCCCACCTCGCCGCCTGGCGGCGCTTCCAGCGGCGCGCCGCCGCCGGTGGCCGGGCGGTCGGCGTCTTCCACGAGACCTACGTCAGCCACCCGGGCGAGCGCGAGGCCGTCTACGTCGACATGCCCCGCTTCGGCCTGGCCGCGGCCACCGGCTCCGCACCCGTCGACGAGCGCACCCGGACCGCCCGGCAGCGCCTGGCCGCGGGCCGCAGCAGCACCTCGCGATGACGCGGCGGCGGCCCGGCGCCGACGCGGCGCGCGGGGCCGACGTCCGGCGAGAGATCGGTCATACCCGCCGGTAACCGCGCGCTGCTACGTTCGCGCGCATGCGACCCAGCAAGGACTTCTTCCGGCCCCTCGCGGTGGGTGCGCCCACCCCGCCCACCGACATCCCGGCCCGCCCCAGCCGGGCGATCCACTTCTTCGACCCGAGCAACGCGAAGATGGCGGCCAAGATCCCGCAGATGGTCGGCGGCGTCGACGTCCTGCTGGGCAACCTCGAGGACGCGGTCAAGGCCGACAACAAGGTGGCCGCGCGCGAGGGCCTCGTGCGGATCGGCCAGGAGACCGAGGGTCTCGGCGGGCCCGACAGCCCCACGCAGCTGTGGACGCGCATCAACTCCCTCGACAGCCCGTGGGCCCTCGACGACCTCACCACGCTGGTGCCGGCGATCGGCCACACGCTCGACGTGGTCATGGTGCCGAAGGTGCAGGGCGCCGAGGACATCCACTACGTCGACCGCCTGCTGGCCCAGCTCGAGGCCAAGGCCGGTCTCGACCGGCCGATCCTGGTGCACGCCATCCTCGAGACCGCGCGCGGCATGGCCAACGTCGAGGAGATCTGCGGCGCGAGCCCGCGCATGCAGGGCCTCAGCCTGGGCCCGGCCGACCTGGCCGCCGACCGCCGCATGAAGACCACCCGCGTCGGCGGCGGGCACCCCGGCTACCTCGTGCGCCAGGACCCTCCCCGCAACGAGCTCGGCGTCGCCGAGATCGAGGCCCCGCGCTCGGTCTTCCAGCAGGACCTGTGGCACTACACCATCGCCCGCATGGTCGACGCCTGCGCGATGCACGGCATCTACCCCTACTACGGCCCCTTCGGCGACATCGCCGACGTCGTGGCGTGCGAGGACCAGTTCCGCAACGCCTTCCTGCTCGGCTGCGTCGGCACGTGGAGCCTGCACCCCAAGCAGATCGCCATCGCCCACCGGGTCTTCAGCCCGTCGGTCGAGGACGTCGCGCACGCCCGGCGCGTGGTCGCGGCCATGGGCGACGGCACGGGCGCGGTGATGCTCGACGGCAAGATGGAGGACGACGCCTCCCTCAAGCAGTGCCTGGTCATGGTGGAGCTGGCCGAGCAGCTGGCCGCCATCGACCCCGAGCTCGCCGAGCAGTACGCCGCCGCCGGGTCGGAGGACTGAGATGACCGAGCACCCCACCGCGCCCGAGACCCCCGCGCACACCCCGCTGCGCTCGGTGCTCTACATGCCCAGCTCCAACGAGCGGGCCCTGGAGAAGGCCAAGTCGCTGCCGTGCGACGGGCTCATCCTCGACCTCGAGGACGCCGTCGCCCCCGACGCCAAGCCCGCGGCGCGCGAGGCGGCCGCGGCCGCCGTGGCGTCGGGCGAGTACGGCCGGCGCACCGTGACCATCCGCGTCAACGGCCTCGGCACCGAGTGGCACGACGCCGACCTCGTGGCCGCCGCCCAGGCCGGCCCCGCCGGCGTCGTGGTGCCGAAGGTCGGCAGCGCCGCCGAGGTCCGCGCCCTGGTCGCCGCCCTGGAGAATGCCGGCGCCCCCGACCACACCCGGCTGTGGGCCATGGTCGAGACCCCGCAGGCCATCCTCGACGTGCGCGAGATCGCCGCCGCCTCCGACCGGCTCGCGGTGCTGGTGATGGGCACCAACGACCTGGTCAAGGAGCTCTACGCCGAGCACGTGCCCGGCCGCGCGCCGCTGCTCACCTCGCTGTCGCTGTCGCTGCTGGCCGCCCGGGCCGCCGGCGTCGCGATCCTCGACGGGGTCTACAACGACGTGAAGGACGCCGACGGGTTCCTCGCCGAGTGCCGCCAGGGCCGCGAGCTGGGCTTCGACGGCAAGACCCTCATCCACCCCGGCCAGGTCGAGGGCGCCAACACCGCCTTCGCCCCGAGCCCCGAGGCGGTCGAGGACGCCCGCGGCGTGCTCCAGGCGTGGGAGGACGGTCGGGGCTCGGGCGTGGTGACCTACCGCGGCAAGATGGTGGAGAACCTCCACGTCGAGTCCGCGACCCGCACGCTGCGCATCCACGAGGCGATCACCGCGCTGCAGTGACCCCGGCGGTGATCCCGGCGGTGGTCTGATGGGGGCGTGAGCCTCCTCGACGCGTTCCACACCAGCATCCGCCTCGCCGGGCGGGAGGACGAGCCCGCACCCGGCATCGTCCTCGACAGCGACGGCCCGGTGCGTCGCCGCTACCCGGCGACGCCCGGGTCGTCGTACTGCATGGTCGAGTGCCCGGAGGGTCTCGGCGCGGACCCCGACCACTGGATCGCGCGGCAGGTGGCGTTCTTCTCCGGGCGCGGGGAGCAGGTGGAGTGGAAGACCTACTCCTACGACTCCCCCGCCGACCTCGCCGACCGGCTCGTCGCGGCGGGCTTCGTCGCCGAGGACGAGGAGACGCTGCTGCTCGGCGAGGTCGCCGGGCTGGTCCACGACGTCGCGCTTCCCGACGGCGTCGCCCTGCGGCAGGTGAGCAGCGAGGAGGACCTCGCGCGGGTCGACGACCTCCTGCGCACGATCTGGGGCGAGGGCCGCGACGACGGCTCGCTCGCCGCCGAGGTGCGCGCCGACCCCGACGCGGTCGACGTCGTCGTGGCGGAGGAGTCGCCCACGGGACCGGTGCTGTGCGCCGGGTGGCTGCGCTACACCCGCGGCACCGACTTCGCCAGCATGTGGGGCGGCTCGACGCTGCCGCAGTGGCGGCGCCGTGGGCTCTACCGGGCGACGGTCGCGCACCGCGCCGCGCTGGCCCGCGACCGCGGCCACCGCTACGTGCGCCTCGACACCTCGCCCCACTCCCGTCCGATCCTCGAGCGGCTCGGCCTGCGGGCGGTCGCCACCACGACGCCGTACGTTCTCGACGCGCGCAGCGGCGCCGCCGCACCGCTCGTGACCCGGCCGTGAGCCGCTCGGCGGCCGCCTGACCTGGGACGACGATGCACGGTCACCCCCAGAGGTGAGCGCCGTCACAGTGGTCGAGGAGTAGACCTGGGACTCCACACTCTGGAGGGAGTCTCACATGGTCCTCATCGGACTTATCCTGCTGCTCATCGGCATCTTCGCGTCCATCCCGCTGCTGACGACGATCGGCATCATCCTGCTGGTCGTCGGTCTGGTCCTGAACCTCGTGCCGATCGGAGGCACCCGACGGCGGGTCTTCTGACCCCCGCTCGGCGACCAGCACGACCGCGGCACGACCGCGCCGCACGACGACCCCCGGCCCTCGGTCGGGGGTCGTCGTCGTGTGGCGCGGCGCAGCCGGTCAGCCCCAGAGGTCGCGCACCCGGTCGACCCACGCGGCGGCCTGGGCGTGCCCGGCGCGGGCCGAGGGCGGGCGCGCCGCGGGGTCGAGCACGTTGCGGCCGATGGCCGCCCGGGCGTCGGCGTCGGGCGTGATCACCAGGTGGGCCACGCCCAGGTCGGTGAGCTGCTGGCGCGCGCTGCGCAGTGGCCCGACGCCCCGGTCGGCGGGGGCGAGCACGACCACGGGGTCGCAGCCCTCCGCGAGGTCGGCGTTGGTGCCCGAGCGCACGCCGCCGTCGACGTAGGTGCGCCCCAGGATCGGGATGGGCGGGTAGACGCACGGCACGGCGCAGCTGGCGTTGACGGCGTCCTCGAGGCCCACGTCGCCGCCGGGCCCGAAGCGCACCAGCTCCCCGGTGGCGACCTCGACGGCGGTCACGACGAGGTCGCGCTCGGGCCAGGTGGTGCTGGTGAGGCGGCGTCGCACCTGCGCGTAGCGCTCCTCGACGCTGGGGGTGCGCCCCGCGGCCGCCAGGCGTACGGCGCGCCGCCCCAGCACCCGGCCGAAGCGCTCGACGTCGCCGCGCGAGGCCAGCAGCCCCAGCGCGAACTGCGCCACCACGCCCACCCCGATCCGCGCCGGCGGGTCGGTGTCGGTGGGGGGCAGCAGCTGACGGCGGTAGAGCTCCTCGAGGCCGACGCCGCTGGTGACCTGCGCCCCCACGATGGAGCCCGCCGACGTGCCGACGACCCGGTCGGCGACGGTCAGGTCGACCCCCGCCTCGGCCAGGCCGGCGAGCAGGCCGGTCTCCCAGGCGATCCCGGTGATGCCGCCGCCGCCCAGGACCAGTCCGCGTCTCGTCACGGCGCCATCCTGCCCTCCCCCCCGCCCGTCGGGGGCGCGCCGCGCGGGGCGCGGGCCTCAGCCCTCGTGCCGCTCGCCCGCGTCGAGCCGGGCCACCCGCCGCGGGCCCGCGGTGCGCCGGTAGGACGCGTCGACCAGCTCGGCCACCTCGGCCCATTGCTCCTCCCACCCCGGCGACCCGGGTGCGGCGAGGTCGAGGCCGACCCAGCCCGAGGGACCCAGGTAGGCCGGCACGAACGAGCGGGGGTCGTCCAGCACGGCCTCGCGCTCGCCGGGCTCGAGCAGCACCACCACGCAGCGGGGGTGCTGCACCCAGGCGCCGTCGACGCGCCGGGAGCCGCCGTAGTAGGCGAAGACCTTGCCGCGCGGGGCGGCGAAGAAGGCGGGGCGGCCGTGGGAGACCTTCGTCGCGGCGTCGGGCAGGGCCAGCGCGAGCGTGCGCAGCTGCAGCAGGGCGGGGTCGTCGTCGTCGAACATCGGCGGGTGGGCCACGCCTCAGGTTGGCTCCCAGCCGGCGAGGAAGTCCAGCACCACCGCCGCCGGCATCTCGCACGGGCGGAAGCGGTCGACGCCGTCGCCGGGCGAGTAGAGGTTGGCGCTCACCACCGCCGTGCCGCCGCGCTCCTCGGCCCACACCTTCTGCGAGCGGCCGCCGACCTGCTCGCTGCGGGTCAGCGACCAGGTGCGCCCGGCGTAGCGCACGGTGCTGTGGCCCAGCGGCACCCGCGCGAAGAGCCGCGCGGCCTCGGTGGCCTCCGCGGCCTCCTGGTCCACCTCGGGCTCGGGTCGGGACGCGGGGTCGGGCACGCCGCCATCATGGCGCGCTCCCGGGCGCCCGACGTGGCGGCCGGCGCGGCGGCCGACGCGGGCAGCGATGATGGGACGCGTGAGAGCGGTGGTGCAGCGGGTGACGTCGGCGCGCGTCGAGGTGGCGGGGGTCGACGGCCCCGCGGTGGTGGGGGCGATCGAGCGGCCGGGCCTGCTGGTCTACCTCGGCGTCACCCACGACGACGGGCCCGCCGACGTGGCCTGGGTGGCCCGCAAGGTGTGGGAGCTGCGGCTGCTGCGCGGCGAGGTCTCCGCCTCCGAGGCCGGGGCCCCGGTGCTGGTCGTCAGCCAGTTCACGCTCTACGGCGACGCGCGCAAGGGTCGCCGGCCCACCTGGCACGCGGCCGCTCCCGGCCCGGTCAGCGAGCCGCTCTACGACGCGGTCTGTGCCGAGCTCGAGCGTCTCGGCGCCGAGGTCGCCCGCGGCGTCTTCGGCGCCGACATGGCCGTCACCTCCGTCAACGACGGCCCGATCACCCTCGTCCTCGACTCGCCCCGCCCCCACGCTGGTTGAGCGGGCAGCGTCACCCGCCCCGGTGGTCGAGCAGGGAGCGCCAGCGACCGTCTCGACACCACCCCAGCGACCGACGCTCCTCCGGGTCGTCACCTCGTGCCCCGGTCCGGGTGCGAGTCGTCGTCGGAGGTGTCGGGCACCCAGCCACGCACGGTCGGTCACCGCGAGCGCCGCCACCACCGACCGGCCACGCGGGGCCGCCTCGGATCCCCGGCCGGCCCGCCAGAGAAGTGGCGGCGTACGACGGGTCGACGGCCGCCGCAGGTGTCGTCTCCCGCCACTACGCACAGTCGGTCACCACGAGCGCCGCCACCACCGGCCCCGCAACGCGGGGCCGCCTCGGGTCCCGGGCCGGCCCGCCCGAGAAGTGGCGGCGTACGACGGGTCGACGGCCGCCGCAGGTGTTGTCTCCCGCCACTCGCCCCACAGGCGGCCACCACGAGCGCCGCCACCACCGACCCCGCCACGCGGGGCCGCCTCGGATCCCCGGCCGGCCCGCCCGAGAAGTGGCGGCGTACGACGGGTCGACGGCCGCCACAGGTGTCGTCTGCCGCCACTCACCGACGCCGCCCCCGGGCCGACCCACGGGCCGGTCACCAGGCTGCTCGGCGGATCGATCCCAGCGAGAAGCCCGATCGGTCGAACTCCTGATCAGGCCGGCACCTCCGATCGGTGCCGGGGCCGGCGACCACCAGCGGACACGTCGGTCGACGGCACGGGACCAGTCACGAGACGGTTCACGCCCGCAGCCGCCAGACCACAGGCCCGTCATCGACGGGGCTGCAACACGGTCCTCACAGTCTCGGAACCACCCCACCCCGGAGATCCCCGGGCCCTCGCCGCCGCACGCCTCCCGCCGCGACCACCTCCGCCACCCCCCGTCACCCCCGCCACCCCCGCAGAGACGCAGACCACACGCCGATCCGTGCTCGCCCCTGACGGCCCGGCGCCGCGCGGCGCACACTGACGCCATGTCCCCCGGTCCGGTCGCGCCCCGCCCCGCACCCGACGTGCAGCGACCCCCCGCGAGCGCGTCCGGCCGCACCTGGCCGCTGGTGGTCGCGATGGCGGCGGCGGCGACCCTGGGCTGGCTGCCCTTCGTCGGCCGCGACGTCGGGCCCGACGAGGGCGGTCTGCTGCTGGTGGCGGCGCAGTGGGCGCCGGGCTCGTCGGTCTACGGCGACTACTTCGTCGACCGCCCGCCGGTGCTGCTCGCCCTGGTGGCGGCGGCCGAACACCTCGGCGGTCTCGTCGGGCTGCGGCTGCTCGGCGCGCTGGCGGTGGTGGCCTGCGTGCTGCTGGCCGGCCTCGTCGGGCGGATCGCCGCACCCGGCACCCGCAGGGGGCCGCTGATGGCGGCCGGTGCGGCGGCCGCGCTGACG
Source organism: Nocardioides kribbensis (assembly GCF_015070375.1). Taxonomy (GTDB): domain Bacteria; phylum Actinomycetota; class Actinomycetes; order Propionibacteriales; family Nocardioidaceae; genus Nocardioides; species Nocardioides kribbensis. The sequence continues at coordinate 471,205 of NZ_JADCLL010000002.1, read as the reverse complement.
GCCACCCCGCTCTTCGGTGGCACGGTGGTCGACGCGGAGATCCTGGGCGTGCCCTTCCTGCTGGCCGGCACGGCCGCGACCCTCGCAGCGCTCACCGCGCCCGACGCACGGCGGGCCGCCCTCCTGGGCGCCCTGGCCGGCGCGGCCGCCGTGGCCGCCGCGCTCACGAAGCAGAACCTCCTGGACGCCGGCGTGCTCCTCGCCGCCCTGGCCGTCACCGGGCTCCTCGCCCGTCGCGGCGCCGAGCGGCTCCGGCCACTGCTGGCCGGCGCGGTCGCCGGCGGCCTCGCGGCCCTCGTCCTCGCGCTGGTCGGTGCGGCGGCCCGCGGCACCGGACCGGTCGAGCTGTGGCGGGCCGTCGTGACCTTCCGCAGCCAGGCGGGCCGGGTCATCGCCACAGCCGACCCACCGTCGTCGGCCGACCGGTTCGTGGTGATGCTCGTGGCGCTGCTCGCCAGCGGCGCCCCGCTGCTGCTGGCCGCCCTCGCGCCGTCCTTGCGCCGCGCGGTGCCCCTCGGGCCCGACCGGCTCGACCTGCGCTGGGCCGCCGCCGCCGTGCTGGCCTGGGAGTGCGTGGGGGTGGCGCTGGGGGGCAGCTACTGGCTGCACTACCTGACCGGCCTGGTGCCCGGCATCGTGCTCGTCGCCGCCCTGGCCGCACGCACCCCGCCCCGGTCTCCCGGCTGGCGGCGGCGCGCGCTGGTCGCGGCGTACGCCGGCACGGCCCTGTCGGCCGCGGTCGCGGTCGGGTGGGTGGGGGTGCACCCGATCGAGCGCTCCGAGCTCGAGGTGTCGGCGTGGCTGGTCGACCACGGCCGACCGGGCGACACCGCGGTGGTGGCCTTCGGGGAGCCCAACGTGCTGTGGGCGGCGGGGATGTCGAGTCCCTACGAGCAGCTGTGGAGCCTGCCGGTGCGCGTCTCCGACCCCGACCTGCGCGAGCTCGCCGCGGTGCTGGAGGGCCCGCGGCGCCCGACCTGGCTGGTGGTCGCCGGTCGCTCCCTCCTCACCTGGGGCGTCGACCCCGACGCGGCCGAGCCCGCGGTGGCCGCCCACTACCGCGAGGTCGCCGTGGTCGCGGGCTACACGGTGCTCGAGGTGCGCCGGTGAGGTCGCCGCTCACCGGTCGCACCGACGGGCTCCCGCGCGACCTCGCGCCCTTCCCGCCGACCCGCCCCGTGGCGCGCGCCCGGGCCCTCGCCGCGGTGGCCGCCCTGCTGGCGGTGTGGGTCGCGCTCGTCGGCATCCCCAACGACACCGTCGGCGTGGCGCTGTGGCTCTGGCTGGTCGCGCTGGCCTGGCACGCCGACGCCCCGCCCGCGCGCCGCTGGGACTTCGCCCGCGACTGGTGGCGCCCGGTGCTGCTGCTGGTCGTCTACTGGCTCCTGCGGGGCCTGGCCGACCAGACCGGCGTGCCGGTGCACGTCGAGACCCCCGTGCGCCTCGACGCCTGGCTCGGCGGAGGCACGGTGCCGACGGTGTGGCTGCAGCGCGAGCTGTGCGGGGTGCCGTGCGACCCCGACGGCGCGCCGCGGTGGTGGGACGTCGCGCTCACCACCGTCTACGCCTCGCACTTCCTCCTCGCCCTGGTGCTCGCCGGGGTGCTGTGGCTGCGCGACCGCGTCGTGTGGCTGGCCTGGATGCGGCGGCTGGTGGTGCTCAACCTGTGCGGGTTGGTCGTGTACGCCCTCTACCCCATGGCGCCGCCCTGGATGGCCGCCGACCTCGGCGCGCTGCCCCCGGTGGAGCGGATCAGCGGCCGCGGCTGGTCGGAGCTCGGGCTCCACCGGCAGAGCATGGTGCTGCTCGGCATGTCCAACAAGGTCGCCGCCATGCCCTCCCTGCACGCCGGCACCGCCTTTCTGGTGGCCTTCTTCGCGCTCGGGCGACTGCGCTCGCGGTGGCGGTGGCTGCTCCTGGCCTACCCGCTGGCGATGTGCGTGGCGCTCGTCCACGGCGGCGAGCACTACGTCGTCGACACCCTCGCCGGCGCGGCGCTCGCCCTCGCCGTCGCGGTCGGCTGCAGCGCGTGGGAGCGGCGTACGGCGGCCCGCGACTCCGGCCGCGACTCCGGCCGCGACTCCGGCCGCGACTCCACCGACGACTCCGCCCACGACTCCGAGGGCCTCAGTCGCGGACGACCGGCTCCATCGGCACCGTGACGCCCCGCTCGGCGGCGACCTCGCCGGCGCGGGAGTAGCCCGCGTCGACGTGGCGGATGACGCCCATGGCCGGGTCGTTGGTCAGCACCCGCTCGAGCTTCTCGGCGGCCAGCGGGGTGCCGTCGGCCACGCACACCTGGCCGGCGTGGATCGAGCGGCCCATGCCGACACCGCCACCGTGGTGGAGCGAGACCCACGACGCACCGGAGGCGGTGCTGACCAATGCGTTGAGCAAGGCCCAGTCGGCGATGGCGTCGGAGCCGTCGAGCATCGCCTCGGTCTCGCGGTAGGGCGAGGCCACCGAGCCGCAGTCGAGGTGGTCGCGGCCGATGACCACCGGCGCCGAGAGCTCCCCGGAGGCCACCATCTCGTTGAAGCGCCGGCCCGCGCGGGCCCGCTCGCCCTGGCCCAGCCAGCAGATCCGGGCCGGGAGGCCCTGGAACTGCACCCGCTCCTGCGCCATCGCGATCCAGCGGTGGAGCCGGGCGTTGGCGGCGCTCTCCTCGGCGGGGAAGAGCTCGAGCACGGCGCGGTCGGTCGCGGCGATGTCGGCCGGGTCGCCGGAGAGCGCGGCCCACCGGAAGGGCCCGCGACCCTCGCAGAACTGCGGCCGGATGTAGGCCGGCACGAAGCCGGGGAAGGCGAAGGCGCGCTCGCAGCCGCCCTTGCGGGCCTCGTCGCGGATCGAGTTGCCGTAGTCGAAGACCTCGGCGCCGGCGTCCTGGAAGCCGACCATGGCCGCGACGTGCGCGGCCATCGACTCCCGGGCACGCAGCGTGAAGCCCTCGGGGTCGCGGGCGGCCTCCTCGCGCCAGGCCGCGGGGTCCACGCCGACGGGGAGGTAGGACAGCGGGTCGTGGGCGGAGGTCTGGTCGGTGACGACGTCGATCGGCGCACCCTGCGCGAGCAGCGCGGGGACGACCTCGGCCGCGTTGCCGAGCACGCCGATCGACAGCGGCCGCCGGGCGTCACGGGCCTCGACGGCGAGGGCGAGCGCGTGCTCGAGGGAGTCGGCCTGCACGTCGAGGTAGCGGTGCTCCAGGCGCCGGGTGATGCGCGCCTGGTCGACCTCGACGCACAGCGCCACGCCGTCGTTCATGGTCACCGCCAGCGGCTGCGCCCCGCCCATGCCGCCGAGCCCGGCGGTGAGGGTGATGGTGCCGGCCAGGGTGCCGCCCCCGATCTTGTTGGCCACGGCGGCGAAGGTCTCGAAGGTGCCCTGGAGGATCCCCTGGGTGCCGATGTAGATCCACGACCCGGCCGTCATCTGGCCGTACATCGTCAGCCCCAGGTCCTCCAGGCGACGGAACTCCTCCCAGGTGGCCCAGTCTCCGACGAGGTGGGAGTTGGCGATCAGCACGCGCGGCGCCCACGTGTGCGTGCGCATCACCCCCACCGGCTTGCCGCTCTGCACGAGCATCGTCTCGTCGTCGCCGAGGGTGGTGAGGGTCCGCACCAGGGCGTCGTAGGCCTCCCAGCTGCGGGCGGCGCGGCCGGTGCCGCCGTAGACGACGAGGTCCTCGGGCCGCTCGGCGTTGTCGGGGTCGAGGTTGTTCATCAGCATCCGCAGCGCGGCCTCGGTCTGCCACGACCGCGCGGTCAGCGTCGTGCCGCGCGCGGCCCGGATCGGCAGCCGCGGGTTGCCGCCCCCGGCCTCGCCGCTCGCGGCACCCGCGCTCGCGGCACCGGCGGGCGTGCGGACGTCCCCGCTCATCGCAGCGCTCCGGTGACCGACTCGGCGGCGGCCACGACGGCGCCCGAGGCCACGAGACCGACGGCGACCTCGATCTCCGGGGCGAGGTGGCGGTCGGGGCCGGGGCCGTCGAGACCGTGCTCGCGCAGCAGCCGCATGACGGCGCCGGTGGCCGGGGAGGGCGCGAGGCCCGCGGTGTCGCCGGTGGTGGAGCGCAGGTCGAGGGCGCGGGCCGCGGTCATCACCTCGATCGCCACCACGCGGGTCAGGCCGTCGACGGCGCGGCGCAGCTTGCGGGCGGCGCCCCAGCCCATCGACACGTGGTCCTCCTGCATCGCCGAGCTCGGGATCGAGTCGACCGAGGCCGGCGCGGCGAGCCGCTTGAGCTCGGAGACGATCGCGGCCTGCGTGTACTGCGCGATCATCAGCCCGCTGTCGACCCCGGGGTCGTGGGCGAGGAAGGGCGGGAGCCCGTGGCTGCGCGCCCGGTCGAGGAAGCGGTCGGTGCGCCGCTCGCTGATCGAGGCGACGTCGGCGGCCACGATGGCCAGGAAGTCGAGCACGTAGGCGACCGGGGCGCCGTGGAAGTTGCCGTTGGACTCCACGGTGTCGCCGAGCACGACCGGGTTGTCGACGGCCGAGGCCAGCTCCACCTCGGCCACCCGCGCGGCGTGGTCGACGGTGTCGCGGGCGGCGCCGTGCACCTGCGGCGAGCAGCGCAGCGAGTAGGCGTCCTGCACGCGGTGGCACTCCGGGCCGCGGTGGGAGTCCATCAGCGGGGAGTCGGCGAGCAGCGCGACCAGGTTGGCGGCCGAGGCGCCCTGCCCCGGGTGGGGGCGCAGGGCCTGCAGCGCGGCGGCGAAGACCCGGTCGGTGCCGAGCTGGCCCTCCACCGACATCGCGGCGGCCACGTCGGCGGTGCGCAGCAGGCGGCGCAGGTCGGCGATCGCCATCACCAGCATGCCGAGCATGCCGTCGGTGCCGTTGATGAGGGCCAGGCCCTCCTTCTCGGCCAGCTCGACGGGTCGCAGCCCGGCCGCGGCCAGCGCCTCGGCGGCCGGGCGCAGCACCCCCTCGGCGTCGCGCACGGGCCCCTCGCCCATGAGGGCCAGCGCGCAGTGCGACAGCGGCGCGAGGTCGCCGGAGCAGCCCAGCGACCCGTGCTCGTGCACCACCGGCGTGATCCGGTGGGTCAGCAGCGCCGCGAGCAGCTCCGCGGTCTCGAGCCTGACCCCGGTGCGCCCGGTGGCCAGGGTCGAGAGCCGCAGCAGCATGAGCGCGCGGGTCACCTCCACCTCGACCTCCGGCCCCGAGCCCGCGGCGTGGCTGCGCACCAGGGAGCGCTGCAGCTGCGCCCGCTGCGCGACCGGGATGTGGCGGGTCGCGAGCGCCCCGAAGCCGGTGCTCACGCCGTACGCCGGCACGTCGCCGGCCGCCAGCAGCTCCACCACCTCGCGGGCGGAGCCGATGGCGCTGCGGGCCTCGGGAGCGAGCACGACGGGGGCGCCATCGCGGGCGACGGCCACGACCTCGGCGGGGGTGACCGGACCGGTGCCGACGACCACGGCCGCGCCGTGGTCGCCGGCGGCCCGCTCGGCGTCGTGGCTCCGGTGGTCGGTGCTGGGGTCGGTGACGGTGTCCATGGGCCCAGTCTCGGCAGCCGGCCGGGTCGCCGACAGGGCCGGCCGACCGCCACTGTCTCGGATCCGAGACGAATCGGCCGGGGCCGCCGCACGACACCACCGCGGTGGTCTCGACCACCTGTCGGCCCGACGGAGGCCCTGTCAACCTGACGAGACGGCGGCCGGCACCGGCGCCACCAGGGCGATCGGGCGCTCTGGTCGCCCCGCGCGGAGCGCCAACCGCACTGGATCGGATCCAAGTCTCACGAATTTAGGCGGTCTAGCCCGCGGGACCCCCTCGGTGTGCAGAATAAATGGCGGAAGTCACATCTGAGATGTGTCTTACCCGCGTCCGGCTGAGGGAGGTCGGCGCGCCCTCCCCCTCAGCAGCAGGAGTCTCTATGCGTTCTCGCCTGGTCCCCGTCGCGACGGCGCTCGCCGTCGCGACCTCGACCGCCCTCATGATGGCCCCCACCTCGACGGCGGCCCCCGCCGCCGGCGGTGACAGCTCGGCCAAGCTCACCAACACCAACTTCGCCTTCACCGCGACCGGCTACGGCACCCTGGTCGAGGGCGGCATGGTCCCGGCCGACTCCGGCACCACCGGCTTCAGCACCATCGCGTGCACCAACCAGGCCGGCAAGACCCGCGACAACTACATCGCCGAGGTCAACGTGCCCGGCCTCGGCACCATCTCGGGCGTCCGCACCGACGTGCAGACCCGCCAGCGCAAGAACAAGGTGTTCTCCCTGGCCAAGCACTCCGTCGCCGACGTCTCGATCCTCGACACCCCCCTCGGGTCGCTGTCGATCACCGGGGTCTCGGCCACCTCGCGCGTCACCTACACCAAGTCGGGACCCGACAAGGGCTTCAAGACCGCCACCAACACCTCGGTCCTCGGCATCAAGCTCCAGCCCGCCGGCGGCCTGCCCGCGCAGACCGTGCCCCTGCCCACCCCGGACCAGCCGATCACCATCCCCGGCCTGGCCACCATCTCGCTGGGCAAGAGCATCGAGAAGAAGAACCGCCAGGGCGCCACGGCCTACGCCAACGCCCTCTTCATCCACGTCATCCCGACCGACACCACCGTCAAGGTCGCCCGCAGCGCCGCCAAGCTCGAGCGTGGCGCGGTCTCCGGGATCTTCAACGGCAACTCCAGCCCCGTGCGCGCCGACGTCATCGGCGACCTCATCCGGGTCGGCCGCGCCGTCAACTCGATCATGCCGTGCACCGGCACCGACGGCGAGCTGAAGAAGAAGAGCGCCGCCAGCGTCAACCTGGCCGACCAGGTCGTCGTCGACGGCGCCTACAGCCAGCAGCGCGCCAACCAGGTCAAGGGCCGCGCGAGCGGCACCGAGGAGTCCGGCGTCGCCAAGATCTCCCTCGGCGGCGACGCCCTGGTCATCGAGGGCCTCCAGGCCAAGGTCAACGTGGTCCGCAAGGGCAGCAAGGTGACCAAGAACGGCTTCACGAAGTTCGTCGGCATCACCGCCGGCGGTCAGGCCCAGGAGCTCGACCAGCTGCCCGAGACCATCGAGATCCCCGGCGTCGGCCTGGTCAAGCTGGAGTTCAACCTCAAGCGCAAGACCGCCTGGGGCATGAAGGTCGTCGCGCTGCGCATCACGCTGCTCGAGGCCGGCGGCGACGACGTCGACTCGGTCGTCAACATCGGCGAGGCCAAGCTCCGCATCCAGCCGCTCGGCAGCTGAGCCGCCGCGGCGGTCGCCACCGGCCCGCCGCTCCACCGCCGCGCCACGCGGCACCCGTCCCCACCCGACCGGCCCGGTCCCCTCACGCAGGGGGCCGGGCCGGTCGGCGTACCCGGCCCTGCTCCGGGGCGGACCGGCCCCGGCCGCGGACTGGGACGCGGCGCGCGTCCGGGCCCGGCGGGGCTTGTACTGGACCGGTGACCACCCCGCCCTCGACCGCGAACCGGCCGGCGACCGAGGTCGGCGCGGCCCGCCGCTGGGCCATGCTGGCGGCCTCGACGACGGCGCAGGCGGCGGCCGGCATCACCATCCACGGGCCCGCGTTCCTCATCCCCGTGCTCGTCGCCGACGGCGGGCTCAGCCTCGCCCAGGCCGGTCTCGTCGCCGCCGCACCGACGCTCGGCGTCACCCTGACGCTGGTGGCGTGGGGGGCGCTGGCCGACGCCCGCGGCGAGCGCGCCACGCTGCTGGTCGGGCTCGTGCTCACCGCCGCGCTCGGCGGCGTCGCCATGGCCGGAGGCGGTGTGGTCGCGCTGGCGCTGGCGCTGGCCGCGGCCGGGGCGGCCGCGGCGAGCACCGCCTCGGCCAGCGGGCGGGTGGTCGTCGGGTGGTTCCCGCCGCACCGTCGCGGCCTGGCCATGGGCATCCGGCAGATGGCCCAGCCGGCCGGGGTCGGGATCGCGGCCGTCACCATCGCCGTGGTCGCCGAGACCCGCGGCGTCACGGCGGCCCTCGGGGTGCCCGTCGCGGCCGCGCTGCTGGCCGCCGCCCTGGTCGCCGCGGTGGTCGTCGACCCGCCGCGGCCCGAGCGTCGCGAGGGCAGCGCCCCCAACCCCTACCGCGAGGACGGCTTCCTGGCCCGCGTGCACGCCGTGTCGGTGCTCCTGGTCGTGCCGCAGTTCCTCGTGTGGACCTTCGCCCTCGTCTGGCTCGTGCAGGACCGCGGCTGGTCGGCGGCCGCGGCGGGCACGCTCGTCGCCGTCTCCCAGCTGCTCGGGGCGCTCGGGCGGGTGGCGGTCGGACAGCTCAGCGACGTCGTCGGGAGCCGGATCCGCCCGCTGCGCTGGGTCACGGTGGCGGCGGGGCTCTCCATGGCCGCCCTCGGCCTCGCCGCCGGGCTCGACGCGGCCGTGGCCGTGCCGCTGGTGGTGCTCGCCACCGTGGTCACGGTCGCCGACAACGGCCTGGCCTTCACCGCCGTCGCCGAGCGGGCCGGGCCGTTCTGGTCGGGGCGGGCGCTGGGTGCGCAGAACACCGCGCAGTACCTCGCCGCCTCCGCCGTCCCGCCCGTCGCCGGCCTGCTCGTGGCGCAGGCGGGGTACGCCGCCGCCTTCGCCCTGGCCGCCCTCTGCCCGCTGGCCGCGGTCGCCCTCGTGCCGGTGCGGGGGGAGCGCGCCCTGCGCTGAGGCGGCGCCCGGCGCGAGGGATGAGCGCAGGGGACCCGGGCGGGTGAAGCCGCGGGGGTCCGGGGAGGGGCAGGGTCGAGGGTTCAACCCGAGGAGTCCCATGACCACCATCACCGTCGTCGTCGTCCTGGCCGTGCTCGTGCTGGCCGCCGTCGTGGCCACCGTCGTGCTCGTCGGGCGCCGCAACGCCCGGCTCCAGGAGGTCCGCCTCGAGCAGGCCGGCCAGCTGCGCGGCCAGGCCCAGCGTCAGGGCGGCTCCATCGCCGAGGCCCGCCAGCGGGCGGAGGCCGCCGAGGAGGAGGCCCGCGTCGCGCAGATGCAGGCCGACCGCGCCCGCGAGCGCGCCGAGGCCGCCCGCCACGAGGCCACCGTCGCCGAGGCCCACCAGGAGGACGCCCTGCGCGAGGCCGACCAGCTCGACCCCGACCGGGCCGCCACCCCGGCGCCCGTGACCGGCAGCCCCACCGACCTGCCCGGCGAGCCGGCGGGCGCCACCCCCGCAGCCGGCACGGCCACCGGCGCCCCCGCGACCACGGAGGCCTCCGCGACCTCCGCCACCGCACCGGCCTTCCCGCCGAAGCCGGAGGCCTCCGACCAGCCCGGCATGGCCCCGGTCGAGCCCGGCACCCAGCCCGCCCCCGGCCGCCGCGCCGCCCCCGTGGGCGAGACCGAGCCCGCCGCCGGCCCCGACGCCGGCCAGGGGCGCCACCGCTCCCCCTGAGCCCCGACCGCGGCGCCCGCCACAGCACCATGCGGCCGCCCGGGTCTGAGAGGCTGCCGGGGTGGACGAGCCGAGGCAGCCGACGACCGCCACCGGCGGGTCGCAGGTGCCGGCGGCGACCCGCGCGCTGCGGGTGCTGCGCTTCCTGGCGACCCAGCCCGACCCCGTGCCGCTCGAGCGGATCGCGCGGGAGGTCGGGCTGCCGCGCAGCACGGCGTACCACCTGCTCGCGGCGATGATCGCCGAGGGGTTCGTGACGCACCTGGCCGAGGAGCACCGCTACGGCCTGGGCGTCGCGGCCTTCGAGGTCGGCAGCGGCTACTCCCGCCAGGAGCCGCTGCAGCGCCTGTCGCGACGGGCGCTCGCCGCGCTGGTCGACCGCGTCGGCCAGACCGCCCACCTCGCCGTGCTGCACGGTCGTGACGTGCTCTACGTCGTCGAGGAGCGCGCCCCGGGCCGCCCGCCGCTGGTCACCGACGTGGGCGTGCGCCTGCCCGCCCACCTGACCGCGAGCGGGCGGGCCGTGCTGGCGGGTCTGCCGGCCGCGCAGGTGCGGGCGCTCTACCCCTCGCCCGACGCCTTCGTCGACCGCCACGGCAGCGGTCCCCGCACGCTAGGCGAGCTGCGCGCGGTGCTGGTCGAGACCCGTCGGCGCGGCCACGCCACCGAGGACGGCGAGGTGACCCCGGGCATGGCCAGCACCGCCGCCGCCGTCCTCGACCACAACGGGCACCCGGTCGCCGGCCTGGCCGTCACCTACCCCGCCGGCGAGGTGTCGCCCGCCCTGGTCGCCCGCGAGGTCGGCCGCACCGCCGACCTGCTCACCCGACGCCTGGGCGGACACCCCGCAGCACGCCCCGAGCGACCAGCGGTCGACTGACCTGGGGCCCACCCCGGCCCCGGGCGACCCCCTGGCCGGAGCGCGGCGCCGGCCCGTCGTCGGCGGTCGACGACAGGGACCGCAGGAGGTGTGTCCACGCCGACACGACCGGATCAAGTTACCTACCGGTAGGATTCTTCTCACCCCCCGGAGGGCCTGACGGTCCTGCTCGCTCGGCCCTAGGCTCGCGGGCACGTCACGGCCGCCCCGGGACGTGCTCCGTCGAGGAAGGGCCACCCGTTCCGATGCAGATCTTCGCCATCGTCGTCTCCCTGGCGCTGACCGCCGTCGCCGTCGTGCTGACCGTGAGGGCCGTGCGCTCGATCGTCGCCACGGTGCGGATCGGGCAGCCGACCACCGGTCGCACCGACCAACCGGTCCAGCGCACGCTGACCATGGTCAAGGAGACGTTCCTGCACACCCGGATGCTCCAGTGGAGCGTCGTCGGCGTGATGCACTGGTTCGTCTACCTGGCCTTCATCGTGCTGGGCGCCGCGGTCTTCACGGCGTACTTCCAACTCTTCGACCCCGAGTTCCAGCTCCCGGTCATCGGCCACTTCTTCCTCTACGAGTGGCTCGGCGAGATCCTCGGCGTGCTCGGCACGGTCGGCATCGTCTACCTCGCGATCTACCGCCAGAAGCACCACCCGCGCCGCGAGGGCCGCAACTCCCGCTTCTACCGCTCCACGATGTGGCAGGCCTACTTCGTCGAGGCCATGGCGCTGCTCGAGGGCTCCGCGATCCTCTTCATCCGCGGCGCGGAGTACAACCTCGGCCAGGCCCTCGGCGGCGAGGACGTGGAGAAGTACAGCCGCTTCCACTTCCCGGTCAGCTCGTTCTTCGGCGACGTGCTCTACGGCACCGACCCGGAGACGCTGGAGAACATCATCATCGTCATCGCGATGATCAAGATCGTCCTGGCCATGATCTGGCTCATCGTCATCTCGCTGAACCTCACCATGGGCGTGGCCTGGCACCGCTTCACCGCCTGGCCCAACATCTGGTTCAAGCGCGAGGGCTCCGGCCGCACCGCGCTGGGCGGCGTCAAGCCCCTCACCAGCGGTGGCAAGGTCGTCAGCCTCGAGGACCTCGAGGACCTCGACGAGGACTCCAAGCTCGGCGTCGGCGCCATCGAGGACTTCAGCTGGAAGGGCATCCTCGACTTCACCACCTGCACCGAGTGCGGCCGATGCCAGAGCCAGTGCCCGGCCTGGAACACCGAGAAGCCCCTCTCCCCCAAGCTCCTCATCACCGCGATGCGCGACCACGCCTACGCGAAGGCGCCGTACCTCAAGGCCGCCGAGGGCGACCGCGCCGCGCTGCTGGAGAACGACAGCGCCCTGGCCCTCGAGGTCGAGCGGCCGCTGGTCGGCGACACCGGTGACGACTGGTTCTACAACCCCGACTCCGGCGCCGCCGTGATCGACCCCGACGTGCTGTGGAACTGCACCTCCTGCGGTGCCTGCGTGCAGCAGTGCCCCGTCGACATCGAGCACGTCGACCACATCATCGACATGCGCCGCCACCAGATCCTGGTGGAGTCGAACTTCCCCGCCGAGCTCAACGGCCTCTTCAAGGGGCTGGAGAACAAGGGCAACCCGTGGAACATGTCGCCCAACGCCCGCCTCGACTGGGCCAAGGGTCTCGACGTCGAGGTCAAGGTCGTCGGCGAGACCATCGAGTCGCTCGACGAGGTCGACTGGCTGTTCTGGGTCGGCTGCGCCGGCGCCTACGAGGACCGCGCGAAGAAGACCACCCGCGCCGTCGCCGAGCTGCTCGACATGGCCGGCGTCTCCTTCGGCGTGCTGGGCAACGGCGAGACCTGCACCGGTGACCCCGCCCGGCGCGCCGGCAACGAGTTCGTCTTCCAGGGCCTGGCCCAGCAGAACGCGGAGACGCTCAAGGAGTACAAGGTCAAGAAGGTCGTCTCGACCTGCGCCCACTGCTTCAACACCCTCAAGAACGAGTACAAGGAGTTCGGGGTCGAGCTCGAGGTCGTGCACCACACCCAGCTGCTCAACCGGCTGGTGCGCGAGGGGAAGCTGACCCCGGTCAAGGAGGGCGCCGGCGCGCAGAAGCGCTCCATCACCTACCACGACCCCTGCTACATCGGTCGCCACAACGGCGTCTACACGCCCCCGCGCGAGCTGCTCCAGATCCTGCCCGGCGCCGAGGTCGTCGAGATGGAGCGCAACTCCGAGCGCTCCTTCTGCTGCGGCGCCGGCGGCGCGCGCATGTGGATGGAGGAGAACATCGGCGAGCGGATCAACATGAACCGCACGAACGAGGCGGTCGAGACCGGCGCCGACCAGATCGCCGTCGGCTGCCCCTTCTGCCGCGTCATGCTCTCCGACGGCCTCACCATGAAGCAGTCCAAGGGCGAGGCCCGCGAGGAGGTCGAGGTCCTCGACGTCGCGCAGATGCTGCTGGCGTCGGTCAAGGGCGAGCAGGCCACCAAGCTGGCGCCCGGTGCGGGCGCGGCCGCCGCTCCCGCGGTTGCGGCCCAGGCTGGCGGCACCACGACCCTCGAGCGCCCGGTCGAGACCAAGGCCGAGCCCGGGGCCGGCGACGAGACCATCACCGACGACACGGTGGTCGAGACCCAGGACGTCGGACCGCTGGCGAAGGCCAGCGGGGGCTCGTCGCTCTTCGACAGCCCCGAGGCCGCGGCCGCCGACGACAAGCCGGCCGGCGCGACCCAGGGCGCCTCGCTCTTCGACACCCCCGCGACCGCTGCCCCCGGCAAGTCCGTGCCGGCCGAGGCCAAGGCCGCCGAGCCGACCTCCGCGGGCGGCTCGCTCTTCGACCTCGGCGGCGACCAGCCGGCGGCGAAGACGACCCCCGCCGAGGACGCGCCGTCCACCAGCGGCTCCACGTCCGGCGGCTCCACGTCCGGCGGCTCTACGTCCGGCGGCTCGCTCTTCGACCTCGGCGGCGACCAGCCCGCCGCGACGCCGGCTCCGTCGCAGGAGGCGCCCGCGGAGAAGCCGGCCGACCCGCCGGCCGTCTCGTCGGGCGGATCGCTCTTCGACATCCCGGCCGACGAGCCGGCGGCGAAGCCCGCGGCGGCTCCCGAGGCGAAGGCCGACCCGGCCGCCGCCTCGCCCGCCGCGACGGAGCCGGCTCCGTCGGCGGCTCCGACGCCGAGCACCGACCTCGGAGCCGGTGGCTCGCTCTTCGACATCCCGGCCGCTGAGCCCGCCCCGGCGAAGCCGGCCGCGAGCGCCCCGGTCGAGACCTCCGAGCCCGAGACCGCTGGGCCCGAGGCCGCTGAGCCCGAGGCGCCGGCGGCGCAGGCGACGGCCGCTCCGGTCGAGCCGGCCGCCCCGGTCGAGCCGGCCGCTCCGGTCGCCGGCCTGGGCTCGGGTGGGTCGCTCTTCGACATCGCCGCTCCCGCGTCGCGGACCAGTGCACCGGCCGCTCCCGTCGCGTCCGAGGCGGCCAGCGCGACCCCGGCCGACAGCACGAGCGAGACCCCGGACGCACCGGGCGAGGACGCCGCCGCCAGCAGCGCCCCCGCGGAGAAGCCGGCACCGGTCGCCCCGGCAGCGCCGGCCGCCCCGGCGGCCTCGGTCACCCCGCGGGCCGGGATCCCGGAGGGCGGCTCGCTCTTCGACATCGAGGCTCCCGAGCCCGTCGCGGCCCCGCAGCCGCCGACGGCCCCGAGCGCGGTCGGCACGGCGTCCGAGGACACCTCCGCGGACACCTCCGGGAGCACGGTGGCCGACGAGGCCCCGGCCGCGACGCCGGTCGCGGAGGACACCTCCGCGGGAGCGGCCCTGAGCGCGGCGGCCACCCAGGCCGCCGCCACCGACGACGCCCCGGCCCAGCCGGAGGCCGAGGCGATCGTGGCCGAGACCGACGACGCGACGGACGACGCCGAGGAGCAGGCCGAGCAGGCCCTGGCCGACGCCGAGGACGACGCGGCGCAGGACGAGCCCGCCCAGCCCGAGAGCGAGAAGCCCCAGAGCGCGGATCCCGAGGACGAGAAGCCGAAGGCGGCGAGCAACGGCGCGGCCCACACCCCCCGCACCGACGCCGACATCTCCGGGTCGAGCTCGCTCTTCGACCTCTGAGTCACCCGCGGCGAGCGCCGCACCCCCGTGGCCCGCACCGACCCGTCGGTGCGGGCCACGTGCTTTCTGGGCCCGGACCCGCCGGCCCAGGGGACGGGGGCACGACGGCGACGCTCGACGGCAACCATCCGTTCTCCGGACGCGTCCCAGCGGCGATGACGACCTCGCGCCCCTCCCTCCCCGCCGCCCACACCGCCGGGGTGGATCGCGCCGCCCGCGCGGGCCGCACCGCCGCCCTCGCCGTACTGATCCCCGCCTCCCTGAGCCCCCTCCTGCTGACCCTGGTGGCCCTCGTGCTCGGACGCCTCCCCTGACCCGCTGACCGCACCGGTCTCGAGCCCGGGCCGCGGCCGGCGGCCGGGGCGGGGCCGGCGGCCGGGGCGGGGCGGGCGGCCGGGCCGGGGCCGGCGGCCGGGGCGGGGCGGGACGTCATGCGAAGGGTGGATCGCATCCACTCCTCGCATGACGCTCTCCCCCGGCGGCCGGGAGCGCCCACCCGCACCCCGGCCCCCACCACCGCCCAAACCGCGCAATTGCGAGGCTGAGCACCACCCCGACCACACGATTGCGCGATCCACGCACCCCACCGGCCCGAGCGACAGTCCCGACCGCGCAAAGCCTCCGACAGACGAGTCGCGGCGACGCCGACGCACCCCGCCCCTCGCGCCCCCGCCACCGCTCAATCCGCGCAATTGCGCGGCTGGGCACCATCCCCCGCACACGATTGCGCGATCCACGCACCCCA
Organism: Nocardioides kribbensis; assembly: GCF_015070375.1. Classification (GTDB taxonomy): domain Bacteria; phylum Actinomycetota; class Actinomycetes; order Propionibacteriales; family Nocardioidaceae; genus Nocardioides; species Nocardioides kribbensis. The sequence goes on along the minus strand of NZ_JADCLL010000002.1, from coordinate 456,191 downwards.
CCGGCCCGAGCGACAGTCCCGACCGCGCAAAGCCCCCAGCAGGCGAGTCCACCGCGACCGACGCACCCGCACCCGCACCCGCACCACCACCGCCCAACCCGCGCAATTGCGTGGCTCGGCACCCCCGCCCCCACGATGGCGCGATCCACGCACCCCACCGGCCCGACCGACAGTCCTGACCGCGCAAAGCCCCCAGCGGCCGAGCCGACGACACCGACCACCGCGCGCCGACCCCGCCCCCGGCACCCGGCACTGGCCCCAGACCCCCGGACCCCCGCCATCGCTCGACCCGCGCACTCGCACGGCGACGACGGCCAGCACCGACCATGCGCGCAGGACGCACCGCCCGCCCCCCTCTGGAGGCAGCCAGACGCACCCAGACGCACCGCGGCCCGCGCCGACGGAGGTCGACGCGGGCCGCGGGCGGGGCGGGGCGGTTCAGCCCTGCGGGTCCTCGGGGACGACGACGGGGCGCAGACGCGCCCACGCCAGGAAGACCGCGCCGACGACGAGCATCGCGATGCCCGCCCACAGGTTGGCGTTCCAGCCACCCGTCTTCTCGGTCTCGGGGTCTCCGAAGATGCCCATGAACGTGAGGATGACGCCGTAGATGCCGATGAGGGCACCGATGATGTTGCGGATGTCGAAGGCACCCGCGGTGTGCTGGCTCCGGGCCATGACGATCTCCGATCAGGTGGGGGTCAGAAGACCACGTTGAGGACGACGACGAGGGCGAGCGCGAGGCCGGCGAGCGGCATGGTGCGCTGGTACCACGGGTGCGACGCCTCGTCGGGGTCGACGAGGTCTTCGCGGGGGGTCTCGGAGTAGACGAGGCCCTTGAGCTCGGCGTAGGGCTTCGGCTTGGTCATCGAGGTGACGACCACGCTGACCACGATGTCGACCACGAAGGCGGCACCGGCGGCCACGAAGGAGGCACCCTGGCCGCTGAGGGGCAGGACTCCGATGCTCAGCGAGCCCAGGGTGCCCTCCGACAGGAAGGCGACGACGACGGCCGCCAGGGTGCCCGACACGAGGCCGGTCCAGCCGGCCGTGGGCGTCATCCGCTTCCAGAACATGCCGAGGATGAAGGTGGCGAAGAGCGGGGCGTTGAAGAACCCGAAGAGCGTCTGCAGGTAGTCCATGATGTTGGAGAAGCTCGCCGCGAGCTGGGCGGTGGCGATGGCGATCGCCGTGGCCGCGACCGTGGCCCAGCGTCCGACGCGCAGGTAGTAGCCGTCGGAGCGGTCCTTGACGACGTAGCGCTCCCAGAGGTCGAAGCTGAGCACGGTGTTGAAGGCCGAGATGTTGGCCGCCATGCCGGCCATGAAGGCCGCCAGCAGACCGGCGATGGCCACGCCGAGCAGGCCGTTGGGCAGCACGTCGCGCATCAGCAGGATCAGCGAGTCGTTGTACTTCACCGTGCCGTCGGCTCCGCCCGCCACCGTCTCGCCGGCCTTGGTGCGCGCGATGTCCGAGACCAGGACGGCGGCGATCATGCCGGGCAGGATCGTGATGAAGGGGATGAGGATCTTGGGGAAGGCGCCGATGATCGGGGTCTTGCGGGCCGCCGAGATCGAGTTGGTGGCCATCGCGCGCTGGACCTCGACGAAGTTGGTCGTCCAGTAGCCGAAGGACAGCACGAAGCCGAGACCGAAGACGATGCCGATCACCGAGAGCAGCTCGGAGTCGAAGCCGGTCAGCGCGGTGCCGGGCCAGGAGTTGAGCTGCTCGGCGGCCGAGGGGGCGTCGCCCTTGCCCGCGGCCTCGGTGATGCCGGCCTTGAGCCCGTCCCAGCCGCCGACGCGGTTGAGCCCGATCAGGGTCAGCGGCAGCAGCGCCGCGACGATGACGAAGAACTGGAGCACCTCGTTGTAGATGGCCGCGCTCAGCCCGCCGAGGGTGATGTAGGAGAGCACGATGACCGCGGCGACGACCAGGGCGAGGGTGAGGTTCCACCCCAGCAGGGCCTGGATGATGCTGCCGAGCAGATAGAGGTTGATGCCGGCGATGAGCAGCTGCGCCACGGCGAAGGAGACCGCGTTGACCAGGTGGGCGCCGGTGCCGAAGCGGCGCAGCATGAACTCGGGGACCGAGCGCACCTTCGAGCCGTAGTAGAACGGCATCATCACGACGCCCAGGAACAGCATGGCCGGGATGGCCCCGACCCAGAAGTAGTGCACCGCCGGCAGGCCGTACTGCGCACCGTTGGCCGACATGCCCATGATCTCGACCGCACCGAGGTTGGCGGAGATGAAGGCCAGGCCGGTCACCCAGGCGGGCAGCGAGCGGCCGGAGAGGAAGAAGTCCACCGAGTCGGAGACGTTGCGGCGGGCCACGACGCCGATCCCGAGCACGAAGGCGAAGTAGATGGCAATGAGCAGGTAGTCGACGAAGTGGGCTGAGATCAGCGTGTCGCCGGCCATCGCCGTGGGGGCGGAGATCGACATGCAGCGTCCTTTCGGGGATGAGCAAACCTGCTGAACATACGCCCGGCCGTGCCGACCAGCGCCACCCCCTCGGGTGACGGCGTCAACCATCAGCGCCACGACGACGTCATCTGATGTCGCCATGCCCTTGCCATGACGTCACTGTGATGTCATGGTGGTGCGCATGGACCTGACCCCGTACGTCGACAGCCTCCGCCGCGACCTCCTCGCCGCGGCCGACGCCTCGGGCGAGGAGGCCCGTGCGCTGGCCCAGCGGCTGGGCCACGCGCTCGACCCGGCCGCGCGGCTCGCGCTCATGGAGGCCATCTCCCACGCGGCGGCCCAGATCACGGCAGAGATGCCGGTCGGCGGCGTCGACGTACGCCTCGACGGGCGGGAGCTGGCCTTCGTCGTCGACGCCACGCCCCCCGCGCCGCTGCTGCCGCCGGCCCCGCCCGCATCCCCCGCGCCGCCGGCCCCGCCCTCGGAGGAGCTCGACGACGCGGCGGTCTCACGGGTCACGCTGCGACTCCCGGAGCCGGTCAAGGCGCGCGCGGAGGAGCTCGCCGCCGAGGCCGGGCAGTCGCTCAACACCTGGCTCGTCCACGCCGTACGACGAGCCACGCAGCAGCCCTCCGAGCCGCTCGACCTCACCAGCACCGCCCACCCCGGCGCCCAGCCGGGCCCCGGGGGCGGGCCGGTCTTCACCCGCCGGCCCGGCAGCCGCCGGCTTACCGGCTGGGTCTGACCGCACCCCCACGACGCCGCGCGCCGACGGCCCACGAGACGCGCGACGCCCCATCCCCGCCACCCCGCACACCCCCCGCTCGCCGCGCCGTGCGTCATGCGACCCGTAGAAGCGCATCCACCCTCCGCACGACGTCCACCGCCCCACCCCGCACACCCCCCGCTCGCCGCGCCGTGCGTCATGCGACCCGTGGATGCGCCTCCACCCTCCGCACGACGTCCACCGCCCCACCCCGCACACCCACCCGCTCGCCGCGCCGTGCGTCATGCGACCCGTGGATGCGCCTCCACTCTCCGCATGACGTCCACCGCCCCACACCGCGCACCGACCCACCCCGTGCACCACCCGCACCCCGACCACCCAGGAGCAGCCATGAGCAGCACCCGCGAGCACCGCCTCGACGTCGACGGACCCGTCGACCTCGTCGTCCGCAACCCCCGGGGCGTCGTCACCGTCAACGCCGTCACCGCGACACCCGCAGCCGCCGGCGACGCCGAGCCGGTCACCGTCTCGGTCACGGGCCCCGCCCCCGACACCGTCGACGTCCGCTCCGAGGACGGCCGGGTCGAGGTCGCGGCACCCACCGGGCGCAGCGCCGAGGGCCACTACCACCTCACGATCCGCGTGCCGGCCGGCTCCCGCCTGACCGCGCGGCTCGGCTCCAGCGAGCTGAGCGCCGTCGGCCCCCTCGCCACCGCGACCGTGCAGGGCGCTTCGGGCGACGTGACCGTCGAGGACCTCGCCGGGGCCTCCCGCGTCGAGACCGGCTCCGGCGACGTCCGGCTCCCACGCTGCGCCGACGTCACCGTGCAGTCGGGCTCCGGGGACGTGGAGCTCGGACGGGTCGGCGGCGCGGCCCAGGTCTCCACCGGGTCGGGCGACGTCACCGTGAAGGCCTGCACCCACGAGCTCGTCGTGAAGACCGGCTCGGGCGACCTCCACGTCGGCAGCCTCCAGGGGGCGCTCTCCTTCAGCACCGCCAGCGGCGACCTCACCGTCGAGCGGGCCGAGCACGGCTCGGTCTCCGCGCGCAGCGCCTCGGGCGACGTGCACGTCGGCGTGCCCGCCGGCCTCCCCACCTGGACCGACGTCGGCTCCGTCAGCGGCGAGGTCGCCTCCGAGCTCGAGGCGGTCGGCGAGCCGGCCCCGGGCCAGGACCACCTGCTCGTGCGCGCCACCACCGTCTCGGGCGACGTGCGCCTCTCACGGCGCTGAGGCCGGAACCGACGCCGCGCGCCGAGCGCTCGATCCTGCCCCTGGGTCAGCCGCGAGCGTGGCACGAGCCGACCCCGACCGGCCGACCTAGACCGGCCGACCCCGCCCTGATCAGCCCACCAGACCAGCCCACCCTGACCAGCCGGCCCGACCCCGCCGTTCCGAGGCGGCCCACACCCGGCACCTCCCAGCGACCGAAGGACCCACCATGAGCTACCCGCCCAGCATCCACCGCGACGAGGCCCGCCAGGTCGTGGCCGACCGCGTCGCCCGTGCCGACGAGCGCCACCTGCCCACCGTGCCGCGCCGCCGCCGACTCGCCCGCGGCCTGCGCCGCGTCGCCGACGCCCTCGACGCCTGACCGTCCACCGAAGGCCCCCCAGGAAGCCCACCGGACGCACGTCCGGCGCACGCCCCCGGCCCCACGCACGACCCGACCCCGCGGCCCGATCGACCGGGGCCGGCACCGGGCGGGTCAGGAGCGCATCGCGACGCCCTCGCGCCAGTAGCCCATGAAGGCCACCTGGCGGCGGTCCATGCCGAGGTCGCGCACCATGACACGGCGCAGCCCGGTGACGACCTTCGACTCCCCGGCGATCCAGGCGTAGACCGCCTGCCGGTCGGCGGCCGCCCGCTCCGAGCGACGCGCGCCCGGCCCGCCGGCCCCGCCCCCGCCGTCCTCGGCGACGACCTCGCCGGAGGAGGAGTACGTCGGGGTCTCCCACAGGTCGGGGTCGACCTCGTCGACCTCCACCTGCCCGATCGGCACCACGGGCGACTCCAGGCAGGCCAGCACCTCGCGCTGCAGCGCCACCCCGCGGGGCGCGCCGTCGCGGGGCAGCCAGGTCAGCTCGACGCCGGCCGGGCGCGGCAGGTCCTGCACGTCGGCGGCGCAGGGCACCTCGACGAAGGCGTGACCCTCGGCGTCGGCGTCGAGGCCCGCGAGGATGCCCGCGACGGCCGGCACGGCGGTCTCGTCGCCGACGAGGAGCACGCGGGCGCCCGGCGTGGGGGCGAACTCGATGCCGCCGTAGGCCACGCCACGGCGCGGGGCGAGCACGACGGCCCGGTCGCCGACGCGAGCGCGCGAGGCCCAGCGAGCGCCGGGGCCGAGCGGGTGCTCGCCGTCGGGGCCCTCGTCGTGGAGCACGACGTCGACGACCAGGCGGGTGTCCTCGCCCTCGCCGACGATGTCGCGGATGGTGTAGGTGCGCATGTGGCCGCGCTCGGCCTGCGGCAGGGCCTGCCAGGCGGCGTACCAGCCGCTGTCGGCGGCCTCGAAGGACGGCAGCGGCCCGTCGCCGTCGGGCAGGACGAGCTTGAAGCGCTGGTCGAGCAGCGGGCCGTCGACGCCGAGGTCGGCCAGCGCAGGTGCGCCGAGCTCGAGGCGCACGAAGCTGGGCGAGAGCCGCTCGACACGGCGCACGGTCACCGTCTCCAGCAGCATCGGCAGCGCCGTGCGCGCGGTGGAGGTGGCTGTGGCCATGGGGTGCTCCCGGAGCGGTCGAGATGAGGTAAGGCAAACCTTACCTGACGCCGCGACGGGCTGCCTCGACCGTCCTGCTCCGACTGTCCGGCCCCGATCGTCCTGCTCGCGGCGACCGGGGCCGCGGCCGCCTCAGATCGAGGTGCGGTGGAAGCCCTGGAAGGAGCGCGACGGCGTCGGGCCGCGCTGGCCCTGGTAGCGCGAGCCGTACCTCTCCGAGCCATAGGGGTGCTCGGAGGGCGAGGAGAGCCGGAAGAAGCAGAACTGCCCGATCTTCATGCCGGGGTAGAGCTTGATCGGCAGCGTCGCCACGTTGGCCAGCTCCAGGGTGACGTGGCCGGAGAAGCCGGGGTCGACGAAGCCGGCGGTGGCGTGGGTCAGCAGCCCGAGGCGCCCCAGCGAGGACTTGCCCTCCACGCGCGCCGCGATGTCGTCGGGCAGCGTCACGACCTCGTACGTCGACCCCAGCACGAACTCGCCCGGGTGCAGGATGAACGCCTCGTCGCCCTCGGGCTCGACGATCCGGGTGAGGTCGGACTGGTCGGCCGCGGGGTCGATGTGGGGGTACTTGTGGTTCTCGAAGACACGGAAGTACCGGTCGAGGCGCACGTCGATGCTCGACGGCTGGAGCATCTGCGGCTCCCACGGGTCGAGGGCCACACGGCCGCCGTCGATCTCGGCCAGGATGTCGCGGTCGCTGAGCAGCACGCGCCTCAACCTACCGGCCCCGCGCCGACCGGACCCTGACGTCCGGGGCTCGGCCCGCTCCCGCATCATGGATCGGTGACCTACCAGCGCTACGTCGCCCTGGGCGACTCCTTCACCGAGGGCGTCGGCGACCCCGACCCCGACCGCCCCAACGGCCTGCGGGGCTGGGCCGACCGCGTCGCCGAGGTCCTCGGCGCGGCCTCGCCCGACTTCGGCTACGCCAACCTCGCCATCCGCGGCCGCAAGCTCGACGGGATCCTCGCCGAGCAGCTCGAGCCGGCGCTGGCCCTCGAGCCCGACCTGGTCACGATCTACGCCGGCGCCAACGACATCCTGCGCCCCTCGGTCGACCTCGACGCCCTCGCCGAGCGCTACGACGCCGCGCTCGGCCGCCTCGCCGCCACCGGCGCGCGCCTGCTGGTGTGGACCGCCTTCGACCCGGGCGGCTCGGCGATCTACCGCCCGGTGCGCCCCCGCTTCGCGCTCTACAACGAGCTGGTGCGCGAGGCCGCCGACCGCCACGGCGCCACCATCGTCGACTTCTGGCGCCTCAAGGAGTACCGCGACTGGCGGCTGTGGGACGAGGACCGCATGCACATGGGCCCCGCCGGCCACCAGCGGATGGCCGTCGAGGTGCTCGACGCCCTCGGCGTCGCGCACGACCTCGCGCCGCTGCCCCTGCGCGAGGCCGCGCCGACGACGCGACGCGAGCAGGCCGCCGCGCACGCGACGTGGCTGCGCGAGAGCGCAGTACCGTGGGTGCACCGACGGCTCACCGGACGCTCCTCCGGCGACGGCCTCTCCCCCAAGCACCCGACGCTGACCCGCGACCTGACCGCCCGGTCCGCACCCTCCTCTGCACCCTCCGGGGCGTGATCGTCTAGCATGACGCCGTCGCCGGGGCCGCCCCTCGGTGATGTTGCGGATGTAGCTCAGTTGGTAGAGCGCGACCTTCCCAAGGTCGATGTCGCGAGTTCGAGTCTCGTCATCCGCTCCACACACCGGCAGGCCGGCCCCCACCCGGGCCGCCTGCCGGTTCCTGCTCCAGCGGCGCTGCACCCCGCCGGCACCCTCCGGGTCGGTCGGACCTCCGGGCCGCCCGACGACGTGGCGCGCGGCTCCGACACCTGCTAGACCGGAGGGGTCGGTGCGATCCGGGGGGAGGCACCGGCGGTCGATCGCCGTCACATCCCCGCCCGCGTGGCGGCGGTCGGCCCTCGGCAGCGCCACCGTCCCCCGGTGACCCCGGCGACGGGGGGCTTTACACGGGGTGACGCCGGGGGCACAGTGGGGCTTGTCACAGAAATTTGACGGTCTCGCCCCGAGGTCTCCTCGCGGCGCGGTCCCCGCTCGGACGGCGCTGTCCCCCCGGAGCCGTCCGAGCGGGGCACAGCTCACCACCGGCCCCCTAGCCTCACGACGTGAGGATCGAAGCCACGGCGGGACCACCCGGCGGACCAGCGCAGGAGTGCTACGTGCGCCAGGGCACCGACTACCTCTCGATGGTCACCGACATCATGGCCGCCATCCCGCCCGGCTGGGACCTCACCGCCATCACGACCGGGCCCGACCGCCCTGGCGGCTCCCCGGCCGCACCACGACCCCTCGACCGGTCGAAGCGCCGCCCCCCGCCCCCGCCCCGGGGCTCCTAGCGTCGCGGCTGCCACCCGGCCCGGCTCCCGGTCCTCGCCCGGGCCGCCACTCGCTGACGCCGTCCGCTCCAATGCTCCTCCCGCGACCGGCAGGCGCCCCCGGGCAGGAGTACGGTGGGGAGCATCACCCGCGACGCCGGGCCCGTCGGGTCCGCCGAGACGCAGGTGCGGAAGGTGGACGTCATGACGACGTCACCGCACGCCCCGTCCCCCGCTGCCCCGGTCGCCTCCGCGCCGGGCGGCACCGCCGTCGCCAGCCAGCCGCTGCGCCTGAGCATCGCCGAGGATCCCCAGGGTCCCGTCGACGGCGCGTGGTGGCCACGCTCGCGCGACCTGGTCACCGAGGTCGCCGACCTCGTCGACCACTTCCCCGTCGAGGTCGGGCGCCTCGACCGGCTGCTGTTCTCCCGCCCCGACTGGGACGACCCGGAGGGCGTCGCCACCCCGCGCCGGGTCCGCGCGGCCCGCGGCACGGTCAAGACCGGCTCCTTCCCCAGCGACGACACCCACCTCGTCGTGGCCAAGCTGGCCTCGGGTCGGCGGGTCCGTCTCGTCGTCGTGCCGCCCGACACCATCGAGTCCGAGGCCCGCGCCGTCATGACCGCCGCGGGCGGCCCCGACGACCACCGGACCGCCCGTGAGCTGCTGGGCCTCGACACCGACCAGCGCGACGACCTCGGCCACCAGGCCTGGGACGACGACGGCGCCGGCGCCACCCCCTGACCCGGCCCGGGCTCCCCCGCGACCCGGGCCCGCCCGGGTCGCGCGCCGGCGCGGCCTAGGCTCGCCGGGTGGAGTTCACCGGTTTCCCCGTCGCAGCGCTCGACTTCTACGACGACCTCGAGGTCGACAACACCAAGTCGTTCTGGGAGAGGCACCGCGGGGTCTACGAGGAGTCGGTGAAGGCCCCCTTCGCCGCGCTCGCCGAGGTGCTGGCCCCGGAGTTCGGGGCGGTGAAGGTCTTCCGTCCCTACCGCGACGTGCGCTTCGCCAAGGACAAGACGCCCTACAAGACCCACCAGGGCGCCTTCGCGGCCGCGGGCCCGTCGACCGGGTGGTACGTCGAGCTCTCCCCGCGCGGCCTGCGCACCGGCGCCGGCTTCTACGAGGCCTCGGGGGGTCGGCTCCAGGCCTTCCGCGCCGCCGTCGCCCACGACCTCTACGGCGCGGAGCTCGAGTCGCTCCTCGCCACGCTGGTCGGCGAGGGCTTCGAGGTGGGCGGCGACCGGCTCAAGACCTCGCCGCGCGGCTACGACGCCGACCACCCGCGCATCGACCTGCTGCGCCACCGCTCCCTGACCGTCGGGCGGTCCCACGGCTTCGAGCCGGTCATCCACACCCCCGCCGCCCTCGACCTCGTCCGCGACGACTGGCGCACCCTGCGACCCCTCGTCGACTGGGCCCGGCGCCACTGCCAGGACTGACTCCGCCCGTCCTGGCCGCGCGCCGGCCGTCCTACTGACCGTTGCGACCACTGGCCGACCGTTGTGACGCCCTGCCAGTGGTCGCAACGGTCAGTAGGACGCGGGCGGGGGCGTCGACCGGCGGCGCGCGGCGCACCGCACCGAGCCGCCCACCGGTCGTGGCCGGGAGTTCACCGGCCGGCCGCCCGCCGCTGCCACCGTGCGGGCCATGGCCAAGCGCAGGATCTACCTCCACATCGGTCTTCCCGGCGCCGGCGGCGCCTTCCTCCCCGCGGCGCTCGCCCACCACGCCTCGGCGCTCGCCGCCGCGGGCGTGCACGTGCCGACCCGCGCCGGCGACGAGGTGCTGCGGGCCGCCGTCGAGCTGCGGCGCGACCACAAGCAGCACGGCTACCGCCGCCGCGAGGTCGAGGGCACCTGGGCGGCCCTGTGCCACCGCGCCCGGAAGGCCTGCGCGAAGGGCGAGAGCGTCGTGCTGGGCGAGGAGCACCTCGCCGGCGCCGACACCGACCAGATCGCCCTGCTCCTCGACGCGCTGAGCGGGTGGGAGGTGCACGTCGTGGCCGTCGTCGCCGACCCCGCCTCCCAGCTGGTGGGCGCCTGGGCCGACACCATCCGCGCCGGGGCCACCCGCTCGCTGCGCCGCTGGACCCGTCGGGTGCTCGACCCCGCCCGCGAGGCGCCCGAGTCCGTCGCCTTCTGGGCCGAGCACGACCTCGAGGGCGTGCTGCACCGGTGGTCCGCCGCGCTGCGCCGCCCCGACCGGGTGCACGTGGTCGTCGCACCCCGCGCCGACGACGCCAGCGCCCCCGTCTCCCGCCGCGACCGCGCCGCCTCGGTGTGGGCCGACCTCGGTCGCGTGGTCGGCTTCGACGCCGCTGCGCTCCCGCTCACCGAGGTCGACACCGACCCCGGCGCCCGGCTCGACGCGACCGGCCTGGCCGTGCTGCGCGGGGTCAACCGGGCCGTCGACGGCCGCGTGGCCCCCGGCGCGCAGCGACGCGTGGTGTCGGACCACCTGGCCCGCCGCGAGGAGGAGGCCTCGGGCCCGGAGCTCCCGACGCTCCCCGCCGAGCTCCACGGCGAGCTGCGCGACCTCGCCGAGCGCTGGGCCAAGGCGGTGGCCGACGCCGGCTGGCTGCTGTACGGCGATGCCGCCGACCTCGTGCCGGCGCTGCCGACCCGCGCGGTCGACCCCGACGAGGTCGGCCCCGGCGCGCGGCTGGCCTCGGTGACCGACTCGGTCGCCGACCTGCTGGTCGAGGTGGCCCGCCTGCGCGAGGAGAACGACGCCCTCGCCCGCCGTACCGCGAAGCTCGAGCGCAAGCGCACCAAGCTCAAGACCCGGCTGGCCGCCGCCACCGCAGCCGGCCCAGCCGGCCCAGCCGGCCCAGCCGACGGGGGCTGACGGACCGGGGCCCGAGCCCGCACGACCAGCGGCCGCGGGCAGGTCGCCGCAGGTCAGTGCGGCTGCCAGGCGTCCTCGTCGGAGGTCCGCTCGGTGACGGTGCTGGGCAGCTCGCGGTCGGCGAGCTGCTGGATGGAGACCTGCTCGAAGACGTCGCGCAGGGCGCGGCGGGCGGCGATCCAGACGTGCTGCAGCTCCCCCGCGGCCTCGTTGTAGGTCACGGCCTCCGGGCGCAGGCCGTAGACCGAGACCAGCGGGCCGTCGACGGCCCGGATGACGTCGGCCACCGACACGTCGCCCGCGGCGCGCCCCATGCGCCAGCCGCCGGACTGACCGCGCTGCGACATCACGATGCCGGCGCGTCGCAGGTCGGCGAGGATCGCCTGCAGGAAGCCGTGGGGGATCTCCTGGAGCCGGCCGAGCTCCTCGGCGCTGACCGCGCGACCGTCGGCGCGCGAGGCCATCTCGATGAGGGCCCGCAGGGCGTAGTCGGACTTGGCGGAGACGCGCATGGGGCCAGTCTGTCAGATGAGTCGACCCCTCCAGTCGACCTTGGCGACTCACGCGACTCAGTAGCCCTGACCGGGCACGTGCCGGGCCGGGTCAGTGCGCCCGCTGCGCCCGGCGTACGTCGGGCACGTCGAGCCGCACCCCCTCACGCGCGAACTGCTCGAGCCGCACCGCCCAGGCGACCCACAGCACCCACAGCACCACCACGAGGGCGGCGAGCAGCCCCGTGGTGACGGCGTCGGCGTCGCGCAGGCCGGCCAGGGTGGTGACGTTGGTGAGCACGATGACGCCGCCGGCGACGACGCCCAGCACCCGGGCGGGCAGGTGCCGCACGACGAGGGCGGCCACCGGGGCGGCCACGGCCCCGCCGAGCATGAGCGCGAGCACGACCGCGCCGTCGATGCCGGCCCGACCGAGGCCGAGGAGGAAGCCGAGCGAGCCGCCCACGGCGACCACGAACTCGGCGGTGTCGACGGACCCGACGACCTTGCGCGGCTCGAGGCGGCCCGAGGAGAGCAGCGTGCTGGTGCCGACCGGGCCCCAGCCGCCCCCGCCGACGGCGTCGAGGGCACCGGCCACCAGGCCGACGGGCGCGAGGAGCGCGGCCCGCGGGGGCGGGCCGGGGCGCGGGGTGCGGGTGCCCTGGGCGAGGAAGCGCAGCGTGACCCAGCAGCCCAGCACGAGCAGCACGACGGCGACCACCGGCACCGCCACGTCGGCGTCGAGGCCCACCAGGAAGGTCGCGCCCGCGAAGGCGCCCACGAAGCCGGGCACGGCGAGGATGCCGACCGTGCGCCAGTCGGTGTTGCCCAGCGCGTGGTGGGCGGCCCCGGAGACCAGCGTCGTGCCGATCTCGGAGAGGTGGATCGCCGCCGAGGCCGCGGCCGGGCCCATCCCGGCCGCCAGCAGCAGCGTCGCCGAGGTGACGCCGTAGCCCATGCCGACCGAGCCGTCGACCAGCTGCGCGGCCAGTCCGACCAGGGCGAGCACGACCAGCCTGCGCACCACGTCCCCCTCCGGTCGGCGTCGGTCGGGGCGCACGCGCCGTCGACCGACTAATTCGATCAAGACGGTCGACTTTAGCGCGCAGCGGCGCGCCCCACCACCTGTTCCCGCAGACCCACCCGCGGGCCGTCGCGACCCCGACCGTTCGCTTGCGCGGGCGAGCGGCCGCTCCTACCATGATGTTACCGACCAGTAAACCGACGGGTAACCGACGTCACCACCGGTCCCCGGCGCCACCGCCGGCAGCACCACCGGCAGCACCCCGACCGGCCCGCCCACCGGCGACCGAACCCCAGCGACGAACCAGAAGGTGTGGATCAGTGAGCCACTACAAGAGCAACCTGCGCGACATCGAGTTCAACCTCTTCGAGGTGCTCGGACGCGACGAGATCCTCGGCACCGGCCCCTTCGCGGAGGTCGACGGCGACACCGCCCGCGAGATCCTCGCCGAGGTCGACCGCCTCTCCCGCGAGGAGCTGGCCGCGTCGTACGAGGACAGCGACCGCAACCCGCCGGTCTTCGACCCGGCCACCAACACCGCGCCGATCCCCGCGTCGTTCAAGAAGAGCTACCAGGCCTGGATGGACTCCGAGTACTGGCGCCTGCAGATCTCCGAGGAGCTCGGCGGCACCCCGGCCCCCTCCTCGCTGGTGTGGGCCCTCGGCGAGCTGGTGCTCGGCGCCAACGCCCCCGTGTGGATGTACGGCGCGGGCGCCCCCTTCGCCGGCGTGGTCCACCGCAACGGCAACGAGCGCGACAAGCGCATCGCCGAGATCATGGTCGAGCGCCAGTGGGGCGCCACCATGGTGCTCACCGAGCCCGACGCCGGCTCCGACGTCGGCGCGGGCCGCGCCAAGGCCACGCCCAACGAGGACGGCTCCTGGAACATCGAGGGCGTCAAGCGCTTCATCACCTCGGCCGAGCACGACATGAGCGAGAACATCATGCACCTCGTGCTCGCCCGCCCCGTGGGCGTCGAGGGCGTCGGCGGGCCCGGCACCAAGGGCCTCTCGCTCTTCCTGCTCCCCCAGCACCACTTCGACCACCAGACCGGTGAGCTCACCGGCGAGCGCAACGGCGTCTACGTCACCAACGTCGAGCACAAGATGGGGATCAAGGTCTCCAACACCTGCGAGGTCACCTTCGGCGACCCCTCCGTCGGCGGCGGCGAGCCGGCCAAGGGCTGGCTGCTCGGCGAGGTGCACAACGGCATCGCGCAGATGTTCCAGGTCATCGAGAACGCCCGCATGATGGTGGGCACGAAGGCCATCGCGACGCTGTCGACCGGCTACCTCAACGCCCTCGACTACGCCAAGACCCGCCAGCAGGGCGCCGACCTGACCCAGTCGGGCGACAAGACCGCCCCGCGCGTCACCATCACCCACCACCCCGACGTGCGCCGCTCGCTGATGGTGCAGAAGTCCTTCTCCGAGGCCATGCGCGCCCTGGTGCTCTACACCGCCTCCTACCAGGACCAGGTGATGCTCGCCGAGCACGCCGGCACGACCGACACCGACGAGGTCAAGCTCGCCGCCGCGGTCAACGACCTGCTCCTGCCGATCGTCAAGGGCTACGGCTCGGAGCGCTCGTGGGTGCTGCTGGGCACCGAGTCGCTGCAGACCTTCGGCGGCTCCGGCTTCCTGCAGGAGTACCCCATCGAGCAGTACGTCCGCGACGCCAAGATCGACACCCTCTACGAGGGCACGACCGCGATCCAGGGCCAGGACTTCTTCTTCCGCAAGATCGTCAAGGACCAGGGCCGGGCGCTGGGCCACCTCGCCGGCCAGGTCCAGGCCTTCCTCGACGCCGAGGGCGGCAACGGCCGGCTGAAGAACGAGCGCGCGCTGCTCGCGACCGCGCTCGAGGACACCAACGCCATGGTCGGGCACATGATCAACGACCTGATGTCGGCCCAGGACGAGATCCGCAACATCTACAAGGTCGGCCTCAACACCAGCCGCCTGCTGATGGCCCTGGGCGACGTGGTCTGCGGCTGGCTGCTGCTGCGCCAGGCCGAGGTCGCGCTGGAGAAGCTCGGCGGCGAGCCGAGCGCCAAGGACAAGGCGTTCTACGAGGGCAAGGTCGCCGCCGCGCAGTTCTTCGCGCAGTACAACCTGCCCAAGATCAGCGCCGAGCGCGCCATCGCCGAGGCCACCGGCCTGGACCTGATGGACCTCGACGAGGCGTCGTTCTGACCCACCGGCCGATCGCCGGCTGACCCCCGGCAGGCCCCCTGCCCGGAGCCCCGCCCGGAGCCCTACCACCCCGCACCACCGCCGACCCGCCCGGTCCTCCGGGCGGGTCGGCGTGCGTCCCGGCCCCCCGTCGGGGGGACCCGTGGTCCCCCGCGGCCCCGTAGGATCGAGGCACGCCTCTCGCTCCTCGGACCCGGAAGGGCCCCGCTTGCTGCTCCTCGTGACCGCCCACCTCCTGGTGGCGGCGCTGTGCCCCGTCCTCGTCCGCACCCTCGGCCTCCGGGCCTTCTGGCTGGTCGCCACCGTGCCCGCGGCGACCACCGTGTGGGCCCTGACGCAGACCTCACGCGTCGCCGACGGTCGGGCGCGCGTCGAGGTCACCGGGTGGGTGCCCTCGCTGGGGCTCGACCTCGCCTTCCGCATGGGCGCCCTGCAGTGGCTGCTGGTGCTGGTGGTGGCCGGGATCGGGGCGGTCGTGCTGGCCTACTGCCGGTGGTACTTCTCCCCCGACTCGCGCGACCTGGGCCGCTTCGCCGGCGTGCTGGTCGCCTTCGTCGGCGCGATGCTCGGGCTGGTCCTGGCCGACGACCTGCTGCTGGTCTACGTCTTCTGGGAGCTGACCACGGTCTTCTCCTTCGTGCTCATCGGCCACGACCCCACCCGGCGCGCCCACCGCCAGTCGGCGCTCCAGGCACTGCTCGTCACGACCTTCGGCGGTCTGGCCATGCTGGTCGGGATGCTGCTGCTCGGCCACGCCGCCGGCACCTTCCGCATCAGCGAGATCCTGGCCGACCCGCCCACCGGCACCGCGGTGACCGTGGCCGTGCTCCTGGTGCTCGTGGGCGCCGCGACCAAGTCGGCGCTGCTGCCCTTCCACTTCTGGCTGCCGGGGGCGATGGTCGCCCCGACCCCGGTGAGCGCCTACCTCCACGCCGCCTCGATGGTGAAGGCCGGCGTCTACCTCGTGGCCCTGCTCGCCCCCGCCTTCGCGGCCTCCGCCGGCTGGCGCCCGGCCCTGCTCGTGCTGGGGGTGGCCACCATGCTGCTCGGCGGCTGGCGCGCGCTGCGCCAGATCGACGTCAAGCTGCTGCTGGCCTACGGCACGGTGAGCCAGCTGGGCTTCCTGCTCGTCGTGCTGGGTCTCGGCACGCGCAGCGCCACCCTGGCCGGCCTCGGGCTGCTGCTGGCCCACACGCTCTTCAAGGCCGCGCTCTTCCTCGTCGTCGGCGTCATCGACCGCTCCACCGGCACCCGCGACATGCACGAGCTCTCCGGCCTCGGCCGGCGCCTGCCCGTGCTGGCGGCGGCCGCGACACTGGCCGCCGCCTCGATGGCCGGGGTGCCGCCGCTGCTGGGCTTCGTGTCGAAGGAGGCCTCCCTGGTGGCCCTGGTCGACCTGGCCCGCGAGGGCGAGGGCACCGGTCTGGGCCCCGTCGCCGGCTGGGCCGTGCTGCTCGGCGTCGTGGCCGGCTCGGTGCTCACCGCGGCCTACTCCGCCCGCTTCGTGTGGGGCGCCTTCGCCACCAAGCCCGGGGTGGAGCCGACCCGGGTCGACCACGTGCCGGCCGGGTTCGCCGCCGGCCCGGTGCTGCTGACCGGCCTCACCGTCGCGCTCGGCCTGCTCGGGCCGACCCTCACCGGGCTGCTCGCCCCCGCGGTCGAGGTCTTCCCCGAGGGAGCCCACGAGCCCGAGCTGACGCTGTGGCACGGCCCCGGCCTGGCGCTGCTGCTCTCGGTGGTCGTGCTGGCCCTGGGCGCCGCGGCCCACGTCGGACGCGCCCCCGTGGCCCGCCTCCAGGGCAGCTGGGGCACCGACCGCAGCCTCGAGCACGGCTACCGGCTGGTGATGCGCGGCGTCGACCGGGCCGCGGTCGAGGTCACCGGCCTGACCCAGCGCGGGTCGGTGTCGACGTACCTCGCGATCATCCTGCTCGTCGTGCTCGTCGTGCCGGGCTCGACGCTGCTGCTGGCCGACGCCTCCGAGATCGACGTCGTCGCCTGGGACACCCCCGCGCAGGCCGTCGTCGGGCTGGTCGCCGTGGGCGCCGCGGTCATGGCCACCCGCGCCCGCCGCCGCCTCCGCGCGGTCGTGCTGGCCGGGGTCACCGGCTACGGCGCG
Organism: Nocardioides kribbensis; assembly: GCF_015070375.1. Taxonomy (GTDB): domain Bacteria; phylum Actinomycetota; class Actinomycetes; order Propionibacteriales; family Nocardioidaceae; genus Nocardioides; species Nocardioides kribbensis. The sequence goes on along the minus strand of NZ_JADCLL010000002.1, from coordinate 439,295 downwards.
GCCCTGCTCTTCGTGCTCCACGGCGCCCCCGACCTGGCGCTGACCCAGATCCTCGTCGAGACCGTCTCGCTGCTGGTCTTCGTGCTCGTGCTGCGCCGGCTGCCGGAGTACTTCACCGACCGGCCGCTGGCCCGCAGCCGCTGGTGGCGCGTGGCGCTCGCCGTCGCGGTGGGCACGGCGGTCGCGGGCTTCATGCTCGTCGCCGGCTCCGCGCGCACCGCCGCCCCCGTCTCGATCGCCTTCCCCCCCGAGGCGGTGTCGTACGGCGGGGGCAAGAACATCGTCAACGTCGTGCTGGTCGACGTGCGGGCCTGGGACACGCTCGGCGAGCTCTCGGTGCTGGTCGCCGCCGCGACCGGCGTCGCCAGCCTCGTCTTCGTCACCGCCCGCGACGCCGGGATCCGGCGCGTGCACGAGATCCCCTACCCCGCGGGCGTGCGCAAGATCCCGACCCGCCCGGGCCGGCGCGCCTGGCTGCCCGGCTCGCGGACCCTGAGCCCCGACCGCCGCTCGATCGTCTTCGAGGTCATCACCCGGCTGCTCTTCCACGCCATGGTCGTCTTCTCGGTCTACCTGCTCATCGCCGGCCACAACCTGCCCGGCGGCGGCTTCGCCGCGGGCATGGTCACGGGGCTGGCGCTGGCCGTGCGCTACCTCGCGGGCGGGCGCTACGAGCTCGACGAGGCCGCCCCGATCGACGCCGGCCGCCTCATCGGCGCCGGTCTCGCCGTGGCCGCCGCCTCCGCGATGGCGCCGCTGGCCTTCGGCGGCTCGGTGCTGCAGAGCGCCGACATCACGATCCACCTCGGCCCGCTGGGCGAGCCGCACCTGGTCACCTCGGTCTTCTTCGACATCGGGGTCTACCTCGTGGTCATCGGCCTGGTGCTCGACCTGCTGCGCGCGCTCGGCTCGCGCATCGACCGCCACATCCTGGCCGACGAGCGCGCCGCCCTGGCCGAGCGCCGTGGCGACACCGCCCCCGACCCCGCGCGCGGCCCCACGACCCAGCCGACCGACCAGCCCACCGACCAGGCCACCCCGGAAGGAGCCCGCTGATGGAGGAGGTCAACCTCACCCTCACCCTGACCGGGGCGGCGCTCGTGGGCTGCGGGGTCTACCTGCTGCTCGAGCGCAGCCTCACCCGCGTGCTGGTCGGGCTGGTCGTGCTCAGCAACGGCATCAGCCTGCTCTACCTCGTGGCCGGCGGGAAGGCCGGCAACGCCCCCATCGTCGGGAAGGCCGAGGGCCGCCTCAGCGACGCGCTGCCCCAGGCCCTCGTGCTCACCGCCATCGTCATCACCCTCGGCACCACCGCCTTCGTGGTGGCCATGGCCTACCGCAGCTGGCAGCTCAACGGCCACGACGACGTGCAGGACGACGTCGAGGACGCCTCGATCCGCCGCCGCGCCGACCTCGACGAGTCCTCCCAGGGCTACGACCTCGACTCCGCCGACACCTCCGAGCGCCCGGCCGAGGAGGGGAGCCGCCCGTGAACGTCGAGGCCCTCGTGCCCCTGCCCGTCGTGCTGCCGCTGCTCGGCGCCGGCGCCACCCTCATGCTCTCGCACCGCCCGCAGCTCCAGCGCGCGATCAGCCTCGGCAGCCTCGTGGCGGTCACCGTGCTGGCCGCGGTGCTGCTGGTGGCCGCCGACCGCAGCGGCCCGCAGGTGATCTGGATCGGCGGCTGGCCGGAACCGCTGGGCGTCTCGCTGGTCGCCGACCGGCTCTCGGCGCTGATGCTGCTGGTCTCGGCCGTGGTGGTCACGGCGGTCCTGGCGTACTCGCTGGGTCAGGGCATGACCGGCGACGACGAGGAGCACGCCTCGCTGTCGATCTACCACCCCACCTTCCTGGTGCTGGTGGCCGGCGTCTCCAACGCCTTCCTGGCCGGCGACCTCTTCAACCTCTTCGTGAGCTTCGAGATGCTGCTCTTCGCCAGCTACGTGCTGCTGACCCTCGGTGGCACCGAGGCCCGCATCCGCGCCGGCACGATCTACGTCGTCGTCAACCTGATGTCCTCGATGCTCTTCCTCATCTCCATCGCGGTCGTCTACGCCGCCACCGGCAGCCTCAACCTGGCCCAGCTCTCCCAGCGCATCGCCGAGCTGCCCGACCACGTCGCGCTGATGCTCCAGCTGCTGCTGCTGACCACCTTCGCGATCAAGGCGGCCGTCTTCCCGCTGTCGTTCTGGCTGCCCGACAGCTACCCCACCGCGCCGGCGCCGGTCACGGCCGTCTTCGCGGGCCTGCTCACCAAGGTCGGCGTCTACGCCATCCTGCGCGTGCAGACGCTGCTCTTCCCCGACAGCCCGCTCACCGACCTGCTGCTGTGGGCGGCGCTGCTGACCATGGTCGTGGGCATCCTCGGCGCCATCGCGCAGAGCGACATCAAGCGCATGCTGTCCTTCACCCTGGTCAGCCACATCGGCTACATGATCTTCGGCATCGGCCTGGCCACCGACGCCGGCGTCTCCGGGGCGATCTTCTACGTCGCCCACCACATCACCATCCAGACCGCGCTCTTCCTCGTCGTCGGTCTGGTCGAGCGCCGCGCGGGCAGCACCTCGCTGATCCGCCTCGGCGGGCTGGCGCGCCTCGCGCCGCTGCTGGGGCTGCTCTTCTTCGTGCCGGCGATGAACCTCGCCGGCATCCCGCCGCTCTCGGGCTTCCTGGGCAAGGTCGGCCTGCTCCAGGCCGGCGTCGACGTCGGGACGCCCCTGGCCTACGCCCTGGTCGCCGGGGCCGTGGCGACCAGCCTGCTGACCCTCTACGCCGTGGCCAAGACCTGGGCCGTGGCCTTCTGGCGCTCCCCCGAGGAGGCCCACGAGGCCGCCGCCAGCCTGCCCGACCCGGGCTTCGACACCGGCCCCCACACCGGTCAGGTCGGCGGCGGCTCGCTGGCCCGCGTGGCCGCCGACGACGGCGGCCCCCTGCCCGGTGCGGCGCTGTCGGTGAGCGACGTCGCCGAGGCCGAGCGGATCGTCAGCGACGAGACGCCCGACCGCGACCTGCACCAGCGCCTGTGCGACGGCGACCTGCCCGAGCGGCTGCCGCTGTCGATGGTGCTGCCGACCGCCGGGCTGGTGGCCTTCAGCCTGGTGCTCAGCGTGGTGGCCGGGCCGCTCTTCGGCTTCACCGACCGCGCGGCCGCCGACCTGCGCGAGCGCACGGCCTACGTCGAGACCGTGCTCGCCGAGGTGCCCTCGTGAGCCCGCGCATGCGCACCCGCCGCGACGGCAGCAGCACCCCCTCGCGGCGTCACGCCGTGCAGCCGGTCTCGGTGGTCTGGCTGACCGTCGTCTGGACGCTGCTGTGGGGCTTCCCCGACGTGCTGATCGTGCTCTCCGGGGTGCTCGTGGCGGTGCTGGTGTGCCTGGTCTTCCCGATGCCGCGTCTGCGGCTGGGCGGGCGGCTGCGCCCGCTCGCGCTGGCGCGACTGCTGGGCCGCTTCGCGGTCGACGTGGTCGCCGCCAGCGTGCAGGTCGCGCTCATCGTGCTGCGCCCGCGCTGCGTGCCGCGCAGCGCCGTGGTGGCCGTGCCGCTGCGCGCGGAGTCGGACCTGGTGCTCACCACCGTCGCCGTCCTGGTCTCGCTCGTGCCCGGCAGCGTGGTCGTCGAGACCCGCCGCTCCACCCACACCCTCTACCTGCACGTGCTCGACGTCGCCGACGAGGGCGCCGCCCAGCGCTACCGCGACGACGTGCTCGCCCTGGAGGCGCGGGTGCTCGCCGCCTTCGCCCCCGAGGACCCGGGCGCGGACGCCGCCGCGGCCGCTGCGGCGGGGCTGGCCGCCGACGGCGGGGGCGGGTCGGCCGGGGGCGGGTCGGCCGCCGGCCGCACGTCCGGACCCCCGTCACGCGACACCGACCGCGACCGGGAGGCCGCCCCGTGAGCCCCAGCGACCTCGTGACCACCGCCTGCGTGGTGATGCTCGGCCTCGCCGCCGTGCTGCTCGTCGTGCGGATCACCCGCGGCCCCACCGTGCTCGACCGCACCGTCGCCCTCGACGTGCTCGTCGCCGTGGTCATCTGCGCCATCGCCGTCGACGCCGTCGAGCGCGACACCTCCACCACCCTGCCCGTGCTGCTCGTGCTGACCCTGGTCGGCTTCGTCGGGTCGGTCGCGGTGGCGCGCTTCGCCAAGGGCAGCGACGACGTCGACGCCGAGAGCGGCGACGAGGCCGAGGGGGGCCGGCTGTGAGCGCCCTGACCGCCCTGACCCCCCTGGCCGCCATGACCTCGGTGCCCGAGGTGGCGGCGCAGGTCAGCGACGTCGTCGGGTCGGTGCTGCTGCTGGCCGGCTGCGCCCTCTCGCTCATCGCCGCGATCGGCATGGTGCGCCTGCCCGACCTGCTGACCCGCATGCACGCCGCGACCAAGCCGCAGGTGCTCGGCCTGGTGCTCGTCATCGCCGGTCTCGCCCTGCGGCTGCGCGAGCCCGAGGCGCTGGGCATGCTCGTGCTGGTCGTGCTCTTCCAGATGGCCACCGCCCCCGTCGCCGCCCACATGGTGGGCCGGGCCGCCTTCCGCGGCGACCAGGTCGACCGCGAGCGGCTGGTGGTCGACGAGCTCTCCGAGGGCGTCCGCGACCTCGGCGACGAGCCCCGCGGCGCGCCGTAGGGCCGTGGCTGCCCGCGGCCGACCTGCACGCCGAGCCGCCGCCGACCTGCCGGCTGTCACGCCCCGATGCCTCGTCTGCCGACCCGTCGTGACGGGGCGGCCGACGAGGTGACTCGGCGTCACGGCTGACGGGCTGCGCGGCTGACGGGCGGGGCGGGCGTCAGCGGGGGCGGGGGGTGAGGGGGCGCAGGGCGGCGGCCGCCTCGGTCCTCACCACGTCGCTGAGGCGCCCCAGCAGGGGCGAGTCGAGCCGCCAGCGCTGCCAGTGCAGCGCCACGTCGACCCGGTCGCGGCCCGGTCGGTCGCCGGCGGCGAGCAGCACCAGCCGACCGGACGCGAGGTCGGGCCCGAGCTGCGGCTCGGGCACCAGCCCCCAGCCGAGCCCGCGGCGCACCGCCTCGTGGAAGTCGGCGGAGGTCGGCACGCGGTGCACCACCGGGGGCCGGACGTGGCCGCGGGCGGCGAGCAGGTCGTCCTGGAGAGCGTCCTTCTCGTTGAAGACCACCACCGGCATCGCGGCCCAGTCGGCCCGGCCCGCGCGCACCCAGCGCTCCGCGAAGGCGGGTGAGGCGGCCGGGCGGTAGCGCAGCACCCCCAGCGGCCCCACCGTGCACCCCTGCACCGCCACGGGGTCGCTGGTGACCGCGGCCAGGGCCTCGCCGCGGCGCAGCAGCTCGGTCGAGGTGGCCTGGTCCTCGACGTCGAGGCGCAGCGCGACACCGGGCCAGCCGCCGACGGCGCCGAGCACCCCGCCGAACCACGTGGCCAGCGAGTCGGCGTTGACCGCCACCCGCAGCTCCACCACCGCGCCGCTGGCGCTCAGCTCCTCGCGGGCCTCGGCCCACAGCAGGCTGGTCTCGCGCCCCAGCCGCACCAGCCGCTCGCCCGCGGGCGTGGGGGCGCAGGGCGCCGTACGCCGGACGAGGACCTGGCCCGCCGCCGACTCCAACGCACGGATGCGCTGGCTGACCGCGCTCGGCGTCACGCTCAGCGCGCGGGCCGCGGCCTCGAAGCTGCCGGTGTCGGCGATCGCCACCAGGGCGGCGAGCTGGGCGGGCTGCAGGTCCATGAAGCCACGCTAAGGCACCCTGAGGATCATTCGCTGGCCTTCACCACCGCACGGCCCTAGCGTCGGGGCCGTGATCCTCGACCTCGGCGCCGGCCTGCTCACCGGGCTCTCCCTCATCGTGGCCATCGGCGCGCAGAACGCCTTCGTGCTGCGCCAGGGACTGCTGCGCCGCCACGTCGGGGCCGTCGTCGCGGTGTGCGCGGTCTCCGACCTCGTGCTGATCCTCGCCGGGGTCGCCGGCATCGGCACCCTGGTCGAGCGCGCCCCGCTCGCCCTCGAGGTGGTGCGGTGGCTGGGGGTGGCGTTCCTGACGGCCTACGGCCTGCGCTCGCTGCTCGCCGCGCGCAGCTCCTCGGCGCTGCGCACCACCGGCGCCGCGTCGGCCGCGCTCGGCTCGACGGTGGCGACGGCGGCCGCGCTGACCTGGCTCAACCCGCACGTCTACCTCGACACCGTGCTGCTGCTCGGCTCGATCGCGAGCGCACACGGGCCCGAGGGACGGTGGTGGTTCGCCGCCGGCGCGTGCGCGGCGTCGGTGCTGTGGTTCGCCGGGCTCGGCTACGGCGCGCGGCTGGCCTCGGGCCTCTTCGCCCGGCCGCGGGCGTGGCAGGTGCTCGACGTGGTCATCGGCGTCGTGATGCTGCTGATCGCGGTCTCGCTCGCGCTGCGGTGAGCCCCGGGGCCGGGCCCCGGCGGTCGCGTCTCAGCGGGCGCGCCGCAGGGCGGCCTTGGCCTTCTCCGCGGCGGTGATGGCGCCGGCCTTGGCCTTGTCGACGCCGGTGCGGGCGCCGGGGGCCGCGGGGGTGACACCGGCCTTGCGGAGGTAGGAGTTGGCGCGCAGCACCTTGGCCTCGGTGGCCAGGGCCGGGCTGCGCCACGTCACCGAGAGCGAGATCGACAGCGCGGGGCCGTTGACGACCTTGTGCTGGGTGTAGGGCGGCACGTAGATGCCGCGGCCCGGCTCGAGCACGTGGTCGACGGGGTCCTGCACGTCGGCCTTGAGGTTGCGGTGGCCGCCGGCCACGAGGCGCTCCGCCTCGGCCGCGCGCGCCTCGGGGCTCATCCAGGTGCCGGTGATCATCGTCTTGCTGCCCTGCACCTGCAGCAGCACGTTGTGCTCGGGGTCGATGTGGCTGGGCGTCATCGAGCCCGGGGCGGAGAGGAAGACGAAGCCCTCGCGGTTGTAGGCCTGGCCGGGCCCGGAGACGAGGTCCTCGATCTCGTCGAGGCAGGCGTCGAGGAGGGCGCTGTAGCGCGGGTCCTGCTCGACGTTCTTGATCACGCACCACGCGCCGTTGGTCTCCAGGCCGAGGATCATCTCGCGCAGCTCCAGGTCGAGCCGCGGGGCGTTGCCGTCGGCCACCACGTCGGGCAGGGCGCCCACGTTGTGCTCGATGCTGTCGGCCGGCAGCGACACCGCGAGGTCGGCCAGCGACTCCAGGGTGAGCAGCTCGTGGCTGCGCAGCTGGTGACTGACCTCCTGCGGCTCGCCGGTCTCGCCGGCGGTGCGCAGGGCGGCGGTGGACTGCTCGTCGAGGTGGAGCAGGGTCATGGTCGTGCCTCTTCCGGGGTCGTGGGTGCGGTGGCGGTGCTGGCGGTGCCGGTGACGGTGGTGCGTGGCGCGGCGGACGTCGTCGCGGTGGGGGCGCGGGTGCGGTCGGGAGCGGGGCGGTCGTGCCGGGCGCGCCACCGGTGGCGGACCCCGTCGACGGTCTCCAGCAGGCGGGGTGCCGTGCGGACCGCCCACTCGCCGGCCCCGGGCCGCAGCGCGACGGCGAGGGTGACCAGCTCGCGGCGGTCGGGGTGCAGGCGGTCGGCCATCGGGTGCCCGGGGTCGGCGCAGGTGTCGACCAGCGCGGCGCCGGTGTCGGGGAAGCGGCGCAGCTGCTCGACATAGAGCAGCAGGCCCGGGGAGTGGGCGGCGTGCTGCTCGTCGTAGGCCGTCTTCCAGGTGAAGACCGTGTCGCCCTCGCGCACGTCGACGAGCACCGCGACGGCGCTGCCGTCGCCGGCGAGCAGGGCCAGCACCGAGAGCGCGCCGCGGGCGTGGAGGGCGCGACAGGCCTCGACGAAGAACGCCCGCTGGTCGGCGTGGTGGGCGATGGCGCCGCCGTCGGCGCCCTTCCACCCGGCGGCCTCGAGACGCAGGAAGGTCTCGACGCCCTCGTCGGCACGGCCGGCCTCGGCCAGGTCCACGACCTGCAGGCCTCCGCCGACGCTCTCGTCAAGGCGGCGCCACACCCGGCGCAGCTCCTTGCGGCGCTTGCCCGGCAGCTGCCGGGCGACGTAGTCGACGGGGTGGTCGACGGGGTGGTCGACGGGGTGGTCGGGCGAGGGGGCGCCGGTCGGGTCGCGGCGGGTCACCGCCCGCCGGAGGGAGTCCAGGCGGCGGGTCGAGCGACCGGTCCGGGCCGCCGCCGCCTCGACGTCGCGGGCCACGTCGGCGTCGAGGGAGGTCAGCACCAGCCAGGGGTCCTCGCCGTCGCGGGCCAGGCGCTCGAGCGCCGTACGCCACCCGCCGACGCCGAGCTCCGGCGCCACGAGCGGGGTGCCGAGGAAGTGCTGGGTGTGCTGCCAGGTCGTGGTCGCCCGCACGGGCAGGCGGCGGTGACGACGGCGGCCGGCCACGGGCAGCAGCAGCGCGAGGCGGCCGGCGTCGTCGCGCACCGTCAGGAGCCGCACGTCGTCGCCGCCCAGGTGGCGCAGCGCCGGTGGCAGCATGTCGGGGCCGTGGAAGGGGTTGGCGTGGCGCGCACGGGCGGCGAGGTCGTGCCAGTCGGCGACCAACCCTCCAGCGGGCGCGGCGTCGACCAGCTGCCCGGCCGGGCGAGCGGCGTGGGAGGCGCTGGGGGACACGAGGGCTCCATCGGGCGAGGCGTCAGGTTCGCACGGGAGCCGAGTCGAGGGGCGCCGCGGCACGCGGAACCCCTCCCCCCGCGCTCTGGTATACCCCGGGCTCCCAGCAGCAAACGGAGCCGGCCCCCCGGGCGGGGCGACCCCGGTCACGTCGCGACCGGCCCGGGCCGAGTCGCTGCGAGGCGGGCGGGACGGCCGAGCAGGCGGGCAGGGGTTGGAGCCAGGGGCACAGTCGTGCCCCTCCCCCTAGCACGCAGAAAGGTCGTCCGGGCCGGGTCGCCGCGACTCCGCAACTCAGCGACTCCGCGACTCAGCGACTCCGCGAGCGCAGGCTCGGCGCGTGGATCGCAGGCGGCTGGTGCGTGCGATCCACGCGTCAGGCCCGAGGGTCCAGGACCGAGGGTCCAGGACCGAGGGTCCAGGCCCGAGGGTCCAGGCCCGAGGGTCAAGGCCCGAGGGTCCAGGCCCGAGGGCTCAGGCGGGGCGCACGGGTCCGCCGCCGGGCGCAGCGGCCTCGAGGACGACGACGGGGTCGCCCACGCGCACGACCGGCGGTGGCGCCCCGGCGGGGAGACCGGTCAGGTCGGGGACGAGGTTGACCCCGAACCACGTGGCGCCGTCCCAGCGGCGGATCCGGGCCAGGGAGGCGATCGGCTCGCGGCCGCGCTCGGCGGTGTCGGGGTCGACGGTGGTCATCACGCAGCGCGCACAGCCCTTCACGGCGCGGAGCACGACGTCGCCGACCTGGACGCGGCGCCAGTCGTCCTCGGCCCAGGCGCTGGTGCCGGCGACGACGAGGTTGGGACGGAAGCGGGTCATGCCCAGCGGCTCACCGGCGGGCTGGTGGGTCTCCTGGCTGCGCTCGAGCACGGCGTCGTCGAGGGCGGCCAGCGAGGCCTCGGTGGTGACGAGGAGCGGGTAGCCGTCGGCCAGCGACACCCGGTCGTCCGCGTCCGAGAAACGGGGGTCGGTCGGGCGCTGGGCCGGGTCGTCGAGGTGCACCAGCCGGGCCGGGCGGCCCAGCACGCGGGTGCTCCAGTCGTCGGTGTCGGGCCCGGCGACGGCCACGTCGAGCACCGACCCCCACAGGTGCGCGGTGACCCGCTCGGCTCCGGCAGGCAGCGCGACGTCGAGCGGCTCGGCACCGGGGGCGTGCAGGCGCACGCCGTACGCCGTCTCCTCGGGGCGCACGAGCAGCAGCCCGTTGACCTCGCGCGCGGTGAGCGCGTCACCGTCGGGGTCGACGAACATCCAGCGCCGGTCGCCCGCGAGGCCCCAGGGCTCGACGGCCGCGTCGGCGAGGCTCTCGCCGCGGCAGGACTTGACCGGGTAGCGGTGGATCGACCGGAGGGTGGCGCTCACGACGGTGAGGCTAGTCGCCACGGGCGCCGCGGCACGCGAGCGCAGCGCGACGCGATCTCGCCCGCAGGTCGGCCGGAGCGTGCGGCCGGGCCCGCCTACGCGTCCCGCGCACCCGGGTCGGCGACGTCCTGGTGGAGGTCGAGACGGGCGACGGTCTCACCCTCGCTGAGCTCGCCGGTGGGGACGAAGCCGAGGCCCGCGTAGAAGGGGGCGGGGCTGCCGGGGCCCTCGTGGTAGGTGACGTAGGCCGCCGAGCAGCCACGCGAGCGGAGCTCGGCGCAGACCGCCCTCACGGCGGCGGCGCCGTGGCCGCGACCCTGGTGGGCGGCGTCGACGTTGAGCCGCCACAGACCGCTGCGGACGTCGGCGGGGTCGTCGTCCCACTCCACGTCGAGGAAGGCCATGACGAAGCCGACGACCTCCTCGCCCGAGGGCCGGGTCGGCCGCGCGGACGGTCCGTCGTCACCGGGGGCCGCACCGCCGGTGGCTGCCTCACCGGTGGTCCCGCCCGAGGGCCGCGTCGCGACGATCGCCCGCGGCCAGGCGACCGGACCGTGCGCGTAGGCCTCGGCCAGCGACTTCGCGACCGAGCCGACGAAGTGGTCCTGGTCGGGGCGCACGGCGACCTCGAGCAGGGCGTCGATGTTCTCCCCCGTGACCGGGTCGAGACGCACGCCCCCGGCACCGGCGTCCGCGGCCCGGTCGGCGGCAGCGCTCACGAGGCACCACCGAGCGGCAGCTCGAGCACGGCAGGGGCTCCGGCGGCGATCCGCACGGGCACGCCCCAGTCCTGCTGGTGCATCCGGCAGGCCGCGCCCTCCCCGCCGTCGGCGTCGCACGAGGCGGCGCGCGCCGCCACGTGGAGCACGCCCTCGCCCACGTGGGGGTCGAGCTCGAGCACACGGGTGAGGTCGGTGCCGCGACCCGAGCCCGAGCGCAGCAGCGCGGGCGGCGTCGCCTCCACCACCAGCTGGGCGGCGGGGCCGAAGCGGTCGTCGACCTTCTGCCCCGGCGGCGGCTCGAAGCTCACCACCAGCTCCACGCCGCCGGCGACCTCGGTGACCGGGCGCTGGGTGACGTGGGCGAACCCCCCGGCCCGGGCGACCTCGCGCCCCAGCGGCACACGGGTCAGGCGGTGGGCGGTCGACTCCACGACGACGAGCACGGCGGCGTCACCGGGCTGCCCGCCGACCTCGACGTACGCCGCACTGGGCTCGGCCAGGTCGGTGGCGAGCGTGGTGAGCCGGCCGGTCGCGGGGTCCCAGCGCCGCACGGCGCCGTTGTAGGTGTCGCACACCGCGACGCTCCCGTCGGGCAGGACCGTGACGCCGAGCGGGTGCTGCAGCAAGGCGGGCCCGTCGGCGCCGCCCGCACCGTCGCGGAAGCCGAACTCGAAGAGACCGGAGCCGACCGCGGTGCCGACCTGCCCGTCGGCGTCGATCCACCGCAGCGAGGAGGTCTCGGAGTCGGCCAGCCACATCCGGTCGCCGGCGGGGGCCAGCCGCGAGGTCTGCGCGAACCACGCCTCGGGCCCCGGCCCGTCGAGCAGGCCCTCGTGGCTGGTGCCTGCGGCGACCTCGACGTCGCCGGTGCGGGGGTCGAAGGTCCACAGCTGGTGCACCCCGGCCATGGCGATCCAGACCCGTCCGCGCCACCAGGCGACGTCCCACGGCGAGGAGAGCCGGCTGGTGCCGTCGAGGTCGGTGGCCTGGTGGCCGTCGCCGGCGAGCACGCGGGTCTCCCCCGTGGCCAGCGTCAACCCCTGGAGCCGGTGGCCGACGGTGTCGGCGACGACGACGTCGTAGCCCACCTCGGCGGCCAGGTCGGACGGCAGCAGGCACAGCCCGTTGGGCTCGCGGAAGCCGTCGACGCGGCGCACCACCGCGCCGTCGGCGTCGAGCTCGACCACCTCGTCGTGGCCGGCGTCGGCCACCAGCACCGACCCGCCCGGCAGCGGCACCGCCGAGGCCGGGAAGCGCAGGTCGGTGGGCTCGACCACGGGCGGCACGTAGGGCGAGCCGGCCGGCTGCAGGGTGCCGCGCTCGCGGTGCTCGGCGACGAGCTCCTCGAGCAGGGCGGCCACGGCGTGGGCGTGGCCCTCCCCGGCGTACTGCGCGACGACGTAGCCCTCGGGGTCGATGAGCACCAGGGTCGGCCAGGCGCGGGCGGTGTAGGCCTGCCAGGTGACCAGGTCGGGGTCGTCGAGCACCGGGTGGTGCACGGAGTAGCGCTCCACCGCGGCGGCCAGGGCGTCGGGGTCGGCCTCGTGGACGAACTTCGGGGAGTGCACGCCGACCACGACGAGCTCCTCGGCCCACTGCTCCTCCACCGGGCGCAGCTCGTCGAGCACGTGGAGGCAGTTGACGCAGCAGAAGGTCCAGAAGTCGAGCAGCACGAAGCGCCCGCGCAGGTCGCGCAGGGCCAGCGGCCCGTCGGTGTTCAGCCAGCCGCGCCCGACCAGCTCGGGGGCGCGCACACGGGGTCGACGACTCATGGGCTCCAGCCTAGGAGGGTGCGCAGGAGGGCGCCCCGACGGTCGGGGGAGGGCGCCGGGCGCGTGCGGGCCAGCCTGGGGAGAACCGCCGAAGACGCAGGTGAGAGGCTCGGCAGGCGGTACCGTCGACCCTGTCCACACCGAGGAGACCCCGCCGATGAGCAGCGTCGTCACGACCGGGGTCCTCGACCCCGCGCCGTACGACGCGTATGCCCGCATGGTGCAGCGCCTGCTCGACGTGCCGGTGGCCCTGGTGACCCTGGTCGAGCCCGAGCGGCAGTGGTTCCCCGGCGCCGTGGGCCTGCCGGCCGAGGTCGAGGCCGTGCGCGAGACCCCGCTGTCGCACTCGGTGTGCCAGTACGTCGTGGCCGACGCCTCCCCCCTGGTCATCGAGGACACCCGCCTCGACGACCGGCTGCGCGGCAACGGCGCGGTCGTCGACCTCGACGTGATCGCCTACGCCGGCTGGCCGCTCACCGACCACGCCGGCCTCGTGGTCGGCTCGCTGTGCGCCATCGACCACCGGCCCCGGGCCTGGAGCGACGACGACCTCGCGGTGCTCGAGGACGTCGCCGCGGCCTGCTCGGCGGCGCTGTCGGAGCGCCGGCTGCGCGAGCTGGCCTCGGAGTCGGCGCGTCGCGCCCACGACCTCTCCAGCCGCAGCAGAGTGCTGCTCGCGCTCAGCGAGGCCCTCTCGGCCACCCTCACCCTCACCGACGTGGCCGCCGCGCTCCAGCGCACCGCCCTGGAGCAGCTCGGCTGCATCCGCGCCGGCCTGTGGGTCACCGACGCCCACGACCCGATCCGCTCCGCCGACCTGCCGCTGGCCCAGCCCGCGACCCGGGGGATGCTGCGCTACGTCAGCCCCGCGGGCGACACCTGGGGCTCGGCGCGGCTCAACCACGCCCTGGGCCTCGACGACTCCAACCCCGTGGGGCACAGCGTGGTGGACCAGCGGGCGATCAGCTTCCCCGACACCGAGACGCAGAACCGCCGCTACCCCGACCTCGACTACAGCGAGCAGGTCGGCCAGGCGCGCAGCTTCTGGCCGCTCGTCGAGCGCGGCGAGGTGCTCGGCGCGATGGCGCTGGTCTGGGAGGAGCGGCGCGTCCTCACCGACGACGAGCTCGTCACCCTCGGCGCGCTCGCCGCCTACACCGCGCAGGCCGCCCGCCGCGCCCTGCTCACCGGGTCGCAGGCCGACTCGCTGGTGACGCTGCAGCGGGCCCTGCTGCCACGACTGCCCGAGGGCGGCGCCCTCAGCCTCGCCGCGCGCTACCGCCCCGCGGCCGAGCGCGACCAGGTGGGCGGCGACTGGTACGACGCCGTCACCCTCGCCTCGGGTGCCACGAGCCTGATGATCGGCGACGTCGTGGGCCACGACGTCGCCGCGGCCGCCACCATGGGCACGCTGCGCACGATGCTGCGCGCGCTGACCTGGTCGCACGGCGACGCCACCGCGCAGAACGTCTCGCGCCTCGACGCCGCCATGCGCGACCTGGGCGTGGAGGGCATGGCCACCCTGGTGCACCTGTGGGTGCAGCCCGACACCGGCGACGGCGCCCGGCCCGGGGACGCCGTGCTGCGCTGGACCAACGCCGGCCACGTGCCGCCGCTGCTGCTCGACCCCCACGGCACCGCCCGCCTGCTCGCCCCCGAGCCGGCCGACCTCATGGTGGGGGTCGACGCCACCGTCGAGCGCCGCGAGCACACCGCGCGGGTGGAGGCGGGCTCCACGCTGCTGCTCTACACCGACGGCCTCATCGAGCGCCGCCGCGAGAGCATCGACGCCGGCCTGGCCCGCCTCGCCGCCGTCGCCGCGCGCCACCACGCGCTGGCGCTGCCCGACTTCCTCGACGCCGTGCTGGCCGACGCCGCCGACGACAGCGACCACGCCCACGACGACGACGTGGCGCTGCTCGCCGTACGGTTCACGGGCTGAGGCGTCCCGGCCGGCGACCGGGCGGGCCCTAGGGTGACGGCATGGACGACCGTGAGCTGCTGGCCGGGTGGGTCGCCGTGTGGTGGAGCGCCGTCGAGGACCTCACCACGCTGCTCGACTCCCTCTCCCCCGAGGACTGGGAGCGCCCCACGGCGCTGCCCGGATGGGACGTGCGCGCCGTGGCCGCCCACGTCGCCCACCTCGAGACCGTGCTCGCCACGGGCGAGGAGGAGACCGCCGAGGTCGGCGAGCCCGCCCACGCGCGCGGCGTGATGGGCCACTACACCGAGATCGGCGTGGTCAACCGGCGGACGACGCAGCCCGCGGCCCTCGTCGACGAGATCCGCCGCGCCACGGCCACCCGCCACGCGTGGCTGCAGGAGCACCCGCCCACCGACGCCTCGGCGCGACCCGACGTGGCTTTCGGCGGCATGCCCTGGGACTGGCGCACGCTGCTGCGCAACCGCCCGCTCGACGTGTGGCTGCACGAGCAGGACGTGCGCGACGCGGTCGGGCGCCCCGGCGGCGAGGACTCCCCGGCCGCGGTGCACACCGCCGACTACCTCTCCGACGGCCTCGGCTTCGTGCTGGCCAAGCGCGCCGGCGCCGCCCCCGGCACGACGCTGGTCCTGGAGCTGGAGGGCCACGCGCCGAAGGCCTTCGGGATCGGCGAGGACGGCCGCGGCCACCGCCTCGACGCCGCCCCCGCCGACCCGACCCTGCGGCTGCGCACCGACCGCGGCACCTTCGTGCGCCTCGCCGGGGGCCGCCTGCACGGCACCGAGACCCTCGCCGGCCTGCGCGCCGACGGGCGGCTGGTCGTCGAGGGCGACGCCGACCTCGCCGAGACCCTCCTCGCCCGCATCGCCACCACCCCCTGACCCGCGTCGTCACCCCGCGACGACCGACGCCTCCCCGGCGATCGAGGAGCGAGCCACACACCGGCGACCACGGCGATCGAGGAGCGCCACGCACCGGCACCCGCAGCGATCGAGGAGGGAGCCACGCACCGGCACCCCACGGCGATCGAGGAGGGAGCGCCAGCGACCGTCTCGAGATCCCCGCACCCGCCCTCCCAGCCCCACCACGACCGGCACCACCCCGACCAGCCCGACACCCAGCCCCGCACAGAGCCCGGAGACCCCATGACCGCCACCGACACCTGGCGCCTCGCCGACATCCCCGACCAGGCCGGGCGCACGATCGTCGTGACCGGCACCAGCGCCGGTGGACTGGGCCACCACACCGCCCTCGAGCTGGCCCGCCGCGGCGCCCGCGTCGTGCTCGCCGGGCGCACCGAGTCGAAGCTGGCCGAGACCGACCGGCTCATCCGCGCCGAGGTGAGCGAGCCCCGCGTGGAGCGGCTCGTGCTCGACGTGGCCGACCTGGCCTCGGTGCGCCGCGCCGCCACCGAGGCCTCCCGCCTCGGGCCGATCCACGCGCTGGTCAACAACGCCGGGGTCATGGCCACCCCGCGGACCCGCACCGCCGACGGCTTCGAGCTGCAGCTGGCCACCAACCACCTCGGCCCCTTCCTGCTCACCGGCCTGCTGCTGCCCCAGCTGGTGGCCAGCGGCGAGGCCCGCGTCGTCGCCGTCTCCTCCCTCGGTCACCGGATGGCGCGCCGCGCCCCGCTCGGCGACCCCCGCGACACCTCCGGGCGCTACAGCCGCTGGCTGGTCTACGGCCAGACCAAGCTGGCCAACCTGCTCTTCACCTACGAGCTCGACCGGCGCGCCCGCGAGGCCGGCCTGCCGGTCAAGGCGCTGGCGGCCCACCCCGGCTTCGCGGGCACCCACCTGGTGGCCAACGGCGCGGTCGGCCGGGCCAGCGGCGGCCTCGCCTCCATCCTCGGCGGCGCCACGCGGGCGGTCTCGCAGTCGGCCGCCGCGGGCGCCTGGCCGACGCTGATGGCGACCACGGCGGACCTGCCGGGCTCGACGTACTGCGGGCCGAGCGGGCTCGGCGAGCTCGGCGGCGCCCCCCAGGTCGTCACCAGCAACGCCCTCTCCCACGACGCCGACGCCCAGCGCCGGCTGTGGGAGGTCAGCGAGCGGGCCACCGGCATCACCTACCCCTGACCGCCCACCCGGCCAGCCCGATCCCGGTCCGCACGGCGGCCGACGGCTCAGTCGGCGTCGCGGACGCGGACGAGGCCGCCACGGGTGCCGACGTAGGCCGCGCCGTCGGGGCCGAGAGCCACCGGGGAGCCGGTGGGGTCGGCGGGGTCGACGAGGGGGCCGAGGCCCAGGCGCACGCCGAAGGCGGTGTGGCCGGTGGCGGCCTCGACGGCGGTGAGGTACCACGCGTCGGCGCCCCACCAGCTGCGCCGCTTGGTCGGCAGGTAGACCAGCCCGGTCACCGGCGAGACCACGGCGCCGGCCGACGGGGCGACCAGGTCGGTGCTCCAACGCTCCACGCACTCGCCGTCGACGACGTCGACGCGGGCCACGCCGCCGCTGGGCGCGCGGCCGAGCAGGGTCGGCGACCAACCCGAGGAGCCGGCGGTGTTGGCGACCACGACCCCGCGGCCCACCGAGACCAGCGGGCCGCGGGTGGCGCTGTGGTCGTCCTCGAAGAGCGCCGCCGAGCAGACCTCGGAGCCGCTGCGCGCGTCGAGCACGCGCAGGTGCATCCGCGGCTCTGCGTTGTCGGTGAGGGCGACCAGCCCGCCGGCCAGCGGCACCGGCGGCGTGCCGGTGCCCTGGTCGGGCTGCCCGTCCTTGACCTCCTGGCCGCGGTCGTAGGCCGCGCGCCACACCACGGCGGGGCGCCCGCCGCGCAGCGCGAGGCGGTACGTCGCGGCCGTGCTGCTCACGAGCACCTCGCTCCCCGCGGTGCCGGCCGATCCGCCGGTCGAGCCGCCGGCCGATCCGCCCGCCGCGCCGCCGCCCGGACCGCTGGGCGAGGCCGCCGACCCGCCGGTCGTGCCTCCTGCGGCGCCCGCGGCGTCGCCAGCCGAGCCGCCCGCAGAGCCACCTGCGGGCGCGACCACGAGCGGCTGCCCGACGGTCTCGCCGAGGTCGGTGGTGCGCACGGTGCCGTCGGGGTCGACGACGCCGACGCGGCCGTCGCGGGTGACGAACCACAGCCGCCCGCCGCCGCCGCCGCTCACGCCCGTCGGCCCGCCGGCCGCGGCGGCGGAGACCAGGCAGTCGCCGGCGGGCACGGCGGCGGAGACGTCGACGTCGCGCACCACCGTGAGCTCGCCCCCGTCGTCGCCGATCGCCACGACCAGCACCCGCCGGTCGAGGGTCGGCACCACGGCGCCCGTGCCGTCGGCGGTGGCCGGGAGGTCCCCAGCGGCGTCGTCACCAGCGGCCTCGCCGCCGTCGCCCGCGGCCGCACCCCCGGAGCCCGCGCCGGAGCCCCCGGCACCGAGCACGGAGGCCACGGAGGAAGTGGTGGCGAAGGCCGAGGCGCAGGCGCCCGCGGGCTCCTCCGCCGCCCCGTCGGACCCGCCCGCAGAGTCGGACTCGCCGGCTCCTCCGGCGGCCAGGTCGAGGGTGTCGCGAGCGCGCAGCGAGTCGGCGCCGACCAGTCGGAGGGTCGAGCCGCAGCGCGCGAGCAGCGCGTCGCCGGCCGCGGTGACGCCCCAGCAGCGCCCGCCCCAGCCGAACCAGCGCGAGGTCACCCCGGGCGACTCCCCGCGCGGGCCCGGCCCGCCCGCGACGTCGAGCGGCGGCTGGGCGGCGACGGGTCGCCCGACGTAGGCCGGGGTCACCAGCGCGCCCGGCCCGGGCGGCACAGGCAGCCAGCCGGCGGGGGCGACCACCGCGATGCCGACGGCCGCGGCCACCGCGCCGACCCACGCCGCGGCGACCCGCGGGGTCGGTCGCAGCCAGGCGCGCACCGCCGGGTGGAGCAGGCTCGCCAGCGCGAGCAGCAGCACCCACGGGCCCAGGGCGAGCCACAGGACGGCCACCCCGACGAGGGCGGCCGTGCGCTGGTGCCTCACGCCCCCGGACCCCCGCGACGCACCGCGCCCGTGACCACGTGAGCGACCCGGTGAGCGACCCGGCCGGCGTCGGCGCCGCCCGCCACCCGGCCCGTCGTACCCCTCGTCAACCCGCCGGTCGCCCCGCCAGCGACACCGCCAGTCACTCCGCCAGTCACTCCGTCGACCACGCCGCCCCCGTGGGACGCGTGTGACTGGAGTGACGACATGGAGCGATCGTAGGCCGAGGGGTGGTGCCCCCGCTGGGCTTTCGAGGCCATGATGAGCCCCATGAGCAGCCCCCGCGCCGGACAGCCCGCCGAGCCCGCCGACCTCGTCGACGTCGCCCACCTCGTCACCGCCTACTACACCGGCGAGCCCGACCCCGACGACGTCGACCAGCAGGTCGCCTTCGGCACCTCCGGGCACCGCGGGTCCTCGCTCAAGACGTCGTTCAACGAGGCGCACATCCTGGCCACGACCCAGGCGATCTGCGACTACCGCCGCGAGCAGGGCTACGACGGCCCGCTCTTCATCGGCCGCGACACCCACGGCCTCTCCGAGCCGGCCTGGGCCACCGCGCTGGAGGTCCTGGTGGCCAACGACGTCACCGTGCTCGTCGACGACCGCGACGCCTACACCCCCACCCCCGCGGTCTCCCACGCGATCCTGCGCGCCAACCGGGGCCGCACGAGCGGGCCGGGCCTGGCCGACGGCATCGTCGTGACCCCCTCGCACAACCCGCCGGCCGACGGCGGCTTCAAGTACAACCCGCCCCACGGCGGGCCCGCCGACTCCGACGCCACGAAGGTCATCGCCGCGCGCGCCAACCAGCTGATCGCCGCGGGGCTGCACGACGTGCGCCGCGTGCCCTTCGCGCGGGCGCGGGCGGCGGTGTCGACGTACGACTTCCTGGGCGGCTACGTCGACGACCTGCCCCAGGTGGTCGACCTCGAGGCGATCCGCTCCGCGGGCGTGCGCATCGGCGCCGACCCGCTCGGCGGCGCGGCGGTGCACTACTGGGGCGAGATCGCCGAGCGCCACGGCCTCGACCTCACCGTGGTCAACCCGCTGGTCGACGCCACCTGGCGCTTCATGACCCTCGACTGGGACGGCAAGATCCGCATGGACTGCTCCTCGCCCTCGGCGATGGCCTCGCTGGTCGCGCAGAAGGACGCCTACGACATCGCCACCGGCAACGACGCCGACGCCGACCGCCACGGCATCGTCACCCCCGACGCCGGCCTGATGAACCCCAACCACTTCCTCGCCGTCGCCATCGGCCAGCTCTTCGGCGGCGCGCGCCCCGACTGGCCGGCCTCGGCACGCATCGGCAAGACGCTGGTGTCGTCGTCGATGATCGACCGGGTCGCGGCCTCGATCGGCACGCCGCTGGTGGAGGTGCCGGTGGGCTTCAAGTGGTTCGTGCCCGGGCTGCTCGACGGCTCCTTCGGCTTCGGCGGTGAGGAGTCGGCCGGGGCGTCGTTCCTGCGACGCGACGGCTCGGCCTGGACCACCGACAAGGACGGCCTCATCCTCTGCCTGCTGGCCTCGGAGATCCTCGCCACCAGCGGCAGGACCCCCTCGCAGCACTACGCCGACCTCGTCGCGCAGCACGGCGACCCCGCCTACGCCCGCATCGACGCCCCCGCCACCCGCGAGCAGAAGGCCGCGCTCGCCGCGCTCTCCCCCGACGACGTCACCGCCACCACCCTGGCCGGGGAGGAGATCACCGCCAAGCTCACCGAGGCCCCCGGCAACGGCGCCGCCATCGGCGGGCTCAAGGTGACCACGGATTCGGCGTGGTTCGCCGCGCGCCCGTCGGGCACGGAGGACGTCTACAAGATCTACGCCGAGTCCTTCCAGGGCCCCGACCACCTCGCCCAGGTGCAGGCCGAGGCCCGCGACGTCGTCTCCGCCGCCCTCGGCGCCTGACCCCCGCCGCGGCAGCGGCGTCCGCGGCCGCGTCCGCGTCTTACTGACCGTTGCGACCACTACCTGACCGTCACAACGCCCTGCCAGTAGTCGCAACGATCAGTAAGACGCGCCGCCCCCGGGCTCAGCGCCCCGCGACCACGTGCTCGGCGGCGAGGAACGACAGCCCGAGGGCGGGGAGCAGGCCGTTGCCGGCGAGGTAGCCCGCGGCGCCGTGCCCGGAGATACCGGCGGCGGCGCCCCCGGCGGCGTAGAGCCCGGTCACGGGGCCGTCGGCGCGCTGCACGCGGGCGTGCTCGTCGACGACCAGCCCGCCCTGGGTGTGGAAGAGCGCAGGCGTGACGGGCACGGCGCGGTACGCCGCAGCCAGCGGCGCCTCCCACCGCGTGCGCCCGTGCGGGTCGTCGGCCTCGCCGCTCGCCGCGGCGCGGGCCGCCTCGAGCGTCGCGCCCAGCACGCCGGCGTCGACGTCGATCGCGGCGGCCAGCCCGGCCACGTCGGCGGCGGTGCGGGTGACCCCCGACTCGACGGTGTCGCGGTAGTCGGTGAAGGACTGGCACGCCTCGTGGATCCGCTCGTCGAGCACCAGCCAGCCGCGCCCGCCCTCGGCGGCCTGGAGCGCCGCGGCGTACTCGGAGTAGCCGGTGGTCTCGTCGCCGAAGCGGCGCCCGGTGGTGTCGACGACGACGGCGCCGTGCATGACGGTGGCCCAGCCGGCCAGGGTGGCGGCGGGGGTGAGGGCGGCGTGGCCCTGGTAGGAGTCGAGGTAGGCGGTCTGCGCGCCGAGCCGCTCGCCCAGGCGCAGGGCGTCGCCGGTGGAGCCCTCGCTGCCGTGGTAGGTCGCGCCGGCGATCTCGGGCAGGTGGCGCGCCACGAGCTGGCGGTCGGCGCCGAAGCCGTTGGTGGCCAGCAGCACGGCGCGGGTCGGCACGCGCTCCTCGCCGTTGGGCGTCTCGACCACGGCCTCGCACACCGCGCCGTCGTGGTCGAGCACGACGTCGACGAGCCGGGCCGGCACGAGCAGGTCGACGAGGTCGCTGGCGCGCGCGGCGCGCACGAGGTCGGCCAGCATCGCCTGCCCGGCGCGGCCGGGCACGGTGTGGCAGCGCAGCGCGGAGTGGCCGGGGTAGCCGAAGTCGGTGACCAGCGAGAGCGGCAGCCCGGCCTCGTCGGCCAGCCACTCCACCAGCCGGGCGCTGACCCCGGCCAGGGCCACGGCGAGCCGCTCGTCGGCCTGGCCGTGGGTCTTGGCGCGGATGTCGTCGACGAAGCGCTCGGCGGAGTCCTCCACCCCGGCCTCGCGCTGCCAGCGGGTGCCGGCGCCGGGCACCATCGCGGTCGACATGGCGGTGTTGTTGCCGCGGGCGAAGTGCTCGTTGCGCTCCACCACCAGCACCGAGAGGCCGAGCGAGGCGGCGCGCAGCGCGGCCACCAGCCCGCCGCCGGCGCCGGCGACGACGAGGTCGGGACCCTCCGCGCTCATCGGGTCGCCCCCGTCGCGGCGGTGCCGGCGTTCGCGGCCGGGCCGGGGTCGTCGAGCCGGCCGGTCACCCGCGCCCGCAGCCCGAGGAGGGCCAGGGCGGTGGCGGTGGGGTCGAGCACGTACGGCGCCCGCGCCTGCTCGGCCACGTCGACCGCCGAGCACGCGTTGAGCACGAAGTCGCAGTCGAGGTCCTCGACGGCGCGCTCCACCGCCGCGGCCCAGGTGGCGTCGTCGGCGATGTCGTCGACCGACAGGTCGAGCACGGCGGTCGGGGCGACGGTCGCGGCGGCGTACTGGCCCAGGCGGCGGTCGAGCTCGGCCGCGATCGGGGCGTTGCGGGCCACGGCGCCGAGGCGGGCGCCCTGGCCGGTGACGAAGGCCGCGGTGAGCCGGCCCAGGCCGAGCACCGGTCGCGCGAGCCCGGCCAGGCCCTCGCCCCCGGCCCCCTCGCCGTCGTCCTCGGCGAGGTCGGCGAGCGGGTCGAGCACGCAGTCGGGGAGGTAGGCGTCCCAGCCGGTGGGGTCGACGGCGGCGTAGCGGGCGTGGAGCGCCCGCTCGCTGGCCCGCACGTCGTCGGCGGTGTCGAGGGCGCGCGGCAGGCGCGGGGTCTGGCCGTCGGGCTCGCCCGTCGCGCCTCCCCCGGAGCTGCCGGGGTCGAGGTGCTCGAGCACGACGGTGACGCCGGCGGGCGCGAGGGCGTCGTAGCGCGCCTGGCGCCGGGCCAGCTCGGCGTCGTCGACGACGATGGGGGTGATGGCGAGCAGTCGCATCAGGCGGGGTCTCCCTGGGTCGGGTGGGTCGGGCCGGCGGGCGGTGCGGGCGTGCCGGGGGCGGCGTACGCCGTCGCCGCGCCGGGCGGCTGCGCCTCGGGGCCGAGGCCCAGGGCGCGGGGGTCGTTGGGGTGCGCGGCGAGCGGGTGGACGGTGATGTCCATCCACGGATGCAGCGGCAGCGAGGTCAGGCAGGCGTGCAGCTCGGTGGCGTCGGCGACGTCGTAGAGGCTCCAGTTGGCCCAGCGGCCCGGGATGCGCCAGAGCCGGCGCAGCTGTCCGGCGGCGGCGAGGCGCTGGCCCTGGGCCAGCTCGCGGGCGAAGACCTCCTCGCGCTGCTCGACCGGCGTCTCGGGCGGCCAGACGATCTCGATGTGCACCAGGAACTCCACGCGCTCCCCTCCTCTTCTCTCTGCTCGCGCCCCTCGACCGACGGTCGGGCTGTGCGGTCGGGGTCAGACCCCGAGGTAGGCCTCGCGCACGCGCGGGTCGTCGGCCAGCTCGGCGCCGGTGCCCTCGAGCACGATGGCGCCGCTCTCGATGACGTAGGCGCGGTCGGAGATGGCGAGGGCCTGCGAGGCGTTCTGCTCCACGATGAGCACGGTGACCCCGGAGTCACGGATGCGGCCGATGGCCTCGAGCACCTGGGCGACCAGGTTGGGCGCGAGGCCCACCGAGGGCTCGTCGAGGGTCAGGCAGGTGGGCCGCGCCATCATGGCCCGCCCGATGGCCAGCATCTGCTGCTGCCCGCCCGACATGGTCTCGGCCTTCTGGGCGCGCCGCGCGGCGAGGATCGGGAAGAGGTCGAAGACCTCCTCCAGGGAGGCCTTCACCGTGGAGCGGGGCTGGGAGTAGGCGCCCATCTCGAGGTTCTCAATGACCTGGAGGTCGCCGAAGAGGGCGCGGTCCTGGGCCACGTGGACGAGCCCGGCGCGCACGACCTGGTGGGGCTTCATCTTGTGCACCGCGGCGCCGTCGAAGAGGATCTCGCCGCCGGTGACCGAGACCAGCCCGGCGACGGCGCGCAGCGTGGTGGTCTTGCCCGCGCCGTTGGCGCCGATGAGGGAGACGATCTCGCCGCGCGCGACGTGCAGGTCGAGGCCGTGCAGGATCTCCAGGCGGCGATAGCCGGCGTGCAGGTCGCGCAGCTGCAGCAGGGAGTCGCCCGGCGGGCGGTGCGGCGCGGGCGCCGTACCCGGGGTGGGAGTGGGGGTGCTCATGCGTAGTCCTCTCCGAGGTAGGCCTCGACGACCCGGGGGTCGGTGATGACCTCGTGGGGGTCGCCGAGGGCGAGCTCGGCGCCCTCGGCCATGACCAGCAGGCGCTCGGAGAGCGCCATGACCGCGGCCATGATGTGCTCCACGAACATCACCGTCATCCCGTCGGCGTGGATCTCGCGCAGCAGCTCGATCATGGGGGCGCGCTCGGCGGGCACGAGCCCGGCGAGCACCTCGTCGAGCAGCAGCAGCCGCGGCTCGAGGGCCAGGGCGCGGGCGAGCTCGAGGCGCTTGAGGCCGGCGGTGGGCAGGCTGCCCGACGGGGAGTGGACGTAGCGGTCCAGCTGCACCCGGTCGATGACCTCCAGCGCGGCGCGGCGCGCGGCCTTGCGGGAGCGGTGGCGGCCGTGGGCGGCGATGGCGACGTTGTCGAGCACGCTCATCGACTCGAAGGGCCGCATCAGCTGGAAGGTGCGCACCAGCCCGACGGAGGCGACCTTGGCCGGCCCCCAGCCGGTGATGTCCTGGCCGTCGAAGACGACGCGGCCGCGGGTGGGCTCGAGCTGGCCGGCGAGCAGCGAGAAGAGCGTGGTCTTGCCCGCGCCGTTGGGCCCGACGATGCCGAGGAACTCCCCGTCGGTGACGTCGACGTCGACGTCGCGCACGGCGGTGAGGCCGGCGAAGGTCTTGGTCAGCGACTCCACGTGCAGCAGCGTCATGAGCGGAACCGATCGCGCAGGGTGCCGTAGATGCCCTTGGGCATGAACAGCACGATGAGGACGAGCAGGGCGGCGTAGATGGCGACGTCGAGGCCGGTCACGCCCTGGAGGAAGGCGAGGGACTCCGGCGGGTCGCGCAGGATCTGGGCGATCCACTCCGAGAGCGGGCCGACGACCAGGGCGCCGACGAGCGGGCCGAAGACGGTGCCGATGCCGCCGATGACGGCGGGCACGATCGCGTTGACCGAGACCCCGGAGCCGAAGGCCTGCTCGGGGCCGACGAAGAAGTAGTACTGGGTGTAGAAGGCGCCGGCCAGCGAGGTGAAGGCGCAGCTGAGCGCGACGGTGACGAGGCGGTAGCGCATGACGCGGATGCCGAGGGAGGCGGCGGCGACCTCGTCGTCGCGCACGGCCTGCACGTACTGCCCCGCGCGGGAGTTGACGAAGGCGACCGTGCCGAAGAGGCCGAGGGCGAGCACGGCGAGCGGGATCCAGAAGTAGATCGGGCTGCCCTGCTCGAACTGCATCATCGACCAGGAGTCCTCCAGCAGCAGGGGCACGTTGAAGCCCTCGGTGCGGCGCAGGAAGTCGAGGTTCTGCACCGCGAGCAGGAAGACCTGGGCGAAGGCGAAGGTGGCCAGCGCGAAGTAGGCCCCGGCCAGGCGGTAGCGCAGGCACAGGAAGGCGATGAGGGTGCCGGCGGCCGCGGAGATCGTCGCGCCCACCAGCATCGAGATCCACGGCGAGACGCCGTGCTCGACCAGGAGGTAGGCGTCGGTGTAGGCGCCGATGCCGAAGAAGGCGGCGTGGCCGAAGCTGAACATGCCGCCGTAGCCGCTCATCAGGTTCCACCCCACCGCCAGGATCGCGAAGATCAGGGTGCGGATGGCCACGGCCTCGGTCTGCTCGTCGAGGAGCAGGGGCAGTACGGCGAGCAGCGCGACGATGAGCGCCAGCGCGGCGTAGGTGCGCGAGGTGGAGCGGTCCTTCAGGCGCGGGTCGTCGAGACCGACGCTGGGGCGGCGCGTGGCGCCGGGGTCGGGGGTGCCGGGCGTGCCGGCGGTGCTGGTGGCGCTCATCGGGTCGCTCCGAAGATGCCCTGGGGGCGGAAGAAGAGGACGAGGACGAAGACGCCGAAGACCAGGATCAGCGAGCCGGTGCCGGGCAGGTAGAGCGCCCCGACGGTCTGCACGAGGCCGATGATCAGCCCGCCGACCACGGCGCCGGCGACGTTGCCGAGGCCGCCGAGCACGACGATGACGAAGGCGAGGATGGTGAACTGCTCGCCCACCGACGGGGTCAGGCTGAGGAAGGGCGCCATGAGGCCGCCGGCCACGGCCACGCAGGCCGAGCCGATGCCGAAGGTCAGGGCGTAGACCCGGCTGACGTCGACGCCGACCAGGGAGGCGCCTTGGGTGTTGGCGGAGACCGCGCGGATGGAGAGGCCGAAGGACGTGCCGCGCAGCAGCAGGGTGAGCGCCCCGGCCACGAGCAGCGCTCCGCCGAAGGCGATGAGCCGCTCGTAGGACATGATCGCGTCGAGGATCTCGACGCGGCCGCTGACCGAGCCCGGCACGCGCAGCGGGCGGCCGCCGAAGATCATCAGCAGCACGTTGACGATGAGCAGCGAGAGCCCGAGCGTGATGAGCAGCGGGCCCTCCTCGTTGCCGGCCATGGTGAGCTTGTTGAGCAGGGTGGCCTGCACCAGCACGCCGAAGAGGAACATCACCGGCACGGCCAGCAGCGTCGCGACGTAGACCGGGATGCCGCCGGAGGTCGACATCTCGTAGACCAGGAACATCGCCATGGTGAGCATGGCGCCCTGGGCGAAGTTGACGATGCCGAGCACGCCGAAGATCAGCGTGAGCCCGACCGAGACGAGGGCGTAGACCCCGCCGAGCAGGAGGCCGGTGGCCACCGACTGGGTGACCAGGCCGGTCTCGCGCTGGCCCACGGTGTAGACGAGGGCCAGCGCGACCACGACGGCGGCCAGGACGAAGAGGGGCGCCGCCGGCAGCTTCAGGCTGCGGCGCTCCCGGTCGGGCTCCACGATGGTGGGGCCTCCGGGATCGGTGGCGGTGGGGCTCGTTGTCATCCGGGTGTCATCCGTTCCTGACGGCGGGGGCCGCCTCAGCGGTTGGTCGGGTAGACGGGCTCGCTGGTCGTGAAGTCCTCGGGGAAGACCTGCTCGACCTCGCCGTCCTGGATCTGCATGACGATGACGGTGGCGTTCTCGTTCTGCCCGGTCTCGTCGAAGGTGATGGGGCCGTCGAAGGCCAGCAGCGGGTCGTCGACCTCGATGCCGGCGAGCGCCTCGCGCACGGCCTCGGGGTCGTCGGAGCCGGCCTCCTCGAGGGCCTGGGCGATGACGACGACGGCCTGGTAGGACAGCATCGAGGCCGTCTCCATGGGCTTGCCGTACTCCTCCTCGAAGCGGGTGCGGATGTCCTGCACGCGCTCGTCGGTGGCGGCGTAGTGGTAGTTGGCGCTGAGCACCTGGTTGCCCGCCTGGCCGGCGTCGCCGGGGAAGGCGCCGTCGTCGAAGCCGCCGTTGGCCACGCCGTAGACCGCGTCGACGTCGGGGCCGAGGGCCTCGACGGCCTGGGCGATGAGGAGGCTGTCGGGGTAGTAGCCGGTGGCGACGATGACGTCGGGGTCGGCCGCGGCGGCCTCGCGCACCTGGGTGGTGGCGTCGGTGAAGTTGGTGCCGGGGTAGGTGACCTCCTCCAGCACCTCCACGCCGTTGGCCTCGGCCTCCTCGGCGAAGGCGTCGAAGACGCTCTGGCCGAAGGCGCCCTCGATGTGGATGTAGGAGACCGACTCGATCGGCTCGTCGTTGGCCTCGGCCAGCGCGATGAGCGCCTTGGCGCCGTCGGTGCCCATGCTCGTGGCGTTGGGCTGGATGCGGAAGGTGTTCTGGTAGCCCTGCTCGAGGATCGAGTCGTCGACCGCGACGTCGATGACCAGCGGCACGCCGGAGCGCTCGGCCACGGCGGAGACGTTGGCGGTGACGTCGCTCTGGTAGGTGCCGACCAGGGCGACCGCGCCCTCGCTGATCAGGCGCTGGGCCTCGCTCTGGCCGCTGTCGGCCACGCCCTTGCTGTCGCCCTCGCCGAGGGTGAGCTGGGCGCCGTCGAGGGCCTCGATGCCGCCGGCGGCGTTGATGTCGTCGACGGCCATCTGGGCGCCGTTGTTCATCAGCGAGCCGACCCCGGCCAGGGCGCCGGTGAGCGGGTGGACCGCACCGATCATGATCTCGCCGTCGGCGCTGCCGGAGGAGCCGGAGCCGCCGCAGGCGGAGAGGGCGAGGGCGCTCGCGGCGAACGCCGCGGCGAGGGAGACCTTCTTCATGGTGCTGGACCAACCTTTCGTGCCTGGGGCACAGTGTGCGTTCCTCTTGGGGGAACAGTGGCCTGAGTCGGTGCGTTCCGCTGAGCGGAGCGTCTGACGGGCACCCGAGTGGCCCTCGATCGACGTTCCAGTGAGTATGCACGCCTCTCACGGGGATTTCTAGGGGCTATCCCCCGCGAAACGCAAGCGTTACAGTTCCGGTCAGCGAAACGCTACGACGAAAGAAGGCGCCGTGAGCACAGACCCGATCCGCGGAGAGGCCGCCCGGGAGACCCCGGGCGGAACGGAGTCGGCCGACCGGGTCGCCGACGTGCTGCTGCTCTTCGCGCGCTCCGAGGACCCCCTCGGCGTCTCCCGCATCGCCCGCGACCTGGCGCTGAGCAAGGCGGTGGTGCACCGCATCCTGCAGTCGCTGTCGTCGCGCTCGCTGGTGCAGCCCGTGCCGGGCGGCTCCAGCTACGTGCTCGGCCCGGCCGCGGCCGGGCTGGCCGCGCGGGCCTGGAGCCAGCTCGACGTGCGCTCGGTGGCCTCGCCGGTGCTGCGCAAGCTGCGCGACGCGACCCGGGAGACCACGACGCTCTCGGTGCTGGTGGGCGACCAGCGCATCTACCTCGACCAGTTCGAGAGCCCGCAGGAGATCAAGATGGTGGTCGAGATCGGCCCCCGCTTCCCGCTCCACTCGGGCGCCTCGAGCCGCGCGATCCTGGCCCACCTGCCGCAGCCGCTCATCGACGAGGCCGTGCGCCAGCTGGTCGCGCTCAAGCCCGACACCGACGTCGAGGCCTACCTCGCCGACCTCGCCACCTCCCGCGAGCGCGGCTACGCCGTCTCCCTCAACGAGCGCAACACCGGCGCCGCCTCGATCGCCGCGCCCTTCTTCGACGTCGCGGGCAACGTGCTGGGCTCGGTCAGCTCCTCGGGCCCGGTCTTCCGCTACGCCGACCTCGCCGACGGCGCCGACGAGCGCCAGACCCGCCTGGTGGTCGAGGCCGCCAACGACATCACCGACCGCCTCCGCTAAGGACCCCCGTGCTCCCCCGCTCCTTCCTCTACGTGCCCGGCAACCGCCCCGACCTCTTCGACAAGGCCGCCGGCGGCCAGGCCGACGCCGTCGTCCTCGACCTCGAGGACGCCGTGCCCCTGCCCGCCAAGGCCGAGGCCCGCGAGGCCGTACGCCGCTGGCTCGACACCCGCGACCCCACCACCGGCGCCCAGGCCTGGGTCCGCGTCGACCCCGCCGCCCTCACCGCCGACCTCGACGCCGTCCTCCACCCCCACCTCGACGGCCTCTTCCTCGCCACCGCCACCCCCACCGCCCTCGACGCCCTCACCGCCCACCCCCGGTGGTTGAGGAGCGAGCGCCAGCGAGCGTCTCGAAACCACGACCCGAGCGGTCGCCCGGTGGTCGAGGAGCAAGCGGTGGTTGAGGAGCGAGCGCCAGCGAGCGTCTCGAAACCACCCACCCCCGCGGTGGTTGAGGAGCGAGCGCCAGCGACCGGTCGCCCGGTGGTTGAGGAGCGAGCGCCAGCGAGCGATCACCCGGTGGTTGAGGAGCGAGCGCCAGCGAGCGTCTCGAAACCACCAAGCGTCGTAGCCCTCATCGAATCCGCCGAAGGCCTCCAGACCCTCCAGCAGATGTCCACCCACCCAGCCCTGACCGCCTTCGGCATCGGCGAGGTCGACCTCCTGGGCGACCTCCGCGTCACCCGCACCCACCGCACCGAGGCCGTGGTCCTCGCCCTGCGCACCCAGGTCGTCGTCGCCGGCGCCGCCGCCGGCTTGAAGGCCCCGGTCGCCCCGACATCGACCGACTTCCGCGACCTCGAGGCCTTCGCCGAGAGCACCCGCCTCGCCCTCGACCTCGGCTTCCGCTCCCGTACGGCGATCCACCCCGCCCAGGTGCCCGTCATCCACGACGCCCTCACCCCCACCGCCGACGAGGTCGCCGCGGCTCACGACGTCGTCAGCCGCTACGAGGCCTCAGGCAGCAGCGTTGCCCTGGACAACTCGGGGCGGCTGATCGACGGCGCGGTCGTACGCGGTGCCCGAGAGACGCTGGCGCGAGCGGGCACATAAGCGGCGGAAAGACTGTACTCACCGCGGCTAGATGGGGATGTCTCGACGGCGCCCTTTCGGCACGGGTCATCGGTTCTATGCTCGGGCGCCGGGCGTCGATCACCCCGGGGGAATGGAGAACGTTGTGGACTTATCGGTGTTCAGCGACCCTGTGTGGGGCGTTGGAGGACCGGCTGGCGTGACATCCGAGGGGGCTAGGTCAGTTGCGCGCTACGACGAGGAGGTGGTCAAGCCAGCGCTCCTCTTGGCGGATCACATCCGGCTGCGAACCTGGCGCGTCGACCTGCTCTCAAACGAAGCGGTCGAGAGTTGGAAGTCTCGGCTGCCGGTCCCGCTCGCAGCCACTGTGCACGGGGTCTTGGTACGCAACTCTCCGGCGGAGTTGGAACTGTATGGCATCGACGACCGACTTCACCGGGAGCTCCGTCTGGTTGTCGACATGTACGGATCCAGGACCGGCTTTCCCGAGGAGAGACTGCTCAACAGCGAAGCGATTTCCCAGTTCGCCAACAACAAGCTCACCTACCATCGTCAAAATGCTCGGTCGCTTGAATCGAAGGCTCTCCAGGCGCTGCAGGAACAGGGCATCGTCGAGGAACTACCTTGGGATCCCCGAGGTCGCGAGGGCCGCAGCATTCCGGAAGCGTCGTTCGAGTTCCGCACGAACGCCGCCGACGCCGGATGGATCGACCTCGTTGAGACGCTGCAGGGAAACGGGGACTCTGGCTCAGTCATGCTGGACGCAGGCATCGGCGAACGCGTCAGCGGATCACACGGAATGATCTCAGACCCTCGCTCGGCCAACGTGCTGCGCAATGCCAGCGATTTGATGGCGATGATTGACGGTCTCTCGGACGCAACCTTGGACGAGGTCGTCGATCTGCGCGCCGACCTAGCCGAACATATGACGCCGTTCCGAAGGTTCATCATGCGCAAGGGTGCAGACATTCCTGCCGACTCGTCGATGCCACTTGCGGAACGCCGGCGACTCGTGTCCTTGGCGTGGGAGAACGAGGTCGCTCCCTCAATTGACGAACTCAAGAACCGAATTGACTCGCGCCCTTTCAGGCGCAACCTCGGGCGCACCTTGGCCGAAGGACCGGATGCGGCAATCGGTATCGGTGTCGGGATCGCGGCTGCTGCAGCGGCAGGAACCGTGGGCGTGACCGCCTTGGCTGGGTTCGGTGTGGCCGCATTGCCCACCATCGTCAAAGCAGCCGCTGCCACCTTTAAGGATCGAGCGGATGCGAACGAGCACGAGGCGTTCTTCGTCTACGAGGCACACAAGCGCTTAAGAGCACGGGCGGTTGAGTCCGCGTAGGCGCCTCAGCCCTGCCCACCTAGCCCGCGCTCGGTCTACACCCCCAACTCGGCCGATCCAGACGTTCCCGACAGGCGGCGGAATGTCTTACCCGGTGCGACAGACACGGACGTCGCGACGTGGCACTGCGCACCCACATTACCGTTGGTCCTGATTTGATGGCGCGCCGCGGTCCGAGTCACATAACGGTGCGACGAATCCGGCTACTAAGCCCAGGGGACGGGAATCGACTGATGCGCCCAGATGTGCGGGCGTTTAGGGAGATAGTGCCCGCGATAGTCGAGGCGGTGTAAGAGAAGCAGCTCGAGGTACTCGAGCGAAAGCAGCCAACATGACCACAACGCGGATTCGATCTTGTACGGCTGGGCTGCATCCTTGGGATGGACGAGCTTGTTGCGCAGCCAGGTTGTCGCTAGGGGCCCGGTCTGCATGTTCGAGGGCGCCAACCGAGCCAGACCTTCCAACTCTGGTGGGATGATCAGCGGGACCTGAGCAACCGAGAGCATGTCGTTCAGCTTGGCGTGCGCGGGCAAACCCTTGTAGCTCGTAGCGCTGGAGGTCCCTTCGATGACGTTCTGGACCCAGGCCAAGTACTCGATGCCCGACTGGGCCAGCGACACTTTGGCTTCCAGCATTGCGTCGTCACTGCTCGCGCATATCGCGTGGCGGGCAGTGTGACGGGCCGCTGCGTGCAGGCTCGGGTCCAGCCAATGGGTCATGAACTTGCTGCACAGCTCGTTGAGGTCCTCCGACCTGTGCGTGTCCCAGAATCCGAAGTGGCCGTGGTACCGGCTGCAGTACCAGGGAGCCCACTGCTCCCACGCGAGAGCACCGTCGGGCCGGTACCCAACAGGCAGTACGGGGGCGACCCACCGTCCGGTCGCGAACGACAAGGCAACCTGCCAACCACTGAGCACATGATCGGCTTCATCGGCGGTGAAGCCCGAGCCGTCAATCCGCTCGAGCTTGCCGACGTGTGTGAACACCGACCGGGAGGTGCCGCGGACCTGATCTGTCGCTTGGGTGTGGTCGGCACGTTGGTCGAACGTGAGACGCCAACCGGCCGCTTCGCTGACCCAGCGACCGGCGAACGTCACGTTCGGCAGCGCCAGCGGTGAGCTCGGGAGGATCGCTGGGGTGTTGAACCAGTGCACGATCACATGACTCAAGTTCTCCGACCTTCCCAGGTTGGCCGGCTTGATATGACCCGATCCGCTCGAGTTCGTCACGGTGGCTGGGACATCGACCGAGCCAAGGCCGCGTCGGGAAAGGCGCAGACGAACATCCTCCAGCTGCAGCCGTTGCGGGGTGTCTACGCGCCACCGCATGGTGAGTCCGTCGTTCATGTCGAGCCAGACGCTCCCTTCGCCAGCAGCAAGCTCCACGTCGGCACCCTGCTCGTCTTGACCGACGACCAACATGCGGCCCGAGTGCACGCCGAAAACACCACTGGCGGGATTGGACCCAAGTGGGTAGATCCCCTCCATCGGGGCAGGAATTGGATCCGTCATACATCTACCCAACCGCAAGTGCCGCTCGTGTGGCATCCGACGCCACCTCACTAAGTCGGTGGCATGCTCCCACTCGACCGCGCGTGATGCCGCTGAACAGGGTGGACAGCGCGCCCGGGCTGGGCGACGGTCTACTCCAGTTGCGTCGGCGGCGGGCTTTCAGCCCGGGGCATCGCGGCGGACTGACGCACCAGGGGCGACCGTGTTCTTCCATCTGCTCGAACGAGTGTCCCCGCCGCTGCTAGCTGGTCACACGGGTGCGCTCTCCTGGACCCGAACCACGGGTGCGTAGGTGAGGGCCTCAAGACGCTGCTTGAGGTCGTCGTATTTTTCAACCGGCGTTGCGGGTTCCGAGGTGACCTTGAAGTCGGCGCGGATGGCACGCACGTCGTCTCGAATCTTCTCTGCTTCGGGTCCCTCCTGGAGTTGGGCAATGATGTTCTCCAGCAGTTCTTGAACGTCACGGCGGCGCGCACCGCTGGGATGGTCCTTGAGAAAGTTGCGGCGCAGTCGGTTCATGGTCTTGGTTGTGCGCTCGCGTGTGTTCTTCCGTTCCGCGGAGCGTTTGGCTGTGTTGATGTGCCGGAAGAGGACTTCGAAGTTCTTCAAGGTTCGAGCACGCAGATCGGCGTTGGCCTCGTCATCGAGCACGCGGAGTACGGCACGGGCGAATCCAACCTTGTCGAGCCGAATGGCTGGGCCGTCGAGCGCGGCTCCCGTGTCTGTAGCAGCGACTTGGGCTGTCTTGAAGACCTTGTCTCCTGTCTTCACTTTGATCTCGGTGAGCGTCTCCACGAACTTCTTGGCGTCGGGCTCAGACAGGACATCGGTTGCGAACTGATACAGGGCAAGGAGAGCAACTTCCGCCGGGAGCAGATCTTCCATCTCACGAACGGAGTCGACGTCCACGTCGAGTTCGGTCAGGTCGAGGTCGCTGGTTTGGATGATGAAGTCGTCGTCGATCAGTCGTCGGTCACGGTAGCCGCGCTTGAGTTCTGCGGCGATGCCGTCGGCTTCTTTATCGCCGTCGAGGAGCACGGTGATGGCTGGGGTGTCGACGTCGCGGCCTGTGGCGAGATAGACCATGTATGGGATGTGCTCGGCTCCCCCGGAGGGCACGAGGCTAAGCGTGTTCAGGTCGAGCGTCTCACCGTTGGTGCCGAGTCGTCGCGACATGGAGCTGACCCCGGCGAGGAGCACTTGGTCGGCGGAGCCCTCCAACATCAGGTTGCAATTGCTGATGAAGGTCGTCTCGGCAACGAACGCTCCAAACGCGGATCGGAGCGGCTCGTAGTGATTCCGTGCGGCGTTGCTGACCACGCGGGTTCCTTCTTCGCCGTCGCCTTTCTCCAGCACGCGGATCCGCTCGCCGTGATTCTTGTCGATGAGGAACGGTGAGTGAGTGACGTAGACAACCTGCACCGGGTTGTGCGTCGGGTCTTCTGGTGCTGCGAAGGAGTCGAAAATGCCGAGCAGGTCCTGTTGGCCCATTGTGGACAGGTAGGCATCGGGTTCGTCCATCAGGAGAATTTCTTGCCCGCCGGAGTGGACGTGCGAGAGGTACTGGACGAAGTAGGACAGGAAGTAACTCATGCCGCCGGAGCGCTCCCCGAAGGAGTAGTCGCTCCCGGTTCGGTCGCGGACGGTGAAGACGAGGTCGAAGTCGCGCAGGGTGAGGTAGAGGGAGAACTCGCTGTCCTGCGACCACCACTTGGGGAAGTTGAGGGCTTCTGCGAGCCGGACGTTCATCTTTGAGACGAGACCGTTCGCATAGCCTTCGGAGTTCTTGACGGCCTTCGCGAGTTCTTCGAAGGCGGACCGGTCTATCCCTGCTACGCGGGTTAGGAGGTCTTCAGCGAGCTTCAGTCGCGAGGCCAGTTGGTCATCAGCGTCGTCGCCCGCTCCGGCCGTCAGTCGGGCCGCCAGCGTCGACGCGAACTGCTCTGCAGTGTCTGGCTTCTTGCCAAAGTTGTCCCACACATCGCGGAACTCTTCGACGAGGCGAAGTGCCTGTCTGCGGGGTCGCGCGCTCTTGGCGACTCGCGTATCGGTGAGGTAGTCGATGGGGACGCTGTCTGGAAGCGGGATGTTGGCATCGATCTCGAAGTAGGTGGGCAGTGAAATCTGCTTGGCCTCGGCGACCTTGAGTTCGTGCTCAGCCCAGCCGCCGCCGTGCCGGACGTAGAGGACGTTGCGCTTGTTGAAGCGGAACAGGCAAAACGAGTCGACTGCGCTGTCTTGGTTGAGTCCGGCCAGAGACCGGATGGTCGTGGCCTCCTCGCTTGTCAGGTCACTGAACTCGCCACCGAATTCGGGGACCGCCATGTCCTTACTGACGGAGAAGAATGTGGAGTAGCGGCAGAAGTCTTTGCGCTGGATGCCTTCGCCGGTGAGCAGGCACTTGATGGCAGAGAGGGTCTGGCTTTTGCCGGACTCGTTCGCTCCTACGACGGTGGTGATGCCGCGTTCCATTGGGATGGTGACGAACGGGTAGAACCTGTCGCCGTCGAAGACGTCCCACGGGTGGGGCTTGGCCTGGGGGTGGCTCTTACGTAGATAGTCATAGTTGAACGACTTGTAAAACCTGATGTAGAGCGTCTTGATTCGCACCGGTGTCCCCGTTCGTTTTGCGATCGCGTCACCAGATGGCGGTGAGTCGCACTGTCGAAAGACTAGGCGCCACCGCCGACAGCAAGGTCAATTCACTCGTGAATCCAAAACACGCGTCCACTGAGGCGGGTGAACGCCACGTCCTGCTCGCTCGCGTAGCCGAACGGCGGCGCATCCCGCCCTCGGGTAAGCAGTGCGTCATTCTGGGCGGAATGACCCAGCCATCGCCGGCCTGGAGGGGCGGGGTGATGACGGCGGAGGGCTGACCGCCAGAACCTATGCTGCCAGCGCCTGGTGCTGCTGAGATGCGGCTTTCGGAAACACCGTCAGCTCTGAGCCGAAAACGCGGAGCTTCTCCGCATGCGGGTCCAGGCGACGACTGCAAGCGCGACGAGGACCGGCCACAGCGCCAGACGCTCGAGCAGGCCGGATGTCGTCGCTTCGCCGGACAGGACGAACGTCACCGCGGCGGCGGCCGTCACCGCCCCCGTCGCGAGCAGGCCCCTCCCCAACCGCGGCTCGCGGCGTCGCAGACGCGCACCGAGGATCAGTAGGGAGAGCGGCTGGGCCACGAAGAGCGGTGTCGCGGCCAGGGCGTGCAGGGTGGCGTCGCGGTCGAGTGGCGCGAGACCGGTGGCCACGGAGCTCAGCCCGGAGACCACCAGCAGCGCGGTGACCCACCAGCCGAGCGACCGGGCGAGCAGCAGCGCGCCGATTGCCAGCAGCAGGCCGAAGCCGATGAAGGAGAGGTTCATCAGCTCGTGGCGCGGTGAGCAGTACGCGGCGGTGCAACCGACTTCACCGAGTCGGCTGACCGAGTCGGCGACGAAGCTGTAGCCCCCGGTGGTCGCTGCGGCGACGATGAACTCAGTGGCGATGTAGGCGGGCCGCACCATCAGGGCGACCGCGCCGCAGCGAGCGGCGGCGTGGGCGGCCCGGCCGGGGCGGCGTACGGGTGGGCGGGGCACGCGCTCACGGTAGGCGCGGGGTGGTTCCGGTCGCGGTGCGGACCGGCCGGGGACGGTCAGTCGCGCCAGAAGAGGTGGTGGACCACGCCGCTCGGGCTCGGGACGACGTCGCGGTGGTAGCGGTCGAGGAGGTCATCGGGCGAGGTCCAGAGCCGGGAGCCGCCGCCGATCGCGATCGGGGCGACCGCGACGTGGAGGGTGTCGACCAGGCCGGCGTTGA
The DNA here is from genome assembly GCF_015070375.1 of Nocardioides kribbensis. Classification (GTDB taxonomy): domain Bacteria; phylum Actinomycetota; class Actinomycetes; order Propionibacteriales; family Nocardioidaceae; genus Nocardioides; species Nocardioides kribbensis. Next base: position 402,836 of record NZ_JADCLL010000002.1, on the reverse strand, counting down.
GGAACTGGCGCACGGTGTCGGCGCCGCCGCCGAGGCGGACGTCCTTGCCGTCGGCGGCCTCGAGGGCCTGGGCCACCACCGACGCGGGTTCACCGGCGACGAAGTGGAACGTCGTGTCGCCCAGGGTGAAGGAGGGGCGCGGGTGGTGGGTCATCACGAAGACCGGGGTGTGGAACGGCGGATCGTCGCCCCACCAGCCCTGCCACTCCTCGTCGGCCCACGGTCCGCGGTGGGGGCTGAACTTGTTGCGCCCCATAATTTCGGCGCCGATGTCGCGGTGGAACTCGCGGACCAAGTGGTCGTCGATGCCGCGGCTGCCGCCGGGCTCGCTGCGCCCGGGCCAGCTCGCCGTGCCCACCGCCCAGCCCATGAGGTCCATCGGGTCGACGCTGCCGAACGGTCGCTCGAGGCGCTGGCCCTCCCCCGCGGCGTAGCCGTCGCTCGACACGGTGACGTTGTGGACCCTGACCAGTTGCGTCACGTGGTGCTCCTCGGTTGTCGTCAGGAGCTTCGACCGGCGGCGGGGTGCGGAGTCATCGGCCCCTGTTCGTCGTCACGCCTGCGCGTCCCACGACGGGAACCGCTGCTTGAGCCGATCGACGGTGTGGAGCCACTTCGGGTCCTGTGGCTGCACGACGATGTTCTGGTTGCCGAACAGTCCGGCCTCGTTGAAGGCGTCGCCCTCCCTCGCGACCCGCTCCACCCATCTGACCGCGACGAAGTGCTCAGTGGCGTCGCCGTGCTCCGGCCCGTACCACTCGTCGAACGACGTCACCTCCGAGTAGCGGCGACGCACGCCGTCGACGACCACCTCGAAGTCGGCGAACGGGACCGGGTGGGCCGCGACCTCGGCGACTCCGAGGTAGCCCTTGCCGGGAGCGTGGACCCAGATGCGGGCGCCCACCGGGAGGCGGAACAGGCCGCGACTGAAGAGGCGACCTGACGGGCTCCGCCCGCCGGCGCTCACGAAGCCGAGGTCGCGGGCCTCGTCCCACGGTCGACCCCCGTAGGCGACGTACCACTCGCCGTTCCAGTCGACCTTGTTGCGGCGGATCTCCTGCTCCGACTGCTCCTTGTTGCGCACCCGGACCTGGTAGTCCTCCGCGCCCTTGAACGGGATGACTTGGAGGAAGTCGAGGAGCACCCGGTCGCCGAGCTTGTGCACGGAGAGCCGGATCGCCGTGATGTCGACGCCCTTCGCGCTCAGCCACATCACCGCCGAGGTGACCTCGAGCGAGAAGTCCTCTGAAACCAGCACGATGCGGACGTCACGGCCGAAGTCCTCCTCGGGCTGGTCGGAGTCGATGTGCCCGATGATCAGATCGCGCGCGGCGTCGGACGTGGTCGCCTCGCCGGTCGTCGACCGGAACTGCGCGAACGCGTGCGCGGCCTGGTCGAGGGTCAGCGTGGAGACCATGGCGGCGTAGCGAACGGCCTGGAGCTCCATGTGCTCGCCGGTGCTGCCGCGCTTGAGCTCGATGACGACGAGGTTCCCGCGCCGGTCCACGGCGAGCAGGTCGATGCGACGCTTGGAGTCGGCCCAGTCGGCGAACTCCTCGGCGATGACCAGGAGGTCGCTCGTGCCCTCGATCTGGTGCAGGTGCATGCGGAGGTAGGCCTGGAGGTCGCGGCGCTCCCAGAGGTGCTCTGCTCCCAGGCTCGACTGGTCGAGCTTGGTCAGCCCGCCGTCCCTGACTTCAAAGATCGGCACGTGGTCCCTGCCTCGGTGTTGGTGACTGCCTGTGCCCAGCATGCCCGTCGTGGGGCGGCGGACCGCGGTGGGTTGACGCTCCGCAGGCTCAGACCTGGGAGTCGTCTCCGTCGGCGCGGTAGTCGGAGCCGTCCGGGTCGAGGCTCTCGACCATGTCCTCGGAGCGGTCGAGCTGGTTCGACGCCTTGAGCCACTTCAGCTGCATGCCGGGCAGGACGTCGTCGTCGACGTCGCAGTACAGCTCGTAGATGCAGTCGTTCCACGTCGACACCGTGCTCACGTACTGGTTGAAGGCTGTCTCCAGTCCGCCGCCCGCGCGCAGGCACCGCCCGGTGCCGAGCTCGTCGATGTCGATGCGGTTGTAGGCGACTGAAGCGCGCCCGACGAGGCTCGACAGATCCGACTGGCTGAGCCCGACGTCGAGCCGTGCGTCCACGGTGGTGAGCGCATTGAGGAAGGGCCCCAGCTGAGAGCGGCAGGATTCGTAGACGTCGCGCGCTTCCTCGAGCTCGGCCGCCGCCTCCTCCGCGGCGACCCGCTCGGCCTCGGCCTCGGCCGCGGCCTGTGCTGCAGCCGCCTTCTGCTCCTGCCGCTCGATGGCCTGCTGGCGCTCAGCCGCTGCCACGTCGGCGCGGTGGTTGAGCACGAGCACGGTGCTGAGGGCGACGGCCAGCAGGATCACCACCACGGCTGTGATCGACACGAACAGCGTCTTGCGAGACCGACGCGACGTGGAGTCAGGGTCGGGGGTCAGCGGGACACCGTGAGGCTCGGTCATGACGTTGTTCTCTCGTTCGATGCGGGTGTGCAGCGCGACGACGCAGGCTCAGGGGCGCATGACGGTCTGGAGCGGCGCCGTCTGAGCAGCGGCTCCGCGAGGCTGGCTCGCGGGGTCGAAGTCGGTGTGCTCCCACTTCCATCGGGTGATGCGAGGGGCGACCCAGAGCAGGTAGATGCCGAGGGTGATCACGATGAGCAGGAGCCACTTGATCCAGTTGCCGAACAAACCCCAGGCGGAGCCGGTGAAGACCAGCCGACGGTCGTCGATGTAGGAGTGCTTGGCCCGCCACCGCTCCTTGAGGACCAAGGCGAACGGGTAGCAGATGCCCAACGTGCAGACGGTGATGAGCACGCCGAGAAGGCCGGTGCCCAGGTAGGTGGCCGCGCCCCCGTCGAAGCGGAAACGCCCAGAGTTGCGTGACATGCGAAAGCCATCCCCTGTGTGAAGTGCCGGCGGCGGGGTGGGATCGCGTCCCACGGGACGACGCCTGCCAGGCACGAACTGTCGCGGCCTCCCGCCGCGAGCGGTGACTTTACTTAGCGCGCGGGGGCCGCGCGGTGGATTCGCAAAACTCTCTGCGACCTCAGCCGGGCGGCGACTATGCGTCGCTCTGCTCGGCCCTCCGACAGCCGCGGAGGTGACCGACCCGGCCTGCGAGGAGGACCAGCCCCAGGTGGCCAGGCCAAGGCCGACGAGCTGCCAGGTGGACAGGTAGGCGCCGTCGGCAGCTTCAGTGTCATTCCAGCCCATGGCCCAGTCGGCCTGGGGGCTGAGCGGGGTGTATGCGAACCAGCCGCAGCCGGGCGGGGCGACCTGGGTCGTCAGGAGAAGGACGACGCCGACGAGCACGAGGGCGGCGGAGACCAGCCACCAGGCGAGGGGCTTCACGGGGGGATCATCGTTGACGGTTGGAGAGGTCCCCTCGGAAGCACCGCATCCGCTCTTGGAGAGTAGGTCGCTTGCTTGCTGGTTCTGCTGTGGCCCTCAATTTCCCGTCCATTCAATGGCCCCGATGCAGGTCCCGTTGCGCTGCTGCCCTCGCAGTCACCCGACGGCCGCTGATGTACCAATGCGTTGCCGGTGACCAGTGATGCGACTTTCGTGGGTCAAACGCGACCGCAGGGCGGTAGCAGACCGATGAGTGCGTTTCGGTTCGGACCATTCGGGGAAGTGGGTGAGAACTATCACTCGAGATTGGGGAACCATGAGAAAACTTCTCCTCGCCATTTGCGTCACCCTTGTCGCAGCGATGTCAATTGCGCCTCCAGCACAGGCGAGAGCGGGCGACGTGCTATTGAGTTGCAACACCTACAACGCGGTGATCAAGCAGAGCGGAGGGAAGATCCGGCTCGATTGGGCCGTGAACTGTAATCGAGTCTTCTACGGGATCTCCGTGTCCGGAGTGGTCGAGATCGACGGCAAAGATTACGTCTTCGAAAAAACGTGCTACGAAGCGCAGCGCTGCGCCATCTCGAAGGCAAGGTTCAATCCCGCTGGGAGTCAGAAGTTCATCTCTGGCTGGGACCCCCAAGGTACGGAGGCCTACTACGGCAAGGCCGTGGAGGGGGCATCCGACCGCTTGAGGTGCAAGAGCGGCATCGACCCCTGCAGCGCTTACGTCAAGACGCTCTGACGAGTCAGCCAGAGTGTGCCGATAGTGCCGTGTCAGCTTCCAGACACGGCACTATCTCGTGAGGCAACCAACGCATTCGAGAAAAGGGTTCTCTCGCTTCCGGCACCCATCGATCGACTGCCTGCAATCTATTGAGGACAGTCAGGGAGCCTGAAGCCGCTCGACCATCGACTGCCGCCCGGAGCGGCGGACGAACTGGCCGCGGGGGGTGCCGACGACGTCGCCGTCCTGGAGCACGGCGGAGCCTCGCAGGTAGGTGTCGGTGACGCGGGCGGTGAGCTCGAAGCCCTCGAAGGGGGTGTACTCCTGGGTGGAGAGGGAGTCGGCGGCGTGCACCTCGTAGGTGACGTCGTCGTCGACGAGGCAGAAGTCGGCGTCCTTGCCGACGGCCAGGTCGCCCTTCTGCTTCAGGCCGAAGCGCTCGGCGGGGTTGCGGGCGGTGAGCTCGGCGACGGCGCCGTAGGACAGGCCCCGGCGGCGGCCCTCGGTGAGCAGGGCGGGCAGGAGGTACTCCGTGCCGCCGAAGCCCGACTTGGCCAGGAACACGTCATCCTTCGGGTCGCCGAACTTCGTCTCCTCCTTGCAGCAGGCGTGGTCGGAGGTGACCCAGGAGAAGTGGCCCGCGAGCAGGTGCTCCCACAGCGAGTCGACGTCCTCGGGCGAGCGCAGCGGCGGGTTGACCTTGCCGCCCAGGTTGGCGGTGTTGAAGTCGGCGACGAGGTGGCCGACGGTGACCTCGCGGCGGAAGTCGATGTGGGGGAAGGTCGACTGCATCATCATCGCCGCCTCGATCGCCTTGCGCGAGGTGAGGTGGAGCAGGTTGATGTTGGGCAGCTCGGTCTCGTGGGCGAGGTAGGAGGCGATGGTGATCGCCAGGCCCTCGGAGTGCGGCGGGCGCGAGGCGCTGTAGGCCTCCAGGCCGGTGAGCGTGCCGTCCTTCTCCACCAGCTTGGTGTAGGCCCGCATGATCTCGGCGGTCTCGCAGTGCAGCGAGAGCGAGATGGCGTCGCGGTCCTGGGCGAAGCGCTCGTCGTTGCGGGCCTGCTGGATGCCGCGCATCACGAACTCGAAGTGGGCCAGGTCGTAGGACTGGTCCTCGGGCAGCATGAGGAACGAGCCCTGGTCGGCCGAGCGGCCGTGCAGGCCGTGGCTGCCGTAGAACATGAAGATCTTGAACGACGGCACCCCGAAGTCCTCGATCATCATCGGGATCTCCTCGATGTGCTCCTCGAGGATCGGCGCCACGTGGAAGGCGTAGTCGACGTAGGCCCGGCCGTCGGTGGCGGCCAGGACATCGGGGAAGACCTCGCGGTAGGGGCCCGAGCGGTTCATGTAGTAAGCGCCCGTGCGGATGTAGGTGATGCCGGAGGTCACGCCGCCCTGCGCGGACGCGCGGCTCTCGCTCTCGGCGTCCTCGCCCAGCTCGTTGTAGATGCCCCAGTGCTGGTGGACGTCGACGACGCCGGGGAAGAGCAGCTTGCCGCCCGCGTCGAGCACCTCGGCGCCGGTCGTGTCGAGGCCGGCCTCGACGGCGGCGAAGACGCCGTCCTTCACCGCGACGTCGAGCCGCTCGGGCTCGGCGTGGCCGGGGCGCACCACGCGCGCGTTCGTGATCACCAGGTCGTAGTCGCTCATGAGGTCACCCTTCACTTCGTGCTGTCGGTCGTGGTCATGGGGTCCACCGAGGTCAGCGGCGCGAGCACCGCGCCGATGTCGGTGCAGGTCTCCAGCGCGGCGCACGCCTCGGCGAGTGCGTCGACCTGGTCGTCGGCCAGCGTGCGGCCGGCGTTGGCGCGGAACTTCGCGGCCAGCTCCTCGAAGGACAGCGGTCGCTGCGGCCCCCCGCGGGTGGTCAGGACCTCCTCCACCAGCTTGCGGCCGTCGACCAGGTGGGCGGTCAGCACGGCGGGGAACTGCGTGGGGAAGATGTCGGTGCAGCGCTGGTCGGGCGCCACGTCGACCTTGGCCATCAGGGCGCGCCGCTGCGGGTCGCGGGCCAGCTCGTCGGTGTAGTCCTCCACGCCGGCGCCGAGCCCGGCGCCGCCGAGCAGGCCGACGGCCACGGCGTACGGTCCGGAGAACTGCGCCATGTAGCCCGTCTCCGGGGTGCGCTTGACCTCGATCGGCTCCCCGATCGTGCGCAGGTTGGGCGCCGGCACCCCGAGCACCAGCCGCTCCACGTCGTCAGGGCGTACGCCGCGGACGCGCAGCCGCCCGGCGGCGTCGACCGCGGCGTGGGTGAAGTGGTTGGCGGGGTAGGGCTTGAAGAAGATGTCGGGCACCGCCCACGTCTCCCCCAGGCCGTCGACGACCGCGGCGGCGTCGAAGCGCCCGTGCAGCCAGGCCTGGTAGAAGCCGAAGCGGCCCTCCAGCACCGTCGGCGGGCCGGTGAGGCCGAAGGAGACCAGCTCGGCGGCCGAGACCGCGGCGTGGGCGGCCCAGCCGCAGTGCAGCCGCTTGACCGTGCCGCCGGTGCGGTTGGCCTCGATGATGCCCGAGGCCATGGAGGCCGCGACCCCGAGGCTGTCGACCACCGCGTCGGCCTTGCCTCCGGCCAGGACGGTCGCGGCGACCGCGCCGCCCATCGCGCCGCAGATGGAGGTGGCGTGCTGGCCGTGCTCGAAGAAGGTCGAGTTCTTCGCCGCCTCGTCGTAGCCGGCCATGCCCAGGCGCACGCAGGTCTCCAGGCCCAGCGCGATCGCGCGCACCAGCTCCTGCCCGCTCGCACCCGCGCGCTCGGCGGCGGCCAGCGCGACCGGCACGACGGTGGCGCTGGGGTGCAGCACCGAGGGCAGGTGGGTGTCGTCGTAGTCGAGGGAGTGGGCGAGCACGCCGTTGACGAACGCCGCCAGCCCGGCCGGCAGCCCCTCGGGCACGCCCACGGCCGAGGCCGCGGCGTGGCCGCCCTGGCTGCGCGCCCAGGCGCGGGCCGCGCGGCTGGTCTCCAGCGGGGCCGCGGCCACCGCGATGCCGACGGTGTCGAGCACGCGCTTGCGCACGCTGTCGACCACGGCCTCGGGCAGGGCGTCGAAGGTCGTGGCCTCGGCGAAGGCGCCGAGCTGCTGGGCCAGGGTCGCGTCGCTCACGAGGCGGCTCCGCTCTGGCTCTGGGGCTGGGTCGAGCGCAGCGCGAGGGGGCGCACCGGGGAGCCGGTGGCGCCGAAGATGTTCATCGGCACGAGGACGAACGTGAACTCCGCCCACCCGGCCGCGGCCAGGGCCTCGAGGTCGAGCGCCTCGACGATGTAGATGCCCGCCTCGACCAGCAGCACCCGGTGGGCCGGCAGCAGCGCGTGGCCGCCGCCCGGCGCGAGCCGCTCGAAGGCGATGGTGTCGGCGCCCGCGGCGTGCACTCCGCGCTCGGCCAGCCACACGGCGCCGGCCTCCCCGACCCCCGGCACGCCCGAGGCGCCCCCGACGTACGCCGCGCCCTCGGCGAAGCGCGCGCCCCAGCCGCTGCGGATCAGCACGACGTCGCCCGCGCCGACGGTGACGCTGGCGCGCTCGGCGGTGGCCTCGAGGTCGGCGACGGTGATCTCGTAGCCGCCCTCGCAGTGGGTGAGGCCGAGGTGGCCCGCGACGTCGAGGAGCACGCCGCGGCGCAGCATCGGCGCGATGGTGTGCACGCCGTGCTCCTCGTACTTGCCGCCGATGCAGGCCGCGGCCGCGTCGGCGCCGCCGTGGAGCTTGCCGTCGAAGGAGACGTGGGCCAGCGCGTCGATGTGGGTGCCGACGTGGGTGCCGGTGGTGATCATGTCGTTGGCGGCGCTGCTGCCGTCGGAGCGCACCATGTCGCCGTGGCGGCGCGGCAGGGTGTGCCAGAACTGCGGGTGGTTGGGCGACTGCGGCATGCCCACGCGCAGCTGGCGGCCCAGGTCGATCGTCTCGACCCCGGCCTGCACGGCGCGGAGCAGGTCGTCGGCGCCGGCGACCGGCGCTGCGACCGGCGTGGCGACCGGCGTGGCCGGGGTGCTGGCAGCGGTGGGGTCGGCGGGGGCGTGCGGGGTGGTCGTCGGGGTGTCGCTCACCGGACGGCCTCCTCTTCCTTGAGTCGGGTGATGGCCTCGGCGTCGTAGCCGAGCTCGCCGAGCACGGCGTCGGTGTCGTGGCCCAGGGCGCGGCCGGTGAAGCGGATGCGCCCGGGGGTGGCGCTCATGCGCCACATGACGTTGTGCTGGAGCAGGGGGCCGAGGTCGGGGTCGTCGACCTCGAGCAGCATCCCGGTCTCGCGCACGTGGGGGTCCTCGGTGAGGTCGCGGGAGTCGTAGACCGGCGCGATCGCGGCGCCGGCCTCGGTGAAGGCGGCCAGCACGGTCTCGCGGTCGCGCGCGGCGATCCAGGAGCCGACGTGCTCGTCGAGCAGGTCGACGTGCTCCGCGCGCCCGCCGCCGGTGGCGAACCACGGCTCGGCGATGACCTCGGGGTGGCCCACCAGCTCCATGACCCGCTCGGCGATGCGCTGGGCGCTGGTGGAGATCGCGACCCAGCGGTCGTCGGAGGTGCGGTAGGTGTTGCGGGGGGCGTTGTTGGTGGAGCGGTTGCCGTGGCGCTGGGCGATCTCGCCGGTCTGCTGGTAGACCGTCGGGCCCGGGCCGACCGCGGCCATGATCGGCTCGAGGATGCTGAGGTCGACGACCTGGCCCTCGCCGGTGCGGTCGCGGTGGCGCAGCGCCATGAGCACCGCCGAGGAGGCGGCGATGCCGCAGATGGAGTCGGCCAGGCCGAAGGCGGGCAGCGTGGGCGGGCCGTCGGCCTCGCCGGTGGCGGCCGCGAAGCCGCTCATCGCCTCGGCCAGGGTGCCGAAGCCGGCGCGGCTGCTGTAGGGCCCGCTCTGCCCGAAGCCGGTGAGCCGCGCGAGGACCAGGCCGGGGTTGTCGGCGTGGAGCACCTCGGGGCCCAGGCCCCAGCGCTCGAGGGTGCCGGGGCGGAAGTTCTCGACCAGCACGTCGGCGCTCGCGGCCAGCCGGCGCAGCACCTCGGCGCCGCCGGGGGCCTTGAGGTCGACCGCGACGGTGCGCTTGTTGCGGCTGATCTCCTTCCACCACAGCGGCACGCCGTCCTTGCTGCGCCCGTGGCCGCGCATGTTGTCGCCGCCGCGGGGGTGCTCGACCTTGATCACCTCGGCGCCGTAGTCGCCGAGGATCTGGCAGCACAGCGGCCCGGCCAGGATCGTCGACACGTCGAGCACGCGCAGGCCGGCGAGCGGTCCGTCGGTGGCGTCGACGGCAGTGTCGACCGCGGTGTCGACGGCGGGTGCGCCGTCGGGGCGGGGGTGGGAGTCAGACACGCAGCATCCGTTTCGCTGGAAGAAACGTTCGGGATCGAGACGTCACTCTAACCGGAACGGTCCGATCCGTGAAGGGGCTGCTTTCTACCGCCCTGCCAGCCGAAGCGCGGGCTACGGTGGGCGCATGATCGATCCGGAGCCGTTCCTACTGGCGGAACGCACCCGCGACGCCATCGCCGATCTCGTCGCCGCGGTCACCGTCGCGTACGACGACCTGCCCGCCCCGGTCGCGGCGCGACTGCCCGTGGTGCTCACCGACCTGGTGGGCGTGGCGGCCGCGGGGCTGCGCACCCCGGAGCTGCGCGCCCTGCTCGCGGCATGGCCGCTGGCGCCGGGCCCGCACCCGCTGCTGGGCAGCGACGCGCGCACCACCCCGGAGACCGCGGCGCTGCTCACCGCGGCCGCCGCCTGCTCCCAGGAGCTCGACGAGGGCAACAAGCACGCCGCCGGCCACCCGGCCGTCCACGTCGTGCCCGCCGCGCTCGCCGCCGCGCAGCAGGCCGGTCGACCCGTGGGCGGGCGCGACTTCCTCGCCGCGGTCGCCGGGGGCTACGAGGTCGCCGCGCGCTTCGGCCACGCCGTGCGCCGTGACCCCGCCTGGCACACCCACGGCCACTGGGGCGCCACCGGCGCGGCCTACGCCGCCGCCCGCATCCTCGGCGCCACGACCGCGCAGGTCGCCGCCGCCGTCGACGCCGCCACCGGGCTGATGGGCGTCGCCCCGTGGTCGGCCGTGCTGGCCGGCGACGTCACCCGCAACCTGTGGGCCGGGCAGGCCGCCCTCGCCGGCCTGTCGGCCGCCCACCTCGCCCGGGCCGGGCTGGTCGCCAACCGCGGCGGCGCCGCGGCCGCCTTCGCCCTGCTCGGCGGACTCGAGCCCGACCTGCTGCTCGACGGGCTCGACCGCGGGGCGGACGGCCGAGCGGACGGTCGGTCAGACGACCGGATGGGCGACGGGTCGGGGGACGGGGCGGCCCCGCGGTGGCTGGCCGCCGAGGGCTACCTCAAGCAGCACGCCGCCTGCTCCTACACCCACGCCGCGATCGACCTCGTGCTCGCGCTGCGTGCCGCCGCGGGCGGGGGCTCGGCGCCGGGGGCCGCCGCCGGCGGGGCTCCACCGGCCGGCTCGGCCGCAGGCGCGGGCCCCGCGGGCGGCGCGGGCGCGCCGCGCGGCTGGGACGCGGACGACGTGCTCGGCGTACGCGTCGTGATCCACTCGCTGGCCGCTCCTCTGCTCCAGCGCCACCCGGCCAACCGGCTGGCCGCGATGTTCTCGCTGCCCTTCGCCGTGGCCACCGCGGCGGTCAGCGGGGCCGTGACGCCCGCGACGATGGAGCCCGGCACCCCCGCCTTCGCCGCGGCCGAGGCCTTCAGCGACCGCGTGCACGTCGAGGTCTCCGCCGACCTCGACCGGTGGCTGCCCGCCCGCCGGGTCTGCGAGGTCGAGGTCGCGCTGCGCGACGGCCGCACCCTCGCCCTGGCCCAGCCCGACCCCATCGGCGACGCCCGCCACTTCCCGCTCGACGACGCTGCCCTGATGGCCAAGCTCGACGGTCTGCTCGGCCCCGGCGTCGGCGCTCCCCTGCGCGCCGCCGTCGACCGGCTCGTCGACGCCGACGACGTCGTCACCGCCTGGGCGGCCCTCCCGCTGGGGTGAGCGCGCCGCAGCGTCCTACTGACCGTTGCGACCTCTGGACGGGCGTCACGACGGTCAGGTAGTGGTCGCAACGATCGGTAAGACGCGGGGCCGCGCGCCTCAGGTGGTCGACGCCGCGGCGTCGATGGCCACGACCTCGGAGAAGTAGCGCCGGTGGACGTGGAGCACCTCACCGATCAGGTCGAGGCGGTGCCACAGCAGCCCGTTCGGGGGCCCGACGGCGGTCTCGCGCGGCAGCTCGGCCATGAGCGTGGTGCACGAGGTCTGCGATAGCGTGCCGGAGTCGAAGATCAGCAACCGTCGGTCGGTCGCCACGATGGTGCGGTAGCGGTCGGCGGCCTCGAGTCGGACCATGGTCTGCCCGGCGAAGGCCCCCTGCACGTGCTCGCCGGGCTCGAGGTGCTCCTGGGCGTTCTCGGTGATCTGGCGGCTCGCGCGTGACATCGGTGGCTCCCTGGGGTCGAAGGAGGCCCCCACCGTGCCCAGGAAAGCTAAAGACCCATCTCACCCGACGGGGTGAGATGGGTCCTCGGCTGGTGCGGTGGTGTCGGGACGCTCGCCGGCGCTCGCTCCCGACCACCGGGGCGAGCGTCGCTCAGGCGGCCTGCGTCATCTGCTTGCGGCGGGCCTGCTGGGTGAGGCGGGCCTGGGCGGCGCGGCGGACCTTGGGGCCCTTGGTGGTCATGGCCCACAGGGTCTTGAGCTGCTCGGGGGCGTTCTTGACCGTGGTGGTCTCGAGGAAGCCGTTGGGCAGCGAGAGACGCACGACCTTGTGCCAGGCCGAGTAGACCTGGGCCGGCAGCGAGGCCTCGTGGTAGTTCAGCTCGTACTTGTCGAAGAGCGCCTTCACCTTCGGCGCGACCTCGGCGTAGCGGTTCGAGGGGAGGTCGGGGAAGAGGTGGTGCTCGATCTGGTGCGACAGGTTGCCGGTCATCAGGTGCATCGCCTTGGAGCCGGAGATGTTGGCCGAGCCGAGCATCTGGCGCAGGTACCACTCGCCGCGGGTCTCGTTCTCGGGGATCGACTTCTTCTCGAAGGTCTCGACACCCTCGGGGAAGTGGCCGCACATGATCACCGAGTGCGACCAGACGTTGCGCACGAGGTTGGCGGTGAAGTTGGCGGCCAGGGTCGGCAGGAAGGAGCCGGTCGGCAGGGCCAGGGCCGGGTTGACCACGTAGTCCTTGGTGGCCTGCTTGCGGATCTTGCGCAGGGTGTTGGCGGCGTTCTTCTTGAAGGTCTCGCTGCGCTTGTCCTTCGGGATCGACAGGTTCTTGCCGAGCTCGAGGTCGTAGGCGGCGATGCCGTACTCGAAGAAGCAGGCGTTGATGAAGTTCCACAGCGGCTGCGCGAGGTACATCGGGATCCAGCGCTGGTCCTCGTCGACGCGCATGATGCCGTAGCCGAGGTCGTTGTCCTTGCCCACGATGTTGGTGTAGGTGTGGTGGATCTCGTTGTGCGAGTGCTTCCAGCCCTCGGCGGTCGAGGCGTTGTCCCACTCCCAGGTGGTGGAGTGGATCTTCGGGTCGCGCATCCAGTCCCACTGGCCGTGCATGACGTTGTGGCCGATCTCCATGTTCTCCAGGATCTTGGCGATCGACAGACCCACGGTGCCGGCGACCCAGGCCGGCGGGAAGACCGAGGCCAGCAGCACCGCGCGCGAGCCCAGCTCGAGCTTGCGCTGCACGTCGACGACCTTGCGGATGTAGGCCGCGTCGCTGGCGCCGCGGTCGTCGAGCACGCTCTGACGGATCGCGTCGAGCTCCACGCCGATGGCCTCGATGTCCTCGGGGGTGAGGTGGGCGGTCGGGTTGACGGGCTGCTTGGTGATGACGGTCATGGTGCGCTCCTTCGGTGGGACGAGCGGGTGGATCAGGTGCAGGTCAGGGGGTGTCGCGGTGAGTCGGCGAGCGACTCAGTGGGTGATCTCGCACGGCCCGGCGGCCGCGCTGATGCAGGTCTGGATGTTGACGCCGTCGCCGGGCTGGGCCACGGTCAGCTCGCCGTTGCGCAGGTCGCGCACGGCGCCCTCGCGCAGCGGCAGGACGCAGCCGAAGCAGACGCCCATGCGGCAGCCGCTGGGCATCAGCACGCCCGCCGACTCGGCGGCGTCGAGGATGGTGGTGGCGCCGTCGGCCTCGACGACCGTGCCGCCGCCGGTGGGGCCGGTGAAGCTCAGCGTGCCGCCCTCGCCGGTGGCCACGACCGCGGTGCGGAAGCGCTCGATGTGCAGCGGCAGACCGGCCTCGCCGTGGTGGGCCTCGAGGGCGTCGAGCAGGCCGACCGGGCCGCAGGCGTACGTCGTGCGCTCGGCCAGGTCGGGCACCAGCGCGGCCAGCCCCGTGGCGGGGTCGGCGACGTCGAGCATGCCGTCGCGGTCGGTGTGCAGCTCCACGAGGCGCAGCCGGCCCTCCGCGGCGTACTGGCGCAGCTCGTCGCCGAAGATGACCTCCGAGCGCGAGAGCGCCGAGTGCAGCAGCACGATGTCGGCGCGCACCGGGGTGGCGCGGGAGAACATGTTGCGCAGCATGCCGATGACCGGGGTGATGCCGGAGCCCGCGGTGACCATGAGCAGCTTGGTCGGCAGCGGGTCGGGCAGCACGAAGTCGCCGTCGGCCTGGCCGAGGTGGATCATCTGGCCGGGCGTGAGGTGGTGCACGAGGTGGTTGGAGACCACGCCGTCGGGGATCGCCTTGACGGTGATCGAGATGCAGCCGTCGACGCGGGGGCCGTGGGTCAGCGAGTAGGTGCGCCACAGGCGCACGCCGTCGACGTCGACGCCCACGCGGAGGTACTGCCCCGGCACGTGGCCGGCCCAGTCGCGGCCGGGCTTGAGCACGATGGTGGCCGACTGCGCGGTCTCGGGCTGCACCGCGACGACCTTGGCGCGCAGGTCGGCGCCCTTGCGCAGCGGGTGGAAGACGTCGAGGACGTCGTCGAGCTCCAGCGGCGTGACCGCGGCCTCGGCGACGCGGCGCAGGCGCTGGCGCAGCGAGGGACGCCCGGTGGTCGGGCGCGGGCCGGTCGGCGCGGTGGTGGCGGCGCTCGCCGTCGTCGCGGCGGCGGCCGGGGCGGTGGCCTCGGTCGTCGTCTCGGCGGTGGTGGACACAGTGGCGCTCATGGGTTCCACTGTCCTACGCCAGGCCGTTAAAGTCCTGTGCCGGTGATGTGAAGTCATCGGGCTGTTTTGTTCGCAAGTGACAACTTGTGACGGCGACCGCGTCCATGTCGGGGTTGCGGTCGGACGGGAGGGTCGGATGGTGCGCCGCATCACCCGTCGTACGGCGGGCCACGGGCTCCAGCTGCCGGCGCGTGCCGTGAGCGAGATGCGCTCGGAGCTGGCGGTCGTGGCCGACCGCGTCGTCGACGCCATCATCGCCGACGTGCCCGGCTACGAGGGCGCGCTCAGCGGCCCCATGGGCGAGAACATCCGCACCGCGGTGCAGCTGGCCCTCGGCGGCTTCCTGTCGCTGGCCAGCGGCCGGCGCGGCGTCGACCCCCGCACCCCCGCCGCGCCGTCGGTCGAGGGCGCCTACCAGCTGGGCCGCGGCGAGGCCCGCAGCGGCCGCTCGACCGACGCGCTGCTCGCGGCCTACCGGATCGGGGCCCGCGTCTCGTGGCGCGAGATGTCGGCCACCGCCGTGCGCAGCGGCATGCCGGCCGAGACGGTGGCCTCCTTCGCCGAGCTGGTCTTCGCCTACATCGACGAGCTCTCCGCGGCCAGCGTGGCCGGCCACGCCGACGAGGTCACCACCGCCGGGCGCGCCCGGCAGCGGCTGCTGGAGCGGCTGGCCCAGCACCTGCTCGACGACGACACCCCCGTCGAGACCGTGCTCGACGCCGCCCAGCGCGCCGAGTGGGAGCCGCCCACCACGCTGACCGCCGTCCTGGTGCCCGACTCCCAGCTGCGGCCCGTGCTCTCGGCGGTGTCCGCCAGCACCCTGGTCGTGCCCGAGCCGCCCGCGCGGCCCGGCGCCGACCGCGAGTCGCTCGTGCTCGTGCCCGACGCCCACGACCACCGCCGCGCGGCGCTTCTGCGCGTGCTCGGCGACCGCGGCGCGCTGGCGGGCCCGGCGCGGCCGTGGCTGGAGGTGCGCGCCTCCTACGACCGCGCCGTGCGCGCCCGCGACCTGGGCCTGGCGCTCGACACCGAGGCCCACCTCACCGCCCTCGTGCTCAGCGCCGACGCCGCGGCCCGCGCGGACCTGCGCGCCCAGGTGCTCGCGCCGCTGGGCGACCTGCGCCCGGCCACCGCCGAGAAGCTGGTCGAGACGCTGCGCTCCTGGCTGCTGCACCAGGGCCGGCGCGAGGACGTCGCCGAGGCGCTCTTCGTGCACCCGCAGACCGTGCGCTACCGCATGGGCCAGCTGCGCGAGGTCTACGGCGAGCGTCTGGAGGACCCCGACTTCGTGCTCGCCCTCACCGTCGCGCTGGGCTGAGGCGCGGGCGGGGAGCGGGCGGGGCGCGTCCTACTGACCGTTGCGACCTCTACCTGACCGTCATGACTGTCAGGTAGAGGTCGCAACGGTCGGTAACACGAGGAGCAGGGGCCGTCTCCGCGGCCGGCCCGACCGCGGGGGTGAGACCCTCCTCATCCTTTTAGGGGGTATCCCGGGCCAGGTGCAACCGTGGGGGCCCCGGCGGGCGAAGCACAGGCATGGAGGTCATCGGAGCGCTCGAGGAGGAGCCGGTCGGCGCGCGTCTCGCACGCCGCGAGGAGACCGCCCTCGAGGAGGTCTACTCCGCCTACGGCCCCAGCCTGCTGGCCTACCTGCGCCGCTTCGTCGGCGACGACGCCGAGGACGTCCTGCAGCGCACGCTCATGGACGTGTGGCGCCAGGCCGACCGCTACGAGCCCACCATGCGGCTCAGCTCGTGGCTCTTCACGATCGCCCACCGCCGCGCCGTCGACACCCTGCGCACCCGCCGCCACGACGTCGTGCCCGTCGAGGACGCCCGCGACCTCGTGGGCGAGGACGGCCGCGAGACCGCGGAGCGGTACGCCGAGGCCGCCGACGTGCACGCCGCGCTGGCGCGACTGGGCGAGCGCGACCGCGAGGTGCTCGAGCTCGCCTACTTCGAGGGCCTCACCCAGCGCGAGATCGCCGACCACCTCGACCTGCCCCTGGGCACCGTCAAGGCCCGGGCCGCCCGCGCCTCGCGCCGCCTCGCCGACCTCGTGCGCACCGACGACCCGGACGGAGCCGACCAATGACCCCCCGCCGCCCCGACCTCCCCGGACGACCCGGCACCCCCGGCCCGCCTCCGGACGGGCAGGACCACCCCGACCTCCAGGCGCTGCTGCGCGCGGAGCTCGACAACGCCCACGTGCTCGCCGTCGGCGACCACCTGGCCGGCTGCCCGCAGTGCCGCGCCGAGCTGGCCGAGCAGGCCGTCGGCCACGCCCTGCTGACCCGGGCCGCCCGCACCCTCACCGCCCGGCCGGGCACCGCCGGCGGTGCCGGTGGCGCCGGCGCGGTCGGTGGACGAGCTGCCGGGGGCACCCCCGGCGCGGCCGGCCCCGCCGGCCGCCCACCACGGGGCGGCAGGCCGGCCCCCCGGACGCCGGCGACCGCGGGTGGCACCGCCTCGATGCCCGAGCCACCCCCGCTCGTGGTGTCGTCGCGACCCCGCGGTCGTCGGCCCCTGCTCGCGCTGGCCGCGGCGGTCGCCGTCGTCGCGGCCGGCGTGGGGGCCGCCGGGGGCTGGGCCCTCGCCGGCTCCGGACCCGACGCCACCGGCTCCCTCCCCGCCGCGGGCGGCGCACCGCAGACCCCCTCAGCCAGCCCCACCGGCAGTCCTGACGGCGGGCCGACCGGGCCGAGCACCGGTCCGGAGCCGCGACCGGTCGGAGCCGACCTGGCCCCGCTCGAGCGCCGCTTCCGCGACTCCGCCGGGGCGGTGGAGCTGGTCGACGTGCCCGGAGGCACCCGCGTCACCATCACCGCCTCCGGACTGCCCGAGCCCCGGCGCGGGGAGTTCTACGAGGCGTGGCTGCTCGACCCCGCGACCAACAAGATGCTCCCGCTCGGCACCCTCGGCCCCGACGGCTCCGCGGTCGTCGAGCTGCCCGCCGGGCTGGTCTCGGCCTACGCCGCCGTCGACGTCAGCCTCGAGCCCGACGACGGCGACCCCGCCCACTCCGTCACCTCCGCGCTGCGCGGCGCCTACGCCGGCCCGACCCGGGCCTGAGCACCGCCGACCGGCTCCAGCGGGCCCCAACCGGCCCACCCGGCCACCACCCCAGACCACCACTCGGACCGACCCACCAGAGAAACACCCACACAGGAGAGAAACCCCATGAAGAAGATCACCTCCGCCCTCGCCGCCACCGCCGCTGCCGCGACCCTCGCCGCCGGCGCCCTGGCCCCGGCCTCCGCCGCCCCGTCGGCCAAGCCGCAGGGCGACACCAGCCTCGCCGAGGTGCTGGCCGCCGACGGCAACCGCTTCGACCACAAGTCGCAGGACTTCGACGTCCTCGAGCGCGCCGTGCTCGCCGTGCTCAAGGCCAAGCCGGAGAGCCCCGTCGGCCTGCTCACCCAGGGCGAGGAGCGCGCCACCGCCTTCCTGCCCACCGACGCCGCCTTCCGCAACCTCGTGCTCAAGCTGACCGGCGAGCGCCCCGGCAACGAGCGCCAGACCTTCCGCCAGGTCGCCGCCGCGGTCGACGTGGACACCCTCGAGGCCGTCCTGCTCTACCACGTGGTCGCCGGCAAGACGCTGGTCTCGGAGAAGGTCGTCGCCTCCAAGGGCGAGCCCACCACCACCGCGCTCGGCGCCACCTGGACCGTGCGGGTCAAGGGCGGCGAGGTGCGCCTGGAGGACCAGGACACCAACGCCCGCGACCCCCGCGTCATCGCCCTCGACGTCAACCGCGGCAACAAGCAGGTCGCCCACGCCATCGACCGCGTCCTGCGCCCGATCGACCTCTGATCCGCCGCTGAGCCGCGGGCGCCCGCCCGCACCCACGACCGTCCGCCCCGGTGCCGCTGCGCCGGGGCGGACGGTCGTCGTACGCCGGCGGCGTCCTACTGATCGTTGAGCCCTCTGCCTGACCGTCATGACTGTCGGGTAGAGGTAGCAACGGTCAGTAGGACGCGGGCCGCGGGCCGCGGACCGCGGGGTTGCGGGGCTGAGGCCGCCGGGGCTCAGGGCGCCAGGGAGGCCTCGGCGGGCAGGGCGAGGGTGAGCACGGCGTCCTCGATCATCGGGTCCTGCTCGACGTCGGCCTCCAGGCCGCGCAGGCGCACCGCGAGCGCCGACTCCGCGTCGTCGCCGACCAGGTCGACGGCGGCGACCACGAAGAGCCGCTGCGGGCCGACGTACTCGACGTGGAGGTAGGTGATCCGCTCGATCTGGGGGTGGGCCAGCAGGCTGCGCAGCACCCGGGCCTGCAGCTGGGGGCCGAGGCCCTCGCCGAGGAGGTAGGCCATGTTGCGCCGCATCAGGAAGACCGCGACCACCGCGAGCAGCACGCCGATGGCGATCGAGGCCAGCGCGTCCCACACCGGGTCGCCGGTGAGCTGGTGCAGGCCGATGCCCGCGGCGGCCAGCACGATGCCGACCAGCGCCGAGGCGTCCTCGAAGAAGACCGCGCGCAGCGTCGGGTTGGAGGTCTCGGCGACGTAGCGCAGCGGGTGCACGCCCCAGCGCCGGGCGTCGCCGCCCACCTGGCGCGAGGCCTGCACGAACGACGTGCCCTCCAGCACCAGCGCCACCCCGAGCACGACGTAGTTGACGACGAACGACGCCTCCTCCTCCGTGCTGCCCAGCTGGGTCACGCCGTGCCAGACCGACACCACCGCGCCCGCCGAGAACAGCCCGAAGGCCGCCACCAGCGACCAGACGTACGTCGCGCGCCCGTAGCCGCGCGGGTGCTCGGCGTCGCGGGGCCGGCCTCCCGAGCGCTCGGCCACCAGCAGGAAGACCTCGTTGCCGGTGTCGGCCCACGAGTGCGCCGCCTCCGCCACCATCGCCGCCGAGCCGGTCACCACCGCCGCCACCGACTTGGCCAGCGCCAGCAGCGCGTTGGCCACGAGCGCGACCACGACGGTGAGCAGCGACTCGCCGCCGCTGCCCTCCCCCTCGCCCGACCCCTCGCCGGACCCCTCGTCGGACCCGTCGTGCTCCCCGTCCGCGCCGGACCCCTCGGGGCCGATGCCGCTGCGGGCCGGGCCGCGGGCCCGGGCAGGACCGGCCGGGTCGGCCGGGTCGGCGGTGTCGGCCGGGTCGGCCGGGTCGGCCGGGTCGGCGGGACGGGCTCGGTGGGCGACCGGCTCGGGGCCGCCGCGGGTGTCGCTCATGACTCCGTCGTACTCCTGCCGTCCTGAGCGCGACACCCCCGGGTGGGGTGGGGCGACCCGGCGGGCCCGTACCGTCGACGCCATGACCGCTCGCCCCTCGGCCCGCCCGTCCCGCCGCGCCGCGGCCCCCGCCCGCCCCGCGACGCTGCGTCTCGCGGCCGCGCTGGCCGCCGGTGCGCTGCTCGTCACCGGCTGCAGCTCCTCGGGCGGCGACGAGCCCGACGACACCGCGGCGCCCTCGTCCGAGTCCTCCAGCGCCCCCTCGACCAGCTCCTCGACCAGCCCCGGGTCCACCGCCGACGCGGGCGAGGGCAGCGGCGACTTCCCGCGCTACGTCGCCCTCGGCGACTCCTACACCGCGGCGCCGCTCGTGCCCGAGACCGACCCGCAGGACGGCTGCCTGCGCTCCACGGGCAACTACCCCAGCCTCGTCGCCGCCGCCATCGACGGCACCGCGCTCACCGACGTTAGCTGCTCCGGCGCCACCACCACGTCGCTGGTCGGCGTGCAGGAGACCTTCGACGGCCAGGCGCGCCCGGCGCAGTTCGACGCGCTCACCGAGGACACCGACCTGGTGACCCTCGGCATGGGCGGCAACGACTTCAACCTCTTCGCCACCCTCATCGGCCGCTGCGGCCAGCTCGCCGCCGAGGACCCCGAGGGCTCGCCCTGCGAGGACGCCGACCTGGTCAAGGACAACGTCTTCCGCCAGATCCGCGGCCAGCTCGCCGCCGCGCTCACCGGCGTCCTCGACCGCTCGCCCGACGCCCGGGTGCTGGCCGTCGGCTACCCCCAGATCCTGCCCGCCGAGGGCACCTGCCCCGACCGCATCGACCTCGCGGTCGGCGACTACCCCTACGCCCGCGACCTCAACGAGCGCCTCGACGCCGCCGTCGAGGGCGCCGCGAAGGACGCCGGGGTCGACTTCGTCGACGCCTTCGCCGCCACCGAGGGCCACGACCTGTGCGCCGAGGACCCGTGGATCAACGGGCGCACCACGCTCGAGGACCAGGCACTCGCCTACCACCCGCTCGCCGCCGAGCAGGAGGCCGTCGCCGCCGAGGTGCTGGCCGTGCTGGGTCAGGACTGAGCCGCGGCCCCGATCGCCACTTACTGACCGTTGCGACCTCTACCTGACTGTCGTGTCGGTCGGGTAGAGGTCGCAACGGTCAGTAACACGTGTCGCCGCCGGCCGGTCCGGACCCGGGGTCGGCCGGGTCAGAGGGTCGAGTGGACCTCGCGGCCGGCGACGTACGTCGCGGCGACGGGCATGGTGCGCAGCAGGGCCGCGGCCGCGGCGGGCGAGTCGCTGGGGGCCAGCGGGTCGCGGTCGAGCAGCACCAGGTCGCCGCGGGAGCCGGCGCCGACGGTGGGCTGGCCGTCGACGGAGGCCGCGAGCACCTCCTGCGGGGTCAGCGCCTGCTCGCCGTGCCACGCCTCCCGCTCGTCGGCGCTGCGGTGCACCGCGGCGGCCATGGCCAGCCACGGGTCCAGCGGCGAGACCGGGGCGTCGGAGCCGAGGGCCAGCTCGACGCCGTCGTCGAGCATCCAGCGGTAGGCGAAGCAGCGCGCGGAGCGCTCGCCCCAGATCTTCTCGGTCAGGTCGCGGTCGTCGAGCAGGTGGGCCGGCTGCACGCTGGCGCGGATGCCGAGCTCGGCCATGCGGCGCACGTCGGCGCGGTTGACCATCTGCGCGTGCTCGATCGAGCCGCGGGCGCCGGTCACGGCGTAGGCCTCGAGCGCCTCGGCGCAGGCGGCGTCGCCGATGGCGTGGGTGGCGACCTCGAGGCCGTGGGCGTGGGCGCGGGCCAGCAGCTCGCGCAGCTCCTCGCCCGACAGGTTGGGCTGCCCGGCGGGGTACTCCAGCCGGTGGGCGTCGCCGTAGGGCTCGCAGCACCACGCGGTGCGGGTGTTGAGGGAGCCGTCGCTGATGATCTTGAGCGGCCCCATCGTGGCGCGGTCGTCGCAGCCGGGCAGCGGGTCGCCGGTGCGCAGGCCCATGGCGATGACGTCGTCGAGGCCCTCGGCGTAGGTCGACATGCGCAGCCGCAGCAGGTCGCAGCCGTGCGACCAGCGCTCGGCCCACTCCGCGGCGCCGCCGGAGAACTCGTAGTCGACCAGTCCGACGATGCCCAGCGCGGCGGCGTGGTCGAGGGTGCGGCGGTAGGCCTCGGGCGAGGTGCCGTCGTCGCCGATGAGCGAGGACAGGCGCGCGTAGGCGCGGAACCACTCCGCCTCGCGCACCACCGAGTCGCGCACCGGCAGCGCGAGGTGCAGCAGCGCGGTGGTGTTGAGCCAGGCGTGGTGGGCGTCGCCGGAGATCAGCACCACCGGGGTGTCGCCGGTGACGGCGTCGAGCTCGGAGACGGTGACCTCGCGGTCCCAGCCGGCCGAGCGGTGGCCCCAGCCGATGACGGGCAGCTCGGGGTACTCTCGCACCCGCTCGGCCACCAGCGCCGTCGCCTGCTCCGGCGAGCGCGCCTCGGTGAGGTCGAGCCGCGCCGAGGTGAGGGTCCACTGGGCCAGGTGGACGTGCTGGTCCCACAGGCCCGGCGCCACCCAGCGCCCCGCGGCGTCGACCTCGCGGTGCTCGTCGTACGCCGTGGTCGGCGCGCTCAGCCGCGGCCCGACCGCCGTGACCCGGCCGTGCTCGACGAGCACGTCGACGGGGGCGTCGGGGGCCCGGTCGGTGCCGCGGTCGGCCGCGCGGACGGGCACGATCCGGGCGTTGCGCACGAGGAGGCTGCTCATGGGCGCCAACCGTAGGGAGGTCATGCGCCCATCGCCGAACCGGCGACGAGGCGTGGACGGACGGCTCCGTCGCGGTGGGCCGGGGCGGCTCGGCGGTGCACCGCGCGGGCGCGGCCCCCGCTCGGTGCAGGGGCTGCGCTGCGACCGCCGAGGTGCTGCGGGCCTGTGGCGGTGGTCACCGCCGGTCGGAGCCGCAGGCCCGCCGTACGGCGCGTCCCGGGGCGGTCCCGGGGCGGTCCCGGGGTGGCCCGGACCGGGGCCGGAGGGGACCGGCCACCCGCACCCGCCGGGTAAAGACCCTCACGGCGCCGGGGGCCGCGGGGCGGTTACGGTGTCGCCATGGGTCTCCGGGGTGCGCTCGTCGCGATGGCGCTGGCCGTCGTCGGCGCGCTCGCCGGCGGCCTGGTCGCCGGGTCCCGCAGCGACGCCCCCGCAGCCTTCGGCCCGCCCGTGCCGGTGGCCGCCGCCTCCCCGGCCGTGCCCACCGACCCACCGGTCGAGATCTCCCCCGACCCCGACTACCCCGCGCTGGTGCGGGGCCTGCCCACCACGCGCGTCGTCGTCGGCACCGCCCCCTTCACGCTGTCGGTGCCGATCCCCGACGGCTGGGTGCGCAGCGACTCCGCGGCCGGCGAGTGGCGCTGGTTCCCCGGGCCGCCCGACGACGTGAAGTACACCTACTTCCTGCGGGTGCGCCTGATCGGCAACGACTACCAGAGCATCGAGAGCGCCCTCACCTCACGGATCGCGGCCCTGGAGAGCGCGACCGCGGTGGAGGACCTCGACGTGGAGTACCGCTCGCGCGACACCTTCGTCTCCACCTACGTCGAGGGCGGCTACAAGCGCGTCAGCTACGAGCGCTTCATCGGCACCGGCCCCGCCGACCCCACGGCCTACGCCTCCATCGCTGTCATCGGTCGCGAGTCGGACCGCGACGGGCTCAGCGCGCTGCTGGAGAAGGTCACCGCCGGCGCGCGCGCCTGAGACCCGCCCTCGCCGTCGTCCCCGCGCGCCACCGCCACAGCCCCCCCGCCCTCACGCGCGGGCTCGGGCGCGGGCGCGGGCCGGCCCGACCCGGGCGCGGCGGGGCCGCGGGTCAGAGCCCGTAGGTGCGGACGCTGTCGAGCACGCGGTAGGCCTCGGCGGTGGTGTCGCTGCGCACCTGCACCCACAGCAGCCGGTTGACCGCGACGCGCACGACGCGCTCCACGGTGACCCCGCCGGGGCAGCCGGTGTGCACGACGGTGCGGGTGGGGCGGCCGTCGACGGTGCTGGTGACCGGCTCCTGCGGGCTCTCGCACTCCGCGTGGCCGGGCATGAGGGTCGGCAGGGCGTCGCCGGCCATCAGGCCGAGGAAGACCCCCTCCCCGTCGCTGTCGGGGTCGGTCCAGGAGGCGTCGGTGCCGACGGAGAGGGCGTCGTACGACGCGTCGCCCGCCGGGCCGGCCCACGGCTCGTCGGCCTCGGCGGCGTCCCAGCCGGCCGGCACCTCGACGGCCAGACGACCGGTGGCGTCGCTGACGGTGAGCCGCTCGGGGGCCCGGCCGTCGACCCAGGCGTAGCCCGCGAGGGCGCCGGCGCCGAGGGCCAGCACGCCCGCGACGGCGCCGACGAGCGCACCCGCGACCCGGCGGCGGCGCGTGGGCCGGGCGGTCCGGGCGGGCGGGGAGGGCTCGGGCAGCTCACCCGACGGCTGGTGCACCGAGGGCCGCGCGCCGGGCTGGGTCAGCTCGGGGTCGAGGGGCAGCCACGGCCGCGAGATCGAGCCCGTCGACCCCTGCCGGCCCACCAGCGGGTCGAGCGCCGCCGACAGCGCGGCCACGAAGGCCGTGACGTCGGGCCAGCGCTCGTCGCGGTCGACCGCGAGCGCGCGGCGCACCACGGCGTCGACCTCGGGCGGGAAGGGCCGCTCGTCGGTGGACAGCGGCGCCGGGTCGTCGGGGTGGGCCGCCGCCTGCAGGCTGGTGTGGGCGTGGGCGGGGCGGCCGGTGAGCAGCAGGTAGGCCAGCGCGCCCAGGGAGTACTGGTCGGCGCGGGCGTCGGGCGCCTCCGCGCGGGCCTGCTCGGGTGCGACGTAGGACGGTGTGCCGGCCACCATCGTCAGCCGGCTCGACACGTCGAGGGCCTTGCCCAGCCCCAGGTCGCCCAGCAGCGCCTGCACGTCGCCGGTCGCGGCGGTGGCGTCGGCGGGGTCGCGGGTTTCACCGGCCGGCTGGTGAAACCCGCACCTGTCGGCCCACTCGTCGGCCGACAGGTGCGGGTCCGGGCCGACCGGTGTGACGGGTGGGGCCGGTGAGGTCGCCACGCCCGGCCCGGCGTGGCCGCCGCGGGTGGTGCGGAAGAGGACGTTGGCGGGCTTCACGTCGCGGTGGAGGATGTCGAGGTCGTGCAGCGCCTGGAGCCCGAGACCGACCTGGCGGACGACCTCCAGCGCCTGGCGGGCGGTGAGGCCCTCCACCTCGAGGCGGTCGGCGAGGGTGCCCTGGTCGGCGTACGACATGACGAGGTAGGGGCGGCCGTCGTCGAGCTCGCCGGCGTCGTAGACGCGCACGACGTGCGGGGAGTCGACGCGGCGCAGGTAGCGGCCCTCCTCGAGGAAGCGGCGGCGCACCTGGAGGTCCTCGGTCCAGTTGTCGGCCAGCACCTTGACCGCCACCGGGGAGTCGAGCTGCTCGTCGTAGGCCAGCCACACCGTCGCGAAGCCGCCCGAGCCGACGCGTCGACGCACGGCGTAACGACCGAGACGCGAGGGCATGGACACGCGAGCATGATAGGAGCGGTCTGGTCCGGTTGGGGCGCCACCACGAGGGGAAGGAGGTCGGACATGCCCGGCACGCACAGCACCGACACCCCGGGGGCGCTGACCCCCGACGACATCGACGACCTCGCCCGGCGCGCCCAGGACGGCGACCGCGACGCCCTGGAGGACCTGCTCGCGGCGGTGCGCCCCCGCGCGCTCAACGTCTGCCGCGGGGTCCTGCCCTTTTCCTCCGACGCCGAGGACGCCTGCCAGGAGGCGCTGATCAACATCGCCGCCAAGATCGGCTCCTGGGGCGGGCGCGGCCGCTTCACCACGTGGATGCACGTGGTGGCCGTCAACAGCGCCCGCAGCACCTACCGCCGGATGAAGAACCAGGCTGTCGCCGCCGACCCGCAGGCCGGCGGTCCGCTCGCCGACCGTCCCGACCCGCGCACCACCAGCGTCATCGCCGGCACCCGCCTCGACCTGCTCGAGGCGATGGAGACCCTCGAGCGCGAGCACCCGCAGTACGTCGAGCCGCTCCTGCTCCGCGACGTCTACGGCCTGCCCTACGACGAGATCGCCCGCCTGCTCTCCCTGCCGCTCGGCACCGTCAAGGCCCAGATCCACCACGGCCGCAAGCTGGCGCGGCCGATGCTCAGCGGCGAGGCCTGAGGGCGCGGCTGCGGGTTTCACCAGCCGGCTGGCGAAACCCGCACCTGTCGGCCCGCGCGTCGGCCGACACGTGCGGGTCCGGGCCGACCGGTGTGACGGACGGGGCGGATGGTGCGCGGCTGCGCCCGGCGCGGGCGACCCGGTGGTCGACCGGGGCAGCGCAGCCCTCGTGCTCGTTGGCCGCGCCTGACAGGCTCACCCCATGCGCATCCTCGTGCTCGGCGGCTCGGTCTTCCTCTCGCGCGCGGTCGCCCAGGAGGCGCTCGAGCGGGGCCACGAGGTCACCTGCGCCTCGCGCGGTCGCAGCGGCACCGTGCCGGAGGGCGCCGAGCACGTCGCGTGGGACCGCTCGACGCGCGTCGTGCCGCCGGCGCTGGCCTCGCAGCGGTGGGACGTCGTGGTCGACGTGGCCCGCACGCCCTCCTGGGTACGCCGCTCGGTGACCACCTGGCCCGAGGCCCACCACGTCTTCGTCTCCACCGTCAACGTCTACTCCGACGACGCCACCCCCGGCCAGACCCCCTCCCGCGGGGCGCTGCGCCCGGCCCAGCACGCCGACGTCGACCCCACCACCGACCCCGACGCCTACGGCGCCATGAAGGTCGCCTGCGAGGAGATCGTGCTCGCCGGCGCCGCGCGCAGCCTCGTGCTGCGACCCGGGCTGCTGATCGGGCCCGGCGACCCCTCGGGCCGCTTCACCTACTGGCCGGCGCGGCTCGCGGAGGCCGGCGACGGCGAGCCCGTGCTGGCCGGCGGCTCGCCCCGCGACGTCGTGCAGGTGCTCGACGCCCGCGACCTCGCCACGTGGGTCGTCACCGCGGCCGAGCGCCGCCTCACCGGCGCCTACGACGCGGTCGGCCCCACCACCACCGCCGGCGAGCTGCTGGCCGAGGTGGCCGCCGGCGTCGGCGTCACCCCGCGGCTGCGGTGGGTCGCCTCCGACCGGCTCGAGGCGGCCGGCGTGCAGCCGTGGTCGGGCCCCGACTCGCTGCCGCTGTGGCTGCCGCGCCCGGCCTACGACGGGATGCTGGCCCACGACGCCACCCCCAGCCTGGCCGCGGGGCTCGTCGTGCGGCCGGTGGCCGACTCGGCGCGCGACACGCTGGCCTGGCTGCGCGCGACCCCCGGCGCCCCCACCACCGGCCTGACGCGCGAGGCCGAGGCCGTGGTGCTCGCCGCGGGGTGAGGCTCCGCCCCGCGGATCGCCCGCGGCCCGCAGGCGGACGTCATGCGCGACGTGGATGCGCCTCCACCCCACGCATGACGTCCCACCCGGGAGCGGGCGACCTCAGAACAGCAGCGCCGAGGCGGGGTCCTCGAGGATGGAGGCGACGTCGGCGAGGAACTGCGAGCCGGCCTGGCCGTCGACGTGGCGGTGGTCGAAGGACAGCGCCAGCGTCGTCACCTGCCGCACGACGATCTCGTCGACCCCGTCGCGGGTGACTACCCACGGCTTCTTGGTGACCGCGCCGAAGCAGAGGATCGCCGACTCGCCGGGGTTGATGATCGGGGTGCCGGCGTCGACGCCGAAGACGCCGACGTTGGTGATCGTGAACGTGCCGCCCGCCATCTCCGCCGGCTGGGTGCGGCCCTCGCGCGCGGTGGCGGTGAGCTCGCCCAGCGCCGCGGCGAGCTCGGGCAGCGCCAGGTCGTGGGCGTCCTTCACGTTGGGCACCACCAGGCCGCGGGGGGTGGCGGCGGCGATGCCGAGGTTGACGTAGTGCTTGAGCACGACCTCCTGGGCGGCCTCGTCCCACGTGGAGTTGATGACCGGCGTGCGGCGCATCGCGAGCACGCAGGCGCGGGCGAGCACCAGCAGCGGCGAGACCTTGAGCCCGCGCAGGTCGCGGTGGTCCTTGAGCCGCTCGACCAGCTCCATGGTGCGGGTGACGTCGACGGTGACCCACTCGGTGACGTGGGGCGCAGAGAACGCCGAGCCGACCATCGCGCCGGCCATCATCTTGCGCACGCCCTTGACCGGCTCGCGGGTCTCGCGGGCGCCGCCGGCCGCGGCCGGCCGGGGCGTCGAGGCGGACGTCGAGGCCGGCGACGTGGCCGGCACCGGCTCGGGAGCGGCCCCCCGGCCGGCGGCGGCGTGGACGTCGTCGCGGGTGACGGTGCCGCCGGGCCCGGAGGCACGGCAGGCGGCGAGGTCGACCCCGAGGTCCTTGGCCAGCTTGCGCACCGGCGGCTTGGCCAGGGCGCGTACGGCGGCGGGGTCGGTGGCCCGGGCCGGCACGAGCGCGTCGACCGGCTCGGGCACCGGCGGGGCCGGGGTGGCGGGCACGACCGGCTCGTCGGAGGCCACGACCTCGTCTGACTCCGCACCGCCCGGCGCGAAGGCGCCCTGGAGCTGCATCTGGGTGTTGGCGCCGGCCTCGGTCGAGGGCGAGGCCGACCCCTTGCGGGCGCGGCGCACAGGGCCGCGCTCGGCCTTGTTGCGCCCGACGAGGCTCTCTCCCTCCCCACCCCCGGAGGCGGCGGGGTTGGACAGGTCGATGGCCATCTCCGGCTGGGGCGCGGCGGCGGCCGGCCCCGGCGCGGGCTCGCCGGTCGACGGGCCGGTCGACGCGGGGTCGCCCACGCGGATGATCGGGGTGCCGACGTCGACGGTGACGCCGGCGTCGACCATCAGCGCGAGCACGGTGCCGGCGTAGGGCGAGGGCAGCTCGACCAGCGACTTGGCCGTCTCGATCTCCACGATGATGTCGTTGATCGCGATGACGTCGCCGACGGCGACCTTCCACTCGACGATCTCGGCCTCGGTGAGGCCCTCGCCGACGTCGGGGAGGAGGAACTCCTGGGTGGGGGCCTGGGTGGTCGTCATCAGAACTCCATGCTGCGGTCGACGGCGTCGAGGACCCGGTCGAGGTCGGGGAGGAAGTCCTCCTCGATCCGGGAGGCGGGGTAGGGGGTGTCGAAGCCGCCCACCCGCAGCACCGGGGCCTCCAGGGAGTAGAAGCACTGCTCGGTGATGCGGGCCGACAGCTCCGCGCCCAGGCCGAGGTTGACGTGGGCCTCGTGGGCCACGACGGCCCGGCCCGTACGCCGCACCGACTCCAGCACCGGGGCCATGTCGAGGGGCGAGAGCGTGCGCAGGTCGATCACCTCGAGCGAGCGGCCCTCGGTGGCGGCGGCCTCGGCGGCCTTCATCGCCGTCTTGACCATCGGCCCGTAGGCCAGCAGCGTCACGTCGGTGCCGCGCCGCACCACCCGCGAGGTGAACAGCGGCGCGGGGGTGGCGGTGGTGTCGAGGTCGGCCTTGTCGGCGTGGTACTGCCGCTTGGGCTCCAGGAAGATCACCGGGTCGTCGCAGGCGATGGCCTGCTGGATCATCCAATAGCCGTCGACGGGGTTGGAGCAGGTGACGACCTTGAGCCCGGGGGTGTGGGCGAACTGCGCCTCGGGCGACTCGCTGTGGTGCTCCACGGCGCCGATGCCGCCGCCGTAGGGGATCCGGATGACCATCGGCATCCTGGAGCGGCCCTTGGAGCGGTAGCTCATCTTGGCCACCTGGCACACGATCTGGTCGTAGGCGGGGTAGACGAACCCGTCGAACTGGATCTCCACCACCGGGCGGTAGCCGCGCAGCGCCATGCCGACCGCGGTGCCGACGATGCCCGACTCCGCGAGCGGGGAGTCGATGACGCGGTCCTCGCCGAAGTCCTTCTGCAGGCCGTCGGTGATGCGGAAGACGCCGCCGAGCTTGCCGACGTCCTCGCCCATGAGCAGGACCTTGGGGTCGTCCTCCATCGCGCGGCGCAGCCCCATGTTGAGCGACTTGGCCAGCGTGACCTTCTGGGTGCTCATCGGTCGGCTCCTTCGAAGGACTCGAGGTAGGCCGCGAAGCCGTCGCGCTGGGCGGCGAGCTCGTCGGTCATCTCTGCGTAGACGTGGTCGAACATGTCGAGCGGCTGCGGGTCGGGCATCGCCTTGCAGCCCTCGCGCAGGCGCGCGCCCAGGTCGTCGGCCTCGTCCTTGACCCCGGCGATGAAGGCGTCGTCGACCAGGCCGTTGCGGCGCAGGTAGACCTCGACGCGGGCGATCGGGTCCTTGAGCTTCCAGCTCTCCACGTCGTCGGAGAGGCGGTAGCGGGTCGGGTCGTCGGTGGTGGTGTGGGCGCCCATCCGGTAGGTGTAGGCCTCCACGAAGGTCGGGCCCTGCCCGTCGCGGGCGCGCTGCAGGGCGGCCTGGGTGACGGCGTAGGTGGCCAGCACGTCGTTGCCGTCGACGCGCACGCCGGGGAAGCCGAAGCCCAGGGCGCGCTGGTAGAGCGGGATGCGGGTCTGGCGCTCGATCGGCTCCGAGATGGCCCACTGGTTGTTCTGGCAGAAGAACACCACGGGGGCGTTGTAGGAGGCGGCGAAGATGAAGGCCTCGTTGACGTCGCCCTGCGAGGAGGCGCCGTCGCCGAAGTGGGCGATCACCGCGGCGTCGCGCTCGGGGTCGCCGGTGCCGACGACGCCGTCGCGCTGCATGCCCATGGCGTAGCCGGTGGCGTGGAGGGTCTGCGCGCCGATGACGATGGTGTAGAGCCCGAAGTGGTTCTCCTCGGGGTCCCACGCGCCGTGGTCGACGCCGCGGAAGAGCCCGAGCAGCTTGAGGGGGTCCACGCCCTTGCACCACGCGACGCCGTGCTCGCGGTAGGTCGGGAAGACGTGGTCCTGGGTGCGCAGCGCGCGGCCGGCGCCGATCTGCGCGGCCTCCTGGCCCAGCAGCTGGGCCCAGATGCCGAGCTCGCCGTGGCGCTGCAGCGCCGTGGCCTCGGTGTCGATGCGCCGGGTGAGCACCATGTCGCGGTAGAACCCGCGCAGCTGCTCGGCGCTGAAGTCCATGTCGAACTCCGGGTGGTGGACGCGCTCGCCCTCCGGGGTCAGCAGCTGGACCAGCTCGGGGCCGCCGTCGCTCTGGGAGGGTCCGAAGACCTCCACCAGGTCGGGGCCGAACGTCGAGTCAGGGGACACGTGCGCACTCCTTCGCTCTCACCGGCCCGACGGGGTCTCCGAGGCCGTACGGCGTGTCCGAGCGGGCCGCCAGGCGCGGGGTGGTGCACCTGTGACCCCGGACACATCGTGGTCGGGGACAACGTACCTGCGCGGGTGAGATGGCCGCCAATCACCCGCCGTAGCCTCGGCGCATGGCCTCCTCCGCCCGCCCCGTCGTGACCGCCTCGGCCGTCGTCGACGCCCCGCCCGCCGTCGTCTTCGACATCCTGGCCGACCCCCGGCAGCACCCGCTGATCGACGGCTCCGGCACCGTGAGGGGCTCGACCAGCGGGCCCCCGCGGCTGGAGCTGGGCTCGACCTTCGGCATGGACATGCGCATCGGCGCGCCGTACAAGATCCGCAACAAGGTCGTCGAGCTCGAGCCCGACCGGCTGATCGCCTGGCGCCACGTCGGGCTGCACCGGTGGCGCTACGAGCTGGAGGAGCTGCCCGCCGACGCCACCGGCGGCACGGCCCGCACGCGGGTCACCGAGACGTGGGACATCAGCCGCTACCCCGGCCTCGTGCAGGCCGCCTACCACCGCGCCGGCGTGGCCGCGAAGATCCAGCGCGGCATCGAGAAGACCCTGGTCAAGCTGAGCGCGGCCGCCGAGCAGGCGGCCCGGAAGGAGACGACATGAGCATCCGCAAGGGCACCGAGGTCAGCTGGTCGTGGGGCAACGGCACCGCGAGCGGCACCGTCACCGAGGTCCATCACGACACCGTCGAGCGCACCACCGAGGGCTCGACGATCACCCGCCACGGCAGCGACGACGACCCGGCCTACGTCATCGAGCAGGAGGACGGCACCGTCGTGCTGAAGCTGCGCTCCGAGGTCGACCGGGCCTGAGTCGCGGCGCGGGCCCGGTCGTCTCGGGACGGGGCGCGGCGGCGCGGTCGCCGGGCCGCGGGCGGGCGCCTCGGTGGAGGCCGCGGTGGAGGCCGCGGTGGAGGCGTCAGTGGAGCTCGCCGAGGTCCTCGTGGGCGCCGTGGGAGACCGGCTCGACCTGGAAGGTCGCGTGGCGCACGTCGAAGTGCTCCGCGACGCAGTGGCACAGGTCGTCGAGCACGGCCCCGACGCCGCGCTCGGCCAGCGCCGCGTCGGTGACCGTCACGTGGGCCGAGAGGCTCGGCAGGCCGCTGGTGATGGTCCAGGCGTGGAGGTCGTGCACGTCGACGACGCCGGGCACGTCCTCGATGTGGCGGCTGACCTCGCCCAGGTCGAGGCCGGCGGGGGCCACCTCCAGCAGCACCGCGACGGCGTCGCGGGCCAGCACGAGGGCGCGCGGCAGGATCATCACCGCGATCAGCAGCGAGGCCAGCGGGTCGGCCTGCAGCCAGCCCGTGGCGAGCACGACGACGCCGGCGGCGATGGCCAGCACCGAGCCGAGCAGGTCGGCGAAGACCTCGTTGGCGGCGCCGCGCAGGTTGAGCGAGCCCGACTCCGAGCGGCTGAGCACCAGCATCGACACGGCGTTGGCGAGCAGGCCGACCGTGGCGAAGGCGATCATCGGCCCCGCCTCCACCTCCTGGGGGTCGGCGAGCCGGCTCAGGCCGGCCCAGGCGAGGTAGCCGCAGACCACCAGCAGCACCAGCGCGTTGAGCAGCGCGGCGAGGATCTCCGCGCGGTGCAGGCCGAAGGTGGAGCGGGGGCCCGGGCGGAGCCCGGCGACGTACGACGCCCCGAGCGCGAGCACGACGGCGCCGGCGTCGGTGGCCATGTGGCCCGCGTCGGCGAGCAGCGCCAGGGAGCCGGTGACCACGGCGCCCACGACCTCGAGCACCATGACGCTCGCGGTGACCGCCAGCACCACCCGCAGCCGCCGCCGGTCGGCCGCGCGACCCGCGGCGTGGCCGCCCGGGTGGCCGCCCGCCTGCCGGCCCGCGTGCCCGTGTCCGTGCCCGTGTCCGACTCCCACGCGCGCCAGCCTAGGTGGCCCGGGCAGGCGTGGCGCGACGGCGCCCGGGGTAGGAGCGGCCATGGCCACCCCCGCCGACCCCCCTCCCGGCACTCCCCCGCCCGAGCCCGCCAGTCCTGGGAGTCCCGCCGAGCCCGCCGAGCTGGCGCGGCTGGTCGAGACCTCCCGCTTCACCCCCGTGCGGCTGCGCAGCGGCTACGACATGGGCCAGGTCGACGACTTCCTCGCCGACCTGGTGCAGACCCTGCGCTCGGGCGGCGACCCGGTCGCCCCGGCCACCGCCGCCCGCTTCGCCACGGTCAGGCTGCGCGAGGGCTACGAGACCGCGGACGTCGACGCGCTCCTCGACGAGGTCGTGGTGCGCAGCGGCGGCACCCCGCGCGTCCGGCGCGATGCCGACGACCCGCGCCCCGCAGGGGGCCCGGGCCACGGCGCGCCGGCCGGCACCGTCTCGATCGTGCAGGAGCAGAAGGGCCTGCTGGCCCGGCTGTTCCACCGCTAGGCGCGCCGACCCGCCCGACCGGCACCGACCGGCACCGACCGGGCACCAGCCCGGGGACGAGCCCGAGGATCAGCGCAGGGACTCGCGTCCGTGGGGGGTGTGCCAGACGGCCGGGTCGGGCCCGGCGGGCACGATCCCCGACGGGTTGATGTCGGTGTGGACGACGTAGTAGTGCGCCTTGATCTGGTCGAAGTCGATGGTCTCGCCGAAGCCCGGGGTCTGGAAGAGGTCGCGGGCGTAGCCCCACAGCGCCGGCATCTCGGTGAGCTTGTTGCGGTTGCACTTGAAGTGGCCGTGGTAGACCGCGTCGAAGCGGGCCAGGGTGGTGAAGAGCCGCACGTCGGCCTCGGTGATGGCCGACCCCATGAGGTAGCGGCGGTCGGTGAGCCGCTCCTCGAGCCAGTCCAGGGCGGTCCACAGCCGCTGGTAGGCCTCGTCGTAGGCCTCCTGGGAGCCGGCGAAGCCGCAGCGGTAGACGCCGTTGTTGACCTCGGTGAAGACGCGCTGCATGACCTCCTCCATCTCCTCGCGGACCTCGGCGGGCCACAGGTCGGGGGCGTCGGCGCGGTGGAAGTCGCGCCACTCGTGGAAGAGGTCGTGGGTGATCCACGGGAAGTCGTTGGTGACCAGCTCGCCGCTGGACTCCTCCACCATCGCGGGCACGGTGATCCCGCGCTCGTAGTCGGGGAAGCGCGCGAGGTAGGCCTCCTGGAGCCGCTCGATGCCCAGCACGGGGTCCTTGCCGCCGGGGTCGAGGTCGAAGGTCCAGCTGCGGGCGTCGTGGGTGGGGCCGGGCATCCCGAGGGAGACGACGTCCTCGAGGCCCAGCAGGCCCCGCACGATGATGGCGCGGTTGGCCCAGGGGCAGGCCTTGGCGGCGACCAGGCGGTAGCGGCCGGCCTCCACCGGCCACATCCGCCCGTCGGTGGGGCCGTGCTCGGGGGTGCGGGCGTCGCGGGTGATCCGGTCGGACACGTAGGTCGTGTCGCGCTGGAACTCCTTGCCCTTCTCGACGTACGTCGGGGTCTGGTCGTCGCTCATGCCCGCGACGCTAGGCGCCCGCCGCGCGCCCCGGCTCACCCACCCGCACACATCGCGGCCCGGCCGGGGGAGGCGACCGCCCGCTGGTCGAGACCAGTGACAACCACCGGCCCGGAGGTGTTGAGTGTGCCCCTGCGCTGTCGATCGGGGGGATCATGGCGACTCAGCCCGCGGAGGGCCCGTCGTGCGTCCCCGCGCGCACCCACCACCCGGACCTGGACGACTGGTCCGACGCGTCCTCGCGCGCGGCGCTGCAGCTGCTGGTGGAGTCGGTGGCGCTGATGGTCGGCTTCGACGTGGCGACCCTCTCGGTGGTCGTCGACGACGACCTGGTCACCGTGGCCTACGCCGGGCCCGAGCAGCACCGCGAGGCCGTGCTGGCCACCGACTCCGTGGCGATCCTCGAGCCCGTCGTCGCCGCGGCCGAGTCCTGGGGCCGCTTCCGCTTCCTGCGCGCCGAGCACCACGACGGGCACCTCGACGGCACCTGGGTGCGCATCGAGACCCCCGTGGCGGGCGACGACACCGATCCGCAGGAGAGGTGGGACCCGTGGGACGTGCTCCTCGCGCTGCTCACCGACGCCGCGGGCCAGGTCGTGGGCGTGCTCTCCCTCGACGGTCCCCTCGACGGCCGCCGCCCCGACGGGGTGCGCCGCGACCTGCTGGAGCGCTACGCCGCCCACGTCGAGCAGGCGCTGCTCAGCGCCCGCGACCGCGAGGAGGTCGGCCAGCGCGCCGCACGCGCCCAGGCCACCCACCACCTGGTGCGCTCCACGCTCGCCCCCGAGCACCAGACCCCTGAGGAGCTGCTCGAGGCCGCCCTTCCGCTGCTCGTGGAGGGCTTCGCCGCCGACGCGGCCTGCGTGCAGCTGCTCGACCCGGCCGTGGCCGTGCCGATCCACTCCCGCGACGGGGAGCCGCTGCGCGCCCCCCGCTCGCTGCGGGTGATCGCGCGAGCACTGGGCCCCGAGCTCGTCGGCCCCCCGCGCGCCCTGGTGCTGCGCGCGGGCGAGCCCACCCGCGCCCTCGCCGCGCACCCCGGCCTCGACGCGCACGGCCAGCGACTGCTGCAGGCCACCTCGATGGGCAGCGCCCTCGCCGTGCCCGTGCTGCGCGGCACGACGTACGCCGGGATCTGCGTGCTCTCCCGCGCGCCGGGCGCGGGGTCGTGGTCACCGGTGGACCAGCAGGCCGCCCTCGTGGTCGGCGGCGACCTCGGCACGGCCCTCGCGGTCGCCCAGGTGCGCCAGCGCGAGCGGGCGCTGCTGCGCGAGCTGCAGGAGGTCGACGAGCGGCGCGCGCAGCTCATCGCCACCCTCACCCACGAGCTGCGCGGGCCCCTCACCGTGGTCTCGGGCAACCTCGAGCTGCTCGGCATGCTCGGCCATCCCGAGCCGGCGGCGACCTTCGAGGCCTCGATCGGGCGCGGCGTGGCCAAGATGCGCGGCGTCGTCGACGACCTGCTCCGGCTGGCCCAGGCCGACGACCGTCAGCGCGCCAGCCTGCGCACCCGGGTCGACCTCGGGGCGCTCGTGCGCGACGTGGTCGGGCTCTACCAGGCCACCGCCGGCGTCGCCGGGGTCGCCCTGGAGGTCGGCCCCGGCGACCCGCAGGCCGCGACGACCGGCGACCCCGTGGAGGTGGAGCGGCTGCTCGACAACGTGCTGACCAACGCGCTGAAGTACACCGACGCCGGCGGGCGCGTGGTCGTCTCCGCCGAGCGCCGCGGCAGCGAGGTCGCGCTCGTCGTGGCCGACGACGGCATCGGCATCTCCCCCGAGGACCAGGCCGGCCTCTTCGAGCCCTTCGTGCGCTCCTCCGACCCCGCCGCCCTGCGCCGCCCGGGCACCGGCCTCGGGCTGAGCATCGTCGCCGGCATCGCCCAGCGCCACGGCGGGCGCGTCGAGGTCGACTCCGCCCTCGGCCGCGGCACCACCGTCACCGTCGTCCTCCCGGGCTGCGACTGAGCGACCGCGGGGCCGCCCTGCCCGCCGCCGGCGCTCGCCGCCCCCGCCGCCCCCGCCGCCTGCGTCTTACTGACCATTGAGACCTCTACCTGACCGTCACGACTGTCAGGTAGAGGTCTCAACGGTCAGTAAGACGCGCAGCCGGCCGCCGCTGGCCCGGGGCGGGCGCAGGTCGGTCAGGGGCCGGGGCGCTCGCGCAGGGCGACCCGGTCGCCGCGGAAGCGGTCGAGGTCGGCGCGCACCTCGGGCGAGATCGGCCACGAGGCCTGGGCGGCGTGGTCCCAGAAGACCAGCGAGCTCTCGGCGACCACGGCCGGCGGGTGGTCGCGCTCGACCCGCACCTCGGAGGAGATCGTGAACGACGAGCGGCCCACGTGGGCCAGCCAGATGCGCACCAGGAACGGCTGGTACGGCGCGAAGCGCATCTCCGCGTGGTAGTCGACGCGCTGGGAGCCCATCAGCTCCGAGACCCCGCCCGGCACCCGGGCCAGCAGACCGACGCCCGCGGGCAGGCCCAGCGGGGCGAAGCGGAAGAACTGCGTGCGCGCCTCGTCGAGCACCCGGATCGCCTCGACGTTGTCGACGTGCCCGCCCGTGTTGACGTCGCGGTAGCGCGCCTGGATCTCGCCGTCGAACACCTCGCCCATGACGCGATCCTCCCATCCGCGCGCCGGGCCCTCGGGGCTCACCCGCGCCGGAAGGCCGCGGCCACCTCCAGCAGCCGGTCGTTGCCCTCGACCTCGCCGATCGAGACCCGGGCGCCCGCGCCGGCGAAGGGGCGCACGACGATGCCGGCGGCGTCGCAGGCGGCCGCGAAGTCGGCGGTGCGCTCGCCGAGGGGGAACCACACGAAGTTGCCCTGGGAGTCGGGGATCGACCAGCCCGCCGCCCGCAGCGCGGCGCCCACGCGGTCACGCTCGGCCACGAGGTCGGCGACCCGCTCGAGCAGCGCCTCCTCGGCGTCGAGGGAGGCCAGGGCGGCGGCCTGGGCGACCGAGGAGACGCCGAAGGGCAGGGAGACCGCCCGCAGCGCCGCGGCGACCTCGGCCTGCGCCACGGCGTAGCCGACCCGGAAGCCGGCGAGGCCGTAGGCCTTGGAGAAGGTGCGGAAGAGCACGACGTTGGGGTGGGCGCGGTAGGTCGCGAGACCGTCGACGGCGTCGGGCATCCGCACGAACTCCAGGTAGGCCTCGTCGACGACGACCACGACGTGCGACGG
Organism: Nocardioides kribbensis; assembly: GCF_015070375.1. Taxonomy (GTDB): domain Bacteria; phylum Actinomycetota; class Actinomycetes; order Propionibacteriales; family Nocardioidaceae; genus Nocardioides; species Nocardioides kribbensis. Next base: position 365,669 of record NZ_JADCLL010000002.1, on the reverse strand, counting down.
CACCTGGGCGAGGAAGGCGTCGAGCGCGGTCTGGGTCACCGAGGGGCCGGTGGGGTTGTTGGGGGTGCAGACGATGACGACCTTGGTGCGGTCGGTGACGGCGGCGGCCATCGCGTCGAGGTCGTGCTCGGCGTCGGCGGTCAGCGGCACGGGCACCGAGGTCGCGGCGGCGGAGGTGATCGCGATCGGGTAGGCCTCGAAGGAGCGCCAGGCGTGCACCACCTCGTCGCCGGGGTCGCAGAAGGCCTGGAGAAGCTGGTAGATCAGCGCCACCGAGCCCGTGCCGGCGGCCAGGTCGCCGACCGGCACGCCGAGCTTCTCCGACAGCCCGGCGTAGAGGGCGCTGTTGCCCATGTCGGGGTAGCGGTTGGCCAGGTCGACCGCGGCGTGGGCCGCCTCGATCACCCCGGGCAGCGGCGGGAAGGGGTTCTCGTTGGAGGAGAGCTTGTAGGTCACCAGGTCGTCGCGGGGCACCGGCGGCTTGCCGGGCACGTACGCCGGGATCTGGGTGACGGTGGCCCGTGGCCGGGGGGTGCTCATGGGTGCAGGCTAGTGAGGCACGGGCCCGCGCTGCGACCCACGGGCGCGCCAGGGCCGCAGCACGACGGCGAGCAGCAGCCCGGCCCCGACACCGAGCGCCGCGCCGGTGACGTTGTCGAGGATGTCGGTGACGTCGCAGGCCCGGTCGAGGCGCGCCAGCTCGAGCTGGACCTTCTCGATGGCCGCGCTGTAGCCGGCCAGGAGCGCCAGCCCCAGCGGCACCAGCAGCCAGCCCGCGCGCCAGCGCGCCGCCACCAGCACCAGCAAGGCGCCCGAGGGCACGAAGAGCACGGTGTTGAGCAGGCGCTGGCCGCTCTCGAAGATCCAGAAGCCGTCGGGGGCCGGGCCGCCGATGTCGAAGGAGCAGGTGGCCAGCCGGCTCTCCACCGGCACCACCCCGGGCGCGCCGTTGGCGGGGATGAGGGTGACGCAGGCGATGACCGCCAGCGACCAGACCAGCCCGGCGACCGACCAGGCGTGCAGCGCGCCGCGGCGGCGCAGGGCGAGCGCCAGCAGCACGCAGAGCACGCCGGTGACCGCGGCGCCCGCGAGCATGACGTCGACTCCTCCGACCGGGAACACCCGCCCGAGGCTACCGACGCGGGCCGGGTCACACCGGTGCGCACCCCGGCGCTCCCCCGGGGCCGCTCCCGGGCCGCTCCATGGTGCGCCCCGGGAGGGCTCAGCGCTGCTCGGCGCCCCCGGCCGGCGCCGGCGCGAGGTCGCGCCCCAGGCGCACGTCGACGGGGTTGGTGAGGCAGCGCACCGAGCCGCCGGCCTTGTGGAACTGCGAGACGTCGACCACGACCACGTCGAAGCCCGACGCCTCCAGCCGTGCCCGCACCCGCTCGGGGCAGGCCGGCATCACCACGGTGCGCCCCACGACCACGGAGTTGGCGCAGAAGGTCGTCAGCGCCTCCTCCTCGCTCACCACCAGCGGCTCGGGCACCAGGTCGAGCAGGAGCGCGGCCGACTCGGCGTCGAGGGCGGCCGGGCAGACGATCGCGCGACGGGCGTCGAGGGGGCAGAAGGCCAGGTCGAGGTGGTACATCCCCGGGTGGGTCGTGCGCAGCCCCCGCACCGTCACGCCGAGGTCGGTGGCCAGGTGCTTGAGGGCCAGCTCGTCGGTGCGGGGGCCGTGCCCCACGACCAGCTCGCCACCGAAGGCGAAGGCGTCGCCGGCCTCGAGGTGGGCGCCCACGCCGTCGCGCCCGACGGAGGAGGTCGTGGCGCCCCGGTCCTCGAACCACCGTTGCGCGGACGCGGTCTCCATGCGGCGCTCGGGGTGGCGCATGTGGGAGAGCACGACGTGGCGCCGCCCGTCGGGGCGCTCGACGACGAGGCCCAGGTTCATCGCGAAGACCATGTCGGGGGCGTCGGCGCGCTGGGGCACCACGTCGACCCGGGCGCCGAGGCGCTCCAGGGTGCGCACGAGCGCGTGCCACTGCCGCAGGGCCAGCTGCGGGTCGGGCTGGTCGGCGGGGTCCATGAAGGGGTTGATGGCGTAGTCGACGCGGAAGTGGGTCGGCTCGACGGCGACGTAGTGGCGACCCCAGGCGAGCGGGCGGGGACCGGGCGGGGTGGTGTCCATGCGACCTCCGTCACTGAGATTGTCAGACAACCTGACAGGATGAGTGTGCGGCACGCCGGACCGGAGGCGCCACCGACACGCCACCTGCGGCACGATGGGGCCCATGTCCGAGGGCCCCCGACCGCTGCGCGCCGCCGACGGTGCGCCCGGCGGACCGTCGACCCCCCACCCGGGGCACCCGGACCACCGCTCCGCGGACCACGGGGCCGAGCGAGGGGCCGACCTGCCACCGGCCCCGGCTCCCGCCCAGCGCTTCGCGACGCTGCGCCTGGAGCACTCCTCCACCGTCGACCGGGTCGCCGAGGAGCTGCGCCGCGCGGTCTTCGACGGCGAGCTGGAGTCGGGCACGGCGCTGCGCGAGGTCGCGCTCGCCGAGTCGCTCGGGGTCTCGCGCCCCACGGTCCGCGAGGCGCTCACCGTGCTCGTGGCCGAGGGGCTGGCCACCCGCGAGCCCCACCGCGGTGTCAGCGTCGCGCGGCCCGACGTCACCTCCGTGCGCGACGTGTGCCGGGCCCGGCTGGTGCTGGAGGGCGCCGGCGTACGCCGCTGGGGCGAGGCCGGCGACGCCCTGCGCGACGCGGTGCGCACCACCCTGGTCCGCTACACCACCGCGGTGCGCGAGGGCGGGTCCTACCAGGAGCTCAACGAGCGCCACCTGGCCTTCCACGTCGCTCTCGTGGGGCTCACCGGGTCGCCGCGGCTGGTGGCGATGGCCGAGAACCTCGTCATCGAGCTCAAGCTGGCGCTGGCCCAGGTCGACCGCATCAAGCGCAACGCCCACGACCAGGCCGACTCCCACGCCGCCCTGCTCATGCTGCTGGAGCGCGACCGGGTCGAGGAGGCCCACGCCTTCCTGGTGCGCCACCTGGCCGACGCCGAGGTCGCCATCGTCGAGGCCCTCGACCTCTAGCCGGGCACCGGCCACGGCGGGCGGCCCCGCAGGCGAGCCCGCGAGAGACCCCGGCCACGGCCACGCCCCACGGCCCCGGCGGCCTGTCAGACTGGCCGGCGTGCGCTTCCTCCTCTGGCTGGTCACCCACGCCGTCTCGCTCGCCGCCGCCGCGTGGCTCGTCGACGGCATCCGCTTCACCGGGCCGCGCTCGGGCATGGCCGAGGTGGAGGAGAAGATCCTCCCGCTGCTGCTGGTGGCGCTGATCCTGGGCGTGGTGTCGTCGTTCGTGAAGCCGGTGCTGCAGGTGCTCTCGATCCCCTTCATCATCCTCACGCTCGGGCTCTTCCTGCTGGTCATCAACGCCGCGATGCTCCTGCTCACCGGCTGGGTGGCCGAGCAGCTCGACATCGGCTTCCGGGTCACCGGCTTCTGGCCCGCCGTGCTCGGCGCGATCGTCATCACGGTCACCACCTGGATCGTCGACGGCGTCCTGGGCGCGGAGGAGCGCCGGTGAGCCCCGCCCTGCCTCCGGCCCTGCCGCCCGCCCGCACCCCGGGCGCGTACTCCGTCGCCCTGGTCTGCCTGGGCAACATCTGCCGCTCGCCCATGGCCGACGTCGTGCTCGCCCAGCGCGTCGACGACGCCGGGCTCGCCGCCCGCGTCACCGTGGCCAGCAGCGGCACCGGGGGCTGGCACGTCGGCCAGCCCATGGACCTGCGCGCCGCCTCGAGCCTGCTCGCCGAGGGTTACGACCCCAGCCCGCACCGCGCCCGGCAGTTCGACGCGGGCTGGCTGGAGCGCCACGACCTCGTCCTGGCCATGGACTCCCAGAACCTCGCCGACATCGGCGGCCGCTCCGAGCGGGTCCGGCTCTACCGCGACTTCGACCCCGTGCCGGTCGGCGACGACGGCCCCGACCGGGAGGTGCCCGACCCGTACTACGGTGGGGACGCCGGCTTCGAGGAGGTGCTCGCCATGGTGGAGCGCACGTCGGTCGCCCTGGTGGCGGCCCTGCAGCGCGACCCCGCGCTCGCCCCGGGGCCGCGATGACCCGCCAGCCCCTGCTGGCCCGACGTGCCGAGGAGCTCCTCGGCGCGGCGGTCGCCGCGACCTCCCCGGTCGCCGGCGGCGACATCTCCACCGCGACCCGGCTGCGGCTCTCCGACGGCTCGGTCGCGCTGATGAAGACCCTCCCCCACGCCCCCGACGGCTTCTTCGAGGCCGAGGCCGCCGGGCTGCGCTGGCTGGCCGAGGCCGCCGGCGCCCAGGGCACCCAGGGCACCCAGGGCGGCGTCGCCGTGCCCGACCTGCTGGCCGCCGACCACGACTGCGTCATCCTGCGCTGGATCGAGCCCGGCAAGGCCACCGCCGACGGCGCCGCCGACTTCGGTCGCGCGCTCGCCCGCACCCACGCGGCCGGAGCACCGACCCACGGCGGCGAGCGCGACGGCTTCATCGGCCGACTGCCGCTGCCCAACCGGCCGGCGCCGTCGTGGGCGGAGTTCTACGCCGTGCGCCGGGTGCTGCCCTACCTCAAGCTCGCCCGCGACCGCGGCGCCGTCACCGCCGCGCAGGCCGCCCGCGTCGAGGCCGTCGTGCCCCGCCTGACCGGCCTCGTGCCCGAGGAGCCGCCCGCCCGCCTGCACGGCGACCTGTGGAACGGCAACGTGCTGTGGGGCGCCGACGGCCGCTCCTACCTCGTCGACCCCGCCGCCCACGGCGGCCACCGCGAGGCCGACCTGGCCATGCTGGCGCTCTTCGGGCTGCCCCACCTGCCGCGCGCGCTCGACGCCTACGACGAGGTCGCGCCGCTCGCCGACGGCTGGCAGGACCGGGTGGGGCTGCACCAGCTCTTCCCGCTGCTCGTGCACGCCTGCCTCTTCGGCGGGGGCTACGGCGCCCGCGCCGCCGAGGTCGCCGGCCGCTACGCCTGAGGGGCTCCTCACCACCGTCGCGCCGCCGGCGGACCACCGGCGGACCGCCGTCGGGCCGCCGCTGCGCCGAGGTCAGCCGCGGGCGCGGCGGTAGAGCGCGCGCAGCGTCGGCGTACGGTCGCCGCGGTCGGGCACGACGAGGGCGTGCACCCGCGCGGAGCCGTCGGACCAGCGCCGGAAGACCCAGCGCCGTCCGTCGACGCGCTGCACCCGCGGCGCGGCGAGCGTGACCGTGGAGCCGGTGATGAAGGTGCGCACCCGCCCGGCGCGGACGCGCTCGCCCGCGACCGACAGCGAGGCGCCGCGCACGTTGGAGCCGAAGCGGACCCGCTGCGGGTCGGGCTCCAGCGTGAGCTCCCGGGTGGTGGTGAGCCCGCGGGAGTCGGTGGCGGCGACGGTGACCGCCAGCGAGGAGGGGTACTCGTGGTCCGGGGCGGTGAAGGTCGTGGTCGAGGTGTACCTGACGACCTCCACGGGGTGGGTGTGGCAGATCGAGGGACAGTGCTTGATGCTCAGCCCGATCTGCCAGGCCCCGGGGTCGACCTCGCCGTCCTCGGCGTCGGTGGCGCTCGCCGAGACCGTGATCTGCTGGCCCACCGACCAGCGCAGGTCGGCGGTCGGCTCCGCGAGCGTCACCTCGGGCGGGGTGTCGCCGGGGAAGAGGGTGAGGGCCGCGCGGTCCGCGGCACCGGCGTCGGCGACCCGCACCGCGACGGGGGCGTTGCGCGCCTCGGTCCAGGTCTGCTCGACCCGCGGCCCGGTGGCGTCGTCGTAGTCGCCGTCGGCGTCGAGGTCCCACGCGTAGGTCAGGGCGTCGCCGTCGGCGTCGGTGGAGCCGGTCGCGTCGAGCACCGTGGTCAGCGGGAGCGGCCCCCAGGTGCGGTCGGCGCGCAGGTCGGCGACGGGCGGCTGGTTGCCGGGGTGGTGGCTGACGCGGTGCACCGCGCCGCCCGAGGCGGTGGGGTAGCCGAGGTCGTCGATGCCGAGGTCGAGGTAGAACAGGTCGCCCCCGGGCCCGGTCACCAGTCCGATCGGGCTGGCCGCGCCCTCCACCAGCGGCACGACCCGGTCGGGGTCGGGCAGGCCGTCCGCGCCCGCGGGCATCGCCCAGATGCAGCGGCGGGAGTAGTCGGAGAAGACCAGCGCCCCGCGCAGCCAGGCGGGGTAGTCGCTGTCCTGGGCCACGAAGTCGAGCCCCGAGACCGACGCCGAGCCCGTGGGGCAGGCCTCGCCCTCGGCGACGTGCTGCCCGCGGGTCGCGTAGCGGAAGAACGGCTCGGCCGCCGCGAGCGGGGTGCCGGCGTCGGCGTACAGGTCCTCGCACATCCGCACGTCGAGCACGTCGAAGGCGGGGTTGCGCTCAGCGCCCTCGTAGCAGGGCCAGCCGAAGTTGCGCACGCCCGCGGTCGGGTCGGCGATCCGGTTGATCTCCTCGAAGCGCGAGCCGCCCACGTCGCCGACCCAGACCTCGTCGGTGCCGGGGCGGAAGGTGAAGCGGAAGGGGTTGCGCAGCCCGTGGGCGACCATGCGCGCGGCGTTGGCGTCGCCGGAGTCGACCAGGGCGTTGTCGGGGGCGCCCAGGCCGGTGGTCGGGTCGAGGCGCACCACGGTGCCGTCGAGGCCGAGGGGGTCGCCGTAGGTGCGGATGTCCTGGCTGCGCAGCGAGCCGCCCTGGGCCTCGCGGGGGTGGTCGGGGTCGAACGGGTCGCGGCACGGGTTGCCGCCGCCCTGGCCGTAGTCGTCGAAGGTGAAGCTGGCGCCCTCGCCGATGCTGGCGTAGAGGTAGCCGTCAGGGCCGAAGGCCACCGAGCCGGTGGCGTGGCTGGGGTACTGCAGGCAGCCGTCCTCGACGAGCACCTCCTCCTCGCCGACCATCCGGTCGCCCTCGGCGGTCAGCCGCGAGACCCGGGCCCCGACGGTGCAGCCGACGCCGACGGGGTCCGCGCACTCGTCGTAGTAGGCCCCCGGCCGGCCCCACCGCGGCGCCGGCGCGGGATCTCCGGGCAGGTGGTCGTAGGCGTAGAGCACGTAGACCGAGGGGTCCTCGGGGAAGTCGGGCGCCAGCGTCATCCCGAGCAGGCCGCGGTCCCAGTAGTTCATGACGGTGGCGTTGAGGTCGGCGAAGACCTCCCCGGTGGGGTCGTCGAGGGAGTCGAAGACCTTCACCACACCGGGCTTCTCGGCCACGAAGACCCGGCCGTCGTCGGCGAAGTCGATCGCCGTGGGCTCGTTGAGCCGCGACATGACCACCGTGTCGCGGAAGCGGTCGGGCAGCTGCGGCGCCCGACGTGCCGCAGGCTGCTCCGTCGTACGCCGCTGCGCCGCGCCCGCCGCCGGCGCGAAGGGCGACCCCGCCGCGGGGGCCGACACCGCAGCGCCCGGGGCGCCCGCGGCGGGAGCGGCCGTCGCGTGACCCTCGTGGGCGACGGCGCCCGGGACGCCGGCCACGGCCGGAAGCAGCGCGGTCACCAGCAGCAGGGCCGCGGCGAGCAGGCGGGTGCGCGGGCGCGCGGTGCAGGAGCGGTGCGACATCTGAGATTCCCCCCGGAAGGCCCGGCCGATGACGCCGGGCACAGCGGCAGGGTAAAGGACCCCGGCCGTCCTGGCGACGCCCTCGCGCCGACCGCTCCGTGCGGGCCGCGCGGCCGACGGGCGGCGCGCTCTCAGCGGGGGCTCAGGCGCTGCTGGCAGCATGGGGCCGTGAACGCCGCCGCCCCGTCAGCCCCCAAGCCCCGCGCCCTGGTCGTCGACGACGACCGCGCGGTGCGCGAGTCGCTGCGCCGGTCGCTGCAGTTCAACGGCTACGACGTGGCGGTGGCCACCGACGGCGCCGAGGCGCTCGCGGTCATCGGCGCGACCTCGCCCGACGTCGTGGTGATGGACGTGATGATGCCCCGCCTCGACGGCATCGAGACGACGCGGGCGCTGCGCCAGGCCGGCAACGACGTGCCGATCCTCGTGCTCACCGCCCGCGACGCCGTCGGCGACCGGGTGGAGGGCCTCGACGCGGGCGCCGACGACTACCTCACCAAGCCCTTCGCCCTCCAGGAGCTGCTGGCGCGGCTGCGGGCGCTGCTGCGCCGCGCCGTGCCGCCCGAGGGCGACGCCGACGACGAGGTGCTCTCCTTCGCCGACCTGTCGATGAACGTCGCCACCCGCGAGGTCGTGCGCGCCGGGCGCCAGATCGAGCTGACCCGCACCGAGTTCACCCTGCTGGAGATGTTCCTGCGCCGCCCGCGCCGGGTGCTGGAGCGCTCGTTCATCCTCGAGGAGGTCTGGGGCTACGACTTCCCGACCACCGCCAACTCGCTCGAGGTCTACGTCGGCTACCTGCGCCGCAAGACCGAGGCCGAGGGCGAGGCCCGCCTGCTGCACACCGTGCGCGGCGTCGGCTACGTCCTCAAGGAGTCATGACCGAGGCGCCGGCGCCCGCGCGCTGGCGCTACCGCCGCTCGCTGGCCTCCCGGGTCACCCTGCTCACCACGATGGCGGTGGGCCTGGCCGTGGCCTTCGTGGCCCTCGGCGCCTACGCCACCGCACGCATCCAGCTCCAGGACACCCTCGACGACTCGCTGCTCTCGCGCGCCGAGGGCGCCGCCGACTCCCCGGCGCTGCAGCGGCTCACCGTGGAGGGCCGCTTCCCGGCCTGGGCGCTGGGCGCCGCCGACGTTCGCATCGCCTTCATCTCCGTCTACTCCGGCGAGGCCACCTCGGTCGACGAGGGGCCGCCCTTCAACGTGGGGGCGCCGGAGTTCGCGGTGGCCGACGGCACGAGCGACTACGCCATCCGCACCATCACAGCCGGCGACATCCGCTACCGCGTCGTCACCGTGCCCGCCCAGACCGACGGGCAGGCGCTCGTGCTCGCGCAGTCGCTGGAGCCGCAGGAGCAGGTGCTGCGCAAGCTCGGCGTGGTCACGCTGCTCTTCGGCCTGGCCGGCGTCATCGCCGCCGCCGTCGCGGGCATGGCGGTGGCCCGCAGCGGCCTGCGCCCGGTGCGGCGCCTCACCGGCGCGGTGGAGGAGATCGCGCGCACCGAGCGGCTCGACCCGATCCGCGTCGAGGGCGACGACGAGATCGCCCGGCTGGCCACGTCGTTCAACCAGATGCTGGTCGCCCTCGAGGCCTCCCGCGACCGCCAGCGCCGCCTCGTCGCCGACGCCGGCCACGAGCTGCGCACCCCGCTGACCTCGCTGCGCACCAACATCGAGCTGCTCGGCCAGTCCGACGCCGACCCCGACGGCGGCTTCCTGCCCCCCGAGGCCCGCGCCGAGCTGCTCGACGACGTCGCCGCGCAGATCGAGGAGCTCACCACGCTCATCGGCGACCTGGTCGAGCTGGCCCGCGACGACCCGATGGCCCACGTCGTGGAGCCCGTCGAGCTCACCGAGGTCCTCGAGCAGGCCCTCGCCCGCGTGCGCCGCCGCGCGCCCGGCATCGAGTTCGAGGTCGCCGCCAGCCCCTGGACCGTCGAGGGCGAGTCGGGCGCGATCGAGCGGGCGATGACCAACCTGCTCGACAACGCCGCCAAGTGGAGCCCGCCCGCAGGCACCATCCACGTCAGCCTGGCCGAGGGCGTGCTCGTCGTCGACGACGAGGGCCCCGGCATCCCCGAGGCCGACCTGGCCAAGGTCTTCGAGCGCTTCTGGCGCTCCGAGGAGTCCCGCGCCATGCCCGGCTCGGGCCTCGGGCTGTCGATCGTGCACCAGACCGCCGAGCGCCACTCCGGCTCGGTGCGCGCCGAGCGCTCGCCCTACGGCGGGGCCCGCCTCGTGCTGCAGCTGCCCGGGCGGCCCTGACCCTCGGCGCCGGGCGGCCCGCGCGGCGGGCAGCGGGCCCGGCGACCCCGGCCGCGCACGCCCGACCGGGCGCGCCCGAGCCCCTAGGGGTTGGTCGTCGTCGTGGTGTGGGAGGTGTCGCGCCAGGAGCGCTCGAAGGGCAGGCGCCAGGCGTGGGGCGCGATGAGCTGGTGGATGGCGTTGGGGCCCCACGAGCCCGGCTGGTAGCTGCGCACGGGCGCCGGGTGGTCGAGCAGCGGCATCGACTTGGCCCACAGCTCCTCGATGCCGGCGGCGGTGGTGAAGAGGGTGTGGTCACCGCGCATCGCGTCGTGGATCAGCCGCTCGTAGGCCTCGAGCACCGAGCCCGCGGCGCTGGTGTCGTGGGTGGCGAACTGCATCGACATCTTGTCCAGCGTCATGCCCGGGCCGGGGCGCTTGCCGTAGAACGACAGCGACATCCGCGACTGGTCGGCCAGGTCGAAGGTGAGGTGGTCGGGGCCCTGGGTGCCGACGTTGGAGCCCTTCGGGAACATCGTCAGCGGGGGCTCCTTGAAGGCGATGGAGATGATCCGCGCCCCCTCGGCCAGCTTCTTGCCGGTGCGCAGGAAGAACGGCACGCCGGCCCAGCGCCAGTTGTCGATCTCGACCTTGAGCGCCACGAAGGTCTCGGTGTCGGAGTCGTCGGCGACGACGTCCTTGCCGCGGTAGCCGGCGTACTGGCCGCGCACGACGTTCTGCGGCTCGATGGGGCGCATCGAGCGGAAGACCTTGAGCTTCTCGTCGCTGATCGGGCCGGGCGCCAGCGAGGTCGGCGGCTCCATGGCCATGAAGGCCAGCACCTGCATGAGGTGGGTGACGACCATGTCGCGGTAGGCGCCGGTGGTCTCGTAGAACTTCGTACGCCCCTCCAGGCCGAGGGTCTCGGGCACGTCGATCTGCACGTGGTCGATGAAGTTGCGGTTCCAGATCGGCTCGAAGAGGCCGTTGGCGAAGCGGAAGGCCAGGATGTTCTGCGCGGCCTCCTTGCCCAGGAAGTGGTCGATGCGGAAGACCTGGCTCTCGTCGAAGACCTGGTGCACCTCGTGGTTGAGCCGCTGCGCCGACTCCAGGTCGGTGCCGAAGGGCTTCTCCATGATGATCCGCGAGCGCTCGACCAGGCCGGCGTCCTGGAGCTGGTGGATGACGTCGAGGGCGGCCTTCGGCGGCACCGAGAGGTAGTGCAGGCGCCGCTTGTCGGCGGTCTCGCCGGGCAGCTCGGCCTCGACGCGCTCGACCTCCTGGGCCAGCGCGTGCGGCCCCGCCGACTGCGGCACGTAGCTGAGCATGGCGCCGAAGGGGGCCCAGCGGGCGTCGTCGATGTCGCCCTTCCCGAACTCCTCGCAGCCGTCGCGGGCGATCTTCGCGAACTGCTCGGTGCCGATGTCCTCCAGCGACGTGCCGACGATCTTCGCGTCGCGCAGCAGGCCGGCCTCGAAGAGGCGCAGCAGACCGGGCAGCAGCTTGCGGCGGGCGAGGTCACCGGTCGCCCCGAACAGCACGACGACGTGCGGCTTCTCCATGCGGTCGAGGCTATCGAGCGGGTGTTTCGCGGTCATGACACCCCATCGAACTCCTGCCCCAGCACCCTGAGCAAGCGCTCGGCCTTGACCTGCGTCTCCGCCCACTCCGAGTCGACGTCGGAGTGCACCGTCACCCCGCCCCCGGTGCCGAGGCGGTAGCGGCCGTCGCCGGTGGTCGTCAGGGAGCGGATGACCACGCCGAGGTCGGCCCGGCCGTCGGCCGCGACCCAGCCGAAGGCCCCGGCGTAGGCGCCGCGCGCGGTGGCCTCGACCTCCTCGACCACCTGCATCGTGCGCAGCTTGGGCGCCCCGGTCATCGAGCCCGCCGGGAAGAGCGCCCGCAGCGCCTCCACGGTGCCGACGCCCTGGCGCAGCCGCCCCCGCACCGTGGTGACGAGCTGGTGCACCGAGGCGTAGGACTCCACCGCCATCAGCTGCGGCACCTCCACCGTGCCGGGCTCGCAGACCATCGACAGGTCGTTGCGCAGCAGGTCGGTGACCATGAGGTTCTCGGCGCGGAAGCGCGGCTCGGTGGCCAGCTGCGCGCGCAGCCGCTCGTCCTCGGCCGGGTCGGGCGAGCGCGGCGTCGTGCCCTTGATCGGCTTGGTCTCGATCACCCCGTCGGCGCGCACCACCGCGTAGCGCTCCGGGCTGCTGCTCAGCAGCCAGCCCCGCGCCCCGTCGACGTCGTGCTGGCAGAAGCCGGCGTACGGCGCCGGGTTGAGCGCCCGCAGCCGCAGGTAGGCCGCCGCCGGGTCGAGGTCGCTGGCCGCCTCGAGGCGGTGGGTGAGGTTGACCTCGTAGGTGTCGCCCGCGTGCAGGTGCTCCTGCACGCGGTCGAAGGCCGCGCGGTAGGCCGGGGTGGGGCCGCCGCGGGTTTCACCGGCCGGCTGGCGAAACCCGCACCTGTCGGCCCACGCGTCGGCCGACAGGTGCGGGTCCGGGCCGACAGGTGTGACGGGTGGGGCGGATGGGGCCGGCGCGGAGGCGGTCGGTACGGCGGCTGGGGTGGCGGCGGTCGGTACGGCGGCGGGGTCGGGGTGGTCGAAGAGGCGCAGGTGGCTCGGGCGCATCAGCACCGCGTCGGGCACGTCGGTCGACGGGCGCGCGGGGAGGTCGGGGCGGCTGGCGTAGCCCAGGTAGCCGAACCACTGGTCGGCGCGGCCGGCGGCGCGGGCGGCGGCGAGCTCGGCCTCGAGCACGACGAAGACGTCGTCGCCGACCACCTCGGCGCGGCCGTCGACGTGGCGCACCACCTCGCGGCGGGCCGCGGAGTAGGACAGCGACACGTCGCCCGGCTCCAGCCAGCCCACCAGCGACCGGCGCCCCGACCACGCGCGCGCGCCGCCGCCGTCGAGCCAGAAGCAGCGCGGGTGGGTGGCCGCGACGTCGGCGAAGTAGGCCGCCGGGTCGCCCGCGCGCGCCCCGCTCGAGCCGCTCGGGCCGCTCGGGCTGCTCACGCCAGCCCCAGGAACGTCGCGACGATCGCCTCACCGTGCTCGGAGAGCACCGACTCGGGGTGGAACTGCACGCCCGCGAGCGGCAGGTCGCGGTGCTCGACGGCCATCACCAGGCCCGACTCCTCGTCGACGGCGGTGGCGCGCAGGCAGGCGGGCAGCTCCACGGCGGCCAGCGAGTGGTAGCGCACCGCGGCGAAGGGCGAGGGCAGCCCGGCGAGCACGCCGCTGCCGTCGTGGGCCACCCGGGCGAGCACGCCGTGGCCGGGCGCGACCCGCTCGACGCGCCCGCCGTACGCCGCGACCAGCCCCTGCATGCCCAGGCACACCCCGAGCACCGGGCGGCTGGCCGCCAGCAGCACCTCGCGACCCACCGCGAAGTCCGAGGCGACCGCGGGGTGGCCGGGGCCCGGCGAGAGGACGACGTGGCTGTGGGCGAGCACGTCGGCGGCGGAGACCTCGTCGTGCTGCACCACCCGCGGCAGCGCGCCGGTGACGGCGGCGACGAGGTGCACGAGGTTCCACGTGTAGGAGTCGTGGTGGTCGACCACGACGACGTCCACCTCGGCCACGGCCGCCAACCTAGGTCATCGAGTCGCAGCCGGCCCGGGCGGCGGCCCGCCGGCGCCCCTCGCCGCTCTCGGCGGCCCTCGCAGACCCTCCCCGGCCCGGCCGGGCCCGACCCGATCCACCCCTCCCCGACCCGGCCCGATCGGCCCGCCCCTCCCCGGCCCGCCCGGACGGAGACGGGCCGGGAGGGACGGCGCGCCTCAGCCCAGGGCGCGCACCGCGGCGAGCACCTCCGCGGGCTCGGTGCGCTCGGTGTAGTCGGGCCGCACGTCGACGAAGCGCACGACGCCGTGGGCGTCGGCGACGACCACGGTCGGTCGGGGCAGGGTCCAGTCGCCGTCGGCGTTGATGGTCGTGAAGTCGTTGCCGAAGGCCAGCTGGGCCTCCTGCACCTCGGGATCGAGGTCGAAGGTGAGACCGAGCATGCGCGCGTAGCCGTTGCCGACGTCGCTGAGCACCGGGAAGGTCAGCGCGGCCGCCTCGGCGGCGCTCAGCGAACCGTCGGGGCCCTGCGGGCTGATCGCGACGAGCCGCACCCCGCGCTCGGTCAGCTCGGGGAGCAGCTCGCGCTGGTAGGCGCGCAGCGCGACGTCGCAGTAGGGGCACCAGGCGCCGCGGTAGAAGACCAGCACGACCGGGCCGTCGCCGGGCACGGCCACCGGGCGGCCGGCGTGGTCGGTGAGGTGCGACTGCGGCAGCCGGTCGCCGACGCGGATCTGGGCCGGCGGCTCGGGGGCGTCGGCCAGCCGTCGCTGCTCGGCGGCGAAGACGTCGAAGAGGTCGGGCGGGGCGATGCCGCGCACGTGGGCGACGGTCGCGGCCAGGCGGCCGGCGAGGTCGCCGGAGCCGTCCTCCGGCCCCGTGGCTGCCTGGTCGGTGGTGGTCGAGGTCATGTCGGCGCTCCGTTCTGGGACGAGGCCCCGCGGACGTGCTCGCGGGCGGGCGCGAGCGGTTCGGGGCTGGACCCTAAACTGTACCAACCAACTCAACTTAGTTGCCTAAGCATCGTCCAGCAGCAGCTCGACGACCAGCTCGTGCAGCAGGTCGTAGCCGTGCTCGGTGAGGATCGACTCGGCGTGGAACTGGATGCCCCGGTAGTGCGGCCCGCGCAGCAGGTGCACGTCGCCGCTGGCCTCGTCGGTCTCGACGCTGACCCCCGCGGGCAGCCCGGCCTCGCCGACCCGGCCCACGAAGGTGTTGTAGAAGCCGACCCGCTCGGTGCGGCCCGCGATCGAGACCGGCGACTGCGTGCCCTGGAAGACGATGTCCTTGAAGGCCAGGTCGAGCCCGAGGGTGTGGCAGAGCGCCTGGTGGCCCAGGCACACCGACAGGAAGGGCCGCTCGGCGGCCAGCAGCTCGGCGACCGCGGCGCGCAGGTTGGCCATCTTGGGGTCGGTGTCGTCGCGGGGGTCGCCGGGCCCGGGCCCGACGATCACGAGGTCGTAGCCGTCGAGCACGCCGGGGCGGTAGTCCTCGTGGCGCACGACCTCGCTGGTCATGCCGAGCACGCGCAGCACGTGGCGCAGCATGTTGACGAAGTCGTCCTCGCCGTCGAGCACGACCGCGCTCAGGCCGCGCAGCCGCGGGTCGGGCGGCGAGCCGCCCTGGTCGGTGAGCCAGAAGCGCGAGAGCCGCTGGTTGCGGGCGTTGAGCGCGAGCAGCACGTCCTCGTCGTTGACCAGCTCCGCGACGTTGGTCGTCGGCACCGGCGCCGCGGGCACCAGCCCGAAGGCGCTGAGGATGCCGCCGGCCTTGGCGTGGGTCTCGGCCACCTCGTACGCCGGGTCGGAGTCGCGCACCAGCGTCGCCCCGGCGGTGACCTTGAGCGAGCCGTCGAGGCCGACGTCGGCGCTGCGGATGACGATGGGGCTGTCGACGACCGGCCCGCCGACCGCGTCGCGGCCCAGCACCGCCAGGGCGGCGCCGTAGTAGCCCCGGCCCTCGGTCTCGTACTTCTTGATCAGCCGGCACGCGTTCTCCACCGGCGACCCGGTGACGGTGGCGGCGTACATCGTGTCGCGCAGGACCTCGCGCGGGTCCTTGGTGGTGCGCCCGGCGAGGAGGTACTCGGTGTGCACCAGGCGGCTCATCGGCTTGAGGAAGGGCCCCAGCACCTGCCCGCCCTCGGTGCACAGGTCGCACATCATCTTCAGCTCCTCGTCGACGACCATGAAGAGCTCGTAGACCTCCTTCTCGTCGGCGAGGAAGTCGAGGAGCTGCTGCTTGGTGTCACCGCCGGCCGGGATGCGGAAGGTGCCGCTGATGGGGTTCATCCGCACGTCGCCGCCGTGGATGCTCACGTGGCGCTCGGGGCTGGCGCCGATGAGGTAGCGGTCGCCGGTGAAGAAGACGTAGGTCCAGTAGGCGCCGCGCTCGCGCTCGAGCAGCCGCTTGAACACCGTGAGCGCGGTCGCGGCGCTCCAGTCGGCGACCTGCGCGCGGTAGTGGCGCCCGATGACGAGGTTGGCGCCCTCGCCCTGGCCGATCTCCTCGTCGATGATGGTCTCGACCAGGCGGCCGTAGGTCTCGTCGTCGGTCTCGAAGCCGCCACGGTCGGTGAACTCCACGCCGGTGTCGTCGATGGCCTCGACCACCTCGGCCACCGAGAACTCCTGCTCGGTCTCCACGTCGACGACCACCAGCGGGGTGGCGTCGTCGTGGGCCTCGAAGCCGCGCTCGGCGACCTGGCGGAAGGGCACGGCCAGCAGCCGGTCGGCGATGTGGCCCTCGGTCGGCACGCCCTCCTCCAGGGGTACGTCGAGCAGCGACTCGACCACGCTGCGCCGACCGCCCACCAGGCCGACCGTGTCGCGGTCGCCCGCCCGTGTGGAGCGCCGGATGATCGCCCACGCCTCGTGCTCCTGGAGCGCGTCGATCGCGGCCCGGGCGGCGGAGGGGGTGCTCATGGCGAGGAGCCTAGTGGGGCCGCCGCCCGCCCCCGGCCGGGTGGCCCGGCGGTGGATGCCGGGCCACCCGGCCCGGGTCAGCCGACGGTGGTGAGCAGCTGCGTGGCGCGGGTCAGGACGACGTAGAGCGTCGCGCGCCCCGTGGCCGACTCGTCCTCGATCTCCTGCGGGCGCACGACCACGATGCCGTCGAACTCCAGCCCCTTGGTGTCGAGGCCGGTGAGCACCACCACGCGGTCCTCCCCCGAGGGCGAGGCGCTCGACCCGACCGCGGCGCGGGCGCCGGGGGCGTCCTCGGCGCGCTCGGGCCACGAGGCCAGCCAGCCGTTGACCTCGCTGCGCCGGGCGGCCGGCACCACGATGCCCACCGTGCCGCCGACGCGGCCGGCGATCTCCGCGACCGCCGCGCGGGTGGCCTCCTCCAGGTCGGGCTCACCGGGCAGGACCTGCGGCTCCTCGCCGGTGGAGCGCACGGCGGTGGGCAGGTCGGCGTCGAGGCCGACCCGCTCGGCGTACGCCGCGGCGAAGGCGTAGATCTCCGAGGAGTTGCGGTAGTTGGTGGAGAGGTGGAACTCGTGGACCGCCTTGCCCTCGAGCGCCTCGGCGCGCGCGGCGGCCGACTCCTCGGGCACCGGCCACGACGACTGGGCGGGGTCGCCCACGATCGTCCACGAGGCCGTGCGTCCCCGGCGGCCCACCATGCGCCACTGCATGGGCGTGAGGTCCTGGGCCTCGTCGACCAGCACGTGGGCGAAGGGGTCGTCCTCGATGCGGTGGGTCGGCGCCGACCACGAGCGCCCCGAGGGGGCGAACTCACGGTCGGCGGCGGTGAAGAGCTCCTGCATGTCGCGCCCGCCCTCGAGCAGGCCGGTGTCGTCGAGGTCGCGCTCGTCGTCGGTGCGCGCCGGCACGTCGCCGAGGGCGTAGCGCAGCTCGTCGAGCAGCGGGACGTCCTGCACGCTGAGGGCCTCCTCGCCACCCCACGACTTCAGCAGCAGCTGCTGGTCCTCGGCGCTGACCACGCCCTCGCCGACCCGCGCCAGCAGGTCGGGGTCGCGCAGCCACCCGAGCACCTCGCGGGCGTCGAGCGGGGGCCACCAGGCCGCGGCGAAGTCGAGGAAGGAGCGGTCGGAGAGCAGGTCGTCGTTGAAGGCCTCGCGGCCACGCTCGCGCCCGCGCTCGCCGCGCACCTGGCGCCACAGCGCGTCGAGCAGCGCGTTGGCCACGCGCGGCAGCTGGCGGTTGCGCCGCCCCTGCGACATCAGCTGGCGGCGGATGCGCCCCAGCAGACCTCGGTCGAGCACCAGCACGTCGTCGCGGTAGAAGGTGCGGAAGGAGTCGGGGCCGCCCGGCGTCTGCTGGCGCGCGACGCGGCGCAGCAGCTCGGCCATGCGCGCGGAGCCCTTGACGTCGGCCACGGCCGGCTCGTCGTGGCGGCCGGCCTTGACGCCGTCGACGACCTCGCCGAGCGAGCGCAGCGCCACGGCGGTCTCGCCGAGGCTGGGCAGCACCCGCTCGATGTAGCGCATGAAGACGCCGCTCGGCCCGACGATGAGCACGCCGCCGGACTCGTAGCGCCGCCGGTCGTTGTAGAGCAGGTACGCCGCGCGGTGCAGCGCCACCACCGTCTTGCCCACGCCGGGGCCGCCGGAGATCGCGACGACGCCCTTGCCGGGCGCACGGATCGCCTTGTCCTGCTCGGCCTGGATGGTGGCGACGATGGAGTGCATGGTGCGGTCGCGGGCGCGGGAGAGCTGGGCCATCAGGGCGCCCTCGCCGATGATCGGCAGGTCGGCGCCGGTCTCCTCGAGCCGCTGGGCGTCGAGCAGCTCGTCCTCGACGCCGGTCACCCGCGGCCCCGCGCAGCGCAGCACGCGGCGGCGGATCACCTGGTGCGGCTCGGCCGCCGTGGCCTGGTAGAACACCGCGGCCGCGGGCGCGCGCCAGTCGATGAGCAGCGAGTCGCGCTCGGCGTCGCGCAGGCCGATGCGACCGACGTAGCGCGGAGCGGGGTCGAGGTCGGGGTCCATGTCGAGACGACCGAAGACGACGCCCTCGTGGGCGGCGTCGAGCTGGGCGATGCGCTTGGCGGCCTGGAAGACCATCGCGTCGCGCTCGACCAGCCCGCCCTCGTGACCCAGCCGACCGCGGTCGTGGCCCTCACGGGCCAGCTCGCGCGCGCTGCGCGCCGACTCGGCCAGCTGGAGGTAGACCCTGTCGACGAACGCCTGCTCGGCTGCGACCTGCTGCTCGGCCTGCGCGTCCACGTCCTGACTCACTGCACTCCTCGACCTGCCCGTGCCACCCCCTGGTGGCAAGCACCTGACTTTACCCGTCGGCGGGCCCCTGCGGCACCGGCGGACCGTCGTTCGGCCCGGGACGTGCGCCACATCCTGCCGTCGGGCCGGCGCTGCCGTGCCCGCAGCCCCGGCGGGGCCGGGTCGGGAGCGGGACGGCCGGGACCGGGTGCGGGCCGGGAGCAGGCGGCGGGGCGGGGGCCGGCTCAGGACAGGGGCGACCACGTGAGCACGACGCCACCGTCGGGGTCGAGGGTCCAGACCTCCCCGCGCGGGAGCAGCACCTCGCCGGTCATCGACGACCCCGTGTCGTTCCGGAAGGACCCCAGCGAGTCGAGCCGGCCCGAGAGACTCCCGGTCGCCCGGGGGGTCCGCGGGCCGCGCGGCAGCACGAACCCCACCGCGACGTCGTCCTCGGCCGCGGTGAGGTCCAGCACCAGCCGGCCGTCGGCATCGAGGCGCCCCAGCGACGCCGGGTCGGTGGAGGTCCATTCCCGGCCCTCCACCTCCACCGTCCGAGCCACCTCCCAGCCCCGCACGACCGCCGCCGGCGCCTCGGCGTCGTAGGCCGCGAGCCCCAGCCGGGTGCCGTCACCAGGGGCGACCCTCGGTCCGTCGGCGCCGCGGGTCACGAAGAGCTCGGCCTCGTGGTCGCGCCCCGGGGCGCCACCCGACTCCGAGAGGAACCGCGGGGTCCCGTCGGAGCCGGGGGCGCAGGTGGTCGCGACGGCCGGCCGACCGTCGACCTCGAGCTGCAGCCACAGGCCCCGCTGGTCGGTGGCGCAGGACACCCACAGCTCCGCCGGACGCCCGCTCGGGCGGTAGGACAGGCGGACCCCGGGGTCCCGGCCGGCGGAGAAGACCGCGCCGAGGAGGACGTCGCCCTCGCGGCGGGCGGGGAAGAAGGCCTCGCCCTCGCCCGCACCGGCGGGCCGGCTGCCCGTCTCGGCGTAGGTGGCGAGGCCCACGCGCGCGGCGGGTGCGGCGCCACCGAGTCGCACGACGAGCGTCGAGCCGGCGTAGACCCGCACGGGCGCCTCGACCCCGCCGTCGCCCAGGGAGCGCGCCACGGGGTCGCCGTCACGCAGGAGGGTGGCCGCGCCACCCCCCAGCCCGCTGGCCACCAGGGAGACGACGCGGTCGACGTCGTCGCGCGGCACCCGGATCCGCAGCGCGTCACTGTCGCCCGCCGCCTGCGCGGTGTCGGCGAGGTCGTAGCCGTGGCCGAGCACCGAGACGCTGCCGGGCACCTCGCGGCCGGCCACCGTGGGAGCGGCGGCGGGCTCGGGGCCCGACGGGCCTCGCACCACGTCGGTGGTCACCGCGACGCCGCCGACCAGCACGAGGGCGGCCACCGCGGCGACGAGACCCCGGCGACGGCGGCGCACGCCCCGCGCCCGCTCGCGCACGGCGACCGACCGGACGAGGGCCCCACGGTCCTCGACCGCGTCGGCGTGCTCGACCAGGGTGGTGCGCAGGTCGTCGAGGCTGCTCATGACGGGTCTCCCTCGGCGGGGTGGCTGGCGGGGTGGCTTGCAGGACGTCCGGCAGCGGGTCCCGGAGGCCGGGGAGGTGCGCCGCGGTGGGTGGCGAGGGCGGGGTCGATGCGCAGCTTGGCGAAGGCCTTGCTGGCCTGGCTCTTGACGGTGCCGACCGAGCAGCCGAGCACGCGTGCGGTCTCCGCCTCCGACAGGTCCTCGAACCAGCGCAGCACCACCACGGCCCGCTGCCGTCGCGGGAGCCGCTCCATCGCGGTCCACAGGTCGTGACGCGCGTCGGCGTCGGCGTGGACGTCTTCGTGGGCGTCGAGGAGGGCACCGTCGCGCGACCGCTCGGGCAGCACCTCGGTGGGGGCCTCGCCGTTCCACCGGCGCCGCCACCAGGTGGCGTAGGTCGTGACCAGGATGCGGCGCACGTAGGCCTCGGGGCTGTCCTCGATGCGCGACCAGGCGAGGTAGGCCTTGGTGAGCGCGGTCTGCAGGAGGTCCTCGGCCAGGGCGTGGTCGTGGGTGAGGAGGAACGCGGTGCGCAGCAGGCTGCTGGAGCGCGCGACGACGAACTCGTCGAAGTCGACGCGTGGCGGTGCTCCCACCGGTCCTCCCGAGGTCGGCGCGGTCTCCCGCGTCCGGGCCAGTGCTGTCATGTCCCTCTCGACCACCTGACCCGCCGTCGGGGTTGCCCCCGACCGCTGACCGCTTCCTACCCCCGCTGCTTCCGGCCGCGGGAGAGGAAGGCGGTCATCGCCGCCTTGGCCTCCTCGGAGCCGAAGAGGGAGGCCGAGAGGGCGGCGAGGTCGTCGCCGCGGGCCTCCACGTCGGCCAGCAGGGTGCGGTTGAGCAGGCGCTTGGTCTCCCGCAGGCCCTGGGCCGACCCACTGGCGAAGGAGGCGCAGACCTCGGCCACGGCGGCGTCGAGCTCCTCGGCCGCCACCACCCGGGTCACCAGGCCCGACGCCTCGGCCGCCTCCGCGTCGAAGACCTCGCCGCCCAGCGCCGCCAGCGCTGCGGAGCGCGAGGTCATCCGGGGCAGCACGGTCAGGGAGATCGCGGCGGGGGCCAGCCCGAGCTTGACCTCGGTGAGGGCGAAGGTCGCCTCCCGGGCGCAGACCGCGACGTCGGCGGCGGCCACGATGCCGGTGCCGCCGGCGCGCACCGGGCCCTGGGCGCGCACCACGACCGGGGTCGGGTGGGCCAGGATCCGGCGCTGCAGCTCGACGATGGTGCGTGCGCCCTCCTCCATCGATCCCGACGCCGCCTCCGACAGGTCGGCGCCGGAGCAGAAGACCCGGCCGGTGGCCGCGACGACCACGACGCGCACGTCGGGGTCGGCCGCCGCGCGGTCGAGGCCGTCGAGGAAGCCGGCCACCAGGCGTCGCGAGAGCGCGTTGCGGTTGGCCGGGGAGTCGAGGGTCACGGTCGCGACCGCGCCCTCCACGGCGTACCGGACGACGGGCTGGTCCTCGGGCTGGGCCGACGCGTGCTCCTGTGACATGGACGACATCCTGCCCCAGGCGGGCACGGTCCGGCGGTCGGGGATCAGGGCCCCGCCCCGCCCTCGGCTATCGTCGCCCGGGCCGGGGCAGCGACCGGCCGCCGCTCGACCCCCGGGTCGTGCCCGCGGCCCCAGCCCTGCCCCACCTGCGCACCGCCGCGCACGCCCAGCGCCCCCGAGACCTCCTGGACCACCTGACGTGACACCGTTCCGCGCGATGATCGCGCTGACCGTCGTGCTCTCGTCGCTCGCGGTGGGCCTCGAGGTCAGGGACCACCAGGGCGCCTCGTCGTCGGCGCTCTCTCCGACGTCGTCGCAGCCGGTCATCGCCGCGGCCGAGGAGCCCGCCGACCCGGTCGGGCGCGACCTGCGCACGGCGCCCGAGGACGACCGGCCCAACATCGTCCTGGTCATCACCGACGACCAGCGCTACGACGAGATGCAGTTCCTCCCGCGCACCGAGCGGCTGCTCGGAGAGGCCGGACTCACCGCGACCGAGGCGATCACCCCGCACCCGCTGTGCTGCCCGGCCCGCGCGGAGATGCTCACCGGCCAGCTGGCGCAGAACAACGGCGTGCAGACCAACTTCGCGCCCCAGGGCGGCTACGACCGTCTCGACACGCGCCACACCCTCGCGACCTGGCTGCAGGACGCCGGCTACAACACCGCCTTCCTCGGCAAGCACCTCAACGGCTACTCCCAGACCGACGGGCGCGACCCGGGCTGGAACATCT
Organism: Nocardioides kribbensis; assembly: GCF_015070375.1. Lineage (GTDB taxonomy): Bacteria > Actinomycetota > Actinomycetes > Propionibacteriales > Nocardioidaceae > Nocardioides > Nocardioides kribbensis. The sequence goes on along the minus strand of NZ_JADCLL010000002.1, from coordinate 343,417 downwards.
TCAACGCCAGCAGCCACGGGTTCTCCGACTACGTCGACTTCCACCAGTACGACAACGGCCGGCGTGTGCGCGTGCCGGGCTACTACACCGACTACGTGTCGCAGCGCACCGTCGACTACGCCCACGAGCTGAGCCGCGCCGACGCGCCCTTCTTCCTGTGGGTCAGCCACTTCGCCCCCCACGCGGCCCGCAAGACCCCCGACTGCCTGGCCGGGGAGACCTGCACGCTGCGGCCCCCGCTCCTCAGCCCGGCGCAGAACCTCCAGCGCGCCGTGCGGGGAAGCACGACGACCGACGACCAGGCCCGGGAGTTCGCCGAGGGCATCGCGGCCAAGCCGTCGTACAACGAGCGCGACGTCTCCGACAAGCAGCACCTGGTGCGCTCCAAGCCGCGGGTCCCGGCCAGCCAGGTCACCGACTTCGCCCTGGGGCGCGCGGCCGCGCTCGACGGCGTGGACCGCTCGGTGGACCGCCTGGTCGCGCAGCTGGCCGAGGACGGCGAGCTCGACAACACCTACCTCGTCTTCGTCACCGACAACGGCTACCAGCTCGGCGAGCACCGCTTCTGGGGCAAGATCCTGCCCTACGAGGAGAACCTGCGGACCCCGCTGCTCGTGCGCGGCCCCGGGGTCGAGGCCGGCACCCGCACCGACCGTCCGATGACCCTCGTCGACCTCGCACCCACCTTCCTCGACATCGCCGGCGCCCGCGCCGACCTGACCCTCGACGGCGTCTCGATGCTCGACCTGTGGCAGGGCGAGAAGGGCGAGGACCCCCACCGCGGCGGGCTGCTGATCCAGGCCGGGGCCTACAAGTCCGAGACCGGCAAGCGCGGCTGGCTCTACCGCGGCGTGCGCACCGAGCGCTACACCTACGCCCGCTTCTTCGACGGCTTCGTCGAGCTCTACGACCGCGAGCGCGACCCCTACGAGGTCGGCTCGGTCGCCGAGGACCCGGCGTACGCCGCGCTGCGCGCCGAGCTCGACCGCCGCACGAGGCTGCTCCAGGACTGCGCCGGCCCGCAGGAGTGCAACCGCGACTTCGGGCCGCTCCCCGCGCCCGCGGGGTGACCCGGCTCGCGCCCCCGCCGGCGCGCGAGGACATCCGCGGGCCCGTCCGCTCCGAACACCTGCCATGAGTTCCTCCCTGCGCACGCGTGTCGGCCCGACCGCCCTCTGGGGCATGTTCGGGGTCCTGGCCACCCTCGTCGGCATGGCCGCCGGCCACCTCCTGGCCTCCCTGACCACGCCTGCCGCCTCGCCGGTGCTGGCCGTCGGCTCCCGCGTCATCGACGCCACCCCCACGCCGATGAAGGAGTGGGCGATCCGGCAGTTCGGCAGTGCCGACAAGCCGATCCTCATCGGGTCGGTCATGGTCGTCGTGCTGCTGCTCTCCGCGGTCGCGGGGCTGCTGGCCCGCAAGCGCTTCGTCTACGGCGCCGTGATGCTGGTCGTGCTGGTGGCCGTGGCCGCCTTCGCCGCCCTCACCTCCACCGGCGCGAAGGCCAGTGACGTCGTGCCGAGCCTCGTCGCCGCCGTCGCCGGCGTCGCCGCCCTCGGCTGGCTGCACCGCGTCGCGACCCGCGGCTCCCGCTCCGCCGACGCCGAGGCGGTGCCCGGCGCGACCGTGCGCTCCGACGACCCGGCCCCCCGCGGCGCCTCGCGACGCGGCGTGCTCGTGGCCACCGGGGTGCTCGCCCTGGCCGCGGCCGTCATGGGCGGTGCCGGCCGCTTCATCACCGGTCTGCGCACCCGGCCCGAGGACATCGAGCTGCCCACGGCCGCCGACCCCGCGCCCGCGCTGCCGACCGACCTGTCGGAGAAGTACCCCGGCATCTCCTCGCTGCGCACCTCCAACGCCGACTTCTACCGCGTCGACACCCGCCTCGACACCCCGATCCTCTCGGCCGACGACTGGACGCTGACCATCGACGGCGACGTCGACCAGGAGGTCACCCTCACCTTCGACGACCTCCTCGGCATGGAGCTCATCGAGCGCGACATCACCATGACCTGCGTGTCCAACAGCGTCGGCGGCAAGTTCGTCGGCGCCGCCACCTGGCTCGGCGTGCGCCTCACCGACGTGCTGGAGCGCGCCGGCATCGAGGGCACCAAGGCCGACCAGATCCTCGCCACCGACTTCGACGGCATGACCATCTCCACGCCGCTCGAGGTCGCCGTCGACGGCCGCGACACCATGCTGGTCGTGGGCATGAACGGCGAGCCCCTGCCCCGCGAGCACGGCTTCCCCGTGCGGATGATCACCCCCGGCCTCTACGGGTTCGTCGGCTCCTGCAAGTGGCTCACCCGCCTCACCCTCACCACCTACGACGACGCGCAGGCCTACTGGACCGAGCGCGACTGGGACACCGACGCGCCGATCAAGATCTCCACGCGTATCGACACCCCCAACGCCCTCGACCAGCTCGACAAGGGCGAGAACATCGTCGGCGGCGTCGCCTGGGCCCAGCAGAAGGGCGGTGTGGCCAAGGTGCAGGTGCAGGTCGACGGCGGCGGCTGGCAGGACGCCGAGCTCGGCCCCGAGGTCAACAACGACTACTGGCGCCAGTGGTTCTACCGCTGGGACGCCCAGGACGAGGGCCAGCACACCATCTCCGCGCGCTGCGTCGACGGCGACGGCAACGTGCAGACCGCGGCCCAGGCCCAGCCCTTCCCCGGCGGCTCCAGCGGCATCCACTCGCTGCTCGTGAGCGTGGCCTGAGCCCTCGCCCGGCCCACCAGGCACCCGCACGCCCCCGCACCGCCACGCCGGCGGTGCGGGGGCGTGCGTCGTACGACGGGCACGTGCGGCACGGGGGCGCCCGGGCCGCGCGCCCCGGCCCCGGTCCCACCCTTCTGGGCTAGACGTCCGAAAACTTCCCCCACCACCACCAATCCACCCCCGGCACAGGACCGAACTACCCGCGTCCAGTCACAAGACGGAAGGCACGAACTCCCATGAAGAACACCACGTTCCGCCGCACCAGCGCCGCCGCTGTTGCCACCCTGGCCCTCTCGCTCTCGCTGGTCGCCTGCGGCGACGAGGCCGACGAGGCCGCTGACACCGCTTCCGAGGCCACCTCGGCCGCCGGCGACGCCGCCTCGGAGGCCACCGAGGACGCCTCGGAGTCCCCCTCGGAGGACGCTGCCGGTGACGGCGCCGAGGCCCAGACCTTCGGCGACGCCTGCTCGGCCGTGCCCACCTCGGGCCCCGGCTCGTTCGACGGCATGGTCCAGGACCCGGTCGCCACCGCCGCGAGCAACAACCCGCTGCTCTCCACGCTGGTCGAGGCCGTCACCGCCGCCGACCTCGTGGGCACCCTGAACGACCTCCCGGCCGCGACCGTGTTCGCGCCCACCAACGACGCGTTCGCCGCGATCCCGAAGAAGGACCTCAAGGCCGTCCTGGCCGACAAGGAGCTCCTCTCCTCGATCCTGACCTACCACGTCATCGGTGAGCAGCTCGACCCCGAGGCCGTCGTGGGCGAGCAGGAGTCCGTGCAGGGTGGCACCGTCGAGGTCGAGGGCGACACCGACGGCATGACCGTCAACGGCGCCAACGTGCTGTGCGGCAACATCCCCACCGCCAACGCCACGGTCTACGTCATCGACCAGGTCCTGATGCCCCCGGCCAACTGATCCTCGCGATCAGCACGGCACGGCAGCACCAGCACCACCGCTCCCCCGGGAGCACCGCGTGACCTGCTCGACCAGCACCGGGCTGGCGACGGAAACCTCAGCACGAGAGAATGACTGACGTGGACGAAGCCAGGCCAGCAGTCGCAGGGGTCCCCTCTTCGGAGGGGACCCCGGCGGCCCACGCCGCCCCCGACCTCTCCGACCTCCTCAAGCAGTCGGCGCGAGGTGACCAGGCGGCGTTCTCGCGTCTCTACGACGCCACCTCCTCCCGGGTCTTCGGCCTGGCCGTCCGGGTCGTCCGCGACCCGGCGCAGGCCGAGGAGGTGACGCAGGAGGCCTTCCTGGAGATCTGGAAGACCGCCACGCGCTTCGACCCCGACCGGGGCAGCCCGCTCTCGTGGCTGCTCACGATCACCCACCGCAAGGCCGTCGACCGGGTCCGCTCGGCCGAGGCCTCCAGCCGGCGGGACGAGAAGTACCACCACCAGAACCAGCCGGTCGACCACGACTCGACCGCCGAGGCCGCACACGCCTCGCTCGAGGCGCGACGCGTGCGCGGAGCACTCGCCAGCCTCACAGCCGTCCAGCGCGAAGCCGTGGAGCTGGCGTACTTCGGGGGCTACACACACACGGAAGTGGCGAAGCTGCTCGACCTCCCGGTCGGCACCGCCAAGACCCGCATCCGGGACGGACTGATCCGGTTGCGCGACACGATGGGAGTCGGGGGTTCATGAGCGACAGCCACGCGCTCTCGGGCGCCTACGCCCTCGACGCCCTCGACGACCTCGAGCGCGCCGAGTTCGAGCGTCACCTTGCCACCTGCCCGGCCTGCCGCGACGAGGTCGACGGCCTCGCCGAGGCGGCCTCGATGATGACCGAGATGAGTCTCACCGTGCCTCCTCCGGAGCTGCGCGACCGGGTGCTCTCCGGCATCGCCACCGTGCGGCCGATGCCGCCCGTGGTGGGCGAGGTCCGGGCCGAGGTGACGTCCCTGGCCGACCGGCGCGACCGCCGTCGATTTCGCGGGTTTCTGGCCGCCGCGGCCGCGGCGGTAGTCGTCGCCGGCACCGGCGGCGTCGTGTGGACCGCCGCCCAGGACGACACCTCCACCTACACCGCCGCCGAGGCGGTGCAGAACGCCGACGACGCGCAGCGCTTCCGCGTGCAGCTCGCCGAGGGTGTCGACCCCGACGCCGAGGCCACCGTCATCCGCTCCGAGGACCTCAACCGCGCCATCGTCACCACCGTCGACATGCCGCCGGCCCCCGAGGGCTACGTCTACGAGCTGTGGCTGCTGCGTGACGGTCAGTACGTCGCGGCGGGCCCGATGGCCACCGACTCCGACGAGACCGTCTTCAGCGGCCAGGCCGCCGACGCCACCGGCGCGGCCATCTCGATCGAGGAGGCCGGCACCCAGCCGGTCGAGCCCAGCGACGCCGTCGTCGGCACCGTCGAGTTCCAGGCATGACCCCCCGGCCCACCCGGCCGGAGCGGATCGCGGTCGTGGGGTCCGGCGTGGCCGGCCTGACGGCGGCGTACGTCGCCTCGCGCACGGCCCACGTCACGCTCTACGAGGCCGACGAGCGCCTCGGCGGCCACGCCGACACCCACGACGTGCTCGACCCCGCCACGGGTCGCACCCTGGGCATCGACACCGGCTTCATCGTGCACAACCGGCGCACCTACCCGGTGCTGCTGCGGCTGCTCGCCGAGCTCGGCGTCGCCACGCAGGAGTCGGAGATGTCGATGTCGATCCGCGACGACGACACCGGCCTGGAGTGGGCGGGCGCGCTCGGGCGCCGCGGCGTCTTCCCGCGCCGCGACAACCTCACGCGACCGGCCTACCTGCGGATGCTCACCGAGATCCCCCGCTTCCACCGCCGCGCCAAGGCGCTGCTGGCGGCCCCCGACACCGGGGTCGACCAGCCGCTGCGCGACTTCCTGGCCGAGGGCGGATTCTCGGCGTACTTCACCCGCCACTTCATGGAGCCGCTCGTGGCGGCCGTGTGGTCGTGCGACCCGGAGGTCGCCCTCGACTACCCCGCGCGCTACCTCTTCACCTTCCTGCAGCACCACGGCATGCTCTCGATCTTCGGCTCGCCCACGTGGCGCACCGTGAGCGGCGGCAGCCGGGAGTACGTGCGGCGGGTCGGCGAGCGGATCCAGGAGGTGCGGCTCGGCGCCAAGGTGACCTCGGTGCTCGAGACCCCCTCCGGCGTGGAGGTCACCGACGGCAACGGCGAGGTCGCCACCTACGACGCCGTCGTCGTGGCCACCCACCCGGGCCAGGCCCTCGCGCTGCTGGCCGAGCCGACGCCCGCGCAGCGCGAGCTGCTGGGCGCCATGCCGTACTCCCCCAACACCGCGCTGCTGCACACCGACCTGTCGCTGATGCCCACCACGCACAACGCCTGGGCGTCGTGGAACTTCCAGCGCCCCGCCGCCGCCGCGCCCCGCCCCGACGGCAGCCCCGGCGTGGTCGTCACCTACGACCTCACCCGGCTCCAGCGCCTCGACACCGACACCCACTACCTCGTGACCCTCGGCGGCGAGCACCTCGTCGACCCCGTGAGCGTCATCGAGCGCATGGAGTACGAGCACCCGCTCTACAACCCCACCTCGGTCGCGGCCCAGCAGCGCCTGCGCGAGCTCGACTCCGCGCGGCTCACCTTCGCCGGGGCCTACCACGGCTGGGGCTTCCACGAGGACGGCGCGCGCTCGGGCCTGGCCGCCGTCGAGCGGCTGGGGCTGGAGTGGCCGGCCGAGCCCGACGCGCAGCCGCGCGTCGAGACGCCGGTCGTCTACGACACCACCATCCGCCACACCCGCCGCCGGCCCTTCGCCCGGTCCTTCACCCACGCCTCCCACACCTGGCTGGTCGACCTCGACGAGCTGCCCGACCACGGTCGGCGTGCGGTGGCGCTGGGCAGCTTCGAGGCCCGCGACCACCTCGGCTCCCCCGAGCGCAGCATCCGGGAGAACCTCGAGACGTTCCTCGCCGCCGAGGGCGTCACGCTGCCCTCCGCCGCCGAGGGCGGCCGGGTGCTCATGGCCGCGCAGCCGCGCGCCTTCGGCTACTGCTTCAACCCGATCAGCGTCTTCTGGTGCCTCGACCGCTCCGGGCGGAGGGTCGCGACGGTGGTCGAGGTGCACAACACCTACGGCGACCGCCACGCCTACCTCGTCGACCCCGACGAGCAGGGCCGCGCCCGCACCGACAAGGCGATGTACGTCTCGCCGTTCCACGGCACCGACGGCCACTACGAGCTGGCCGTGCCGGTGCCCGACGAGCGGCTGCGCATCGCCGTCACCCTGCACAGCGACGACGGCGCGGTCTTCAGCGCCTCCCTCGACGGCCGGCGCTCCGGCACGGCCCCGTGGCGCGCCGCCCCGGCGGCTCTGAGAGGCTCCGTGCTGATCCGGGCCCACGGGGTCTGGCTCTGGCTGCGCCGCCTGCCGATACGACCCCGGCCGGCGCACGTCCAGCAGCACGTCCAGTCCCCCGCCCACGAAGGAGACCAGCGGTGACCGTCACCCGCCCCACCCCCGACGGCAGCGGCCCGCAGCCGCCGGCCCGCACCGCCCACCCCGCCACCCAGCGCTGGGGCGACCTCGACGTCGTCCCCACCGGGCCCCGCGTGCAGGTCTCCGCCCGGATCGCGCGGCGCCTCTTCACCGCGGCGGTCAACCGGCTCGCCGTCACCGTCGTCATCACGGAGGCCGACGGCCGCCGCACCACCCTCGGCAAGGGCGGCCCGGTGGCCACCGTGTCGCGGGCCGAGGAGTTCTTCGCCCGCCTCGGACGCGACCAGCTGATCGGCTTCGGCGAGGCCTACCTCGTCGGCGCGTGGGACGCCGAGGACCTCGGCGGCTTCCTCACCGTGCTGGCCGAGCAGATGAGCGACCTCGTGCCGCGCCCGCTGCAGAGGCTGCGCGCCGTCGTCGCCAAGCGCCCGCCGCGCGCGCAGGTCAGCTCGAAGAAGAACTCCCGCGACAACATCGCGCACCACTACGACCTCTCCAACGACCTCTTCGAGCTCTTCCTCGACGAGTCGATGAGCTACTCCTCCGCCCTCTTCGACACCGACCGGCTCGACCGCGGCGACCACCACTCGGCCACCCCGCCCGGCGCGCCCACGGCCGAGGAGCTCCACCCCGCCCAGGTGCGCAAGATCGAGCGCCTGCTCGACGCCACCGGCGTCGGCGAGGGCACCCGCGTGCTCGAGATCGGCTCGGGCTGGGGCGAGCTGGCCATGCGCGCCGCCCAGCGCGGCGCCGACGTCCTCACCATCACCCTCTCCACCGAGCAGCAGGCGCTGGCCCGGGAGCGGATCGCCGCCGCCGGCATGTCGGAGCGGGCCCGGGTCGAGCTGTGCGACTACCGCGCGGTGACCGGCGAGTTCGACGCCGTCGTGTCGGTGGAGATGATCGAGGCGGTCGGCCACCAGTACTGGACCACCTACTTCCAGACCATCGACAAGGTCCTGGCCCCCGGCGGCAAGGTCGGCATCCAGGCCATCACGATGCCCCACGACCGGATGCTCGCCACCCGCAACACGTGGACCTGGATCCACAAGTACATCTTCCCCGGCGGCTTCCTGCCCTCGGTCGACGTCATCGACGAGGTGACCCGCGAGCAGACCTCGCTGCGCCTCACCGACCGGCTCTCCTTCGGCACCCACTACGCCGAGACGCTGCGGCTGTGGGACGAGGCCTTCCTCGGCGACTCCGAGGCCGTGCTGGCCCTCGGCTTCGACGACACCTTCCTGCGCATGTGGCACTTCTACCTCGAGTACTCCCGCGCGGGCTTCGCCTCGGGCTACCTCGACGTCAACCAGGTCGTCCTGACCCGACCCGAGGAGCAGGCGTGAGCGCCTCCACTACCGACCGTCCCTCCACCGCCCCCACCGCCGCGGGCGGCGTCGCCGCGCAGCTCGCCGAGGCGCTGCGCCCCTTCGTGGGCGGCGACCTGCCCGTGCGGCTGCGCGCGTGGGACGGCTCCGAGGCCGGCCCCGCCGACGCTCCGCTGGTGGAGATCCGCACCCCCGACGCCGTGCGCCGCCTGCTGTGGCGTCCCGGCGAGCTCGGCGCCGCCCAGGCCTACGTGACCGGTGAGATCGAGGTCCACGGCGACCTCGACGCCGCGCTCACCCACGCCTTCGCGGTGGCGAAGGAGCGCAACCTCTCCGGCGGCGGGCGCCCCTCGGCCGCGGCGATGAAGCAGGCGCTGCGCACCGCCAAGGACCTCGGCGTGCTCGGCCTGCCGCCGGCCCACCCCGCCTCGCAGGCCCGCATCCGCGGCCGGCTGCACTCCAAGCTGCGCGACATCCGCTCGATCAGTCACCACTACGACCTCTCCAACGAGTTCTACTCGCTGATCCTCGAGCCCAACATGGCCTACTCCTCGGGCTACCACTCCTCACCCGAGCAGCCGCTCGAGGAGGCCCAGGCGGCCAAGCTGTCGCTGGTGTGCCGCAAGCTCGGCCTCGAGCCCGGCATGCGCCTGCTCGACGTGGGCTGCGGCTGGGGCTCGCTGTCGCTGCACGCCGCCGAGCACTTCGGCGCGACGGTCGTCGGCGTGACCATCGCTGCGGAGCAGAAGAAGTTCATCGACGCCCGCATCGCCGAGCGCGGCCTCCAGGACCGCGTCGAGATCCGGCTCCAGGACTACCGCGACGCCGTGCCCCCGGCCGGCCAGGAGTACGACGCGGTGTCCTCCATCGAGATGGGCGAGCACGTCGGGCAGTCCAACTACCCGACCTACGCCGGCGTCCTGCACGACGCCGTCAAGCCCGGTGGCCGCGTGCTCATCCAGCAGATGTCGCGCACCGGCCGCTGGCCCGGCGGTGGGCCCTTCATCGAGTCCTTCATCGCCCCCGACATGTACATGCGCCCCGTCGGCGAGACCGTCGCCTTCCTCGAGCGCGGCGGGCTCGAGGTGCGCGACGTGCACGCGATGCGCGAGCACTACGTGCACACCGTCGCCGGCTGGCTCGAGCGCTTCGAGGCCAACATCGACCGGCTCACCGAGCTCGTGGGCGAGGAGGTCGTGCGCGTGTGGCGGCTCTACCTCGTCGGCGGCGCCATGGCCTTCCGCGACGGGCGCATGGGCGTCGACCAGATCCTCATGGTGCGCCCCGGCGCCGCCCACACCCTGCCCTGGGTGCGCGACTTCTGAGACCGGGCCACCCGGCCCACACCCGGGCCGCTGGGGTGGGGCGGGGTCGGCGTACGACGGGTTGACTGGGGTCATGACTCTCGTGCTCGTCCTCGCCGCCTGCCTCCTGGCGGTCGCGGTCGTGATGACCCTGACCGCCCTGCGGGCCCGCCAGCTCGGCGTCGTGGCCGTCGTCGACGTCGCCTGGGGCCTCGGCTTCGTGGTCGTCGCGGTGATCGCGGCCCTGCTCGGCTCGCTCTCCGACGAGGCCGACGCCCGCCGCTGGCTGGTGCTCGCCATGGTCGCCCTGTGGGGCGGGCGCCTGGCGTGGCACGTGCGCAGCCGCGCCCTGGGCGACCACCAGGGCAAGGAGGACCCGCGCTACGCCGAGATGCTCGGCGGCAGCCTCCAGGACGTCGGCATGCGGGCCGCCGTGCGCCGCGTGTTCCTCGTGCAGGGCGGGGCGCAGTGGTTCGTGTCGCTGCCCGTGCAGGTCGGCGCCGTGCTGGCCGTCGAGTGGTGGCCTGTGGTGTGGATCGGGCTGCTGGTGTGGGCCGTGGGCCTGACCTTCGAGGCCGTCGGCGACCGTCAGCTCAAGGCCTACAAGGCCCAGCCCAAGGAGTCGCGCCCGCAGGTGATGGACCAGGGGCTGTGGGCCTGGACCCGCCACCCGAACTACTTCGGCGACGCGATGGTCTGGTGGGGCCTGTGGCTCACCGCCGGTCTCGCCTCCGGCTGGCTGCCCGGCCTGCTCACCGTGGCCTGCCCGGCCGTGATGACCTTCTTCCTGCGCAACGTCACCGGCGCCAAGCTGCTGGAGAAGAAGATGATGGAGCGCGACGGGTTCCCCGAGTACGCCGAGCGCGTCTCGATGTTCTTCCCCACGCCGCCCAAGAAGCGCCGCTGACACCACCCAGCCCCCCGGTGGTTGAGGAGCGAGCGCCAGCGAGCGTCTCGAAACCACCCCACCCTCCCGGTGGTCGAGGAGCCCTGGCGGGCGTCTCGACACCGCCCCGCGTCGCACGCCCCCGCCCCCGCCCGGCGGCGTCGGCGTTGTCGGTGGCGCCGCGTAGGTTGGTGACGTGAACAGCCGATGAGCAAGATGGATGCCCTGCGAGCCATGCGCGAGGCGCGCTACGAGGAGGCCGCCGCCCGCGCGGCCAAGCCGGGAGCAGCGCCGGCGCGGCCCGCCGTACGCCGCTCGGCGCCCGCAGCGGCCCCAGCCGCCAAGCGGCCCGCGAAGGCCGCGGCCGCGACGCCGGTGGAGCCGGGCGCGGAGCCCGGCCTGTGCGGCCACCGCAACATGAGCGGGCGCACCTGCACCCGCGAGCTCGGCCACGCCGCGAAGAGCCACCGGTACTCCTGAGCCGGCCCCGCTCCGGCGTGACCACGGCGCGGGCGGAGACGCTCCACCCCGGGCGAGGGTGCCCGCGGAGGTGACGATCGGGTAGAGAGGGCCCATGTCCCTCTTCCGCCGCCGTGAGGCGCCGACCACCTCCCCCCAGCCCCGGCGCCCACCGACGGGCAGGGGCGGCGGCGACCACCCTGCGCCGCCGGCGACGCCGATCGCGACGACGCTGGCCGAGGCGGGGCGCTGGAGCCTGCGGATCCTGCTGGTGACGGCGGTGGTCGTGGGCGCGCTGTGGGTCGTCGGCCGGATGTGGGTGGTCGTGCTGCCGGCGCTCCTGGGCCTGCTGCTGAGCACCGCCCTGTGGCCGCTGGCCCGGCGGCTGCGCCGGGTGGTGCCGGCCGCCGCCGCGGCGGGCGCCGCGGTGCTGACCGGGCTGCTCGTGCTCGGCGGCCTGGTGGCCGCGGTGACCTACCTCGTGCTCGACGAGGTCGACTCGCTGAGCGAGCAGTTCTCCCAGGGGGTCGAGGACATCGAGGCGTGGCTCGCGGGCCCGCCGCTCGACCTCGGCGACGACGAGGTGGGCGACCTGGTCGGCCAGGCCGTCGACCAGGTGCAGGACAGCGCCCAGGACATCGCCGCCTGGACGCTGACCGGGGTCTCGACCGCCAGCTCCTGGGCGCTCACCGCGCTGCTGGCGCTCGTGCTGTGCTTCTTCTTCCTCAAGGACGGCCCTCGGTTCCTGCCGTGGCTGGAGCACTGGCTGTCCCCGGGCCCGGCGGCCCACGCCGCCGAGGTCTCGCGCCGCTCCTGGACGGTGCTGGGCGGCTTCGTGCGCGCGCAGGCCGCCGTCGGTCTGGTCGACGCGATCGGGATCGGGATCGGCCTGCTCGTGCTGGGCGTGCCGCTCGCGCTGCCGCTGGCGGTCATCACCTTCCTGGCCGCCTTCGTGCCGGTCGTGGGCGCCGTGGTCGCCGGCGCGCTCGCCGCGGTCGTCGCGCTCGCCACCCAGGGGCTGACCACCGCGCTGATCGTGGTCGGGCTCGTGCTGGTGGTGCAGCAGCTCGAGGGCAACGTGCTCCAGCCGCTGCTCATGGGCAAGACGCTGTCACTGCACCCCGCGATGACCATCGTCGTGGTCACCCTCGGCAGCACGCTGGCCGGCATCACCGGAGCCTTCCTCGCCGTGCCCGTGCTCGCCGTGCTCACCACCACCGCCCGCTACGCCCGCGAGCTCACCGTCGCCGCCCGCGAGCGGGCCACCACCTAGCCGCGCCGCACCCGGACGTCATGCGACACGTGGATGCGCATCCACCACTCGCATGACGTCCCCGCCCGTACGCCGCAGCAGGCTCAGCCGCCCGCGGGAGCACCGGGACCGTCGGCGGAGCCCGACCGGCCCTGCTCACGGGCCTCGCGGGCCGCGCGCAGCCGCTGGCGCTCGGCCTCCTCGCGGGCCGCCTCCTCGCGGCGGGCCAGCTCGTGGCGGCGCCGCTGCTCCTCGGCGCGGGCGCGCACCTGACGCAGGAACTCCTCGTCGCGCCCGGCATCGCCCGCGGCCATGCGGCCGGGCCGCTCGTACTCGGGGAAGCCGGGCGCCGCGCCCTGCGACCGGGTCAGCGGCCGCGCCCCCCGGTCGCGGCCGAGCGCCAGCCAGGCGATCGAGCCGACGAAGGGGAACAGCAGCACCAGCACGATCCAGGCCACCTTGGGCAGGTGCTTGACCCGCTGCGGCGGGGTGCCGATGGCGTCGACGAGGCAGTAGACCCACAGGGCGAAGCCGATGACGCCGGCGACGAGCTCGAGCTTGATCACGCGGGTGATCCTGGCCGCTCTCAGCGCACCCTGTCCACGGATTCGCCGGACTGCTCGGCGCCGCCCTGCTCGGCCACCGGCCCGACCGGGGGCGCGGGCGGGCGCGACTCGAGGCGCCCGGGCGTCGGCAGGGTGATCTCCCCGGTGGCGGGGTCGGTGAAGGAGACCTCGACGTTCTCGAAGCCCTTGTGCCGCTGCGCGCGGGCGTAGCCGGCGTAGGCACGACGGTCGGCGTCGGTGAGCTCGACGTTGTCGGTGAAGGGGGTGAGGAGCGCGCGCGGCCACAGCCGCCGGGCGAGGACGACGTTGATCTCCATGGCCAGCACGCCCATGACCGCGGCGATGTAGATGATGCCGATGAGCCCGAGGACGAGGCCGAAGGTCGCGTTCATCTGGCTGGTCTCACCGAGCACGCGGGTGGCGTAGACCGTGCCGATGACCTGGAGCAGCTGCCACATCACCGCGAGCGCCAGGGCGCCGGGCACGGCGGCGCGCAGACCGTGCTGGCGTGCGGAGGCGAGCCGGAAGACGAAGGTCAGCACGGCGCCGACGCCGAGCACGGTGGCCAGCCGGATCAGCCACGTGATCGTGCCGTCGAGGCGCGGGCCGAAGACCTCGGTCTGGCTGCCGAGGGCCGAGACCACCGACACCGCGAGCACCGAGAGCCCGGCGGTGATGAGCAGCAGCAGGCTCTTGAGCCGCAGCAGCAGCGGGTTGGGGCGGGAGTTGCGCGGCACCGACCAGGCGATGTTCATGGCGTTCTGCAGCGCCTGGCCCAGGCCGAGCGAGCCGTAGAGCGCCGCGACGCCACCGACGACGACCGCGGTGGTCGAGCCCTGGAGCCCCTCGGGCCGGCCCAGCTGCTCCCCGATGATCGGGAACTGGCTCAGCGCCGAGTCGAGCACCTGGGTCTGCAGCTCGGGGTTGCCCTGGAGCAGGAAGCCGAGGATCGAGGAGGCCAGCAGCAGCAGCGGGAAGATCGCGATGAAGGCGTAGTAGGTGATGATCGCGGCCAGGTAGTTGCCCTGGTCGTCGAAGTGCTTGTAGACGATCGCCAGCGGGATCCCCACCGGCGGGAAGCGTCGCTGGAACCGGTCGGCTCCGTCCACGGCTCGTCCCACGGCGCTCACGCTATGCGATCGGGGCGCCGGCTAGGCGATCAGCGCGGTGATCAGGACGACCGCGGGCACGGAGGCCAGCGTGCTCACGAAGATGGCGTCGCGCGCCAGCAGCTCCGCGCGCCCGTAGCGGCTGGCGATGACGAAGACGTTCTGCGCCGTGGGCAGCGCGGAGAGCACCGTGACTGCGAGCAGCGCGTCGGTCTCCAGGCCCAGCGCCCAGCGGCCCACGGCGTAGGCCGCGAGCGGCTGCGCGACGAGCTTGAGCCCCACGGCCAGGCCCAGCTCGGAGGCCGGCACGCCCCGCCCCGGCAGCGGCCCGAGCCGCAGCGCCACGCCGTAGGCGAGGAGCATCGCCGGCACCGCCATGCCCCCGACCAGGTCGAGCGGGTCGTGCACCGCGGCCGGCAGCCGTACGCCGCTCAGCGCCAGGGCGACCCCGGCGGCCGAGGCGATCGTGAGCGGGTTGGTGGCCGGGCGCGAGAGCACCTTGCGCAGGCTCAGCCGCGTCGGCGCGACCGCCACGTCGAGCAGGGTGAGGGCCAGCGGCTGGAGCACCAGCAGCTGCATGAGCAGGATCGGGGCGACCAGGGCGACGTCGCCCAGCACGTAGGCCGCGATCGGCACCCCGAGGTTGCCGGCGTTGACGTAGCCCGCCGCCATCGCCCCGATCGTCGCGCCGCCCAGGTCGAGCGGGCCGCGCAGCCGGCTGAGGCCGAGGTGCAGCAGCACCACGACCAGCACCGCCGCGGTGCTGGCGACCAGGGTCGTGGAGAAGACCTCGGCGGGGTCGCTGTCCTCGAGCACGGTGAGCAGCAGCGCCGGGCTGGCGACGTAGAAGGCCAGCGTCGACAGCGTGCGCTGGCCCGCCAGGTCGATGACCCGCAGGTGGGCCAGCAGGATCCCCAGCGCGATGAGCACGCCGATCGTCGCGAACCCCGAGAACACCCCTGCCACGCCGCGACCCTAGGCCCGTGACCGCCGCCACCCGCGCGGCGGGGCGGACGCGGCGGGCCGACGCGCACCGGCTGCCGCGCCGAGCCGCGCCGTCTGCCGCCCCGTCGTGACGGGGCGGCAGATCGGGTCACCGGGCGTGACAGCCGGGACGGGCGGCGGCCCGCTCAGTACGACTTCGGCAGCCCCAGGGAGTGCATCGAGACGAAGTTGAGGATCATCTCGCGGCTCACGGGGGCGATCCGGCCGACGCGGGTGGCGACGAGGAGGCCGGCCATGCCGTACTCCTGGCTGGCGCCGTTGCCGCCGTGGGTCTGCACGGCGCGGTCGACGACGTCGCAGGCGGCCTCGGCGGCGGCGTACTTGGCCATGTTGGCGGCCTCGCCCGCGGCCATCTCGTCGCCGGCGTCGAAGAGCGCGGCGGCCTTCTGGTTCATCAGCCGGGCCAGCTCGATCTCGATGTGGCTCTGCGCGAGCGGGTGCGCGATGGCCTGGTGGGCGCCGATCGGCACGTCGAAGACCACGCGCTCCTTGGCGTAGGCGGTGGCCTTCTCCAGGGCGAAGCGGGCCAGGCCGAGGGAGAAGGCGGCGGCCATGATCCGCTCGGGGTTGAGCCCGGCGAAGAGCTGCGCGAGGCCGCCGTTCTCGTCGCCCACGAGCGCGTCGGCGGGCAGCTCGACGTCGTCGATGAACACCTGGAACTGGTTCTCCGGGGAGACGATCTCCATCGGGATCGCCCGGGCCTCGAAGCCCTCGGCGTCGGTCGGCACGACGAAGAGGCACGGCTTGAGCCGGCCGGTGCGGGCGTCCTCGGTGCGGGCCACGACCAGCACGTTCTGCGCCTCGTCGATGCCCGAGATCCAGATCTTGCGGCCGTTGAGCACCCAGCCGTCGCCGTCGCGGCGCGCGGTGGTGGTGATGTTGTGGGTGTTGGTGCCCGCGTCGGGCTCGGTGATGGCGAAGGCCATGGTGCCGGTGCCGTCGCACAGCCCGGGCAGCCAGCGCTGCTTCTGCTCCTCGGTGCCGTAGCGGCTGATGATCGTGCCGCAGATCGCGGGGCTGACCACCATGAGCAGCAGCGGGCAGCCCTGGGCGGCGAGCTCCTCGCAGACCGCGGCGATGTCGCCGATGCCGCCGCCCCCGCCGCCGTACTGCTCGGGGATGTTGATGCCGAGGTAGCCGTTCTTGCCGATCTCGAGCCACAGGTCGGTGGTCTTGCCGCCGGAGCGGGCCTTCTCGGTGAAGTACTCCCGCCCGTACTTCGCGGCGAGCCGGGCGACCTGGGTGCGCAGCTCGCGGCGCTCCTCGGTCTCGGTGAAAGCGGTGGTGGTGGGCTGGACCTGCGTGGTCATGCGACCTCTCCTTCGACGACGGCGAGAACCTCTCCGGCGGCGACCTGCGCGCCGGGCTGGACGGTGATCCGGGCGAGCGTGCCGTCGGCGGGCGCGCTCACGGTGTGCTGCATCTTCATGGCCTCGAGCACCAGCACGGGCTGGCCCGCGACGACGGCCTGCCCCTCCTCGACGGCGACGCTGACGACGGTGCCGGGCATGGGGGCCAGCAGGGAGCCGGCCGCGACCTGCTCGGCGGGGTCGACGAACCGCGGCACCCGCACCAGCCGGGCGTGACCTCCCGGCCCGTCGACGTCGACGACCTCGCGACCGCTCGGCCCCGACACCGCCACGGCGTACGACGAGCGCAGCCCGTCGCGCTCCAGGACCACCTCGGTCGGCCCGGCCGCGACGACGGTGCAGCCCTCGACGGTGTAGCCGTCGCGCCCGCCCCACCACTCCACGACGACCGGCTCGCCGGCGTGGTCGAGCTCGGTGCGCTGCGGCTGGCTCACGACGCTGCGCCAGGCCACCGGGATGCGGCCCTGCACCCGCCGGGCGGCGCGGGCGTGCTCGGCCAGCGCCAGCGCGGCGGCGACGGGCGCCCCCGGGTCGGCGGCGGGGGCGAGCGCCGGGTGGTCGGCGAGGAAGGCCGTGCTGAGGTCGCCCGCCACGAAGTCGGGCGAGCGCAGCACCTGCACGAGCAGGTCGCGGTTGGTCACCACGCCGTGCACCCGGGTGCGGGCCAGGGTGTCGGCCAGCCGGCGCACGGCCTGCTCGCGGGTGGGCGCCCAGGCGATCACCTTGGCCAGCATCGCGTCGTAGTGGGTGGAGACCTCGCTGCCGCCGGCGAAGCCGGCGTCGAGGCGCACGCCGGGGCGGTTGAGCAGGTCGAAGCGGGCATCGACGCCGGGCACCTCGAGCACGCTCAGCGGTCCGCTCTGCGGCTGGTAGTCGGCGGCGGGGTCCTCGGCGTAGAGGCGCACCTCGACGGCGTGGCCGTAGGTCTCGCCGATGGCGCGGGGGTCGGGCACGCCGCCCTCGGCCACCGTGAGCTGGAGGTCGACCAGGTCGACGCCGTGGACCAGCTCGGTGACCGGGTGCTCGACCTGGAGGCGGGTGTTCATCTCCAGGAAGAAGAAGCGCTCCGTGGCGGGGTCGTAGAGGAACTCCACGGTGCCGGCACCGCGGTAGTCGATCGCGGCGGCGGCCGCACGGGCGGCCTCGTGCAGGGCGGCGCGCACGGCGTCGGGCAGGCCCGGCGCCGGCGACTCCTCGACCACCTTCTGGTGGCGCCGCTGCACCGAGCAGTCGCGCTCGCCGAGCACGAGGACACCGTCGCGGTGGCCCACGACCTGCACCTCCACGTGGCGGCCGCGCTCGACGTAGGTCTCCACGAAGACCGTGCCGTCGCCGAAGGCCGACTGCGCCTCGGCCCGGGCCCGCTCGACCTCGCCGGGCAGGTCGGCCAGGTCGCGCACGACCCGCATGCCGCGCCCGCCGCCGCCCGCGGAGGCCTTGACCAGCAGCGGCAGGTCGGCCTCGGAGGCGTCGTCGACGGAGTGGTTGCGCAGCACCGGCACCCCGGCGGCCTCCATCAGCCGCTTCGACTCGATCTTGGAGCCCATCTGCTCGATGGAGGAGGGGTCGGGGCCGACCCAGGTGAGGCCGGCGTCGAGGACGGCGCGGGCGAAGTCGGCGCTCTCGGAGAGGAAGCCGTAGCCGGGGTGCACGGCGTCGGCGCCGCTGGCGCGCGCGGCCTCCAGCAGCAGGTCGACGCGCAGGTAGGTCTCCGCGGGCGCGGCGCCCGGCAGCCGTACGGCGACGTCGGCCTCCCCGACGTAGGGCAGCGCCGCGTCGGCGTCGGAGTGCACCGCGACCGTCGAGACGCCCAGGCGGCGGCAGGTGGCGAAGACGCGGCTGGCGATCTCGGCGCGGTTGGCGACGAGGAGACGGGTGATCACGGGAGGCCTCTCGGGGACGGTGCTGCGGGCACGGCGGTCGGCACGGGGCGGGTCACGGGCGCCTCACATCCGGAAGACGCCGAAGCGGTCGGTGCCGCGGAAGGCGCTGCTGTCGATGACCGAGAGGCAGATGCCCAGCACCGTGCGGGTGTCGCGGGGGTCGATGACGCCGTCGTCGTAGAGCATCCCGGAGAGGAAGTAGGGCAGCGACTGCTCCTCGATCTGGGCCTCCACGACCTCCTTGACGCCGGCGAAGCCCTCGGCGTCGAAGGTCTGCCCGCGCGACTCCGCCGACTGGCGGGCCACGATCTCCATGACGCCGGCGAGCTGGGCGGGGCCCATCACCGCCGACTTGGCCGAGGGCCAGGTGAAAAGGAAGCGGGGGTCGTAGGCGCGACCGTTCATGCCGTAGTTGCCGGCGCCGTAGGAGGCGCCCATGATCACCGTCAGGTGCGGCACGGTGGAGTTGGAGATGGCGTTGATCATCATCGCGCCGTGCTTGATGATGCCGCCCTGCTCGTACTCCTTGCCGACCATGTAGCCGGTGGTGTTGTGCAGGAAGAGCAGCGGGGTGTCGGTCTGGTTGGCCAGCTGCACGAACTGCGTGGCCTTCTGGGCCTCCTCGCTGAAGAGCACGCCCTGGGCGTTGGCGAGGATGCCGACCGGGTGGCCGTGGATGCTGGCCCAGCCGGTGACCAGCGACGTGCCGTAGAGCGGCTTGAACTCGTCGAAGGCCACGCCGTTGGTCGCGCTGACGCCGTCGACGACGCGCGCGATCACCTCGCGGGGGTCGAAGGGCTCCTTGAGGTCGCTGGGGACCAGGTCGAGCAGACCGTCGGGGTCGTGGTCGGGCTCGGCGTACGCCGGGTCCGCGGCGGCCCCGGCGCCGCCGGCCTTGCGCCAGTTCAGCCGGGCCACGATGCGCCGGCCGATGCGGATCGCGTCGCGCTCGTCCTCGGCGAGGTAGTCGGCCAGGCCGGAGGTGCGCGCGTGCATCTCCGCGCCGCCCAGCGACTCGTCGTCGGACTCCTCGCCGGTGGCCATCCTCACCAGCGGCGGGCCGCCCAGGAAGACCTTGGCCTGCTCGCGCACCATCACGGTGTAGTCGCTCATGCCGGGCACGTAGGCGCCGCCGGCGGTGGAGTTGCCGAAGACCAGCGCCACCGTGGGCAGCTTCATCGCCGAGCTGCGGGTGATGTCGCGGAAGGTCTTGCCGCCCGGGATGAAGATCTCCTTCTGGGTCGGCAGGTCGGCGCCGCCGGACTCCACGAGGGCGATCGTGGGCAGGCCGTTCTCCTCGGCGATCTGGTGGGCCCGGAAGGCCTTCTTGACCGTCCAGGGGTTGCTGGCGCCGCCCTTCACCGTGGGGTCGTTGGCGGTGATCATGCACTCGACGCCCTCGACCACCCCGATGCCGGTGACCATGCTGGCGCCGACGGCGAAGTCGGAGCCCCAGCCCGCCAGCGGGCTGAGCTCGAGGAAGGCCGAGCCCTCGTCGACCAGCAGCTCGATGCGCTCGCGGGGCAGCAGCTTGCCGCGGGCGTGGTGGCGTGCGACGTACTTCTCCCCGCCGCCGGCGACGGCCTTGGCGTGCTCGGCGGCCAGGGCGTCGAGCTTGGCCAGCATGGCCTCGCGGTGGGTGGGCCGGGCGTCGGACGGCGTGGCGGCGGTGTCGGTGCTCGCGTCGGTGCCGGCCTCGGGGCCCACCTCGGGGGCCGCGCTCATCGGGCGTAGCCCAGCAGCTTGGCGGCCAGGTCGGTGAGCACCTCGGTGGCACCACCGCCGATGGGCAGGATGCGGGCGTCGCGGTAGTGGCGCTCGACCTCGCTGCCGTGCATGTAGCCCGCGCCGCCGTGGAGCTGGACGGCCTCGTGGCACACCGCGGTGGCGGCGTCACAGGCGGTCTGCTTGGCCAGGCAGGCCTCGGCGATGACGCTCTCACCGGCGACGTGGCGGCGCACGACCTCGTGGGTGTAGGCGCGGGCCACCTCGACCTGGCGGTGCATCTCGACGAGCTTGTGGCGCACGACCTGGTTGGCCACCAGCGGCTTGCCGAAGGTCTCGCGCTCGCGGCACCACGCGGCGGTGAGGGCCAGCGAGCGGGCGGCGATGCCGTAGGCGTGCACGGCCAGGGCGATCCGCTCGACCACGAACTGCTCGGCGATGAGGTAGAAGCCGGCGTTCTCCTCCCCCACCAGGTGCGAGACCGGCACGCGCACGTCGACGTAGGACAGCTCGGCGGTGTCGGAGCAGTGCCAGCCCATCTTGGCCAGCGAGCGGTCGACGGTGAGGCCGGGCGTGCCCTTCTCGACCACGAGCAGGCTGAGGCCGGCGTGGCCCTCGCCGCCGGTGCGCACCGCGGTGGTGACGAAGTCGCCGCGCACCGCGGAGGTGATGAAGGTCTTGGCGCCGTTGACGACGTAGTGGTCGCCGTCGCGGCGCGCGGTGGTGCGGATGCCGGCGACGTCGGAGCCGCCGCCGGGCTCGGTGACGCCGAGGGAGCCGATGAGCTCGCCGGCCAGGGTGGGCCGCACGAAGCGGTCGACCAGGTCGGGCGAGCCGTGGGCGGCGATGTGGGGCAGCGCGATGCCGCCGGTGAACAGCGCCGACATCAGCCCGCTGGAGGCGCCGGCGGCGAACATCGCCTCCTGCAGCGCCACCGAGTGCTCGAGGTCGCCGCCCTGGCCGCCGACCTCCTCGGCGAAGGAGACACCGAGCAGGCCCTGCCGGGCCGCGGCGCGGTGCAGCGCGCGCGGCACCTCGCCGGCGTCCTCCCAGGCCTGCAGGTGGGGCGCCACCTCACGGCGCACGAACTCCGCCGCCGTCTCGCGCAGCGCCTGCAGCTCCTCGGCGCGCGTGCTGGTGGTGGGGCCGGTGGCGGGGTCGGTCAGCATGGTCACAGCAGTCCCTCCTGGACGTGGACGGAGCGGGAGCGGACCCACTCCCCGAGGCCCTTGGCCTGCGGGTCGAAGCGGGTGGAGGCGGCGACGCCGCGGCCGAGCAGGCCGTGGATGACGACGTTGACGGCGCCGAGGTGGGGCAGCAGGTGGACCTCGACGGCGTCGGGCGGCAGGTCGGCGGCCTCCGGCACCAGCTCGCGGACCTTGCGCGGGCTCATCACCTTGGCCAGCCAGGTCACCCGGGCGTCGTAGCGCGGGGAGCCGTCACGGGCGACCCACAGCCCGATGTTGGCGTCGCCGCCCTTGTCGCCCGAGCGGGCGTGCACGAAGCTGCCCAGCGGCATCCGGCGGTTGAGGGTGTCGGCCGGGGCGGGGTAGGGCGAGGGGCGACGACCCGCGTCGTGGTCGGCCTCGGAGAAGGCGACCGGGTCGGGCACGACCTCGCGGCGGCCGTCGGCGTGCACGACCGTGTGGGCGACCGCGGCGCGCTCGACGTACGCCGGTCGGTAGACGCCGTAGGGGGTGGGCTGCGGCGGGGGGCCGGTCAGGGTGAAGCCGGCGTACGACGCGAGCGCCAGCTCGACCGCGGGGCCGGTGAACGCCTTGGCGCACGGGGCGGCCTCGGGGTCCATGACGGTGCAGCGCAGCAGCACCGAGGCGGCCTCCTCGGTGGGGGCGTCGGGCTGCGGCTGGGCCAGCTGCGACCAGGTGACGCTCTGCGCGCTGAGCCGCGGCTCGAGCTGCGCGCGCACCCAGGCGGCCTTGGCCTCGGTGTCGAGGCCGGTGAGCACCAGCTCGATGCTGTTGCGCCAGCCGCCGAGCTCGTTGACGCAGACCTTGAGCCGCTCGGGCGGGGCCTGGCCGGTGACCCCGGAGACCGCGACCCGGTCGGGGCCGACCTCCTCGAGACGCACGGAGTCGAGGTGGGTGGTGACGTCGGGGCCGAGGTAGCGGGTGGACTGGATCTCGTAGACCAGCTGGGCGGTGACGGTGTCGCAGGTGACCGCGCCGCCGGTGCCGTCGGGCTTGGTGATCACCGAGCCGCCGTCGGCGGCGAGCTCGGCGACGGGGAAGCCGAGCGGCACCGCGGGGTCCATGCCCGCCTCGAGCAGGGCGCGGAAGCCGCTGAAGTTGCCGCCGGTGGCCTGCGTGCCGCACTCGAGCACGTGACCGGCGACCACGGCGCCGGCGAGCGCGTCGTGGTCGGTCGGGGCCCAGCCGAAGTGGGCGACCGCGGGGCCGACCACGAGGGAGGCGTCGGTGACGCGGCCGGTGACCACGACGTCGGCGCCCCCGCGCAGGGCGGCGGCGATGCCGAAGCCGCCGAGGTAGGCGTTGGCGGTGAGCGCGTCGTGCCAGCCGTGCTCGCGGGCCACCGCCCGCAGGTCGTCGCCCTCGACGTGGGCGACCGCGGGGTCCAGGCCCAGGCCGCGGGCGACCTCGCGGACCTTCTCGGCCAGGCCGGCGGGGTTGAGGCCGCCGGCGTTGGCGACGATCCGCACCCCGCGCTCCAGGGCGAGGCCCAGGCTCTCCTCGAGCTGGCGCACGAAGGTGCGCGCGTAGCCCAGCGCCGGGTCCTTCATCGTGTCCTTGCCGAGGATGAGCATGGTCAGCTCGGCGAGGTAGTCGCCGGTGAGCACGTCGAGGTGGCGGCCCTGGGTGGTGCCCTCGACCATCTCGCGCATCGCGCTGAGGCGGTCGCCGTAGAAGCCGGAGCAGTTGCCCACCAGCAGGGTGCCGGGCGTGCCGGGGGAGGTCGGTTCGGAGGTCATCGCTTCTCGCGTCCCTCGCCCGCGGGGCCGGCGAAGGCCTGGGCGATGTCGAGCCAGTGGTCGGCCTCGGCGCCCTGGGCGACCAGGGCGGTGTCGCCTCGGTGCACCCGTTGGGTGACGAGGAGGCAGAAGTCGAGGGCCGGCCCGGTGACCCGCTGCGCGGCGTCGTCGGGGCCCCAGGCCCAGGTCTCGCCCGAGGGGGCGGTCAGCTCGACGCGCACCTCCTCGGTGGGGGCGGGCTCGCCGTGCACGGAGTGGGCGAAGCCGCGGGTGCGCACGCCGAGGTGGGCGACGTGGCGGATCCGGTCGGTGGGCTCCGGGGTGGTGCCGAGCGCCTCGTGGACGTCCTGGGCGTGGGCCCAGGTCTCCATGAAGCGCGCCGTGCCCATCGAGGTCGGCGACATCGGCGGGCCGAACCACGGCATCCGCTGCCCCGCCGGCACCGCACGCAGCGCCTCGGCCAGCGCGGCGCGGGCGTCGTCCCACCGCCCGAGCAGCTCGGCCGGCGGGAGGGCGCCCAGGGCGAGGGCGGCCTCGTCGACGAAGCGGTCGGGGTCGCCGAGCGCGCCGGTGACGACCTCGTCCCACGCCGCCTTCCCCTCGGGGGTGCCGGCGCGGGCCGAGAGGGCGGCGACCTCGTCGGTCCACAGCAGGTGGCCGACCTGGGTGGCCACGCTCCAGCCGGGCGCCGGGGTGGGCGTGGCCCAGCCGGCGGCGTCGAGGTCGGCCACCGTCGCGCGCAGCAGGTCGCCCTCGGCGCGCAGGTCCTCGAGGAGCGCGTCGAGGAGGCCGCCGGCCGGCTGGGCGGGCGGCGGAGCCACCGCGCCTGCGGACGGGGCGGTGGGGCTGTCCGGGGTGCTGGTCATCGGGGCTCCTGCGGGTCGGCGGGCGGGCCGGACGGGCCGGGCGGGCCGGGCGTGGGGTCGACGGCGCGCCCGGCGGCGGCCGGGCGGGGCGTCGTACGGGCCAGGGTGGCGTCGAGGGTCAGCGACCACTGGTCGAGGATCCGGGCGCGGCGGCGGGCGTCGTCGGTGATGGTGTCGGCGAGGCCGAGCCCGCGCACGAGGTCGAGGGTCGCCTGCACGAGCTCGCGGGTGCCGGGCTGCTCCTCGTCGGCGTCGAGCAGCTCGACGGTCAGGCGGTGGGCGTCGCGGCCCACCCGCTGCTCCAGCGGCGCGACGGCGGCGAGGAGGGTGGCGTCGGTGCGGGCCGCGACCCACAGCTCGAGGGCGGCGGTGAAGACCGGCGAGGTGAAGTGGTCGCCGAGCATGGCCAGCACGGCGCGGGTGCGGCGGCGCCCCGTGGGCAGGGCGGCCGCGGCCGCCGCGAGCTCGGCGCCGCGCACCTCCGTGAGGTGCTCAACCGCGGCGACGACGAGGTCGTTCTTGGAGGGGAAGTGGTGCAGCTGGGCGCCCCGGCTGACCCCGGCCCGCTCGGAGACCAGCGTGGTCGTCGTGCCGGCGAAGCCGCGCTCGACGAGCAGCTCGACCGTGGCCTCGAGCAGCCGCGCCCGCATGGCGCGGGTGCGCTCCTCCTGCGGCACGCGCGTCGAGGTGGTCTGGGTCACGCCACCACCCTGCCTGCGGACACAACAAACAGTCAAGCCTGACTTTTTGTGCGGTCCCCCGTCTTACTGATCGTTGCGACCACTACCCGACAGTCAGGACGGTCGGGTAGTGGTCGCAACGGTCGGTAGGACGAGGACGTGCGGCCTCAGTCGAGCCGCGCCACCAGGGGCAGCCGCGAGCGGGCGGTGAGGCCGACCACCGCGGCGGTGAGCAGCGGCAGGCCGAGCACGACGCCGGTGACCAAGAGCCACGGCACGTCGAGGTAGGTCGCCGGACCGCCGGTGGTCCCGCTGCTCCCGGGCCCGGTGAGCGGGTAGGTGATGGCGACGCCGGGGATCGCCCCCACCAGCGCTCCCAGCACCGCCCCCACCAGCCCCACCACGAGGGCGTACGCCGCGGCGATCGCGCGGCGGCTGCGCGGGCTGGCCCCCACCGCCGACAGCGTGGCCAGGTCGGGCCGGGCGTCGGAGAGCGCCAGGAACGTCGCCGTCAGGGTGCCGCCGAGCATGAGCACCGCTCCCAGCGCGGCCAGGATGAGCTGCACGATCACCGTCTCCTCGTCGGCGACGTAGCCGCGCTCGACGCTGAGGGAGACCTGCCCGGGCAGGGCGGTCAGCGCCTCGTCGACGCTGCGCTCGGCGGCCTCGGTGATCGGGGCGTCGACGACGAGGCCCGTGACCCGGGTGCGACCACCGAGCCGGTCGGCCACGGCGGGTGCGACGACCGCGTCGACCGGGGAGTAGTCGCCGTCGACCTGGACGTAGGTGCCGGCCACCTCGAGCCGCTGGCGGTCCACGACACGCCCGCGTCCGGAGTACTCCGCGGTCCTGAGGACCACCCGGTCGCCGTCGACGGCCTCCGAGGCGAAGGCCACCACCCCGCCGGAGGCGAGCACCCGCGAGGCGCGGTCGGCCTCGGTGGCGTCGATGCCCGGCAGGCCGGGCGGGAGACGGTCGGCGACCAGGGTGGCGCTCGCGAACGGGCCGCCGACCGAGACGAGGAGCGGGTCGGTGTCACCCGGCTGCGCGACCTCGAGCTGGCGGAAGCCGCGCCCCTCCACCGGCAGGACCAGCGCCTGCACCGTCGAGACGTCGTCCTCCGGGACGGTCCGGGCGACCGCGTCGCGGTAGGCCGGCCAGTCGACGCCGCCCCCGTAGGCGGTGACGAGCCCGTAGCCGTCGGCGAGGGTCGGCTGGTAGGTCTCCTGGTTCTGGTGCTCGTCGCTGCTCACCGCGATCCCGAGCGCCACCACGCCGGCGACGGTCGCGGCCACGGCCGCGACGGCCGGCACCGTGCGGGTGCGGTGACGTGCGGCGTCGCGCGCCGCGAAGCGCAGCGGCAGGGGCAGCCGGCCCGCCAGCCGCGACACGGCGAGCACGACCACCGGCACGAGCAGGATCATGGCCAGCACCGAGACGATCGCCGAGGCGGCGATGGCGATCTCGCCGCCGCCGGAGGCGCCGTACGCCGCTCCCGCGACGCCCACCCCGAGCAGCACCAGGCCCAGCAGCGGGGAGCGCCGCGAGGCGCGGGTGTCGCCGCGACGCCCGGCCAGCACGGCCACGACGTCCTGGCGCGAGGCGATCCAGGCCGGCACCGCGGCGGCGAGCAGTGCGCTGAGGGTGCCGAATGCCGCGATGCCCGCCAGGTGCAGCCAGGTCACGTCGAAGGGGCCGAAGCGGGTGGTGGAGAAGCCCTGGAGCACCGGGGTGAGCGCCACCGCCGCCAGCAGGCCGAGGGCGAGGCCGAGCACCGCGCCCAGGGATCCGAGCACCACGCCGGTGGCCAGCACGACCCGGCGCGTCTGCCCGGGCACGCCGCCGGCGGCGGCGATGAGGGCGAGGGTGCGCGACTGCCGGCGGGCGCCGACGGCGAAGGCCGGTCCGGCGAGCAGCACCACCTCGATGAGCACCATCACCACGACGAGCGCGAGCACGGTGACGGTGGCCTCGTCGATGCCCTCGTCGAACCCCCGGATCTCGGGGGGCAGGGCCGACTCCGGCGGAGGGTCGGTGACGACGGCGCGCGACAGGACGGTGGCGCCGAGGGCGTTGAGGGCGCGCACCTGCTCCCAGGTGACCGCGGCGCCGCCGATGAGCAGCGTGCTGCCGGCGCCCTGCCCCTCGACGGCGGCCGGTCGCGCCCACGCCATGGGGAAGCCTCGGCCCTGGGCCGACTCCACGATCCCCACGACCTCCAGGCGGGTGCCCCCGGCGAGCTCGAGCTCCTCGCCCACACCGGGGCCACGCTCGGCGAGGTCGGCGTTGACGACGACCTCGCCGTCGGTGCGGGGCAGCCGGCCCGAGACGGGCTCCACGAGCCCGCGGGTGAGCGGGTCGAGCAGGTCGGTGCCGGTGAGCTCGACGTAGGTCTGCCCGCCGTCGGTCGCGGCCCGCGTGGACTCGGTCTCCAGCTCCACCGCCGGCAGGTCGCTCACGCCGAGCACCCGCTCGACGTCGGTGAGCGTCGCCCGGCCGGGCTCGCGCCTCGGCCCCACGGCGCTCACGCCGGTGTCGGGGTCCGCGTCCTGCACCGCCTCGCGGGACCCCGGCGCCAGCGAGACCCGTGCCTCGGCGGTGCCGAGGCGCCGCTCGAGGCCCTCGACCCCGGAGACGCTCTGGGTGGAGTAGAGCGTGTCGGCCGCGGCCACCCCCATCACGGGCAGCGCGATCATGACGAGCACGAGCAGGCTGCGCCCCTTGGCCCGCCGGGCGTCGCGCCAGGCCAGGCGCAGCGGCAGCCGCCAGCCTGCGAGGGGCCCCCTCACCGGTGCGCGCCCTGGTCGAGCAGGGCGTCGACGGGCGTGGCGCCGGAGTCGTCGACGACGACGCCGTCGCGCAGGAAGACCACCCGGTCGGCCCAGGCCGCGTGGCGGGCCTCGTGGGTGACCATCACACCGGCGGCGCCGGCGTCGCAGCGGGCGCGCAGCAGGCGCAGCACGTCCTCGCCCGACTCGGTGTCGAGGGCGCCGGTCGGCTCGTCGGCCAGGATCAGCCGCCGCTCGCCGACCACGGCGCGGGCGATGGCCACGCGCTGCTGCTGGCCGCCCGACATCAGGTCGGGGAAGCGGTCGGCGAGCTCGCCGATGCCGACCTCCTCCAGCGCGGTGCGCGCGGCCGCGCGGGCGGCGCGGGTGCGCACGCCGTCGAGCTCGAGCGGCAGGGCGACGTTCTCGACGGCGGTGAGGGCCGGGACGAGGTTGAAGTCCTGGAAGACGTAGCCGATCGAGGTGCGGCGCATGCGGGCGCGCTCCTTGGCCCCCATCGCCCCGAGGTCGGAGCCCTCGACGCGCACGGCGCCGTCGGTGGGGGTGTCGAGGCCGCCGGAGAGGGTCAGCAGGGTCGACTTGCCGGAGCCCGAGGGCCCCATCACCGCGACCAGCTCGCCGGCGTGGGCCGCGAAGGAGACCGCCCGCAGCGCGTGGACCTGCAGGTCGCCCTCGCCGTGCACGCGCGAGACGCGGTCGAGCTCGAGCACCGCGCTCATCGCACGGCCACCCGTCCCCGGGCTCCGCGCGTGGCGCGCGGGCAGGCCGCCAGCCGGCGGGCGCTCTGCGCCAGCCACCGGTCCTCGGCACGGCGCAGCACCACGGCCTGCTCGGCCAGGAGCACGCCGGGCCGGGGCGCCGCGGGCGCGGCGGCGGTGGGGGCACCCGGTCGGGTCGACCGGGACGACGAGGCGCTCATCGCAGGGCCTCGCCCTCGACGCGGGCGTCGGCCGACCGGTCGGCGGCCGACGGCTCGGGGCGCTCGAGCGCGGCGCGGCGCAGCCGGGCCTCGCAGTGGTCGAGCCAGCGGATCTCGGCCTCGGAGGCGAAGACCAGGGAGTCGAGCACGAGGCTCCAGGCGAGGTCGGCGCGCGGCGCCTCGCCCTGACGACCACCGGGGCCGGCCTGACCGGCCTGGCGCTTGAGGCGGGTGTAGTCCTGCAGCGCGCGCATCGTGGCGCTGCGCTGCTGCTGGATCACCGCGCCGACGTCGACGCCGGGCACGGTGACCGCGAGGGCGAGCTTGATGGCCAGCTCGTCGCGCGGGGGCTGCGTGCGCGCCACGGGGGTGGTGAACCACGCCGCCACCTCCTCGCGCCCCGCCGGGGTCAGGCGCCACCGCTCGTGGCCCTCTGCGTCGGCGCCGGCGGCCTCGACCAGTCCGTCGCGCTCCAGGCGCGTCAGCGTGGTGTAGACCTGCCCGACGTTGAGCGGCCAGGTCGACCCGGTGCGCTGCTCGAACTCCGTGCGGAGCTGGTTGCCGTACATCGGCTCCTGCTCCAGCAGCGCCAGCAGCGCCTGCTTGACCGACATGGGGACCTCCTCGTGGTGGGCGCACCCGCGCCCTACTCGGTATGTATACCACGTATACATACCGGGTATCCAGGACCGCGGCGCACGCCCGGGAACACCCGACGGCCGCCCCGCAGGTGCGGGACGGCCGTCGGTTGGTGCTGGGTGCTGCTGAGGTGCTGCTCAGCGGTGCGGGGGGGGTCACGGCGTGGCCGTGGTGACCTCCAGCAGCGTGCTGATGCCGGTGTCGCCGTAGAGCACGCGACCGAGGTAGCGGGCGTCGGCGTCCAGACCGGTCCAGGCCAGGGAGTACGTCGACTCCTCGCCCGCGGTGACCTCGAGCGGGTCCGGGGTCGCGGTGAGCGAGCCCTGGGCCGCGGTGCCGAGGTCGTAGACGTCCATCCGGAAGTCCATCGGCGAGCCCTGCGGGCCGGAGGCGAAGCCGTCCACGAAGACCGCGACGGCCGGGGAGTCCGGAGCCTCGATGGTCACCGACTCGTCGGCCGAGCCGGTCGCCGAGACGACCTGGGCGCCGACGGCGGCCGAGCACTCGGCGTTGGTCGGGATGACGGTCAGGTCGAGGTCGGCGAGGTCGTCGGCGGCGTCGACGTCGATGCGCAGCAGGGGGCTGCCCTCGGTGACGGGCACGCAGTAGGCCGCCGAGTCGTTGACGGCCACGGAGTCCTCGACCGAGTCGGCCTGCGCCAGACCCTGGGTGGTGAGGTCGATCGTGCCCGTCGTGCCGCTGGTCACGGTGACGTCGACGTCGCTGTCGGCGCCCTCGCCGGTGACGACGGCCGGGGCGTCGAGCGCGACCGGCTTGAGAGCGACCGGCATGCGGGCCGAGGTGGTGCCGGTGAGCTTGACGAAGCCCTTGGCCCAGCGGTCGAGCTCCACGCCGTCCTTGGCGGTGAAGGTGATGACCAGCTTGCGCTTGACGCCGGCCTTGCCCGCGCTGAAGGACTTCTTGCTGACCTTCGTGGTGAAGCCCGGCACGCTGGCCGAGACCTTCCAGGTGCCCTTGCCCTGCGTGGTGACGGTGCGGGTGAAGGTCGTGCTCTGGACCACCGCGTGGTCGGCCATCGAGGGGATGTTGACGGCCTTGGCCTCGACCGGCTTCACGCCGGTGTCGAAGCCCTGGTCGGCGATGAGGCCGTACCACTGCCGCGAGGTCGAGGTGACGAAGAGACCCGGGCGGAACATCGAGGCCGGGGTGACCTGGCCGGCGCCCTGGGCGAAGGCGTCGCGCGAGGCCTTGTCGCCCGCGGTGCGGGTGCTGGTGGCGGTGGTCATCATCGCCGACTGGACCATCTGGGGGGTCCAGGTCGGGTTCTCGGCCATCAGCAGCGCGCCGAGACCGGCGATGTGCGGCGCGGCCATCGACGTGCCGGAGTAGAGGTCGAAGTCGCGGTCGCTGTTCGACGGCGGGGCGACCGCTGCGAGCACGCTCTGGCCGGGGGCGGAGATGTCGGGCTTGAGGATGTCGCTCTCGTTGGCGTTGGCCGGGCCCCGCGAGGAGAAGCCGGAGACCTGGGGCAGCGCCGCCGAGGGCAGGTCGGTCTGGTTGCCGGGCAGCAGGGCCGCGGTCGGCGCGTCGGTGTCGAGGTAGGCCTCGATCGCCGGCAGGTCGGTGCTCTGCAGGTGCACGGTCGGCACGGGGTGCAGGTCGGCGTCGAGGCTGCTCTCGGCCGGGTTGACCAGGATCATGCCGACGCCGCCGGCGCGGGCGACCTCCGTCGACTTCTCGACGCGGCCGTAGGTGCCGCGCAGGCAGACCACGACGGCGCCGTCGACGGCGGCCTCGTCGAGGCTGTCGGGGGCGCACAGCCCGGCCTCGGCGGCGTCGCCGCCGGCGACCCCGGCCTCGGCCGCGTCGACCAGCGGGGTCTGCTCCGGGACGCCAGTGCCGTCGATCATGGCGCCGAGGTAGCGGGTGCCGTCACCGAGCTCGACGGTGCCGTCGAAGTTGCGGTACGTCGACGCCGCCACGGTGGTCAGCCAGGGGCTGTTGTGGGCGACGGTCGACTCGGTCGGGCCGCTGTTGCCGGCCGAGGCGGCGACGAAGACGCCCGCGTCGGCCGCACCGGCGAAGGCGATCTCGACCGGGTCGACGACGGTGTCGGTCGCGCCGGAGATCGAGAAGTTGATGACGTCGACGCCGTCGCGCACGGCGTCGTCGATCGCGGAGAGGATCGCGTCGGTGTAGCAGCCGCCGGTGTCGGGGTCGGTGTCCTCCCAGCAGACCTTGTAGGAGGCGATCGAGGCGCCGGGCACCATGCCGGTGACCTCGCCGAACTCGATGCCGTCGACGCTCACGTCGTCGACGACGTTGCCGGCCGCGGTGCTCGCGGTGTGGCTGCCGTGGCCGCCGCCGTCGCGCGGGGAGATGAACTCGCCCTCGGCGACCTCCTCGGGGGGCACGGTGTCGACGAAGGTGTCGGGGTAGTAGCGCGCGCCGATGATCTTGGTCGAGCAGTCGCTGAGGTCCCAGTCGTCGCCGGTGCCGGTCTCGCAGGCGCCGCGGAAGGTGCCGCCGTCGGCCTTCTTCATGGTGGTGTTGCCCAGCGGGTCCATCCGCGCGGCCCAGGGGCCGGTCGGGGCGCCGCTGAGCTCCTCGCCGGAGAAGGAGGGGTTCTCGGGCCAGATACCGGTGTCGAGGTCGCCGACGACGATGCCGGAGCCGGCGTTCGCCTGGGTGCCGTGCTTGGCCCAGACGCCGCTCTTGCCGTACATGCCGAGGGTCTGCGCCGTGTTCTGCGGGACCGCGTCGGGGGTGCGGGCCTCGACCGGCACCAGGGCGTAGACGTCCTTGGCCGCGGCCAGGGCGGTGGCCTGCTCGCCGGTGAGCTGGGCGGCGAAGCCGTTGGTGGCGGTGGTGTAGCTGCGCGTCACGGTGGCGTCGACCGCGGCCGCGACCTGGCGCTGCTGCTTCTCCAGGAAGGTGCGGTAGGCCGTCGCCGCGCCGGAGCGCGGGTCGAAGCTGCGGCCGGCGGCCGGCTTCGTGGGCGCGAGACCCTGGATGCCGCCGGTGTAGGCCGCGGCGCTGGGCTGCTGCATGAGGACGATGTAGCGACCGGCCTCGTAGGCGTCCACGGCGGCCCGGTCGAGCTTCTTGATGCCGCCGGCGCTGTCGGCGGCCTGGGCGGGTGCGACGGTCGAGACCGTCGCCACCAGCCCTACCGCGATCGCGCTCGCGGACACGACGCCCAGTGCACGCTGGCGCGCACTGCGACGGGCGTGAAGATTCGTCACGAAAACTCCCTCACTCCGAGACGACCACGTGCCGACACCCGATGTTCCGGCAAATGACGCGGCCAGAAGACACCTGAATCCATCCGACCGGGTGATGTCAACGCCCCCGGCACCATGGATTCGAACCGTGTCTCATCCGAGACCTTGCGTGGCCCGGGTCACTCCGGTGCCTGTGCGGGGCTGGTGGGGCCGTGCCGCGGGCCGCGGGTTTCGCCAGCCGGCCGGTGAAACCCGCACCTGTCGGCCCACGCGTCGGCCGACAGGTGCGGGTCCGGGCCGACCGGTGGGGCTGCCGTGGCTGGTGGGGATGCAGGCCCGGGCCGACCCCACGCGACGGCGTGGCTGCCCGGCCCGGGCCGACGGGGTCCGGGGCGTCCGCGGGTTTCGCCAGCCGGCCGGTGAAACCCGCACCTGTCGGCCCACGCCTCGGCCGACAAGCGCGGGTCCGGGCCGACCGGTGGGGCGGAGGTGGCGGGTGGGACGACGGGGGTACGCCGGAGCCGGTGGCGGTCGGTGGGGGGTGCTGCGCCAGACTCGGGGCCATGCCGACCACCCTGATCACCGGCGCCTCCTCCGGGCTCGGCGCGGAGATGGCCCGCCAGCTCGCCGCCCGCGGGCACGACCTGGCCCTGTGCGCCCGGCGCACCGACCGCCTGGAGCAGCTGCGCGAGGAGGTGCTGGCCGCCCACCCCGGGCGGCGGGTCGAGCTGCGCGCCCTCGACGTCACCGACCACGAGGCCGTGCCGGCCGTCGTGGAGGACTTCCGCGCCACCTTCGGTCACCTCGACCGGGTGGTGGTCAACGCGGGGCTCGGCAAGGGCGCCGCGCTCGGCACCGGTCGCGCCGACGTCAACCGCGAGACCGCGATGACCAACTTCGTCGGCGCGCTGAGCCAGGTGGAAGCGGCCATGGCCGTCTTCCGCGCCCAGGAGGCCGGCCACCTGGTCGTGGTCTCCTCGATGTCGGCCATGCGGGCGCTGCCGAGGTCGATGACCACCTACGCCGCCACCAAGGTCGGCGCGGCGTACCTCGCCGAGGGCGTGCGCCACGAGCTGCACGGCACACCGCTGGCCCGCACGGTCAAGGTCACCGTGCTCTACCCCGGCTACATCGCCTCGGAGATGAACGAGCAGGTCGCCTCGTCGACCCCGCTCATGGCCTCGACCGAGAAGGGCGTGCGGGCGATGGTGGCCGCCATCGAGAAGCAGGTCGACTCCGCGTGCGTGCCGCCGCTGCCGTGGGCCCCGCTGTCGCTGGTGATGAAGCACGCGCCGCTCGGCGTGCTCAAGCGCCTGGTCTGACCGGGCCCTCCCCGGCACCCCGTCGGCGTGCGAGGAGCTCGACCAGCAGCCCCCAGCCGCCGGTGCACCACAGCGCCCAGGCGACCAGCGGCGGCTGGAAGAACAGCCGGGCCAGCCGCGCACCGTCGGTCTCGAGGCCGAAGGCGTCGGCACCGGTCAGCCACTGGCTCACGTTGCCCGGGAAGACCGCGACGAGGAAGGCCGCGACGACCACGCCGACCTGCGCCCGCCGCCGCCCGCGCGCCAGCAGCAGCGCCGCGCCGAGGGCCAGCTCGACCACCCCGGAGACCAGCACCACCGCCTCGCGGGCCGGCAGCCACGGCGGCACCTGGGCGAGGAACGCCTCGACGTCGACGAGGTGGGCCACGCCGGCCACGAGGAGGAAGCCACCGAGCACGACCCGGGCCACGTGACGCACCCACGCGCCTGTCACGGGACGCTCACCGGGCGCTCACCGGGCGTCACCGGTAGGTGAGCGTGTCGCCGGAGACGTGCGGGTGCTCGTTGAAGGTGAGCAGGCGCGGCCCGGTCGAGCCGACCACCACGCGGGTCACCCCCGTGTTGACGCACACGGTGTTGAAGCGGCTCCAGGCCCGGGCCAGCCGCGCCTCGTCGGTCTCCTCGGGGTCGACCAGCGCGGCGCAGGCCGCGGCGATCGCGCCGCCGGAGGTCACGACCAGCGTCGTGCCGCCGCTCCCGGTCGCCGCGGCGGCGGCGGTCAGCGCGCCGCGCACCCGGCCCAGGAAGTCCCCCCACGACTCCGGGTACGCCGCCCCGTCGGCGCCCGGCTCGCCCGCGGTCCAGCGCCGCGTCGCCTCCACGAAGGCGGTCTGGAAGGCGCGCCGGTCGCTCCACGCGTCGTCGCCCAGCAGGTCGGGGTGGGCGCCCACGACGCCGAGGTGGTCGAACTCGTCCCAGCCGGCGTCGACCGTGACCCCGGGGGTCTCGGGTGTCCCGGGAGTCCCGGGGTCACCGCTCCCCCGGCCGGCGCCGTCGACGAGCGCCTCGAGGGTCTCGCGGTGCCGGCGCATCGACCCGCGCACCAGCGCCGTGGGGCGCGCGCCGGCGGCGGCCAGCGAGGCCCCCAGCAGGCGGCCCTGCTCCCACCCCGTGGGCGAGAGGACGTCGTAGTCGTCGGCGCCGAAGCTGGCCTGGCCGTGCCGCACCAGCAGCAGCAGACCCATCAGGCCCCGGCCCCGGACCCGGCCCCGGAGCCGGCCTCGCCGACCAGCCGGCGGCAGCGGGCCTCCAGGTAGGGGACGACCTGGCCCAGCACGGCGTACGACTCGTTGGTGGTCTGGCCGGTGGCGTAGCGGTACCAGATCTGCTGGGCGATCACCGCGAGGCGGAAGAGGCCGAAGACCTCGTAGAAGGTCCAGTCGCGCGCGCTGAGGGTGCGGCCGGTGCGCTCGCAGTAGCGGCGGGCCAGCTCCTCGCGGGTCCACATGCCCGGCGTGGTGGTGGGCTGGCGGCGGAAGAGCTGGAAGAGCTCGTCGTCGTCGGCCTGCACCCAGTAGGCCGAGGTGCAGCTGAGGTCCATCATCGGGCAGCCGACGGTGGCCAGCTCCCAGTCGAGCACGCCGGCGACCTCGAGGTCGGGGCCGAGCACGAGGTTGTCGAAGCGGTAGTCGTTGTGGATCAGCACCCGCCCGGCGTCGGGGGGCTGGTGGGCGTCGAGCCAGCCGGTGACGTCGGACCAATCGCCGGTCTCCTCGGTGCGCGCGTCGGCCAGGCGGCGGGTCCAGCCGGAGACCTGGCGGGCGACGTAGCCCTCGCCACGGCTGAGCGCGGCCAGCTCGGGCACGGCGTCGACGTCGACGGAGTGCAGGTCGACCAGCACGTCGAGCGCGCGGCGGCACAGCGCGTCGGCGGTCTCGGGGGCCACCGGGCGCAGCTGCTCGGGGAAGTCCTGGCGCAGGATCGTGCCCTCGAGGCGCTCCATGACGTAGAACTCCGAGCCGATGACCGACTCGTCGTCGCAGTGGCCGACCTGGGGTGCGATGTAGGGGAAGACCGGCGCGAGGGCGGCCTGGATGCGGTGCTCGCGACCCATGTCGTGGGCGCCCTTGGCCTTGCGGCCCACCGGGGGCCGCCGCAGGATCAGGTCGGGGCCCTCGGCCATGGCCAGCAGGTAGGTCAGGTTGGAGGCGCCGCCGCGGAACTGGCGCACCTCCGTGATCGGCCCGCGCCCCAGCCAGCGCTCGACGGCCGCGGTGTCGAAGGCGTCCTCCTCGCGCAGGGCCTTGGCGGGGTTGCCGTCCGGGGCGGGCCCGTCGGTGGGGGTGCTCATGGTGCGTTCCTCTCGAGCTTGGCCGCCTGGGCGCGCATGACCTGGTCGTAGGCGGCGCGGTCGTGCTGCTTGAGCGCCCACGCGTCGCGGGCGGGCTGGTCGGGCACGATCAGCTCGGCGCCGCCGTCGAGGCCCTCGAGCACGGCCGCGGCGATGTCGGCGGCGGTGATCGGGGAGCGCTCCACCAGCCGCGCCATCGTGGCGCCGAGCGCGGCGTCGGCGCCCTGCAGGGAGTCCATCAGCTTGGTGCGGAAGTACGACGGGCAGACCGCGTGGGCGCTGACCCCGTGGCCGGCCAGCTCGTGGCCGGTGGTCTCGGTGAGCGCCACGACCGCGGCCTTCACCGCGTTGTAGGACGCCATGCCGGCCGGGTGGACCAGGCCCGCCAGCGAGGCGACGTTGACGATCGCCCCCGACCCCTGCCGCTTGAGCAGCGGCACGAAGGCGCGGGTGCCGCGCACGGCGCCGAAGAGGTTGATCTCGAAGATCCAGTGCCACTCCTCGAGGGTGGCCACGTCGAGCCGGCCGCCACCGGCCACGCCGGCGTTGTTGACCAGCACGTCGAGCCCGCCCCAGCGCCGCTCGACCTCGGCCACCGCGGCGGCCCAGTCGTCGTCGGAGGTGATGTCGAGGGCCAGCCCGCCGTCAGGGGCGCGCAGGTCGGTGCGCAGCACCTCGTCGCCGCGGGCCTCGAAGGCCTCGCTGAGCGCCTCGCCGAGCCCCGAGGCGGCGCCGGTGACGAGCACGCGCAGGGGGGCGCCGGCCCGCTCGGCCGCGGGGGCGCTCACCGGCGTGCGCCGTACTGGCCGAGCTCGAGGCGCGCGACCACGCCGCGGTGCACCTCGTCGGGGCCGTCGGCCAGCCGCAGGGCGCGCGCCGAGGTCCAGGCCGCGGCGAGCGGGTGGTCGTCGGAGAGACCGCCGCCGCCGTGCAGCTGCATGGCCATGTCGATGACCTGCTGGGCCATGGTGGGCACGGCGACCTTGATCTGGGAGACCTCGGAGAGGGCGTTGAGCGGGCCGCCGACGTCGAGCTTCCAGGCCGCGTCGAGCACCAGCAGGCGGGCGCTGTTGATGGCGATGCGGGCATCGGCGATGCGCTCGCGGTTGCCGCCGAGGTTGGCCAGCGGCTTGCCGAAGGCCTCGCGCTCGAGGCCGCGGCGGCACGCCAGCTCCAGCGCCAGCTCGGCCAGGCCGATGAGGCGCATGCAGTGGTGCACGCGGCCGGGGCCCAGGCGGCCCTGGGCGATGCCGAAGGCCTCGCCGGGGCCGCTGAGGATGTTGGAGACCGGCACCCGCACGTCGGTGAAGGAGACCTCGCCGTGGCCGAGCGGCTCGTCCTGGATGCCCATGGTCGAGAGCAGCCGCTCGATCCTGACGCCGGGGGTGTCGCGCGGCACCAGCACCATGGAGTGACGGTGGTGGCGGTCGGCGTCGGGGTCGGTGAGACCCATGAAGACGAAGATCCTGCAGTCGGGGTGGCCGACGCCGGTCGACCACCACTTGCGCCCGTTGATGACGACCTCGTCGCCGTCGACGACCGCCGTGGCGGCCATGTTGGTGGCGTCGGAGGAGGCCACGCCGGGCTCGGTCATGGTGAAGGCCGACCGGATCCGGCCGTCGAGCAGCGGGTCGAGCCACTCGTCGCGCTGGGCCTGGGTGCCGTAGCGCAGCAGCACCTCCATGTTGCCGGTGTCGGGGGCGTTGCAGTTGAGCACCAGCGGCGCGATGGCGCTGCGGCCGGTGAGCTCGGCGATCGGGGCGTAGTCGACGTTGGTGAGGCCCTCGCCGCCGTCGGTGCCGAAGCGCGCGGCGTACTCCCCCGCGTGCTCCTTGGGCAGGAAGAGGTTCCACAGGCCCTGCGCGCGGGCCTTGGCCTTGAGCTCCTCGAGCACCGGCTGCGGCTCCCACGGGCTCGGCCCGCTGCGGTCGGCGCGGCGGCGGGCGAGCTCGGCGTGGTACTCCGCCTCGACCGGCGTCACCTCCTCGGCGATGAAGGCCGCCACCCGGGCGGTCAGGTCGGCCGCGCGCGGCGAGGGGGAGAAGTCCATGCCTCGCACCCTAGAGGCAGCCGGGTGACGGGCGTCTCACGGGCGTGCGGGCGGCTGCGGGTCGCCGGCGCGGTGGCGCCCCCCGGGGGGCGGGGCCGGCTCGTGGGGCTGCGAGGCGGGACGTCGTGCGGGACGTGCAGGCGCATCCACACAGCGCATGACGTCCCCCGGCGAGAGCGGCGCGCGGCGTCAGGCGGTGACGGTCAGCACGACGCGGGCGCGCTCGACGGGGTCGAGCCAGCGGCGGCGGGTGCGCAGCAGGCGCCACGACGACCACGCCAGGAACGGTACGGCGCACAGCACCGGCAGCGCCCACCCCTCGGCGCGGCTGAGCCCGGAGAAGACCAGGCCGGTCACGGTCGTGCTCACCGCGAGGCGGGTGGAGTAGCCGACCATGCCCAGCGGCGGGGCGGGGGTCGCGCGGGCCGAGCGCAGGTCGACCGCGTGGGGGTGGGCCAGCGACCAGCGCATCGCGGCCGCGACCACCTGCACGGTGACCACCGCCAGCGTGGCCGTGATCGCCGCGAGCTCGGCCGCGCTCGGCACCCCGGCGCGCACCGCGGCGATCGCGGTGGTCAGCAGCGAGGCCGCGAGCAGGAACTCCGCCAGCACCCACGCGCGGGCGTCGAAGACCGTGGCCGGGCCGACCGGCAGGCTCTCGCGCCAGCGCCCGCCGCGGCCGTCGAGGCACCACGCGTTGACCCCGAAGAGCAGCGCGCCGCCGGAGGCGACCAGGCCGGGGAGCACCGTCATGGTGTCCCAGCGCAGCCCGCCCAGCAGGGCGACCAGGCCGGGGCCCACGGCGAGCACCAGCAGCCCGCGTCGCATCGGCACCGCGCGCCACACCGAGGCCCGGTCGGTGCGCACGAGCGCGGTGAGCGGCCCGCGGGCCAGCGGGCGGGCCTCGTGGTGCGCGGTCTCGCTGCCCTGCTCGTCGCGCGGGTGGCGGCGCACCGCCAGGTGGGCCGGCACGGCGCCGAGGGCGACCGCGAGCAGGGTCGCCACGAGCAGGCCGGCCACGGTGAGGCCCCACCGCGAGCCGGGGCCGCCCACGAGGCCGCCCAGCACCGGCACGGTCGGGCCGCGGTCGAGGGCCGGCACCAGCCGACCGGTGGCCTGCAGGGCCAGCCCCGCGGCGAGCACCCCGAGGCCGAGCAGGCGCACGGCCAGGACACCGCCGCGCAGGCGGCGCAGGCCCTCCAGGCTCCAGGCGACGACCTGCGCGAGCGCCGTGGCCAGGGCCAGCCACAGCAGCATGCCGACCTGCGCGGCGGCGAGGTCGGCGCCGCCGCGGCCCGGGCCCACGGCGTAGGCGGTGCTGCCCAGCAGCGTCCAGGCCTGCAGCAGCCAGGCGATGTTGAGGGGTGCGAGGACCAGCGCCCCGAGGTGGTCGGTCGTAGGGCTGACCGGGTGCACCGCGGCCGGGTCGCGCGCCAGCAGCTCGCGCCCGCCCCCGGAGACGACCGCCGAGACCAGCGCCAGCAGCAGGAAGCCCGCCATCGCGGTGGGCAGCAGCAGGAGCACGTCGAGGCTGTGGCCCTCCCCCGAGCCCGCACCGGGGGTCCACGCCGGCACGACCGCGGCCGCCGCGGTGAGCGCGACGAAGGCGGCGGCGAGCGCGACGAGGACCCTGCGGCTGCGCACGGTGCCGGCGCGGAAGGCGACCAGGTGGCCGGCGTCGACCACGGCGTGCCACGCGTCGGCGGGTGCGGCGCGCCAGCGGGCGGCGGCCCCGGGACGACGCGGCGGGCCGGAGCCGGGCCAGCGCTCAGTCGAGGAGGCCGCGGTAGGCACGCGCGCCGTCCTCCCCCACCATGTCGGCGGCCGGGAGCGTGGCGACCTGGGCGCCGCCCCGCAGCACGGTCACGGTCGAGCAGGCCTCGATGGCCAGCTCGCGCAGGTGGGTGGAGACCAGGACGCAGGCGCCACGGGCGCGGGCGTCGGCGACGACCTCCAGGGTCGCCTCCACGCCGATCGGGTCGACGCCGTCGAAGGGCTCGTCGAGCAGCAGCACGTCGGGCTCGTGCAGCGCGGCCAGCACCACCGAGAGCCGGCGGCCCATACCGTGGGAGAAGCCGGCCGTCACCCGGTGGGCGACGTCGCCGAGCTCGAAGCGCTCGAGCAGGTCGCGGGCGCGCTGCTCCCAGCCCACCGGGCGGGTGCGCCACGTGCGGTCGAGGCGGCGCAGCCGCGCGGAGAGCTGCACGTGCTCCCACGGCGTCGCGCGGGGCACGAGCCCGCCCACGTCGGGGCA
This sequence comes from Nocardioides kribbensis, assembly GCF_015070375.1. Taxonomy (GTDB): domain Bacteria; phylum Actinomycetota; class Actinomycetes; order Propionibacteriales; family Nocardioidaceae; genus Nocardioides; species Nocardioides kribbensis. The sequence goes on along the minus strand of NZ_JADCLL010000002.1, from coordinate 303,426 downwards.
GTAGCCCACCGACTGCTTGACCCGCAGCGGCTCGCGCCGCACGTCGTGGCCCGCGACGCGGGCGGTGCCCGACGTGGGCGGCACGACGCCGGCGAGCACGCGCATCGTCGTCGACTTGCCCGCGCCGTTGCGGCCCAGGAGGGCGGTGGCCTGGCCGGCGTACGCCACCAGGTCGACGCCCGCGACCGCCTCCACCTCGCCGAAGCGCACGTGGAGGGCGCGCACGTCGACGGCGGGCCGGGGGGAGGTCACGCCCCCATCCTGGCCGCGCGGGCGCTGCCCCAGGAGGCCTCCGCGGGCAAATGACCCGGACCGACCAGGGGGTCGGCCGTTCGGAGGACCCGCGGTCTCCGCCGCGGTGTCGTGCTGGTCCGGTGGGCCCGGTAGCCCTCGCGGGCCCGGTGTCAGGCCGGGAAGGACTCGCCCTTCTCCGCCATGGAGCGGAGGTGGGCGGTGGGGGCGAAGCGGTCGCCGTAGCGCTCGGCCAGCTGGTCGGCGCGCTTGACGAAGGCGGCCAGGCCGATCTCGCCGTCGGCGGCCTGGTAGCCGGTCATGTACTGCGCGGCGCCACCGGTCATGGGCGGGAAGCCGATGCCCATGATGGAGCCGATGTTGGCGGCCGCGGCGGAGGTGATGACGCCCTCCTCGAAGCACTTGGCCGTCTCGAGGGCCTCGGCGAAGAGCATCCGCTCCTTCATGTCCTCGAAGGGGATCTGCTCCTCCGCCACCGGGAACTCCTCGGCGAGGCCGGCCCAGAGGCCCTGGCGCTTGCCGTCGGCGTACTCGTAGAAGCCCTTGCCCTTGAGGCGCGAGGGGCGCTCGAGCTCGAGCATGCGCTGCACCACGGCGGTGCCGGGGTGGATGGCGTACGGCGTGCCGTCGCGCTCGGCGGCCTCGCGGGTGGCCTTCTCGATCTTGGCCATGAGCTCCATGTTGAGCTCGTCGGTCAGCTGCAGCGTGCCCACGGGGTAGCCCGCCTGCGTCGCGGCGCGCTCCAGGGAGATCGGGTGGGCGCCCTCGGCCAGCATGGCCAGGCCCTCGTTGACGAAGAAGCCGATGACGCGCGAGGTGTAGAACCCGCGGCTGTCGTTGACCACGATCGGGGTCTTGCGGATCTGCTGCACGACGTCGTAGGCCTTGGCCAGCGCCTCGTCGGAGGTCTCGGCGCCGCGGATGATCTCCACCAGCGGCATCTTGTCGACGGGGCTGAAGAAGTGCAGGCCGATGAAGTCCTTCGGGCGGTCGACGCCCTCGGCGAGCTCGGTGATCGGCAGGGTCGAGGTGTTGGAGCACAGCAGCGCGTCGTCGTTGACGTAGGGCGCGACCTCGGCGAAGACCTTGGCCTTGAGCGAGGGGTCCTCGAAGACGGCCTCGATGACCAGGTCGCAGCCGGCCAGGGCGGCGGCGTCGCCGGTGGCGGTGATGCGGCCGAGCAGCTCGGCCTTCTTCTCCTCGGTGGACTTGCCGCGCGAGATGGCCTTGTCGAGCAGGCCCTCGGAGTAGGCCTTGCCCTTGGCGGCGTTCTCGTCGGAGACGTCCTTGAGCACGACCTCCATGCCGGCGCGGGCGCAGGAGTAGGCGATGCCGGCGCCCATCATGCCGGCGCCGAGCACGCCGACCTTGGTGGCCTTGAAGGGCTCGATGCCCTGCGGGCGCATGGAGCCGGACTTGATGGCCTGGAGGTCGAAGAAGAACGCCTGGATCATGTTCTTCGAGCCCTGCTCGGTGATGAGCTTGACCAGGTAGCGCGACTCGATGCGCGAGGCGGTGTCGAAGTCGCGCATGGCGCCCTCGACGGCGGCCGAGAGGATCGCGCGGGCGGCGGGGTAGACCGCGCCCTTGGTCTGCTTGCGCAGCAGTGCCGGGAAGGCGGGCAGGAAGCCGGCCAGGGCCGGGCCCTTCGGGTTGCCGCCGGGCATCTTGTAGCCGGGGGCGTCCCACGGGTTGGTGGTCGCCTCGGGGTGGGCCTTGATCCACGCCTTGGCCGCGGGCAGGAGCTCCTCGCGGGTGGCGACCAGCTCGTCGACCAGGCCCTTCTCCTCGGCCTGGGCCGGCTTGAACTGCGTGCCGGTGAGCAGCACCTCCATCAGCCCCGCCTGGAGGCCGAGCAGCCGCACGATGCGGGTCACGCCGCCGCCGCCGGGCAGCAGGCCCAGCGACGACTCGGGCAGGCCGAGGGCGATCTTGTCGTCGTCGACGACGATGCGGTGGTTGGTGGCCAGGCAGATCTCGAAGCCGCCGCCGAGCGCGGCGCCGTTGATGGCCGAGACGACCGGCACGGGCAGCTTCTCCAGGCGGCGCAGCGGCTCCTTGACACCCTCGGCCATCGCGAAGACGCTCGCGGCGTCGTCGGGGGTCGCGGTGACCATGCCCTTGAGGTCGCCGCCGGCGAAGAAGGTCTTCTTCGCGCTGGCGATCACGACGCCGGTGACGCTCGAGGCGTCGGCGGCCAGCTCGTCCTCGATGCGGTCCACGACGGCCTTCATCGAGGAGGTGTAGAGGGCGTTCATGGTGTTGGCCGACTGGTGCGGGTCGTCGAGGGTGAGGGTGACGATGCCGTCGGCGTCCTTGTCGTAGCGGACGGCGGTCTGCTCGGTGGTGGTGGTGCTCATGCGTGTGTGGGTCCTGTCTGGGTCTGTGACGGGCGTCGGCGCGTACGCCGGGAGGGGGCTGGTCGGTCCGCGCGGGTGCGCGGGGCTCAGACCAGCTCGACGATCGTGGCGATGCCCATGCCGCCGCCGACGCAGAGCGTGGCGAGGCCGCGGCGCTGGTCGCGGCGGGCGAGCTCGTCGATGAGGGTGCCGAGGATCATCGCGCCGGTGGCCCCGAGCGGGTGGCCCATGGCGATGGCGCCGCCGTTGACGTTGGTGATCTCGTCGGTGATGCCCATGTCGCGCATGAAGCGCATCGCGACGGCCGCGAAGGCCTCGTTGATCTCGAAGAGGTCGATGTCGCCGACCTCGAGGCCGGCCTTGGCCAGCGCCTTGCGGGCGGCCGGGGCGGGGCCGGTGAGCATGATCGTCGGGTCGGCGCCCGAGACGGCCATCGACACGATCCGGGCGCGCGGGGTCAGACCGAGGTCGACGCCGACCTGCTCGGTGCCGATGGCCATGAGCGCGGCGCCGTCGACGATGCCCGAAGAGTTGCCGGCGTGGTGGACGTGGTCGATCTTCTCGACCCAGTGGTACTTCTCCAGCGCGACGTCGTCGAAGCCCGCGTCGCGACCCATCTGGGCGAAGCTGGGCCGGAGGCCGGCCAGGCCCTCGACCGAGGTGTCGGGGCGGATCAGCTCGTCGTGGTCGAGCACCGTGAGGCCGTTGATGTCCTTGACCGGCACGACGGAGTCGGTGAAGTAGCCGTTGGCCCACGCCTTGGCGGCGCGGTGGTTGGACTCGGCGGCGAAGGCGTCGACGTCCTCGCGGCTCCAGCCCTCGATGGTGGCGATGAGGTCGGCGCCGATGCCTTGGGGCACGAAGCCGGTGGCGAGCGCGGTGGCGGGGTCCTGGGCCCAGGCGCCGCCGTCGGAGCCCATGGGCGCGTTGCTCATCGACTCCACGCCACCGGCGAGGATGAGGTCCTCCATGCCGCCGCGGATGCGACCGGCGGCCTGGTTGACGGCCTCGAGGCCCGAGGCGCAGAAGCGGTTGAGCTGCACGCCGGCGACCGTGTCGGGGTAGCCCGCCTTGAGCGCGGCGGTCTTGGCGATGTCGCCGCCCTGCTCGCCGACAGGGGTGACCACGCCGAGCACCACGTCGTCGACGCGGTGGGGGTCGAGGCCGGGGTTGCGCACCTTCAGCTCGTCGAGCAGCCCGACCACGAGGTCGACCGGCTTCACCTCGTGCAGCGATCCGGCGGCCTTGCCCTTGCCGCGCGGTGTGCGGATGTGGTCGTACACGAATGCTTCTGCCATGACCGTCCTCGGTGCTCGATGTCTGTGCGTCGATTGTGACACTATTGCTGTCACTGTCGTCAAGGGATCGCGGCACCGCCCGCGCCCCCGTGCGTGTGTCGGCCACCACACCGGCAGGATGTCCTGCCTGACCGGCAGGTCGCCGCCCCCGCGTCAGCAGGCGGGCGGGCGCCACGGCAGCATCACGACAGGCATCACGACACGCAGCAGCAGGAGGGAGGACGAGGATGGACGAGAACGGCGCCGGGGCCACCAAGGACCTGATGACCCTCGACGAGCTGACCCAGCGCGCCGGGATCAGCGTGCGCAACGTGCGCTTCTACACCACCAAGGGCCTCGTGCCGCCCCCGATCCGTCGCGGCCGCTCCGGCTACTACACCCCCGACCACGTCGCGCGCCTCGAGCTGGTCGCCGAGCTGCAGAGCCACGGCTTCACGCTCTCGGCCATCGAGCGCTACGTCGCCGCGATCCCCGCCGACGCCACCCCCGAGGACATCGCGCTGCACCGCACGATGCTGGCGCCGTGGCAGGCCGACGTGCCCGAGGAGATGAGCGTCGCCGAGCTCGCCACCCGCGCAGGGCGCGAGCTGGGCGAGGACGACCTCTCGACGCTGGCCGCCCTCGGCATCGCCGTGCCGACGCGCCGCGGGCGCTACGCCGTGGCGCTCACCCAGCTGCCGGTGGGGCTGAGCCTGCTCGACCTGGGCTTCCCCACCGAGGCCGCGGTCGCCTCGGCCCAGGTCTACGCCGCCCACGGCCGCCAGCTGGCCGAGGAGCTCAACCAGGTCTTCCGCACGATGGTGTGGCCCGCCTACAAGGAGGCCGGCGCCTCTCCCGAGACCATCCGCGAGGTCGTCGAGCGGCTCAAGCCGCTCTCGATCGCCGGGCTGGTCTCGGCCTACGAGTCGGCCATGGACCAGGCCAAGCGCGACCGGATCGCCGAGCGCGCCCGGCGCAGCACCGACTGACCCTGCCCCCGGCCGGCCAGGCGTCCCGGCGGTTTCTCACCCCTCGGGCCCGAGCCCCCCGCTCCTGGACGGCGGGCCAGGTCGCACCCCCTACGCTGGCCCCATGAGTCTCACCGTCCTCGTCACCGGCGCCACCGGCTTCATCGGGAAGCGGCTGGTGCCTGCGATGGTCGAGGCCGGTCACCACGTCAAGGCGATGACCCGCCACCCCGACACCTACGAGGGGCAGGGCGAGGCCGTCTACGGCGACGTCTTCGACCCCGGCACGCTGGCCGAGCCGCTGACCGACGTCGACGTGGCCATCTACCTGGTGCACTCCCTCGACGACAACGACTTCGAGCGCAAGGACGCCGAGGCCGCCACCGCCTTCGGGCTGGCCGCGGCCGCCAACGGCGTCACCCAGATCGTCTACATGGGCGGGCTCGGCAAGGACGACGACGACCTCTCCCCCCACCTGCGCTCGCGCCGCGAGGTCGAGCAGCTGCTCGGCACCTCCGGGGTGCCCGTCACGGTGCTGCGTGCGGCGATCGTCGTCGGCGCCGGCGGCGTGTCGTGGGAGATGACGCGTGGGCTGGTGAAGAACCTGCCCGCGATGGTCGTGCCGCGCTGGGCCGCCACCCGCACCCAGCCGATCGCGATCGACGACGTCATCCGCTACATCGTGGGCGTCACCGGCAAGGAGGAGGCCTACGACCGGGTCTTCGAGGTCGGCGGCGCCGACCAGCTGAGCTACGTCGGCATGATGCGCGGCGCGGCCAAGGAGATCCTGGGCCGCGACATCCCGATCATCCAGCTGCCCGTGGGCACGCCGGTGCTCTCGTCGTGGTGGATCCGCCTGGTCACGGGCGTCGACACCACCACCGCGGCCAACCTCATCGACTCCATGGGCAACGAGGTCCTGCAGACCGACTACTCCATCCGCGACGTCGTGCCCGGCGAGCCGCTGAGCTACGCCGAGGCCGTGCGCCGCGCCGTGGCCGAGGACGACCAGACCTGAGCCGGGTCCGACGCGGGCGCCCGGCCGTGCGTCGTGAGGATCGTGGATGCGCCTCCGCGCGACGCATGAGGTCAGCGCCCGCCACCGAGGGAGGGCCCGAGGACGGGTCCGCGGCGCGGAGGACGATCAGAGGAAGATCAGCGGCAAGAGGAAGAGCATCGAGATCGACCACGTCAGGTGGGTCAGGATCGGGGCGAGGATGCCGCCCGAGGCGCGACGCTGCAGGCCGACCACCACGCCGAGGAGCACGGCGGCGAAGGTGAGCATGACGTTGCCGGTGGCCAGCGTGGCCACGGTGTAGGCCACCGTGGTGACCGGCACGGGGTAGCGCGGGGTGGCGGCGTAGGCGCCACCGCGGAAGAACAGCTCCTCGGCGACGCCGTTGACGGCCGTCACGAAGAGCAGCAGCGGCCAGGGGCCCTCGACGGTGTAGTCGAGCACCGACTGGATCTGGCGCACCAGGGGGTCGAAGAGCGGGATCTCGCGGATCAGCAGCGCGCCGAGCACGAAGACCCCGACCATCGCCGCGCCCAGCAGGATCGGCGAGAGCACCGGGCGGCGCAGCCGCTCGGCGTGCCCGATGCGCCCGAGGTGGAGCGGGCCGGAGGTGAAGGCGCCGAGGATCCACACCGAGGCCAGGACGAGCGTCGAGACGTAGAACCAGCCCGAGCCCGGCTCGATGCGCAGCGAGAAGCCGAGCACGGCGGCGCCGATCACCACGAAGACACCCGTGACGATCTGGCGCCGCCTCAGCACGGCGGGGTCGTCCCGGTGGTCGCGAGGCACGACGTCCCACAGGGACCGTCTGACGAACTCACGCACCGGGCTCACTCCTCCCACCTTACGTCGCCTGCGGTCAGCCCCGGCGTCCGCTGAAGGACGCGGCGCTGTGGCTCGAGCCGCCCTGCCCCGACCCACCGGTACGCCGGGCAGCGCCCGACCGCCCGCCGGGCCCGCCGGCGGGCTTGGCCGCACCGGAGCCCTGGCCGCGCCCGCGACCCTGGCCGCCCTGGCCGCCGCCCTGCGAGGACGAGCCGGAGCCGCCCGAGGAGGTGCCGCCGCCGCGACGACGGCGGGTGCCGCCGCCCGCGCCGCCGGCGCCGCGGCCGCCGGAGCGACCCGAGCCGCCACCGCTGCCGCCGGAGCCGCGCGGGGCGGGCTCGGGGGTGCTGACGCCGAGGCCGCCGGGCACGAGGACCCGCTCACCGGGGGCCAGCGTGGTGAGGATCGGGTGGGAGATCGTGTCGACCTTGGTGATGGTCGGCTTGATGCCGGCCGCGCGGGTCAGGTCGCGCACGTCGCGCACCTGCTCGGCGGTCATCAGGGTGATGACGGTGCCGGCCGCGCCCGCGCGCGCCGTACGGCCCGAGCGGTGCAGGTAGGCCTTGTGCTCGGCCGGCGGGTCGGCGTGGACCACGAGGGCCACGTCGTCGACGTGGATGCCGCGGGCCGCGATGTCGGTGGCGACCAGCGTGCTGGCCTGACCGGCGTGGAAGGCGTCCATGTTGCGCACGCGCGCGTTCTGCGACAGGTTGCCGTGCAGCTCGACGGCGGGCACGCCGTTCTTGTTGAGCTGGCGGGCCAGGGCCTTGGCGCCGTGCTTGGTGCGGGTGAAGACCACGGTGCGACCGGGCGCGCTGGCCAGGTCGACCAGCACCGGCACGCGCTGCTCGCGCGAGAGGTGCAGGACGTGGTGGTCCATCTTGGCCACCGGCGACTGCGCGGAGTCGGCGGAGTGGGTGACGGGGTTGCGCAGGAAGCGCTTGACCAGCACGTCGATGGCGTTGTCGAGGGTGGCCGAGAAGAGCAGGCGCTGGCTCTCGACGGGGGTCTTCTCCAGGATGCGGCGCACACCGGGCAGGAAGCCGAGGTCGGCCATGTGGTCGGCCTCGTCGAGCACGGTCACCTCGATCGAGCCGAGCTGGCAGTGGCCCTGGGAGATGAGGTCCTCGAGGCGGCCGGGGCAGGCCAGCACGATGTCGGTGCCGCGGCGCAGCCCCGCGACCTGGGGGTTCTGGCCCACGCCGCCGAAGACGGTCTGGGTGGTGAGGCCGGCGGCCTTGGCCAGCGGCTTGAGGGCCTCGTGGATCTGGTTGACCAGCTCGCGGGTCGGGGCCAGCACGAGCGCGCGGGGGCGCTTGGCCGTCGCGGGCAGCGACGACTCGACGAGGCGGGCCACCAGCGGCAGCAGGAACGCGAAGGTCTTGCCGGAGCCGGTGCGGCCGCGGCCGAGCACGTCGCGCCCGGCCAGCGAGTCGGGCAGCGTCGCGGCCTGGATCGGGGTGGGGGAGGTGATGCCGTCGCGGGCGAGGATCGCCACGAGGTCGGCGGGCACGCCGAGGGCGGCGAAGCTCGGGGAGCCCGCGCCGGCGGTGCCGGAGGAACGGGTGGAGGAAGCGTTGGACGAAGCGTTGGACGATGCGTTGGACACGAAGAAGTCACTCACTGTGGGCGTGTCTCGCCAATGATTGGCTGCACGACTGGCCCGTGACGGGCGAGAGGAGCGGGTGCCTCCGACGGAGGCGGCGCGCGGACCGGGTGGTGCGGGTCCGGCGGAGCCCGAGGCAAGACGGAACGGGCTGCCCCCCAGTCTAGGGGTGCAGCCCGTCGATCGAGATTCGACGCGGTGTGCGTCTGGTCTCAGCCGTCCCTCCCGGTCGCGGTGCGCGGCGGGAGGGGAGGTCTCACTTGGTGAGGCCGTCCTTGATGTCCTTGGCGGCGTCCTTGAGCTTCTCGACGCCCTGCTTGACGCCGGCCGAGGCCTGGTCGCCCTTGCCCTCCGCCTCGAGCTGCTCGTCGCCGGTCGCGCGGCCGGTGGTCTCCTTGGCCTTGCCGCCGAGCTCCTCGGACTTGTTGCTGATCTTGTCGCCGATGCCCATCACGTGCTCCGTTCGGTCGGGTGTCCCCCTCGGTCGAGGGGTGCGTACTGCGTTCCAGTGCACCACCGTGCACCGAGCCCGGCCTCACCCCTGGGGTGAGCACGGGGTGCGCCCCGCGTCACACCGGCGCCGCCCGTGGCGTACGGGCCGGACCCGTGCGCTCGGCGGGTCAGGAGAAGGCGAGGGCCTCGTCGTCGATGCGGTCGCGGCGGATGGTGCGCACGTCTTGGAGGTAGTTCTGCCGCAGCATCCACGGCGCGCGGTCGCCCTGCTTGGGCAGGTCGACGAGGGCGCGCTGGATGTAGCCGGAGGCGAGGTCCATGAAGGGCCGCTCCCCCACCGACTCGTCGCGCACGGGCACCACGGCGCGCAGGCCGTGCTCGTCGAGGTGGGAGAGCAGGCGCACGACGTACTCCCCCACCAGGTCGGCCTTGAGGGTCCAGGAGGCGTTGGTGTAGCCGATCGTGTAGGCGAAGTTGGGCACGCCGCTGAGCATGAGGCCCTTGTAGGACATCGCCTGGGAGACGTCGATCCGCTCCCCGTCGAGGCTGAGCTCGAGGCCGCCGAAGGCGAGCAGCTTCAGGCCCGTGGCGGTGACGATGATGTCGGCGTCGAGGTGCTCCCCGGAGGTGAGCGCGATGCCGGTCTCGTCGAAGGTCTCGATGGTGTCGGTGACCACCGAGGCCTGACCGGCGCGCAGGGCCTTGAAGAGGTCGCCGTCGGGCACGACGCACAGGCGCTGGTCCCACGGGTCGTAGGACGGCTGGAAGTGCTCGTCGAAGGACACGCCCTCGGGCAGCTGGGGCTCGGTGAAGCGGCGGATGACGGCCTTGGTCTGCCGCGGGAACCGGCGGGCGAGCTGGTAGCTGGCCACCAGGCGCAGCACGTTCTTCCACCGCACGACCGGGTAGGTCACCGCGGCCGGCAGCGGCAGCTTGTCGAACAGCTTCGACCAGGGGTCCTCGCCGGGCTGCGGGAGGATGTAGGTGGGGGTGCGCTGGAGCATGGTGATGTGCTCGGTCGTGCCGGCCATCGAGGGCAGCAGCGTGATCGCGGTGGCGCCCGAGCCGATGACGACGACCCTCTTGCCGGCGTAATCGAGGTCCTCGGGCCAGTGCTGGGGGTGCACGACCTGGCCCTGGAAGCGCTCGCGGCCGGGGAAGACCGGGGTGTGGCCTTCCTCGTAGTCGTAGTAGCCCGTGGCGCCCCACAGGAAGCCGCAGGTCATGGTGAGCGGCTCGCCGTCGCGCTCGATGCGCACCGTCCAGCGCGCGGCCGCGGAGTCCCAGTCGGCGCCGAGGACCTTGTGGTGGTAGCGGACGAGGCGGTCGACGCCCTGCTCGCGGGCGACCGTGCGCACGTAGTCGAGGATCAGGCCGCCGTCGGCCAGCGCGGTGTGGCTGGGCCAGGGGCGCCAGCGGTAGCCGAAGGTGAACATGTCGGAGTCCGAGCGCACGCCGGGGTAGCGGAAGAGGTCCCACGTGCCGCCGCTGGCCCCGCGGCTCTCCAGCACCGCCACGCTGCGACCGGGGTGGCCCGCGCGCAGCTGGCAGGCCGCGCCGATGCCCGAGAGGCCGGCGCCGACGATGAGGACGTCGACGTGCTCGACCCCGCCGGGGGGCCTGGCGGAGGTGGACTCGCGGGTGCCGGTCGCAGGGGCGCTGGTCTCGCTGCTCATGGGCCGACGGTAGCCCGGTCCGGGCCTTGTTGACAGATGTTCAGCAAGAGGTCTGCCTCACTGCCCGTACGCCGGGGACGCTGCGGCTGGGCGGGGGCGGGCCGGGGTCGCGGGCCGGGGCGGGCCGGGGTCGCGGGCCGGCCGGGGCGGGGTCAGTCGCGGGCGAAGAGCTCGACGAAGCGGGTGAGCAGCCGCTGCGGCTCGGTGACAACGGCGGCGCGGGCGCGGGCCTGGAGGGTGGCGGCGCCGCCGGGCTCGAAGTAGCCGTGCTCGGCGTAGACCTCGATGCGGGTGCAGATGCCCTCGACGTCGAGCTCGGGGTGGAACTGCGTGGCCCAGACCCGCTCGCCCAGCCGGAAGGCCTGCACCGGGCAGGTCGCCGACGACGCCAGCAGCACCGCCCCCTCGGGCAGGCGGGCCACCGCCTCCTTGTGGCCCAGGAAGGCCTGGAAACGGTCGGGCAGGCCCCCGAAGAGCGCGTCGGCGCGTCCGGCCTCGGTGAGGGTGATGGTCTGCGCCCCGATCGGCTCGGGGTGGGAGCGGTCGACCAGTCCGCCGCGCAGCACGCCGAGGGTGCCGATGCCGTAGCAGGCGCCGAGGAAGGGGTGGTCGGCCGCGACGACCCGCTCGGCGAGGTCGGCCAGCTCGGCCTCGGCCCGGCGCTGCGCGGTGCTCTTGGCCTCGACGGGGTCGCTGACGTTGTAGGGCCCGCCGCCGAGCACGATGCCCGACCAGGCGTCGAGGTCGACCGGCCCGCCGAGCGCGTCGAGGAGCGACTCGCGCTCCAGGCGCACGCGGCGCAGCTCGCGCTCGGCCAGGCCGGTGCAGCGCAGGACCGCGTCGTACTCACCGTCGGCGGCGAGGTCCTCCGCGCGGGTGCCGAGGAAGAGGAACGGCTTCACGGGGCCAGTGTGCCGGGCGCCGGGCGAGGGGCTGGCACCGGCGGGCGAGCGCGACAGGGTCCTGGGGCTGCACGGCTCCGCGCCCTCCCCGCGGGCCCCCGTCACCCAGCGACCTGCTCAGGGGCCGACGAGAACGATGCCGTCGGCCGAGGTGCGATCGACGCACGCCGCGACGAGCTCGGCGACCGCGGCGGAGTCGAGCACGTCAGCAAGGTCGGTGGCGGCCTCGTAGTGACCCCCTCCTCCGCGGAACCCCTCGCCGAGAACGGCGCTGGTGCCGTCGCTCAGCCCGACCTCCCCGGCCTCCTCGTCCCAGGTCGTGCCGACGGGCCAGACGACGACCTCGCTGCCGAGGAGCAGGCAGCCTTCACGCTGGGTGAGGACGCCCCCGACCTCGGCCGAGGGGTAGCTCTCCCATGCGCCAGCAGGCGTGAGGACAGGGCCGGTCTCGACGGGGCTCGCCCCCCGGTCCTCCACGGAGGGGTCCTCGGCGCCGCAGGCGACCAGAGCCGCGAGCAGGACCACGACACCGGACGCCCCCACGTGCTCGAGACGACCTCCGCGGCGCGACCTCCGACGTCTCGATCCGTGCACGGCGCCCGTCCCGACCGCCCTTCGAACCTGCACCATCGCCACCCCACGGGTCGTCGCCTGCCGCCTCGTCGCGGCCTGTCCCCAACGGACGCGCACGACCGGCCGGCGGTTCCCCGGAACGTCAGCGGGCGTGCGACCCCCGGGTCAGTCGGCCTGCACCGCGACGCCGCGCGCGAGCAGGCCGTCGACGTCGGCGACGCCCCACGCGGCGAGCGCGTCGCGGGTGTGGCGGCCGGCCTTGTCGGGCGGGGGCGTGGAGAGCGTGGCCTCGGTGCGGGAGAAGCGGGGCGCGGGGGCCGGCTGGAGGCGGCCCTCGTGCTCGACGAGGGTCCCGCGGGCGGCGAGGTGGGGGTGGTCCTTGGCCTCGGTGACCGGGATGATCCCGGCGACGCAGGCGTCGGTGCCCTCGAAGAGCTCGACCCAGTCGGCCTGGGTGCGGCTGCGGAAGGTGTCGGCGAAGAGGGCGCGCATCTCGTCGTAGCGCTCCAGCTCGTGCTGGCCGGGGCAGGTCTCCTTGACGCCGAGCAGGGTGACGAGGGCGTCGAAGAACTGCGGCTCGAGGGCGCCGACGCTCATGTGGCGGCCGTCGGAGGTCTCGTAGACGTCGTAGTAGGGGGCGCCGCCGTCGAGGAGGTTGGCCGCGCGCTCCTCGCGGAAGATGCCCGCGCCGACGAAGGCGGTGGTCATGGCGTTGACGTGGGCGGTGCCGTCGACGATCGCGCCGTCGACGACCTGGCCCCGCCCGCTCCCCCTCGCCTCGAGGAGGGCGGCGAGGATCCCGATGACGAGGTACGTCGACCCGCCGCCGAAGTCGCCGACGAGGTTGGTCGGGAAGTGCGGTCGCGACGGGTCCTGGCCGAGGCCGAAGAGGGCGCCGGTGATGGCGATGTAGTTCATGTCGTGCCCGGCCGCGTGGGCCAGCGGGCCGGTCTGGCCCCAGCCGGTCATGCGCGCGTAGACCAGGCGCGGGTTGCGGGCGTGGCAGTCGTCGGGGCCGAGGCCGAGGCGCTCGGTGACGCCGGGGCGCATGCCCTCGACCAGCACGTCGGCGCTCGCCACGAGGTCGAGCATGGTCTGCACCGCCTCGGGGCTCTTCAGGTCGAGCGCGACGCTGGGCCGGCCGCGGTTGAGCAGGTCGTGACTCCCGCCGCTGAGCACCTGGCCCCCCGGACGCTCGACCCGGATCACGTCGGCGCCCAGGTCGGCCAGGATCATGCAGGCGTGCGGGCCCGGCCCGATGCCCGCGATCTCCACGACCTTCACGCCCCGCAGTGGTCCCGTGCCCTGACCCAGCTCGTAGCTCATGCGCGCATCATGCCCCAGATGCTGACAGAAGTGGTGTCACGGTCGGGTGGTGGGCGGGGCGCGGTCGGGATCGGGTCGGGGACCGGGCCGCGGGTGGGGCCGTCCAGCGCGATCGCGCCGGTTGCGCAGGCCGGGGCCGCCGAGGACTGCGGCAGCCGCGCACACCGCACGACGCGCCCACCCGGCTGAGCGTGGGGTCGTCCAGCGCGATTGCGCGGTTCGAGCAGGCCGGGGCCGCCCGCGAACGCACCAGCCACGCACACCGCGCCGTCCCCAGCCCGCCGCCGGCGCAATCGCGCGATCGGTGCGCTCCAGCCACGCCATGGCGCGATCCGGCCTGCGGCGGCGGAGCGGGGAGCCTCCGGGTCAGCCGGGCAGGACGCGCCGCAGGAACTGGCGGGTGCGCTCCTCGCGGGGGTCGGCGAAGATCTCGGCGGGCGGGCCCTGCTCGAGGATGCGGCCCTCGTGGAGGAAGCAGACCGAGGTGGCGACCTCGCGGGCGAAGGCCATCTCGTGGGTGGCCAGCACCATGGTGGTGCCGGCCTCGGCCAGGTCGCGCACGATGGCGAGCACGTCGCCGACCAGCTCGGGGTCGAGCGCCGCGGTGATCTCGTCGAGCAGCAGCAGGGTCGGCTGCGTGCACAGCGCGCGCACCAGCGCCGCGCGCTGCTGCTGGCCGCCGGAGAGCTTGTCGGGGTGCTTGCCGGCGTGCTCGGAGAGCCCGAACTGCGCGAGCAGGTCGCGGGCGCGGGTCTCCGCCTCGGCCTGGCCGAGGCCGTGCACGCGGCGCGGGGCGAGGGTGCAGTTGTCGAGCACGCTGAGGTGGGGGAAGAGGTTGTAGGCCTGGAAGACCATGCCCATGCGCCGGCGCACCTCGCGCGGGTCGACGCGGGGGTCGGAGACCTCGCGGCCCTCGAAGACGATCGAGCCGTCGTCGACGTCCTCGAGCAGGTTGAGGCAGCGCAGCAGCGTCGACTTGCCCGAGCCCGAGGAGCCGATCAGGCAGATGACATCGTGGGGCTGCACGCGCAGCGACACGTCGGCCAGCACGACGCGCTCGCCGTAGGACTTGCGCAGGCCGGTCGCCTCGAGCAGCGGCTCGACGCCGCCGCGCGCGGTCCCGCCCGCCGGGCCGGTCACAGGGCCGGTCACAGCGCCGCTCACAGGGCACCGGTCCGCTCGCGCCGGGCGTAGCGGCGACCGAGGGCGTCGGTGAGCCGGGCCAGCGGGATGGTGAGGGCGACGAAGAAGAGGGCCACGACGACGTAGGGGGTGTAGTTGAAGTTGTAGTTGGTGTAGTCGCGGGCCACGAAGACCGCCTCGAAGACACCGATCGTGGAGGCCAGGGCGGTGTCCTTCTGCAGCGAGACGAAGTCGTTGAGCAGCGGCGGCACGACGCGGCGCACGGCCTGCGGCACGACGACGAAGCGCATGGTCTGGGTGCGCGAGAGCGCCAGCGCCTCGGCCGAGGCGATCTGGCTGGGGTGGATCGACTCGATGCCGGAGCGGAAGACCTCGGCGACGTAGGCGCTGTAGGAGATCACCAGGGCCGTGGTGGCCCAGAAGAACGGGCTGGTCGGCAGGCCCTGCAGCTGCAGGCCCGGCATGCCGAAGCCCATCAGCAGCACGAGCAGCAGCGTGGGGATCCCGCGCACCACGTCGGTGTAGGCCACCGCGAGCAGCCGCAGCGGCGCCAGCACCGGTGCGCGGGCGCCGCGCGCCAGCGCGATGAGCAGCCCGAGCACCAGGATGATCGGCTCGGCGATCATGAACATCGCGACGTTGATGAGGAAGGCGTCGGCGATGTCGGGCAGCGAGGCGCGGGCGTGGAAGCCGTTGAAGAACGACTCGCGCACCCGCTCCCAGCCCGGCGAGGTCACCAGCAGCAGGCCCAGGCCGGCGAAGAAGACGACCAGCGCCGTGGTCGCGACGCCGATCGAGCGGCGGCGCAGGGCACGGCGTACGGCGCGCCGCTCGAGCTCGCGCTCGCTCGGGGTCCAGGTGGCGCCGCCCGCGGGAGCGCCGGTCGGGGACGTCACTGGAGCTGGGGGACGTCCACGACGTCGGAGAGCCAGCGCTGCTCGAGGTCGGCCAGGGTGCCGTCGTCGTCCATCTGGGCCAGCGCGGCGTCGACGCAGGGCACGAGGTCGCTGCCCTTCTCGAAGAGCATCCCGAACTCCTCCTGCTCCCCGGTCTCGGGCTGGAACTGCCCGACGAGCACGCTGTCGGGGATCTCGACGGCGGAGATGTAGAAGGCGGTGGGCAGGTCGGCGAGCACGGCGTCGACCTGGTCGTTCTGCAGGGCCTGCTTGGCGGCATTGGTGTCCTCGAAGACCACGGCGTCGGCCTCCGGCTGGATGACGTCGCGGATCGCGGTGAGCGAGGTGGTGCCGGTCTGCGCGCCGAGCCGCAGACCCTGCAGGTCCTCCAGGCTGGTGGCCTCGGCGCCGGCGGTGCCCTCGAGGGCGATGACGGCCTGGGCGGCGGAGTAGTAGCCGGAGGAGAAGTCGACGACCTCGGCGCGGGCCGGGGTGATCGAGATCTGGTTGATGTCGAGGTCGAAGTCCTTGGGGCCCGGCTTGTAGCTGGAGTTGAAGGGCACCGTCTGCCAGGTGACCTCGTCGGCGCCGAAGCCCAGGCGGTCGGCGACCTCGTAGGCCACCGCCGACTCGAAGCCCTCGCCGTTGGTGGGGTCGTTGTCGGTGAACCACGGGTCGTAGGCCGGGGAGTCGGTGCCGACGGTCAGCGTGCCGTCGGAGACCAGGGTCGCGCCCGCGGCGCACTCGGCCGGGTCGAGGTCGGCGGCCGGCGTGGCCTGAGCCGAGGAGGTGTCGTCGCCGGACCCGCCCGCGCTGCCGGACTCCTCGACCGGGGCGCAGGAGACGGCGAGCAGCACGAGGGGCAGGGACACGAGGGAGGCCGTCCGGCGCAGCAGCATGGACGAATCGTAGGTCGCGCCGGGCCGGTCGCGGTCACGACGGGTCCGCGCCGGGACGCCGGTCACGTCCCAGGAACACGTCGGGGGTCCTCCGGAGGGTGACGAACCCCCCCTCTTGCAACTCGTTGCATAGGTACGTCACCATGGCCGCATGGCCCTCGAGCACGCCCTCCTCGTCGCGCTGCGCGAGCAGCCCGCGGCCGGACTCGAGCTCGCCGGGCGCTTCAGCCGCTCGATCGGCTTCTTCTGGTCGGCCACCCACCAGCAGATCTACCGCGTGCTGGCCCGCATGGAGGCCGACGGCTGGGTCGAGGCCACCCCCGTGCCGCAGGCCGGGCGCCCCGACAAGAAGGAGTACGCCGTCACCGCGGCCGGGCGCGAGGCGCTCGCCGCGTGGCTGGCCACCCCCGTCGGGCCCGAGCCGATGCGCTCGGAGCTGGCCGTCAAGCTGCGCGGCGCCTCCTTCGGCGAGCGCGAGGCCGTGCTCGACGTCGTGCGCGCCGACCTGGCCGACCACCACCTGCGCCTGGACCACTACCGCCAGCTGATGAAGCGCGACTACCCCGAGCCCGGCCGCCTCACCGGCCTGGCCCTCGACCAGTACCTCGTGCTGCGCGGCGGCGTGCGGCTCGAGGAGTTCTGGACCCAGTGGCTCGAGGAGTACCTCGACGCCCACACCCGCCCCACCACGGAGGACGACCGATGACCGCCCAGACCCCGCAGCCCGAGCAGCCCGAGCAGCCCCGGCACCCGTTGCTGCTCTCCCCGCTCACCCTCGGCGCGGGCGCCGACGCGCTGACGCTGCGCAACCGGATCGTCATGGGCTCCATGCACACCGGCCTGGAGGACAGCGCGCGGGACCTGCCGGCGCTCGCGGCGTACTTCCGGGAGCGTGCGCGCGGCGGCACCGGCCTCATCGTCACCGGCGGCTACGCCCCCAACCGGCGCGGCTGGCTCAAGCCCTTCGCCTCCGAGCTGACCTCGCGGCGCCAGGCCCGCAGCCACCACCAGGTCACCGGCGCGGTGCACGAGGAGGGCGGGGCGATCGCGCTGCAGGTGCTGCACGCGGGCCGCTACGGCTACCACCCCTTCAGTGCCTCCGCCTCGAGGCGCAAGTCGCCGATCACGCCCTTCACGCCCTCGGCGATGTCGACGCGCACCGTCGACCGCACCGCCTCCGACTTCGCCGACGCCGTCGGCCTGGCGCGTGAGGCGGGCTACGACGCCGTCGAGATCATGGGCTCCGAGGGCTACCTCATCAACCAGTTCCTCGCCGCGCGCACCAACGACCGCACCGACGCGTGGGGCGGCTCGGCCAGCAAGCGGATGCGCTTCCCGGTCGAGGTGGTGCGCCGCGCCCGCGAGGTCGTCGGCGACGACCTCCCGATCGTCTACCGCATCTCGCTGCTCGACCTGGTCGAGGACGGCCAGAGCTGGGAGGAGACCGTCGAGCTGGCCCACCTGCTCGAGCAGGCCGGCGTCACCGTGCTCAACACCGGCATCGGCTGGCACGAGGCCCGCGTGCCCACCATCATCACGCAGGTGCCGCGCGGGGCGTGGCGCTCGATGACCGCCCGGCTCAAGGCAGCCGTGTCGGTGCCGGTCTGCGCCTCCAACCGGATCAACACCCCCGACCTGGCCGAGGCCGTGCTGGCCGCCGGCGAGGCCGACCTCGTCTCGATGGCCCGCCCGCTGCTGGCCGACCCCGAGTTCGCGCTCAAGACCGCCGAGGGCCGCGCCGACGAGATCAACACCTGCATCGCCTGCAACCAGGCCTGCCTCGACCACGCCTTCAAGAACCAGAAGGCCTCCTGCCTGGTCAACCCCCGCGCCGGTCGCGAGACCACCCTGCTGCTCACCCCCACCCGCCGCCGCGCCAGCGTCGCCGTCGTCGGCGCCGGGCCCGCCGGGCTCGCCACCGCCGTCTCCGCCGCCGAGCGCGGGCTGGCCGTCACCCTCTTCGAGGCCGGCCCCGAGCTGGGCGGGCAGTTCCGCCTGGCCATGGCCGTGCCCGGCAAGGAGGACTTCGCCGAGACGCTGCGCTACTACCGCCGCCGCCTCGACGTGCTCGGCGTCGACGTGCGCCTCTCCACCCGCGCCGGGGTCGCCGACCTCGCCGGCTTCGACGAGGTCGTCGTCGCCACCGGCGTCACCCCGCGCGTGCCCGACCTCGAGGGCGTCGAGCACCCCAGCGTCGTGTCGTACGCCGACGTGCTCGCCGGTCGCGTCGTGCCCGGGCGCCGCGTCGCCGTCGTCGGCGCCGGCGGGATCGGCGTCGACGTGAGCGTCTGGCTGACCCACGACCCCAGCGAGGACCTCGACGACTGGCTGGCCCACTGGGGCGTCGGCGACCCCTCCCTGCACCGCGGCGGACTCACCGAGCGCAAGCCCCGCGAGCCGCGGCGCGAGGTCACCCTGCTGCAGCGCAAGACCACGATGATCGGCAAGGACCTCGGCAAGACCTCCGGCTGGGCCCACCGCGCCGTGCTCAAGCAGTCGGGGGTCACCCAGGTCGCCGGCGCCACCTACCACCGCGTCGACGACGCCGGCCTGCACTACTCCGTCGACGGCGTCGAGACCGTGCTCCCCGTCGAGCACGTCGTGCTCTGCGCCGGCCAGGAGTCGGTGCGCGACCTCTACGACGACCTCGTCGCCGCCGGCGTCACCGCCCACCTCGTCGGCGGCGCCGACGTCGCCGCCGAGCTCGACGCCAAGCGCGCCATCGAGCAGGGGACCCGGGTGGCGGCGGGGCTCTGAGGCTGCTGCGGGTTTCACCAGTCGGCTGGCGACACCCGCACTGGTCGGCCCGTGCGTGGGCCGACCAGTGCGGGTCCGCGCCGACAGGTGGGACGCAGGTGGCTGGTGGGACTCCGGCTGCCGCGCGCGCGGTCTCGCGCGGCGGGGGCCGGCGTGCGGGAAGTGGCGGCGAACGGCAGGTCCACCCGCCCTGAGCTCGTCGTATGCCGCCACTCCGCTGCGGCACCGGTACGGCGCGGCGGGTTCCACCGGTCGGCTGGCGAAACCCGCACCTGTCGGCCCAGCCCCGCACAGGCCGACGGGGTCGCGGGGTCAGCCGAGCAGGGCCGCGCGGGCGTGGGTGGACCAGAGGCCCACGTGGGGGTCGGTGGCGGCGGGCCGGTGGTCGAAGGCGTAGGTGAGCGCGACGCCGCGCATGCTGGTGTTGAGCAGCTCCCGCGTCGCGGCGTACGACGGGAGCGCCACGAGGTCGGCGCCGAGCATGCGGTCGGTCGCGGCGCGCACCTGCTCGCCGACCGCGCGCTCGGCGGGGCGCAGCGCCTGCGCGAGGGCGGGGGTGTGACGCGCGGCGAGCCAGAGCTCGGTCGCAGCCCAGAAGTAGTCCTCGCGGTAGGTCGACCACAGCACCGCGACGGCGGCGTCGATCCGCTCCCCGGGGTCGGCCGGCCACGTCGTCCGGGCGCCGAGGGCGGCGATCCGGGCCGTGGCGAGGTGGGCGACGGCGGCGACGAGCAGGTCGTCGCGGGAGGGGTACTGGTGCAGCAGACGCCCCCGCGACACCCCGGCCAGCTGCTGGATGCGCAGTGTCGAGGCGCCGGCGTAGCCGTGCTCGACCAGCGCCCGCACGGCCGCGTCGAGCACCTGCTGGCGGGTGACCAGGCTCGGACGGCGGGTGGCACGCCCGGCCGCCGATCCGCCCGCGCCTCCCGCTCCGGCCACGCCCCCAGCTCGGCGAGCAGCGCCCGCGCCGCCCGCACCGCCCACACCGCCCACACCGCCCACAGCGTCCCCGCGGCCACGGCTGTCAGCCCGACCGGGACGGTCGATCCGATCAGCCCGGCCCGGGCCCCCGTCGCCATTGCCGAGGGCGCCCCCGCCACCACCGCCGACGCCGTCACCACCCCCGCGGACGCCGCCGCTCCCGCGGGGACCCCCGCCGCCGTCGCCGGCCACGCTCAGTCCAGCGGGTCGAGGAACAGGTCGGCCTCGAGGGGGCCGTCGCCGGGGCCGGCGCGGTAGCCCGAGAGGTCGGTGACGCCCTCCTCGGCGAGCACCTGGTCGTCGATGTAGAAGTGGCCGGTGCAGGCGCGCGGGTCGCGGGCGAGGATCGCGTGGGCGGCGTCGGCGACGATCTCGGGGGTGCGCGAGCGGGCGACGGCCTCGTCGCCGCCGAGCAGGTTGCGCACGGCAGCGGTGGCGATCATGGTGCGCGGCCACAGCGAGTTGGCGGCGATGCCGCGGTCCTTGAGCTCCTCGGCGAGGCCGAGGGTGACCAGGCTCATCGAGTACTTCGCCATCGTGTAGGCGAGGTACTTCCCCGCCCACCGCGGGTCGAGGTCGAGCGGTGGCGAGAGCGTCAGCACGTGGGCGTGGTCGGAGCGCTCGAGCCACGGCAGCGCGGTCTTCGACAGCAGGAACGTGCCGCGGGCGTTGATGGCCATCATCAGGTCGTACTTCTTCATCGCGATGTCGCTGGTCGACGACAGGTCGAGCGCGGAGGCGTTGTTGACCACGACGTCGATGCCGCCGAATCGCTCGACGGCCTGGTCGACGGCCGACCGCACGTCCTCCTCGTTGCGCACGTCGCCGACCACCGCGAGGGCCTGGCCGCCGGCGGCCTCGATCTCGGCCGCGGCGGTGTGCACCGTGCCCTCCAGGCGCGGGTCGGGCTCCGCGGTCTTGGCCAGCATCACCACGTTGGCGCCGTCGCGGGCCGCGCGCAGCGCGATGGCCAGGCCGATGCCGCGGCTGCCGCCCGACATCAGCAGGGTGCGGCCGGCGAGCGGGGCGGCTCCTGCGGCGGAGGACGCGGGGGTGGGGTCTGCGGGCACGGGGAGTCTCCTCGGGTCGGTGTCCGGCCACGGTAGGAGGCGCGGGCGATGACGGTCAACGCTGACTGTTATGAGTTGGTACCGTCCGCGGCATGACGTGCGTCACGCCCGTCGCCGGCCACCGTGCCGCCACCCCGGTCGTCCACCCCGGTCGTCCGCCCCAGTCGTCCACCCCAGTCGTCCACCCCAGGAGACCCCGTGAGCCCCGACGTCCGCTCCAGCACCGTCGACGACGTGCTGCGCCGCTCCGCCCTGCGCTGGGCCGCGCGCACCGCGCTGGTCTTCGACGAGCGCCGCTGGACCTACGCCGACCTCGACGCCGCGGTGACCCGGGCCGCGGCGCACCTGCTGACCCTGGGCCTGGAGCGCGGCGACCGCGTGGCCACCGTGGGCGCCAACTCCGACGCCTACCTGCTGGCCTTCCTCGGCTGCGCCCGCGCCGGGCTCGTGCACGTGCCGGTCAACTACGCCCTCGCCGGCGACGAGCTGGCCTACCTGCTCACCGACTCCGGCGCCCGGGTCGCCCTGGTCGACCCCGCCCTCCGGGCGGGGGTCGAGGCCGTGCGCGCGACCACCTCGGTGGAGCAGGTGCACGCGCTGCACGGCGAGGACGGGGCGATGCTGGAGCGGTGGGCGAGCGGGGAGGTGCCGAGGCTCGACCTGCCGCAGCCCGTCGCCGACACCGACCTGGTGCAGCTGCTCTACACCTCCGGCACGACCTCGGCTCCCAAGGGCGCGATGATGACCCACCGCGCGCTGGTGCACGAGTACGTCTCCACCGTCGTCGCGCTGGCCTGCCACGAGGGCGACGACCCGCTGCACTGCATGCCGCTCTACCACTCCGCCGGCATGCACGTGTTCCTGCTGCCCTACCTCGCCGTCGGCGCCACCAACCACCTGATGCCGCGCCCCGACGTGCCCGAGGTGCTGCGCCGCGTCGAGGAGCACGGCCACGGCGCGCTCTTCCTCGCCCCCACCGTATGGGTGCCGCTGGCCAACCACCCCGACCTCGCCACCCGCGACCTGTCCTCGCTGCGCAAGGCCTTCTACGGCGCCTCGATCATGCCCGGGCCCGTGCTGGCCCGCCTCCAGGAGCGACTGCCCGGGCTGGCGTTCTACAACTGCTTCGGGCAGAGCGAGATCGGGCCGCTGGCCTCCGTGCTCGGCCCCGAGGAGCACGCCGAGCGCCCCGACTCGTGCGGTCGCACCGTGCTCTTCGTCGAGGCCCGGGTGGTCGACGAGACCGGCGCCGACGTCGAGCCCGGCACCGCCGGCGAGCTGCTCTACCGCTCCCCGCAGCTGTGCACGGGCTACTGGGGCAAGCCCGAGGCCACCGCGGAGGCCTTCGTCGACGGGTGGTTCCACTCCGGCGACATGGTCACCCGCGACGCCGAGGGCTACCTCACCGTCGTCGACCGGATCAAGGACGTCATCAACACCGGCGGGGTGCTGGTGGCCTCCCGCGAGGTCGAGGACGCCCTCTACACCCATCCGGCCGTGGCCGAGGTCGCCGTCGTCGCCATGCCCGACGACCGCTGGATCGAGGCCGTCACCGCCGTCGTCGTGGTCCGCGAGGGACACACCGTCGAGCCCGACGAGCTCGTCGCCCACGCCCGGACCCGGCTGGCCGCCTTCAAGGTGCCCAAGCGGGTGCACCTGGTCGGGGAGCTGCCGCGCAACCAGAGCGGCAAGCTGCTCAAGCGTGTCCTGCGCGACGACCTGCGCGACGCGTGAGCGACGGCAGCGGACCGCCGGGCCCCGGACGCTAGCGTCGGGGCATGATCCGCGACCTCACCGACGCCGAGGCGCGCGCCGCGCTGGTCAACAAGTGGGCCGTGCCCGACGACGTGCTGCCGGCCTGGGTGGCCGAGATGGACTACGCGGTGGCGCCGGCCATCACCCGCGCCCTGCACGAGGCGGTGGAGCGCGGCGTGACCGGCTACCCCGCGCTCGAGCACGACGGCGGCGCGCTCGGCGCGGCGTACGCCGGGTTCGCGCGGCGCCGCCACGGGTGGGAGGTCGACCCCGGGCTGGTGCTGCCGACCGTCGACGTCAGCGCCGGGGTGCGGCTGGTGCTCGACGCGCTGAGCGACCCCGGCCCCGTGGTGCTGCCGCTGCCGGCCTACGCACCCCAGCTGGACCTGCCCGGGGTGACCGGACGCGAGCGGTGGGACCTGCCGGTGACCCCCGACGGCGACGCCTACGCGCTCGACCTCGACCACCTCGAGCGGCTGCTGGAGCGCGGGGCGCGCACCCTGCTGCTGACCCAGCCGCACAACCCCTGCGGCCACGTGCACACCCGCGCGGAGCTGGAGGCCGTGCGCGACCTGGTGGTGCGCCACGGGGCGCGGGTGGTCAGCGACGAGATCCACGCGCCGCTGGTGCTGCCCGGCGCCGAGCACGTGCCGTACCTCTCGCTGGAGGGCACCGCCGACCACGCCGTGGCCCTGGTGGCGGCGAGCAAGGCCTTCAACACCGCGGGGCTGAAGTGCGCGCAGGTGGTGAGCGGCGACGCCGCCACCCACGCCCGGCTCACGGCCGTGCCGATGGTGCGCAACGACTCGTGGTCCTCCCTCGGCGTGGTGGCCTCGGTGGCGGCCTACACCGAGGGCGACGCGTGGCTCGACGCGCTGCTGGTGCGCCTCGACGAGCAGCGCAGCCTGCTGGCCGACCTGCTGGCCGAGCACCTGCCGGCGGCGCGGATGAGGCCGCTGGAGGCGACCTACCTCGCCTGGCTCGACCTGCGGTCCTCCGGCCACGACGACCCGGCCGCGGTGGCGCTGGAGCGCGGGCGGGTGCGGCTGGCGCCCGGCCACGACTACCACCCCGGGCTGGTCGGTCACGCCCGGCTCAACGTCGCGACCAGCGCCACCCGGCTGTCGGAGATCGTTCGTCGCCTGGCCGTGGCGCTGTCACCTCGTTGATCCGCGGGGGCGTCTGACTGGGGCCATGACCCTCCCGGCGACGCCCGCGACCGACCGGCCGACGGGCCGGCCCTCCCCCGCCACCGGCACCGGCACCGTCGAGCTGCCGCCGGAGTCGCGCCGGCGCCTCGTGGTGATCGGCTGCGGCTACCTCGGTGCCACCCACGCGGCCTGCATGGCCGAGCTGGGCCACGAGGTGCTCGGCGTCGAGGTCGACCCCGCGCGGCTGGCGGCGCTGCAGACCGGCCGGGTGCCCTTCCACGAGCCGGGCCTGGCCGAGCTGCTGGCGCGCCACGTGGCCTCGGGGCGACTGCGGTTCACCGACTCCTACGCCGAGGCCGGGGCCTTCGGCGACGTGCACTTCGTCTGCGTCGGCACCCCGCAGCGCGGCGACAGCCTCGGCGCCGACACCTCCCACGTGGAGGCCGCGGTGGCGTCGCTGGCGCCCCACCTCGACCGGCCCGCCCTGGTCGTCGGCAAGTCCACGGTGCCGGTCGGCACGGCCGCCTCGCTGGCGGCCACCCTGGCCGCGCGCTGCCCGGCCCCCGACGACGTCGACCTGGCCTGGAGCCCGGAGTTCCTGCGCGAGGGCTTCGCGATCGCCGACACCCTGCGCCCCGACCGGGTCGTGGTCGGCGTGGCCTCCGAGCGCGCCGAGAAGCTGCTGCGCGAGCTCTACGCCCCGCAGGTCGACGCCGGCTGCCCGCTGGTGGTCACCGACCTCGCGACCGCCGAGCTGGTCAAGGTCGCCGCCAACGCGTTCCTGGCCACCAAGATCTCCTTCGTCAACGCCGTCAGCGAGGTCTGCGAGGCCGCCGGCGCCGACGTCGTCGACCTCGCCGAGGCGCTGGGCCACGACGCCCGCATCGGCCACCGCTTCCTGCGCGCCGGGATCGGCTTCGGGGGCGGCTGCCTGCCCAAGGACATCCGCGCCTTCGTCCACCGCGCCGGGGAGCTCGGGGTCGAGGACACCATGTCCTTCCTGCGCCAGGTCGACGCCATCAACCAGCGCCAGCGCCAGCGCGTCGTGCAGCTGTCGACCGCCCTGCTCGGCGGCAGCGTCACCCGGACCCGGATCGCGGTGTGGGGCGCGGCCTTCAAGCCCGACAGCGACGACGTGCGCGACTCACCGGCGCTCTCGATCGCCGGCAGGCTGCACCTGCGCGGCGCGACCGTCACCGTGCACGACCCCGCCGCGGGCGGCACGGCGCGCGCGGCGTACCCGACGCTGACCTACGCCGACTCCCCGCTCGAGGCCTGCCGCGACGCCGACCTGCTGCTGCACCTCACCGAGTGGGGCGACTACCGCGAGGTCGACGTGGCCGAGGTGGGCCGGGTCGTGCGGCGCAAGCAGCTGCTCGACGGGCGCAACGCCCTCGACGCCGCGCTGTGGCGCGAGCACGGGTTCACCGTGCGGGGGATGGGCCGCCGGCCCTGAGCGGCGGCAGCCGGACCCCTCGGCTCAGACGTTGAAGCGGCCGCGGCGCCGCACGAGCGGGCGGGGGGCCTGGGGCAGCCAGGTGCGGGTCACGTGGTCGATCACGTGCACGCCGGGGGGCGCCTCGATGCGGTGCAAGCCGAGCAGCTCCTCGCCGCGGCCCTCGCTCAGGGCGGTGAAGACCTCCCACTCGCGCCGCTTGCGGGGGGCGCGGGAGGAGTCGAAGTCGGTGGTCGAGGTCCAGTGGGTGAACTCGTCGCGGTCGAGCCACTTCAGCTCCACGACCATCCCCTCGGGGGCGATGATGCGGTCGGAGTCGTCGGGGAACTCGCGCACCTCCCACTCGAAGGCCTTGACGAACGTGAACTCCGGGCCCATCGGGTAGACCCACGGCTCCAGGAAGCGGTAGCCGAGGTCGAGCCAGGCCACCGAGTCGCTCTCGACGGTGAGCGGGTGGCGCGGCAGGGCGACCACGGCCCCCGACTCCTCCAGCTGCCACGACAGGTCGGCCAGCAGGGCGACGCCCTCGCGGGTGAGCACCATGTCGCCGTCCCACTTCATCGAGTAGGACGTGCGGACCTGGGAGAGCGACCAGTTGTAGAAGTGGGTCAGCGAGTGCACCGAGTCGGGCGGGGTGGCCAGGTGCTCGGTGCCGGCCCGGGCGACCTGGAAGGGGTAGTCGAGCACGGTGAGCCGCTCACCGGCGCCGAGCTCGTCGGCGATGCGGCGGGCCTCCTCGGCGGTGCCGTCGTCGGAGAGGTTGTCGACGACGATGACGTGCTGCACCGCCTCGAGCATCCCGGGCAGCACCCACGGCAGGTTGTGGGCCTCGTTGCGCATCCGGAAGACGCAGGTCAGCCCGGGGGTGAGTCGGCCCTGGCGCCACGGCCAGCGCACGTCGTAGGTCGGGTCGCCCTCCAGGCAGGGGATGTCGGCGCCACGCACCGGGCTCATCGCGACCTGCCCGCGGCCTTGCGCAGGCCCCGGCGCACCGAGGGCGGCACCAGGGCGCGGACCTTGTGGGGCACCTTGTCGGCGCGCCCGCCGTCGCTCGCGGTCTGCGGAGGCGCGACCTTGGCCAGGGCCTCGCGGCGGGCGGCGAGCGCGGCCGACTCGGCGATGGCGGCCGACTCGTCGTAGAGCTCGGCGTAGGCGGCGCGCAGCTCGTCGAGGCGCTCGTGGGTCGCGGCGACGTCGCCGTCGTCGTCGGCGAGCCGGTCGAGGGCCACCCACGACTCCTGGGCGATCTCGCGCAGGCGGCGCGGCACCTGGACGTCGTCCCAGGTCAGCTGCACGCGGCGCAGGTTGGGGTCGATGAACTGGTGCACCGCTCGGATGTCGTTTGCCGAGGCCGACTTGACCGCGTCGAGGTCGAAGCGCTGCCCGACGCCGAAGACCGGCACCGTCCAGTCCTGCAGCAGGTCGCCGTAGCGCACGAAGGCG
Source organism: Nocardioides kribbensis (assembly GCF_015070375.1). Classification (GTDB taxonomy): domain Bacteria; phylum Actinomycetota; class Actinomycetes; order Propionibacteriales; family Nocardioidaceae; genus Nocardioides; species Nocardioides kribbensis. The sequence goes on along the minus strand of NZ_JADCLL010000002.1, from coordinate 276,642 downwards.
CGCACCGAGCCGCGCGTGGAGCGCTCGGTGTGGAGCATCATGTTGACCCAGGCGGCGGTGCGGCTGATCTCGCCGAACTTCGAGGAGTAGTACTTCTGCTTGCTCCCCACGACCTCGGTCGGCGGGCGGAGCATGGTGACGTACGCCGGCGTCGCGTCGCAGCGCAGCGCGGCCGCGCGCCACAGGCCGAGGAACCACGCCATGCGCGGGTCCTTGACGACCAGCTCGGGCCCGCCCTCGACGAACTGCTCCTCCAGCCAGGTGTGCAGCCGGGTGCGCAGCGGGCCGAAGGTGGCCAGCTTGCCCGACTCGAACCACGCCGAGGGCCGGCCGTCGGAGACCTGCACGTTGCAGCGCTTGAGCAGCTCGTCGTGGAAGTCGACGACCCACTGCGGCTCGCCGAAGCCCTTGGGGTTGGTCTCGTCGGCCACGACCTCGGGCTGGGGCACGTGCATGCCGAGCGCCTGGAGGGTGCCGGCCATGGTGCTCGTGCCGCTGCGGCCCGAGCCGACCACGAAGACGATCCGGCGGGGCACGGGCGGCGCGTCGGCCAGCGGGTCGGCCGCGTCGACGGGCGCCGCGGGGTCGGAGCCGGGCTCGGGGGTGGGGGTGGACCCCGGGGTCTCGGACGACATGCGCGACAGCCTAACGACGCGTGGCCCCCGGCGGGGTCGCCGCGGGTCGTCGTCGCGGGTGGTGCGCCGCGCGGGGACGCCGCCAGGGCGCGGCGGCCGCTCAGCCCAGGGAGCGGGTCTGGGCACCGACGACGGCGGCCAGCCAGTGGTAGGCCGGGCGCGGCGTGCGCGCGCCGTCGACCGGGTCGACCGCCAGCAGGCCCACCGGGGCGAGCGCGCCGGCGGGCCCGGCGTCGGTCGCGGACGCCGCTGCCTGGTCGAGCAGCGGTCCGACGTGGAGGGCGCGGACGTCGACGCCGCGCTGCACCGCGGTGGCCACGGCCCGCAGGTGGCCCTCGAGGCGGCTGGTGCGGGGGTCGACGGGCAGGTCGGGGCCGTCAGAGCCGTCAGGGCCGTCAGGGCCATCGGGGGCGAGCGTGGTGGCCACGGGGGTGCCGGCGTCGGCGAGGGTCGCGGGCTCGACGTACGGGGCGGGCGCGAGCGTGACCTGGAGCGGGGGGAGGGCGGCGCGGTAGCGGGCGCGGAACATGATGAGCCACTCGCGCAGCGCGTCGGGCACGACGGGGGTGCCGGCGTCGGTCTCGGGGTAGCCGAGCAGCTCGCAGCGCTCGAAGGGCACCTCCGACTCCTCCCCCGCGATGCCGATCTTGAGCGGGCTGTCGTAGGTGACGCCGTAGAAGTCGAGGGGCTGGCGGATGGTGGCCAGGTCGCCGTCGCGCACGACGCCCTCGAGGAGGGGCTGGAGGTCGACGGGGTAGCGGCCGAGCAGCATCGGCTCGAGGAAGAGCGCGTTCCACAGGGCGTCGTGGAGCTTGGTGGCGGCGACGTCGGCGACGTCCTCGCTGGCGGGCCACATGGGTGCGTGGTGGTTGGCGCAGCCGATGCTGGGCCCGGCGGCCGCCGGGTCCACCAGGGGGTCGGCCGGCTGGCCGGCGAGGGTGTCGGTGATCGCGGGATCGGTGGGGCCGGGACCGGTGGGGGCGCCGCCGCCGGTCGGCCCGACCGGGGAGCGCCCGCGGGCGGTGGCGCGCAGGGCGAGGACGGCCCGCCCGTGGGCGAGCAGCAGGTGGTGGGCCACGGGGAGCGCGTCGAAGGCGAGGCTGAGGCCGGGCGCCGCGCGACCGGTCATGTGGCCCTCGACGAGCAGCCGCGCGGGCTGGTCCACCGGCACCCAGTGCTCGACGCGGTCGCCCCAGCGCTCGCCGGCCAGGGCGGCGAGGTCGGCGAGGCGGTCGGCGGTGGCGCGGTTGAGCCAGCCGCCGTCGGCCTGCAGCGGCTCGGGCAGCACGCCGTCGTGAAGGGTCACCGACGGTCGGATCCCGGCGGCGGCCAGGGCGTCGAGGAGCAGGTCGACGTGGCGGGCCTCGGTCTCCTCCAGGGGCCCCGCGCCGCTGGGCTGGAGCCGCGGCCACGAGAGCGCGACGCGGGCCGAGGTCACGCCGAGCCCGGCGAGCCGGCCAACGTCGGCGGCCGCGGTGGCGCAGTCGCGCGGCCCCGGGCCCCGGGTCAGCCCGAGCCCGTCGGCGTCCACGCCGACGGCGAAACCGGGGGGCAGCACGGGCAGGGACCCGTCGCCGGGCCGGTGGGGGGACGGCACGGGCACAATGATGCCCGTGAGCGTCGAGATCCGTCGGGGAACTGTCCGCTTCGTCAGCCGGGCCGCGGGGCGGGAGACGAAGCACTCCTTCGCCTTCGGCGAGCACTACGACCCCGAGCGGCTCTCGTTCGGCCCGGTCGTGTGCCACGACGACCACCACCTGCGCGGCGGCACCGGCTTCGAGGCCCACCGCCACACCGACCTGGAGATCGTCACCTACGTCGTCAGCGGCGCGCTGGAGCACTCCCACACGGTCGACGACACCGCCGCCGAGCCGGTCCGCGTCGAGGCCGGGTCGCTGGCGCTGCTGAGCGCAGGCGCCGGCGTGAGCCACAGCGAGGTCGCCGTCAGCGGCGCGGGCCCGGTGCGCTTCGTGCAGGTGTGGCTGCGCCCCGACGAGCCCGGCGCGACGCCGTCGTACGCCGTGCACCCCGACGCCACCTCGCTCGAGGTGCCGGGCGTGGCCGGGGCGCGGCTCGACGTCGTGCGGCTCGGCACGGGCGAGGCCACGACCCTGCCCGAGGCCGCGCGGGTGCACGCCTTCGTGTCCCGGGGCGCGCTGGTGCGCTCCTCGCTGGCCGAGCCGGTGCAGGCCGGCGACGCCTTCCTCTTCGTCGACGAGCCGGCCCACGAGGTCACCGCCGCGGTGCCCACCGAGCTTCTGGTCTGGTCCTTCCGGTCCTGACCGGACCAGGTATCGCGGGTCGACTCCCGAAGAGCGCTCGATCGGACGCCGGGGCCACGGGTCGATCGGCGACCTGCCCGACCTCCTGCGCAGCGTCCTGCCCCGAGACCAGAGGCCGCCACCCGCCGCCGACCCCCACCGACGGCCCGCGGCCCCCTGGCACGAACGCGTCCTGGGGTTGATCGAACGTTCGTTCAACCGCAGACACGTCGCCGTCCGAGGGGCTTCTGAGCCCGCGCGGCGCCCGCCACCAGCGCCGGCGACTGCCGAGCGCGGACCGCCCGGGCAGAAGAGGCGACCGGTGTGACGGGGCCCCGGGGGCGACCGGGCAGGCAGGTGAGGGCGAGCGGGGCAAAGCGGAGCGGGACAAGGCGGAGCGGGACAAGGCGGGGCGGGGCAAGGCGATGCGCGCGGCCGTCGTCTCAGCCGACGACGCGGAGCGCCCCGGGCCGCAGCTCGACGACGGCGGCCGGGCCGCCGAGACCGGGGAGCGACCCGAGGGCCTCGCCGTCGGCGCCCACCGGCACCGACGCACGGGCGTCGGCGGCGATCTCGACGCGTCGCCCGGTGAGCACCGTGACCTCGGGCAGCTCGACGTGGGAGCCGCCGTAGATCCGCGGGAAGCGCCGGATCAGCTCCAGGCGCGAGGCCGCCTCGACCACGACGACGTCGAGCAGCCCGTCGTCGACGCGGGCGGACGGGGCGATGCGCATGCCCTGGCCGTAGTAGCCGGAGTTGGCGACGACGACGGTGGCCGCGGCGTACTCCGCGACCACGCCGTCGACGACGACGCGGAAGCGGCCGGGCTGGTAGGTCGCCAGGGCGCGGACGGCGCCGAGGGGGTACTGCAGCGGCTTCGGCGTCCAGCGCATCCGGTCCACCAGCGCGGCGGCGCGGGCGTCGACCCCGCTGTAGACCGAGCCGGCGACCAGGCGCTCGGGCGCGCCGGGGGCCTGCCAGGAGAGCAGGTCGACGCAGCGCTCCGCCCCGTGGAGCAGCAGCTCGGCGACCTCCTCGGGCTCGGTGGGCAGCCCCAGCATGCGGGCGAAGTCGTTGCCCCGACCCGCGGGCAGCACGCCGACGACCCCGCCCCCCGAGCAGACCGCACCGACCAGGTGCGACAGCGTGCCGTCGCCACCGACGGCGACGACGACGTCACCGCGCTCGACGGCCCGGGCCACGAGCGCCGCCACCGCCTGCGGGCCCGAGGAGGAGGCGACGTCGACCCGGGCGCCGGCCCCGCGCAGCAGCCGCGCGACCGGCAGGACCGCCTCGGGTGCGGCGCCGTCGCCCGAGGCGGGATTGACGAGGAACGTGAAGGATCGGGTCACGGGGGAAGCACTCCGGGGTCGAGGATGCCGGTCGGGTCTGCGGTGCGGGTGGGCGATCGTGCCACCCGCGGCCATGATGGCGCCGCTCGCGCCGCTCCTGACGGCGCCCCACCGTGCCGGCGGTGCGGGCCGCGTCGGCGTACGCCTCCCCCTCAGCCTCCGGGCCGGGTCGGCGCTCCCGGCCCGGGCCGCCCGGCCCGCCCACCGGGGCCCGTCGCGCGTCGACCGGCCGCCCAGCGATGAGTCCGACCGTCGACGCCGGTCGGTGGGAGGGAGCACACTGCTGGACGACAGGAGCGCACGATGACGGTGGCGACGGCGACGAGGGACCAGGCCATGACCGAGACAGCGACATCCGCGGCGACACCCGCGGCGACACCCGCGGCGACGACGGGAGGCGCCGAGCTCGCCGACTTCCCCGCGCTCACCGAGCGCTACCAGCGCGAGCTGCTGGCCCACTGCTACCGGATGAGCGGCTCCGTGCACGAGGCCGAGGACCTCGTGCAGGAGACCTTCCTGCGCGCCTGGCGCGCCTCGGCCGACTTCCAGGGCCGATCGTCGGTGCGCACGTGGCTCTACCGGATCGCCACCAACGTCTGCCTGACCAACCTCGAGGGCCGACCCCGTCGTCCGCTCCCGGCCGGCCTCGGCACCTCCGACCAGCCGGCCGGCGACGCCCTGGAGGAGAATCACGAGATCGCCTGGCTCGAGCCCGTGCCCGACGCCGCCGTGGTCGTCGCCGAGCGCGACTCCATCCGGCTGGCCTTCGTGGCCGCGCTCCAGCACCTCCCGGCCCGGCAGCGGGCCGTGCTCATCCTGCGCGACGTGCTGCGCTGGTCGGCCGCGGAGGTCGCGGCCGCCCTCGACACCACGCCCGCGGCGGTCAACTCCGCCCTCCAGCGCGCCCACGCGCAGATGGCCCAGCGCGGCCTCACCGAGGACACCGTCGAGCAGGACCTCACCGGCGACCAGGAGCGGCTGCTCGAGGCCTACGTCGACGCCTTCTGGCGCAAGGACGTCGACCGCATCGTCAGCATGCTGCGCGCCGACGCGATCTGGGAGATGCCGCCCTTCACGGGGTGGTACGTCGGCGCCGACAACATCGGCGCCCTCATCGGCGGCCAGTGCCCGGGCGGCCACCACGACATGCCGATGCTGGCCACCGCCGCCAACGGCCAGCCCGCCTTCGGTCTCTACATGCGCACCCCCGCGGGCGACTTCGAGCCCTTCCACCTCCAGGTGGTCGAGCTCGACGCCGACCGCGTGCGCCACGTGAGGGCCTTCTTCGGGGTCGACTTCACCGCCTTCGGGCTGCCCGCGCGGCTGCCCGCGACCTACGAGCCCGGCGACCCCGCGCCGGCGGTCGACCGGGCCGTCGCCGCGCCGGCGAGCCACCGGTGACCTCGCAGCTCGACCCGGCGGTCGAGCTGCTGGAGCGCTCCCTGGCCCACACCCGGGTCGTGCTCCACGACCTGGAGGCGGCGCTGCCCTCACGACCCGGGCTGCTGCGGGCGCCGACGCCGTGCACCGCGTGGGACCTCGAGACGCTGCTCGCCCACCTCGCCGACTCCCTCGACGCCTTCACGGAGGCCGCCGGTGGTCACGTGGAGGTGGCCCGCCCACCGGGTGCCGGCGCGTCGCAGGATCCCGGGGGGCCGACGCGGACGTCCCCGCCCGGCACGCCGTGGTGCGATCCGCCGGCCGACCCGGTCGGGCAGGTGCGCGACGTACGCCGGCGGGCCGACCTCCTGCTCACCGCCTGGGTCTCCCGGGCCCACACCGTGCGCTCGGGCGGCCGCGGTGCAGGGCGTCGCCCCTCCACGCCTGCGGACGCCACGCCCGGCGACCCGCCACGCCCGACGGGCCCGGCGGAGTCAGCGGGCTCGGTCGTCGGCGGTGACCCGGAGGGCCCGGACGACGGCGCCGAGGTGGTCGCGGTGGCCGACCGCTCCCTGGGCGTGGCGACCGTGGTGGCAGCGGCGGCGCTCGAGGTCGCCGTGCACGGCTGGGACGTCGCCCGGGCAGCGGGACTCGACCGCACGCTGCCCGACGCCCTCGCCGCCGACCTGCTGCCGGTCGCGCGCGCCTGCGTCGGGCCGGCCGACCGCGGCCCGCGCTTCGCGCCCGCCCTCCCCACCGGCGGTGGGCCCGTCGGCCGACCCGGTGCGCGGGGCGCCGACCGGCTGTCCGGTCCGTGCACCGCGACGCTGATGGCCCACCTGGGTCGTGACCTGACTGGACCGCTGCGGGAGGACCCGCGTCTCGGCGACACCAATCCCGGCGAACGCCCACCACCGGGCCGTCGCGCTTCCTAACCTGTGCCCATGCAGGCCACCACGGCCGCCGCGACCGGCGGCCGGCACCTCGAGGACGCTCCGTCGACCGCACCCGCGCCGTCCGCGGCCACGCCGCCCCGACCCGCGCCGCCGGCGGCTGGGACCACGCCGGTGGCGGGGACCACGCCGGCGGACGGCCCCGCGGCCGACGCGCCCGCCACCGCGGCCCGACCCGCGCCCGCGCGCCCCACCGGGGCGGCGCGGTCACCGCAGCACCGCCCGACCGCCCGCCAGCCCGGGCCGGCCGACCTCGCCGCCGCGCTGAGCAGGGGCCTGCTCGGCGCTGGTCCCGTGGACCTGACCCCGCTCGAGGGTGCGCGCGACGGCCAGCTCGACGGCCAGCAGGGCCGCCGCCCGCTGAGCCACCTCGGGTCCAGCGGGTCCGTGCAGGCCACCGGGCCCCTCGCCGACCGCGCCGCCACGACCGCGGGCGACGGTGCCCCCACCTCGGCCCTCACCTCCGCCGGCACCTCGGCCACCTCGGCCACCTCGGCCACCCCGGCCACCCCGGCCACCTCCGCGTCGACCCCTGCCCCCGTCGCCGACGACCCCGCCGACGCCGCCTCCCTGTCACTGACCCGGGCGGTCCACCTGCTGCGTGCGGGGCGGGTCGAGGAGACCCTCGCCGCCCTCGACGCGCTCACTGCCGACCCCCACCCACGGCCCGACGCGGCCCGCGCCGGCCTGCCCGTGCACCTGGAGGTCGCAGCGCTGGCGACGGCCCTGGACGCCCACCTGTGCGCCGGCGACCTGGGCTCCGCACTCGACGTCGGCCGGGCCCTCCGCGCCCTCGACACCACCGCACCCCCGCGACCCGCCCCGTCGAGCAGCAGCACCACCGACGTCGCGTCGGCGTCCGGAGCCGCCCCGGGGGGTCTGGTGGACCCCCACCCCGAGGCCGTGCGTCAGCACGCGCTCGCCGAGCTGTGCGCCGCCTCCGGCGACCACGCCGGGGCGGTGGAGCACGCGAGCGCCGCCGGCCGGCTCGCCCCCGACGCCGCACCCGCCGACCTGCCCTGGCGCGCCTCGCTGGCGATGGCCCTGGCGCGCGCCGGGCGCCGCGGCGAGGCCGAGGCGCTGGTGGGCGACCACCTCGCCGCGGCCGACCGGGCGGGGTCGACGTACGCCCGGGCCGGGGCGCTGCGCACGCGGGCGAGCCTGCTCGCCGGCCCCGAGCGCACGGCCCGCCTCGAGGAGGCGCGCACGCTGCTGGCCGGTCGACCCGACCTCGCACGGCTCGCCGCCCAGGTCGACGTCGACCTGGCCGGGGTGCTGGCCCTGACCCCGGGCGGTGCCCCGCGCGCGGTCGCGCTGCTGCGCACCGCCGAGGCCTTCGCGAGCACCCACGGTCTCTGGCCCCTGCACGGCCGGGTCCGCCGCCTGCTCGAGCACCTCGGGGAGTCGCCACGGCGCATCGCCGCCGAGGTGCTGGCCCCGCTGGGCGCCCGGGAACGGCGGGTGGCGGGCCTGGCGATGGCCGGCTCCACCAACCGTCAGGTGGCCGAGGAGCTCGGGGTCACGGTCAAGGCGGTCGAGTGGCACCTCTCGCGGGTCTACCGCAAGCTCGGGGTCACCTCACGCACCGGCCTGCGGGCGCTGCTCGAGGGCTGACCCGCGCGATCCGCGGCCCCACGGGTGGGCGCCGTCAGGCCCCCGGCCCTCCCGGCGGCGCGCACCACTCCAGGCTGCGCCCGTGGCCGTGGGTCCAGGCCAGGGCCCGCCCGTCGAGGCCGAGCACGAAGGTCTGTCGCCCCGGTGGCAGCGCGGGACCGGTGGCGGTGACCTCGGGCAGCACGCCGCGGCCCTCGTTGCTGACCCAGCGGCAGGCCCCCGACCCGACGAGCTCGCGCATCATCGCCACGAAGCGGCGCCGGTCCTCCTCGGCGAGGTAGGCCACGACCGCGCTGTGCACCACGACCACCTGCGCCTCGCCGCCCACCTCCTCCACCAGGGCGGGGAGGTCGGTGAGCAGGTCCCCCCGGCGTACGTCGGGCGGCTCGGCCCGGGCCACCTCGACGGCGCGGGCCAGCAGCTCACGGCGGTCGTCGTGCTCGGGCCAGACCAGCGTGGTCAGCCACGCCACGGTGTCGGGGTCGGCCGCGTCGAGCGGGTTGAGGTCGAGGCCGCCCCGCCACACCACCGGCGGCAGCGGGCCGGTCAGCAGCCCGCGCAGGCCCCCGTCGAGGCCCGCGTCGAGGCCGCCGTCGAGGCCCCCGCGCCCGGCTCCACCGGACGCGCCCGGGTCGAGGGCGCAGGTGAGCAGCGGCGCGGCCGGGTCACCCACGGTGACGACGGGCCCGCTGCCCGACCGGGCGCCTCCCGTCAGGTCCCAGCGGTAGCGCCACCGGTCGGGGTAGAGGCACAGCCCGGCGCTGGCGCCCACCTCGAGCAGGGCCAGCGGACGGTCGTCGCCACGGGTCGCCGCCACCAGGGCGGGGCGCAGCGTGGCCAGGCGGCGCACCTCGTTGGTCTGCGTGGTGCGCGACAGGATCGTGGCGCGCACGGCACCCTCGTCGGCGAGCAGCGCGTCGCGCAACGCGGAGTAGGGCCCCGGAGCCGGCACACCGTGCCACCGGGCGGCGGCCAGCACCAGGTTGGGCTGGCGCCGGGCGTCGGGCAGCGCCCCGATCCAGGCCAGCACCTCGGGGTCGTCGGCCACGTGGCGCGCCCAGTCGGCGAAGCAGGCGGAGTCGCCGTCGGCGTAGGCCGCGAAGTCGACGTACCGCGCGGCGAGGTCACCCCACATCTCCACGCCCCGATCGTCCCCCACCGCCGGCCCGGTCCGGGGGAGCAGGGCGCCCCGGTGTTTCGCACGCCGGGGGGCCGGACATGCTGAGGCCCAGCGCCCCGCCCCGGGACGCGGGCGGGAGCACGGCGGTGACGGTCTACCTGGTGGTCGGGCTCGTCGGCCTGCTCGTGCTCGCGGTCTCGCTGCTGCTGGGCGACGCCCTCGACGGGCTCCTCGACGGCGCGGTCGACGCGCTCGGCGACGCCTTCTCCACCGCGGTGCTCGGCGCCTTCCTCGCCGCCCTCGGCTTCGGCGGCGCGATCGCGGAGGCCCTCGACGCACCGCTGCTCGTCTCGCTGCCGGTCGGCGTGGTCTCGGGCGTGGCCTTCGGGTGGTTCGCCTCCTGGCTGACCCGGCTGGTGCGCGACGGCGGCAGCGACGCCACCCTCACCACCGACGACACCCGGGGCCGCGACGGCCGGGTGGTCACCGGCATCCCCGCCGACGGGTTCGGGGTCGTCGACGTCCTGGTCGGGGGGCACACGATGCGCCTCAACGCCCGCGCCGATGAGCCGCTCGACCCCGGCACCCCGGTGCACGTCACCAGCGTCCTCTCCCCCACCGCGGTCACCGTCGCCCCGCTGTGGCCCGAGGTCCGCTGACCCGTCCGCGGCACCCCTCCCCCCCCGGCTCCACCACCCCACGCCGCACCACCCCACGCCGCACCACCCCCACGCCGCACCGTCCGAAAGGCCCCCCATGGACCTGCTCATCCCCCTCGGCGGACTCCTCGTCCTCCTCGTGCTCCTCGTCCTGCTGGTCACCAGCCGCTACAAGGTCGCCGGGCCCAACGAGGCCTTCATCGTCACCGGGCGCAAGGGCAAGGCGGTGCTCAACCCCGAGACCGGAGCCCTCACCACCGACCTGTCGGGGCAGAAGGTCATCCTCGGCGGCGGCACCTTCGTGATCCCCTTCGTGCAGAAGCTCGCCACCCTCGACCTGTCCTCGCGCCGCATCTCGGTGCAGATCCGGGGCGCGGTCTCGGGCCAGGGCATCAAGCTCAACGTCGAGGGCGTCGCCATCGTCAAGGTGGGCGGCAACGCCGACCAGATCCGCCTGGCCGCCCAGCGCTTCCTCTCGCAGCAGGCCGACGTCGAGCCCTTCACCCAGGAGGTGCTCGCGGGTGCGCTGCGCTCGATCGTGGGCGGGCTGACCGTGGAGCAGATCATCCGCGACCGCGCCGCCTTCGCCCAGCGCGTCGCCGACGAGTCGGAGAACTCCCTGACCGGCCAGGGCCTGATCCTCGACACCTTCCAGATCCAGGACGTCACCGACGACGGCTCCTACCTCGCCGACCTCGGTCGCCCCGAGGCCGCCCGCATCGGCCAGGCCGCCTCGATCGCCGAGGCCAACGCCCGCCAGGCCGCCGAGCAGGCGCGGATCAAGGCCGAGGAGGAGATCGCCATCGCCCAGCGCGCGCTCGCCCTCAAGCAGGCCGAGATCAAGGCCGAGACCGACGCGGCCTCCGCCAACGCCGCCTCGGCCGGACCCCTGGCCCAGGCCGACCGCGACCAGGCCATCCTGCTGGAGCAGGAGAAGGTGGCCGTGCGGCAGGCGGCGCTCACCGAACGCAACCTCGAGACCGAGGTGCGCAAGCCCGCCGACGCCGCGCGCTACCGCGTCGAGCAGGAGGCCGAGGCCGCCCGCTCGGCCGAGATCGCCGCCGCCGAGGCGCGCAAGGCCGCCACGATCGCGGCCGCCGAGGCCGCCGCCGAGCAGGCCCGGCTCAACGGTGAGGCCGAGAAGTCACGGCGTACGGCGCTCGCCGAGGCCGAGGCGATCGAGGGCGCACGACGCGGTGAGGCCGAGCGGTCGCGTCGCGTCGCGGAGGCCGAGGCCACCCGCGCCGAGGGCGAGGCCACCGCGGCCGCGACCCTCGCGGTCGGCCAGGCCGAGGCCGAGGCGATGGACAAGCGCGCCGAGGCCTTCGCCCACTACAACGACGCCGCCGTGCTCCAGATGCTCATCGAGGTGCTGCCGCAGATCGCCCGGGAGGTCGCGGCCCCGATCAGCGCCATCGACCAGCTGACCGTCATCTCCTCCGACGGCGCCGGCGCCCTGCCGCGCCAGGTCACCGACAACGTCACCCAGACGCTGTCGATGCTCAAGACCTCCACCGGCCTCGACCTCGAGGCCCTCATCAAGAGCTCCGTGGGCAAGGCGGCCGTCGGCACCGGCCTCGAGGCCCCGGCCGCCGGGGGCACCGGGGCGTGAGCGGGGGCGCGACCAAGGCGGCTCGCGCGGTCGGGACGGCGGTCCTGGCGATCGTCTCGGTGCTGGTGGGCTTCCTGCTGCTGGCCTTCGGGGCGCGGGCGGTCGCCGTGCCGTGGCTGCGGTGGATCGACCTGTGGGTCGCCGACGGCGACGAGCGGCGCGTGGTGATGGCCGTCGTGGCGTGGTCGTGGGCGCTCGGGCTGCTCGTGGTCGGCGTGCGCGCGGCCCGGCGGCGGTGGGGGCGGGCGGCGTCGGCGGGCTGGCTGCTCGTGGCGGCGGCCGCGCTGCCGGTCTTCGCCTTCGTGCCCGGCCGCAGCAGCGGTGACAACGGGGCGAGCACCGTCACGCGCGAGGCCCTCGGCCCCCTGGCACAGGTCGGCGGCCCGCTGGCCGTCGTCGCCTTCGTGACGTTCCTGTCGTTGGTCGGCCTCGCCGTGGCCGTCGTGCGCCCCCGCCCGGGCGACCCGCCCCGCACCCGGTGGCTGCGCCGCCCGCTCGGCACGGTGGTGGCCTGGTCCCTGGTGGCGGCCGTGCTCGCCGGCGTCATGGCGGCCTACGTCGACCCCACCCCCACCCGCGGCTCCTGGCTGGACCAGACCGCGCGCGCCGTGGCCGGCGGCGACGAGGGGGTGACCGGGGGCTTCGAGATCGGCCTCGACACGCGGCGCGCCGAGGTCGTGCCCTGCGAGGAGGCGGCCGGGCTGCTGAGCGTCGAGGGGGAGGCGCCGGCCCTCGAGGGGTGCCGCTCCGCCCTGGTCGTCGACGCCGTCGGCCGCACGGGCGAGGGCGCGTCGCGCCGCGACACCGGGGCGCTGGGCGCCGTGGTGGTGCAGACCCGGACCCTCGACCAGCTCGACGCCCTCGACCGGGCCCTCGACGGCGCCGAGCTCGTCGGCGACCTCGCCCCCGACTCGGCCGAGCCCGTGCTGGTCAGCCCGGCCGCGCGGTCCTACGCACTCGTCATCGCCGCCGAGGACCCCGGCGACGCCCCGCTCGGCGAGGGAGCCGCCCAGCGGCCCCTCACCCGCGCCCTGGCCTACACCGTCATCGGCACCGCCGTCGGGCTCTACCTCGGCCCGCCCGAGACCGGCGGCGGCCCGGGCGACGGGCTGTGACGCCCCGCCGGCGGACCTGCCGCCCCGTCGTGGCGGGGCGGCAGTGGGGCGGCAGTGGGGCGGCGGACAGGGCGTGACGGCGCTCGCCCACGGCCCGGAGCGCGCCGCGGGTCAGCCGGCGGGGAGGGCGACGTAGGTGGTCTCGAGGTACTCCTCGATGCCCTCGAAGCCGCCCTCGCGGCCGAAGCCGCTGGCCTTGACGCCGCCGAAGGGGGCGGCGGGGTTGGAGATCAGGCCGGTGTTGACCCCGACCATGCCGAAGTCGAGCCGCTCGGCCAGGCGGATCGTGCGGGACAGGTCGCGGGTGTAGACGTAGGAGGCCAGGCCGTACTCGGTGTCGTTGGCGCGCTCGACGGCCTCGTCCTCGGTCTCGAACGTCGTCACCGGGGCGACCGGGCCGAAGATCTCCTGGCGGTTGAGGTCGGAGCCGACGGGCACGTCGAGCAGCACGGTCGGGGGGTAGAACCAGCCGTCGCCGCCCAGCGGGGTGCCACCGCACACGACCTTCGCGCCGCCCTCGACGGCGTCGGCGACCAGGGCCGTCACCGACTCCACGGCCTTGGCGTCGATGAGGGGGCCGACGTCGACGCCCTCGTCCTGGCCGCGGCCGACGGTGAGGGCGCCCATGCGCTTGCCGAGCTTGTCGGCGAACTCCTCGGCGACCGAGGAGTGCACCAGGAAGCGGTTGGCCGCCGTGCAGGCCTCGCCCATGTTGCGCATCTTGGCCACCATCGCGCCGTCGACCGCGGCGTCGACGTCGGCGTCGGCGAAGACCAGGAAGGGCGCGTTGCCGCCCAGCTCCATCGAGACCCGCTGCAGCTGGTCGGCCGACTGGCGCACGAGCACCTTGCCGACGCCGGTGGAGCCGGTGAAGCTGACCTTGCGCAGCCGGTCGTCGCCCTGGAGCGCCTGGCTCATCTCCCCGGCCCGGGTCGAGGGCACGACGTTGAGCACGCCGTCGGGCAGCCCGGCCTCGCCGAGGATGCGGGCCAGGGCCAGCATGGTCAGCGGGGTCTGGGCGGCGGGCTTGACCACCATCGTGCAGCCGGCGGCGATGGCCGGGCCGATCTTGCGGGTGCCCATGGCCAGCGGGAAGTTCCACGGCGTGACGAAGAAGCACGGCCCCACCGGCTTCTTCAGCGTCAGCAGGCGGCTGCCACCGGCAGGCGCCTGCATCCAGCGACCGTGGATGCGCACGGCCTCCTCGGAGTACCACCGGAAGAACTCGTTGCCGTAGCCGACCTCGCCGGTCGCCTCGGCGACGGTCTTGCCCATCTCCAGGCTCATCAGGCGGGCCAGGTCGTCGGTGCGCTCGCGGATCAGCTCGAAGGCCGAGCGCAGGATCTCGCCGCGCTCGCGTGGCGCGGTGGCGGCCCACGAGGCCTGGGCGGCCACGGCGGCGTCGAGGGCCTCGCGGGCGTCGGCCACCGAGGCGTCGGCGACGCGGGTCAGCACCGAGCCGTCGGCGGGGTCGAGCACGTCGAAGGTCTCACCGCCCTCCGCCTCGCGCCAGCGGCCGGCGACCAGCAGGCCCCGGTGCTCGTCGGCCAGCAGCGTGCTCGGGACATCCAGACCAGTCATGGGTCCGATCCAACTCCGACGACACAGTTGTGACAAGTTCCTGACACTCGACCACCGGCGTGGAAAACTCGGGGCTGTCGACTTCGGAGGGAGCACTTCGATGACGACGGTGGACCCCTTGCCGACCCCATGCGGCGAGGGGTTCATCCTTGTGCGGCTCCTGGCTGTCCCCACACACGGATCCCACACGGACGAGCGCGGGCCCTCGGGCCCGCGCTCGCGTCCGTCGGCGACGTCGGTCACATCGGGCCGGCTCAGGCGCCGGGACCGCGCAGCAGCGAGGCCAGCTGCGTGCGCGAGCGCACGTCGAGCTTGCGGTAGATGCGGGTCAGGGTCGCCTCGACGGTCTTGACGCTCACGTAGGTCCGGGCGGCGATCTCGCGGTTCGACGCCCCCGCGGCGACCTCGCGGGCGATGCGGGCCTCGGTCTCGGTGAGGCGGTCGAGCAGCGGGGTGCCGACGGTCGCGGCCGCCGGGTCGAGCTCGGCGCGCACCTGCTCCACCCACGTGCGGGCCCGCAGGTCGGTGAAGAGCGCCAGCGCCTCCTCCAGGCCGGCGCGCGCCGCCGCGGCCCGGCGCCGGCGCCGCTCCAGGTGGGCGCGGGCCACCAGCGTGCGCCCCTGGTCGACGCGCATGCCGAGGTCGGCGCAGACCTTGGCCGCCCGGTCGAGCAGCAGCACGGCGCCCTCGGCGTCGCCGCGGGCGGTGAGCAGCTCGGCCTCGGCGCGGTCGAGCTGGGCGCCCACCCCGTCGGTGCCGCTGCGACCGTCGAGCGCGCGGCGGGCCTCGGCGAGCACGCCGGCCGCCTCCTCCAGCCGCCCCAGGCGCACGAGGGCGGTGACCAGCTCGTGCTGCCACCGGTTGACCGTGGGGTCGACGACCCGGCTGCGCCGCTCCATGCCGCGCACCCGCTCCAGCGCCCGCGCCGCGCCCTCGGCGTCGCCGCCGCGCAGCAGGGCCTGGCCCAGCAGCACGAGGTGGCGCTGGAGGTAGCGCGCGTCGCCGCTGTCCTCCGCGGCCGAGGCGCCCTGCCCGGCCAGCCGCCGGGCCCGGTCGAGGTCGCCGGCGACCAGCTCGGCCTGCGCCTGCACGAACCAGGCGGTGTGGGGGTCGAGCCCGAACTCCGCCCCGACGCGGGCCGCGCGCGCGGCGTACTCGACGACCTCGCGGCCGTGGCCGGCCCGGGCACCGACCTCGACCAGGCACCGCAGCACGTGGGCCTCGTCGGTGCCGGCGCCCCGCTCGACCTGGGCCAGCATCGCGCGGAAGGCGCTCCAGGCCTCCTCGAGACGGTCGTCGTAGAAGGCGAAGCGAGCGGCCATGTAGCCCGGTGAGGTGTGCACCAGCCCGTCGGCGCCGGGGCCGGGCCCGGCCAGCTCGACGGCGCGGGCCAGGGTGGCGTCGTGGGGGCCGCCGAGCCAGCGGTACGCCGCGGCCAGCGCGGTCAGCGCCGCGGCGCGCCCGGTGTCGTCGCCGGCGCGACCGAGCAGCTCCACGGCCTGCTCCGCGCGGCGGATCGACTCCTCGGGGCGCGCCTCCATGAGCGCCACGCGGGAGCGCTGCAGCAGCACCATCGCGACCAACCGGTCGTCGTCGCCCGCGTCGGCGAGCGCCACGGCGAGCACGTCGTCGAGGGTGCCGGCCGGCGAGCCCGCCAGCTCGGCCAGCGCCAGCCGCACCCGCACGGTCTGCTCGGCCGTCGGCGCGGCGTCGAGGAAGTCGGCGAGCGCGCCGCGGACCAGGTCGACGTGGTTGCCCGGGGCGGCGGTCTCGATGCCGGCGGCCAGCCACTCCGCGCGGCTCCCGGCCAGGTCGGCCGGGGCCCGGTCGGCGGCGAGCACGTAGAGCTCGGCGGCCAGGTCGCGCGCGCCCGCCGCGGCGGCGTCGCGGGCGGCGTCGGCCAGCTCACGGGCCAGGTCGGCGCGCGGGCGGGGGTCGGCCAGGGCCCGGTGGCGGGCCCGCTCGGCCGGACGCACCGCGGCCTCGGCGAGCTCCTCGTGCAGCGCGGCACGGCGCGCGGCCGGGGTGAGGTCGAGCAGCACCGAGGCCAGCCGGGCCGGGGTGAAGCGCACCTCGCCGTCGCCGGAGGCGTCGGCGAGGTGGGCGCCGCGGCCGTCGACGACGAGGCCCGCGGCCACCGCGACCCGGACGTCCTCCTCGGCGGCGATCCGACCGCTGCGGCGCAGCTGGCGCACGGTCGGGCGGTGGAGCAGCGCGGCGCGCAGCAGGGTCTCGCGGGGCTCCTCCGGCAGGGCGAGCAGCCGCTGGCGCAGCACCCGCTCGATGCTGACCGGCAGCGGCACGGGACGCCCGAGCAGCGCCGGCTGGTCGCGCAGCGCACCGGCCAGCGCCAGCGCCAGGGCCGGCACACCGGCCGCGTCGAGGTGCACGCGGTGGGCCACCTGCGCGGGCAGGCCCAGCGGCGCGAGCAGGTCGATGGTCTCGGCGACCTCAAGCGGCGGCACGGTGAGGACGTGGAGGTCGACCAGCGCGGCGGGGTCGGAGTCGATGCCGTCGCCCGGCCCGAGCGAGGCCACCAGTCCCACCCGGTCGCCCAGGCGGCGGCGCGCGTAGCCGACGACCACCGACGACTCCGCGTCGAGCCACTGCACGTCGTCGAGCAGCAGCAGCACCCGCGAGCGGCGCGAGACCAGCTCGAGCAGGGCCTGCAGCGCGCGACCGAGGGCCACCAGGAGCGCCGCGTCGACCGCGAGGACGGCAGGGCCGGCCGGCTCGCCCGGGGGCGCGCCGGTCGGGGGCTCGAGGCCGGGGTCGGGCTCGGGCTCGGGCTCGGGGCGGGGGTCGCCGGAGGGGGTGGAGGGGGTGCCGCGCAGGCCGTCGGCCACCGGGGCTCGCGACGCCGCGGGGAGGGCCTGGAGCACCTGCTCGACCGCGGCCGCCGGCAGCTGGGCGACCAGGTCACGCAGCGCGGCGAGCGGCAGCGACCGCTCGGCCGGCACCCCCGCAGCGCGCAGGACGAGCTGGCCGGCCTCGCCGCCCGCGGTCTCGAGCTCGTCGAGCAGCGCGCTGCGTCCGATGCCGTGCGGGCCCTGGAGGGCGACCGGCACTCCCCGCCCGAGCAGGTCCGTGACCGCTGCGAGCAGGCCGCGACGACCCACGAGTCGAGACATGAGGCGGTCAGCCTACGACCCCCGACGCGCTCGTCCCGCACCGACGAGCGTCGCCCCGGGGTCGGCCGGGTAAAGGTTCTGCCTCCCGCCGGGAGGGGCCTCGCGGTGCGCTCCACGGGCGCCTCCGGGTCGACCGGGCGCGCCGCGCCGGGCCCTGATCGCCCCGCCGTGGGACCCGCCGCGGGGCTCCGGGGCGGCTCAGCGTGCGGCGCGCAGGAAGCCCTCCAGCAGGGGACCAGCGGTCACCGAGCCCGACTGCCCCTCGTCGACGTACACCGCGACCGCGAGGTCGCCCTGGGCGGCGACCATCCAGGCGTGGGTCAGCACGCGGCCGTCGCGCTCGAACTCCGCCGTGCCGGTCTTGGCGATCACCGGCGGGCCGGGCACGTCGGCCAGGGCCGACCCGCTGCCCTCGGTGACCACGGCGCGCAGCATGCCACGCAGGGCACCGGCCTCCTGCGCACTCAGCGGGTCGACGTCGCCCGACGGCGTCGCGCGCACGTCGTCGAGGAGCCACGGCAGCGTGAGCTCCCCGGCGGCGACGGTGCCGACGACCGAGGCCATGGTCAGCGGGGAGGCCAGCACCGTGCCCTGGCCGATGAGGTCGGCGGCGGCACCGGTCTCGGTGGTCGGGGGCTCGATGCTGCCGAAGTACGCCGGGAACCCCAGGTCGTGGTCGACGCCCAGCCCCAGGGTGGCCGCGGCGTCGGCCAGGTCGGTGTCGCCGAGCCGGTCGCGCTGGCTGATGAAGGCGGTGTTGCAGGAGTTGGCCACGGCCGTGCGCAGGGGCACCTCCCCGGTCGCGTCGGCGGGGTAGTCGGAGTAGTTGGTGAAGCGGCGCCCGTCCACGACGATCGAGGTGGTGCACGGCACGGTGCTGGCGGGGGTCAGCCCGGAGCGCAGCAGCGCCAGGCTGCTGACGATCTTGAACGTCGACCCCGGTGCGGCCTGGCCGAAGGTGGCGAGGTTGAGGCCGTCGCTGCCGGGCCCGTTGGCGGCGGCGAGCACCGCGCCCGTGCTGGGGCGCAGGGCCACGATCGCGCTGCCGGGGCCGACGTCGGCCAGCAGCCGCTCCGCGCTCGACTGCAGGTCGCGCTCGAGGCTGAGGCGCAGGTCGGTGCCGTCGACCTCGTCGAGGCGGAAGAGCTCGCGCTCGCCGCGGTTGCGCACCATGGCCTCGGAGTCGGCGGGGGTCGCGTTGACCACCACCCCGGGGGTGCCGCGCAGCTGCGCGTCGTACCTCGCCTGGAGGCCCGACAGGCCCGCCTCGTCGCCGGGGGCGTAGACCGCGGGATCCTCCTCGACCATCTCGGCCGTGACCGGGCCGACCGTGCCCAGGATCGGCGCGGCGAACTCCCGGGTCGGCGCCAGCGGCAGCGAGTCGGCCACGGCCAGCGCCCCGGTGATCGAGCGGTAGTCGCGACCCACCCGCTTCGGCACCTCGAGCTGGCGGTAGGTGATCGCCTCGACGAAGGCCTCCTCGCCCGCGGCCTCGACCCGGGCGACGTACGGCGCGACGTCGACGCCCACCAGTCGGGCCAGCGCCCGGGCGGCCGGCAGGGCCTGGGCCGCGTCGCGGAACTGGCTGCGGTCGATGCCGAAGCGGGTCACCGGCCGGTCGGTGACCAGCACCTGGCCGCCCGCGCCCACCAGGTCGCCGCGCGCCGGGGCCACCGGCGTGGCGTCGAGCACCTCGTCCTCGCCCAGCGTCGGCTCCACCAGCCGGGGCTCCCAGGCCACCAGCCAGGCGTCGTCGCGCTGCACGAGCCCGACCTCGGAGTCGTAGGTCCACGGCTGCGGCTCCTCGCTCCCGCTCTCGGCCCCCTCGGCAGCCGGTGCCGGCTCGACCAGGGGCCACGACCAGGTGAGCGTGGCGGTGGCGTCAGTGCCGTCCTCGACCACCTCGCCCGCGGTGACCACGGGGGTGACCTCGCCGAGGCCGCCGACCACCGCGTCGAGCAGGGCCTGCACCTCCTCGCCGCTGTCGCCGGCCCACGCCACCGTGGTCACGTCGCCCGCCGACAGCGCCGCGGCGAGGTCTTCGACCACCGGGGCGGGGTCGGGCCCGCCGACGGTGTCGGCCACCTGGTCGCAGCCGCTCAGCACGGTGGAGAGGCCGAGCGCGGCGGCCGCGAGCGTGCCGGCGCGCCGGAGGCCCGGCCTCCGGGGGGTGCGGTCGGGGCTGGTGCGTGGTGCCTGCATGACGTCCCTTCTACGTGACGGTGGTCGTCTCCGCAGGGGTGACGCGCGGGAGCCCCGATCGGTTGCCGCCGACCCGTGACCGGCCCCGGACCGGTGGCGGGTCAGTGGCGGGCGGCCCAGCGGTCGAGGTCGACGATGCCGGCGCGGCGGGCGGCCGCTCGGGCGGCCGGGGTGGTCAGGTCGGGGGCGGTGACCGTCTCCGGCTCGATGGCGGCGTCGAGCCCGGCGTACCGGCGCTGCTGCGCGGCCAGGGTCGCGCCCTGGGCGTCGGCGGCGCGCAGCAGGTCGGCGTCGATGCGCGGGGCCGGCGCGGCCACCCGGCCCAGCGCGCTGCCGGTCAGCAGGGGCGAGACGAGCGGGGTGTAGCCGGAGGAGTGGCCGAGCTGGTTGGGGTGGTAGCTCTCGCTCACGGGGCTGGAGAAGCCGTTGAGCCACTCCACGTCGTCGCAGACCGCGTGGCCGGTGAAGCGGCTGGTCGGGTTGGCGAAGCCGAAGCCGCGCGCGGACGCCGCGGCGGCCAGGCGGGCGTTGAGCTGGTCGGCGGTGGCGTTGAGGCGCGTCTCCTCGGCCGGGGAGAAGAACGTGGCGGCGTTGCAGTCCTCGCCCATGAAGACCCGCGGGTAGCCGACGACGACCACCCTCGCCTGCGGGGCACGGCTGCGGATGGAGCCGTAGAGGGTCGACAGCCGGCCCGGGAGGGTGCCGGCGATGAAGGCCTGGGCCTGGTCGACGGCTCCGCCGCAGTCGCTCATCCAGCCGGGCAGCGCGCACTCGGTGAGCACGTCGGCGAAGCCCGCGTCGTTGCCGCCGACGGAGATCGTGACGTAGGCCGTGCTCGCCGAGAGCGCGCCGAGCTGCGCGGTGGTGACGTCGGGGATGGTCGCCCCCGAGCAGGCGCGGAAGGTCAGCGCGTAGCCGCGCTGGGCCGCCACCAGGCTGGGGTAGGCGCGCGTGGAGCGCTGGCAGGAGGTGCCGTCGTCGAGGTAGCTGCGGGTGCCGGTGCCGGAGGAGTAGGAGTCACCGAGCGCGACGTACGACGGCGCCGCCGCGCTCGCGGGGGCCGCGGGCAGGGCCACCGCCGCCAGCGGGGCGAGCAGCACGGCGGCGAGGGCGGCCGCCCGCCCGGAGCGGGCCCGACGGGCGGGCCGCGGTCCCCGCGAGGGGGCCGACGACCGGAGCGAGCGTGACGAGGCGAGCAGGGGCATGACGGACCTCCGGGTGCGCCCCCGTCCCGAGCGGCGCGGGGTCCCTCGCAACCTAGGCCCGCTCAGCCGCCGCGGGAAGGGCTCGCGGGCGCAGCAAGGGGTTTCCCGAAGGTGTGGTCGCGCCCGGCCAGGAGGTCCTCGACGCCGGCCTCGAAGCGCGGGCAGGTCGCGATGTCGTGGGCGCGGCAGCGCAGCGCGTGCTCGGTCATCTCGCGGGAGCGGCGCATCTCCTCCATGCGACGGTCGAGGTCGGCGAGGTGGCCCTCCAGCACCTCGTGGCGGTCGCGCGCCTCCGCGTCGAGCAGCACGACGATCTGCTCGAGGGTCATGCCCGCGGCCTTGCTGCGCAGCACGACCGCCACTCGCACGACGTCGTCGCGCACGTAGCGCCGGCGCCCGGCGCCGTCGCGGGCGGGCCGGAGCAGCCCGACGTCCTCCCAGTGCCGCAGCACGTGGGTGGCCAGGCCGAAGCGCGCGGCCACCTCCCCCACCGACCACGGTGGCTCTCCCCGGCCGGGCGGTGCGGCGGCGGACGGTGCGACGGCGGACGGTGCGACCGCGGACGAGGTGGAGGTCGACGGGGTGGCGGGAGAGGCGGAGGGGGAGCCGGTGGGAGACGGGTCGGCACCGTCCCGGGGTGCCGCCGACCGGGGGCTTGACTTCATGTCGACATGAAGTCACAGCATCGTGGTGAGGGCAAGCGCCCCGCCCGTCAGGGCCCGACACCACCGCCGAGGAGCCAGCCATGAGCCACCCCACCGACACCCCCGATCCGTCCGGTCCCACCGGCGAGCGCCGCGCCACCGCAGCGGACGCCCCGTCCGCCACCGAGCAGGTCGACGTGGTGGTGCTCGGCGGCGGGCCCGCCGGCCTCCAGGCCGCGCTGACGCTCGGCCGCTCGCACCGCCGGGTCGTGGTCGTCGACGGCGGTCGCTACCGCAACGACCCCGCGGGGCACCTGCACAACTTCCTCACCCGCGACGGCACCCCGCCGGCCGAGCTGCGGGCGATCGCGCGCGTGGAGCTCGCGGCGTACGCCACCGTCGAGGTGCGCGAGGCCCGCGCCAGCGCGGTGGAGGCCGCCGGCGACGACCTCGCCGACGGCTTCGTGGTCACCCTCGAGGCCGCCGGGGAGCGCGCGGGCGCCGGGCAGCGCGTGCGTGCGCGCCGTGTGCTGCTGGCCACCGGGCTGCGCGACGTGCTGCCCGCGGTGGCGGGGCTGGAGGAGCTGTGGGGCGACCGCGCCGCGCACTGCCCCTACTGCCACGGCCACGAGCTGTCGGGGCAGGCCGTGGCGCTGCTGGGCAGCCACGACCACCTGCCGCGCATCGCGGTGCTGCTCGAGCGCACCGCCTCGCGCCTGGTCGTGCTCACCGACGGCGCCTCGCTGCCCGAGGAGACCGCCGCCGCGCTCGCCGGGCTCGGCGTGGCCGTGCGCAGCGAGCCGGTCACGGCCCTGCACCGCAGCGGCGACGGCGTGCGCGCCGAGCTGGCGAGCGGGCCCGACGAGGAGGTCGGCGGGATCTTCGTGGCGCCGGTGCTGGAGCAGGCGGCGCCCTTCGCCGGCCAGCTCGGCCTGGAGGTGCTCGCCTCCGGCGGCGTGCGCGTCGACGCCATGGGCCGCACCAGCCGCCCCGGGGTCTTCGCGGCGGGCGACCTGGCCCACGTCGCCGAGCTGCCGATGGCCCCGGCCTCCGTGCTGGTCTCCGCGGCCGCGGGTCAGCTCGCCGCGGCCGCCGCCGACGCCGACCTGGTGGCCGAGCGCCTGGCGGGGCTCACGCGGCGGGTGGCGGCCCCGGCCTGAGGGCCGGAGCCGGGCTCAGCCCTTGTGGCGCGGCTTGCGCGGCGGGCGCTCGGCGCCGCCGCCCGAGGTTCCGCCCGAGCCGCCGGAGCGGCGCGCGGGGCCGCCGCCGTCCTCGCGCAGCTCGATGAGCTTGCCGGAGATGCGGGTGCTCTCGAGCTTGGCGTAGACGCTCGGGTCGAGGTCGGCGGGCAGCTCCACCAGCGAGAAGTCAGGGCGGATCTGGATGTGCCCGAAGTCCCCGCGGCGCAGACCGCCCTCGTTGGCGATGGCGCCGACGATCTGGCGCGGCTCGACCTTGTGGCGCTTGCCGACCGAGATCCGGTACGTCGCCATCGGCACGTCGCTCTGGCCGCGGCGCGGACCACGGTCGCCGCGCTCGGGCCGGTCGCCGCGGCCCGGGCGGTCGCCGCGGTCGGGCCGCTCGGCGGGCTGGCGCATGGCGCGGTCGGCCTCGGCGTCGAGCAGCAGCGGGGTGTCGCCCTGCGCGACCACGGCGAGCGCCGCGGCCACGTCGACCTCGGGCACGTCGTGCTCGTTCATGTAGTGGGTGACGATCTCGCGGAACCGCGCGATGCGGGCCGTCTCGCCCAGGGCGGCGGTGATCGCCTCGTCGAAGCGGGTCAGGCGGGTGGAGTTGACGTCCTCCACGCTCGGCAGCTGCATCGGCACGAGCGGGGAGCGCGTGGCCTTCTCGATGTGCTTGAGCAGGTAGCGCTCACGCGGGGTGATGAAGGAGATCGCGTCACCGGAGCGACCCGCGCGGCCCGTGCGGCCGATGCGGTGCACGTAGGACTCGGTGTCGGTGGGGATGTCGTAGTTGACGACGTGGCTGATGCGCTCCACGTCGAGGCCGCGGGCCGCGACATCGGTGGCCACGAGGATGTCGAGCTTGGCCGCCTTGAGCTGGTTGACGGTCCGCTCGCGCTGCACCTGCGCGACGTCGCCGTTGATGGCGGCCGCGGAGAAGCCGCGGGCGCGCAGCTTCTCGGCGAGGGTCTCGGTCTCGTTCTTGGTGCGGACGAAGACGATCATGCCCTCGAAGTTCTCGACCTCGAGGATGCGCGTGAGGGCGTCGACCTTCTGGGGGTAGCTCACCATCAGGTAGCGCTGGGTGATGTTGGCCGCCGTGGCGGTCTTGTTCTTGACCGTGATCTCGGCCGGGTCGCTCAGGTACTGCTTGGAGAGCCGGCGGATCTGCGGCGGCATGGTCGCGGAGAAGAGCGCGACCTGCTTGTCCGAGGGGGTCTCGGCCAGGATCGTCTCGACGTCCTCGGCGAAGCCCATGTTGAGCATCTCGTCGGCCTCGTCGAGCACGAGGAAGCGCAGCTCGGACAGGTCGAGGGTGCCCTTGTCGAGGTGGTCCATGATCCGGCCCGGGGTGCCGACCACGATGTGCACGCCGCGGCGCAGCGCGCTGAGCTGCACGCCGTAGGCCTGGCCGCCGTAGACGGGCAGGACGTGCACGCCCTTGATGCTCGCGGCGTACTTCTGGAAGGCCTCGCAGACCTGCAGCGCCAGCTCGCGGGTCGGGGCCAGCACGAGCGCCTGCGGGGTCTTCTGGGAGACGTCGAGGCGCGAGAGGATCGGCAGCGCGAAGGCGGCGGTCTTGCCGGTGCCGGTCTGCGCCAGGCCGACGACGTCGCGGCCGTCGAGCAGGGTGGGGATCGTGGCGGCCTGGATGGCCGAGGGGGTCTCGTAGCCGACGTCGCGCAGCGCCTTGAGGACCTGGTCGGAGAGGCCGAGGTCGGAGAAGGTCGGCTCGGTCCGCGCCTCGGCGGCGGGCGTCGCGGGCTCGGTCGCGGGCTGGGCAGCAGGCTCCGCGGCGCTCTCGGGAGCGGGTGCGTCGGCCGGTACGTCAGAAGGGCTCACCCGTCAACGGTAGTCGCTCGGCGCGGCGGCGGCGGATTCCGCGTCGCGGAGGGCTGGGTCACGTCGGCTCCCCGTCGCCCCGCGCACGCCCCGCGCGCGCCCGCCCGCCGCCGTGCCGAGCGGCCCGCGCTCACTCGACGGTGACCGACTTGGCCAGGTTGCGCGGCTTGTCGATGTCGTGGCCCAGGTGCTTGGCGGCGTGGTAGGCCAGCAGCTGCAGCGGGATGGTCAGCAGGATCGGGTCGAGCTCACGCTCGAGGTGGGGCACGTCGATGCGCACGACGTCGAGACCGCCGAGGTCGACGCCGGGGTGGGTCACCACGACGAGCGGACCCTTGCGCGCCGCGATCTCGTGGAGGGCGGCGACGTTGCGCTCGGTGAGCTCGTCGTCGGGCACCACCGCGACGGTGGGGACCTCCTCGGAGATCAGCGCGAGCGGGCCGTGCTTGAGCTCGGAGGTCTGGTACGCCTCGGCGTGGCGGTAGCTGATCTCCTTGAACTTCTGCGCCCCCTCGCGAGCCACCGGGAAGCCGCGGACCCGCCCGACGAAGAACAGGCTCTCGGCCTCGGCCAGGCGCTGGGCCACCACGGCGAGGGCGTCCTCCTGGGCCAGCACCTCCTCCACGGCCGCGGGCAGCGCCTGCAGCCCGGCGATGAGGCGACGCCCGTCGGCCACCGAGAGGTCGCGCACGCGTCCCAGCTGCAGGGCCAGCAGGGAGAAGCCGAGGAACATGTTGGTCAGCGCCTTGGTGCTGGCCACCGCCACCTCGGGCCCGGCGTGGAGGTAGATGCCGGCGCCGCACTCGCGGGCGATCGCGCTGCCCACGACGTTGACCAGGCCGATGACGCGCCCGCCCTTGCGCTGGATCTCCTGCACCGCCAGCAGCGTGTCGACGGTCTCGCCGGACTGGCTGACCGCGACGTAGAGCGTGTCGGGCTCGATCACGGGGTTGCGGTAGCGGAACTCGCTGGCCGCCTCGGCGTCGGCGGGGATCCGGGCGAGCTCCTCGATGAGCGAGGCGCCCATCTGGCCCACGTAGTAGGCCGAGCCGCAGCCGAGCACCTTGACCCGGCGTACGGCACGGGTCTCGCGGGGGTCCATCTCCAGACCGCCGAGGTGGGCGGTGCCGAAGCGCTCGTCGAGGCGGCCGCGCAGCACGCGCTCGGCCGCGGCGGGCTGCTCGAGCATCTCCTTGCGCATGAACGACTCGTGGTCGCCGGCGTCGTAGGAGGTCGGGTCGACGTCGACCTCGGCCGCGGTGCGGGCCACGCGGGTCAGGTCGTGGCGGAAGGTGGTGAAGCCGGCCGGGGTCAGCGTGGCGATCTCGCCGTCGGCGAGGTGGGCGACGGTCGTGGTGTGGCGCACGAGCGCGGCGAGGTCGGAGGCGACGAGCATCTCCTTCTCCCCCACGCCGATGATGAGCGGGCTGCCGTTGCGGGCCACCACGATGCGGTCGGGGAAGTCGGCGTGGACCACCGCGATGCCGTAGGTGCCCTCGACCGCGGCCAGGGCCTCCACCACGCGCTCCTCGAGGGTCTCGGCGACCGAGCGGCCGATGAGGTGCGCGAGCACCTCGGTGTCGGTGTCGCTGGTGAGGGTCACGCCGTCGTCGGCGAGCCGGGCGCGCAGGGCGGCGGCGTTGTCGATGATGCCGTTGTGGACGACCGCGACGTCGCCCTTCTCGTCGGTGTGCGGGTGGGCGTTGACGTCGTTGGCCGGGCCGTGGGTGGCCCAGCGGGTGTGGCCGATGCCGCTGCGGCCGGAGAACCGCTTGGGCAGGTCGCTGCCGAGGTCGCGCACGCGGCCGGCGGCCTTGACCACCTTCACCGCGGGCTCGCGGCCCGCGCCGACGACGGCGAGGCCGACGGAGTCGTAGCCGCGGTGCTCCAGGCGGGTCAGGCCCTCCAGGATCAGGGGTGCTGCCTGCTGGGCGCCGATGTAGCCGACGATGCCGCACATGGTGGGTCCTCTCGGGGTTCTGGTGCTGATGCGTGGGTGCTGGTGCTGGTGCGTGGGTGGTGGCGCTCGGGTGGGAGCCGGCGCGCGGGCGGCCTAGCCGTGGACGATGCGACGCATCTGCCGGTCGGTGAGGCGGGGGGCGGCGACGAGTCGCTGGGCCAGCTCGTCGCGCACGAGGGCGAAGATGTCGGCGTTGCGCACGCCCGCGGAGCGCAGCTGGGCGTGCCGGCGGCGTACGACCTCCTCGACCGGCTGGGCGAGGAAGTCGACGACGTCCTGCGCGACGCGCAGCGCCTCGGGTCGGCTGAGGTCGGTCGTGGCGCTGAGGTGCTCGACGAGCGGGGCGAGCGGGTGCTCTCGGAGGTCGTCGGGTGCGCGCACCGCCAGATCGTGACCGCATCGACCCCCGTCCGCCAACTTCCTGCCCGATTTCGGGCAGGAACGACGCGACCACGGACGCGTTCGTCGGTCGGGCCGCGGACAACACCGCCTCGGGACGGGATCGGGCGGGGCCCGGGCCGCCGACGCGCCCGGATCGACCGGGTGGAGCGCCGCGGGGACGACGCGCGGTCGATCACCCCTCCAGGTGGAGGAAGCGAGCGGAGTCTCGGCAAAATCCGCCCATCCCCGTGGGGGCGTGCTACCTTTGGTGAACAGAAGATGAACAGGAGGTGTCCCATGCTGAACTCGCAGATGACCGGAGCCCTGACCCAGACCTGGGTGACCGTCACCGACAGCAGTGGCCGCACGCGCCTGGAGGCCCACTGGGTCGACCCGACGCTCGACGTCCGGAGCGCAGTTCCGATCCAGACGCCTCACGCAGCCTGAGCGACACGCACGAGGAGCCGCGACCCACCGGGGGTCGCGGCTCCTCGTCGTTTCCGGCCCGACGAGGCCGTGTCGACGCTGGTCCAGACCGCCTCGCGACTGCGGACCGACGCCGGGAATGAAAACGGACCCCGGTCCGGTTGTGGGTAATTGAAAGTTCCACTAGCGTGGACGAGCACCCCCACCACAGACCTCAGGAGCACACCATGGGCATCTTCAGCCGCTCGAACGACAAGACCACCGGCGCCACCGCCACCTTCGACGCCCCCACCAGCGTCGTCTCCGACCTCACCGGCGACTACACCATCGACCCCAGCCACAGCCGTCTCGGCTTCAGCGCGCGCCACGCGATGGTCACCACCGTCCGCGGCCAGTTCAAGGACTGGAGCGGCACCGCCCACATCGACACCGCCAACCCCGCCGCCTCCTCGGTGACCCTCAGCATCGTCACCGCCTCGATCGACACCGGCTCCGCCGACCGCGACGGCCACCTGGTCTCCGGCGACTTCTTCGACGCCGAGAAGAACCCCACCATCACCTTCACCTCGACCGACGTCAGCCGCGACGGCGACGACTGGACGATCACGGGCGACCTGACGATCGCCGGCACCACCAACTCGGTCGCCATCGAGTTCGAGCAGACCGGCTCGGCCACCGACCCCTTCGGCAACACCCGCGTCGGCTTCGAGGGCGCCTCGGCCCTCAACCGCAAGGACTTCGGCCTCACCTGGAACGCCGCCCTCGAGACCGGCGGCGTCCTCGTCTCGGAGAAGATCAAGCTCGAGTTCGACATCTCGGCGATCAAGAACGTCTGATCCACCCGTCCCCGGCAGGGGACGCAGCAACATCCACGCCGACCGGCACATCGGTGGCGCGTGACACCACGACGGGGCCCCGGTGATCCGGGGCCCCGTCGTCGTACTCCAGCTCCGCCCCGGTGGGTCCACCGACCGCCCGCCGCCGCCCGTAGCCGCAGGGCCGCCCCGGCCCCCGCACAAGCGAGTCCGGACAGGCTGTCGGCCCAGACCCGCACCTGTCGGCCCACGCGTCGGCCGACCAGTGCGGGTTTCGCCGGCCGACCGGTGAAACCCGCACAGCCGCAGCGGGCCAAACGGAATAAATCCTCCGGTTGCGTTGTCGGACCTGTCGTCCCACCGCACCCGGCGGCGGACGGAGCGGGGGACCCGATGACCTTCCTGCTGGGCTTCCTCCTGGCGCTCGCCGAGTCGTCGCTCGGCCTGGGGGCCGTGCTGCCCGGCGAGGTGGCGATCACCGGGCTGTCGGCCGCGACCGACGGGACCGGAGCCTCGGCCCTGCTGGTGCTCGCGGTGGCCCTCGGGGCGACCAGCGGCGACCACCTCGGCTACCTGCTGGGCCACCACACCGGGCCGCGGCTGCGGGCCGGCCGTCTCGTGGGGCGCCTCGGCGTCGCGCGGTGGGACCGGGCCACCGACCTCGTCGCCCGCCACGGCACGACCGCGGTGCTGGTGAGCCGCATGCTCCCCTTCGTGCGCACCGTCATGCCCGCGGTCGCCGGCGCTGCCCACCTGCCCTACCGGCGCTTCCTGCCCGCCTCCGTCGTCGGTGCGCTCGCGTGGGCCTCGGCCTGGGTCGTCGCCGGCAGCGCGATCGCGGCCAGCGGCGTGCTCGACCACCTCGGCACCGCCGTGGTCGTCCTCGCCGCGTCGCTCGCCGTCGTCCTGGCCGCACGCCATGTCGTACGCCGGCGCCGCGCGGCCGGTCGCGCGCTCGCACCCGTGGCCGCCGTGGCGGTGCCGGCGGGTGGACCGGTCGACCGGGAGTCGACCGGCGCGCACCTGACCGGCGGGCACCCGGACGGCGGTGAGCCGGGCAGCGAGGAGCTTCCCGGGTCCCGACGCCCGCGGTGCCGCGACCGGCTGCCCGTCTGCTGAGCCGTCCCCACGGGTCCGACCTCGGTCCCGACCTCGGTCCCGGCCGTGACCGAGAGGTGGGGCCGGCCTCAGCGTCGGCGGCCCGGACGGGCCTTGTGCGCCACCCGGGCCAGCTCGGCCTCGTCGGGGCAGGCCCGCGGCAGCGGCGTAGGCCCGTCAGGGTGGGCGCGCAGACCGTCGAGCAGGATGGCGAGGTAGCGGCGCCACAGGTCGGGGGTGGCCTCGGTGCCGATCTGGGAGACCGCGCGGGAGAGCACCGCCAGGTCGAGCGGAGCGACGTCGTCGCGCAGCACCCCGGCGGCCTGGGCCCGCGAGACGACCGCGCCGACCGCGGGCTGCATGCGCTCCCGGGCCCGCTCGAGGCGCTCGGCCCCGCGCAGGCCGTCGCCCAGCACCTCGCTGAGCCCCCGGTCGCAGGACTGGGCCGCGACCGACTCCTCCAGGAACCACACCAGGGCCTCCCACGGGTCCTCCCTCTCGCCCGCACGCGCGGTGAGCGCGACCAGCTCGTCGAGGCGCCGGGCGAAGAGGGCGTCGATGAGGTCGTCGCGGTCGGGGAAGCGGCGGTAGACCGTGCCGACGCCCACCCCGGCGCGGCGCGCGACCTCCTCGAAGCCGGCCTCTAGGCCCCGCTCGGCGAAGACCGCGGCGGCGGCGTCGAGGATCAGCCGCCGGTTGCGCTCGGCGTCGGCGCGCAGCGGCCGCTGCCCGTCCTCCGCACCGGGCCCGCACGGGTCGCCCCCGTCGCCCGGGTAGGGAAGGTCGACCGGGCCACCGGAGTCCAGGCGCGCGGGGTCGGCCGCGTGGGGGCGCTGCGAGCCGGGAGCCATGTCCGGCACCGTAGCCGCCGGCGGGGCGCCCCCGCTCGCGGCCGAGCCCGGCGGCGCCCGGCTGCGGGCCGCGGCGGGGCCTCGGGCTCAGCCGCGCTGGGCCCCGGGCACCTCGACGGTGGTCACCACCGTCGTGACCGACGGCCGTCGCGGCGTGGAGGAGAAGCCGAAGCGCGGGGGCGGGCTCACCGGCGCCAGCGCGCCGAGGTCGCGGCCCTCGAGCTGCCCGGTCGCGGCCCGCACGCGGTGGTGGTCCGTGGCGCCGTACCACTCCCGCCGTCCGCCGCCGGCGCTGCCGCGGGTGCGGACCCCGCGCAGCACGAGACGGGCCACGACGTCGGTGAGTGAGCACCAGGCCGGGCTGGTCGCCACCCGGTCGGGCACCAGCGCCAGCAGTCGGCCCAGCGCGGTGCGGCGGCCCACGACGAGGTCGAGGTCGAGGGAGGGCGAGCGCACCGACCAGGCGGTCGCCGTGGCCACCGCCGTCACCGGCTCGATCCGCACCTCGTCGAAGGAGTACGTCGCCTCGATGAAGTCGGCCGCGTCCCGGTGCGGGGCGATCAGCACGCGGTGCCCGTCGGGCCCTTCCACCATCGCGTCGGAGAAGCGGCCCAGCGGGGTGTCATGCCAGTGCCCGACCACCACCCGCACCCCGCTGGCGCTGCCGACGCCGGCGATACGACCGACGAAGCGCTGGCGACGGGGACGCCCTGCCCGGCGGGTCACCGGGGGGTCACCGCGCTGGTCGCTGGGCTGGTCGCTGGGCGGCTCACTCGGCGGCCTCCCCGCCCGCGGCCACCCGGGCCCGGCGGCGCACGACCGTGGCCAGCGGCAGCGGCGGCTGGCCGAGGGGGTTGGCCGCGGCGACCTCGTCCATCGCGTCGAGGATGTTGCGCAGGTTGATCATCAGGCCGCCGAAGACCGGCCACAGCTCCGGGGTGGGCTCCTGCGCGCCGATCTGGTCCACCAGCACGTTGAGCCGGGAGCGCACCTCGCGCAGCGGCTCGGGATCGGCGTCCTTGACCGCCTCGCCGGCGGCCACCAGCAGCGCGACCCACCCGGCCCGGAAGGGGTCGGCCCAGTCGTCGCGGCAGGTGGTCTCGTGGCCGAGGGTGCGCGCCATGCTGCGGGTCTCCGCGACCGCCTGCTCCATGCGGCGCAGCAGGGAGTACCACTGCCGGGGGTCGCGCAGCTCGTGGGCCGAGCGGCGTGGGTTCATCCGCGCGCTCTCGCGAGCCTGGCGCACCAGCGACCAGGCGTTGTCGAGCTCACCGTCGAGGTCGCGGGTGCGGTCGATCCAGTCGTCGACGTCCTCGTCGCTGCAGCCGTCGGTCAGCCCGCGACCGATGTCGACGAGGAGGGCGCCGATGGCGTCGTCGATGCGGTCGAGCGCCACGACCGCCGTACGCCGCCGCAGCGGGGGCCACACCAGCAGGTTGACCAGCAGGCCGACGCCGATGCCGATCGCGGTGTCGGCCAGGCGCGAGACGAGCATGCCGTCGTTGTCGGAGAAGCCGGTGGTGAGCACCACGAGGGCCGTGGCCGCCACGGCGGTGGACTCCTCGCCGAACCACGGCAGCGCGCCGATGGCCAGCCCGAGCGCCAGCACCATGACCACCGCCGCGGTGTCGAGGCCGAGCACGTTGCCGGTCGCCCAGGCGAGCAGCACCCCCGTCACGGCGGCCGCGACCTGGCGCACGCCGCGGGAGAAGGTGCGGTAGACCGTGGCGTGCACGACCAGCAGCGCCGCCCACGGCGCCAGGAACGACTGCGGCAGCTCGAAGACGCTCGTGGCCAGCACCCAGGCGAGCACCGCCGCGAGCACCGTCTTGGCCAGCTGCGTGACGTCGTTCCAGAAGATCGGGTCGCGCGCGCGTGCAGTCCAACCGGGCATCAGGCGACCGTAGCCAGGGCCGGCGACCGGCGTCACACCCCGGTGGTCGAGCAGCGCTCGCGTGCTCCGACGCCGCCGGGCAGGTCGGCCCGGGTCGGCCTGCGCCGGTCGGGTCGGGCCGGTCGGGTCGGGCCGGGTCGGGCTGGGTCGGGCTGGGTCGGGCCGACTCAGTCCTGCGCGCCCCGGGCGGTGGCCGCGAAGGCGCGGGTGGCGGCCTCGACGATGTCGTCGGGGGTGACGTCGAGCGTGCCGTCGAGCCAGGCGGTGACCAGCTCCTGGACCCCGCCGACGAACATCAGCCCGGCGAGGTCGCCGGGCTGGCCGGCCCACGCGTCGTCGTCGTACAGCGCGCGGCCCTCGCGGGTGGCCAGCTCGGCGAAGGCGCGCAGCAGCGCGTTGCGCGCCGGGCGCAGCTCAGGGCGCCCGGGGGCCTCGAGCATGGCGACCCGGCCCTTGCGCGGGTCGTCGGTGATGATCGCGACGAAGGCGCCGATGGCGGCGCGGATGCGCTCGGTGGGCCCGCCCTCGGTCTCCTCGATCGCCGACACGGCGGCGACGGTGATCTCGTCGCCGACCTGCTGCATGGCCGCGGTGAGGGCCTCGTCGAGGGAGGCGAAGTGCTCGTAGAAGTACCGCTCGGTGAGGCCGGCCTCGGCGCAGATGCGCGTCATGGTGACGCGGGGCCCGCCGTCGGCGCCCCAGACGTCGAGGGTCGCCGCGAGCAGCTGGGCGCGGCGGGTGGCGGCGCGCTCCTGCGCCGACATGCCGCGATACCTCCCCGCCTTGACCGCCATGGGCCCATCCTCACACCCGCCGCGCGCCCGTCCCAGGGACCGGACCGGACCGGTGCGGCCAGGACGGACGCAGACATTGACAGGACGTCCTGTCTGAATAACTCTGGTCGACGTGACCCAGGCCACGTCCCGCACCCCCGACCCGGCCGCCGGCGCGGCGGCCCGCCCGCTCCCCGCCGTCGCCCGCGAGCACCGCGGCTGGCCCGTGATCGGGCGCAGCCTGGAGTACGCCCGCGACCCCGTCGGCCTCTTCGAGAAGCAGTGGGCGGCCTACGGACCCGTCTCCCCGCTGCGCATCCTGGGCGACCCCTGGGTGATGCTGCTCGGCCCCGACGCCTGCGCCACGGCGCTCACCAACCCCGACAAGGCCTTCGTCAACGGGCCGGCCTGGAGCTACCTCGTCGGCCCGTTCTTCGACCGCGGCCTCATGCTCCTCGACGGCGAGGAGCACCACGTGCACCGCCGGATCATGCAGCAGGCCTTCACCCGCCCGCGGCTGGAGGGCTACGCCGCGGCCATGCACGCCCCGATCGCCCGCGGCCTCGACGCGTGGCGCCCGGGGCCGGGCTTCCCGGCGTACCCCGCCCTCAAGGAGCTGACCCTCGACGTCGCCGCCGAGATCTTCATGGGCGGCGCGGAGAGCACCGACCGCGCCGAGATGGCCCGGGTCAACGCCGCCTTCATCGACTGCGTGCAGAGCGCGGCCGCCCTCGTGCGTCGCGACCTGCCCGGCACCCGCTGGCGCAAGGGACTGCGGGGGCGCGAGGTCGTCGAGCGGTTCCTGCGCGACTACCTGCCCTCGCGGCGCGCCCGCGAGAGCGACGACCTCTTCTCCCAGCTGTGCCACGTCGAGAGCGAGGAGGGCGAGCGCTTCTCCGACGACGACGTCGTCAACCACATGGTCTTCCTCATGATGGCCGCCCACGACACCTCGACGATCACGCTCTCCACGATGCTCGAGCTGCTCGGCAAGCACCCCGCCTGGCGCGAGCGCTGCCGCGCGGAGTCGCTGGCCCTGGGCGAGGCGCCCACCCTGGCCGAGCTCGACTCCCTGGTCTCCCTCGACCTGGTGATGAAGGAGTGTCTGCGGCTGCGCGCCCCCGTGCCGGTCGTCGTGCGCCGCACCGTCAAGGAGACCGTGGTCGAGGGAGTGCGGGTGCCGGCCGACCGCTACGTCATCGTCGCCCCCCAGTTCAGCCACCTGATGCCCTCGCTGTGGAGCGACCCCACGGCCTTCGACCCCGAGCGCTTCTCCCCCGAGCGCCGCGAGGACCGCTCCCACCGCTTCGCCTGGGAGCCCTTCGGCGGCGGGGTCCACAAGTGCCTCGGGCTGTTCTTCGCCGGCGCCGAGGTCAAGGCGGTGATGCACCAGCTGCTGCGGCGCTTCGACTGGAGCGTCGACCCGGCCTACGTCGCACCGATGAACAACCACTCGCTGCCCTTCCCCGCCGACGGCCAGCCCGTCGACCTCGTCCACCGCACCGCCTGACCCGCCGCACCCGCACCCGCACCCGCACCCGCACCCGCACCCGACCGCAGGAGACCACCGTGACCGCACCCCGCGACCTCACCGACGCCCTCGTCGTCATCACCGGAGCCGGCCGCGGCATCGGCCTGGCCACCGCCCACCGCTTCGCCGCCGCCGGCGCCCGCGTGGTGATCGGCGACCTCGACGACGACGTGGCCGCCAAGGCCGCCGCCGCAGTCGGCCACGACGCCGTCGGGCTCGTGGTCGACGTCGCCGACCGCGGCTCCTACGCCCGCTTCGTCGAGCAGGCCGCTGCCCTCGCGCCGGTCGACGTGCTCGTCAACAACGCCGGCATCATGCCGTTGACCCCGCTGCTCGAGCAGAGCGACGACTCCGTCGACCGCACCCTCGAGGTCAACCTGCGCGCCGTCGTCACCGGCACCCGCCTGGTCGCCCCGGCGATGGTCGCCCGAGGGCGAGGCCACGTCGTCAACGTCGCCTCCGCGGTCGGTCGGCTCGGCATGGCGGGCGCGGCGGTCTACAGCGCCAGCAAGTTCGGCGTGCTCGGCTTCTCCGAGGCCGCCCACGCCGAGCTGCGCCCGCACGGCGTCGACGTCTCGACGGTGCTGCCCACCGTCGTCGCCACCGAGCTCGCCGCCGGCGTCCACGCCACCCGCGGCATGCGGGCCTGCACTCCCGAGGAGGTCGCCGACGCCATCGTCTCGGTCGCGCAGCGCCCCCGGTTCGAGACCTGGGTGCCGGCCCACGCCAAGGGCGTCTTCCACTCCTCCAACGTGCTCCCCCGCCGGGTCCGCGACCTCGTCGGCCGCGCCATGGGTGCCGACACCACCCTCACCGACGTCGACGTGGCCGCGCGCGCCGACTACGAGCGGCGCGCCAGCCGCTGAGCACCGCTCCGCCGACGCCACGGCGGAGGCCCGGCTGCGCCACGGTGCGGGGTGGGCCGGTGCGGCGCGGGGTGGGCCGGTGCGGCGCGGTGCGGGGGTCCGGTGCGAGGTGGGCGGATCCCTGAGGCAGCACGTCGCGGCCGGCACTTACCGCAACAGCGCAATTGCGCGGACCGGCACCGGTCTCGCGAAGAGGTTTGCGCGATCCGCGCAACCCCGCGCCCCCGACACCTGCCGCAACAGCGCAATCGCGCGGACCCGCACCGGGCTCGCAAACGGGATTGCGCGATCCGAGCAACCCCGCGCCCCCGACACCTGCCGAACCAGCGCAATCGCGCCATCCGGCACCGGTCTCACGAACGGGTTTGCGCGACCTGCGCAACCCTCAGCCCCCGACACCTGCCGAACCAGCGCAATTGCGCGGGCCCGCACCGGGCTCGCGAACGGGTTTGCGCGACCTGCGCAACCCCCAGCCCCCGACACCCGCCGAACCAGCGCAATTGCGCGGACCGGCGCCGGTCTCACCAACGGGTTTGCACGATCCGAGCAACCCCGCGCCCCCGACACCTGCCGAACCAGCGCAATTGCGCGGACCCGCACCGGTCGGCGACCGGTCCGTCATACGGGTCAGGACCGGGGACGCCGGGGCCGGAGGACCACCAGCGCGACGACCACGAGGGTCACCAGGAACCACCGCCGGCCATGGGTGAGCGACAGGAAGACCCCCGCGCCGGTGACGGCCAGGACCAGCCAGGTGGTGAGGCTCGTGCCGCTGCGGACCGGACCGTACGGCGTCGGGGCCGGCCCGCCGACGACGGGCGGGTAGGCCGGCGGCGGCCCGGGGACCGCGGCGGCCGGGGCGTGGGCCGCCCAGCCCGGCTGCTGGTGGGGCCCCGGCAGGTCGGCGAAGAGCGGCACGAGGTCGCCCCGGGTGGTGGCGGCCCAGATGCGACCGACCCGGTCGGAGTGCTCCTCGGCGCTGAGCATGCCGCGCGCGTACATCGCCGCGAGGTAGGCCGAGGTCTGCTCCCGCTCGGCGTCGCCGATGCGCAGCTGGTCGCTCATGACACCACCCTGCCCCACGGCCGGTCGGGCCACACCCCGGTCCTGCCGCCGCGCGGCCACCCGGCACCCCCGCCGGCCACCCCCGCCGGCACCCATGACACCTGTCATGGTCCGAGCGTGCACGGCCCACGTCGACCGGTGAGCGCACGCACTGCCGCCCGGCCGCCGCGACGGCGAGGCTGGACGCATGACACCGACCCCCCGCCGCCCGAGCACCGACCGCCCCGGCCGCCCCGGCCGCCCCGGCCGCCCCGGACCCTCACCCCGCCGGTCGCCGGGCGATGCGACCGGCACTGCGACCGGCACCCCGACCGGGGCACCCGCCATCGAGCTGCGCGACCTGCGCCGCACCTACGGCCACGGCTCCAGCGCCTACGACGCCGTGCGCGGCGTCGACCTCGAGGTGGCGGCCGGGTCGGTCACCGCACTGCTCGGCACCAACGGCGCCGGCAAGACCTCCACCCTCGAGCTGGTCGAGGGCCTCGCCGCGCCGACCGGCGGCGAGGTCAGGGTGCTCGGGCTCGACCCCGTCGTCGACCGGGCCCGGGTGCGACCGCGCACGGGGGTGCTGCTGCAGTCCAGCGGCTTCCCCGCCGACCTGACCGTGCGCGAGACGCTGCGCATGTGGGCCGCCACCGTCAGCGCGCCGCGCCCGGTGGAGGAGTCGCTGGAGCGGCTCACCCTCACCGACCGCGCCGACGTCAGGGTCGGCGCGCTCTCCGGGGGCGAGCAGCGCCGCCTCGACCTGGCCTGCACCCTCATGGGGCGCCCCGAGGTC
Source organism: Nocardioides kribbensis (assembly GCF_015070375.1). Classification (GTDB taxonomy): domain Bacteria; phylum Actinomycetota; class Actinomycetes; order Propionibacteriales; family Nocardioidaceae; genus Nocardioides; species Nocardioides kribbensis. The sequence continues at coordinate 239,711 of NZ_JADCLL010000002.1, read as the reverse complement.
GTGCTGCTCGACGAGCCCACCACCGGGCTCGACCCCGAGTCACGACGCGACGTGTGGCAGATCGTGCGCGACCTGCGCGACGACGGCGCCGCCGTCCTGCTCACCACCCACTACCTCGAGGAGGCCGAGGCGTTGGCCGACCACCTCGCGATCATGCACGCCGGGCGGGTCCGCCGCGCCGGCACGCCCGCCGAGATCGCCGAGGGTCACCCCTCGACGGTCAGGCTCGACACCCCCGACCGCACCCTGCCGGCCCTGCCCGCCGGCCGGGTCGACGACGACGGCCGCACCACCACCCTGCACACCACCGACCTCCAGGCCACCCTGACCGCGCTGCTCGCCTGGGCCGACGCCGAGGGGGTGCGCCTCGACCGGCTCGACGCCCGCACCGCCAGCCTCGAGTCGGTGTTCCTCGCCATCGCCGAGGGACGTGACGCCCCGTCGCCGGACCGGTCGCCGGACCCGTCGCCCGCCCCCTCGCCCGCCCCGGCCACGGCCGCCCCCACCGCAGGAGCCCCCCGATGAGCACGACCACCCCCCGCACCGAGCCCACCGCCCCGGCCGCCCCGGCCACCGACGCAGCCGGCGGGTCCGGGCGCGGAGCCGGCGTACGGCGGGTGCGCGGGCTGGCCCGCGCCAACGCCACCCTCATGACGCGCAACCGGCTCACCCTGCTCTACGCCGTGGTACTGCCCGTGCTGCCGCTGGTGCTGCTGCTCACCGGGCCGCGCGGCGACGTCGCCGTCGGCGCCGCCACCGTGGTGACCGCGCTGATGATGACGCTGCTCTTCCCGGTCTACTACAACCTGCTCTCGCAGTTCGTGACCCGCCGCGACGAGCTCGTGCTCAAGCGCCTGCGCACCGGGGAGACCCGCGACGCGGAGATCCTGGTGGCCCTGGCCCTGCCCGGCCTGGTGGTCGCGGTCACCGTCTCGCTGGTCACCGTGGTCGTGGCGCTCGCGCTCGGCGCGCCCGCCCCGGTCAACCCCGTCCTGTACGCCGGGGCCGTGCTCCTCGGCGCTCTGATGTCGGTCGCGCTGGCCTACTGGACCGCCGCCTGGACCCGCAACGCCGAGGCCGCGCAGATGACCAGCCTGCCCGTCATCCTGCTGCTCGTGGTCGGCCAGGTGGCGGTCGGCTTCCCCGACTCGGTGCAGCGCTGGACCGACTGGACCCCCGGCGCCGCGCTCACCGCGCTCGTGCGGATCGGCTGGTTCGGCCTCGACGACGGCTCCACCACCCCCAGCCTCGACCTCGCCGACACCTGGTCGGTCGGACTCCAGCCGGTGCTCGTGCTCGTGCTCTGGACCGCCGTCGGGCTCGACCTCGCCCGTCGCTCGCTGCGGTGGGAGCCGCAGCGCTGACCCTTGCCGACCGGAGCTGCCGCCCGCAGCTCGTGAGGCCCGGGCGCGGACGTGTCTAGGGTGGTGGGAGGGGAGCGGCGGGGTCGGCGTGGTCGGCGCGGCCAGGGCCCGCCCCGCAGCACCCGCCGCCGGCACCCCTCCCCCGGAGCGCACCGACCACCCCCTCCCCGAGAGGACGCCATGAGCCCGACCGACGCCCACCTCGGCGACGCGCCTCTCGACGACGCACCGCCGGCCGGCGCGGGCGCGGGCCCCGCCCGAGGTCGTGACGCCGCCCGTCGCGTGCGCTGGAGGCGCTGGTCGGAGCGCAGCGAGGTCGAGCGCGTGGACCTCTACACGCGCCAGTCGATCTACCTCCTGCTCTGGTCGAGCGCCGGCTTCATCCTGTGGCGCGGCTCCGCGGACTGGGGCGAGCAGCCACCCGCCCTGGTGGCGCTCGTGGTCGCGGCGGTCGCGGTGACCTGCGCGCTGGGCACGCCGGTGGTGCGCGACGTCGCCGCGCTCTACCCGGCGGCGCGCCCCGTGCCCTGGCGCAGCGTCGGCCCGCTGCTGGCAGCGACCGCGGTGGTGCTCCTCGGCGACCGGCTGCTGCCCGACGGCCTGCGCGGGGTCGGCGCCATGGCCGCGCTCAGCGTGCTGAGCTGGAGCGTCGGCGGGCTGCGCGACGACCGGGTCTCCGCCGCCCTGGTCGGAGGCTTCGGGCTGGTCTTCTGGGCCACCACCGGGCTGCTCGTCGCCGGTCTAGGCGCCGCGGGCGTCACGGCCTTCTTCGTCTTCACCGCGCGCGTCTCGCTGTGGCTGCTCGGCGTGGTCTCCGAGCTCGACCGCGCCCGCGCCCTCCAGGCCGACCTCGCGGTGGCCGAGGAGCGGCTGCGCTTCTCCCGCGACGTGCACGACGTGCTCGGGCGCCGGCTCTCCGCGATCGCCCTGCAGTCGGAGCTGGCCGCCCGGCTCAGCGAGCGCGGCGACGCCGCGGCCGCCGCGACCATGCTGGAGGTGCGCGGCGTCGCGCACACCGCGCTGCGCGAGGCCCGCGCCCTGGCCCGCGGCTACCGCGCCACCGACCTCGCCCAGGAGCTGGAGGGGGCGCGGTCGCTGCTCGACGCGGCCGGCATCGCGGTGGCCCTCGACGTCGCCGGCCTCCCCACCGCCTGGCACGAGCCGGCCGGCTGGGTCGTGCGCGAGTGCGTCACCAACGTGCTGCGCCACTCCGCGGCCACCCGGGTCGAGATCTCCTACGCCGCGGGCGCCCTGGTCGTCGGCAACGACGGAGTCGGCCCGGCCGGTCCGGGCCCGACCCCCGGCAGCGGGCTCACCGGCCTGCGGGAGCGCCTGGCGCCCCTCGGCGCCCGGCTCGACGCCGGCACGACGGGCCTCACCGGCAGCGGCGGCGACGGCGGCGACGACGGCGGCGACGGCGGGACCGGGCGGTTCGTCGTACGGGTCAGCGGCCTGGACTCCCCGCCCGCGCAGGCGGCGTCGTGACCGCGCCGATCCGGGTCCTGCTGGCCGACGACGAGCACCTCATCCGGGCGGCGCTGGCCCAGCTGCTCGCCCTGGAGGACGACCTCGAGGTCGTCGCCCAGGCCGCGTCGGGCCCCGAGGCGGTCGCCCAGGCGGTCGCGGCCGACGTCGACGTCGCGGTGCTCGACCTGCAGATGCCGGGGCTCGACGGCATCGCGGTCGCCGAGCGCCTGCGCGCCGACCTGCCGGGCTGCGCCACTGTCATCGTCACCAGCCACGGGCGACCCGGTCACCTCAAGCGGGCGCTCGCCGGTGGGGTGCGTGGCTTCCTGCCCAAGACCACGTCGGCCGCGACCCTGGCCGCGGTGGTGCGCACCGTGCACGCGGGCGGGCGCCACGTGGACCCCGAGCTCGCGGCCGAGGCGATCGCCGCCGGCGACAGCCCCCTCACGCCCCGTGAGGCCGACGTGCTCGAGCTGGCCGCCGACGGCGCGCCGGTGGAGGAGATCGCCGAGCGCGCGTCGCTCTCGCCCGGCACCGTGCGCAACTACCTGTCCAACGCCGTGGGCAAGCTGGGCGCCGCCAACCGCCACGACGCCTGCGCGATCGCGCGGCGGATGGGCTGGATCTAGGCGCTCTGCTGCTCCTCGCCCGGCCGGCCCGGCCCAGGCCGGCGAGGCCGCCCGCCGCGGTGGACGGCAGGCGGGTCAGCCGAGCAGCTCGGCCATCGTGCGCATCACGTCGGGGCGGGGCGGCACGATCATCGTGGTCAGCAGCGAGTCCTGCCAGCGGGGCAGCTCCGCGGCGATCTTGTCGCGCGGGCCGACGAGCGCGACCTGCTCGACCATGGCCAGCGGCACGGCGGCGACGGCCTCCTCCTTGCGACCCGAGAGGTAGAGCTCCTGGATGTGCTCGCACTCGGCCTCGAAGCCCATCCGGGCGAAGACGTCGTAGTGGAAGTTGGCGCCCTTGGCGCCCATGCCGCCGATGTAGAGCGCGTAATGGGGTCGCAGGGTGTCGGCGGCGGCCTCCACGTCGTCGTCGAGCACGACCTGCACCATGCAGGCCACCTCGAAGTCCTCGGCGCTGCGGCGCGCACCGGGGCGGGCGAAGCCCTCGGCCAAGGCGGCGCGGTAGTGCTCGTCGTGGGCCGGGGAGTAGAAGAGCGGCAGCCAGCCGTCGGCGATCTCGGCGGCCATGGCGACGTTCTTGGGGCCCTCGGCGGCCAGCAGCACCGGCAGGTCGGGGCGCACCGGGTGCAGCGTCGAGCGCAGCGCCTTGCCCAGGCCGGTGGTCGGCAGGTCGCCGCCGGTGACCGCGGCGCCGCCGGTGAAGGGCACCTGGAAGTGCTCACCGTCGAGCTGGAGCCTCTCGCGGGCGATCGCCTGGCGCACGAGCGCGACGTACTCCCTCGTGCGGGCCAGCGGCTTGGGGTAGGTCTGGCCGTACCACCCCTCCACCACCTGCGGGCCCGAGGCGCCGAGGCCGAGCACGAAGCGACCGCCGCTGAGGTGGTCCATGGTCATCGCGGCCATCGCCGTGGCCGCGGGGGTGCGCGCCGACATCTGCATGATGGAGGTGCCCAGGCGCAGCGTCGAGGTCTGCCCGCCGAGCCAGGCGAGCGGGGTGAGGGCGTCGGAGCCGTAGGCCTCCGCCGACCACACCGAGTCGAGACCGAGCTCCTCGGCCAGCGCCACTGCCTCGGCCTGGCCGGGCGGCGGGCCGGCACCCCAGTAGCCCAGGGAGACGCCCAGCCGCAGCCCGCCCGCGCTCACCGCGACGCCCCGGTCACGTGCGGCGGCGTGCAGGCCGGCCGGACCGGCTGGATCGGCGGTGCGGTGAGCGGGTGGCCCATGCTCGTCCTCCTGGGGTGGCGTGACGCCCATCATGCCCGGCCCCGCCGATGCCGGCGCGACACGACGGGCCGGTGCTCACCCGGCCTGGGGCCGACGCGCCCCCTGCGGGCGCGCCGCGCGGTGGCGGGTGTGGACGAAGAGCCACGCCCCGAGCCCCAGCAGGAGCAGCGGGAGGTGGGTGACCACGGTCAGCACCAGCAGCACGGCCAGCACGGCCACGACGGGCGCGGGCAGCCCGCGCGGTCGCAGCGCCCGGCCGCCGGACCAGTACGCCGCGCGTCCCGGCACCCAGCGACCCGGGTCGCGCGCGGCGCCGCCGGACCCGGGGCGCTGCGCGAGGGTCGCCGGGAGGAGGCCGTCGGGCCACGGGGCGGGCAGGTCGGCGAAGAGGGGGCCGAGGTCGGCCCGGGTGCGCGCGGCCCAGACCCGCTCGAGACGCTCGGCGTGCTCGTCGTGGTCGAGGCGGCCGCGGACGTAGTGCTCGCCCAGGGCCCCCGCCGCCTGCTCCCGCTCGGCGTCGCCGATGCGCAGGTGCTGCTCGCTCATGACTCGTCCGCCTCCCGGGCGGTGCCGTCGCGCGACCGGTCGGTCGACGCACCGTCGGCGCGCTCCGCGGCCGGGCCCCGGACGGGGTCGTGGCCGGTGCCGCCGCTGTCCCCGCCGGTCTCCTCGCCGGTCTCCTCGGTGTCCCCGCCGTCGGCGAGCACGCCGTAGAGCTTGCGCCGAGCGTCGACGAGCACGTCGACGGCGGCGCGGCGCTGGGCGTCGGTGCCGGTGGTGACGATCTGCCACACCGCGCTCATCACCTGCCCGATCTCCGGGCGCAGGTCGACGCGCGGCCCGGTCGCCGCCTCGCGGGCGGTGGCCTCGAAGGGCGCCCAGACGGCGTCGAGCTCGTCGCGGTGCGTCGCGACGTACTCCTCACCGGCCGGCGTGAGGCGCAGGGTGCGGCGGCTGCGCTCGTCGTCGGACTCCACCAGGCCCTCGTCCTGCAGCTGCGCGACGGTCGGGTAGACCGAGCCGGGGCTGGGGCGCCACGCGTCGCCGGAGCGCTGCGCGATCTGCTGGATCACCTGGTATCCGTTGACGGGCTCGCCCGCCTCACCGGCGGCGCGCAGCACGTCGAGGATGGCCGCTCGCACGTCGCCGCGCCGGACCTTCGGCCCGCGCGAGGCCTCCGGGTCGCCGAGGCCGAAGAGGCCCGCGAGCCACGGCGGGGGGCCGGGGCGCCCCCCGCGACCGCGGGGTCCGCCGGGGCCGCCCGGTCCGGGGCCGAAGGCTCCGAAGGGGCCGCCGAAGCCCGGCCCGGGCCCCCAGCCGCCGTGGCGGTGCTGGGACCAGAGTGCCTCGGCGCGGTCGGCCCACTCCCGCTGCTGCTGCTTGTCGAATCCGTGCCTCATGGCCGGACTCCTCTCGTCAGTCGCGCCCGGCGACCGACTGTCGTCGAGTGTTACGCGATATATCGTGAGCGTACGTCGGGCTGGTGGCGGTGACAAGGGCCGCGCGGGTTTCGCCAGCCGGCTGGCGAAACCCGCACCTGTCGGCCGGTGCGTGGGCCGACAGGTGCGGGTCCGGGCCGACAGGTGGCGCCGACCGGCTGGGGCGGCGGCCTGGCGGGCGGCAGCGGCGGGCCCGGCAGGGGGCGGCGGAGGGGGACCGGCGCAGTGTCGGCGTAGGTTCGGCGGATGACGACGCCCACCTTCCGCCTCGCCTCGACGGTGCTCGGCGCGCGCGACCCGGAGGCCCTGGCCGCCTTCTACGTCGCGCTGCTCGGCTGGCGCCACCGCGACAGCGCGCAGGAGCGCGCGGCCGACCCCGGGTGGGTGGTCGTCAAGCCGGTCGGGCCCGACGGCGCGGTCGACCCGGCCGCCGCGGGGCTGGCGTTCCAGCGCGAGGACGACCACGTGCCGCCGACCTGGCCCGCGGCACCGGGCGCGCAGCAGATGCAGGCGCACCTCGACGTGGCCGTCGACGACCTGGCCGCCGCAGTGGCACGGGCGCTGGAGCTGGGCGCCGTGCTGGCGCCGCGCCAGCCGCAGGAGCTCGTGCGGGTGGTGCTCGACCCGGAGGGCCACCCGCTCTGCCTGTTCGCCCCCGGAGGCTGAGGCCGCGCGCCCGCGCCGCGCGGGGCGGGGTGGCCCGAGACGACCTCCGGGCGCCGGACCTACTGGCGCCGGATCGCCGGGGCCGGGGTCAGCCCGGTCGGGTCACCAGCCCCAGGTGCCGGGGGCTCCCTTGAAGGGGCCGACGACGCGCGAGGTGATCCAGCCGCCGTAGAAGCCGCCCTCCTGGGGCACCACCACCTCGTCGTTCACCGTGATCCGGTCGACCGAGGCCGGCATGATCGCGATCGCCCCGGTGATCGCCTCGAAGCCGGGGGTGGGCGTGAGGTAGGTCCAGGCGGCGCGCGGGGCGACGGTGTCGCCGGAGACGAGGTCGAAGTAGGTGGCCAGGCCCTTCCACTCGCAGAAGCTGTTGCCCTCCGCGTCGCGCAGCGCCCCGTCGATGAAGGCCTCGCGGGGCAGGTAGTAGGTCGGGGGGTGGCTGGTCTCCATGACCCGCCAGCTGCGGGTCGTGCGCGCCACGACGACGCCGCCGAGGGTGACCTCGATCGACTCCTTGCTCTCGTCGAGGGCGGGCGGGCGCGGGTAGTCCCACACCGATTCCTGTCCGGGACCGGGCTTCTCTCGCTTCAGCGGGTTCAAGGGGCGCACACCCCGACCCTAGGCGGCCGCGCTCACGCCTCCATCACCCTCTCGGCGTGCTCCACGACCGGGAAGGGGTCGTAGAAGTGGTGCAGCATCGCGCGCCACTGCTCGTAGGCGGGCGAGCCGCGGAAGCCCTCGGTGTGGTCCTCGAGGCGCTCCCACTCCACGAGCAGGAGATAGGTGCCGGGGCGCTCCACGAGCCGCGAGAGCGTCAGCCCGCCGAAGCCGGGCGAGGCGGCGATGATCGAGCGCGCCCGGGCGAAGGCGGCCTCGAAGGCCTCCTCCTGACCGGGGCGGACGGGCAGCAGGGCGTGCTCGAGGACCATGCGCGCAGGCTAGCCGCCACACACCGCAGCACACCGCCGTAGGCCGCCGCGGCGCCGGGGCCGCTCAGGTAGCCCACACGCCGCGGGGCAGCCCGGCGGCGTCGACGAGGCCGGCCACGGCCGCCTCGTCCTCGCGCCCCGCCAGCAGCAGCAGGCCGCGCCCGGGCGGGGCGGCGAGCGCCTCGGCCAACGCCTCGACCGCCACCCAGCGGCAGCCCGGCGGCAGCCCGGGCGCGCCGAGCTCGGCGTAGGTGTCGCCCACCAGCACCCGGCCCCCGGACCCGGACTGGGACCCGGACTGGGACCCGGACCCGCCCGCGGGGTCGTGGGCGAGCAGCACGACGAAGTGCCCGACGTCCCAGGCGGCGCCGGGCGGGCTGATCGGGCCGGTGCGCACGTTGGCGACCACCCCCACGGGCCGCCCGGCCGCCCGGAGCCGCTCCAGCAGCGCTCCGAGCACGCCGGCGTCGAGCGCCGACCCGGGCACGGGCACGACGACCACCCGGTCGCCCGCCGCGGCCTCGACACCGCGCAGCAGACCGGCCGCGTCGGTGCCGCTGTGCTCGAGGGCGGCGGCCCGGGGCAGCTCGTCCCACCCGGTGCGCAGCAGCGGGGCACCCTCCGGTCGCCAGTCGGCGACGTCGTGGGGCCAGATCGCGGTGCCGGCGGCCACCGCGATCGCCGTCGCCGAGGGCACCGCGGGGTCTGCCGGGGACGGCGGCGGGCCCTGCGTCGCCGCCGCCGGCGCCGCGGCCCGGGTGCTGGCCGGCGGGGCGGCCCCGGTGGACGCGGGTGACGCGGGTGACGCCAGCACCGCGTGCAGGGCCAGGGCGGCGGCGAAGGGGCCGCAGAGCTGGTCGGGCTGGGGCAGCGCCGGGCCGTGGGCCGCGAGCACGCGCTCGGCGCCGGGCAGCAGCCCCGGCACCGCGGGCGGTCCTGCCTGGGCTCGGCCCGGGGTCGGTCGGTGCGCCACCGGTCGGTCGGGCATCAGTACAGCCACCGGTGGGAGGCGACGACCTCCTCGACGGTGTGCTCGGCGGCCCAGGCGGCGTCGGAGTCGCGGCAGGCGACGAAGGCGCCGAGGAGGTCGGCGCCGAGCACGTCGCGCACCAGCGCGCTGCCCAGCAGGTGGGCGCGCTGCTCCTCGTGGGTGGTGGCGAGGGCGACGATCCCGGCGGCCTCGCGGCGCGCGTCGTCCCAGGCGCCGACGTCCTCCTGCACCGGGTCGGGCAGCTCGGCCCCGTCGCGCACCCCGGCGAGGCCGGCGCCGATGACCACCGCGAGGGAGAGGTAGGGGTTGGCCGAGGCGTCGCTGGCCTTGAGCTCGACGTTGGTGTGCTCGGGGCCCAGCAGGCGCGAGGCGGGCACGAGCCGCAGCGCGGCCTCGCGGTTCTCGACGCCCCAGAAGCCGTAGGCGCCGGCCCAGTAGCCGGGCCGGCGGCGCAGCAGCGACCCCGCGCTGGGGGCGGTGACGGCGACGATCCCGGGCAGCTCGCGCAGGAGTCCGGCGAGGTAGCCGCGGCCCACGTCGGAGAGCCCGTGGGGGCCGTCGCCGGTCAGCGCGTTGCGGCCCTCGTGCACCAGTGAGGTGTGCAGGTGCCAGCCGTTGCCGGCGCCCGCGGCGGTCGTCACCGGCGCGAAGCTGACCCGCAGGCCCTCGGCCCGCGCCGCCGACTGCACGGTCTGGCGCACCAGCACCTGCGTGTCGGCCATGGCCAGCGGGTCGAGCGCGGAGAGGGCGAGCTCGACCTGCGACTCGCCGTACTCCGCGTGGAGCTGTCCGATCGCGATGCCGTCGGCGGCGAGGTCGCGCAGCAGGCGACGGGTGAACTCGTCGACCTCGCGCAGCGCGTTGGGCCCGTAGGCCGGGCCGTGGTGGGCGGGGGTGAAGTCCTCGCCCTCGCGCACGACGACCATCTCCACCTCGAAGCCGGCGCGCACCGCGAAGCCGGCCTCGGCGGCGGCGTCGACCTGCCGCTCCAGCACGCTGCGCTGGCAGTAGGGCCACGGGTCGCCGTCGGCGTCGAGCTGGCGGCCGTGGACCCAGGCCAGACCGGGCTGCCCCGACAGTGGCACGACGCTGTCGGCGCGGTCGACCACGGGCACGAGCCGCACGTCGCCCGAGGGCGTGGCGAGTCCCTCGTGGGCGAAGGTGATGACGTCGTGGGAGTCGAAGACCGCGAAGACGGCCGTCACCCCGACCCCGCGGCGCGCGGCGGCCGGCAGCTCGGCGGTGGGCACGGTGCGCGAGCGGACGATGCCGTTGTTGTCGACCCAGCCGATGGTGACGCCCACGACGCCCTCGCGGGCCAGGCGGTCGGTGAGCTCGTGGACGTCGGGGGCGTGGACGTCGGGGACGCCGGTGGCGGTCATGACGGCACGCTACCGGCGGCGCACCGGCCCCGCCCCGCCCATCCACAGCCGGCCCGTCGGCAGCCGGCCCGTCGGCAGCCGGACCGTGCAGCCGGACCGACCAGGGCGGCCGCCCCGGCCGCGGCTGGGAACAGCGCGGCGGCGACGTAGGTTGGCGACCCGTGGGCATCCGGGACCTCGTCGCAGACACGCGACCGCTGCAGAACCGTCACTTCAAGCGGCTGTGGCTGGCCAACATCGTCACCGTCGTCGGCGCCCAGCTCACCGTCGTCGCCGTGCCCGCGCAGATCTACGCCGACACCGGCTCCTCGGCCTACGTCGGCCTCACCGGCCTCTTCGGGCTGGTGCCCCTCGTCGTCTTCGGGCTGTACGGCGGCGCCCTGGCCGACGTCTTCGACCGCCGCACCATCCTGCTGGTCACCACCGTCGGGCTCATCGTCACCAGCGCGCTGTTCTGGCTGCAGGCCGCCGCGGGCTCGACGAACGTGTGGCTGCTGCTGTGCCTCTTCGCGGTGCAGCAGGCCTTCTTCGCCGTCAACCAGCCCACCCGCAGCGCCGTGCTGCCCAAGCTGCTGCCCCCCGAGCTGCTGCCGGCGGCCAACTCGCTCAACATGACCGTCATGCAGGCCGGCGCCATCGCCGGGCCGCTGGTGGCGGGGGTGCTCATCCCCGTGCTCGGCTTCGAGTGGCTCTACCTCATCGACACGATCACCCTGCTGGCCACGCTCGGCGCGGTGCTCGGCCTGCCGAGCCTGGCGGTGGTCGACGCGGCCACGACCACCCCCGGCCTGCGCTCGGTGGTCGAGGGCCTGGCCTACCTGCGCCAGCAGCCCGTGCTGCTGATGTCCTTCGTGGTCGACCTGATCGCGATGGTCTTCGGCATGCCCCGCGCGCTCTTCCCCGAGATCGCCGCGGTCGACTTCGGCGGCCCCGAGGAGGGCGGCATCGTCTTCGCGCTGCTCTTCGCCGCCATCCCCGCCGGCGCCGTGCTCGGCGGCGTGCTGAGCGGGTGGGTCTCGCGCATCGAGCGGCAGGGCCTGGCCGTCATCGTGTGCATCCTGGTCTGGGGAGCGGCCGTCGTCGGCTTCGGCACGGCGGTGCTGCTGGCCGGTGTCGACGGGTGGCGCACCCCGATGCTCGTGGTGGCGCTGCTGATGCTCATGGTGGGCGGCGCCGCCGACATGGCCTCGGCGGCCTTCCGCAGCTCGATGCTGATGACCGCTGCCGACGACGCCGTGCGCGGGCGCCTCCAGGGCGTGTTCATCGTGGTGGTCGCGGGCGGTCCCCGGATCGCCGACGTCGCCCACGGCGCGGCCGCCGCCTCGGTCGGCGCCGGGGCCGCCGCGGCCGGCGGCGGCGTGCTCGTGGTCGTCGGCACGGTGCTCGCGGCGCTCGCGGTGCCGTCGTTCGTCCGCTACCGCCTCACCCGCACCGCCGCGCCCCTGACCTGAGCGACCGGAGGCGCCGCCCGGCCCGGGCCTCGGCCCCCGGGGTGGAGCCGGGCGGGCCGGCGCGGCCTAGGTTGAGGTGATGAGACTCCCCCCGCTGCCCGGTCCCTCCGACGTCAGGTGGCTGGTGGACCAGGCCGTGGCCGCCGGTCCCCGCGTGGTCGGCCTGCTCGCGGGCGCCGAGGCGCTGCTGGCCTCGGCCCAGGGGCTGGTGGGCGAGGCCCGGCTGCTGCTGGAGCGCGTCGACGCCACCCGCCTGGCCGCCGACGAGGTGGTCGCGGAGGTCGACCGCACCCGGGCGCGGGCCGACCGGGCGCTCACGTCGTTCGAGCCGCTCGCCGAGCGGGTCGCGGGCCTCCTCGACGACGTCGAGCCGCTGCTGGGCCGCGCCGACCGCCTCGTCGGCCAGGCCGCGCCGCTGCTCGGCCGCGCCGACGGGCTGCTCGACGCCGGGGCGCCGCTGGTCGAGCGGGCCGGCGGCCTCCTCGACGAGGGCGCCCCGCTGGTGGGCCGCGCCGAGGCGCTCGTGGGCCGCGCCGAGCCGATGGTGCAGCGGGTCGAGCCCCTGCTCGAGCAGGTCGTGCCGCCGCTGACCCGGCTGCTGCCGGTGCTCGACCGGCTGGCCGAGACCACCCACCCCCACGAGGTCGACGCCATGGTCGCGCTGGTCGACCAGCTGCCGCTGCTGGCCGAGAAGATGGAGACCGACATCGTGCCGATGCTGGAGTCGCTGAGCAGCGTCGCGCCCGACCTGCACGACCTGCTCGACGTCTCCCGCGAGCTCAACGAGATGCTGGGCAAGCTCCCCGGGCTGCGCGGCATCAAGAAGCGGGTCGAGCGGGAGCAGGACGAGGAGGAGAGAGCGTGAGCACCACCATCCTGACCCTCGGCGGGGGCGGCTTCCTGATGGAGCCCGACAACCCGCTGCTCGACGACTTCCTGCTCTCGCTGGCCACCCGCCGGCGCGGTGCCGGCGACCGACCGCGGGTGCTCTACGTGCCGACGGCCGCCGGCGACGACCAGGGCCGGATCGCCGACTTCGAGGCCGCCTTCGCCGAGCGCGCCGAGACCGACGTGCTGAGCCTCTTCCGCCGCGACGGACGCGACCTGCGCGAGCAGGTCCTGGCCGCCGACGTCGTCTACGTCGGCGGCGGCTCCACCCTCAACCTGCTGGCCCTGTGGCGCCTGCACGGCCTCGACGAGGTGCTGCGCGAGGCCGGGGAGGCCGGGGTCGTGCTGGCCGGGATCAGCGCCGGCATGAACTGCTGGTTCGAGGGCTCGGTCACCGACTCCTGGGGCCCGCTCGACGCCCTGCCCGACGGGCTGGGGCTGCTGCGCGGCAGCGCCTGCCCGCACTACGACGGCGAGGCCGAGCGGCAGCCGACCTACGTCGACCTCGTCGGGCGCGGCGTCCTGCCCTCCGGCTACGCCGCCGACGACGGCTGCGCGCTGCTCTTCCGCGACGGCGAGCTGGTCGAGGCAGTGTCCTCGCGCCCCGACGCCCGGGCCTTCCGGGTGCACCGCGCCGGCGACGCCGACGGGCTCGACGACGCCATGGAGGCCGTGCCCGTGGCCGAGAGCCCCGTCGACGTCCGCTTCCTCGGCTGACCACCGCCCGGGCGGCAGAGCGGCCGGGCGGTGGGGCCCGGGTCAGGCGCCGAGCAGCCCGCGCACGTAGGCGGCCTGGCCGACGTGCTGGAGGTCGTCGTTGACCACGCTGACCAGGCGCACGGCCAGGGTCACCGGCGGGTCCCAGTGCTCGTCGACGACACGGTCGAGGTCCTCGGCGCCGAGCGTCGCGACGTACGCCGTGGTCTGCGCGTGCACCGCGCGCAGGTACTCCACCAGCAGGTCGGCCTCGACCCGCAGCGCACCGACCTCCTCGCTGGACTGGCCGTAGCCGATGGAGGCGTCGTCGTAGGGCAGGTCGAAGCGGCGGGCGAAGCCCTGCGCGGTCCAGACCTGCTCGAGGTCGGCGACGCCGGCGACGTGGTCGTCCTGCACCCGCGCGGCGTGCCAGACCAGCCAGCCGATCGGGTTGGCGTCGACGCCCGGGCGGTGGGCGAGCTGGTCGGCGTCGAGCCCGTCGACCGCGGCGGTGCCCGCCTCCAGGATGCGCTCGAAGGCGTCGGTGAGCAGCTCTGCGGGAGTCATGACCCGAACCTACGTCGACCCCGCCACCGCGGTCCTCGCCCGCCCGGGCGTGCGGAGCGACCGGGACGGGGAGGGACGGCCGCGACCGCCCGTCGGGCGCGGGTCAGCCGCGCAGCCGCTCCAGCCGGGAGGCCAGCAGCGCGACGCGGTGGGCGTTGCCGTGCAGGTCGACGTAGGTCTGGCCGAAGGAGGCCAGCAGGGCGTCGTCGAGGCGTCGCACCGCGCCGGGCGGGTAGCGGTAGTCCATGCGGGCGTTGAGGTCGAGGTCGGCGACCGGGCGCAGGGCGGTGGCCAGCTCGTCGAGGGAGGTGATCCCGAGCTCGAGCAGCAGCCCGGAGATCCAGGCGTAGTGGTCGGTGCGCGACCACCCGGCGTCGGCGTACTGCCCGGCCAGGAAGGCCGCCAGCTCGCGCGCGTCGAGACGCGGGTCGAGGTCGCCGTCGATCTCGTCCTCGGAGTGCTCGGAGGGCTCCACCGACCCGCGCGGCCCGGCGCGCAGCCGGTCGCGGATCTCCGCGAACTCCCGGTCGGCCAGCTCCAGCAGGCCCGCGGCGAGGGTGAAGCGGCGGTCGAAGTCGGCGGCGTGCTCCTCGGGCACGACGCCCTTGTAGCGGATGTCGTGCTCGAACTCCGCCCACGCGTGCTGCAGCACGGTGCGCACCTGCACCTGGGCGGTGCGGCCCTCGAGGTGGGCCAGCGCCGGGTCGCCCTCGCGGGCCGGGTCGGGGGTGATGAGCAGGTGGCGGCTGGCGTAGCCGAAGCCGCCGGCGCTGATGGCGTCCTGGCCCATGTCGCGGTCGTCCTTGACGACGACCTGGTCGCCGAGCAGGTCGGCCACCGCGTCGACGTCGCTCACGACGTAGGCGATGACCCGCACGCCGACCTGGTCGGTGATCTGGGTCAGCGGGTCGGAGTAGAGCGGCACGCCGGCGCTGGTGCGGCCTGCCTTCTCGGCGAAGGACGCGACGCTCTTGGCCCGCGAGGTGACGGTGAGGTAGTTGATGCCGGCCTCGTCGAGGATCCGGGTGACCAGGGCGGCGGCCTCCTCGGCGGCCAGGCGGAGCTCGTCGTGCTGGGCGTCGTAGGCCCGCACGGCGGCGCGCACGACGTCCTCGCGGGCCAGCTCGGGCTCGGCGCCCGGCAGCGTGGGGGTGACGATGTAGCCGGTCTCGAGGTCGCCGTAGGTCGTGACCCGGTCGGGCGAGCGGGAGGCGAAGAGCGCGACGTAGGCGCAGACCACGGCGTCGACCTGGTCCTCGACCACCCGCAGCTCGCTCTTGCGCGTGGCCTGCTCGACCTGGGCGCGCAGGCCGCGCCAGGTCTCGTCGACGTCGACGACTGTCTCGACGTGCGACATCAGCGTCAGCAGCGCCTCGCGCAGCCCGTCGAGGTCGCGGCCGCGCTTGTTCTTGTACTTCAGCGTGCGCGGCAGGTCGAAGAGCACCACCGTCGCGGGGTGGGGGTAGACCTCGATCGCGCGGCGGCTGCGCGCCGAGCGGGGGTCGATGTCGAGATCGAGGCGCTCCGCGACCCTTCCGCCGCGCGTGCCGTGCGCGAACTCGGGCTTGCCGGTGTTGGCCGGGTGGGCGCCGGCCTCGAAGCGGCGGAAGTCCTTGCTCAGCGCCTTCTCCGCGGGCCGCGACCCGGTCGGGTTGGTCACCACGAGCGGCGCGTCGATGGCCACCAGGCAGTCGCCGGTCACGTACGGCGCCAGCGCCTCCGCGATCTCGTCGTCGGAGCGCACCGCCGAGAGGTGCAGCAGCCGCGACGTCCCGTCCACCACCGCCAGGCCCGTCGGGCTCCGGTCTCCCCACGCGAGGTCGACGCCGATGAAGTACACCCCCTCACCCTGCCCTATCGGCCCTGGCCGCGGGGCGGGAGAGGTGGGTGGGCGGGTCGTGGGGGGTGCGGGTGGCTGCGGGTTTCACCGGTCAGCCGGTGAAACCCGCACCTGTCGGCCCAGACCCGCCACCTGTCGGCCCGGAACCGCACCTGTCGGCCCGCGCGTGGGCCGACCAGTGCGGGTTTCGCCGGCCGGCTGGCGAAACCCGCGTGACCGCCCCCGCCCGACCAGGCACCATCGAGGCGTGAGCGAGCACGCCGTGGCCGACCCGTCGGACCCGCTGACCCGGGTGCCGTGGCCGGTGAGGACCGAGCGGCTGTTGCTGCGCCGCGCCGAGCGGGCCGACGTGACGGCCACCTACGCGATCCGTCGTCGCCCCGAGGTGCACGAGTGGCTCTCCTCGGCCGCGCTCGGGCCGGGGGAGTACGCCGCGATGTTCACCCGCCCGCAGCGGCTGGCGACGTCGCTGGTCGTCGAGCGGCGCGAGCGGCCCGGCGTGGTGGTGGGCGACCTCATGCTCGCCGTAGAGGACGCCTGGGCCCAGACCGAGGTCGCCGACCGCGCGGCCGGCACGCAGGCGCGGCTCGGCTGGGTCCTCGACCCGGCGTACGGCGGGCAGGGCCTGGCCACCGAGGCGGTCGGGGCGCTGCTCGGCGTCTGCTTCGACGCTCTCGGGCTGCGCCGGGTGGTGGCCGACTGCTTCGCCGACAACACGCCGTCGTGGCGGCTGATGGAGCGCGTCGGGATGCGCCGAGAGGCCCACACCGTCGGCGACTCGCTGCACCGCTCGCGCGGCTGGCTCGACGGCCTCACCTACGCCCTGCTGGCCGAGGAGTGGCGCGCCCGCTCGTGACCGGACCCCGCAGCGCGCCATGCCGACCGGTCGACGGCCCCCCGGTCGGCGCCCGCCGTCGGCGCCGGCCGGTCAGCGGGTCAGCTCGAGCACCCGGTCGTCGCCGTCGCGCACGTCGCCGCGACCGTCGGTGTTGGAGGTGGCCAGCCACAGCCCGCTGCCGTCGGGCAGCGTGGTGACGGTGCGCAGCCGGCCGTACTCCCCGGCCAGGTGCGAGACCGGCTGTCCGACCTCGTCGGCCCCGGCGCGCGACCCGGCACCGTCGAGCGGTACCTCCCACAGCTGCTGGCCGCGCAGGGCGGCCATCCACAGCGAGCCGTCCCAGAAGGCCAGGCCCGAGGGGGAGGCGTCGGCGGTGCGCCAGACGGCGACGGGGTCGACGTACTCCGGCTCCCCGCCGGTGCCCTCGACCCGCGGCCAGCCGTAGTTGGCGCCGGCCTCGATGAGGTTGAGCTCGTCCCAGCTGGCGTCGCCGAACTCCGAGGCCCACAGCCGGCCCTCGTCGTCGAAGGCCAGGCCCTGCACGTTGCGGTGCCCGAGGCTGTAGACCGCGTCGCCGAAGGGGTTGCCGGGGGCGGGCTCGCCCTCGACGGTGTAGCGCAGGATCTTGCCGCCCAGCGACTCGGGGTCCTGGGCCAGCTCGACGTCGCCGGTCTCGCCGGTGCTGACGTAGAGGTAGCCGTCGGGGCCGACCAGCATCCGTCCGCCGTGGTGGTAGGTCGCGCCGGCGGGGATGCCGTCGACGATCACCCGTGGCTCGCCGAGGCGGCGACCGTCCCAGCTCATCGCGGCGATCCGGTTGTCCTCGGCGGTGGTGTAGTAGGCCAGCACGGTGCGCTCGTCGGGCGTGGCGGCCAGACCCAGCAGTCCGGCCTCGCCGGTCGGCTCGGCGGCCTCGACGGTGGCCACGACGCGCGGGCGGCCGGGGTCGCCCGCGGGCAGCAGCTTGATGTCGGTGGTGTCGCGCTCGCTGACCAGCGCGCCGCCGTCCTCGAGAAGCACCATGCCCCAGGGGCTGGTGAGGCCCGTGGCGACCTCGGCGACGTCGAGGTCCTCGCCGGTGCGCGGGGCGCCCTCGCCCTCCCCGGCCGGCTCCTCCGACGCGGTCGCCGACGGCTCGGCCGTGCGGGTGGCGGGGTTGGGCTCGCCGGTGGCGGCCGTGTCCTCGTCACCGCAGCCGACCAGCACGGCCGCCAGCAGGCCCGTGGTCGCGAGGGCGGCGAGACGGCTCGCGGGGCGGCTCGGCAGACGGCTGGGGAGACGGGAGGTCATGCAGCCATGGTGGCAAGAGGGCCCAACCGCGCGGCCGCGATGTTTCACGTGGATCCCCCGCGCCTCAGCGGCCGCTCACGGGTCGGGCTGGCAGGTGGGGCACCAGAACACCCGCCGTGCGCCGAGCTCGGCCGCCTCGACGGGGGTGTCGCAGATCCGGCACGGCAGCCCGGTGCGGCCGTAGACGTACGTCGCGTCGACGCGACGCGGGCGCCCGGCGGGCCGCTCGCGGTGGTCGGGCTCGGTGGTGACGATGCGCCCGGCCCTGACCCCGGCCTCCATGAGCACCTTGAGGTCCTCCCACAGGTGGCTCCACGTGGTGGCGTCGAGGTCGCGCCCGGGCAGGAAGGGGCTCACGCGGCTGCGCAGCAGCACCTCGGCGCGGTAGACGTTGCCGATGCCGGCCACGACCGACTGGTCCATCAGCAGGGTGCCGATGGGAGCGCGGCTGCGCCCGATCCGGCGGGTGGCGGGCGCGGGGTCGCAGGCGGGGTCGAGCGGGTCGGGGCCGAGACGGTCGAGGATCGCCTGGCGCTCCCCCGGGGTCAGCAGCTCGCAGGCCGTCGGGCCCCGCAGGTCGAACCAGTGGGCGTCGCTGACCAGGCGCAGCCGCAGCGCGCCCCGTGGCGCCTCGGGCTCACCGCGGCCGTCGGCCCACTTGCCGTAGAGGCCGAGGTGGACGTGCAGCCACCGGTCGTCGGGTCCGGAGGGCGCATCGCGGTCCTGCGGCCAGGCCGCGGGCTCGACGTAGCGGTGGAAGAGGTGCTTGCCGCGGGCGTGGGTCTGGGCGAGCACCCGCCCGTCGAGCAGGGCCGCGCCCTCGGCGAAGCGGCCCTGCGGGCTGCTGGCCGCGACGCGGTGGCCGACGAGCAGGCGGTCGTGGCGGCGGGCCAGACGGTGGATGGAGTGGCCCTCGGGCATGCCCACCAGTGGAGCAGGCCGCTCCAAGCCGCCGTGCCGTGGCCGGGGGTCCCGCCGACGCAGCGGCGGGACCCCGACCGGACCCGGCCAGACCTCGGCCGGACACCGGTCGGACCGGACCGGAGCGGGCTCAGTCCTTGCGGGTGCGCAGCGGCTTGCGCGGCCTCTTCGGCAGCTGGCTGGCGCGCCCGTGCAGCGCGGTGAGCAGGGTGGCGAAGGTGGTGTCCTGCTCGGGGGTGCGGTCGAAGGTCGTCAGGTTGAGCACCGGCTTGAAGCGCTGGCGGGTGACGGCCTTGGCGTAGGTGAACTCCTTGAGACCGTCGGGGCCGTGGATGCGCCCGAAGCCGGAGTCGCCGACCCCGCCGAAGGGCAGCCCCGGCACGGCGGCGAAGGAGATGACGGAGTTGACCGCGGTCATGCCGGTGCGCAGCCGGCGGGCGATCTCGGGCCCGCGCTTGGCGGAGAAGACCGTGGAGCCCAGGCCGTACTTGCCGGCGTTGGTCAGCGCGACCGCCTCGTCCATGTCGCGCACCTTGCGCACGGTCACGGTGGGCCCGAAGGTCTCCTCGGTGACGGCGAGGGAGTCCTCGGGCACGTCGACGAGCACGGTGGGCTGCACGAAGCGCTCCCCCACCGTGTCCTCCCCGCCCACGACCGCGCGCCCGCCGCGCTGCAGGGCGTCGCTGACGTGGCTGCGCACGACGTCGACCTGGCTGGCCATCGTCATCGGGCCCAGCTTGGCGGCGGGGTCGTTGCCGGCGTGCACGGCGCGGGCGCGGTCGCTGAGCTCGGCGAGGAAGCGGTCGTAGACCTGCTCGTGCACGTAGACCCGCTCGACGCCGATGCAGGTCTGCCCGGCGTTGGAGAAGGCACCCCAGGCCGCGGCGTCGGCGGCGGCCGTGACGTCGGCGTCGGCGTCGACCAGCAGGGCGTCCTTGCCGCCGGCCTCGATCACCACCGGCGTGAGCCGCTCGGCGCAGGTGGCCATCACCCGCTTGCCGGTGGCCGTCGACCCGGTGAAGGCGAGCTTGTCGATGTCGGCGCGGCACAGCGCGGCGCCGGTCTCGCCGAAGCCGGTCACGACCTGGAGCAGCGCGCGGTCGCCGACGACCTCGCGCAGGCTGTCGGCCAGCCAGCGCCCGACGCCGGGGGTGAGCTCGCTGGGCTTGAAGACCACGGCGTTGCCGGCGGCCAGGGCGTAGGCGATCGAGCCCATGGGCGTGAAGACGGGGTAGTTCCACGGGCCGATGACGCCGACCACGCCGAGCGGGAGGTACTCCACCGACGCCGTCTGGTTCGACAGCAGCAGTCCGGGCGAGACCCGCTTGCGGCCCAGCACCTTCTCGGCGTGCGCGCCGACCCAGGCCAGGTGGTCGATGGCCAGGCCGATCTCGAGGGCGGCGTCGGCGTGGGGCTTGCCGGTCTCGGCGTGCACGACCGCGGCGAGCTGGCCGATCCGGCGCGTCAGCACCCCGCGCCACTGGGCCAGCACCTCCTTGCGCCCGTCGAAGCCGAGCGCGGCCCACCAGCCGGCGCTCTGCCGGGCGCGGGCCACCGCGGCGTCGACCGCGGCGGCGTCGTCGACCGGGTGGGTGCCCACGACGTCGCCGGTGGCGGGGTCGAGGGAGTCGAAGGTCGGCCCGTCGGCGGGCCCGTCCTGGCCCTCCGGCAGGCCGAGGCCCTCGGCGTGGGGGTCGGCGTGGGGGTCGGCGTGGGCGTCGAGGCCGGTGTCGAGGCTCATCGGTGGTCCTTCCCGGCGGCGGTGCGGCCTCGCAGGAGGTCCGCGGCGCGCTCGCCGATCATGATCGAGGGGGCGTTGGTGTTGCCGCGGGTGACCATCGGCATGACACTGGCGTCGGCCACGCGCAGACCCGCGACGCCGCGCACGCGCAGCTCGGGGTCGACCACGGCGCGCTCGTCGGAGCCCATCGCGCAGGTGCCGACGGGGTGGTAGAGGGTCTGGGTCTGGGCGCGCACGTGCTCGACGATCTGCGCGTCGGTGGGGTCGGCGCCCCAGCCCTGCATCGTGGGCAGACCGGGGCCGACGACGTGGGCCGCCAGCGGCCCGGTCGCGGCGACCTCCAGCATCCGGCGCACCCCCGCGGTCATGGCGTCGAGGTCGGCCTGGTCGTCGTAGTAGCCCGGGTCGATGTCGGGGTGCCAGCGCGGATCGGTCGAGCGCAGCCGCACCGAGCCGCGGCTGGCCACGTGCACCAGGGTCGGGGCGAGGGTGACGTTGCGGGTGGTGGGCTCGTGCAGGCCGTTGTCGTAGAAGCCGGTCGGCGCCACGTGCACCTGCAGGTCGGGGGCGGCCAGGTCGTCGCGGGTGCGCCAGAAGCCGCCGCCCTCGCCGACGTTGGAGACCAGCGGCCCGGTGCCGGTGGCCTTGGCCCGGGCGAACTGCACCAGCGTGTTGTGGTCCATCAGGTCGGTGGTGTCGCGGGTGCGGAAGACCAGCGGGACGGCCGGGTGGTCGTGGAGGTTCTGGCCCACACCCGGCAGGTCGACGAGCACGTCGACGCCGATCTCGCGCAGGTGGGCCCCCGGCCCGATGCCCGAGAGCATCAGCAGCTGCGGGGAGTTCACCGCGCCGCCGGCGAGCACCACCTCGGCCTCGACGTACGCCGTGCGCACGGTCGGGCCCTGCTGGTAGCTGACCCCGACCGCCCGGCCGCCCTCGACCAGCACCTTCTCCACGAAGGCCCCGGTGCGCACCGTCAGGTTGGGCCGGTCGGCGGCGGGCTCGAGGTAGGCCTTGGCCACCGACCAGCGCCGTCCCTTGCGCTGGGTGACCTGGTAGAGCCCCGCCCCCTCCTGCTCGGCGCCGTTGAAGTCGTCGGTGGGCTTGAAGCCCGACGCGACCGCGGCGTCGACGAAGGCGTGGGTCAGCGGGTGGGTGTAGCGGCGGTCCTCGACGTGCAACGGGCCGTCCTGGCCGTGGTGGGGTCCGCCGAGGCGGGTGTTGCCCTCGGAGCGCACGAAGTAGGGCAGCACGTCGGCGTGGCCCCAGCCGGTGGCGCCGTGGGCGTCGCGCCAGGTGTCGAAGTCGGCGTGGTTGCCGCGGATGTAGATCATGGCGTTCATCGACGAGCAGCCGCCGAGCGCCTTCATGCGCGGCCAGTAGGCACGCCTGCTCTCGAGCTGCTTCTGCTCGGTGGTGGTGTAGTTCCAGTCCCACCGGGTCTTGAAGAGGTTGGCGAAGGCCGCGGGAATGGTGATCTCGTCGGCGTCGGCCGCTCCCCCCGCCTCCAGCAGCAGCACGGAGACCGACGGGTCCTCGGTCAGCCTGGCGGCCACCACCGCCCCGCCGCTGCCGGCTCCCACGACCACGTAGTCGAAGCTCTCGCGCTCGGCCACGGCACCTCCTCGCCCGGGCGGCCCCTGCCGGGCCGCGGTCCCCCGAACCTACGGCGTGGTGGTGGGCGTCACAACGCGCTGTCCACGGCGCCGCAGCGCGCGGACCTGCGTTGTGGTCGCCGCGGAGCCCGCGCAGGGTCAAATCCGCGCCGGATCGGGCTCTTCGGGCCCGACGGCGGGCCCGCGACCGGTGCGTCGACTTGGCAGGAGCCCCCTCGGCGCGGTGGGATCGAGGCTGCGCCGTACGACGACGGCACCGGTCGCAGGCCCCACAGCCCTGTGGACGAGCCCCGTCGTCGTCGCGTCATCCGATACTCGACCGGGGTGCTCCGCACCCGAGAGGTGGTTCCACCATGAACAAGACCGAGCTCCGCGACGCCGTCGCGTCCGCCGCCGACATCACCGGCGCCCAGGCCGACAAGGCCGTCAACGCCGTCATCGACTCCATCACCTCGGCCCTCGCCGCCGGTGACAAGGTCACCCTCCCCGGCTTCGGCACCTTCGAGACCCGTGAGCGCTCGGCTCGCCAGGGCCGCAACCCGCAGACCGGCGAGACCATGGAGATCGCGGCCAGCACCGCTCCCGCGTTCAAGGCCGGCGCCCAGCTCAAGAAGGCCGTCGCCAAGAGCTGACCCGACCCCGGCCGACCGGCCGGACGTCCTACGACGAGGCCGCCCCCGGGACTCCCGGTGGGCGGCCTCGTCGCGTCCGGGCCGGGCCGCCCCCGGCTCAGCGGCCGAACCAGCGGTCGGCCTCGGCCGGGTCGGTCGGCTCCTGCAGCTCGGGCTCGAGGGTGGCGCCCGCGCGGGCCGCACGCTCGCGCAGCTGGCGGATGAAGCCCATCCGGCCCGGGTTCACGATGTCGTCGCCCTCGGAGATCATCCACAGCTGGATCGCCTTGCCGTGGCGCGGCTGCACCCAGGCGGCGGCGAAGGTCGAGAGACCGACCTGGGTGATCTCGCGCAGGTCGAGGCGGCGGCGCGAGAAGCGGCCCTGCGCCACGAGGTGGTCCTCGTGCACGGTCACCTTGCGCCACAGGTTCGACACCATGGCGAAGCCGAGCACGACGAGCACCAGCCCGACGGGGTTGAGGCGCACCGCCACCAGGAAGAGACCGATGAGCAGCATCGGCACACCCGGCAGCACGGCCACCATCCGCTGCGTGGAGTGGGGTCGGCCGACGAGGTCGTCTGAGGTGGTCGCCACGAGGAGAACCTACGGGTGGCCGTCCGCCCGTCCGGTCACCCAGCCCAGCGACAGGCGGCCGGCACCTACCGCCAGACGACGACGCGCAGTCGGCGCTGATGGACGGGGTCCTCCCCGGCACGAGGACCCGCCGCCCGGCGGCGCTCCCGGTCGCGACGACCGGGGGCCGAGCCGCTGGGGGTGACCCCGGCGGCGACCGGGCCGGTGACCGGGCCGGGCCGCGAGTCGTCGCGGCCCGGCTCGCACCGGGCGCTCAGCCCGCGGGCTCGACCGACGGCACGTGGCTGACCTGGTCCCAGGTGAAGAGGTAGTCACCGCCGCCGTCGGGCACGTCCAGGGCGAGGTTGTCGCCGCCGGCCGCGCCGCCGGCGCCGTAGTTCTCCTCCCAGCCGCCGTCGACCGCGATCTTCCAGCTGTAGGAGCCCGCCGGCAGCGCGAACGTCGCGTGCCAGCGCCCGTCGGTGGGGTCGAAGGCCAGCCGGCTCTGCTCGCAGGCGGGGTCCCAGTCGCCCGGGCACCCGATCTCGCTCTGCAGGTCGCCGGCCACGACCACGCGGTCGCGCTGGGCCACCGGCTCGGCGGTGCGCACCGTGACGACGTCGCTGCGCACGGCGGGGGTCCCGGGCTCGAGCAGCGTGGCGCGGTAGCGGACCCGCGAGCCGACGGGCAGCCCGGTCACGTCGTCGCGCCAGGTGTAGACCGGCGAGGAGGAGTCGACGCCCAGGCGGGTCCAGTCGCCGGCCCCCACGCGTCGCTCGAAGCGCACCCGCTGGTCGGCCCGCTCGGGGTCGACGCCCGCGGTCACCGTCACGGGGTCGATGCTGCTCACCGTGCCGGCCTCGTCGGCCCCGGCGTCGAGGGTCAGCGTCGGAGCGGCGACCCGGGCCGCGCGCACCTGGCTCGACCGGGTGTGTCCGGCGTTGTCGAGGACCACGGCGCGGTAGTCCACGCGCGCCCCGGTGGGCAGCGCGCTGGTGTCGTGGAAGACGCGGTAGGGCGCGGAGTCGTCGGTGCCGATCGAGCGCCACGCCCCGCCGGCCCGCCGGGCCAGGAAGGTGACCTCGGCGAAGGAGCTGGTGTCGACGTCGGCGCGCACCTGCATCCGGCCGCGGGCGGCGGCCGCGGGCGCGGGGCGGTCGAGCTCGATCCGAGGGGCGCGGGTCGAGGCCGGCAGCGCGCGGGTGGCGCGGTAGACCACGGTGGACAGCGGGCCCACCTCGACGGGCAGGCTGCGGTCGCGGCCGGTCACGAGGTCGGCCGGCCCGTCGCCGTGCACCAGCCGGAAGCCGGCGCGGGCGGCGTACGTCGGGACCGCTGCGGTGCGTGCCTCGGTGGAGTTGTTGACGGCCACGACGTACTCGACCTGCTCGCGGGCGTCGGTGCGGGAGAAGGCCACGACGCCCGGCCCGGCGTCGGCGTGGCGCACCTGGAGGGCGCCGTCGCGCAGGGCGGGGTGCTCCTCGGTGAGCGCGTCGAGCCCCGCGATGGCCTGGTAGAGCGGGTGGTCGGTGACGAAGTTGTCGTCGGCGCCGGTGCGGTCGGTGCCGAGCTGGGTGTCGTCGGCGTACTCCGGCACCTGGCTGGCGAACATGGTCTGGCGCGCCAGCTGGTCGCCGCCCTCGCCGGCGAAGCCCTGCTCGTCGCCGTAGTAGACGACCGGGTTGCCGCGGGAGAGGTACATCAGCTCGTGGGCCAGGACGTCGCGGCGCAGCAGCTCCGCGTCGTCGGCGCCCGGGTTGTCGGCGCGCAGGAAGTGCGCGAAGCGGCCCATGTCGTGGTTGCCGAGGAAGGTGGGCAGCTGGTAGGCGTTGGAGTCGGCGTCGGTGTACCAGTCGTCCGCGGTGAAGAAGCGGGCCACGGCCGCGGCCGAGCCCCCGCGCGAGGCGAAGCCGCGGGCGGCGTCCTGGAAGGGGAAGTCGAGCACCGACTGCATCCGGTCGGTCGTGGTGTAGCGGGAGGTGAAGGCCTTGGCCGCGGTGCCGCTGCCGTCGAGGGCGACCTCGCCGAACATGAAGAAGTCGTCCTTGCCCTGGGCGTGGGCGTAGTCGACCATCCCGGGGCCGAACTCCTGCCAGAACTCGTCGTTGACGTGCTTCATGGTGTCGATGCGGAAGCCGTCGATGCCGAAGTCGCCGACCCACGTGCGGTAGATGTCGAGCATGCCCTCGACCACCTCGGGCCGCTCGGTGAAGAGGTCGTCGAGGCCGAAGAAGTCGCCGTACTGGCTGTCCTCGCCGGTGAAGGTGGTGTTGCCGCGGTTGTGGTACATCCGCGGGTCGTTGAGCCACGCCGGGACCTTGAGGTCCTCCTCGCCCTCCTCCAGCACCGGGGTGTAGGGGAAGGACGTGGCGGCGTCGAGCTCGGGGAAGGCGCGGCCGGCGACGTCACGGTCGTCGAAGGCCCGGCCGCCGACGGTGCGGTAGGGCTCGACGTCCTTGGGCACGTAGGCGGTGCGCGCACCCTCCTCGTAGCCGATGACGTCGGCGGTGTGGTTGGTGATGATGTCGAAGAAGACCTTCATGCCCCGCTCGTGCGCCGCGTCGACGAGCGCGGCGAGGTCCTCGTTGGTGCCGAGGTGGGGGTCGACCTGGGTGAAGTCGGTGATCCAGTAGCCGTGGTAGCCGGCCGAGGGGCCGTCCTCCAGCTGCACCGGCTTGTTCTTGAAGACCGGCGTCAGCCAGATCGCGTCGGTGCCGAGGCCCTGCACGTAGTCGAGCCGCTCGCGCAGGCCGACCAGGTCGCCGCCGTTGAAGAAGCCCTTGCCGGTGGGGTCGAAGCCGGTGACCTCGCGCTCGCCCTCGAGGCCGCCGCGGTCGTTGGAGGGGTCGCCGTTGGCGAAGCGGTCGCCCATCACGAAGTAGAAGCTCTGGTCGGTCAGGTCGCCGCGCAGCGAGTGGCGCGCCCGCGCCGCCGGCCGCGGGTCGGCGACCGGGGCGCCGGTCGACCCGGTCGTGGTGGTGCCGGTCGCGGTGGCAGCGGACGCCGGGTCGGCGGCGGCCGGCGAGGTCACCAGCGGCGCGGCGGCCAGGGGGGCGAGGACCGCGGCGACGGCGAGGCCGAGGAGGGCGGGACGGGCAGGACGGGTGGTGCGTGGCATGGGGGCTCCCGAGATCGATCCGGTGACGTGCGTCACAGCAGGCGACACCGTAGTGGGGACCGCCGACAGCCGTCACCTCCGGGCCCCACGCGTCCCCCGCCTCGGGGAGACTGGGCGCGTGACGGCCTGGCAGGACCACCTCGGGTTCGCCCTGGGGCTCGGCGCGCTCGTGGCGGCGACGGTGCTGCTGGCCCGGGCGGCGGGGCTTTCCCTGGGGCTGGCCCCGCTCACCGCGCTGCTGCGGGCCGTGGTCCAGCTGGGCGTCGTGGCGCTGCTGCTGCGCGGCATCCTCTCCGCGCCCTGGACGGTCGTGGCCTTCCTCGCGCTCATGCTCGCCACGGCGTCGTGGACGGCCCGCGGCCGCCTGCGCGGGCTGTGGGGCGGGCGCCGCGCGGCCGTGCTCGGCGTCGTCTGTGGCGCCGTGGTCGCCCTGGGCGCGGTGCTCGCGCTGCGCCTGGTCGAGCCGGAGGTGCGCTACGTGGTGGCGGTCGCCGGCATCGTCATCGGCAACGCGATGAGCGCCGCGACCCTCACCGGGCGCACCTTCCTGCGCAGTGCCACCCAGCGGTCCGGGGAGGTCGAGGCCTGGCTCTCGCTGGGCGCCACCCCGACCCGGGCGCACCGCGACATCGGCCGCGAGGCCACGCGCGAGATGCTCCTGCCCACGCTCGACCAGACCCGCTCGACGGGGCTGGTGACCCTGCCCGGCGCCTTCGTCGGCGCGCTCTTGGGTCATCAACCCGGGTAGGTTGCCAATCGACCCTCGGGAAGGACTCTGATGAAGGCCGTCGACTCACACCTGCTCACCCTGCTCAAAGCGAGCAGCCAGTTCATCGTGCCGATCTACCAGCGTCTGTACTCCTGGCAAGAGGCTGAGTGCGCGCAACTGTGGGCCGACATCCTGCGAGCGGGCTCCATCCCCAACCTGGGGGCCCACTTCACCGGCTCGATCGTCTATGTGGCCCGCGACCAGTCCACGAACACCTCCGCCGAGCCCGACCTGATCATCGACGGCCAGCAACGAGTCACCACCGTCACGCTGATCCTGACCGCCCTCGCCGCACGGCTACAGGAGCTGCCCGCGGACGAGCAGGAGCCCTGGGACGGCTTTTCGCCTAAGAAGATCCGCAACCGCTACCTTCTCAACGACGACGAAGAGGGTGAGCGCCAGTACAAGTTGATCTTGTCCCAGAGCGACAAGGCTGCTCTGATCTCACTTCTCCAAGGGGTCGCCCCGTCTGGCGGGATGGTCACCCGGGTCATCGACAACTACGCCTTCTTCGAGCAGAAGCTCGCCGACCCGACGGTCAACCTGGCGACGGTGTGCAAGGGGCTCGACAAGCTTGTGGTCGTCGACGTCAAACTCGAGCGGGGGGTGGACAACCCCCAGCTCGTTTTCGAGGCGATGAACTCCACCGGCAAGAAGTTGTCCCAGGCCGACCTCATTCGGAACTACGTCCTGATGGACCTGCCACCGAAAGAGCAGGAGAAGGTCTACACGGCGTATTGGCGCCCGATGGAGTTGGAGTTCGCCGGGGCCGAGGAGAGCCAGTTCGACCAGTTCGTCCGTCACTACCTGACGGTGAAGACCGGGGAGATCCCTCGGCTGGACGACATCTACGAGGCCTTCAAGGACCACGCTGTCGCCTTCACGGACGCGGACGAGACGATCACCTCACTCGTCACTGAGCTGCGGCAGTACGCGCACCGTTACTGCGCGATGGCCCTCAGCAAGGAAGACGACCCCAAACTGCGCGCAGCCTTCCAGGACTTGGACCAGATCAAGGCGGACGTGGTCTACCCATTCCTGCTCGAGGTCTACACGGACTACGAGCTCGGCACGCTGGATCGCGACGGCCTTCACGAGATCGTGCAGATGGTGACGTCGTACATCTTCCGTCGGGCGGTGTGTCGCGTCCCTACCAACTCACTGAACAAGACGTTCGCCGGGTTCAGCGCGGCCGTCCGTAAGGACCGCTACGTCGAGAGCGTCAAGGCACACTTCCTGTCACTCAAGAGCTACCGCGCTTTTCCTTCGGACAAGGAGTTCAAGCACTCCCTCGTTACGACCGACCTCTATAACTTCCGTCGACGCTCGTACTTCCTTCGGCTGCTTGAGAACCACAATCGCAAGGAGCACGTGACGATCGAGGACTACACGATCGAGCACATCCTCCCGCAGAACGAGGACCTGCCGGCGGAGTGGCGGATCGCTCTCGGCGAGGACTGGGCCGACGTGCAGCAGCGCTACCTGCACACACTTGGCAACCTGACTCTCACGGGCTACAACTCGGAGTACTCGGACCATCCCTTTGCTAAGAAGCGCGACATGGAGGGCGGCTTCAAGGACAGTCCGCTCAGGCTCAACAAGGGTCTCGGCCAGCTGGACGCATGGACGCCCACTGAGATCGACAAGCGCGCAGAGCGTCTGGCCGACGATGCGCTGCACATCTGGCCACGACCTTCTCTGACCGAGCAGGCGATAGCCCAGTTCCAGGTGCAGCGAGCCGCTTCGGACTTCTCCATCGAGGACCACCCCCACCTATTACCAGCCGCCCGCCGTGAGCTGTTCAACAAGTTCAGCGCCGAGACGCTGGCTCTCGACCCCGGGATCACTCGGCAGTTCTTGAAGCTCTACGTCGCCTTCAAAGCGGAGACCAACTTCGTGGACGTTGTGCCGCAGAAGGCGCGGATGCGACTCAGCCTCAACATTCCCCTGGAGGCGCTACGCGATGAGCGCGGGCTCGCCTGGGACGTCAGCGACAAAGGCCATTGGGGCAATGGGCCAACCGAGGTCGGCCTGGACGAGACGTCGGACTTCGCATACGTCATGGGCCTGGTGCGGCAGGCGCTGGAGTACCAGATGGGCGGCGACTGAGCGAGACGCGGGTTCGGTCATCTCTTGCAACGCGCAGCGAAGCCGGTCCTGTCGTCAAGTTGAGAGGTCAGAGCGAACGTCGGGATCGGTTGTCCCGTTGTGACCGAGAGAATCGGAACACAACAAACTCATGCGTTCGGAGCCCCGACGTGTAGGCCGGTTCCGGCCCTCGGTCGCTGACCGCGGCGGTTCGGCGGGGACAGAGCGGTGGTAGAGCAACACCACTACGCGCCCATGGCCATCCGCCGCTACTAACGTCCCGAGTTCGCGGCGATCAGTGCCCGATTCGAGTGCTCAACGAGTCCGCGGTTGCAGGACCAGACCTCCGTTCCTACTTCTCCCGGTTGCACTTCGGATCCTGCTAAACGCACAAGCTGGGGTTCTCGCCCTTCTCGGCATGGTCCACGACGCTCGGTAGGTCTTGCTCGTTGACGTCGTCACCGAACTGGTCACGTATGTCGGCGGGCTCCCGTACCGTTCGATTCGACGGGGTCGACCTCGAGGCGGAAAGGACTGGCAGAGCTTCGCATGGTCCACCGCTGACGGTTCGGTCCGCGGCACGGCGCCCGTCAGGTACGGATGAAGGGGGTGCTGGGTGGTCCAGGACAGCGACGCGGAACAGTTGATCGCGGATCCCACCGTGCCTCCGAACACTGAAGAGGTCGCCGAGCGGCTGAACCTGTACCGCTACCTGAACGCCGACAACGCCGGTGAGTACCTACAGTTGATGCGGCTGTTCACCGAGACTCTGCTGACCGATCTGTCGGCGTCCGAGGCTCATGAAGCGCTCGTTCGAGCCGTGCCCGACCTGACGCTTACCGTCGACGACATCGAGAACCGGTGCCGCCAGCTGGTGTTGTGGGGCAACCTCGTCCCGTCGGTGCGCGACGCCAGGGTCGCGACGGTGAGCGAGTGGCTACGTTCCCGTTCGCGGTATCAGGTATCGAAGCTCGGTGGCCGCGTGCACCGGCAGGTCGACGAGGTCGTCCGCGCTTCCGAGGGTGCTCGGGAGGTGGCCCGCGAGCTTCTCGGCGGCACGGTGCAGACCCTGCAACGCATCCTCGGGCACCTCGATGTGCGCCCAGTCGACGCGGACGCGCTCGCCGGTGATGTAACGACCGTGTTCAACAACCAGCGACTGTTCGCGGAGTCCGCTACCGACTTCTACGCCTTCGTTCAGAGCCGCGTATCGCGCTACGACCTGGGCGGCCCGGAGTACGCGGCGTTCAAGACGATGCTGCTGACTTACGTCGACCTCATCTCCGCCGACGTAGCCCGGCACGCGCCAGCGGTCGCGGCCCTGCTGGAGGAGATCGAGGGGCGGGTCGATCTGCTGCTCGCGACGTTGGACTCAATGCCTGGGCTGGCCAGTGCAGCCGGCCAGCCCACTGAGCGGTCGCCGGGTCGTTCGCGGGAGGACTGGGCGGACCTGACGGCGTGGTACACGGGGCGCCGCGGCCGGTCTGGGCCGGTGCAGCTGCGCGCTGCGGCCGACCAGGCGCTGGGGCAGCTGATTGCGAACGCGAAGCGGATGCTGGCGGCCGCTGGCACGGGGGTGTCACGGCGCGCGGATCTGCTGCGGCTGGCGGTCTGGTTCGACGAGGCTGACGCTCCCACGGCGCACCGCCTCTTCGACGCCGCGTTCGGGGCCTATCCGGCTCGGCATCTCCTCGGCGGCCCGAATGAGGACTCCGGTCGGGCCGGCGCGACGACGTCGTGGTGGGACAGCGACCCCGTCGACATCCCGCTGTCGTTGCGCGAACGCGGGGACCGCATCGCGCGTGGACGCGCCTCCCGGGTCCCTGACCCGGGCCTGGACCGGGAGCGACTCCTGGCTGAGGCGCAGGAGGAACTCGACCGGAAGCGCGCCGCCGCCGCAGAGCTGGCGGCCGCCGGCGACCTCGACGGTGCACGGCTCACTCCGGCCGCCCGAGAGCTACTCCTGGACCGTCTCAGTGACCTCATCGCCATCGATCAGGCGCTTGGCGGGCCGGCGACCTCGACCGACACCGACGCGAACCTCGTCGTGACCGCCACGCCCATCGCCGGCCGCAGAACAGTCATCCACTGCGCCGACGGCGACCTAACCGTGCACGACCTCGAGCTCCGCGCCGACCCTGCAAGCGCCTCGACCGACTACACCGGCGCAAACGCCTCTGGTCACGGCGCCGACGCCCGACCGGTCCGTGAGGAGACCACGGCATGACCGGCTCCAACGGACGTTCGATGCCGACCACCAGCGAGCACGCGGCCACCGAGCGCCGCGCCGCCGCCAGAGCTCTGATGAACACCCCCATCCTCGCCGCTGTGCAGCACGCCGAGGACCTCACGCTGGTCCGCCGTCACAAGGTCGCGCTCCGGCAGACGTTTCAGACGGTGCTCGGGTACCCGCTCGTCGTCGAGCCGGGCTTTGCGCGGCTGGTGAAGTCGGTGCCGCCCGCCGACGCTCCCGCGCGCGGCGCACGCCGGTCGAACGGCGCCGAGTTCACGCCACGCGCCTACACCTACCTGGCGCTGGTCTGCGCCGGATTGATGGCGCCCGGGTCCGGTGAACAGGTTCTGCTCTCCACCCTCGTCGAGCAGCTCCGCGCGGACGCCGCGATCGCGGGCATCAGCATCGACGACAACCTGGGCGAACGGCGTGCCCTGGTGGCTGCCGTCGACCAGCTCATCGAGTGGGGGGTGCTCGTCGAGACCGACGGCACCGTCGCCGCGTGGGGCGAGCGCCGCGAAGAGGCGCTGCTGACCGTGAACCGGTCTCTGCTGCCGCACATCGTCGCTTGTCCCCTGGCCGGCATGGACGGGCCGGAGGACATGTGGGCGGTCGACGAGCACGCCCTGGAGCAGCCGCGGACCGCGTTGCGGCGAAGGCTGGCCGAGCACCCGCTGAGTCGCCGCGAGGCTCTCACCGAGGGAGAGGCGGACGCTTTGTCGCGTGAACGGCGCGAGGTCGCTCGAGCGCTGGACGACGCGTTCGGGCTGACGCTCGAGGTACGCCTCGAGGGGGCGCTGGCGTACGACCCGGATGACGAGCTCACCGACGTCGAGTTCCCTGGTCAGGGCACCGTTCGCCAGGCGGCCCTGCTGATCCTGGACGCCCTCGTCGACACACTCCGCCCTGAGGCCGGCGCCACGGCTGTTGTCGGCGACGTCCAGGTGCCGGGCGTGCTGGCCCCCTGGGAGATGGTCGCGGACGACGTCGAGGACCTCGCCGTACGCAATGCCAAGGCATGGCGGGCCGAGGTCACCGGCGACCTTGGTCGGCTCACCGACGAGGTCATCGCGGTGCTGGAGGCCGTGTCGCTGGCAACGGCCACCGCCGAGGGGCTCGTCCTGCACCCGGCCTGCTACCGGTACCGGCCCGAACCCGTTCGCACCCCCGGCCGAACTCGAGCGCAACGTCGGCTCGACCGTAACGACGACCACCCCGATGAGCCGGACGAGCCGCTGTTCGCCAACGAGCCCGTGCGCGGCTCCGAGCCCCAGCACCCAGCCCAGGGCCAAGGTCCAAGCCAGCGTCCTGGCGCAGGAACGCGCCAGCAGGAGCAGTCGTGACCAGCACCGCCACCCCTGTCGACGGTCTCGACAGCGACCACCAGACCCCGCCGAGGCACCACCCGTATCGGTGGCGGATGCACCGCGCCGGACTCGTGGACGTCTGGTTCTACTACGACACCGAGTTCGAGTTCTCCGGCGGCCGGCTCATCCTGCGAGGTACCAACGGCTCCGGCAAGAGCCGCGCACTCGAGCTGCTGCTGCCGTTCGTGCTCGATGCGGACCGTCGCAAGATGGACGCGACCGGGTCGGGGAAGGTGAGCCTCCTCGAGCTGATGAAGGCGGGCGCCGACGACCGCACGACGCGAGCTGGCTACCTGTGGCTCGAGCTCGCCCGTACCGTCGACCAAGCGGACCCGGCCGACGCCGAACTTCACGCGGCCGGCGCCACCGAGCAGTACCTCACCATCGGCGTTCACCTGCGGTTCTCCCGCTCCACGGGCGAGGTGAAGCCCCACTACTTCATCACCGACCGGCGGGTCGGGGTCGACCTGGAGCTGCTGTCCCGGACCCGGGAGACGCTGCCGCGCGAGAAGCTCGCCGAGCTCATCGGCGCCGACCGCCTCACCACGTCGCCCAGCACCCACCGCGACCGGGTCCGGGCCGCGGTGTTCACGTTGACCGGCGACTCGGGGGCTGAGCGGTACGCCGGTCTGCTACAGCTGCTCCACACACTGCGCTCTCCCGACGTGGGCAACCGCATCGACGAGGGCCGGCTGCCGCAGATCCTGTCCGACGCCCTCCCGCCCCTGAACGAGACGGCGCTGAACTCCGCCGGCGAGCAGCTCGACGGACTGTCGGAGACCCGCGCCGCGCAGACCAGGCTCGAGGCCGCGCTAGCGCACGTGAACGCGTTCTTGGGAACCTACCGCCGCTACGCCGGCACCGCGGTCGCCGAAACGGCAGACCAGGCGTCTGCGGCGGCGGCGGCCGCAGAGGGCGCGGTCAAGGACGCTGCGGACTGGGTGAGCAAGCGCGACTCACTCGAAGCCGAGCACGGCCGTCAGACCGCCCGCGCGACAGAGCTGGCGGAGACCATCGCCGAGCTCGAGGCGACCATCTCGGGCATCCAGTCCTCGCCAGCCTACAAGGATGCCCGGGACCTTGACGAGCGCGAGGAGAAGGTCAACGCTCTCGGGTCGGCCGCAGACATCGCGCTTCGCGCCGCCGAGACGGCTCGCGGTGCCGAGGCCCGGGAGGCCGGAGCCGCGCGCTCGGCCGTCGAGCGGGTCGTGGGCGCCGCCGGGCGCGCGGCCGCCGTTCTGGAGGAGTTGCGCGGGAGGGTCGAAGCATCAGGCGTCGCCGGCACGCTGCCGACCGCCATCGCGGCTTCGGTCGTTGCGGGCAGCCCGGTCAACGAGACCGTCCGAGCGGAGCGTGAGGGTGACGCGGTTGCGTTCGATCGTCCCGTTCCGCAGGTGGTTGCCGTGACGCCGGGCGACCTGGCGGCTGCGTCGAGCCAGCTCGCCTTGGTGCAGGCGAACGCGAAGGGCCGCGGCCAGCAAGCCCGGGGCCGGCTGGAGAAGGCTCGGTCGCTGGCAGCTGAGCGGGCCAACGTGGAGAGGGCTGAGAGCGACACCCGAGCGGCCGAGGAACGCGCCAGGGAGGCCGATGAGGCCGAGGTCGAGCGTCAGGGCGACCTGGATCAGTCCGCGGTCGCCTACGCCGAGCACTGGCGCGACTGGGTCGCCTCAAGTGCGACTGTCGCAGCGTTCGACGGCGCCCCGGACCTGACCGGCACGGTCGTGGACGCGGTCCTCGCTGACCCGTCCGTCCTGGTCGTGGACCTCGACGGCGACGGCCTCGCCGAGCTCGACCGGGTGGCCGAAGGGTTGGTTCAACGGGCAAGCGTGCGGCACGTCCGTACCATCGCCGAGCTCGACGCCGCCGATGCCGAGGCCGCCGCAGTTCGTGGGGCGCTTGAGGCTGAGCGGCGGCAACTGGAGTCTGCGGTCGACCCGAGCCCCGCTGCTCCCGCGTGGCTGCGGGACGCCGGGGACGGCGCAGTTCCGCTGTGGCGGACCGTGGACTTCGCAGAAGACCTGCCCGAGACCGAGCGGGCCGGCCTCGAGGGGGCGCTGCTGGCGTCGGGCCTGCTGCTCGCGACCGTGCACGCAGACGGGGCGTTGCGGGCCGAGGATGGCCAGCTGCTCCTCACCCTGAACGGCCCTGCCGCTGCGGAGTCGGTGGCGGGGAAGGTCGTGGCCGATCCGGCGAGCCCGGTTCGTGTCGACGTCGTCGAGGCCGTGCTGTCCCGCATCGGGTACGGGCACGTCGCGGACGACCGTAGGTCCGGCGCGCCGGGCGTCTGGGTCGCTCCGGACGGCTCTTGGGGGGCGGGGCCGCTCAACGGCCGGCACGTCCCGACCACCGCTCGGCACATCGGTGCTGCGGCGCGTGCGGAGGCGCGGCGCGTGCGCCTGGCGGCCATCGCGACCGAACTTGCCGACCTCGCCGACGCGGAGCAGGCCCGAGAGGCCGCGAGAACCGAGGCCGAGGCTGCCATCGCGCGCCTGTCCGAGGTCACTCGTTCAGCGCCTGTGACGCAGCCGGTCGCGACCGCGCGAGTCCGGGCCGCGGATGCCACCAGGCTCGCCGCGCGGGAACGCGCGAGCGCGCACGCGGCGGCGAGGCAGGCGGCCGAGATGCGCAGTGCGTGGTCGCGAGCAAACGCCGAGCACGGGACGATCTGTTCGGAGTTCGGCCTGCCGCACGGCGCCGACGACCTCGATGAGGTTCGCCGGGCCTGCGATGAGGCCGCGTCGTCCTGCAACCGCGTCGTCGAACGACTGGCCGACCTCAGCAAGGCGGTCGACGCGCACACGGAGGCTCTGGGGCGGGTGGAAGACCGGGCAGCTGAGCGCCGGGATGCGGAGGAGCTCGCCGACCGCGAATGGGCGGTGTGGCATCGCGAGGCCGCTGAGCTCGCGTCCACGCGCACCAACATCGGTCGGGCGGCTGCGGCGGCGAAGGCCGAGCTGCGCGACTGCAAGAAGGCGCACACCGAGCTCGCGAACGAGCTGAAGCAGGTCAGCGGCGAGGTCTCGCGCCTCGAGGGCGACCTCGGCGCCGCGAAGGTGGAGGCCCGCAACGCCGCCGCCGGCGTGACCGACACGCACAACAAGCTGGTCGACGCGGTCGATCGGCTGCGGCGCCGCCTGGCGCTGCCGGGCATCGCTGCAGCCGCGTTCACCGACACTCCCGTGCCGCTGGAGCTGGCAGAGGTCACGCCTGCGGCTGTCCGGCGAGCTGTGGCGCAGGTGACCGGTAACCTTCGCCGCCACGCCCAGGCCGTCGACGAGAACGGCCTCATACGGCCGCAGCAGAACCTGGAGCGGGAGCTGTCAGGCACCTACGACGTCATCCCCGAGGTCCGCGACGGCATCCGACTGGTCGAGCTGTCTGATGCCACGGGCCGACGAACGGTTGCCGAGGCCGCCGGCGAGCTCGAACGAACCGTTGAAGAGGGTCGCAACGCGCTCAGCGAGCGTGAGCGGAAGGTCTTCACCGAGTTCGTCCTTGGTGGCGTGGCGGAGGAGCTACGGCGGCGCCTGGACCAGGCCGCGGAGCTCATCGAGGCGATGAACGCCTCCCTGTCCACCATCCAGACGTCTCACGGCATCGGGGTGAAGCTGCGGTGGAAGGTCGCCGACACCTCCGACCCGACGGTCGCACGCATCAAGGAACTCGTGGCAACCGCCGGCGCCGTCAGATCCGTCGAACAGACCGCGGAGCTGACTGAACTCCTGAAGGCACGCGTCGATGAAGCGTTCGCGCTGGATGAGTCAGCCGGGTACGCCACGCACCTGCGGGAGGCGCTGGACTACCGGGCTTGGCATCAGGTCGAAGTCATCATCCTCGGCCCGAACCCGGAACAGGAGCGACGCATCAGCCGCAAGGCCCGCCTGTCCCAAGGCGAGACTAGGTTCGTGTCGTACGTGACCCTATTCGCGGCCATCGACGCCTACCTGTCCGGTCTTCCCGACACAGGTCGGGCGCTACGGCTCCTGCTGCTCGACGACGCATTCGCGAAGGTCGACGACCGCACCATCGGCGAGCTCATGGGCCTGCTGGTACGCCTCGACGTCGACTTCGCGATGACCGGTCACGCCTTGTGGGGTACGTACCCGCAGGTGCCTTCGTTGGACTGCTACGAGGTTCGGCGAGTTGAAGGGACTGCGGCTGTCACGACCCATATGCACTGGGACGGCCATACCCGGCACCTCCGGGCAGCGCGATGACTGAGCCTGCCGCGACACGAACCGGTCCGCCGATGCCGGCGGACACGCGGGCCTACCTCGGCCACGCGTCCCTGACGCCGCTGTGGGACGGGGTTCGCGGCCGCCTCGAACGCAACGGCCTCCGCGTCGCCGGAGTCGTCGCAGTCGACCTCGACGAGGCGGGGATGGAGCGGCTCGGCGGCTTGCTCGGCCGGCGCGTCGCGCGACCGTCCAGGCTCCGGCTCCAGGACCTCGACGGGGCCTTGCGACGGTCTGCGGCTTCAGCGGGTTTGGTCGCGGTCGTCGGGACCCTGACAGGGCCTCTCGATGACCGGAAGGCCGCCCGCGCCGCGAAGGCGGACGCGCGAGCAGGTACAGCGGCGCAGCTCGATGTCGCACTGGCAGATGCGGGCCTCGCTGATCTGAGCTGGGTGCCGGAGTTCGTCGACGGCGTACGGCTGGCTGGACTGCTGACCCGGGCAGGCGGCGGAGCGGCCACGGCCATCGCACACGCGGGGGCGGTACTGGCCGAGCTGGCGGGTGCCGGAACCCTGATTCCGTCCGCACGGCCGGACGCAGTACCCGGTTCCACGGACCTGGGGTCGGGATTGCGCGCGGGGTGGGGGCTAGCCGAGCTCGCGACCAGATGTACCGGGGACGCCCACGGTTTGGACCCGGGCAAGGTGGCAGCTGCGCTGGTGTTGCGTGCGGCCGCGGCTGCTCTCGGCGAACGGGTGCCGGAGTCGGCTGGCGACGCACGGGCTCTGTGGAGCAAGCTCGGGGTCGTCCCCGACGAGCTGTCCGGGACGGTCCTTGCGTGGTCGCTGCGGCCGCCCGGCGACGACCCGTGGTCGACGATGATGCGGGCGCGGGCCGACTTAGGTCTGGTCACGCACCTGACGCTGCATGAGCTGCGTGGTCCCGCCGCGGGCGTCCAGTGGGCAGCGGACGGGGCGCTGGTCTCGGTGTGCGAGAACCCGCAGGTTCTGCAGGCGGCCGCGCGAGCGGGAGCCGGGGGTGCGCTGGTGTGTACCTCGGGAAATCCGGCCAGTGTGGGCTGGCTGCTCATCCGGGGTCTGGTGGATCAGGGTGTTCGGGTGCGGTACCACGGGGACTTTGACTGGTCGGGGGTGGCGATCGCGGGTCGGTTGCTGGCCGCGGGTGTCGAGCCGTGGCGTCTAGGCGCGAGCGACTACGAGGTGGCAATCGCGTCTGCGAGTTCGGTAGACCGGGTGCCGCTGACGGGACGACGTGTGGAGACACCATGGGACCCACGGTTAGCGGTGTCGATGGCACACGCGGGTGTCGCGGTCCACGAGGAGGCGCTGCTCGACGTCCTGCTCAGCGACCTCACTCAAGTGAGCCAGGTTCGGGCGGCTGAGCGAACGGGGATCGTCGGATAGGAGCGAGCCTGACGCCAGGAGTCAGACCCACGGCCCTGGATTGGACCTCCGTGCTCCGCCGACCTCCTCGTGACCAGTTGGTTGGGGACTCATGGGAGTGGCTCCGTCCGGGCAGTCCGGCGCTAGCGACCCGCATTGGCAAGAGCAAGTGCACATCAGATGATGGCGACGGGCCAGTCGAATCCCGCCCGCGCGGTCAGTCCATTGGCTTGACGTTGTCCTCGATGAAGGAGATCTCCTTGGGGTCGAGGCCGTACTTCGCGTATAGCTGAGCGTCGATCTCGGCGATCGTCTTGGTCCAGTCGATGTCCGAGCTGCTCGTGAAGTTCTGTGCCGGGACGAACTTCCACGTGCTTCGCGGGTTGTCCTGCGTGATCTTCAGGACTCCCAGCATCGCTCTGGCGAACTTGGACTTGAGGTACTTCAAGCACGCCTCCGCGGCGGCTTCGGTCTCAAACGACCCGATGGTGATGAACGTCTGCGTGACAGCGATCCCCGGCGCAAGCACGGTCGGGTTGTTCAATGGGACGCCGAAGAAGTCGGTGGTCGACCCCGACCCGTTCGCCTTCGGGATCGCAACCTTGTAAGCACCGAACGAGGGAGGGCCGGTGACGTAGTCGCTGCGAAGCCAGCGGTATGCGCGCCTGTTCTTGATCACTCCGAGGACGCGCACGTACTCGCTGCCATCGCTGGGCTTCTCGGCGTGGTACAGGAACGAGAACAACTCAAACGCGTTGGTGTTGACCAAGGCTGTGTTGCCCACGGGGCGCATTGCGAATGCCTCAGGATGGTCCTCATACAACTTCGTGGTGTAGCGGTATGAGCGTGAGCTCGTGATGCCGAGGGTCTCGATAAAGGCCGTTCCGGACTCCAGGACTTTGTCTCGGATCGTGGTGAGCTCGGGGTGCTTGATGAAGGAGCCGATGGGGCCAAGCGTGCGCTCCGAGTCGCGGTAGGTGACGGCGATGCCGCCCTTGATGGGGTCCGTAAGGCTCGGGAACAGACGGCTTGAGTCGGACTCGTAGTGGGCCACGCTCAGGTGCTCATCCGCAAGCATCTTCCGGTTCCACGCCTTGGGCGTGAGGCCACCGTCGAACAAGAAGCGCGCGGGGGTGATGAGCACAGCCTTAGTGCCGACTTCGTACGCGGCGTCCATAAAGCGGTGGTAAATGGGGGTCTCTCGGGTGCCCTCACCCTGGGCCTCCTCCTGGTATGGAGGGTTGCCGATGACGACGTCGAACTTCTTGGTCATGTCAGTCGTCTCCCAGCATTTCGGCGATCGTCTTGGCGCGTTGTTCGGGCGTCATGTTGGCGAGGTTGTCGACCCGGAAGTGCCCTGAGTTCTCGATCCAGGCCTTGCGTTCTTCGACGCCGCCTGAGACGGCTTCGATAGTGATGCGGTGCAGAATCTCGTTGTGGCTCATCTCGTAGATCTGCGAGCTGAGGATGTGGCGCAGGCGTTCGTTTTGGTCGGGGATCGCTTGGGCGAGGCCCGCATCGAGGCGGCGGACGAGCTCCATGAGGAAGAGTCCGGCCGTTGAGAACAGGTCGGCGAAGGTCTTTGTCGGGTCGGTGAAGATACCCGGGTTCTCGGCCTCAAGGATGTCGACCATCTTGTTGACGACGGCCTTCGGTGTGAACACCAGGGACGTCTTCTGCTGGGGGATGTAGGCGAAGATGTCCTCGGTCAGTGCGTCATCGAAGTAGTCAGCGAGCTCAGCCTTCTTGTCGAGGAACTCCTGGATGGCCTGGTCGAAGACGGCCTCGTCGAAGAGGCCGGGAATCGTGATAACGCTGCCATCCGCCTCGGCGACATCCTGACCGTCGCGCAGGAGGCGGAACTCGGCCTCCGTGATCCCGGTGATCTCCTCGAACACGTCGTCGGGGGTGTAGTCGTCGAAGTTCGCGAGCCGGATGTCTCGGTCGCCGTAGGCCATGAGGAACATCGGAATGGTGCGAGCGAAGCCGCGAAGGTGGCTTCGGGCGTCGTCCATCGACTTGTCGGCCTGCTTCTGGACCTTCTTAGTCTCCTCGCGGGTCACGACCTCGGGGACGATCTTGTCCATCGTCTCCTCGACGATGCTCAGGATGTTCGCCTGGAACGCTTGGTGGGCCGCGGCACGCTTAGTCGCCACCGCTTGCGCCTCGGCCTCCGTAGCCGCCTTCTCGGCCTCGTCTTCGAGGTGTTGCTGGGCGATCTTGTGCTCGGCATAGGCGCGCTCGACCTCGGCCTTCACCTTGACCTCGGTCGCTTTGGTGTCGCGCTCGACCTGCTTTGAGGTGAGCCCGTAGGACTCCTGGAGCTCGGTGCGTTTGGTGCGCGCCTGCTCGGTGACGGCCTCGGCGATCTTGATTGCCGCCGTTTGCCCGGGGGTGCTCCCGTCGATGGGCGGGATCGACTCGACCGACCAGATGGGCTTGCCGAGCTCAGCGACCATCGGGTTGATGACGGTCTCGACGTCGATCTTGACGTTCCCGTCCTTGTCGGTGGCGGGCGGCGGGTAGGGCAGCTCCAGCGACTGCCCGGTCGTGACCTTGCCCTGCTTGGCAGTGGGTAGCTTGTCGAGGATCTCCTTGACGTGCTCGCTGTAGCGGAAGATGCCGGCGACGTTCGCGAACA
Source organism: Nocardioides kribbensis (assembly GCF_015070375.1). GTDB lineage: Bacteria > Actinomycetota > Actinomycetes > Propionibacteriales > Nocardioidaceae > Nocardioides > Nocardioides kribbensis. Next base: position 198,793 of record NZ_JADCLL010000002.1, on the reverse strand, counting down.
GGAGGTTGGAGAGGAATCCGCGTCGCACGACCTCTCGTGCCTTGAAGACCTGCGGGAAGGTGAGCACCTGGGAAGCGTCGAGCTCGATCATCCGGCCCTCGGAGTCTTCGCCGAGGACGGGGAAGAAGTTCAGCAGCCGCCGGATGTTCTCTTGCCGTTCGCCGGTGTCGATGGGCGGGTGTAGGGCGAGGTTGTTGGCGAACGCGTCGAAGATGGTCAATGTGCGCTCGGGGGCGAAGTCGAAGATGTACGCGTTCTTCTTCTGGAGCACCCTGTTGTCGTTGCGGACGAACGTGTGAGGGTTCTGCGCGCGGAACGCCGCCTGCATGTAGAGCGCTGGCGAGGAGATGTTGGACAGCATAATGACTGCGGTCCACTCCGGGACCGTGACGCCGGTGGTGAGCTGACCGACCGACAGTGTGATCGTCTTGCCGCCGACCGCCTCGGCGTTCTTGATGGCTTCCCTGACCTTGCCGAGGGACTTGCCCGTGGCTGCCGCATCGTCGCTGGTCTCGTCGAGACTCTCGTCGCCGCTAGAGCGACCGTCGCCCGCGGCCAGGACGATCGTGTAGTCCTTGAAGACCTCGTGCTTCTTCAGCAGGCGTTCGAGCGCTTTCGCCGAGGAGACACGGTTGAGGAGCCAGAACGAGTGCCGGACCTCGTCGCGTAGCTCGGGGGTCGAGAACGGGTACTTGTCGTTGGTCGTCAACGTATCGAGGAACTTGAGGACCTCCCCTTCGTACTCGAAGAAGCCGTTGTCCTTGGTGCGAAAGAACTCGGCCAGGTCGAAGGTGTAGTCGACGCTAACCTCGTCTTCGTCGACGGCGACGCCCTCGGCGAGGCGGTCGGCGACCATGCGCGACAGCTGGTACGTGAGGAGATTGAGCGTCGGGAGCTGGGCATACGGGTTGTCCTGCGAGCCGTCTGACCACGCTTGGCAAGCGTTCTGCTCGTCCTCGTAGGTCCAGTTGAAGATCTGATCCTGGCTGAACCGTCCGGAGGCGAGCGCCTTGAACGGCGTGCCCGACAGGTGCAAGGTGTGGGTGCGCTTGATCTGGTCGACCGCGATGTCTGTCTTCGTCGTATCGACGCCCTCGTGGGCCTCGTCGATGACCAGCAGATCCCAATCCATCTCAGCGATGTGCTTGAGCTTGGCGTAGCTGCCGCCGAAGTACTGCGACCCCTTGAGGTCCTGCAACGACACGAACTCGATGATCCGCGGGTCCTCGTCGATGTGCTGCGTGGAGTATGCGCGCCACTGTTCACGTGACATCGGGGAGCGCTCAGATAGAGACGGGGACTCGGAAACGAACTGGTAGGTCGTCTGGTGGCCGATGAACCGCTGGAAGTCGTCGTACCAGGAGTTGGCGATCGCCGGCCGGTTCGTGACGATGAGCGCCCTGCGGACGTCCATCGTTCGCATGAGGTGGTACGTCGTCAGCGTCTTTCCGAACCGGGGCTTGGCGTTCCAGAGCACCTCGCCTTCGCCCGCTCCCAGCGCAGCGACCGCCTGCGCCACCGCTGCTTCCTGCTCGGGCCGGAGCGTGTAGTCCTCTTCAGCGACAAGCCGGGGCGTGGCGAAGTTCTTGCTGATGAAGTCGAGGATGTAGTCACGCGACGTGCGAGGTGCGGCGGAGAAGCGGTGCCATTCGGTGCGCTTCTTGTATTTCGGCGGCGCCTCGCGCTCCACGCCCTGCTGCTTGAGAAACGCGTGGAAGTCGGTGTCGGTGAATCGTCCGCCATCCTCGGTGATGAACGTGGCTCGATACGACCAGACTTGAACCTTCTCGACCGATAGCTGGCTCGCTTGCTGGGCAATGCGCGTCTCGGAAGAGTTCTGCTCGGTGTACCCGATCTTCTCCCAACCGTCGTACTTCGGGATGTCAGGCGTCTTCCACGAATAGATGTACGGGACGACCTCGCGGAAAGTCTGGATGTCGGGGCTCCCCATCAGCGGGTTGTCTCCTTGTGCACCTGATCAATCGGGCATGACAAGTACGGGTTCTCCTGGCCCACGTTGAACAGGTCGAAAAGGTCCTCTCGGCCCTGCGCCTGCTTGCGGAGAGACTCAAGGGTGAACGTCTCACGCTGGACCATGCCAGGCTTGCCGTCCACGCGGTTCCACCACGAGAACGTGATGAGCGCCTGACCGGCCTCGGAGCCGTCCTCGTCGACCAGAAAGCCGCTGAGCATGTTCCCACGAACGATGTTCGTCTCGACTAGGAAGGTCGCGGCCCGCATCAAGTCCGTGCTCAGGTCACAGGGGATTTCATGGCCCGCATGAAAGCTCTCGAACTCTTCGAGCATGGCGTTGCGCGCGTCCGCGTGGTTGTCCTCGAGCAGCTCGACGCCGTAGATCGAGGCGAGCGCGAAGAGAGACTCGGTGGGCCAAGCCTCGGGCGGGTAGTGGACCGTCAGCGCCCGGAGCTTGCGGTGGAGGATTGCGACGAGGAAGTTGCCGTCCCCCGCGGCGGGCTCGAGGAACGTCTTGTCGACGAAATTCGGGGCAGCCTCCAACTCGGCTCGCACCAGGTCGAGCATCCGGTCGACCATGTGACGCGGCGTGAAGACCTCCCCATAGGCCTTGACACGATTCCGCGGCTTCACCACCAGCACCTCGATGATCTCCTCGGTCAGCGTCACCCTTCAAACTCCAACTTCTGGTCGGCCGCAACCGAGTCCTGGTGCTCCCTGCGCACATTGTGGTGGCCGGGCTTCGCATGAAGGCCCACCTAGCCAATCCTGCCTTCTACTGCCGACAACAGGTTGGACATGCGTCAGAGAGTCGTGCGCCAGACGAGGATAGGGCTGCGCCTCGTGGAGGGGGCTGGGAGGCTGTTCAGTCGTTGTCTTTCACGCTTGTCAAGACCGCAGCTCCGCGGTGACTGTGGCGGCCCAAGGGACTGACCCTAGGCAGGGACGGGTTTGAGCGTCGGCTGGCGGGGTGGGCGGCGTTCAGCTGGTGAGCGTGTGGACGTCATGGCGAGCCAGCCGCACGATCACGGACGGCGCGACACTCTTCCTTAGCGCCTCGCGGGGGCTCTTTCCGTCGAGGTCCGGATGCGGATTGATCAACCAGACGCCCGCCGCCCACGGATCCAGGACACGCAGGACCTCTAAGACCGGCACAAGCGCAGGGTGCACCGTGCCACTCCCGGTGAACTGCCACGCCGGATAGAGCCAGCTATCGTCCCCGGCCTGCATGGCGAGCACCGCCCCGGACTTGCGCTGAGCTTCAAGTCCCAGCTCGTCTAGTCCATCGAGCTGAGCGCGAGCCCCGTCGGAGTCGTAGAAGGGGCCGATGGCGGCGTACATCGGATGCATACCCGCGGTTGAGACATCGTCATCCCGCACCTCTTGAGCGTAACTGCGGCGGGGAGCCACAGGCACCACAAGTGCTTCTTACCCTGAAATCCCGGCGGAGGGACCGTGCCATGAACTCCATCGGCGTCCCCCGGAAATGCCAGCGCAGAACGCCAGAACGGTATGCATCGGACGGGAGTCTGCCGCCATGTCGGCGCCCCGCGCCTGCCACGAGCGGTCGTCGCGGGTGCCGATGACCTATGAACCTGTGAGAAGGCAACGCGAATGCCTTTCGAGCAGGTGCGAATCGAGTGCCCGTTGTAGCCGCGGCACCATGGTCGCTGCCTCCGCGGCGTATGCGCAGATTGGGTGACCCAAGCGCGCCAGACTGCGCAAGTAGGCAGATTAGATGCGGACTGAGCAGATAAAGCGCATCCCCAGCACGGGTCAGTGGGCCATGTCGACGAAGCGGCTGTAGTGGCCCTGGAAGGCCACGGTGATGTCGCGGGTCGCGCCGTTGCGGTGCTTGGCCACGATGAGGTCGGCCTCACCGGGGCGGGTCGACTCCTTCTCGTAGACGTCGTCGCGGTGGAGCAGGATGACCATGTCGGCGTCCTGCTCGATCGAGCCCGACTCGCGCAGGTCGCTCATCATCGGGCGCTTGTCGCCGCGCTGCTCGGGGCCACGGTTGAGCTGGGAGAGCGCGATGATCGGCAGCTCGAGCTCCTTGGCCAGCAGCTTGATCTGGCGGGAGAACTCCGAGACCTCCAGCTGGCGCGACTCGACCTTCTTGCCCGAGCTCATCAGCTGCAGGTAGTCGATGACGATGAGCTTGAGGTCGTGGCGCTGCTTGAGCCGGCGCGCCTTGGCCCGGATCTCCATCATCGTCATGTTGGGCGAGTCGTCGATGAACATCGGCGCCGAGGAGACCTCGCCCATCTTGCGGGCAAGCTTGGTCCAGTCGTCGTCGTTCATGTTGCCGTTGCGGATGTGGTTGAGCGGCACCTTCGCCTCGGCCGAGAGCAGGCGCATCGTGATCTCCGAGCGCGTCATCTCGAGGCTGAAGAAGACGCTGGAGAGGTTGTTGTGGATCGAGGCGGAGCGGCAGAAGTCGAGGGCGAGGGTCGACTTCCCCATGGCGGGTCGGGCCGCGACGATGATCATCTGGCCCGAGTGGAGACCGTTGGTCAGGTCGTCGAGGTCGGCGAAGCCGGTGGGCACGCCGTAGAGCCCGTTCTCCCGGTTGCCGATGGCCTCGATCTCGTCGAGGACGCCGTCCATGATGTCGGAGAGCGGCGCGTAGTCCTCGGTGCTGCGCTTGTCGGCGATCTTGTAGACCTCGGCCTGGGCCTGGTCGACGATGTCGTCGACGTCGCCCTCGCCGGCGTAGCCGATCTGGACGATCTTGGTGCCCGCGTCGACGAGGCGGCGCAGGACGGCCTTCTCGTGGACGATCTGGGCGTACCACCCCGCGTTGGCCGCGATCGGCACGTTGGCCGAGAGCGTGTGGAGGTAGGGCGCTCCGCCGATCTTCTGCAGCTCGCCGCGGCGCTGGAGCTCGTTGGCCACGGTGATCATGTCGACCGGCTCGGAGCGGCCGTAGAGGTCGATGATCGCGTCGTGGATCGTCTCGTGGCTGGGGCGGTAGTAGTCGACGCCGCGCAGCACCTCGGAGACCTCGGCGATGGCGTCCTTGGAGATCAGCATCGAGCCGAGCACCGACTGCTCGGCGGCCATGTCCTGCGGGGGCGTGCGCGCGCCGGGGGTGGTCGGTCGCTCGCCCGGCGCGTAGGAGACCGGGCCGTCGCCCCAGTCCTCGAAGGGCGGCTCGTCGAGGGGAGCGGAGCCCCCGGAGTGACCGGCCTGCTCGGTGACGCTCATGCTGTGGCTCCTCCTCGTCCCGACCCCGGACCGTGCGTCGGCGACCCCGTCACCGGGTCGCGCCGGGGGTGCCCGGCCGCTGCCGACGGTAGGGACCTCCACCGACAGTCGTCGGACCGTACGTGGTCGGAGGGGGTCGGCGACACCACCTTGTCCACAGGCCCTGGGGATAACTCGGGGTGACCCGTGGACGACACGCGTGGCGTTGTGCACCGCCTGGGGACAACCCTGTGGACAACAAACCGACTTTCCTCGACCGCACCGCGCTGACCTGCGCAAACAGTGCTGAGGCCATGTGGAACCAAAGTATTTTCACGCCGTGGGCGTTCACACCCCGGCTACCGGGCGGATGCCTGGGTGTTTGTCGACAAAGCACCGTGCCCGTGCGATATGCACAGGCAGGCCCGAGTTATCCACTGGTCGCCACGGACTACGACGGTCAGGACCGGAACGGCCAGGAGCCCCTTACGTGACTACACTGCGACCCGTGCGGCGGGCCGAGGACAGGGAGATCCTGCGCCTGGCCGTGCCGGCGTTCCTGGCCCTCGTGGCCGAGCCGCTCTTCCTGCTCACCGACGCTGCCATCGTGGGCCACCTCGGCACCCCGGAGCTGGCCGGTCTCGGCATCGCCGCCGTGGTCCTCCAGACGGCCGTCGGCCTGTGCGTCTTCCTCGCCTACGGCACCACGGCGGCCGTCGCGCGCCACCTCGGCGCCGGCGACACGCGGCGGGCGATGGCGCAGGGCGTCGACGGGGTGTGGCTGGCCGTGGTCATCGGCGCCGTGGTGACCGTCGGCGGCGTCCTGGGCACCACGCCGCTGGTGGCCGCCTTCGGCACCGGACCCGAGGTCGCGGCGCAGGCCGAGACCTACCTGCGCCTGGCCTTCCTCGGCACCACTCCCCTGCTGGTCATGCTGGCCACGACCGGCATCCTGCGGGGCCTCCAGGACACCCGCACCCCCCTGGTCGTCGCCGTCGCCGGCAACCTGCTCAACGTCGTGCTCAACGTGCTGCTCGTCTACGGCCTCGACCTCGGCATCGCCGGCTCCGCGATCGGCTCGGTGCTGGCCCAGGTCGCCTCCGCCGCGGCGCTGCTCGCCGTCGTCGTGCGCGCCGCGCGACGCGAGGGCGCCCCCCTGCGGCCCGACCTCCCCGGCATCCGAGCGGCCGGCCGCGCCGGCGTTCCGCTGGTGGTGCGCACCCTCACCCTGCGGGCGGCGCTGCTCGTGACCACCTACGCCGTGACGCTCGGCGTCGTGGGCGGCGCCCAGGACGTCGACCTCGCCACCCATCAGCTGGCCATGACCCTGTGGACCTTCCTGGCCTTCGTGCTCGACGCCATCGCCATCGCCGCCCAGGCCCTCACCGGTCGCGCCCTCGGGGCCGGCGACCTGGCGGGCACCCGCGCGACCACCCGCCGCATGCTGCAGTGGGGCGTGGGCGCCGGTGTCGTGACCGGCCTGGGACTGGCCGCGGTCAGCCCCGTGCTCGGGCGGCTCTTCACCGACGACCCCGCCGTCGCCGAGCGACTGGTGCCGGTGCTGCTCGTCGCCGCGCTCGGACAGCCGGTCGCCGGGGTGGTCTTCGTGCTCGACGGCGTGCTCATCGGTGCCGGCGACGGCGTCTACCTCGCCTGGGGCGGCGTGGCGACGCTGCTGGTCTACGCCCCGGTGGCGCTGCTGGCCGCACCGACGGGCGGGCTCGTGCTGCTCTGGGTGGGGTTCAGCGCGGTGTTCATGGGGGCGCGTCTGGTGGTGCTCGTCGCGCGTGCCCGCGGCGACGCGTGGATGGTCACCGGGCCGGCCCGCGCCTGACCGCCCCTCCGCCGCAGCAGGGGCGCGGCCTACCATCACGGCCATGAAGCCGCTGCAGTCCGTCGCGATGGGGCTGCTGATCATCCTGCTCGTCGCTCCCGTGCGCGGCCACGACCTGCTCGCCGACCCCGTCGGGTGGGTCCTCGTGCTGCTCGGCGTGCGCGACCTGCCGGTCGCGCGTCGCCGCCCGCTGCTGGCGCTGGGGGCCGTGGCGGGCGCGGTGTCGGTGGCGGTGTGGTTCCCCGAGGTCGCGACCCGCCTGGCCGACGGCGACCCGGCACTGCTGTGGAGCGCCAACCTGCCCCAGCTCGCGCTCGTGCTGCTGCTGTGCCACGAGCTGGCCGAGCGGGCCCGCGCCGCGGGCGACACCCGCGCGTCGGCCTGGCTGCGCACCCTGCGGCTGCTCGCCGTCGTCGTCGCCGTCCTGCCCCCGCTGGTCTTCGGCGCCGGCGTCGCCGCGCTCGAGGTGCCGGCGTACGTCGCCGCGCAGCTGCTGCTGCTCGTGCTGGTCTGGCTCGGCTTCCGGTACGCCGCGCGCCCCTGGGCCACCCGCGGGCAGTTGTCTGGAGCAGCTGGGATTCCCGGCGCGGCTTCGTAGCCTGGGCGGGCCCCGGGGCGTTGTCCAGCCACCACCGGTCCCGCTGCCCCCAGGAGTCGCCATGCCCACCTCGCCCCGCGTCCGCCGCGTCGGACTCCTGGCCGCCGGCGGTCTCGTCGCCGGGCTGCTCCCCCTGGTCGGCCCCGCCGGGATCGCACAGGCCGCCGAGGCCTGCACCACCGAGGTGGCACCGCGCAGCGTGCTGGGCCTGCCCACCGGCCCGCCGTGCGACGACATCGCGCCGCCGGAGACCACGATCACCGCGCTCACCCCGCCGCCCAACGCGGCCGGCTACCTGCGCACCGACGACCTGACCTTCACCTTCTCGGGGCGCCACACCGACGGCGACACCGACCCGATCTCCTTCGAGTGCCAGCTCGACGACGACGGTGCGTCGACCAACGACCGCTGGGAGGCCTGCCGGAGCCCGCAGACCTACCAGGACCTCGACGACAGCTCTGCGGCCCCCTACACCTTCCGCGTGCGCGCGATCGACACCGCCGACGACGCCATCGACGCCACCGCCCCACCCGGGCTGCTCGTCGCGGGCGCCGAGACCGACCTGCCCGACCTCGACGAGTCGGCCGCGGTGAGCGTGGTGCGCGTCGACACCGTCGCACCCAACACCTTCGTGCTCAGCTCCCCGCCCCAGCTCGAGGGCTACCGGCTGCCGATCGCCGACTCGCTGAGCCCGCAGGTGCGACTGGCCGCCGACGAGGGCGGCTCGACCTTCGCCTGCGACGTCGACGGCGCCGCCGTGCCGTGCGCGGAGGGCGTCACGACCCTGCGCGGCCTGGGGCCGGGGGACAAGACGCTCACGGTGCGTGCCACCGACAGGGCCGGCAACACCGACCCCACCCTCAAGGACAGCACTGCGGTCTTCGCGGTGCCGGCCGACCTCACCGCGGCCGACGGCGGCCCCTGGCGCTCGCTGCGCTCCGCCGACGCGCTGGGCGGTAGCTTCCTGGAGACCTGGGAGAGGGGCGCGATGTTGCGCTACTACGGGCGCAACGTGCGCGAGCTGCTGCTCATCGGCCCCAGCGGTCCCGGTGCGGGCAGCGTCGAGGTGAAGATCGGCCGGGCCCGGACGTGGCAGCCGGTGGACCTCGCCACCCCGACCGTGGACCGCCAGCACATCTACACGGTGCGCGACCAGAACAGCCCGCTGCGCACCGGCACCATCCGCATCCGCGTCACCAGCGACGGTCGGCCCGTGCGACTCGACGGCATCCTGGCCCACTGACACCGGCCCACCGACACCGAGGGCCCCGGGAACGCCGGACGGGGCCGCCCCTCCTGGAGGAGGGACGGCCCCGTCGGCGTGCGGGCCGCCGAGCGGCCCGGGGTCGTGCTGGGATCAGCCCTTGACGACGTTGAGGGCCACCGTGGCGGACACCTCGTCGTGCAGCTTGACCGACACCTGGTGGGCGCCGAGCGAGCGGATCGGGTTGGTCACCGCGATGGTGCGCTTGTCGACGGCCTCGCCGGTCGCGTCGGTGACCGCCGTGGCGATCTCGCTGACGCTGACCGAGCCGAACATGCGGCCACCCTCGCCGGCGCGCACCTTGACGGTGACGGGCGAGGCCTCGAGCTTGGCCTTGATCTCGGCGGCGTGGTCGTGGTCGCGGACCGCGCGCGAGGCGCGGGCGGCCTTGATCGACTCGACGGTCTTCTCGGCACCGCGGGTCCAGCGGATGCCGAGGCCGCGCGGGACGAGGTAGTTGCGGCCGTAGCCGTCCTTCACCTCGACGATGTCGCCGGGGGCACCGAGACCGGTGACTTCCTGGGTCAGGATGAGCTTCATCTTCTCCGCTCCTCTCAGCGACCGGTGGACGTGTAGGGCAGCAGGGCGACCTCGCGGGCGTTCTTGACCGCGGTGGCGACGTCGCGCTGGTGCTGGACGCAGTTGCCGGTCACCCGACGCGCGCGGATCTTGCCGCGGTCGGAGATGAACTTGCGGAGCAGCGTGGTGTCCTTGTAGTCGACACCGGTCGCCTTCTCCTTGCAGAACTGGCAAACCTTCTTCTTCGGCTTGCGGATCACTGCCTTGGCCATTGTGGTGCTTCCTTTCTAGAAGCCCGTCCCGGAGTGGCTACCAGGTCGGAATGGTTGAGGTGGACGGACAGGACGCCGGTCGAGCGACCGGCGGTGGAGCGGGTCGTGCAGGTGGTGCTGCGGGTCAGAACGGGGGCTCGTCCTGGACGCCGGGGGCGGCCCAGGGGTCGTTGCCGGCCGCAGGGGCGGGACGGGACTGCCCGCCGCCACCGCCGCCGCCGTAGCCACCGCCGGACCCACCGGCACCGCCCGAGGGAGCGGGGCTGGCCCACGGGTCGTCGCCGCCCTGGGAGGACCCGCCCTGCGAGCCTCCCTGGCCGCCGCCGGAGTAGCCGCCCCCGCCGCCCTGACGGGAGGCGCGGGTGACCTTGGCGGTGGCGAACTTCAGCGACGGACCGACCTCTTCGACCTCGAGCTCGAAGACGGTGCGCTTCTCGCCCTCGCGGGTCTCGTAGGAGCGGGCCTTGAGGCGGCCCTGCACCACGACACGCATGCCGCGCTGCAGGGACTCGGCGACGTTCTCCGCGGCCTGGCGCCAGATCGAGCACCGGAGGAACATGGCTTCGCCGTCCTCCCACTCGTTGGTCTGACGGTTGAAGGTGCGCGGAGTCGAGGCGACCGTGAAGTTGGCGACCGCGGCCCCGGACGGGGTGAAGCGGAGCTCCGGGTCGTCGGTCAGGTTGCCGACCACGGTGATGATGGTCTCGCCGGCCATGGGTTCTCCCTCAGGGTGTCGGGTGGTGCGTGCGCATCAGTCGGGTCCGATGTCGGTGCTGCCATGGTGGCGGCAGCCGCCGACAACGGCCAGAGGTCCTCCACAGGCGGCGGGGACGGGCTCGGGGCCCGACCTGCCGCCACGCCTCACTTGGCGTCGGGGCGGATGACCTTCGTGCGCAGGATGGACTCGTTGAGCGTGAGCTGGCGGTCGAGCTCCTTGACCGTGGCCGGCTCGGCGTTCAGCGAGATCACCGCGTAGATGCCCTCGGCGTTCTTCTTCACCTCGTAGGCGAGGCGACGACGTCCCCAGACGTCGACCGACTCGACGGTGCCACCGTCCTTGGTGACGACGTTGAGGTACTTCTCGAGCGAGGGCGCGATCGTGCGCTCCTCGAGGCTGGGGTCGAGGATGACCATCACTTCATAAGCACGCATAGCGGTCTCCACCTCCTCTGGACTCGGCGGCCACGGTCTCTCCGTGGCAGGAGGGCTGTGCGTCGCCCGAGCCCCGGCGCACCGGGGACATCGAGCGTGTCCCGCGCGAGCCCGATCCCATCGGTGGGGAGCGCGCACGAGGACGCCTGAGATTACCAGCGCCCCGACGCCGCCCGGCAATCCCCGTCCCGGACGCCCCCGGGGTGGCCCCCGGGCCGCCCCGCCCCCGGTCGGGGGGCTGTGGAGAGCCGCTGCGACGCGCCGGCGCCGTGGCTAGCGTCGTCCCGGTGAGCCCGGTGCCGCCGATCCCGCCCCTGGCGGGTCGCTACGTGCTCGCCGACCAGGTCGGCGCCGGCGGCATGGGCAGCGTCTGGCGGGCGTGGGACCTGCGCCAGGAGCGCTTCGTCGCCGTGAAGGTGCTAGGTCAGCACGACGCCTCGCTGCTGCTGCGCTTCGTGCGCGAGCAGTCGGTGCGGGTGCGCCACCCCCACGTGATCGCCCCCCACGGCTGGGCCGCCGACGACGACCTGGTGGTCCTGGCCATGGACCTCGTGCGCGGGGGCTCGCTGCAGTCGCTGCTGGAGACCCACGGCCCCCTGCCCGCCGACTTCGTCGCCGTCGTGCTGGACCAGCTGCTGCAGGCGCTCGCCGCCGTGCACGCGGCCGGCGTGGTGCACCGCGACGTCAAGCCCGCCAACCTGCTCCTCGACGCGACCGGCTCGGCGCGGCCGCACGTGCGCCTGGGTGACTTCGGTGTGGCCACGCTCGCCGAGGACGTGCGCCTGACCCGCACCCCTGGTGCCGTCGGCACCGACGGCTACATGGCCCCCGAGCAGGCGGCGGGCGAGCCCCCCGACCCCGGCCAGGACCTCTACGCCGCCGGCGTCGTCGCCCTCCAGCTGCTCAGCGGGCGTGCCCCGACCCGCTCCGGACCGCCGCCCACGCCGCCCCCGGGGCGTCTCGTGCCGCTGCTCGACGCCCTGACCGCGCACGACCCCCGACGACGTCCGGCCTCGGCGGCCGCGGCGCTGGGCCTGCTGCGGCGGGCCGGCGTGCCGTCGGGCGCCCCGTGGAGGGACGGTCCCCGGCCCCCGGTGGTCGTGGACCGGATCGGTCCCCCGCCCTGGCCGGCGCCGCCGGGGGCGCGGGCCGTGACGGACCCCTCCCGGGACCGCCCGCCCGGCCGCGCGCACCGCTGGGCCCTCGGGCTGGCCGGCGCGGGCTGCCTCGGTGGCGCCGGCGGCCTCGCCGTCGCGGGCGTCCGGCTGCTGGCCGGCTGAGCGTCACCGGGCCCCGCTCGCCCACCTCCGCGGGCGGAGGCCGCCCCCGACGCGGGCCCGGGGAAGAGCGCGGGCGTGGGGAGGGCCCGGGCGAAGGCACCTGCGGGACCAGGCCCGAGGAGGACGTGCGGTGCGGCGCGGGCTCGGACGAGGGCGAGGGCTCCGCCTCGGGTCAGTGACGCCGGGCCCGGCGCAGCAGGGCCGTCCCCGCGCCGCCGAGCACCACCGCGCCCAGCAGCAGTGCCACGCCGCCGACCGTGCGGCCCGGGACCGCGGGGGTCCGGGCCGCCGCCTCCCCGGAGGCGTCCGCTTGCCCGGAAGCACCGACGTCGCCGCGCGCGCCGGGCCACGCCGCGGGTGATGCTCCGGTGGGGAGCGGCAGGGCCCGCGGCGGACCGGCGTACGACGCGCCGGCGCCGGTGCGTGGCGCGCCCGGCACCGCCGCGGTGGTCACCGTGACCTCGGCCGTGCCCGACCCCGCCACCCACAGGGCGACGAGGTGCACCCCGGGCTCCGACGCGGCGCCCGCGCCGGGGTCGCCGCCGGCCCGGGAGGCGGGGGTCACCACCGCCCCGTCGGCCCCGAGCACGAGCGGCCCGGGCCCGGCGCGGCCCCGGGAGCCGACGTCGGGCGGGCCGGCCAGCCCTCCGGCGGGGCCGACCAGCGCCAGCTCCGCGGCCGGCCGGCCGGGCAGGGGGTCGACGTCGGCGCGCACCGCCAGCTCCTCCCCCACCCCGACCGGTACGCCGAGCCAGCCGACCCGCCCGCGATCGAGCGCGACGTGGACGCTCGCGCCCGGCTCGAGCACCGGTGCCGTGGCGGGCGACGCGGCCGCAGCGACCGTGGTGGTGGCGACACCCGCGTCGGGGTGCGCCCCGGCGCCCGGGGCCGGCTCCGGCAGCGACCTCCCACCCGGGGCGGGGACCTCCCACACGTCGAGCTCGTAGGCACTGCCGACCGGCACCCCGGAGGTCCGCACGGCGAAGACCGCGACCCTGAGCTCGGCCCGGGCCGGGCAGCCGCGGGCCTCGACCGACCAGGCGACGTCGGTGGACAGCGGCATCCGCGCCGCGCGGGTCAGCGGCGAGCGGTCAGAGCGCCCGCAGGGCACGAAGCCGCCACCGTCGGCGCGGGGGTAGCCCAGGAGCACGGTCAGCCGCCCGGGCCCCGGGGCGCCCGCGCCTGCGGCGCCCTGGCCGCCCTTGCCACCCGGCCCGCCCGGCCCGCGGGTGACGGTGGCCCCCACCACCACGGTCGAGCCGGGCAGGGCGCGGCGCACGGAGTAGATGTTCTGCGAGGTCGGCTCCACCGTGCGGTCGCGGTAGCGCCCGGTCGTGAGCACCGGTGGCCGCCGGTGACCGGCGGCCCCGTCGACCGGCCGGAGCCCCTCGTCGCCGCCCGACCCTCGCGCGGTGAGCGGTCCGCCCGACGCGGAGCCGGGCGACCAGGCGGCGGCCGCGGCGGGGCTCAGGGCCTCGGCCACCGCGGCTGGGAGCACGACGGCGGTGAGCACCGCGGCAGTGAGGACCGTGGCGACGAGCACCGCGGGCACGGGCACCGCGGCGACGACGGCACGGCGTGCCGTGCCGCACCGGGCGGCACCGGCGGCGACGGGAGCACCGGGGACACCGGGGTCGCCGGGGTCGCCGGGGTCACCGGGGTCACCGGGGTCACCGGGAAGCCACGGGGTCACGCTCCCCCCTCCCGGTCGACCGGCCTGACCCTCCGAGGCTGTCACCGCAACCGCCGGCGCGCGACCGCTCCTCCACAGGCACCGGGTGAGCGGGCCCGTCAGGCGCGCCCGCGGACGGTTTGCGTGGTTGCGGCGGTCCTCGACGGGCGGCGACGGCGCGAACCACGCAACGCCACACCCGGCAGCCCGTCCGCTCCACGCACTTGCGCGATCCACGACCCCACACCCCGTCGCCCACCCGGTTCACGCAATGGCGCGATCCACGACCCAGCACCACGCGGCCGCAGCCAGCACCGCCCCGCTCCGCGCAATTGCGCGATCCACGACCCCGCACCCCCGGGCCGCACCCCGGGCCGCACCGCCGGCCGCACCCCGGGCCACACCGCCGGGCCACACCCGGCGTCGGCGGGCGCTCGTAGGGTGGCGCCATGAGCGAGGCAACCCAGGCAGCGGCGCAGGCAGGGATCAGGATCGGGGCCCACGTCGACCAGGTCGACCCGATCACCGAGGCCCAGGAGCGGGGCGCCCCGCTGGTGCAGCTCTTCCTCGGCGACCCGCAGAGCTACAAGGGCCCGGTGGTGGCCTACGCCGGCGGCGCGGCCGGGCTGCGCGCCGACGCCGAGGCCGCGGGGGTGGACCTCTACGTGCACGCGCCCTACGTCATCAACGTGGCCACGACCAACAACCGCATCCGCATCCCGAGCCGCAAGCTGCTCCAGCAGCACGTCGACGCCGCCGCGGAGATCGGCGCCCGGGGGCTCGTGGTGCACGGCGGGCACGTCGGCAAGGCCGACGACCCGGAGAAGGGCTTCGACAACTGGCGCAAGGCCGTCGAGGCCACCGACCTCAAGGTCCCGCTGCTGATCGAGAACACCGCCGGCGGCGACAACGCCATGACCCGCCACCTCGAGCGCATCGGCCGGGTCTGGGACGCGATCTCCGGCGCCGAGCAGGCCGACCGCGTCGGCTTCTGCCTCGACACCTGCCACGCCCACGCCGGCGGCAACGCGTTGGAGAGCGTCGTCACCGACGTCCTCGCGATCACCGGGCGCATCGACCTCGTGCACTGCAACGACAGCCGCGACGACTTCGACTCCGGCGCCGACCGCCACGCCAACTTCGGCGCCGGACGCATCGACCCCGACCTCCTCGCCGCGGTGGTCCGCGACGCCGGCGCCCCGGTCGTCTGCGAGACCCCCGGCCCCGCCGAGGCCCACGTCGCCGACTTCGCCTGGCTGCGCGCGCGTCTCTGACGTACGCCGGCCCCGTCCCGCACCCGCCGCCCGCACGACCGGGCCCGCACCCGTGGCCCGCACCCGTGGCCCGCACCCACGGCCCGCACCCGAGCCGCCCGCACCCACCGCCCGCACCCGAGCCGGCCCCGGGCCCGCATCACGACCCGCACCACCGCCCGCACCACGACGGGCGCCCCGTGGCCCGCACCACGGCCCACACGGAGCCCGCGGAGGGGTGCCGGGACCGGCCGGCGAGGACCGGTAGCCTCGCAGCCGTGCCCCGTGACAAGACCGCCAGCGCCCTGAGCGTGCGCCCGATCTCCGACGCGGAGCACCTGGCCTTCCTGGCCACGCAGCGCTCCGCCAGCTTCCTGCAGACCCCCGCGTGGGGCCGGGTGAAGGCGGAGTGGCGCCGCGAGTCGCTCGGCTTCTTCGAGCCCGGCGGCGCCGCCCCCGTCGGCGCCGCGCTCGTGCTCTACCGCCAGCTGCCCAAGCTCAAGCGCTACCTCGCCTACCTGCCCGAGGGGCCCGTGATCGACTGGGCCGGCGACGACCTGCGCGCCTGGCTCGACCCGCTCACCGAGCACCTGCGCGGCCAGGGCGCCTTCGGTGTGCGCATGGGCCCGCCCGTGGTCTGCCGCCGGTGGAGCGCCGCCCAGGTCAAGGCCGGCATCGCCGACGACGGGGTGCGCACCCTGGGCCAGGTCGCGCCCTCCGAGCGCGACCACACCGGCGCGCGCGTGGTCTCCCAGCTGCGCGAGCTGGGCTGGGTGCCGCAGCAGGTCGAGGGCGGCTTCGCCGCCGGCCAGCCGCAGTACGTCTTCCAGGTGCCGCTGCGCACGGCCGACGGCAGCCCCCGCAGCGAGGACGACGTGCTCAAGGGCATGAACCAGCTGTGGCGGCGCAACATCAAGAAGGCCGCCAAGGAGGGCGTGGTCGTCACCGCCACCACCGGCGCGGCCGAGGCGCTGGCCGAGCTCGAGGCCTTCCACGCCCTCTACGTCCACACCGCGGAGCGCGACCACTTCACCCCGCGACCCCTGTCCTACTTCCGCACCATGGTCGAGGCCCTCGCCGCCGAGGACCCCGACCGGATCAAGCTCTTCCTGGCCCGCCACGAGGGCGACCTGGTGGCCGCGACCATCGCGATCCGCGTCGGCGCGCACAGCTGGTACTCCTACGGCGCCTCCTCCACCGAGAAGCGCGAGGTGCGCGGCTCCAACGCGGCCCAGTGGGCGATGGTGCAGGACGCCCTGGCCGCCGGCGCCGACGTCTACGACCTGCGCGGCATCACCGACACCCTCGACAGCGACGACTCCCACGTCGGGCTGATCCAGTTCAAGGTCGGCACCGGCGGCGAGGCCGTCGAGTACGCCGGCGAGTGGGACCTGCCGCTGAGCACGGTCCTCTACAAGGCCTTCGACCTCTACATGAAGCGGCGCTGACGACATGAGCCTCACCCTGACCGTCGACGGCGAGCGCTGGCGCCAGCACCTGCTCGCCACCGCCGAGAAGCACCCCGGCCTGGTGCCGGTCTGCAAGGGCAACGGCTACGGCTTCACGCTGGGCCGCCTGGCGCGCAGGTCCCAGTGGCTCGACGAGCGCGGCCACGGCGTCGACACCATCGCCGTCGGCACCTACGACGAGCTGCCGCACCTGGCCAGTCGCTTCGACGGCGACCTGCTGGTGCTCACCCCGTGGCGGCCCTTCGAGTCGGCGCTGGAGGTCGACCCCGCGCTGTCGGGGCGCCTGGTGCACACCCTGAGCCGCCCCGAGGACGTGCGCGACCTGCTGGCGCGCCAGCCCGACGCCCGCTTCGTGCTGGAGCGCCTCACCAGCATGCAGCGCCACGGCCTGAGCGCACGCGACCTGTGGGCCGTCGCCGCCGAGCTGCGCTCCCACCCCCGGGCCCGGCTCGAGGGCATCGCCTTCCACCTGCCGCTGCAGCAGGGCTCCCACGTCGGCGAGGTGCACCGCCTCATGACCGACGTGGCCGGCGCCGAGCTGCCCGACACCCCCGGCGCGCGCACCATCTGGGTCAGCCACCTGACCGACGCCGAGCTGGCCGAGCTGCGCGCGGCGTACCCCGACTTCCGGCTGCGCCCGCGCATCGGCACGGCGCTGTGGCTGGGCGCGCGCGAGGCGATGCGGGTGACCTCGACCGTGCTGGACGTGCACCCGGTCAGCCGGGGCGACGCCTTCGGCTACCGCTCGCGCACCGTGCCCAAGGACGGCCACCTGCTCATCGTGTCCGGCGGCACCGCCCACGGCATCGGCCTGGAGGCGCCCACGGGCGACTCGAGCATCAAGGCCCGCGCCGGCGCCCTGGCGCGGGGCGGCCTCGACGCCGTCGGCTTCGTGCGCTCGCCCTTCTCCACCGACGGCAAGCAGCGGCTCTTCGCCGAGCCCCCGCACATGCAGGCCTCGATGCTGTTCCTGCCCGGCGGCGCCCGGGTGCCGCAGGTGGGCGAGCTGGTCGACGTGCGGGTGCGCTACACCACCACGTCGTTCGACCGCGTCGTCGTCTCCTGACCCGCCCCGCCGCCCGGCGGCGGGCCCGGCGCGGCTGAGCCCCGACCCAGGTCGGGCGCGGCCCGCACGGGGTCGCGCTCCGGGCGCAGCACGTCGCGCACGACGAGCGCGGTGAGGTAGAGCTCGCCGGCGACCCGCACGACGATCGCGACCCAGTAGAAGCCGGCGTCGCCGCCGCCGCCCGGGGCGAGGTAGCCGCCGAGGTACCACCACACCGAGGCGAAGTAGAGGATCTCCGCGCCCTGCCAGACCACCTGGTCGCGCCAGCGCGGGCGGGCCAGCACCGCCAACGGGAGCAGCCACAGCACGTACTGCGGGGAGTAGACCTTGTTGACCAGCAGGAAGCCGACCACGACGAGGAAGCCGAGCTGGGCCAGCCGCGGGGTCTGCGGGGCGCGCAGCCCGAGCACCAGCACGCCCAGGCACCACGCGCCGAAGAACAGCCACGAGCCGACGTTGACGGTGTGGGCGGTGATCTCGGTGTCGAGGGCGTCGCGCGCCACCAGCCACAGCGAGCCCAGGTCGGGTCCGCGCTCGGAGTTGAAGCTCCAGAAGACCCGCCACTGCTCGGGCCCGGTGAGCAGGGCCGGCAGGTTGGCCACCAGCCACGCCGCCACCGCCACCGCGATGGTGACGGCGAGCTCGCGGTAGCGCCGCTGGCGCAGGCACACGACGAGCACCCCGCCGAGCAGGAAGAGCGGGTAGAGCTTGGCCGCCGTGCCGAGGCCGACCATGACGCCGGTGAGCACGGGCCGGTCGCGCGACCAGGCCCACACCGCGCCGGCGGTCAGGGCCACGGCGAGCAGGTCCCAGTTGATCAGCCCGGTCAGCAGCAGGGTCGGCGAGGCGGCCAGCATCGCGGCGTCCCAGGGGCGGCGCCGGTGGGTGCCGGCCACGAACCACGTCGTGAGCAGGGCCAGCGCGGCGAAGACCAGCGCGCTGACGACCATGAACCACCGGATCTCCTGGCTGACCTCGGGGTCGACGAAGAGCTGGTCGGTCGCGAGCGCCTGACGGGGCGCGAGGTCGGGCCACCCGACCACGGCCTGGGTGAGCAGGCTCGTGCCGTAGGCGAGGTAGGAGATCCCCACGGGGTACTCCATGACCTCGGGGAAGCGCTCGCGCACGGCCGGGTCGTCGGAGTAGGGCCAGGCCCGCTCCACCAGGCCGCGGCCGGTGTAGAGGTAGGGCAGGTCGGAGTAGCACATCTGGGCGTAGCCGGCCTGGTTGTCCTGCCAGGTCCGCTCGAAGCACCCGCTCTTCTGCACCATGCCCAGGGCGAAACACACCGCGGTGAGCGCGAGCAGCACCCGCACCGGCGTCCACCACCGGTGGCGCCCGGCGTGCTCGCCCACCGGGCCGCCGAGGCCCTCGCTGAGCGCGCGGGCCACGGCGTCGTCGCGCGTGGGGTGGACGTGGCCGTCGACGGGGCTCGCGCCGGCGGCACCGGCGTCGCCGGCGACCTCACCCACGCGGGGTCACCACGGCCAGAGCCAGCCGGTCGTCCAGGGTGACCGGGCCGCCGTCACGGGAGTCCCCGTCGCCGTCGTACGCCACTGCGCGGGACCCGTGTCGGCCGCGGGCGAGGGGCTCGCGCCCCGGCTCCCGCCCTGGGAGGGCGTCGGGCTGGGCGTCGGCTCCTCGGGCGGGGGCGGCGGCAGGATCGTCGGGTCGTCGGTCGGCTCGGTGGGCGTCGGCTCCTCGGTGGGCGTCGGCTCCTCGGTCGGGGTCGGCTCCTCGGTGGGCGTCGGCTGGGCCGAGGGGGTCCGGCTCGGCTGCGGCTGGGGCTGCGTGGGCGCCGGCTCGGGGGCCTCGGTGCTCGGCGGCACGTAGTCTTCCTGGCCGTCGGGGGCGTCGCCGTCGACGTAGACGGGGTCGGCCAGCTCCTCGACCTCGCGGCCCTCCATCAGCGGCTGCATCACCGCCAGCCAGGTGTCGGTGGGGTAGTCGGAGCCGAAGTACGACGGCAGCCAGCCGTCGAGCTGGTCGTCGCCGTCGCCGCGCACGTACATCACCGCGGTCGACAGCTGCGGGGTGAAGCCGACGAACCACGCCGAGGAGACCTCGTCGTCGTCGTTGGTCGCCGTGCCGGTCTTGCCCGCGGCCGGTCGGCCCAGGTTGCTCGCGGTGGCGCCCGTGCCCTCGAGCACGGTCTGCTCCATCGTGTAGGACACGTCGGCGGCGATGTCCTCGTCGAGAGCGCGGCGGGTGGGGCCGTCCCACTCGTAGTCGTCGCCGGTGGGGCTGACGACCTTCTCGATCAGGTGCACGTCGGCCCGCTCGCCGCCGTTGGCGATGGTGGCGTAGGAGTTGGCCATGTTGATCGGGCTGATCCGCGCGCGACCGAGGGTGATGAGGGTGTCCTCGGGGCTCAGGTCGACGCTGGTGCGCGGGATGCCGGGGTACTCCTGGTCGGCCTCCGGCGGCGGCACGCCCATCTTCTCGGCCGTCTCGTAGATCTTGGCCGGGCCGTCGTCCATGCTCGCCGACATGTCGACGAACGCGGTGTTGATCGACTGCTCCATGGCGTAGACGCCGTCGACGCTCGAGCCGTAGTCGTTGCCGAGCCCGTCGGGACCCACGCCCTCGTTGCGCACCTGCAGGCCGTCGGGGAACTCGTAGGGGGAGTTGCCCTCGAAGCTGTCACGGATGGAGTAGCCCTGCTGGATCGCCGTGGCCAGGGCGAACGGCTTGAAGGTCGAGCCCACCATGCCGCCCTCGACGGCCCAGTTCAGCTGCGACTGCAGGTAGTCCTGGCCGCCGTAGAAGCCGCGCAGCGCCCCCGTGCCGGGCTCGACGCTGGCCACCGCGATGTGCAGCTGCTTGTCGCCGAAGCCCTCGGGCTTGGCCGCGAGCACGCCGTCCTCGGCGGCCTTCATCGCCTGCGGGGTCAGCGTGGTGGTCACCTCGAGGCCCCCGCCGTCGATCTCCTCGTCGGAGTAGCCCAGCCGGCGCAGCTCGCTGCGCACGAGGGTCAGCACGTGGCCCTTCTGCCCGCCGTAGGTGCTCTCGGCGTCGATCTCGGGGAACGTCGGGAGCCGCTTGAGCGCCTTCTCGGCGGCGGCGGGCTCGACCATGTCGAGCTCGGCCATGCTCTCGAGCACGTAGTCGTAGCGGCCCTTGAGCTCCTGCCGGGCGTCGCGGCCGTTGTCGGGGTCGAGGTTGGTCGGGTTGTTGAGCACCGAGGCGAGCACCGCCGACTCGCGCAGGTTCAGGTCGCCGACGTCCTTGGTGAAGTACGCCTGCGCCGCCGCCTGCACGCCGTAGGCGCCGCGACCGAAGTAGATGGTGTTGAGGTAGTTGGTGAGGATCTCGGTCTTGCTCTGCTGGCGCGCGACCTTCAGCGACAGGATCGCCTCCTTCACCTTGCGGGTGTAGGAGCGCTCCTGGGTGAGGTAGAGGACCTTGACGTACTGCTGGGTGATCGTCGAGGCGCCCTGGGTCGACTCGCCGGTGGCGTTGTTGAGGAACGCCCGCGCGATGCCCTTGGGGTCGATGCCGCTGTCGGTCCAGAAGGTGCGGTTCTCGGCGGCGACGACGGCGTCGCGCAGCTCCTGGGGGATCTCCTCGAAGGCGACCGGCACGCGGTTCTGGGTGGCGTAGCTGCCGATCTCCTCGGTGCCGCCGGCGTAGTAGACGAACGACGTCTGCGCCTCGAAGTCCTCGTTGGCGTCGGGGATGTCGGTGACGGTGTAGAGGTAGTAGAAGCCGCCGACGGCCAGCAGCAGGCCCACGACCCCGAGGATCGAGAGCCACTTCACCGTCTTCAGCACGCGGCGCTTCAGGGCACCCTTCTGCTTCGGGGCCCGTGTCACGGGGGGCCCGTCGGCCCTGCGCTTGCCACTCACGTCGTCTCTCCCGGGGGTGCTCGAGGGTCCGTCCCGGCCCGCAGCGCGCCGCGCGGCGCCCCCGGACCGTCCCTCAGGGTACGCACCCGGCGCGCGCCGACACCGGCGTACGACGTGTCACGCGACACGGTGACCTGGATAGGTCCAGCGTTCGCGTTCGACGGATATATCGCTACGATAGGTCGCATGGCACGTCGTGGAGAGACCATCGAGCTGGCAGTCCTCGGGCTGCTGCACGAGGGACCCATGCACGGCTACGAGCTGCGCAAGCGGCTCAACCTCATGCTCGGGTGGGGGCGGGTGCTGTCCTACGGCTCGCTCTACCCCACGCTGAAGAAGATGCTCAAGGGCAGCCTCATCGAGGAGGTCGCGGCCACGCAGGCACCGGGCACCCCGGTCAGCCGCCGGCCGCGCATCGTCTACCAGGTCACCGACGCCGGCCACCGCGAGTTCGAGCGGCTGATGTCGGAGGTCGGTCCCACCGCCTGGGAGGACGACAACTTCGACATCCGGTTCGCCTTCTTCGGACGCACCGACATGGAGATCCGGCTGCGGGTGCTCGAGGGACGGCGCACCCGCCTCCAGGAGCGGCTGGACCGGGTCCAGGGCCAGCTCTCGATGACGCAGAAGGAGGTCGACCGCTACGCGGCCGAGCTCCAGCGACACGGGGTCGAGTCGGTCGAGCGCGAGGTGCGCTGGCTTTCCGACCTCATCGACGCGGAGCGGGTCGCCGACGACCTCGCCCGTCGTCCCGACCGCATGACCAGCACGACCACACCGCCCGCGAGCCCCGCGGCCGACCAGCAGAAGTAAGGAAGGAATCCGATGGGTTCGGTTCGAGTAGCCATCGTGGGAGTCGGCAACTGCGCCACCTCCCTCATCCAGGGTGTCGAGTACTACAAGGACGCCACCCCCGACACCACCGTGCCTGGTCTCATGCACGTGATGTTCGGCGACTACCACGTGCGCGACGTCGAGTTCGTCGCGGCGTTCGACGTCGACGACAAGAAGGTCGGCAAGGACCTCTCCGAGGCCATCAACGCCTCCGAGAACAACACGATCAAGATCGCCGACGTGCCGACCCTCGGTGTCGAGGTCCAACGCGGCCCGACCCTCGACGGCCTCGGCAAGTACTACCGCCAGACCATCGAGGAGAGCGGCGCCGAGCCGGTCGACGTGGTCCAGGTCCTCAAGGACACCCAGGCCGACGTCATCGTGTCCTACCTCCCGGTGGGCTCGGAGGAGGCCGACAAGTTCTACGCCCAGTGCGCCATCGACGCCGGCGTGGCCTTCGTCAACGCCCTGCCCGTCTTCATCGCCTCCGACCCCGAGTGGGCCAAGAAGTTCGAGGACGCCGGCGTCCCGATCGTCGGCGACGACATCAAGAGCCAGGTCGGCGCCACCATCACCCACCGCGTGATGGCGAAGCTGTTCGAGGACCGCGGCGTCGCGCTGGACCGCACCTACCAGCTCAACGTCGGCGGCAACATGGACTTCAAGAACATGCTCGAGCGCGAGCGCCTGGAGTCCAAGAAGGTCTCCAAGACCCAGGCCGTCACCTCCAACCTGCACGGCGAGCTCGCGGACAAGATCCACGACCGCAACGTGCACATCGGCCCCTCGGACTACGTCCAGTGGCTCGACGACCGCAAGTGGGCCTACGTCCGCCTCGAGGGTCGCGCCTTCGGCGACGTCCCGCTCAACCTCGAGTACAAGCTCGAGGTCTGGGACTCCCCGAACTCGGCCGGCATCATCATCGACGCGCTGCGCGCGGCGAAGATCGCCAAGGACCGCGGCATCGGCGGCCCGATCATCTCGGCCTCGTCCTACCTGATGAAGTCCCCGCCGGTGCAGCTGCCCGACGACGAGGGCCGCCGTCGCGTGGAGGCCTTCATCCGCGGCGAGGAGTGACCTAGCAGCACCGGTCACCCCGCAGCACCAGCAGCACCCGGCAGCGCCGGTCCCCGCGAGGGGACCGGCGCTGTCGTCGTACGTCGGCCGGGCCGGGCCGGATCGGGCCTGGTCGGGTCAGGCCACGTCGACGACGACCACGGCGAGGTTGTCGTCGGCGCCGGCGGCCTCCACCGCCGCGACGACGGCGTCGGCGACCTCCTGCGGGTCCCCGCCACCGGCGAGCAGGTCGGCCAGCACCGCCGGTCCGACGCGTCCGTGGACACCGTCGGTGGTGAGCACCAGCCGGTCGCCGGGCCGCACGGCGTGCACGGCGAGGTCGGGCTCGGCGGGGCGGCCGCCCTCGAGCGCGCGGTTGAGCTGCACCCGCCGCTCGTCGGAGCGGGCCTCCTCGGTGGTGAGGCGGCCCTCGTCGACGAGGGTCTGCACGACCGTGTGGTCGCGGGTCAGCCGGGTGAGGCGGCCCTCGCGCACCAGGTGGGCCCGCGAGTCGCCCACGTGGGCCACGACCAGCTGACCGGCGTGCAGCGCCAGCGCCGTCAAGGTGGTGGCGTCACCGGGCGCGAGCGCCGCCGCGGCCCGGGCGAGCACCGCCTCGACGGCGGCCAGCGGCGCTGCGCCGTCGAGCCGGCGGTCGAGGAGCCCGTCGCGCTCGGCGGCCGCGAGGGCGGCCACGGCGCGCTCGCCGCTGCCGCCCGCCGAGCCCACGCCGTCGGCGACGGCCACCAGCCGGGTGCCGACCAGGACGGCGTCCTCCTGGGTGGCCCGGCCGCCCTGCTGGAGACGGGCGGCGCAGCGCAGGGTCGGCCCGGGGAGCACGGGGCCGCCGTGGTCCGGGGTGGTGCCGTGGTCGGTGCTGTGGTCGGTGCTGCCGTCCGGGGTGGTGCGTCGGTCGTCGGTGCTCATCGGGGTCTCCTCGTCCGGCGCGTGGCCGAGCTCGTCGACGAGGGACGCCAGGAGGGCGCGGGCGCTGGCCGTGTCGGCGCTCAGCTGGCGCCCGTAGGAGACCAGCTCCGCGACGGCGGCGGCGGGCCCGAGCCCGGCCACCACACGGATGCGGGCCAGCGGCATGCCGACCAGCCGCAGCCGCGCCACCAGCCGGGCGCGGGCGAGCTGCTGCTCGGCGTACCAGCGGTAGCCGGTGTGCGGGTCGACCTCGGCCGGCTCCAGCAGGCCCGAGTCGTCGTAGAGCCGCAGCGCCTTGGGCGTCAGCCCGCTGGCGCGCGCGAAGTCGCCGATGCTCATCAGCCGCGTGGCGCCGCTCCTGCCGGCCTGTCCGTCCACGCCGCCTCCTGGGTCCTCGTCACCGGTGGGGGATCCACCGGTGAGGAGACCGTGCGGCCTGCCGCAGGGTCAAGGTCAAGGGCCCCACGGCCCGGGCTCAGCGCTCGAGCTCGGCCTTGATCCGCTCCAGCGTCTGGCGCATGCCCTGCCGGAGCTCGCCGACGAAGGTCGGCACCCCGCCCATGGCCACGCCGACCAGCTTGTTGGACAGCGTCGAGATGCCGTCGGGCACCTCGCGGCGCTGCACGATCCGCGTGCCGCCGCCGTCGGTGGGCTCGAGGGTGAAGGACCAGATCGTGCGGTTCTCCGCGACCCGGAAGGCCACGCTGGTGTGGGGCTCGAAGCGCACGACCTTGGCGGTCGTCGGCCACACCAGCGCGCCGCGGTGGTTGACGTTGATCATGCGGCTGCCGAGCCTCACCGGCCCGCCGGGGATGAACGTGCGCAGCACCTGGGGGCTCCACTCGCGCATGCGGCGCAGGTCGGAGACCAGGGCCCAGGTCTGGGCGGGGGAGGTGGAGACCTCGATGGAGGCCTCCAGCTCGTCGGGGGCGGCTGTGGTGTCGGTCATGCCCGGACCGTACCGTCAGTACGCCGCCCGCGTCAGCGTGTCGCCCACCATGCGAGGAGCTCCTCGCGCGCCACCTCGGGCTCGACCGGTCCGCGGTCCATGCGCCGCTCCAGCAGCCACCGGTAGGCCTCGCCGACCTCGCGGCCCGGCGGGAGGCCCAGCAGCTCCATGATCGCGTTGCCGTCGAGGTCGGGGCGCAGGGCGTCGAGCTCCTCGGCCTCGGCCAGGACGGCGATGCGCTCCTCGAGCTCGTCGTAGGTGCGCCGCAGCCGCTCGGCCTTGCGCCGGTTGCGGGTCGTGCAGTCGGCGCGGGTCAGCACGTGGAGGCGCTCGACCTGGTCGCCGGCGTCGCGCACGTAGCGGCGCACGGCGGAGTCGGTCCACTCCCCCGAGCCGTAGCCGTGGAAGCGCAGGTGCAGCTCGACCAGCCGGCTGACCGCCTCGATCTGGTCGTTGGAGAAGCGCAGCGCCTTCATCCGCTTGCGGGTCATCTTCGCGCCGACCACGTCGTGGTGGTGGAAGGTGACCGTGCCGTCGTCGAGGAACTTGCGGGTGCGGGGCTTGCCCACGTCGTGCATGAGCGCGGCGAAGCGCGACACGAAGTCGGGCCCGCCGCCGAGGCGCTCCTCGAGGTCGATCGACTGCTCGAGCACCGTGAGGGTGTGCTCGTAGACGTCCTTGTGGCGGTGGTGCTCGTCGCGCTCCAGCGCCAGCGCCGGCAGCTCGGGCAGCACCTTCTCGGCCAGGCCGGTCTCGACCAGCAGGGTCAGCCCTAGGCGCGGGTGCGGGGCGCAGATGAGCTTGACCAGCTCGTCGCGCACGCGCTCGGCGGAGATGATCGAGATCCGGTCGGCCATCGCCGTCATCGCCGCGGTGACGCCCGGGTCCACGGTGAAGCCGAGCTGGGCGGCGAAGCGTGCGGCACGCAGCATGCGCAGCGGGTCGTCGGAGAAGGAGTCCTCCGGCGTGCCGGGGGTGCGCAGCACCTGGTGGGCCAGGTCGACGACGCCGCCGAAGGGGTCCTCGACCTCGCGGCCGGGCAGGCGCACGGCCATGGCGTTGACGGTGAAGTCGCGCCGGCCCAGGTCGCCGGCCAGCGAGTCGCCGTACTGCACCTCGGGGTTGCGCGAGGACGGGTCGTAGACCTCGGAGCGGTACGTCGTGATCTCGACCTGCCACTCGCCGCGGCGGCAGCCGATGGTGCCGAAGGCCCGCCCCATGTCCCAGGTCGCGTCGGCCCAGCCCTTGATCAGCCGCTCGGTCTCCTCCGGGCGCGCCGAGGTCGTGAGGTCGAGGTCGTTGTGGGCGCGGCCCAGCATGGCGTCGCGCACCGGCCCGCCGACCAGGGCGATCTCGTGGCCCGCGGCGCTGAAGCGGCGGCCCAGCTCGTCGATGACCTCGGCGATGCGGTCGAGCTCGGTCGTGACGGCCCGTTGCACCTCGACCACGCTGAGGGGGCCGGGGGTGCGCAGCGGTGCGGGATCGTCGGTCGACACGGGCGGGCAGTCTATCCGCGCCCGGGCGGTGCCGCGCTCCCCGGGAGCCACAGCGACACCGTCTAGCATCGGGGGGTGTCCCGCCCGTCCTCGCTGCTGCCTGCCCTCGCGGCGGTGGTCGCGGTCGCCGGTGGCGCCGCGGGACTCGGGCCGGGCGTCGCACCCGCCGTCGCGTCCACCCCGACCAGCCTGTCCGCCGCGCCGCAGCCCGCCACCGTGCAGCCCGGGTCGGTGCTGCGCCCGGCGACCGCTCCCCTGCCGCGCCGCGCCGAGGAGGAGCCGGTCGAGCCGCTGTCGGTGACCATCGAGTCGATGACGCCCTCGGTCGTGCCCGAGTCGGGTCCGGTGCGCGTGACCGGCACCGTGACCAACCTCGACGACACCGCGTGGTCGGCCATCAACCTCTACCCCGTGGTGGGCGACGCGCCGCTGACCACCGCCGGCGACCTCCGGGCCGCCGTGGCCTCCGACCCGCTGTCCTACGTCGGGGAGCGGATCACCGACCCCGGGCCCTACGACACGATCGACTCCCTGGCCCCCGGCGAGAGCGCCGACTACCGGATCACGCTGCCCAGCAACCGCATCGAGGTCACCGAGCCGGGCGTCTACTGGTTCGGCGTGCACGCCAACGGCGAGAACGAGGACGGTCGCGAGGACACCGCCGACGGCCGCGCCCGCACCTTCCTGCCCCTCGTGAGGCTGCGGGAGCGCTCGCTGCCGGTCTCCATCGTCGTGCCGCTGCGCCGCCAGCTCGACTACACCCCCGAGGGCGCGCTCGACGACGTCGCGGACTGGGACGAGGACCTCGGCGAGGGCGGCCGGCTGCGGTCGCTGCTCGACTTCGGGGCCGCGGCCGGGTCGCGTCCGGTGAGCTGGCTGGTCGACCCCGCGCTCACCGACGCCGTCACCCGCCTCGCGGCCGGCAACCCCGAGCGCTCGCTGGCCCCCACGATCGACCCGCAGCAGCCCGGTGGCGACGGGGAGGGCTCCGACGGGGACTCCCCGGCCGACGGCGGGTCGGGCGCCGGCGGCGACACGGGCGACGCGTCGGGCTCCCCCTCCGCCTCCCTCGGCACCGCCGGTGCGGAGCCCACGAGCCCCGGCGACCCGACGACCGGCGCGGGTGACGGGAGCAGCGGCGAGGGCGAGGACGTCGACCCGCTCGACCCGGTGACGGCCGCTGCGGCCGAGACCGGCCAGACCTGGCTCGACGACCTCGGCGACGCCCTGGGCGCCAACAGCCAGGTGCTGGCGCTGCCGTACGGCGACGTCGACGTGGCCGGAGCGCAGGCCCACGACCCCGACCTCTACGACCGCGCCCGGCGTCGCGGCGGGTCGACCCTCGCCCCCTTCGGCGTGGAGACCACCCCGGCCATCGGCTCCCCGGTGGGCTTCCTGCCCGGGGCCGCCGTCGCGGGTGCGGTCGACGGCGAGACCGTCCTCCTCACCGATCGCGCCGTGCCCCGCGACCGGGCGGCCGAGCTGCGCGACGACGCCGGCACCCTGCCCGCGGTCGCCTCCGTCGACGGTCGCCGGGTCGTGCTCACCTCCTCCGGCGCGGTGGCGGGCGGACCCGGACCGGGCGAGCAGCGCACCGCGACCGCCATGCGTCAGCGGATCCTGGCCGAGGCCGCCGTGCGCGTGCTGGCCAAGGGACGCCACCACCCGCTGGTCACCGTGCTGCCCTTCGACTGGCTCCCCGAGGACGGTGAGGAGTTCTTCTCCGGCCTCGACCAGGGCTGGGTCGACCTGGCCACCGTCGAGGACGCCACCGCCGACGAGACCGCGCGCGACGCCTCGGTGGCCGGCGACGACCTCACCTACCCCGAGCACCAGCGCGAGATCACGCTCCCCGCCTCGGGCTTCCAGGCCGCCGACGACCTCATCACGGCCGGCGAGTCGCTCCAGGACCTGCTGACGCTCAACGACCAGGTGGGCACCGCCGTGCTCGACCAGGCCCTGGCCTCGGTCTCCTACACCGCGCGCACCGCCCCGCTCGACGCCCTCGCCTCGGCCGGCGCCGCGGAGGCGAGCATCGACGCCCTGCGGGGCCAGGTCGACGTGATGGCGCCCCGCGCGGTGACGCTGTCGAGCGAGAGCGGGCGCTTCGGCGCCACCATCGTCAACGGCCTCGACCAGCCGGTGACGATCCGGCTGCGCTACGAGTCCGACCGGCCGATGACCATCGAGGGACCGCCCGGCAGCATCGAGGTGCCGGCCGACAGCGCCACCACGGTGCTGCTCAACGCCAGCACCTCGGAGCTCGGCGTGCACGACCTGCGTCTGGTGCTCACCGACGAGGAGGGCCGCGTGCTCGGCTCCAGCGACGACCTCGCGGTGCGCTCCGCGCAGGTCAGCCAGGTGATCTGGCTGATCATGGGCACCGGCCTGGTGCTGCTCTTCGGCACCATCGGCCTGCGCCTCGTACGCCGGCTCCGCGACGCGCGGCGCGGCGGGCCGTCCGACCAGCCGTCCGACCGGCCGTCCGACGCCGGCTCGGCCGACGACCTCCCCGACACCACCCCCGCCACCACCCCGGGCAGCGCCGGCGACCCGGCGCCCGCGCCGAGAGGCACCCCCGCATGAGGCACCGCGCCCCCGGCCCCCCCGTCGTCGGCTACAGCGACGCCGCCGACGCCGTCGACGACCCCACGGGCTCCTTCGAGGCGGTGGGCGCCGCCCGCGAGGAGGCGCGCCCCTCCGACCCCTCCGACCCCTCGGCCCCTGGGAGCCCCGGCACCGCCGAGTCGTCGGCGGCCGAGCAGCGCTCGATCCTCTCCTCCAGCGCGGTCATGGCCGCCGGCACGGTGGTCTCGCGGCTCAGCGGCTTCGTGCGTTCGGCCCTGCTGGCCGCGGCGCTGGGCATCCAGCTGCACGGCGAGATCTTCACCGTCGCCAACACCATCCCCAACATGCTCTACATCCTGCTGGCCGGCGGGGTGTTCAACGCGGTGCTGGTGCCCCAGCTCGTGCGCTCGATGAAGCACGACCCCGACGGCGGAGAGGCCTACGCCAACCGGGTGGTCACCCTCGCGCTGCTGTTCCTCGGGGCGGTGACGCTCCTGCTGGTGGCGGTGGCGCCCTGGGTGATGGCGATCTACCTGCCCGACTCGTGGCCGCCCGAGGCGCGCGACTCGGCGATCGACTTCGCCCGCTACTGCCTGCCGCAGGTCTTCTTCTACGGCATGTTCGTGCTGGTCGGTCAGATCCTCAACGCGCGCGGCCGCTTCGGGCCGATGATGTGGGCCCCGATCGCCAACAACGTCATCGCCGTCGCGGTGCTGGTGGTCTACCTCGTGGTCTTCGGCGCCGCCTCCGGTGCGGAGGTCGTGGGCCCCTTCAGCCCCTCCCAGGAGCTGCTGCTGGGCCTGGGGTCGACGCTCGGCATCGCCGCGCAGCTGCTCATCCTCGTGCCCTACCTGCGCTCGGCCGGCTTCCGCTTCCGTCCGCGCTTCGACTTCCGCGGCACGGGCCTGGGCCACACCCTGCGTCTGGCCCGCTGGACGGTGGCCTTCGTCATCGTCAACCAGGTCGCCTACACCGTGGTGGTGCGCCTGGCCGGCACCGGCGTGGCCGACGGCAGCGCCGACGGCACCGGCAACGCCGTCTACGCCTCGGCCTTCCTCATCGTGATGGTGCCCCACTCGATCATCACGGTCTCGCTGGCCACGGCGATCCTGCCGCGGCTCTCCCAGCGCGCCGCCGACGGCGACCTCGCCGGGCTGGGCCGCTCGCTGGGTGCGACGCTGCGCACCTCGCTGGCCGTGCTGCTGCCCTTCGCCGCGCTGCTCCCGGTGGTCGCGCCCGAGGTCGCCCGGGTGGTGTGGGGCTACGCCGCCGCCTCGCAGTCGTGGCCCAACGCCGTGCCGACGCTGGCCCTGTTCGGCCCCGGGATCGTGCTCTTCACCGTCCACTACCTGATGCTGCGCGGCTTCTACGCCCTCGAGGCCACCCGCACCGTGTTCTGGATCCAGTGCGGCGTCGCGGCCACCAACATCGGCGCGGCCGTCGTGCTGGTGGCGCTCACCGACGCCGCCGCGACCTCGGCCGCCCTGGCCACCGCCTATGCCGCGGCCTACCTCGTCGGCACCGCCCTCTCCTACTCCGTGCTCGAGCGCCGCACCGGCGACCTCGGCGGGCGCACGACCTCGCGCTTCCTGGTGCGCCTGGGCCTGGTGGTCGCGCTGTCCACCGGCCTGGCCTACGCCGTCTCCGCGCTGCTGGGCGACCTGCCGCTCGACGCGGCCGTGCTGCCGACCCTGGCCCGCGGCGTGGGGGTGACCCTGGTCGACGTGGTCGCCTTCCTGGCGCTGGCCCGGGTCTTCCGGCTCACCGAGGTCACCGACGTGCTGGCCACCGTGACCGGGCGCCTCGGACGCCGCTGACCCGGGGCTCCCCGCACTCCCCCCGGTCTCCCCTGCGCCTCTCCCTCCCGGCCCTCCCCCGGAGCCGGCACCACCGGCCCGACGCCCGGGCCAGAGGCGGTCCGGATCCGGCCTACGGCAACCGGCGCGGGCGTCTCGCGGCTGTGCGACGTCGGTCGCCCCGTCCCGACCCGGGCGCCTACCATGGTCCGGGCGCCGCTGGCGCCCGCGCGCCCGGCTGGCCCGGGCCCGACGCCCGCCCCCAGCGCACGAAGGAGCCAGGACCGCGGTGCCCCACTCGATCAGGCACGGAGACCAGCTCGCCGGTCGCTACCGGCTGGTCGACCTGCTCAGCGAGAGCGGCGACGGTCGCTTCTGGCGGGCCCACGACCGCGTGCTCGAGCGGCAGGTGGCGATCCACGTCATCGCCGCCGACGACGACCGGGCCGCCGGCCTGCTCGAGGCCGCGCGGCGCTCGGCCACCGTGCACGACCCCCACGTGCTGCGCGTGCTCGACGCCGAGCGCACCGACGCCCTCTGCTACGTCGTCAACGAGTGGGGGTCGGGCACGTCGCTCGACATCATGCTGGCCGCGGGCGGCCCCCTGGCCCCGCGGCGGGCGGCCTGGCTGGTCGCCGAGGTCGCGGCCGCCGCCGCCACCGCCCACCGGGCCGGGGTCTCGCACGGGCGGCTCAACCCGGAGAACGTCCTCGTCGACCGCAACGGCTCGGTGCGGCTGATCGGCCTGTGCGTCGACGCCGCCCTCCACGGGCTGACCCACACCGACCCCGACGACGACCTCACCGACCTCGCCGGCCTGCTGTACGCCGCCCTCACGGGCCGGTGGGCCGGCATCTCCGGGTCGGTCGTCGTGCCGGCCCCGCAGGAGCACGGGCGCCTGCTGCGCCCGCGCCAGGTGCGCGCCGGCATCCCCCGGATGCTCGACCAGCTGTGCGACAACGTCCTCAACCCCGCCACCGCCGCCCAGCGGGGCCACGACCCCCGCTGCCCCGCCACGGCCCAGGCGCTCGCCGACCAGCTGGTGGAGTTCGTCGGCGACCCCGTCGGCATCCCCGAGGAGCTCGCCACCCGCCTGGTCGACCGCGGCGACGAGACCATCAGCCTGCCCGCGGTCCCCGGGCCGACACCGGCCCCGGCCCCCGTGACCACCGCGGTGACGACCGCCGGGCCGGCCGTGGCGGCGACGCCCGCAGCGGCCCCGGTCCGCTCGAGCGACCCGCTGGGTCCCGCGCCCTCCCCGACCTCCCAGACCTCCCCGGCCTCCCAGACCCCCGGCCCGGAGCCTGCTGACCAGGAGCCCACCACGGTCGTGCCCCTGACCGGAGGGACCCCCGAGACCCCCACCGACACCACCGGTGAGAGCCCGCAGGCGGCCACCGACGCGCCCACCACCGTCGTGGCGCTCCCCGACACCGACACCGACACCGACACCGACGCAGGCACCGTCACCGCGACGCACCCGGCTGACACCACCCGGGCCGCGCGCGCCGAGGAGCCCGCCCGCTCCTCGGCGCCCGGCGACGGGCTGCTCGCGGGGTCCTCCCCCGCCCCGGTGGCCGCCGAGCAGCCCACCCAGGCCGGGCTGCCGATCTTCGACGACGAGACCGACGACGTGTCCTGGCTGCAGGCGCGCAGCGAGCCGGTGCCCCCGCCCCCGCCCTTCGAGGACCCGCCCGAGCGGCCGCTCTTCGCCCCCGAGCCCGACGACGGCGGCCCCGTGCGTCGCGCCCGCCCCGGCGCCGAGCAGGCGGAGTCGGGGGAGTTCTGGCCGTGGGGGCCCGCGGCGCCGCCGCCCCCGCCGGGCACCGACGACGCCGAGCCCGACGACGGCGCCGCGGGCGAGGTCCCCGGTCGCAACACCTTCCGCCTGGCCGCGGCGCTGCTGCTGGGCCTGGTGCTGCTCGTCGGCGTCGTGGTCGCCGTCAACGTCGGCCGCGGTCGCACCCCGCTGGGCGCCGAGCCGGAGCCCGAGAGGTCGAGCTCCCCGAGCGCGTCGTCGTCGGCCACGCCCACCGCGGCGCCGACCCCGCTCACGGGGCTCAGCGCGAGCGACCTCGACCCCCAGGGCGACCCCCCGCAGGAGGAGTACCCCGAGCTGACCCCGCTCGCCGTCGACGGCGACCCCGCGACGGTCTGGCGCACCGCGACGTACCTCCAGAACTTCGGGCCGGGCGGCCTCAAGACCGGCGTGGGCCTGGTGGTCGACCTCGGCGGCGAGCAGGAGGTCAGCGAGGTCGACCTCACGCTCGTCGGCGAGGGCACCGCCACCGCGCTCTACGTCACCGACACCGCCCCCACCGACGTGGAGGGTCTCGACCCCGTGGCCGAGACCTCCGGCGGCACCCAGCAGCGGGCGGTGCTCGACGAGCCCGTCACCGGCTCCTACCTCACGGTCTGGCTCACCTCGCTGCCCGCCGTCGAGGGCGGCTGGCGCGGCGAGGTGGCCGAGGTCGAGGTCCGCGGGTGAGCGGGCCCGGGGCGGCGGGGCCGCGACCCGACGGCGCCGAGGCCCCCGAGGACGCCACTGCCGACGAGGCCGGCGTCGGCTCCCGCAGCGACGTCGAGCTCCTCCACGCCCACGTCGCCGGCGACCACGCGGCCTTCGGCGAGCTCTTCGCCCGCCACCGCGACCGGCTGTGGGCGGTGGCCCTGCGCACGACCGGGCACCCCGAGGACGCCGCCGACGGCCTGCAGGACGCCATGATCGCGGCCTACCGGCGCGCGGGGTCCTTCCGCGGCGACGCCGCCGTGACGACCTGGCTGCACCGCATCGTGGTCAACGCCTGCCTCGACCGCCTCCGCGCGGCGCGCGTGCGCCGCACCGACGCCCTGCCCGACGACCTCGAGGAGTACGGCGACCGCGGCTCGCGCCTCTCCGCCGCGCCGGAGGCCGAGGACCCCGCCGACCGGTCGGTGCGCGCCGAGGAGCGGCGACAGGTGCTCGCCGCGCTGGCCTCGCTGCCCCCGGAGCAGCGCGCCGCCCTGGTGCTCGTCGACATGGAGGGCTACTCGGTGGCCGAGGCGGCCGCCGTGCTCGACTGCGCCGTCGGCACCGTGAAGTCGCGGTGCTCGCGCGGGCGGGCCCGGCTGGCGCCGCTGCTCGGGGTGCTGCGCGAGCGGCGTGACGACGACCACCCCGAGCCGCGGAACCCGACCACGCCGGCGGCCGTCCGATCCGAGGCCGACCCACGAGGCCCACCGGCCTGACCGGGCCCCCGCCACACTGGACCAGCAGCCCCCGACCGACGCCGGCACCTGACCCGGCCCCCGACCGGCACGACCAGCACGACCAGCTCCGCGCCCACCACCAGCAGCACCACCACCGCCAGCACCGAGAGGAGGAGCCCGATGGCCCACGACCCCGACCTCACCCCCGAGCAGCAGCGGGAGGTGACCCGTCGGCTGGCCGACGCCCGCCACACCGAGCCCCTCCCGGTCGACGTCGCCGCGCGGCTCGACCAGGTGCTGGCCCGTCTCGACGCCGGCGAGGACGTCGCCACCTCCCCGGCCCCGATCGACCTCGCCGCCCACCAGGCGCGCCGGCGACGCCGCGTCACCCGGCTCCTCGTGGCGGCCGCGGCCGTCGTCGTGGTCGGTGTCGGCGCCGCCCAGGTCGTCCCCGAGCTCACCCCCGCCGGCTCGGGCGACGCCGGCGAGTCCACCTCCGACGCCGGCGCGGAGGCGGCCGGCTCCGCCGGGTCGGGCGCCGACCCGTCCCAGACCGCTCCCGCCACCGAGGACCGGGCCGACACGGAGTCCGACGCCGAGGCCGCCGACGGCCTCCTCGAGTCGGCCCAGCTGGCGGTGCCCGGCGTACGCCGCCTCACCGAGCGGGACTTCACCGGCTCGGTCTCGCGGGTGCGCGACGAGGCCTCCGCCGCCGCCCGCCGCGTCGACGCCTTCGCCGCCGAGGACGACGGCTCCGAGGAGCTGGCCGGTCCGAGCAACGACAGCAGCCTCAACGCCCTCGCCGAGCGCTCGGCGCGGCGGGCCGCCCGCGCCCTCGCGGGGTGGGACGTCTGCGAGAGCGCCGACTGGGGGCCCGGCCTGCTGGTGCGCGTGCGCTACGCCGGCGAGCCCGCGGTGCTGGCCTTCCGCAGCCCGGCCGGCGACACCCAGGTCGTCGACCTGCTCCAGTGCGGCACCGCCGAGGTGCTCCGCTCGGTCACCCTCCCCCGGCGCTGAGCCGCCACCACACACCGCCGCGACCCGGACCCGCGGAGGCGACGGCGCGGGCCCGGGAATGCCGCTCACCTAGGATCGGTTCCACCCGCAGGTGCCGCAGCACCCCTTCCCAGGCACCGCCCCCGTCATCCCGAGGAGACTGGACTCCATGTCCGACACCCGCCCAGACGTCACCCGACAGGTCATCATCATCGGCTCGGGTCCCTCCGGCTACACCGCCGCGGTCTACGCCGCGCGCGCGAGCCTGGAGCCCCTGGTCTTCGAGGGCTCGGTCACCGCCGGTGGTGCGCTCATGAACACCACCGAGGTGGAGAACTTCCCCGGCTTCCGCGACGGCATCATGGGCCCGGCGCTGATGGACGAGATGCGCGCCCAGGCCGAGCGCTTCGGTGCCGAGCTGGTCTCCGACGACATCGTCGAGGTCGACCTCACCGGCGACATCAAGACGGTGCGCACGGCCACCGACACCTACACCGCGCGCTCGGTGATCCTCGCCACCGGCTCGGGCTACCGCAAGCTCGGCATCGCCCGCGAGGACGAGCTGTCGGGCCGCGGCGTCTCGTGGTGCGCGACGTGCGACGGCTTCTTCTTCCGCGAGCAGCACATCGCGGTCGTGGGCGGCGGCGACTCCGCGGTCGAGGAGGCCACCTTCCTGACCCGCTTCGCCTCCAAGGTCTCCCTCATCGTGCGTCGCGACGAGCTGCGCGCCTCCAAGATCATGCAGGAGCGCGCCTTCGCCGACCCCAAGCTCGAGATCGTCTGGAACTCCGCGGTCAAGGAGATCCACGGCGCCGACAAGCTGGAGTCGCTCACCCTCGAGGACACCACCACGGGCGAGACCCGCGCGCTGGAGGCCACCGGTCTCTTCATCGCCATCGGCCACGACCCGCGCTCGGAGCTGCTCACCGGCCAGGTCGACCTCGACGACGAGGGCTACGTGCTGGTCGAGCACCCCTCGACGGCCACCAACATCCCCGGCGTCTTCGCCTGCGGTGACCTGGTCGACCACCACTACCGCCAGGCCATCACCGCGGCCGGCACGGGCTGCGCCGCAGCCCTCGACGCCGAGCGCTACGTCGCCGAGCTCGACCACACCGCGGCCACCCGCGCCGAGGCCCAGGACGCCGTGGCCGGCTCCGCCGCCACCGACGCGGTCAAGACCGCCGGGCTCTGAGCCGCCCCACGCGGCCGCCGCGGGGAACAACCACCCCGCGCGCCGCGTTCCACCACCACAGACGTCAGCAGAGAGAGTAGGGATCATCGTGGCCAACATCAGTGCCGTCACCGACGCCGAGTTCGAGGCTCAGGTGCTCAAGTCCGACAAGCCGGTCCTCGTGGACTTCTGGGCCGAGTGGTGCGGCCCGTGCCGCCAGGTCGCCCCGATCCTCGACGAGATCGCCACGGCCCACGGCGACAAGATCACCTTCATGAAGATGAACGTCGACGAGAACCCCGTCACGCCCTCGTCCTACCGCGTGACCGGCATCCCGACGATCAACGTCTACCAGGGCGGCGAGGTCGTCAAGACCATCGTCGGCGCCCGCCCGAAGGCGACGCTGCTCAACGAGCTGTCGGACTTCATCAACGCCTGACGCACCGGAGCACCCGCGGTCGCCGCGGGCTCACTCCTCCGTCCCCGGCACCCCTCGTGGGGTGCCGGGGACGCGTGCGTCCGGGCTCGGCGCGGGCGCGGGGCGCACCACCCCGCGCAGCCGCTCCAGCGCCACCTCGACCTCGTCGCGCCACGTCAGCGCCGAGCGCAGGTCCATCCGCATCCGCGGCACCCCGCCATGGGCGCGGCGTGTGCCGAAGCCCACGCGGCCCAGGAAGTCGGCCGGCAGGAGGCACTGCCGTCCTCGCCGGCCCGCCGCGTCGGGGCCGTCGACCCGGCCGAAGGCCTCGACCGCGCGGTAGCCGCCGCGCTCCACGAGGTCGCGCGCCATCGCCTGCACGAGCAGCCGGCCCAGCCCGGCGCCCGCGTGCGCGGGGTCGACGTACGCCGAGGCGAGCAGGACGGCGTCGGGCGAGACCGGCGAGGTGGGGAAGGCGTCGGCGCTCGGCAGCAGCGCCGGCGGCGCGTAGACCACGTGGCCCACGGGCCGTCCCTCGACGAGCACCACCCGCCCGCAGGAGCCCCAGTCGCGCAGCACGGCCGAGAGCCACGCCCGCTTCTCCTCCCCCGCGTCGCCCTCCAGGTCGACGCGGGCGCGCCGTACCGGGTCGAGCTGCCAGAACACGCAGTCGCGGCACGGCGCGTCGAGCGCGGCGAGGTGGTCGAGGGTGAGGTGCACGACCCTGCGCGACATGGGACCTCCCGGACTCCCCCGCACCGGGCGGGGCTCGTGGCCGCTCGACCCTGCCTCCACGCAGGCCCGCGTCACGGGCCAGGGCAAAGGTGGCCGACCGAACAGCGATCCGCGCGTGCGCGAGTCGCCTCCATCGTTCATGCTAGAGGGGTCATGGAATCCACGCCTGCGCGCTCACAGTCCCGTCTCGACTCCTACGTCGACCGATACGCCGCGCGCACGGCCGGCATGACCGCCTCGGAGATCCGAGCTCTCTTCGCCGTCGCGTCGAGGCCCGAGGTGGTCTCCCTCGCCGGCGGCATGCCGAACATCTCCGGGCTCCCCCTCGACGTCGTGAGCAGCGCCATCGGCGACCTCGTGACCCAGCAGGGCCCGGTCGCGATGCAGTACGGCTCGGGCCAGGGCGTGCCGGAGCTGCGCGAGCAGATCACCGACGTCATGCGCCTCGAGGGCATCGAGGCCCACCCCGACGACGTCGTGGTCACCGTGGGCTCCCAGCAGGCCGTCGACCTGGTCACGCGGATCTTCTGCGACCCCGGTGACGTCGTGCTGTGCGAGGCCCCGTCGTACGTCGGTGCGCTCGGCGTCTTCAAGGCCTACCAGGCCGACGTCGTGCACGTGGAGATGGACGCCCACGGGCTCGTGCCCGAGGCCCTCGAGCAGGCCATCGCCTCGGTGCAGGCCTCCGGTCGCCGGATCAAGTTCCTCTACACGATCCCCAACTTCCACAACCCCGCCGGCATCACGCTCTCGGCCGAGCGGCGCCCCCGCATCCTCGACATCTGCCGCCGCGAGGGCGTCCTGGTGCTCGAGGACAACCCCTACGGCCTGCTGGGCTTCGACCAGGAGCCGATGCGCGCGCTGCGCGCCGACGAGGCCGAGGGCGTCATCTACCTCGGGTCGTTCTCCAAGACCTTCGCCCCGGGCTTCCGGGTCGGGTGGGCGCTCGCGCCGCACCCGGTGCGCGAGAAGCTCGTGCTGGCCCAGGAGTCCGCGACGCTGTGCCCGCCGCAGTTCTCGCAGATGGCGGTGTCGGCCTACCTCGCCAACCACGACTGGCAGGGCCAGATCAAGCAGTTCCGGGAGATGTACCGCGAGCGGCGCGACGCCATGGTCTCGGCACTCGAGGACCTCATGCCGGCGGCCTGCCAGTGGAACGTCCCCGACGGCGGGTTCTACGTCTGGCTCACCCTCCCCCCGGGCATCGACGCGAAGTCGATGCTCCCCCGCGCCGTGACCGCCCGGGTGGCCTACGTGCCCGGCACCGCGTTCTTCGCCGACGGCTACGGCTCGAGCTCGATGCGGCTGTCGTTCTGCTACCCCACGCCCGAGCGGATCCGCGAGGGCGTACGCCGCCTCGCCGGCGTGCTCGAGGCCGAGATGGAGCTGCGGGCCACCTTCGGTGCCGCCGCCCCCGAGCGCGGGATCGGTCCCTACCAGGGCTACGACGCGCCCG
This sequence comes from Nocardioides kribbensis, assembly GCF_015070375.1. Lineage (GTDB taxonomy): Bacteria > Actinomycetota > Actinomycetes > Propionibacteriales > Nocardioidaceae > Nocardioides > Nocardioides kribbensis. The sequence continues at coordinate 159,809 of NZ_JADCLL010000002.1, read as the reverse complement.
GGACGGACCTGTCCTGATGGACCTCACCTACCCGCCGATCATCGTCGCGGCCAAGACCGGCTTCAAGCTGCTCGGGCAGCGCTTCGTCATGACGGGCACCGAGCACGTGCCGCGCAGCGGCGGAGTGCTGCTGGCCTACAACCACATCGGCTACGTCGACTTCGTCTACGGCGGCCTGGCCGCCAACCCGTCGGGTCGCCTGGTGCGCTTCATGGCCAAGCGGGAGATCTTCGACCACCGCCTGGGCGGACCGCTGATGCGCTCGCTGCACCACATCGAGGTCGACCGCGGCGAGGGCGTCGCGTCGTTCCGCACCGCCGTCGACCGGCTGCGCGAGGGCGAGGCCGTAGGCATCTTCCCCGAGGCCACCATCTCCCGCTCCATGGAGCTCAAGGAGTTCAAGTCCGGCGCGGTGCGCATCGCGGCGGAGGCAGGCGTGCCGCTGGTGCCGGTCATCATGTGGGGCACCCAGCGGATGATGACCAAGGACCACCCCCGCGACTTCTCCCGCGGCAAGACCATCGCCCTCACCGTCGGCGCCCCTCTGCACCCGACCGGTGCCGACCCCGTGGGCGAGACCGCCGAGCTGCGCTCGGTGATGTCGCGCATGCTCGACGAGACCATCGCGGCCTACCCCGCCGACGAGCAGCCGCCCGGATCGTGGTGGCTCCCCGCCCGTCACGGCGGTTCGGCGCCCACTCCCGAGCGCGCTGAGGAGCTCGACGCGGCCGAGAAGCGCGATCGCGCGGCGCGGCGCGCGGCGAAGCGCGCTCAGAATCGCTCCTGACGAACTCGAAAGCCCCCTCCGGAGCCTTCCGGCCGCTGACTGCGCGCCTAACACTGACTATAAGTCGTTAGATGGCTTTGTCGACAAAGCGATCTAACGATCAATCGCTGGCGTCGAGGCGTCCGGGTCCATGAGGTCGATGATCCGCTGCAGGTCCTCCAGCGTCGCGAACTCCACGGTGATCCGGCCCTTGCTCTTGCCCAGGTCGATCTTCACCCTGGTCTCCAGCCGGTCGGCCAGCCGGTCCGACAGGTCGGCCAGACCCGGTGCCGTCGGCTTACGGCGCCGCACCCGCGGCTCGTCCTCGCCGCCGGTCTCCCCCAGCGCGACGATCTCCTCCAGCGCGCGCACGCTGATGCCCTCGGCCACGACCCGGCTGGCGAGCCGGTCCTGAGCGTCGGCGTCGGCCACGGCGAGCAGCGAGCGGGCGTGGCCCGCGCTCAGCACGCCCGCGGCCACGCGCCGCTGGACCGCCGGGCTCAGCCGCAGCAGCCGCAGCGTGTTGCTGATCTGCGGGCGCGAGCGTCCGATCCGCTGCGCCAGCTCGTCGTGGGTGCAGCCGAAGTCCTCGAGGAGCTGGGCGTAGGCCGAGGCCTCCTCGAGCGGGTTGAGCTGGCTGCGGTGGAGATTCTCCAGCAGCGCGTCGCGCAGCATGTCGGTGTCGTCGGTGGAGCGCACGATCGCCGGGATGGTGCCCGTGCCGGCCTGCTGGGAGGCGCGCCAGCGCCGCTCCCCCATCACCAGCTCGTAGGACTCCGACCCCGTGCGCCGCACCACCACGGGCTGCAGCAGCCCGACCTCGGAGATCGAGTGGACCAGCTCGGCCATCGCCTCCTCGTCGAAGACCTGCCGTGGCTGCGCGTGGTTGGGGTGCACCTGGTCGAGCGGGATCTCGGCGAAGTAGGCGCCCGCCACCGGGGCCAGCTCCTCACCGGTGCTCCCGGGCGCGGGCCGGCGTACGTCGGCCTGCGCGGGCGCCGCGCCGTCCACGGCGTGGGTCGGGGCCGAGCCCGCGGCGGCGCGTCCCGGGCTGGCGTCAGGGGATGTCGAGGCGTCGTCGGCCTCCGCCGGCGGGGCCGAGGTCGGGATCAGCGAGCCCAGGCCGCGTCCGAGGCCCCGACGCGCGGGAGGCCGGGAGCCGCTCACACCGCCACCGCCTTCGTCGCGATCTCCCGGGCCGCCTCCAGGTAGCTGAGCGCGCCGGGGGAGCCGGGGTCGTAGGTCATCACGGTCTGGGCGTAGGACGGCGCCTCGGAGACCCGCACCGAGCGGGGGATGTTGGTGCGGAGCACCTGCTCCCCGAAGTGCTCGCGCACCTCGCTGGCCACGCCGGCGGCCAGGCGGGTGCGCGCGTCGTACATGGTGATGAGGATGGTGGAGACCGACAGCTCCGGGTTGAGGTGCTTGCGCACCATGTCGACGGTCTCCAGGAGCTGTCCGAGCCCTTCCAGCGCGTAGTACTCCGCCTGGATCGGGATCATCATCTCGTCCCCGGCGACCAGGGCGTTGAGGGTGAGCAGCCCCAGGGACGGCGGGCAGTCGATGAGCACGTAGTCGATGCGCTCGTCCCCGATCTCCTCGAGGCTGCCGACCAGGGGATGGCCGTGGATGGCCTTGCGCAGCCGGCCCTCGCGCGCCACGACGCTCACGAGCTCGATCTCGGCGCCGGCCAGGTCGATGGTCGCCGGCACGACCATGAGGCCCGCCACGTCGGGGCACGCCACGGCGACCTCCTCCAGGGGAGCGCCGTCGACCAGGGCGTCGTAGGTCGACGCGACACCGCGCCGGTGCTCGATGTTCAGCGCGGTCGAGGCGTTGCCCTGAGGGTCGAGGTCGACCACCAGCACCTTCTGGCCCAGCTGGGCCAGGGCGGCGGCGACGTTCACCGTGGAGGTGGTCTTCCCGACCCCGCCCTTCTGGTTGGCCACCACGAAGACGCGGGTCTCACGGGGCCGGGGGAGTGCCGGTCCCGTGCGCCGTCCCTCGCGTGCCAGCACCGTGTGCTCGGCCGCGCGGGCCAGGGGAGTGGCGTCGTCGTGCAGCGAGGGCTCGTACGCCGCCATCTCGCCCGCCGTCCTCACCGTGTAGCCCGACGACCCCGCGGACCCGGGGCCGCTGCTCGCCGCTCCCGTTTCACGTGAAACGGACTGGTCTGACGACGTCGGTACGCCCTGTGGAGAATGGTGTGCCATCTGTGGAGAACTGGCCTCTCTGAGCGTGGAACAGGCGGAATGCAGGGGCGCGTCCCGGTGGATAACTCCGGTGCCCCTCAGCGGGGGCGGCGACTGCCACGACGACGGGCGGACGCCCCGCGGGCGGGTCTGCGGGGCTCGTCGCGCGTCGGCGCAGGAGGCCAACGTACCGTCGCCGGGTCGGACCAGGCCACCCGGAGGGCCGTGGTCGGGGGATCAACGGTGCCTGCTCCCAGCGTGAGCACCTCAGGCTCCGCGCATCCCCAGCGCTGCAGCGCGCCGCGCGCCTCCTCCACCTCGTCGGCCACCGAGGACCCCTTCATCGCCACCAGGGCGCCCTCCGGCGCCACCAGGGGCATCGACCACCCCAGAAGCCGCTCCAGCGGCGCCACGGCCCGGGAGGTGACCACGTCGAAGGTCTGCTCGCCGTGGAGGTCGTCGGCGCGTCCACGGCGCACGACCACGGTGTCGAGGCCGAGCTCCTCCACCGCCTCGTCGAGGAACGTCGTGCGCCGCAGCAACGGCTCGACCAGGGTCAGCCTCAGGTCGGGCCGCCGCACTGCGAGCACGAGCCCGGGCAGGCCGGCCCCGGACCCGATGTCGCACACCGAGGACCCCGCCGGCAGGGCGTCGGCGAGCACCGCACAGTTGAGGAGGTGGCGGTCCCACAGCCGCGGGACCTCGCGCGGGCCGATCAGCCCCCGGACCACGCCGGCGTCGGCCAGCAGCTCCCACAGCCGGACGGCCAGGGGAAGGCGGTCGAGCGAGAACACCCTCCCGGCCACGTCGGGCGGGGAGGGTGTTTCACGTGGAACGTCAGCCTCGGACACGCCGGTCCACCGAGGCGGCCCGACCGCGGGCGGGGGAGTGGACGGTCACTCCGGCAGCACCACCACGTAGCGCCGGGGCTCGACACCCTCGGACTCCGAGGACAGCCCGGCCTCGGCGACCGCGTCGTGGACGACCTTGCGCTCGAAGGGCGACATCGGCTGCAGCGAGAGACGCTCCCCGGACTCGCGCACCTGCGCCACGCTGTCGGCCGCGAGGGCCTCCAGCTCGGTCCGCTTCTGCGCGCGGAAGCCGGAGATGTCCAGCATGAGACGCGAGCGCTCGCCGGTCTCGCGGTAGACCGCGAGACGCGTCAGCTCCTGCAGGGCGTCGAGCACCTCGCCGTGCTGCCCGACGAGCTGGCTGAGGTCGGCACCGACGATGGAGACCGACGCCCGGTCACCCTCCACGTCCATGTCGAGGTCGCCGTCGAGGTCGGCGATGTCGAGGAGCTCCTCGAGGTAGTCGGCGGCGATGTCACCCTCGGCCTCGAGCTCGGCCAGGCGACGCTCGGCGGCCGACGACTCGCTGCCGGGCCCCTGGGCCGCCTGGGCGGTGAGGTCATGGGTGACCTCCTCCACGCCGGCGACGGTCGAGGTCCGGGCGTCGTCGGCCGAGGCGGCCTGCTCCTCGCCCTCGAGGGCCTCCTGCTGGGCGGACTCCTGCGTCACTTCTTGCCTCCCTGGGTGCCGCCGCCGGGCTTGCTGCCGCCCGACTTGCGCTGCTGCTTCGTGGTCTTCTTGGGCTGCTGCCGCACGGCGGGACGGCGGGGCTCCTCGACGGGCGCCTCCACCTCCTCGACGACCGTGCCGTGCTTGGCGGCCTTGGCCTTGTCGCGGTCCGCCTTGGCCGCGAAGGCCGGCGTGCCGGGCGCGGGGTTGTTGCGGATGACGTAGAACTGCTGACCCATGGTCCACAGGTTGGAGGTGGTCCAGTAGAGGAGCACGCCGATCGGGAAGGCCACGCCGCCGAGGCCGAAGGCGACGGGCAGGACGTAGAGCAGCAGCTTCTGCTGCTGGGCGTAGGGTCCCGAGAGGGCGTCGGCAGGCATGTTCTTGCTCATCAGCTGACGCTGGGTGAAGAACGTCGTGGCGGTCATGGCGAGCACCAGGAAGAGCGCCAGGAGCATGACGCTGAGGTCGCCACCCCCCTCGCGCCAGACGCCCGAGCCCCAGAAGCTGTCGGCCAGGGGGATGGACCCGAAGAGCTTCGAGTCACCGAACTGACGAGCCAGCGTGCTGGTCAGGAAGCCGCGGGCCGTGTAGTCCTTCGCGGCCTCGTTGAGCAGGTGGAACAGGGTGAAGAAGATCGGCATCTGCAGCAGGATCGGCAGGCACGAGGCGAACGGGTTGGTGCCCGTGTCCTTGTAGAGTTTCATCGTCTCCTGCGCGAGACGCTCCCGGTCGTGGCCGTACTTCTTCTGCAGCTCCTTGACCTTGGGCTGGATCAGCTGCATGTTGCGGCTGGACTTGATCTGCTTGACGAACAGCGGGATCAGCGCCGCGCGGATCACCAGCGTCAGGCCCACGATCGACAGCGCCCACGAGGCACCACCGGCCGGGTCGAGACCCAGGGCCGTGAACAGCTTGTGCCACAGGATCAGCACGCCCGAGATCGCGTAGTAGAGCGGGGTCGCGATGAAGGTGAAGAAGTCGCCGATTGCGCCCACCGATCAGGCTCCTTGCTGGGATGTCGAGACGGGTCCCGCCGAGCGGCGGGTGGGACGGACAGAGGGTGGCACGGGGTCGTAGCCGCCGGCGGCCCACGGGTGGCACCGTGCCACACGCCGTGCCGCGAGCCAGCTGCCGCGGGCACTGCCGTGCACGGTCACCGCCTCCAGCGCGTAGGCGGAGCACGACGGGTGGTAGCGGCAGACCTGACCGTAGAGCGGGCTCACCACCGCGCGGTAGAGCCGGAGGAAGCCGATGAGCAGGTACTTCACGCCATCACCCGCTGGAGGCAACGCTCGAGGTCGGAGCGGAGTTCCGCGCTGGGGGCGCTCGCGGCGGCCGGCAGCGCACGGACCACGAGCACAGCAGCGCCCGGGAGCGTGTCGAGCTGCTCCCGGGCGAGGTGTCGCAGACGCCGCTTGACGCTGTTGCGCGCCACGGCGTTGCCGACGGCCTTGCTGACGACGAAGCCGACCCGTGCCGGACCCGCGGCGTCCGGGGTGCTCAGGTGCACCACGAGCGTGCGGCTCCCCGCGCGCCGACCACGCCCCGCGCGTCGGAACGAGTCCGAGTCGCGGAGCCTGTGGTCGCGGGGGAGCACCGGGTGGCCGAGGCCGTCGTCAGGCTCAGACGGCCAGGCTCTTGCGGCCCTTGCGGCGGCGCGAGGAGAGGATCGACCGGCCGGCGCGGGTGCGCATGCGCAGGCGGAACCCGTGCACCTTGTGGCGACGACGGTTGTTCGGCTGGTACGTACGCTTGCTCACGAGCTTCTCTTTCGGTTCAAGGGACTGGCGGTCAACGGCTCTGCGAGCCCGGACCCCGGGAGCGCCCGGCGGACCGGGGCCCCGACGCACCTGTCGGCTGGCACCGCCCACCCAGGTCCACTGCAGGACCTGGACATGCGGCACCCGTCGACGCCGGATGACCGGCAAACGGTACGCGTTCGAATTCCACAGGGTCAAACCCTCGGGCGACCTCAGCCTACGGGGTCGCCCCAGCCTGTGGATGACGTCTTGCTCGGGGCTCGCGCACCGCGTTACGTTCGCGGTCTCCGATGACCCGTGCACCCACGGCGCCGACGAGGTGGCCAGCACCGGAGCACCGCGCCGCAGCACCCTCGCATCACCCCTCTGACCTGCGAAGACGTTGCGGAGGGCGGACGCACCCGGCGCCTCGGCACCGCGGCGACGACGAGGTCGCGACGGAGTTTCACAACCTGTGGACAAAGGTGTGGAGAAGCAGAGCACCGTGCGGCCCGCCCGGGCCGAGGTCCCCTTCGGAGGACCGAACCAGAAGGTCAACCAGAAGGCGGCAAGGACGTGGACCAAGACGTGGACCAGACGCCCCCGGAGCTCGGCCCGGCCTGGCGCTCGGTGGTGGCGGACCTGCAGCCCAACCAGCGCGCCTGGCTCAACGCCAGCGAGCCGGTGACCCTCCACGGCAACACGGCGATCATCGCGGTGCCCAACGACTTCACGCGCGGGCAGCTCGAGGGCCGGCTGCGCGGTCAGCTGGAGGACGCCCTCACGGTCTCCTTCGGCCGGGAGATCCGCATCGCGGTGACGGTGAACCCCCAGCTCGAGGACGAGCCCCGCCCCACCAGTCCCGACCCGACCCCGGTCGAGACCATTGATCGACATGTCGACATAGACACACGACGCGCCGAGCCCGCCCCCGTCGCGGAGCAGGCGGGCAGCCGCCAGACGAGCGCGCTGGAGACGCGGCTCAACCCCAAGTACACCTTCGAGACGTTCGTCATCGGCTCGTCCAACCGCTTCCCCCACGCGGCGGCCGTCGCTGTCGCCGAGGCTCCCGGCAAGGCCTACAACCCGCTGCTGGTCTACGGCGACTCCGGGCTGGGCAAGACCCACCTGCTCCACGCCATCGGCCACTACGTGCGCTCGCTCTACACCGGCGCCAAGGTGCGCTACGTGTCGAGCGAGGAGTTCACCAACGAGTTCATCAACGCGATCCGCGACGACCGGCAGGACCGCTTCAAGCGGCGCTACCGCGACGTCGACGTGCTGCTGATCGACGACATCCAGTTCCTGGAGGGCAAGACCCAGACCCAGGAGGAGTTCTTCCACACGTTCAACACCCTCCACAACGCCAACAAGCAGATCGTGCTGACCTCCGACCGCGCGCCCAAGCGGCTCGAGGCGCTCGAGGACCGGCTGCGCAACCGCTTCGAGTGGGGGCTGATCACCGACGTCCAGCCCCCCGACCTCGAGACGCGCATCGCGATCCTGCGCAAGAAGGCCGCCATGGACCGCCTGACCGCGCCGCCGGACGTGCTGGAGTTCATCGCCTCGAAGATCCAGACCAACATCCGCGAGCTGGAGGGCGCGCTGATCCGGGTGACGGCCTTCGCCAACCTCAACCGCCAGGAGGTCGACATGACCCTGGCCGAGATCGTGCTGAAGGACCTGATCCCCGAGGGCGGGGAGCCCGAGATCACCGCTGCGCTGATCATCGCCCAGACGGCGGCGTACTTCGGTCTGTCCATCGAGGAGCTCACCGGCCCCTCGCGCGGTCGGCACCTCGTCATGGCCCGCCAGATCGCCATGTACCTGTGCCGTGAGCTCACCGACCTCTCGCTGCCGAAGATCGGCGCGCAGTTCGGCAACCGCGACCACACCACGGTCATGTACGCCGACCGCAAGATCAACCAGCTGCTGGCCGAGCGCCGGGCCGTCTTCAACCAGGTCAGCGAGCTCACCAACCGCGTGAAGATGCAGGCCCGTCAGGTCTGATCCGCCCGTCGCCACCTCGTCGGTGCGCGGGTGAACTACACCGTTGTGGGATGTGGAGCCGCCTGTGCGCCGGCCCCGCATCGCCGGGAGAGGCTGTGGACGAGCGGTGGACGGAACTCACCGGCCGCCCGCGACTGCACACCGGTCCTTGTGGTTCCACGGCGTCGTGCACAGGGCCTGTGAGCGAGCGCCACGCGGCCTGACCTGCGCAGACGCTGGCTGTCCACAGATTCCACCGCTGCTATGACTCCTCCGTACCTCCAGACGTCCAGATCCTCCGTGAACATGTTCCGACCCCCCTGCCTGTGCACAACTCCTCCGCCCGGCGCCTGTGACGGACCGATGAGCGCAGGGCGAGCACCCGGTGCACGGAGCACGACAGGACGCACCGGACTCCCAGCGGCCGGGACGACGTGGCAGGATCAGCCCCCCAGAGCCCAGCCGCACCCGAAGGACACACCGTGAAGTTCCGCGTCGAACGCGACGTGCTCGCCGATGCCGTCGCCTGGGCTGCCCGCAGCCTGCCGGTCCGTCCGAGCGTCCCCGTCCTCGCCGGCCTGCTGATCGAGACCGACGACGAGGGCCTGGTGCTCTCGACCTTCGACTACGAGACCTCGGCCCGCGCCACGCTCAAGGCCGACGTGACCACCGAGGGCCGCGCCCTGGTCAGCGGCCGGCTGCTCGCCGACATCTGCCGCAGCCTGCCGGCCAAGCCGGTCGAGATGGTGCTCGACGGCTCACGGGTGTCCCTCACCTGCGGCTCGGCCCGCTTCAGCCTCCAGACCATGCCGGTGGCCGACTACCCGTCGCTGCCCGACATGCCCGCGGCGACCGGCACGGTGCAGAGCGACGTCTTCGCCCACTCGGTGGCCCAGGCCGTCACGGCGGCAGGGCGCGACGACATGCTCCCGGTGCTGACCGGCGTGCGGCTCGAGATCGACGGCTCGAGCATCTCGCTGCTGGCCACCGACCGCTTCCGCCTCTCCCAGCGCGAGCTGGGCTGGGACCCCCGCACCCCCGACGAGACCCTCGCTGCGCTGGTGCCGGCGAAGGTGCTCGGCGACACCGCCAAGTCGCTGACCGCGGGCAGCGAGGTCGTCATCGCGCTGGCCGCCAGCGGCAGCGGCGAGGGCATCATCGGCTTCGAGGGCGCGGCGCCGGGCGGGGTGCGGCGTACGACGACGCGACTGCTCGACGGTGAGTTCCCCAAGGTCCGCAGCCTCTTCCCCAGCGAGCACCTCACCGTGGCCAAGGTCGACAAGGCGGCGCTGATCGAGTCGGTCAAGCGCGTCTCGCTCGTCGCCGAGCGCAACACCGCCGTGCAGTTGGCCTTCAGCGACGGTGTGCTCACCCTCGACGCCGGGTCGGGCGACGAGGCGCAGGCCTCGGAGTCGATCGAGGCCCAGATCGAGGGCGACGACATCACGACCGGCTTCAACCCCCAGTTCCTGCTCGACGGGCTGAGCGCCATCGACGAGCCGATCGTCGAGCTGGCCTTCACCCAGGCCGCCAAGCCGGTCGTCATCAGCGGGTCGCCGGCCGAGGCGGGCACCGACACCGGCTTCCGCTACCTGCTCATGCCGCGCCGCCTGCTCTCCTGACCCACCACCCCTCGGCCCCCGCCGGGGCCCACCCCTGCCCGCGCACCCGGAGGTACTCATGGACATCGGACTCGTCGGACTCGGGAAGATGGGCGGCAACATGCGCTCGCGCCTGCGGGAGGCCGGCCACACCGTCGTCGGCTACGACCGCAACCCCGACCTGGCCGACGCCGACAGCCTGGCCTCGATGGTCGAGCAGCTGCCCTCGCCGAAGGTCGTGTGGGTGATGGTGCCCGCGGGCGACCCCACCCGCGAGACCGTCGCGGCCCTGGGGGAGCTGCTCGGCGAGGGCGACCTGGTCGTCGACGGCGGTAACTCCAAGTGGACCGACGACCAGGCCAACGCCGCGATGCTCGCCGAGAAGGGCGTCGGCTTCGTCGACTGCGGCGTCTCCGGCGGTGTGTGGGGCCTTCAGAACGGCTACGCGCTGATGTGCGGCGGCTCCGACGAGGACGTCGCCAAGGTCCAGCCGGCCCTCGACGCCCTCAAGCCCGCCGAGGGCGGGTTCGTCCACGCCGGCCGCAAGCCCGGCGCGGGCCACTTCGCCAAGATGGTCCACAACGGCATCGAGTACGCCATGATGCAGAGCTACGCCGAGGGCTGGGAGCTGCTGGAGAAGGTCGACCTCGTCGAGGACGTCCCGGCGGTCTTCGACTCCTGGCGCTCCGGCACCGTCATCCGCTCGTGGCTCCTCGACCTGCTCGTCGCCGCCATCGAGGACGACACCCACCTCGACCAGCTGCGCGGCTACGCCGACGACTCCGGCGAGGGCCGGTGGACGGTCGAGGCGGCCATCGACAACGCCGTGCCGATGAACGTCATCGCCGCCTCGCTCTTCGCCCGGTTCACCTCGCGCCAGGACGACAGCCCGGCGATGAAGGCGATCGCGGCGATGCGCAACCAGTTCGGCGGTCACGCCGTGCACACCGAGGCCCCCGTCGGCGGCGACGCCAACCCCGACGTCCGCGGCGGCTAGGCCCGGCCGCCGGGTGTACGTCTCCCACCTCACCCTCCACGACTTCCGCTCCTACCCCGCGGCCGACGTCGCGCTCGAGCCGGGCGTCACGGCCTTCATCGGCCGCAACGGCCAGGGCAAGACCAACCTGGTCGAGGCGATCGACTACCTCTCGCGCCTGGCCTCGCACCGGGTGGCCAGCGACGCCCCGCTGATCCGGGCCGGCGCGGAGCAGGCGATCGTGCGGGCCGCCGTCGTGCGCGACGGGCGCACGGCGGTGCTCGAGGTCGAGCTCAACCCCGGCAGGAGCAACCGCGCCCGCATCAACCGCTCCCCGCTGCCGCGGGCCCGCGACCTGGTCGGCCTGGTGCGCACCGTGGTCTTCTCGCCGGAGGACCTCACGCTGGTCAAGGGCGACCCGTCGGACCGGCGCAAGTTCCTCGACGACCTGCTCGTGCTGCGCACCCCGCGCCTGGCCGGGGTCCGCTCCGACTACGACCGGGTGCTGCGCCAGCGCAACTCGCTGCTCAAGACCGCGGGCGCCGCGCGCCGCGGCAGCTCGGCGCAGGAGGGCGCGCTGTCGACGCTCGGCGTGTGGGACTCCCACCTGGCCACGACCGGCGCCGAGCTGCTCGCCGAGCGGCTGGCGCTGGTCGAGCAGCTGCGGCCCTACGTCGGCTCCGCCTACGCGACCGTCGCGCGGGGTGCGCGCCGCGACGACGCCGACATCGAGTACCGCCCCAGCCTCGAGCTCGGCGGTGCCCGCACCCAGCCCGAGCTGGCCGAGGCGCTGCTGGCCGAGGTGGAGCGGCGTCGCAAGGACGAGCTCGACCGCGGCATCTCGCTGGTGGGACCCCACCGCGACGAGCTGCTGCTCACGATCGGCCACGGCGCCGGTCCCGCGACCGGCGCCTCGACCGACGAGGCGGCCGAGGCCGACGCCGACCCCGGCGCCGGTGACGGCGAGGAGGCCCCGACCAGCGGCGGGCCGCGGCTGCCGGTGAAGGGCTACGCCTCCCACGGCGAGTCGTGGTCGTTCGCGCTGGCGCTGCGCCTGGCCTCCTACGACCTGTTGCGCTCCGACGGCGACGACCCGATCCTGATCCTGGACGACGTCTTCGCCGAGCTCGACACCGAGCGGCGGGCGCAGCTCGCCGAGCTGGTCGCGGGGGCCGAGCAGGTACTGGTGACCGCGGCCGTCGCCGCCGACGTGCCCGCCGCGCTGGCCGGGGCGAGGTTCCTGGTGGGGGAGGGGAAGGTACGCCGCGACGATGCCTGACCCCACCGACCCCGCCGACCCCCGCGGACCGGACCGCCCCGAGCGGCCCGCCGGCCCCGCCTCCTCCGACGGCCCGACCGCGGCGGGGCCCGACGAGCAGCCGGAGCACCGCCCCGACGGGCTGGAGCTGGCCCGGGCGATCGCACGGGCCACGGCCGGCACGACGTCGGCGGCGCGCCGGCGCAAGCCGCGCCGCGACCGCGGCAGCGGCGGGCGGGTCAGCGGCTCGCACCCCGACGACCGTGACCCCCAGCTGCTCGACGCCACGCTGGCGCGGCTCGTGGGCGACCACGGCTGGGAGCTCGACCTGCGGGTGCACGGCGTCTTCGGGCGCTGGCCCGAGCTGGTCGGCCAGGAGGTCTCCTCGCACTGCACGCCGGAGTCGTTCGCCGACGGGCGCCTGGTCGTGCGCACCGACTCCACCGCCTGGGCCACCCAGCTCAAGCTGCTGGCGCCGACGCTGGTGCGCCGGCTCAACGAGGAGCTGGGCCACGGCACGGTCGTGGTGATCGAGGTGCTCGGCCCCCACGGGCCGACGTGGAAGAAGGGCCCGCGCTCGGTGCGCGACGGTCGCGGCCCGCGCGACACCTACGGCTGACCAGCGGCCGCGTCGCTCGGCGCCGCTCGGCGCCCCACGGAGCGGCTCCGGCGTACCCGTCCCTGTCCGACCCCCTCCCGTGCGCTCCACGAGGCCCTCAGGGAGCGCTCAGGGCGGTTTTTTCCACAGTGAGGACCCCCGGCTGGGGACGCCTGCGTGAGCAGAGGCCCTCAGCGGGCTATCATGGGCCCCTGGGTCGCCTCGCGCGACCCTGCTCATGTCACGCTCCTCGCGGAGCCGGAGTCTGAAGAGGTGGACGTGTCCGAGGACAACCAGGCAGAGATCCCGGAGACGACAGCCCCCCAGCCGCCCAACGGCGTCGAGTACGACGCCTCCGCGATCCAGGTCCTCGAGGGCCTCGAGGCCGTGCGCAAGCGCCCGGGCATGTACATCGGCTCCACCGGCGTGCGCGGCCTGCACCACCTGATCTGGGAGATCGTCGACAACGCGGTCGACGAGTCGCTGGCGGGCTACTGCGACCGCATCGTCGTGACGCTGACCGACGACGGCGCCATCCGGGTCGAGGACAACGGGCGCGGCATCCCCACCGACACCGCCCCGGGCCAGGAGATGCCGGCGGTCACGATGGCGCTGACCATGCTCCACGCCGGCGGCAAGTTCGGCGGGGGCGGCTACAAGGTCTCCGGCGGTCTGCACGGCGTCGGCGTCTCCGTGGTCAACGCCCTGTCGACCCACCTGGTCGTCGAGGTGCGCAACCGCGGCCACCTGTGGCGCCAGTCCTTCACCATCGGGGTGCCCGACGGCCCGCTGGAGCAGGTCCGCGCGATGGAGCCCGGCGAGCGGACCGGCACGACGGTCACCTACTGGGCCTCGCCGGAGATCTTCGAGACCACCGAGTACTCCCTCGAGACCATCGCCGCCCGCTTCCGCGAGATGGCCTTCCTCAACAAGGGCCTCGAGATCGTCCTGCGCGACGAGCGGCCCGCGGCCAGCGACGTCGCCGACGCGGTCGAGGACGACACCGTCGACCCCGACGACGAGGGCGGCATCGACGACGCCGGCCACGACGCGATCAAGCGCGGCGACGCCGGCGGCCTGGAGCAGGTCTTCAAGTACGACCGCGGCCTGGTCGACTACGTCGAGCACCTCAACCGCCGCAAGACCGCCGCCAACCCGACGGTCATCTCCTTCGAGGCCGAGACCCCGGAGTCGGTGGAGAACCACATGTCGCTCGAGGTCGCGATGCAGTGGAACACCAGCTTCACCGAGTCGGTCCACACCTTCGCCAACACCATCAACACCCACGAGGGCGGCACCCACGAGGAGGGCTTCCGCGCGGCGCTGACCGGGCTGGTCAACACGTGGGGCTTCGAGTGGGGCCTGATGAAGAAGCAGGAGGACCGCGTCTCCGGCGACGACATCCGCGAGGGCCTCACCGCGATCATCTCGATCAAGATGGGCGAGCCGCAGTTCGAGGGCCAGACCAAGACCAAGCTCGGCAACACCGAGGCCAAGGGCTTCGTGCAGCGCCTGATGAACGAGCAGCTCGGCGACTGGCTGGAGAAGAACCCCGCCGAGGGCAAGGACATCGTGCGCAAGGCCCAGGCCGCGCAGTCGGCCCGCCTCGCCGCCCGCAAGGCCCGCGACCTGGCCCGCAACCGCAAGGGCCTGCTCGGCGGCGGCGGACTGCCCGGCAAGCTCTCGGACTGCCAGTCGACCAACCCTGCGGAGTGCGAGGTCTTCATCGTCGAGGGCGACTCGGCCGGCGGCTCGGCCCGCCAGGGCCGCGACCCGCGCATCCAGGCGATCCTCCCGATCCGCGGCAAGATCCTCAACGTCGAGAAGGCCCGCATCGACAAGGTGCTGGGCAACACCGAGGTGCAGTCGATCATCTCCGCCCTGGGCACCGGCATCCAGGAGGAGTACGACCCCGCCAAGCTGCGCTACCACAAGGTCGTGCTGATGGCCGACGCCGACGTCGACGGCCACCACATCAACACCTTGCTGCTGACGTTGCTCTTCCGCTTCATGCGGCCCCTCATCGAGGGCGGCTACGTCTACATGGCCCAGCCCCCGCTCTACCGCCTGCGGTGGAACAAGCCGGCCGAGCACGAGTTCGTCTACTCCGACGCCGAGCGCGACGCGCTGCTGCGCGAGGGCCAGGCCGCGGGCAAGAAGCTGCCCAAGGAGAACCCGGTCCAGCGCTACAAGGGCCTCGGCGAGATGAACGCCAAGGAGCTGTGGGAGACGACCATGGATCCCGATCAGCGGCTGATGCTGCAGGTCACCCTCGACGACGCCGCCCACGCCGACGAGATCTTCTCGATCCTCATGGGCGAGGACGTCGAGCAGCGGCGCTCCTTCATCCAGCGCAACGCCAAGGACGTCCGATTCCTGGATATCTAGCTCTCTCGCGAGATCGCTAGATTCCGGTAGAACCGACCAGAGAGACCGAGACACGTGACCCAGACCCCGACCGACGGCACCCCTCCCTCCGACGGAGGACCCGGGGGGCGCATCGAGCCCGTCGAGCTGCAGACCTCGATGCAGCGCGCCTACATCGACTACGCCATGGCCGTCATCGTCGGGCGCGCGCTGCCCGACGTGCGCGACGGCCTCAAGCCGGTGCACCGCCGCGTGCTCTACGCGATGTTCGACGGCGGCTACCGCCCCGACCGCGGCTTCTCGAAGTGCTCGCGCGTGGTCGGCGACGTCATGGGTCAGTACCACCCCCACGGCGACACCGCGATCTACGACACCCTGGTGCGCCTCGCGCAGCCGTGGGTGATGCGCGCCCCGCTCATCAACGGCCAGGGCAACTTCGGCTCGCCGGGCAACGACTCCGCCGCGGCCATGCGGTACACCGAGTGCCGCATGGCGCCGCTGGCCATGGAGATGGTCCGCGATATCGAGAAGGAGACCGTCGACTTCCAGCCCAACTACGACGGTCGCTCGCAGGAGCCCGTCGTCCTGCCCTCGCGCATCCCCAACCTGCTGGTCAACGGCTCGGCCGGCATCGCGGTCGGCATGGCCACCAACATCCCGCCGCACAACCTGCGCGAGGTCGCCGCCGGCGCCCGCTGGGCCCTCGAGCACCCCGACGCCAGCCGCGAGGAGCTCCAGGACGCCCTCATCGAGCGGATCAAGGGCCCCGACTTCCCCAACGGCGCGCTCATCACCGGCCGTCAGGGCATCGAGCAGGCCTACCGCACCGGCCGCGGCTCGATCACCCAGCGTGCGGTGATCGAGGTCGACGAGGACGCCAAGGGCCGCACCTGCCTGGTGGTCACCGAGCTGCCGTACATGGTCAACCCCGACAACCTCGCGCTGAAGATCGCCGAGCTCGCCGACTCCGGCAAGGTCCAGGGCATCTCCGACGTCCGCGACGACACCTCCGACCGCACCGGCCAGCGCCTCGTGGTCGTGCTCAAGCGCGACGCCGTGGCCCGCGTCGTGCTCAACAACCTGCTCAAGCACACCGAGCTGCAGACCAACTTCAGCGCCAACATGCTGGCCCTGGTCGACGGCGTGCCGCGCACCCTGAGCATCGACCAGTTCATCAGCAACTGGGTCGAGCACCAGGTCGAGGTCATCCGCAGGCGCACCGAGTACCTCCTGCGCGAGGCCGAGCGCCGCGCCCACATCCTGCGCGGCCTGGCCAAGGCCCTCGACCAGCTCGACGAGGTCATCGCGCTGATCCGCCGCTCGCCCGAGGTCACCGACGCGCGCGACGGGCTCATGGAGCTGCTCGAGATCGACGACGTGCAGGCCATGGCGATCCTCGACCTCCAGCTGCGCCGCCTGGCCGCGCTGGAGCGGCAGAAGATCATCGACGAGCTGGCCGAGATCGAGCTGACCATCGCCGACCTCCAGGACATCCTGGCCAACGTCACCCGCCAGCGGCAGATCGTCTCCGACGAGCTCGGCGAGATCGTGGAGAAGTACGGCGACGACCGGCGCACCCAGATCATCGCGGCCGACGGCGACCTGTCGATGGAGGACCTGATCCCCGACGAGGAGCTCGTCGTCTCCATCACCCGCGGCGGCTACGCCAAGCGGACCCAGCGGGCGCAGTACCGCACCCAGAAGCGTGGCGGCAAGGGCGTGCGCGGCGCGACGCTGCGCGGCGACGACGTCGTCGAGCACTTCATCGCCACCTCCAACCACCACTGGCTGCTGTTCTTCACCACCGCCGGCCGGGTCTACCGCACGAAGGCCTACAACCTGCCCGAGGCCTCCCGCGACGCCAAGGGCGGCCACGTGGCCGGCCTGCTGTCCTTCCAGCCCGACGAGTCGATCGCCCAGGTGCTCGCGATCCGCGACTACGACCAGGCCGACTACCTCGTCCTGGCCACCCGCAGCGGGCTGGTGAAGAAGACCCGCCTCGGCGACTACAACAGCCCGCGCCAGGCCGGCGTCATCGCGATCAACTTCCGCGAGGACGACGACGAGCTGATCGGCGCCGAGCTGGTGGGCTCCGAGGACGACATCCTCCTGGTCTCCCGCAAGGGCCAGTCGATCCGCTTCCGCGCCGACGACACTCAGCTGCGACCGATGGGCCGCGCCACCTCGGGCGTCTCGGGCATGAAGTTCCGCGACGGCGACTCGCTGCTGTCGATGTCGGTCATCCGTGCGGCGCAGGTGGCCGCCGAGATGGCCGCCGGCCTCGACACCGAGACCGACCTCGACGCCCCCGACGTCGAGGCCTCCCCGGAGCAGGTGGAGGAGGTCAAGCCGCAGTACGTCTTCACCATCACCGATGGGGGCTTCGCCAAGCGCACCCGGATCTCGGAGTACCGCCTGCAGTCGCGCGGCGGCATCGGCATCAAGGCGATGTCGCTGGCCAACGAGGACCGCGGTGGCCTGGTCGGTGCGTTCATCGTCGAGGACGGTGACGAGATCATGGCCATCACCC
Organism: Nocardioides kribbensis; assembly: GCF_015070375.1. Classification (GTDB taxonomy): domain Bacteria; phylum Actinomycetota; class Actinomycetes; order Propionibacteriales; family Nocardioidaceae; genus Nocardioides; species Nocardioides kribbensis. The sequence continues at coordinate 142,270 of NZ_JADCLL010000002.1, read as the reverse complement.
AGAGCGGCCAGGTCGTGCGCAGCCCCGTCAACGACGAGTTCCGCCCCACGGGCCGCTCCACGATGGGCGTGAAGTTCGTCGGCCCGAAGGCCGGTGACGCGGTCGCCGTGGTAGCCCGCTCGGTCGAGGCCAAGGTGGAGGAGCAGGTCGAGGAGTCGGCCGATGCCGACGCGGATGCAACAATCGAAGCCGGTGACGCGTCGCAGGACGTGGACGCCACCGCTGATGATGTCGCCGACGCCGCTGTCGACGGCGCCGCCGACGAGACCACCTCCGCGACCGACGACGGAGAGGGCGAGGACTGATGACCGACCGACCCGCCGAGCGGGGCTCGACCCGCACCGACGACCCCGATGCCACCGCCACGCGGCCGGCGCTCACAGACCGCGTGCAGTCGGCCTTCTCCTCGATGACGCAGGAGAAGAAGGCCAAGGCGACCGGCACCACCGTCACCCCGGGCGCCGGCGCCACCTCCCGGGGCCCGCGCCGGGCGCGACTGCGGCTGACCCGCATCGACCCCTGGTCGGTGATGAAGACGTCGTTCCTGCTGGCCATCGCCTTCGCCGTGGTCACCGTCGTCTCGGTGCTCATGGTCTGGTCGGTGCTCGGCGCCGCCGGGGTCTGGGAGTCGATCAACGAGACCGTGCGCAACATGATCGGCGGCCAGGAGGCCGGCGACTTCGACGTCGAGAACTACGTCGGCACCTCCCGCGTCCTGGGCTTCACGATGCTGGTGGCCGCCATCGACGTCGTGCTGATCACCGCCGTCGCCACCCTCGGTGCGTTCCTCTACAACATGGCCGCCGCGCTCCTCGGCGGCATCGAGGTCACCCTCTCCGAGGACAACTGACACCTCGCGGCGCCGCGGCCGGAGCACCGGCCGCGGCCCGTTTTGTCCCGGCCCGGCGCGGTGGGGTAACGTCACGCCTCGGTCGCCCGGCGTCCACCCCGATCCAGGTCGGGAAGAGGGCCTATAGCTCAGACGGTTAGAGCGCTTCCCTGATAAGGAAGAGGTCACAGGTTCAAGTCCTGTTAGGCCCACCAGCACGACCACCGCCTCCCGCTCCACGAGGCACAGCCGGAGTCACCGATCGCCCCACCACTGCGGAGGCACACCGTGAAGAAGATCGTCCTGCTGGCCCTCGCCGCCGCCGGAGCCGTCCTCACCAAGCGCAAGCTCGATGAGAGCCGCTCGGAGCAGGCCCTGTGGGCCGAGGCCACCGACCCGGTCGCCCGCTCCTGAGGCCTCGGCCTCCCACCGACTGATCCACCCGGTGGCCCCCGCGGCCACACCCGCGGCTCACGCCGTACGGGGCCTTGGCGCAATTGGTAGCGCACCTGCTTTGCAAGCAGGGGGTTAGGGGTTCGAGTCCCCTAGGCTCCACCACTCGGTCGCCCTCATGACCCCTCTCTGCTCGACGCGCCAGCCCGCCGGAGTCCGCCGCACCGTGCTCGCGCTGGACGACTAGCTTCTTGGTGGGCGAGCTGCGAAGCTTCGGCCGATGGAGGGCTATGCGCGGCACGTCAAGGCGTCCCTCTCCCCGGACCAAGCCCTCGAGATGCAGGCCGTCGACGCCCTCGCCGCTCGGTTGCTCGCCCACATCGCATCGACAGCTGACGAGATCGCGACGTTGCACGTCCACAATGCGAAGAGCAAGGCCATCCAGGATCACTTCGCCGTCCTCCTGCGCGAGGAGTTGGGATTCGGGGAGGAGGTGGTGCTGACTCCCCAGACGGGGCTCGTCACGCAGGCCCGGCCGGACTTCTTCTTCACGCTCGCGGAGCAGCGGGGAATCATCGCCGAGGTCGAGCGCGGTGGCACCATCACCAACAACCACGATCTCAAGGACCTGTGGAAGGCCCACGTGGCGGCTGACGCACACCACCTGTTCTTGATCGTCCCTCACAACAACTGGCGCGAGGACGGCCGGCCCAGAGAGCGCCCGTTCCTCACCGTCTCTCGTCGGCTGGGGGCTTTCTTCGGCGACGAACGGCGTGAGATCGACGTCCTGAGCGTCCACGTCTTCGCCTACTAGCCGCTGGTCCGGACGGGCCGCCCTCCCGATGTTCCACGGGAAACCATGCGGTCGGTCGACCGGGACCGTGTCGGGTCCGCTGTCCACGACGGCTGGGCGGACTTCGGCGGACTCGGCCCGCCCACGGTGGCCGGGTGGCAGACTGCCGCGCGTGCTTCCCCGCCTGACTCTCGCCGTCTGCGCGGCCACCCTGCTGCTCGGCGGGTGCGCCGAGGAGATCCCGCCGCCCGATGCCGACCAGCCGCCGCCCGCCGCGGTGGAGGCGGTGGTCGCCGCCGGCGTGCCGGAGCCCGCGGTGCTGGCGCTGCCGTACGTGCCGGCCGACGCGGCGCGCCTCGAGGTCACCGACTTCGCCCGCGTGGCGGTGCAGCTGGGCGTCGAGGACCCGACCTCGCAGGACCCCGCGGCCGACCGGGCGGCCTTCGAGCGGCGTACGACGGCCGAGACCGCGGCCCTCACCGACGGCACCCTGCTGCCGGTCGACGACCAGCTCGTGCGGCGCTTCGGGTTCGGGCAGGCCGACGTCTCCTGGGAGGCGCACGTCTTCGACGAGGACGGCACCGAGACCGGCTTCGTGCTCGGCATCGACCGGGTCGTCGACCCCGAGGCGCTGACCCGCGCGGTGGAGGCGGGCGTGGGCCCGCTGGCCGGGGCGAGCGTGGTGGCCGAGGACAGCGTCATCGTGCAGGGGCTCGACGCCTCCGGCGGCTCGTACGCCGACGACCCGGCGGTCGTCGCGCTGGTCGGGGCGCCGGCGATCTCGACCTATCTCGCCCGGGGCTGCCTCGACCCCGAGGGGGCGGACGTGTCGGGGCTGGACGACCTCCAGGTGTGGGCCATGTCCTTCCAGGGTGGCCTGGCCACGGCCACGCTGGGCCCCGACCGGGCCGACCTCTTCGACCGGCTGGAGGTGGCCGAGGCCTCGACGAGCTTCGCGCGCAGCTTCACCGACGGGGTGGCCGACCCCTCCACGGGGCGCATCGGCTTTCGGCTCAGCGACCCGCCCGCGGCGGCGGACCTGGTCGCCTCGGGTGACGTGCCGGTGGCCTCCTGCGACTGATCGGGCTCAAGGCCGGTCGGTCGGGGTACGGGGGTGACGAGGCTGTGAGGATCGCGTTGCCGTCCCGTCGGTGAGGGGCTGTGGTCTGGTGGCTGCGGGTGTGACTCGTTATGAGACCGGCTTCGTGCCTTCGACCGACCTGTCCGCTGGTGGCTTCCGGCCCGGGCCGGTCGGAGGTGCCGACCTGATCGGGATCTCGGCCGATCCGTGTCCGCACGCGGGTCGACCCGCCGCCCGGCCCGATGGCCGGCGTCGGCAAGTGGCGGGAGACGACACCTGCGGTGGCCGTCGACCGGTCGTTTGCGGCCACTTTTCGGGCGAGGCGGTCCGGAGGACGGAAGGCAGCCGCGCGTGGCGGGGCCGGTGCTGGTGGCGCTCGCGGTGACCGATTGTGCGGTAAGTGGCGGGAGATGACACCTGTGGCGGGCGTCGACCGGTCGTATGCCGCCACTTCTCGCGCGGGCCGGCCGGGGAACGCGAGGCAGCCCCGCGTGGCGGGGCCGGTGCTGGCGGCGCTCGTGGTGGCCGAGCGTGCGTAGTGGCGGGAGACGACACCTGCGGCGGCCGTTGACCGGTCGTATGCCGCCACTTCTCGCGCGGGCCGGCCGGGGGACGCGAGGCAGCCCCGCGTGGCGGGGCCGGTGCTGGCGGCGCTCGTGGTGACCGAGCGTGCGTAGTGGCGGGAGACGACAGCTGCGGCGGCCCTCGACAGGTCGTACGCCGCCACTTCTCGGGCGCCCCGGCCGGGAGGCGAGGCAGCCGCGCGTGGCCGGTCGGCGGCGCTCGCGGTGACCGACCGTCCGGGGCCGGGTGCTCGAGACCTCCACCGACTACGCGGGCGCCGACGGGTCACGACGTGACGATCCATGGGAGCGCCGGTGGCTCGCGCCCCATCCTCGACCACCGTGGTGGGGTGGTTTCGAGACGGTCGCTGGCGTGGTTCCTGAGGAGCGAGCGCAGCGAGCGTCTCGAAGGGCTCCCTCCTCAACCACCGTGTGGTGTGGGGCTCCCTCCTCGACCACCGTGCGGCTGTGGGGCTCCCTCCTCGACCACCGCGGCTGAGTCGTGGCTCACGAGGAGCGGGGCCGCCGGCCTCGGCGGGGCGGTGCGGCGTGGGGGGCTTCGTAGACTGGGGGCGTGTCGTCGCCGCTCGCCCCGCGCCTGTGGGGCGTGCACGCCCTGGGGGTCGCCGCGATCGTGGCGGCGTCGGGGCTGGGCATGTGGCAGCTCGACTCGTGGCAGGCCCAGCGTGCGGCCGAGGCCTCCGACCTGACCCGGCTCGACCCCGAGCCGCTGGCCGACGTGATCGGGGCCGACGACCGGTTCCCCGGTGACAAGGTCGGGCAGCCGGTCGTGGTGAGCGGGGTGTGGGTGCCCGACGGCACCGTCTACGTCTCGGGTCGCGAGCTCGACGGGCAGGACGGCTACTGGGTCGTGACGCCGCTGGCGATCGGGCCGGTCGACGCCGCCGACGAGCCGGGCGCGGGCGACGCCCCCGCCCTGCCGATCGTGCGGGGCTGGACCGCCGACCCGGCCGAGGCGCCCGCGCCGCCCGAGGGCGCGGCCGAGATGGTCGCCTGGCTGCAGCCCGCGGAGGGCACCGGCGAGGCCGACACCGACCGCAGCGACGACATCATCCCGCAGGTGCGCACCGCCGACCTGATCCAGCGCGTCGACCAGGACCTCTACGGCGCCTACGGCGTCGTCGCCACCGACGTGGCCCCCGGCGACTGGCCCACCGGCGACACCGCCGTCAACGACGGCACCGAGGGCCTCTCCGCCGCGACCCTGGAGCAGCTGCCGGCCGCCGACCGGTTCACCGGGCTGCGCAACTTCCTCTACGCCCTGGAGTGGTGGATCTTCGCCGCCTTCGCGGCCTTCGTGTGGTGGCGCTACGTGCGCGAGGTGACCGCCGAGCCCGAGGACGAGGCCGAGCCCCTCGACGAGGACGGGCAGGGCGACGGCCCTGGAGGCGACACCGGAGACGAGCCCGGGGGAGACCCCGCCCCGGGGCCCGGTGAGCCCGCCCGCGCCGGGAGCGGTGAGGTGGCCGACATCGACGACGCCGCCGCCCCGGGAGCCGGCACCCGGCCGGTGGCCGACCCGGTACCGTCGAAGCCGTGAGCACCGCACCCGCCTCGTCCCGCCGCACGACCACGCTGACCGAGTCGGAGGTGCGCGGCACGCTGCTGCGCTACCGGATCATGGCCAGCGTCGTCGGCGTGCTGCTCGTCGTGCTCATCCTGGTCGGCGTGCCCCTCGCCAACTTCGACGGCAGTGCGATGTGGGGCTTCATCCCCGGCACCCCCGAGCTGGTCACCCCGGGCTCGGGCGTGCAGCAGGTGGGCGAGGACATCACCGAGTACCTCGGCGTCGCCCACGGCTGGCTCTACATGATCTTCCTCGTCACCGCCTTCCTGCTGGCCCGCAAGGCGCGCTGGGAGCCCGGCTTCACCGTCGTCACGCTGCTGTGCGGCACCGTGCCGCTGCTGAGCTTCTGGGCCGAGCGCCGCGCCACCCGCGCGACCCGCGCGCTCACCGTGCCCGACCCGGTGGCCTGAGCATCACCACCGCCTTCGTCCTCGGCGGGGGCGGCGCCCTGGGCGCCGTCGAGGTCGGCATGCTCCGGGCCCTGCTCGAGCACGGCGTGCGCCCCGACCTCGTGCTCGGCACCAGCGTCGGCGCCCTCAACGGCGCCCTGGTGGCCCGCGAGCCCACCCTCGACGTCGTCGAGCACCTCACCGGGCTGTGGCAGGCCGCGGCCGGCGCGGCGAGCGGCGTACGGCGTGCCCGCGAGGAGGCGGTGTTCGGCGACCGCCCGCTGCGCAGCGTGCGGCGGGCGGTGGCCAGCGGCACCCACCTGTGGTCGGCCGGTCCGCTGGAGCGTCGGCTGCGCGCGGAGCTGGGCGAGGTCACCTTCGCCGAGCTCGCCGTGCCGCTCCAGGTGTGCGCGGCCAGCATCGAGCGCGCGGCGGAGCACTGGTTCGACTCCGGGCCGGTGGTCGACGCGGTGATGGCCAGCGCCGCGGTGCCGGGCCTGCTCCCGCCTGCGCGCGTGGGCGGGGAGCACTTCCTCGACGGCGGCATCGTCAACTCCGTGCCGCTGGCGCGCGCCCACCAGCTGGGCGCGACGCGGGTCTTCGTGCTGCAGGTCGGTCGCTTCGACCGCCCGCTGCGACCGCCGCGGCGGCCCTGGGAGGTGGCCCGGGTGTCGTTCGAGGTGGCCCGGCGCCACCGCTTCACCCGTGAGCTCGCCGAGCTGCCCGCCGGGGTGGAGGCCCACGTGCTCCCGGCCCGCGGCACCAGCAGCCGCGACGACGGGCTGCGGGCCGGCAGCGACTTCCGCGACGTGGAGACCCGGGTGCAGCTGACCTACGAGGCCTCCCGCGACTACCTGCGCGAGCACCTGCCGTGAGCACGGCCGGTCGCCGCCGCCTGCCTGCCGGGGCGGCCCGCGTGCTGCGCCTAGGGCTGGTGGCCCCGCTCGTCGTGGGCCTCACGGCGGTGCTCTGGCTGGCCCTGCCGCTGTGGCTGCTCGGCGCCGCGGCGGTCTCGCCGTGGGTGCCCGGGCGCTGGCGCGCGCTGCGCCTGGCCTGGCTGGCGGTGGTCTACCTGACCATGGAGACGGTGCTGCTCGCGGTGCTGCTGGGGCTGTGGCTCTCCTCAGGCTTCGGGCGGCGCCTGCGCACGCCGTACTTCGAGGGGATCCACTACGACCTCGTGCAGGGCGTGATGTGGGTGCTGTTCTCCGAGGCGCGCCGGGTGCTGCACCTGTCGATCACCACGGTCGGCCCGGCGCCCGACGCCCACCCCGGCCACCCGCTGCTCGTGTGCTGCCGCCACGCCGGGCCGGGTGACTCCTTCACCCTCGTGCACGCCCTCATGGACTGGTACGACAGGGAGCCGCGGGTGGTGCTCAAGGACACCCTCGCGTGGGACCCCGTCATCGGCTGCCTGCTCACCCGGCTGCCGGCGCGCTTCATCTCCCCCAGCCCCGGCGACGGGGAGGACCTGGAGTCGCAGATCGCCTCGCTGGCCACCGGCCTCGACCGCGACGACGCCTTCGTGATCTTCCCCGAGGGCGGCAACTTCTCCCCCGAGCGGCGCGAGCGCGCCATCGCCCGGCTGCACCGCCTCGGCCTGCACGCCATGGCCGGGCGCGCCGAGGCGATGCTCCACGTGCTCGCACCGAAGCCGGGTGGGCTGCTGGCCGCCCTCGAGGCCGCGCCCGAGGCCGACGTGGTGATGGTGGCCCACACCGGCCTCGACCACGTGCTCGGCGTGCGAGACCTGTGGCGCGAGCTGCCGATGGACAAGCGGATCACGATGCGGTGGTGGCAGGTGCCGCGCTCCGAGATCCCCACCGACCGCGAGGAGCAGATCGCCTGGCTCTACGACTGGTGGGAGCGCATCGACGCCTGGGTCGAGGAGCACCGCCCCGAGGACCTGCCGGCCCGTCGCCGCTGACGCCGGCCGCTGACCGGGGCCGGGCCCGGACGCGACGAGGGCGCCGGACCGTGGTGGTCCGGCGCCCTTGTGGCGGTGCCGGGTCGTGCCGGGTCGTGCGGGCCGCGGTGGGCGGCCCCGGGTGCTACTTCTTGTCGCCGTCGAGGTCGACGACCTCGGCCGGCTCGTCGGGGGTGGTGATGGGGTGGGCGGCCTCGGCGCGGTCTGCGATGGCCTCGTCGGGCGAGGAGCCGGCGGCGTCGTCGGCGTCGTCCTCGCTGACACCGGCCAGCGGCGCGGCGGGGGAGGCCGGGGTCGCCGGGGCCGCGGGAGCGGGGCTCGGCACGTACGAGGACTGCCAGTTGTCGGCCTGCTTGCCGCCCTGGAGCTTCTTGGCCACGACGCCGCCGACGGCGGCGAGCACGACGACCAGGAGCAGCTTCTTCAGCTTGCCGCCCTTCGAGGGGGCGGGCTCGCCCTTGACCTGGGCGATCTTGGCCTGCGCGAGGTCCTGCAGGTCGGAGGCCTTGCTGCTGGCCAGCGCCGTGCCGGTGGCGCCGAGCGCCGCGGCCTTGGTCTTGGCGTCGCTGGAGACGGAGGAGGCGGTGTCGGCGGCCTTGCTCCGGGCCTCCGCGCCCAGCTCGGCGGCCTTGCTGCGGGCGTCGGCGGCACGCTCGGCGGCCTTGCTGCGGGCCTCCGCGCTCAGGTCGGCGGCCTTGCTGCGGGCGTCGGCGGCGCGCTCGGCGGCCTTGTCGCGGGCGTCGGCGACGTAGGGGGCCGCCTTGTCGCGCGCGTCGGAGACGTAGGGGGCGGCCTTGTCGCGGGCCTCGCCGAGCAGGTGCACGGCCTCGTCGCGGGCGGTGGAGACGGCGGCCTCGATCTGGGGCCGCACGGACTCGACGTAGTCACCCGCCTGCTCGATCAGGGTCTTCTTCTTGCGCAGACGCATCGCGCCACTTCCTCTCGTCGGGTGCTCAGCCATCAGACCACGCCCGCAGCGGCGGTGCGAGCCCGGCCGGCACGGGCCTGCTCTTGCGGCTCGTGCGAGGATCGTCCCGCACGGGTGGGCACGTAGCGCACACCCCGAAGTACCCAATCAGCGCGAAAGGCAGTCATGGCGCAGCCGCAGGCGGTCCTCAAGACCAACCAGGGCGACATCGTCCTCGACCTCTTCCCCGACCACGCCCCGGAGACGGTGGCCAACTTCACCGGTCTCGCGACCGGCGAGAAGAAGTACGACGCCGGCAACGGCAAGACCGGTCCGTTCTACGACGGTCTCGGCTTCCACCGCGTCATCGCCGGCTTCATGATCCAGGGCGGGTGCCCCCTCGGCACCGGCACCGGCGGTCCGGGCTACACGTTCAAGGACGAGCCGCACCCCGAGCTCACCTTCGACAAGCCCTACCTGCTCGCGATGGCCAACGCCGGCCCGGGCACCAACGGCTCGCAGTTCTTCGTCACCGTGGGCGCGACCCCGTGGCTGAACTTCAAGCACACGATCTTCGGCGAGGTGGCCGACCAGGCCTCCCGCGACGTCGTCGACAAGATCGCCGCCACGAAGACCGGCCCGGGCGACCGCCCCGTGGAGCCCGTCGTCTTCGAGTCGGTGGAGATCCGCGAGGGCTGAGCCCTCCCCGACGCCCGCTCCTGACTCCTCGCCCCCGCTCCGACACCACGACCAGGCCGAGCCGTGACCGCTGACCCGACCTCCCAGACCGGGGTGCCCACCTGCTACCGGCACCCCGACCGGGAGACCTACATCCGGTGCCAGCGGTGCGGCCGGCCCATCTGCCCCGACTGCATGCGTGACGCAGCGGTCGGGTTCCAGTGCCCGTCGTGCGTGGCGGAGGGGGCGAAGAGCACCAGGAGCGGGCGCACGGCGTACGGCGGGCTGCGCCCGACCAAGGCGTCGACGACGTCGATGGTGCTCATCGGCGTCAACGTGGTCGTCTTCCTGATGGCCCTGGCCTCGGGAGGCACCGCCGGCAAGCTGGTCGCCTACCTCGGCCAGCACACCCTCGGGCGCTGCGAGCTGCCCGACGGCCGCTACTTCCCCGGGGTCACGCAGGCGGTGTGCGAGGGCGCGGGCCCCAGCAGCGCCTACTTCGCCCCCGGCGTGGCCGACGGGGCGCTGTGGCAGCTGCTCAGCAACGGCTTCCTGCACGCCTCGATCCTGCACATCGGGCTCAACATGCTGGCCCTCTACGCCCTCGGCCCGCAGCTCGAGGTGGCGCTGGGCCGCACCCGCTTCCTCGCGCTCTACTTCGTGTCGCTGCTCGCCGGGTCCACGCTGGTGCTCTGGGCGGCCGACGAGAACACGCTCACCCTCGGCGCCTCCGGCGCGATCTTCGGGCTGCTCGGCGCCACGCTCGTCATCGCCTACAAGGTCGGCGGCAACGTCCAGCAGATCCTGCTGTGGGTCGGCCTCAACGCGCTGATCACCTTCACGGTGCCCTACATCTCCTGGCAGGGCCACCTCGGCGGCTTCCTCGGCGGCGCCGCCGTCGCCGCCGTGCTCGTCTACTCCCCCCGCGGACCCCGACGCTCCGTCGTCCAGGCCGCCGGGCTCGCCGGCGTCGTCGCCGTGCTCGCCGCCGCCGTCGTGCTGCGGCTGCTCACCGTCTGAGCCGAGCCTCACCTTCTCCGGCCACCCGGGGTGCGGGGTGGCGTCGGGACGCTCGCTGGCGTGGTTCCTCAACCACCGTGGTTCGTGGTTTCGAGACGCTCGCTGGCGTGGTTCCTGAGGAGCGAGCGCAGCGAGCGTCTCGAAGGGCTCGCTCCTCGACCACCGGGGTGCGGGTGGTTTCGAGACGCTCGCTGGCGTGGTTCCTGAGGAGCGAGCGCAGCGAGCGTCTCGAAGGGCTCGCTCCTCAACCACCGTGGCGGTCCGTGGTTTCGAGACGCTCGCTGGCGCTCGCTCCTCAACCACCGGGGTGCGGGGCTAGTTGTCCACAGCTGTGGAATCACATGTGGAGAACTACACGCGTGTAGTTCTCCACATGTTTGTCCCCAGATGTGCAGAACCGCCCGCCGTCCGGGGGGACGACGGGCGGTGCGGGCGCTGCGGCGGGGACGGGTCCGGGGGCCGGCGAAGGCCCCCGGGGGACTCACTCCCAGCGGGTGGCGAAGACGAAGCCGACGGCCATGAAGGCGATGCCGACGATGAGGTTGGACTGGTTGAGGTCGTTGAAGACCGGCACGTCGGTGAGGTCGTTGCTGAAGACGTAGAACGTGCAGATCCAGATCAGGCCGACCACGAAGCAGCCCAGCATGCCGACGACGACGCCACGGCCGCGACCGAGCGGGGTCGAGGGGTGGGCCGAGACCACGAGTCCGAGGAGGACCAGGCCGAAGCCGATGACGTAGTTCCATCGCTCGATGTCGCCCATGAAGGCCGGGCCCGAGGCCTCGGCGTCGAGCACGGTCGGGTCGGCGCGGACCCCGAGGTAGTAGTAGGCGATCCAGGCGATGCCGGCCGCGACGAGCAGGAGCGCGACGACGAAGCGGGGGCCGACCGCCGGGCCCTGGCGGGGTTCGGCGAAGGGGTCCTTGTCCTTCAACTTCACGGTGGTGCTCCTCGTCGAGGGCGCGGACGCCTCGGGGTTCGGGGTGGGCGGGGACGGGGTCCCGTCGCTTGTCGCGGGTTACCTTAGTCGGCATGACCCCGACTTCCCACGCCGCGCCGCCGCAGCCGCCGGACCCGTCGGGGCAGTCGGGGCAGCGGGAGCCGCAGGACGGCTCGGGGGCCGTGGCCGGGTGGCACCGCGTCGCGGCGTCGCTGCGTGCGCGCCGCCGGCCGGGCGGCGGACGTCCGCTGGCGTGGCGGGTCGGCACCCCCCTGGTGGTGCTGCTCAGCGGGTCGCTCTTCGTCATCAGCGCCCAGTCCAGCGAGGGCACCGACCTGCGACCGGGCCGCTACACCGACCTGTCGTCGCTCGTGGGCGCGGAGGCCGACCGGTACGACGAGCTGCGCCAGCGGGTGCAGGACCTCACCGGCGAGGTCGCCACCCTCGGCGCCCAGGTCGGCGACGCCGACACCCGGCGGGTGCAGGAGCGCATCGAGACGCTGCGCGACCCCGCGGGTCTCGAGCCGCGCGAGGGCGCCGGTGTCTCGGTCACGCTGGCCGACGCCCCCCTCGAGGTCGCCCAGGTCACCGAGCAGCCGCTCGAGCTGCTCGTGGTGCACCAGCAGGACATCCAGGCCGTCGTCAACGCCATGTGGCGCGGCGGGGCGACGGCGGTGACCGTCGCGGGCCAGCGGGTCGTGTCGACCACCGGCATCAAGTGCGAGGGCAACTCCGTGCTGCTGCAGAACGTGCCCTACCCCCAGCCCTACGTCATCGAGGCCGTCGGCGACCCCTCCGCGCTGGCCGCCTCCATCGAGGGCGACGACTACCTCGCGCGCTACCGCGCCCAGAGCGAGCTGCCCGACGTGCAGATCGGCTGGGACTTCGCCGCCGAGTCCGACGTCGTCGCGCCCGCCTTCGACGGCCTGCTCGACCTCAGCTACGCCGAGCCGCTCGAGGGCTGAGCCGGCCCGCGACGCGCGCGCCGCCCCGCCGTACGCCGGGAGGGCGTGGCCGGGAGCAGGGCGCGGCCACCGCCGCGCCCGGGCGAGGTCGTGTCGCCGGGGCTCGGCGACGGCGAGCCCGACGGGTCGTCGCTGGGCGACTCCGACGGCGACTCCGAGGGCTCCTCGGTGGGCTCCTCGAAGGTGGTGACGAAGATGTAGACGTCGTTGCCCTGGGCCAGCTCCTCGCCGGCCTCGGGCACCTGGTCGACCACGGTGCCGGTCTCGGCGTCGGTCTCGCCGTCCTCCTCGCGCACCACGGGGTTGAAGCCGGCCGCGATGATCTGGCGCCGGGCCTCGGCCTCGGTGAGACCCTCGACCGAGGGCACGGTCTCGGGGCCGTCGGAGACGGTGAGGGTCACCGTGGAGCCCGACTCGACCTGCTGGCCGGCCTCGGGAGCGGTGGAGACGACCTGGCCCGCGGGCAGGTCGGACTGGGTCTCGGCGACCCGCGCCACGAGGTCGACGTCCTCCAGCGCCGCGACGGCGGCGCGCTGCTGGAGGCCGACCACGCTCGGCACCGGCACCTCGGGGGTGCCGGTGGAGACGGTGAGGTCGATGGTGCTCCCGGGGTCGACGAAGCTGTCGCCGGAGGGGTCCTGGGAGATGACGCGGTCGGCGGCGACATTCTCGTTGGCGACGTAGTTGATGTCGCCGAGGGTCAGCCCGGCCTCGCCGATGGCGGCGCGGGCGCGGTCGATGTTGGTGCGCACGACGTCGGGCACCTGGGTCTGCTCGGGCGCGGTGGGGAAGAGTCGCGGCCACAGCAGCACGCCGGCCACGATCAGCCCGATCAGCAGCAGCACGAGGGCCACGACCAGACCGCCGCGCGAGGAGGAGGACTCCTCCTCGCCGGTGGCGTCGGGCGTCGGCGCCGGGGCGGCGACCGGCATCGGCCGCGGCGGAGGGGTCTGCGAGACGGGCACGATCGGCGGCGGGGGCGTGGCCTGCACCGGGCGGCCGGCGAGGTAGCGCTCGATGTCGCTGCGCATCGCGGCCGCGGACTGGTAGCGGTCCTCGACCCGCTTGGCCAGCGCCTTCATCACGATGGCGTCGATCTCCGGCGGCAGCGAGGTGTCGTGGTCCGAGGGCGGCTGGGCCTGCTCGCGCACGTGCTGGTAGGCCACGGCGACCGGGCTGTCGCCGACGAAGGGCGGGCGGCCGGCGAGGAGCTCGTAGAGCAGGCAGCCGGCGGAGTAGACGTCGGAGCGGGAGTCGACGGTCTCACCGCGGGCCTGCTCGGGGGAGAGGTACTGCGCGGTGCCCACGACGGCGGCGGTCTGGGTCATCGTGGAGGAGGCGTCGCTGATGGCGCGGGCGATGCCGAAGTCCATGACCTTGACGTCGCCCGACGGGGTCAGCATGACGTTGCCGGGCTTGATGTCGCGGTGGATGATGCCCGCGCGGTGGCTGTAGTCGAGGGCCGAGAGCACGCCGCTGGTGATCTCCAGGGCCCGCTCGGGCAGGATCTTGCGGCCCTCGCGCAGGATGTCGCGCAGCGTCCGGCCGGCGACGAACTCCATGACGATGTAGGGCTGCTGCACCCCCGAGCCGTCGGCGGCCGGCTCCTCGCCGGTGTCGTAGACGGCCACGATCGAGGGGTGGTTGAGCGAGGCCGACGACTGCGCCTCGCGGCGGAAGCGGGCCTGGAAGGTGGCGTCGCTGGCCAGGTCGGTGCGCAGGCGCTTGACGGCCACCACCCGGCCCAGCCGGGTGTCGGTGCCCTTGCGGACCTCGGCCATGCCGCCGCGACCGAGCAGCTCACCGATCTGGTAGCGCCCGCCGATGAGGATCGGCTGCGAGCCCGTCATGGCGTGGTCCCTTCGGTGCGGGCGGTGTCGGCGGTGTCGGCTGTGTCGGCGGAGCGACCGGAGGTGGTGGTCCCGGCGGTCCCGGTGGCGGTCGAGGGGCTGGTCGTCGTGGCGGCCGGGTCGGTGGCCCCGGGGGCGGTGTCGGGGGCGGGAGGTGCGGCGGGGTCGGCCGGGGCCCGTCCGTCGGCCGGCGACGCGGCGGTCGGGGTCGGGGTCGGGGTCGGCGTCGGGGTCGGTGTGGGAGTGGGCGTCGGGGTGGGCGTCGGGGTCGGGGTGGGCTCGGGCTCGGGGGCGGCGCCCCAGAAGCTCACCGTGACGGTGTCGCCCTCGGTGAGGGCGCCGGTGGGGTTGACCGAGTCGACGATGCCCTGCTCCTCCTCGCCCGGGTTGTCGACCTCGTTGAGGGTGACGTTGAGGCCGAGGGCCTCCAGCGCCTCCTGGACGTCGCGGTAGTCCCGCCCGACGTACTGGTCGGGGTCGACCTCGACGGTGGCCGGGGCCTCCTCGGTCGGGCTGGAGCTCGGCGACTCGCTGGGGCTCTGCTGCGTGCGCGTCGGGCTCGGCCGCTGCTCCGGGGTCTCCTCGGTGTCGTCACCGCCGCCGGAGAGGGCCAGCCACAGCACCAGCGCGCCGACGGCTAGCAGCGCGAGCAGCACCAGGGCCCACACCCAGCCGGCGGTGCCCCTGCGGCGCTCGTCGTCGGCCGGCGGCGGGGTGGATGCGGGCGTCGGGGTGGGGTCGGGCGCCACGGGGGCGCCGACGCCGGTCATCACCTGGGTGCGGTCGGCGGGCACCGCCCCGGGGGCGAGCACCTGGGTCGAGGCGGCCGAGGGCGCGTCGGGGCCCAGCGAGGAGGGGTCGCGCAGCGCGGCGGCGAAGGCCGCGGCGTCGGCGTACCGCTCGGCGGGCTCCTTGGCCAGGGCCCGGCGCACGACGCGGGCGAGGTCTGCGGGCACCGCGGCCGGCAGGTCGGGCACGGGCTGGTTCAGGTGGGCCAGGGCGGTGGTGACCGGGGTGTCGCCCTGGAAGGGACGACGCCCGGCCAGGCACTCGAAGGCCACGACGCCGAGGCTGTAGACGTCGGAGACGCCGGTCGCGGTGGTGCCGCGGGCCTGCTCGGGGGAGAGGTACTGCGGCGTGCCCATGACCTGGCCGGTCTGGGTCAGCCCGACCGACTGGGCCGCGCGGGCGATGCCGAAGTCGGTGATCTTGACCTGCCGGTCGGCGGTGACCAGCAGGTTCGCCGGCTTCACGTCGCGGTGCACGATGCCCGCGGCGTGGGCCGCGGCCAGGCCGTCGGCGGCCTGGGCCACCAGGTCGCGGGCGACGTCGGGGTCCATCGGCTGGCCCGGGCGCAGCAGCGCCGAGAGCGGCTGGCCCTCCACGAGCTCCATCACGAGGTAGGGCCGCGGCACGCCGGACCCGTCGGCGCTCTGCGCCTCGCCGAAGTCGTAGACCGCGGCGATGTGGGGGTGGTGCAGCGAGGCCGCGTGGCGGGCCTCGGTCTCGAAGCGCGACCGGAACGACGGGTCGTCGGCGTACTCGCTCTTGAGCAGCTTGACCGCCACCGTGCGACCCAGCGTCGTGTCGGTGGCCCGCCAGACCGCGCCCATGCCGCCCGTGGCGATGCGGGCGTCGAGGCGGTAGCGGCCAGCGTCGTCGGCGGAGCCGCCGATCTCGGGCATCGAGGTGGTCATCGGATCACGGCCTCCATGACGGCCTTGGCGATGGGCCCGCCGAGCAGGCCGCCGGCGATCTCGCCGCGGTCGATGCCGGGGGCCTTCTGGATGACGATGGCCACGGCGACCTGGGGGTCGTCGGCCGGGGCGAAGGACGTGAACCAGGCGTAGGGCGGCACGTCGTCGATGCCGCTCTGGGCCGTGCCGGTCTTGCCGGCCACGCTGATGCCGTCGATCGCGGCCGGCGAGGCCGTGCCGTTGTCGACGGTGGAGACCATGAGCTCGGTGACCTGGTTGGCCGTCGACTCGCTGACCGCCTCGGAGAGCAGCTCGGGCTCGGTGGCCTCGATCCGCTCGAACTCCGGCGACTGCACCTCGTCGACGAGGTAGGGCCGCATGACCTTCCCGTCGTTGGCGATGCCGGCCGCGACCATGGCCATCTGCAGCGGCGTGGCCCGCACCTCGAACTGGCCGATGCCGCTCTGGCCGGTCTCCGGCTCGTTCATGTCGGTGGGGAAGACCGACTCGGCCTGCGGCTGCAGGTCGTCGAAGTACTCCTCGTTGAAGCCGAACGCCTCGGCCTGGTCGCGCATCGCGTCGGCGCCGACCTCGACGGCCAGGCGCGCGAAGGTGGTGTTGCACGACTGCTCCATCGCCTGGGCGAAGGGGATGAGGCTCGTGCCGCAGGAGCGGCCCTCGTTGTCGATCAGCCCGGTCTCGCCCGAGGTCAGCGGCAGCTGGTACGTCGCACCGCCGGGCACCTGGTCGGCGGCGGTGTACTCGCCGCTCTCGATCGCCGCGGCGGCCGTGACGATCTTGAAGGTCGACCCCGGCGGGAGCGTGGTCTGGATGGCGCGGTTGTTGAGCGGGTCGTCCTCGTCGGCGTCGAGCTGCTCGTAGGCGGCGTTGACCTCGCTGAGGTCGTGGGAGGCCAGCCGGTTGGGGTCGAAGGACGGCAGCGAGACCATCGCGAGGACCTTGCCGGTGCGCGGGTCGAGCGCGACGACCGAGCCCTGGCCGTCGGGCCCGATGGTCTGGCGCAGGCCGTCGAAGGCGGCCTGCTGCGCCTCGGGGTCGAGGGTGAGCTGGACGTTGCCGCCCTTCTGGCCCTGGTTGCTGAGCAGGTCGACCAGCCGGGTCACGAAGAGCCGGTCGTCGTCGCCGGAGAGGATGTCGTTCTGGGTCTGCTCGATCCACTGCTGGCAGGTCGTGCAGTCGCTGGACTGGGCGTTGTAGTAGTTGAACCAGCCCGTGGCGTGGGCGTAGAGCAGCGGCTTGGCGTAGGTGCGCTGGAACTCGTAGCGGTCGTCGGAGGGCACGCTCTCGGCGACGGCCTGCCGACCCACGAGCACCGCGCCCCGCTCCTGGGAGAAGGTCGCGTCGACCGCGCGGCGGTTCTCGGGGTCGCTGTCGAGGCTGTCGGCGCGCCAGTACTGCAGGTAGGTCACGTTGAGCATCAGGGCGAGGAACAGCAGCATGATGCCGACCGAGACCGTGCGGATGGGCTTGTTCACCGGTGGTGCTCCTCTCCTGGGCGGGTGCTGGCGGGGGCGCTGACGGGGGTGGCGCTCGGTCGGCGGGTCGGGGTGGTCAGAGCTTGATCACCTGGGTCGACTCGTCGGCGTCGTCCTCGGCGTCGGCGGTGAGGTCGGGCACCGGGCTCCGGGCGAGGTCGGAGATGCGCAGCAGCAGGGCGATGACCACCCAGTTGGCGACCAGCGAGGACCCGCCCTGCGACAGGAAGGGCGTGGTGAGCCCGGTGAGCGGGATGAGGCCGGTGACGCCGCCGATGACGACGAAGACCTGCAGCGCGAAGACGCTGCCCAGGCCCGTGGCCAGCAGCTTGCCGAAGCCGTCGCGGGAGATGATCGCGGCGCGCAGCGCGCGCTCCACGATGAGGCCGTAGAGCAGCAGGATGGCGATGACGCCGGTCAGGCCGAGCTCCTCGCCGAGGCCGGCGATGATGAAGTCGGACTCCACGATCGGGATGCGGGTCGGGTCGCCGCCGCCGAAGCCGCGGCCCAGCAGGCCGCCCCAGGCCATGCCGAAGAGGCCCTCGACGTTCTGGAAGCCGGTGTCGTTGGTGCCCTCGCCGTAGTAGGCGAAGGGGTCCAGCCACACCGACACGCGGGTCTGCACGTGGCCGAAGAGCCGCCAGGCGGTGAGGGCGCCGCCGAGGAAGAGCGCGCCGCCGACCACGAGCCACCCGGGCCGCTCGGTGGAGACGTAGAGCATCACCAGGAAGAGGCCGAAGAAGAGCAGGCTCGAGCCGAGGTCCTTCTGGAAGACGAGGATGCCCAGGCTGACCAGCCACATGCCGAGGATCGGGCCCAGGTCGCGCCCGCGGGGCAGGTCGACGAAGAGCACGCGGCGCCCCGCGAGCGCGAGCGCGTCGCGGTGGAGCACGAGGTAGCCCGCGAAGGCGATGACCAGCAGGACCTTGGCCACCTCGCCGGGCTGGAAGCTGAAGGGGCCCAGCGAGATCCAGATCCGAGCGCCGCGGATCTCGGTGCCGAGGACCGGCATCATCGGCAGCAGGAGCAGCACGATCGCGCTGAGCCCGGCGGTGTAGGTGAAGCGGGTCAGCACCCGGTGGTCGCGCAGCACGACGAGGGTGACCATGAAGAGCACCGCGCCGAGGGTCATCCAGATCAGCTGGTTGCGGGCCAGGTCGGTGCCGTCGACCAGGTCGACGCGGTGGATGAAGGCCAGGCCGAGGCCGTTGAGCGCGGCCACGACCGGCAGCAGCACCGGGTCGGCGTACGGCGCGACGATGCGCACGACCACGTGGGCGGCCACGACCAGCGCGGTCAGCCAGCCGCCGTAGCCGACGATGTCGGCCGGCACCCGCCCCTGCACGCCGATGCCGACCGCGGCGTAGGCGCCGATGCCGACCGCGAGGGCGAGCACCAGCAGGAAGAGCTCGGCGCCGCGACGGCGCCGGTGGACGAAGCCGATGATCGGGTTGGCGCCCTGCGCGGGCAGCGCGGTGCGGGCGGCCATCAGCGGGCTCCCGCGGTGGCCGGGCTGGACGAGGCGTCGGCGCCCGGCTCGGTGCCGGCGTCACCGGTGCCCGCGTCACTGCCGGAGTCGGTGCCCGAGTCGGTGCCGGAGTCGGCGGTCTCGTCCTCCATCGCGGCCACGAGGTTCTCGATGATCTGGCGGGCGCCGTCGAGGCTGCCGGCGCTCATGCCCTGGCGGACGTTGTCGGCCTGCAGCTCGGTGAGCCGGTCGAGGTCGACGTTGGTGCGCTCGTAGGGCTCGTAGAGCGAGGCACCGGGCAGCTCGGTGTTGACGCCGCGGTAGATGTAGACGACGCCCTCCTCCTCGCTGACGAAGTACTGCTGCTGGCTCCAGGACCAGGCCGCGGCCGCGGCGATCCACACCAGGCCGCCGACCACGGCGGCCACCATCACCCAGCGCAGCCAGCCGAAGCGTGCCGGCGGGCGCAGGGCGTAGCGGGCGGCCTCGGGGTCGATGGGGTCCGACGGGATCGCGTGGGCGTCGGGCGGCAGACCCTCGGGGATCTCGGCGAGCACGGGCTCGAGCTCGCCGGTGTCGCCGGAGCGGTGGCCGCGGAAGAGGCTGGGGCTGCGGGTGCCGCGCGGCACCCGGCGGCGCAGCTCGGCGGCCGCACCGACCAGCAGCGGCTCGAGGGCGGCGAGCTCGTCGGCGCGCTGGGCCGCGCCGGTCTCGTCGAGCACGTCGGCGACGATGCAGGTGACGTTGTCGGAGCTGCCCGCCTCGAGGCTGGCGCGCACCAGCTCGACGGCGGCGTAGTCGGGGGTGCCGGAGGAGAGGATGTCGGCCAGCCGGGCGTCGTCGAGCACGCCGCAGGCGCCGTCGCTGCACAGGAAGAGCCGGTCGCCGGCCTCGAGCTCGACGAGGAAGAGGTCGGGCTCGGCCTCGTGGATGCCGTCGAGGGCCTTGAGGATGAGGTTGCGGTGGGGGTGGACCCGCGCCTCCGCCTCGGTGATGCGGCCCTCGTCGATGAGGCTCTGCACGAAGGTGTGGTCGCTGGTGAGCTGGCTGATGCGGCCGTCGCGGTAGAGGTAGGCCCGGCTGTCGCCGACGTGGCCGACGGCGACGCGGTGGCCGTCGAAGAGCAGCACGGTGGCGGTGGTGCTGGTGCCGTTGAGGGCGGGGTCCTCGTCGACCAGCTCACCGATGCGGTCGTGCGCGCGGTGCAGGGCGCCCGCGACCTGGCCGACCAGGTCGTCGGGGGCCAGCTCGCCGGGGGGCTGCTCGTCGAGGCGGCGCAGCTGCTGCACGGCGGTGCCGCTGGCGATGTCGCCGCGCGCCGCGCCGCCGACGCCGTCGCAGACGCTGAGCAGCCAGGGGCCGGCGTACCCGGAGTCCTGGTTGTCCTTGCGCACCCGCCCGACGTCGGAGATGGCGGAGTAGTCGAGGACCAGCGTCGGGGAGCTCACTTGCGCAGCTCCAGGATGGTCTTGCCGATCCTCACCTGGGTGCCGAGGGTGATCGTGGTCGGCTGCGTGATGCGGACCGTGCCGATGTAGGTGCCGTTGGTGGAGCCGAGGTCCTCCACGAACCACTGGTCGCCGGCGGCGGCGATCCGGGCGTGGCGGGTGGAGACGTAGTCGTCCTCGAGGCGGATCGCCGCGTCGTTGCCGCGGCCGATGAGGATGGGGGCCTGGTCGAGCTCGGCGCGCTCGCCGGCGCTGGAGCCCTCCACGACCAGCACGTGGGTGGGGGAGCCGCGCCGGGGCTTGGCCGCCTTGGCCTTCTTCTCCTTCGGCGCCTTCTGCCCCCGGCCGCGGGCGGCCTCGGGCACGCGCGCGCCGAACATGTCGGAGCGGATGACCGAGATGGCCGAGAGCACGAAGATCCACAGGATCGCCAGGTAGGCGATGCGGACCAGCAGCAGGGTGAGCTCAGACATCGATGCGCTCCTCGACGATGCGGACCGTCAGCGTGGTGTTGCCGATGCGCACCTCGGTGCCGTCGTCGGCGATCGAGCGGCTCATCTTCTGGCCGTTGACGAGCATGCCGTTGGTCGAGCCCAGGTCGTGGACCTCGATGTGGACGCCCTCGCGGGTGCCGATCGTGCGGGCCGCGACGCGGAACTCGATGTGGCGGCGGCTCACGCCGGGGTCGTTGATGCGCAGGTCGGCGTCGTTGCCGCGACCCACGACCACGCCGGGCGGGTGCAGCGGCTGGCGGGTGCCGTTGACCTCGAGGATCGCGCGGGCCCGGCTGACCTGGGTGTGGGTGGCGTTGCCCGTCACGCGCGCCTGCGCGCGGCTGCGGATGCGGAAGCGACCGGTGGTGAGGTCGCCGGACTCCTCGAACTCGATGCTGATCGGGCCGGGGAAGGAGTAGCCCTGCGCGTCGGCGTGCTCCTGGAGCTGGCCGGTGAGGTCGTCGGCCAGCGCGGTGTCGTAGGGCGCGAGGCGGTCGAGGTCGGTGATCGACAGCTCGACGTGGAAGGCGTTGGGCACCAGGCGGCGCTCGCGAGAGAGGATCTGCGCGTTGTTGTCGCACTCGCGCTGCAGGGCGGCCGCGATCTCCACCGGCTGCACCGCGGAGCGGAAGGCGCGGGCGAACGCGCCGGAGATCATGCTCTCGAGGCGCTGCTCGAACTTCTGGATCCCACCCACCGTGTCGCCTCCTTCCCTGGTGTCGGCCCTGGTGCTGGCCATCGTGTCGGCACTGGTCGGTGCGCGGCCCGCGCATGGCAGGCCTAGCGACCCGGTGTGTGCCCGGGTTGCCGACGATCGTAACGGGACGGGGCCGTGCGGCTGGTCACCCCGAGCGGGGGGTCGGCCCGGGTTTGGGGATGGCCTCGCGTCTGGGATACCGTGCAGTCGCTTCACGCGCGAGTGGCGGAATAGGCAGACGCGCACGGTTCAGGTCCGTGTGTCCGAAAGGACGTGGGGGTTCAACTCCCCCCTCGCGCACGTGGACCCGAGGACAGCTCCTCGGGACAGCACGACGACGGAAGGCCGGATCACCCCAGGGTGGTCCGGCCTTCTGCTGTTCCCGGCCCCTCGCCGACGCGGGGGGCAGCGGGCGGCGCGACGTGCAGCCGCCGGTAAATGCGACCCGCCCCCGAGGGCCGGTGCGTGACCGGGTCGGGGGCGGGGAGCGCTTGTTCTGGGTGCCTGACACCTTCATGCCCGGGCCCGCACTCGTTGAAACTCAAAAGATGCAGATTTTTTTCGAGGTTCTGTTGAGGTCCCGTGTGCGCCGGTCGCGGACGGGCCGGATCGGGCCCGTCCGCGACCTCTCACGCGGGGAAGTGCAGCCGTCCGGGGGTGCCCCTCGCCGGGAGGCTCACCCGAAGGGACCGACCCCCGAGCAGGTCCGGTCGGCCGCCGGGGCGACGCCGGAGACCAGGAAGTCCGACACCGCGCGGGTGGCGCACCGGTTGGTGCCCGTGGCGACGTGGCCGTAGGCCTGGGCGGTGACCAGGCGGGCGCCCGTCTCGCCCTGCAGCGCCAGGGCGCCGGTGAGCGGGGTGGCGGGGTCGTAGCGGTTGTTGACGATGAGCATCCGGTCGGCGGCGTCGGTGGCGAAGGGACCGCGGTAGGCGTCGTCGCCCGAGCCGGGCCAGCCCACGCACGCCGAGGAGGACCAGGTCCACAGCGGGCCGAAGTCGGGCGCGGCGGCGTCGGCGGTGTCGGCGGCGGTGGGCCAGACGTCGGTGGAGGACGGGTTGACGCTGTCGGAGCAGAGCACGCCGTGGAAGGCGCCGCTGATCGCGATCCGCGCCCGCGCCGACGTGCCGGAGGCGGAGGGCGTCGAGCCGGTGCGGGCCAGCACGGTCTCGTCGGGGCCGGGGAAGGGCAGGGCGTCGACGGTGCGCGCGGCGGCGCGGCGTACGGCGGCGAGGTCGGCCACGGCCGCGCCGGTCCCGGCGCCGCGACCGCGGGCGTCCTGGGCGCGGATCGCGCGGCGGGCCCGGGCGGTCATCTGCGCGACGGTGGACAGGTCGCCGGCGTAGAGCAGGCCGAGGGTGGTGCCGACGAAGTCGTCGTAGCTCAGCCGGATCGCGCGGCCGAGGGCGCGGTCGTCCTGGAGCCGGTCGGCCACGGTGTCCCAGGCGCCGAGGGCGTCGCCGGCCACGGGGCAGGCGGGGCGCCCGGCCGCGTCGCACGCGGCGAGGCCCGCGACGAGGGCCTCGCGGGAGCCCTCGCCGCTGCCGAGGCGGGTGGTGACGGGCACCGTGGTGCCGGTGCCGTCGCGCCCGCTGGTCCACTCCACGGGGTCGAGCACGCCGTCGACGACGAGCGCGCGCACCGAGGAGGGGAAGAGTGCGGCGTAGGTGGAGCCGAGCATGCTGCCGTAGGAGGCGCCGAAGTAGCTGACGGTGTCCTCGCGCAGGGCCCGGCGCACGTGGTCCATGTCGCGGGCGACGTCGGCGGTGCTCATGTGGTCGAGGATCCGGCGGCCCTCGCACAGCCGCCGCTCCTGGGCGTCGAAGGCCAGCCAGCGGTCGATCTGCGTCGACGTGCGGGGGTAGGCCTGGCGGGGGTACCCGACCTGGCCCCGTCCCTCGCAGAGCAGGTCGGCCGTGCCGCCCACGCCGCGCGGGTCGATGCCGACGATGTCGAAGCGGTTGCGCACCGTCGCGCCGAGGAACTGCCCGGCGTAGGTGGCGAACTCGGTGGCCGAGCCGCCGGGGCCGCCGGGGTTGACGAAGAGGGTGCCGAGGCGGCGCGAGGGCTTGCGGGCGGGCACCTTGAGCACGGCGAGGCTGA
Source organism: Nocardioides kribbensis (assembly GCF_015070375.1). Classification (GTDB taxonomy): domain Bacteria; phylum Actinomycetota; class Actinomycetes; order Propionibacteriales; family Nocardioidaceae; genus Nocardioides; species Nocardioides kribbensis. The sequence continues at coordinate 118,944 of NZ_JADCLL010000002.1, read as the reverse complement.
CCGTGGCGCCGTCGGGGGCGTCGTAGTCGAGCGGGGCGGGCACGCGGGCGCAGCGGAAGCGGCCGCAGTCGCGGAAGCGCACGCGCGGCACGGCGCGGTCGGTGGTGGGGGTGTCGGCGACGCGCACGGTGGCGGCCGGGGTCGTGGTCGCGGGGTCCGCGCTCGGGGCGGCGGCTGCGCCGCCGGGGGCCGAGGCGAGACCGAGGGCCAGCACGGCGGCGAGGCCGGCGGCGAGCACCGCGGGGAGGGGTCGGGGGCCTGAGAGGTGTCTTGTCCTGCGCACCTCCGCCATCCTGCTGCCCGGCGACCGGCCTGGCAACAGCCGCCCGGGTCGCGGGTGGGGCCGGGGGACGCTCGGCCGCGGGTCAGGCGGTGGCCAGGTGGCGGTCAGGTGGTGGATCGCGGCGCGGGAGGAGGGCCGGTGACGGTCTCGAAGGCCGCGGCGGCGCCGCGCAGGTAGCGGGCGACGACGGCGCGCTCGGTGTCGTCGAGGTCGGCGTCGAGGGCCCGCAGCGCTTCGAACATCGGCATCAGGTGGCCCAGGATCTCGGCGCGCCCGGAGTCGGTGAGGGTGACGACCGTGCGCCGGCGGTCCTCGGCGTGGGGCTCGCGCTGCACGTGTCCCTTGGTCTGGAGCCGGTCGACGACGCCGGTGGACGCCGCGGTGCTGACCTCGAGGAGCCGGGCCAGCTCGGCCGGTCCCATCGGCTCGCGCACGAGGTGCTCGAGGGCCGACAGCTCGGAGTCGCTGACCCGCGAGCGGCGGGCCAGCTCGTGGCGCACCCGCACGGCGCGGTCGACGACGTCGCGCAGCAGCTGGGCCGAGAGGGGACCCTCGGGCGGGGTGGGGGCCTCGGAGATTTTGTTTCACCAACTTAGTGACTAAGGTTCCGAACCAACGCCCCAAGCCTACGTCGAGCCCCAGGAGCCTGCCATGTCGTCCTCGTTGAGCGACCGCGTGACCGGGGTGGTCACGGGCCGCCGCACCGCCGCCCTGGTCGCCCTCGTGCCCCTCCTGCTCGCCGTGCTCGCGATCCTCTTCGTGGGCGAGGGGGAGCGCGAGGCCCGCAGCACCGACAGCGTGCCGGCCGGTCTCGACAGCACCCAGGGCACCGAGCTGCGCGACGCCCTGCCCGAGGACGACTCCAGCGCGGCCGTGGTGGTGCTGACCGCCGACGAGGGCACCTTCGACGACGCGACCGTGCGCGAGCTCGGCCGGTTGGGCGAGGAGGTCGGCGGCGTGGCCACCGGCCCCGACGGCCCGGTCACCGTGGCCGAGGACGGCACCGCGGCGATCGTGGTGGTGCCGGTGGCGGCGGGCTCGGCCACCGACACCGCCGACGCGGTGACCGAGCTGCGCGAGCGGCTCGACGAGGGCGTGCCCGCCGGGGTGACGGCCCAGGTCACCGGGCCCGCCGCGATCCAGGCCGACCTGGCCGCGGTCTTCGACGGCGCCGACTTCCGCCTGCTCGGCGCCACCGCCGCGGTCGTGGCGATCCTGCTGATCCTCACCTACCGCAGCCCCGTGCTGTGGCTGGTGCCGCTGACCGTCGTCGGCGTCGCCGACCGCCTGGCCGCGGTGGCCTCGACGCAGGCGATGGCCGGGCTGGGCGTGGCCTGGGACGAGTCGACCGTCGGCATCCTCTCGGTGCTGGTCTTCGGCGCCGGCACCGACTACGCACTGCTGCTGATCTCGCGCTACCGCGACGAGCTGCGCCACGAGGAGTCGCGGCACCGGGCGATGGCCACGGCGCTGCGGCGTACGGCGGAGGCGGTGCTGTCGAGCTCGGTGACGGTGGTGCTCGGCCTGCTGACCCTGCTGCTCTCCCTCGTGCCGACCACCCGCGGCCTCGGGCTGGCCTGCGCCATCGGCGTGGTGATCGCCGCGACCTTCGCGCTCGTCGTGCTGCCGGCCGCGCTGGTGTGCTTCGGGCGCTGGGTCTTCTGGCCCCGGGTGCCCCGCGTCGGCGAGGCCCCGCTGGCCGAGAGCGACTCGCTGTGGCACAAGGTCGGCGTGCAGGTGGCCCGACGCCCCGCCGCCTTCGTGGCCGGGACCCTCGTGCTCCTCGCGGTGCTCGCCGTCGGCCTCTTCCGCATCGACACCGGCCTCGACCAGGCCGAGCAGTTCCTGGAGGAGCCCGAGGCCATCGCGGCCTCGACCCGGCTCGGTGAGTCCTTCCCCGCGGGGGTCTCCGACCCCACCCAGGTGCTGACCCGCGCCGACGGCGAGGAGGTGCTGGCCGCCGTCGAGGGCAGCGCGGGCGTGGCCAGCGCGAGCATCAGCGCGAGCGGGGCCGGGATCACCCAGGTCGACGCCGTGCTCGACGCCGCCCCCGGCAGCACGCAGGCCGCCGACGCGATCGAGACCCTGCGCGAGGACCTCGAGGGCTTCGACGACACCCACGTGACCGGCAGCGAGGCCCAGGCCCTCGACGCCGGGGAGGGCGCCGCCCGCGACCGGCTGCTGATCCTGCCGATCATCCTGCTGCTCGTGCTCGGCGCGCTGCTGCTCCTGCTGCGCTCGGTGGTCGCGCCGCTGCTGCTGGTGGCCACCGTGGTCGCGACCTACGCCGCCAGCCTCGGCGCCTCGTGGTGGCTCTTCACCCAGGTGCTGGGCTTCAGCGCCCTCGACAGCGGGGTGCCGCTGCTGGCCTTCCTCTTCCTGGTGGCGCTGGGCGTGGACTACAACATCTTCCTCGTCACCCGCGCCCGCGAGGAGGCCGCGGCCCACGGCTCGCGCGAGGGCATGCTGCGCGCGCTGACCGCCACCGGCGGGGTGATCACCAGCGCGGGCATCCTGCTCGCCGCGGTCTTCGCCGTCCTCGGCGTGCTGCCGCTGGTGGTGCTCGCGCAGGTCGGCACGATCATCTGCGTCGGCGTGCTGCTCGACACCCTCGTGGTGCGCACCGTGCTCGTGCCGGCGCTGGCCGTGCTGCTGGGAGACCGCTTCTGGTGGCCTCGCCGGGTGGGCGCCGATGCGGTGCCGCAGCACGCGGCACGCCCCGCCCGCACGGTCTAGGCGCTCCCCCCACGCGGTGTAGGCCCGGGCACCCGCGCGCTGACAGGATGGCCGATCGTGACCTCCTCCGAGCAGACCCCCGCCGCGCGCCACCCGGGCGCGGCCACCCGCGAGCAGGAGATCGGGCGCGGCGTCCACTGGCTCTCGCGCTGGACGCTGCGCTGGCTGGTGATCGTGGTCGGCGCCTACGTGCTGGGCGAGGCCGTGCAGTACCTGTGGAGCATCCTGCTGCCGATCGTCCTCGCGCTGATCGTCACCACCGTGCTCGCGCCCGCGGCGCACTGGCTGCAGCGCCGCACGCCGGTGCCGGGGGGCCTGGCCGCGGGCCTGGTCATCATCGGGGCCCTCGCGGTGGTGGCCGGCGTGGTCACCTTCATCGCCCCCTCCGTGGGCTCGCAGGTCGCCGACATCGCCGACAGCGCCTCGAAGGGCCTGCTCAAGCTGCGCGACCAGCTGCTGAGCAGCAGCCTGCCGGTGACCGAGGGCCAGCTCGACGACGCCGTGGCCGCCGCCCAGTCGCAGCTGCAGTCGAGCGCCAGCTCGATCGCCTCGGGCCTGCTGGTCGGGGTCAGCGCGGTCACCAACGCGCTGGTCAACCTCGTGCTGACCCTCGTGCTCACCTTCTTCTTCATCAAGGACGGCCACCGCTTCCTGCCGTGGCTGACCCACGTCTCCGGTGGCGGCGTCGGCTCCCACCTCTCCGAGGTGCTGCGCCGCGCCTGGTCGACCCTGGGCAGCTTCATCCGCACCCAGGCGCTGGTCGGCCTCATCGACGCCGTGCTCATCGGCCTCGGCCTGGTGATCGTGGGCGTGCCGCTGGCCGGGCCGCTGGCCGTGCTCACCTTCGTGGCCGCCTTCGCCCCCATCGTCGGCGCCATCACCATCGGCGCCGTCGCGGTGCTGGTCGCGCTGGTGGCCAACGGCTGGGTCGCCGCCGTGATCGTGCTGCTCATCGTGCTCGCCGTGCAGCAGCTCGAGGGCAACGTGCTGCTGCCGTGGCTGCAGGGCAAGAGCCTGCGCCTGCACGCCGGCGTCGTGCTGCTCTCCATCGTGCTCGGCTCGACCCTCTTCGGCGTCGCCGGCGCCTTCCTCTCCGTGCCGGTCGTGGCCGTGGTGGCCGTCGTGCTGCGCTACCTCGACGAGCTGCTGCTGGCCCGCACCGGCCAGGGCCCCGCGCCCCACCGCGGCTCCGACACCGAGCTGGCCGAGCAGGGCGACGCCGAGCGGGCCGAGATGGACCGCCACGACGACGCGCTGCGCCGCGGCGACGTCGACCCCGACGAGCTGCGCGCCCGAGCCCACGAGCGCGGCCCCGGCCAGGGCCCTGCCGACAACACCGGCGACGACACGAGCGACGACACCGGCGACGACACCCGGCCGCTGCGCGGCCGCTGACCCGCGTGCCCCCCGCCACGACCACGGACGCCGGGCCGCGCAGCTCGCCGGCGTGGGCGCTGACGGTGGTGGCGGCGAGCACGCTGCTGACGATGGGCGTGTGGTTCTCCGCCACCGCCGTCGTGCCGCGCCTCGAGGTCGCCTGGGGCCTGGGCAGCGGGGGCGCCGCGGCGCTGACCATCGCGGTGCAGGTCGGCTTCGTGCTCGGCGCGGTCGGCTCGGCCGTGCTGGGGCTGGCCGACGCGCTGCCGGGCCGGGCCCTCATGGCCGCCGGGGCGCTCGGCGCGGCCGCCTGCACCGCAGGGCTGCTCCTCGCCGACGGCCTCGCGCTCGCCGTGCCGCTGCGGCTGCTCACCGGGGTCTGCCTGGCGCTGTTCTACCCCGTGGCGCTCAAGGAGGTCTCGGCGTGGTTCCTGCGCGGGCGGGGTGTGGCGCTGGGGCTGATGATCGGCGCGCTCACCCTCGGCTCGGCCCTGCCCCACCTGGTGGGCGGCCTCGCCGGTGGCGGGACCGGGGCCGCGGGCCCGGACTGGCGGGTCGTCGTGGGCGTCACCAGCGCGCTGGCGGTGGCGGGCGGCCTGCTGCTCGCCGCGGTGCGGGGGGAGGGACCGCACGCGGTGGCCCGCGGCCCGGTCAGTCTCGGCGCCGGCTTCCGGGCGCTGGCGCGCCGCGACGTGCTGCTGGCCGACCTCGGCTACGTCGGGCACATGTGGGAGCTCTACGCCATGTGGGCCGGCGTCGGCGCCTTCCTGCTGGCGCTGCCGCAGGTCGCCGCCCGCCCCGACGCGGCGGCGTACGCCGGGGTGCTGGCCTCCGCCTGCATCGGGGTCGGCGCGCTGGGCTGCCTGCTCGGCGGCGTGCTCGGTGACCGGTGGGGCCGCCCGCGCGCGGCGCTGCTGAGCCTGGTCTGCTCCGGCGGCGCCGCGCTGGTGCTGGCCGCGAGCTACCCGGTCGCGCCGCTGGGGGTGGTCGTGGGGCTCTGCGCCTTCTGGGGCTTCTGGGTGATCGCCGACTCCGCGCAGTTCTCCGCCATGGTCACCGAGAGCGCCCCGCCCGGCAGCGTGGGCGGTGCGCTCTCGGTGCAGCTCGCGCTGGGCTACGCCACCACCACGCTCACCCTGTGGCTGGTGCCGGCGCTGGTCGACGCGGTGTCGTGGCGCCTGGCGCTCGTGGTGCTGGCGCTGGGGCCCGCGGTCGGGGCGGCGGCCATGGTCGCGGCCGAGCGTGGCCGCGGGAGCGCTCAGCCCAGCGCGGCGACCGCGGCGTCGTAGTCGGGCTCCTGGCCGATCTCGGGCACCAGCTGGGAGTGCAGCACCGTGCCGTCGGCGTCGAGCACGACCACCGAGCGGGCCAGCAGGCCGGCGAAGCCGCCGTCGGCCAGGCGCACGCCGTAGTCGTCGCCGAAGGTGGAGCGGAAGCCCGAGGCCACGGTGACGGCCTCGATGCCCTCGGCGCCGCAGAAGCGCCGGAGCGCGAAGGGGAGGTCCTGCGACACGCACACGACCTCGGTGTCGGCCAGCCCGGCGGCCCGGGCGTTGAACTCGCGGACGCTGGCCGCGCACACGCTGGTGTCGACGCTGGGGAAGATGTTGAGCACCGTGCGGCGGCCCGGGGTGCGGGTCACCTCCGACATGTCGGAGCCGACGAGGCGGACCTCGGGCGCGGTGGCGCCGACGGCGGGCAGGTCGCCGACGGTCGTGCAGGGGGTGCCGCCCAGGGCGGTGGTCATGGTCATGGCCAAGGTCTAGCAGGTACGTCGAGCCCGCGGCCCGCGAGGCCGGGTGGTGCCCGCGCCGGCACCGTCCGTGGTGGCGGACGTCACCTGCGTCCGGGCGCGGTGCGCGGTAGCCTCCCGAGCACCGCGCCGCCCGGGGCGGGAGCCGCTGGAGGGCCCACATGTCGCAGACCGACCCGATCCCGGAGGAGGCGCGTCCCGGGGCCGACGACGTGGTGCCGGTCTTCTTCCTCTCCGACTCCACCGGGATCAGCGCGGAGACGATGGGCAACGCGCTGCTGCTGCAGTTCCCCGACCGCACCTTCGACCGCACGGTCATCCCCTTCATCTCCACCGTCGCCGACGCGCAGGAGGTCGTGGCCGCCCTCGACACGCTGCTCGACCACGGCCAGGCCCCGCTGGCCTTCGTCACCGCGGCCAACGACGAGGTGCGCGCCGAGCTGCTGCGCACCCGCGCCCCGGTGATCGACTTCTTCGGCGTCCACATCGAGCAGGTCGAGGGGCTGCTGGGCCAGCGCGGCGTGCGCCAGCCGCTGCGCCTGCACGGTGTGGGCGACGTGCACCGCTACAACGAGCGGATGGCCGCGGTGGAGTTCACCATCGAGCACGACGACGGGCAGAGCCTGCGCGCGCTGGACAAGGCCGACGTGATCCTGCTGGCGCCCTCGCGGTGCGGCAAGACCCCCACGAGCATGTACCTCGCGCTCCAGCACGGGCTCTTCGTGGCCAACTACCCGCTGGTCGACGAGGACCTCGAGCGCAGCCACCTGCCCGAGCCGGTGCAGCAGTACCAGGAGCGGTGCTTCGGGCTCACCACCACCGTCGACCGGCTCAGCCGGGTGCGCAACGAGCGCCGACCGGGGTCGCGCTACTCCTCGGCCGAGCAGTGCCGCTGGGAGCTGCGCCGCGCCACCGACCTCTTCAACGCCCACCGGGTCCCGACGATCGACTCCTCCGCGAAGTCGGTCGAGGAGATCTCGGCCCTCATCATCCAGTCCCTGCGCCGCGAGCAGTCCCGGCGAGGCGAGCAGACCCGTCGACAGAGAGGCACCACCCCATGACCGAGACCTCCACCCCGAGCCCCGCCGGCGGGCAGCCCGGGTCCACCGTCAACGTGCGGTGGTTCTCCGACCTCGGCATGGGCGACATCGAGCAGGTCGGCGGCAAGAACGCCTCCCTCGGCGAGATGGTCTCCCACCTCACCGACCTCGGCGTGCGCGTGCCCGACGGCTTCGCCACCACCTCCGAGGCCTTCCACCACTTCATCGGCGACACCGGCCTGAAGGAGCGCATCAGCGGGCTGCTGCGCGACCTCGACACCGACGACGTGCGGCGCCTGGCCGAGGTCGGCCGCACCATCCGCGAGGAGGTCGTGGCCCAGCCCTTCCCGGCCGACCTCGAGGCCGACGTGCGCGCCGCCTACGACCAGCTCGTCGCCGGCGCCGGCGGCTCCGACGCGGGCGACGGGTCGGGGGAGCAGCCGTCGTTCGCCGTACGGTCCTCGGCGACCGCGGAGGACCTGCCCGACGCCTCCTTCGCCGGGCAGCAGGAGACCTTCCTCAACGTGCGCGGCATCGACGCGGTGCTGCTGTCGATCCGCGAGGTCTACGCCTCGCTCTACAACGACCGCGCCATCGCCTACCGCGTGCACCACGGCTTCGAGCACGACGCCGTGGCCCTCTCGGCCGGCGTGCAGCGCATGGTGCGCTCCGACATCGGCTCCTCGGGCGTCATGTTCACCATGGACACCGAGTCGGGCTTCGACGACGCCGTGTTCGTGACCTCGGCCTACGGGCTGGGTGAGGGCGTCGTGCAGGGCGCGGTCAATCCCGACGAGTTCTACGTCTACAAGCCCGCCCTGCGCGCGGGCCGGCCCGCGCTGCTCAAGCGCGGCATCGGCGGCAAGGCCACCAAGATGGTCTACACCGACGACCAGACCGTGGGCCGCACCACGGAGTTCGTCGAGGTCGACCCGGCCGAGAGCCGGCTCTTCAGCCTCACCGACGACGAGGTCGAGGAGCTGGCCCGTCACGCGCTGACCATCGAGGAGCACTACGGACGCCCGATGGACATCGAGTGGGGCAAGGACGGACTCGACGGGCGGCTCTACGTGCTCCAGGCCCGCCCCGAGACCGTGCAGTCGCGCCGCGGCGGCACGCTCGAGCGCTTCAAGATCGAGGCGAAGACCACCGCGGGCGCCGACGTCGTCGTCGAGGGCCGCGCCATCGGGCAGAAGATCGGCGCCGGCGCGGTGCGCGTGATGCGCTCCATCGACGACATGCACGAGTTCCACGAGGGCGAGGTGCTCGTCGCCGACATGACCGACCCCGACTGGGAGCCGATCATGAAGCGCGCCTCGGCCATCGTCACCAACCGCGGCGGGCGCACCTGCCACGCCGCGATCATCGCCCGCGAGCTCGGCATCCCCGCGGTCGTCGGCACCGGCAGCGGCACCCGTGACCTCGCCGACGGCCGCGAGGTCACCGTGTCGTGCGCCGAGGGCGACACCGGCCTGGTCTACGACGGCGTGCTCGACTTCAGCGTTGAGCGCACCGAGCTCGACTCGATGCCCGACGTGCCGGTGAAGATCATGATGAACGTCGGCACCCCCGAGCAGGCCTTCGCCTTCTCCCGGCTGCCGCACAAGGGCGTGGGCCTGGCCCGCCTGGAGTTCGTGATCAACCGCCAGATCGGCATCCACCCCAAGGCGCTGCTCGACCTCGCCGCCGACCCGGACTCTCTGCCGGGCGACCTGCGCGCCGACATCGAGGAGACCATCGCGGCCTACGCCGGGCCGCGCGAGTTCTTCGTGCAGCGCGTCGCCGAGGGCATCGCCATGATCGCGGCGGCCTTCGCGCCCGAGCCGGTCATCGTGCGCATGAGCGACTTCAAGTCCAACGAGTACGCCAACCTCGTCGGCGGCACGCGCTACGAGCCGGAGGAGGAGAACCCGATGATCGGCTACCGCGGCGCGTCGCGGTACCTCTCGGCCGACTTCGCGGAGTGCTTCGCGATGGAGTGCGAGGCGCTGCGCCACGTGCGCGACGAGATGGGGCTGACCAACGTCAGGGTGATGATCCCCTTCGTGCGCACCGTCACGGAGGCCGAGGGCGTGATCGCGCTGCTGGGCGAGCACGGCCTGCGCCGCGGCGAGAACGACCTGAAGGTCGTCATGATGTGCGAGGTGCCGTCCAACGCCGTGATCCCGGAGGCCTTCCTCGAGCACTTCGACGGCTTCTCGATCGGCTCCAACGACATGACCCAGCTGACCCTGGGCCTGGACCGCGACTCCGCGCTGGTCGCCGACGGCTTCGACGAGCGCGACCCGGCGGTGCTGCACATGCTGTCGTCGGCCATCGAGGCCTGCAAGCGCCAGGGCAAGTACGTCGGCATCTGCGGCCAGGGCCCCTCCGACCACCCCGACCTCGCCGACTGGCTGGTGGAGCAGGGCATCGAGTCGATGTCGCTCAACCCCGACACCGTCGTCGACACCTGGCTGCGGCTGGGGGGCGTGAGCGCCGGCTGAGCGACGGCCCGGCCGGCCTCCGTCGGCCCCCGGCCGTCGGCCCCCGTCGGGTCAGGCGCGCAGGTGCGCGTCGACGGCGGCGGGGGTGAGCGCGGCGTCGATGGCGAGGGCGGCGCAGCCGACCAGCCCGGCCGACTCGCCGTGGGTGGCAGGGGCGAAGCGGAGGTCGCGCACGACCGACGCGGCGGCGCGGGCGTAGACCGTCTCGCGGATGCCCGCGGTGTAGAGGTCGAAGGCCGCGCCCATGTCGCCGCCCACGACGACCAGGCCGGGGTGCAGGAGGTTGACCGCGGTGGCGAGCACCTCGCCGAGGTGGCGCCCGCTCTGGCGCAGCAGCTGCCGGGCGAGGGTGTCGCCGTCGAGGGCGAGCTGCACGAGGTCGCGCACGTGGCGCACGTCGTGGCCCTCGTCGACCATGGTGTTGACCAGGGCCCAGCCGCCGGCCAGCGACTCCAGGCAGCCGGTGGCACCGCAGCGGCACAGCAGCCCGTCGGCGGCGTCGATGCGGGTGTGGCCCAGCTCGCCGGTGATGCCGCGGTGGGCGCCGAGCAGGCGGCCGTCGGCGACGACGCCGAGCCCGAGGCCGGTGGAGGCCTTGACGACCAGCACGTCGGCGGGCGGCACGACGCCGAAGAGCTCGGAGTGGGCGAGGGCGGCGGTGTCGTTGGCCAGGTGGAGCGGCGCGGGGCAGACCTCGGCGAGGTAGGGGCCCAGCGCGACGCCGTCCCAGCCGCCCATGACCGGGGCGTCGAGGCTCATCCGGGTCTCGGGGTCGACCGTGCCGGGCAGGCTCATCCCGATGCCGGCGACCGGCACGGTGGTGCCGGCGAGCAGCGCGGCGAGGCGGGCGGCGACGTCGGGCATGAGCACGCCGGGAGCGGTGCCGACGACGTGGTCGCGGGTGTCGCCGACGATCTCGCGCCCGGCGAGGTCGAAGAGCCCGAGCTGGCTGCGCGAGCGGCCCACGGCGATGCCGACGACCACCGCGGCGTCGACGTCGAGGCCGAGCGTGCCGGGCGGGCGGCCGCCGGTGGAGGTCGACCCGCCGCCCTCGACGAGCAGCCCGGCGTCGAGCAGGGCGTGCACGCGGGAGGTGACCGCGCTGCGCGAGAGCCCGGTGACGCGGGCGAGGTCGGAGCGGGTGGCGGCGCGACCGGTGCGCACGAGGTGGAGGAGCGCGCCCGCCGACGTGCCGGTGCCGCTGGTGCCGCCGGGCCCGGTGTCGGGGAGGGCCGCCGAGCCGGGCAGGGCCGAGGTCGCGGGGGTCGTCGGAGCCAGGACTGTGGCCGGGACCGGGCCGCGCACGCCGTCGGGCGGGGCGGGCCGGGAGCCCGGGCGCGAGGCGGTGCTGTCGGTCACGACGAGGAGTCAAGCACAGACTTTGTTCACAAAAAAGCGTAAGAGCGCTTGTATCGATCCAAAAGTCCTGCGACCGTAGAGGCATGGACCAGAAGCACCCCCCGCTCGGCGGCCAGCCCAGCAGCCAGCCCGGCACCCCCGCCGGGGCGGCGGCCGCGCTGCCCGAGCACTGCGACTTCACCGTCTTCGGCGGCACGGGCGACCTCGCCTTCCGCAAGCTGCTGCCCGCGCTCTTCCACCGCGACCTCGAGGGCCAACTGCCCGACGACTTCCGCATCATCGGCGTCTCGCGCAGCGACCTCGACACCGAGGGCTACCAGCAGCTCGTGCGCGAGGCCCTGCCCGGCCACGTCGACCCCGCCGGCCACGACCCGGCCACCTACGACGCCGCCCTCCAGCGCCTGGTCGGGCGCCTGCACCACCTCGTGCTCGACGCCGAGGAGCCCGACGACTGGCACCAGCTGCACGGCCTGCTCAAGGACCGCGGCCGCACCGCGGCCGTCGGCGGCCCCGACGAGGCCGTGCGCGTCTTCTACCTCGCGGTGGCACCGGCCCTCTTCGGTCCGATCTGCGCGCGCCTCGACGAGATCGGCGTGGTCGACCCGACCGCGCGCGTGGTGATGGAGAAGCCGATCGGGCGCGACCTGGCCTCGGCGCGCGCGGTCAACGACGCCGTCGGTGCGGTCTTCGAGGAGTCGCAGATCTTCCGCATCGACCACTACCTGGGCAAGGAGAGCGTGCAGAACCTCCTGGTCACGCGCTTCGCCAACACCTTCCTCGAGCCGCTGTGGAACTCCCGGTGGGTCGACCACGTGCAGATCACCGTGGCCGAGTCGCTCGGCGTCGGCGAGCGCGGGGGCTACTACGACGGCTCGGGCGCGCTGCGCGACATGGTGCAGAACCACCTGCTCCAGCTGCTCTGCCTCACCGCGATGGAGCCGCCGACCTACGTCGGGCGCGAGACCGTGCGCGACGAGAAGCTCAAGGTGCTCCAGGCGCTCAAGCCGATGGGCCCCCAGGACGTCGACCGCGACACCGTGCGCGGGCAGTACCGCCAGGGGCTCGTCGACGGCCAGGCGGTCGCGGCGTACTCCGACGACCTGGGGCGCGCCGGCTCCTCGACCGAGACCTTCGTGGCGCTCAAGGCCGAGGTGCAGAACTGGCGCTGGGCCGGCGTGCCGTTCTACCTGCGCACCGGCAAGCGGATGGACCGCCGCGTCTCGGAGATCGTCGTGGTCTTCAAGGAGCCGCCGCACGCGATGTTCCCCGGCAGCGAGGGCGCCACGACCGCCAACCGGCTCCACATCCTCGTGCAGCCCGACGAGGGCATGCGCCTGCACCTCACCGCGAAGGAGCCGGGCCCCGGCGGGATCCGGCTGCGGCCGGTGTCGCTGGACCTGTCGTACGCCACGACCTTCACGCAGCGCTCGCCCGACGCCTACGAGCGGCTGCTCATGGACGTCGTGCGCGGCAACCCCACCCACTTCATGCGCCGCGACGAGGTCGAGGCGGCCTGGTCGTGGGTGGAGCCGATCCTCGAGCGCTGGGACGAGCTCGGCGAGCGGCCCCTGCGCTACCCCGCCGGCACGACCGGCCCCACCGCCGCCGCGATGCTCCTCGAGCGCGACGGCCGAGCCTGGCAGGAGACCGACCAGTGAGCACCCCCGAGACCCCCGCCCCCTCCGGGGCGCCCGTGCTGCCCGAGCGGCTGCACCCCGTGCTCGAGGAGGTCACCGAGCGGATCGTCGCGCGCAGCGCCGGCCCCCGCGCGGCCTACCTCGCCCGGATCGCCCGCGCCGCCGAGACCGGCCCCGCGCGGGGCCGGCTGGCCTGCGCCAACCTCGCCCACGGCTTCGCCGCCTCGGATCCGGCGGAGAAGGCCGAGCTGCGTTCGGGGGTCAAGCCCAACCTGGCCGTCGTCACCAGCTACAACGACATGCTCTCGGCCCACCAGCCCTTCGAGACCTACCCGCGGCAGCTGAAGAAGGCCGTCATCGGCGCGGGCGGGCTGGCCCAGGTCGCCGGCGGCGTGCCCGCGATGTGCGACGGCGTGACCCAGGGCCGCGCCGGCATGCAGCTCTCCCTCTACAGCCGCGACGTCATCGCGATGTCGGCGGCGATCGCGCTCTCCCACGACATGTTCGACGGCGCCCTCATGCTCGGCGTCTGCGACAAGATCGTGCCCGGCCTGCTCATCGGCGCGCTGTCCTTCGGCCACCTGCCCACGGTCTTCGTGCCCGCCGGGCCGATGACCTCGGGGCTGCCCAACAAGGAGAAGGCCGCGGTGCGGCAGCGCTACGCCGAGGGGCTGGCCACCCGCGAGGAGCTCCTCGAGGCCGAGTCGGCCTCCTACCACTCCCGCGGCACGTGCACCTTTTACGGCACCGCCAACTCCAACCAGCTGCTCATGGAGGTGCTCGGGCTGCACCTGCCCGGGTCGTCCTTCGTCAACCCCGGCACCGAGCTGCGCGAGGCGCTCACCGACGCCGCGGCCGCCCGCTCGGTGGCCCTGGCCCGCGGCAGCGCCGGGCTGGCCGGCCTGCCGCTGGGCGAGTGGTCGCAGCGCGCCGCCCAGCCCGACCGCGCGCCGGTCGGCGAGGTCGTGGACGAGAAGGCGATCGTCAACGCCTGCGTGGCCCTGCTGGCCAGCGGCGGGTCGACCAACCACACCATGCACCTCGTGGCCATGGCCCGCGCCGCCGGGATCGTGCTCACCTGGGCCGACCTCTCGGACCTCTCCGCGGTCGTGCCGTCGCTGTGCCGCATCTACCCCAACGGCTCCGCCGACGTGAACCACTTCCACGCCGCCGGCGGCATCGGCTTCCTCGTGCGCACCCTGCTCGAGGCCGGCCTGCTCCACGACGACGTGCAGACCGTCGCGGGGCCCGGCCTGTCGCGCTACACCCGCGAGCCGCGCCTGGTCGAGGGCCCCGAGGGCCCCGGGGGCCGCAGCAGCCTGGAGTGGGTGGAGGGCACACCCGCCAGCCTCGACACCGACGTGCTGCGCCCCGCCAGCGACCCCTTCGCCCCCGACGGCGGCCTGCGGGTGCTCGGCGGGCCCCTGGGCTCCGCGGTCATCAAGACCTCCGCGGTCAAGCCCGAGCACCGCGTGGTCACCGCGCCCGCCGTCGTCTTCGACGACCAGGCCGACTTCCTGGCCGCCTTCGCCGCCCACGAGCTCGACGACCGCGACTTCGTGGCCGTCATCCGCTACCAGGGCCCCGCCGCCAACGGCATGCCCGAGCTGCACAAGCTCACCCCGGCCCTCGGGGTGCTCCAGGACCGCGGCCACGCGGTCGCCATCGTCACCGACGGCCGCATGTCGGGCGCCTCGGGCAAGGTGCCCGCCGCGATCCACGTCACCCCCGAGGCCGCCCTCGGCGGTGCGCTCGCGCGGGTGCGCGACGGCGACGTCGTCACCGTCGACGCCGAGCGCGGCCTGCTCGGCCTCGCCGACGCCGAGACGGTCCTGGCCCGCCCCGCCACCGGCTCCGCGCCCCAGGGCGAGGACTGGGCCGGCACCGGCCGCGAGCTCTTCTCCGCCTTCCGCGCCACGGTCGGCCCCGCCGACGCGGGCGCCTCGGTGTTCCCGGCGTACGACGCCCCTCAGCAGGAGGTCCCCCTTGCCCAGCACGTCTGACACCCGCTCCTCGACCGGCTCGCCGCTCGCCGCCCCGGCGCCGCTGGCCTCGCTGCTCGACCTCGTGCCGGTCGTGCCGGTCGTGGTCGTCGACGAGCTCGACACCGCCGTGCCGATCGCCCGGGCGCTGGTCGCGGGCGGCCTGCCGGTCATCGAGCTCACCCTGCGCACCCCGGTGGCGCTCGACGCCATCCGCGCCATCGCCGCCGAGGTGCCCGAGATCGTGCTCGGCGCCGGCACCGTGGTGACCCCGGCCCAGGCCCGTGAGGCGCAGGACGCCGGCGCGCAGTTCCTCGTCTCGCCCGGCGCGACGCCGGCGCTGCTCGAGGCGATGCTCGCCACCGGGCTGCCCTTCCTGCCCGGCACGGCCACGGTCTCCGAGGTGCTGGCCGTGCTCGAGGCGGGGCTGAGCGAGATGAAGTTCTTCCCCGCCGAGGCCTCCGGGGGAGCGCCGTTCCTGAAGGCGATCTCCTCGCCCGTGCCCGCGGCGCGCTTCTGCCCCACGGGCGGCATCACCGCGGCGAGCGCGGCGTCCTATCTCGCCCTGCCCAACGTCGGCTGCGTCGGCGGCTCCTGGCTCACCCCGGCCGACGCCGTGCGGGCCGGCGACTGGGCCCGGGTCACGCAGCTGGCTCGCGCCGCCGCCGACCTCCGAGGCGCCTGAGCAGCAGCAGCACGACCAGCACCGCCGGTCCGGCCACGACGACCAGCAGCGCGAGCCGCTCGAGGTCGGCCACGAGCACGTCGTACATCGCGGCGAGCAGGTTGCGGTCGGCCGTCGGGGCGCGGTCGAGCAGCAGCGTGCGCGCCGCGCCCAGGCCGAGCCACACCACGACCGCCGAGAGCGCGGCGCCGACGAGCAGGATGCCGGCGGTGACCATGCGTCGGGCACTGACGAGCAGGGCCACGGCGGCGAGCAGCGCCACCGCCACCGGCAGGCCGAGGCCCGCGGCGTCGACGACCTGGTAGCCCGCGCGGGCCTGGTCGAGCTCGCCGCTCGAGGCCACCGAGAAGGCCGCGTCGAGCCCGGAGGCGTCGACGGTCACCGGCAGGCCCTGCTCGCTCAGCGAGTCGAGCACCGCCTGCAGCAGCGGGCCCAGGTCGACGCTCACCTCGGCGCCGCTGTCGGAGCGCAGCGCGCGCAGCAGCTGGGTGTGCGTGGCCCGCATCGCCTCCTCCCACGCCGGGGGGAAGACGTCGCTGGAGACCACCCGCACCACCACCTGGCGCACCGCCTCGCGCAGCGCCTGCTCGGTGCGCGCGCCCGCGCCGCCCAGGTCGGCTCCGAGGATGTCCTCCAGGGCGCGCTCGGCCCCGCCGACGTCGACCGTGGCGACCGCGAGGTCCTCCAGGCGCACCGCCACCGCGTTGACCACGTCGGGGTCGGTGGCCAGCGGCCCGACCGTCTCGACCCAGCGGTCCTCGTCGTTGACGACCGCCGAGGACCACGCCGAGGTCAGCGCCAGCGGCATGAGGAGCACGGCCACGACGGCGATCAGGTGGGCGAGGGCGGAGCGAACCCGGTTCATGGGCGCGATCGTCCCACGGGCCCGCGTCGGAGCCGGGGTCGGCAACGGGGCGTGGTGGGGTGGCGCGGCGCCGGGTGCGGACGTCGTGCGGACGGTGGATGCGCATCCTCGCGACGCATGACGTCCGACGTCGGGCAGCGGGGGCGGTCTGGCTAGGTTGGGGCCATGAGTCTCACCCGGGTCCTCGACGTCGCGCTCGACCGCTCGGTGGTGCTGGGCTACACCAAGGTGGGCTCCTCGCTGCGCCGCCGCTGGTGGCCCGCCGACCCCGAGCCGGGCTCGATGGCGGGGCGCCGCGTGCTGGTCACCGGGGCCACCTCGGGCATCGGCGAGGCGATGGCGGGCTCCTTCGCCGCGCTCGGCGCCACGGTCCACGTGCTCGGCCGCAACCCCGCCAAGACCGCCGACTCCGCGCGGCGCCTGCGCCTGGCCCACCCGACGGCCGAGGTCGTCGAGGAGCTGTGCGACCTCAGCGACCTCGAGGCGGTGCGTGCCTGGGCCGCCGACCTCACCTCCCGCGTGCCCTCCCTCGACGGGCTGGTGCACAACGCCGGCGTCATGACGACCGACCGGGAGGAGAGCGCGCAGGGCCACGAGATGTCGCTGGCCGCGCACGTGCTCGGCCCGCACCTCGCCACCGACCTGCTCGCCCCGCTCCTCGCGGCCGCCGACGGCTCGTCGGTGGTGTGGATGAGCTCGGGCGGCATGTACGGCGCACGCCTGCGCGCCGAGGACGACGACGCCATCGAGTACCGCACCGGCCGCTTCAGCGGCGTCCAGGCCTACGCCCGCACCAAGCGGATGCAGGTCGTGCTGGCCGACGCCTGGGCGCGCCGGCTCAGCGCCGACGACGTGCGGGTGGAGAGCATGCACCCCGGCTGGGTGGAGACGGCCGGCTTCGCCGAGAGCCTGCCGGGCTTCAACCGGCTCACCGGTCCGCTGCTGCGCGACGCCGAGGACGGCGCCGACACCGCGGTCTGGCTGGTCGCGACCCGGCCGGAGTCGCGCCCGGGCCACTTCTGGCACGACCGCGCCCAGCGCCCCACGACCTACGGCTGGCAGCGCTCCGACGACCCCGCGCTGGTGGCGCGGCTGCTGGCCTACGTCGCCTCGGCGACCGGGACCCCGGTGCTCGACTGAGGGTCCGGACCGCTGCGCGGCTCCCGCCGAGCCGCCACGGCGGCTGGTCCGCGCTGGCAGACTGTCGGTATGACGACCCTCCAGGACTTCTCCGCGCGCAGCATCGACGGCCACGACGTCGACCTCTCGACGTACCAGGGCCAGGTGGTGCTGGTGGTCAACACGGCCTCGCAGTGCGGCTTCACCCCGCAGTACCAGGGCCTGCAGCAGCTCCAGGACAGCTACGCCGGCCAGGGCTTCGCGGTGCTCGGCTTCCCCTGCGACCAGTTCGGCAACCAGGAGCCCGGCGACGACGCGGAGATCGCCGGCTTCTGCGAGCGCAACTTCGGCGTCAGCTTCCCGCTCTTCTCCAAGATCGAGGTCAACGGCGACGGCGCCCACCCGCTCTTCCAGTGGCTCAAGGACGAGAAGTCGGGCCTGCTGGGCGGCAAGATCAAGTGGAACTTCACCAAGTTCCTCATCGGCAAGGACGGCCAGGTGCTCGGCCGCTACTCCCCGACCACCAAGCCGGAGAAGATCTCCAAGGACATCGAGAAGGCCCTCGCCCGGTGACGGTCTTCACCGCGAGGACCTCCGCCGAGGCCGTCGTGGCGGCGCCGCGCCAGGCGATCTGGGACGCGCTGACCGACCCCGACACCCTGGCCTCGCTCACGCCCTTCCTCAAGCGGATCACGCCCGAGGGCGACTCGCACTGGCGCTGGGAGATGACCGGCCTCGACGTGCTGCCGATCGAGGTCGCGCCGGTCTTCACCGAGAAGATGGACTTCGTAGAGCTCGAGCGCATCGACTTCCACCACGACCCGCCGGCCGGTCGCACCGAGCGGACGGCGGTGACGGGGTGGTACGTCCTGAAGGAGGTCGAGGGGGGCACCCACCTGGCCACCAGCCTCGAGATCGCCCTCGACCTGCCGCTGCCCAAGCTCTCCTCGAAGGTCGTCACCACCGCGATGCGCGGCGTCATCGACCAGATGGGCGACCGCTTCTCCCGCAACCTGCTCGACCACCTCGGGATCGACCCGAAGGCCTGACCCCGGCGCGGACCTGACACGCACACGGGCCCCGGTGACCAGCAGGTCACCGGGGCCCGTCGTACGCCGGGCGCTGCGGTCAGGAGCGGGTGCGCTCCTCCTCGGAGCGGTCCGCGGCGAGGTGGCCGCGGGCCGCGTGGGCGCCACCGTGGTGGGCGGCGTCCTCGGTGTCGGCGACGGCGCCCGCGTGGGCCCCGCCGGCCGCGACGCCGGCCGGGCGGCCGAGCTTCTCGCCCTCGACGTCGACGTCGGGCAGGATGCGGTCGAGCCAGCGCGGCAGCCACCAGGCCTTCTCGCCGAGCAGGTAGAGCAGCGCGGGCACGAGCACCATGCGCACGACGAAGGCGTCGAAGACGATGGCGATGGCCAGCGCGAAGCCCATGGACTTGATGATCGGGTCGTCCTCGAGCATGAAGCCGGCGAAGACGGCGGTCATGATCGTGGCGGCGGCGGTGACGACGCGGGCGCTGTTGCGGAAGCCGTCGACCACGGCCTCGCGGGTCGTCATGCCGTGCACGTGGGCCTCGCGCATGCGGGTCACCAGGAAGACCTGGTAGTCCATCGCCAGGCCGAAGACCACCCCGATGAGGAAGATCGGGATGAAGCTGACGATCGGCTGGCCCTCGAAGATGCCGAAGGCGCCCTCCTGGAAGATCGCGACGGTGGCGCCCAGGGTGGCCAGCACCGAGAGCAGGAAGCCCAGCGTGGCGGTGAGCGGCACGAGGATCGAGCGGAAGACGATCATCAGCAGGATGAAGGCCAGCCCGATCACGATGACCAGGTAGATCGGCAGGGCGTCGGCCAGCCGGTCGGAGACGTCGGTGGTGATGGCGGTCAGGCCGGTGACGCCGGTGGTGGTGCCGGTGGAGGCCTCGATGTCGGACTGCCCGTCGCGCAGGGCGGTGAGCAGGTCCTGGGTGTCGGGGTCGTCGGGGCCGGAGGCCGGGGTGATCTGCACGAGCGCGCCGGTGGGCGCCGACGCCGGGTCGGCGGGGTCGGCCGTCGGGTCGGCGTTGGTGGCGACGATCTGGGCGTTGACCACGTCGTCCTGGCCCGCGGCCCAGGCCGCGACCTCGCCGAAGGCGGCGTTGCGGTCGGCGGCGGCCACGTCGCGGGCGTCGACCACGACGAGCAGCGGTCCCTCGCGGCCGGCGCCGAAGGCCTCGGCCATCAGGTCGGAGGCCTGGCGCTGGGTGGTGTCGGTGGAGGCCGTGGAGTCGGTGGGGAAGGCCAGGCGCAGGTCCTTGAGCGGGATCGCCAGGGCGCCCAGGGCGACCACGACGAGCAGCACGAAGGCGACGGGTCGCTTGCCGAGCACGCGCGCCCAGCGCACGCCGTTGTTGAGCAGGCGCCCGTCGGCCTCGCGCTTCGGGGCGTAGCGGCGCACGCGGCCGCCGAAGGACTTCGACTTCAGCATGCCGAGCACGGCGGGGAGCAGGGTCAGCGCGATGAGCACGGCGATGAAGACCGTGGCGGCGGCGGCGACGCCCATGGCGGTGAGGAACGGGATCCGCACGACCGAGAGCGCCGAGAGCGCGATGAGCACGGTCAGGCCGGCGAAGACCACCGCGGAGCCCGCGGTGCCGACGGCGCGGCCGGCGGCCTCCTGCCGGTCGTCGGTGTGCTCGAGCTCGGTGCGGTAGCGGGCAAGGATGAAGAGCGTGTAGTCGATGCCGACGGCCAGGCCGATCATCACCGCGAGCACGGGGGTGAAGGAGCTGACGTCGACCAGGGCGGTGGCGGCGGTGATGCCGAGGCTGCCGATGGCCACGCCCACGAGGGCGATGAGGATGGGCAGGCCCGCGGCCACGAGCGAGCCGAAGGTCAGCAGCAGCACGACCAGGGCGATGCCGACGCCGATCAGCTCGGCGGTGCCGCCCGGGGCGGTCTGGGTCTGCGAGCCGGCGCCGTTGGCCTCGACCACCAGGCCGCCGTCACGGGCGTCGTCCATGACCGACGTGAGGTCGTCGATGGTGGTGGGCTCGACGTCGGCGACGGTGTCGACGTCCCAGGCGAAGGTGATGAGTCCGACGCGGCCGTCGGAGGACAGCGGCGAGACGGCGGCGGCGTCGGCGCGCGCGGCGTCGACGTCGCCCCCGGACTGGCGCGCCTGCTGCACCAGCTGCTGCTCCTGGCCGGCGGCCACCTGCACCGGGTTGCCGAGGCCGGGGTTGGTGGCCTGCGGGTCCTCGGGCAGCTGCGGCAGCCCCGACAGCGCGGCGACGAGGTCGTCCACGGCGCCCGACCACTGCGGGTCGCTGAGGCTCTCGCCCTCGGGCGCGGCGACGACCACGGTCACGTTGGCCTGGTCGAAGGCGTCGGTGGCGCCGGGGAAGAGCTCGGCCTGCAGGTCGGCGGCCTGCTCCGAGGGGATCCCGGGGATCGAGAAGGAGTCGGAGGTGGGCTTGGCGAAGCCGGCCGCCAGCGCGCCGATGGCGAGCAGCACGGCGACCCAGCCGGCGATGAAGAGCGGCCAGCGGCGGAAGGCCGTCGTGCCGAGGCGGTGGAGCAGGGTGGCCATCGAGGTCTCCTGGTCGGGGTGGGGAAGGGACGAGCGGGTCAGGGGTACGCCGCAGGGGCGGGGACGCCGGCCGGCCGGCGCCGTGGTCAGGCGAGGAGCGCCCGCGCGGTCGCGAGGTGGTCGCTGAAGACGTCGGCCAGGGGCCGGTCGGGCACGTCGGGCGCGCCGTCCTCGTCGGACCCGTCGGTCCCGCGGGCGCCGCGGCCCTCGGCGGAGGGGTCGAGCACGAGGGAGGAGTCGAAGACCGCGACCAGCAGTCGCATCAGCAGCCGGGCCCGCGCCCGGCCGAAGTCGGCGCCCTCGCGGGCCAGGATGTGCTCGACGAGGGCCTCGGAGAAGGCCTCGAAGCGCTCGTGGGCGGTGACGATCAGCCGCGGGTTGGCGAAGAAGACCCGCTGGCTCAGCTCGAGCTGCTCGCGGCTGAGGCCCTCGTCGGTGAAGATCACACGGGCCAGCTCGCCGAGGTCGTCGACCAGGTCGCCGTGGGGGCCGCCGGCCTCGAAGGTGGCCAGCGCCGAGGCGGAGAGCACCGGCATGTTGCCGAGCACGGCGTCGAGCTTGCTCGGGAAGTAGTTGAAGAGGGTGCGGCGCGAGACCTCGGCGGCCTCGGCGAGGTCGTCCATGGTGAAGCCGTCGAGCCCGTGCGCCTCGGTCAGCTGCTGGGCGCAGTGGTTGATGTGGTGCTCGGTGCGTCGACGCTTCGACGCCCGCAGCGTTGCACTCTCGAACATGGAGTGCATTCTTGCACTATTAGCCAAGAAGTGCAGAAAGGTGACGACGGTCACTTCTGGTCGTTGCGGCCGCAGGTGACTTGCTGGTAACCCCGTGCCGGGTCGACAGTGACCCCGTGACCTCCCGTGCCGCCACCACGTCGTCGTACTCGATCACCATGCGCCTGCACACGGCGCCCGACCACGGGGTGGTCGGAGCGGTCGCCACCGCGATCGCCCAGGCCGGCGGCATCGTCATGGCCGTCGACGTCGCCGAGTCGAGCCACGAGCGCCTGGTCGTCGACGTGACCTGCTCCGCGGGCGACGCCGACCACGCCAAGCTGCTCGAGCAGGCCGTCGACGCCGTCGACGGCGTCACGGTGCACAAGACCAGCGACCGCACCTTCCTGCTGCACATCGGCGGCAAGATCGAGGTCCGCTCGAAGGTCCCGATGCGCAACCGCGACGACCTCTCCATGGCCTACACCCCCGGGGTGGGCCGCGTCAGCATGGCCATCGCCGAGCACCCCGAGGACGTCTGGCGCCTGACCACCAAGGGCAACACCGTCGCCGTGGTCACCGACGGCTCGGCCGTGCTGGGTCTCGGCAACATCGGCCCCGGCGCCGCCATGCCGGTGATGGAGGGCAAGGCGGCGCTCTTCAAGCGCTTCGCCGACATCGACGCCTGGCCCATCTGCCTCGACACCCAGGACACCGACGAGATCGTGCGCGCGGTCGAGATGATCGCCCCCGGCTTCGGTGGCATCAACCTCGAGGACATCGCCGCCCCCCGCTGCTTCGAGATCGAGCGCCGCCTGCGCGCCAGCCTCGACATCCCCGTCTTCCACGACGACCAGCACGGCACCGCCATCGTCGTGCTCGCCGCCCTCACCAACGCGCTGCGCGTGGTGAAGAAGCGGCTCGCCGACGTGCGCATCGTCGTCTCGGGCGCCGGCGCCGCCGGCACGGCGATCGTCACGCTGCTGCTCGCCGCGGGCGCCGTCGACGTGGTCGTGTGGGACCGCGAGGGCTGCCTGTCGCGCGACGACGACGCGCTGCCGCCGGCCAAGCACGAGCTGGCCCAGGTCACCAACCCGCGCCTGGTGCGCGGCGACCTGCACGACGGGCTCACCGGCGCCGACGTCTTCATCGGCGTCAGCGGCCCCAACCTGCTCGACCCGCTGTGGATCAAGGACATGGCCGACGACGCCGTCGTCTTCGCCCTGGCCAACCCCGACCCCGAGGTCGACCCCGCCGAGGCGGAGAAGTACGCCGCCGTCGTCGCCTCCGGCCGCTCCGACTACCCCAACCAGATCAACAACGTGCTGGCCTTCCCCGGCGTCTTCCGCGGCCTGCTCGACGCGCGCGCCTCCGACGTCACCCTCGACATGCTGCTGCGCGCCGCCGAGGCGATCGCGCTCGTGGTCAAGGACGAGGAGCTCAACCCCAACTTCATCATCCCCACCGTCTTCCACCCCGACGTGCCCAAGGCCGTCGCCGACGCGATCCGCGGCTGACCCCGCGGCTGGCCCCGCTGCCGGGCGCCTCAGTCGGGGCGCACGGCCAGCTCGTCGACGGGGCGGATCTCGACGACCTCCTCGAAGGCGGCCTCCACCGCGGTGGTCGAGCCGCTCTCCACGGTGACGGCGTAGGGGTAGCCCTGCAGCATGAGCGTGCGTGAGCTGCGCCGGTCGCCGGCCTCGTCGAGCCAGACCCAGGCGGCGTCCTGGCCGTCGTAGCCCGGCACCTCGGTGCGGTTCTCCCGGCCGTGGCGCTGGTCGAAGAAGCGCAGGGCGGCGCGCTGGCCGGTCAGCTCGTTGTAGGTGACCACGACCGGGAGGTCGTCGACGACCACGTCGCACTGCCACATGGTGGGGCGGTTGAACTGCGGGTTGCGGAGCAGGAAGTCGCGGCAGGTCTGCTCGTCGGGGCGGAACGACGGGAACACCCACTCCAGGCCCTCGACGCCGGTGGGCAGCTCGCACCCGGCGTCGGTGACCCGGCCGTCCCAGCAGGTCTCGGTGGCGGCGGCGAGGGCCTCGCCGCGCTCGCCGGAGACCGCCCGCTGCACGATCAGGCCGGCGGTGGCCAGCAGCACGACGAGCGGCACCACCACCGAGACCACGCCCCAGGCGCCCGTGGGGGAGGCCGCCAGCGGGGGCGGCTCGCCGACGAGCGGGTCCTCGCCGACGAGCGGGTCCTCGCCGTCGGGGGCGGACCCGTCGCCCGTCACGTCGTGCCCGTCGGCCTCCGACCCGCCGGCGGTGCTCGCGGTGCCGGTGGGCGGGCGGACGGTGCCGGGGCGGGGCGTGCCGCAGTTGAGGCAGTACCGCGAGGCGCCGAGCTCCTCGCCGCAGGTGGCGCACTCGGCGCCCGGCTGCGCCTGGGTCTGCGGCATGGGGCCTCCTGTCGTCTGCGCGCCATTGTGACCGACGACCCTGGCGCACGTCCGGAGAAGGTGCAGGTCGACCGCGGCCCGGTGCTCGCGGAGTCTGCGCCGTCCCGGGGACCCGGGCGGCCGAGCGGGCGTAGGGTCGCCGGCATGACGCCCCGGCCCACCGCGCCGTCCCCCTCCGCCGCACCCCCCTCGGGTCGGCGTCGCAGCACGGCCGCGGCGCTCGCGGCGACTCTCGCGGTCGGGACCCTCGCGTCCTGCGCCACCGGCGGCGCGCCCGACCGCGAGCGCGCCACGGCCCGTGTCGTCGCGGCCGGCACGGCCCCGACCTCCGCCAGCACGGCCCCGGTGGCGGGTGACGGCACCGCCCGGGTGCTCGCGGTCTCCCTCGACGGCTTCAACGTCGCCGCCCTCGACCGGCTCGGTCGCGACCGGACGCCGGTGCTGCACCGGCTGCTGCGCGAGGGCGCGGCCACCACCCACGCCCGCACCGAGCGGGAGCTGACCGACACCCTGCCCAACCACACCGGCATGCTCACCGGGCTGCGGGTCGACGCCGACCGCGGCGGCCACGGCGTGACGTGGAACGTCGAGCGCCCCGGCACGACCGTGCAGGAGGCGGCGGGGCGCCCGGTCGGCTCGGTCCTCAGCGCCGCCCACGACGCGGGCCTCACCACGGCGCTCTTCGCGGGCAAGGCGAAGTTCCGCCTCTTCGACGACTCCTGGCCCGGCGCGGTCGACACCTTCGTGCTCGACGAGCGGCCGCGCTCGCTCGTGGCGCGGGCGGCGGCCGACCTCGCCGAGACCGACCGCGACCTGACCTTCGTCCACGTCGCCCTGCCCGACCTGGTGGGCCACGCGGAGGGCTTCATGGGTCCGGCCTACCTCGACGCGGTGGTGCGCACCGACCGTCTCGTCGGGCGGCTCCTGGCCGCGCTGGCCGCCGATCCCGAGGACGCCGCCGAGGTGAGGGTCGTGCTCACCGCCGACCACGGCGGTCGCGGCCCGGGGCACTCCGACCCCACGAGGTTCGTCGACTACCGGGTGCCCTTCCTGGTGTGGGGCCCCGGCGTCGCCGCGGGCGACCTCTACGCGCTCAACCCCGACTACCGCGACCCCGGCCGCAGCCGTCCGTCGTACGACGGGGCGCAGCCCGTGCGCAACGGCGACCTGGCCAACGTCGCCCTCGACCTGCTGGGTCTGCCGGCGTTGGCCGGCAGCCTCCTCGACGCCGAGCAGGACCTCGACTGGGAGTGACCCCGCACCGCACGCGCGGGTCGCTCAGCGGGGGAGGGAGGCCCACCAGGCCGCGCCGACGACGCCGGCGCGGTTGCGCAGCCGGGCCGGGACGATCTCGGTGTCGAGGTCGAGCAGCGGCAGGAACTCCTCCGAGCGCTTGCTGATGCCGCCGCCGACCACGATGAGCTCGGGGGAGAAGAGCCGCTCCAGCGTGCGGTAGTAGCGGGTCAGGCGCTGCGCCCACTGCTCCATGGAGAGGTCCTCGGCCTCGCGCACGCTGTTGGCCGCGCGCGACTCGGCGTCGTGGCCGTCGACCTCGAGGTGGCCGAGCTCGGCGTTGGGCACGAGCACGCCGTCGTGGACCAGCGCGGAGCCGATGCCGGTGCCGAGGGTGGTCACGATGACCAGGCCGCTGCGGTCGCGGGCGGCGCCGTACCTCACCTCGGCCAGGCCGGCGGCGTCGGCGTCGTTGACCACGTGCACCTCGCGACCGGTGGCCGCGGTGAAGAGGGCGTCGGCGTCGGTGCCGATCCAGGAGTCGTGGATGTTGGCGGCCGAGCCGACCACGCCGCGCCGCACGACCCCGGGCACGGTGACCCCGATGGGTGCGTCGGAGGGCTCGAACTGCGCGAGCAGGTCGACGAAGACGGCGGCGACGGCCTCGGGGGTGGCGGGCCGGGGGGTCTTGATCCGCACGCGCTCGGCGGCGAACTCCCCGCGCGCGGTGTCGACGGGGGCGCCCTTGATGCCCGTGCCGCCGAAGTCGATGCCGAAGGGGTGCTGGTCGTGGCTCACCGGGCTCATTGTGCCGGGCGCGGCCTCCCGGGCGCCGACGGACCCCGCCCGCTTTACATCGCACAGCCTCTTGTCAAGCGGCTTGACAATCCCTAGGGTTCTGTCAACCCGATGTCGTGATCGGGGTCACCCCCTGGAGGACGCGATGCCCACGAACCCCCGCACGAGCCCGCCCGCACCCGGCACCCCCGAGTCGATCCCGCACAGCACGGTGTCGGCCGCGTCGACCGAGCAGTGGAAGGACGGCAAGCGCTACCTGTGGCTGATCGGCCTCGTCGTGCCGTCGCTGGCCTTCGTCGCGCTCGGAGGATGGGCGGCGACCGGGTGGGGCGTGTGGCTGTGGATCGGCCCGATCATCGTGCTCGGGCTCGTGCCGGCGATCGACCTCGTCGCCGGGCTCGACCGCACCAACCCGCCCGACGACGCGATCGAGGCGCTGGAGAAGGACCGCTACTACCGCTGGATCACCTACCTCTTCCTGCCCATCCAGTACCTCGGGTTCGTGGCGGCCTTCTACGTCATCGCCCGCGGCGCCCCCTTCGGCCTCGGCGAGCTCGGCACGATCGGGGAGGTGGGGCTGGCGATCACCATCGGCACAATCGGCGGCATCGGCATCAACACCGCCCACGAGCTCGGCCACAAGCGCGAGGAGAACGAGCGCTGGCTCTCCAAGGTCGCGCTGGCCCAGAGCTTCTACGGCCACTTCTACATCGAGCACAACCGCGGCCACCACGTGCGCGTCGCGACCCCGGAGGACCCCGCTTCCTCGCGGCTCGGGGAGAGCTTCTACGCCTTCTGGCCGCGCACCGTCTCCGGCGGCGTGCGCAGCGCCTGGAGCCTGGAGCGGAAGCGCTACGCCCGCAAGCAGCAGCACCCCTTCCGGCCCGGCAACGACGTGCTCAACGCCTGGGTGATGTCGCTGGTGCTGTGGGGCGCCCTCGTCGCGTGGCTGGGCTGGTCGATCCTGCCGCTGCTCGTGCTCCAGGCCGTCGTCGGCTTCTCGCTGCTCGAGGTCGTCAACTACATGGAGCACTACGGCATGCTGCGCCAGAAGGTCGGCGCCCGGCAGCGCTACGAGCGCGTCGACCCCTCGCACTCGTGGAACTCCAACAACATCGCCACCAACGTGCTGCTCTACCACCTGCAGCGCCACAGCGACCACCACGCCAACCCGACGCGGCGCTACCAGACCCTGCGCGACTTCGAGGAGAGCCCGGTGCTGCCGACGGGCTACGCCGGGATGATCGTCCTCGCCCTCGTGCCGCCGCTCTTCCGCCGGGTCATGGACCCCCGCGTCCTGGCCCACTTCGACGGCGACGTCACCCGCGCCAACGTGCACCCCTCGAAGCGCGAGCGCTACCTGGCCCGCTACCCCTCCGCCGCCGCCCGCGCCGAGCAGGCGGCCACCGCGGCGGCGCTCACCGGCGGGGCGGTCGACGCGATGCCCGGCGCGGTCGCCGAGGAGGTGCTCGCCGCCCGCTGCCCCGGCTGCGGCCACACCTACGAGGTCGAGAAGGGCAACGAGCTGGAGGGCTTCGCCGCCGGCACGGCCTGGGCCGACATCCCCGACGACTGGTGCTGCCCCGACTGCGGCGTGCGCGAGAAGGTCGACTTCGTGCCGCTGTCCACCGCCGAGGCGGCCTGAGCCTCCCCGCCGGCGCGTCCGCCTCCGCCGACCCGGTCCCCCCGGTCGGGTCGGTCCGGGAGCCGCTGGTGGGCCTTCCTAGACTGACCGGCATGGAGTCCTCGGGCGCGCGGGTGGGGTCGGCGGGCGACGCGGGCCCGGTGCGGCGTACGGCGGGCAGCACGCGCGACCGCGTGGTCGAGGCCGCGGTCGAGCTCACCGCGGAGGTGGGCTGGTCGCGGGTCACCATGGCCCGGCTGGCCGACCGGGTGGGTGTGAGCCGGCAGACGGTCTACAACGAGGTCGGCACCAAGCCGGGCCTGGCCGAGGCGATGATCCTGCGCGAGCTCGAGCACTTCCTCGCGCTGGTGTCCTCCGCCTTCGACGACCACCCCGAGGACCTGGTGGCCGCGATCCACGACTCGGCGTTGCTGGTGCTGCGCAACGCCCACGGCAACCCCCTGCTGCACGCGGTCGTCTCGGCCACCCACGGCGCCGACACCGAGCTGCTGCCGCTGCTCACCACCCACGCCGAGTCGCTGCTCGCCGTGGCCAAGACCGTGGTCGGCGAGCGGCTGCCGCCCTACGGTCTCGACCTGCCCGGCGAGCGCCTCGACGCCGCGATCGACATGGTCGTGCGGCTGGTGCTGAGCCACGTCATGCAGCCCACCGCGACCCCCGAGGCCTCCGCCGACGCCATCGCCTGGGTCTCCGCCCGGGTGCTGCGGCCCTAGCCGCACCGGGCGGGCGCGTCGCCGGCCCTTCGCGGGTGCGACGGGCCGGGTGGGACGTCATGCGAAGGGTGGATGCGCATCCACGGTCCGCATGACGTCCGCACGAGGCGGGTCGTGGACGGGTGGGGTCAGGCGGCGCGGTCGCGGGCGAGCTCGACGGCGTCGCGGAAGGCCCGGGCGACGTAGCCCGGCACGGCCAGGCCGTCGCGGTGGGCCCACAGCAGCTCGGTCTCGACGCGGGCCACCTGGATGGCGAAGTCGTCGGGCGCGTCGGCTACGCCGAGGGAGCCCATGACGGCGCCGAAGTCGCCGCGCTGGGCCGCGTCGTTGGCGCCGACCGGGGCGAAGGAGAGCGTGCGCAGGCGGCGCACCAGCCAGCGCTGCCACGGCGCCAGCGCCGACCACAGGTCGCGTGCGGAGAGCTGGTAGAAGGCGTAGTGGCCAGGCTCCTGTCGCCGGATCGGGGCGATCAGGGTCTCGCTGATCGCGTGCTCGCCCATCTCGGCGACCCCGTCGTGGAGCAGGTTGTAGGCCAGCACGGCGGAGCGCTCGGTGGCCATGCCGGTGAGGTAGTAGAGCATCCGGCAGACGTCCTGGAAGGCCGGCAGGTGGGCCAGCGCGCCCAGCACGCGGAGCTTGGCGCCGACCGAGTCGAGGTCGGGCGTCGCCGGTGCCCGGCCGAGCCTGACCTGCAGCTCGTCGAGGATCGCTCCGTGGCGGGTCTCCTGCGGGTGCCAGACGTCGCGGTAGAACACGACGTCGATCTCGGGCGGGTCGGGCAGCATCGTGGTGATCTCGAGGACGTTGCGGTCGACCTCGAGCTCGACGCGCGCCATGTAGTCGAGCACGTGGCCGAAGCGCCGCTCGAGCTCCGCGGGACGGCGCACCGTGAAGTCGACGGTGGCCGGGTCGATCGGCGGGTGCTCCTCACCGAGGCGGGCGACGTGCTCGGCCAGCCGTCGCGGGGTCGAGGTCGTGCGCACGCACCACACCCTAGGACGGGCGCCCCCCGCCCGGGTCGATCCGGGCGGGCGAGCCCGCCCGGCGTGGCGGGCGGGACGTCATGCGCAGGGTGGAGGCGCAGGCACGGTCCGTAGGACGTCCGCGGCGCCGGGGCGGGGGTGGCGCCGGCGGGTCACACGCGGGGGTGCCCCGGGGGGGCAGCCCCTACGGTGGGCCCATGACCGTCGAGCCCGCCGCGGGAGGCGTCGCGCGCAGCAGCCCCGCCGGTCGCCGCGTGGTCGCGGCGGCGGTGCTCGGCTCGGGCCTGACCATGCTCGACGGCACCGTGGTCAACGTGGCGCTGCGCTCGATCGGGGAGGACCTCGACGCCAGCCTGGCCCAGCTGCAGTGGGTCACCAACGGCTACCTCCTCGCCCTGGCCAGCCTGATCCTGCTCGGCGGCTCGCTCGGTGACCGGCTGGGGCGGCGCCGCGTCTTCGTGGCCGGCACGATCGGCTTCGCGCTGGCCAGCCTGCTGTGCGGCCTGGCGCCGACCCCCGAGGTGCTGGTCGCCGCCCGCGTCGCCCAGGGGGTCGCCGCGGCCGCGCTCGCCCCCGGCAGCCTGGCCATGATCCAGGGCGCGGTGCGCCCCGCCGACCGCGCGGCCGCCATCGGCACCTGGACCGGTCTCGGCGCGATCGCCGCCGCGGCCGGGCCCTTCGTCGGCGGCCTGCTGGTCGACCACGCCTCGTGGCGGTGGGTGTTCCTGGTCAACCTCCCGCTCGCCGCGGCCACCGTGTGGCTGGCCCGCGGCGTGCCCGAGACCCGCGACCCCCACGCCGCCCCGCGGCTCGACTGGGCCGGGGCGGCCCTGGCCACGCTGGGGCTGGCGGGCGCGACGTACGCGCTGATCGAGTGGGGCCGGCCGCTGGCGCCCGCGGCGGCTGCGGTCGGGGTGGCGGGGCTGGTCGCCTTCGTCGTGGTCGAGCGGCGCGAGCGCTGGCCGATGCTCGAGCCCGGGCTCTTCGCCGACCGCACCTTCGCCGCCGCCAACGCGATGACGCTGCTCGTCTACGGCGCGCTGGGCGCCATGACCTTCTTCCTCACCCTGCAGCTGCAGGTCGTGGGCGGCTACACCGCGCTGCAGGCCGGTCTCGCGAGCCTGCCGCTCACCGTGTGCATGCTGCTGCTGGCCTCCCGCGGCGGGGCCCTCGGCGCCCGCACCGGGCCACGGCTGCCGCTCAGCCTCGGTCCGCTCGTGATGGCCGCGGGCGTGCTGCTGCTGCTCGGCGCGGGGGAGCGGCCCTACGTCGTCGGCGTGCTGCCCGGCATCACCGTCTTCGGCCTCGGCCTGGCGCTGCTCGTCGCGCCGCTCACCGCCACCGTGCTGGCGGCCGCCCCCGACGAGCACGCGGGCGTCGCCAGCGGCGTCTCCAACGCCGTGGCCCGCGCCGGCACGCTGCTCGCCGTGGCCGCGCTGCCGATGGCGGTGGGCCTCGGCGGGGAGGAGTACGCCGACCCCGCCCTCCTCGACCCCGCCTTCGGCCGGGCCATGCTGGCCTGCGCCGGGCTGCTCGTCGCCGGCGGCGTGCTGTCGTGGCTCACCGTGCGCGCCGACGTGCTCCGCGCCCCGGTGCGCTGACCCGGTGCGCTGGCGGCGCTGGGCGTGGCGCCGCTGCGTCTTACTGACCGTTGCGACCACTACCTGACCGTCAGGACGCCCGCCCAGAGGGTGCAACGGTCAGTAAGAGCGGCGGGCGGCCCCCGTCCGGTCGGGCCGCGGTGACGAACACCCGTCGAGGCGCACGACGTGCGGGGATCGTGCCCGCCGTCACAGCACGCCACCTACGCTGGGGCAGGGGAGGGATCGACGTGAGGACGCTGCACCTGGGAGCACCGCTGCGCCACCGGCGCACGGCGGCCGGGCCCGCGCGCCGTCGGGCCGCCGCGGCCGCGCTCGTGGCCCTCGGGCTGCTGCTCGCGGCCTGCGGCCAGGACACCGGTGGCGACCCCGCCGCCGACCCGACGCCGGCCGGCGCCTCGACGACCGCCGAGCCCGGCGGGCCCGGCGGCGACGCGCCCGGCGACGACACCGCCGACGGTGCGGATGACGGTGCGGGCGAGGGCTCCGGTGCGGCGCCCGCGCTCGACCCGGCCTTCGCGGTGGAGGCGCCGGGCCCCCTGGAGGGCCCGCCGCAGTACGCCGACATCCTCGTCGTCGCCCAGGACACCATCGATCCCGAGACCGTGGCCGCGATCGACGACCTCGACGACGTCTCGGTGGAGTCGATGTCCCTGGCCCAGGCCAGCATCGAGGGCAAGGTGCTCAACGTCGCGGTCGTCGACCCCGCGAGCTACCGCGCCTGGACCACCCAGCCCAGCCCGGAGGCCCAGGAGGTCTGGGACCGCGTCGCCGCCGGCGAGGTGGCCGTGGCCTCCGACCTGGAGAAGAAGCTGCCCACCGACGACGACGGCTTCCTGCGGCTGGGCAGCGCGGAGGACTCCGAGGAGGTCCACGTCGGGGCCTTCGCGCCCCAGATCCCCAACGCCGTCGACGCGGTCGTCAACGAGAAGTGGGGGGCTGCGATCGGCGCCAAGCCGGCCAACGCCCTGCTCGTCTCGACCGGCACCACCGCCCCCGACCGGGTGGTGGGGCCGCTGCAGCGGATGCTCCCGGGGCAGACGTCGATCCAGCGCCTCGACGTCGTGGCCACCCTGGGCCTCGACATCGACGCCGCCCAGACCGCCTTCGTCGTCGGCGCCGTCGCCGACGCGGTCGGCACCTTCAACTACACCGTCATCGGCGGCGGTCGCATCGCCCCCGAGCCGTCATGGGTCTCCACCCACATCGTCACCGCCGACGTGCCGATCCTCGGCTCGGTGACCTGCAACAAGGCGATCATCCCGCAGCTCACCGCGGCCCTGCGCGAGGTCGTCGAGCGCGGCCTGGGCGACAAGATCATCCCGGGGCAGTACGGCGGCTGCTACTACCCCCGCTTCATCGCCGGGTCGACCACGCTGTCCAACCACTCCTTCGGCCTGGCCCTCGACTTCAACGTGCCGGGCAACCTGCGCGGCACCGTCGGCGAGATCGACCGCGGGGTCGTCGACATCTTCAAGAAGTGGGGCTTCACCTGGGGCGGCGACTGGAGCTACACCGACCCCATGCACTTCGAGGCCAACCGGATCGTCGACCCGCGCTGAGCCCCGACCGGCCGGTCGCGCCGCGCAGCCCGCTCGGCCTGCTCAGCCCGCTCAGTGGCCGAGCAGCGCCTCGCGCACGGCGGTGGCGGCCATCGCCATGGTGGTGCGGGCCCGGGCGGGGTCCTCGGTGAGGAAGTAGTGGTCGACCCCGGGGGTCACGTCGTGCACGACCGGCACCCCGGCCTCGCGCAGCCGCTGGGCGTAGCGGTCGCCGTCACGGCGCAGCGTGTCGCGCTCGGCGGTCATCACCACCGCCGGGGGCAGCCCGGCCAGGTCGGGGGCCAGCAGGGGCGAGGCGTACGCCGCCGAGCGCGTGGCCGGGTCGGGGAAGTAGACGCGCCGCACCAGCGCGCGCAGCGAGGGCGAGATCATGCCCGCGCCGGTGGGCAGGTCGCTGGCCAGGTCGAGGGCCGGCACGCCGAGCAGCTGCAGGCGCGGGGTGAAGGAGCCGGTGTCGCGGGCCATCAGGCACACCGCCGCGGCCATGCCGCCGCCGGAGGAGAAGCCGCCGACCGACACGGGGTCGCCGCCGTCGGCGACCCACGCGGCCACGTCGTGGCTCTCCTCCTGGGCCACGGGGTAGGTGACGTAGGGGCCGGTGCGGAAGTCGACGTTGAGCACGCGCACGCCGGCGGTGGCGGCGAGGTAGCGGCACCACCAGTCGTCCATCGCGGCGTGGCGCATCAGCCACGCCCCGCCGTGGAGGTGCACGTGCGCGGGGCCCGAGCCGTGCGTGGCCGCGGGCGCGACGTACTCCATGACGCGGACGTCGCCGTGACGCGTCGGCACGCGCAGGCGGGTCGGGGCGGGCAGGTCGGAGCCGGCGAAGCGCAGGTCCTCGCCGTAGCGCACCGTCCAGCGGGCCGTCGCGTGCATGAGCGTGGCCTGGACGCGGTCGGCGAGCCTCATGGGGGTGCTTCGACGCCGCGGGCGTGACGGATGGCACAGCGATGGGCGCGGCGATGGGCGCCGGGGTCGGCGCGGGTGGCTACGGTGCCCCCATGCGCGCAGTCCAGGTCGTCGACGCCACCGGTCCCACCCACCTCGAGATCCGCGACGTCGCCGAGCCGACGCCCGGGCCCGACGACGTGCTGGTGGAGGTGCACACGGTCGGCATCTCCTTCCCCGACCTGCTGCTGAGCCGCGGGGAGTACCAGCTCAAGCCCGAGCCGCCCTTCACCCTCGGCGTCGACTTCGCCGGCGTCGTCGTCTCCGGGCCCGAGGGCTACGAGCCCGGCACCCGGGTGGCCGGCGTCGGGCCCTACGGCGGCGCCGCCGAGCTGGTCGCCAGCCCCGCGATCTTCACCTTCCCCGTGCCCGACGAGGTCTCCTTCGACGAGGCCGCGGCGCTGCCGATGAACTACCTCACCGCGCAGTTCGCCCTCGACGAGCGCGGTGGCCTCCAGGCCGGGGAGACCGTGCTGGTCCACGGCGCCGCCGGCGGGGTCGGCACCGCGACGATCCAGGTGGCCAAGGGCATGGGCGCCCGCACCATCGCGGTGGTCTCGACCGAGGAGAAGGCCGCCGTCGCCCGCACCGCCGGCGCCGACGAGGTCGTGCTGCTCGACGGGTTCAAGGACGCCGTGCAGGATCTCACCGGCGGCGCCGGGGTCGACGTGGTGGTGGACGTCGTCGGCGGCGACGTCTTCACCGACTCCCTGCGCCTGCTCGGCGCCCAGGGCCGCCTGCTCGTGGTCGGCTTCGCCGCCGGCCAGGGCATCCCCCAGGTCAAGGTCAACCGGCTGCTGCTCAACAACACCGACGTCCGCGGCGTCGGCTGGGGCGCCTACGCGATGAGCCGTCCCGGTTACATGCACCAGCAGTGGGAGAAGCTCGCCCCGATGATGGCCTCGGGCGTGGTCAAGCCTCCCGTGAGCGCGACCTACGCCCTCGAGGACTTCGGCCGGGCGCTCGTCGACATGGACGAGCGCCGCACCCTCGGCAAGTCGGTCGTGCGGATGCGCTGAGGCCGCCGCTGTCAGTGGCCGGTGGCCGGTGGCGGGTCAGGCCAGCGGGGTCAGCGGGTGGATGGCCACCTCGCCGACGAGCGCCGCACCGAGCACCTCGAAGGCGCGCGCGATGTGCGCGGTCTGCATGTGGGCGTCGAGGTCGGCCTGGCTGCGCCAGGTCTCGACGGTGACGAAGACACCGGGGGCGGTGGCCGACTCGTAGGCGGTGTAGGCCAGGCAGCCGTCCTCGGCGCGCGTGGCGGTGACCAGCTCGGCCAGCCCGGCCTGCACCGCCTCACGGTGGGCGGGGTCGGTGGGGATGGTGGCGACGACCTGCAGCTCGGAGCTCATGCCCGGACCGTACTCCCGCGCGGCACCGCTCCCGGCGCGTCGCGACCGCGCGTGCCGTCGGGGCGCGGGCGGACGCGGCCCGCGGTCCCGCTGCGGTGTCGTCGGGCCTTCCTCCGCCCGCTGCGGCCGTGCGGGTGTCGGGGTGGCGCAATGGCGCGGTTGGCGCAGCCTTCGGGGGTGGCGGGTCGCGTGGATCGTGCAGACCCCTGCGGTGGGGGTGCCGGGGGAGCGCAATTGCGTCGTTGGGGCAGTCCTCGGGGGTCGCGGGTCGCGTGGATCGTGCAGACCGCTGCGGTGCTGGTGCCGGGGAGCGCCATTGCGTGGTCGGCGCGCGCCACCCGCCGGCACCGGACCGGCCCGCGAGATGATGGCGCCATGACCCACGACGACGGCCACGACCACGCCGCGGACCACCAGCACCACGACCAGCCCCACGACCACGACCAGCCCGGTCCCTTCGCCGACCTGGGCGACGAGGAGCGGATCCGCCGGGCGGGCCACATCATCCTCGACGGCGTCACCGCCGCCGACGCGCAGGGCGTCGACCCCGACGTCGACCCGATGGAGCTGGCCTTCTCCCACCTGCTGGAGATCGAGGCGATCGCGCTGGCCTTCGACGAGGCGGCCGAGGAGGTCGAGCTCGACATCTCGCCGCTGATGGGCGGGGTGATGCTCGTCGTGCGCCGTCTCGTCGCCGAGCTCGCCGTGCGCGAGGGCGTGAGCCAGGAGAGCGTCGTGATGGCCGTGCGCGCCGCGATCGACGACGCGGTCTGACCCGGCCGAGCCCCCCCGGCGGGCACGACCCGCACCGGTCGCGTGCCCGCGGTCGGGGCGCCCGGCTAGGGTCGCTGCGTGAGCATCCTCGACGACGCCCGCGCGGGCATGGACCCTGCCACCCGCCCCCAGGACGACCTCTTCGGCCACGTCAACGGCCGGTGGCTGGAGGAGACCGAGATCCCCTCCGACCGCTCCAGCTGGGGGCCGTTCGTGCAGCTGGCCGACGCGGCCGAGCAGCACGTGCGCACGATCGTGGAAGAGCTGGCCGCGGGCGAGCCCCGCGACGACGACGCCCGCAAGATCGGCGCCCTCTACGCCTCCTTCATGGACACCGAGACCATCGCCGCCCGCGGCACCCGCCCGATCCAGCCGCTGGTCGACGCGGTCGCCGGCCTGCGCGACGTGCGTGACCTGGCCGCCTTCCTGGGCGAGTTCGAGCGGATCGGCGGCCACGGCCTCTTCGGGTCCTACGTCGACACCGACAGCCGCGACTCCGACCGCTACCTCTTCCACCTGGGCCAGGGCGGTCTCGGCCTGCCCGACGAGTCCTACTACCGCGACGAGAAGTTCGCCGAGACCCGCGAGAAGTACGTCGCCTACCTCACCCGCCTGCTCGGCCTGGTCGGTCACGCCGACCCCGCCGGCGCCGCGGCGACCGTGCTGGCGGTCGACACCCGCATCGCCGCCGGCCACTGGGAGCGCGCCGAGACCCGCGACGTGCAGAAGACCTACAACCTGCTCACCCACGACGACCTCCTGGCGCTGTGCCCGGCCTTCGACTGGGACGCCTACGTCACCAACCTCGCCGGCCCCGGCATCGACCAGGCCCTCGTGCTGGCCGAGGTCTGCGTGCGCCAGCCCTCGTTCTTCGAGCACCTCTCCTCGGTGCTGACCGAGGTCGACCTCGACGACTGGCGCCCGTGGCTGCTCACGCACGTGCTGCGCTCGGCCGCGCCGTACCTCACCGACGAGTTCGTGGAGGCCAACTTCGACTTCTACGGTCGCACCCTCAACGGCACGCCCGAGCTGCGGGCGCGCTGGAAGCGCGGCATCGCGCTGGTCGAGGGCGCGATCGGCGAGGCGGTGGGCAAGGAGTACGTCGCACGCCACTTCCCGCCGGCCTCCAAGGCGATGATGGACGACCTGGTCGCCAACCTGCTCGCGGCCTACCGCGAGTCGATCGCGGCGCTGGACTGGATGACCGAGGAGACCAAGGAGCGGGCCTACGAGAAGCTCGCGACCTTCCGGCCCAAGATTGGCTACCCCGACCGCTTCCGCGACTACTCGCGCCTGCAGGTCACCCCCGACGACCTCATGGGCAACGTCGCCGCCACGTCGGCCTTCCAGACCGACCGCGAGCTGGGCAAGCTCGGCGGGCCGGTCGACCGCGACGAGTGGTTCATGCTGCCGCAGACCGTCAACGCCTACTACAACCCCGGCACCAACGAGATCTGCTTCCCCGCGGGCATCCTGCAGAAGCCGTTCTTCAGCCCCGACGCCCACCCGGCGGAGAACTACGGCGGCATCGGCGCGGTCATCGGCCACGAGATCGGCCACGGCTTCGACGACCAGGGCGCGCAGTACGACGGCGCCGGCAACCTCAACGACTGGTGGACCGCCGACGACAAGGCCGCCTTCGAGGTCAAGTCGCAGGCGCTGGTCGAGCAGTACGCCGCCTTCGAGCCGCGCGCCCTGCCGGGTGAGAAGGTCAACGGCTCGCTCACCGTCGGCGAGAACATCGGCGACCTGGGCGGCCTGACCATCGGCCACAAGGCCTACGTCATCTCCACCGGCGGCGCGGCCAGCGTCGAGGACCGCGAGCGGCTCTTCCTCAACTGGGCCTTCGTCTGGCGCACCAAGCGTCGCGTGGAGCAGGAGCGGCAGTACCTCACCATCGACCCGCACTCCCCGCCGGAGTTCCGCGCCAACATCGTGCGCAACCTCGACGAGTTCCACGAGGTCTTCGGCACCCGCGAGGGCGACGGGCTGTGGCTCGACCCCGCCGACCGGGTCAGGATCTGGTGAGCCGGCCGTGACCGCCGGGCCCGGGGCCTCGGACGGCGGCCTCGGCGAGGAGGTCGTCGACGCCGTGCTCGCACACATGAACGACGACCACGCCGAGGACTCGCTGCGGATCGTGCGCGCCCACGGCTACCCCGCGGCCACGTCGGCGGAGATGACCTCGGTCGACGCCCACGGCGGCACCTGGCACGTCGTCGACGCCACGGGGGAGGCCTCGCTGCGGGTGGCCTGGCCCGGCGGCCCGGTCACCGAGCGGGCGCAGCTGCGACGCGAGGTCGTTGCGCTGCACGAGGCCGCCCGGGCCGCCCTGGGCGGCTGAGCCGGAGCGCGGCGGCGTACGACGGCCCGCTGCGGCAGGGCGGCCGGCGGGCTGCGGCTCAGAACGTGCCGGCGCGGAACTCCTGCCACCAGCGGCGCTCGTGCTCGTCGGCGAAGAGCTGCGCGCCGCGGTGCTCGACCTCGGGGTCGAGTCGTCGGGCGAGCGGCTCGAGGTCGCCGACGTAGGACCGCGAGACCGGGAAGACCACCTCACGCCCCTCCGGGTCGGTGCCCCACAGCGTGATCGTCAGGGCGTAGGGCTCGCGCTTGACCCGCACCCGGGTGACGTCGGCGTAGGCGATCCGGTGGGCCACCCGGCCGCCGAGGGTGCGCGTGACCGCGTCGGGACCGACGTGGACCCGGATCCGCAGCAGTCCGCGGGCCAGCAGCAGGGGCCCCACGACGAGGACGAGGGCCATGCCCAGGCCCAGCACGGCCGATCCCACCGACCCGTCGAGGGCGCGCAGCAGCACGAGTGCCGTGGGCACGGCCAGCACCACCGCCCCCGCCATGAGCGACAGGGCCAGGGCCGTGGACCGGGGCAGGGGCGTCCCGAGACCAGGGTTCATGCGGCCACCCTAGGGGCCAGGTAGCCACGGGGTGCCGGACGTTCATGAAGGGTCTCTCGGCTTCCCTCGACAGGTTCGCCGACCTCGTCGGAGAGATCAGTCCCGCGATGAAGTCGGCCACCACGGTGATCTCGGAGTACGTCGTGAAGGGAGCCTCCCTCCCCGTCGACGCCGGCCTCACACTGAGCTTCTCGATGGGCAAGGGGGTCACCGGGGGCGACCACGACCTCTGAGTCGCGGGCCGCGGGCCCGGGGGTGCGCCGGGCGGACGGGCCTGTGGACGGCGGCCCCCGGGCCGTCGGCGGACGCTGGTAGACAGGCCGCATGAGCGCAGCAGCCACCGAGGCCACCCCCGCCGAGGTCCGTCACGAGGCCGAGGCCCACCTGCGCGCCCTGGTCGGCCGCGACGACGCCGTCCTGCGCGAGGACCAGTGGTCGGCCATCGAGGCGCTCGCGGTCCACCGCCGGCGCGCGCTGGTGGTGCAGCGCACCGGTTGGGGCAAGTCGGCGGTCTACTTCGTGTCCACCCTGCTGCTGCGCTCGCGCGGCGCCGGGCCCACGGTGATCGTCAGCCCGCTTCTGGCCCTCATGCGCAACCAGATCGCCGCCGCCGAGCGCGCCGGCATCCGCGCGGTGACCATCAACTCCACCAACATCGGCGACTGGGAGCCGATCCACGACGCGATCAACGCCGGCGAGGTCGACGTCCTGCTCGTCAGCCCCGAGCGGCTCAACAACCCCGGCTTCCGCGACGAGGTGCTTCCCCGGCTGGCCGCCACCGCCGGCCTGCTGGTGGTCGACGAGGCCCACTGCATCTCCGACTGGGGCCACGACTTCCGCCCCGACTACCGCCGCATCCGCACGATGCTCGACGACCTGCCCGAGGGCATCCCGGTGCTCGCCACCACGGCGACGGCCAACGAGCGCGTCACCGAGGACGTCCAGCAGCAGCTGGGCCGCGACGTGCTCGTGCTGCGCGGCTCGCTCGACCGCGAGTCGCTGCGCCTGGGGGTCGTGCGGCTGCCGACCGCCGACCAGCGGCTGGCCTGGCTGGCCGACCACCTCGCCGAGCAGCCCGGGTCGGGCATCGTCTACTGCCTCACCGTGGCGGCCACCCAGGAGATCGCCGACTACCTGCGCTCGCGCGGCCACGAGGTCGCGGCGTACTCCGGGCAGACCGAGCCCACCGAGCGCCAGGCCCTCGAGGGCGACCTGATCGCCGGCAAGGTCAAGGCGCTGGTGGCCACCAGCGCGCTCGGCATGGGCTTCGACGCCACGCTCGGCTTCGTGGTCAACATGGGCGCGCCGTCCTCGCCGGTGTCGTACTACCAGCAGGTCGGCCGCGCCGGGCGCGGCACGAGCGAGGCCACCGTGGTGCTCCTGCCCGCCACCGAGGACCGCGACATCTGGGCCTACTTCGCCTCCCTCGCCTTCCCCCGCGAGGAGCTGGTGCGTCAGACCCTGGAGGTGCTGGCGCAGGAGGGCCGGCCGATCAGCACCGCCGCGCTCGAGCCGCGCGTGGAGCTCAACCGCACCCGCCTGGAGACGATGCTCAAGGTCCTCGACGTCGACGGCGCCGTGCGCCGGGTGCGCGGGGGCTGGGAGTCGACGGGGCAGGAGTGGAGCTACGACGAGGAGCGCTACGCCCGCGTGCGCGAGGCCCGCGAGCGCGAGCAGCGGGCGATGCTGGACTACCTCGACACCGATCGCTGCCGCATGTGGTTCCTGCGCGACCAGCTCGACGACCCGGCCGCCGAGCCCTGCGGTCGCTGCGACAACTGCGGCGGGCTGACCCTGTCGAGCGCGGTGTCGCAGGCTGCGGTGGAGGAGGCCCAGCAGCGCCTGGCCCGGCCCGGCGTGCCGATCGCGCCGCGCAAGATGTGGCCGGTGGGCATGGACCGCCTCGGCGTCGAGCTCAAGGGCAAGATCGCCGCCGCGGCCGAGGAGGGCCGCGCGGTCGCGCGGCTCACCGACCTCGGCTACGGCCAGGCCCTGCGCGAGCTGTTCCGCCCCGAGACCCCCGACGGGCCGGTGCCGGTGCCCCTGGTGCGCGCCGTGGTGGAGGTGCTGGGCGACTGGCGGCCCCCGGTGGACGGCATCGTCGTGGTCGAGTCGGCCACCCGACCGACCCTGACCGCCGACCTCGCCGACGGCCTCTCGCGCTACCTGCAGGTGCCGGTGCTCGGGCGCTGGGCCGTCGTCGACCCCGACGTCGCACCCGGCAAGGGCTCCATGAACTCCGCCCAGCGCGTCGCCGCCGTCGGTCGCCGCAGCGCCCTGGAGGCCGAGCCCGGCGCGCTCGAGGGCCGCTCCGTGCTGCTCGTCGACGACCTCGTCGCCACCGGCTGGAGCCTCACCCTCGCCGCCCGGGCGATCCGCGGCGCCGGCGCCGCCGCCGTCCACCCGCTCACGCTGGCCGCGCAGGCCTAGGCCCGCCCCGGGCCCCCGCCCCAGATCCCTCCCGGGCCGTGGCCCGGGGCGGCGAGCCCGCGTAGTCGTGACCCGCCCGTGACGCCGGGGCACTACCGTCACCGGGCATGACCCCGCGACCCGCCGGCCCCCGCAGGACGAGCCGCGCCCGGCGCCGGGGCGAGGGATCGGCGGGCCGTGGACCGGGGCCGGTCGCCGCGGTGAGGGGGTCGGGCCCCGTCCGCACCGGGCCCGGCGGCGCCTCGCGGAGAGGCTGGTCCGCCGCGATCGCGACCCTGACCGTGGCGCTGACGGCCTGCGGCGGCGGCGCCGGCCCGGCCGACCGGTCCGACGACGAGCGCCCCACCGCCGAGGCGACGACCCCTCGCGCCCTCGCGGCAGCGGTGATCGACCACGTCGGGCGTCCGGCGTCGGCCGCGGCGCCGCTCTTCCGCCGCGACGGCGTGCCGAACGGTGCCCTCGGGGTGGAGGTGGCCTTCCCCGACGACCGCGGGATCAGCACCCACGTCAGGGTCGTGGTCAGCCGGCGTACGGCGGCCTTCGGGCGTTTCACGTGCAACAGCCGGGCCACGCGGTTCGCCACCGGCTGTGAGGAGTCGAGTCCGGGAGGCGTGCGCACCGCGCTCAGCTGGGAGGCGGGCTACCCCGAGGAGGATCCCGGCTCCCTCAGCGTGGCCGGCCTCCACGACGGCTGGACCGTCACGATCAGCAGCCACGGACCGTTCTTCGAGGAGGAGCTCGGCGACGAGCGGGCCCTGGCCGACGGGCTGGTCGACCTCGCGGCCGATCCCGCCGTCGGCTTCCGCACCAGCGCGTCCTACGTCGAGGCCGGCGCGGCGATCGGCGACGACGTGTGGCTCGACTACTACGGGCAGGGCAACGGCTACCCGCCGCCGCCCGGGCTCGAGGACCCCGGCGCCACCGGCTGACCGGCCGCGGGGACCGGCCGACACCGCGGCGACCGGCTTGCGGCCGCCCGGCAGCGGGTGGCAGCGGGTGGCCGCGGGGCCGCCGTACGGCGTGTCGCGTGACGCCGAGCCGCCGGTGTGGGAGCAAGGACCATGCGCCTCCTCCCCGCGGCTGCGGCCGCCGCCCTCGTCCTCGGGGTCGCCGCCCCGCTCGCCCTCACCGCCCCGGCGTCGGCCGCCACGGTGGTCGTCACCGACGCGACCGGTGACGCCGGCGGCGCCAAGCGGCTCGACGTGACCCGGGTCAAGGTCGCCAACGACGACCGCCGCGTCGTCGTGCGCACGGCCTTCGCCGCCGACCGGTCCGGGGTGCTGGTCGTGAGCCTGGACCCCCGCGGCGACACCGGGCTGCGGCTGGTCGCCCGCAAGAACGGCAGCGGTGACGTGAGCGCCGAGGTCGTGGAGGGCGCCTTCACCGACCGCGAGCCCACCGAGGCGCCGCTGGAGTGCGACGGGCTGCGGCTGCGCTGGGCCGACGACGTCGCGCGGCTGTCGATGCCCTCGACGTGCCTGCACGACGGCGACTACGGTGCCGTCCGGTTCTCCGTGCTCACCGAGCGCGCGGGCGGCGGCGACTCCGACGAGGCGCCGCAGACCGCGCAGGGCGAGATCGGGAGCTCGGTCTGGATCCCGCGCGGCTGACACGGGCCGCCGCCCCGACCGGGCGGGGGCTCCAGCCCCTAGAGTCGCGGGCATGCGCTTCGGACTGACGATCCTGCCCGAGCTGCCCTGGGCCCAGCTGCGCCCGCGGTGGGAGGCCGCCGAGGCCATGGGCTTCGACCACGCCTGGACCTACGACCACCTCGTGTGGGGCGGTCTGCCGGAGTCGCCGTGGTACGGCACGACGCCGACCCTCACCGCGGCCGCCCTGGTCACCGCGCGGATCGGTCTGGGCACCTTCGTCTCCTCGCCCAACTTCCGGCACCCGGTGGCCCTGCACCGCGACGTGCAGTCGCTCGACGACGTGTCGGGCGGCCGCTTCCTGCTCGGTGTCGGCACGG
Organism: Nocardioides kribbensis; assembly: GCF_015070375.1. Lineage (GTDB taxonomy): Bacteria > Actinomycetota > Actinomycetes > Propionibacteriales > Nocardioidaceae > Nocardioides > Nocardioides kribbensis. The sequence continues at coordinate 76,024 of NZ_JADCLL010000002.1, read as the reverse complement.
GGGGCGACCTCGACTCGCGCATCCTCGGCGGCGAGGAGCTCAGCACCCGGGAGCGGGTCGACCGGTTCCAGGAGTTCGTCGAGCTGCTGGTGCGGCTGCGCACCGAGGACCACGTCGACGCCGACGGCCGCTGGTTCTCCGCGCGCGACGCCCGCACGCTGCCACCGCTGCGCGACGTGCCCCTCGTGGTGGCCGCCAACGGCCCCCGCTCGCTGCGCTTCGCCGCCCGCACCGGCGACGCGTGGGTCACCACGGGTCCGCGCGTGGACACCCTCGACGCGTGGTTCGACGGCCTCGACCAGGCACGGCGGACCCTCGAGGAGGCGCTGGTCGAGCACGGTCGCGACCCCGCCGAGGTGCCGCGCTACCTCAACCTCGACTCGGCACCGCAGTTCTCGCTGGAGAGCGCCGGCGTCTTCACCGACATGACGGGGCGGGCCGCAGCGCTCGGCTTCACCGACGTCATCACGCACTGGCCCCGCCCCGACGGCCCCTACGCCGGCCACGAGGCGGTCCTCGAGCAGGTGGCCGCCGACGTGCTGCCGGCCCTGCGCGGCTGACCGTCGGCATGGGCGGTGCGGTCGGTGCGGTAGTCGCGCTCGTGGCCGGGGCCCGGCCCACGGCCCGTCCTGCCCGGCCTGACCGGTCGCGCCCGGCGGTGCGGCGCAGCCGCGGACCCCGGGTCGTCCGCGCCGCGGAGTGGCCGACGTTGGAGGAGTGCGTCGGGTTGGTCGAACGTTCGTCCGACCCGGGACGTGCGGGTCCCGTGTCGTCCGCGCCACGGTGTCGCCGACGGTCGAGGAGTGCGTCGGGTTGATCGAACGTTCGTTCAACCTCAGGACGTGTCGCGGCCCGGGGGTGTCGGCAGGCAGGCCGAGGACTCGGGCGACGGCGCAGCCCGGGACACCTGCGGTCCGCGGCGCCGCGCGGGGACCCTGCGAGGTGGCGCCGCGAGCGGGGCGGCGGGGGCAGGGCCGCGAAGAACGCTGTGGAGGTAAAGAGCCGGCCCCTAGGCTGCCGGGATGACGCAGCCCCCCGACGCCGGGCCCCCCACCGGCCCCCTTCCCGCCAGTCCGCGCTCGTCCGGTCCGCCCGCCCCCGCGCCGCCTGACTCAGGTCCGACTGCCCCCGTGCCGGTCCCGGCGGACCCGCCTCCGTCCGGGCCCCCGCAGGCGGGGTCCGCGGCCCCGGGGCCGACCGGGCCCCGGCCGAGCGCCCCGCCGCCGAGCGCCCCGCCGCCGAGCGCGCCGCCGCCGAGCGCGCCGACGGCGAGCGCGCCGCCGAGCGCCCCGCCGTCGGCGCCGCCGGCAGCGGCGTACCCCGGTCCTGGCGCGGGTGTCGGACACCCGGGCGGAGCCGCGCACCCGCCCGGCCCGTCGCTGCTCGCCCGGCTGCACGCCGACGGGCCGCTGGACCCGGAGCGCGCTGCGGTCGGGCTCGGGGTGGCGTTGCTGTCGACCGCGGTGGTGCTCTCGACGCTCTACTCCCGCTTCGACGAGGAGCTCGACTGGTCCAACTACGTCGTCGGCCTGCTCGCGACGCTCGGTCTGCTGGGCGTCGCCGCCCTCGGCGTGGTGACCAGCCGCGCAGGCGCCGCCACCACCGGCCCGGGCACGGGCCTCCCCGTGGCGACCGGTGCGTCCGCGGCCCCGGGGTCCGCTCACGGCCGCCCGGTCGGCGCGAGCCCGACCGGCCCGGTGTCCGTCCCGGCGAGCGGCGCGGCCAGCGGCGGGACCGCCGGCGGCGCCGACGACCGGCGCGACCGCCACGACCTGGTCTCCTGGCCGGGTGCCTTCGGCGCCCTCGCGGTGGCCCTCATGGTGGGAGTCGCCCTCGACGACAGTGACGCGACCCTCTACCTCGCGGGTCTCGCCGCGGTGCTCCTCGCCGCCGGCGGCTACGTGCTGACCCGCCGGGCGCCCTTCGTGGTCGTGGCCGTGCTGGGGCTCTTCGTCGTCTACGGCCAGCTCGTCGACGACGTGCTCGGCACCTCCGACAGCGGCGACGACCTCGGCGCGGTCGGCCCCGCCGTCGCGCTGCTGCTCTTCGCCGTGCTGGTCACCGCCGGTGGCTGGCTGCTGCCGACCCGTGCGCTCAGCGGCGTGGTGGTCGGGGCGCTCACGGTGGCCGGCTACGCCACGCTCACCGGGGTGCTGGCCGTCACCGGCCTCTTCGCGCGGGCGATGGCCGGCTTCAGCCTGGACGACCAGGGGCGCCCCGTGCCGCGGGTCGACCGCTTCGACGACGACGCCTGGGTGGTCCTCGTGCTGGCCCTGCTGCTCATGCTCGGCTGGTCGGCCTGCGCCGCGCTCACCCGCCACGTGGGCTTCCGCGTGCTGGTGGTGGCCATGGCCGTGACCGTCACCCCGCTGGCGACGATCGTGCTGGCCGTCGAGCACCCCACCTGGTGGGGCGTCGTCCTGGGCGCGCTCGGCGGGGCGCTGCTGGTGCTGGTCGTGCTGCGCGCGCTCGGCGGACCGGGCGGCCTGGCCCGCGCCGGCGGCCGCGGTGGTGGGCCCGCGAGCCAGCCGCTGCCCCCGCTGCCCCCGGCGTACGCCGACCAGGCCCGCCCCGCCTGGGGCCCGGCCCCCGGCGAGCCTCCCAGTGGCGGCTGGGGTCCGCCCGGCACCGGTCCCGAGCCCGACGGCACGCGCATCCGGCCCACGACCCCGCCGCCTGCGCCGCCCGCGCCGCCCGCCCAGTAGCCACCCGCGCAGAAGCCACCCGCGCAGAAGCCACCCGGCCCCGGCCGTCGGGCCGGGGCCGGGTGGCCGGGGTCGATCTCGTCAGGCGCGCCGGGACCCGGCGCTCGCCGGCTCCTCGAGGTGGGCGTAGAAGTCGCGCGGCGAGCCGTCGCGCTCCATGAGACCGAGCATCCGCTGACCCGCGGCCTCCACGGTGCGCGAGCTGACCCAGGCCAGCGCCACCGAAGGCACGGCCACCAGCACCGCGGTGACGAGGAAGCGCCAGCCGGGAGCGGGGTCGGGGAAGAGGCCGAGGGAACCCAGGAAGCGCATGACCGGCTCGTGGATGAGGTAGATGCCGTAGCCCAGGCCGCCGAGCCAGGCGAGCGGGCGCCACGACAGCCAGGACGGGTAGGGCCCGTCGTGCAGCACGATCGACGACAGCGCCACGCAGATGGCGAGGGCGTAGAGCGGGTGCCACCACTCGCCGGCCACCGAGAGCGGGCGGGTGATCACCAGGGCGATCAGCGCACCCAGCCCGAGGGCGAGCAGCGCCCCGCGGGCGGCGCCGCCGAGGCGGACGCCGGCGACCGCGAGCAGGGCCAGGCCCATGCCGAGGCCGAAGTCGGTGGCCCGCGAGAGCGGGGAGAACCACGTCGACCAGTCGGTGTGGGGGACGCCCGCGAGCATCGCCCAGGCCAGGTAGACCGGGCTCACGACCACCAGGGCGGCGGGCAGCGCCGAGGCGACGGCCAGCCGGCCGCGGCGGGTGGTGGCACGGCGGACACCGGCGTTGACCAGCGGCACGCTCAGCGCGACGAGCACGTAGAAGTGGAACTCCACCGCGAGCGACCAGGCCGGGCCGTTGGTCCAGAAGATGTACTGGTCGCTGTAGATGTGGGTGAAGGTCAGGTGGGTCACCAGGTCGACCCAGTGACCGGGGAAGGTCGGGTTGGTCAGCGACCACACCAGCAGCACGAGCACGACGTAGAGCGGCAGCAGCCGGGCCATGCGCCGGTAGAGCAGGGCGCGCCCCGACCGGCTGGCCACGCCGCGCTCGGCGGCGCGGGCGATCGGCAGCCACAGCACCAGCCCCGAGAGCACGAAGAACATGTCGACGAAGAGGTCGGTGCCGCCCATGAGCTGGTGCCCGATCCCGCTGAAGGGCCAGGCGGAGTCGGGCCCCGAGCGGTTGTTCTGGTAGGCGTGGAAGGTCACGACCGACAGCGCCGCGAGCGCGCGCAGCCAGCCGAGCGGGTAGACCGGCGAGGACGGCGACGCGGTGGCCGCGACCGGGTCCTGCGACGGCGTGCGGCCGGTCGGGCCGGTGGCGAGGCCGGCGTCCTGGCTGGTGTCCTGCGTGGTGTCGGGGTGTGCGGTGGGACGTGAGGTCAGGGTCGAGCTCATGCGGCCACCTCCTCGGTCTCGGCGGACGTGCGGTCGGTCGTGCGGTCGGACGGGGGCTGCTCGGCGGAGGCGGCCTCGTCGCCGCGCGAGCGCCGCGGGGTGACGACCCACTGGTGCTCCCCGCGCAGCTGCTTGAGCTGGGCCACGCGGTTCACGAGGTTCTTGGCCTCGGTGTAGAGCAGCAGGTTGGCCACCATCGCGCCCCAGAACCACGCCTTGTGGGCCCGGATCTCCGGAGCGGCGAGGCGGTAGGCCGCCATCGTCTGCAGCGGGCCCGAGACGCTCACGAAGAGGGTGATGAGCAGGAAGAGCGGCGAGGTCATGTCGAGCCCGCCGTCGCGCCAGGCCAGGAAGCCGAAGAGCGGCCAGGCGGTGATGGAGATCCACGGGTAGAGCTCGCGCCAGGCCAGCAGGTAGGACGCGCCGATCTTCTGGCGCAGGCTGAGGCTGCGCGAGCGCAGGATCGGGCCGAGGTGGCGCAGCGAGACCTGGAACCAGCCCTGGGCCCAGCGCATCCGCTGCTTCCACAGCGCGCGGGGGGTCTCGGGGGCCAGCTCGCGCGAGATCAGGCCCGGGTCGTTGACGATGCGACCGCCGGCCTCCAGCACCCGCATCGAGGCCTCGATGTCCTCGGTGAGGAAGGAGCCGCGCAGGCGGATCCGCTCGAGCGCCGAGGCGCGCCAGTAGCCGTTGGAGCCGCCGAAGATGCCGAAGCCGTGGAGGCGGGCGCGGCCGGGGTGGGAGACGGCGTAGATCTGCTCGAACTCCACCGCGACCAGCTTGGCCAGGGCCGACTCCGAGCCGTTGCGGATGACGCAGTGGCCCTGCACGACGTCGGCGGGGTCCTCGTCGGCGCCGATCCAGTGCCACGCGCGCTCGAAGGCACCGGGCATGGGGTGGTGGTCGGCGTCGAAGATGCCGATCAGCTCGCCCTCGGCCACCCGCAGCGCGGCGTTGACGTTCTGCGCCTTGGAGGTCGAGTCCTCGACCTTGAGCAGGGTCAGGTCGGGGTGGGCCTCGGCCATCGCGCGCAGGTCGTCCTCGACCGGCAGGGCGAAGGGGGTGTTGTAGGCCAGCACGACCTGCAGGCCGCCGGAGTACTCCTGGGCCAGGAAGGTCTCGAGGGTCTCGACGATGGTGTCGGCCTCGTTGGGCAGGTACGCCGCGATGACGGCGCTCGCCCGCGGCGCCGGGGCGCTCGGGCGGGCCGGCAGCCGCGGCGGGTCGAGGGCGTAGGAGCTCTCGGCCCACAGCGTCAGGGCGGTCACGCCCAGCGACCCGACGAGGACCCAGTAGAGGGCGCTGGAGACGTCGAGGCCGAAGGAGTAGAGGCCGACCAGGGCGAGGAAGGGCAGGAAGACCGCCCCGACGGTGGCCATGGCGACCTGGTTGCCGGCCGACCACCAGTCGATGTGGGGGCGGCGCACGCGCAGGTGACGACCCAGCTGTCGCGGCTGCAGGTCGCGCTGCAGGACCGACTCGGCGGCGGCGGAGGCGGCGTACTCCTCGGCCTGGTGGGCGTCCTGCTTGCGGCTCACGGGGGCCCAGCCGACGCCGAGGTCGAGCACCGCGGGCCGGTCGCCCTCGCGGTGGTCGACCGACTCCAGCGCCTCGACGGCGTGGTAGGCCATGGCCTGCAGGCGCTCGGGGCGCGCGGCCTTGTCCTCGTGGCGCAGCCGCAGCCGCAGCTGGCCGTCGTCGGTGGGCGCGACGAGCTCGCCGGGCTGGAGGTGGCGGGTCAGCCGCTCGGCGGCGGCCGCCAGCACCTCCTCCTCGGTGCGCACCGAGGAGGTCGCGTCCTCGGGGTCGGCGCGCACGGGGTCGAGCACCGCGACGATCTCGCGCGGGCGCGGACCGGGCAGCGAGACCCGGCTGCGCACGGTGAGGTCGAGGACCTCGTCGGCGGAGACGACGCGGCCGGTCTGGCCGGCGGGCGCGCCGGTGTGGTCGGTGTGGGGGTCGTTGAAGTGTCGTTCGAGCAAGGACATGGAGAAGCCTCTCGGTGGACGCGCTGATGCGCAGAACTGGTGAGATGGGTCGGACGGCGCACGACGGGGTCGTGGGTCCTGACTGCCGGTGGGCGCTGCGTGAGGCCCGTCGACCGGTGCGGCTGCATGAGCCGCGAGGCAACGACCACCATGGCGAGGCGGGTCTGGATCGTTCAAGTCGGCGGATCGTGCGCGCCGTCACTGAGAGGGGTCTTGTCGGCGCAGGCACGCTGGAACGCCCCGGCGTTACGTCGGCCCCGTCACACGGGTTTTACCCGGAGCCCACCCGTGGGGGTGAGGTCGATCCGTGGCCGGGGACCGGCGAACGACAGCGGACCCGCCTCCCGCCGGAGGGCGGGGGACGGGTCCGGGAGTCGGGTCGGGGGTCGGGTCGGGGAGGGGCCGGTGCCGGCCGGTGGCGGCGGGTGCCGCCGGCGGGTCAGCCGACGAGGGCGGCCACGGCGTCGACGAGGCGGGGGTCGTGGGGCTCCACCCGGGGTCCGAAGCGCGCGACGACGGTGCCGTCGGCGGCGAGGAGGAACTTCTCGAAGTTCCACGACACGTCGCCGGCCTCGCCCTGCTCGTCGGGGGTGCGGACCAGCTCGGCGTAGACCGGGTGGCGGCCCTCCCCGTTGACCTCGACCTTCTCGGTCATCGGGAAGGTCACGCCGTAGGTCGCGGAGCAGAACTCCTCGATCTCCTCGGCCGAGCCGGGCTCCTGGCCGGCGAACTGGTTGCACGGCAGGCCGACCACGGTGAAGCCCTGGGGGGCGACCTCCTCGTGGAGCCGCTCGAGGCCGGCGTACTGCGGGGTCAGGCCGCAGCGGCTGGCCACGTTGACCAGCAGCGCCGGGCGGCCGCCGGTGATCTCGCGCAGGGTGCTCGGCGTGCCGTCGAGGCGGGCGATCGGGGCGTCGAGGATGCTCATGGGCCCGACCCTACGGCGCGCCCAGGCGCCCCTGCGGCGGGCGGGCCCGGCCCGGGGTGCGGGCCGCGGCGCGCGGCCACCGGCGCCGGGGGAGGCCGGTCGGCGGGGCTGGTCGGCGGGAGTGGTCGGCGGGGGTGGTCGGCGGGGGCGGCTACGGTCGGTGTCCCCTCCCCGACCCGGCTGCGAAGGTGCTGCGTTGAGCTTCGTCCCCGTCACCGGCACGGCCTGCTTCCGGCCGGCCGACCCGCCCCGCGAGAGCGTGGTGGAGTTCGTCGACGAGCGACGCACGGTCGCGCTGCCGATGCGGGCGGCGCTGCCGGTGCTCACCCGGGCCCACACGCGCGACGACCTCCACCCGAGCGTGGCCCTGCTCTCCGGCGCGGCGCTGCTGGGGCTGCGGCTGGTGGCCGCGGGCCGGTTCGAGCCCGCGGTCGGGGCCGGTGTCCCCGACGGCGGGACCGGCCCGGCCTCGTGGCGCGCCGCACCACTCGACGACGCCGACGCCGACCGGGTGGCGATGCTGGCGCGGGCCCGCCACCACGACGACCTGAGCGAGCAGGAGGCGGAGGCCGTCGTGCGGCAGGTGCTCGACGCCGTGTGCGACGCCATGCCTCGCGGCGCCCCCACCGGCGGGCGCGACGCGGCCCGGCCCGGCGGCGCGGACGCGCCGGGTGCGCGGCGGGCGGCGGGCGCTGCGCGGCGTACGGGGCCGGGCTCGGGGTCGGGGTCAGGGTCGGGGGAGACCTTCGCCGACCGGCTGCGCCGGCGCATCGAGGCCCACCGCGAGGAGCCGGCCGACGACCGCCCGCAGCTGGTGACGGTGTCGCTGCGGGTGGAGGCCGACGAGGAGGAGCTGGTCGCCGGTGCGGTGCGGCTGGTGCCCCAGGTGCACGACGAGCGCAACCCGCTCCACGTCTGCGACGCGGCGCTGCTGTGGACGCAGGACCCGGGCGAGCCCGGCGGCCACGGGTTCGGCGACCGGGCCCGCACCCACGCCCTCGTCGCGCTGCGCGCCGCCGCCGACACCTGGCCGGTGCTCGAGCGGCTGCTCGAGCAGCGCGTGCCCGACGAGATCACCCTCGACGCCGAGGAGCTGGTCAGCCTGCTCGAGGTCGGCGTGGGCGTGCTCGGGCAGCGCGGGGTCGACGTGCTGTGGCCGCGCTCGCTGGGCCGCGACCTCACCGCCACGGCGGTGCTCGACGCGCGGCCCGCCCCACCCGGCCGGGCCGCGCCCGGCCCGCGGGAGGAGGCCCTCCAGGACAGCATCCTGGCCCCCGACCAGCTCTTCGCCTTCCGCTGGCAGGTCGCGCTGCACGGCGACCCGCTCACCGAGGAGGAGATGGAGCAGCTGGCCGGCGCCGCGGCCCCGGTGCTCCGGCTGCGGGGCGGCTGGACCGTCGTCGACCCCGCGGTCGCCCGCAAGGCCCGCCAGCGGATGGTGCGCTCGCTCTCGGCGGTCGAGGCGCTCGCGACGGCGCTGACCGGCGTCGGGGTGGTCGAGCGCCGTCGTGCCGACGCCGAGCCCGCCGCCCTGGAGCAGGTGGTGGTCGGGGCGAGCCTGCTGAAGATGCGCGACCGGATCACGCAGGCCGCGGTCAGGGCGCCCGTCGAGACTCCCCCCGGCCTGCGCGCGACCCTGCGCGACTACCAGCGCCACGGCCTGACCTGGCTGGCCGAGATGACGTCGCTGGGGCTGGGGGCGTGCCTGGCCGACGACATGGGCCTGGGCAAGACCGTCACCCTCATCGCGCTGCACCTGCACCGTCACGACGAGGGCGCCACCGGCCCGACCCTGGTGGTCTGCCCGACCTCGCTGCTGGGCAACTGGGAGGCGGAGATCGCGCGCTTCGCCCCCGGCGTGCCGGTGCGCCGCTTCCACGGCGGCCAGCGCTCCCTCGACGACCTCGAGGCGGGCCTGACCGGCGACCCCGGCTTCGTGCTGACGACCTACGGCACGATGCGGGTCTCCTACGAGCAGCTGGCCGGTGTGGCCTGGGACCTCGTGGTCGCCGACGAGGCCCAGCACGTCAAGAACCCCCGCTCGGCCACGGCCCGCCACCTGCGCCGCATCCCGAGCCGCGCCCGGGTCGCGCTCACCGGCACCCCGGTCGAGAACGACCTCACCGAGCTGTGGGCGATCCTCGACTGGGCCACCCCGGGGCTGCTCGGCAGCCGCAACGCCTTCCGCAAGGTGTGGGCCGCGCCCATCGAGTCGGGCCTCGAGCCGACCAAGGCCCGGCAGTTCGCCGACCTCGTCGAGCCCTTCCTGCTGCGCCGGCGCAAGTCCGACCCCGGCATCGCCCCGGAGCTGCCGGCCAAGACCGAGACCGACCACCCGCTCTCGCTGACCCGCGAGCAGACCGTGCTCTACGAGGCCTTCGTGCGCGACACGATGGAGCGCATCGAGCGGGCCGACGAGGAGACCCGGCGCGGCCTGGTGCTGGCCCTGCTCACCGGGCTCAAGCAGATCTGCAACCACCCCGCGCACTTCCTCAAGCAGTCGGGCGGCCGCGTCGCGGGACGCTCGGAGAAGATCGACCTGCTCGACGAGCTGCTCTCCACGGTGCTCGCCGAGGGCGGCGCCGCCCTGGTCTTCACGCAGTACGTCGCGATGGCGCGGCTGGTCGAGTCGCACCTGTCGGCCCAGGGGATCGCCCACCAGTTCCTCCACGGCGGCACCCCTGTGCGCGAGCGCGAGGCGATGGTGCGGCGCTTCCAGGACGCTGCGCCCGACGAGCCCGCGCCGGTCTTCCTGCTCTCGCTCAAGGCCGGGGGCACGGGGCTCAACCTCACCCGTGCCGACCACGTCGTCCACCTCGACCGCTGGTGGAACCCCGCGGTCGAGGAGCAGGCCACCGACCGCGCCTACCGCATCGGTCAGACCCGCCCGGTGCAGGTGCACCGCATGACCACCCGCGGCACGATCGAGGAGAAGGTGGCCGAGCTGCTGGCGCGCAAGCGGGCGCTGGCCGATGCCGTGCTCGGCGGCGGGGAGGCCGCGCTCACGCAGCTGAGCAACGAGGAGCTGCGCGACCTCGTGACCCTGCGCCGCGACGTCGCCGGGGGCGCCTCGTCCGGCGGGCCGGACCTCCCGTGACCGCCCTGCTCCACCCCCGGCTCGCCCCGCGCCGCTCGCGCACCCGGGCGAGCACGTGGTGGGGCAAGGCGTGGGTGCGCGCGGTCGAGGAGTCGGCCTACGCCGAGGCCGACCTGGCCGCCGGCCGCAGCCTGGCCCGTGGCGGCCGGGTGGGTCAGGTGAGCGTCGACGACGGGTCCTTCCTCGCCTCCGTCGAGGACGCCCACGGCCTGTGGACGGTCTCCGGGGAGGTCCCCGTGCTCGACCGGCCGGGCGCCGAGGCCCTGGTGGAGGCGGTGGCGGCCGCCTCGGGCCGTGTGGCCGCGCTGCTGGGCGGCGACCTGCCCCACGACCTGGTCGAGCACGCCGAGGAGGCCGGCGTCGAGCTGCTGCCCTACGGCGGCGAGCTCGCCACCACCTGCACCTGCCCCGCCCGGACCGACCCCTGCGCGCACGCCCTCGCGGTGCTCTACCAGCTGACCTGGCTGCTGGAGGCCGACCCCTTCGTGCTGCTGCACCTGCGCGGACTGGGCCGCGAGGAGCTGCTGGCGCGGCTGCACGCCGACCACGGGGATCACGGCGCGGACCCCGGCCCGGCCGGTCGCGGGGACCACCCCGGCCAGGGAGACGCCGCCGGCGCGGGGGAGGACCTCGACGACCTGACCCTGGCGCTCGACGCGAGCGTGCGCGCCGCGCGGCTGCTCGACCTGCTCGAGCGCGGCGCCGGCGACCCGGGCGCCGACGGTGCCCCCGGGGCCGCGCTCGACCGTCTGTTCTGAGCGACCCGGCCCGGCGCCGCGGCGCGGACGAGGACTTCCCGGCGCGACGTAGCACTCGCTACGATGGTCGGAGCAGAGGGTTCCTGCGCGTCTCGGAGGTGGGTTCGACGCGCGCCGGACGTGTCGTGCCCCGACACCAGCGAGATTCGAGATCGATCCGTGTCACCCCTCGTCAGCTACCGCCGTCTCCTCGGCCTCACCGGCCCGCTCTACGTCGTCGTCGCCTTCGTCGGCCGCCTGCCCGCCGCGATGAGCCAGATGGGCGCCCTGCTCCTCGTCTCCTCCGTCACCGGCTCCTACGCCGCGGGCGGCCTGGCCGCCGGCAGCCTCGCCGTGGCCAACGCGGTCGGCTCGCCGGTCGCCGGCGCGCTCGCCGACCGCCTGGGCCAGCGCCCCGTCGTGGTCGTGCAGTCGCTCCTCGGCGGGGCGGGCCTGCTCGTGCTCGTCGCACTGGCCCACCGGGGCGCCGCCACCGGCGTGCTCGTCGCCGCGGCCGGCGCGGCCGGCCTGCTCATCCCGCAGGTGGGCCCGCTGGCCCGCGTGCGCTGGCGCCCGATCACCCGCGGCACCGGCGCGGCCCGCTCGCGGCTGGTCGACGCCGCGTTCTCCTACGAGGGCGCGGCCGACGAGGCGTCGTACGTGCTGGGCCCGGCGCTGCTCGGCGTCGTCGTCGCGATCGCCAGCCCCGGCACCGCGGTCGTGGTGGCCGCCGCGCTGCTGCTGGCCTTCGGCACGTGGTTCGGCCTGCACCCGACGGCCCGTCTGGTCGACCCCGACCACGCCGGCGCCGCGCGCGGCCGCCTGGTGACCGGCACCTTCGCGGCGCTCTTCGGGGCCCAGCTGCTGGTGGGCGTGCTCTTCGGGTCGGTGCAGACCGGCACGTCGGTGCTCGCCGAGGCCCAGGGCCAGCTCGGCCTGGCCGGCCTGGTGCACGCGACGCTGGGCATCGGCTCGGTGCTGGCCGGCCTCGCGATGGTGCTGCTGCCCGACTCCTTCCACCCCGCCCGCCGGCTGCTGGCCTTCGCCGTCGGCATGCTCGTGCTGTCCGCGCCGCTGCTGCTGGTCGACGGCCTCGGTCCGCTGGTCGCCGTCGTCATGGTGCTCGGCACGGTGATCGCGCCCTACATGATCACCACCTTCACCCTCGCCGAGCGGGTCGCCCCGCGCGCCCGCGTCGGCGCCGCGATGACGCTGATGGCCGGCGCCACCGGCATCGGCTACGCCCTGGGCTCCAGCACGGCCGGGCGCCTGGCCGACGCCTCGGGTCACACCGCGGCCTTCGCGGTCTCGGTGACCGGGGCCGGCCTCGCGGTCGTGCTCGCCCTCGTCGCCCAGCCGGCGCTGCGCCGCATCGAGCGGGTCGCCGACCCCGTCGCCACGCCCGAGCCCGCGGTCAGCCCCGTCGCCTGACCCCGCGGCCCCGCGCGCGGTCGCCCGGCCCGGGTCAGGCGTCGGCGCGCAGGGCGCGGACGGCCATGGCGCGCAGCAGGTCGCGCATGGCGGCGTCGTCGAGCAGGCCGCTGTGGGGCGTGGAGTTGATCAGCCCGAAGGCCGCGTGGGCGGTCGCGCGGGCGGCGCCGAGCCCGAGGTCGGGGTGCAGCAGCCGCAGCTGCTCGGCCCAGACCTCGACGTACTGCCGCTGCAGCAGCCTCACCTGCTCGCGCGCGGCGGGGGGCAAGGACTCCCAGTCGCGGTCCTGCACCACGATGAGCGCCCGGTGGCGCAGCGCGAAGTCGACGTGCCAGCCGACGAGGGCCTCGAGCGCGGCCGCCGGCGAGTCGGTCGCCGCGGCCCGCTCGCGCCCGACGGCCAGCAGCTGCTCGCTGATCGAGACCAGCATCTCGGCCAGCACGGCGTCCTTGCTGGCGAAGTGCTTGTAGAGCGCCGGGCCCGAGATGCCGCACGCCGCGCCGAGGTCGGCGACCGAGACACCGTGGAAGCCGCGCTGGGCGAAGAGCTCGGCCGCCGTGTCGAGGATCTGCTGCCGCCGGCTGGGCGGGGCGTCCTGCTCGGTCGTCACCGGCACAGGTTAGCGCTCGTTCACCGGCGCACCGGGCGACGTTCCAGACCCCGGCCGCCCCGGACGGGTCGCCGGGGGCACCCCGTGGACGCTGCGGTTAACGATCGCTAACCTGGGCGCGTGACAGACCTCAGGGAGCTCACCGCCGACCTGCACGAGCGGCTGGCCGCGGCGCGGCGCGGCGGCACCGAGGCCGCGCGGGCCAAGCACACCGACCGCGGCAAGCTGCTGGTGCGCGACCGGGTCGACCGGCTGCTCGACCCCGGCAGCCCCTTCCTCGAGCTGAGCCCCCTCGCCGCCACGGGCATGTACGGCACCCCGGGCCAGGCCGGACCCGGGGCCGACGCCGCGGTCGGGGCCCCGGTCGACGCCGTGCCCAGCGCCGGCATCGTCACCGGGGTCGGCCAGGTCAGCGGCCGGCTGTGCGTGGTGGTGGCCAACGACGCCACGGTCAAGGGCGGCACCTACTACCCGCTCACGGTCAAGAAGCACCTGCGCGCCCAGCAGGTCGCGGCGGAGAACCACCTGCCCTGCGTCTACCTCGTCGACTCCGGCGGGGCCTTCCTGCCGATGCAGGACGACGTCTTCCCCGACCGCGAGCACTTCGGGCGGATCTTCTTCAACCAGGCCACGATGTCGGCGCGGGGCATCCCGCAGATCGCCAGCGTCATGGGCTCCTGCACCGCCGGCGGCGCCTACGTGCCGGCGATGGCCGACGAGAGCGTCATCGTGCGCGAGCAGGGCACGATCTTCCTCGGCGGCCCGCCGCTGGTGAAGGCCGCGACCGGCGAGGTCGTCACGGCCGAGGAGCTCGGCGGCGGCGACGTCCACGCCCGCACGTCCGGGGTCGTCGACCACCTCGCCGACGACGACGACCACGCCCTCGCGGTGGTGCGCGGCATCGTCGACACGCTGCGACCGACCCCGCCGCCGCCGTGGGAGGTGCGCCCGGTGGAGGAGCCGCTGGAGGACCCCGCCGGCCTGCTCGACGTCGTGCCCGCGGAGGTCCGCACGCCCTACGACGTGCGCGAGGTGATCCGCCGCGTCGTCGACGGCAGCCGCTTCCAGGAGTTCAAGCAGCTCTACGGCGAGACCCTCGTGTGCGGCTTCGCCCACGTGTGGGGCCACCCGGTCGGCATCGTGGCCAACAACGGCATCCTCTTCAGCGAGTCGGCGCTCAAGGGCGCGCACTTCATCGAGCTGTGCAACCAGCGCGGCATCCCGCTGGTCTTCCTGCAGAACATCTCGGGCTTCATGGTCGGGCGCGAGTACGAGAACAACGGCATCGCGCGCGACGGCGCCAAGCTGGTCACCGCGGTCGCGTGCAGCGTCGTCCCGAAGTTCACCGTCGTCATCGGCGGCTCCTTCGGCGCGGGCAACTACGGCATGTGCGGGCGGGCCTACGACCCGCGCTTCCTGTGGATGTGGCCCAACGCGCGGATCTCGGTGATGGGCGGCGAGCAGGCCGCCTCGGTGCTGGCCACGGTGCGCCGCGACGGGCTCGAGGCCCGCGGCGAGGACTGGTCGGCCGAGGCGGAGGAGGACTTCCGCGCCCCGATCCGTGAGCAGTACGACGCGCAGGGCTCGCCGTACTACTCCACGGCCCGGCTGTGGGACGACGGCGTCATCGACCCCGTCGACACCCGCCGGGTGCTCGGCATGGGCCTGGCGGCCGCCGCGCACGCGCCGGTGCCCAGCCCCTCCTACGGCGTCTTCCGGATGTGAGCGAGATGACGATCCACACCCTGCTCGTCGCCAACCGCGGCGAGATCGCGCTGCGCGTCTTCCGCACCGCCGCCCGCCTGGGCCTGCGCACGGTCGCGATCCACACCGACCTCGACGCCACGGCGCCCCACGTGCGCGCCGCCGACGCCGCGGTGCGCGTGGAGAGCTACCTCGACGTCGACGCGGTGGTCGCCGCCGCGGTGGCCGTGGGCGCCGACGCGGTGCACCCCGGCTACGGCTTCCTCTCCGAGCGGGCGGCGTTCGCGCGGGCGCTCGAGGCCGCCGGTGTCGTCCTGGTCGGCCCGTCGGCCGAGGTGATGGACCGCATGGGCCGCAAGGACGCCGCGCGCGAGATCGCGGTGGCCGCCGGGGTGCCGGTGGTGCCGACCGGTGAGGACGCCGCCTACCCCGTGCTGGTCAAGGCCGCCGCGGGCGGCGGCGGCAAGGGCATGCGCGTGGTGCGCTCGGCCGCGGAGCTCGAGGAGGCCACGGCCGCCGCGCGCCGCGAGGCGCTGGCGGCCTTCGGCGACGACACCATGCTGGTGGAGAAGTACGTCGAGCGCGGTCGCCACGTCGAGGTCCAGGTCCTCGGCGACGCCCACGGCACCGTGCTGCACCTCTTCGAGCGCGACTGCTCCACCCAGCGCCGGCACCAGAAGGTGCTCGAGGAGGCGCCCGCGCCGACCCTCGACGAGGCCACGCGCGCCCGGGTGCGCCAGGCCGGCGTCGACCTGGCCGCCCACGTCGGCTACACCGGCGCCGGCACGGTGGAGTTCCTGCTCGACGCCGACACCGGGGAGTTCTACTTCCTGGAGATGAACACCCGCCTCCAGGTCGAGCACCCGGTCTCCGAGCTGGTCGCCCGCGTCGACGGCGCTCCGGTCGACCTGGTCGAGCTGCAGCTGCGCGTGGCGGCCGGCGAGCCGGTCGGCCTGGCCCAGGACGACCTGACCCTGGTGGGCCACGCCATCGAGGCGCGGGTCTACGCCGAGGACGCCTACGCCGGCTTCCTCCCGCAGGCCGGTCGGGCCAGCCTGGTGCGCTGGCCCGCGGCGACCTCGGCCGCCCCCGTCGCCGCGCCTGCCGCTGGACCTTCCGCTGGCCCCGCCGCTGGCCCTGCCGCGGACCCCCGGGGCGCCACGGTGGTCCGCGTCGACCACGCCCTCGCCGACGGCCAGGTCGTCTCGACCGCCTTCGACCCGATGCTCGGCAAGGTCGTCGTGCACGGGCCCGACCGCGAGAGCGCCCGCCGCGCCCTCGTGGCGGCCCTCGACCGCACCGCCATCCTCGGTCTCACCACCAACGCCGGCTTCCTGCGCGCGCTCGTCGCCTCCGAGGAGTTCCGCGACGCCACGATCGACACCGCCTGGCTCGACCGCCACGAGCTGCCCCGGCCCGAGGAGTCGCAGGCCCGGGTCGTCGCCGCGTGGACCCAGGCGATGCTCACCGCGACCGGCGGCAGCGGCGAGGTCGGCGACACCGGCCGGGCCCGCCCCGGCGCCGGTCCCTTCCACGCCGACGGGTTCCGCCTCGGCGGGCCGCCCGCCCCGCAGCGGGTGGGCCTCGACCGACCGGTGGTCGTCGAGCGGGCCGCCGACGGCCTCGGCGGTGCCGTCGACGGGGTGCGGGTCGTGCAGCTGCGCGCCGAGCACCACACGATGCTGCTCGACGTCGACGGGGAGCGCCTCGAGGCCGTCGTCGACGCCCGGGCCCACGAGGTCGAGGTCGTCCTGCGCGGTCAGCGCCACGTCTTCCGACGACCCGACCCGGCCGCCGACCGCGGGCCCGCCGCGGGTGACGGCACGCTGGTCTCCCCGATGCCGGGCACCGTGCTCGACGTGCGCGTGGTGGTGGGCCAGGAGGTCGCCGAGGGAGACGTGCTCGGCGTCGTGGAGGCGATGAAGATGGAGCTGGCCCTGCGGGCGCCCTTCGCCGGCACCGTCACCGAGGTCGACGCCGTCGCCGGACGCCAGGTCGCGCTGGGAGCGACGCTCTTCGTGGTCGAGGCCGCGCCCGACGCGCCCGGCACCGCCGGCACCGGGGCGGACAGCGCCGGCACGCGAGCACCCAGCGACGGAGCACCCAGCAGCGAAGAACCCAGCAGCGGAGCACATCGCGACGGAGGCGCCCGGTGACCGGCGGCGAGCAGCCCCGCACGGGCGGCCCCGGCGCTCCCGCCGCCGGTGACGCCGCGGCCGCGGCCCCGGCCGGTGCCGGCGACACGCCCGGCGCGGGCCCGACGGCGGCGACCCCGGCGGGCGAGCCTGCGGTGGGTGCCCTGCCGATGGTGGTGCGCGACCCCGCCCTGCCGCAGCGGGTGACGATCTACGAGGTCGGGCCGCGCGACGGCCTGCAGAACGAGGCGTCGCTGGTGCCGGTCGAGGTGAAGGCGGAGTTCGTGCGCCGCCTGCTCGACGCGGGGCTCACCACGGTCGAGGCGACCAGCTTCGTGCACCCGCGGTGGGTGCCGCAGCTGGCCGACGCCGCCGAGCTCATGGGCCGCCTGGCCGACGACCTCGGCGAGGCCTCGCGCGACCTGCCCGTGCTCGTGCCCAACGAGCGCGGCCTCGACCGCGCTCTCGAGCTGGGCCTGCGCCACGTCGCCATCTTCGGCTCGGCCACCGAGACCTTCGCCCGGCGCAACCTCAACCGCGGGCTGGAGAGCCAGCTGGAGATGTTCGCCCCCACCGTCGCCCGCGCCCGCGCGGCCGGCCTCGACGTGCGGGCCTACGTCAGCATGTGCTTCGGCGACCCCTGGGAGGGTCCGGTGCCGGTCGCGCAGGTCGTGGCCACCGGCCGCCGCCTGCTCGACCTCGGCGCCGGGCAGCTCAGCCTCGGCGACACCATCGGCGTCGGCACCGCCGCCCACGTCACCGCGCTGGTCGAGGCCTTCGGCGACGCCGGCATCGGCCCCGACCGGCTGGCCCTGCACTTCCACGACACCTACGGCCAGGCCCTCGCCAACGCCGCCGCGGGCCTGCGCGCCGGGGTGACGACGTTCGACGCCTCGGCCGGCGGTCTCGGCGGCTGCCCCTACGCGGCCAGCGCCACCGGCAACCTCGCCACCGAGGACCTCGTGTGGCTGCTCACCGGGCTGGGGGTGGAGCACGGGGTCGACCTCGACGCCCTCGTGGGCACCAGCACCTGGATGGCCGAGCGGCTCGGGCGGCCCAGCCCGTCGGCGGTCGTGAGGGCGCTGGCACAATCAGCACCGTGAGTGCCGCCGCCCGCCGCCGGGTCTACCTGCACATCGGTGCGCCGAAGACCGGCACGACCTACCTTCAGGACCGGCTGAGCCTCAACGCCAAGGCGCTGGCCGCCCACGACGTGCACTTCCCGACCCGCTCGGCGCTGGTCAGCCCCGCGCTCTTCCACTTCCGCGCCGCCCTCGACCTCCAGGGCCAGGACTGGGGCGGCGAGCCGGGTCACGCCGAGGGCAGCTGGGACGCGCTCGTACGCCGGGTCCGCCGCCGCACCGGCACCGTCGTGGTCAGCCACGAGATCCTCGCCCCCGCCAGCGCCGAGCACGTGGCCAAGGCCAAGCGCGACCTCGCCGGGCCCGGCGGCGACACCGAGATCCACGTCGTCTACAGCGCCCGCGACCTCGGTCGGCAGCTGCCCGCCGCGTGGCAGGAGAGCATCAAGCAGGGCCGCACGTGGAGCTACCGCCGCTTCCTCAAGCGCGCGCGTCGCGGCCGCACGTGGTTCGCCCGGTCCTTCGACCTGCCCGCCGTGCTCGGCACGTGGTCGGCCGGTCTCCCGCCCGAGCAGGTCCACGTCGTCACCGTGCCCCAGCGGGGCTCGGGGGTCTCGGTGGCCGGCCCCGGCGCGCCCGGCGGCGACGAGCTGTGGCTGCGCTTCTGCCGTGCCTTCTCCATCGACCCCGCCTGGGCGCCCGCCGAGAGCGAGCGCACCAACCCCTCGCTGGGTGCCGCGGAGAGCGCGCTGCTGCGCCGGCTCAACACCAGCCTCGGGCGACGCACCCGCGGTGGCCCCGACTTCGACGCCCTCGTGCGCGGCCTGCTGGCCGAGCAGGAGCTGGTGGGTCGCGAGTCGGGTCGCGTCGGCCTGCCGCCGCGCTTCCACGACTGGGCCGAGGAGCAGTCGGAGCGCTGGATCGAGTGGGTCGAGGCCAGCGGCGTGCACGTCGTCGGCGACGTCGCCGACCTGCGCCCCGTGCGTCCGGGCCCCGACGAGTCGTGGAACGACCCCGACCGGGTGCCCCCGCGCCGCCAGCTCGCCGCCGCCGTCGACGCCCTCGCCGCCATGACCCGCGAGGCCGCGCGCCGCGAGGACCCCGACCGTCAGATCGGCAGCCGCGTGCGCGACCAGGCCCGCCGCCTGCTCGACTCGTGAGCGGCACGCCCGGCGAGGGACGCGCCTGGGCGTGGCTCGACCACCTGCAGGCCGGCGGCACCACCCCGTGGGCCCGGTGGTCGGCCGAGGTGCCGACGCGCGGCCGGGTCCTGCCCGGCGCCCAGCAGCTCGAGCTCCTGCGCCGGCTCAACCTCGCCGGCGGGGTCTCCCCGCGGCTCGCGCAGCGGGTGCTGGGCGCGAGCGCGCCGGGCCGCGGGCGACCCGACCTCGAGCTCGTCGGCGCCACCGAGGTGCGCGGCTTCGGCTGGGCCCCCGTCGACCCCGCCGACCTGCCCGACGACGAGCTCGTGCGCGTCGCCACCGGCCTGGTCGCCGAGGACGTCCGGGAGGCGGCCGCACGCGCGTCCGACCCGGCCGCGGCGGCCCCCCGCACCGCGCGCCCGGTCCTGCAGCGGGTGCGCACGGCGTGGCCGTGGGCCCGGCGCGCCCCGGCGTACCGCCTGGCCGGCGACCCGTGGCTGGGCTCGCTGTGGCGCCGCGAGCTCGCCGCCGCGGGCCGGCCCCCGGGCGGGCGCGCGCCCGAGGTGCTCGTGCTCGCCGGCCCGCTCTCGGTGGGCCTGGCCCACACCTGGAGCGCCCGCAGCGCCGGGGTCGACGGGGCACCGCCGTGGCCGCAGTGGCTCGCCGCGACCACCGAGCGCCGCCACGTGCCGCGCCCCCTCGACGTCGCCGCCGTCGCCGACCGGTGGGCCACGCGGGTGGGCCGCGAGCGCGTGCGCGTCGTGGTCGACCTCGACCGCCTGCCCGCCGTGGTCGACGCCCCGGTGCGGCCCCAGGCGCCCCGGCTCTCCGGCGACGCCGTCGAGCTCGTACGCCGGGTCGGCGTGGGGCTCGGGCTGCTCGTGCTGCCGCGGGCGCGCCAGGAGCTGCTGCGCGGGGTGCTCGTGCCGATGCTCCACGACCTCCCGTCCGCCACCGCCGGGCCCCGCCTCGTGGTGCCGCCGGAGCACCACCGGTGGGTGGCGCGACGCTCCGTGCAGGTGCGCGCCGCGGTCCTGCGCGCTGGCTACCCTGTGCTCGGCGACCCCGACGCGCTCGTCGACGCCCCCGACGCGCTCGCCGAGGCCGAGGGCGCCCCGCCGTCGGACGCCGCCGTGCTCGACCTCGCCGTGGCCCTGCTGCGGCGTCACGACGACCGCGGCGCCACCAGCCCTGCGACCCCGACGATCCCCACGACCCGAGAGGACGAGCGATGAGCCAGCGCGTCCTGCTCCACGTGGGCACCCCCAAGACCGGCACGTCGGGGCTGCAGGACGTGCTCTTCCGCAACCGCGAGCGGCTGCTGGAGCACGGCATCCTCTATCCCGCGGAGCGCTTCGACGCCCACTTCCTCGCCGCCCTCGACCTGATGCGGCTGCCGTGGGGCGGTCTGGAGACGGAGGCCTTCGGGGCCTGGGACGACCTCGCCGCGCAGGTGCGCGCCCACGAGGGCACGGCGATCATCAGCCACGAGATCCTCGCGACCGCCTCGCGCTCGCAGGTCGGTCGTGCCCTGGAGTCGCTGGGCCACCGCGCCGACGGCACCGGCGCCGAGGTGCACGTCGTGCTCTCGGTGCGCGACCTGGTGCGCCAGGTGCCCGCGGAGTGGCAGGAGAACGTCAAGCACCGCAGCACCATCACCTTCGAGCGCTTCCTCGAGCAGCTGCGCGACCCGGCCCGCGAGAGCCGGATCGCCACGTGGTTCTGGGGCGTGCAGGAGATCCCCGACATCCTCGACCGCTGGGGCCACGCCCTGCCGCCCGAGCGGATCCACGTGGTCACGGTGCCGGCGCCCGGCGGCCCGCCCGACCTGCTGTGGCAGCGCTTCACCCGCGCCTTCGGCCTCGACGGCCTCGAGCTCGACCTCACCGTCGAGCGCGCCAACCCCTCCCTCGGCGCGCCCGAGACCGCGCTGGTGCGGCGCATCAACCAGGCCGTCAACCAGCGCCTCGAGCCGGCCGACTACCGGCCGCTGGTGCGCGAGCTGCTGGCCCACCGCACCCTGTCGCAGCGCTCGCGCTCGCCCCGCCTGGCGCTGCCGCCCGACGTGCACCCGTGGGCCGCCGACCTGTGCGCGCGCTGGGTCGAGGAGGTCCGCGCGCGCGGCTACGACGTCGTCGGTGACCTCGAGGACCTGCGCGGACCGTCGGCCAGCACCGCCTGGGCCGACCCCGACGCGCCGTCGGAGACCCAGGTCGCCGGCGCCGCGGTCGACGCGATCGCGGCGCTGCTGCTCGACAACGCGCGGCTCAGCCACGAGGAGCAGCGCCTGCACGCCGAGCTGGCCGAGACCCGCGAGGCCCTGCAGCGGTCCTACCTGCGCCCGTCGTACCGGCTGCGCGAGCGGGTCGTGGGCCGGCTCCAGGGCGGGCGGGTCGGGCGCGCGGCGCTGGGGGCCTACCGCGCGGTGCGGGGCAGGAGCTCGCGCTCGGCGTAGCGCCCGATCTTCCAGGTGGAGTAGCCGTCGGCGCCCATGCCGACGACGCCGCCCACCACGGGCACGCGGCGGCCCACGGTGACGGCCAGGCGCTTGCCCATGACCCGGGTGACCAGGTCGGAGGCGACCTCGGTGGAGACCGCGCGGTCGGTGTCGGGCGAGCCCGACGGGGCCGTGGCCAGCGCCATCGGCGGGGCGGGCAGCTTCTTGGCCTTGACCAGGGAGTTGACGGTGTCCTCGCCCATGAGGCAGGCCAGGATCGCGTTGCGCACGCGGGCGTCGTCGAGGTCGTAGCCCCGGAGGTGGGCGATGCCGGCGATCATGCGGCACTGCACGAGCGCCAGCCCGGTGATGTTGGTGGGGATCGTGACCGCCGCGGTGACGACGCCGCCGATGTTGGTGAGGAAGCCCTGGGCGCCGGCGTAGCGCACGTGGTTCTCGATGACCTCGTGGATCGCCTTGTCGACGTCGCCCCCCTGCTCCTCCAGCTGCTTGTCGGCGGCCGCGGCGGCGGGAGGCAGCGGGCCGGCGCCGGCGATGGCGCGCGCCAGCGCCTCGCGCACGAAGGAGGTCGTCAGCCCGGGGGCCATGCCGGTCACCTTCGGGGCGATCTTGCGGGTCACGGTGCCGGTCAGGGTGCGTCGGGCGCTCATGACTTACAGCGTACGGGGGCTACGGTCGGCGGGTGCCCGTCGAGCCCCCGCCCAGTCCGTGGTCCTTCGGCGACCCGGGCCGCTTCCCCGACGACGACCTGGTCGGCATCGGCGCCGACCTCGAGCCCGGCACCCTGCTCGCGGCCTACCGGCAGGGTCTCTTCCCGATGCCCTCGGGCCACCGCGGCGACCCGATGTACTGGTTCTGCCCGCTCGAGCGGGGTGTGCTGCCGCTCGACGGGCTGCGTGTCTCGCGCTCGCTGCGCCGCGCGACGCGCGACTTCGAGATCCGGGTCGACACCGCCTTCGCCGAGGTGCTCGACGCCTGCGCCGACCCCCGGCGCCCGGCGGGCTGGATCGACGGCGAGATCCGCGCCGCCTACCTGCGCCTGCACGACCTGGGCTGGGCCCACTCGGTGGAGGCGTGGCAGGACGGGCGCCTCGTCGGAGGCCTGTACGGCGTGGCCAGCGGCGGGCTCTTCGCGGGGGAGTCGATGTTCCACCGCGTGCGCGACGCCTCCAAGGTCGCCCTGGTCGGGCTCGTCGACCTGCTCGCCGCCGACCTCGACGCCCACCCCGACCGGCTCCTCGACGTGCAGTGGAGCACCGAGCACCTGGCCAGCCTCGGCGTCGTCATCCTCAGCCGTGCCGACTACCTCGCCCGCCTCGCCCGCGCCCTGGAGTGCCCGCTGCCGGCGGCCTTCGGCGGCCCGGGCGCCCCGGGTCCGTCGTGACGCCGGTCGTGCCGGCGCGGTCGGGAAATCCTCGGGGTGGGAGGAGGCATGAACCGCGCGCGCTGGGGCAGGGTCAGCGTGCTCGGGCCCTCACGGGCGAGGACCACGTGGTCCCCGACGACCCCCTACCGACCCCCACGTCTGGAGATCGCATGTCCCTGACCCGTCTGCGCCGCGGAGCCGCTGCTGGCTCCCTCGTCCTCCTCGCCTCGATGGCCACCGCCTGCGGTGGCGGCGACGACGGGGCCTCGACCCCCGACGACGCCTCGTCGGACGACTTCTGCTCGACCTACTCCGACATCCTCTCGGGCATCGGCGACCAGGAGGAGCCCGACGCCGGCGCCATCAAGGACTTCGCCGACCAGCTGGCCGAGGTCGGCACCCCGGAGAACATCTCCGAGGAGGCCCGCGAGGGCTTCGAGATCTTCATCGACACCATCAACGACCTGCCCGACGACGCCTCCGCCGCCGAGATCGAGGACTTCGACCCCGACATCTCCGACGAGGACGACGCCAAGGTCGACGCGTTCTTCGAGTACACCGCCACCGAGTGCGCCGAGGCGCTCGGCATCCCCTCCGACCTGCCCAGCGCCGAGCTGCCCGACGACTCCTCCAGCGAGTCCACCGAGTGACTCCCGCGGGTCGGGCCGCTGCGCCCCGACCCACCGCGGGCCCGTCCCGCACCGCTGCGCACCGGCGGGCGGTGACCCGACACGGGGTCGCCGCCCGCCGGGGTGCGCTCCGCACCCGCCCAGGCTGCTCTCAGGTGCGCGTGCCACGCTCGCAACCATGCTGTTCTCCACCCTCGCCGACCGACCCGCCCGCCCCACGACCCCGCGGTCCTCGCGCCGGCCCCGGCGTGCGCCGCTGCTCGTGGCGGGCCTCGCGGTCTCGGCCCTCGTGCTCGTGGGCTGCGGGTCCGACGACTCCGAGTCGGCCTCCGACGCGGCCAGCCCGGCGGCGGCGAGCAGCGCCGCCGCGCCCGACCTCGGCGAGGCTCAGGGCCTCTGCGACGCGCTGACCAGCGTCGACGGGCTCGACACCGGATCCGACGTCGCCACCTTCGCCGAGGCGCTGGGCTCGGCCGAGGTGCCCTCCGACGCCCCGGCCGACGCCGCCACCGGCTACGACGTCTACCTCGAGAAGCTCCAGGAGGTCGACCCCGACCTCACCGCCGAGGAGCTGGCCGCCGAGGGCGACTTCCAGCTGAGCAAGCAGGAGAAGACCCAGGTGGCGGCCTTCGTGGGCTACGTCAGCCAGGTCTGCGCCGGTGCCGCGGCGTCGGAGTCGCCCTCGGGGTCGCCGTCGGAGTCGCCCTCGGGGTCGCCGTCGGAGTCGCCCGCCGAGTGAGGCCGGGCGGCCTCGGGCGACCGGCCTCGACCGGGCTCAGACGACCTGGGGCGGCTGGCCGGTCTCGCTGACCATGGGCCGGCCGGCGGCCTCCCAGTCGAGCATGCCGCCGTCGAGGTTGACGACGTCGTGACCCTGCTGGGCGAGGTAGCCGGTGGCCTGGGCCGAGCGGCCGCCGACCTTGCACACCACGAGCACCTGGCCCTCGGGCACGTCGGCGAGGCGCTGGGGCAGGTCCATGAGCGGGATGTGGACCGCGCCCTCGATGTGGCCGTGCTCCCACTCGACGGGCTCGCGCACGTCGAGCACCGCCAGCCCCTCGGGCAGGGGCTGCGGGACGCCGTCGACGGAGACGGTGGGGATGCCGGTCATGGGGGCCTCGATCCTGGTGCGGGGGTGCGTCGGGTCCGTGCAGGGGCTCGCCGGTCGTGCCGGGTCTAGCCGGGCGTGCCGGGTCCGACGCTACTTGAGCAGCCGGCTCATCCGGCGGTCGGCCAGCGGCTTGCCACCGGTCTGGCAGGTGGGGCAGTACTGCAGGCTGGAGTCGGCGAAGGAGACCTCGCGCACGGTGTCGCCGCAGACCGGGCAGGCCTCGCCGGCGCGGCCGTGGACGGCGAGGTTCGACTTCTTCTCGCCCTTCAGCTCGCTGGCGGCCAGGCCGCGGGAGCGCTCGACGGCGTCGCCGACGGTGCGGCGCAGGGCGGCGTACAGGGTGGCGAGCTCGTCGTCGGTGAGGCTGTTGGCCGGCTTGTAGGGCGACATCCGCGCGGCGTGGAGGATCTCGTCGGAGTAGGCGTTGCCGATGCCGGCGATGGTGCCCTGGTGGCGCAGCACCCCCTTGACCTGCTTGCGGCCCTCGCGCTGCAGGATCGCGCCGAGGACGTCGACGGTGAAGCCGTCCTCGAGGGGGTCGGGGCCCAGGCTCGCGATGCCGGGCACGTCGTGGGGGTCGCGCACGACGTACATCGCCAGGCTCTTGCGGGTGCCGGCCTCGGTGACGTCGAGACCGGTGCCGTCGTCGAGCTCGATGCGCACCGCCAGCGTCGACTTGCTGCTCGGCTTCGGCGGCACCATCGGCAGCTCCTCGCGCCAGCGCACCCAGCCCGCCCGGGCGAGGTGGAGCACGAGGTGGACCCCCGAGGCGTCGATGTCGAGGAACTTGCCGTGGCGGGTCACGTCGTCGACCAGCGTGCCCTCCAGCGCCGACAGCGGCGGGTCGAAGGTCTTCAGGGCGCTGAACGCCGCCACGTGGACCTTGACGATCGCACGTCCGTCGAGCCGGCCCTTCAGGTCCAGGGCCAGCGCCTCCACCTCGGGTAGCTCGGGCACGTCGCCGAGTCTAGGGGGGTGGGGTCGGCCGACCGGCGGGTTTCACCGGCCGGCCGGCGAAACCCGCACCTGTCGGCCGTCGCACGGGCCGACAGGTGCGGGTCCGGGCCGACAGGCTCGGGTACGCCGCGGTCCCGGGGTCGCAGGCAAGCGGACCGACCCGGTGACAGACGGGCGCGGGCGGAGCATCATGGGCAGATGTCACGCGTGCGCACGCTGCCCGAGACGGGGTCGATCCACCTCGACGCCCGCGGTGACGACCGCGCGCTGCGGGTCTCCTGGCACCCCGAGGCCGAGGTCGTCGTGCTGTCGCTGTGGCGCGACAACGTCTGCGCCGGGTCCTTCCGGCTCAGCGTCGACGAGGTGCCCGAGATGATCGAGGTGCTGCGCCGCGGCCTCGACCAGGCCTACGACGCAGCGCGCGCCCGCCGCCGCGCGGCCCGGGCCGAGCCGGCCTGAGGGTGCTGGCCGGGCCGGGAGCCCGGGCCGCGCGGGTGCGGGTCGTCCGCGACCGCGGGCGGTCGCGGGGTGCGCTCAGCCGGCCAGGTGGGCCAGCCGGTCGAGCTCGGCGTCGGTGAGGTCGACGAAGGCGTCGTCGCGCAGCACCGAGAGCGAGCCGTCGTCGATGCGGAAGAACAGCCCGACGAGCCGCACCCGCTCGAGCCGCTCGGCGCCGAGCACCTCGCGCAGCCGGTCGAGGGTGACCGCGACGTTGACCTGGGCGAGCTGGTCGACCTCGCCGTCACCGGCGGCCGCGGCCGACGCGCCCACCGGGTGCTGGGCCCGCCAGGCCGACACCGAGGGTGCGGCGTGGCGCAGCCAGCGGTCGACCGGGTCGCTGGCGTCGGCGCCCGCAGCGCCCGCAGCCCCCGCGGCCCCCGCGGCCCCTGTGGCCGGGCCGGCCGCCTCGTCGGAGGCGACCGCGGCGGTCATCGCGCCGCAGCCGGAGTGGCCGCAGACGACGACGACCTCGACACCGAGCTGGTCGACGGCGTAGAGCACCGGCGCGGAGACCGCGCCGTCGTCGTCGCCGTCGGCGGGGGCGAGGTTGCCCATGGTGCGGATGGTGAAGAGGTCCCCGGGCCCGCTGCTGGTGAGCTGGTTGGGCACTAGCCGCGAGTCGACGCAGCCCAGGAAGGCGGCGCGGGGGGCCTGGCCCTCGCGCAGCTCGTCGTAGACCGGCTGCAGCGAGGCCGAGGTGCGGCGGTGGTACTCGCGCACCCCGACCGCCAGCGGGTGGGCCGGGGCGGTGGTGCCGAGGTCGGCGCCCCCGTTCTGCCACGCGCCCCACGGCAGCCAGGCACGGGGGGAGACGGGTCGCGACTTGGCGGCCCGCTCGGCAGCGGCCTCCTCGCCGGCCGGGCCGGAGTGCTCGACGACGACCTGCCCGCCCTGGGCCTCGTAGCGGCTGCGCCAGTCGTCGATCTGGTCGCGGGCCGCGGGGTCGAGGTAGTCGACGAGCAGGTCGACCTCGACCACCTGGCCCTCGGGCACGGTGGCCAGACGCCGGGCCAGCACGGGCAGGGCGAGGAACGACACGCTGCCGTGCACCTCGACGACCCACAGGGCCCGCCCGTCGGGGGCGGGGCCGGCCTCGCGCACGTCGACCTTGACCTGGGCGGTGCGCCACAGGGTGAGCAGCAGGGCGCCGACCAGGCCGATGAGTACGCCCTCGACCAGGTTGAGCGCGAGGACGCCGACCACGGTGGCGACGTAGATCCACAGCTCGCCGCGGGCGCGGGAGCGGCGTACGTCGGCCGGCTTGACCAGCCCGGTGCCCATGACCAGCAGCAAGCCGGCGAGCGCGGCCAGCGGGATCTGCTCGACCAGGCCGACCAGCAGCAGGGCGAAGACGAGCACCCACACGCCGTGCAGGATCGCGGAGGCGCGGGTGCGGGCGCCGGCGGCGACGTTGGTGGCGCTGCGCACGATGACGCCGGTGACGGGCAGGCCGCCCAGCGCGCCGGAGGCGGTGTTGGCGACGCCCTGACCGACCAGCTCGCGGTCGAGGCGGGCGCGGGGCCCGTCGTGGAGCTTGTCGATGGCCACCGCCGAGAGCAGGCTCTCGACCGAGGCGATGAGGGCGACGGTGAGCACGGCGCCGGCCACGGCCAGGGGCGTGCCCTCGGGCATGGCGACGGTGCCGATCTGGTCGAGCAGCGCCCCGCCGAGGTCGACGCGCTCGGCGTCGGGCAGCCAGGCGGCGGCCATCAGGGTCAGCAGGGTGACGGCCACCAGCGGGCCGGGCACCGCCTTGACCCTGGCGGGCATCCGCGGCCAGAGCAGCAGGATCACCACGACGCCGGTGGCCGCGAGCAGGGCGTGGGAGTCGGGGGAGAGCAGCGAGGAGCCGATGGACTGCAGGTTGGCCCAGGCCGAGGGCTGCGAGGTCGAGCCGAGGGCCACGTTGAGCTGGCCCAGCACGATCGAGATGCCGATGCCGGCCAGCATGGCGGCGACCACGGTGGGCGAGATGGCCAGGGCGTAGCGCCCGAGGCGGGTGGCGCCGAGCACGAGCTGGAGCAGGCCGGCCATGGCGGTGATCGCGCAGGTGGCCTCCCAGCCGAACTCGGCGACGACCTCGGCCACGACGACGGTCAGCCCCGCGGCCGGACCGCTCACCTGGAGCGGGGCGCCGCCGACGATGCCGGCGAGGATCCCGCCGACGGCGGCGGCGATGAGGCCGGCGGCGACCGGGGCGCCGGAGGCCACGGCGATGCCGAGCGAGAGCGGTACGGCGACGAGGAAGACCACCAGCGAGGCCGGCACGTCGAAGCGGGCGTCGCGCCGGGCCCAGCCGGTCAGCGAGCGGCCCAGGTCGCGGGGGGAGGGGAGGCCTCCGGGAGGTCCGGACCCGGCGGGGGAGCCGGGGGAGCCGGGGGAGGAGGCGGGGTGGGCAGCGGGGGGTGCGTGCGTGTGGGTCACCGAGAATTCCCTGGGATCGACGGAGTGTGCGGTCTGTGGGGGAACGGCGAGAGTAGGCAGACGCGAGGCCCCGACACCCGGGCGTGTGACCTGGATCCCGGTGGTCGTAAGAGGATTCTCATCCGCCCCCGGGCGGGCCCCGGTGCGGCGGGGTCGCCTCCCGCTGCCTCTCAGGCCGTCTGCGACTGTCTAGCCGTGGGCCGAGACGGTGCGATACGCCGTCAGAGGGCCGTCGTGGGAGCGGCGGGGCACCGCGCGAGCGGCGGCGGCGTACGACGCCCCGCCGCCGAGGGTGGTCGGCGACGGGGCGTCGGGCGTGCGCGGCGTGCGCGGCGTGCGCGGCGTGCACGCAGGGTCAGCGGCGGGCCAGCTGGGCCACCTGGAGGAAGACGACGCGGCCGTTGACCGAGTCGCTGTCGACCGTGTCGGGGTCGGAGACGGCGTAGTCGCCGGTGACCCCGACGGTGTAGTCGCCGCGGGGCAGGCCCTCGACGAGGGCGGTGGCGATGCCGGTGGCGTAGGAGGTGTCGGTGGTGGTCGTGGCGACGACCTCCCCGGTGGCATCGGTGACCGTGGCGGTGAAGCCGGCCAGGTTGGCCACCGTGGCCGGCGTGGGGTAGACCAGCGCCACCTTGAGGGCGGCGACGCCGCGTCCGACGGTGACCTCGTGGGTGGCGGTGTAGCTGCCGCCGACCGTGAGCGGGGGTGCGGCCTCCTGCCAGAGGTCGGCGCGGCGCACGCTCCACCCGTCCTGGGTCAGCAGCCGGCGGTCGGCGCGGCGCTGGGCCGACCGCAGCCGGTCCTTCCAGCCGTCGGAGCGCACGAGGGTGACGGCGCGGTCGAGGTTGACGTGGCCGTAGCCGACCTGCCACGAGGGCTCACGACCGGTGTCGTCGCTCATCGGCGAGGCGGTGGCGACCAGGGCGCTGCGCACCTGGGCCACCGTGAGCCGCGGGTTGGCCTGCAGCAGCACCGCGGCGGCGCCGGCGACGTGCGGGGAGGCCATCGAGGTGCCGCTGGCGGTGGCGTTGCCGCCCTGCGGGCACGGGCCGATCACCGAGCCGGTGCTGTCGCAGGTGGAGGAGATGTCGACGCCCGGGGCGGAGAGGTCGGGCTGGGTGTTGCCGATCCGGTCGCCGAGCAGCACGGTGTGGCCGTCCTCCCCGATCGGCACCGCGCGGCCGTTGTCGACGGCCAGACCGTTGGAGGAGAAGCCGCCGCGCACCCGGTCGAGATCGCTGGCGGCGACCGACACGACCCAGGGGGCCTGGTTGAAGGGAGAGACGCTGGCCTCGCCGTCCTCGGCACCGGAGTTGCCGGCCGCGAAGACGCTCACGATGCCCTCGCGGGCGGCGGCGCGGGTGGCGACGTTGACGGGGTCGGTGGGGTCGTACTGGCGGAAGCTGTTGCCCCACGAGTTGTTGACGACGTCGATGCCGAGGTGGTCGGGCTGGGCCAGCAGGTAGTCGTAGGCCGTGACGACCGCGGTGGTGGTGATGACGGCGCCGATGGCGAAGCAGGCCAGGCGGGCGTCGGGGGCGACGCCGAGCTGCCCGGCGCCGGTCGTGCCGTCGGCGGCGATGATCCCGGCCACGTGGGTGCCGTGGCCCGAGCCGAGGTCGGTGTTGGAGTAGGGGCCCTGGTCGACGGGCACGACGAGCGCGGGCTCGGTGCCGGCGTTGACGTACTCGGGGCTGACCAGCGTGACGTTGTGGTCGACGTGGTCGGCGAGGTCGGGGTGGGTGGCGTCGCAGCCGGAGTCGACGACGCCGACCGTGACTGCCTCGCCGGTGAGGCCGCGGGCGCGCAGCGCGCGGGCGGCGCCCGGCGAGGAGGAGACGACGTCGCTGGAGGCGGTGTCGAGCAGGTCGAGCTCCTCGTCGGGGTGCGCGTCGAGCGCGGTGCCGCCGGCCACGGCGGCCACGAGCTGGGCCATCGAGCCCTGCACGAGCGCGAGGGGCAGGCGCTGCATCGGCTGGACGACGAGGCCGAGGTCGCGCAGTGCGGCGACCTGGGCAGCGCTCGGCGCGGCGGCGAAGGAGACCACCGCGCGGTCCTCGAGAGCGCCGGTGGCCAGCAGTCGGTCGAGACCCGGGCGCGTGGCGCGCAGCGCGGCCAGGTCGGCGGCGCTGGGCAGGGCGAGGTCGGCGGTGGTCGCGCTCGCGACGCCGACGACGGGCTGCACGGCTCCGGCGTACGACGCGGCCCCGGCGGGCGCGGCGACCGCGGCGGCGCAGGCGACGGCGAGCAGCCGGGCGCGGAGGGTGCGCGCGGGGCGGGTGGTCGGGCGTCCGGTGGGGCGGCTGAGCAGGCGGGGCAGCGGGCTGGTCACGGGTGGTGGGGCCTCTCGATCGGTTGGCGGGTCAACGCGGCGCGCCCCGGTGGGGTTACGCCGGTGCCCCGGCCCCGTCCGACCCCGCCGGGTGTGGCGCGACGCCGCTCGGAAGGGCGAGGCGCCGCGGGGGCCTGCCTGCGCCCGGTGGAGCGGGCGCCGGGCGAGGGTGCTCCGCGCGTCGTCTACGGCTGGGGCTAGAGAGGTGGATACGGTCCGGTCATGGACCCGATCCGCAACCCCTACGCGCCCGGCGCCGGCCAGCGCCCGCCCGAGCTGGCCGGTCGCGACGAGGAGCTGGCGACCTTCGAGGTGGTGCTCGAGCGCGTCGCGCGCGGTCGGCCCGAGCGCTCGCTGGTGCTCACCGGGCTGCGCGGGGTGGGCAAGACGGTGCTGCTCAACGCGCTGCGCTCCGCGGCGGTGCGCCGCGGCTGGGGCACCGGCAAGCTCGAGGCCCGCCCCGACCAGCGGCTGCGCCGGCCGCTGTCGTCGGCGCTGCACCAGGCGGTGCGCGAGCTCGGCGTACCCGGGCCTGGTGGTGGGCCCGGTGGTGGGCCGGGGTCGGGGGAGGAGCAGGTCGACCACGTGCTGGGCGTGCTGCGCTCCTTCGCCCAGCGCGACGCCGGCGCCGACGCGCGCCTCAAGGACCGGTGGAGCCCGGGCATCGACGCCCCGGCCGTGCGCGGGCGGGCCGACTCCGGCGACATCGAGATCGACCTGGTCGAGCTGCTCACCGACGTCGGCGGGCTGGCCGCCGACGCGGGCAAGGGGGTCGCGGTCTTCATCGACGAGATGCAGGACCTCGGCCCCGACGACGTCTCCGCGCTGTGCGCGGCGTGCCACGAGATCAGCCAGTCGGGCCTGCCGCTGATCGTGGTCGGCGCGGGGCTGCCGCACCTGCCCGCCGTGCTCTCGGCCAGCAAGTCCTACTCCGAGCGGCTCTTCCGCTACGCCCGCATCGACCGGCTGACCCGGGAGGCCGCCGACCGCGCGCTGAGCGCCCCGGCCACCGACGAGGACGCGGCGTTCACCGAGGCGGGGCTGGCGGCGATGTACGACGCGACCGGCGGCTACCCCTACTTCATCCAGGCCTACGGCAAGACCGTCTGGGACGTCGCGCCCCGCTCGCCGATCACCGAGGACGACGTGGCCGTGGCCGCCCCCGAGGCCGAGCGCGAGCTGGCCGTCGGCTTCTTCGGCAGCCGCTACGA
This sequence comes from Nocardioides kribbensis, assembly GCF_015070375.1. Lineage (GTDB taxonomy): Bacteria > Actinomycetota > Actinomycetes > Propionibacteriales > Nocardioidaceae > Nocardioides > Nocardioides kribbensis. The sequence continues at coordinate 44,090 of NZ_JADCLL010000002.1, read as the reverse complement.
GCGCGCGACCCCGGCCGAGCGGGAGTACCTGCGCGGCATGGCCGACGCCGCCGTCGCCCTGGCCGCCGGCGGCACCGACGTCGACGCGGTCGGCTCGGTGGCCACCGCCGACGTCGCCACCACCCTGGGCAAGAAGCCGCAGTCGCTCTCCCCGGCGCGCGACGCGCTGATGAAGAAGGGCCTGGTCTACTCCGGCGAGCGGGGCCGGATCGCCTTCACCGTGCCCCACTTCGGGCGCTACCTGCGCGAGCAGGCCTGACCCGCGCCGCCGGGTGGCGTGGCGGCGACGCGTGGGTCGGCGCAGGGTCACGCGCGGGGGGTCAGGCGCGGCGTACGACGACCCGCGGCGGCTCGCGCAGCGACTGCCCCACGACGCAGTAGCGCTCGGTGGTCGCGGCTAGGCGCGCCAGCTGCTCCTCGTCGACGGTGGAGCCCTCGGGCAGGGTGAGGTCGAAGGTCACGACGACGTCGGTGACCCCGACCGGGGCCTCGCGGTCGACGCCGAGGGTCCCGCGGGCGTCGAAGACGGCCTCCGCGGTGCCGGTGGCCGCGACCACGTCGACCCCGCTGGCCAGCGCGACGCTGCGCAGGGTCACCCCGGCGCAGGCGAGCAGCGCCTCGAGCAGCATGTCGCCGGAGCAGGCGTCGCTGCCGTCGCCGCCGGTGGCCTCGTGCAGCCCGGCCCGCGCGGGGCCGGCCCAGGTGTCGACGGTCGCGGTGACCCCGGGGTCGGCGAAGCCGGCGCGGGCCCGCAGCGGGGTGCGGGCGCTGGCGGGGTCGTCGCGGTAGCGCTGCTTGAGCGGCGCCTGGGCCGCGCGCACCTGCGCGCGCAGGTCGGAGGGCCCGGTCGAGGGCTGGGTCGAGGGCCCGGTCGGGAGTGCGGTCATGGCGCCAGTCTGCGCGGCCCGACGGGCCCGCGGACCGTCCGGACGGACGGGGCGAGACCGGCCCGACACGCGATCGTCACCCGCGCGGGCGCGGGCAGGAGCACACTGGGTCGATGAGGTCCGGCGCACGACGCCCCGACGCTCCGCACGGCCCCCGGGCCGGGCCGGCAGCGGCTGCGGCCGGCGCGCTCCCGCAGGTCGTGGCGCACCGCGGGGCCAGCCACGACAACGCCGAGCACACGCTGGGGGCCTACGTCGCGGCGCTCGACGACGGGGCCGCCGCGCTGGAGTGCGACGTACGCCTGACCGCCGACGGGCACCTGGTCTGCGTGCACGACCGCACGCTGCGACGCACCGCGAGCGCCGAGGGGGCGGTCTCGACCATGGAGCTGGCCCAGCTCTCCGAGCTCGACTTCGCCTCGTGGAAGCACCCGTGGGCCGACCTCGACGACGAGGCGCCCGAGCGCGACCCCGCCCACGACACCGTGCTGACCCTGCGCCGGCTGTGCGAGGTGGCCGCCGACTACGACCGGCGGGTGGAGCTGGCGATCGAGACCAAGCACCCCACGAGGTACGGCGGGCTGGTGGAGCGCCGGCTCGTCGACGTGCTGCGCGACTTCGGGTGGGACCGCCCGGGCACCCCGGCGCGGGTGATGAGCTTCTCCCACACCGCCCTGCAGCGCGTGGAGCGGCTCGCGCCCGCCGTGCCGCTGGTGATGCTGCTCGACAAGGCCGCGCTCTGGCCGATGGTGCACCGCGTGATCGGCCCCGACTGGCGGGTCGGGCCCGGCGTCGAGGTGCTCGCCGGGCACCCGCGGCTCGGCCCGCGGATCACGGCCTCGGGGCGGCGGATGCACGTGTGGACGGTCAACACCCGCGACCAGCTCGACCTGTGCGTGCGGCTCGGGGTGGAGGCGGTCATCACCGACCGGCCGGCCTACCTGCTCGACCTGCTCGAGGCGCGGGGACGCACCGGCGCCGACGGGTCGGGGGGCGGCGTATAGGTTCACGCCCATGGCGAAGAAGTCCCGCACCAAGGCCCGTGAGACCACCACCCCCGGCGAGGTCGGCCCACGCCAGCCCTGCCCCTGCGGCTCCGGCAAGCGCTACAAGGCCTGCCACGGCGCCCCCGGCGGTCCCGCGGCGACCTTCGTCAACCGCCCCTTCGAGGGCCTGCCCTCGGAGTGCGACGTCATCGCGCTGCGCGAGCTCGTGCCCGCCGGCACCGCCCCGCTGACCCTCAAGGACGGCGTCACCGGCTCCGGGCGCGCCGTCACGCTCTGCTCGCTGCTGCCGATGGCCGCGCCCGCCATGGTGCGCGACTCCGGCGAGGTGTGGCTGGGCCTGCAGGTGCAGCACAACTTCGGCGACCCCGCCCGCGACCTCGGCGCCGTGCTCACCAAGGCCCTCGAGCAGGCCGAGCGCGGCGAGGCCGGCATCGTCGGGCTCACCGGCGACCCCGGCGAGGGCCCCCGCCTGCAGGACCTCGTCGAGGGCGGCACGCTCGACGTCACCGTGCACGAGGGCTTCGACTACTGGATCGCCGACGTCGACGACCGCGACGGCATGGCCGCCGCGCTGGAGCAGGCCAACGAGGCCGCCGCCCCGACGGCCAGGCTGACCTCGGTGGAGTCGGCGTACTGGACCAACGTCGGCACCAAGGAGCACCTGCGCTGGGTCATGCCCGAGCCCGAGGACCGGCTGCTCGACGCCCTCGCCCGCCTGCACGCCGCCGGCAAGGACGACATCGCCCCCGGCTCGCGCCTGGTCGGCATGTTCCGCGCCCACGGCCTGCTCGCCCCCGTCTGGGACCTGCCCGTCGGCACCGGCCCCGAGGCGCTCGAGGAGCCGGCCGCGCAGTACGCCGCCGACCTCGCCGCCGCCCTCGCCGACGACGCGCCCCTCACCCCCGAGGAGCGCTCGGCCCGCAACGGCCTGGCCAACCGGCAGCTGACCATCCGCTGAGGGCTGGGCCGGCTCGGCGGGTTTCACCAGCCGGCTGGTGAAACCCGCACCTGTCGACCCACGCGTCGGCCGACAGGTGCGGGTCCGGGCCGACCGGTGTGACCCGTGGGGCCGGTGTGACCGGGCTGGACGTCGGCCTCGTCCTCGGCGCAGCAGCCGCCCGCCCGGCGTCGGCTCGAGGTACGCCGTGAGCGCGACGGCCCGCCGCGGCGCGGCGTCGATCCCCCGCGGGAGCCCGCGGTCAGCGGGGACGCACGACGTAGGCGGGCAGGCGGGAGTAGCCCTTCACCGAGACCCGCCGCAGCCGCTTGAAGCGGTACGCCGCAGCCCCGTCGCCCGGCGGTCCGGTGCCGGCGGGCCTGGTGCCCGCGTCGTTGTCGGCGTCAGTGTCGGTGTCGGGTCGCTCGTCGCGCCCGTGCCCGGTGCCGTCGCCGCCGCCGTCGTCGCCGTCCCGGTCGTCGGCCTCACCCCGGTCGGCGCCGGTGAGCACGTCGTGGGCGCCGCGGTCGACGAGCACGGCGCCGGGTCGGGCGACGGAGGTCAGCCGGGAGGCGACGTTGACGGTGGGCCCGAAGACGTCGCCGAGGCGGCTGACCACGTCGCCGTGGGCGACACCGGCCCGCACGGCGGGGAAGTCGTCGTGCTCGTCCTCGCCGCGGGCGGCCATGGCCAGGGCGACGTCGACGGTGGCGGCGACGTCGTCGGCGACGAAGAGCACCTCGTCGCCGATGTTCTTGATCACCCGGCCGCCCGCCTGCACGACGAGGTCGGAGACGGCGGCCTCGAAGCCCTCCAGCCATGCGACCAGCTCGGCGTCGCCGAGGGACTTGGAGCGCGAGGTGTAACCGACGATGTCGACGAAGCAGACCGCCATCGCGGAGGTCTGGGTGCCGGCGGCGCCGGTGGTGTCGACGGCGAGCAGGCGGCTGGTGGCCGTGGCCAGGTGGCGGCGCCACACGTAGGACTGCAGGTGCTCGACGCGCTCGAGCGCCTCGGTGGCGAGCACGGCGAGGGTCTCGGCGGGGTCGCGCCCGCCGGGCCCGCCTTCGCCGCCGACCGCCCGCGCCGACTCCAGGGTCACGTCGGCCAGCAGCGCGGCCTGCCACTCCGCGAGGCGGGCGTAGCTGCGGCCCCAGGTGCGCACCAGCGCCGACTGGCGCTCGGGGCTCAGCACCCCCAGGCGCACCAGGTCGCTGCTCCACCGCAGCGCCTGCACGTCGGCGGCGGTGAAGGCGACGTCGTCGTCACCGGCGGTCGGGAAGCCCAGCAGCCGCCACAGCTCCTCGGCGAGCTCCGAGGGCACACCGGCCCGCTCCGCGACCTGGCGCCGGGTCAGGCTCGGTGGCTCGCCGAGCAGGTAGGTCTCCAGGGGCGCCAGGGCCGCGGCCAGCACCGCCGGGTCGACGTCGCGGTCCTCTCCCGAACCTTCACCCGCCGCGCCGTCAGTCCGGCCGTCGGCCGGGCCGTCGGCCGCGCCGGCGCCGCCCGGGGCGGTCCCGTCGGTCGGGGCCGCCGAGGCGACCGCGGCTGCCTCGCCCACGGGGCCGGCCGCGTCGGTCGCGCCGTCGACCGCCGCGCGCTCGCCCGACCGGCGCCGGTCACCGGGGCGGTCGGCGTCGCGGCGGCTCACGGCGTACGCGGGGTCAGGACTTGTCGCCGAAGCGCTCGCGCGCCACGGACTCGAGCGCGTCGGAGAACTTCGGCATCTCCACACGCAGCCGCGCGATCGCGTCGTCGGTGAAGTGGATGAGCTCCAGGGGGGTGAGGGCGACGACGCTGGCGGTGCGCAGCGAGTGGTTCATCAGGGCGGCCTCGCCCATGATGTCGCCCTCGCCGAGCTGGGCGATCTCGGTGCCCTTGTGGCGCACCGAGACGGTGCCGGAGAGGATGACGTAGGCCTTGTCAGCGGGGGTGCGCTCCCAGATCGGCGACCAGCCCTCGGGCAGGGTCACCCGGGTGCCGGCGGAGCTGATCTTGGCGATCTCCGCCGGGCTGAAGGCGCTGAAGAACGAGTCGGCCATGGCTGGTGCCTCTTCCTGGTGCGTGCGTGTCGCGTGGTGCTCCCCGCGCGGGATCCTCCCGGAGTCGCTGCCGCGTGGCAAGCGGTCCGGGGGCCCGACGGCGAGCGGGTCGGCCGCGCCGTGGCCGCGGCCGCCGCAGCGGCCCCGTGGTGACGCCCGGTGCGCGCGACTGCCGCCCCGTCACGACGGGTCGGGAGGAAGTGTAACTGCGCGTTACAGCAGGCGTACGCCGATGCGGCCGCGCCGCCCGGGTGGTCTGGTCGGGTGGCGCGACCGGCCGGTCGGCTTTCGGGCCGGCGCGGTGCGGGTCAGGCGGTCGGCAGCGGGTCGCGGGTGACGGGGCAGCTCATGCAGCGCGGGCCGCCGCGCCCGGAGCCGAGCTCGGAGCCGGCGATGCGGACGACCTCGATCCCGGCGTCCTCGAGGCGGGCGTTGGTCTCGTCGTTGCGCTCGTAGGCGACGGCGACCCGGGGGGCGAGGGCGAGGGTGTTGTTGCCGTCGTCCCACTGCTCGCGCTCGGCGGTGACCGGGTCGAGGCCGGTGTCGATCTGGTGCAGCTGGTCGATGCCCATGGCGTCGGCGGCGGCCTCCAGGAAGGGCCGCGGCTCGCCGACCCGCAGCACCAGTTCGTCCTCGCCGGCGGCGGGGTCGGCGGCGGTGACGGTGTAGGCCTGCAGGGTGTGCGCGACGTTGGGGTACATCACGATCTTGTCGACGTCGACCAGCGTGCAGATCGTGTCGAGGTGCATCGTCGCGCGCTCCTGCGCGATCGGCACCGCCAGCACGGTGTGGGCCAGGTCGGCGTGGAAGACCTGACGCGCCAGCGACTCGACGCCGGCGGGGGTGGTGCGCTCCCCGACGCCGATGGCGATGACACCGGGGGCCAGCAGCAGCACGTCGCCGCCCTCGACGTGCTCGGCGTGCCAGCCGTGGATGCGCAGCGAGCCGGCGAAGCGCGGGTGCTCGGTGTAGATCAGCTCGGTCAGCTGGGTCTCGCGGCGCCGCGCGGGCATGGCCAGCGAGGTGATCGCGACCCGGTTGCGCACCCACACGCTGGAGTCGCGGGTGAAGAGCAGGTTGGGCAGCGGGTCGACCAGGAAGTCGTCGCTGGCCAGCAGCGAGGTCACCAGGCCGTGGCCGCCGCGCACCTCGTCGTTGCGGATGCCGGCGGTGAGGTGGCCGGCCAGCTCGCTCGGCGTCGCGTCGCGCAGCGCGCGGGAGAGGTAGGTGCGCAGAGTGTCGCCCAGGTGCAGACCCGACAGGCCGGTGGTGATGGCGTGGTTGCGCGCCGACTCGCTCTCGAGGGTCTCGGCGAGCAGCTCGGTGAGGTAGAGCACCTCCACGTCGCGCGCCCGCAGCGCCTCCGCGAAGGCGTCGTGCTCCTCCTGCGCGCGCGCCACCCAGGGCAGGCCGTCGAAGAGGAGGCGGTCGTTGTTGCGCGGCGTGAGGCGCTTCAGCTCGTCGCCGGGGCGGTGCAGCATCACCGTGCGCAGCCGCCCGACCTCGCTGTCGGCGTAGTGCGTCGGGTTCTCGTGCGTCGAGGTCATGGGCCCAGCCTAGAGAGGTACGCCGGTCGCGCGCCGCTGGCCCACCGCGTGGTGCGCGGAGGGGGCCGCCGGCGACCTCGCACGCGTTCACGTCCTACTGACCGTTGCGACCACTGGCAGGGCGTGGTGACTGTCGGGTAGTGGTCGCAACGGTCAGTAAGACGCGGCGCGGGCGCGGGCGCGGGTGCGGATCGGGCGGGGCTCAGTCGAGCAGGTCGCGGGCCAGGGCGGCGGCGCGGGCGAGCACGGTGCGGGCGGGCAGGCCGAGGGCGGTGGCGGCGCGGGCGACGTCGTCCCACTCGGGCTGGGCGGTGACGACGCGGCCGTCGAGGGTGGAGAGCTTGACCGCGACGCGGTGGCCGTCGAGGTCGACGCCGGCGAGGGTGCGGGGGAGCGCGTGCTTGGTGACGGGGTGCTCGCGCAGCCCGATGGCGGAGGTCTCGCGCAGCACTACGTCGCGCACGGCGGCGACGCGGGCCGGCACGACCAGCACCGACAGGGTGTGGGCGGGGCGGCCCTTCTTCATCAGCACCGGGGTCAGCCATGCGTCGGCCGCCCCGGCCGCGAGCAGAGCGTCGAGCACGCCCGGCCACACGCGGGGGTCGAGGTCGTCGACGTTGGTCTCCAGCACGACCTCGGTGGTGGTGTCGCCCGCGCCGGGCGCGCCCCCCGGGCCGCCCGCTCGGGCGTCGACGTCGACGGCGTCGCCGAGGAGCAGACGGAGCACGTTGGCGTGGCCGGCCGGGTCGCGCCCGCCGGCGCCGACGCCGACCGCGGAGACGCGCAGCGGCGGCTGGGGTCCCCAGCCGGCGGCCAGCGTGGTGAGCAGGGCCGCCCCGGTGGGGGTGCACAGCTCCTGGGCGGGGGCGCCGGCCGGTCCGGCGTACGACGGGGCGCCGCGCAGCAGCTCCACGACCGCGGGCGGCGGCACCGGCAGCACGCCGTGGGCGCTGCGCACCGTGCCCGACCCCACCGCGACCGGGCTGACGGTGAGCCCACCGGGATGCGCTCCGGGGTGGAGGCCGAGGTGGACCACGCCGGCGCAGACACCCACCACGTCGGCGATGGCGTCGAGGGCGCCGACCTCGTGGAAGTGCACCTCGTCGGCGGGGTGGCCGTGCACGGCGCCCTCGGCCGCCGCGAGGCGGGCGAAGACCGCCAGCGCGAGGTCGCGGACGGCCGGCGCGAGGTCGGCGGCGCCGAGGAGGGCGCGCACGTCGCGCCACGTGCGGTGGGTGGTGGAGTCGGCGACGACGACGTGGCAGCGCACGGCCGCGAACCCGCCGCGCCGCACCCGCTCCACCTCGAGGCGCACCGGCTCGGGGGAGACCGCGTCGACGGCCGCCTGCAGCACCGCCAGCGGCACCCCCGCGCCCAGCAGGGCGCCGAGGAGCATGTCGCCGCTCGCGCCGGAGGAGGCGTCGACCCAGGCCGACGCGCCCGCGGCGCCTGCGGCGCCGTCCTGGCCCGCGCCGCCCGCCTCGCCCGCGCCGCCCGCCTCGCCCGCGCCGCTCGGGCGGCCGGCGGGCCGCCCGAGGTGGTCGCTGCTCGAGGCGTCGGGGTCGCTCACGGGCGCGGCGCTGCCCGTCGGGCCACGCGGGCGGCGAATACGCCGGCGCCGTAGCCGTTGTCGACGTTGACGACGCTCACGCCGGGCGCGCAGGAGCTGAGCATGGCCAGCAGGGCGGTGACCCCGCCGAGCGAGGCGCCGTAGCCGACGGAGGTGGGGCAGGCGACCAGCGGCACCCCGACCAGCCCGCCGACCACCGAGGGCAGGGCGCCCTCCATGCCGGCCACCACGACCAGGCAGTCGGCCGCCTCGAGCCGCTCGCGCACGGCGAGCAGGCGGTGCAGGCCCGCGACGCCGACGTCGTCGATGCGCTCGACCCCGGCGCCGTGCACCCGCACGGTGAGCTCGGCCTCGGCCGCGACGGGGGCGTCGGAGGTGCCGGCCGCCACGACCAGCACCCGCCCGGCGGGCGTCGGGAGCGGACCGAGGGTGGCCGCGCGGGCCACCGGGTGCAGCGCGGCCTGGGGCAGCTCCTCGGCGAGCGCGGCGAGCGCCTCGGGGGCCAGCCGCGTGGCGAGCACCGCGCGGTCGGGGTGCTCGGCGTGCAGGCGGCGCAGGATGGCGACGACCTGCGCGGGGGTCTTGCCCTGCCCGAAGACGACCTCCGGGTCGCCGGTGCGCGCGGCCCGGTCGAGGTCGAGACGGGCGAAGCCGAGGTCCGCCGTACGCCCGTCGGGAGCGTCGGTCGCATCGGTGGCGTCGGCCCCGTCCACGCCGCCCGGGTGCTGCTCCGAGGGCGAGGTCATGCGCGGAAGGGGTCGGCGGGGTAGACGCCGAGGATCTTGACGTCGGTGGTGAAGAAGGCCAGCTCCTCCAGGGCCCGCTTCAGACCGGGGTCGTCGGGGTGGCCGTCGACCTCGGCGAGGAACTGGGTGGCGGTGAACTGCCCGCCGACCATGTAGCTCTCCAGCTTGGTCATGTTGACGCCGTTGGTGGCGAAGCCGCCGAGCGCCTTGTAGAGCGCGGAGGGCAGGTTGCGCACGTTGAAGATGAAGCTGGTCACCACCGGGCCCGAGCCGGGCGCGGCCTCGACGAGGTCGCGGGAGAGCACGACGAAGCGGGTGGTGTTGTGGTCCTCGTCCTCGACGTCCTCGGCCAGCACCTGCAGGCCGTAGATCTGCGCGGCCAGCGGCGGGGAGATCGAGGCCTGGGTCGGGTCGCCGGCCTCCGCGACCTCGCGCGCCGCGCCCGCGGTGTCGCCGGAGATGACCGGCGTGAGGCCGTGGGCCCGGATCACCTTGCGGCACTGGCCCAGCGCGTGCACGTGGCTGTGCACGGTGTCGATCGACCCCAGGGTCGCGCCCGGCACGCCCATCAGGTGGAAGCGGATGCGCAGGAAGTGCTCGCCGATGATGTGCAGCCCCGAGTCGGGCAGGAAGTGGTGGATGTCGGCGACACGCCCGGCCAGGGAGTTGTCGATCGGGATCATGGCCAGGTCGGCCTCCCCGGACTCCACGGCGGCGAAGACGTCCTCGAACGACGCGCACGCCAGCGCCTCCCAGGAGGGGTAGTGCTCCTGGCACACGATGTGGGAGTTGGCTCCCGGCTCGCCCTGGTAGGCGATGCGTCGCTGGTTCGGCACGCGGGCAGTTTAGGTTGAGCGGCGTGATCGCTGTCGTCGTGCTCTCCCTGGTGGTCGCCCTCGCCGCCGTCGCCCTCGCCGTCGTGGCGCTGCGTCGTACGGCGGTGCCCGCGGCCGGCGACGCCGAGGCGCTGCCCGCCGACGTCGAGGGCCTGCGCCGCGAGGTCGCCGCCCTGCGCGCCGAGGCCCGCGACGCCCTGCGCCACCTCTCGGTCGTGCGCTACGACGCCTTCGGCGACATGGGCGGGCACCTCTCCTGGTCGCTGGCCCTGCTCGACGACTCCGGCCACGGCGTCGTGCTGACCTCCATCCACGGCCGCTCCGAGGCCCGCACCTACGCCAAGACGATCGTCGCCTGGCGCTGCGAGCAGCAGCTCTCCCCCGAGGAGCAGGAGGCCGTCACCGCGGCTCGCCCGGGCAAGGCCTGAGCGGCTCGGCGGGTTTCACCAGCCGGCTGGCGAAACCCGCACCTGTCGGCCCATGCACGGGCCGACCAGTGCGGGTCCGGGCCGACAGGTGGCCGCTCGGCCGGCGGGCGAGCACCGCGCCGGCCTGGCTCGTCGCCGGCCGGGCCGCGGGTGAAACCCCCAGGAGCCGGGGGGCGCGTCGTCCCCCTCGCCGGCCCGCTCACCCCTCCGGCCACGATCGGTTGACCACCGCAACCGTCGGCGTACCGTTCACCGGGTCATCGTCAGCCACGTGAGCACCCAGCCGCAGGAGCACCCATGTCCCACCAAGCCGTGGCCACCGACCACAGCGCCGCGACCCGCTCGAAGTGGTGGACCCTCGCCGCGGTCTGCACCGGGGTGTTCATGCTGCTGCTCGACATCACGATCGTGAACGTCGCGCTGCCCGACATCCAGCGCGAGCTCGACGCCTCGCTCTCCGACCTGCAGTGGGTCATCGATGCCTACGCCCTGAGCCTCGCCGCGCTGCTGCTGACCGCGGGCTCGCTGGCCGACCTCTTCGGGCGCCGCCTGGTCTTCACCATCGGCCTGGTCCTGTTCACCATCGGCTCGGTGGCGTGCGGCGCCGCCCAGGACATCTTCCTGCTCACGCTGGCCCGCGCCTTCCAGGGCATCGGCGGCGCCGCGATGTTCGCGACCGCGCTCGCGCTGCTGGCCACGGCGTACGTCGGGCGCGACCGCGGCGTGGCCTTCGGCGCCTTCGGAGCCACCACCGGCGTCGCCGTCGCGATCGGCCCGGTGCTGGGCGGCGTGCTCACCAGCGGGCTGTCGTGGCGCTGGATCTTCTTCGTCAACATCCCGATCTGCGTGGTCGCGATCGCGATCACGCTGCTGCGGGTCAAGGAGTCGCGCGACCCCCACGCGGGCCGACCGGACTGGTTCGGCTTCGTGACCTTCAGCCTCGCGCTGGGCTCGCTGGTCTACGGCCTCATCGAGGCCGGCCAGGACGGCTGGGGCGACCAGCGGGTGGTCGGCTTCCTGGTGGCCGCGGCGGTGCTGATGGCGGTCTTCCTGGTCAGCCAGGTGCGCCAGCGCTCCCCGATGCTCGACCTGGGCCTGCTGCGCAAGCCGACCTTCGTCGGCGGCCTCGTGGCGGCCTTCGGCGTCTCCGCCTCGATCTTCTCGCTGCTGACCTACCTGGTCATCTACGTCCAGAACGTCCTCGACTACTCCGCCGTCGGCACCGGCGTGCGCTTCCTCTTCCTCTCCGGCGCCTCCTTCGTGGCCGCCGCGGTGGCGGGCCGGCTGACCGAGAAGGTGCCGACCAAGTGGCTCATCGGCCCCGGCTTCCTCGTGCTGGGCGTGGGGCTGCTGCTGGTGCTCGGCATCGAGGACGACTCGTCGTGGACCCACCTCATCCCGGGCCTGCTCGTCTCCGGTCTCGGCATCGGGCTGATCAACCCGCCGCTGGCCTCGACCGCGGTCGGCGTGGTCACCCCGGAGCGCTCGGGCATGGCCTCGGGGGTCAACTCGACCTTCCGCCAGGTCGGCATCGCCACCGGCATCGCCGCGCTCGGCTCGATCTTCGGCAACCAGGTCGCCGACGCCGTCACCTCCGACCTCACCGGCCAGGTGCCCGACCAGGCCCTGCCCGGTCTGGTCGCCGCGCTCTCCGGCGGTCAGGTCCAGGCCGCGGCGGAGGGCGCCCAGGCCGCCGCGGCCTCCGGGGCCGGGGGCGCCTCGGCCGGCCAGCAGGCCTACGACCTCGTCAACGGCGTCGGCACCTCCGCGGTCGTCGACGCCCTCAACCACATCACCGCCATCGGCGCCGGCATCGCCTTCGTCTCCGGGGTGCTGTGCCTGCTGCTGATCCGTCAGAAGGACTTCGTGGTCCACGGCGCCCCGCCCGCCGAGGCGTCGGCGCAGCAGCCGGCTCAGGGCTCCAGCGTGTAGCCCAGCCCCGCGGAGGTGATGAGGTGCCGCGGGTGGGCGGGGTCGTCCTCGAGCTTGCGCCGCAGCTGCGCGGCGTAGACCCGCAGGTAGTGGGTCTCGGAGTGGTAGGCCGGCCCCCACACCTCCCGCAGCACCTGCTCGCGGGTCACCAGCCGCCCCAGGTGGCGCGTGAGCAGCTCGAGGAAGGCCCACTCCGTGGGCGTGAGCCGTACGTCGTGCCCGCGCCTCGCGACGCGCTTGCGGGCCAGGTCGATGCGCAGCTCGCCCACGACCACCACGGGCTCGGCGGGGGCGGCGGTCTCGGCGGCCCGGCGCACGGCGGCCCGCAGCCGGGCCATGAGCTCGTTCATCGCGAAGGGCTTGGTGACGTAGTCGTCGGCGCCGAGGTCGAGCGCCTCGACCTTGTCCTCGCCGTGCTGGCGCGCGGAGAGCACCACGATCGGCACGCTGGTCCAGCCGCGCAGGCCGGTGATCACCTCGGTGCCGTCGAGGTCGGGCAGGCCGAGGTCGAGCAGCACCACGTCGGGGCGCCCCCCGGCGGCGGCCTCGAGCGCCGTGCGGCCGTCGGGGGCGGTGGTGACGTCCCAGCCGGCGGCGCGCAGGTTGACCGCGAGGGCGTGGGCCAGCGGTGCCTCGTCCTCGACCACCAGCACCCGCGGGCGCGGCCGGGCGGCGGCGTCGTCGCCCGACCCGTGCGCGGGCGACCGGTCGGTGCGCTCCTGCCCGCTCACCGGGCCACCCCCTGCGATCGGTCCCCGCCGGCCGCCGGCCGGTCGGCCGCGTCGGTGGTGGGCCGGGTCGTGGGCTGGGTCGCGGGTCCGGCTGCGGGATCCGCCACGCGCCCTGCCTGGGCCCGGGTGGCGGGTCCGCCGGCCGGTGCGTCGGCCGGTGCGTCCCCCAGGGGGTCCTGACCGGCGCCCGCCCGCGGCACCGACAGCACCATGGTCAGCCCGCCGCCGGGGGTGTCGTCGGCCTCGAGGCTCGCCCCGACGGCCTCGGCCAGCCCGCGGGCGACGGCCAAGCCGAGCCCGAGCCCGCCGGGGGAGCGGTCGCCGAGACGCTGGAAGGGCTCGAACATCCGCGCCCGCTCCGCCGGCGGCACCCCGGGGCCGCGGTCGACCACCAGCACCTCGACGCTCGTGGGCTGCACGTGGGCGAGCACGCGCACGGCCACGCCGTCGGAGACCCGCACGGCGTTGGCGACCAGGTTGGCGACGACGCGCTCGAGCAGGCCCGCGTCGGTGCGCACCAGCGGGGTGTCCTCGGCGACCTCGAGGCTCACCGCCCCCGGGGCGTGGCCCGACACCGCCAGGGGCAGCACCTCCTCCAGGCTCCGGTCGGCGAGCACCGGGTGCACCAGCCCGGTGCGCAGCCGCGAGAGGTCGAGCAGGTTGTCGATGAGGCCCTCCAACTGCTCGGTCGAGGCGCCCACGCTGCTCACCAGCGCGGCCCGGTCGGCCGGGTCGAGGTCGGCGCCGCCCGGTCCGCTGCCGATCAGCCCGTCGACCGACGCGCGCATCGTGGCCAGCGGGGTGCGCAGGTCGTGGGAGACCGCCTGCAGCAGGGCGGTCGAGGTGGCCTCGGCGCCCTCGAGGGCGACCGCGCGCTCCTCGCGCGCCCGCAGCCGGCGGTGCTCCAGCACGAGGGAGGCCTGCACGGCGAAGGCCTCCAGCACCCGCTGGTCGCTGGCGCGCAGCGTCTCGCCGCGCAGGCACAGCTCGTGCACGTCGTCGACGCGCACGCGGGTGTCGGCGGCCTCCGGCGTCGCGGCCGGGCCGTCGCCGGAGGCGGCCACGACCCGCCACCCGGTCGGGGTGGGCGCGCCGCCGGTCGGCCCCGCGGTGCCCGGCGTACGGCCCGAGGAGGCGTCGGCCCGCCCGTCGGCCCCGCCGGCGTCGACGGAGGCGGCGGCACCGCGGGCCAGGAGGGCCACCGAGGTCTGCCCGAAGACCTCGCGCACCCGCTCGGTGACGGCCTCGGCGGTGTCCTGGCCGGTGAGCACCGAGCGCGACAGCGAGGCCAGCGTGGCCGCCTCGGTGCGGGCGCGCAGGGCGTCGGCGGCGCGGCGCGAGGCCCGGTCGACGACCGAGGCGACCCCGGCGGCGACGGCGACGTAGACCAGCAGGGCCACGACGTCGGAGGGCTGGGCGATGGTGAGCCGGCCGACGGGCTCGGTGAAGTACCAGTTGAGCAGCACGAAGCCGAGCAGCGCTGCCAGCAGCGCCGGCAGCAGCCCGCCGACGAGGGCGACCAGCACGGCCGCCGCGAGCAGCAGCATCTCGGCGAGCGGCAGCTGCCCCGGGCCCTCGACGCGGGTCAGCACGGCGGTGAGGAGCACAGGGAGCAGCAGGGCGCTGAGCCAGCCGGCGACCTGGCGCGAGCGCGAGAGCGGGGAGAGCAGCGGGCGGCCCTGCAGCCGCCGGCCGACCTGGTCGTGGGTGACCAGGTGCACGTCGATGGCGCCGGCCAGGGAGGCGATCCGGTCGCCGCTGGAGCCCACGAGCAGCCGCCGCAGCCGGCCGTGGCGGCTGACGCCGACCACGACCATGGTGGCGTTGGCGCCCGAGGCGAAGTCGACCACCGCCGCCGGCACGTCCTCGCCGACCACGGGGTGGAAGCTGCCGCCGAGGTCGGCCACCAGCTGCTGGACCCGCGCGATCGGCTCGCCGCCCTGCGGGCGCAGCCCGTCGGTGGCCAGCACGTGCACGGCCATCAGCTCCGAGCCGGCCGCCCGCTGGGCCAGCCGGGCCCCGCGGCGCAGCAGGGTCTCGCTCTCGGGCCCGCCGGTCACGGCCACGACGATCCGCTCCTTGGTCGGCCAGGTGTGGGCGATGCGGTGGGCGCGGCGGTAGTCGCCGAGCGCGTCGTCGACGCGGTCGGCCAGCCACAGCAGCGCCAGCTCGCGCAGCGCGGTGAGGTTGCCGACGCGGAAGTAGGAGGCGAGCGAGGCGTCGACGTTCTCGGGGCGGTAGACGTTGCCGTGGGCCAGGCGCCGGCGCAGCGCGTCGGGGCTCATGTCGACCAGCTGGATCTGGTCGGCGGTGCGCACGACCTCGTCGGGCACGGTCTCGCGCTGGCGCACCCCGGTGATCCGCTCGACCTCGTCGTTGAGTGACTCCAGGTGCTGGATGTTGACGGTGGTGACGACGTCGATGCCGGCGGCGCGCAGCTCCTCGACGTCGCCGGCGCGCTTGTCGTGGCGCGAGCCCGGGGCGTTGGTGTGGGCCAGCTCGTCGACCAGCACCACCGCGGGCCGCCGGGCCAGCACGGCGTCGACGTCCATCTCGGTCAGGCGGGCCCCGCGGTGCTCGACCACGCGGCGCGGCAGCACCTCGAGCCCGGCCACCGCGGCCTCGGTGTGGCGCCGGCCGTGGGTCTCGACGTAGCCCACGACCACGTCGGTGCCCCGCTCCGCGCGCCGGCGGGCCTCGTCGAGCATCGCGTAGGTCTTGCCCACCCCGGGCGCCGCGCCGAGGTAGACCGTCAGCCGGCCCCGGCGCGCACCCTCCATGCCCCGATCCTCCCACCGGCCCGGCCGCGACCCCAGCGCCGCGGCGTCAAGGATGCGTCAAGACCCGGCGACCGCGCCCCCGCCCTACAGTCGCCCCATGTGGAGAGCCCGTCTGCGCCGGCTGCGCGAGTCGTTCTGGTTCGTGCCCGCCGTCATGGGAGCGGCTGCGGTCGGGCTCGCCGAGGTGCTCCTCCTCCTCGACCGCTCGGTGCTCAGCGGGTCCGGCGGCCCGTGGTTCGTCGACTCCCTCAGCGCCACCGGCAGTCGTGCCCTGCTCACCACCGTGGGCGGCTCCATGCTGGGCGTGGCCGCGACGTCGTTCTCCATCACCATCTCGGTGCTGGCCACGACGTCGAGCACCTACGGTCCGCGCCTCGTGCGCAACTTCATGGCCGACCGCGGCAACCAGGTCGTCCTGGCCGTGCTGACCTCGAGCTTCGTCTACTGCCTGGTCGTGCTGAGGGCGGTGCGCAGCGAGGTCGACGGCGCTGCCGCTTTCGTGCCGGTCCTCGCCGTCAACGCCGCCGTGCTCATCGCCGCGGTCGACGTGGCCGTGCTCGTCTACTTCATCCACCACATCGCCTCCTCGGTGCAGGTCACGACGCTGCAGGAGCGGGTCGGCGGTGAGCTGCTGCGGGCAGTCGAGGCCTGGTACCCCGCCGAGGACCGGCCCGGCACGACCCGCGACACCGGCCCGGGCGGCGGCGCGGCGGCCGTCGTCCTGCGCGCCGAGGCGTGCGGGTACGTCGAGGCCGTCGAGCTCGACTCCCTCGTGCGCCGCGCCGCCGACCGCGACCTGCTGGTCGAGGTCCTGGCCATGCCGGGCGCCCACGTGGTGCCCGGGGAACCGCTGGCCCGCGCGACCCCCCGGGGGGCCGGGGCAACGGCCGACGACGCGGCCCTCGACCGGCTGCGGCGGTGCTTCAGCGTCGGCACCGCCCGCACCCCGCACCAGGATCTCGCCTTCGCGCTGCAGCAGCTCACCGAGATCGCCGTGCGCGGCCTGGCCACGGGCACCAACGACCCCTACACCGCGGTCAGCGCGCTCGACGCCCTCGGCGGCGGCCTGGGTCTGCTGGCCTCGCGCCCGCAGCCGGCCGCCGGCCTGCTCGACTCCGACGGCACGCTGCGGGTCGTCGCGCGCTGGCCCTCGGCCGCCGACCTGGTGCAGCCGGTGCTCGAGGCGGTGCGCGTCTACGGCGCCGGCGCCGTGAGCGTGACCTCCGCCGGGCTCCGCCTCGGGGGCAGGGTGCTCGCCGCGAGCACCGACCCCGACCTCGACGCCGTGGTGCGCCGCGAGCTCGGGGCCCTGGTCGAGTCCTTCGAGCGTGGCGGGCCGCTGGAGGCCGACCGGGTCGTCGTGCGCGACCGGCACACCGCGGCGACCGCCCTCACCTCGGGCGCCGGGGCCGCGGGGCGGCCGGCGACCTGACCGGGCCGTGGGCCCGGCCGCACCCGGACGCCCTCCCCGGGCGACCTCCCCGGGTGGCCGCACGACCGCGACGTACGACGGCTCAGCGCGGCACGCGCACGAGCACGCGGCCGTGCACGCACTCCATGCGCAGCTCGCAGCCGGGGCCGATCGAGTCGCCGTCGAGCTGGCGGGGGGTCTCGGTGGCGGCGCGGACGACGACGGAGTGACCGGTCATCCGGTTGACCAGCTCGTCGGTGTGCTTGCGCTTGAGCAGCACCCGCCAGGCCAGCGGGATCCAGGAGAGGAAGTTGCGCGGGTGGAGGATGACGACGTCGAGGGTGCCGTCGTCGATGGCGGCGTCGGGCAGCAGCGGCATGCCGGCCTGGAGGAAGCCGACGTTGCCGACGACCACGGTGCGGGCGCGGTGGGTGGTGGGCTCACCGCCGTCGACGGAGATCTCCACCTTCACCGCGGGGAACATGATCGACTTCAGCCCCGAGAGCACGTAGGCCAGCCAGCCCACGCGCTTCTTGATGTCCTCGTTGACCCCCTCCATGATCGCGGCGTCGAAGCCCATGCCGGCCATGACCATGAAGTGGCTGTCCTCGATGCCGTCGCCGCTGACGGCCACCATGTCGATCGCGCGGTCCTGGCCGGTGAGGGCGACGTCGATGGCGGCGCGGATGTAGAGCGGCACGGCCAGGTTGCGGGCCAGCAGGTTGCCGGTGCCGGCCGGGATGATCCCGATCGGGATGCCGGTGCCGGCCAGCTCGGCGCAGACCTCGCGCACGGTGCCGTCGCCGCCGCACACGATGACCAGGTCGGCGCCGGCGACCGCGGCGGCCTCGGCCATGCCGGTGCCGGGGTCCTCGACGGTGGTGAGGTGCCAGCGCGGCTCCGACCAGCCGGCCTCGGCGGCCATCGTGGAGACGGTGGCCTGGAAGGCCTCGACGCTCTCCACCTTGATGGGGTTCAGCACGACGTGCAGGCGCCGCGCCGAGGGGTAGGGGTCGGGCAGCGGGTCGGACTTGACCGCGTGGCTGCGCGGCAGCGGGGAGTAGAGGGCCAGCACGAGCAGCGCGACGCCGACGCCGAGGAGCACGCCCGCGGTGACGTCGGTGGTGTAGTGGCGCCCCAGCAGGACCCGGTCGGCGCAGACGACGACCACGAGGACGGCGACGGCGCCGAAGGCGAGCCGCCGCACCCCGGCGCGGCGTACGAGCATGACGACGAGCACGACGACCACCGCGCCCCAGGCGGCGATGGAGGAGGCGTGGCCCGACGGGAAGGCGTTGGAGGAGAGCACGGCGTCGGGGTTCTGCCACGGCGGGCGCTCCCGGCCCACGGTGAGCTTGAGCCCGGTGGTGGCCGCGGAGGTGATGGCCATGACCAGCACGGCGTAGAGCGCGGCGCGGCGGTGCCCGCGGGTGAACATCAGCACCGCCACGACCGCCGTGAGCACGGTCATGCCGATCGTGCCGAACGCCGCCTCCACCAGGTGCAGCGGCGTGCGCAGCCAGCCGAGGTCGACGGCCCAGGCCTCGATCGGGTCGCCGCGCTCGTCGAGGCCGCTGAGCGGGCCCCAGGCCTGGGTGACGGCGAGCGTGAGCAGGGCGAAGGCCACGAAGCACGCGCCGGCCCAGCTCAGGAGGACGAGACGGGGGCGGTCGAGCACCCGGACAGTATGCCGACGCCCCGGGGGGCCTGTGGAACTCGCGTGAGACGGCGCCGGCCGCCCCGATAGCCTCTCACCATGATCGACCCCCGGATCCTGCGAGACGACCCCGACCGCGTGCGCGCCGCCCAGGCCAAGCGCGGCCTGTCCGACGCGGTGGTCGACACCGCCCTGGCCGCCGACGCCGCGCGCCGGGCCGCGATCGGGGAGTTCGAGGCCAAGCGGGCCCAGCAGAAGCAGCTGGGCAAGCAGATCCCCCAGGCCCAGGGCGAGGAGAAGCAGGCGCTGCTGGCGCAGACCAAGACCCTCGCCGCCGAGGTCAAGGCGGCCGAGGCCGCGCAGGGCGAGGCCGAGGAGGCCTGGCGCGCCGCGCTGCTCAGCATCCCCAACCTCGCCGACGAGCAGACCCCGGCCGGGGGCGAGGACGACTTCGTCGTGCTCGAGACCGTCGGCACCCCTCGCGACTTCGCCGCCGAGGGCTTCGAGCCGCGCGACCACGTCGAGCTGGGCCGCCTGCTCGGTGCGATCGACCTCGACCGCGGCGCCAAGGTGTCGGGCTCGCGGTTCTACTTCCTCACCGGCGTCGGCGCCGAGCTCGAGTTGGCCCTGGTCAACCTGGCCATGGAGCAGGCCCGCGAGGTCGGCTTCACCCAGGTCATCGCGCCCTCGATGGTCAAGCCCCGCGCCATGGACGGCACCGGCTTCCTCGGCCAGGCCGCCGACGACGTCTACCGGATCGAGGGCCAGGACATGTACCTCGTGGGCACCTCGGAGGTGCCCATGGCGGCCTACCACTCCGACGAGATCCTCGACGGCGCCTCGCTGCCGCTGCGCTACGCCGCCTTCAGCCCCTGCTTCCGCAAGGAGGCCGGCTCGCACGGCAAGGACACCAAGGGCATCATCCGGGTGCACTGGTTCGACAAGGTCGAGATGTTCGTCTTCACCACGCCCGAGGAGGCCGTCGCCGAGCACCAGCGGCTGCTGGAGTGGGAGAAGATGTTCCTCGACAAGCTCGAGCTGGCCTACCAGGTCATCGACGTCGCCGCCGGCGACCTCGGCCTCTCGGCGATCCGCAAGTTCGACTGCGAGGCCTGGATCCCCACCCAGGGCAAGTACCGCGAGCTCACCTCGACCTCCAACTGCACCGAGTTCCAGACCCGCCGCCTCGACACGCGCGCCCGGTACGCCGCCGGCGCTGCGGCCGGCGAGGGGTCGGGCGGCAGCGGCGGCAGCACCGGCAGCGGCACCGAGGTCGGCCCGGTCGCGACCCTCAACGGCACGCTGTGCGCCATGACGCGCACCATCGTGGCCATCCTCGAGACCCACCAGCAGGCCGACGGGTCGGTGCGGGTGCCGAAGGCGCTGCAGAAGTGGATGGGCCGCGAGGTCCTCGAGCCGCTGGAGCCCGCGCGTGGCTGAGCTGGTCACCGAGCCCGGCGGCTCCGACGGCGCCGACGAGCGCCCCGCCCCCGGCCCGGGCTGGCGCCCGCGGCTGGTGGCCCTCGACATCGACGGCACGCTGCTGCGCTGGGTCGACGGCGGAGGGGCGGCCCACGAGGAGATGTCGGAGGCGGTGCGCGAGGCCGTGCAGGCCGCCCGTGACGGGGGCGCCCACATCGTGCTCTCCAGCGGGCGCAGCCCCCACAGCATGACCGACGTGGCCGACCAGCTGGGCCTGGGCAGCCAGGACGAGCCGGTCTGGGTCGTGGCCTCCAACGGCGCGGTCGTCTTCCGCTACCCGCCGCTCGACGTCGTGCTGGAGGAGACCTTCGACGCCCGCGCCGCGGTCGCCGCCGTGCTCGCCGAGCACCCTGACGCCATCGTGGCGGTCGAGGAGCGCGGCGTGGGCTACCGGCTCAACAAGCCCTTCCCCGAGGGCGAGCTCACCGGGGAGATGATCCTGGCCGACGTCGAGGACATCGTGGCCGAGCCCGTCAGCCGCGTCATCATCCGCGACCCCGCCGCCACCGCCGACGACTTCGTGGCCCTCGCGGCCCGTCTGGGCCTCCAGGGCACCGACTACGTCGTGGGGTGGACGGCGTGGCTCGACCTCGCCGCCGCCGGGGTCTCCAAGGCCTCCGGCCTCGACCACGTGGCCGCCGAGCTCGGCGTCACCGCCGACGACGCGCTGGCCATCGGCGACGGGCGCAACGACCTCGAGATGCTCGCCTGGGCCCGGCGCGGGGTGGCCATGGGCCAGGCCGTGCCGGAGGTGCACGCGGTCGCCGACGCCACCACCGCCAGCGTCGACGACGACGGCGCCGCCGTCGAGATCCGCCGCTGGTTCCCCGCGTGAGCGAGCAGGCGGCCCTCGTGGCCGGGCCGCCGCGCGTGGTCTCCACCGAGCGGCTGGCGCTCGTGCTGTGGTCCCCCGAGGTCGCGGCCGACGTGCGCGCGCGCCGCCGACGTCCCGAGTTCCACCCCGACTTCCCGCGCCCCGACGACGCCGACGCCGCGACCCTGTGGGTCGACGGCGACGCCTGGGGACCGCGCAGCATCGTGCGCGGTCGCACCGTGCTCGGCTCGATCGGCTTCTTCGGTCCGCCCGAGCCCGCGGCCGACGCGACCCCCGAGACCGAGGTCGGCTACGGCCTGGTGCAGGAGGCGTGGGGGTGGGGCTTCGCCACCGAGGCGCTGCAGGGGCTGCTCGCCCACACCGACCACGTGGGGGTGCGGGTGCGGGCCGGCGTACGCCCCGACAACCGGGCGAGCGTGCGCGTGCTCGCGAAGTGCGGCTTCACCGAGCTGCGGGGCTCCGACGAGGAGGGCCGGCTGATGATGGCGCGGCCCCTGCCGGGCACCGCCTCGCCGCTCGCGGGCACCGGCGCGCGGCGCGCCGCGGAGCGCGAGCAGGAGCGGCAGGAGCGGCTCGAGCAGGAGCGTCTGGAGCACGATCAGCCGGCGGCCGACCCCGCGACCGGCCCCGCGACCGGCCCGACGGCCGGCGTGACGCCGGCGGAGGAGACACCGTGAGCCTGCCCCGCCTGGTGGCCACCGACCTCGACGGCACCCTGGTCCGCTCCGACGGCAGCGTGTCCGACTACACCCGCGAGGTGCTGGTGGGCGTCGAGCGCCTCGGCGTGCCCGTCGTCTTCGTGACCGGCCGGCCGCTGCGGTGGGCGCGCGACGTCTTCGACCACGTCGGCGACCACGGTCTGGCCGTGGTCTCCAACGGCGCCCTGCTGTGGGACGTCGCCGCCGACCGGGCCCGCCTCGAGCGTGCCATCTCCGCCGAGGACGCCCTGGCCTTCTGCCGCGACCTGCGCGCGGCCGTGCCGGGCACGGCGTTCGCGGTGGAGGACCTCGACGGCATCGCCCTCGAGCCGGGGTTCATGGAGCGCCACCCGATCCCCGACGCCAGCCGGCGCGCCCCTCTCGAGGAGCTCATGGACCGCCCGGCGCTCAAGCTGCTGGCGCGCCACGAGGAGCTCGACGCCCAGGACTTCTGGGACCGCGCCGAGGCCGCCACCGGCGGCCGGCTCACCATCACCTGGTCGTCGTCGAGCGCCCTGCTCGAGGTGAGCGCGGCCGAGGTGACCAAGGCCTCGACGCTGGCGATGCTCTGCGCCGACCTGGGCGTCGACGCCGCCGACGTCGTGGCCTTCGGCGACATGCCCAACGACCTGCCGATGCTCGGCTGGGCGGGCACGGCCTACGCCATGGCCGACGCGCACCCCACCGTCACCGCCGCCGCCGACCACGTCGCGCCGGGTCACGACGAGGACGGTGTGGCCACCGTGCTGGCTGGTGTGTTCGGGCTGTGATCTGGTCTCATGGGCGCGTGCCCGCCCTCGGACAGACACCCGCCGCGTCGGCGACGCCGCCGGCCCCGGCCGCCACGCCCCTGCTGCGGTGGGCCACGGGTCTGCTCGTGGTGGCGCTGGTCGTCCTCGCGGTGCTGGTGGGTCAGGGAGCCTCCGGCGGCGCCGGCTCCGCGTCGGCCTCGCCGTCGCCCTCCCGCACGCCCAACACCTGCGCCGACACCGACCTCGCCGAGCAGATCCGCACCGCCGACGCCGTCTTCACCGGTGTCGTGACCTCCTCGACGAGCTCGCAGGCCGAGGGCGGCGACGGCGCGGAGATCCTGCACGAGGTGCAGGTCGACCTGGTCTACAAGGGCCGCAGCAGCGTCACCACCCCCGAGGTGCAGGTGCGCAGCCTGCGCGGCACCGAGCAGGGCTGCGACCTGGGCGAGCTGGTCGACGGCGAGGAGTACGTCTTCGTCGTCGCCGCCGACGGCGACTCCTGGTTCGCCGCGGGCGACAGCGGCACCGCCCCGGCCACGGCCTCCTACGTCGAGCAGGTCGACGCCATCGTCATCGCCGAGCCCCGCCCGCCGGTCTCGCCGGAGCCCGAGCAGGCCTCCTTCGAGGCCCTCGACCCGGCCGAGCCGACCACGCTCACCCGCGCCGCCGCCCCCGGCGCGGCCCTGGTCATCGTCGGGCTGCTCGGCCTCGTCGTCGTCCGCCGCCTCAACCGGCGCTGACCCGCTCACCCTCGCTGCCCCGCCCACCCTCGGTGCCCTGCCCACCCTCGGTGACGCGCCCACCGTCGGTGCTGCGCTGCCGGGCGGCTGGACCCGTGCCCGCACCCGCGGCCGGGCTCGCCACCGCCGTCGGACCCGCGACCGGGTGCGACCGCGAGGCCGCGCGGTGAGCCAGCCCTGGTCGACCCTGGTCGCCGTCGGCGGTGGTCTCCTGCTGCTGTGGGCCGGGCTGGTCCTGACGCTGTGGCTGCTGGCCCGCCGCGACCAGCGCACGGGCAGCCTGCGCGAGGCGCTTCGGCTGCTGCCCGACGTCGTGCGGCTGCTGCGCGCGCTGGCCGCCGACCCCGACCTCCCCCGCGGCGTGCGGCTGCGGCTCGTGCTGCTGCTGGGCTACCTGCTGATGCCGCTCGACCTGGTGCCCGACGTCATCCCCGTCGTCGGCTGGGCCGACGACGTCGTGGTCGTCGCCCTCGCGCTGCGCTCCGTGGTGCGTCGTGCCGGGCCCGGCGCCCTCGACCGCCACTGGCCCGGCACTCCCGACGGGCTCGCCGTCGTACGCCGCCTGGCCGGCCTGCCGACGCCTCCCGCGACCGGACGCCGGCCCGGCTCCGGCTCTGACACCGGCCGCGGCCCCGGCCCCGGCTCTGACACCGGCCGCGGCCCCGGCCCCGGCTCTGACACCGGCCGCGGCCCCGGCCCCGGCTCTGACACCGGCCGCGGCCCTGGCCCCGGCTCTGACACCGGCCGCGGCCCCGGCTCTGACACCGGCCGCGGCCCCGGCCCCGGCTCTGACACCGACACCGGCTCGGGCTCCGGGCCCGGCTCCGGCTCCGCCTCCGCCTCTGGGCCCGGGGCCGCGGCCCGCACTCCGCCTGGCTCCCCGTGAGGCGCCGCTCGACCGGCACCCCCTGGGGGTGGCAGCGGCTGCGCGGCGCTCCACGACGCCGGCGGCGACGTCTCCTGGGTTGAACGAACGTTCGATCAACCCGGACGGTCTGCCCGGAGGTCCCAGCGTCGGACGACCGTTCGACCACTCCGCACGGCCGGGCACCGGAGGGACCCTCCGACCGCGGCCCTCCTCAGACCGCCCCCAGCGCCGGGCGCAGGCCGACTCCGGCCCATCTCGGGGGGGCCGTGGTCGCACCGTCACCGGGTCCCGCTCTGCGACGACCCGAGGAGCCGCTGTGCCCTCGCACCACCTCGCGCCCGTCCGCGCTCACGTCGCCAGTGGGCGGGCGAACGCCCGTCGCGCCGTGCGCCTCCCCGTGGCGCTCACCGGTCTCGCGACCCTCGCGGCCGCCGCGGCCGCGGACGGACCCGCGCCCTCCGCACCGTGCTGAGCGCGGGTCAGGCGCTCAGAGGTACATGCCCCCCGAGCCGCCGCCCGACTCGCCGCCCGGCTGACCCGGACCCGGCTGCCCCGGCTGGCCGGGCTGACCCGGCTGAGCGGCGCCCGGGTGGCCCTGGCCCGCGGGCAGGCCGCGCCGCATCTGCTCGAACTGCGCCCGCGCCTGCATCTGCTGGGCGTAGATCGCGGTCTGGATCCCGTGGAAGAGACCCTCGAGCCAGCCGACCAGCTGGGCCTGGGCGATGCGCAGCTCGCCCTCCGACGGGGTGGAGTCCTCGGTGAAGGGCAGGCTGAGGCGCTGCAGCTCCTCGACCAGCTCGGGGGCCAGGCCCTGCTCGAGCTCGGCGATGGAGGCCTGGTGGATGTCCTTGAGTCGGTTGCGGCTGGCCTCGTCGAGCGGCGCGGCCTTCACCTCCTCCAGCAGCTGACGGATCATGCTGCCGATCCGCATCACCTTCGCCGGCTGCTCGACCAGGTCGGTCACGGCGCGCTCGCCGTCGCCGTCGCCGTCCTCGTCGCCGCTCGCGGCCTGCGCGGCCACGGCCAAGGCCGAGGCGGGCACGCTGCCCATCGGCTGGCCGTCGGGGCCGACGATGACGATCTGCTGCTCCTGCTCGGGGCTCTCGCCCTGCTGCTCGGTCATGGGTTCCACCTTAGGTACGTCGAGAGGTCGGTCGGGGGGTCGGTCGGGGGCGCACGGCAGCGGCGGCGGTGACCGTGGGGTCGCGGCCGTCGCGGGCGGGGCCGGTCACGTCGTGAGCAGGATCTTCCCGGTGTGGGATCCCGAGGTCATCAGCTCGTGGGCGGCGACGACCTCGTCGAGCGGCATGGTGCCGTGCACGACCGGCGTGACCGACCCGTCGGCCAGCAGCGGCCACACGTGCTCGACGAGGGACTGGCAGATGGCCGACTTGTTCTCCACCGAGCGCGCCCGCAGGGAGGTGGCGACGACGCTGCCGCGCTTGCGCAGCAGCGTGCCGAGGTCGAGCTCGGCCTTGGCACCGCCCTGCATGCCGATGACCACGAGCACGCCCTCGAGGGCGAGCGCGTCGACGTTGCGCATGAGGTACTTGGCGCCCATGTTGTCGAGGATGACGTCGACCCCGGCGCCGTCGGTGGCCTCCGTGACGACCTCGACGAAGTCCTGGTCGTGGTAGTCGATGGTCACGTCGGCGCCGAGGTCGCGGCAGAAGGCCAGCTTCTCGGCGGTGCCTCCGGTGGTCATGACGCGGGCGCCGCGGGCGTGGGCCAGCTGGATCGCGAAGGTGCCGATGCCGCCGGCGCCGCCGTGCACCAGGAAGGTCTGCCCGGCCTCGAGACCGGCGATCATGAAGACGTTGGACCACACCGTGGCCGCCACCTCGGGCACGGCCGCCGCCGTGACCAGGTCGAGCCCGGCCGGCACGGGCATGACCTGGCCCTCGGGCACGGCGACCTTCGTCGCGTAGCCGCCGCCGGCGAGCAGCGCGCAGACCTCGTCGCCCACGGCCCAGCGCGTCACGCCCTCGCCGACGGCGGAGACCGTGCCGGAGCACTCCATGCCGATCACGTCGGAGGCGCCGGGCGGGGGCGGGTAGTGGCCCTGGCGCTGCAGCAGGTCGGCGCGGTTGAGGCCCGCGGCCGCGACGTCGAGCACGACCTCGCCCGGCCCCGGCTCGGGGTCGGGCAGTTCGGTGACGGACAGGACCTCGGGACCACCGGTCCCCTGGGCGACGACAGCACGCATGACTGCGACCCTAGGCCGCCGCGACGACGCCCGGACCACCCCTAGGTCCAGGCCCGGTGCCGACCCGCGGCAGCGCCGCCGTACGCCGCGCCCGGGGCCCGAGGCCCGGAGCCCTGAGCCCTGCGACCGCAGCCGTCGGTCGCTAGGCCGCAGCCCTCAGCCTGCGCTGTGGCGGGCGGCCCACTCCTCGGCCAGTCGCTCGGCGCGGGCCGACAGCTCCTCGACGACCGCGGGGTCGCCGCCGCGGAGCCCGGCGGCGAGTCCGACGAGGTAGGTCGTCACCGGCGCGGCCGGCCGCAGCACCCCGTGCGCAGCCACGCGGGCCAGGTCGAGCACGAGTGCCTCGTCGACCTCGTGACCCTCGAGCCCGAGCGCGGCCGTGGCCTCGTCGATCCAGTCGGCCAGCGTCGGCTCGGCGGGGGCGGGGGTCTGGTCGTCCGCGGGGGAGGTCATGGCCTCAGCCTCTCAGGTACCGGCCGCTCGGGTGCCGGCCCCGGTCCCCCCGCTGAACCCCACCCGCGGCGCTGTCCTTCCCGCGCCATTGCGCTGCTTGCGCAGCTGAGACGTCCGCGCCGGTGCGCCAACGGTGCAAACCTGGCTCAGTTGCCCGGTCTTGTCCGCGCAATTGCGCCGCTTGCGCAGCCGAGACGCCCGGACCGGTGCACCAGCCACGCAAACCTGGCTCGGCGGCTCGGTCCTTCTCGCGCCATTGCGCCGCTTGCGCAGCCCCGCCGGCGTCGCGGTCCCCCAGCGCGATTGCGCCCGGTCCGCAGCGGAGCCGTCCGCACCGCTGCACCAGCCGCACAATCCTGGCCCAGCGGCCCGCCGGGTCCAGCGCAATTGCGCTGTTTCCGCAGTCCAGGCGTCGGCGGCCGTGCTCCAGCCACGCAAACCGGGCCTGGCGGTCCCGCCGGTCCCGCGCAATTGCGCCGCTTGCGCAGCCCCGACCACGGCCCCCGCCGGCGGCCCCCGGCGGCCCCCGACGGCCGCCGCCCACCTGACGGCCGCCCCACGACCGCCCCCTGGGGTCAGCCGCCTCAGCCCGGCGGCTCGGCGAGGTCGCGCAGGTCGGCCCAGGTGTCGACGTCCCGGTGCTCCTCGCCCAGGGCGGCGACCTCGGCGAGCCGCAGGTCGCGCAGCAGGTGCCTCATGGCCATGCCGTGCTGCCCCTCGTGGTCCGGGCGCACGGCGTCGAGCCGGTCGGTGCGGAGCACGAGGGCGAGCTGGTGGCGCCCGTCGGGGGCGACCAGGCGCGCCCCGTCGAGGTCCTCGTCGAGACCGTCCTCCCCGAGGAGCGCGTCGTGGAGGCGGCGGAAGGTGTGGGCGGTGACGCGGGGCATGTCGACGGCCAGTACGCCGAGCGTGCGGGGCGCCCGCACGAGGGCGTCGCGCCCGGTGAGCAGCGCCGCGACCGGGCCGCCGTGGCGCGGCGACTCGCGGCAGAAGGTGACCGGCCGCTCGGTCGGCACCGGGTCGCCGACCACCACGACCTCGGCGGCGTCGACGAGCGCGTCGAGGGCGTGGGTGAGCAGCGAGCGGCCGTGCAGCTCGACGCCGGCCTTGTCGACGCCGTCGAGGCGCACCGCGGTGCCGCCGGCGAGCACGACGGCGCAGAAGCCGCCGGTGTCGGGGTCGAGCAGGGGACCGGTGGGGGAGGAGCCGGGCATGCCTGGAGTCTCGCACCGGTCGCGGCCGGCTGGCAGGCTGGAGCCATGACCGCCGACACGACGTGGACCACGGCACGGGTCGCCCTCGTGCAGGAGGCCTCGGGTCTCGAGCCCGCGGGCAACCGCGAGCGCCTGGCCGCGCTGGTGCCGACCGGCCACGACCTGGTCGTGCTGCCGGAGGCCTTCGCCCGCGACTTCGGCACCGCCGGCTCGCCGCTGGGGGAGCACGCCGAGCCGGTCGACGGGCCCTTCGCCTCCGAGGTGGCCCGGGTCGCGAGCGCCGCCGGCACCACCGTGGTCGCCGGGATGTTCGAGACCGGCCCCGACCCCGAGCGCCCGTGGAACACGCTGGTGGTGCGCGGGGCGGTGAGCGCGGAGTACCGCAAGATCCACCTCTACGACTCCTTCGGCTACCGCGAGTCCGACGTGCTGACGGCCGGCCCCACGACCCCCCGGGTGGTCGACCTCGCCGGCCTGCGGGTCGGTCTGATGACCTGCTACGACCTGCGCTTCCCCGAGCACGCCCGCGCGCTGGTCGACGCCGGCGCCGAGCTGCTCGTGGTGCCCGCGGCCTGGGTCGCGGGGGAGCGCAAGGTCGACCACTGGCGCACCCTCGTGCGGGCCCGCGCGATCGAGAACACCGTCTACGTCGCGGCCGCCGCCCAGCCGGCCCCGCGCTACTCCGGCCACTCGATGCTCGTCGACCCGCTCGGCGACGTGCTCGCCGAGGCCGGCGACGGCTCCGAGGTCGTCGGCGCCGAGATCAGCGCGGCGGTGCTGGCGCAGGCGCGTCGTACCAACCCCTCCCTGGCCAACCGGCGTCTGTAGCCTCTCCGCTCGTGCCCGCCCCCGACCCCGCGACCCCCGCGCCCTCGAGCACCGCGCCCTCCGGCACCCCCTCCGATGCCCCGTCCGACGCCCGGCCCGACACCTCCCCGGGCACGCCGACCCGCGCCGGATGGCGCCGCGTGGCCCCGCTGGCCGCCTGGTGGGTCGTGGTGCTCGGCGGGGTGGCGGCCCTCGTGGTGGCGCTGCTCGACGTCGTGCCCGCCGACGAGCGGCTGCTCTCGGGCATCGGGTCGGTGGCCGTCACCAGCGCCTACACCTGGGCGCTGGTGGCCCGCGCCGGCGGACGGCCGCTGCTCTTCGGCGCGCTCGCCCTGCTGCTCGGCGTGGGTGTCCTGGTGCTCGACGAGGACTGGCTGCGCACGGGCGCGGCGGTGATGACGTGCGCGGTCGCCTCCGTGCTCGGCGTGATGGTCACGGTGCCGGCGCAGCGCTTCGTGCAGGCCGCCCGCGAGTGCGCCCTGGCGGTGCTGGTGGCCGCGGGCGGGGCGCTGGCCATGCTCGGCTTCGAGCCGGTCATCGCGCAGGTGCGCTTCGAGTACACCGTCTTCGGGCTCTCCCTACTCGCCGCCTTCGCGCTCGTCCACCGCCTCGGCGCCGGGCTCCACGGCCTGGGCCGCCGCGGTCTGGTCGGCGTGCTCGGCGGCGGGATCCTGCTCGCGCTGACCCTGGCCTACGCCGAGCTGCTGCGCCGCTACGGTCCCGGCGACGCCGTGGACAGCGTGCTCGACGGCGTCCGGTGGACCCGGGAGACCCTCGGTGCGTTCCCCCGTCCGATCGAGACCGTCCTGGGCGTGCCCGCCCTCGCGTGGGGCTGCCACATGCGCGCCCGGCGCCGTCAGGGCTGGTGGATCTGCGCCTTCGGCGTGGCGGCCACGGCCCCGGTGACCACCGCGCTGATGAACCCCGCCACCTCGCTGCTCGAGGCGGGCCTCTCGGTGAGCTACGGCCTCGTGGTGGGCCTGGTGATCGGCTTCGTCGTCATCCGCGTCGACCTCGCCCTCACCGGCCCGCGCGGCTCGCGGGCCCGCCGCGCCGAGGCCGAGGCCGCGGTGCGCCCGGAGCCACCTCGGGCCTCGGCGCTGCAGTAGTACGCGCCGGTAACGGCTAGGTTCGAGGCGTGGCTCGTGAACAGGTGACGGAGATCCTCGCGGAGATGGTGGCCAACGTGCTCACCATCGCGGTCGCGCCCGGCGAGCGCGTCGAGACCGGTGACACCGTGGTGCTGCTGGAGTCGATGAAGATGGAGATCCCGGTCATCGCCGAGGTCCCCGGCGTCGTGACCGAGGTGCGCGTCAGCCCCGGCGACGTCGTCCAGGAGGGCGACCTGCTCGTGGCCCTCACCCGCGCCTGACCGGCCCCACCGACGGCCCTCGCCGACCGGGCCCCATCGACCGGGCCCGACCCGTCGGCGCCGTACCCGCGGGGCACCCAGGCGACCAGGCACGGCACGTGGCAGAGGGGGCGGGATTCGAACCCGCGGTAGGTCTCCCTACGACCGCTTTCAAGGCGGTTCCGATCGGCCGCTCCGGCACCCCTCCTCGCCGCGCCCGCCCGCAGCGCGGGTGGTGCGACCCGCGCAGTCTACGAGGAGCGGGCGGGTGGACAATCGAGGCATGCCCGAGCCGCTGCCGACCCCGCACGACTACCGCATGCACCCCGCCCTGGCCGCCCGCTTCGTGGGCGCCGGCCTGGTGGCGCTGGCGCTGGTGATGTTCGGCGGCACCGCGCTGGTGGCGGTGGCGGGGTGGTCCGGCGACCTGCTGCTCGTGCCGCTGGTGCTCGGCGTCGTCGGCGTCATCACCCTCGGCTGGTGGCTGCGCTCGCGGGCCTACGTGCTGCGCGCCGACGCCGAGGGCTACCACGTGCGGCTGGTGCGGGGCGCCGGTGTGCGGGACGCCGCCTGGCGCGACGTCGAGTCGGCCGCCACCTCCTCCCCGCGCGGCATCCCGTGCCTGGTGCTGCACCTGCGCGGCGGCGGCACGACGACGATCCCGGTGCAGGCCGTCGCGATCGACCGCGAGCAGCTGGTGCGCGAGGTGCAGCGCCGCCTCGACGCCGGTCGCGGCCTGCGCCGCCTCGGCGACTCCTGACCGCGCCGGTCCGCCGCCGCGACGCGGCTCCGAGCCGGTGGGGTCCGGTCCGCGCGCCTGATTGGTGCGCCGGGACGGCCTCCTTGTAGCCTGTGCTCGCTGTTCCCGGAGGCGTCGCATAGTGGCCTAGTGCGCCCGCCTGCTAAGCGGGTTGAGGGTTGAACCCTCTCGCGGGTTCAAATCCCGCCGCCTCCGCCAGCCACGACCCCCGTCGGACTCCTCCGCCGGGGGTCGTCCTGTCCCCGCCGACCGCACGGCGCGCGCCCGCCGGGGTGACGGCGTGACCCGGGCGACACCGGCGGCGACCGGCGGGGTGCTTGCCACGGACCCGCGGCTCGGGCGACCCTCGTGGCAGTGCACGGGCCGGCCTCGGGGTCGGACCGCTATTCCGCGACGGCGGCTGCAATCTTCTGCAATGCAGGTTTCTGAGCCAACCCGCCGCGCCCGATCGCGCCGCCGACGACGCAGGATGGAGCCACGGGCCATTCCGTGGGCCCCCGAGGACAAGGACTCCGCCATGAACGTCGCCCGCAAGCTCGCCGTCACCGTCGCCGCCACCGTCCTGAGCGTCGGCCTCGTCGGTCTCACCTCCGCTCCCGCCCAGGCCGACACCAGCTGGGGTTGCGGCGGCTGCGTCAGCAAGAAGTGACCTGAGCGCGGGCTGGTCCCGCGCCTCTCCCTTGTGAGACGGGGAGCGAACGTCCCCCCCGACTTGTTCGGTCCCAGTGCCGGTCCACGGCCCGTCTCCCCCCGAGGACAGCGACTCCGGTCGCTGTCCTCGCTGGTTCCGGACCCGTACGCCGCTGGCGTGCGGGTCCGGCCCACGTCAGGCCCCGCCACCTCCGGTCCGGTCACGCCCGGCCCGGTCACGCCCGGCCCGGTCACGCCCGGCACCGCGCGCGCCGGGCCGTGCGGCGGAGCGTCACTCCTGGTCGGGCGCGCCCGTCTCGCCGTCGAGGGCCCGGTCGCCCTGCACCCCGCGCCGGCCCATCAGGTAGCCGAGCTGGAAGCGGGTGTCGGCGTCGTGCTCGGCCTTGAGGTCGGCGACGTAGCCGGCGTAGGTGCGGGGGCTGACCCCGAGGCGCTTGGCGCTGACCGGGTCGGCGTGGCCCTCGATGAGCATCCGGATCGTCATGGCCCGCTGCTCCTCGGCGATGTCCTTCATCGTCGTGGACTCGCGGTTGCCGAAGGGGCGCGCGCGCTCCCAGGCGCGCTCGAATACGTCGACGAGGTAGGCCACCACCGAGGGCTCGCGCACGGCGATGGCCAGGGTGTTGTCGTCGGTGGCGGGGATGACCACGACGCGGCGGTCGACGACGATCATGCGGTTGAAGAACTCGTCCAGCGTGCGCACCTCGGCGCCGAGGCCGGTGACGGCCGCGACGTACTTGTGCGTGACCGCGCTGCGCCGGGCGCTGTGCTGGTAGAGCGTGCGCATCCTGACCCCGCGGGCGAGCGCGGCGGTGTCGCGCAGCGCGGCCTCGGCGAGGGTCTGCGGGTCGCGGCCGGTCTGCGGCTGCGCGGTGAGCAGCTCGCTCTCGGTCTCGGCGGTGAGCCCGCCGATGTAGGGGCCGATCGCGGCGCCGCGCAGGTAGGTGAAGGGCCCGCGGCCGCCGGTCTCCGGGGCGCGACGCCACGCCTGGCGCAGCGGGCCGAAGGCGCGCGCCCACTGCGAGGACTCCTCCAGCAGGCGCCCGGCCTCCGCGCTCAGCGGGGTGACCACCCGCGACTGGACGGCGGCGGGGTCCTCGGGGAGCCAGGTCGCGCTGTCGGCGTCGAGGCTGACCAGACCGAGCTGCACCAGCAGGTCGAAGGCCGGCCGGTCGTCGGCGCCCTCGGCCACCCGCGGGTCGTCGGCGGCGATGCCACCGGCCGCGACCATGTCCTCGTAGAGGGCGACGCAGTGCTCCTCGAAGGCCGCCCTGTCCTCGGGCCCGAACACCGCCACGCGTCCCCCTGACCTGGCCCCTGACCTGGCTCGTCGTCGTGCGCGAGCACCTGGTGTGCCGCGCTCCCCGAGTCTGCTGCGGATGATGACACACCCCGCGCAGACCCTCCGCGGGCGAGACCCCGGCGACCGGCCGGCGAGCGCCCCGTGGCCCGGCCGGACGGCGTCCTGACTTGGATCGATCCATGATTCGTGGCCCAGGTCACAGGCCTCGGAGGGCCTCGTGGAAGGTCCGAAAATCGCCTGTCCAGTCTGGATCGATCCAACGACCCTGGCGTGCGGAGGGGGGGTAAAGAGCGGCTAGCGTGCCTGTCAAGCAGCCCCGGGAAAGGCGAATCTGGACATGGTCGATGTGGAGAAGGTCCTCGACGAGGCGGGTCTCAAGAACCCGCACGTGCGTGAGTACGTCGCGTACTGGGCGGGGGTGACCGAGCCCGAGCGGATCGAGGTCGTCAACGCCTCCGACGACGCCCGCCTGGTGGCCGAGGCCCTCGAGGCCGGCGAGCTCCTGCCCGCCGGCGAGGGGCTGTACTACTCGCGCTCCTACTTCAAGGACACCGCGCGCTCCGAGGAGCGCACGATCGTGGCCACGAGCAAGCCCGAGGACAAGGGCGTCTACAACAACTGGCGCGACGCCGAGGAGATGACCTCCAGCCAGCTGGAGCGCATGCGCGGTCAGTCGCGCGGCAAGACGATGTACGTCATCCCCTACCTGATGGCGCCTCCCGGCTCCCCGCTCGAGGCCTACGCCGCGGGCGTCGAGCTCACCGACAACCGCCCGGTCGTGCTCCACATGATCCGGATGGCCCGCGTCGGCACCGCCCATGTGGACAACCTCGAGGACCCCACCTCGTTCGTGCGCGCCGTGCATGTCACCGGCGACCTGGAGAACCTCGGCCAGGGCACCCCCGACGACCAGCGCTACTTCGTCACGGTCGCCGACCAGCGCACGATCCTGCACTTCGGCTCGTCGTACGGCGGCAACGCGCTGCTGGGCAAGATCGCCCACGGCCTGCGCCAGGCCTGCTACGACGGACGCGCGTCGGGCAAGTTCCTCGCCGAGCAGTTCATGCTGCTGGGGATCACCGACCACGAGACCGGCAAGAAGTACCACGTGTGCGGCGGCTTCCCGTCGGCCTCGGGCAAGACCAACCTCGCCATGACGCTGGCGCCCGACGCCATGGGCAGCCGCTACCACGTGGAGTTCTACGGCGACGACATCGCCTGGCTCTGGGTCGGCGAGGACGGCAAGGTCTACGCGATGAACCCCGAGAACGGGGTCTTCGGCGTCGCCAAGGACACCAACGAGCTCACCAACCCCACCGCGCTGGACTCCATCAAGCCCGGCAGCGGCGCGATCTTCACCAACGTCGCCTACAACCCCGACACCCAGGAGGTGTGGTGGGAGGGCAAGACGCCCGAATACCCCGCCGACGTCACCGGGTGGGAGGACTGGAAGGGCGAGAAGATCTCCGACCGCGAGGCCGGCGACGACTCCCCGTGGGCCCACCCCAACAGCCGCTTCACCACGACGCTGGCCAACGTGCCCAACGTCGCGGGCGACTTCGAGGACCCCGCCGGCGTGCCCGTCGACGCGATCATCTTCGGCGGCCGCACCCGCGACCGCGAGCCGCTGGTGCGCGCGATCACCGACCTCGCCGAGGGCGTCTACGACGGCCTCACGCTCGGCGCCGAGGCGACCTTCGCCGCCGACGGCCTCGACGGCCAGCTGCGCTACGACCCGATGTCGATGCGGCCCTTCATGGCCTACGCCGAGGCCGACTACGCCGCGCACTGGCTGAAGATCATCGGCGCCGCCACGCAGCAGCCGATCTTCGCCCACGTCAACTGGTTCCAGCGCGACGCCGAGGACGGCCACTTCCTGTGGCCCGGCTACCGGGAGAACCTGCGCCCGCTGCTGTGGCTGGTCAAGTACGCCGCCGGCGAGGTCTCGGGCCGCCAGACCCCGGTCGGCGTCCTGCCCACCGAGGAGGAGCTCGACCTCACCGGCCTCGACCTGCCCGCCGACGAGCTGGCCCGCATCCTCGACATCGACGTCGAGCGCTGGCGCCAGGAGATGGGCTTCCGCGAGGAGCACCTCCAGCAGTTCGACGGCCTGCCCGAGGAGATCTGGGAGGCCCACCGCCGGGTCGCCCAGGCCCTCGCCGACGCCGACTCCTGAGCGTGTAGCCGACCGGGCAGGGGCCGATTTCGACCCACGGTGCCCGGTCGGCTATCCTCGACCAGTCGTCGCACCGGCCCCGGCCGGATCGGCCGACATGCGCCTGTAGCTCAACGGATAGAGCATCTGACTACGGATCAGAAGGTTTGGGGTTCGAATCCCTACAGGCGCACAGAGCAAAACAGCGATTGAACTGCGGAAAGATACGAAGGCCCCCGAGACTTAGCGCTCGGGGGCCTTCCTTCTTTACAGATGCCTCACAAAGCGGCTGTGTCTGCGTATGACCAAGGGGCATCCACGATGCTGTACAGCTCCTTGGCGACCCAGAACATGCGACCCCCACGACCGGTAGTCCCGATCTCTTCCAGCCAGCCGCGACTGGCGGCGTCCTTGATGACGTTGCGCGCGCCCTGGGGCGTCAGTCCGCTCTTGCGCTGCAGGCGGGCCACCGTCATGTAGGGGTTGCTGAAGATGAGCTCGACCAGTGTGTGAAGGTTGTTGGACCGGGAGGCACTGGCCTCTCTGAGGTAGTTCTCCCGGACGTCGACGAGGCGCTCGGCTCGAATGACAGCGTCATCGGCGCTCCGCTTGACAGCTGTCAGAAAAAACTGAAGCCACTCCTGGATCTCACCGCTCTCACGAACCGACTGCAGCCGCTCGTAGTACTCGCGACGATGCTGCTCGAGATAGCCGGACAGGTAGAGGAGCGGTGTCTTGAGCCTTCCCTCCTCCAACAGCATGAGGTTGATCAGCAGTCGACCGATGCGTCCGTTGCCATCTAAGAAAGGGTGGATGGTCTCGAACTGGTAGTGCATGAGGCCGCAGCGGATCAACGTCGGGAGGTCCCCCGGAGTGTTGACGAATGTCTCCCAATCACTGAAGGCGTTAAGTAGGTCGTCCGGAAGGGGCGGGACGAAAATCGCTGTGTCAGGGCTGTCAGTGGTAGAGCCCACCCAGACGGGAGTCCGCCGGAACTCGCCGGGCAGCTTTTCCTGGCCTCGCACGCCAGACAACAGCGTCTCATGCAACTGCAGGATCAGTCTTTGAGTGATCGGCAGGGTCCCCACGAGTGCGTAGCCCTGACGCGTGGCGTCGATGTAGCGCTCAACTTCGGCGATGTCTTCGCTGTCGCTCGGGTGGCCGCTGGCTTCAGCTTGCAGCACATCGGACAGAGATGCCTGCGTGCCTTCAATGCGCGAACTAGCCAGCGCCTCCTGTGTGAGGTAGGGGCCCAGCAGAAGCTCAGGGTCTCTGATGAGGGCCCCTAGTCCCTGCAAGCGTCCGAGAGACGCGTCTGCCTCGGAGAGGGCGCGAACGGTTGCGGTCGTGAGGGCGAGATCGCGGGGGATCGGGGCAGGCTTGAAGTACCAGAATCCCCACTTGTTCCCAGGCTCGCGCA
Source organism: Nocardioides kribbensis (assembly GCF_015070375.1). Classification (GTDB taxonomy): domain Bacteria; phylum Actinomycetota; class Actinomycetes; order Propionibacteriales; family Nocardioidaceae; genus Nocardioides; species Nocardioides kribbensis. Next base: position 7,863 of record NZ_JADCLL010000002.1, on the reverse strand, counting down.
CAGCTTCGCCGAAGACTGGTGCGGTGAAACGGTTCGGGTCCATGGGCGAATACTACCAAATAATGATGCGAAAGTTTGCATCTTTGAAGAAGGCGAGCAACTGCTGCTACGTCGAATGGACCTTACTGCAAGCACCCGAGGGACTTGTTAGCAGGTTCGCGTTAACGGTGTCACGCTGCGTTGCCGCGTGCGGGCGGTGCTGCAACCCGTGCGGGGGACTGCTAGCCGCGTGGAGTGTGTCCACAACGTGTGGTTGCTGCGTGTAGCTGACGCTGCAACCGGTTCGGGGTTTTGTTAGCAGGTTCGCGTTAACGGTGTCACGCTGCGTTGCCGCGTGCGGGCGGTGCTGCAACCCGTGCGGGGGACTGCTAGCCGCGTGGAGTGTGTCCACAACGTGTGGTTGCTGCGTGTAGCTGACGCTGCAACCGGTTCGGGGTTTTGGTGTCACGCTGCGTTGCCGCGTGCGGGCGGTGCTGCAACCCGTGCGGGGGACTGCTAGCCGCGTGGAGTGTGTCCACAACGTGTGGTTGCTGCGTGTAGCTGACGCTGCAACCGGTTCGGGGTTTTGCTAGCAGGTTCGCGTTAACGGTGTCACGCTGCGTTGCCGCGTGCGGGCGGTGCTGCAACCCGTGCGGGGGACTGCTAGCCGCGTGGAGTGTGGCAAACTAGGTGCTTAGCAGACCGTTGCCAGCACCTCCGCGAGACGCCCAGCCGCCGATGTCACGCCGCGCTCGGTGCGCGGCACGTAGTGGGCGTAGTGTCGCCAGCGTGTGTCCCAGTAACGCCGCCACATAGGTTGGTGCCTCGCCTGCCCGATGCAGGACAAGCGCCAACGTGTGGCGCACCTCGTAAAGGCGGATGGTTGGCACGCCGGCCTTGACGCACAGCGTCCGGAGTCGGTCCAAGTAGGCGTCTGGTGACACCCCGCGGCCTAGCGTGTCGGCGAGCACCAGCCCGCTGCCGGCGGCCACGCGATCGGCTGCCTAGAGCCGCCGACAGTGAGTGCAGCAAGCTCATCGTGCTCGGGTGTACCTCCTCGACGAGCACCGTTCGGTGCGAGGTGTGCTCGGTGATGTCGGTGACCCACAGCTGGTTCGGGCCGGGGCAGGCGAAGTCTCGTTTGACCAGGTCAGTGGCGATGTTGTCAGGCTTGACCCGCTTCCACCGCGATCGTTCTCCCACGCCCTGCAGGCCGGCGCGGCGCATCGGGCGCTCGACTTGGCCGTGGCCCACCTCGATCCCGCGTCCGAGGGCGAGCTCGGCGTGTACTCGGTGACCGCCGTAGCTGCCGCGGGAGTCGCGGTGGATCTGGATGATGAGGTCGTGAGCAGGGCGTGGCGGATCGAGCGCGGTGAGGGCGTCCGTTTGATCCGGGCGAACCAGCCGCACTCGGAGATCCCTGCGACCCGGCAGGCGATCTGGACGGGAGTGCCCTCGGCGACGATTACTTCCGCCGCCGAGTACCGCCTTTTGGGTGCGCTGACTCCTTCAGTAGCTCGATCGCTCGCCATGTCGCCTTCAGCTCGGCTTCGAGGTCAGCGATCTGCTTGCGGGCAGCGGTTAGCTCGGCCTTCTCGCCGCTTGACAGTCCGGGCGTGAGGCCGCGGTTGATTCTGTCCTGGCGTCGCCAGGTGTAGATCGACTCCTGGCTTATGTCCAGGTCGTGTGCGACCTGTGCGACTGATCTGCCTTCTTCAGTAGGTCCAAGACCTTGCGTCGGAACTCCGGCGGATAGCCCCGTCTTCCCATTGCTGCCTTCTGGTGACGGAAACTAAAATTCAGATGGCATCTCCAAGGGACCCGGGACACGCCAGGGCCTCCACGAAACCCGGGGCGATTCATCTTCGACTGATCTCAGTCAGATGGAGTCGAGGATCGCCACGACGCGCTCGGACGCGAGGTCGGCCCCGGCGTGGTCGTGGGCCTGGATCGTCACGACCGCGTCGCCGAGGAACAGCACGAGCTGACCGTGGGCGCCGTGCAGGCGCCAGGCGTCGCCCGGTCCGCCCCACGCTCCCAGGGAGTAGCGCGCGTAGGCGGGGGAGGCCGCGTCCCGCTCGGTCCAGTCCGAGCGCAGGCCGGTGGTCCAGCGCGAGGAGACCAGTCGCCGTCCGTCCCAGACGCCGTCGTCGCGGATCAGCCGGCCCAGGCGCGCGAGCTCCTCGACCCGCAGGTGCAGCCCTCCGCCGGCGGCGACGTACCCGTGCGGGCACCGGTCCCAGGGCGGCGCGTCGATGCCGAGCGGGGTGAAGAGGGTCGGCTGCAGCCAGTCGACGACGTCGCCGACGACGCTGCTGAGCGCGCGCATCGCGGTGTAGGTGCTCGCGTTGGAGTACTGGAAGACCCGCCCCGCGGACGGGCGCGACAGGAACTCCTGGGCCAGGTCGGGCCAGTCGGTCAGCATCGTCTCGCTCCACGCCAGGTCGATGCCGCTGGTCATCGAGAGCAGGTGCCGCGTCGTGACCGACTCGACGCCCTCGCCGACCACCGGGGGCCGCAGGTAGCGGGTGACCGGCGCGTCGACGTCGTAGAGGCCGGCGTCGCAGGCCAGCCCGACGGCGAGGGTGCAGACCGCCTTGGCCGCGGAGTGCACGTCGCGGCGTACGTCGGGGGACCAGTGGTGGACCGCGCTGTCGTCGGCGAGGAGCACGTGGACGGCCTCGGCGCCGAAACCGTCGGCGTCGAGGGCGCGCACGACCTGCCCGAGGACGTCGCGCGCGCTGGTCACGGCGCCAGTCTGCCGGTCGGTGTCAGCGCCGGTGCGGGGCGTCGGCCGCGGGACGACGACCGGAGGACGCCGGACCGCGGCCGGGAGCCGGGGCCGGCGAAGGATGCTGACGTACCGCCCGTGAGAGCGCGCCACGGTAAAGACGTCCGACACTAGGATCGAGCCCATGCGTCTCGTGTCGACGGTCGTCGGCTTCTTCCTGCGGAAGCTCGGCCTGTTGGCGGCGCTGGTGCTCTCGCTGTTCCTCGGCTACCTGGTCATGCAGTCCCTGGTGCCGGCCCTGCGCGAGGCCGCGGCCGACCGGGACCGGCTGGAGCGGGTCGTCGAGGAGCGAGCCGCGCTGCAGGAGGACCTGGGCCGGCTGCAGGCGGCCGCCGCCGCGGCCCGGAGCGAGGCGACGGCCTCGCTGGAGGCCGAGCTCGGCGACGAGGTCGGCACGCTGCAGGGGGCCGTCGCCGACAAGAGGGCCGAGGTCGAGCGGCTGCGCGACGGCCAGCAGGACGTCTGCGGGCTGGTGCGGGACCTCATCGACCTGGTGACGCCGGGCGACGCGTGCGACGCCGCCGAGGCCGCGGTGCGGCAGGCCGACGAGGCGCTCGACTCCCTGGAGGGCGGTCTCGCCCGGGCCGAGGAGGGTGTGGCCGTGCTGCGCGACCCCGACCTCAGCGACCAGGAGAAGCTGGACCGGCTGGGTCGGGGCGACGACCCGGCGTTCCGCCAGGACGAGATCGACGCGCAGGAGTCGGCGCTTGAGGAGACCCAGAGCGAGGAGGACACCCTGGAGGAGGCCCAGGGCTCCGGCACGGGCTGGGTCGTGGACCAGTGGGCCCGGTCGTGGAAGTGGCTGGCCGTCATCGCGCTCACCGTCCTGCTCGCCCCGATCGTGCTGCGCGTCGTCAGCTACTTCGTGCTGATGCCGGTGGTGCGCCGACTCCACACGCCGGTGCGGCTGGCCGACGAGGCGGAGGCCGCGGACGCCGAGATCCGCACCAGCGACGCGCAGCGCACGATGACCGTCCACGTCGGCGCCGGCGAGGTGCTGTCGACGCGGTCGGCGCACGTGCGCTCGGTGCAGGGCAGGGCCCGCAGCCGACTCCTCTACGACTGGTCCTCGCCCTTCATCAGCTACGCCGCCGGGCTCCACGAGATGAGCCGCCTGGTCGGGGACGAGGCGGGCGGCTCGGTGACCCTGGCCAACCCCGACGACCCCAACGCCTACCTGATGCGCATCGACCTCCGCGACCACCCCGGCCTCGTGATGCACCCCAAGCACGTGGTCGGCGTCGTCGGGACGCCCACGCTGGAGACGCGCTGGCGGTGGGGCGTGCACGCCTTCGCGACCTGGCAGGTGCGCTACATCCTCTTCGCCGGCACCGGCGGCCTCATCGTCGAGGGCTGCGGCGACGTGGTGGCGACCAACCCCGAGGGCAGGGCGACCAGGGTCAACCAGAACCTGGTGATGGGCTTCGACTCCCGCCTGAGCCTGGGCGTCAACCGCACCGAGGTCTTCTGGCCCTACCTGCGCGGCCGCGCGCCCCTCGTCGACGACGAGTTCACCGGCCACCACCCGCTCTTCGGGCAGCAGTCCGACACCGGCGAGGCGGCCAACCCGGTCACCCGGACGTTCAACGCGCTCTTCTCCGGCCTGGGCAAGCTCTTCGGCTTCTAGGCTTTACCTTCGGCTGGGTCGTGCCGCACCCCGCCGCGCTCGGCCCCCGATTCTTCAACCAAGGAGTGCCCGTGACCCTGTACGACATGACCGCTATCAAGAGCGGTCTCCCCTCGACGTCCGCTGCTCTGGTCGAGGTGACGCGGACCAGCTTCGCCGAGGAGGGGATCCAGGAGCGCTCGCACCTGCAAGCCGCGCTGAGAGATCACATCGACCTCATCGACCACGACCTCCACGTGATCGCCGAGGAGTTCGGGGACTTCGAGGGCGCCAACCGGCGCATCGACCTGCTGTGCATCGACAAGAACTGCAAGCTCGTCGTGGTCGAGCTCAAGCGCACGGTCGACGGGGGGCACATGGAGCTCCAAGCCCTCCGTTACGCGGCGATGGTCTCGACCATGACGTTCGCTCAGGTGGTGAGGGCGTTCGCCAAGTACCGCAAGGGTCGCGGCGACGCCGACCACTCCGAGGAGGACGCACGTGACCGCCTCCTGGCCTGGCTGGCGCTCGACGACGAGGAGCTGGTCATCCCGAGAGAGGTGGGTGTCGTGCTCGCCTCCGAGGACTTCAGCCAGGAGATCACGACGACCGTCCTGTGGCTGAACGAGTTCTACGGCTTCGACATCCGTTGCGTGCGGCTCAGCCCCTACCGACTGGAGGACCGTCTTCTGTTGGACGTGCAGCACGTCATCCCGCTGCCAGAGGCCTCGGAGTACACCGTGCGGGTGCGCGAGAAGGAGATCGCCGTCAAGCAGGCCAAGGAATCCGGCGCTGATTGGACCAAGTTCGTCGTCCAGTCTCCGACGAGCACCACCAAACCGTTGCCGAAGCGGTGGGCAGTGCTTGAACTGGTTAAGGGTCTTGCCGAGGCGGGGGTGGCGATGGAGCACGTCAGCCGAGCCCTGCCCGACAGCAAGATCCTGCACGTCACCGGGACGTATCCCGATGCGGAGGCGTTGTGGGCTGCCATCCAGACACAGCTCGGCAAGCCGGACCCCCGCCGCTGGCACCTCGCCCATCCCATCGTCGAGGGCGACAAGACCTGGGTGGTCCACAGCAACTGGGGAACCCAGACCAGGGACGCCTTCAAGCAGCTGTTGGATCTGGCTCCTGGAGGATTCGCCGTGTACGAGGAGGGTGACGAGCCGACGTCGCTCGGCTAAACCCCCGTGCGACACGACCTCGGACGCCGCGCAGGCGGTTTCAGGTCGGAGGAGGAACCATGGCCGCGTGACGATCGACGACGAACGACGGAGGGACGACCTCTACGACGTGCGGCTGCGAGCTCACGACCAACGCTTGGAGCGCGACGGCTGGGTCTACTACGTCCGCGGCGTGCGCCACGACGGCGAGCTGTTGCCTCGGACCGGGGTGACGAGCGAGCTCCTCGTCGACCTGCCGGTGCTCGTGGGGCGCGGCATCCGGTGGGCTACGGCTCGTGTGAGGCGTCGGCGCCGCGACTGGGTCGTGGGGGTCGTGCGGTTGGGAGCGGCACGGACGTGGCGCGACGTCGCCCCCGTCGTGGTGCACCGGGAGGATTTCCCCGGTGCACCTGGCGAGGATGGGCTCGCCGCCCGCATCGACGCGCTCGTCGCGCGAGCGGCGACGGGTGCGTTCGCTCCGCGGTCCGAGTGCTGACGGGGTCTGGCCTGTGCCCGCTCGGAGGCGCCGGCAATCCGGTTGACCCCGCGGGCCCGCGCAGGCTTGGGTGGTCGGCGTGACCGACCGGCTCGGGCCGCTGCGCCACCGCGACTTCCGGCTGCTCGTGGCCGGCACGGCGACCAGCTCGCTGGGCAACGCGATGGCGCCGGTGGCGCTGGCCTTCGCGGTGATCGACCTCGGCGGCTCGGCGCAGGAGCTGGGCCTGGTGGTGGCGGCGTTCGCGCTGGCCGAGGTGGTCACGGTGCTCTTCGGCGGGGTGCTCGGCGACCGGGTCTCGCGCAAGGTGCTGATGGAGGGCTCGGCGGGCGCGTGCGCGCTGGTGCAGGCGGTGCTCGCGGCGGTGCTGCTCACCGGCGGCGCCAGCATCGCGCTGCTGACGGCGATGGGGGTGGTCACCGGTTGCCTGGCCGCGCTGAGCGGCCCCTCGTCGCAGGCGATGACCCGGCTGACCGTGCCCGCGGCCGAGCTGGCCTCGGCGGTGTCGGTGCGGCGGATCGGGCAGACCGGCTCGCAGATCGTCGGCTTCTCGGTGGGCGGGGTGCTCGTCGCGGCCGCCGGGCCGGGGTGGGCGATCGCGGTCGACGCGGCGACGTACGCCGTGGCCGCGGGGTGCTACGCCGCGCTCCGGGTGCCGCACGTGCGGGGCGTCTCGGCCGGCGCCTCGGTGCTGGGCGACCTCGGGGTCGGGCTGCGGGAGGTGCTCAGCCGCACCTGGCTGTGGCTGCTCATCGGCCAGGCCCTGCTCTACCACCTCGTCTACGGCGGCGCCCAGGGCGTGCTCGGGCCGATCGTGGTCGGCGACGGGTTCGGCCGCGCGGCGTGGGGCTGGGCGCTGGCGAGCCTGATGGCCGGCTTCGTGGTCGGCGGCCTGCTCACCCTGCGCTGGCGACCGCGCCACGGGCTGCGGGTGGGGGTCGCGATGCTCTCGCTCACCGCGGCGTTCCCGCTGGCGATGGCCGTCTCCGACCAGCTCGTCCTGGTGCTCCTGGGCGCCTTCGTGCACGGCCTCGGCCTCGAGGTCTTCTCGGTGGCCTGGGACCTCTCGATCCAGCAGAACGTGCCCGAGGACCGGCTGGCCCGGGTCTACTCCTTCGACCAGGTCGGCTCCTTCGTCTTCCGCCCGGTGGGCCTGGCCCTGACCGGGCCGGTGGCCGAGGCGGTCGGCTACGACCGGTGGCTGCTCGTGGTCGCGGGCGTCATGGCCGCCTCGTCGCTGCTGGCCCTGCTCTCGCGCGACGTACGCCGACTCGAGCGGCACGCGCCGCCGCCGCTGGGCGTGGACGCCCCCGCCTGAGCCCCAGGGCCCGGTCCCCCGGGGGCTCAGGCGGGCGCAGCCGGGGGCTCAGGGCAGCTGCGGCTCGGCGAGGCGGGTGACGGTGCGCAGCAGCCAGAGCGACTCGCCGGCGGTGGGGTCGTCGGTGAGCACGACCGAGACCCGCCCCGGCGTGCCGGGCGGTCGGGGCTCGTCGAGCGCCGCGGCGACGCCGGTCTTGGAGGGCGCGTAGGCCCCCGAGGGGCAGGCGAGCAGGTGGACCGACCGGTCGGGGTGCGGCTCGCCGTACCAGGACGCCCAGAGCCGGAAGGCCTCCGGCACGGCGCGCTCGAGGGCCTGCGGGCTCGACCACACGTCGACGGTGACGGTCTGGGACTGCTGGGTGGATGCCTCCATGTCAGCCCCCTCAGACCTGGAAGCGGGCCACGAGGGCCTTGAGCTCGGTGGCCATGGTGGCCAGGGCGGTGGCGGACTCGAGGGTGTTGTGGGCGCCGTGGCGGGTGTCGTCGGCGGCGGAGGCGACTTGGGCGA
>NZ_JADCLL010000001.1:2500-1249133 GCF_015070375.1 Nocardioides kribbensis | reverse complement strand
CGCAAGAGTTACGGCGGCCATAGCGAAAGGGAAACACCCGGTCCCATCCCGAACCCGGAAGTTAAGCCTTTCAGCGCCGATGGTACTGCAACCGAGAGGTTGTGGGAGAGTAGGACGCCGCCGGACATACACTTCGTAGAGGCCACCTTCGGGTGGCCTCTACGACATTTACACCGAGGAGAGTGACCCCCGTGGCCGACGAGCGACGCGGTAACCAGCGCCCCGCACGCAGCGGGGGTCGCAGCAGTGACCAGCGAGGATCGGGCCAGGGGCGCTCTGCTCAAGGTGGATCGAGTCAGGGCGGTTCCGCCGGGGGCCGCGGTCGCTCGGCGTCCGGCGGTCGCAGCGGCGGGCCCCAGCGTGCCCAGGGTGACCGCCCTGGTCGCAAGAGCGACTGGAAGCGCCCGGCTGATCGCCAGCAGGAGCCTCGTACCGCCTCGCAGGCGGAGTACGACGGCCCGGAGCTCCCGGACGAGATCACCGGGGCCGAGCTCGACCGCTCGGTGGCCAACCAGCTCAAGGGGCTGCCGGACAAGCTGGCCTCGAGGATCGCCCGCCACCTGGCCGCGGCCGGTCTCATGATCGAGGACGACCCGGAGACGGCGTACCGGCACGCCCTGGCTGCACGCGCCCGCGCCCCGCGGCTCGCCGTGGTGCGTGAGGCGGCCGGGGAGGCGGCCTACGCCGCCGGCCACTACTCCGAGGCGCTGGCGGAGCTGCGCGCTGCCAAGCGGATGAACGGGGCCACGGCGTACCTGCCGATCATGGCCGACTGCCACCGGGCGCTGAAGCAGCCCGAGCAGGCGCTCAAGCTGGCCAAGAGCCCGTCGGTGGTGAACTTCGCCCCCGAGGCGAAGGCCGAGATGACGATCGTCGAGGCCGGCGCCCGACGTGACATGAAGCAGTTCGACGCCGCGCTGCGGACCCTCGAGCTCGCGCCCTTGAACAACAAGTCGCGTGCCGCGTGGGTCGTGCGGTTGCGCTACGCCTACGCCGACACCCTCGTCGCGGCCGGTCGCGAGAAGGACGCGCTCGAGTGGTTCCACCGCACGCACGCCATCGACGCCGACGAGCTCACCGACGCCGCGGAGCGGGCTGCGGCGCTGGAGCGCAAGCTCGGCGACTGACGCTCACCTCGTCCGTCACTGCTGTCCCACCGGTCCCGACCGACGTTCTCCACAGTTTGGGGACACCCCGTCGCGGTAACACTCCGTCGTACCTACCGTGGTGGTAGGCGCATCGGGTGCCTACCTCACTCCTCCTCGGGACGGGAGAGACACGCATGGCGCAGAGCACCGCGCACGACGAGCTGGTGGAGCGTCTCGACGTCGACGTGCGCTCGCTCGTGCGCCGCGAGGGAGTCGATCCCCAGCTTGACTCCGCGGTCGTCCGGCGCATCGCCGAGGGCGTGGTGCGCGACCACGACGAGCGCAGCCTCACCGGCGCGGTGGCGCCCGTGGCCGACGTCGAGGCCCTGGTCGGGGAGCTCGTCGCGCGTGTGTCCGGCTTCGGCCCGCTGCAGCCCTTCCTCGACGACCCGAGCGTCGAGGAGGTCTGGATCAACGACCCCAGCCGCGTGTTCGTCGCTCGTAACGGGCGCCACGAGCTCACCCACCTGATGCTGTCGCCCGGGCAGGTCACCGAGCTGGTGGAACGGATGCTGAAGTCCAGCGGCCGCCGGATCGACGTCAGCAGCCCTTTCGTGGACGCCATGCTGCCCGAGGGCCACCGCCTGCACGTGGTGCTCGAGGGGATCTCACGCGGCTTCTCGGCGGTCAACATCCGCAAGTTCGTGCTGCGTGCCGCCCGGCTCGATGACCTCGTGGAGCTCGGGAGCCTCACTGCCCCTGCCGCGACGTTCCTCGAGGCGGCGGTGCGCGCAGGGCTGAACGTCCTGGTCGCCGGCGGGACCCAGGCCGGCAAGACGACCATGCTCAACTGCCTGGCCGCGGCCATCCCGGGCGGGGATCGGGTGGTGTCCGCCGAGGAGGTCTACGAGCTGCGCTTCCCCCACCCCGACTGGGTGCCGCTGCAGACCCGTCAGGCGGGCCTCGAGGGCACCGGTGAGATCCGGCTGCGCGACCTGGTCAAGGAGAGCCTGCGCATGCGACCGAGCCGCATCATCGTGGGAGAGGTGCGTGCGGAGGAGTGCCTCGACCTGCTCCTCGCCCTCAACGCCGGGTTGCCCGGCATGTGCACCCTGCACGCGAACAGCGCCCGCGAGGCGCTGGTGAAGATGTGCACCCTCCCACTCCTGGCGGGGGAGAACATCTCGGCCCGCTTCGTCGTGCCGACCGTGGCGTCGTCGGTGGACCTGGTGGTCCATCTCGGGGTCGACGGCGCCGGGGTACGGCGGGTCAACGAGATCGTCGGGGTGCCCGGGAGGGTGGAGCAGGACGTGATCGAGACCGAGCCCGTGTTCCTGCGCTCGGGCGGGGAGCTGCGCCGCGCCCACGGGTCGGCCCCGCGGCCGGAGCTCTTCGAGCGGGCCGGCATCGATGTGCGAGCGCTGCTGGCGGGGGACGAGAGCGCCGGATACGGGCGGCGGTCCTGATGGGGGCGCTCGTCGGGCTCGGTGTCGGCGTCGGACTCCTGCTCGTCTGGTCGGCCTTCACATCGCCGCGCGCCGCCGCCCCCGGCCCGCCGCGCGCGGGCCGGGTCGAGACCCTGCTGGCCAGGGCGGGTCTCGCCGACGTGTCGGTCACGGCGTTCGTCGTCCTGTGCCTCGTGCTCGGGTCGGTCGCGGCCCTGGTCGTGCAGGTGGCATCTCGCACCCTGCCGGTCTCGCTGGCCTTCGGTGTGCTCGGTGCCTACCTTCCCGTGGCCGTCGTCGCGGGGCGGGCACGGACCCGGCAGGCGGAGCTCGCCGAGGTCTGGCCCGAGGCGGTGGACAACCTCGCCAGCGCGGTGCGCGCCGGGCTCTCGCTGCCCGACGCGCTCGCCAACCTGGCCACGCGGGGCCCGGAGCCCCTGCGCGACGCCTTCGCACAGTTCGCGCTCGACTACCAGGTGACCGGGAGGTTCGGCGACTGCCTCGACCGGCTCAAGACCCGGCTGGCCGATCCCGTCGGTGACCGGGTCGTCGAGGGCCTGCGGGTCGCCAGGGAGGTCGGCGGGGGCCAGCTCGGGCGGCTGCTGCGCAACCTGTCCGGCTACCTGCGCGAGGACGCGCGCACCCGCTCGGAGCTGCAGTCGCGTCAGGCCTGGACGGTGAACGGCGCCCGACTCGCGGTGGCGGCACCGTGGCTGGTGCTGCTCCTGATGTCGTTCCAGTCCGAGGTGATCCGACGCTACGCCTCGCCGGCCGGCGTGGTCGTCCTGAGCATCGGCGCCGTGACCTGCGTCGTCGCCTACCGCGTCATGATGCGCATCGGGCGGCTCCCCACGGAGCGGAGGATCCTGTCGTGACGCCGGCCTGGTGGGGCGCGGTGCTGGGCGCGGTGGCGGGGGCTGGTCTGCTCCTGACGCTCGCGAGGGTGCGTGCGGTGCGACGCCCACAGCTCGAGCCGCGCGTGCTGCCCTACGTGCGCGACCTGCCGCAGGTCGCCGGCACCGCCGTCGCTCGTCCGGGTGGGGCCGCCGGCCGGTCGAGCACCGTGGTGGGACAGGTCTTCGGGCCGCTGGTGAGCAGCCTCGCCGCCACCGTCGAGCGGGTGCTCGGCGGAGCCACCTCGGTGCGCCGGCGCCTGGAGCGCGCCGCCCTCGACTCCTCCGTGCAGGAGTTCCGGGTGGAGCAGGTGCTGTGGGGTCTGTGCGGCTTCGCCGTCGCCGCGGCGTGGGGCCTGCTCCAGGCGCTGTCGGACCCCACGGGCGCCCCGCGGTCGGCGCTGCTGTGCGTGATCGCCTTCGCCCTCGGCGTGCTGGCCCGCGACAACCGCCTCTCCGCGCAGGTCGCCGCGCGGGAGCGACAGGTGCTGGAGGAGTTCCCCACCCTCGCCGAGCTCCTCGCGCTCGCCGTGGCCGCAGGGGAGAGCCCGGTGGGGGCACTCGACCGGGTGGTGCGGCGCAGCGGGGGAGCGCTGAGCGCCGACCTCGCCGCCGTGCTCGCCCAGATCCGCACCGGCGAGCCGGTGGGCGCGGCCTTCGACCGGCTCGCGGCGACCACCGGGCTGCCGCTGGTCTCACGCTTCGCCCAGGGCATCGCCGTCGCCGTCGAGCGCGGCACCCCCCTCGCCGACGTGCTGCACGCCCAGGCGGCCGACGTGAGGGAGGCGGGGCGTCGCGAGCTGATCGAGTCGGCGGCGCGCCGCGAGGTGTTGATGATGGTGCCGGTCGTCTTCCTCGTGCTCCCCGTGACCGTGCTCTTCGCCTTCTGGCCCGGTGTCGTGGGCCTCAGCCTGGTCGCCCCCTGACCCGGCGCTCGACCTCTCGGAAAGGAACCCCCTGTGACCACTGTGCCCCTGCTCCTCCTCCGCCTGCACCTCCTCCTGCGGCTGCGGCTGGCTCTTCCGGGTCGCCGGCGCGACGGCCGCGGTGACGTGCCGGGCTGGGTGCTGGTGACCGTCATGACCGCGGGCCTGGTGGTGGCGTTGTCGGCGGTCGCGCGAGACCAGCTCACGGCCCTGCTGCGGGACGCGCTGAACTCGGTGAAGTAGTGGGTCGGCGGGAGGACGGCTCGGCGGTCGTCGACTTCGTCCTGGTGCTGGTCGTGCTCGTGCCGGTGGTGCTGGGGGTCCTCCAGGTCTCGCTGACCCTCTTCGTGCGCAACACCCTGGCCGCGGCCGCGGCCGACGGTGCCCGGATCGCCGCGACCGCCGACGCCGACGGCGGTGACGGGGCGGCGGCGGCGCGCGAGCAGGTGGCCGGCGTGGTCGCGGCGCGGTACGCCGAGGACGTGCGGGTCGAGCGGGTGCTGCTCGACGGGGCGCCGGCGTACCGGGTGACGGTGACGGCGCGGGTGCCGGCGCTCGGCATCGGCGGCCCGGCCGTGGAGCTCGACGTCGCGGGCCACGCGGTCGAGGAGCCCACCGTGGAGGGGGCGACCCCGTGAGCCGGTGCCGCGGGACGGGTGAGGACGCGGGCAGTGCGCTCGTCGAGCTGGTGTGGCTCGGCGTCCTGCTGCTGGTGCCGATCGTGTGGATCGTGCTCAGCGTCTTCGAGGTGCAGCGCGGGGCGCTCGGCGTGAGCGAGGCGGCCCGCGCCGCGGGCCGGGCCTTCGCCCTGGCCCCCGACGACGCCACCGGCAGGGAGCGGGCCGAGGCCGCCGCCCGGCAGGCCCTCGCCGACCAGGGACTCGAGGACGTCAGGGTCGACGTCGCCGTCAGCTGCGTGCCGAGCCCCGACTGCCACAGCCCGGGCTCGGTCGTGACCGTGCGCGTCGACTCCGGCGTGCGGCTGCCGCTGCTGCCCGACGCCCTGGGCGGGGGAGCGCCCAGCTTCGCCCTGGACGCCAGCCACACGGTGCCGATCGGCCGCTACCAGGAGGCGGGGGCGTGAGGGCGCGCGGCCAGGACGAGTCGGGGCAGATCAGCCTGCTGGTCATCGGCTTCGCCTTCGTCCTGCTGATGGGCGTGGCGGCGGTGGTCGACGCGACCGCGGCCTACCTGCACCGCTCCGGCCTCAACACCCTCGCCGACGGGGCCGCGCTGACCGCGGCCGACCGCGCCGGTGAGGGCGAGCAGGTCTACACCGACGGCCTCGGCGGGGAGCGGCTGCGGCTCACCGAGGCCACGGCGCGCGGCGCGGTGCAGGCCTACCTGCAGCAGGTGGGCGCCTACGCCGAGTACCCCGGGCTCGCCGTCGCGGTGAGCGTGGCTCCCGGCAGCGACGAGGTCACCGTCGGGCTCCGTGCGCCCCTCGACCTGCCGCTCAGCATCCCGGGATCGCCCGGCGGCGCCGTGGTCGGCGCGACCGGGTCGGCGGTGGCGAGCATCGGCTGAGCCCGAGGCTCGCCACCATCAACGGCGCACCTCGACCGACACGAGACGGTCGCGACCCGGGCCGCCCGCGGCGGTGTCACGGTCGGGGCCGCCGTCCAGCAGGTCGTCGCCGGCGAGGCCGCGCAGCAGGTCCCGGCCCCGACCGCCGTCGACGTCGTCGGCGCCGGCCCACGCCACGACCAGGTCGTCGCCCGGCCCGGCGAGGAGCAGGTCGGCCCCCGCGGCGCCGACGAGGAGGTCGTCGCCGCCCCCGCCGCGCACGGTGCCGGCGAGGGTGGCGGGGTCGGCCGGGCCCACCTCGCCCTGGAGGCTGAGCCGGTCGTCGCCCGGGCCACCGGCGAGGCGGTCGCCGCCGCCCTCGCCCTGCACGTCGTCGACGCCGTCGGACCCGCGCAGCACGTCGGCGTGGGGTGAGAGGCGCACGCGCCCCCACGGGCCGACCAGCCGGTCCTCGCCCTCCCCGCGGGCCGTGCCGGCCCCGAGGTCCACGGTCACGGCGGCGGCGGAGCCCTCGAAGGTGACCACGTCGAGGGGCTCGCCCGAGCGCGGGTCGGGTCCGGCGTCGAGGACGTCGTCGCCCGGTCCGCTGACCAGCACGTCGCCGATGCGGTAGGGGCCGTAGGGCTCGGGGGCGTCGACGTACCCGTCGAGACCGCCGAGCAGCACGTCGTCGCCCGCGCCGCCGTCGAGCCGGTCGCCGCCCGCGCCACCGCAGATCACGTCGTCGCCGCCGAGGCCGTCGACGACGTCCTGCCCGTCGCCGGCGTCGATGACGTCGGGTCCCTCGGTGCCCACGAGGTGGTCGTCGCCGGCGGTGCCGAGGAGCGTGGGCTCGGCGCAGGCCCCGCTCGGTGCCTGCGCCCCGGCGGGGGCGACGAGGCAGGTGGCGACGAGAGTGGAGGCGCCGACGGCCAGGGTCACGAGGCGTGCCTGGCGGGCGAGGTGGGAGATCACGCCTTTACTCTAGGGACCTACCACCGCTTGCGCAGGCTGGCCACCTCGGACTCGGACACGATGCGCTGCAGGCGGCCCAGGGCGTGGTCGCGGCTGCGCAGGAAGCGGTCGAGGAACGCTGTGCTGGTCGTGCGCAGCACCGGGTCGCCGCCGGTGTCGAGGTCGTGACCGACCCCGCTGAGGGTGATGAGGCCCTTGGTGCGGCGGGCCTGCTGGTAGGTCTCGCGGGCGCCGGCGTAGGGGATGACGGTGTCGGCGTCGCCGTTGAGCATGAGCAGCGGCGGCCCGCCGACGGGGCGGAAGGTGGGGTCGAAGGACGTGCCGGCCTTGGCCACGACCGCACGGATGCGGCCGTCGCGCTGCTCGCTGTCGACCAGCGCCAGACCGACGATGGCGCCCATCGACGTGCCGATGTAGCCCACCGGGCCGCCCTGGCGGACGCGGCCCGAGAGCAGGCCGCCGGAGCGGTCGGAGACCGCGCGGACCGTGGTGAGGGTGCGTCGCACGTCCTTGGCGTAGCCGGCGATGTCGAAGCCGCCGGGGAAGGTCGGCGCGGCCACGACGTAGCCCGCCTCGACGAGGTAGCCGTGGAGCGCGGCGGCGGAGGCGCCGTCACCGCCCGAGCCGTGGCCGGCCAGGACCAGCGGGGAGACCCGGCACACCGGCGTCGCGCCGGCGCCGTCGGAGGTCGCGGGGTAGGCGACCGTGGCCGGGAGATCGCGGCCGCGCGAGCTCACGGTGACCGTGGTGGTGCCGACGTGGAAGGGGCCGCTGGCCTCGACGCAGCCGGCCCGACGCGGCTCGGCCGCCGCGGCGGGGGAGGGCTGGGGCGTGATGGCCACCAGCGGCGCGAGCATCGCGGTCAGAGCGGCGAGGGCGAGCAGGGCAGGGGAGAGCGGCCCGCGGGCCGTGGAGGTCTGTGGGAAGAGGCGCACCAGCCCGAGCCTGCACCAGGCCGGGAGCGGCGCGCATCGCCAGGATGGCGTATCCCGACCCCGGGACGACCCGCCCGGTTCGTCGTACGGTGGGGTGCGTGAACTCTCGGACCCCCGCCCCGACCACCTCCCGCCCGACTCCCTCCCGCCTGGCCGCCCTCGTGGCCGCGCCCGCCGTGCTCGCCGCCCTGGTGGCGGCGCCCGGACCGGCCGTCGCCGCCGGCGCCGAGGCCCAGCAGCGCTACCAGGGCGCCGCCGTGCGCCACACCAACGGTGAGCGCACCGAGCGCGACCTGGTCGCCCTGAAGCGCCAGAAGTGCGTGCAGAAGTACGCCGTGAAGCAGGCCCGCTGGATGGCGGCCAACGAGACCATGGCCCACCAGGACCTGCAGCCGATCCTCTCCGACTGCGGCCTGCGCAGCGTGGGGGAGAACGTCGCCTACGGCTACGCCGGCGGCAAGGCGGTCGTCGCGGCGTGGATGGACTCGCCCGGGCACCGCGCCAACATCCTCGAGCCGTCCTACCGCCTGCTCGGCCTCGCGGCGCGCACCGACGACGACGGCACCTGGTACGTCGCGCAGGTCTTCGGTCGCAAGTAGGCCCCGCTCGCCCGGGGACGTACCCTGGGCCCGTGGCAGGACCCGATTACGACACCGAGATCAAGCAGCTCCAGGCGACGATGCGCACCATCGAGCAGGTGCTCGACATCGGCGCCATGCACAAGGAGATCGCCGACCTCGCCGAGCAGGTGGCGGCGCCCGACCTCTGGGACGATCAGTCCAACGCGACCCGCGTGACGGGTCGCCTCTCCGACCTCCAGGGCCAGGTCGACCGCTTCGCCGCCCTGGAGAGCCGCATCGAGGACCTCGGCATCCTCGCGGAGCTGGGCCAGGAGGAGGGCGACGCCGACTCGCTGGCCGAGGCCGAGCGCGAGCTGGGCAAGATCAAGGCCGCGGTCGAGGGCCTCGAGGTCCGCACCCTGCTCAACGGCGAGTACGACGCGCGCGAGGCGCTGGTGACCATCCGCGCCGGCGCCGGCGGCGTCGACGCCGCCGACTTCGCCGAGATGCTGCTGCGCATGTACACCCGCTGGGCCGAGCAGCACAGCTACCCCGTCGAGGTCTTCGACACCTCCTACGCCGAGGAGGCCGGGCTGAAGTCGGCCACCTTCGCGGTCCACGGGGCCTACACCTACGGCACGCTCAGCGTCGAGGCCGGCACGCACCGCCTCGTGCGGATCAGCCCCTTCGACAACCAGGGCCGCCGCCAGACCTCCTTCGCCGCGGTCGAGGTCGTGCCCGTGCTCGAGCAGACCGACGAGATCGACGTGCCCGACGAGGAGATCCGCGTCGACGTCTACCGCTCCGGCGGCCCGGGCGGGCAGTCGGTCAACACCACCGACTCCGCGGTGCGGCTGACGCACATCCCCACCGGCACCGTCGTGTCGTGCCAGAACGAGAAGAGCCAGCTGCAGAACAAGGCCAGCGCCATGGTGGTGCTCAAGGCCAAGCTGCTGGCGCTGAAGAAGGCCGAGGAGAAGGCGCACCTCGACGGGCTGCGCGGCGACGTGCAGGCCTCGTGGGGCGACCAGATGCGCAACTACGTCCTCAACCCCTACCAGGTGGTCAAGGACCTGCGCACGACCTACGAGTCGGGCAACCCCTCCGCGGTCTTCGACGGCGACCTGGACGGCTTCCTGGAGGCCGGCATCCGCTGGCGCCGCGGCAGCGAGAAGGCCGACGAGAACTGATCGCCCGACCGCTCAGCGCGGCCGCACCACGCGGGACCACGCGCTGAGCGGGCTCGCGCCCTGCGCGTTGAGCGCCGTCACCGCGAGGCGGTAGCGCCCCGCGCCGAGCCGCAGGCTCGTGCGCCGGCGCTCGGGGGCGAGCAGCGGGCCGGTGCTGCTGCGCACCACGGCACCGTCGCCGTCGAGGCGCTGGGCGGCGACCCGCCACCCGGTCACCGCTGAGCCGCCGTCGTCGACCGACGGCGTCCAGCGCACCGCGAGGGTCAGCGGCCGCCCGGACCGGCCGGGCCGGACCCCGTCGACCGCGGGCGCTCCCGGTGCCGTGACTTCCACCGGGTCGGGGTCGGGCTGCTGCGCTCCGGTGGCGCAGTCCCCGAGCACGGACAGCACGTAGGAGCCCAGGCTGCCGTAGTCGTCGTAGTCCGTGCTCCAGCCGCCGGCGCCGACGCCGTCGACGGCCACCCACAGCGGCTCGTCGGTGACCGCCAGCGACACGGTGGCCCCCATCCCGGTCAGCCGGCCCTGCACCGACTGCACCAGCGGGTCGGCCGTGGCCAGCGTGGCGCCCGAGGCGTCGAGGAGGCTCAGCTCGAGGTCGAGGTCGGGGCTGGCCAGCGCGGTCGCGCCGGTGACGGAGACGGGCCCGGTGCACGGGCCGAGCGCGAACACGTCCACGTCCTCACGCGTCGTGACGTACGCCGGCCCCGCGGGCGGCGCGGCGGCCGCGGTGGCGATGTCGGCCCCGGCCTCGTCGGCCCGCAGCGGCAGGCCGTGGGTGGCGATGAGGGCCAGGTCGTCCTCGGTGGTGGTGGCCCCGGCGTAGGAGCCCTGGCTCCACTGCACGACCGGGCGGCCGGTCGAGCCCATGATGGGGCCCCAGAGCCCGTGGCCGCCGTAGTAGTCCTCGGTGCCCCAGCCGTCGTGGTGCAGCGAGAGGGTGTGGCCGACCTCGTGGGAGACGGTCTCGGCGATGCTGGCGACGTCGTCGTAGTAGGCGGTGAAGGCCCAGGCGGGCTGGTAGCGGGCGTGGCTGCGGGTGGCGTCGAAGACGTCGAGGTAGGCCACGCCGGTGCAGCCGGGGTCGCCGCAGATCGCGGCGTGGGCGCGGGGGTCGCCGGTGATCATGGCGACCGTGCCGTACTCCTGGTCGGCCTCCCCGGAGCGGTCGATGCGACCCGGGGCGGGCGCCTCGGTGGTGACGTCGACGTCGAAGGGCGCGAAGTCCTCGGCGACGCGCTGCCACACGACCTGCACCACGGCGCGCTCGGCGGGGGAGAAGGTGGAGGGGTCGCCGTCGAGGTCGTAGCCGGTGACGGCGCCGTCGGGGAAGGACGCGTCGTTCCACGCCGTGCCGGCCACGGTGCCGCCGTCGACGTCGAGGTAGATCGTGCGCCGCGAGCCGGGGAGGCTGTGCAGCGCGAAGGTCTGGTCGTCGGGGAAGGGGGCCGCGAGGGCCTGCGCCTCGCGGGCGGCGTCGGGGGCCTCGGCGGGCTCGGGCCGGTGCGGGTCGAGGTCGCGGAAGAGGACCCTGCCGCGCTCGTCGACGCGGACCGTGGGGTCGCCGGTCAGCAGGTCGACCAGCGCGGTGGCGGTGAGGTCGTTGCGTGCCGCGGCCTCCTCGAGACGCCCGCCCAGCAGGCGCACGGCGCGCTCGCCGCCCGCCGGGGCGGGGAGGAGCCGGGAGGTGCCGGGCGCCGGGGACGCCGGGTCGGGGGCGGGGGCGCGCGCGGGGGCCGGCGCGGCGCCGGCCCCGGCGAGCGTGCCGCCGAGGCAGGCGAGCGCGGCCAGCGCCGCGACGATCGTGCGGCGTGGACCGGGCCGGGCGTGGTGGCGCAGCGACATGACGGGTCTCCCTCCCGCCGGGAGGCTAGTCGCCCGGGACCCTCCCGCGGGCGGCTTCGCCCGGATCCGCTGCCGCCCGCGGGCGGGAGGTCAGGGTGGAGATCAGCGTGGACGTCAGGAGGTGGCGGAGCCGGCCAGCGCCACGGCGGCGCACCAGCGGCTGCCGCGCTCGAGCAGGTCGGCCCGCTCGGTGGAGCGCGGGAGGGTCAGCGAGCAGGAGAGCCAGGCGTCGCCGAAGAGGCCGGCGTACTGGACGCGGGTGACGGGTCCGGCCTCGCAGACCAGGCCGAGCGAGGGGGCGCCGTAGTCCTCGGCCTGCCGCGGGCGGGCGCAGCCGTCGGCGGTGGCCAGCGTGCGGACCAGCTGCCGAGCCCGGTCCTTCGGCACCGGAGGAGCGAAGACCCAGGCCCGCGCCGCCTCGCGGCCCGCGCCGCTCCAGGTGCAGCTCCACTCGTGGGCGACGTCGCGCACGCCCCCGGTCAGCTCGACGCGCTGGCCGTTGGCGTAGGACTCGGCGTCGGCCGGCGCCCCGCCCAGCGCGTCCTCGACCGCCGCGGGGTCGACGGTCGGGCACAGGTCGCCGCGGGTCACGGCCAAGGTCGTGGTGTCGAGGTCGGCCAGGCCCGCCGGCGGGGCCGGCGACGCCGACGGGGTGGGCTCGCTCGGAGCGGGCGCGTCGTCGCCGCCGGTGCACGCGGTCAGGGCCACGACGAGGGCGAGCGCCGTGGCGCCCAGCCGGGCGACGGTGGCGGCGGTGCGACCCGGGAGGGGGCGGCCGGAGGCGGTCATGTGAGCCACGATACGAGCGTCGCCGGGGCGGGCGTCGAGGTCCCCACGCGGGTGGTGCCCTGGCGTACGCTCCTGCGGGTGATTCGCTTCGAGAAGGTGACCAAGACCTACCCCGGCACGGGCGCGCCCGCCCTCGACCAGGTCAGCGTCGACGTCGAGAAGGGCGAGTTCGTCTTCCTCGTCGGCGCCTCGGGCTCGGGCAAGTCCACGGCCCTGCGCCTGGTGCTGCGCGAGATGCGGCCCACCGACGGTCGCGTCTACGTCGCCGGCAAGGAGATCAACCGTCTGGCGGGCTGGAAGGTGCCGCGGTTGCGGCGCCAGATCGGCACCGTCTTCCAGGACTTCCGGCTGCTGCAGAACAAGTCGGTGGCCGAGAACGTCGCCTTCGCCCTCGAGGTGATCGGCAAGTCGCGCTCCGAGGTCCGCTCGACGGTGCCGGAGACGCTGGAGCTCGTGGGTCTCGAGGGCAAGGCCGACCGCATGCCCGACGAGCTCTCCGGCGGTGAGCAGCAGCGCGTCGCGATCGCCCGCGCCTTCGTCAACCGGCCGATGATCCTCATCGCCGACGAGCCGACCGGCAACCTCGACCCGACCACGTCGGTCGGGATCATGAAGCTGCTCGACCGGATCAACCGCACCGGCACCACGGTGGTCATGGCCACCCACGACCACGGCATCGTCGACCAGATGCGCAAGCGCGTCATCGAGCTCGAGGACGGCCGGGTCATCCGCGACCACGCCCAGGGCGTCTACGGCTTCCAGCACTGACCTGTCCCTCCGGGACCGACACACCCCCGGGCCGCGGCCCGGACCACCTCAGGAGATCTCCCTCCCCTCATGCGCTACGTCTTCTCGAACCTCGGCCAGGGCCTGCGACGCAACCTCTCCATGCACCTGGCGGTGATCCTCACCCTCTTCGTGTCCCTCACCCTCGTCGGACTGGGACTGCTGGTGCGCGCCCAGGCCGAGAAGGCCGTCGACCAGTGGGGCAGCGAGCTGCAGATCACCGCCTTCCTCTGCCGCTCCGACGACCCCGACCCGAACTGCCAGAGCGCCGTGACCGACCAGCAGAAGGAGGAGATCGAGCGGGTCGTCGAGGCCAACCCCGAGGTCGAGTCCTACTACTTCGAGTCGCAGGCCACGGCCTTCGCCAAGGCCAAGGAGCTGCTGGGGCCCGACGAGGCCGACCGCTTCGAGGGGCCCAACGCGATCCTCACCGAGGACGACCTGGCCGAGTCGCTGTGGATCACGCTCAAGGACCGCGACGAGTACCAGGGCATCACCAGCGAGATCGTCGGGCTCGACGGCGTCGCCAACGTGCGCGACCAGCGGGAGGTGATCGCGCCGCTGCTCAAGATCATGACCGCGATGCAGGTCGGCTCGCTCGGGGTCGCGGTGTTCCTGGTCGTGGCCGCGCTGCTGCTGGTGGCCAACACGATCCGGCTGGCGGCCTTCGCCCGACGCAAGGAGATCGGGATCATGCGCCTGGTGGGCGCCTCGACGGTCTACATCGCGCTGCCGTTCCTGCTCGAGGCGGTGGTGACCGCGTTGGTCGCGGTGGGGCTCTCGGTCGTCTCGCTGGGGGCGTTCATGTACTTCGGCGTCGAGCAGCGGTTCACCGACTACCTGGGCTTCATCCCGTGGGTGGGCGTCGACGACTACCTGCTGACCGTGGCTGTCGTGGCCGTCCTCGGGCCGGTGCTCACCCTGTTGCCGACACTCCTGCTGACGCGCAAATACCTCAAGGTCTGAGCGCGGCGGGTTACCGTCGACCCGCTCTCTTCCCCGAGCAGTCCCCGATCAGTCGAAGGCATGACGTGCGCTCCTTCCCCAGCGCCGCCCGCCGTCGCCTGGCGTTGGTCCTCGCGACCTCAGCGCTGGCGACCGGCGCCGTGGCCGTCCCATTCGCCCAGGCAGACGACGACCTCCAGGACCAGCAGAAGCAGGTCGAGAAGCAGATCGAGCGCGCCCACGACGAGCTCGACGAGACCAGCGCCGCGATGCGCCGGGCCCAGGGCGCCCTCGACGCCGCCCAGGCCGAGCTGGACGCCGCGGTCGCCGAGCTCGCCGCCGTGCGCGAGCGGCTCGACGCGGCGCGCGAGCGCGACGCCGAGATGGCCGAGGCCCTGGCCAAGGCCGAGGACCGGCTGGCCACCGCCGAGAGCGACCTCGCCGAGGGCCAGCAGGCGCTCGCGGACCAGCGCACCGAGGTGACCGACTCGGTCAACGAGCTCTACCAGCAGGGCGACCCGCAGCTGATGTCGCTCACCGCCCTGATGAACTCCGGCTCCCTGGGCGACCTCACCCGCCAGCAGCAGACCGACCGCGTCATCTCGAGCAACCAGACCGAGGTCTACGACGAGCTCGACGCCGCCGAGGTCCTGCTCCAGGTGCGCGAGGACCAGCTCTCCGAGGCCCGCGACGACGTGGCGCAGCAGCGCGAGGCGGCTGCGGCCAACCTCGCGACCATGCGCGCCCTCACCGCCCAGGCCGTGGCCGGGCGCGAGAAGGTGCGCGACAAGGTCGCCGTACGCCTCGACGCGCGGCGCGAGGCGTCGGCGGCGCTGGCCAAGGACCGCGCGCTGCTCTCGCGGCTGCGCAACCAGGAGGCCCGGATCAAGCAGCAGATCATGGAGGCGGCCCGGGCCTCGCGCGGGACGAGCGTCTCGGCGCCCGCCGACGGCTTCCTGCTGCCGCCGGTGACCGGCCCGGTCACCTCGCCCTTCGGGATGCGCACCCACCCCATCTACGGCTACTACAGCCTGCACGACGGCACCGACTTCGGCGTCGCCTGCGGCGAGGGCATGCGCGCCTCCGGCGACGGCACCGTGATCTCGAAGTACTACTCCTCGGTCTACGGCAACCGGCTCTACGTCAACCTGGGCCAGGTCAACGGCAAGAACCTCACCGTGGTCTACAACCACGCCTCCGGCTACCGCGTGGACGTCGGCGACCGGGTCTCGACCGGGGAGATCGTGGGCTACGTCGGCGACACCGGGTGGTCCACCGGCTGCCACCTGCACTACACCGTGCTGGTCAACGGCAACGCCGTGGACCCCATGACCTGGATGTGACCGCAACCCGATTGACCCGACCTGGGACAATGGACGGATGGCCAGGGAGCAGGGGCGCAAGCTCATCGCGCAGAACAAGAAGGCGCGTCACGACTACCTCATCGAGGACGTCTACGAGGCGGGCCTGGTGCTCGTCGGCACCGAGGTGAAGTCGCTGCGCCAGGGGCGCGCGTCGCTCGTGGACGGCTTCGTCGACATCGACCGCGACGAGGCGTGGCTGCACGGCGTGCACATCCCGGAGTACTCCCAGGGCACCTGGACCAACCACTCCGCGCGTCGCAAGCGCAAGCTGCTGCTCAACCGGGTCGAGATCGACAAGATCGAGCGGCGGGTCTCGGAGAAGGGCCTGACGATCGTGCCGCTGTCGCTGTACTTCCTCGACGGCCGGGCCAAGGTCGAGATCGCCACCGCCAAGGGCAAGAAGACCTGGGACAAGCGCCACGCGCTCGCCGAGCGGCAGGCCGTGCGCGAGACCGAGCAGGCCGTGGGCCGTCGGATGAAGGGCATGCGTGACTGACGTCGCGCCGGTGCGCGCGTTCTGGGAGGGCCTCGGCCTGCCCGGGCTGTACGACGTGCACACCCACTTCCTCGCGCCCCCGGTGGAGCGCAAGGTCCACGCCGTCTTCGACGCCGCCGGTCCGAAGATCGGCAGGCCCTGGCCCATCCGCTACCGCCTGTCCGTCGAGGAGCGCGTCGCGCTGCTGCGCGAGATGGGGGTGCGGCGCTTCTCGACGCTGCCCTACGCCCACCGCCCCGGCATCGCCGGCTTCCTCAACGACTGGGCCGCGGGCTTCAAGCGCGACGTGCCGGAGTCGCTGTGGTCGGCCACCTTCTACCCCGAGCCCGAGGTCGGCGACTACGTCGCCGCGTCGATCGAGGCGGGCGTCGAGGTGTTCAAGGTGCACGTGCAGGTGGGGGAGTTCGACCTCGACGACCCGCTGCTGACCCCGGCGTGGGGCGCGCTCGAGGACGCCGGCACACCCGTGGTGGTGCACGCCGGCCACGCACCGGTCGGCAACGACTTCACCGGACCCGCGCCGATGGCGCGGCTGCTGGCGGCCCACCCCCGGCTCACCGTGGTCGCCGCACACCTCGGGGCGCCGGACTACCTCGACTTCGCCGACCTGGCCGCGCGCCACGAGCGGGTCCACCTCGACACCACCATGGTCTTCACCGACTTCTGGGACACCGACTACCCCGACGGGCTCACCGAGCGGCTGCGCGACCTGCAGCCCCGGGTGCTGCTCGGCACCGACTTCCCGACCATCCCCTACCCCTATGCCCACCAGCTGGAGTCGCTGGCCCGCCTCGACCTGGGCGAGGACTGGCTGCGCGACGTGTGCTGGCACAACGGGATGCGGCTGCTCGGTCCGGCCTGAGTCACCCGGCGCGGACGAGGGTGGTCCAGCCGTGGGGGTTGGTCCAGGCGTAGGTGCCGTCGGGGTTCCGGTGGTAGCGCCAGGCCGGGCTGCCCTCCGAGCCGGTCGTCTTCAACCGGTGGTGGTGGCGGCACAGCGGCGCGAGGTTCGACGGGTGCGTCTGGCCGGGCTTCCCGCCGTGGTCGAGGGGTCGGTAGGGGGTGATGTGGTCGAGGTCGCAGCGGCGTGAGGGCACGGTGCAGCCGGGGAAGATGCAGCGGGGGTCGCGGATGGTGACGTGTTCGCGCATCCAGGGTGGTGGGTCGTGCCGGTCCACGGCGCCGGCGGTGGTGGGGTCGAGGTCGATGACGGGGCGTAGGTAGACCTTGGTGCCGGCCAGCCAGCGGCGCAGGGTGGTGGTGGAGACGACCCCGAGGCCTTCGACGACCGCGGTGCCGGGTGGTGGGCCGGTGCGGTCGATCTGGGACAGGTGGCTGGTCTCGTGGTGGCGGTGGACCGGGGAGGGGCGCAGGTCGGGTCCGGTGGTGCGGTAGGGGTTGCTCGCGGGCTGCTCCACGGGGGTGGGGTGGCTTCGAGACGCTCGCTGCGCTCGCTCCTCAGCCACCGGGGCCGGGGCCTGTCCGGCGGTGGTCTCGGGGTCGTTGCCCGCGGCGGGGCTTCGAGACGCTCGCTGCGCTCGCTCCTCAGCCACCGGGTTCGCGACCTGTCCCGCGAGGACGGTCTCGTGGTCTACGGGGGTGGGGAGGTCCCGGGGGTCCGGTGGGGGTTCTCCGGCCGGGGCCTCGGTGGGTGGCGGGGGCTCCTGCTCGTCGCGGGTGGCGTCGAGGGCGGCGAGGATCTCGGCGCGCTCGAGGTCCTCGGGGCGCAGGTGGACGTAGACCACCCGCTCCTTGGCGGTGGTGGGTTCGACGGAGTCGAGGGCGGTGAGTCCTTGGGCGCGGTCGGTGATGACGCCGATCGCGCGGGCCTTGCGGACCTCCAGCGACTCGACCGCTGCTCCGGTCGAGGTCTGGTGGCGTCCGAGCTCGGCGGCGGTGGCGCAGATCAGGTCGTGGAACCGGGTGAGGTCCTGGGTGTCACCGAGCACCTCCAACCAGGAGGTGCCGGACGCGGACCCGCGGTCGACGTCGTGGGTCACCCGCACGTTCCACCCGCCGCGGGCCTTCTCCTCGAGCGCGGCCTGGGCGTGGGGGTCGTGCCTGGCCGCGGCTTCTGCGACGAACAGCTCGATGCGTCGCGCGCCCAGGCTCTGTGCGCGGTGGCCGAGGGCGGCGACCTTGCGGTCGACGTACGCGGCCCCGGTGTCGTTGAGGACCTGGGTCTGGGAGGCGATCCGGCGCGCGCGCCAGCCGGGGAGGGTGAGGTCCTCCACCATCGCCCACACCCGGGGCAGGCGGTGGACCAGCTCCATGACTTCCGCGAGGTTGCAGCCGGCGTTGACCGGGGAGATGTCCAGGGCCAGGGCGAGGGGTTCGGCGGCGAACTCGTCGAGGCCGTGGCGGGTCATGCCCGGCACTGACCAGGCGTAGGCCCGGTCGGGGTTGAGGGCTCCCCAGCGGGCCATGACGCGCAGGGTGCGACGCTCCGCGGCGCGTACCGAGCGGGCGGTGTCGGCGGCGTACTCCAGGACGTCGTCGGCGTCGAGGGACTCGATGTCGACCACGGTGCCGGTGGTGTCGATGTCGAGGAGCATGCGCCTAGTTTATTCGAACAGGCATTCGATGACTAGAGGCGTCGGGTGATCTGTGGAGGGGGTTGCGCTGTCGTGTGAGGGTGGTTTCGAGACGGTCGCTGGCGCTCCCTCCTCAATCACCGTGCGGCTGTGGTTTCGAGACGGTCGCTGGCGCTCCCTCCTCAACCACCGGGGACGCTGGGGCTCCCTCCTCCACCACCGGGGACAGCGGGTGGGACAGTGGGCGTGGGGCGTCCTACCGCGCCCTGACCCGATCCGAAGGACACCATGACCTCCCGCTCCGCCGTGCGCCGCACGCTCGCCCTCGTCCCCGCCGCCGTCATGGCGCTGTCGCTGACCGCCTGCGGCGGGTCCGACGACTCCGCCGAGCCGGAGGCCGACGCCAGCGCCTCCACCTCGGAGTCCTCCTCCGAGGACGCCTCGGAGCCCGCGGAGGACTCCGGCGTCGAGGCGACCGGCCAGGACTACGTCGATCTCATCACCGTGCTCTTCGAGCAGCAGGCCCCCGAGGGCGGCTACGACTCCGCGGAGGACTTCAACGCCCAGGCCGACTTCCCCGAGGGCGTGTCGGTCGGCCGCTTCGAGAAGACCGACCAGGAGGTCTGCATCCAGGACACCGACCCGGCGATCGCGCTGGTGTTCTCGGTCAACGACGCCCGGGTCGGCCTGCTCAAGGGGTCCTGCGACGACGGCGAGGAGCAGGCCGCGGTCGTCTCCAGCGGGGGCAACGAGACCGAGCTCGAGGGTGACGAGGACCTCGCGACCCCGGTGCGCGACTACCTGCTCGAGGGCACGGCCGGCTGAGCGGCCCCGCGCCCGACGTCGCCGGGAACAACCGGCGGCGCGGGCGCGCTAGGATGGGCGAGCACTACAACTCAAGAGGGGCTGATCGGTTTCGACTTGGGACGTTAGTCCCAGGGGAAGCGGGTCGAGGAGCCAGCGTCATCTCGTAAACGATCGCTGGAAACCAATAACTGCCAACGCTAAGCGCAGTTCCTTCGCTCTCGCCGCCTGAGCGGTGATCGAAGCGTCAGACCGGGCATCCGTCTCCGTCCCGGACCCTGGCGTCATCTAGGAGACTTGCTGCTCAACTCCTGTCAGGGGGGTTGATCGGGACTCAATCCTGACTGGGCCTGTCGGCGACGCGTCTGCGCGAGCGCCGGGGCCGAGAAAAGCGACATCGCAGACTGCACCCGGAGAAGACCTGGTTCGACGCTCGAGGACGCGGGTTCGATTCCCGCCAGCTCCACCACGGGGTGTTCGCGGAATAGCGGGCACCCACTTCGCGAAATACGGGGTCGTGCGGCAACGCGCGCGCCCATCGCTGATCGCCTCTTAAAGCAAGGCCGCGCCGACATCCGTCGGCGCGGCCTTGCTGCGTTCCACCTTCGCTACACGTCTGCGATACGCCGCTGGCCGGGCTGGGGCCTTGGGCAGTGCGCCTCGTGAGCGCGTTGCGCGCAAGGAACGAGAGATCGGGCGCTCGCCGCCCCGCTCGTCCGCCTAGGTCAAACGTGAGTGCGGCTCCTCGGTCGCGTTTCTTGCGGCGCTAGGTCATGGCGCTTGACAGGTGGGTGCGCAGCGCCAATCTGCTGGCAACCGGAACGCGGCGGCGGTTGTGCGGCCGATGCGGACCGCGGTGACCGGCTCAGCGCCGGCGCAGGGCCCGGAGCAGCGCGATGACGTCTTCCCGGCGGCGCGGGTGAGGTTGTCTCATACCAGCGCAGGATCCGACCCATCAGGTGACCTGCCATCACGGCTGCGGCTGAAGGATGAACGTAGTCATCGTCGGCGAGGGCGACCTGGCGTTGCAGCTCGTCAGCTGAGCGCCACTCGTGGGTGATCGACACTCGGGTCATGTGCCCGCCGTAGCGGAACGGTCGCCAGGTACGGCCTTGCCTGCTCGCAGGCAGGGACCGCTGCCGCGCAGAGCCCGAAGCGGCTAACCGCTCCGGATTCACAGCCGCACCGCCGGGTTCCGCGACCGCGCGGTTCAGCTTCGTCGACCCATCTGACGATCATGAGTGCTGAGCATGAGCTCGGCCACGTGAGCGGCTTCCCGGATGACGTAGCGTCCCGTCTCCGGCGACACCCCCGTCGGCAGGGTGCGCCCATGCCCAGCGCCTTGCAGATTGCGCAGCTCGTTCACCGTCGACGCGACCGTCTTGGCGGACTGGTAGATCGCCCGCAGCTGCTTTCCCCCCGGGCGGGTCGCATCGACCATGCTGGGCAGCAGGCCGAGCTGATCCAACGCAAGGTGCAGCACCTCATCGAAGCTGAGCGTCCGGGGCGGCATCATCGAGCGCTCCTCGAGCACGAACTTGCTGGTCGCCTCCACCAGGTCCTTCGCGGTGCCGAGCAGCGCCCCGGGGTCGTCGACGTTGCGCTGAATGCGCGCCATCTGCTCGTCGAGCGCCTGCCGTCCACCGGTCTCGAGGTCGACCCGCCCCGCTGGTGCGGCGTAGCCGTTCTCATCGAGGATCCAGCCCTGCTGCAGCAGCGCACGCTTCAGATGCGCGGCTTCGTCTGCGAAGTCGCCGGCGCGAGCGTCGAAGCACCCGTGCACCCGCAGCGCCGTGAGCAGCTCCTTCACCAACGTGACCGCACCCTGCTGACGCCGCGACGCCGCAGTCGCCACGCGCACCACACGCTGTTCCTTGTTCGGCGTCTGGGTGGCCGGATCGTAGGGGTCGTCCTGGTGGTACCCGGCCGCAGTGAACACTCGGGTGAGCGTTGAGTGGCTTGGACCGCTGCCGGCGAAGAAGAACCTGCCGAACGCGGCGGCGATCTCACTGCTGATGGGGGTACGACTCACCGCGCTAGTCTCTCCCGCGGGCCTACGACGCGCGGGACGAACGTGCCAAGAGATCCCGATAGGCGCGCGACGCGGGGGTGGACCGCGACCCGGCAACGCCGCCCTTTCGCCAGGATCTCGACGGTCCCGAGTGCTGCGCAAGCTCATCCAGCGAACCTCCCACACCCGTGGCGGTGACAGGGACGTCTGCTGCCTACGGTGCACCGAGGGCGGCAGCCAGGTGGGACCAGAGCGTGTCGGTTCGCCCCCCACACCGGGTCGAGCACTTCGGCTCGAAGGCTCGTCGCGGTGTGACTCCGCTTGCTGGTCGACCGAAACGGCAGAGGGGGGCCGTCGGTGTCGGTGTCGACGAGGTCTGAGCTCTGGCGCCTGGTGTGTCAGAAGCGATCCCGGAACCAGTCAAGGACCCCGCGGGCGTCCCTGATCTCAGTCGACGACGCCCCGTGCTGCCCGCCATCGTCCTGGTATTCGTAGTCCCGGCGGATCCCGACGTCGTCGGTGAACGTGTCGGTGAACGTCTCTTTCCGGGTGTACTTCCCGTCCGAGCTCCAGCTGTCGAAGCTTCGGGTCCAAGTCTCCGAGTGCCCCCGGTGCTTCTCGTCGTATTCGTCGACGAACTCGCTCAGGAAGGTGGCTTCGTCGTCCGTCAGGCGCGCGCCGGAGACGTCCAGGTGCTCGCCGATGTGGTCACGGAGCCGCTTCTTCTCGTTCCGGTCCACACTCGCTCCTCGTCGCGATGATGGCCGTCAAAGTGAGGCTAGGCGTGCCCGCCCTCGAACGGATCGAAACCTGTGCGAACGCCATGGACGAAATCTGCATGGTGAACGCTCGCGGCATCGCGAGCTCTTCGAGCGGAGCGTGTGCTTGGCTCAGGCGGCGCCGGCGCCGGCGCCGACGTCGCCCACGCGGGTCGCGACCGCACCGGTGAGAGAGGTCTGAGCCTCGGTGAGCAGGCGCCGGATGGTCGTGGCGGCGCTCTTCGCCTGCAACCCGATCTTCTCGGCGTCCTTGCCCACGCGGGCCGCAACCGTCTTGAGGTCGTCAACCTTGCCGAGGCACTCGAGCGCCTCCACGATCTTTTCCTCGACGGTGGCGAGCTCGAGCGCGTCGACCCGGGACGACGCGGCAACAGCCATGGTGCGCAGCAGCATCACCACGGTGCGCAGCAGGTCGGGGTCGTCGGTTTCGGGGTCGAAAGCCATGACGATGCGCCGTGCGCCCATCATCCGGATCGTCTGGCCGCCGTTCTGCTCGGCGGTCCGCACGAGGCCGAGCGCGGCAACAGCGTTGCGGTTGCGCTCGGCCTCGTCGAGGTATTCGGTCCACCCCGTCCGCGCCGAGTCGGTCATCTCGAGCACCACCCGGACATCGCCCCCGCCGACGGCGAGGACGCCGTCGCCCTTCTTGTTGCGCGGGAGGACGCCGACCATCGCCCCGGTGTCGTCGTAGGCGTCGCCGAGCCCGGCAGCGACGTCCTGCATGACCGCGTTGATGCCGTCCTCGTAGGCGCCGCCCTTGATGGGGGTGACCTTGGCCAGGATGGCGCGCGCGTCCTGCACCTTGATCGCGGTCGCGAGCTGGTCGACCTTGGTGGTGAGCTCCTGGTGCTGCTCGTTGAGCCGCCGGGTGAGCTGCTCCTGCTGGTGGGCAAGAGACGCCGTGTGCTTGGCCATCGGCGAGGTCGGGTCGGCGGGGTCGAACTGGCGCGCGACCTTCTCGACCAGCGTCTCGGTGCTCGTCACGACGCGGGCGTCTAGCTGGGTGCCAAACCGGTCGAGCACCGGGCGGAGGCGCTCGAGGAGCTCAGGGTTGTCGCCGCCGAGGACCTTGCGCACCTCGGCGGTGAGGCCGGCGGTCGCGTCGGTGACGGCGGTCGTCAGCGTCGCCCGGGTCTGCTGACCGGCCTCGGTGAGCTGGGTGCGCACCTCGGTGGCGGTCTTGGTCATCGCCGCCGACGCCTCGCCGACGACCCGGCTGGTCTCGGCGACGGCGGTGTTGGTGGAAGCAGTGGTCTTGTCGCCGACCTCGCGGATGATCCGCTCCAGCGCCTGGCTCTCCTGGGCCTGGCCGGTAGCCGCGAGGGCGTGGGCGCCCATCTTGACGGCCTCGGCGACGTACGCAGAGAGGTCGGCCTCGACGAAGGCGTCCGGGTCGTCGACGACGGGGCCGCGGGCGCCGAGCGTCCAGCGGCGGGCCTCGCGGGCGACGTCGGCGTCGCGGATGACGAGGTGGTCGACGACGACCCCATCGAGGGACTCGGTGAAGCGGGTGGGCTGGTTCATGACGTCCTCCTGTGGTGAGCCGCGGGATGCGGCGCGGTGGAGTCAGAACGATGCGTGATCCGCCGCTTCGCGGCTATGCAGGGCGGTGACAAGGGGGCTTGTCGCTGCTCTCCGTTGCGGTGTGCCCGGCCGCGTCCTAGGTTGACGGTCGATAACGCCGACGCCGAAAGGAGGCCACCCATGAAGACTCGTGCAGCACGCTTGACACTGCAGGACATCGCGAACCTGGCCCTCGTCGATCGGTCCGTCGTGTCGAAGTGGCGCACCCGCCCGGCGCCGGCGACCGTCCCGGCGCCCTTCCCGGACGCGCTGATGAACGAATCGGGTCTGGAGACCTTCGACCTCGACGAAGTCGTCAACTACCTGACGCAAACCGGTCGCGGCAACAACGACCAGCTCAGGGTCGACGCCCTGGCCGCCGCTCCTCCGGTGGGGGCCGATCTCGACGTCCTGCAGGCGCTGCTGTGCCTCCACGCTCTGACCGGGGAGGAACTGGCCGCACTGGACGGCGGCAAGCTCGCCGCCCTGGCCCTCGTCGAAGACCCCCACGATCGGCGCCTACTCGCCGAGGTGCGCCGCGCCGACCCTGCCCTCGTGGGCTACGTCGACGACTTGGTGGCTGCGTCACTGGGGCCAGGCGACGCCTGGCGCCGCGTCGAGGCCGGACGGCTGTGCCGCGAACGCGGTGAGCGCGGCTTCCACCCCGGCCTCCACGAGCTGGTCGCCGCGGTGACCGCGGCCTGCCGCGAGCACGTCGCCGATCTCGACCCGGCCGTGGCGCCGCCCGCCGGGCTCGACCTCGTGACCTTGGCCGAGGGGTTCTCCGGTATTGCGAGGTCCGACGATCCGTCCGCTCCCGAGGCTCGGCGACTCCGTCGACTCACAGCGATCCACGAGCTCCGGGAGGTCCTGGCCCCGCGTGCCACCGTCCGCGTTGCGACCATCCTGGCACCGGACACGTCGGCCGCGCTCAGCGAACTCGACCAGCTGGTGCTCGACCTCGGGCCCGCCGACATGGCGGTGGTGCTCGGGCCTGCCTCCTTGCTATGCGATGCACTACGCGGGCAGGATCAGTCCGATCGCGCCGAGACACTCCGTCCGGGCAACCTGGTGATGGCGATCCGCCTGCCGCGCGGGTTGTGGAAGCACGCACACCGGCAGAACCTCGCGTTGTGGGTGCTGCGCGGGGGCGCGCGCTACGAACGAGTGCGGATAGCTGACCTCACCGAGGAGGTACGGATCCCGGACGAGCTCACTGCCGACGTCGCCGCCGCCCTGGACCGCAGCGAGCAGGAGCGCGCCTACCGCTACGCCCGATCAAGCGACCTCCCGTCCATCCTCGCCGGCGGCTCAGTCGTGCCTCGCGGGGTTCGGGCGGTGCACTGGGGTCGCGGCGCGGAGGAGGGCCACCTCGATCGCGTCCTCGCCGCCTCCCTGATCACCAGCGAAGCGCTGGCCGGCTTCGACCTTGCTGTGGAGGCTGCGCCGGGAAACGTCGCACGTCGCAGGCGCTCTATTGCCGAACTGCGCGACGCCGGCCAGTTGCGGGTGCTTCGCGGCAGTCGGATCGACAAGCCCCACGCGGTCACAGGCGGGACCGTTTCCGTGCTCACGCCGTCCGGCTCCTACGACGACGTACGCCTCGACCCGTTCGACGTCGAGCGCTACTATCCCCGCGCACGCCGTACCGAGCCCGGCGACGTCGTGTTCGAGCACCAGCCGCCCCGTGCCGTTGTCGACCCAGTCGGCGGCAGCCTGGTCGCCAGCCCCGCGCGCATCATCCGCCTCGCAGAGCGTGCCCCGATCGGCCCCTACTTGCTGGCCTCCGCCATCAACGCGATGACCCACAGCGAGTGGGAGACCTGGGCGGTCGCCGAGATCGACCGCAGTCAGCGCGACCTCATTGAGCGGGCCGTGCGTGACGCCGCTCGGCACCGTGCTGAGCTCACGCAGCGGCTGGAGGCAGTTGACCGTCTCACCACCAGCCTGGTCGAGGGCGTCGCGGCTGGATCAGTCGCCCTCACACCCTCGACCGAGACCTCCAATGCACCATCCCTCCCCGTAGAAAGGCGCACCGCCTGATGCCGCCCCGGAAGAAGCAGAACTCCGAGCCCGAGGCTCCTTCGACCATGAAGGAGCTCAAGGCCACCCTCTGGAAGGCCGCCGACAAGCTCCGCGGGTCGCTCTCGTCGAGCCAGTACAAAGAGGTGATCCTCGGTCTCGTCTTCCTCAAGTACGTCTCGGACGCCTTCGATGAGCGGCGCGAGGAGATCAGGTCTGGTCTGGCCGCAGACGGCTACGACGAGGAGCAGATCGCCGAACTCATCGACGACGACGAGGAGTACCAGGGCTACGGCGTCTTCGTCGTCCCACCCCAAGCGCGGTGGGCCTTCCTGGCGGAGAACGCCAAGGGCCAGCCGGCCAGCGGCGACCAACCGGCCCGCACCATCGGATCACTGATCGACGACGCTATGTCGGCCGTCATGACGGCCAATGAGAGCCTCGGGGGTACGCTCCCGCGGCTCTACAATCGCGACAACATCGATCAGCGCCGCCTCGGCGAGCTCGTCGACCTGTTCAGTAGTGCTCGTTTCAGCCGCCAAGGGGAGCACAAGGCTCGGGACCTGATGGGCGAGGTCTACGAGTACTTCCTCGGCAACTTCGCGCGTGCCGAAGGCAAGCGGGGCGGTGAGTTCTTCACCCCGCCCAGCGTCGTCAAGGTGCTCGTCGAGGTGCTCGAGCCCGACCATGGGCGGGTCTACGACCCATGCTGCGGATCGGGTGGCATGTTCGTGCAGACCGAGCGCTTCATCCGCGAGCACGACGGCGACCCCAAGGACATCCACGTCTACGGACAGGAGTCGATCGAGGAGACCTGGCGCCTGGCCAAGATGAACCTCGCGATCCACGGCATCGACAACAAGGGGCTCGGCGCCCGCTGGGGCGACACCTTCGCCCGCGACCAGCACGCGGACGTCCAAATGGACTACGTGCTCGCCAACCCGCCCTTCAATATCAAGGACTGGTCACGCAACGTCGAGGACCCGCGCTGGAAGTACGGCGTACCTCCGGCGAACAACGCCAACTACGCTTGGATCCAGCACATCGTGAGCAAGCTGGCCCCCGGCGGCCGGGCCGGCGTCGTCATGGCCAACGGGTCGATGTCCTCGAACTCGAACGGCGAGGGCCAGATTCGGGCCCAGATCGTCGAGGCCGACCTTGTCTCATGCATGGTCGCGCTGCCCACCCAGCTCTTCCGCAGCACCGGAATCCCCGTGTGTCTCTGGTTCTTCGCCAAGGACAAGGGTGAGCGCGCCGGGGAGGTGCTCTTCATCGACGCCCGCGACATGGGGTACATGGTCGACCGCGCGGAGCGGGCCCTGTCCGACAAGGATGTCGTGACGATCGGGGACACGTTCCACGCTTGGTTCGGCTCGGACTCAGCCGCGGCGAAAGGGGTGCAGTACGCCGACGTAGCCGGGTTCTGCCGCTCTGTGTCGCTCGCAGACATCAAGGAGAACGACTATGCGCTGACTCCCGGACGCTACGTTGGTGCGGTCCAGATCGAAGATGACGAGGAGACCGCGGCGACGAAGGTCGAGCGGCTGTCGGAAGCGCTGTTGGCCGTGTTTGAGCAGTCGGCCGAAGCCGAGACCCGGGTCCGTAGGCAGATGGAGCGGATTCATGGCTGACTGGCGCCAGATGACACTGCGCGACGTGTGCGCGGAGTCGGGTGGGGGCATTCAGACTGGTCCGTTTGGGTCCCAGCTCCATGCGTCCGATTACGTCGTCGACGGCACGCCGAGCGTCATGCCGCAGAACATCGGCGACAACAGGATCGTCGACGACGGCATCGCGCGCGTGTCTGCGCCAGACATGCTGCGACTCGAGAAGTACTGGTTGCGAGCCAACGACATCGTCTACTCCCGTCGCGGCGATGTTGAGCGGCGTGCCCTGGTCCGTCCCGAGAACGACGGTTGGCTGTGTGGCACGGGATGCCTGCGGGTTCGGATCCTCGATCAGGATGTGCACGACTCCCCCTTCATCTCCTACAGCCTCGGGTTGCCGGAATCACGTGCCTGGATCACGCGACACGCAGTAGGAGCGACGATGCTCAACCTCAACACTGAGATTCTGGGACGCGTGCCCCTTGCGGTGCCTGACATCGAGATCCAGAGGGCGATCGGTGGGGTGCTGGGTGCTCTCGACGACAAGATCGCAGCCAACGACCGGGTCGTGACGGCGGCCGACGCCCTCGCCGAAGCGCTCTTGGCGCGAGTAGCGACTGGGAACGTCGCCTTGAGCGACATCGCACAGATCACGATGGGCTCCTCGCCGCCCGGCGCCTCATACAACGAGTCGGGCGATGGCATGGCCTTCTTCCAAGGCGTCCGCGACTTCGGGGTGCGATCGCCTAGCCGTCGCGTGTTCACGACTGCTCCTGTGCGAGTGGCCGACGCGGAGGACACGTTGGTCAGCGTGCGCGCTCCGGTCGGTCGTACCAATCTGGCGCGCGAACAGCTCTGCCTCGGGAGAGGTCTTGCTGGTCTCCGCTCGCGCAGCGGCCGGCCCATGACGTTGTTTCATCAGATTCGGGCCGCCAGGCACGCTTGGGAGCCATACGAGGCTGAAGGCACGGTTTTCGGAGCCATCAACAAGGGTCAGATGGAGCGCATCACGGTTCCGGGTGTCCCTTCTACCCGGGCTGAGACACTCGAAAGTACTCTTCGCCCCATTGAGGAACGCATCCAAGCGGCACTCAAGGAGTCCGAAGTCCTGAGAGCCACGCGTGATGAGCTCCTTCCGCTGCTGATGTCGGGCAAGGTTCCGGTCCGCGACCTGCCCGACGATCTGACTGAGGCGGCACTACGATGACGACCACAGTCGGCTCCGAACTCGCGGGCGTGGCGGCCTACCTCCACGTCACGCAGCTCGAGCGACGGATGTCCGAGGGTGAGGAGCTGCGCTACGTCGGTGGCGCCCAGCGGATGATGGGCTACGACCTTCACGTGGTGACCAGCGACCGGGTTCTGTGCGTGTCGAGCAAGCGCGACTACGACGTCCAGCAGCAGTTCCAGGTCGCCGAGGTCGTCAGGGCTTTTACGGCCGACGACCGGGGCGACTCGATAGTGCACGTGATCCTTGTGGATGACGGACACTTCCTTATGCGGCCGCACCCCACCGCAGAGAGTGCGGGTGCGCTGGCGCAGGAGATCACGCGTGCCGCCGCAGCGAAACATCCACCTCGCGAGGACCCCCTGATGCCCCGAGATCGGCCCGGACCGACTCTGCTCGAGCAGGCCGGCTTCGACTACCTGCAGATCGTGGTGCCTCGCGAGGAGGTCGAGGCCGGCGACGTCCTGACGACCCTGGGCATGCTGGCACCGCTGATCCAGTCGCGTCGAATCGCACGGGCGTTCATGGAGCGGGTCGCGATCTACGTCGCTGGATACGACGACGTCACCTGGGAGCTGTTCGAGATCGACGCGGTACGCGATTTCGTGCACAGTCTCGATGAGCGGTTTCCCTACTGGCTGTACTTCCTGGACAAGCGGACCGGCTCGTTCGATGCGATCTGGCGCTGCATGATGCCGCCGCTCCTCACCGCCGAGGCGCAGCAGCAAGTGTTCCCGACCCACCTTGAACCCCTGCTGCGCAACTGGTGGACGCCGGCCATGGACAGGGTCGCCGAGTTCGCCGGATTGAGCGAGGCCGAGCACTACGCGCTCTGCGAGCGCTACGCCGACTACTTCCAAGGCCGGCGTGACTTCTGATGACCGATCAAGAGATGAGACGCCCGTGGTGACTGAGGCGGAATGGGAGGAGATCGCACTCGAGGCGCTCTCCACGCACGGCTGGACCACGCTGTCCGGAAGCGAGATCCTCCCCGGCAAGGAGAACGGACGGACGTCCTGGACCGACATCGTCCTTCCCGCCCGGCTGCTCGCGGCGATGCGCAAGCTGAACCCGCTCGTGCCCGGGGAGTACCTCGAGCAGGCGCTCGCGGCGATCCTGACGCCCACCTCACAAGACGCCCTGGCCGAGAACTTCCGAATGCACCAGTTCCTGGTCGACGGCTACCGCGGCATCAGCTACATCGACAGCTCCGGAGTGGATCAGAACCCGACCATCCAACTTGTCGGCCCGCGGGTCGACGACAACGAGTTCCTCGCCGTCAATCAGGTCACCGTCCGCACCGCCGAGCAGGAGCGCCGCTACGACGTGGTGCTCTACCTCAACGGGCTGCCGGTGGTCATCGTCGAGCTCAAGAAGGCGGGCTCTGCTCAGGCCGACCTGGCGGGCGCGCACGCGCAGCTGGCGACGTACCTGCGCGAGTTCCCCATGACGTTCCGCTGCTGTGTCCTGGCGATGGTCAGCGACGGCATCCGAGCCCGCTACGGCACCCCGTTCACGCCGTTGCACCACTTCTCGCCCTGGAACGTCGACGACGACGGTCGCGCGATCACCCCCGGTGCATCGGTGACCGACTCCGACCAGCTCGGGATCGAGCTCGAGTACGTCATCGACGGCGTCGGCAACCAGGAGCGGTTCCTGCAGCTGCTGCGCGGATTCACTGCCTTCGACGCTGGAGCCGATGGCTACAGCAAGCGCATCGCGAAGCCACACCAGTACTTCGCGGTGACCAAGGCTGTCGCCTCCACGGTCAACGCCGTGGAGAGCAACGGGAAGGCCGGAGTCGTCTGGCACACGCAGGGCTCGGGCAAGTCGATGGAGATGGAGCTCTACGCCCATGCGGTGAGCCGCCAACCCAAGCTCAAGAACCCCACCATTGTGGTCGTCACGGACCGCACCGAGCTGGACAGCCAGCTCTTCGAGAGCTTCGCCCGCTCGCAGCTGCTTCCCGAGAGCCCGGTCAGCGTCACCAGCCGGGAGGAGCTACGTCGCGAGCTGACCGACCGCACGACCGGCGGTATCTACTTCACCACCCTGCAGAAGTTCGGTCTCACCGAAGCCGAGCGCGGCGCCGGTCTCGACCACCCTGAGCTCAGCGACCGCCGCAACATCATCGTCATCGCCGACGAGGCGCACCGCAGCCACTACGACGACCTCGACGGCTACGCGCGCCACATTCGCGACGCCCTGCCCCACGCGGCTTTCATCGCCTTCACCGGTACGCCGATCTCCTTCAGCGACCGCAACACGCAGGAGGTCTTCGGGAAGGTCATCGACACCTATGACCTGACCCGCGCCGTCGAGGACGGCGCCACGGTCCCCGTCTACTTTGAGCCGCGACTGATCTCGGTCGTCCTCGAGCAGGACGTCAGCGAGGAGACCCTCGACGCCGCGGCCACCGAGGCCACCAAGGGTCTCGACGAGACGGAGCGAGCGCGCATCGAGAAGTCGGTGGCAGTGATCAACGCGGTCTACGGCGCCCCGGCCCGGCTCAAGGCTCTGGCGGTCGACATCGTCGAGCACTGGGAGACCCGGTCGGAGCAAATGGAGAAGTTCATCTCCTCGCCGGGCAAGGCCATGATCGTCGGGGCCACCCGCGACATCTGCGCCCGGCTGTACGAGGAGATCATCGCGCTGCGGCCCGACTGGCACGACGACGCCGTCGACAAGGGCGTCGTCAAGGTCGTCTACTCCGGTTCGGTCCAAGACCAGGGGCTGATCGCCGAGCACAACCGACCGGGTGCCCAACGCAAGGTCATCCAGCAGCGGCTCAAGGACGCCGACGACCCAATCCAGCTCGTCATCGTCAAGGACATGATGCTGACGGGCTTCGACGCGCCACCCCTGCACACGCTCTACCTCGACCGTCCGCTCAAGGGTGCGCTGCTGATGCAGACCCTCGCGCGGGTCAACCGAACCTTCCGGGGCAAGGCGGACGGCCTTCTCGTGGCGTACGCGCCGCTCGCCGAGAACCTGAGCGCCGCGCTGGCGGAGTACACCGAGACCGACCGGGCGCAGAAGCCCGTCGGCAAGGACATCGACGCCGCGGTTGCAGCAGCACGTGCACTCATTGGGGAACTCGACTCGCTCTGCGGCGGGGTTGCGTGGCGGACGATGCTCGACGGGGGACCGAGGAGCTTCATCAAGGCCGCGGTGAACGTCACCAACTACCTGAGGTCGCCGGCCACCCCCGGAAACCAGGTTCAGGACGGAGAGACGACTGTCGCCGACCGGTTCCGGACGCTCGCCAACCAGCTCTCGCGCGCGTGGGCCCTGGCCGCGGGCAGCCAAAACCTCGACGACCTGCGAACCGAGGCCCGGTTCTTCGAAGAGGTCCGGGTATGGATGGCGAAGTTCGACGCCGAGGCCCGGCAGGCGGAGGGCCGCCCGGTGCCAGAGGAGATTCAGCGCCTCCTCGCGTCCCTGGTCGCAACGTCCACGGCGACCGGCGAGATCGTCGACATCTACGACGCAGCGGGTCTGCCCAAGCCTTCGCTGTCCGATATCGGCCCGGACTTCCAGCGCGAGGCCCTCGCAGCCGACAACCCGCACCTAGCCATTGAGGCACTGCGCGACCTCCTTACCCAGGAGTCCACCAAGGCAACGCGCAGCAACCTCGTTCGCCAGCGTGCGTTCTCCGAACGCATCCGCGAGCTGATGAACCGCTACACGAACCAGCAGCTCACATCCGCCGAGGTCATTGCCGAGCTGATCGAGCTCGCCAAGGAGGTCGGCGGCGAGTCCGACCGCGGTAAGCGCTTCGCGCCGCCGCTCGACTCCGACGAGCTCGCCTTCTACGACGCTGTAGCGAGCAATGAGTCGGCAATCGAGGTCCAGGGCGAGGACGTCCTCGCTCAGATCGCCCGCGAGCTGGTCGAGGTCATGCGCCGGGATGTCAAGACCGACTGGACCGTGCGCGATGACGTGCGCGCCAAGCTTCGGTCTTCGATCAAGCGTCTCCTGGTGAAGTACAAGTACCCGCCTGACAAGCAGCCCGCAGCCATCGGTCTCGTCATCGAGCAGATGGAGTCGATGGCTCCGAGGTACGCGACATGATTTCGCGCACGGGAGCGGACCAAGATGAAGTGGACCGGCGCCTCCGCTCGACGCCTTCTACCTGCAGTTGGCGAGGCCGCTACCGCGCTGGTCAGAGGAGGGCGACGAGGAGGTTTCCGACGTTCGCACCATGATGAGGCCTGATCGAGTAGGAGGCAGCGTGCTCATCGCTTACCGGTACCCCATAGGTCGGACGGGCGTCGCTGTTGGCTGGACACGATGCGGACGTGCAGGTCGATGAGGCCCTCGGCGTACTCCTCGGCGAGCCCGACCAGGACTCGAGAAGCTGGCAGTCCCTCGGCGGCCGCGCGGTTCTTCAGCCCCTCCCAAGCTCCCTCGCTGATGCGCGCTGATTTTGAGGAGGCGCTGCTCTTCGTGACCTCGGGGGTCTCGAGATCGAAGTTCGCATAGTCCCTGGCGAGCGTGGCCAAGACGAACGAAGCGGTCAGGCCATCGCCCGAGGCGCGCCGTTGGATG
This sequence comes from Nocardioides kribbensis, assembly GCF_015070375.1. GTDB lineage: Bacteria > Actinomycetota > Actinomycetes > Propionibacteriales > Nocardioidaceae > Nocardioides > Nocardioides kribbensis. The sequence continues at coordinate 1,216,294 of NZ_JADCLL010000001.1, read as the reverse complement.
CGTCGCCACGTCTCATCGCTGATCCGTAGCGATCGAGGTGGGTCGTAGGCGTCGCCATCGGGCTGGCGAGGTCGCCGGGGAAGGTCTGGTCGCCTCGTCATGCGTTATCTCCTGTAGCGAGTATGCCTGTCCAGCCGCATGGCGATGGAAGAGTTCGGTGTGTGACTCGACGACCACACTCCCCAGCCTTGGTGCCCCTGCCTGCGTTCTTCCCGCGATCGACCCCGTCGACGTCGACCGGCGCGGGCGACGTCACTCAACTCATCGAAGGCTGTGAGGCGGCAATGGTCGTTGTGAACGGTATCGGCAATCTGCCGCTCCAGGTCCTTGAGGCGGGCGCAGGAACGGCCGTGCAGTTGCTGGTCGTCTTGCACCCCGGCGCAGGGGACGTGGTGGAGATGCTTCGCCAAGTTGAGCGTTGGGGCCGGCACCGATCACGTCAGATGGTCCGGGTGTCGGCGAGCCCCTGGGGGGCTCGCAATCTCGACCTCGTCATGCTGCTACAGGGCACCGGTGAGCATCGAGACAGCTTGCAAGTGGCCATGGGCTCCGCGGGACCTGCGACCGTCGGAGCCGCAGCCTGTCAGGTGGCGCTCGAGGCTGACGGCGACGTCGCGTACGAGGTGCATGAGTGGTTCCAGGCACTGTGGCAAGAAGCGGCTCCGTTGACGACTGAGGTGATCAGCGCCTATCCGGAGTGGGCACGAGCATCGTCGTCCGGTCTGGTCGACGAGTGGGCAACATTCCGACAGATCTTGCGCGATCACCGTGAGGATGGAGTGTCCCTAAATCCCAGGGCGCTGGGAGTTGAGGACGCGTTGCCTGGTGACGGACAGGCGTTGCCTCAGGAGGCAGAACCTCTAGGGGAAGCCGACCCGGCCGGGAACGGTGGGGCCGACCAGGGCGACGTGGTGGTAGACGCACGTGACAGCGTCATCGAGATAGCGAAGCCCTCACCGTTGGTCCGTGAGATCAAGGCGCTCTACGCGCGTGGTCGGTTGGTCACCGTCCACTTGTCCGAGAAGGTGCCGACCTACCGGCTTGATGTGACTGAGGTGCTCGGTCAGTCCCCGCGCAGCAGGTGGGGGCGTGCATCGGCAACCGGCTCCATCAAACTGGACCTGCTGGTGCCACAAGCCCGGGCAAGAGTGGAGAAGCTGCGCCGTGAGGCGAGCAGCATCCTGTCTCGCCATTCATTTCTGCTGGACGAGAACCAGCACTGGATGCCTCTCAACGTCGAACCTCATTTCGCCCAGCGGCTGGCCTCCATGTCATCGATCAGTGACCTGCCGGAGCTCCTCGGCAAACCCGTGGCTGAGTACATCCAAGACGAGATGGAGACGCTGTTGGAGTCGCTGTACAAGTTGTTGGAAGAACGAAGGACCGACATCGGTATGGGGCGCGACGAGGTGGCCGACCGGCTGGCACAGGCCGCCCACCGCTACCTATCGGAGCGTTCGAAGGTCGATGTGCGACCTCGCTTCAGCAGTGAGGGACTGACCTTCAGCGGCGCGCCGGAGCTGTCGTTCTACCGCCCGTTTCGGCTGTTGTCGGCGGCTGCCGAGACAAGTCGAAAGCGCCTAGTGAATCCCGACACAAACCTGAAGCGAGAAGCCGAGGGCCCGCCGCTGCCCACGTTGGACGTTGTAGGGGGCGATGGGCTACTCCATAGGGAGCGCACCTTCGAGGTGGCAACCATCGCGGAGCGACAACTGCAGCGCATCCGAGCCATCATTGCGAGTGGGCCTTCGGAAGCAGCATGCGTGGAACTCTTCTCGGTTCTCCGCGACCCGGACCCAGAGCCACAACCCTCCCTGTTGTGACCGCATGGGTGAACCTTTGTCGCGTGCCGAGTTCAGTAGAGGCTCTGAACTGACGCGCTGACGGTAGTCGGCGCGGGGTTCTGCGGGTAGTGCTCGTCCTCGAACTCGACGGGTGGGACGAGTCCGATCTCGCCGTGCAGGCGTCGGTGGTTGAACCAGTCGATGTACTCCGCGACCGCGATCTCGAGGTCGTCGATGTTCTTCCACGGACCCTTGTTGCGGACCAGTTCGGCCTTGAACAACGAGTTGAACGCCTCGGCCAGCGCGTTGTCGTAGCTGTCGCCCGTCGATCCCACCGACGCGACAGCGCCGGCCTCGGCCAACCGCTGGGTGTAGCGCACCGCGAGGTACTGAACGCCCTTGTCGCTGTGCGCGATCACGCCGGTGGTGTCCTGACCCGCGTGCTCACGGGTCCACAGACCCATCTCGAGGGCATCCAACGCGAGGTCGGTGCGCAGGCTCTTCGACAGCTGCCAACCCACCACCCGGCGGGAGAAGACGTCGATGACGAACGCTGCGTAGACCCAGCCGGCGAAGGTGCGGCAGTAGGTGATGTCCGCGACCCAGACCCGGTTCGGTGCCGGCGCCTTGAAGTCGCGATCCAGCAGGTCCGGGCGGGTGTCCGGGCCGGTGCCCCGGCACGGTCGTGCGCGGGCCCTTGGCTCTGCTGATCCCGCGCAGGCCGTCAGCGCGCATCAACCGGTGCACCGTGCACCGCGCGATCCGGTGACCGCGCCGGTTGAGCTCGGCGTGCATCTTGCGGACCCCGTAGACGCCGTAGTTCTCCTCATGGACCCGGCGCATCAGCGCCAGCCGCTGCTCGTCAGCGACCGCTCGTGCCGATGGCGGCCTGCTCTTGGCGGCGTAGTAGGTGCTCGGGGCGATCTGCATCCCAGCTGCTCGTAGGACGGTGCAGATCGGCTCGACCCCGAACTTCTCGCGGTGCTGGTCGATGTAGGCGACCAGCACCGCGGTGCTCACTTCAGCTTGCGGTCGAGCTCCGCCGCGGCGAAAAACGCCGATGCCGTCCGCAGGATCTCGTTCGCTCGGCGCAGCTCACGGTTCTCGCGTTCGAGCTCGTTGATCCGCTGCGCCTCGGCTGTTGTGATGCCGGGACGGTGGCCCTCGTCGACCTCCGCCTGGCTGACCCAGTTGCGCAGCGTCTCGGGGTTGATCCCAAGCTGCTCACCGACCCGACGCAGAGCACCAGACCTCGTGGCCGGGTCACGCCGCAGATCGACCGCCATCCGGATCGCCCGCTCCCGAAGCTCCTCGGGGTACTTCCTCGGTGCCGCCATGACTCTCATCCTTCCGTGGAATGAGAGCCTCCATCAGACCCGGCACGCGACATGTGCCCTGGGGCGAGGCAACCTACAAGGTCGGCGACCCAGTGCTTTTCACGGAGACCAACCGCTTCAGGCCGGTGATCTTCAACAACCTGAAGGGCACGATCACCGACATCGAGCGGGTGCCGGGCCGGATCACTTTCGACGTTGAGCTCCAGCGAGAGGTGACCGAGACCGACGTTCGATTCACCGACCTGCGCTGGGTTGAGGGCTCGACCGTCCAGTTCGACGTCTTCGAGAGGCCCGGCTCAGACGACGATGACGACCAGGTCAACACCCTGGTGCCCTTCCAGCTCGCCTACGCCGTGTCGATCCATAAGGCGCAGGGCCTGGAGTACGACTCGGTCAAGGTGGTCATCACCGACGCCAACGAGGAGCGAATCTCCCACAGCATCTTCTACACGGCGATCACGCGGGCCCGGCGTCGGCTCGACATCTTCTGGACGGCGGAAACGCAGCAGCGGATCCTGTGCCGCCTGGCGGTGCGCGAGAACATCAAGGATGAGAGCCTGCTGAAGGCACGCCGCGGCATCGTGCCAGTAGGAACCCGACCAAGGAAGACGAGGGAGCGCCCGCGACCGTAGCCGTCCGCTGAGGCGCCCGTGTGCAGTACTTGCGCTCCGAGCCCCCACCTCGCAAAGTGATGGGCCATCCGACCTCGGTCGAGTGGCCCGTTCGCGCCTGCTCGGGGTTGTCCGCTGTCAGTTGGGGCTCGCCTGTGCGCTCCCCTCGTCTATTCGTTGAGGATGTCGAGCGGAGCCTGTGCTTGGCTCAGGCAGCGCCGGCGCCGACGTCGCCCACGCTGGTCGCGACCGCACCGGTGAGAGAGATCTGAGCCTCGGTGAGCAGGCGCCGGATGGTCGTGGCCGCGCTCGTCGCCTGCAACCCGACCTTCTCGGCGTCCTTGCCCACGCGAGCCGCCACTGTCTTGAGGTCGTCAACCTCGCCGAGGCAGTCGAGCGCCACAATCTTCTCCTCGACGGTGGCGAGCTCGACCGCGTCGACCCGAGATGACGCGGCAACCGCCATGGCGATGTCGGAACCGCATGACAAGATTTGCGTGTGCCAGAGCCGCTGTTCACCTCCTTCATCAAGGAGAACCGTCCCCTGTCGCGCGAGCTGTGGCGGCGGTCCGAGCCGCTGGGTGGACGTATCGGAGGCGTCACCCGGGTCGAGGACTTGGAGTCGTTCGCGCCGCACCTACTCGGCGAGCGCATCGCGGAGCTGGGTATCGAAGCGCCAACGCTCGGCCGGCTACGCCCGGCGTCGGAGCGAGAGGGCGGCACCAGGTGGAACGAGGACCGGAGCCGGGGACTGCCGACACGGCGGTACTACGTCGCCGTGGAGGTCGCCGGCGACTCGTCCTTGCTCCAGCAGTGGCCCGATGTGACAGGGGCTCATCTAGATGCCGTTGATGCGGAGGTCGTCGCCGAACTGGGAGGTCTGGATGCGATCACGCATGGCTCACTAGAGGACGCGGCCCGCTTCCAGCGGGCAGGCGAGATGTGGGAGCTGGGCGCGGATGACGACCCCCGCGAGGGGCGCGCGGTGAGGTTCTCCCTGTACACGTACTTCGATCTCATTGGCGAGGAAGAGGCCGCTGTTGCGCGCGGCGAACTCGTCCTGGCTGACCTGGTTCGGGAGCGGCGCCAGCTCATCGCTCCGATCGTGGCCGCGATGGCAGAGCAGGTGGAGAAGTTCTTGGAGGTCGAGCTTCCTGAACACCTTGCGGAGTTGGTGGAGGCGAAGCGCATCCAATTGATCAACCGGCAGGCTGTTCGCGACAGCCTGAGCTTCCCTGAGGAGTGGCAGGGTGCAGAACCGCAGTTGGAAGACTCCGAAGACCAGTCGGCTGACGTGGCAGTGGAGTCGGTCGCGGGTGAGGAGCCACCGGAGCAGCCCGCGGTCACGATGGGGCCTTCGCCGGGTGTCGCGGAGGAGGTTGAGCTCAACCCCCGGTCGCGGCTCAGTCGAGCGACCTTCGAGGACGTCTTGTTCTCGTTGCGGCACTGGGCGAACGCTGTCGAGCGGACCCCGACTGCGTTCGGTGGGCTCGTAGAGGACCGCATCAGCGATCTGCTCGCGGCGACATGGAACGCGACCCTCCCCGGCGCGGCTCGGGAGGTGTACACACGGGGCGGAAAGTCGGACATTTTCATTCAGGCTGACGTCCTTGACCCTGGGCGCGGACCAGCGACGGTGTTCATCTGCGAGGCCAAGTGGGCCCACGATCACGACACGATCCGCAAGGCACTCGACCCGCAGCTGTTCGGCTACCTGAACGTCCATGACACCTCGGCGGTCCTGCTCGTGTTGATGCGGCAGAAGGACTTCGCGGGAGCGTGTGCCACCTACCAAGAAGTCCTCGAGAGAGTCGACGGCTACCAGGGCACGGTACCGGGGCCTGTGGACGGGTGGCCGCTCCTCGAGTTCCTCCGTGACGACCGGAGGGTCACGGTGTGTGCGGCGTTCATCCACCTCCCCGTCCCCGGGAGCCCCGGCGGGGAGTAGCGCCAACGTCCGACCGCGACCCGCGCCCCCCGGGACGCTCGAGCGCTACCGGCGGGCCTTACCGATCAGGATCTTGGCGATCGTCTCGGCGACCTCGCGCGCAGGTTCGTCGACGAGCGCCCAAAGCGGGACTGCCTCCTCGGCCGGCACCTGCGCGACTGGGTCGCCGAGACCCATGGTGGCCTGGCTGCGGCGGCCGAGCGAGCCAATGTCGCCGTCGGTGAGCAGTGTGGTTGAGTCGAGTTCCGCTGCGACAGCCACGTCACCGGAGCTGCCCAGTGCAGTCTTCAGGATCAGCGCTGCGACGAACCCGAGTCCCTTGACGAGGTCCTCGACCAAGGACCGCTCGTCGAGGACCGACCCCATGTTGTCCCGGGGAAGGCTGAACACGATCGAGATCTGCCCGGCTTCGCTGACTCGGCTGCCCTCGAAACGGTTCATGATCACCGGACCGGAACGGTCTAACGCGGTCGGACGGACCTGTACGCCATCACGGGTGCTCACGTCGAGCCTCTCGGTTGCGCCGGTAAGACCCAGTTCGCGGATGATGGCGACTTGGGCGTCGCCAAGGCCGGCGATGACCCGCTGGCTCAGCGCCGTACCGGGCAGCGAGAGAGCGTGGAGCACGACAACCGCGGTCGAGAACTCCGCGTGCCACGCCTTCCTCCAAGAGATGGGCAGCGGGCGGGGCAGGGTGCGCCGAGGAATCGCTGGGGTCTGCGGAGCCGCAGTGGCCGTCTCGGTAAGTGCGTCGGCACCCTCGGTCAGGCGGTGCATCTCGATCAGGATGCGTTCCCTGGCGCGGTACCAGGGAAGGTGCGGGCCCTCGCCGGGGATCGGCTGGGGGAGGGCCTCGAGTTGTGCCCGCAGCTGTTCGACCTGCTCCTCGACCGTTGGGGTCACCTCCGACGGTTCGGCTGCGGGCACGTCGGTCTCCTCGATGCTGACGGACTCCACCTGCGGCGTGGAGGTCGTCAGCGTGGACGGGAAGACAGGTACCGGCCCGAGCGGCTCGGGGGTGAACTCGGGTTGCCCAGTCAGGTCACGGAGCAGGTCCTCGAGGTCGTCAGTCTCGAATCCTTTGATCTTGTAGCGCTGAATACCGCTCATCCCGATCGGCACGTCGTCGTTGCAGCCCGGCAGGAGGATGATCCGGCAGCGCTTCTGCAGTGTCTCCCGGGTGCCGTGGTCTTGGAGGGACTTGACGGCGTTTGCCTCGTCGGCGACGCCCTTGTGGGCCTCGGGGTCGCCCGTACCTTCCCAGCCGTGCCGCCAGGCGACGGAGATGACGATGAGGATGAAGTCGCTCTCGGCGATCCTCCGAGGTCCCCAACGGGTCCAATCCTCGTTGGGGTGGAAGGCGTCGATGTCGGTGTCGATGCCGTGCCTGCGGAGCGCTTGCGTAAAGCGCAGCACGCTGTCCTTGTGCTGCGCGGTGCGGACGTCGTCCCAGCCGGGGTCGCGGTGAGCCCAGCTGACGATTGCTGTTGGGTGCGAACCCATGACGGGAGAGGTGGACACGGCGCTCAATCTTAGATGTCGGACATCAGACGTCGCCGTTGTGCTGTGCCCGGGACTGGTCAAGGTCGTGCCATGCGTCGTGGACCTGCCAGTACGGGACGCCTTCGAGGTTGTCGCCGCGGGGGACGAGCGCGGCGCACAGGCGGCACGACAGGTCGTTGTGGCCCTTTTGGTCGTAGCCGAGGTCCCACCAGTAGCGCGCACGGTGATGCGGTTCAGGGCCGCCTGCGGTCTCGGGCATCTTCGGCATGTGCTGGTCCGCTCCTCGATGAATGTCCGGCTCGGTGCTCCGGGCAGGGCATCACCATAGTTGCGTGGTCGGTCGAACTCGATCACTACTGGAGGGGGTCATTCCCGGCGCAGTCTTCCGACGCTGAGTCTGTGAACCCGCTGACCTTAGGGGGTACCGGCATCCGTGTGAGAACCCCACTTTGCTTGTGCGTGCGCGTCTCCCGTTCGCGCACCTGCACGCGTCATACTGGGCTACTGAAGTGAACCGGCCATGAGCGCGGCGGCCCGTGTGCAAACTTGCGTTCGCTCGTGTGCAACTGAGTTGGTGGGAGCATCCAGCGCCGGCTCTGACCTGCAGGCTTCGATTTTCGCGAAGATCCCACCACCACACACCGGTCCGCAGCCTCACCGCGGTCCAACCCTCTTGACGCAGAGCCCCCTCGGCACCGCCGAGGGGGCTCTGCTGCGTCTGCTGCCGGGCTCCGACCAGCCCCTAGGCGGGCTCGACCGGCAGCCACAGGTCGCACGTCGCCGTGCCGGCAGCGGCGTCGTAGGCCTGCACCGCCACGACCTCGGGTCCGGGGCGCAGGCGCCACGGCTGCGAGGGGAACCACGAGGTGGCGGTCGCGGCCCACGTGTCCTGCAGCGCGGCGGGATGCGGGCCCTCGGTGCGGAAGACCGCCCAGGTGCCGGCCGCCACCTCGAGCACGTCGAGGCCCGCCGGGGGCACCGACGTGGTGGCGACGCCCTGGAGGTAGGTCAGCTCGGTGCCCTCGGCGCGGTCGGGGTCGAGGTCGTCGCTGACCGACAGCACGCCCCGCGGCTCGACGTCGTTGAGGCGCTTCAGGTCCTCCAACGACCCTGCGGGGAGGGAGGCGACGTGGTCGGCGATGGCCTGGTTGACCCCCTCGTGGACCAGCGGCACGCGTGCGGCGTGGCCCACCAGGTGCAGGGCGGGCAGGGTGACGATGCGGGTGTCCATGGGGACGCTCCCTTCGACGCTCAGGTGGAACCTGAGCCGTGGTTGTGTGCGTGTGGGACCACCGTGGCGTCGTACGTCGCCCGGACCGGCGCCGTGCACCGCGCGGAACGCCCGCCCGAAGGCCTCGGTCGAGCCGTAGCCGTGGCGGACCGCGATGGTGAGCAGGTCGTCGTCGGTGCCGACGAGGTCGGCCGCGGCGAGCGCCATGCGCCGGCGCCGCACGTAGTCCGACAGGGGCATGCCCGCCAGCGACGCGAACATCCGGCGCAGGTGGTGCTCGCTGGTGCCGCCGCGGGCGGCGAGCGTGGCGACGTCGACGGCCAGCGACGGGTCGTCGGCGAGCTGGGCCTCGACGGCGTCGACGGTGAGGTTGAGCACGGCGATCACGGGTCCCTCCTTCCGCTCACCAGCCTCGCGGGCCCGGCACCCCTCGCGCCCGATCATCGCGGACCGATGCGGTCGGCCGGGCCGTGGCCCCGGGCGATGGTGGGGGCCTAGGGTCGCCGCATGGCGCAGGTGCACCGGCTCTCGCAGGAGCAGGCCCGGCGGATCACGCTGCGGGCCCAGCTGCTCGGGCGGCCGCGGCCCGACGACGTGCTCGCCACGCTGCGCCACCTGACCCGCCTCCAGCTCGACCCCACGGCGGCGGTCGCGCCGAGCGCCGACCTCGTGCTCTGGAGCCGCATCGGCGACGACTACGACCCCCGCGAGCTCGAGGACCTGCTGGCCCAGCAGCGGGTGGTCGACCTACGCGGCTTCGCCGTGCCGGCCGAGGACGTCGCCCTGTGGCGCGCCGAGATGGCGGCCTGGCCCGGGCCGGGGGAGCTGCGGCCCTGGCAGGAGCAGCTCGCCGGCTGGGTCGAGGCCAACGAGGAGAGCCGCCGCGAGGTGCTCGACCGGCTGCGCACCGACGGCCCGCTGCCGGCGAGCGCGCTGAGCACGCGGTTCGCGGTGCGGTGGACCTCCAGCGGGTGGAACGACGACCGGTCGCTGCGCCGCCTGCTCGACCTCATGGTGCAGCGCGGCGAGGTCGCCGCGGCCGGTCGCGAGGGCAGGGAGGCGCTCTGGGACCTCGCCGAGCGCGTCTACCTCGACCAGGCGCCGGTGCCGCTGGAGCAGGCCTGGTCCGAGCGCGCGCGCCGCACCCTCGTCTCGCTGGGCCTCGACCGGCAGCGCTCGGGGGCCGGCGCCCTCGGCGCCCCGCCGGGGGAGCCGGCCGTGGTCGAGGGCCTGCGCGGTCGCTGGCGGGTCGACCCCGCCGCCCTGGCGCGTGCCGACGAGCCCCTGGCCGGGCGCACGGTGCTGCTCTCGCCGCTGGACGCGGTGGTCAAGGACCGCCGTCGCCTCACCGACCTCTTCGCCTTCGACTACGTCCTGGAGATGTACAAGCCGGCGGCCTCACGGCGCTGGGGCTACTGGGCGCTGCCGGTGCTCGACGGGGAGCGCCTCGTCGGCAAGGTCGACGCCACCGCCGACCGTCGTGGGGGAGTCCTGCACGTCGACGCCGTGCACGAGGACGTGGCCTTCGACGCCGACCTGCGAGGCCGGGTCGAGACGGAGGTCGAGCGGCTCGCGGCGTGGCTGGGGCTGGAGCCGGCTCAGCCCTGAGCCGCGCGCGAGGGGTCGTGGCGGACGAGCCCGAGGGCGAAGTCGACGTACTGCTCGGCGACCTGCTCGGCGGTGGCGGCACCGTCGCGTCGGAACCACTGCGCCAGGGCCGTGCACATCGTGACGACCGCGCGGGCGGCCTCGTGGGGGCGGGTCGTGGCGAAGACGCCGGCGCGCACGCCGGCCTCGACCTCGACGTCGACCAGCGCCTGCTCGGCGCGGCGCAGGGCGGCCACCCGCTCGCGCGCGCCGGGCTCCAGGCTGCGCATCTCCGAGGCCCCGACGAAGGCCAGCTCGCGACGGTGGGTGTGGTAGAGCGCGAGGCACTCCACGAGGTTGGTGAACCGGCCGACCGGGTCGTGCCCCTCGGCCAGGGCGGCGGCCGTGCGGGCCCGGAGGTCGTGCATGGTGAGGTCGAGGAGCGCGACCAGCATCTCCTGCTTGCTGGCGTAGTAGTGGTAGAGCCCGGGCACCGAGAGCCCGGCCCGCTCGGCGATCGTGCGCATGGTCGCGCCGTGGTAGCCGAACTCCAGGAAGGACGACAGCGCCCCCGCCAGCGCGGCGTCGAGCTCGAGCGGCGGCAGGTGGCGCCAGTCCTCGACCGAGGGCGCCGATCGCGACGGCGCGGCGGCCGTCGGACCGTCGCCGGCGCCGCCGAAGAGGTGGTCGACCGGCACCTCGAGGGCCTCGGCCAGGTGGGCGACGCGCTCGCTGGAGACCCCGGTCTTGCCGTTCTCGATCGCGCTCAGCGTGGCCGAGCTGACGCCGAGGACGTCGGCGAGCTGACGCAGCGTCAGGCCGCGGCGGTGCCGCAGCGCCCGCACGGCCAGGCCGAGCGCGGAGCGGTGGTCGGGGGTGGGGTCGGTGATCGGTGGCTCCTCTCGGTCCGGGTCGCCTGGCGGCGTGGCGGTCGGGCGCGGCGACGATCCTGACACAGGTCACACGTTTCAGCATCCCTGAATTCCTCCCCTGCGCCGGAGCGCGTCGCCAGGGCCTGCTCGACCCTTGACAGCAGTCCAGTGGTCTTGCACTGTGAGGCGCGTCATAGTGAAACCCGAGTGTGCGTTCGCTCGCTCGGTCCGTGCTTCCAGGAGGACAGATGACCGACTCCACCGTGCCCCCGCTCGACGAGCTCCTCAAGGACTCGCCCACCAACTGGGGCAAGTGGGGTCCCGACGACGAGGTCGGCGGGCTGAACTACCTCGGCCCCGAGCAGGTCGTCGCGGCCGCCGGGCTGATCAGCTCGGGCAAGGTCTTCACCCTCCAGCGCCTCATCGGCGACCCGAAGGGCGACCCGGTGTGGCCCGGCCGCACCCCGGCCGAGCGCACCCAGATCCTCGACGAGTCGAACTGGGACGGCGACGACGGACCCGCCTTCCCCGGCGGTCTGCACTACGCCGACGACAAGATCAACGCCTTCCTCCAGGGCTCCACGCAGTACGACGCCCTGGGCCACGTCTGGTACGGCGGGCAGCTCTGGAACGGCTACGACGCGCGCACCACGATCGGCGGCCTCGACAAGGCCAGCATCCAGCCCATCGCCGAGCGGGGCGTGGTCGGTCGCGCCGTGCTGCTCGACATGGCCCGCTTCCGCGGCAAGCAGACGCTGGCCGCGGCCGAGACCTACACCCACGAGGACCTCCTCGCCTGCGCGGAGGCCCAGGGCGTCGAGCTGCGCAAGCGCGACATCCTCGTCATCCGCACCAACTACCTCCAGCTCTTCTTCGAGCTCGGCGAGAAGTTCTACGAGGGCTTCTGCGAGCCGGGCCTGGTCTACAGCCCCGAGCTCGTGCAGTGGTTCGCCGACATGGAGATCCCCAACCTCGTCACCGACACCATCGCCAACGAGGTCACCTTCGACCCCAACAACGGCGTCGCCCTCGTGCTGCACAACGCCCTGATGCGCAACCTCGGCGTCACGCTCACCGAGATCGCCGACCTCGAGGGGCTCGCGGCCGACTGCGCCGAGGACGGTCGCTACGAGTTCTTCTACGCCGCCGCCCCGCTCAAGGTCGCCCAGGGCAGCGGCGCCCCGGTGAACCCGATCGCGATCAAGTGAGGGGCACCGAGACCCGATGAGCGTCTACGACGAGCGCCCGTGGCTCGGGCTCTACGCCGGCGAGCCCGCCGACCTCGAGCCCGAGCACACCGACGGCCTGGCCATGTTCCGCGCCGGTCTCGCCGCCGACCCGACCGGTGACGCCGTGCGGTACTTCGACGGGGTGCTGACCCGCGAGGAGCTCGACGCCCAGAGCGACGCGCTCGCCGTGGCCCTGCTCGACAGCGGCTTCGAGCGCGGCGACCGGCTCGCGGTCTACCTGCAGAACGTGCCGCAGTTCGTGGTGTGCCTGCTGGCGACCTGGAAGGCCGGCGGGGTCATGGTCTCGATCAACCCGATGAGCCGGGCCCGGGAGCTGACCTACCTGCTCCAGGACTCCGGGGCGCGGGTGCTCGTCGCGCTCGAGACGCTCTACGACGAGGTGGCGCGCGACGTCGTGCCGGCATCCTCGGTCGAGCTGGTGCTCACCACCAGCGAGCTCGACTACCAGACCCGTCACGACCCGCGGCTCTTCGCCGGCGTCACCCGCCAGCGCCACGCCGGCACCGACGACCTCGTGGAGTTCCTCGAGGCCCGCCGGGGCCAGCGGCCCCCGCCGGTGGAGCTGGCGCCCGACGACGTGGCCTTCCTGACCTACACCTCGGGCACGACCGGGGTGCCGAAGGGGGCGATGAACACCCACCGCAACGTCGTCTTCACCGCGCGCGTCTACCGCGACCGGGCGCGCTTCGCCCGCGGCGGCTCGGTCTTCGGCATCGCCCCGCTCTTCCACATCACCGGGCTGATCGGCCACATCGCGATCAGCTTCGCCGCGCCCCTGCCGCTGGTGCTGGCCTACCGCTTCGAGCCGCAGGTCGTGCTCGACGCGCTGCTGGAGCACCGGCCGACGTACACGATCGGGGCGATCACGGCCTTCAACGCCCTCTTCAACTCCCCGGACTTCACCGAGGACCACTTCGCCTCCTTCACCTCGGTCTACTCCGGCGGCGCGGCCATCTCGCCGACCGCGGAGCGGGCCTTCAAGGCCCGCACCGGGCTCCAGGTGCACAACGCCTACGGCCTCACCGAGACCACCAGCCCGATGACGCTCACGCCCTTCGGCGCCCCCTCGCCGGTCGACCCGACCTCCGGGGCGCTCTCGGTCGGCGTGCCCGTGCCGAGCACGGTCGTGCGGATCGTGGGGGAGGACGGCGAGGACCTGCCGCTGGGCGAGGTCGGCGAGATCGTGGCCGACGGGCCCCAGGTCGTGGCCGGCTACTGGGGCAAGCCCGAGGAGACCGCGGCCAACCTGCCCGGCGGGGCGCTGCGGTCCGGCGACGTGGGGTTCATGGACCCCGAGGGCTGGATCTTCATCGTCGACCGCAAGAAGGACATGATCAACGCCTCCGGCTACAAGGTCTGGCCGCGCGAGGTCGAGGACGTCCTCGCCGAGCACGAGGCGGTGCGCGAGGCCGCCGTCGTGGGGGTGCCCGACGAGGTGCGGGGGGAGACCGTCAAGGCCTTCGTCAGCCTCAAGGCCGGCGCGAGCGCCACTCCCGAGGAGCTCATCGCGCACTGCAAGGAGCGGATGGCGGCCTACAAGTACCCCCGCCAGGTCGTCGTCATCGACGAGCTGCCCAAGACCGTCACGGGCAAGATCCTGCGCCGCGAGCTGCGGGGCTAGCCGGCGTCGGCCGGCCCCGCGGCCGGCCCCGCAGCCGGCTCAGACCCGGGTGGAGCCCGGCGGCAGGACCGGCTCGCGGCCCAGCTCGGCCTTGGCGATCGAGCGCAGGTGGACCTCGTCGGGCCCGTCGAAGAGCCGCATGGCGCGGTGCCAGCCGTACATCGCGGCCAGCGGCGTGACGTCGGTGACGCCGGCCCCGCCGTGCACCTGGATGGCCCGGTCGATGACGGCGGTGGCGGCACGGGGCACCGCGACCTTGGCCATCGCGACCAGGGAGGCGGCCGCCTTGTTGCCCTGGGTGTCGATGACGTGGCAGGCGCGGTGGCACAGCAGGCGGGCCTGGTCGATCTCCAGGCGCGACTCGGCGATCTGCTGACGCACCACGCCCTGGTCGGCCAGCGGCGAGCCGAAGGCGACGCGCTGCTGGGCGCGGGCGACGAGCAGCGCCAGCGCGCGCTCGGCGGCACCGAGGGCGCGCATGCAGTGGTGGATCCGGCCGGGGCCGAGCCGGGCCTGGGCGGCGGCGAAGCCGCCCCCCTCCTCGCCCACGACGTTCGCGACCGGCACCCGGACGTCCTCGAAGGTGACGACGGCGTGGCCGTGCTGGTCGTGGTGGCCGAAGACGGGCAGGTCGCGCACCACGGTGACCCCGGCGGTCTCCCGCGGCACGATCACCATGGTCTGCTGGCGGTGCCGGACGGCCTCGGGGTCGGTCTTGCCCATGACCACGAAGAGTGCGCAGCGGGGGTCCATGGCCCCCGAGGTCCACCACTTGCGGCCGTTGATGACGTACTCGTCGCCGTCGCGCTCGATGCGGGTGGCGATGTTGGTGGCGTCGCTGCTGGCGACGTCGGGCTCGGTCATGGCGAAGGCCGAGCGGATCTCGCCGTCGAGCAGCGGGCGCAGCCAGCGCTCCTGCTGGGCCTCGGTGCCGAGCAGGTGCAGCAGCTCCATGTTGCCGGTGTCGGGCGCCTGGCAGTTGATGGCCTCGGGGCCGAGGTCGTTGCTCCAGCCGGACAGCTCCGCGATCGGGGCGTACTCCAGCTGGGTGAGCCCGGACTCGTGGGGGAGGAAGAGGTTCCACAGCCCCTGCTCGCGGGCGGTGCGCTTGAGGTCCTCGATGACCGCCGGCACGCGGTGGTCGTCGGGGCCGCCGGCGAAGGCCTGCTCGGCGTAGGTGGTCTCGGCGGGCAGCACGTGGTCGCGCATGAACGCGACCATCCGGTCGTGCAGCTCGACGGCGCGGGCCGAGGGGGCGGGCAGGACGAGGTCGGGGTGATCGGACACGAGGCTCCTGAACGTGGGCCGAGCGATCGCTCGGGGCTGCTTCACCATGCCACCCGCCCCGGGGCGGCGCAAGGCCCGATGTGACGGGTGGGGGCGCGGTCTGGCAGGCTTGTTGAGAACGATAATCATTGCGCCTGGTGGCGCCGAAGGGCCGGGGGGCGCCGTGCTGGAGCTGGAGGGACTCGACGTGCGCGTCGGGACGCGCACGCTGGTGTCGGGCGTCGACCTCGCCGTGGCGGCCGGCGAGCGCGTCGGGCTGGTCGGCCCGTCGGGCTCGGGCAAGAGCCTCACCGCCGCCGCGGTACTCGGCACGCTCGGCCCCGCGTACGCCGCCTCCGGGCGGCTGCTGCTCGAGGGGCGCCCGGTCGACCTGCGCCGCCGCCTCGGCCGCACCCGCCGCGAGCGCGCCGGCCTGGCCGCGGTGCACCAGGCCTCGGCGACCGCGCTGAACCCGTTGGTGCGCGTCGGGGCGCAGCTCGTCGAGGCCGCCCGGGCCCGCCGTGGCCTGACCCGCGCCGCCGCCCGCGACCTCGTGCTCGACCTGCTGGGCCAGGCCGACCTGGCCGACCCCGCGGCGCTGCTCGGGCGCCACCCCGCCGAGCTCTCGGGCGGACAGCTCCAGCGGGTCTGCACCGTGCTCGCGCTGGTCTGCGCGCCCCGCCTGCTGGTGGCCGACGAGCCCACCACCGCCCTCGACGCGGTGGCCCGGGCCCGCGTCGTCGACCTGCTCGAGCGCCACTGCGCGGACACCGGCGCCGCCCTGCTGCTGGTCACCCACGACCGCGAGGTCGCCGCGCGGCTCTGCTCGCGCACGGTGGCCCTGGCCGAGGGGCGCGTGGCGTGAGCGGCCTGGAGCTGCGCGGGGTCACCCACCACCACGCGGGCCACCACCGCGGCGCGAGTGCGCCGGCGCTCGACGACGTCACGCTCCGGCTCGCTCCGGGGGAGCGGGTGGGCCTGGTCGGCCGCTCGGGGGCGGGCAAGACCACGCTGCTCCAGGTCGCGCTGGCGCTGCTGGCCCCCGGGCGCGGCGAGGTCTGCCTCGACGGGCGCGCCGTGCGACCGGGGTCCCTGCGCTCGCTGCGGTGGTACCGCCGCGCGGTGCAGTACGTGCCCCAGCACCCGGCCGCCTCCCTCGACCCCCGCCACCGCGTGGAGCGCCTGGTCGCCGAGCCGGCGCGCCGCCTGGGCGTGCCCGGCGACCCGGTGGGCACCGCGCGGGCCGCCCTGGCCCGCGTCGGCCTCGACGAGGACCTCTGGCGCCGACGCCCCGGCGAGCTCAGTGGCGGCCAGGCCCAGCGGGTCGCCGTGGCCCGCGCCCTGGCCTGCGGGGCACGCCTGCTGCTGGCCGACGAGCCGGTCAGCGGCCTCGACCACGACCTGCGCGACCACGTGCTCGACGTGGTCGCCGGGCTCGACGGGATCGGGCTGCTGCTGGTCTGCCACGACCTCGAGGCCGTCGAGCGGACCTGCGAGCGCGTCGTCGTGCTCGACGCCGGCCGCGTCGTCGAGGAGGGCCCGACCACCCGCCTCCTCGCCAGGCCCACCCACCCCGCCACCCGCGCCCTCGTCGGCGCCCGCGACCTGTCCTCACCCACCACCCGAGAAGCCACCCGAGAAGAGAGCACCGCATGATCCGCACGCCCCGTCCTTCCCACCTCGCCGCCGCAGCGGTGCTGCTGGCCTCCGTCACCGCCTGCGGCGGAGCCCCGGGCGCCCAGGACGCCGGGGCCGGCGGGGGCGCCGACGACCGGATCCGCCTAGCCATGCTGCAGCCGCCGCGCTCGGGGCTGAGCCCGCTGTCCGACGACGCCTTCAAGCTCTCGCGCTGGAGCACCGCCGAGACGCTGGTGACCCTCGACGACGAGGGCGGCGCCCTCCCGGGCCTGGCCACCTCCTGGGAGCAGGCCGACGACCTCACCTGGCGCTTCGCGGTGCGCGACGGCGTCACCTTCCACGACGGCACGGAGCTGACCGCCGAGCAGGCGGCCGCCTCGCTCACCGCCGCGGCCGAGGCCAGCCCGCCGCCGCGGATCCTCGACGGGGTCACCCTCACCGCCGAGGCCGACGGCGACACGCTGGTGGTGACCACCGGCGAGCCCGACCCGCTGGTGCCGCAGCGGCTCTCGAGCCCGCAGCTGGCGGTGCTGGCGGCCTCGGCGTACGCCCCGGACGGGACGGTGTCGCCCGTGGGCACCGGCACCGGGCCCTACGAGCTGACCGAGGTGGCCGGCACGGCGGGCGCGACGCTGGAGCGCTTCGACGACTACTGGGGCGAGCCGGCGCAGGCCGCGGGCCTCGACGTCTCCTACGTGCCCGACGGCACCGCGCGCGCCGCGGCGCTGCGCACCGGGGAGGCCGACGTGGTGGAGGCCGTGCCGGTGGGCCAGCTGACGCAGATCGACCCCGCGCTCATCCACGAGGTGCCGATGCCGCGCACCAACACGCTCTACCTCAACACCTCCGAGGGCCCCTTCGCCGACCCGGCCGTGCGGGCCGCGGCCCGCGAGGCCATCGACCGGGCCCGGCTCGTCGCCGACGTCTACGAGGGCCGGGCCGACGAGGCCGAGGGCCTGCTCGGCCCCGCGATCCCGTGGGCCGCCGACCTGCGCGACGACACCTACGCCGAGCTGCTCGGCGAGCGCCCCGAGCCGGCGCAGGTCGACGGGGTGGAGATCAGCCTGGGCACCTTCACCGACCGCGCCGAGCTGCCCGAGGTGGCGGTGCTGCTCGAGCAGGAGCTGGAGGCGGCGGGCTTCGAGGTCGAGCAGGACGTGCGGGAGTACCAGTTCATCGAGGCCGACGCCCTCGACGGCGCCTTCGACGCCTTCATCCTCTCCCGCGCCACCGTGCTCGACTCGGGCGACCCGGTGGCCTACCTCTACAGCGACTTCGCCTGCGAGGGCTCCTTCAACATCGCCCAGCTCTGCGACGAGGACGTCGACGCCGCTCTCGAGGAGGCCGCGGCGCTGCCGGTCGGCCCCGAGCGGCAGGCCGCCACCATGGCCGTCGAGGCCCTGGTGCTCGGCGCCGACGCCGTCGTGCCGCTGCTGCACGAGCGGGTGGTCCAGGGCGAGTCGGAGCGCGTCGAGGACGCCCTGCGCGACCCCCGCGAGCGCGCCCTGGTGGACGCCTCGACCTCCGTCGGATGACGCGCGCGGCGGCCCTGGTCACCGCCTCGCGCCTGGGCGCCGGGCTGGGCGTGCTCGTGCTCGTGGGTCTGCTGCCCTGGCTCTCGGGGCGCTCGGCGGAGTACACCGTCCTGCGCGCGCGGTACGCCGAGCTCGAGGCGACGCCCGCGGCGCTGGCCGCGGTGCGCGCCGAGCTCGGCCTCGACCGTGGACCGCTCGCGGTGCTGGGCGACTGGGTGGCGGGCCTGGCGCGCGGCGACCTCGGCACGTCGTGGATCTCCGGGCGCCCGGTCGGCCCCGGGCTGCTGTCGGCGGCCGGCGTCTCGCTGACGCTCATGCTCGCCGCGCTCGTGGTGGCGCTGGTCGTCGCGGCCGTCGTGGCGGTGCCCGCGCTGGTCGGCGGGCTGCGCGGCGACCGCGGGGCGGGCGCCGGCGTCGGCGCGGTGGCGCTCACCGCGCTCCCGGAGTTCGTGCTCAGCGCCGTGCTGCTGCTGGTGGGCGCGGTGTGGCTGGGCTGGCTGCCGCCCTACGGCTGGCAGGGCCCCGAGCACCTCGTGCTGCCGGCGCTCGCGCTGGGGCTGCCCGGCGGGGGACTGGTCGGCCGCCTGCTGGCCGACGCGGTGGGCGCGGTGGTGGGGGAGCCGTGGGTGCACACCTGGTTGCTGGTCGGGCGCTCCCGGGCCCGGCTGGCCCTCGCCGTGCTGCGCCGTGCCCTGCCGTCGGTCGTGGGCCAGGTCGGCCTCGTCGTGGTCGGGCTGCTCGGGGGCGCGGTCGCGGTGGAGGAGGTCTTCGCCGTGCCGGGGCTGGGCCGGGCGGTGCTGGGCGCGGCGAGCGCGCAGGACGTGCCGGCGCTCCAGGCCGGCGTGCTGCTGCTGGTCGTCGTGGCCGTCGCGGTCGGCCTCGTCGTGACGCTGCTGCGGCGCGCCCTGCTCGGACCGGCCCTGCGGCTGGCCAGCGTGCCGAGCGCCGCGCCCGCCCCGCGGGCGGGCCGGCGCGCCCTCGGCGTACCGCTCCTGGCCGGGGGGCTGCTGCTGGTCATGGTGCTCGCCGGGCTGCCGGGCGATCCCTACGCGTCGGCCCACGAGCGGCTCGAGGCGCCGCGACCGGGGCTGTGGCTCGGTGCCGACGCCAGCGGACGCGACCTGCTCGCCCGCCTGGCCCACGGGGCGCTCAGCACGGTCGGCACCGCCCTCGCCGTGGTGGCGGTGTGCCTCGTGGTGGGCCTCGTGGTCGGGCTGGCGCCCCGCCTCTCCGCGGGCCCGGTCGAGGTCACCAACGCCGCCCCGCCCATCGTGGCCGGACTGCTCGTGGCCGCCCTCGCCGGACCCTCGACGCTCGGTGCGGCGGTGGCGGTGGCGGCCGTGAGCTGGGCGCCCCTGGCCGCGCACACCTCGGCCCTCGTCACCGAGGCCCGCGGCCGCCCCCACGTCGCGGTGCTCCCCGTGCTGGGGGTCGGGCCGCTGCGACGCACCTGGTGCCACTTGCTGCCGGGCGCCGTCGGCCCCGTCGTGCGCCACGCCGCGCTGCGCGTGCCGGGGGTGACCCTGGCGCTGGCCTCGCTCGGCTTCCTGGGGCTCGGCCCGGGCCAGCCCTCGCCCGAGTGGGGCCTGCTGCTCGCCGAGGGCATCGGCTACGCCGAACGGGCCTGGTGGGTCGTCGCCGCGCCCACCCTGGCCCTCGTGCTCGTCTCCGTGCTCGCGGTGTCGGTGGCCTCCGCGAGCCGGGGCCTCACTCGTCGCTGACGTACTTGGTGGACTCCGTCAGACCGTCGTAGGTGACCTTCGCGAGGGTCGGGATCCCGCTGCTGAGGCCACCGCCCCCGGGTGACACCGAGCTCACCAGTCGGTCCATGTCGAACCCGGGCTCGACGACCGAGAGCTGACCCCACCGCCCCAGCACCTCCGACACCTTGGCGCCGCCGTCGCCCATCGAGGCGATCAGGTCGTTCATGCGGGTGCCGAGCTGGCTGACGGTCGACACCAGGTCGTCGAGGAAGCGCCGGACCTTCGCGACCCACTCCACGACGGTGGAAGCCAGCTCCTGCAGGCCCTTGGGGAGGTACGGGGTGGTGAACTTCCAGATCGCCCCGAGGATCCAGCTGACCACCTCGACGATGGCGTCGCGCACGAGGGCGCGCACGCCGGCGACGATGCCGCCGGCGAGCTCGGTGGCGCCGCCCACCCCGCGGATCGCGGTGGCGAAGGCCTTGAGGATGTCCTCGAGCGCGTCCGCGGCGGCGGTGTAGGCGTCGACGGCGAGGCCCTCCCACCGACCGGCGTCGCGTCGGACGGTGGCGAGGAAGTCGTCGGCGTTGCTGTCGAGGTGGTCGGCGACGTTCATCCACGTGGTGGCGAAGGAACGGATCTCGTCGGGGTTGCCGGCGAGCTGGTCCAGCCACTCGGGGAAGGGGGCGACGTGCTCCATGATGAAGCCGCCGATCATGCCGACGACGGCGCCGAAGGGGTCGGTCATGTCGGCGAGCGTCTCGAGGCCGCCGAAGACGCCGTTGACCGCGCCCTCGACCCAGTCGCCCTCCGAGAGCGCCACCCCGCTGGCCGCCAGGCTCTCCACCGGCCCGGCGCCGGTGTACCACGCCGTCGAGTCGACCTCGGGGGCCACGAGCGGATCGGTCATCACTGCCCCTTGAAGACGTTGAAGAGGTCGTTCACGACGTCGTCGGTCCAGCCGAAGATGTCGGCCAGGCCACGGACGGCGTCGGCGGTGCCGGACACGCCGGCGACCGCCGCCTTGGCCGAGTCGACGCCCACCGCCTGCACCGGCTCCAGCGCCTCGCCGATGAAGGCGCAGAGCAGGCCGAACGCGTCGCCGTGGATGGAGACGGCGCGACCGGCGTCGACACCCTCGGTGGCGGTCTCCGCGATGTCGTCGAGGTGCGAGGCGTGGGCCCTCATCTCACCCAGGGTGACGTCGATGCTCATCGCAGCACCCCACTGCCCGCCGAGCCCCGCGGCCCGTCCTCCGGCGGGGTCGCGGCCTGGTCGAGCATCGAGCCGAAGTGCCGGTCCATCTCCGCGGCCGACTCGCTGCGCTCACCCAGCCAACGACCGGAGACCTCGCGCACCTGCTGCTGGGCCTGCGCGCAGGCCTCGGCGTTGGCCTGCAGGATGGCGGCGCGGATCTCCTCGGCGGGGCGCTGCGCGAGCTTCGCGGTGACGTGCAGGTCGACCAGCACGCCCGAGGCGCTGACGGTGACCTCGGCCCCGCCGTCGCGGGAATGGCCCACCGACCTCACCTCGGCCAGCTCGCCGTTCATCCGCTGGGCCCGTCGCAAGTTGTCCTCCGCCTGGGCGGCGGCGCGCTCGATGCGGGCTCTCGCCTCGGATTCTCCGGTCAGCATGGCGGGTTCCTCTCGTCCGGCGTGGGGGTGGCGTCGACGGCACACTGCCCCCCGGCGCGCACCGCGAAACACCGCTGCCGAGCAGCGGCTAGGGTCGGGGAGCAGTCACCACCCGACCCTCCCGCCCCTCCCCGCCGTCGCGGGCGGTCACCCCTCGGAGGCACCATGAGCGACCAGACGATGCGGCCCTCGATCCTGTGGCGGCTGCTGATGACCGCCGTCGCCGCGCTCGTGGTCGCGGGCTTCGGGTGGAACCTGCTGCGCGTGGTGCGGGGCACCATGGACTGGACGCCGCTGACCGTCGTGGTCGTGCCCCTGCTCGGGCTCCTCTCGCTCGCGCTCCTGCTGGGCATCGGCATCGTGTGGACCTCGCGGGTCTGGATCGACCAGACCACCGGGACCTTCCACCAGCGGGCACTCTGGCAGCGGCGCGAGGCCCCGCTGGCTCCGCCGACGACCGTGCGGATCCACCGCTTCGTGTCGTCGTCGGCGCCCGGCAACACGGGGCGCTGGTTCCTCGACGTACGGCGGCCGGGCCAGGCCGACATCGGCGTCTCCACCCCGTTCGTGCCCCGCATGGACGTCCTGGCCGCCCAGCTGCAGCCCGCCCTGGCCGCGCACCCGGAGCTCGCCGCCGACGACGAGACCCGCCTGTGCATCGAGCGACCCGAGGTGATCTACGCCCCCGGGGTGCGCTGAGGGTCCCGCGCTGGACCGCTGCGCGTCGCCCGCCGTTCACGGCCGCCTCCCCGACCGGCCACCGGCGTCGTCCTACGGTGCGCCCATGACCTCTCGGAAGACCTCCCCCCGCACCCTGCTGCCCGTCGCCGGGCTCACCGCCCTGGCCCTCCTGGCCGGGCCCGGCCTCCTCGCCCCCGCCGGGGCCCGCCCCGCCGGCGGCGCCGGCGCGCTCGAGCAGGAGCGCGCCGCCCAGGCCCCTGCCGCCGAGCGGCCCGTCACCCAGCTGCGCACCCCGGTCGTCGTCGGCCACCGCGGCGCCTCGGGCTACCGCCCCGAGCACACGCTCGCCTCCTACCGCCTGGCCGTCCAGCTCGGCGCCGACTACATCGAGCCCGACCTGGTCCCGACCAAGGACGGCGTGCTCGTGGCCCGCCACGAGAACGAGATCAGCGGCACCACCGACGTCGCCGAGCACCCCGAGTTCGCGGACCGCCGCACCACCAAGACCATCGACGGCCGCGAGGTCACCGGGTGGTTCACCGAGGACTTCACGCTGCGCGAGCTGCGCACCCTGCGGGCCGTGGAGCGGCTGCCGCAGGTGCGCCCCGACAACACCCGCTACGACGGCCGCTTCCGGGTGCCGACCTTCACCGAGGTGCTGCGCCTGGCCCGCCAGGCCTCCCGGGAGACCGGCCGCAGGATCGGCGTCGCGCCGGAGACCAAGCACCCCACCTACTTCGACTCCATCGGGCTGTCCCTGGAGGAGCCGATGCTGCGCGAGCTCAAGCGCTTCGGCCTGGACGAGAAGCGCAGCAAGGTGCTCATCCAGTCCTTCGAGACCACCAACCTCAAGCAGATCGACCGCCTCACCGAGGCGCCCGTCGAGCAGCTGGTCGACGCCACCGGCGCGCCCTACGACCTCGTCGCGGCCGGCAAGGACACGACGTACGCCGACCTCGTGACGCCGGCGGGGCTCGCGAAGGTGGCGCGCTACGCCGACTGGCTGGGCCCCAACAAGGACGTCGTGCTGCCGCGCGACGCCTCCGGGGCGCTGACCGGGCCCAGCGACGTCGTCGACGACGCCCACGCGGCGGGCCTGCGGGTCGTGGTGTTCACCGTGCGCGACGAGAACCAGTTCATGGCCACCGACTTCCGCACCGGCACCGACCCCGACGCCAAGGGCGACGTCTTCGCCGAGGTGCAGGCCTTCCTCGACGCCGGGGTCGACGGGGTCTTCGCCGACCACCCCGACTCCGCGGTCTACGCGCGCGACACCTGGGTCGCGGGGCGGTAGCCGGCGGCCGGGACCGGGGCGGGCCCCGCGCGTGCCTCGCCCGCGTGGGGGCTGCCCATCGGCGCGGGGGATCGGCACACTGAGCGCCATGCCGTCCCTGCTGCAGACCCCTCTGCGCCTGCTCGTCCTGCTCGTCTGCGCCGCCCTCGCGGGCGCGGCCCTGACGGTCGTGCCCGCGGGTGCGGCCCCCGCACCGGGGCTGAGCCTCGAGGCGCCCGCGCGGTACGCCGACACCGCCACGCCGCTCACGGCGACGCTGCGCGACGACGCCGGCGCCCCGGTCACCGGGGCGGAGGTCGTCGTCGAGCGGCGCCGGGGAGGGGAGTGGGCCGAGGTCGCCCGCGCCCTGACCGACGAGGCCGGCGCGGTGGTCGTCGACGTCGTGGTCGCCCGCGCGCCGAAGGACAACGTCGTGCGCGCGTCCTTCGCCGGCGACGCGGCCCACCCGGCGGCCGAGGTCACCACGGTGCTGCCGCTGCGCAAGCGCGGCTCCGACCTGCGCCTGGGCGGGCCCGGGAAGGTCGTCGACGAGCGGTCGGTGGACCTCGCGGTGCGGTGGACCACCGGCAGCGGCACGCCGGTGGCGGGGCGCGTCACGGTGCAGAGCAAGCCGCGAGGCGCGAAGGCGTGGAGCGACCCGGTCCGGGTGCGCACCGACGACCAGGGCCGCGCCTCGCTGACGGTGCGCCCCCGCGTCGACACCGTCTACCGCGCCCTCGCCCCCGCCAAGGCCTGGCTCGAGCGCTCGGTCAGCGGCACGCACCTGGTCGACAACCGCCCGCCGGGCACCCCGGTCGCACTGCCCGCCGGCGCCCCGCGGCCCCGCATCTCCCTGCCCCGCCAGCCCCGCGCCACCGGCGAGGGCGCCCGCCCGGTCGTCACCACCATCCCCGACGGGGTCTGGAAGCAGATGACCGGCCGCAGCTGGCACGCCGGCTGCCCCGTGGGCCGCTCCGGCCTGCGGCTGCTGCGCATCAACTACTGGGGCTTCGACGGCTACCGCTACCGCGGTGAGCTGGTGGCCGCCACCGGCGCCGTCGGCCAGATGGCGGGCGCGCTGGGCCAGATGTACCGCGAGCAGCTGCCGATCCGCGCGATGTACCGCGTGGACCGCTTCGGCTGGTCGAAGCGCCTCGGTGGCGCCGACGACTACGCCTCGATGGCCGCCGACAACACCTCGGCCTTCAACTGCCGCGACGTCGTCGGGCGCCCGGGCGTGCGCTCCCCGCACTCCTACGGCCGCTCCCTCGACGTCAACCCGTGGGAGAACCCCTACCGCTCCCAGCAGGGCACGGTGCCCAACACCTGGTGGCCCTCCCGCTCGCACCCGAGGGTCGCGTGGCGCTCCTCGGCCCACGCCGTGGTCAGCGCCATGCGGGCCCACGGCCTGCGCTGGACCTACGGCGTGCAGGACGCCCACCACTTCGACGCCAGCGCGGGCGCCGGCCGCGTCGTGCTCGACCCGCGCTGCGCCGGGGTCGTGTGCGAGTGAGCGAGGCCGGCTGCGTCTTCTGCGCGATCGTGGCGGGGGAGACCCCGGCCGACCTCGTGCTGGAGACCGACGACCTCGTCGCCTTCCTCGACCAGCGACCGGTCTTCCGCGGCCACGTGCTGCTCGTGCCGCGCACCCACGTCGTGACCCTGCCCGACCTGCCCGGCGAGCTGCGCGACCCGTTCCTGGCCGCGGCCCAGCGGCTCTGCACCGCGGTGGTCGAGGCGCTGGGCGCGCAGGGCAGCTGGGTCTCGATCAACAACACCGTCAGCCAGTCGGTGCCCCACCTGCACCTGCACGTCGTGCCGCGCACCAAGGGCGACGGCCTGCGGGGCTTCTTCTGGCCGCGGCAGCGCTACGACGACGGCGAGCGTGCGTCGTACGCCGCGCGGCTGCGGTCGGCGCTGGACTGACGTCACCGCCCCCGGGCCGGTGACCTAGGGTGACCGGCGTCTCGACGTACACCACCGGCCGCGCCCGCGGCCACTGAGGAGGACAGCAGCATGGGTCGTTTCGACGGACGCGTGGCCGTGATCACCGGAGCCGCTCGCGGCATCGGGCTCGGCACCGCCCAGCGCTTCGCTCAGGAGGGGGCCGCGGTCGCGATCGTGGACCTCGACGAGTCCGCCGCCGCGGAGTCGGCGGCCACCCTGGGCACCCAGGCGGTCGGCATCGGCTGCGACGTCAGCGACAAGGCCTCGGTCGAGGCGGCCGTGGCCCGCGTGGTCGAGGAGCTCGGCGGCCTGCACATCCTGGTCAACAACGCCGGCGTGACCCGCGACAACCTGCTGTTCAAGATGACCGAGCTCGACTGGGACCTCGTCATGGGCGTGCACCTCAAGGGCGCCTTCCTGATGAGCCAGGCCGCGCAGAAGCACTTCGTGGAGCAGCGCTACGGCAAGATCGTCAACACCTCCAGCACCTCGGCGCTGGGCAACCGCGGCCAGGCCAACTACTCCGCGGCCAAGATGGGCCTGCAGGGCTTCACCAAGACCCTCGCCCTCGAGCTGGGCGCCTTCGGCGTCAACGTCAACGCCGTCGCGCCGGGCTTCATCGCCACCGACATGACCGACCAGACCGCCGCGCGGCTCAAGATGGACGTCGAGGAGTTCCGCCGCCTCAGCGGCGAGGCCAACCCCGTGAAGCGCGTCGGCCACCCCGAGGACATCGCCGCCGCGGTGACCTTCCTGGCCAGCGACGAGGCCTCCTACATCACCGGTCAGACCCTCTACGTCGACGGTGGGGCCACCATCTCCCGCGGCTGATCCCGCACCGCGCAGCCGACCGCCGTCGGTGCTGCGGCCCGCGCGCCTCCGTCCACGGAGCGCGTCCGGGTCGCACACTGGGGGCGGTCGCTGGTT
This sequence comes from Nocardioides kribbensis, assembly GCF_015070375.1. Classification (GTDB taxonomy): domain Bacteria; phylum Actinomycetota; class Actinomycetes; order Propionibacteriales; family Nocardioidaceae; genus Nocardioides; species Nocardioides kribbensis. The sequence goes on along the minus strand of NZ_JADCLL010000001.1, from coordinate 1,189,946 downwards.
TTGTCGATCGACTCAGTAGCCTTTCCGTCCTTCCGCACCTCCCACCGATCGGAGCCCGACGTGCTCATCCGTCCCGTCCCGACCCGCCGGCGCGCCGCGCGCGCCACCGCCCTGCTCGCCGCCGCCGCCCTGGTGCTCGCCGGGTGCGGCGGGGGCGAGGAGTCCTCCGACGGCTCCGGGGGCGGCGCCGAGGCCCAGGACGTCGCCGCGGGGGAGCGGCTCGAGGCGACGTGGCCGCTGACCGGCCTGCCGGTGGGCAAGGGGGAGTCGGCCGCCCAGCGCCACCCGGTCATGGTGCTGAAGATGGACAACACCTCCTCCGCGGCCCCGCAGCTGGGCCTGGGCGAGGCCGACCTGGTGGTCGAGGAGCTGGTGGAGGGCGGGATGACCCGCCTGGCCGCCTTCTTCTACTCCGAGATCCCCGGCACGGTGGGTCCGGTGCGCTCGATGCGGGCCAGCGACATCGGGATCGTGTCCCCCGCCGACGCCGCCGTGGTGACCAGCGGCGCCGCCGCGGTCACGATCGGGCGGATCAAGCAGGCCGGGATCACCTTCTTCGCCGAGGGCGCCAAGGGCTTCTTCCGCGACTCCTCGCGCAGCGCGCCCTACAACCTCTTCACCGACCTCGCGGCGACCACGACGCTGACCGACGGCGCCGCCGAGCGGCCCAGCGACTACCTGCCCTGGGGCGAGGAGTCCGACCTGCCCACGGGCCAGCCGGCGCGGTCGCTGGCCGCGAGCTTCTCCGGCAGCCACACCACGAGCTGGACCTACGCCGACGGCGGCTACACCAACACCGACACCTTCGCCGCGCAGGGCGACGAGTTCCCCGCCGACACGGTGCTCGTGCTGCGCGTGCCGGTCGGCGACGCGGGCTACCTCGACCCGGCCGGCAACCCCGTGCCCGAGACGACCCTCGAGGGCAAGGGCGAGGCGATGCTCTTCCACGGCGGCACGCTCGTGCGCGGCACCTGGACCAAGCCGGGACTCGACCAGCCGCTCGAGCTGTCCACCAAGGCGGGCGCGCTGAGCGTGCCGGCCGGACGCACCTGGATCGAGCTGGTGCCCACCGACGGCGGCTCGGTCACCTTCGCCAAGTAGCCCGGCCCGGGACCACTGGTCCGGTCGGCGTCAGTCGGTGGTGGTGATCGGCCCCAGCGGACCGGTCGGCAGCATCACGCCGGCGTCGGCGAGGGCCTGGAAGCCGGCGATCATGAAGCCGATGGCGGCCTCGACCCGGGCGGCGGCCGCGATCGGGTCGTCGGAGCCGGCCACGGACTCCCCGGCCGAGGCCATGGCGCCGAAGAAGATGCGGGAGAAGGTCTGCAGCATCTCGTCCTCGAGCTCCCACGGCCCGGCGCCGAGCACCGAGCGCATGATCTCCAGGACGTTGGCGTAGGTGGAGCGCTCCTCCTGCTCGCGGTAGCGCTCGTAGCCCAGCACGGCCGGGCCCTCCTGCACGACGATGCGGCGGTAGCCCGGCTCCTGGACCACCTCGAGGAAGGTGCGCAGCCCGGCCCGGGCCTTCTCCCAGGGGTCCTTCTTGCCCCGCAGCACCTTCTGGATCGCACGCGCCGCGTCGGACTCCACCCGCTCGAAGACGGCCTCGAAGAGGGCCTGCTTGCCGCTGAAGTGGTGGTAGAGGGCGCCCTTGGTGACGTCGGCCCCGGCCACGATCGAGTCCAGCGAGGTGGAGGCGTAGCCGTGCTCGGTGAACATCTGCTCGGCCACGTCGACGAGGGCCCGCTTGGTCGACGCGGAGTACTGCTGGCGACGGCTGACGCCCGGCACCGCGGGCACCTTGGGGACCAGCTTGGAGACCGAGGACTTCGCCATGGGCCCACCCTATGTGGCCGCCGCCACGGGCCGGTGGCGCCGGGTGGGCGGGATCACGCCGGATCGGGCCCAGGTCACCCCTGTGGTGCTTGGATACCGCCGGTATGCCGCCCTACCATCGGTACGTACTCACGGTACGTGAACCGTGAACGACCGAGGAGTGACCATGACCTGGAACAGCCACCGCAACCGCGGGGAGATCCTCCGCGCCGTGATCGCCGCCGCCGACGCCCGCGTCGACGGCCTGCTCCCGCTCGACGTCGAGGGCGCCACGAGCGCCTTCCACGACGAGCTCGACCTGCTCGGCGCCCTCCAGCTGCGCTGGCACACCCGCCTGTCGGGCCGCATCGAGCGCGAGCTGGTCCACCAGCCGATGGCGCTCGAGGACGCCGTCGTCGCCGCCTGGCGCGGCACGGCCGACGAGATGCCCGGGGTGCGCGCCGTGCTCGACCACTACCGCGCCGAGCCCCGTGACGAGGTGATGGCCGCCGCGCTGCGCAAGGCGTCGGCCAAGGAGCACCACCTGCTGGCCGTGATGGCCGGACAGGCCGGCACCCACGCCACCGCCGCAGCGGCCCGTGCCGGGGCCCGTATCGAGGCGCGGGCGCGCGCCGGCTGGCGGCCGGGCGCGAGCCTCGAGCCCGCGGTGGCCCACCGGTCCGCCGGCCTGCTCGGGCGCCTGCGCGCGGCCCTCGCGGCCTGATCGCACCCACCGCCCCGGTGCCATGATGGCTCCATGAGCGAGGTCGGTGCGGGCATGCTGCTGGTGGCGGGGCCGGGCCTGCTCGACCCCCACTTCGCCGACACCGTCGTGCTGCTGCTCGACGCCGACGCCGAGGGCGCGGTCGGCGTCGTGCTCAACCGGCCCACCCCGGTGAGCGTCGAGCAGGTGCTCGAGGGCTGGGACCGCCTGGTCGTCGAGCCCGACGTGCTCTTCCAGGGCGGCCCGGTCTCCGCCGACGGGGCGATCGCGCTCGCGCTGCTGGGGCCGGGGGAGCCGCCCGCGGGCTTCCGCGCCGTCGTCGACCGGCTCGGGCTGGTCGACCTCGGCACGCCCGTGGAGCAGGTGGCCGACGCGCTCCTCGGCGTACGGGTCTTCGCGGGGTACGCCGGATGGGGCGCCGGACAGCTCGAGGGCGAGATCGCCGGGGGCGACTGGCTGGTGGTGCCCGGCACCGCCGACGACGTCTTCCGCGACGACGTCACCGACCTGCGTCGCGACGTCGTGCGGCGCCAGCCGGGGGAGCTGGCCTGGCACGCCACCCGGCCCGCCGACCCCGAGCTCAACTGAGGTCCGGCTCGCCTACACTGGCCGGGTGAGCTTCGGATTCGGAACCGGCACCGCGGTCGACGAGAAGGTCCGCGAGGACCAGCGCACCGTCCCGACCGACGACGGTGACCACGAGCGCTTCTCCCACTACGTCGAGAAGGACAAGCTGACCGAGGCGATGGTCATGGGCACCCCGGTCGTCGCCCTGTGCGGCAAGGTCTGGGTGCCGAGCCGTGCGCCGGAGAAGTACCCCGTGTGCCCCGAGTGCAAGGACGCCTGGGAGAACATGAAGGACGACGCGGGCGACGACGCGTGACGGGCGGCTCCGAGCCCGCACCCCACCTCGTCCCCGCGCTCAGTCCCGCCTTCCCGCAGCGCGCCGCCTGGGGCACGGCCCCGTCGCTGCGCGCCTGGCAGCAGGCGGCGATGGAGAAGTACTTCGACGGGCCCTCCCGCGACTTCCTCGCCGTGGCGACGCCCGGCGCGGGCAAGACGACCTTCGCGCTGTCGGTGGCCGCCGAGCTGCTGGGGCGCCGGATGATCGACCGCATCACCGTGGTCGCCCCCACCGAGCACCTCAAGCTCCAGTGGGCCGAGGCCGCCGCGCGCGCGGGCATCCCGATCGACCCGGCCTACTCGGCCGGCAAGGGCCGCACGTCGGAGGACTACGTCGGCATCGCGGTGACCTACGCCGGCGTCGCGGTCAACCCGCTGGCCATGCGGATCCGCACGGAGCGCTTCAAGACGCTGGTGATCCTCGACGAGGTGCACCACGCCGGTGACGCGCTGTCGTGGGGCGAGGGCGTGCGCGAGGCCTTCGAGCCCGCCGCGCGCAGGCTGGCCCTCACCGGCACGCCCTTCCGCTCCGACGTCAACCCGATCCCGTTCGTCACCTACGCGCCGGGCGGCGACGGCATCCCGCGGTCGGTGGCCGACTACACCTACGGCTACGCCCACGCGCTGGCCGACCACGTCGTGCGCCCCGTGCTCTTCCTGGCCTACTCCGGGGAGATGACCTGGCGCACCCGCGCCGGCGACGAGGTGGCCGCCCGCCTCGGGGAGCCGCTGACCAAGGACCTCACCAACCAGGCCCTGCGCACCGCGCTGGACCCCGGCGGCTCCTGGATCCCCTCGGTGCTGGCCGCCGCCGACAGCCGGCTGACCGAGGTGCGCCGTCACGTGCCCGACGCCGGGGGCCTGGTCATCGCCACCGACCAGGACTCCGCGCGCTCCTACGCCAAGACCCTGCGCCAGATCACCGGGCAGTCGGCCACCGTGGTCCTCTCCGACGAGAAGGCGGCCTCCAAGAAGATCACCGCCTTCGCCGAGGACGACTCGCGGTGGATGGTCGCGGTGCGCATGGTCTCCGAGGGCGTCGACGTGCCGCGCCTGGCCGTGGGGGTCTACGCCACGACCACCTCCACGCCGCTGTTCTTCGCCCAGGCGGTGGGCCGCTTCGTGCGTGCGCGCACCCGCGGCGAGGTGGCGTCGGTCTTCGTGCCGTCGGTGCCGCGCCTGCTCGGCTTCGCCTCGGAGATGGAGGTCGAGCGCGACCACGTGCTCGGGCGCACGGTCACCGACGAGGACGACATCTTCGCCGCCGAGAACGACCTGCTCGCCGAGGCGCAGCAGGGGGAGTCGGCCTCCGCGGAGGAGGACAAGCTGCCCTTCGAGGCGCTCGGCTCCGAGGCGCGCTTCGACCGGGTGCTCTACGACGGTGGCGAGTTCGGCCACGAGGGCGAGGTGCACGTCGGCTCGGAGGAGGAGATGGACTTCCTCGGCATCCCCGGCCTGCTCGAGCCCTCCCAGATGCGCGAGCTGCTCCAGCAGCGCCAGAGCGACCGGGCGCGCAAGCAGAAGGCGGCGGCGCCCCCGAGCGCGGCGCAGACGCGCCCGGCCGACTCGGTGACCCAGGTCAGCACCCACGAGCAGCTGGCGGTGCTGCGGCGCGAGCTCAACGGGCTCGTGGCCGCGTGGCACCACCGCACCGGCCAGGCCCACGGGATCACCCACGCCGCGCTGCGCAAGGAGTGCGGCGGCCCGGCGGCGGCCATCGCCAACGCCGAGCAGCTGCGGGCCCGCATCGACCGCATCCGCGACTGGGCGGCGCGCAAGTCGGGCTGAGCCCGACCCCGGGCGAGGGCCGTCCTAGACTCGCCCCATGTCGGCCGAGACGTCCCAGACCCTGGACCGGGGCCTGCGCGTCCTCGACGTGCTGGCCGCCTCGGCGGGCGGGCTCACGGTCACCGAGCTCGCGGCGGCCCTCGAGGTCAACCGCACGGTCGTCTACCGCCTGGTCAGCACGCTGGAGCAGCACTCGATGGTGCGGCGCGACGCACGGGGGCGGCTCCACGTCGGGCTCGGCGTGCTCCACATCGCCTCGGCCGTCCACCCCGTGCTGCGCGACGTCGCCGGGCCGGTGCTGCGCACCCTGGCCGAGGCCGTGGGCCACACCGCCCACCTGACCGTGGCCGAGGGCAACGAGGCGCTCGCCGTCGCGGTGGTGGAGCCCTCGTGGACCGACTTCCACGTCTCCTACCGGGTCGGCACGCGCCACCCCCTCCTCCAGGGCGCGGCGGGCAAGGCGATCCTCGCCGGCCGGGCCCAGGGGCCGCGCCCGCCCTACGTCGTGACGCTCGGCGAGCTCCAGACCGGCGCCCAGGGCCTGGCCGCCCCCATCGACGTCGACGGCCTCGAGGGCAGCGTGGGCATCGTCAGCATGGGCGACGTCGACGAGCGCACGGTCGCCGAGCACGTCATGCGCGCCGCCCGGGAGGTCACGGCCGCCCTCGCCCCCGCGCCCCCGCCGCCCGACGAGGTCTAGCCCGGGGGCCGGCCCGCCGCCAGGCGGGCGAGGGGCAGCACCCGGTGGGGCACCGGCGTGGCCAGGGCGATCGTGGTCGAGGACCGCAGGATCGCGGGGTGGGCCAGCGCCCGGTCGATGACGTGCTGCAGGTCGGTGTTGGAGCGGGCCACGACCCGCGCGAGCAGGTCGCCGGAGCCGGTGGTGGTGTGCACCTCGAGCACCTGGGGGATGCCGGCGAGGTGCTCGCCCACCACGTCGTGGGCGCCGCCGTCGGGGGAGAAGTCCTGACGGATCTCCAGGGTCAGGAACGCCGTGACCGGCCAGCCGAGCGCCTCGGGCGACAGGTCGGGGCCCCACCCGGTGACGACACCGCGGGCGGCGAGGCGGTCGAGCCTGGCCTGCACGGTGCCGCGGGCCACCCCGAGGCGTCGGGAGGCCTCCAGCACGCCGAGGCGGGGCTGCTCGGCGAAGAGCTCGAGCACCCTGCGGTCGAGATCGTCCACGTGCGCCTCCTCGACCGTGCAGGTTGTCCGGTGATCCGGAGAACTGTTGCACATCCTGACCGCCCCTCACCATCCTGAGGCCATGACCGCCACCCCCGAGACCACGACCGCTGCGCACCGTGCCCTCACTCCCGAGGAGCTGCGTGCCGACCTCACCCTCGAGCAGCTCCAGCAGCTGGTGGGCCTGGTCGAGCACGACCCGAGCCGCGACCCCTTCCCGGTCAACGCCCTCGACGCCGTGGGGTTCGTGGTCGGCAACGCCACCATGGCCGCGGGGTGGTACCAGCTGGCGATGGGCATGGAGCTGGTCGCCTACCGCGGCCCCGAGACCGGCCACCGCGAGGCGGTCTCCTTCGTGCTGCGCTCGGGCAGCGCGCGCTTCGTGCTCACCGGCGCCGTCGACCCCGCCAGCCCGCTGGCCGACCACCACCGCCGCCACGGCGACGGCGTGGTCGACCTGGCCCTGGAGGTGCCCGACGTGGACCGCTGCGTCGCCCACGCCCGCGCCTGCGGGGCCACGGTGCTGGTGGAGCCCCACGACGAGAGCGACGAGCACGGCACCGTGCGGACCGCAGCGATCGCGACGTACGGCGAGACGCGCCACACCCTCGTCGACCGCAGCCGCTACGACGGCCCCTACCTGCCCGGCTACGTGGCCCGCACGGGCACCGTGGAGCGGCGCGCCGGCGACCCGGCCCGCCTCTTCCAGGCCGTCGACCACTGCGTGGGCAACGTCGAGCTCGGCCGGATGGACGAGTGGGTCGACTTCTACCACCGGGTCATGGGCTTCACCGACATGGCGGAGTTCGTCGGCGACGACATCGCCACCGACTACTCCGCGCTGATGAGCAAGGTCGTGGCGAGCGGCAACCACCGCGTGAAGTTCCCGCTCAACGAGCCGGCCGTGGCCAAGAAGCGCTCGCAGATCGACGAGTACCTGGACTTCTACGCCGGCCCCGGCTGCCAGCACCTCGCGCTGGCCACCGGCGACATCCTGCGCAGCGTCGACGTCATGCGCGCCCGCGGCGTGCAGTTCCTCGCCACGCCCGACTCCTACTACGACGACCCCGAGCTGCGCGCGCGCATCGGCGAGGTGCGGGTGCCGATCGAGGAGCTGAAGGCGCGCGGCATCCTCGTCGACCGCGACGAGGACGGCTACCTGCTCCAGATCTTCACCCAGCCCGTCGGCGACCGCCCGACGGTGTTCTTCGAGCTCATCGAGCGCCACGGGTCGCTGGGCTTCGGGAAGGGCAACTTCAAGGCGCTCTTCGAGGCCATCGAGCGCGAGCAGGACCGCCGCGGCAACCTCTGAGCGCGCCCGCCGCCGGCGGCGCGGAGCCCCGGTGGACCAGACCGCGGCGGCGCGGGACCAATCCGGGTGAGCCAGGTCACCGAATCGCCTGACGTCAGCTCCTCCCTCCGCGCCTCCTAGGACGCTCCATGCCGCTCCTCGCCCCCTCGCGCCGCCGCGTCGCCGCGCTCGCAGGCCTCGCCCTGCTCACCCTGCCCCTGGCCGCCTGCGGCGACGACGACGGTGGCGGCGCCGGGAGCGCGCCGGCGGCGGTCGCCTCGATCGACGCGCTGCGGGGCAAGACGACCGCGGTCAAGCTCGACAAGGGCTTCACCGACGCGCTGTCCTCCCTCGGCGTGACGCCCGGCGTGGTCGGCACGGCCAAGCTGGTCAAGGGCTCGCTGGTCTTCCCCATCACCGGCGGCAACGTGACGGTCTTCGAGCCCGGCGAGGTCTCGCCCTACGTGATCGGCCAGGTCCAGCACGAGGGCTCGGGGCTGACCCTCAGTGCCGGCGGCACGACGGTGCGGCTGTCGAACCTCAACGTCGACCCGGGCGTCTCGCGCGTCTACGGCGACGTCGCGGTCAACGGCCAGACCGCGGTGAGCAGCGCGTTCCTCTTCCAGCTCGACGGGCGCACGCTCAACCCGCTCAAGACCACCGACTCCACCGCGACGCTGCAGGGCACGAAGGTGCTCGTCTCGCCCGTGGCGGCCAAGCTGCTCAACTCCACCTACGGCCTGAGCGGGAAGAAGGCCATCCCCGGCGACTTCCTGGTCGGCGTCGCCACGATCACGGTGGCCCTGCCCCAGGGCTGAGCCACCGCCGGACCCGCTGGACGGCCTTCCGTGGGGGAGCAGGCGCCCGGAGCCCTCGGGCTCCGGGCGCTGCTTCGTCCAGACGGTCGGCGGTCAGGGTCCCGGGTCAGTCGACGTCGCCCACCAGGACGGCCTCGGCCTCCGCGCGGCTGCCCACCTCGGCGTGAGGCGTGCGCCCCGCCACCACGTGGCGCCCGGCCGCCAGCACGACCACGCCGACCAGCACCGCGGCGGCGCCGAAGACGAAGGGCGCGTGCTCGTCGACGCTCTCGCCGAGCTTGAGCGCCACGAACGGGCCCACGGCGCCGCCGCAGAAGCGCAGGAAGGAGTACGCCGCCGACGCGACGGGCCGCTCCACCGGGGCCGCGCCCATGACCGCCTCGGTGATGAGGGTGTTGTTGATGCCGATGAAGGCGCCCGAGGCGACGATGCCCGCGACGACCACCGGCACGTGGGTGGTGAAGACGGCCATCATGGCCAGGTCGAGTGCGAAGAGCGCCAGCATGGCGATGATCGCGGGCACGGTGCCGATCGCGCGCTGCACGAGCGGGGCCACGAAGACCGAGGTGAAGGCCAGCAGCAGGCCCCAGGCGAAGAAGATCCAGCCGATCTCGAGGATGCCGGCCTCCGGCAGGGCGAAGGGGCCCGCGGCCAGGATGGTGAAGAAGCCGATGTTGTAGAAGATCGCGGTGACACCGAGCAGCAGCAGGGGGCGGTGGCGCAGCGCGCGGAAGGGGTCGGCCAGCGAGGTGCGGCGTCCGGTCGGCGGCGTGGCCGGCAGCAGCACGGCCGTCGCGACCAGGGCGAGGAGCATGAGCACCGAGACGCCGAAGAACGGCGCCCGCCACGACTGCTCGCCGAGCAGCCCGCCCACGAGCGGGCCGGAGGCGATCCCGATGCCCAGGGCGGCCTCGAAGAGGATGATCGCCTGCGCGGTCGAGCCGGCCGCGGCCGAGACGATCGTGGAGAGCGCGGTGGCCACGAAGAGTGCGTTGCCCAGGCCCCAGCCCGCGCGGAAGCCGACGATCTGGCCCACGGTGTCGGAGGCTCCGGCGAGGCCGGCGAAGACGATGATGAGGGCGAGGCCCGCGAGCAGCGTGCGCTTGGGGCCGATGCGGCTGCTGACCACGCCGGTGACCAGCATCGCCACGCCCATGATCGCCATGTAGCTGGTGAACATCAGCGAGACCTGGCTCGGCGTCGCCTGCAGCTGGGCGGCGATGTCCTTGAGGATCGGGTCGACCAGGCCGATGCCCATGAAGGCGATGACGCAGGCGAAGGCCACGGCCCAGACGGCCCGGGGCTGACGCAGCATGGAGGTCCCCTGCGCTGGTGCGTGCGAGGTGGTCACGTTCAGATTCCCTTCTCGGTGTCGAGGAGGTCGCGCAGGACGGCGACGGCCGTGGCGAGGTCCTCGGTGGTGTGCGGGCCGGCGGCGACGCGCTCGGCCACGACGGAGGCGTTGAGGTCGCGGGTGCGGCGCAGCTCCTGGCGGCCCGCCTCGGACAGGGCCACCAGCGTGGATCGGCCGTCGTCGGGGGAGGGCTGCTTGCCGACCCAGCCGCGCTCGACGAGCTGGCTCACGGCGTTGGACATCGTGGGCTGCGAGCAGCGGTCGAGGGCGGCGAGGGCGCTGACGCCGGTGGCGCCGTGCTCGTCGAGCAGCGAGAGCACCCGGATCCCCGCGGGGAAGGGGTGCTGGCGGCGCACGGCGCGCACCAGGCGGGCGGCGTGGACGACGAGGTCGTTGCTCAGCGCGCGCAGCTCGTCGTTCTCCCGCTCGCGTGTCCCGGTGCCGGGGGCTGGTGCAGCGGTCTCGTCGTCCACGTCCTCCACTGTTGCATAGGAAGGCTATGCAATCCAGCGGACGTGTGCCGGCTCACGTACGCCGGACGGCGCCGGCCCCCGCGGGGGACCGGCGCCGTCCGGCGTACGTGGTTACGTGGTGCGGTGCGGTGCGGTGGGCGGCTGGGCTCAGAGCACCTTGGAGAGGAACGACTGCGTGCGCTCGTGCTGGGGGTCGCCGAGCACGGCGACGGGGTCGCCCTCCTCGACGATCACGCCGCCGTCCATGAAGACCAGCTTGTCGCCGACCTCGCGGGCGAAGCCCATCTCGTGGGTCACGACCATCATGGTCATGCCCTCGGAGGCGAGGTCCTTCATGACGCCCAGGACGTCACCGACCAGCTCGGGGTCGAGCGCGGAGGTCGGCTCGTCGAAGAGCATCATGTCGGGGTCCATCGACAGCGCCCGCGCGATCGCGATGCGCTGCTGCTGACCGCCCGACAGGTGCGCGGGGTAGGCGTCCTCGCGCTCGGCCAGCCCCACCTTGGCCAGGTTGCGGCGGGCGCACTCGACCGCCTCGTCCTTGCCGCGTCCCTTCACCTTCTGCTGGGCGACGGTGAGGTTCTTCAGCACGGTCATGTGCGGGAAGAGGTTGAACTGTTGGAAGACCATGCCGATGCGGCTGCGCACCGCGTCGACGTCGACGTCGGGGTCGGTGATCTCGGTGTCCTCGATGAAGATCTTGCCCGAGGTGGGCGTCTCCAGCAGGTTGACGCAGCGCAGCAGCGTCGACTTGCCCGAGCCCGAGGGGCCGATGACGCAGACGACCTGGCCGTTGCCGACGTGGAAGTCGATGCCCTGGAGCACCTCGTTGTCGCCGAAGTACTTGTGCAGCTGCAGGACGTCGATCGCCGCCCCGGACTCGCGGGTGCGCTCGGTCATCAGCGGGCCCTCTCGGATCGGGCTTCCATGCGTCGCACGACGATGGACAGCGGGACGGTGATCAGCAGGTAGCACAGCGCCGCCAGGAACAGCGGCGTGAGGTTGGCGTTGTCGTTGAGGCCCTCGCGCCCGAACTTGGTCAGCTCGTAGTCGGCGAAGGTCAGCCCGACGACGTAGACCAGCGAGGAGTCCTTGGTGAGCAGGATCAGCTCGTTGGTCAGCGGCGGCAGGATGATGCGGAAGGCTTGGGGCACGATGATCGTGACCATGGCGCGCGAGTGCGACATGCCCAGCGACCGGGCGGCCTCCATCTGCCCCTTCGGCACCGCCTGGATGCCGGCGCGGATGGTCTCGGCCATGTAGGCCGCCCCCACCAGGCCGAGGGCGATGACGACGACGCCGAAGGTGCCGCCGGGGATCTGGCGGCCCGGGAAGGCGATCGGCAGGCCGAAGTAGAAGCCGATGAAGACGATCAGCGCCGGCACGCCGCGGAAGAACTCGATGAACGTCGTGGCCAGCCAGCGGTAGGGCCCCACCGACGACAGCCGCATCAGGGCCAGCACGAGGCCGAGCGCGAGACCGAAGACGAACGCACCGATCGTGTAGAGGATCGTGTTCTTCAGCGCCACCGAGATGATGTCGGGGAACTGCTCGCGCGCCAGGTCGGGGTCGAGGAAGGTCGAGCCGAGGGTCTTCCAGTCGGCCACGAGGGCGACGGCGACCACGAGGACGGCCAGGACGACGTACTGGACCGCGCGACTGACGCGCGCGCGCTTGCGGGGACTCATGGCCATGTCGGTCTCCTGACGTCGGCCGGGACGGGGGCGGTCGTGCCGGGCGACGTCACCGGGCGTCGGTGGGGGCCTGGCCGAACCACTTCTCGTAGATCTCGTCGTAGGAGCCGTCGTCGCGGGCGTCGGAGACCACGGTGTCGATGCTCTCCAGGAGCGGGTCGTTCTGGTCCTTGCGGACCGCGAAGCCGTAGGACTCGCCGGTGTCGAACTCGGCGGTCACGAAGAGGTCGTCGTTCTCCTTGGCCAGGTCGAGGAGGGGGCCGTTGTCCTGGATGATCGCGTCGACCTGCCCGCCCTGCACGGCGCGGGTCTGCAGGCCGAGGTCCTCGAAGGACTTGATCTCGACGCCCTCGGGGGCGTTGTCCTCGGCGTAGAGCTCGCCGGTCGTGCCGCTCATGACGCCGAGGGTCATGCCGTCGAGGGCCTCGAGGGAGTCGATGGACTCGTCGGTGGTGAGCAGGGCCTGGGTGGCGTCGAAGTACGGCTCGGAGAAGTCCACCGCCTCCTCGCGCTCGGGGGTGATCGTCATGCCGGCGGCGGCGACGTCGCACGTGCCGGAGTTGAGGGCCTGGCCGGACTGGATGCCCTCGAAGCCGGTCACCTCGACGCTCAGGTCGAGGTCGTTGGCCTCGGCGACGCGCTGCATGAGGTCCATGTCGAAGCCGACGACCTCGTCGCCCTGGCGGTACTCGAAGGGCTTGTAGGGCAGCGAGGTGCACACGGTGAGCTCGCCCTCCGAGACGACCTGGACGCCGCTCTCGGTCGTGGTGGTCTCGGTCGCGCAGGCCGTGGCGGTGAGGCCGAGGGCGCCGGCGAGGGCCAGGGTGGACAGGACGCGCTTGCTGGATCGCGGGGTCATGGGCCGACACGTTAACGATCCAAGGTCACAGCGAGGCAACGGGACCACGGCGAGAGGGCCAGGATGGAGCGGTGAGCACCTGGATCGCCTTCCTGCGCGCCATCAACCTCGGAGCGCGGCGCACGTTCCCCAAGGACGACGTGCTCGCCGCCGTGGTCGCCGCCGGCGGGCGCGACGCGGTCAGTCACCTCGGCACCGGCAACGTGCGGCTGACGCTGGAGGCCGCCTCGCGCCGCGAGGTCGAGACGGCGCTCGAGGCGGCGTTCCTGGCCGACCGGGGCTTCGAGGTGCCCACGGTGGCCCTGTCGGTCGAGGAGCTGCGCGACCTGGTCGCCGACGCCGACCGGATCGGCGCCGGCCACGCCGGCGTCCACACGGTGTCGCTGCTCAAGGCCGATCCCGACCCCGAGGCCGTGCACCGGCTGGAGGCGCCGGGGCGTGCGGGTGAGACGGCCCGCGTGGTGGGTCGGGCGGTGCACCTGCTGCTGCCCGTCGACGTGCACACCGCCCGGCTGGGCAACGCCGTCGTGGAGCGCCACCTCGGCGTCGCCACCAACCGCAACGTGCGCGTGCTGCGCACCGTGCGCGAGCGGTGGTGCGGCTGAGGCGGGGCCGGCCGGGCGCTCGCGGCGTACGGCGGGGTGTCGGTGAGGTGACGACTCGGTCGCAGGGCTCGACCGGTGTCGGTGCGCTCGGGTAGAACCGTCCCGCGCGGTGATCCCGCCGCGCGCCCACGTCTCGGGAGGACCCCCTCGATGTCGCACGCCCTGCCCGCCTCGCGCCGCACCGTCCTGACCGGTGCCGCCGCCCTCGCCGCCGCCGGCTACGTCGCCACCCCGGCCGACGCCGCCCCCGGCCTCGCCGCCAAGCCGCGCGGCGACAACCACGTCCGCCTCACCGTGCTCGGCACCACCGACCTGCACGGCAACGTCCTCAACTGGGACTACTTCAAGGACGCGGAGTTCACCAACGCCGCCGGTGACGACATCGGGCTGGCCAAGGCCCGCACCCTCATCGAGGCGGTGCGCGAGAAGCGGCGCGGCCAGGGGCCGGTCATCACCCTCGACGCCGGCGACACCCTCCAGGGCACGCCGCTGGCCTACTACTACGCACGCATCGAGAAGATCTCCCGCGACGTGGTCCACCCGATGGCCGCTGCGATGAACCTCGTCGGCTACGACGCTGCCGCCCTGGGCAACCACGAGTTCAACTACGGCATCGACACGCTGCGCACCTTCGAGAGCCAGCTCGACTTCCCGCTGCTCGGCGCCAACGTCGTCGACCCGGTCACCCAGCGCCCGGTCTTCGCGCCCTACGTCATCAAGACCGTCGCCACCGGCACCGGTCGCCGGCTCCGGGTCGGCATCCTCGGCCTCACCAACCCCGGCGTCGCGATCTGGGACAAGGCCAACGTCGAGGGGCGCATGGAGTTCCCCGGCCTGGTCGAGCAGGCCAGGAAGTTCGTGCCCGAGATGCGCCGCAAGGGCTGCGACGTCGTGATCGTCTCGGCCCACTCCGGTGCCGACACGTCCTCCTCCTACGGCGACGCGCTGCCCTACCCCGAGAACGCCTCCTCGCTGCTGGCCCAGCAGGTGCCCGGCATCGACGCGATCCTCGTGGGCCACGCTCACAAGGAGATCGCCCAGCGCTACGTCGAGAACGAGCGCACCGGCCAGCAGGTGCTGCTGTGCGAGCCGCTCTACTGGGGCATGCGGGTCGCGGTGATGGACCTCGAGCTGCGGCTGGTGCGCGACCGCAACGGTCGCGCCAAGCGCTGGAAGCTGCTCGGCGCCCGCTCGCAGACGCTCAACTCCAACACCGTCGACGCCGACGAGGAGGTCGTGGCGGCCGTGGCCGAGGCCCACCAGACCGTGCGCGACTACGTCAACTCCGTCGTCGGCACCTCGGTGGAGCGGCTGCCCGCGGCGCGCGGCGTCGTCGAGGACGTGCCGATCATCGACTTCGTCCAGTACGTCCAGGCCGACGCGGTCAAGCGGGGGCTCACCGGCGCTGACGCCGCGCTGCCGGTGCTCTCGATCGCCGCGCCCTTCAGCCGCTCGGCGGTCTTCCCGGCCGGTGAGATCACCGTGCGCGACGTCGCCGGGCTCTACGTCTTCGACAACACGCTGCTCGGGGTGCGGATCACCGGGGCCCAGCTGCGCGACTACCTCGAGTTCTCCGCCCGCTACTTCCAGCAGCTGGCCGCCGGCGACACCACCGCGAGCGTCGCCGAGCTGACCAACGCCGTCACCGCGACGGCACCGGGCGGCACCCCCGACTACAACTTCGACTCCGTGTTCGGCCTCGACGAGCCGCTGACCTACGACATCGACGTCGCCGCGGCGCCGGGCTCGCGCATCCGCGACCTCGCCTACGGCGGGGTCCCCGTCGCCGACGCCCAGGAGTTCGTGCTCGCGGTCAACAACTACCGCCAGTCCGGTGGCGGCGGCTTCCCCGCCGTCTCCACCGCGCCCGTCGTCGTCAACGGCCAGCAGGAGATCCGCCAGCTGCTCATCGACTGGGTGATCGCCAACGAGACGATCGACCCCGCCCTCTTCGCCTCCGTCGACTGGCGCCTGGTCTCCGGCGACCAGCCGGTGACCATCACCGGCTGAGCCGGGTCACCCGGCAGCTCGCGCGCCCCGCCTCCCGCGTCACTCGCCGCGGAAGGCGGGGCGACGCTTCTCGGTGAAGGCGCGCATGCCCTCGGCGGCGTCGGCGGTGCGCATCAGGGTCGACTGGCCCAGGCGCTCGCGCTCGAGGGCGGCGTCGAGCTCGGTGAGGGTGGCGGCGTTGACCGCCTTCTTGGTCGCGGCCATCGCCAGCGGCGGGCCGGCGGCCAGGCGCGCGGCGAGGGTGTCGACGAGGGCGGGGAACTCCTCGGCCGGGGCGAGGTGGCTGACCAGCCCGGCGTCGGAGGCCTCCTGGGCGCTGAGGGGGTCGGCGAGCAGGGCCATCCGCATGGCCCGGGCCCGTCCGATCGAGGCGGCGACGGAGGCCGAGGTGCCGCCGTCGGGCATGAAGCCGATCCGGGCGAAGGCCAGCAGGAAGGAGGCCTGCGAGGAGGCGACGACCAGGTCGGCGGCCAGGGCGAGGGAGCAGCCGACGCCGGCGGCCACGCCGTTGACCGCGGCGAGGACCGGCTTGTCGAGGCCGACGACGGCGCGCACGAGACGGTTGGCGCGGTCCATGGAGGTGATGTCGAAGCCCGCGATCGGGTCCTCGCCGGCGAGCTCGGCGCCGGTGGAGAACGCCGCCCCCGCGCCCGTGACGACCAGGACGCGCACGTCGTCGCGGGCCGTGGCGCCCTCGATCTCGGCGGTCAGCGCCTCGACCAGGGCGGGGGAGAGGGCGTTGTAGACCCGGGGTCGGTTCAGGGTCAGCCGCAGCACCCCGTCGGCGAGGTCGACGAGCAGGTCCTGCTCGGAGGTCTGGTCAGGCAATCTCGACACCGGCCTCGCGCAGGGCCGCGAGCGCGGCCTCGGTGGTGGCGGGGGCGACCCCGACGACCAGGTCGGTGAGCACGCGGGTGGCGAAGCCCTCGGCCACCGCGTCGAGCGCGGTGGCGCGCACGCAGTGGTCGGTGGCGATCCCGCACAGGTCGACCCGGTCCACGCCGCGCTCGCGCAGCCAGTCGGCCAGCGAGGCGCCGGTCGCGGAGCGGCCCTCGAAGCCGGAGTAGGCCGCGACGTGCTCGCCCTTGCGGAAGAGCTCCTCGAGCGGGGCCGGGTCGAGGTCGGGGTGGAGCTCGACACCGGCCGTGCCGACCTCGCAGTGCACCGGCCAGGAGTCGACGTAGTCGGGGTCGCTGGACCAGTGGGCGCCGGGGTCGACGTGGTGGTCCTGCGTGGCCACGACGTGGTCGTAGCCGTGGTCGCCGCGCAGCAGCGCGGTCACGTCGGCCGCGACCCGCGCGCCGCCGGCCACGGCCAGCGAGCCGCCCTCGCAGAAGTCGTTCTGGACGTCGACGACGATCAGTGCACGCGTCATGGTGCGAGCCTAGGCGTTGGCGGCGGCGTCCTGGACCAGGGTCGGGATCACGGCCTCGCCGCGGGTCATCGACTGCGCGGCCTCCGGCAGCTCGGCCCGCGAGCGCTCGTGCCGCCGGCGGGCGGCCTCGAGCGGCTCACGGCCCACCACCTCGCCGTCGCGCACCAGCGGCACGAGCAGCGCGCGGTCGTCGCCGTCGTCGGTGGGCGGCGCGCCGATGCCGACGACCTCGGCCTCGGCCACGCCGCCCGGCGTACGACGACGCAGCGCCCACTTGCGACCGCCCACCGAGGCCTTGTCGGGGGAGCGCTTGGCCACCGGCTCCAGCTCGCCCGACGCGCCCTCGCGCGCCACCAGCTTGTAGACGAAGCCGCAGGTGGGGTGCCCGCTGCCGGTGACCAGCTGCGTGCCGACGCCGTAGCCGTCCACGGGGGCGGAGGCCAGCGAGGCGATGGCGTACTCGTCGAGGTCGGAGGTCACCACGATGCGGGTGTCGTGGGCGCCGAGGTCGTCGAGCTGCGCGCGCACCCGGTGGGCCAGCACGCCCAGGTCGCCGGAGTCGAGGCGCACCGCGCCGAGCCCCGGGCCGGCGACCTCGACCCCGAGGCGCACGGCCTCGGCCACGTCGTAGGTGTCGACGAGCAGGGTGGTGCCGACGCCGAGGGAGTCCACCTGGGCGCGGAAGGCGTCGCGCTCGGAGTCGTGCAGCAGTGTGAAGCTGTGGGCGCTGGTGCCGGTGGAGGGCACGCCGTAGCGCTGGCGGGCGGCGAGGTTGGAGGTGGCGGCGAAGCCGGCGACGTGGGCGGCCCGGGCCGCGGCGACCGCTGCCTCCTCGTGGGTGCGGCGCGAGCCCATCTCGATGCAGGGCCGGCCCCGGGCGGCCAGCGTCATCCGCGAGGCGGCGGAGGCGATGGCGGAGTCGTGGTTGTAGATCGACAGCAGGAGCGTCTCGAGCAGCACCGCCTCGGCGAAGGAGGCCTCCACCACCATCAGCGGGGAGTGGGGGAGGTAGACCTCGCCCTCGGGGTAGCCCCAGGCGTCGCCGGTGAAGCGGTAGCCGGCCAGCCACGCCCGTGTCGGCTCGTCGACGACGCCGTCGAGGGCGCCCAGCACGTCGTCGTCGAAGCGGAAGTCCTCGAGCGCGTCGAGGGCCCGCCCGACGCCGGCGACCACGCCGTAGCGCCGGCCCTCCGGGAGGCGCCGCGGGAAGAGCTCGAAGACCGCCCGCCGGTGCGCCGTGCCCGAGGCGAGGGCCGCCTGGAGCATGGTCAGCTCGTAGTGGTCGGTCATCAGCGCCGTCGAGGAGCGGGTCACGGGGGCCAGCGTAGGCGTGTGCGAGCATGGAGACGTGTCCGCGCCCAGCCCTGTCGAGGTCGAGCCGACCCTCACCCCCGACGAGATGGTCCTCCCCGCGACCCCGTGGGTGACGATCGTGTGGAACGACCCGGTCAACCTCATGTCCTACGTCTCCTACGTGTTCCAGAAGCACTTCGGCTACTCGAGGAAGAAGGCCGAGAAGCTGATGATGGAGGTGCACGAGGACGGCAAGTCGGCGGTCTCCTCGGGCAGCCGCGAGGAGATGGAGCGCGACGTGCAGGCCATGCACGAGTACGGCCTGTGGGCCACGATGGAGAAGCAGGAATGAGCGGCTTCGCCCGCCACCGCCGCAGCCGCCGCGTCATCGCCACCTTCACCGGCTTCGAGGCCGACCTGCTGCGCTCCCTGGCCTCCCAGCTCGTGGAGCTGCTGCGCAACGAGGCCGCGGTGCCCCGCGAGGACCAGGACCCCTTCGAGGCGATGATGGACTTCTCGGGCCCGGAGACCGAGCCCGAGGACCCGGTGCTGGCGCGGCTCTTCCCCACCGCCTACCGCGAGGACCCCGAGGCGGCCGCGGAGTTCCGCCGCTTCACCGAGGGCGGTCTGCGCGACGGCAAGGCGGCCGCCGCGGTCGCGATCATCGACGGTCTCGAGGAGGCCGGGCTGCCGCCCGAGCTCAGCGAGGACGGCCTGATGATCGACGTCGAGCTCGACGAGCCGACCGCCGAGACCTGGATGCGCTCCTTCACCGACCTGCGCCTGGCCCTGGCCACCCGGCTGGGGATCGAGGACGACGACGAGGACTACTGGGCCTCGCTGCCCGACGACGACCCGCGCTCGCAGGCCCACGACATCTACGACTGGGTCGGCTACCTGCAGGAGACCCTCGTCGGGGCGCTGTCGCGGTGACCGGACGGTGAGGTCCCGCACGCGGCCCGGGTCGGCCGTCGCCGCCGGGCTCGCCACGCTGGTCGTGCTGGCCGTGCTCGCCTCCGGGTGCTCCGCGGGCGAGGAGGCCGCGTCGACCGCGCAGCCCACGTCGCCCGCCGTCGCGGAGGCCGTCGCCGCGCCCTCCGTGGTCGTCGGCGAGCCGCAGTGGACCACCCTCGACTCCAGCCTGGGCGCTGCCGTGCCGGCCGGGGTGGGGGAGCGCTCGATCCTGGTGCGCGGCGACGCCTCCGACGGGTCGGGCCCCGCGCTGCAGGTCGTGGACCGCGCCACCGGGGAGACCCGCTGGGAGCGCACCGGCGCGCAGCCGCTGGTGGTGGGCGACGGGGCCGACCGCGTCACCCTCGACCTCTCCGACGCCCGCCTCGGCCGCGACGCCGGCCTCCCCGTGATCGTGCCGTACGCCGAGGGGCGCCGACGCGGTCTCGTGGCGCTGTCGCAGGGCGACGGGTCCTACCGGTGGCGCTGGTCGCCGCCGGCCGGGCTGGCGGCGCGCACCGCCGGCGTCGGGTCGGACGTCGTCGTGGTGCGGGTGGCGCCACCCGGGCGCGTCGACGACCCGACCGGCCGCCCCGACGACGTGAGCACCCTCGGCCTCGACCTGACCACCGGCGAGGTGCGCTGGCGGGTCGACGGCGTGGCGGGCGCCGCGGCCACCGGCGGCGTGGTCGTGGCATCGGTGCCCTCGACCGCGTCCGGTGCCCAGACGGTCGTGCTGCTCGACGACGCGACGGGGGAGGAGACCTGGCGCTCCCCGCAGCCGGGCTACTTCGCCGGCGGCACCGACGACGTCTACGCCCTCACCGTGCCCGGTCAGGCCGGCGCCGTGCTCGTCGACGCCGCGACCGAGCGCGTGGAGCAGCTCCAGACCGGCGTCGCCGCGGGCTCCGGGGTCGGCGGCGACGCGCTGCTGGCCTGGGTGGAGGCCGACCACGAGAGCGGGGCGGTCGAGCTGGCCACGCTGGCCTCCGGCGAGGACCGGCCGGTGACCGCGCCCCTGCCGGCGACGGTGCTGACCGACGCCTCGCCGCGGCTGCTCGGCACGACGCTGGGCCACGTGGTCGTGCAGGGCGCCGACGGCGTCTGGCTGCTCGACCGGGCCGGGCGCCTCGCCGGCGAGCAGGTGCCGGGCCGCCTCGACCGGGTCCTGGCCGACGGGCTGGTGCTGGTGACCGGCACCGTCGACGGCGCCCCGGCGTACGAGGTGCTGGGCCTGGAGACCGGGCCCTGACCCGGGGCCCTAGGCTGGGCGCGTGCTGACCATCGACCGGGCGACCTACGACGCCATCGTGGCCCACGCCAAGCGCGACCACCCCGACGAGGCCTGCGGCGTCGTCGCCGGCCCCGAGGGCAGCGACCGCCCCGAGCGGCTGGTCGAGATGGTCAACGCCGCGGGGAGCCCGACGTTCTACGAGTTCGACTCCACCGACCTCTTCCAGCTCTACAAGGAGATGGACGCGCGCGACGAGGAGCCGGTGGTCGTCTACCACTCCCACACCGCCACCGAGGCCTACCCCAGCCGCACCGACGTGGGCCTGGCCAGCGAGCCGAACGCCCACTACGTGCTGGTCAGCACCCGGGACTGCTTCACCGACGACGGGAATAACGACGGTCCCGTGGAGTTCAGGTCCTACAGGATCGTCGACGGCGAGGTGACCGAGGAAGAGGTCGCGGTCGTCGACGCCCTGCCCCGCACGAGCCAGCCCGCCTGACCCCGCTGCACCGCACCCCACCACCGAGGAGTCACCACCCATGGCCATCGAGGTCCGCATCCCGACCATCCTGCGCACCTACACCGGCGGCGAGAAGGCCGTCCACGGTGAGGGAGCCAGCCTGACCGCGCTGATCGACGACCTCGAGGCCCACCACCCCGGCATCAAGGACCGCCTCATCGACGACGGCGACCTGCGCCGCTTCGTCAACGTCTACATCAACGACGAGGACGTCCGCTTCATCGGCGGCCTCGAGGCGCCCCTCAGCGACGGCGACCAGGTCGTCGTGCTGCCGGCCGTCGCCGGCGGCTGACGCACGGAGCGTGGAGCCGATGACCGAGCGTCGCACCTACGTCCTCGTCGACGGCGAGAACATCGACGCCACGCTCGGCAACTCCCTGCTGGGGCGTCGGCCCACGCCCGAGGAGCGGCCGCGATGGGAGCGCGTGACCGCCTTCGCCGAGGAGCAGTGGGGCCAGCCGGTCACCGGCCTGTTCTTCCTCAACGCCAGCAACGGCCACCTGCCGGCCAGCTTCGTGCAGGCCCTGCTGGCCCTCGACTACCGCCCGGTGCCGCTGGCCGGCCGCGCTGACGAGAAGGTCGTCGACATCGGCATCCAGCGCACGCTGGACGCGCTGCTCTCACGCGACGCCGACGTGATGCTGGTCAGCCACGACAGCGACTTCGCGCCGCACGTCCAGCGGCTGCTCACCGGCCCCCGCCGCGTCGGGCTCATGGCGCTGCGGGAGTACACCTCCACGCACCTCAGCGCCCTCGACGTCGAGCTCTACGACCTCGAGGACGACGTGGCCGCCTTCAACGTCCCCCTGCCCCGGGTCCGCATCATCGACCTGGACGCCTTCGACCCCGAGACCTTCCTGCGGTAGCCGCCGCGGGCCTGGAGCCACCATGCGCTACGACAACCTGCTCGCCTCCGTCGGCGGCACCCCGCTCGTCGGGCTGCCGCGGCTCTCGCCGAGCGCCGACGTCCGGCTGTGGGCCAAGCTCGAGGACCGCAACCCCACCGGCTCGGTCAAGGACCGCCCGGCGCTGAAGATGATCGAGGAGGCGGAGAAGGACGGCACGCTGCGCCCCGGCTGCACGATCCTCGAGCCGACCTCGGGCAACACCGGCATCTCGCTGGCCATGGCGGCGAAGCTCAAGGGCTACCGCATCGTGTGCGTCATGCCGGAGAACACCTCCGAGGAGCGCCGCCAGCTGCTGCGCATGTGGGGCGCGGAGATCATCTCCTCCCCGGCCGCCGGCGGCTCCAACGAGGCCGTGCGCGTGGCCAAGCGCGTCGCCGAGGAGCACCCCGACTGGGTGATGCTCTACCAGTACGGCAACGCCGCCAACGCCCTCGCCCACGAGGAGGGCACCGGCCCCGAGCTGCTGGCCGACCTGCCCTCGATCACCCACTTCGTGGCCGGGCTGGGCACCACCGGCACGCTCATGGGCACCAGCCGCTTCTTCCGCCGCGCCAAGCCCGACGTGCGCATCGTCGCCGCGGAGCCCCGCTACGGCGAGCTGGTCTACGGCCTGCGCAACCTCGACGAGGGCTTCGTGCCCGAGCTCTACGACGCCGACCTCATCGACTCCCGCTTCTCAGTGGGCCCGCGCGACGCCGTGCGCCGGGTGCGCGAGCTGCTCGAGCTCGAGGGCATCTTCGCCGGCATCTCCACCGGCGCGATCCTCCACGCCGCGCTGGGTCAGGCCGCGAAGGCGGTCAAGGCCGGCGAGAGCGCCGACATCGCCTTCATCGTCTGCGACGGCGGCTGGAAGTACCTCTCCACCGGCGCCTACGAGGGCACGATCGACGAGGCCGAGGACAAGCTCGAGGGCCAGCTCTGGGCCTAGGGCGAGCCGGGTCGTGCGATGCGTGCGCGCAGGACATAACCTTCACGACGTGCCGCCCCTCGCCCCCGACCCGGACGCCCCCGTCGGGATCTTCGACTCCGGGTTCGGCGGGCTGACCGTGGCCCGCTCGGTCATCGACCAGCTGCCCCACGAGTCGGTGCTCTACGTCGGCGACACCGCACGCCAGCCCTACGGCCCCAAGCCCATCGGCGAGGTGCGCGAGTACGCCCTGGAGTGCCTCGACCACCTCGTGGCCCAGGGCGTCAAGGCGCTCGTCATCGCCTGCAACTCCGCCAGCGCCGCGATGCTGCGCGACGCACGCGAGCGCTACGACGTGCCGGTGGTCGAGGTGATCCTGCCCGCCACCCGCCGCGCCGTCGCCGCCAGCCGCACCGGCCGCATCGGCGTGATCTGCACCCGTGCGACCGCGGAGTCCCAGGCCTACGACGACGCCTTCGCCGCCGCGCCGCACGTGGAGCTCACCACCCGGGCCTGCCCGCGCTTCGTCGACTTCGTCGAGGCCGGGGTCACCGGGGGCGAGGAGCTGCTGGCGGTGGCCCACGAGTACCTCGACCCGCTCACCTCCGCCGGCGTCGACACCCTCATCCTCGGCTGCACCCACTACCCCCTGCTCACCGGCGTCATCTCCTACGTCATGGGCGACCAGGTCACCCTCGTCAGCAGCGCCGAGGAGTGCGGCAAGGACGTCTACAAGATGCTGCTGCGCACCGGTCTGGCCCGCGCCGGCGGGGAGCCCTCCCACCGCTTCCTCACCACCGGCTCGCCCACGGAGTTCGAGTCGATCGGGCGGCGCTTCCTGGGCCCGGAGATGCACGCCGCCAGCCAGTTCGCCGGAGGGCTGGCGTGAGCGCGATGCGGCTCACCGTCGTGGGGTGCTCGGGCTCCTACCCCGGCCCCGACTCGCCGGCCAGCTGCTACCTGCTCGAGGCCGAGCACGACGACGGCACGGGCGCGCGCACCTGGCGCGTGCTGCTCGACCTCGGCAGCGGCGCGCTCGGGGCCCTGCACCGCTACGCCGACCCGCTCGCCGTCGACGCGGTGCTGCTCAGCCACCTGCACGCCGACCACTGCCTGGACCTGTCGGGCTACTACGTGATGCGCAAGTACCACCCCACCGGCCCGCAGCCGCGGATCCCCGTGTGGGGTCCCTCCGACACCGCCGACCGGATGGCCCGGGCCTACGACCTGCCCGTCGACCCCGGCATGCACGAGGAGTTCGACTTCCGCACCTGGGAGCCGGTCGTGCAGGTGGGCCCCTTCACGGTGCGCGCGGTGCCTGTGGACCACCCGGTCGAGGCCTTCGGCCTGCGGGTCGAGGTGGCCGGCGCCACCCTGGCCTACAGCGGCGACACCGGCCCCTGCGCGGGGCTCGACGAGATCAGCGTCGACGCCGACCTGCTGCTGGCCGAGGCGTCCTTCCGCTCCTGCGACGACAACCCCGCCTCGCTGCACCTCACCGGCACCGACTGCGGCGAGGTGGCCACGCGCAGCCGCGCCCGCCGCCTCGTGCTCACCCACGTGCCGCCGTGGTTCGACCCCGCCGACATGCTCGCCGAGGCCGTCGCCGCCTACGACGGGCCCGTGGAGCTGGCGGCCGCGGGCACGACGTACGAGATCTGAGGCGGGCCCGACCGGACCTAGAGGAGGCCGGCGTCGTGCACGCAGATGGCGATCTGCACCCGGTTGGTGGCGCCGAGCTTGTCGAAGAGCCGCGAGACGTGGGCCTTGACCGTCGGCACCGACAGGTGCAGGGCCGCCGCGATCTCGGCGTTGCTGTGGCCCCGGCCCACGCACAGCGCCACCTCGAGCTCGCGCTCGGTGAGGGCGCGCAGGCGCCGCGTGGCCGCGGCCTCCCGGTCGTCGGGCGCCTGCTCGCGCAGCCGGTCGATGAGGGTGCGGGTCACCGACGGCGAGAGCATCGGGTCGCCGGCCGCGACGCAGCGCACGGCGGCCACGATCTGCGCCGGCGGGGTGTCCTTGAGCAGGAAGCCGTCGGCGCCGGCGCCCAGCGCCCCCACGACGTGCTCGTCGGCGTCGAAGGTGGTGAGCACGATGACCCGCGGTGGGTGAGGGGCGCGGTGCAGCTCGCGGGTGGCGTCGAGGCCGTTGAGGCGCGGCATGCGGATGTCCATGAGCACGACGTCGGGGGAGAGGTCGGCCACGCGGGCCAGCGCCTCGCGGCCGTCGACGGCCTCGCCGACGACCTCGAGGTCCTCCTGGCCGCCCAGCATCAGCACCAGCGCCGAGCGCACCAGGGGGTCGTCGTCGACCACCAGCACCCGCACCGCGGTCTCGCCGGTCAGGCCGCCCACGGCAGCCACCCCCGCAGCACGAAGGCGTCGGCGTCGCGGCGGTGCTCCAGGCGCCCACCGCGCAGCGCGGCCCGCTCCGAGAGCCCGACCAGGCCCAGGCCCGCCCCGGGAGGCGCGGCCGCGGCGGCGAAGCCGAGGCGGTTGCGCAGCTCCACGGCGATCCCGTCGTCGGGCGAGCCGCTGAGGCTGATCAGCAGCGTCGCGCCGGGGGCGTGCTTGCGGGCGTTGGTGATGCCCTCCTGCACGATGCGGTAGAGCGCCCGGCCGAGCGCGTCGGGCACCCCGTCGGCCCCGTCGGCGGCGCGCACGTCGTCGGCGTACTCCACGCGCAGGCCGGCCGCCTCGGCGTCGGCCACCAGGGCGCGCAGGTCGGCGTAGGTGGGCTGGGGGGCGTCGAGGGCGTTGCCCTCGTCGTCGCGCAGCACGCCCAGCACGGTCCGCAGGTCGGTGAGGGCCTGGTGGGCCGTGGTCTGGATGACCTCGGCGCTGGCGCGCATGTCGGCGGCGGTGAGGTCGTCGCGGAAGGTGAGGGCGCCGGCGTGCAGCGAGATCTGCGAGATCCGGTGGGCCAGCACGTCGTGCATCTCGCGGGCGATGCGCGAGCGCTCCTGGCCGCGGGCCTGGCCCACCCGCAGCTCCTGCTCGGCCTCGGCCCGCTCGGCGCGGTGGCGCAGGGTCCACAGCAGCTCGCGGCGCGAGCCGATGTACATGCCCCAGCCCATGCTGGCCGCCACCGCGATGACCGTGGCGGTCAGCGAGATCCAGAACGGGTCGTCGACCGCCGAGGGCTCGAGCTCGGTGTAGAGCATCGAGGCCACCACGGCGACCAGCGAGGTCGCGACGATCGGCACCAGGCGGCGGCGGGTGGCCATCGAGACCGCCGCGAGCGTGGCGGGTCCGGCGGCCACGCCGGAGACCACCGCCATCGCGTTGGTCGCCACCGCCACCGTCACCGGCCACCGGCGGCGCCCCACCACCACGACGTAGGACGCCAGGCCGACGCCGAGGTCGAGCCAGAACAGCACCGGCATGACGTCGAGCTGCTCGGGGGCGAACTGCGGCCACACGATGGCACTGATCACCACGCACAGCAGCAGCCGCCACCCGTGGCGCCACCACGACAGCGGCGGCTGGTAGTCCTCGGGGTTCGGCCGCTGCACGTCACCAGGCTAGGGCGTCGCGACCCCGCCGGGCAGCGCCCCCGGTCGCGCCCACCCCCTACTTTGGTCACGCCACCGCAGCCCGGGGTCCGGTGTGCGCCCGCGCCGTGGCGGGCAGGGTGGTCGCATGATCTCAGTCGAAGGACTCACCAGGACGTACGGCGCGTTCACCGCCGTCGACGACGTCAGCTTCACCTGCCAGCCCGGCCGGGTCACCGGCTTCCTCGGGCCCAACGGCGCGGGCAAGACCACCACCATGCGGGTCATGGTCGGCCTCACCCCGCCCACCCACGGGCGCGTCACCATCGGCGGCCACCTCTACCGCGACATCCCCAACCCCGGCCGCCACGTCGGGGTGCTCCTCGACGCCTCGGCCCAGCACGCGGGCCGCACCGGGCGCGAGATCCTCACGATCGGTGCCCGGACGATGGGGCTGCCCGCCTCGCGCGTCGACGAGATGCTCGCCCTGGTCTCCCTCGACGACAAGGAGGCCGGTCGCCGCCTGCGCAACTACTCCCTCGGCATGAAGCAGCGCCTCGGCATCGCCCACGCGCTGCTCGGCGACCCGTCGGTGCTGATCCTCGACGAGCCCGCCAACGGCCTCGACCCCGCCGGCATCCGCTGGATGCGCGGCCTGCTCAAGGGCTACGCCGAGCGCGGCGGCACGGTGCTGCTCTCCAGCCACCTGCTGCACGAGGTCGAGATCATCGCCGACGAGATGATCCTCATCGGGCGCGGCAGGATCGTGGCCCAGGGCGACAAGAAGACCCTGCTGGCCGGCGAGCACGCCTCCACCCTCGTCACCTCGCTCGACAACCGGGCCCTGGCCGACGCCCTCGTCGCTCGCCGGGTCGAGGTCACGCCCGCCGGCGACGGCCTGCGCGCGGAGTGCGAGGCCGTCGAGGTCGGCCGCGCCGCCCTCGAGGCCGGCGTCGTGCTCACCGACCTGCGCACCGGCTCCGCCGGCCTGGAGGACCTCTTCCTCCAGCTCACCTCCGACACCCAGCGTGACGCCGTCGCGCCCGCCCCCGCCACGGAAGGACACCTGGCATGAGCGCCACCTCCGCCCCGCTCCCCACCCTCGACGTCTCGCAGACCCCCGCGGTGCCCTTCGGGCGCCTGGTCTCGGTGGAGCTGCGCAAGAGCTTCGACACCCGAGCCGGTCGCGCCTACAGCCTCAGCGTCGTCGGGCTGTGCGTCGTCGTGATGCTGGTCATCGCCCTGCTCTTCGACGAGGGCTTCCAGGACTTCAGCGACTTCCTGCTCGCCATGGGCGGCACGCTGGGGTTCTTCCTGCCGATCATCCCGATCCTGCTGGTCACCGGTGAGTTCGGCCAGCGCACCGGCCTGGTGACCTTCACCCTCGAGCCCCGACGGCCCCGGATCGTCGCGGCCAAGCTGAGCGCCGGGCTGATCATCTCCCTGGGCGTGCTGGTGCTCGCGGCCGTGATCGCCGCGGTCGGGGCGGTGCTGGCCTCGCTGCGAGGCTTCGAGGTGTCCTGGTCGCTGGAGTACAGCCAGGTGCAGAACTTCGTGCTCGCCAACCTCATCGGCGTGCTGATCGGCTTCGCGCTGGCGATGCTGCTGATGAACACCCCGGCGGCGATCGTCGGCTACTTCGTCTACTCCCTCATCATCCCCACCGTCGTGGGCATCATCGGCGCCTTCGTCGGCTGGTTCCAGGACCTCACGCCCTGGATCGAGCTCAACACCGCCCAGACCCCGCTCTTCACCGGCGACTTCCGGCCCTCGGGCGAGGAGTGGGCGCAGCTGGCCACGGCCAGCATCATCTGGCTGGTCGTGCCGCTGACCTTCGGCATCCTGCGCCTGCTGCGCGCCGAGATGAAGTGAGGCGCCGTTAGGGTCGCGGTCATGACTGCACGCGAGGACGGCCGCGCCGACGACGAGCTCCGCCCGATCACGATCACCCGCCACTGGCTCGACCACGCCGCCGGGTCGGTGCTGGTGGAGTTCGGCCGCACGAAGGTGCTCTGCGCCGCGTCGGCCTCCGAGGGGGTGCCGCGCTGGCGCAAGGGCTCGGGCAAGGGCTGGGTCACCGCGGAGTACGCCATGCTCCCCGCGGCCACCAACACCCGCTCCGACCGCGAGTCGGTCAAGGGCCGCATCGGCGGGCGCACCCACGAGATCAGCCGGCTCATCGGCCGCTCGCTGCGCGCCGTCATCGACTACGACGCGCTGGGCGAGAACACCATCCAGCTCGACTGCGACGTGCTGCAGGCCGACGGCGGCACCCGCACGGCCGCCATCACGGGTGCCTACGTCGCCCTGGTCGACGCGGTCGCCCACCTGCGCCAGACCGGGGCGCTCAAGGGCGCCCCGCTCACCGGCTCGGTCGCGGCGGTCAGCGTCGGCATCATCGACGGCGTGCCCCGCCTCGACCTGCCCTACGTCGAGGACGTGCGCGCCGAGACCGACATGAACGTCGTGATGACCGGCACGGGCAGCTTCGTGGAGGTGCAGGGCACCGCCGAGGGCGCGCCCCTCGACCGCCGCGAACTCGACGCGCTGCTGGGCCTGGCCGAGAAGGGCTGCGCCGATCTGACGCGCCTGCAGCAGGAGGCGCTCGGCTCGTGAGCACCCGGATCTTCCTCGCCTCGCGCAACCGCAAGAAGATCGAGGAGATGGAGCGCATCCTGCGCGAGCACGTGCCCGGGGTGGAGGTGGTCGGGCTCGACGACCTGCCCGCCCTCGGGGTCGACTACGACGAGCCGGTCGAGGACCAGCCCACCTTCCAGGGCAACGCCCTGCTCAAGGCGCGCGCGGGCCTGGCCGCCACGGGCCTGCCGTCGGTCGCCGACGACTCCGGGCTCTGCGTCGACGCGCTCAACGGCATGCCGGGTGTCCTCAGCGCCCGGTGGTCGGGCCCCCGCGACGGGGTCGCCCGCGAGGAGGTCGACGCCCGCAACAACGCGCTGCTGCTCGCCCAGCTCTCCGACGTGCCCGACGAGCGTCGCGCGGCCCGCTTCGCGTGCGCCGTGGCGCTGTGCCACCCCGGCGGCGAGCAGGTCGTGCTCGGCGAGATGACCGGCCGCGTGCTGCGCGAGGTCAGGGGCGAGGGCGGCTTCGGCTACGACGGTCTCTTCGAGGCCGACGACGAGCCGGGCCGCAGCACCGCCGAGCTGAGCCGCGAGGAGAAGGACGCCATCTCCCACCGCGGCCACGCGCTGCGCGCGCTCGGACCGGTCCTCGCCGCTACGGTCGTGCGATGAGCCGGCACTTCTTCGTCCGCAGGAACCTCGCCCGACTGCTCCTGCGCCTCGCGCGCTGGCGCACCGTCGGCACCGTGCCGACCAAGGGGGTGCTGGTCGGCGCCCCCCACACCTCCAACTGGGACTGGGTGCTGACCATGCTGCTGGCGTGGGACAGCGACGTGCAGATCCGGCTGCTGGTGAAGAAGGAGTTCTTCAAGGGTCCGCTGGCCCCGCTGCTGCGGGCGACCGGCGCGGTGGCCCTCGACCGGCGCGACCCCGGCGGCACCATCCGGGCCCTGGTCGCCGACGCCGCCGTCGACGAGACCTTCCTGCTGGGGATCGCCGCCGAGGGCACGCGCAGCCGCGGCGAGCTGTGGAAGTCGGGCTTCTACCGGATCTCCCAGCAGACCGGGCTGCCGATCACCCTGGCCTTCCTCGACGCCCCGAGCCGCACCGTCGGCTGGGGTCCGACCTTCCCCACGACCGGCGACGTGGTGGCCGACATGGACCGGGTGCGGGCGTTCTACGCCGACAAGCGCGGATTCCACCCCGACCAGTTCACCCCGCCCCGGCTGCGCGAGGAGGGCTGAGCCGCCCGGTCCCCGGACCGGAGTGCGCCCGGAGAGATTCGAACTCTCACTGGACAGGACCTAAACCTGTTGCCTCTGCCGTTGGGCTACGGGCGCCGGGCCCCAGTATCGCGTGCCCGACCCGGGCTCAGGCGTCGAGGCCCAGGTCACGGCGCAGCTTGGCGACGTGGCCGGTGGCCTTGACGTTGTACTGCGCGAGCTCGATCGTGCCCTGCTCGTCGACGACGAACGTGGAGCGGATGACGCCCTGGACGACCTTGCCGTACATCTTCTTCTCCCCGAAGGTGCCCCACGCCGCCATGGCGCTCTTGTCGGGGTCGGAGAGCAGGGTGATGCCCAGGCCGTCGCGCTCGCGGAAGCTGGCCAGCTTGGCCGGCTTGTCGGGGGAGACGCCGAGCACCTCGTAGCCGGAGGCGCGCAGCGACTCCAGCGAGTCGGTGAAGTCGCAGGCCTGCTTGGTGCAGCCCGGGGTCATCGCCGCGGGGTAGAAGTACACGATCACCTTGCGCCCGCGCAGGTCGGCCAGCGAGACCGTGGCGCCGGTGTCGTCGCCCAGGGTCAGGTCGGGGGCCGGGTCGCCGGGGGAGAGGCGGGTGGGGGCTGCGGTCTCGCTCATCGGGCTGGTCCTGTCCGGTCGGGTAGTGTTGTCGCACACGGTGTGCAATAACGTCACGAGGGCAACGACCCATCCGTGGCACTCGTCGGTGTCGAACCGTAACCGACCACGCCCGGCCGCCCCTCGCCACGCCCGACCGCAGGAGACCCGCATGCACGTGCCCGACGGATTCCTCGACGCACCGACGTCGGTCGGCACCGGCGTGGTGGCCGCCGCCGCTGTCGGCCTGGCCCTGCGCGGTGCGCGCCGTGAGCTCGACGACCGCACGGCGCCGCTGGCCGGCCTCGTCGCGGCCTTCGTCTTCGCCACCCAGATGCTCAACTTTCCCGTCGCGGCGGGCACGACCGGCCACCTCATGGGCGGGGCGATCGCCGCGGTGCTCGTGGGGCCGTGGACCGGGGTGCTCTGCACCAGCGTGGTCTTCGTCGTGCAGGCCCTGCTCTTCGCCGACGGCGGCATCACGGCGCTGGGCACCAACATCGTGCTGATGGGCGTCGTGACCTGCGCCGTCGGCTGGGGCGTCTTCCGGCTGCTCCAGGCGGTGCTGCCCAAGCGGGTGTCGATGGTGCCGCTCGCCGCCGGGATCGGGGCCTTCGTGTCGGTGCCGGCCGCGGCGCTGGTCTTCGTCGGCCTCTACGCCGTGGGCGGCGTCGCGCCGCTCCCGCTCGACAACCTCACCACCGCGATGCTGGGGGTGCACCTGCTCATCGGCGTCGGCGAGGGGGTCATCACCTTCCTCGCGGTCGGCTCGATCATCGCCGTGCGCCCCGACCTCGTCCACGGGGCACGCCGGGTCCTGGCCCAGCGCACCCTCGAGGTCCGCACCTCCCCGACGGCGAGCGCGGCATGAGGCGCCCCGGCACCCGCACGGTGCTCCTCGGGGTGCTCGTCGTCTCGCTGCTGCTCGCGGGCGTCGTGAGCTTCTACGCCGCCAGCGCCCCCGACGGGCTGACCAAGGTCTCCCAGGACCAGGGCTTCGCCGACACCGAGACCGACCACGCGGCCGGCGACGGACCCTTCGCCGGCTACGGCAGCAGCTTCATCTCCGACGAGCGGCTCTCCGGAGGAGTGGCCGGCGTCGTGGGCGTGCTCGTGGTGCTCGCGCTGGCCGGGGGGCTGACCCTGCTGGTGCGCCGCAGGGGCGAGCCCGCCGACCAGCCGGTCGACCAGCCCGCCGACGAGCCCGTCGACCAGGACCGCTGACGTGGGCGCCGGTCACGGCCACACGCTGCACTTCCACGGCCACTCCGCGGTCCACCGGGCCCCGGCCCACCTGAAGATCGTCGCGCTCGTCGCGTTCATGGTGGTCGTGGTGGCCACGCCGCGTGAGTGGTTCGCGGCCTACGCCGGCTTCCTGGTCGTGCTGCTCGGGGTCGTCGCGCTCTCGCGGGTGCCCCCGACGTACCTGCTCAAGCGCATGGTGGTCGAGGTGCCCTTCGTGCTCTTCGCGCTGCTGCTGCCCTTCGTGGCCCACGGCGAGCGGGTCGAGGTGCTCGGGGTCTCGGTCAGCGGCCCGGGGCTGCTGGCCGCCTGGGCGCTGCTGGCCAAGGGCACCCTCGGGGTGCTGGCCAGCCTGACGCTGGCCGCCACCACGGAGCCGCAGGCCCTGCTGCGCGGCCTGGAGCGCCTGCGCCTGCCCAGCCTGCTGGTGCAGATCATGGGCTTCATGATCCGCTACCTCGAGGTCGTCACCACCGAGCTGCAGCGGATGAGGGTCGCCCGGGAGTCGCGGGGCTTCTCCGCGCGCAACCCCCGGCACTGGCCGGTGCTCGCGCGCTCCATGGGGTCGCTCTTCATCCGCTCCTACGAGCGCGGCGAGCGGGTGCACCTCGCGATGCTCTCGCGGGGCTACACCGGCACCATGCCGCGATGAGCGCGGGCGCCGGCGCGATGATGTGCCCATGACCACGCCCGTGCTCGACGTCCGCGGCCTCGCCTACGCCTACCCCGACGGCCACCAGGCCCTCTACGGCGTCGACCTGCACGTGCATCGCGGCGAGCGCGTCGCGCTGCTGGGCCCCAACGGCGCCGGCAAGACCACCCTCGTGCTCCACCTCAACGGCATCCACACCGCCGGGGCCGGCAGCGTGAGCGTCAGCGGGCTGCCGGTGACCAAGGAGAACCTCGCCGAGGTCAGGCGACGCGTGGGCATCGTGTTCCAGGACCCCGACGACCAGCTCTTCATGGGCTCGGTGCGTGCCGACGTCGGCTTCGGGCCCGCCAACCTCGGGGTCAGGGGCGCCGAGCTCGACCGTCGTGTCATGGCCGCGCTCGAGCAGGTCGGCATGGCCGACTACGCCGACCGGCCGCCGCACCACCTGTCCTTCGGCCAGCGCCGCCGCGTCGCGGTGGCGACCGTGCTGGTCATGGAGCCGGAGGTGCTCGTGCTCGACGAGCCCTCCTCCAACCTCGACCCCGCCTCGCGACGCGAGCTCGCCGACATCCTGCGCTCGCTCGACGTCACCGTGCTCATGGTGACCCACGACCTGCCCTACGCCCTGGAGCTCTGCCCGCGGTCGGTGGTGCTCCACGACGGCACGGTCGTGGCCGACGGCGCGACCTACGACGTGCTGACCGACGACGACCTGATGCGCCGCCACCGCCTCGAGCTGCCCTTCGGCTTCGACCCGCGCGGCCTCGGCCGCGGCGCGGGTTGGTAGCGTGGGCGGGTGACCAACGAGCCCAAGCAGCCCAGCGCCCTCGAGCGTGAGATCGAGGAGACCCGCGAGCGTCTGGCCGGCACCATCGACCAGCTGCTGCACCGGGCCAGCCCCAAGACCATCGCGGGGCGCCAGGCCTACTCGCTGAAGGCCCACTACGTCGACGTCGACTCCGGTGAGCCGCGCACCGACAACATCCTCAAGACCGTCGGTGTGGTCGTCGGCGTCGTGGTGACGCTCGTCGTCGTGCGCCGCGTCGTGCGCTGACGCCGCCCCCCGGACAGGCCGAGCCCGTGTCGGACAAGCTGCCGATCAAGATGCTGCACGACCGCGTGCTCGTCGAGATCGACGCCGAGGCCGGCGAGCGCCGCTCGTCGGGAGGCATCGTGATCCCGGCGACCGCGGCCATGGGCGCGCGCCGGCTCTCGTGGGCCCGCGTCGTGGCCACCGGGCCCAGCGCCCGCTCGGTCGAGACCGGCGACCGCGTGCTCTTCGACGCCGACGACAAGTCCGAGGTCGAGGTGCACGGCGAGCTCTACGTCGTCATGCGCGAGCGCGACGTGCACGCCGTGGCCGCCGAGCGGCTGGGCGACGAGGCCACCGGGCTCTACCTCTAGCCGTTGACCGGCTGCGGCGAGGGGACCTCCGGCTCGAGCTCGACCGCGTCGTCGGTCTGCTCGGTCGCGGGGTCGTGGATGTCGGGGATCCGCATCGCGGCGGCCGCGGCCACCAGCATGCCGACGGCCAGGATCGCGAAGCCGATCGTGTAGCCGCTCTCCTCGGGGAAGCCGGCCGGGTTCATCCGGGCGGTCACGATGCCGGCCATGACGGCCGAGCCGATGGAGCCGCCGATGGTGCGGATGTTGGCGTTCATGCCGCTGGCCACGCCGGTCTGCTCGC
The DNA here is from genome assembly GCF_015070375.1 of Nocardioides kribbensis. GTDB lineage: Bacteria > Actinomycetota > Actinomycetes > Propionibacteriales > Nocardioidaceae > Nocardioides > Nocardioides kribbensis. The sequence continues at coordinate 1,155,747 of NZ_JADCLL010000001.1, read as the reverse complement.
GCGGCACGCTGGCGATGACCACGCCGGCCAGGCTGGAGAAGACCAGGCCCGAGCCGAGGCCCTGGGCCGTGGTGGCGGCGTAGAGCTGGGCGGTGGTGTCGTGGAAGAGCGCCATCGAGGCGAAGGCCGCACCGCTGATCAGGGTGCCGGTGACGATGACCAGGCGGGCGCCGAAGCGGCCGATGAGGCGGGCGGTGAGGAAGCCGACCACGAAGCTGGCCACGGCGCTGGGCAGCAGCAGGTGGCCCGACTCGGTGATGGTGGCGTCGAAGCCGTAGCCGGCCGCCGACGGGGTCTGGAGGAACTGCGGCAGGAAGCCGAAGGAGGCGAACATGCCGAAGCCGACGAAGGCGCCGACGACGTTGGTCGTCCAGACCCCGCGCAGGCGCATCATCTGCATGTCGATGAGCGGCACCGGCACCCGCGTCTCGACGCGCACCCACAGGGCGGCGAGGACGGCGGCGGCCGCGAGCAGGCCCAGCACCTCGATCGAGGCCCAGCCCCACTTGTTGCCCTGGCTCACGGCCAGCAGCAGGGCGACCAGCCAGCCGGCGAGCAGCACGGCGGGCAGGGCGGGCAGGCGCCCGGGGGTGCGCACGGGCGACTCGGGCACCAGCACGAGCGCGGCGAGGGCGGCGACGGCGGTGGCGATCATCGGCAGCCAGAACAGCCAGTGGTAGCCCAGCGAGTCGACGATCGGGCCGGCCACCACGATGCCGGCGCCGAAGCCGACCGCGGTGAGCGAGGCGATCACGCTGAGCGCGCCGGTGACCCGGCCGGTGAACTCGTCGCGGATGATGCCGAACGACAGCGGCAGCACGCCGCCGCCGAGGCCCTGCACCACCCGGGCGACGATCAGCCAGCCGATGCTCGGCGCCAGCGCGGCCATGAGCGAGCCCACGGCCAGGGCGCTCAGGGTGACCACGAGCATCTTCTTCTTGCCCACGGCGTCGCCGATCCGGCCCAGCAGCGGGGTCGCGATCGACGCCGAGAGCAGGTAGGCGGTCAGCACCCACGTCACGGTGGTCTGGTCGGTGTCGTACTCGAGCTGGATCTGCGCCAGCACCGGCACGATGAGCGACTGCAGCAGCGCGAAGGACGAGACCGCGACGGTGAGGACGGCGAAGGTGAGGCTCTGGTTGCCACGGATCGCTGGTGACACGGGGAGGGGCTCCTGGGTGGGGCTCGTGGGGCGGTCCGCGCGGTTGGTTGCGCGGGTCAACCGTGACTCAACCACGACCCGGGGTGCGGCATTCCCACCGGCGCCCGCCCCGGCGCGGGAGCACGCCTGTGCCCCGACGTGTCACCTCCACGGGTGATGGGTCGGGCCGCCCCCGTGCGTAGCGTCTGCTCCATGATCGGATTCCTTGTGGCAGGCCTCATCATCGGCGCGCTCGCGCGCCTCATCAAGCCCGGCAAGCAGAACCTGGGGCTGCTCGCGACCCTCGGTCTCGGCCTCGTCGGCTCCCTCATCGGAGGGCTCATCGCGCAGCTCTTCGGCACCGGCGGCATCTTCGAGCTGAACGTCATCGGCTTCGTGCTCGCCGTCATCGCCGCCGTGCTCCTCATCGGCGTCGCCGAGAGCGTCGCGGGCAAGAACAAGACCCGCGTCTGACGCTCTCCCACCGCACGACCTCCCGCCCCGCCGCGCACCCGCGCGGCGGGGCGGTCTGCGTCCCGGGGTCCACGCGCCAGGGATGCGTCAACGGCGGCCGGCAGGGCGTCAGGGAAGCGTCAAGACCCGGCGGCGGCGCCAGGCGGCGGCCCTAGACAAGGGGGGTGCCCGATCTCGCCTTCCTCCTGCTGACCCTGGTCTCCTTCCTCCTGCTGACGCTGCTCGTCGGCGCGCTGCGGTGAGCGCGCTCGGCCCCGCGCTCGGCCAGGTCCTCCTCCTCGCCGCGCTGCTCGCGCTCACCGTGCCCGTCCTCGGGCGCCGGCTGGCGCTGATGTACCTCTCCCCGCGCCACCTGCGCGTCGAGTCGGCGGCCTACCGCCTGCTGCGCCTCGACCCCGACGCCGACCAGCACTGGCGCACCTACGCCCTGTCGGTGCTCGGCTTCTCGATGGTCGGGGTGCTCGGGCTCTACGCCCTCGGGCGCCTCCAGCAGCACCTGCCGCTGTCCCTCGGCTTCCCGGCGCTGCCCGCCGACGGTGCCTGGAACACCGCGGTCAGCTTCGTGACCAACACCAACTGGCAGTGGTACTCCGGCGAGGCCGCCCTGGGCCACACGATGCAGATGGCCGGTCTGACGGTGCAGAACTTCGTCTCGGCCGGGGTCGGCATGGCCGTCGCGGCGGCCCTGGCGCGTGGCCTGGCCCGCAGCGGCCGCGACGGTCGGGTCGGCAACTTCTGGACCGACCTCGTGCGCGGCGTCGTGCGGGTGCTGCTGCCGATCGCGCTGCTCTCCGCGCTGCTGCTGGTGGCGCTCGGGGCGGTGCAGAACCTCGCCGAGCCCCACGCCGTGACCACGCTGAGCGGCGCCACCCAGGAGATCACCGGCGGACCGGTGGCCAGCCAGGAGGCGATCAAGCAGCTCGGCACCAACGGCGGCGGCTTCTACAACGTCAACTCCGCCCACCCCTTCGAGAACCCGTCGCCGGCCAGCAACCTGCTCGAGACGTACCTGATGCTGCTGGTGCCCTTCGCGATGGCCTGGGCCTTCGGCCACCTCGTGCGCGACCGCCGTCAGGGCGGCGCCGTGGTGGCGGTCATGGCCCTGCTGCTCACGACCTCGGTGGCCCTGCTGACCTGGGCCGAGATGGCCGGGCCCGGCTCCGCGCCCGAGCTCGCCGGCGGAGCGCTGGAGGGCAAGGAGGTCCGCTTCGGCACCGCCGGGTCGGCCCTGTGGGCGGCGGTCACGACCGGCACCTCGACCGGTGCGGTCAACGCCATGCACGACTCGCTCACCGCCCCCGGCGGGGGCATCGCCCTCTTCAACATGATGCTCGGCGAGATCTCGCCCGGCGGTGTCGGGTCGGGGCTCTACGGCATGCTGATGCTCGCCGTCGTGACCGTCTTCCTCAGCGGTCTGATGGTGGGTCGCACACCGGAGTACGTCGGCAAGCGCATCGGCCAGCGCGAGATCGTGCTGGTGGCGGGCTACGTGCTCACCACCCCCGTGCTCGTCCTCGTCGGCAGCGCCGTGGCCCTCACCGCTCCGGCCGGTCTGGCCGGGCTGCAGGAGGGCGGCCCCCACGGGCTGACGGAGGCGGTCTACGCCGTGACGTCGGCGAGCAACAACAACGGCAGCGCCTTCGGTGGGCTGACGTCGGGCACGCCGTTCTGGAACACCCTGCTCGGCCTGTGCATGCTGCTGGGCCGCTTCGTGCCGATGGTGCTGGTGCTCGCCCTCGCCGGGCGCTTCGCCGAGCAGCACCCACGACCGCCCGGGGCCGGCACGCTGCCGACCCACCGTCCCCTCTTCGTCACCCTGCTCGCCGGCGTCGCCCTGGTCCTGGTCGGTCTGACCTACGTGCCCGTGCTCGTGCTCGGCCCGATCGTGGAGTCCCTCTCGTGACCACCTCTCTGCTGACGACCGTCAGCGCGGCGCTGCCCGGCGCCCTGCGCAAGCTCGACCCGCGCCTCCTCCTCGCCACCCCGGTCATGCTCGTCGTCGAGGTCGGGGCCGTGACGACCACCGTGCTCAGCGTCCTCGACCCCAGCGCACTGGCGGTCCTCGTCTCGCTCTGGCTGTGGCTCACCGTGCTCTTCGGCAACCTCGCCGAGTCGGTGGCCGAGGGCCGGGGCAAGGCCCAGGCCGCGAGCCTGCGGGCGCTGCAGCAGGAGACCACCGCACGTCGCCTGGACCGCCGCGGCGAGGAGGAGCAGGTGTCGAGCACCTCGCTGCGCGTCGGCGACCTCGTCGTGGTGGAGGCGGGGGAGCGGATCCCCGGTGACGGCGACGTCGTCGAGGGCGTCGCCTCGGTCGACGAGTCGGCCGTGACCGGGGAGTCGGCCCCGGTGATCCGGGAGTCCGGGGGCGACCGGTGCGCCGTCACCGGCGGCACCACGGTGCTCTCCGACCGCATCGTCGTGCGCATCACCTCCGCGCCGGGGCAGTCGTTCGTCGACCGGATGATCGCCCTGGTCGAGGGCTCGCAGCGCCAGCGCACCCCCAACGAGATCGCGCTCGGCGTGCTGCTGGGGGCGCTGACCATCGTCTTCGTCGTCGTCTGCGCGACGCTCTACCTCATCGCCGACCACAGCGACGCCGACCAGTCGGTGGTGGTGCTCGTGGCGCTCCTGGTGTGCCTGATCCCCACGACGATCGGGGCCCTGCTCTCGGCCATCGGCATCGCCGGCATGGACCGGCTCGTGCGACGCAACGTGCTGGCCATGAGCGGGCGTGCCGTGGAGGCGGCCGGGGACGTCGACGTGCTGCTGCTCGACAAGACCGGCACCATCACCCACGGCAACCGGCGCGCCAGCGCGCTGCTCCCGGCCGGCGGCGTCCCGGAGGCGGAGCTGGCCGAGGCCGCGCTCCTCGCCTCCCTGGCCGACGAGACCCCCGAGGGGCGCAGCATCGTCGACCTCGTGGGCTCGACGTACGACGGGGTGCCGGCGGGGGCGTCGCTGGTGGAGTTCAGCGCCACGACCCGGATGAGCGGGCTGGACCTCGACGGTCGCAGCGTGCGCAAGGGAGCCGCCTCGGCCACGTCGCGGTGGGTGCTCGACGGCGGGGGCGTGGCCTCCCCGGAGGTCGACGCCGCCGTGCAGGAGGTGAGCGCGAGCGGCGGCACGCCGCTGGTGGTCGCCGAGCGCGTCGGCGACGGGCCGGCCCGCCTGCTCGGGGTGGTGCACCTCAAGGACGTCGTCAAGGACGGCATGCGCGAGCGCTTCGCGGAGCTGCGCGCCATGGGCATCCGCACGGTGATGGTGACCGGCGACAACGCGGTGACCGCCCACGCGATCGCCCAGGAGGCCGGCGTCGACGACGTGCTCGCCGAGGCCACGCCCGAGGAGAAGCTCGCGCTCATCCGCCGCGAGCAGCAGGGCGGCCGGATGGTCGCGATGTGCGGCGACGGCACCAACGACGCACCTGCGCTGGCCCAGGCCGACGTCGGGGTGGCGATGAACACCGGCACGACCGCGGCCAAGGAGGCCGGCAACATGGTCGACCTCGACTCCGACCCCACCAAGCTGATCGAGGTCGTGGAGATCGGCAAGCAGCTGCTCATCACCCGCGGGGCGCTGACAACCTTCTCGATCGCCAACGACGTCGCGAAGTACTTCGCGATCCTGCCGGCCATGTTCGTGGTCGCCTTCCCGCAGCTGGAGGTGCTCAACGTGATGCGCCTGAGCAGCCCGGAGTCGGCGATCGTGTCGGCCGTCGTGTTCAACGCCCTGGTCATCGTCGCGCTGGTGCCGCTGGCGCTGCGCGGCGTCGCCTACCGGCCGTCGTCGGCCGCCGACCTGCTGCGGCGCAACCTGCTGCTCTACGGCGTCGGCGGCCTGGTCGCCCCCTTCGTCGGGATCAAGCTGCTCGACCTCCTCGTCTCCCTCGTCCCCGGTCTCTGAGAGGACCCCCGCGTGAAGACCCTGCTCGCCTTCTCCCGCCAGAGCCTCGCCGGCCTGCGCGTGCTGCTGGCCGCCACGCTGCTGCTCGGCGTGGCCTACCCCCTGCTGGTCACCGGCGTCGCCCAGGTCGCCTTCCCCTGGCGGGCCGACGGCTCGCTGGTGACCGTCGAGGGGGAGCGCACCACCGACCCCGACGAGGCCGCGGGCTCCGCCCTCGTCGGACAGCTCGTCGACGACGACCGGCTCTTCCGGCCCCGTCCCTCGGCCGCCGGCGAGGGCTACGACATGCTCGCGACCTACGGCTCCAACCTCGGCCCCGAGAGCCCCGAGCTGCTCGACCTCATCGCCGCGCGGCAGGCCGAGGTCGCCGCCCGCGAGGGCGTCGACGTCGCCGACGTGCCGCCCGACGCGGTCACCGCGTCGGCCTCCGGGCTCGACCCCGACATCTCGCCGCGGTACGCCGCCCTGCAGGTGCCGCGCGTCGCCGCGGCGAGCGGCCTGCCGGAGGCGGCCGTGCGCGAGCTGGTGGCCGAGCACACCGCCGGTCGCACGCTCGGCGTGCTCGGCGAGCCCCGCGTCGACGTGCTCGGGCTCAACCTCGCCGTGGTGGACGCGGCGGGGCTGGAGACCACGGGGGGCGACCGGTGAGGCGCCCGTCGTCACCCCACCCGGGACCGCGGGCACGCATCGCCCACGACGGCGGGCTGCTGCTCGTCGCGGCCGCGTGCGCCCTGGCCGCGCTCCTCGCGACCGGCCTGCGGGTGCTGCTCGACTGAGGCGGTGCCGGGCCCTCAGGCCGGCCGGGCGGTGAAGTAGCCCGCGTCGGCGAGCATCGAGGCGCAGCGGGCGCACAGCTCGACCCGCTCGCCGCCGAGGACGTCGGCGGCCCCCCGCTGACGGACCCCGGTGACCTCGGCGGCGACGGGGGAGAGGTGATGACCGCTCGCGCAGCGCCGCGGGCGGTCGGGGGCGGCGGACGCAGCCGTGGGTCGCAGCGGCAGCGGGTCGCGGGCCGGCGGGGCCCAGGTGAGCGCGAGCGGGAGTCCGGTGAGCAGCAGCGGGTCGCTCGCGTCGCGGGTGGCCAGCCCTTGGAGGAGCAGGGTCGCCGCGACCGCGGGCGTGCGCACGCGGAAGGGGAACCCGGCCTCGGCCGAGCGGCGGCAGTGCTGCAGCAGGGCGGGGTCGACGAGCGGGCTGGTCGGGGTGCTGGACACGGGTGGCTCCTCAGGGGCGGAGACCTGTCCAACGAGTCCCGGGCGAGGAAGTGACGGTCGGGGCGTTGACGGACGCCGGGGCGGGATGTAACCATCCTCACAACGCGATGTTTACGCAAACATCGCATCCGGCGACACCCCGAGGAGGCAGGCCGATGGCGGTCCAGCAACCGATCGCAGACCGCGCCCCGCGCAACCGCCGCCGGTGGACGGGCTGGGGCTTCCTGGCGCCGTTCGTCGCGGTCTTCGCGCTGGTGTTCCTGGCTCCGATCGTCTACTCGGTCCACCTCAGCCTCTTCCGCGACCAGCTCATCGGCGGCACGTCGTTCGTCGGGCTCGACAACTACACCCAGGTGCTCGGCGACGACGCCTTCTGGGAGTCGCTCACCCGCGTCGGCCTCTTCCTGGTCGTGCAGGTGCCGGTGATGCTGCTGCTCGCGCTGCTGGTGGCGCTGGCCATCGACAGCGGGCGGCTCTACGGCGCGTCGTTCTTCCGGATCTCGATCTTCCTGCCCTACGCCGTGCCCGCCGTCGTGGCCTCGCTCATGTGGGGCTTCATGTACGGCGACCGCTTCGGCCTGGTCGGCAACGTCAACGACGCCTTCGGCACCTCGCTGCCCGACCCGCTCAGCCCCACCTGGGTGCTGGCCTCGATCGGCAACATCGTGACCTGGGAGTTCGTCGGCTACAACATGCTGATCTTCTTCGCCGCCCTGCGCACCATCCCCACCAGCCTCTACGAGGCCGCCTCCATCGACGGGGCCAGCGAGTGGCGGGTGATCACCTCGATCAAGCTGCCCGCCATCCGCGGCGCGCTCGTGGTGGCGACGATCTTCTCGATCATCGGCAGCTTCCAGCTCTTCAACGAGCCGAGCATCCTGCAGAGCCTGGCGCCCAACGCGATCACCACCGACTTCACGCCCAACCTCTACGCCTACTCGCTGTCCTTCTCCGGCCAGCAGTACAACTACTCCGCCACCGTCGCGATCGTGATGGGCCTGGTGACCATGGTCATCGCCTACGTGGTGCAGCTGCGCGGCATGCGCAAGGAGCTCTGACGTGACCACCACGCCCCTGGCCCCCACCCCGCCCGACCGTGGCGCGGCCCCCGTCCGCCCGGGCCCCCGCCTGCGCTCCAGCCGCTCCGGCGCTCGCCGCGGCGGCGTCCCGGTGACCGGGGCCCCCGCCGAGCGCCGCGCCCGGCGCAGCCCGCTGCTGACCGCTCTCACCGGCATCGTGCTCGTCTACAGCGTGGTGCCCCTGCTGTGGCTGGTCATCAACGCCACCAAGACCCAGGGCGACCTCTTCACCTCCTTCGGGCTGTGGTTCTCCGACGACTTCTCGCTGTGGTCCAACCTCACCGAGACCTTCACCTACGACGACGGCATCTTCCTGCGCTGGCTCCTCAACACGCTGCTCTACGTCGTGCTCGGCGCCGGTGGCGCCACCGCGCTGGCGGTGCTGGGCGGCTACGCCCTGGCGCGCTTCGACTTCCCGGGCAAGAAGGCGGTCTTCGCCGTCGTCATCGGGGCCGTCGCGGTGCCGGGCACGGCGCTGGCGGTGCCGACCTTCCTGATGTTCAGCCAGATGGGGCTCACCAACACGCCGTGGGCGGTGATCATCCCGTCGCTCATCTCGCCCTTCGGCCTCTACCTGATGTGGACCTTCGCCACCGACGCCATCCCCACCGAGCTCATGGAGGCCGCGCGCGTCGACGGCGCCTCGGAGTTCCGGGTGTTCTGGCAGATCTGCCTGCCGCTGCTCATGCCGGGCGTCGTCACCGTGCTGCTCTTCACCATGGTCGCGACCTGGAACAACTACTTCCTCCCGCTGATCATGCTCAAGGACCCCGACTGGTACCCCCTCACCCTCGGGCTCAACGCGTGGAACGCCCAGGCGTCCACCGCGGGCAGCGAGGCCGTCTTCAACCTCGTCATCACCGGCTCGGTGGTCACCATCCTGCCGCTGGTCGCCGTCTTCCTGCTGCTCCAGCGCTACTGGCAGTCGGGCCTGGCCGCCGGCTCCGTCAAGGAGTGAGCGCGCACCCGCGCCCCACCACCCCGCACCACCACCCGCACCACCACCCGCAGCACCCCACCGATCCCCCCGGGACGCACCGTCCAGGGCAGGCACGATCCGAGAGGACCACCCACACCATGAAGAACACGAACCGACGCAACCGCTGGCTCGGAGCGGTCGCCGTCGCCGCCGTCGGGGCGCTCAGCCTGAGCGCCTGCGGCTCGGGGGACGACTCCGCCTCCGGCGGGGAGCAGGTCTCCGCCGACGCCGTCGACGCCGCGCTCGAGGAGGGCGGCACCCTCACCGTGTGGGCGTGGGAGCCCACCCTGGAGAAGGTCGTCAGCGACTTCGAGGCGGAGTACCCCAACGTCGACGTCGAGCTGGTCAACGCCGGCACCGGCAACGACCAGTACACCGCCCTGCAGAACGCGGTCTCGGCCGGCAAGGGCGTGCCCGACGTCGCCCAGGTCGAGTACTACGCCCTGCCGCAGTTCTCCCTGGCCGGCAGCGTGAGCGAGCTGAGCGGGTTCGGCGCCGCCGACCTCGAGGACACCTTCACCCCCGGCCCCTGGTCCTCGGTGCAGCAGGACGACGGCATCTACGGCCTGCCCATGGACTCCGGCCCGATGGCGATGTTCTACAACCAGGAGGTCTTCGAGGAGTACGGCATCGAGGTGCCGACCACCTGGGAGGAGTTCATGCAGGCCGGTCGCGACCTCCAGGCCGCCGACCCCGACGTCTACATCACCAACGACACCGGCGACGCCGGCTTCGCGACCAGCCTCATGTGGCAGGCCGGGGCCCAGCCGTTCGCCTCCGAGGGCGAGGACGTCACCATCGAGTTCTCCGACGAGGGCGCGCAGACCTACGCCGACACCTGGCAGACCATGATCGACGAGGAGCTCCTCGCCCCGATCAGCTCGTGGAGCGACGAGTGGTTCTCCGGCCTCAACGACGGCACCGTGGCCACCCTGGTCACCGGCGCCTGGATGCCGGCCAACCTCGAGTCCGGCGCCCCCGACGGCAAGGGCGACTGGCGCGTCGCGCCGATGCCGCAGTGGGAGGCCGGCGCCGAGACCACCGCCGAGAACGGCGGCTCCTCGCTGACCATCCCGACCGACGCCCAGGAGAAGGAGCTGGCCTACGCCTTCCTGGAGTACGCCAACGTCGAGGACGGCGTGCAGACCCGCGTCGACGGCGGTGCCTTCCCCGCCACCGTCGCGGAGATCGAGTCCGACGAGTTCGTCGGCAAGGAGTTCCCGTACTTCGGCGACCAGAAGGTCAACGAGGTGCTCTCCGAGTCGGCCGGCCAGGTCGCCGAGGGCTGGTCCTACCTGCCCTTCCAGGTCTACGCCAACAGCATCTTCAACGACACCGTCGGTCAGGCCTACGTCTCCGACGAGCCCCTCGCCGACGGCCTCGCCGCCTGGCAGGAGCAGATGACCGAGTACGGCGAGCAGCAGGGCTTCTCCGTCTCCTGACCTGACCCGCCTCCCGCTGCACGCAGCACCCCGCCCCACCCCCGTCGGTGCGACGGGACCGGCCCGGCCCGGTCCCGTCGTACCGACGGTCCCTTCCTCCGAGGAGCACGCACCATGACCGCCCCGACCTCCCACCGCTGGCTGCGCTGGCCCACCCGGCCCGACGAGCCGCGCATGGCCTTCGGCGCCGACTACAACCCCGAGCAGTGGCCGCGGGAGGTGTGGGCCGAGGACGTCGCCGCGATGCGCGGCGCGGGGGTCAACGTCGTGTCGGTCGCGATCTTCTCCTGGGCCCGGCTCCAGCCGGCGCCCGACCGCTTCGACTTCGCCTGGCTCGACGAGGTCATGGACCTCATGCACGCCCACGACATCGCCGTCGACCTGGCCACCGCCACCGCCTCGCCGCCGCCGTGGCTGACCACCCTGCACTCCGAGGTGCTGCCGGTGAGCTTCGAGGGCCACACCGTGTGGCCCGGGGCCCGCCAGCACTGGCGCCCCACCTCGCCGGTCTTCCGCGAGCACGCGCTGCGCCTGGTGCGCGCCGTGGCCGAGCGCTACGCCGAGCACCCCGCGCTGGCCGCCTGGCACGTGAGCAACGAGCTGGGCTGCCACAACGTCCACGACTACTCCGACGACGCCGCGCGCGCCTTCCGCACCTGGCTCCAGGCGCGCTACGGCAGCGTCGAGGCCCTCAACCACGCCTGGGCCACCAGCTTCTGGTCGCAGCGCTACGGCGCGTGGGAGGAGGTGCTGCCGCCGCGCTTCGCCGGCCACGGCTCCTTCATCAACCCCACCCAGCGCCTGGACTTCCAGCGCTTCTCCTCCGACGCCCTCGCCGAGCACCTGCGCGCGGAGCGCGACGTACTGGTCGCGATCACCCCCGACGTGCCGGTCACCACCAACTTCATGGTGATGGGGGAGACGCGCGGCATGGACTACGCCGCCTGGGCCGCCGACGTCGACTTCGTCTCCAACGACCACTACGTGCAGGACGGCGAGCGCCCGCTCGACGAGCTGTCCTTCTCGGCCAACCTCACCGGCGGCATCGCCGGCGGCCGGCCGTGGTTCCTCATGGAGCACTCCACCAGCGCGGTCAACTGGAAGTCGGTCAACGTCCCCAAGCGCCCCGGCCACCTCGTGCGCGACTCGCTCACCCACGTGGGTCACGGCGCCGACGCGGTCTGCTACTTCCAGTGGCGCCAGTCGCAGGGCGGCGCCGAGAAGTACCACTCCGCGATGCTGCCCCACGCCGGCACCGGCACCGCCCTGCACCGCACCGTGCAGGAGCTCGGCGCGCGCCTGGCCGCCCTGTCGCCGGTCGTGGGCAGCAGCCGGCGCCCCGCCGACATCGCCATCGTCTTCGACTGGGACTCCTGGTGGGCCGCCGAGGGCAGCGGCACCCCCACCCAGGAGCTGCGCTACCGCCAGGAGGCGCTCGACTGGTACTCCGCCTGCCTCGACCTGGGGCTGCGCGCCGACGTCGTGCCCCTGACCGCCGACCTGTCGGGCTACGCCCTGGTCGTGGCGCCGGTGCTGCACGTCGTGCCGGCGGCCCTGGCCGAGCGGCTGGAGGCCTACGTCGCCGGCGGCGGCCACCTGGTGACCACCTACTTCTCCGGTGTCGTCGACGAGCACGACCACGTCTGGCTCGGCGGCTACCCCGGCGCGCTGCGCGACCTGCTCGGCCTGCGGATCGAGGAGTTCGGCCCGCTGGAGCCCGGCACGAGCGTCGACCTCGACAACGGCTCGGCGGGCTCGGTGTGGGCCGACGGCGTCGACGTCGTCGACCCGGCCGTCGAGGTGCGCGTGCGCTACAAGGACGGCGTGCACGCCGGCTCGCCCGCCGTGACCCGCCGCCCGGTCGGTGCGGGCTCCGCGTCGTACGTCGGGACCCGGCTGGGCGCGAGCGGCGTCGCGCCGGTGCTGGCCGACCTGGCCCGAGACGCGGGCGTGGTCTCCGAGCTGCCCGAGGAGGCGCGCGGCGCGGTGGAGCTGATCCGTCGTGAGCGCGACGGCGAGCAGTACCGCTTCCTCGTCAACCGCACCGACGGCTACGTCGAGCTCCCGGCCCCGGCCGGCGAGGTGATCGACGGCGCCGCCCCCGCCTCCGACCGGCTCGTGATCGCCCCGCGCGAGGTGGTCGTCGTGCGCAGCGCCGACTGAGCCGGGCCCGCCGGGCCTCCGTCGGGGTGGGCCTCAGTCGGGCGGGGGAGCGGTGCTCTCGCGCACGACGAGCTCGGTGGGCACCAGCACCGTGGTGGGCGGGGTGCGCCGGTCGCGCAGCTGGGCCAGCACCCCGGCCACCGAGTGGCGCCCGACGCCGGCGAAGTCCTGCCGCACCGTGGTGAGCGGAGGGATGTAGCTCGCCGCGTCGGGCACGTCGTCGAAGCCGACGACGCTGACGTCCTGCGGCACGCGACGGCCGGCCTCGTGGAAGGCACGCAGCAGACCGAGGGCCATCTGGTCGTTGGCGGCGAACACCGCGGTGCAGCCCGGCTCGCCGGCCAGCCGCTGGCCCGCCGCGTAGCCCGACTCCGCGCTCCAGTCGCCGCGCAGCAGGGGCGGCGCCGTGCGACCGGCCGCCTCGAGGGTCGTGCGCCACGCCTCGCAGCGGCTCTCCCCGGCGTAGGAGGCCTCGGGGCCGGCGACGTGCCAGACGGTCTCGTGACCGAGGTCGAGCAGGTGCTGCACGGCTTGCCGGGCGCCGAGGTGCTGGTCGGTGTCGACGACGGAGTGGCGGTCGGTGCCGCCGGAGTCGACCACGACCATGGTCATGCCGGGCGGGAGCACGGCCTGGGCGGTGTCGAGCAGGTGCACCTCCATGATGGCGATGACGCCGTCGACCGCGAGCTCGCTGAGCCGGTCGAAGGCGCCGGCGACCTTGGCCTGGGTGGGGGCCACGGGCAGGAGCGTGATCGCGTAGCCCTGCTCGGCGGCGGAGTCGGCGATGCCCTCGAGCGTGCGCATGTTGCCGGTGGTCGACAGCGTGAAGAGCACGACGCCGATCGTGCGGAACTCGCCGCGCTTGAGGGCCCGTGCGGCGCCGTTGGGCCGGTAGCCGAGCTCGTCCATCGCCCGCAGGACCCGCTCGCGGGTGGCGTCGACGACGTCGCCGGCCCCGTTGGAGACCCGCGAGACCGTCTGCGCCGAGACGCCGGCGAGCTTGGCGACGTCGGCCATGGACACGCGCCGGTGCGGGGCCGGGGGAGGGGGTTCGGTGGTGGTCAACGGGCCTGCTCTCGGTGGTGGTGGCGCCACCACGATCCTCGCCTGCCGGGGACCTCCCCGGCAAGGCGGGGGCTTGACGGTCGCGGGGTGCGGTGAGACGGTCGTCACAGATGATGTTTGCGCAAACATCCTGTCACGGACGGGGCGGGAGCGCACCCCTCGTCGCGCCCTTCCGTCCTCTCCAGAGAGCAGCGCAGCATGAGAGCACCCACCCCCCGACGCGGGCTCGCAGCCCTCGCGGTCTCGGCGGTCGTCGCCGGGCTCGCCTGCCAGCCCACCGCCGCAGCGGCCGCGCCCGCCGCGGCACCCACCGCCGCACCCACCGCCGCACCCGCCCCGTCGGCCGCCGCCGACGACGGGGTGCCCGACGTGACCGTCACGCCCGACCCGTCGTACCAGGGCGGACCCTTCGAGGGCTGGGGCACCAGCCTGGTGTGGTTCGCCAACGCCACGGGCGACTACCCCGACGCGATCCGCCAGGAGCTGCGCGACCTGGTCTTCGGCGACGAGGGCCTCGACCTCAACATCGCGCGCTACAACATCGGCGGCGGCAACGCTCCGTCGGTCGAGGACTACCTGCGCCCCGGTGGCGCGGTCGAGGGCTGGTGGAAGGCGCCCGCGGGCCCGCAGCTCACGCCGCAGGACAAGGACTGGTGGGACCCCGCCGACCCGGCGCTGTGGAACGACGACGCCGACGCCACCCAGCGCTGGTGGATCGACGCGATCAAGGCCGACATCACCCACTGGGAGGCCTTCAACAACTCCCCGCCGTGGTTCCAGACCGTCTCGGGCTACGTCTCGGGCGGCTTCGACCCCAGCGCCGAGCAGATCCGCGCCGACACCGTCGACGACTTCGCCGCCTACCTCGTCGGCGCCATGGAGCGGCTCGAGGCCGCCCACGGCATCACCTTCGACACCGTCGACCCCCTCAACGAGCCCAACACGCCCTACTGGGGCACCCAGCTCGGCGCCGACGGCCAGCCGACCGGCGGACGCCAGGAGGGCGCGCACGCCGGCCCCGCCATGCAGGCCCGGGTCATCACGGCCCTCGAGGAGGCGCTGGCGGCCAGCGATCTCGACACCCCGATCTCGGCCATGGACGAGACCAACCCCGGCACCTTCGTGCGCAACTGGTACGCCTACGACCAGCCGACGCAGGACCTCGTCGAGCAGCTCAACGTGCACACCTACGGCACCGGCCAGCGCACGTCGGCGCGCGACCTCGCCAAGGGCGAGGGCAAGCCGCTGTGGATGAGCGAGGTCGAGGGCTCGTGGGGCGCGGGCCAGAGCTTCACCGACATGGCGCCCGGACTGGGCATGGCCGAGCGGATCACCGACGACCTGCGCGAGCTCGAGCCCGACGCCTGGGTCTTCTGGCAGCCGGTCGAGGACCTCAAGAACATGGAGCCCGGCGGCGAGAGCGCCGCCGGGGCCAACTGGGGCAGCATCCAGCTCGACTTCGACTGCGGTGACGGCGACGTGCTCGTGCGCGACCCCGCCGCCCCGCCCGCCGAGGGCACCTGCCGGATCAAGACCAACACCAAGTTCGACACCGTGCGCAACTACACGCACTACATCGAGCCCGGCGACCGCCTGGTCGCCACCGACTCCACCGACTCCACCGCGGCGCTCACCGACGAGGGCGTCACCATCGTGCACGTCAACGACTCCGACGCCGCCCGCGACGTCACCCTCGACCTCGCGAAGTTCGCGTCGGTGCCCGACGGCGCCACCGTCACGCCGGTGGTCACCAGCACCGCCGGCGCGCTGCGCACGGGCACACCGACCGCGGTGCGCGACGGCGAGGCCACGCTGCGCCTGCCCGCCCGCTCGGTGACCACGCTGCTGGTCTCGGACGTCTCCGGCGTCGCCGAGGACGCGGCACTGGTGCAGGAGGACCACGTCTACCGCCTGCGCGGCGTGCAGAGCGGGAAGTCGCTCGCCCCGGCCGCGACCGGGTCGGGCGTCGTGATCCGCACCGACAGCGCCTCGGCCCCCGACCAGGTCTGGCGGCTGCGGCCGCTCGCCGACTCGGTGAGCAACCGGCAGCGCTACACGCTGGGCACCGGTGACGGTGAGCTGCTGCTCGCCGCCGGGGCCGACGACCCGACGCTGGTCGCCGCCGACGCCGGGTCGACCCCGGCCGAGACCGCGCAGTGGATGCTCTCCACCACCGGTGACGGCACCTACACCGTCGTCAACGCCGGCACCGGTCAGCTCCTCGACGTGCCCGGCGGGGCCACCGCCGACGGCACCCGGGTGGCGTTCTACACGCCGACCTCGGGCGACAACCAGCGCTGGCGGGTCCTCGACGAGACCGTGCAGGGTGTCCGGCCCACCGCCGTCGTCACCCCCGTCGGGGTCGCTCCCTCCCTGCCCGCGACCGTCACCGGGATCTACGCCGGCGGCGACCGCGACGGCCTGCCCGTGGTCTGGGACCTGCCGGCCGACTCCGCGTGGCAGCAGCCCGGCACGGTCGTCGTGCCCGGCACCGTGACCACCTCCGACGGACAGCGCCTCACCACGACCGCCGAGGTCACGGTCGACACCCTGGTGTCCACCCGCCCGGCGCGCGCGGCGACGTACGTCGGTCAGGCCCCGACCCTGCCCACCACCGTCACCGCGGTGGGGGAGTCGGGCGCCACCGTCGAGCGGTCCGTCACCTGGGAGGCCGCGCCCGCGGGTGCCTTCGACCGGACCGGCGTGGTCGAGCTGGAGGGCGTCGCCGACGCCGGGGCCGGGCGCACCCTGCCCGCGACCGTCGCGGTGCGGGTGACCGAGCCCGTGCCCGGCGTGGTGCCCACGCCGGAGGGCACCACCGTGGCTGCGACCTTCACCGAGCCCGGCTACGGCACCGCCGGGCTGCTCGACGGAGACCTGGGCGACAAGGCGTGG
Organism: Nocardioides kribbensis; assembly: GCF_015070375.1. Taxonomy (GTDB): domain Bacteria; phylum Actinomycetota; class Actinomycetes; order Propionibacteriales; family Nocardioidaceae; genus Nocardioides; species Nocardioides kribbensis. The sequence goes on along the minus strand of NZ_JADCLL010000001.1, from coordinate 1,139,392 downwards.
TCGAACTGGAGGTCGTCGGCCAAGAACACCTCCGACACCCTCACGCTGACGTTCCCCGCCGCCCGCACGCTGACCGGCCTGCGGGGTGTGTTCTTCAAGGACGGCGCGAGCGACAGCTACCCCGCCTCGGTGCGCGTCGAGGTGCCCACCGGCGACGGTGGGTGGCGACAGGTCGGGGAGACCACGACGATGGCCGCCGGGCTCGCCTCGCCGGTCGTCACCGTCAGCTTCCCCGGGGTCGAGGTCGACCGGGCCCGCCTGGTGATGACGGCTCGCGACAACACCCACCTGACCATGAGCGAGCTGCAGGTGCTGGGTCAGGTCGCCGCCGAGGGCTCCGACGCCGGCCTCGCCGAGCTGCGTGTGGCCGGCACCCCGCTGCCCGGCTTCGACCCCGCCCGCGAGTCCTACACCGTCACCTCCACGCAGGTGCAGCAGGTCGCGGCCCGCGCCGCCGACCCCTTCGCCACCGTCGAGGTGCAGCAGGCCGGCGACGGTCGCACCGCCCGGGTCGTGGTCACCAGCGAGGACGGCTCGGCGACCCGCACCTATGCGGTGACGTTCCAGGCTCCGGGCACCGACCCCGAGCCCGTCCTCGTCGACGGCTTCGAGGAGCCCGGTCGTCTCGACGGCGCCTGGGTCGGCAGCACCTCACGCGCCGACTACCGCGTGACGCCCCGCGGTCTGCGGGTGGGGCGTGGGGGCCCGATCCTGCACACCGGGTCCCGCCAGGGCGCCGACCAGCAGGCCGCCGTCACCCTCGAGCGCGTCGCCCCCGGCGCCCGCTCGCTCGGCCTGCTCCTCGAGGCCCAGGGCCAGGACGGCTTCCGACGCGGCCTGGCCGTCACCTGGAACCCCCAGACCCAGCGCGTGCGTCTCGCGGTGAAGCGCTCGGTGGCCTCGGCCTGGACCCGCTCGGTCGGTCCGAGGGTGGACCTCGCCGAGGGCGACGTGCTCGGCGCCCGCACCGTCGGCGACCGGGTCGAGGTGCTGCGCGACGGCGTGGTCGCGGCGACCTTCGTGCTCGAGGGCCGCGACGCCACGGCGTTCGTCGGGCGCGGTGGCCACGTGGGGATCTGGGCGCAGCGCGCCACCGGCTCGGTGCTCGACGACCTGGTGGTCGGGCCGGAGACCCGCTCGCAGGAGTGAGCGGCTGACCCTCGCACGACCCGCACACGACGGCGGCGGCAGGACCGAGGTCCTGCCGCCGCCGTCGACGTGCGTGGGTCAGCCCGCGAAGGCCGCCACGGCGGCCTCGCCGAAGGCCGGGAGGTCGTCGGGGTTGCGGCTGGTGACGAGCTGCCAGCCGTTGGCCGGGCAGGTGAAGGACTGCTCGTCGACCCAGCTGCCACCGGCGTTGGAGATGTCGGTCTTCAGGCTGGGCCAGCTGGTGAGGGTCTTGCCGCCGAGCACGCCGGCCTCGACCAGGGTCCAGGGGCCGTGGCAGATCGCGGCGATCGGCTTGCCGGCGTCGGCGAAGGCCTTGACGAGGGCGACGGCCTTCTCGTCGAGGCGCAGGGCGTCGGGGTTGGTCGTGCCGCCGGGCAGCACCAGGCCGTCGAAGTCGTCGACCGACGCGTCGGCCACGGCGAGGTCGGGCTCGAAGGTGTCGGCCTTGTCCACGTCGTTCTCGAAGGCCTGGATGGTGCTCTTCTCGGGCGCGATGAGCGTGGTGGTGGCGCCGGCCGCGTCGATGGTCTTGCGCGGCTCGGTGAGCTCCACCTGCTCCACGCCGGAGTTGGCGACCAGGAAGGCGATGCGCTTGCCGTCGAGCTGGGGCATGTCGGGACCTTTCGTCGAGTGCGGGGCGGCGGTGCGCTCGCCCCGGGGCCGTCGGGGCCCGTCTCCCCAGCCTGCCGCGCCGACTCGGGCGCACCACCGCCTGACGGGGTGAGGACGCACCGACGTCCCGACGCCCGGATGCCCCGGTGTCCCGGTGTCAGCGGGCGAGGAGCCAGGTCGTCGTGCGCACGGCGACCACGAGCCAGAGGGTGGCGAGGGCGGCGAGGAGGACGACGGCGAGGTCGAGCAGCGCGGTACTCCCGGTCACCTCGGCCAGGGCGGCGGAGCCCGTCACCACGGTGCCGACGGGGAAGGTGAAGGCCCACCACGCCAGGCTGAAGGGCAGCCCGCCGTCGCGCCGAGCCGCGCGGACGACCAGGGCGCCCGCCACGATCAGCCAGGCCACGGCGAGGGTCAGCACCAGCGCGCCGTACGGCACCACCGCGCCGGCCGCCCACGCTCCCCACGGGCGCGGCAGGACGGCGGGGGAGAGGTCGCCGAGGTGGTGCACCGCGGTCACCGACTGGCCCAGCGGGCCGAGCACGATGAGCAGCGTCGGGGCGGCGGTCGCCGCGATGCCGTGGCGTCGGAGCCGGCGCAGCACCAGGGGGAGGACGACGAGGGTGGCGACCAGCGCGACGCCGGCCAGGCCCCAGCAGCAGAGCAGGAACGCCGCTCGCAGGTCGCCCGCGGGCACCCGCGGCACCAGCAGCGCGCCGGTCGCGGCGCTCACCATGGGGGGCACGACCGGCATCAGCCAGCTGGGGGTCGCGTCGTCCAGCCCGACGCGGTGGGAGACGAGGGCCACGGTCGGCACCACGACCGTGGTGGCGAGGCCCATCAGGGTCCCGGCCACCCACAGCGCCGCGCCCACGGTCAGCGCCGGCGTGACGCCCAGGACGCGGTGACCCACCAGGAGCGCTCCCGCGCCGACCGTCATCAGGGCCATCGCGGGCGCGCCGAAGAAGTGCGCCATGACCGGGTCGGCGAGGTGGGCCCGCACGCTGCCCGGGTGGCGTCGCGACTGGGCGACGGTCGCCGCCATGAGCACGACGAGCAGCGTCGCCGCCACCAGCCAGGCCGCGAGGGCCAGCAGGCCACGCCCCGGGACGGCCACGGGCACGGCGGTGAGCGCGACCGCGAGGATGCCGGTGCCCATGACCGACGCGAACCAGTTGGGTCCGATCGGGCCCGCGGCCGGCGTCGCGAGGTCGGATCGACTCGGGGTCGTCTCGGTGGGGGACATCGCGGTCGTCGTCACCGTCCCAGGATGGGCGGGCGTCGAGGTCGGCGGTAGACGGTGCGGCACTGTGCCGACACAGGCGCGGCCTGTGGGTCGGTGCGCTCAGCCGGTGCGGACCAGCGTGGTCCAGCCGTGGGGGTTGGTCCACGCGTAGGTGCCGTCGGGATGCCGGGTGTAGCTCCAGGCCGGGCTGCCCTCCGAGCCGGTCGTCTTCAATCGGTGGTGGTGGCGGCACAGCGGCGCGAGGTTCGACGGGTGCGTCTGGCCGGGGCGTCCGCCCTGGTCGAGGGGTCGGTAGGGGGTGATGTGGTCGAGGTCGCAGCGGCGTGAGGGCACGGTGCAGCCGGGGAACACGCATCTCGAGTCACGGATGACGACGTGTTCGCGCATCCAGGGTGGTGGGTCGTGTCGGTCGACGGCGCCGGCGGTGGTGGGGTCGAGGTCGATGACGGGCCTCACGAACACCTTGGTGCCCAGGAGCCAGCGGCGCAGGGTGGTGGTGGAGACCACCCCGAGACCTTCGACGACCGCGGTGCCCGGTGGTGGGCCGGTGCGGTCGATCTGGGACAGGTGGCTGGTCTCGTGGTGGCGGTGGACCGGGGTGGGGCGTAGGTCGGGTCCGGTGGTGCGGTAGGGGTCGCTCGCGGGGTGCGCGTGCGCTGCGTGCTCGTGCGCGGGCTGTTCGTCGGTGGGCTGTTCCTCGGGGGTGGGGTGGCTTCGAGACGCTCGCTGCGCTCGCTCCTCAGCCACCGGGGTCGTGGTCTGCCCGGCGGGCGTGGTCTCGTGGTCTACGGGGGTGGGGAGGTCCCGGGGGTCCGGTGGGGGTTCTCCGGCCGGGGCCTCGGCGGGTGGCGGTGGCTCCTCCGGCGCTGGTTCTTTTCCGTTCAAGCGGTCCGTGTCGAGGGCGGCGAGGGTGTCGGCGCGTGCGAGGTCCTCGGGGTGCAGGTGGACGTAGACCACCCGCTCCTTCGCGGTCGTGGGCTCCACCGAGTCCAGTGCGGTCAGTCCTTGGGCGCGGTCGGTGATGACGCCGATGGCGCGGGCCTTGCGGACCTCCAGCGACTCGACCACGGCTCCGGTCGAGGTCTGGTGGCGGCCGAGCTCGGCGGCGGTGGCGCAGATGAGGTCGTGGAACCGGGTGAGGTCCTGGGTGTCACCGAGCACCTCCAACCACGAGGTGCCGGACGCGGAGCCGCGGTCGATGTCGTGGGTGAGACGCACGTTCCACCCACCGCGGGCCCGCTCCTCCAGCGCCGCCTGGGCGTGGGGGTCGTGCTTGGCCGCGGCTTCCGCGACGAACAGCTCGATGCGTCGCGCCCCGAGGCCTTGGACCTTCGCCCCGAGTGCGGCGACCTTGCGGTCGACGTACGCGGCCCCGGTGTCGTTGAGGACCTGGGTCTGGGAGGCGATCCGCCGCGCCCGCCAGCCGGGGAGGGTGAGGTCCTCGACCATCGCCCACACCCGGGGCAGGCGGTGGACGAGCTCCATGACTTCCGCGAGGTTGCAGCCGGCGGTGACCGGGGAGATGTCCAGGGCCAGGGCCAACGGTTCGGCGGCGAACTCGTCCAGCCCGTGGCGGATCATGCCCGGCACCGACCAGGCGTAGGCCCGGTCGGGGTTCAGTGCTCCCCAGCGGGCCATGACCCGCAGGGTGCGACGCTCCGCGGCGCGAACCGACCTCGCCGTGTCGGCGGCGTACTCCAGGACGTCGTCGGCCTCGAGGGACTCCACGTCGACCACGGCGCCGGTGGTGTCGAGGTCGAGGAGCATGGACCTAGTTTATTCGAACACGCATTCGATGACTAGGTCTGCCGGTGGATCTGTGGAGAGGGTTGCGCTGTCGCGTGAGGGTGGTTTCGAGACGGTCGCTGGCGCTCCCTCCTCAACCACCGGGGTGCGGGCGCTCCCTCCTCGACCACCGGGGTCCGGCCCGGCGCTCCCTCCTCGACCACCGGGGTGCTGGCGCTCCCTCCTCAACCACCGGGGTGCTGGCGCTCCCTCCTCAACCACCGGGTCGCTGGCGCTCCCTCCTCAACCACCGGGTCGCTGGCGCTCCCTCCTCAACCACCGGGTGCTGGCGCTCCCTCCTCAACCACCGGGGTGCTGGCGCTCCCTCCTCAACCACCGGGGTGCTGGCGCTCCCTCCTCAACCACCGGAGTGCTGGCGCTCCCTGCTCGGCCACCGGGGTGCTGGGGACTCCCGCTCGGTCGCCGTGGGCTGTGCGGGCTCGACCCCGGCAGGGAAGGAGTAGGGCGGGAATGGCGAGAGGCCCTCCCGGTGAACCGGGAGGGCCTCTCGTGGGTGGTACGGCATCAGGGACTCGAACCCCGAACCCGCTGATTAAGAGTCAGCTGCTCTGCCAATTGAGCTAATGCCGCGCGGTGAAGCGAGAAGAACATTACCAGCGGGCCACCGGGCGGCGAAATCGACGGACCGGCGACCGGTCAGCGGGAGGCGAGGACGGCCTGGGCGGCGTTGTGGCCGGCGATCCCGGAGACGGCGCCGCCGCGACGGGCGCCGGAGCCGCAGAGTAGGACGGCGTCGTGGGCGGTCTGCACGCCCCACTGCTGCGCGGGGGTGTCGAGGCGCGCACGGGCCGGGGCCCACGGCCACTCGAGGTCGCCGTGGAAGATGTGGCCCCCGGGCATGGCCAGGTCGGCCTCGACGTCCTGGGGGATCTTGGCCTCGATGCACGGCTGGCCGTCGGCGTCGCGGGCCACGCACGACGCGAGCGGCTCGACGAGGTGCTCGTCGAGGGAGGCGATGGCCCGGGCGACCGCCTCGGCCTTGGCGGCCTCGCGGCGAGCGGGGTCGGCGAAGAGCGAGGCGGGCGTGTGGAGGCCGAAGTAGGTCATCGTGTGGGTGCCCGAGCCGGCGGCCGACCCGAGGATCGAGGGGTCGGTGAGGGTGTGGCAGTAGACCTCGCCGGGGAGGGCGGTGGGCACGGACCCGCCGGCGGCGTCGGCGTAGGCGCGCTCCAGCTGGGTGTAGTCCTCGGCGAGGTGGAGGGTGCCGGCGAAGGCCACGGCGGGGTCGACACCGGAGCGCAGGGCGGGCAGTCGATCGAGGAGCAGGTTGATCTTGAGCTGCGAGCCCTCGGGCTTCGTCGCCGCGTCCTCCGCGCCGCCGAGGAGGATCTCCAGCACCCACGGCGCGACGTTGGCCAGGACGTGGCGCCCGCTCACGACGTGGTCGCGACCGCCGGCGTGGAAGGTCACCTCGGCGCCGGAGTCGGCGCCCTCGCCGGTGGGACGGATCGCCGAGACGCCCGCGCCGGTCAGCAGCTCGGCGCCCGCGCGCCCGGCCGCCGCGGCGAGCGCGTCGGTCATTGCGCCCATGCCCCCGACGGGCACCCGCCACTCGCCGGTGCCGTTGCCGATCAGGTGGTAGAGGAAGCAGCGGTTCTGCACGCGCGACGGGTCGTGCAGCGAGGCGAAGGTGCCGATGAGGGCGTCGGTGGCCACCACGCCGCGCACCGTGTCGTCGCGGAAGCGCCGCTCGACGGCCTCGCCCAGCGGGCGCTCGACCAGGTCGCGCCAGATGTCGGGGTCGACCCGGTCGCGCAGCGCCCGCTCGCCGGGCAGCGGCTCCAGGAGGGTCGGGGCGACGGCGTGGGCGAGGTCGGCGACGTCGGCGTAGAACTCGCGCCAGGCGGCGTACTCCTCCTCGCCCCCGGTGAGGTCGGCGAAGGACCGCGCGGTGGCGGGGCCCTCCGGGCGCTCCACGAGCAGCCCGCCGGCCTTCCCGTCGCGTGACGTCGGGGTGTAGGAGGCGGTGGTGCGCGACTCCAGGCGCACCTGGAGGTCGAGGTCGCGCATGAGTGCCTCGGGCATGAGCGAGACGAGGTAGGAGTAGCGCGAGAGGCGCACGTCGTGGCCGCGGAAGGCGGGGGCCGAGACGGCGGCGCCGCCGGTGTGGTCGAGGCGCTCGAGCACCAGGACCGAGAGACCTGCGCGCGCGAGGTAGGCCGCCGAGACCAGGCCGTTGTGGCCGCCGCCGACCACGACGACGTCGTAGGAGGACCGCGTGGGCGCACCCGAAGAGCTCATCGGGCCACGGTAGTGCTCGCGGCGCCGAGCCGCGCCACGCGCCTCGCCCGACCGCGGCTGAGACGTCTCTCAGCGTGCCGTGGCGCCCGAGTCGTGGTGAACCGGCGCCGCCGACGCGGCGGGCGTGCTTCACTCAGGCCGGGACCGACACCGGGAGGGGGAGTCGTGCCGGGTCTTCGCCTGCTCGCCGTCGCGGCTCTCGCGCTGCTCACCGGCGCCATGGGCCTCGCCGCGGTGTCGGCAGCGCCCGACACCGGCCACGCCATCGGCATCTGGCCCGTGGGCCTGGCCAGCGGCCTGCTGCTGCTCGCCCCTCGTCGCGCCGTGCCGGTGCTCGCGCTGCTCGTGCTCGCCCTCGCGGTGCTGACCATCCGGCTCGGCGGGCGCCCCGGCGACGTCGCGGTGGGGTACGGCGCCGGCATCGCGCTGGAGACCGTCGTGGTGTGGGCGGTCCTGTCGCAGGGTGAGGAGGGCCGCTGGCGGCTGCGCCACGACGCCGACCTGCGCCGCTACGTCGTGGCGTGCCTCGCGGGGGCGGCCGTCGGCGCCTCGGCGGGTGGGCTCACCTCGGCGCTCACCGGCTTCGGCGACCCGGCCCTGGTCGTCCTGGCCCTCGCCGTCTCGCACCTGGGCTCCCAGCTGGTGCTGACCCCGATGTGGTCGCGGCTGCCCGACCACGCGGCCATCGCCGGTCGCGGCGAGCGCGTGGTGCAGTGGGCGGCCGTGCTGACCGTCGCCCCCGCGGTGTTCGTGCCGACCGACCTGCCCTCGATCGTCTTCCTCGTCGTGCCGGTGCTGGCCTGGAGCGCCCTGCGGCTGCGCGCCCCCGAGGCCCTCGCCCAGCTGGTGGCGGTGCTGGCGTTCGCGGTGCTGATGAGTGCCTCCGGTCGCGGGCCGTTCACCGACGCGCCCGGACGCTTCGACCTCGACCCCGACCTGCGCGGCGTGCTGCTCTCGGCCTTCATCGCGACCTGCGCCCTGATCGTCGTGCCGCTGCTGCTGCGCGTGGGCGAGCACATCCGCGCCGCCCGCACCGCTGCCGCCGAGCGCGACACCCTGGAGCGGGTCGTGCACAGCGCCTCCGACGCCATCATCGGAGCCGACCTCGAGCGTCGCATCACGCTCTTCAACCCCGGCGCCGAGCAGTTGCTCGGCTACACCGCCGAGGAGGTGATGGGGCGCGAGTCCACCATGCTGCACAGCCCTCACGGGGTGCGGGCCAAGGCGGCCGAGCTGGGGGTGGCCGACGACTTCGACACCGTGGCAGGACAGATGCTCGAGCCCGGTCAGGCCGGCGCCTACATCGGCTTCGTGCGCAAGGACGGCACGGAGCGCACCCACTCGATGACCCTCGACCGGATCCTCGACGACCGCGGTCGTCCGGTCGGCTACCTGAGCATCTCCGAGGACGTCACCGAGCGGCTCGAGGCCGAGCGGGCGGTGCAGGACGCCCTGGAGCGGCTCCGCGAGGTCGACGCGGTCAAGGACGCCTTCATCTCCAGCGTCAGCCACGAGCTGCGCACCCCCATCACGAGCATCGTGGGCTACCTCGAGATGCTCGAGGAGGGCGACTTCGGCGCCCTGGAGGACGCCCAGCTCCGCGCGGTGCGCCGGGTCATCGGCAACAGCGACCGCCTGCTCGGCCTCGTCGACGACCTGCTCACGCTCTCCACCGTGCAGCACGACGGCCTCGGGATGGCCGAGAAGGTCCTCGACCTGGGCGAGGTGGTGCGCGCCGGCTGCGCCGTGGTGTCGCCCGGGCTGGAGCGGGGCTCGACCGTGCTCGAGGTCGACCTGCCCGACGAGCCGCTGCCGGTGGTCGGCGACCGCGACCTGCTCGAGCGCGTCGTGATCAACCTCGTCGGCAACGCCGTGAAGTTCACCCCCGACGGCGGTCGGGTGGGCGTGCGCCTCGTCGCGGGCGCCGGGCCGGGCGAGGCCTGTCACGTGCTCACCGTCAGCGACACCGGGATCGGCATCCCCGCCGCCGAGCTCGAGCACCTCTTCACCCGCTTCTTCCGCTCCTCCAACGCCCAGAAGCAGGCCATCCCCGGCAGCGGGCTCGGGCTCTCGATCGCCCACGCCGTCGTCGCCCGCCACGGCGGCCGGATGGAGGTCGACTCGGCGCTCGGCGAGGGCGCGACCTTCACCGTGCACCTCCCGGCCGTCACCTGACGCGAGCCGTTGAATGTTCAACTAGGCGCGGCTAGGATCGGGGCATGCCTGCGATCACCGTCGACGACCTGACCACCCTCGACCGGGTGCGCGGCCCCGGGCTGGGCGACCAGCCGCGCCCGGTGCTGCAGGTGACCACGGCGCCCCAGGGCTACGAGGGAGAGGGCTTCCCCGTGCGCCGCGCCTTCGCGGGCATCGACCTGGCCCGTCTCGACCCGTTCATCATGATGGACCAGATGGGCGAGGTGGAGTACGCGCCGGGCGAGCCGAAGGGCACCGCCTGGCACCCCCACCGCGGCTTCGAGACCGTCACCTACATCATCGACGGCACCTTCGACCACCACGACTCCCACGGTGGTGGCGGCACGATCACCAACGGCGACACCCAGTGGATGACCGCCGGCTCCGGGCTGCTGCACATCGAGGCCCCGCCGGAGTGGCTCGTGCAGTCCGGCGGGCTCTTCCACGGCCTCCAGCTGTGGGTGAACCTGCCCCGCGACGCCAAGATGAGCACCCCGAAGTACCAGGACATCCGCTCCGGGGAGGTGCAGCTGCTGACCTCCGCCGACGCCGGGGCGCTCGTGCGCGTCATCGCCGGCACCGTCGACGGCCACGCCGGGCCGGGGTCGACGTACACCCCGATGGCGCTGGTGCACGCCTCGCTCGAGCCCGGCGCCCGCCTCGACCTGCCCTGGGACGTCGACTTCAACGCGCTCGTCTACGTGCTCAACGGCGACGGCACCGTGGGGGAGGAGGGCCGGCCGCTGCGCACCGGCCAGGCCGCCGTGCTCGGCGCCGGCGACTACCTCACGGTCTCGGCCGCGGGCCGTCAGGAGAGCCGTTCGCCGCGCCTCGACGTGGTCGTGCTCGGCGGTCGCCCGATCCGCGAGCCGCTGGCGTGGGCCGGACCCTTCGTGATGAACACCAAGGCCGAGGTGATGGAGGCCTACCAGGCCTTCCAGCGCGGCAGCTTCGGGCACCCGACGAGCTGAGCGGGCGTCGGCGGGGGCGCTGCTAGGTTCCCCCGCGTGGACGAGCAGGTCGTGCTGGTGACGATGTCGGTGCGCGAGGTGCGCGCCGGCGCGGAGCTGGCCGCGCTCGCCGCCGAGGTCGGCGCGAGCGTCGCCCACCTCCAGCAGGGCGACCCCTCGCCGGCCCGCGAGCTGACCCGCCTCGCCGGCTCCGGCGTACGCCGCGTCGTCGTGGTCGGCGTCGCGACCGGGCCGCTGGCCCCCGGGGCGTCGTGGCTGCGGCGCGTGGTCGCCCACTGGTGGCGCGAGCGGGGCGACGACGCACCGCAGGTGCGCGTCGCCGGCGCGCTGCTGGCCGACCTCGACCCGGCCGCCGGCGCGGGGGAGCGGGTCGCGCGGCTGGTCGCCGCGGCCACGCCGGTGACCGGCGCCGAGGCGGGGCTGACCTCGCCGGCGTGGGAGGAGGTCACCGCCCACCGCCACCAGGTGCTGGTGTGCCGCGGACCGCGGTGCAGCGCGCGCGGCTCCGACGACACCGCCGAGGCGGTGGTGCTGGCCCTGATGGCCCACGGGCTCGGCGACGACGACGTGCTGCTGACCCAGACCGGCTGCCTGCTGCCGTGCAACCACGCCCCGGTCGTCGCGGTGCAGCCCGACGACGTCTGGTACGCCCGCGTCGGTGCCGGCTCGGTCGACCGGATCGTCGCCGAGCACCTGGTCGACGGGCGTCCGGTCGCCGCCCAGCGGCTGGCCCGCCCCGCGCCGCGCGGGATGGCCTAGGCTGCCGCTACACGTCTCGTGGACCCAGGAACCCGGTGCGGCAGCGATGCCCAGTCCGGGGCGGTTCCGCCACTGTGACGCCGTCGCGAGGCCCTGCGCCTCCGACGGCCCAGCCAGATACTGGCCACGGGACTCCGCCACTACCACCGGGGCGAGAACCCCGAGGAGGCCCTCGTGCGCATCGCGCTGCTCTCCACCTCAGACACCGACCTGCTCTCGGCCCGCGCCAGCGGCGCCGACTGGGTCTGGGCCAACCCCGCCCGCCCCGGCCACCAGTCGATGGCCGAGACCATCGAGGGCTGCGACCTCGTCGTGGGCCGGGTGCTCGGCTCCCCGCAGGACCTCTGCTCGGGCTTCGCCCGCATCCGCGCCACCGGCATGCCCGTGGTCGTGCTCGGCGGGGAGCAGCAGCCCAGCGCGGAGCTGATGGAGCAGTCGTCGGTGCCGATCGGGGTGGCCGCCGAGGCCCACCGCTACCTCGCCGAGGGCGGCCCGGACAACCTGGCCCAGCTGCACGCCTTCCTCTCCGACACCGTGCTGCTCACCGGCGAGGGCTTCGAGGCGCCGGCGGCCCTGCCGGAGTGGGGCCTGGCCGAGCGGCCCGCCGACCTGCCCGCTGACCTGCCGCGGGTGGGGATCCTCTACTACCGGGCCCACCAGGCCAGCGGCAACACCGCCTTCGTGCACGCCCTGGCCGACGCCGTCGACGCCACCGGCCGCGCGGTCGGCGTGCCGATCTTCTCCTCCAGCCTGCGCTCGGCCCCCGACGAGCTCTACGCCGCGCTGGGCACCCTCGACGCCCTCGTGGTGACCGTGCTGGCCGCGGGCGGGTCGACCCCGGCCACGGCCAGCGCCGGCGGCGACGACGAGGCGTGGGACGTCGCCCGCATGGCCGCGCTCGACATCCCGATCCTGCAGGGCCTGTGCCTGACCAGCAGCCGCGCGGAGTGGGAGGCCTCCGACGACGGGGTGACCCCGATGGACTCCGCGACCCAGATCGCGATCCCCGAGTTCGACGGGCGCATCATCACCGCGCCGTTCTCCTTCAAGGAGATCGACGCCGACGGCCTGCCCCGCTACGTCGCCGACGCCGAGCGCTGCGCCCGGGTGGCCGGCATCGCGGTCGGCCACGCCCGGCTGCGACGCGTGCCGCCCGCCGAGCGGCGGGTGGCGCTGATGCTCTCGGCGTACCCCACCAAGCACAGCCGGGTCGGCAACGCCGTGGGCCTCGACACCCCGGTCTCGACCGTGCGGCTGCTGCGGCGCATGCGCGAGGAGGGCTACGACCTCGGCCCGGCCGGCGTGGTCCCGGGGCTCGACCTCGACGACGACACCGAGGCGGGCGACGCGCTGATCCACGCCCTCATCGACGCCGGCGGGCAGGACGAGGAGTGGCTGACCCACGCCCAGCTCACCGACGCCCACGTGCGGATCACCCAGCAGCAGTACGACGGCTGGACCGCCGACCTGCCCGCCGCGCTGCGCGACGACGTCGTGGCGACCTGGGGGGAGTCGCCCGGCGAGCTCTTCGTCAACGACGCCGGCGAGATCGTGCTGGCCACCATCCAGGCCGGCAACGTCGTGCTGCTCATCCAGCCGCCCCGCGGCTTCGGGGAGAACCCCGTCGCGATCTACCACGACCCCGACATGGCGCCCTCGCACCACTACCTCGCGGCCTACCGCTGGGTCGGCGGCGACGTGGAGACCGGTGGCTTCGGCGCCCACGCGGTGGTGCACCTGGGCAAGCACGGCTCGATGGAGTGGCTGCCGGGCAAGAACGCCGCGCTGTCGGCGAGCTGCGCCACCGACCAGGCCATCGCCGACCTGCCGCTGATCTACCCCTTCCTGGTCAACGACCCCGGCGAGGGCGCCCAGGCCAAGCGCCGCGCCCACGCCACGATCGTGGACCACCTCATCCCGCCGATGGCGCGTGCGGAGACCTACGGCGACATCGCCCGACTCGAGCAGCTGCTCGACGAGCACGCCAACATCGCGGCGATGGACCCCGCCAAGCTGCCCGCCGTGCGCGGGGAGATCTGGCAGCTCATGCACGCCGCGGAGATGCACCGCGACCTCGGGCTCGACGAGCGCCCCGGCGACGAGGAGTTCGACGACTTCCTGCTCCACGTCGACGGCTGGCTGTGCGAGATCAAGGACGCCCAGATCCGCGACGGGCTGCACGTGCTGGGCCAGGCGCCCGAGGGCGAGGCCCGGGTCAACCTGGTGCTGGCCATCCTGCGCGCCTCCCAGGTCTGGGGCGGCGAGACCGCGTCGGTGCCGGGGCTGCGCTCGGCGCTGGGCCTCAAGGAGGGCGCCGAGGCGACCACGGTCATCGACGGCGTCGAGGAGCGGGCCCGCGCGCTCGTGCAGGGCATGGAGGCCGCCGGCTGGGACCCCGCCGCCGCGGCGGGGCTGCACGACGACCCCGAGGTGCAGCGGGTGCTGGCCTTCGCCGCGACCCAGGTCGTGCCGCGCCTGGCCCGCACCACCGACGAGCTCGACGCGGTGCTCCACGCCCTCGACGGCGGCTTCGTGCCGGCCGGCCCCTCGGGCTCGCCGCTGCGCGGGCTGGTCAACGTGCTCCCGACGGGGCGCAACTTCTACACCGTCGACCCCCGCGCCGTGCCCTCGCGGCTGGCCTGGCAGACCGGGCTGGCCATGGCCGAGTCGCTCGTGCAGCGCTACCTCGACGACACCGGCGACTACCCCGCCTCGGTGGGGCTCTCGGTGTGGGGCACCAGCGCGATGCGCACCTCCGGCGACGACGTCGCGGAGGTCCTGGCCCTGCTCGGCGTGCGTCCGTCGTGGGACGAGGCCTCGCGGCGCGTCAACGACCTGACGGTCGTGCCGCTGGAGGAGCTGGGCCGCCCGCGCATCGACGTCACGGTGCGGATCTCCGGCTTCTTCCGCGACGCCTTCCCCCACGTCGTGGCCATGCTCGACGACGCCGTGCGCCTCGTCGCCGGCCTCGAGGAGCCGCACGCCAGCAACTACGTGCGCGCCCACGCCCAGGCCGACCTCGCCGAGCACGGCGACGAGCGCCGGGCCACCACCCGGATCTTCGGCTCCAAGCCGGGCTCCTACGGCGCCGGCATCCTGCAGCTGGTGGAGTCGGGCACCTGGCGCGACGACGCCGACCTGGCCGAGGTCTACACCGCCTGGGGCGGCTTCGCCTACGGCCGCGACCTCGACGGCGCCGCGGCCGCCGACGACATGCGGGCCAACTACCGCCGGATCAAGGTCGCGGCGAAGAACATCGACACCCGCGAGCACGACATCGCCGACAGCGACGACTACTACCAGTACCACGGCGGCATGGTCGCCACGGTGCGTGCGCTGACCGGCGCCGCGCCGCAGGCCTACGTCGGCGACTCCACCACGCCCGACGCCGTGCGCACCCGCACCCTGCAGGAGGAGACCAACCGGGTCTTCCGCGCCCGCGTGGTCAACCCGCGCTGGATCTCCGCGATGCAGCGCCACGGCTACAAGGGCGCCTTCGAGCTGGCCGCCACCGTCGACTACCTCTTCGGCTTCGACGCCACGACCGGCGTCGTGCACGACTGGATGTACGACACCCTGGCCCAGGAGTACGTGCTCGACGAGACCAACCAGGAGTTCATGCGCCGCTCCAACCCCTGGGCGCTGCGCGGCATCGTGGAGAAGCTCCACGAGGCGAGGGACCGCGGCCTGTGGGCCGAGCCCGACCCCGAGGTGCTGGCCGCGATGCAGGAGGTCTACCTCGACCTGGAGGGCGACCTCGAGGACCGGGCCGAGGACCGGGCCGAGGACCGGGCGTGAAGCGGGTCCGGGTGATCGGGGTGGGGCCGGGCGACCCCGACCAGGTCACGCTGGAGGCGGTGCGGGCGATGCGGGACTCGGCGTACTTCGTGGTCTCCGACAAGTCCGCCGCGCTGACCTCCGAGCGCGGCGGCATGCCCGACCCGCTGGTCGTGGCGCGCGAGCGGCTGCTCGACCGCCACCTCGACGCCGCCCCCGTCGTCGTGCGCATCGAGGACCCCTCGCGCGAGCGGCGCCCGGAGCGCACCGGCACCCAGGAGGAGTACGACGCGGCCGTCGAGGCCTGGCACGACGCGCGGGCCCGCGCCTACGAGGACGCCCTGCGCGGTCACGACGGCGACGCGGGCTTCCTGGTCTGGGGCGACCCCGCCTTCTACGACTCCACGATCCGCGTGCTCGAGCGGGTGGGCCGCCGGCTGCCGCTGGAGGTGAGCGTCGTGCCGGGGATCTCCTCGGTGCAGCTGCTGGCCGCGCGCCACCGCCTCGTGCTGCACGAGGTGGGCCAGGCCCTCCACGTCACGACACGGCGCCGGCTGGCCGAGGCCGTGCTGCCCCCGCCGCACGGGCAGGGCCAGGACAACGTCGTGGTCATGCTCAACCGCGTCGTCGACCTCACCGGGCCCGAGCTCGACCTGGGCGACTGGTCGATCTGGTGGGGCGGCAACCTCGGCACGCCGAGCGAGGAGCTCGTGGCCGGTCGCGTGCGCGACGTCGTGGCCGAGGTGGAGGCCGCCCGCGCGCGGTGCAAGGAGGCGGCCGGCTGGGTGATGGACATCTACCTGCTGCGCGCCCCGGAGCCGGCGGCGTGAGCGGTCTGCTCGTCGCCGGGACGACCTCCGACGCGGGCAAGAGCGTGGTGACCACCGGGCTGTGCCGGGCGCTGGCCCGCCGCGGGCTGCGCGTGGCGCCCTACAAGGCGCAGAACATGTCCAACAACTCCATGGTCACCCGCGACGGCCTGGAGATGGGGCGGGCGCAGTGGGTGCAGGCCCTGGCCGCGCGCATCGAGCCCGAGGTGGCCATGAACCCGGTGCTGCTCAAGCCCGGCTCCGAGCGGCGCAGCCACGTGGTCGTGATGGGCCGCCCGGCCGGCGAGGTCTCGGCGCGCGACTTCGTCGACGGCCGGCGCCACCTGGCCGCCGCCGCGCACGCGGCCTACGACGACCTGGCCGGCCGCGTCGACGTGGTCGTCGCCGAGGGCGCGGGCAGCCCCGCGGAGATCAACCTGCGCGCCGGCGACTACGTCAACATGGGCCTCGCGCGCCACGCCGGCCTGCCCACGGTGGTGGTGGGCGACATCGACCGCGGCGGGGTCTTCGCGGCCTTCCTCGGCACGGTCGCCCTGCTCCCGCCGGGCGACCAGGCCCTGGTGGCGGGCTTCGTGGTCAACAAGTTTCGCGGCGACGTCTCGCTCCTCGCGCCGGGCCTCGACCAGCTGGCCGCGGCGACCGGGCGGCGCACCTTCGGCGTGCTGCCCTGGAGCCCCGACCTGTGGCTCGACGGCGAGGACGCTCTCGACCTGGAGGCGCGTCGCGAGCGCTCCGGGCGCTCCGAGTGCTCCGGGGGAGACCGGGCGGTGGTCGCGGTCGTGCGCTTCCCGCGGATCAGCAACGTCACCGACGCCGACGCGCTCGACCTCGAGCCCGGCCTCGACGTGCGCTTCGTGAGCACCCCGCAGGGCCTGGCCGACGCCGACCTCGTCGTGCTGCCCGGCACCCGCGCGACCCTCGCCGACCTGGCCTGGCTGCGCGAGCGCGGCCTCGACCGGGCCGTGCTCGACCACGCCGCGGCCGGGCGCCCGGTGCTCGGGATCTGCGGCGGCTGCCAGGTGCTCGGTCGGCGCATCGCCGACCCCCACGGCGTGGAGGGGGACCCCGGCGCCGAGGTCGAGGGGCTCGGCCTGCTCGACCTCGAGACCGTCTTCGGCCCCGACAAGGTGCTGCGCACCCACGAGCCGGCGGGCTACGAGATCCACCACGGCCGCACCACCGGCGAGCGGGTCGCCGGCGCCGTCACCGGCACGATGGTGCACGGCCGGCTCGAGGACGACGCCCACCGCGCGGCCTACCTGCGCGAGGCCCTCGGCGTCACCTCCACCGCCTCCTTCCCGGCCGCCCGCGAGCGGCGCCTCGACCTGCTCGGCGACCTCGTCGAGCAGCACCTCGACGTCGACGCCCTGCTCGACCTCGCGACCCGCGGCGCACCGGCGGGGCTCCCGGTGCTGGCGCCGGGGGCGGCCGAGCCTGCGGGGACCCGCGCGTGAGGGTGCTGCTGCTCGGCGGCACGGCCGAGGCGCGCGCCCTGGCGGCGGCGCTGGTCACCGAGGGCGTCGAGGTGGTCTCCTCGCTGGCCGGGCGGGTCGCCCGCCCGGCGCTGCCGGTGGGGGAGGTGCGCGTCGGCGGCTTCGGCGGGCCGGAGGGCCTGCGCGAGCACGCCCGCGGCTACGACGCCGTCGTCGACGCCACGCACCCCTTCGCCGCGCGGATCTCCCACAGCGCCGCCGGCGTCGACGTGCCGCTGCTGCGGCTGGCCCGGCCCGGCTGGTCCGACGCCCCGGGGGCCGGGGCCTGGCACTGGGTGGAGGGCCACGACGAGGCCGCCGCGCTGACCGCGCGGCTGGGCCGGCGCCCGTTCCTCACCGTGGGCCGCCAGGAGCTCGGCCGGTTCACCGGCCCGCTGCGCGCCCACGCGGTGCTCGCCCGGGTCGTCGACGAGCCCGAGGTCGCCCTGCCCGAGGCGTGGACGCTGCTGCGCAGCCGCGGTCCCTACACCCTCGCCGGCGAGCGGGCGCTGGTCGAGGAGCACCGCGCCGACGTCCTGGTGACCAAGGACTCCGGCGGGGTCCACACCTGGCCCAAGCTGGAGGCCGCCGCCGCGGGCGGCCTGGCGGTGGTCGTCGTACGCCGCCCGGCGGAGCCGGCCGGGGTCGCGACGGTCAGCGACGTCGCGGCCGCGTGCGCCTGGCTGCGAGAGGTGCGAGCGTGACGAGCGCGCCGAGGCCCACCCGTGCGGCGAGCGCCCGGGCGCGGGGCAGGTCGTGAACGCCGGGCGCGCGGCCGTCGCCGAGCAGCGGGCGCTGCTCGACGCGGGTGGGGTAGACGGTCTCGCCGCCCAGGCGCAGCCCGAGGGCGCCCGCGAAGGCCGCCTCCACCGGGCCGGCGTTGGGGCTGGGGTGGGTGCGCGCGTCGCGGCGCCACGCCCGCACCGCCGCGCGCGGGTCGTCGCCGAGCACCACGGCCAGCAGCGCGCACAGCCGCGCGCCGGGCAGGTTGAGCAGGTCGTCGAGGCGCGCCGCCGCCCAGCCGAAGCGCTCGTGGCGCGGGGTGCGGTGGCCGACCATCGCGTCGAGGGTGTTGGCGGCGCGGTAGCCCAGCAGCCCCGGCACCCCGGCCATGGCGCCGAGCACGAGGGGGGCCACGACGGCGTCGGAGGTGTTCTCGGCCACCGACTCGACCGCCGCGCGGGCCACCCCGTCGGCGTCGAGCACGCGGGTGTCGCGGCCCACGAGGTGGGTCAGCCGCTGCCGGGCGTCGTCGAGGCGACCCGCGCGCAGCAGGTCGTCGACCGCCCCGGCCTCGCGGCCCAGCGACGTGCCGCCCAGCACCACCCAGGTCGCCACCGCCGTGGCCAGCGCGTGGGCCACCGGCCGCTCCCGGGTCGCGCGCTCGACCGCGACGCCGGCGCCGGTCGTGGCGCCGACCAGCACCACGACGTACGCCGCGCCGCGGGGCCGCGCGTCGGCCCACGCCCGCCGCTCCAGGGCGCCCGCGAGGGAGCCGAAGCCGGCCACCGGGTGCCACCGGGCGGGGTCGCCAAGCGCCCGGTCGGCGGCGAAGCCGACGGCCAGGCCCACCGCGCGGCTGCACGTCATGGGAGGCTCCGGTGGTGAGGGTGCTGGTGACCGGGGGAGTGCGCTCGGGCAAGTCGCGCCACGCGGAGGGGCTGCTCGCGGGGCGCGAGGACGTCACCTACGTCGCGCCCGGCCCGGTGCTCGACGACGCCGACTGGGCCGCCCGTGTGGCCGCCCACCGGGCGCGACGGCCGGCGGCCTGGCGCACGCTGGAGACCGGCGACCTCGCCGGCGCCCTGGCCGGCGCCGGGCACGGCCCTGGTCACGGCGCTGGTCACGGCGCGGTGCTCGTGGACTGCCTCGGCACCTGGCTGACCCGGCTGCTCGACGACGCCGAGGCCTGGGAGGAGCCGAGCGAGGCGCTGCACGCGCTGGTCGGCGCGCGGCTCGACGAGGCGGCCGCGGCGCTGGCCGGGGCGGCGGGCGACGTGGTGCTGGTGACCAACGAGGTCGGTCTCGGCGTGGTGCCCGCGCACCGCTCGGGCCGGGTCTTCCGCGACCTGCTCGGCCTGGCCAACCAGCGCCTGGCCGCGGAGTGCGAGGCGGTGCACCTCGTGGTGGCCGGCCGCGTGCTCGTGCTCTGAGCGGCTCACGACAGCGCCACCAGCAGCGCGGCGAGCGCCAGCTCGACGGCGGCGCCGAAGACGTCGCCGGTGACCCCGCCGAGGCGCCGGGTGGTGCGCCGCACGAGCAGGCCGACGACGGCCACGGCGGCGAGCGCGGCGACCGGGGCGCGCCACGCCTCGAGGCCGACCGCGGCGGCGACGGCGACGAGCGCGGCCGTGCCCAGGAGCCACGACACCGCCGCGGCGAGCGGCGCCACGGTGCCGGTGAAGCCCGACCCGAGCCCGTCGCCCCGCGCGCCGGGCACCCCGCGCAGGCAGGTCAGCACCAGGGCGCAGCGCGAGACCGCGACGGCGAGGCCGGCCAGCCACCAGCCGCCGTCGAGGCGCAGCAGCGAGGCGAGAGCGGCGACCTGGGCGAGGAGCACGACGACGGTGGCCACGACGCCGGCGGGGCCCGACGTGCCCGTGCGCATCACCGCCAGCGACCGCTCGCGGTCGTAGGAGGCGGTGAGGCCGTCGACGGTGTCCGACAGGCCGTCCCAGTGCAGGGCGCGGGTGCCCGCGGCGAGGACCCCCACGGCGACCACGGCCACCGCGAGCCGGTCGAGACCGGCCCCGGCGCCGGCCCAGCCGACGAGGGCCACCAGCAGCCCGAGCGGCGCCGCGGCCAGGGGCGCCAGCAGCATCGCGCGCGCGGCGGTGGAGCGGTCGACGTGGCCGGGCGGGGCGACGGGGATCGCGGTCAGCGTGCCGAGGGCCAGGCGCCAGGCGTCACGCACCGAGGGGCCCCGGATCGAGCCCCGGGGCGGGCACCAGGTCGGCCAGCTGCGCGACGTCGCGCAGCAGGGCCACCGCGCTGCGCAGCACCGGCACCGCCGCCACCGCGCCGCTGCCCTCGCCCAGGCGCAGCCCGAGGTCGAGCAGCGGCTCGAGGCCCAGGTGGGCCAGCGCCAGCGACTGGGCCGGCTCGGGGGAGCGGTGAGCGGCGACGAACCACGCGGCGGACCCCGGCGCGAGCCGCTCCGCGGTGAGCGCGCACGCCACCGACATCAGCCCGTCGAGCAGCACCGGCACGCCGCTGCGGGCGGCCTCGGTGAGCAGGCCGACGGTGGCGGCGAGGTCGGCGCTGCCGAGCGCGGTGAGGGTCTCGACGGGGTCGGCGACGCGGTCGCCGGCGCGGGCGAGCGCCTGGGCCACGACCTCGCGCTTGCGGGCCAGGCCGGCGTCGTCGACGCCGGTGCCGCGGCCGGTGACCTCGTCGGCGCCCAGCCCGAGGCCGGCGGCGACCAGGCAGGCGGCGGGGGTGGTGTTGCCGATGCCCATGTCGCCGGTGAGCAGGAGGTCGGCCCCGGCCGCGACCTCCTCGCGGGCCACGGCGCGCCCGGCCTCGAGGGCGGCGCGTGTCTGCTCGGGGGTGAGCGCGTCCTCGAGGTGGAGCGCCCCGCTGCCGCGGCGCACCTTGTGGGCGGTGAGCGCGGCGTGCACCTCGGGCGCGAGGCCGTCGAGGTCGTCGTCGACGCCGAGGTCGAGCACCCGCACGTGCACGCCGTGAGCGGCGGCCAGCGCCGAGACCCCGGCGCGTCCGGCGAGGAAGGTGCGGACCATGGCCCCGGTGATCGCGGGCGGGTACGCCGACACCCCGTGGCCGGCGACCCCGTGGTCGCCGGCCAGCACGACCAGCCGCACCCGCTCGAGCGGCCGCGGCGGCACGCAGTCCTGCGCCGCGGCCAGCCACACGCCGAGCTCGCCCAGGCGCCCGAGCGCACCCGCCGGCGTGGCCAGGCCGGCCAGCCGCTCGGCCGCGGCCGCGCGCGCGGCGGCCGACGGCGCGGCGGGGCCGGTCGGGCCGGTCACAGGCTGGCCGCCAGCTCGCGGCGGGCCCGCAGGGCGCTCTCCTGGCGGCCCAGCCGGTCGACGGCACCGGCCAGGCCGAGGACGAGCACGCCCCACAGGGCGAGCAGCGTGAGCAGCGACCCGCGGCGGAAGCTCCACAGCAGGTCGGCCGGCACGTCGCCCGCGGAGGCCGGGCCCGGCAGCAGGACGGCGGCGACCACGACGACCAGCAGGTAGAGGGCGGTGCCGACGAGCACGGCGGCGTACCCGCCCTGGGTCGGGAGCAGGCGACGGGCCACGAGCACGGCGAGCACGGCGGCGGCCACCGAGACGGCGACGAAGGTGAAGTAGAGCGCGGTGCGCGAACCGATGGTCTCCGCGCTGCCCACGCCCGGCGGGAGCGCGGGGTACTTCAGGAACGGCACGAGGGCCACCGACACGAAGCCGGCGCCGGCCACGAGCGCCGCGGTCGGCCCCGGTCGCAGCGGGCCGAGGCGGCCCACCGCGGCGGCCGCACCCAGGGCGAGCAGACCGCCGAGGGCCACGCCGACGGCGACCGAGCCGGTGAGCAGGCCCCAGGTGCGCTGGGTGCTGCGCGAGACGACCTCCTCCTCGGCGCCGTCGCCCGCGGTGGGTTCGTGGGTGTGCTCCGGCGTGCCGGCGGCGTGGTCGTGGCCGCCCTCGCGGGCGACGGCGGCCTCGACCGCGGGCTCACCGGCCCAGGTGGCGACGAGGAAGGCGGCGCAGCCTGCGAGCAGGCCGACGAGCAGGCCGCTGACCAGGAAGGCGCGCGGGGTCATCCGGGTGGTGGCTGGGGACATGAGGGCTCCGTTCGGGTGCCGGCGCCGGGGCGCACCTCAGCGGGCCCCGGCACCGAGGAGGTGAGGGGTGGTGGCGAGCAGGCCCGGACGGGCTCAGTGGCAGGGGTAGCCCAGCAGGTGGCGGCCGTCGTGCACGAACTCGTGCAGCGCGGTGCCGGAGAAGACCGAGACCGCGCCCTGGTCGGTGCTGACGAAGAACAGCACGAGGCTGCACAGCAGCCCGGAGAAGAGGGCCCAGGGGGCGAGCCGGCCGAGCGGGATCGCGGGGACCTCGACGGCCGGGGAGAGGCCCGGGGAGAGGGGAGCGGTGGGTGCAGACGACTGCGACATGTGTCCTCCTGAGGGATGGGTGCGTCCCTGACGAAGCGGATGGATGACGGACACTCGGGTCTGACTCCAGCTCGCCCGGACCGACCGTGGTCGACCGCGGAGGAGCTGTCACAGTAGCGCGACTGTGCCGGATTCCCACCGGCTTCCTCGTGCCCGCGGGCTCACCCTAGGCCATCGGGGCCCCGCGTGGGGGCCGTCCCGTCCCGGGCTCCGGGGCGGTCGCTAGCGTGGTGCCGTGGACCCCCGCGACCGCTCCCGCAGCACGCCCCGCAGCACTCCCGCCAGCACCGCCCGCCGCGACCCCACGGCCTGGCTGGTCGCGGGCATGGGCGTCGTGCTGCTGGTGCTCGCCGTGCTCCTGGCCGTGGTCGGCCCGATCGACGCCGTGCCGATCGGCACCGGCGTGATGGGGCTGCTCGGTGTCGGCGTCGGGTGGCGGCTGCACGTGCTCCAGTCGCGCCAGCGCTGAGCCCGCGGGCGGGTCAGGCCGGCTCGACCACGACGGCGCGGCCGGCGTAGTAGCGAGCGAGCACGTCGACGGGCAGCCGGGCGTGCTGGCTGTGGCCGGGCAGGCCCGAGGGGTTGGTGAGCCGCACCCCGTCGTCGTCGGCCGCCCACAGCGTCACGAGGTGGCCGCCGCGCGCGGGCGGCGGCTCGGGGGCGCGGCGGACGGCCGGGTGCACGGAGGCGATCGCGAGCGCGCCGGCGGCGACCTCGCGGGCCAGGTCGGCGGCGGGGAGGTCGACGGCCACCCGCGCCCCGATGCCCCACCGGGTGCGCAGCAGCTCGACGAGGGGTGCGTAGACCAGGCCGTGGACGCGCTCGGGGGTGAGGACGTAGCCGCCGACGTCGAGCAGGTCCTCGGCGGTCGGCACGAGCTCGAGCCGCTCGCCGCGGCGGTGCTCCACGAGCCCGGCCAGGGCCGCGACGCCGCACATGCGGTGGGCCCAGAACGCGTAGCCGGCCGGGCAGCAGGCGCCCGTGGTGGCCCAGGCGGGGTCGTCCTCGGCCCGCGCGCTGCCGTCGACCAGCCGGGGGATGAGGGCGGGCGTGGCGTACTGGCTGACGTGGGGGTAGGGCTCCCCGTCCCGGCGTCGCAGCCGGGTGTCGGGCTCGGGGGCCGCGGCGGGGTGGGGGCAGTCGCGGCGGCGGTGGAAGGCGATCACCGCTCCACCGCCGTGGGTGGTGTGGCGGGCGTGGCGAGCGCGGCGAGCAGCCGGTCGCTGACCGCGGGCGCGCGCACCGCGACCCGGACCCAGGTGTCGTCGAGGCCGGGGAAGGTGTCGGCCCGGCGCACGGCGATCCCGCGCTCGCGCAGCCGTCCGTGGGCGCCGTGGCCGGCGCGCACGAGCACGAAGGGGGCCGCGGAGGTCACGTGGTCGACGCCGAGGTCGGCCAGGCCGCGCTCGAGGTGCTCGCGGTGGGCGACGACCTCGCTGGCGCGTCGGGCGCCCTCGGCGACCGCGGCGGGGGTGGAGCAGGCGGTCATCGCGGCGGCGGCCGTGGTGGCGACCGACCAGGGCACCTGCCCGCGGCGCAGGGCGGCGACCGAGCGGCGCGAGGCCAGCAGGTAGCCCGCGCGCACGCCGGGGACGCCCCAGTGCTTGGTGAGGCTGCGCACGACCACCAGGCCCGGGGCGCGCAGCCCGGCCACCGACGCGGTCTCGCCGGGCACGGCGTCCATGAAGGCCTCGTCGACCAGCACCACCCGCCCCGGGCGCAGCAGGGCCTGCACGGCCTCGGCCGGGTGGAGGACCCCGGTGGGGTTGGTCGGGTTGCCCAGCACCACGAGGTCGGCGTCGTCGGGCACCGCGGCCGGGTCGAGCACGAACGGCTCCGGCAGCAGCACCGGCGTGACGTCGTGACCGGCCTGCTCCAGCGCCGCGTGGGGCTCGGTGAACTGCGGGTGCACCACCACCGGGCGGCGCCACGCGCGCCACCGCGCGACGAGGGAGAAGGCCTCGGCCGCGCCGGCGGTGGCCAGCACCTCCTCGGCCGGCCGGTCGTGGCGCCGGGCCAGCGCGGCCTCCGCCTCGGTGGGGCTGGGGTAGGCGCCCGAGGCGTCCACGGCGGCGTGGAGCGCCGTGTCGAGCCACGCCGGCCGGGGGCCGTCGTGGACGTTGACGGCCAGGTCGAGCAGCCCGCTGCCGCGCACCTCGGCGTCGCCGTGGTGGCGCAGCGGGTCGACGGGCGGGGCTTCGTCAGCCATGGGCCAGGTCACGGGCCCGGGCGTGCACCGCGTCGGCGAAGCGCTGGGCGAGGTGGGGGTGGCCGGCCCAGTGGGTGTGCAGGTAGGAGGCGTGCAGGCTGGCGGTGCCGAAGCCGACCGCCTCGCCGTCGACCTCCCAGGTGGCGGTGTCGCCCCTCACCGGCTCGACGTGGGTGCGGTGGAACTCGTGGCCGGTGACCTGCTCCCCGCGCCGGGTGAGCAGGCTGTCGCCGACCGCGGTCGCCACGGGGTAGCGCATGGTCAGTCGCGGCGTCATCTCCGCGGTGGCCGGCAGCGCCCCCACCATCGGCGCCCCGTCGAGGGTGTCGCAGAGGTAGAGCAGCCCCGCGCACTCCGCCACCGTCGGCACGCCGTCGAGCACGGCCGCGCGCAGGGCGGCGCGCAGCGCCTCGTTGCCGCCCAGCTCCCCGACGTGGACCTCGGGGAAGCCGCCGCCGAGGTAGACCCCCGCCGTGCCGGCGGGCAGCGCCGTGTCGTGCATCGGGTCGAAGCCCACCACCTCGCAGCCGGCCGCGCGCAGCAGCTCCTCGGTCTCGGCGTAGCGGAACGTGAAGGCCCGCCCGCCCGCGACGGCCACGACCGGGCGGCCGGCCCCCTCGGGGCGGCGTAGGACGGCCTCCGGCGCCCACGGGTCCTCGGCGAGGTCGGGCGCGGTGGCGGCGAGGGCGAGGACGGCCTCGAGGTCGACGTGGGCGGCGACGTGGTCGGCGAGGTGGTCCAGCGACTCCGCCGACAGGGCGCGCTCGTCGGCGGGCACGAGGCCGAGGTGGCGCGAGGGCGCGGAGACGCCGGCGTCGCGGGGGATGGTGCCGAGCACGGGCAGGTCGATGCTGGAGCGCACCTCGGCGGCGTGGCGCGGGGAGCCGGCCTGGTTGAGCACGACACCGGCCACGGTGACGGTGGGGTCCCAGGTGGCCATGCCGTGCACGACGGCGCCGATGGAGCGCGAGGAGCGCGAGATGTCGACGACGAGCACGACCGGGCTGCGGGTGAGGGCGGCGACGTGGGCGGTGGAGGAGAAGCCGCGGGTGCCGACCCGGCCGTCGTAGAGGCCCATGACGCCCTCGACGACGGCGACGTCGGCCTGCTCGGGGGTGCGGGCGCCGTGCAGCAGCAGCGGCACGACGAGGTCCTCGCCGACGAGGTGCGGGTCGAGGTTGCGGCCCGGTCGGCCGCAGGCGAGGGCGTGGTAGCCGGGGTCGATGTAGTCGGGGCCGACCTTGTGGCCGCTGACGACGTGACCGGCGCGGCGCAGCGCGGCCATCAGCCCGGTGGAGACCGTGGTCTTGCCCTGGCCGGTGGAGGGGGCGGCGACGACGACGCGGGGGAGCCGGGTCACCACTCGATCCCCTTCTGGCCCTTCTGGCCGCGGTCCATCTGGTGCTTGACCTTGGTCATCTCGGTGACCAGGTCGGCGGCCTCGACCAGCGCCGGGTGGGCGCGGCGGCCGGTGACCACGACGTACTGCCGCCCGGGCCGCTCGCGCAGGGTGGTGACGACGTCGTCGACGTCGACCCAGCCCCACTCCATGGGGTAGGTGAACTCGTCGAGCACGTAGAGGTCGTGGCGCTCCTCGGCCAGGCGCCGCTTGACCTCGGCCCAGCCCTCGGCGGCCTCGGTGGCGTGGTCGGCCTCCGAGCCCTCCTTGCGCGACCACGACCAGCCGGCGCCCATCTTGTGCCACTCCACCGGACCGCCCTCGCCGGTCTGGTCGTGCAGCTCGCCGAGGCGCTCGAGCACGGTCTGCTCCCCGATGCGCCACTTGGCCGACTTCACGAACTGGAAGACCCCGACGTCCCAGCCCTGGTTCCAGGCCCGGATCGCGAGCCCGAAGGCCGCGGTCGACTTCCCCTTGCCGTCGCCGGTGTGCACCATCAGCAGCGGCTGGGTGCGCCGCTGGGCCGTGGTCAGGCCGTCGTCGGGCACGGCCAGCGGCTGCCCCTTCGGCGCCATCAGGCGACCCGCTCGCGCACGGTGGCGGTGAGGGCGCCGGCGCTGACCTCGGCCAGCGGCACGTGCTCGGCGCCCAGGTGGGCCGCCAGGACGCCCCCGAGGCCCAGGCGCATGGGCCCGCTCTCGCAGTCGACGACCAGGGCGGCCTGGCCGGCGGCGGCGAGCGCGGCGGCGGCGCGTCGGGAGCGGGCGACGGCGTCGGTCCCGGCGGTGGCGCGGCCGTCGGTCACCACGACGAGCAGGGAGCGGCGGCGCGGGTCGCGCAGCCGCTCGGTGGCCAGGGTCCGGGCGGCCTCCTCGAGGCCCTCGGCGAGCGGGGTGCGCCCGCCGCCGGGCAGCACCTCGAGCCGGGCGGCGGCCACGTCGACCGAGCGGGTGGGCGGCAGGGTCAGCTCGGCGCCGGCCCCGCGGAAGGTGACCAGCCCGACCTTGTCGCGGCGCCGGTAGGCGTCGAGCAGCAGGCTGAGGATCGCGGCCTTGACCTGCTCCATGCGGCGCCGTGCGGCCATGGAGCCGGAGGCGTCGACGCAGAAGAGCACGAGGTTGGACTCCTGGCCCTCCCGCACCGCCACCCGCAGGTCGTCGGCGTCGAGCAGCAGCCGTCCGCCGGCGCCCGGCGCACGCCCGCGCAGCGCCTGGTGGGGCACGGCCGCGCGCACGGTCTCGGCGAGGTGGATCGCACCGGTGCGGCCCGGCCGCGCGCCGACGCGGCGTCCGGTGTCGGTCTCGGCCCGGCTGCGGCGTCCGCTCTCCCCGCGGCCGGTGCCGCGCACCGTGAACAGCCGCGCCCGGTACGTCGCGCCCGCCGCCACCGTCGTGCCCGCCCCCGCGGGGGACGGGGTCGGCTGCGGGGTCGGCTGCGGGGTCGGCTCCTCGGGCGCCTCCGCGGTCGGGTCCGGGCGGCCGGGGGTGTCGTCGGCCCCGCTCGCCGGCTCGGGCGGCTCGGCGGGTCCTGACTGCGACGGCGCCTCCGGCTGCTCGCCCGGCCCTCGGTCCGGCCCGCCCTCGGACCCCTCACCCGGTCCGTCGGGGTCGTCCTCGGGGCCCTCGTCGGGCTCGGGGCCGAGCACGTCGTCGAGGAGGTCCTCGTCGAGGCCGGGGGCGTCGAAGGGGTTGCGACGACGGCGGTGGGGGAGGGCGAGCCGGGCGGCGGCGCGCACGTCCTCGACGGTGACGCGGGTCCGGCCGTGCCAGGCGGCGTGGGCCACCGCGGTGCGGGCGGTGACGAGGTCGGCGCGCAGGCCGTCGACCTCGAAGGCCGCGCAGAGCTCGGCGACCTTGAGCAGCACGTCGTCGTCGAGCACGACGTCGGGCAGCAGGGCCTGGGCGGCCGCGACGCGGCGGGTGAGGTCGGCCTCGGCGCCGGCCCACCGCCGCGCGAAGGCCTCGGGGTCGGCGTCGTGGGCCATCCGGCGTCGCACGACCTCGACGCGCAGCGCCGGGTCGCGGGGGGCGGCCACCTCCACGGTGAGCCCGAAGCGGTCGAGCAGCTGCGGGCGCAGCTCGCCCTCCTCGGGGTTCATGGTGCCCACGAGCACGAAGCGGGCGGCGTGGGTCACCGAGACCCCGTCGCGCTCGACGGTGGCGCGGCCCGTGGCGGCGGCGTCGAGCAGCACGTCGACGAGGTGGTCGTGGAGCAGGTTGACCTCGTCGACGTAGAGGATGCCGCGGTGGGCGCGGGCGAGCAGGCCCGGCTCGTACTCCGCCGCGCCCTGCGCGAGCGCCTTCTCCAGGTGCAGCGAGCCGAGCACGCGGTCCTCGGTGGCGCCGACCGGCAGCTCGACGAGCCTGACCGGGCGCTGCTCGGTCGGGGCGTCGGGCCGCTCGGCGGGGTCGGTGGAGAAGGCGTCGCCCGCGACCACCTCGATCGGCGGCAGCACGCCGACGAGACCGCGCACGATCGTGGACTTGGCCGTGCCCTTCTCGCCGCGCACGAGGACGCCGCCGATCTCGGGCGAGATCGCGCTCAGCACGAGCGCGAGCGACATGTCGGCGGAGCCGACGACGGCAGAGAAGGGGTAGTGCTGTGGCATGAGAGGCTCCCGCTCGTCCGCCATCGGAAAGGAACCCCGAGGCCGGTCTTCGGACTCCCCGGGTCGACGCTCGCGCATCGCCCGGGTCACCGCAGCGGGCCTGTGCCGGACTCTCACCGGCTTCCCAGATTCTCCCGTCGGTCTCGCGACCTCGGGGCACCTCGGAGCTGTGGCGGTCACGATAGCGTCACGCAGCGTGCCCCCCGACCTGTCCCCCCTCGACGGCCCCCCGCACGCCTCCGAGCGGGGGGCGGCGCCGCGGCGCGTCGACGTCGTCGGCATCGGCGCCGACGGCTGGTCCTCGCTCGCCGAGGCCTCCCGCGCGCTGGTGGGCGAGGCGTCCGTGGTGCTCGGCAGCGCCCGGCAGCTGGCCCTCCTGCCCGCCGTCGAGGGCCAGCGTCGCCGGCCGTGGGGCCGACCCTTCGGCGCGTCGCTGCCCCTCACCCTGGCCGCCCACGCCGACGACGAGGTCGTGGTGCTCGCCTCCGGCGACCCCACCGTCTCGGGCATCGCCTCCACCCTGCGCGCCCTGGTGCCGCGCGAGCGGCTCGTCGTGCACCCGGCGGTGTCCTCGCTCGCGCTGGCCCGTGCCCGGCTGCACTGGTCCGACGAGGAGTGCGAGGCGCTCACCCTGGTCGGGCGCGACACCGACCGGCTGCGTCGCCACCTCGCGCCCGGGGTGCGCCTGCTCCTGCTGACCTCCGACGCCGGCACCCCCGCGACCGTGGCGGCCCTGCTCGTCGAGGAGGGGTACGCCGCGAGCGCCCTCACCGTGCTCGGCGACCTCGGCGCGGCCCACGAGTCGCGCCTGGAGGCCACCGCCGGCGGCTGGGCCGACGTCGCCGCCGCCGACGTGCCCGCCCTGCACGTGCTCGCCCTCGAGGTGCGCCCCACCGGCGGCGACGTGGCACCGACGGGCTCGTGGACCACCGGTCTGCCCGACGACGCCTTCGAGCACGACGGGCAGCTGACCAAGCGCGACCTGCGCGCGAGCGCCCTCTCCCGCCTGGCCCCCCGGCCCCACGAGGTGCTCTGGGACGTCGGCGCCGGCGCCGGCTCGATCGGCATCGAGTGGCTGCGCGCCCACCCCTCGCTCCAGGCCTGGGCCTTCGAGGCCGACCCCGGGCGCGCCGAGCGGGTGCGGCGCAACGCCCGCCGTCTCGGCGTGCCCCACCTGCAGGTGCGCGAGGGCCGGGCGCCCGCGGTGCTGGAGCGGCAGCCCAGCCCGCACGCCGTCTTCGTCGGCGGCGGCGCCACCGCGCCGGGCCTGCTCGAGCACTGCCGCGCCGCGCTGCGACCCGGTGGTCGGCTCGTGGTGCACGGCGTCACGCTCGAGACCGAGCAGCTGCTCGCCGCCGCCTACGCCGAGCACGGGGGCGAGCTGACCCGCCACGGTGTCGAGACCGCCGCCCCGATCGGCACCTTCACGGGCTGGACCCCCGCCCGCGCCGTCACCCAGTGGGCCTGGACCGCCCCGCCCGACCACCCGACCCGCTGGCCGGGCGACCCCGACTGGAGCACCCCGTGAGCCCCGAGCCCCCGCCCCCGACCGTCCGCTTCGTCGGGGCCGGCCCCGGCGCCGCCGACCTGCTGACCCTGCGCGCGGCGCGCATGCTGGCCGAGGCCGACGTGGTGCTCTACCCCGGCACCTACCTCGACGCCGAGGTGCTCGGCCACTGCCGCCCGCAGGCCCGCCTGGTCGACACCCAGGGCCTCGACCTCGACGCGATGGTCGAGGTGATGCGTGCGGCCCACGAGGCGGGGGAGCAGGTCGTGCGGCTCACCAGCGGCGACCCCTCGCTCTACTCCGCGCTCGCCGAGCAGACCCGCCGGCTCGACGCGGCCGGGGTCACCTGGGACGTCACCCCCGGCGTGCCCTCCTACGCCGCCGCGGCGGCCCTGGTCGGCCGCGAGCTCACCGTGCCCCTCGTGGCCCAGTCGGTGGTGCTCACCCGCGTGCAGGCCCGCTCCACCGCGATGCCGGAGGGGGAGTCGCTGGCCGCCTACGCCGCCACCGGCGCCACCCTGGCGCTGCACCTGGCCGTCGCCCGCACGCGCGAGACCATGGCCGAGCTCGCCGGCCACTACGGCGCCGACTGCCCCGTGGCCGTCGTCTTCCGGGCCAGCCAGCCCGGCGAGCTCGTCCTGCGCGGCACCGTCGCCGACATCGCCGAGCAGGTGGAGGCGGCCGGGCTGCGCCAGGCCGCGGTCATCCTCGTCGGTCGCGCCCTGGCCCGCGACACCGACGCCTCGGGTGAGTCGTGGCTCTACTCCGCCACCCGCCCCCGCTCCTGAGCCGACTCAGCCCTCGGCCCGGTCCGGCACCGAGCGGGAGGTCCACACCCGACCCGACGAGGTGACCCGGGTCTGGGCGCAGCCCACGATCAGCAGGCACTTCATGTCGATCGAGGCGGCGTCGAGCTCGGCCAGGGTCGTGACGCGCAGCGACTCCTCGGCGCGCCCCACGTCGCGCCCCACGACGACCACGGTGTCGGCGGGCAGCACCTCCAGCAGCGTCTTCTGGGCCCGCACCACCTGCTCGGTGCGCGAGCGTGACGCGGGGTTGTAGACCGCGAGCACCAGGTCGGCCTCGGCCACGGCGCGCAGCCGCCGCTCCACCACGGCCCAGGGCTTGAGCCGGTCCGACAGGCTCATCACCGCGAAGTCGCCGCCGATCGGCGCTCCCGCCCGCGCGGCCACGGCCTGCACGGCGCTGACCCCGGGCAGCACCCGCACCGGGACACCGGCCAGGTCCTCGCGCCCCTCGGCGCCCGCGGCCTCCGCGGCCTCGTGCACCGCGGTCGCCATGCCGAAGACCCCGGCGTCGCCGCCGGAGACCACCGCGACCCGCTCGCCGCGCGCGGCCAGCTCGAGGGCCAGGCGGGCCCGGTCGATCTCGACGCTGTTGCCCGACGCGTGGCGGGTCAGCCCGGCGCGCTGCGGCACGCGGTCGACGTAGGGCGCGTAGCCCACCACGTGGTCGACCTCGGCCAGCGCTGCGCTCACCTCGGCGGTCAGCCACCGGTCGGGGCCGGGCCCCAGCCCCACCACCAGCAGCTCCGCCGCCTCGGTGGCCGCCGGGACCCCTGCTGCGGCCGCCACGTCCGGCAGCCCGGTGTCGCGGGTGCGGCGTCCGTGGCGGCTGTCGCCGGCCACGACGACCAGCGAGAAGTACGGCACCGTCGCGGGATCGACGTCGGCCACCGGGAGCCAGCGCTGCGCGGGCATCGAGGCGCGCTCGACGTACATCGCGTGCTCCAGGCGCCCGGCCGCCGCCAGCGCGCGACGCACGGCGGGGAAGGTGCGGCCCAGCTTCATGATGATCGCGCCGTCGGTGTCGGCCAGGCGACGCGCCAGCTCCGGCTCGGGCAGCGTGCCGGGCAGCACCGTGAGCACGTCGGTCTGGCGCACCAGCGGCGAGGCCACGGCCGCGGCGGCCGCGGCGAAGGCCGGCACCCCCGGCACGACCTCGGTCTCGAAGCGCTCGGCCAGCCGGTCGTGCATGTACATGTAGGACCCGTAGAACAGCGGGTCGCCCTCGGAGAGCAGCACGACGTCGCGACCGGCCTCGAGGTGGGCGGCCAGGCGCTGCGCCGACTCCTCGTAGAACACCGCGAGCGCGCCGGTGTAGCCGCCCGGGTGCTCGGTGGCGCCGGTGGTCACGGGGTAGACCAGCACCTCCTCGACGACGCCGGGCCGCAGCAGGCCCGCCGCCGTACGCCGTGCGTTCGACTCCTTGCCGGGCCCGGCGTGGTAGGCCACGACGTCGGCGTCGCCGATGAGGCGCGCGGCCTTCAGCGTGAGCAGCTCGGGGTCGCCGGGCCCGACGCCGACGCCGTGGAAGCGGCCGGACGCCGGGCTGGTCACTCCGCCTCCTGGGCCAGGGCGTTGACGGCGGCCGAGGCCATCGCCGAGCCGCCACGGCGGCCCCGCACGGTCGCGAAGGGCACGTCGATCCCGTGGTCGGCGGCCAGCGAGGCCAGCGCCTGCTTCGACTCCGCGGCGCCGATGAAGCCCACCGGGCAGCCCACGACCGCGGCCGGTCGCGGGGCGCCGTCGATGAGCATCTCCATCAGGTGGAAGAGCGCGGTGGGGGCGTTGCCGATCGCGACGACCGCGCCCTCGAGGTGGGGCTCCCACAGCGACACCGCGGCCGCGCTGCGGGTGGTGCCCCAGTCGTGGGCCAGGGCGGGCACCCGCTCGTCGGTGAGGAAGCAGCGGACCTCGTTGCCGGCCGGCAGCCGGCCCGCCGTGATGCCCATGGCCACCATGCGGGCGTCGGTGAGGATCGGGGCGCCGGCGGCCAGCGCCTCGCGCCCGGCGCGGCCGAGGTCGGGGTGGAGCACGAGGTCGGCGGCCAGGTCGACCTGGCCGCTGGCGTGGATCATCCGCACCGCGACCTTCTCGGCCTCCTCGGGCACGCCCGACAGGTCGGCCTCGCGGCGGATGGTGGCGAAGGAGTCGAGGTAGATCTCCGGGCCGAGGGCGACGTAGGGGTAGTGGCGGCCGGGCCGGCGCAGCAGCGTGGTCATCGCGTGGTCTCCTGGGCGGGGGCGGGGGCGGGGGCGGGGGCGAGGTCGGGCACGAGCACGCCGCGCCACGGGGTGACCACGAGGTCGGTGCCCGTGCGGCACAGCGCGCGGGCCAGGGCGGGGTCGAGGCGGCCCTCGGGGGCGAGCACGTGGGTGCCGCCCGGCACACGGCCGGCCGGCAGGGGGTCGGCGGTGACCAGCGCGGCCGGGTCGGGGTCGGTCGGGCGCGCGAGCGGGTGGGCGAGCGGCACGCCGAGACCGGCCAGCTCGTCGACGTGCCACGGGGCGTCGGGTCCCCCGCCGCGCAGGCGCAGGAAGTCGCGGGCGAGGTCGAGCACGGCCTGCGGCGCCCGGGGCAGGTCGACCACCGCGCCCCAGCCCCGGGCGCCGACGCGCAGCTGGGCCCGGGTGGCGTCGAGGGCGACCAGGCCGAGGTCGGTGGGCGCCTCGTGCAGGTCGCCGCGACCGTCGTCGAGGGTCAGCAGGAAGCGCCCCGGCAGCGCGGTGAGGTCGTCGTCGGCGCGCAGCAGGGTGTCGAGCAGGGCGGCCACGGGCCGCAGGTCGGCGCGCCCGCCGGCCAGGCCCGACTGCGGCGAGACCATGACGTTGCGCACCAGGTCGTGGCTCGGCGCCGGCACCAGCCCGGTCGCGGCGAGGGCCTCGGCGACGGGGGGCGTGAGGCGGTCGCCGTCGTGGGGCAGCGCCCGCAGCTGCAGGTTGGCGCGAGCGGTGAGGTGCACGTCGCCGTCGCCCCAGCGCTGGGCGACCTCGCTGAGCCGCAGCAGGGCGGGCGCCGGCAGCGCGCCGCCCACCAGGCGCAGGCGCACCAGGGCGCCGTCGTCGGCCAGCCACGGGCGGGTCACCCCCGGGCAGCGGTCGCGCCGCCGGCGCGCGGTGGGGAGGGTCGGGTCGGGCATGGAGGTCACTCCGGAGGCCGGGGCTCGTGCGCGAAGCCCGTCACGACCTCACGGCGGCTGCCGCAAGGGCCAGCAGGTCTTCGGACTCGGGATCACCCGGCGCGGGACACCTTCCCGGACTCTCGTCCAGTGGCCTGTCGTGAGACAGAGGTCCCGCCCGTCACCCATACCGCTGCGCGTCAGTCCCGGACTCTCACCGGGTTCCCTGACCTCCGGGCCCGCCTCGCGGCGCACCCGGGGGTCGACTGGCGCTGCGCACGTTACCAACGACCGCTCCCGCGCGCGCCCCACGTCCGCGTCGGGCGGGTGGCAGGATGCGCCCGTGACCGAGTGCGAGTCCGAGCCCGTCGCCACCGACGTCGCCCGGCCCGACCCGCGCGACCCGCGCGACCCGGGCCGGCGCGACCCGCGGGGCCCAGCCCTCGCGGCCACCGCGGCCCTGCTGCTCGTCCTGGCTGTGGTGGCCGGGGCGGTGCTCGCGCTGAGCCACGCCGACGGCTACCGCTGGTCGCAGGCCGCCCTCGTGCCCGCCGACGGCCGCCCCCACGTCGTCGAGCTCGCCGACGACGGCCCCGCGCTGGTGTGGACCTACGACGCCGAGGTCGTCCCGGCCTGCACGGTCCGCGACACCGGGGGCGGCGCCGCGCTCGAGCCCGGCCCCGTCGACGGCGCCCACCGCCGCGAGGGCGGCAGCGCGGGCGACTGGGTCGCCACCTCGAGCATCCGGCCGGCGTCGTCGTCGGTCGAGGTCACCTGCGAGCGCGCCGCCGCGCCCGTCGCGGTCGAGTCGGCCCCCGCGCTGCCTCCGCCGCTCGCCGGCCTCGGCGCGTGGGTCGCCCTCCCGCTCGGCCTGGGTCTGGCCGGCCTCGCCCTCGCGGGCGGCGCGGCGCTGCTCGGCGTACGCCGGGGGCGCGGGGTCGCGCGCTGAGTCCTCAGCGCACGACCACCCGCCCGACGTCGTCGGTCGCGGTGCGCGCGAGGAAGCGGCGGGCGGCGGCCTCCTGGCCGTCGGCGACGTCGACTTCAAGGTCGGGGCCCCGGCCCGAGACGTCGGCGCCGAGCAGGTCGAAGCGCTCGGCGACGGCCAGCACCGCGGCCTCGCGGGCGGCGACCCGCTCGGCCGAGCCGTCGACGGCCTCGCGCCGGAGCACGAGGTCGCCGGAGGAGACGGTGACCGACTCGAGGTCGTCGAGGAGCAGGTAGCGGTCGGCGACCGAGACGACCTCGGCGAAGGACACCGGCGCCAGCCCGACCTGCACGAGCGGGAGGTCGGGGTAGTCCTGCAGCAGGTAGGACGTCACCACCGGGTCGGCCTGGGCGCGCACCAGGTCCTCCACCTCGCGCAGCGACACCTCCACCCCCTCGCCCGAGGCCAGCGAGGCGCCCGTGGCCCCCTCCAGGGTGACCGACACCGACACGACGTCGCCGGCCTCGACCTGGTCGTCGTAGGCGTCGAAGAGGGCCATGACCTCCTCGGCCGTGGCGTCGGCGCGCATCACCGCGCGCACGTGGTGGCTGGCTGCGGAGAGGGGCCCGGCGCCGTCGTCGGCGGCGTCGGGCTCGACCACGACGTCGACCACGCTCGGGGAGCGCTCGCCGCGCGCGGCGAGGTCGTCGGCCGACGCCGCGCACCCGGTGAGCGCACCCGTCAGCAGGCCGATGAGCCCGACGACGGGGGTCGCGGTGGACGCGGCGGAGGGCCTCATGCCCCCAGCATCCCCGGGCGCACCAGCCCGGTCAGGCCCCGAGCCGCTCCCAGCGCCCCTCGGAGACGACCCTGACCTCGCCGTCGTCGACCACGAGGGCCGAGTCGTCGTCGAGGGCGTAGGAGGGGTGGTCGAGGCCCGCGGCCCAGCTGCGGGCCGCGGCCAGGGTGTTCTCCGGCATCTGCGGGTGGTCGAGGTGGGGGAAGATCGACACGTCGACCCAGCCGAGGGTGCGGTCGTCCTCGGCGCCGGCCCACTCCACGAAGTCGGCCCCGATCCGCGGCGTCGCCACCATGCTCCCGGCGCTCGTGCCCACCCAGACCAGCGCGGGCATCGTCGCGAGCACGTCGAGCAGGCCCGAGGCCCGCAGCCAGTGCGCCAGGTACGTCGCGTCGCCGCCGTCGACCAGCAGCACGTCGGTGCCGCGCACCCACGGCTCCCAGCGCTCGGGGCCGATGCTGGGCAGCGCGGTGAGCTCGAGCAGCCCGACCGAGGCCCAGGGCAGGGACACGCCCGACTGGTCGTGCGGCGCCGCACCGACCACGGCCCCGCGCACCGAGCCGGGCCCGCACATCGGGTGGCCCCACTGGGCGGTCGGCACCAGGAGGGCGCGGCACTCCTCGACCGGCCGGGGCAGCAGGTCGACGAGGGCGGCCTCGATCGCGGCGTTGGTGACGCCGCCGGAGGTGAGCAGGAGCTTCACGAGGTGCCTCCAGGGCGGGTGGGGGAGCCGGGCACAGGAGCAGACCGACGGTGCCACCCCGACTCATCGGTGCCGGACGCGGCGCCGGAGGTGACGCCGGACGCAGCGAGCCCCCGACCTGGGGACCAGGTCGGGGGCTCGGTGTCGGGGTGAGTAACGGGACTTGAACCCGCGACATCTGCCACCACAAGGCAGCGCTCTACCAGCTGAGCTATACCCACCATGCGCGCGCCGGACGGAGCCGGAACCGCGCGATGAAGTGTAGGGGACTCAGCTCCCGGAGGTGGAATCGAGGCCCGTGATCGACCCGCCGTGGGTGGCGGCGATGGCGCGGGCCGCGGCGCTGTCGGGCCCGGGCTGGGGCACGAAGACCGCCTCGCGGTAGTAGCGCAGCTCCTCGATGCTCTCCTGGATGTCGGCCAGGGCGCGGTGGTTGCCGCGCTTCTCGGGGGCGGCGTAGTAGGCCCGGGGGTACCAGCGCCGGGCCAGCTCCTTGATCGAGGAGACGTCGATGATCCGGTAGTGCAGGAAGGCCTCGAGCTCGGGCATGTCGCGGGCCAGGAAGGCGCGGTCGGTGCCCACGGTGTTGCCGGCCAGCGGCGGTCGGCTGCCGTCGCCGCAGTGCTCGCGCACGTAGGCCAGGACGGCGGCCTCGGCGTCGGCCATGGTCAGCCCGGCGTCGAGCTCGGTGAGCAGCCCCGACTTCTCGTGCATGTCGCGCACGAAGTCGCCCATCTGCTCCAGCGCGGCGGCCGGCGGGCGCACGACGAGGTCGACGCCCTCGCCGAGCACGTTGAGGTCGAAGTCGGTCACGAGGGCCGCCACCTCGATCAGGGCGTCGGCGCCGAGGTCGAGCCCGGTCATCTCGCAGTCGATCCAGACCAGTCGATCATTCATGGCGCGCACCCTACGCGCCGAGGCGCTCGGCCCGACTCAGCGACGGCTCAGGTCGGGCCCCTAGAGTTCTGGACGCCAGCCGTCGACCCGCACCGCCGAGGAAACCCCATGGCCAAGAAGCCCAGTCAGCAGGAGCGCTCGCAGCGCGCCGCCGCCGCCCTCGAGGACCAGAAGCGCGCGGAGCGCCGCCGCACGATCCGCAGCATCACGCTGGTCGTGTTCGCGCTCGTCGTCGTGGTCGGGATCGCCTTCGGGGTCCAGAGCCTGCGGGGCGGGGGAGAGGTCACCGCCTCCCCGGCCGGCCAGAGCGAGTACGGCGTCACCATCGGCGAGGAGGACGCCCCCCACCAGGTCGTCATCTACGAGGACTTCCTCTGCCCCTTCTGCGGCCAGCTCGAGGCCGGCACCGGCGAGGAGCTCCAGCAGCTCGCCGACGACGGGTCGGTGCTGGTGGAGTACCGCCCCTTCAACCTGCTGAGCCGGATCGGCGACTACTCCGAGCGCGCCACCAGCGCCTTCGCCGTCGTGCTCGAGGAGAGCGGCCCGGAGACCGCCAAGGAGTTCCACGACCTGCTCTACGCCAACCAGCCCTCCGAGGAGGGCCCCTTCCCCGACAACCAGGCGCTGCTCGACCTGGCCGTCGAGGCCGGCGCCGAGGAGTCGGCGGTCAGCGACGGCATCCTCGGCGAGTCGATGGTCGACTGGGTCGAGGCCGCCACCACCGCCGCCCAGGACGCCGGCGTGCAGGGCACCCCGACGGTGCTCCTCGACGGTGAGCAGATCTCCGGCGACCCCGAGCAGATCCTCGACCAGATCAACGAGACCGTGGGGTGAGCGACTCCTCCACGACGGGGCTCGGCCCCCGTCCCGACCTGCGCGCCTTCGTCGCCGGGCTGCCCAAGGCCGAGCTGCACGTGCACCACGTCGGCTCGGCCAGCCCCGCCATCGTCAGCGAGCTGGCCGAGCGCCACCCCGGCACCGTGCCGAGCGACCCCGACGCGCTGCGCGACTTCTTCGCCTTCCGCGACTTCGCCCACTTCATCGAGGTCTACCTCGCGGTGGTCGACCTCGTGCGCACCCCCGAGGACATCCGCTTCCTCACCTACGAGATCGCGCGCGAGATGGCCACCACGCAGTCCCTGCGCTACGCCGAGCTGACCTGCACCCCCTACACCTCGGTGCAGGCGCTGCGGGGCGAGCCCCACGTCGCGATCGGGGCCTTCAACGAGGCCATCGAGGACGCCCGCGTCGCCGCCGAGCGCGACTTCGGGATCGTGCTCCGCTGGATCTACGACATCCCCGGCGAGGCCGGCCTGCCCGCGGCCGACCTGACCCTGGACCTCGCGCTGCGCCACCCCACCGACGGGCTGGTCGGCTTCGGGCTCGGCGGTCCGGAGATCGGCGTGCCGCGCCCGCAGTTCGAGCCCCACTTCGCCGCCGCGCGCGCCGCGGGCCTCCACAGCGTGCCCCACGCCGGCGAGACCACCGGGCCGCAGACGGTCTGGGACGCGCTGCGCCTGCTGGGGGCCGAGCGCATCGGCCACGGCACCTCCGCGGCCCAGGACCCCGCCCTGCTGGCCCACTTGGCCGAGACCGGGGTGCCGCTGGAGGTCTGCCCGTCGTCGAACGTCGCCACCCGCGCCGTCGCCACCCTGGCCGACCACCCGCTGCGCGCCTTCCGCGACGCCGGGGTGGTGGTGACGATCAACTCCGACGACCCGCCGATGTTCGGCACGACGCTCAACCGCGAGTACGAGATCGCCGCCGACCTGCTCGACCTCGACGAGGCCGGGGTCAAGGACCTCGCCCGCGCCGGCGTGCGCGCGTCGTTCGCCGACGACGCCACCCGGGCGCGCGTGCTCGCCGAGATCGACGCCTACGCCGGACCGGCGTCCTCGGCCTGACCCTCGACCGGCACCTCGGCCGGAGTCTCGACGTAGTGCTCGACCGGCCCGCGGAAGTGGGCCAGGACCCGCTCGGGCAGGGTGGAGAGCTGGCTGACGTGGCTCTGCAGCGCCCGGGCCTTCGTCGCGACGAGGTCGGGGTCGAGGTCGAGGCGCACCATCTGCTCCCAGGGCGCGTCCTGGGGGCCGCGGGTGGGCCACAGCGACACGGGGTACTCCAGCAGCCGCGCGCCGCTGCGCTGCGCCGCCACGGCCGCGGCACGCCCGGCGGCCTCGTGGTCGGGGTGCCCGTCGTGGCGCCACGGCGCGGCCAGCAGGGTGCTGGACCCGTCGCCCACCAGGCCGGCGAGGCTCGCGGCGACGGCCTGCTCCTGGGCGGCGACCTCGCCGTCGGCGGCGCCGAGGAACACCAGGGGGGCCTCGGGCGCGAGACGGGCCAGGGCGTTCTCCATCTCGGCCAGCCGGGTGGTCGCCAGCGCGTGGCGCGTCATGAGCTGCGAGGGGCGGTGGCTGGCCTCGCCGGCGGTGAGCAGCACGACGTAGACGGGGACGCCCTGGCGGTGGGCCGTGGCCATGAGGCCCGCGGCCCCGAGGCTCTCGTCGTCGGGGTGGGCGCTGACGACGACCAGCCGGGTGCAGGCCCGCTCGCCGTGGCTCAGCCGCAGCAGCGGCACGGCGCCGTAGCGGGGATGGGCCTGCCAGTCGGCGACCGACGAGGTGGCCGGGGCGTCGCCGGCACGGTCGCCGGCGCTCGACGGGTGCGCGCGCTCCCCGTCCCGGTCCGACGTCATCGTCACCGACAGAACCTAGATTCCGGCGGCCCGTGGGCACTTCCTCCCGCCGGGTGAATACTGTCGTGCCATGAGCAACCCGGCCGGCCCCGTGCGCGTCGCGGTCGTCAACGACTACGAGATCGTCGTCGCCGGCGTCGCCGCGCTGCTCGCGCCGTACCGCTCGCGCGTCGACGTGGTGGAGCTCGACATCGGCGTCGGCGTGGTCGGCGACGTCGACGTGGTGCTCTACGACACCTTCGGCCAGGTGCAGGGCGACGGGATCGAGCTGGAGGACCTCGTCGCCGACGGCTCGCCCAAGGTCGTGGTCTTCAGCTGGAACGTGCAGGCCGACCTCGTCGAGCGCACGATCGCCCGCGGGGCGTCGGGCTACCTGTCCAAGCAGTCCGACGCGCGCGACATCGTCGAGGCCATCACCCGGGTCTGCGCCGGGGAGACCGTGCGACCCGGTGAGGTCGAGGACCTCGACGAGCACGACCGCGGCGCGTGGCCGGGTCGCGACCACGGCCTGTCGGCGCGCGAGGCCGAGGTGATCGCGCTGATCACCCAGGGCCTGTCCAACCAGGAGATCGCCGACCGGTCCTACCTCAGCATCAACTCGGTGAAGACCTACATCCGCACCGGCTACCGCAAGATCGGGGTCTCCCGCCGGGCCCAGGCGGTGGCGTGGGGCATGCAGCACGGCTTCTCGCCCGACCACGCCCGGGTGCTCCGCTGACCTCACCCGATCGGGTGAGGACTGCAGGGGCGTCGTGCTTTACGCCACGGCGTCTGTATACATTCGACGGCGTGAGTCCCTCCGCACCCGTCGTCGCGACGCTCGTCGACGACTTCCACGTCGTCCTGCCGGGCGTGCGTGCGCTGCTCGAGCCCTACCGCTCGCGGGTGGTGCTGGTGGAGCTCGGTGACGCGCTGGTGGAGCCGCGGGCGGTCGACGTCATCCTCTACGAGCCGGTGCGGCTCTCGCAGAGCAGCCACTCGATGCTCCGCTCGCTCGCCGCCTCCTCGGGCGCGCGCCCGGTCGTCTACACCTGGCGCGAGCACAGCGCCCAGGGCGCGCCCGCCGGGCCCGTCGTCGGCCGGCTCTCCAAGTCGCTCACCGGCGCCCAGCTCGTGGCCGGCATCGAGGCGGTCCACCGCCACGTCGGCCCCCCGCCGGGCCCCCGCCCCACCGTCGACCGGGCGGCCCACGCCGCCGTCGTCGCCCGCGGCGGCGCCGCCGACAACGGCCTCACCCCGCGCGAGGCGCAGATCCTGGCCCTCATCACCCAGGGCTACACCAACGTCGAGATCGGCAAGCGGCTCTACCTGTCGATCAACTCGGTGAAGACCTACGTGCGCGGCGCCTACCGCAAGATCGACGTCGAGCGCCGCACCCAGGCCGTCGCCTGGGGCCTGCAGCACGGCCTCGGCGACGCCGAGATGGTCCGCCAGCCCACGGGCACGCGCGCCTCCTGACCTGCCGCCCCGGCGCTCGGCGGTGAGACCGGTCCAGACCACCTCGACCGGACGATGGCCGGGACGCCCGCGCGTCTGCCTAGCCTGAGCCGATGGACCCCTTCGCCCACGCCGGTGCGCTGGCCGACGCCTACCGCGCGGTCGACTGGTCGCGCTCGCCCGTCGGGGACCCGTCCACGTGGAGCCCGACCCTGCTCCAGGCCCTCGAGACGGCGTGGAGCAGCCGCTTCCCGATCACGCTGATCTGGGGCCCGGAGCTGGTGCTGCTCTACAACGAGGCCTACGTCGCCCTCATCGGCGACAAGCACCCCGCCGCCCTGGGCGAGCGGACCCGCACGGTGTTCCCGGAGGCGTGGGACGGCATCGCGCCGCTGCTCGAGCAGGCGACGCGGGGCGAGGCCACGTGGAGCGCCGACGCCCTCATCCCGCTCGTGCGCCACGGCCACCTCGAGGACTGCTACTTCACCTTCTCCTACTCGCCGGTCCGCTCCGCGGCCGGTGTCATCGAGGGGGTCGTCGACATCTCGGTGGAGACGACCCGCCAGGTCGTCGACGCCCGGCGCCTGGCCCTGCTCTCCGAGCTCGGCATCGCCCTGAGCGGCTCCGCCTCGGCGACCCAGGTCGCGCAGCGCGCCGCCGAGGTGCTCGCCGGCGACCCCGCCGACCTGCCCGCGCTCGCGCTGCGGCTGCCGCGCTCGACCCCCGCCGCGGAGGCCGTGGACGAGGCCGGCGCCGGCGCGCCCGTGCTCCCGGCCGCCCCCTCCGCGCCGTGGGACGGCGACCGTCCGCTGCTGGAGCCGGTCGACGGGGGAGTGCTCGCCTGGCTGCCGGTGCGGGTCACCGGCGCGCGCAGCGAGCGGGGCGGCCACCTCGTCGTACGCCTCCCCCCGGCGCTGGCCGCCGACCCCGACCACCTCGCCTTCCTGGCCCTCGTGGCGCGCGCGGTCGAGCGCGCCCTCGACGCCGTCGCCGTCCTCGAGGCCGAGCGTCGGGCGGTGGCCGACGAGCGCCGTCTCTCCGAGGTGCTCCAGCACAGCCTGCTGACCCCGCCCGCCCAGCCCGCGGGCGTGGCGGTGGCCGTGCGCTACGAGCCCGCGGGCGAGCAGGCCAGCATCGGCGGGGACTGGTACGACGCGTTCGTGCTGCCCGACGGCGACCTGGTGGTCGCGATCGGCGACGTCGCCGGCCACGACCGCGACGCCGCGGCCCTCATGGGGCAGGCGCGCAACCTGCTGCGCGGGATCGCCTACGCCACGCGGGCCGCGGCGTCGCGGGTGCTGTCGCTGCTCGACGAGGCGCTCGAGGGGCTCGGCCTCGACACCACCGCGACCGCCGTCGTCGCGCGGCTCGGGCCCCCCGTCGACCACGACGGCGTGCAGGGCCGCTCCC
Organism: Nocardioides kribbensis; assembly: GCF_015070375.1. Taxonomy (GTDB): domain Bacteria; phylum Actinomycetota; class Actinomycetes; order Propionibacteriales; family Nocardioidaceae; genus Nocardioides; species Nocardioides kribbensis. The sequence goes on along the minus strand of NZ_JADCLL010000001.1, from coordinate 1,096,680 downwards.
TGCGCTGGTCCAACGCCGGACATCCGCCGCCGCTGCTGCTCGGCGCCGACGGCCGGGTGCGGCTGCTGGACCACCGCAGCGACCTGCTGCTCGGCCTCGACCCGGCCGCCGCGCGTGCCGACCACGAGGTGCTGCTCGCGCCGGGCGACACGCTGGTCATGTGCACCGACGGCCTCGTCGAGCACCGACACCAGCCGCTCGACGTCGGTCTGGGACGCCTCGCCGACCTCCTGCACGGCCAGCAGGACCTCGACGTGGAGACCCTCTGCGACCGGTTGGTGGCCGGGTCGGAGCGCCACACCGAGGACGACGTGGTCGTGCTGGTGGTGCGGGTGCAGGCCGGTCAGGGCAGCGAGAGCGCCGCGGTGCGCCGGGTGACGTCGAGGCCGACCGGGTCCTCGCCGTCGGCGTAGGCCCTCACCCCGCGGCTCCACACCCGCAGCCGCACCTGGTCGACGTCGGCCCCGTCGGCCGCGCGCGCCAGGCACCGCACGGGGAGCCGGAAGCCGATCGTGTCGGCGGCCAGGTCGACGGTGACGGCGTCGCCCGTGCAGTCGGCGGCGGCGTCGCCGGCCACGAGCGTGGCGATGGGGCCCTCGGCGGAGGGGGTGCGGGTGATGACGTAGGCGATGTCGGAGGGGGCGACCCCGGAGACCAGCACGCTGAGGTACTGCCTGTAGCGGCGCCCGCCGGGGTGCACCAGCGTGCGCAGGTCCTCGAAGCGCACGCGCCCGACGAGGGCCCGCGGCTGCTCGGCGGCCCGGAAGCCCACGCGGCGCACGTCGACGCTGGGGCGCAGCACGGTGTCGTCGGCGGCGGTCTGGGCGAGGTCGCCGGCCGGGTCCTGCCGCGACACGGAGGTGGGCTGCGGCGCCAGCGCGCCGACCGGGGGCGCCACGAGGCCGGCGAGCACCGCGGTGAGGAGCACAGGGACGAGCACGGCGGGGGGAGTGCGCAGCACCGTGGCCTCCGAGAGGGGTGGGTCGGGTCCGTGGACGGGGCGCCCCCGGCAGGACTCGAACCTGCGACCGGCGGATTAGAAGGCCGCTGCTCTATCCAGCTGAGCTACGGAGGCGTGGACCGGCCCGGGCCGGTCGGGCGTCAGTATGCCGCACCGGCGCGGCCACCCGGTCGCGACCGGGTCAGGGCACGACGACGATCTTGCCGACGTGGCCGCGCTCGGCCAGATGGGCCTGCGCGAGGGCCAGGTCCTCGAGGGCGAAGGTCTCGGCGACGACGGGTCGCACCAGGCCGCGCCGGGCGATGTCGACCAGGGCCGCGAAGACCCGCCGCGTGTGCATGGTCGAGCCGACCAGGGACAGGTCGGCCAGGTAGAGCCGGCGTACGTCGAGCCCGACGGCCCAGCCGTCGAGGGAGCCCGCCACGACCCACCGGCCGCCGCGGCGCAGCAGGTCGAGGCCCTCGGCGAGGAAGGGCCCGGCGACCACGTCGACCGCGGCGTCGTAGCCCTCGGGGGCGGCGGCCGCGGCGTCGGCGAGCACCTCCCCGCGCCCCCGGTCGACGACCACGTCGGCTCCGGCGGCGCGGACGGCCTGGGCCTTGCTGCCGCTGCACACCGCGACGACGCGCGCGCCGCGGGCGCGGCCCAGCTGCACCGCCGCGAGCCCGACCCCGCCGGAGGCGCCGGTGACCAGCACGGTGTGACCCTCGCCGACCCCGCCCCGCTCGAGCATGCCCAGGGCCGTGCCGTAGGCGATCGGCAGCGCGGCGAGCTCCACGTCGGACAGGGGCGAGTCGTCGACCCGGTGCGCGCACGCGGCGGGCACCACGACGTGCTCGGCGAAGCCCCCGTCGCGCTCGCTGCCCAGCACGTCGACCACGGCGGCGTCGGGGCCCGGGTCGGCGTAGAGGGCGGGGTCGACCAGCACCCGTGCGCCCACGAGGTCGGGGGCGGTGCCGCTGCCGACCGCGACGACCGTGCCGGTCACGTCGGCGCCCTGCACGCGCGGGAAGTCGAGCGGGCCCAGCCAGCCGCCGCGGGCGTCGGGGTCCTCGGCCGAGGCGGCGTAGGAGCCCTCACGGGTCCAGAGGTCGGTGTTGTTGCACCCGGCCGCCGCGACCCGGACCAGCACGTCGTCGGGGCCGGGTCGCGGCAGCTCGACCTCACGCAGCTCGATCGCGTCGAGGCCGCCGTGGTGGGTGATCACGGCGGCCCGCATCGAGGGGACGTCCGGCGAGGTCACGGGGCGGCCCGCCTCAGGCCGCGGTCATGTCGTTGATCTCGCCCACGAGCACCTCGATGGCGTCCTCGAGGAAGAGCAGGCCGTGGGTGCGGCCGTCGGCGTCCACCGACTTGGCGACGTGCGAGCCGTGCTGGCGCATGCGCGACAGGGCGTCCTCGAGCTCCACCTCGCGGGGGATGGCCACGAGGCGGCGCAGGCGCTTGGCCGGCACCGGCACCTCGAAGTCGTCCAGCGGCAGCTCCATGACGTCCTTCATGTGCACGTAGCCCACGGGCTCGCCCGACTCGTCGGTGACGACGTAGCGGCTGAAGCCGTGCTGGACGACGGCGCGCTGCACGTCGAGCGGGGTCGCCGACGGCGGCAGGAGCACGAGGTCGGCCAACGGCACCTCGATGTCGGCGGCCAGCTTGTCGGTGAACTCGAAGGCACCGGTGAGTGGGCCGGGGGCGTCGTCGAGGGTGCCCTCGCGGCGCGACTGCTCGACGATGCCGGCGACCTCCTCGAGGGTGAAGGTGCTGGTGGCCTCGTCCTTCGGCTCCACCCGGAAGAGGCGCAGCACGCCGTTGGCGATGGCGTTGAGCGTCCAGATCAGCGGCCGCACCACGCGGGAGACGAAGACCAGCGCCGGGGCGAGGATCAGCGCGGCGCGGTCGGGCACGGAGAAGGCGAGGTTCTTGGGCACCATCTCGCCGAGCACGACGTGGAGGTAGGTCACCAGCAGCAGCGCGATGACGAAGGCCACGACGCTGATGACGTCGGCGGTGAGCGGCGTGAGGCCGAGGGGGTACTCCAGCAGGTGATGGATCGCCGGCTCGGAGACGTTGAGGATGAGCAGCGAGCACACGGTGATGCCCAGCTGGCTGGTGGCCAGCATGAGGGTCGCGTGCTCCATCGCCCACAGGGTGGTCTTGGCGGCACGGCTGCCGGCCGCGGCGCGCGGCTCGATCTGCGAGCGGCGCGCGGAGATCACGGCGAACTCCGCGCCCACGAAGAACGCGTTGCCCGCCAGCAGGACGACCAGCCAGACGAGGCCGGGGAGGTACTCGCTCATGCGTGCTCCTGGGCGATCGGGTCGGCGGGGACCGGGTCGGCGGGCACCGGGTCGTCGGGCACGTAGCGCACCCGGGTCACCCTGTTCTCCTCCGCGCGCTCGACGCGCAGCAGGCCGCCGTCGACGACGACCTCGTCGCCGGCTTCGGGGATGCGGCCCAGCTCGGCGGACAGGAAGCCCGCGACGGTGTCCCAGTCCTCGCCCTCGGGCACGGCCACGCCGGCGCGGCTGAGCAGCTCGTCGGGACGCCAGGTGGCGTCGAAGGTGATCGAGCGGCCGCGCCGCGTCAGGGCGGAGTGGTAGCGGTCGTGCTCGTCCTCGAGCTCGCCGATGAGCTCCTCGACGAGGTCCTCCATGGTGACGATGCCGGCGGTGCCGCCGTACTCGTCGGTGACGACGGCGATCTGGAGCCCGCCGCCGCGCAGCTGGTCGAGCAGCGCGGTGGCGCCCAGGGTCTCGGGCACGCGCAGCGGCTCGATCATCAGGTCGGCGGCCGTGGTGGAGCCGCGGGCCTCGAGGTCGACGGCGAAGGCCGCCTTGACGTGCAGGAAGCCGACGATGTCGTCGGGGCCCTCCTCGATGACCGGCAGCCGGGAGTGACCGGTGGCCGCGGCCACCGCGATCACCTCCGCGGCGCTCGCGCCGGCCTCGACCGACGACATCCGGATGCGCGGGGTCATGACGTCGGAGGCGTCGCGCTCGGTGAAGCGCAGGCTGCGGTCGAGCAGCGTCGCGTCGTCCTCCTCGAGCAGGCCGGCCGAGGCGGAGTGACGGATCAGGTAGGTCAGCTCGTCGGCGCTGCGCGCACCGCTGAGCTCCTCCTGCGGCTCCACGCCCATGGAGCGGATCAGGCCGTTGGCGGTGTTGTTGAGCAGCATGACCACCGGCTTGAACACGGTGGTGAACGCCGCCTGGAAGGGTACGACGGCCTTCGCGGTGGCCAGGGGCACCGCGAGGGCGAAGTTCTTGGGCACGAGCTCGCCGATCACCATCGAGAACAGGGTGGCGAGCAGGATGCCGATGACCGCGCCGACGCCGACGACGGCGGCGTCGGGCACCCCGAGGCCGCCGAGGGGCTCCTCGAGCAGCGAGCTGACGGCCGGCTCGAAGGTGTAGCCGGTCAGCAGCGTCGTCAGCGTGATGCCCAGCTGCGCGCTCGACAGGTGGGTCGAGGTGATCCGCAGGGCCTTGATGGTGGTGCCCAGGCGCTGCTCACCGCCGGCCTGGCGCTTCTCGAGGTCGTGCCGGTCCAGGTTGACGAGGGCGAACTCCGAGGCGACGAAAAGCCCGGTCCCCACGGTCAGGACCAGGCCGATGCCCAGCATGAACCACTCGTTCACGCGCTCCACCTCCTGACATCCCCAGGGCTCGGGACATGGTCGTCAGGAGGGTTCGGACTTCGTGGTGTGTCATCCATGGTGGGCCCAGCCTAACGGGCCGCGGCGGCTCAGCCGATGAGGCCGCCCATCCAGTCCTCGACGTCGCCCGAGGAGCGCGGCAGCGCGGCGGAGAGGTTGCGCGAGCCGTCGGCGGTGATGAGGATGTCGTCCTCGATGCGGATGCCGATGCCGCGCAGCTCCTCGGGCACGAGGAGGTCGTCCTCCTGGAAGTACAGACCCGGCTCCACGGTCAGCACCATGCCCTCGGCCAGGTCGCCGCGGGGGTAGACGTCGACCGAGGAGCGGCCGCAGTCGTGGACGTCCATGCCGAGCATGTGGCTGGTGCCGTGGAGGGTCCAGCGCGAGTAGACCTTGCTCTGCGGGTCGAGCGCCTCCTCGGCGCTCACCGGCAGCAGGCCCATGTCCTCCAGGCCGTGGGCCAGCACGTCCATCGCGGCCTCGTGGGCCACCAGGAAGCGCGCTCCCGGGCGCAGCGCGTCGATGCCGGCCTGCTGGGCGGTGAAGACGAGGTCGTAGAGCTCGCGCTGCACGGTGGTGAAGCGGCCGTCGACGGGCAGGGTGCGGGTGACGTCGGCGGTGTAGAGGTTGCTCCCCTCCACGCCCATGTCGAGGAGCACCAGCTCGCCGGGGGTGATCGGCCCGGAGTTCTCGATCCAGTGCAGCGTCGTGGCGTGGCGGCCGCCGCCGACGATGGAGTCGTAGCCGATGTCGTTGCCCATGGCGCGGGCCCGGCGGAAGAAGGTGCCCTCGATCCAGCGCTCGCCGTACTCCTTGACCTGGGGCCACTCGCGCACCGAGTCCTCGAACCCGAGCGTGGTGATGTCGCACGCCTCCTGCAGCTGGGCGACCTCCCAGTCGTCCTTGACCAGCCGCAGCTCGGAGGCCACGCGGGCCAGGTCGTCCTCGAGGGCGGTCTCGGCGGCCAGCATCCGGTCGACGGCGGGGGAGACCCCGCGGTGCACCCGGGTCTTGGTGGTGCCCTGGGTCAGGTCGCCCTGGAGACGGTCGATGTGGCGCACCTCGAGGCCCAGCGACGACGACATCTCGTGCAGCGAGGGACGGCGACCGGCCCACAGCTCGCCGTACTGCCGGTCGCGGAAGAACTCGTCGGTGTCCCGCGAGGAGCGGGGGCGGGCGTAGAGCACGTGCTCGTCGTCGTGGACCACCAGGACCGCGTCGCTGGTCTGGTTGCCCGAGAAGTAGGTGTGGGCGGTGTCGGGCCGGAAGCGGTAGTCGGTGTCGTTGGAGCGCACCTTGAAGCCGCCGGCCGGGAGCACCAGCCGCTCGCCCGGGAAGGCCTCGGCCAGCCGGGTGCGGCGCTGGGCGGCCAGGGCGGCCACGGGGTGCAGCGGCAGGTCGAGCTCGCGGTCGCCCCAGCCGGTGCGCATGAAGGCGGCGTAGGCCTCGGGCACGGCCGGGTCGTGCGACTCCGTGGCGGGCGTCGCGGTCGCGGTCTGCTCGGGGCTGGTGGTCTCCTCGCTCATGGGCTCACCCTACGCGCCGAGGGAGGGCGGAGCGGCTGCCCGATAGGCTGCGGGCCATGCCCGGAGCCCGTCGCGACAGTGTCGCCTTCACGGTGCTCGTCACCGTGCTGGTGGTGCTCGGCGCGCTCCCCGTGCTGCTGGTGATCGCCCTGTCGGGAGCGCCCTCGTCGCTCGTGCTGGCCACCGCGCTGGCGGCCCTGCCCGTGGTGCCCCTGGTGGCCTGCTACCTCTGGCTCGACCGCTACGAGCCCGAGCCGCGGGCCCTGCTGCTCCTGGGCCTGCTGTGGGGCGGCTTCGTGGCCACCGCGGCGGCGCTGCTGGTGCAGGGCGTCGGCGGGCTGGTCGTCGGGTTCACCGACGTCGCCAGCCTGGCGGTGGTGGCTCCGCTGACCGAGGAGGCGACCAAGGGCGCCTTCCTCGTGCTGCTGCTGTGGTGGCGCCGCGCGGAGCTCGACGGCGTCCTCGACGGGATCGTCTACGCCGGCATGGTCGGCGTCGGCTTCGCCTTCGTCGAGAACATCCTCTACCTCGCGGCGGCCTACGACGGCACCGACGGCACCGGCCCCGGCGGCACCGAGGCGCTGACCACGACCTTCGTCCTGCGCTGCCTCTTCGGCCCCTTCGCCCACCCGCTCTTCACCGCCTTCACCGGCATCGGGGTCGGGCTCGCGGTCGGCTCGCGCCACGGCGCCGTGCGTGTGGTCGCCCCGGTGGTCGGCTTCTCGCTGGCGGTCGTGGCGCACGGCGTGTGGAACGGCTCGACGCTCTACGGCTTCGGCGGGTTCGTCGTGGTCTACGTCGTGCTCATGCTCCCGGCGCTCGTCGGCCTGCTGGTCCTCGCCGTGTGGGCGCGCAGCCGGGAGTCGCGCATGCTCGCCGCCGCCCTCGGCGACGCCGCGAGCCGCGGGCTGGTGCCGGCCACCGACATCGGGTGGGTCGTCGACCTGCGGGCCCGGCGCGAGGCCCGCGCCTTCGCCCGCCGGCGCGGGGGAGCGCAGGCCGAGCGGGCCATGCGCGACTACCAGCAGGCGGCGATCGAGCTCGGTTTCCTCCATCACCGCTTCCTGCGCGGCACCCCACCGCCAGACTTCGCAGCACGAGGACAGCACTACGTCGCCCGCATCGGCGCCGTCAGGCCGTTCATCGCCTTTCCAGGACAGGTGGTTCCGACCCGATGACAGCCCCGACCGACCCCGGCGCGACGCCCGGCGGCCCCCGCCGCGGCGGATCCGACGACGCCCAGATGCTCACCGCGCTCGTGCGCCTGCGGGGTGCCCTCCAGGCCGCCGAGCTGCCCCTGGAGGTGCCCGGCGTGGAGGCGCAGCGGGCGGCGCGACGCGAGATGGTCGACCAGCTGGAGGACTACGTCATCCCGCGGGTGATGACGATCGACGCGCCGATGCTGACCGTCGTCGGCGGCTCGACCGGCGCCGGCAAGTCGACGCTGGTCAACTCGCTGGTCGGCACCCGCGTCACCCAGCCGGGGCTGCTGCGCCCGACCACCCGCTCGCCGGTGCTGGTGCACCACCCCGACGACGCCGAGTGGTTCGGCCAGGACCGCCTCCTGCCCGACCTCGCCCGGGTCGCCCACAGCACCGACGACCCCGACGCGCTGCAGCTGGTGCCCTCCGAGCTCATCCCCTCGGGCCTGGCGATCCTCGACGCGCCCGACGTCGACTCGGTCGAGGAGCGCAACCGGACCCTGGCCGCCCAGCTGCTCGCCGCGGCCGACATGTGGCTCTTCGTGACCTCCGCGGCCCGCTACGCCGACCAGGTGCCGTGGGACTCGCTGCGCGGCGCGGCCGACCGCGCCACCGCGGTGGCGATCGTGCTCGACCGCACCCCGCCCGAGGCGGTGCAGACGGTCGCGGCCCACCTGGCCCGGATGCTGGCCTCGCGGGGTCTGAAGGACTCGCCGATGTTCATCGTGCACGAGGGCCCGGTCGACGAGGCCGGCCTGCTCCCGCCGGCGCACGTGGCCGACATCCGCGGTTGGCTCGACTCGCTGGCCCACGACTCCGAGGCCCGGGCCGCGGTGGTCAAGCAGACCCTCGACGGGGCGATCCGGGCGCTCACGCACCGCGTGCACCCGGTGGCCGACGCCGCCGCCGAGCAGCTCGCCGCCGCCCGCACCCTGCGCGAGGACGTCGACCGCGCCTACGACGCCGCGGTGCTCGCGGCCACCACCGCCACCGCCGACGGCACGCTGCTGCGCGGCGAGATCCTCGCGCGCTGGCAGGAGTTCGTCGGCACCGGGGAGCTGCTGCGCTCGCTGGAGAACCGCGTCGGGTGGATCCGCGACCGCGTCGTCAACGCCGTCAAGGGCAAGCCCCAGCAGGCCGAGCGGGTCACGGTGGCGGTGGAGTCGGGCCTGGAGATGCTCGTGCTCGAGCACGCCGAGGCCGCCGCCGAGCGCGCCGAGACCGCCTGGAAGCAGCTCAACGCCGGTCAGGGCCTGCTCGACCGGCCCGACGTCGACCTGGGCCGCGCCTCGCGCGACCTGCGGCGTCGCGCGGAGGTGTCGGTGCGCGAGTGGCAGGACGAGGTGCTCGCGATGGTGCGGGCCGAGGGCGCCGACAAGCGCTCGACGGCACGCTTCCTGGCCTTCGGCGTCAACGGGCTGTCGGTGGCCCTCATGGTCGTGGTCTTCTCCAGCACCGGCGGCGTGACGGGGGCCGAGGCCGGCATCGCCTCGGGCTCGGCGGTGCTCGGGCAGAAGCTGCTCGAGGCCGTCTTCGGGGAGCAGGCCGTGCGTGGCCTCGCCGAGCGGGCGCGCCGCCGTCTCGAGGAGCGCGTGCGCACGCTGCTCGAGGGCGAGCGGGCGCGCTGGGTCGCGGTGCTCGAAGGGCTCGAGCTCGTGCCGGGCGCCGGCGAGGGCCTGCGGGTCGCCGCCCGCCGGGTCGACGACGTGCGCTACTCCGCGGCGCAGCCCCGGTCCTGACCTACTCCGCACGCGGGCGGGTGCGACCCCCTAGGGTGGTGGCGGAGTTCGACGAGACCGTGCGGGTGAGTGGGAGAAGATGACGTCCTTGCTGGAGGGGGCCAAGAAGCTGGCCACCCGGGGCACCGACATCGGGGCTCGGATCGAGGGTCTCGCCGAGGCGGCCGAGGCCGCGCGCGGCAGGCTCGACGACGCCCTGGTGCGGGAGACCGAGAAGGTCGTCGAGCGCGCCGCGGGCCGGCTGCGCCTCTCGGCCACCCACACCGTGGTCGGCATCGCCGGGGCCACCGGGTCGGGCAAGTCCTCCACCTTCAACGCCCTGACCGGGCTGGAGCTCTCCGCCGTCGGGGTCCGCCGGCCCACCACCTCCTGGGCCACCGCCTGCGTGTGGGGCAGCGACGGGGCCGAGGAGCTGCTGTCGTGGCTCGGCATCCCGCCGCGCCACCAGACGACGCGTGACTCCATGCTCGACACGCGGCGCGAGTCCAACGCCCTCGACGGCGTGGTGCTGCTCGACCTGCCCGACCACGACTCCACCGAGGTCGCGCACCACCTCGAGGTCGACCGCCTGGTCAAGCTGGCCGACATGCTGGTGTGGGTCCTCGACCCGCAGAAGTACGCCGACGCCGCCATCCACGACCGCTACCTCGCTCCGCTCGCCACCCACGAGGGCGTCATGGTCGTCGTGCTCAACCACATCGACAGCGTGCCGGTCGAGCGCCGCCAGTCGATGCTCGACGACGTGCGGCGCCTCCTCGACGCCGACGGCCTGCCCGGCGTGCCCGTGATCGGCATCAGCGCCCGCGAGGGCCTGGGGGTCGACGAGCTGAAGGCCGAGATCGGTCGGCGGGTCTCCGAGAAGGCCGCCACCCGCACCCGGCTCGAGGCCGACGTGCGCGCCGCGGCGGCCCGGCTGGAGGCCGCCGGCGGGAGCGGTCGCACGCGCGCCCTGCCCGCGGCGCGCGTGGAGTCGATGGAGTCGGCCCTCGCCGAGGCCGCCGGTGTCACCACCGTCGTCGACGCCGTCGAGCGCTCGACCCGCCTGCGCGCCGCGGCCGCGGCGGGCTGGCCGGTCGTCTCCTGGACCCACCGCTTCCGCAAGGACCCCCTCGCCCGGCTCGGGCTCGAGCTGGGTGCCGACGCCGCGGCGCTGCGCGGCAGCCGCCGGGCGGTGCCGGAGGCCAACGCCGTGCAGCGGGCCCGGGTCGACAACGAGGTGCGCGCCCTGGTCGACGACGTAGCGACCGGGCTCCCGCAGCCCTGGACGGAGTCGATCCGCCGCGCCTCGGTGGCCCGGCTGCCGGAGATCGGCGACCGTCTCGACGCCGCGGTCGGCTCCGTCGACCTCGACGCCGCCCGGATGCCCGCATGGGCCGGGGCGGTGCGGGCCCTCCAGTGGCTCCTGCTCCTCGCCGCGGGGGTCGGACTCGTGTGGAGCGTGGCCGCCGGGCTGTCGGGCTCGCTGCCCGACACCGTGGCCGTCGCCGGCATCGCCCTGCCCCTCGTGCTCCTCATCGGTGGCGTGGCCCTGGGCGTGCTGCTCGCCCTGGGCTGCCGCGGTCTGGTCGCCGGCACGGCCCGCAGTCGCGCGGAGGCCGCCGACCGGCGGCTGCGCGAGGCGGTCTCGGGGGTCTCCACCGAGCTGGTGGTGCGCCCGGTCGAGGCCGAGCTCGCGGCCTACACCCGGCTGCGCCACGGGCTCGACGCGGCCCAGCGCTGACCACGAGTCGTCCACACGGGCGCGTGACGGTCCGTCCGTCCCCAGGCCCGGCCCGAGGCGCTGCGGCGGTCGGCGCCGCGGCGTTCGCTTGTCCCCACGGGCCGCCCCGAGGCGGCGGCCACCGAGGGACGAGGAGACTGCCGTGCTGAACGAGACCATGCTGACCCTGCAGGGCTGGGTCGGGGGCGAGGTGACCCTGCGCCACGCCGGTGAGGCGCCGGTGGCCGGCTTCCGGCTCGCCGTGACCCCGCGACGCTTCAACCGCCGGTCGGGGGAGTGGGGCGACGGGCCGACGGTGTGGTACTCGGTCAACGCCTGGCGCGGCCTGGCCGACAACGTCGCGACCTCGGTGCGCCGCGGCGACCCGGTCGTGGTGCACGGGCGTCTCACCACGTCGTCGTGGGTCAACTCCGCGGGCGTCGAGGTCACCTCGATGGAGGTCGACGCCGTGCTCGTCGGCCACGACCTGACCCGTGGCACGAGCAGCTTCGCCCGCACGCCCCGCCCGGCCTCGGGCGCCGCCGGGGCCGAGGAGGCCGCGGCCGGCGACGGCGTCGCGGCCTGAGCCGCCGGCGGGGCCCGGGGTGCCCGGACGCCCGGGCGACCCCGTAGGCTCGGGGACCATGGCGGAATATGTCTTCACCCTGCGCAACGTGCGCAAGGCCCACGGCGACAAGGTCGTCCTCGAGAACGTCACCCTCTCCTTCCTCCACGGCGCCAAGATCGGCGTCGTGGGGCCCAACGGCACGGGCAAGTCGTCGCTGCTCAAGATCATGGCCGGTCTCGACCAGCCCAACAACGGCGACGCGATCCTCGACCCGCAGGCCACGGTCGGCATGCTCCAGCAGGAGCCGCCGCTGAGCGAGGGCAAGACGGTGCTGGAGAACGTCGAGGAGGCGGTGGCCGAGACCAAGGCCAAGATGGCCCGGCTCGACGAGCTCTACATGATGATGGGCGACCCCGACGCCGACCAGGACAAGGTCGCGACCGAGGCGGGCGACCTGCAGACCGAGCTCGACGCGGCCAACGTGTGGGACCTCGACAGCCGGCTCGAGCAGGCCATGGACGCCCTGCGGTGCCCGCCGCCGGACGCGATCGTCGACAACCTCTCCGGTGGCGAGCGCCGCCGGGTGGCGCTGTGCAAGCTGCTGCTCCAGCAGCCCTCGCTGCTGCTGCTCGACGAGCCCACCAACCACCTCGACGCCGAGTCGGTGCAGTGGCTGGAGGGGCACCTCAAGGACTACCCCGGTGCCGTCCTGGCCATCACCCACGACCGGTACTTCCTCGACAACGTCGCCGAGTGGATCCTCGAGCTCGACCGCGGCCAGGCCCACGGCTACGAGGGCAACTACTCCAAGTACCTCGAGACCAAGAAGGAACGTCTCAAGATCGAGGGACAGAAGGACGCCAAGCGCGCCAAGATGCTGGAGAAGGAGCTGGAGTGGGTCCGCTCCAACGCCAAGGCCCGCCAGACCAAGAGCCGCTCCCGTCTCGCGCGCTACGAGGAGATGGCGGCCGAGGCCGACCGGATGCGCAAGATCGACACCTCCGAGATCAACATCCCCGCCGGCCCGCGGCTGGGTGACATCGTCCTGGAGGCCGACCACCTCACCAAGGGCTTCGAGGGGCGCACCCTCATGCACGACCTCTCCTTCTCGCTGCCGCGCGCGGGCATCGTCGGCGTCATCGGCCCCAACGGCGTGGGCAAGACGACGCTGTTCCGCATGATCACCGGCGGCGAGGAGCCCGACGAGGGCGCCCTCAAGGTCGGCACGACGGTCAAGCTGTCCTACGTCGACCAGAGCCGCGGCGGCATCGACCCGAACAAGAACGTCTGGGAGGTCGTCTCCGACGGCCTCGACTTCGTCAAGGTCGCCAACTTCGAGATGAACTCGCGCGCCTACGTCGCGTCGTTCGGCTTCAAGGGCCCCGACCAGCAGAAGAAGGCCGGCGTGCTCTCCGGTGGGGAGCGCAACCGGCTCAACCTCGCGCTGACGCTGAAGATGGGCGGCAACCTGCTGCTGCTCGACGAGCCCACCAACGACCTCGACGTGGAGACGCTGTCCTCGCTCGAGGACGCCCTGCTCGACTTCCCCGGCTGCGCCGTGGTCACCTCGCACGACCGGTGGTTCCTCGACCGCATCGCCACCCACATCCTCGCCTGGGAGGGCGACGACGAGGACAGCGCGAAGTGGTTCTGGTTCGAGGGCAACTTCGCGGCCTACGAGGAGAACAAGATCGAGCGTCTCGGCGCCGAGGCGGCCCGGCCCCACCGGGTCACCCACCGCCGCCTCACGCGCGACTGACGAGCGACCCACCGGGTCGCCGGGCTCAGCGGATGTCCATCTCCGGGTGCCCGGCGACCAGGTGGTCGGCGACGACGTTCATGACCCGCCCGACGGCGGCGAGGTCGTCGGCGTCGGCGAGGTCGACCAGGTGCTCGCGCACGCCCGCGACGTGCATCGGGGCCGCCTGGCGCAGGACGTCGAGGCCCCGCTCGGTGAGCGAGGCGAGGATGCCGCGGCCGTCCTCGGGCGAGGACACCCGCTCGACGAGCCCGGCGCGCTCCATCCGGGCGACGGTGTGGGTGACCCGGCTGCGGCTGTGGGCCATCGCGTCGGCGAGCTGGGCCATGCGCAGGCGTCCGTCGCGCTCGGAGAGCCGCACCAGGATCTCGTACTCGGTCAGCGACAGGTCGAAGCCGCGTCGCAGGTCGTCGTCGAGCCGCGCCATGAGCAGCGTGTGGCCGACGAGGAGGGCGCGCCACGAGCGCTGCTGCGACTGGTCGAGCCAGCGCGGCTCGGCCGTCACGGGATCGCTGTCGGGCGCGGTGCGGTGCTCGGTCGTCATTCGACGGAGTCTAGGAGAGCCGCACCGCGGCCGCGGCACCCGAGACCGACTCGTGACGCACGAGCCGGCCGGGTGCCGCGGACCGGGGCGGGTCAGACGCGCTCGAGGATGAGGGCCATGCCCTGGCCGCCGCCGACGCACATCGTGATGAGGCCGGTGGTCTTGTCGTGCCAGTCGAGGCTGTTGATCATCGTGTTCTGCAGCCGGGCCCCGGTCATGCCGAAGGGGTGGCCGACGGCGATGGCGCCGCCGTTGACGTTGAGGCGGTCGATGTCGATGCCCAGGTCCTGGTAGGACGGCACGACCTGGGCGGCGAAGGCCTCGTTGATCTCGACCAGGTCGATGTCGCCGATGCTCATGCCGGCGTACTTCAGGGCGTTGCGGGTGGCCTCGACGGGGCCGAGGCCCATGATCTCGGGCGACAGGCCGCTCACGCCGGTGGAGACGATGCGCGCGAGCGGGGTGAGGCCGAGCTCGGCGGCCTTGGTGTCGGACATGATGACGACCGCGGCGGCGCCGTCGTTGAGCGCGCAGCAGTTGCCGGCGGTGACCACGCCGTCGGGGCGGAAGACCGGCTTGAGGTCCTTGATCGCGTCGTAGGTGACGCCGGCGCGGGGGCCGTCGTCGGTGCTGACCACGGTGCCGTCGGGGGTCGTGACGGGGGTGATCTCGCGGGCCCAGAAGCCGTTGTCGATCGCCTTCTCGGCGAGGTTCTGCGAGCGCACGCCGAACTCGTCGAGCTCCTGGCGCGACAGGCCGCGCAGGCGGGCGACGTTCTCGGCGGTCTGGCCCATCGCGATGTAGGCGTCGGGGAGCAGGCCGTCCTCGCGCGGGTCGTGCCAGTCCACGCCGCCCTCGGCGGTCTTCGCGGTGCGCGACTGCGCGTCGTCGAAGCGCGGGTTGACGGTGTGGGGGATGTGGTCGGAGGTGCCCTTGGCGAAGCGGGAGACGGTCTCCACGCCGGCGGAGACGAAGATGTCGCCCTCGCCGGCCTTGATGGCGTGGAAGGCCATCCGGGTGGTCTGCACCGAGGAGGCGCAGTAGCGGGTGACGGTGGCGCCGGGCACGGCGTCCATGCCGTTGAGCACGTTGACGACGCGGCCCATGTTGTTGCCCGACTCGCCGCCGGGCAGGCCGCAGCCGAGGTAGAGGTCGTCGACGGTGTTGGGGTCGAGCCCCTCGATCTTGTCCAGCGCGGTCTTGACGATCAGGGCGCTGAGGTCGTCAGGACGGAAGTCCTTGAGCGAGCCCTTGTTGGCGCGCCCGATGGGGCTGCGGGCGACGGAAACGATGACGGCCTCGGGCATGCGGGACTCCGGTCTGGTGTGGGTTACTGGCGGGTAATGCTGCCGGATCCACCCTAGACCCCTCGTCCAGCGCTCACGCGCAGGTGAGCGCGTCGGTGACCAGCGTGAGGGTGCGGGCCAGCCAGGCGCGGCGCTCGTCGTCGGGCCGCAGGAGGGCGGCGGCGAGGATCCCGTCGTAGGCCGCGACCAGCGCGTCGGCCCGCTCGGTGCTGTGGGGGCGCCCCGCCGCGGCCAGGATGGCGTCGACCACGTCGACGAGGCGGGCGCGCCAGGGCGCGAGCTGCTCGGCGATCGCGGGGTCGCGGGTGGCGGCGGTGGACAGCTCGAGGCTGACGACCACGAGGTCGCGCCGCTCGACCCAGCGCTGCATCAGGGCCATCGCCAGGTCGAGCGCCGGTCCGGGTGGTGCGCCCTCGGTGCGCGGGGGCAGCGCGGCCACCTGCGCCGCGAGGTCCTCGACATCGGCGGCCATGCTGCCGGCGACGTGCTCGGTGAGGGCGTCCCGCAGGGCCCTGCTGGTGCGCAGGTAGGCCGAGCAGCTGCCCTCGGCGATCCCGGCCTCCCGGTCCACCGCCCGGTGGGTCAGGCCGCGCAGGCCCTCGCGGGCGACCACGGCGGTCGCGGCCTCCGCCAGCTGCCGACGCCGCGGGGTCGGGTCGGGCATGGCGGCTCCTGCGGCGGGTGGTTGCTGCGGGTGGGTGTGGCGGGTGAGCGGCGACACTACCCGGCACCGTTGCGGGCCGCGGGGCTGCGGCGTACCTTCTACATCAGTAGAAGTTCTACACCTGTAGAAGGAGTTTCCATGGAACTGCTCAGCCCCGCCGCCGTCGCCGTCCTGTGGGCCGTGGTCGCCGTCGGCGTCCTCGGCGGCCTGCTCGCCGTGGGCGTGCTCGGCCAGACCGTCCTGCGCCACCGCCACGTGCGGGTCGCCCGCCACCTGGGCCTGCGCGAGTACTACGGCGGGCTCGTGCTCAGCCACTGAGCGCCGCGTCTGGCAGAGTCGCCCCGTGCGTCACCTCTACGAGTGCCAGCTGCGCTGGGCCGACCTGGACCTGCTGGGCCACGTCAACAACGTGGTCTACGTCGACTACCTCCAGGAGGCCCGAGTCGACATGCTCCGGACCCACCGCCCCGCGCGGGAGGACGGCGCCGACGCGACCGCGGGCCTCGTGGAGGGACTCGTGGTGGTGCGCCACCGGGTCACCTACGTCGAGCCGCTCACCTTCCGCTTCTCCCCCGTGCGCATCGAGTGCTGGGTCACCGAGGTCCGCGCGGCCACCTTCACGATGGCCTACGAGGTCTTCGACGAGACGCCCGAGGGGCGCCGCGTTTACGTGCGCGCCACGACCGTGCTGACGCCGTTCGTCTTCTCCGAGGAGCGACCCCGCCGTCTCACCGCCGCCGAGCGCGAGGTGCTGGCCGGCTTCCGGGAGGAGGGCGACGCCGGCGAGCGGCCGGCCCGCACCCCGGCGCGCGAGGAGGACCTGGGGCACTTCCCGCTCCAGGTGCGCTTCAGCGACGTCGACGTCTACGGCCACGTCAACAACGTGAAGTACTTCGAGTACCTCCAGGAGTCGCGCATCGCTGTGCTGGCCCGGTTGTGGGGCGCCGCGCCGGGGGAGGACTCGCGCGCCAGCCTGGTCGTCGCGCAGATCGACGTCGACTACCGCGTGCCGATCCTCTTCCGCCCCGAGCCCTACGACGTGTGGAGCTGGTTCTCCCACGTGGGACGCAGCTCGTCGGTGGTGGAGAGCGAGATCCGCGACGGCGACACCGTGCTGGCCCGGGCCCGCGTCGTGCTGGTCTTCTTCGACACCGCCACCGGTCGCTCGGTGCAGCCGAGCGAGGAGGTGCGAGCGCCGTTGCTCGCCGCCCTCGACGGCTCCTGGACCGCGCGCCCGACCGGCTGAGTCCGCCCGGGCCCTCAGCCGGCCGCCCGGAGGTCGGGCGCCGGGGCCGAGGGGGCGGGGAGGCCGATGCTCGCGTCGTGGCCGCGGAAGTTGCGCAGCCACCACGCCCAGTCCGCCGGCACCAGGCCGAAGGGGTCCTCGTGGCCCAGCTCCCGCGCGGCCCAGACCGGCCAGTGCGGGTTCGACAGGGCGGGCCGGCCCAGGAAGGCCAGGTCGATGGCCCCGCTGGCGATCGCGGCCGCGGCGTTCTGCGGCACGCCGAGGTTCCAGCTCGTGGCGACGGGGATGTCCACCTCGCGCTTGATGCGGGCGGCCCGCTCGAGCATGAAGCCCCTGTCACCGAGCGGGGGCTCGACCATGTCGTCGGTGTTGAAGCCGATGCTCACGTCGGCCAGGTCGAGCCCGTGCTCCTTCATCCAGCCGATCGCCTCGATGGAGTCCTCGAGCCGGATGCCGTCGGGGTGCAGGTCGTCGACCCCCAGACGCATGGTGAGCGGGTACTCCTCGGGCCAGACCTCGCGGACGGCGTCGAGGGCCTCGAGCAGGAAGCGCGCCCGGTTGCGCACGCTGCCGCCGTACTCGTCGGTGCGCTGGTTGGCCAGCGGGGAGAAGAAGCTCGCAGCCAGGTAGCCGTGGGCGAAGTGCATCTCCAGCCACTGGTAGCCGGCGTCGAGGGCGCGCCGCGCGGCGTCGGCGTAGCTGCGGTGCAGGTCGGCGATCTCGGCGACGGTGAGCGGGTGGACGGGGTAGGAGTGGTCGCCGCCGTAGGGGATCGCGTCGGGGGCCACACAGGTCCAGCCGTCGGGGTGGTCGGGCGGCAGCGCCTTCCACGAGCCCTGCTCGTTGACGCCTTTGTGGGGCGGCAGCTCGCTGCCCTTGCGTCCGGTGTGGCCCAGCTGGATCCCGGGCACCGCCCCCATCCGGCGGATCATCGCGGTGACCCGCGCGTGCCCCTCGACCTGCTCGTCGCTCCACAGGCCCGCGCACGACGTCGTGGTGCGGCCGTCGGGGGTGATGGCGACCTGCTCGGGGAAGACCAGCCCGAAGCCCCCGGCGGCCCGGGCGCCGAGGTACATCGTGTGGTAGTCGTCCATGCGGCCGTCGACGGAGTTGTACATCGTCATCGGTGACATCACGATGCGGTTGCGCAGCGTCACGCCCTTCAGTGCGTACGGCGAGAACAGGTCGGCCATGGGTGCCCCTCGGTCCGGCGGTCGGTGGACCTGCAGTCGACCACCCGTGCCGCCGCCCGGGTGTTTCGCCCGTGGCCGGCCCCCGTCACGTTTCCCTCACGGCCTCACGGCCTCACGGGCACAGCCCCCGGCCGGGGTCGCGCCCGGGGTGACGGGTGGGTCAGGGGCGCGGGCGGACGCCCGCGAGGTCGGACTGGTCGCGCAGCCGGCGCAGCCCGCGGTGGCGGGCCACCCGCACCGCGACGGCGCTGATGCCGAGGGCCTGGGCCGTGGTGGCGACGTCGAGACCGACGACCTCGGTGCAGGCCACGACGTCGCGCTCGCGCGGCGGCAGCCGCTGGAGCACCTGCCGCGCCCAGTCGATCGCCACGCGCGACTCCTCGGGACCCTCGTGGTGGCTCGTCTCGGGCGGGGCCTCGGTGGGGGTGGTGCCGCGGCGGGCGCTGCGCCGGTGGAGGTTCAACCCGACCCGGCGCGCGATGCCGAAGAGCCAGCCGGCGAACTCCTCGTCGTCACCGTCGAACTCCGCGATCCGGCGCGCGGCCACCAGCCAGGCCTCCGCCGCGACGTCGTCGGCGCTGACGGCGGCGTCGCCGGTGGGGCGGGTGCCGAGCCACACCACGAGCCGCCCGGCGTGGGCGCGGTAGAGCGCACGCCAGGCCTCGGCGTCGCCCGTGCGGGCACGCCGGACGAGGTCGTCGGTGGGGGTCGTCACCCGAGCGGTCCCGCGTCGCCGACGGAGGCCCGCAGGGAGCCTCGGACGGAGGCACTGACCGAGGCGCTGGCCGAGGCGCCGATCGACGGCTTCCCGGTCGTCTTCCCACCCGGCGTGCGGCTCCCGGCCCCGGGAGTGATGTCGGAGGGCGTGGGGAGGTCGCTGGGCGTCGGCACCGACGAGCCGGGCACCGACGTGCCGGGGGACCCGCCCGATGACGTCGGCCCCGACGACTGCGGCGACCCGGCGCCGTCGTCCTGAGACTGAGACGGCGGCGCCGGGCTGCTCCCGCTCCCAGGTCCGGCCGGACCGCCTGGGCGCGTCGCCCCGCCGGTGGTCGGCGACGGGGACGGCGTGGTGCCGGGCGTGCCCGGGGCGCTCGGCGACGGGGACGGGCCGGGGTCCGGGTCGCCGAGGGGTGAGCCACCCGGGAGCGCTCCGGCGAGCCAGGCGGTCGCGGTGAGCACCGCGGCCGCCAGGGCGGTCACGACCGCGACCCGCCAGCCGCTGCGCGGCAGGTCGCTCGTGCCCGTCGCCCCGCTCTCCCGGGCGAGGAGGGCCAGCTGCTCCACGAACCAGTCCTCGGGCTCGAGGTCGGGCGCCGGGACCCGCAGGTCGCGTCGGTCCATCTCGCCTCCTCGGCTCGGGCTGGGTGGTGCGCCGGCACCCTCTACCTGTCACGGCGACGGGGCGGCGTTACACGGTGCGGTCCCCGAACCTAGATCGGTGGTGCGCTCCCGCGTGGGACGTCACTCCAAGGTGTTGACCATGAACTGGGCGGCGTGGGTGACGTACTCCCAGAACTGCGCGTCCTGCTCCGGGGTGAGGTCGACCGCGTCGAGCCCGGCGCGGAAGTGGGTCAGCCAGTGGTCGCGGGCCTCGGGGGTCACGGCGAAGGGCGCGTGGCGCATGCGCAGGCGCGGGTGACCTCGGGTGTCGGAGTAGGTGGTCGGGCCGCCCCAGTACTGCACGAGGAAGAGCAGGAAGCGCTCCTCCGCCGGCCCGAGGTCCTCCTCGGGGTAGAGCGGGCGCAGCACCTCGTCCTCGGCGACGCCCTCGTAGAACGTCGCCACGATGCGCCGCATCGTCTCGAGGCCGCCGATCTCGTCGTAGAACGTCACGGGACCATCCTCGCGCCTCGGGCCGGCGGGCGGCTCACTCGGGGGCCTGCTGCCCCGCCGCGGCCGCCTTCTGCTCCTCGCGGTGCCACACCACGCGCTGGGGGAAGGGGATCTCGATGCCCTCGTGGTCGAAGCGCGCCTTGATCCGCTGGCGCATCTCGCGGGCGATGGCCCACTGCTCTCCCGGGGCGGTCTTGAGCGCGACCCGCACCGAGATCCCGTCGATCCCGAGGTCCTGGACACCCCAGACCGACGGCTCCTCGATCACGCGCCCCGTGAAGTCCTCGTCCTCCCACACGTCGTGGGCCACGTCCTCGAGCACGCGGCGGACCTTGACCAGGTCCTCCTGGTAGCCGACCTGGATGTCGAGCACCGTGCGCGCCCAGTTCTGGCTCATGTTGCCCACGCGCAGGATCTCGCCGTTGCGGACGTACCAGACGGTGCCGTTGATGTCGCGCAGTCGCGTGACCCGCAGGCTGACCGCCTCGACCACGCCCACGGCCTCGCCGAGGTCGACCTCGTCGCCCACGCCGTACTGGTCCTCGAAGATCATGAAGATGCCGGACAGGAAGTCCTTGACCAGCGACTGGGCGCCGAAGCCGATGGCGACGCCGAGGATCCCGGCGCTGGCGATGATGGGGGCGATGTTGACGCCGATCTCGCTCAGCATCATCGTGCCGACGACGGCGAGCACCAGCCCGGTGATGATCGACTTGAGCAGGCTGCCCATCGTCTTGGCCCGCTGCACCCGGCGCGTGCTCGCGGCCACGTCGGTGCGGGTGGGCGCGCCACCCGCCTTGCCGCCCCGGCCGTGGATGCGCGAGAGGCGCCCGACCCGGTCGGGCAGCACGCCGTCGGCGGCGCGCAGCACGATCCGGTCGACCGCGCGGTGGGCCAGCCAGCGGATCACCAGGCCGAGGACGAAGAGGCCGACCAGGGCCGAGGGAGCCCCGATGAGGATGTTGGCCAAGTAGGCGAGCGTGTCGTTGTCGGTCCAGTCGAGGACCGCGTCGCAGACCTGTTGTCCAGTGGCGCAGGGAGGATCGGGAGCGAAGTCGAACATGGCGCCCAGTAAACACACGTCACCGGGAGTCCTCGACCCGGCGGAGGGGGCTCGTCACCACCCCACCCACCCGTACGCCGTGCCTGCGGCCCGCGCCGCCGGCGGATGTGACCCAGTCGACCCGGTCCGCGTCCGGGTCGGCGTCGGCGAGCCGATATCCTCGTGGTGTGACGCATCACCTCGCCGCCCTGCTCCGTCGGTCCGCCGTGGTCGGCACGACCGCCCTCGTCGGTGTGCTCGGGGGCGTGGCCCTGGCCGGCCCGGCCTCCGCCGACGTGCCGGTCGGCTGGTCCGACCCCGACGCGGTCGACCCGCTGCACGCGATCCTCGTGCTCGGCGGCATCCCGCTCCTCATGCTGATCGCCCTCGTGGCGATGATCTACGTGCCGCCGCTGGTGCGGGGCGAGCGGATCGCCCCGGGGGCCCCGCCGGTGCAGAACCAGTGGATCGGCGGTCCCCGCAAGACCACCGCCGAGCTGGCCGCCCCCGACACCGACGAGTCGCAGGCCGGTGGCGCACGTGCCCGCTGGTGACCCGTTCTCCCACGCCGAGCGCGCGGCGCTCGACGAGGCCGTGCGTCGTGCCGAGGAGCTGAGCAGGGTCGAGTTCTCGGTCTTCGTCGGCAACGTCGAGGGCGAGTCGCGGGCCTTCGCCACGCGGCTGCACAACTCCCTGGTCGCCCCCTCGCGCAGCGTGCTGATCATGGTCGACCCGACGCTGCGCGTGCTGGAGATCGTCACCGGCGGCTACGTGCGCCGCACGCTGTCGGACAAGCAGGTCGAGCTGGTGGCCCTGCACATGCAGGCCGACTTCGCCACCGGCGACCTCGTGGGCGGTCTGCGCGCCGGCATCCGGATGCTCGCCGACTACGCCCGCCCGCAGAACACGCTGCACGCCGGCGCCTGAGCGCCGCTCCAGCACGGCTCGAGCACGGCTCGAGCAGCACCTGAGCACGCAGAAGGCCCCCACCGCGACGCGGTGGGGGCCTTCTGCACGCTGGCCGGGGGTCAGCCCCGGGCGTCGCGCTCCTGGGCGGCGAGGGCGCGGGCGACGTCGGCGCGGCCCTCGGCGACGTAGCGCTTGGCGGCCGGGGGAGCCGGGGTGCGCGCGAGCCAGGCGTCGGCCCGGTCGAGCAGCTCCTGGCTGGCCAGCTGGCGGGGGAACATCGCCTCGAGCGCGGTCGACGCGCGCTTGTTGCCCAGGCGGTCCCACACGTCGTCGGCGGCGGCGAGGTAGCGCTCGACGTAGGGCGCGAGCACGTCGTCCTGGCCCGAGCGCTGGAACGACATGGCCACCGAGCGCTGCGTCTCGTTGGGGGTCTCGGTGGAGACCATCGCGACCTCCCAGGCCTCGGCCTTGGCCTCCGCGGTGGGCCGGGCGGCCCGGGCGGCGGCGGCGTGCTCCTGGCCGGAGATCGTGCGGTCCCGCTCGAGCTCGGCCTCGATGCGCTCCCCGGCGTTGCCGGAGGCGGCCAGCGAGGTGACCAGCGACCAGCGCAGGTCCTGGTCGACGGCGAGACCGTCGATCTCCAGGCCGCCGTCGAGCAGGGCCTCGACGTCACCGACGGCCTGCTCGGAGCGGGCCGCGGCGGCGTAGGAGCGGGCGAAGGTGAGCTGGGCGTCGCTGCCGGGCTCGGCGGCCAGCACCAGCTCGCGCAGGCCCGACTCCCAGCGCGAGCGCAGCTCGTCGCGGTGCTCGGGGGCGGAGAAGGTCGACACGGCCTGGGCGGCGTAGGTCGGGATCCGGCTGACGCCCCAGGCGTCGGTCTCGGCGCCGATGTTGGCCAGGACCAGGGTCACGAAGTCGCGCGCGGCCATCTCGGCGTCGCGCGTCATGTCCCAGGTCGCGCCCCACACCAGCGCACGGGCCAGGGAGTCGTCGAGCTTGGAGAGCCCGTCGACCACGGTGGCCAGGGAGCGCTCGTCGAGGCGGATCTTGGCGTAGGTGAGGTCGCCGTCGTTGAGCAGCAGCAGGTCGGGCTGGGTCTCGCCGACGAGCTCGGGGATCTCGGTGAGCTCGCCCTCGACGTCGACCTCGACGGTGCGGCGCAGCACCAGGCGACCGTCGCGGTCGTCGTAGAGGCCGATGCCGAGGCGGTGGCGGCGCAGGGTGGGCCAGTCGGGGTGGGCGCTCTGGCGCACGGCCAGGCGGGTGTAGGCGCCCTCGCCGTCGAGCGCGAACTCGGGGGTCAGCGTGTTGACGCCCGCGGTCTGCAGCCACTCCTTGGCCCAGCCCGCCAGCTCGCGACCCGAGGCCTTCTCGAGCGCGGCGAGCAGGTCCTTGAACTCGGAGTTGCCGTAGGCGTGGTCCTTGAAGTACTGCCGCAGACCGGCCATGAAGTCGTCGAGCCCGACCCAGGCCACCAGCTGCTTGAGCACCGAGGCGCCCTTGGCGTAGGTGATCATGTCGAAGTTGACCTCGACGGCCTGCAGGTCGACGTTGTCGGCCGCGATCGGGTGGGTCGAGGGCATCTGGTCCTGGCGGTAGCCGGTCTGCTTGCGCGCGTTGGCGAAGCCGGTCCAGGAGTCGGTGTACTCGGTGGCCTCGACCTCGGCGTGGTAGCAGGCCCACTCCGCGAAGGACTCGTTGAGCCAGAGGTCGTCCCACCACTTCATGGTCACGAGGTCGCCGAACCACATGTGGGCCATCTCGTGCAGGATCACCGAGCAGCGGAACTCGTAGAACGAGCGCGGCTGGCGGCTGCGGGGGAGGTACTCGTCGCGCAGCGTCACGCAGCCGGCGTTCTCCATCGCGCCCATGTTGTACTCCGGCACGTAGAGCTGGTCGTACTTGCCGAAGGGGTAGGGGAAGTCGAAGGCCTCCTCGAAGAACTCGAAGCCCTGCTTGGTCAGCTTCACCAGCTCCTCGCGGTCGAGGTGCTCGACCAGCGACTGGCGGCAGTAGTGGCCCAGCGGGATGTCGCCGTGCTTGCCCTGGTAGACGTCCTGGACCTCGTGGTACTCACCGGCCACGAGCGCGGTGATGTAGGTGGACATGCGCTTGGTGGGCTCGAACTCCCAGCGCGCCGTGCCGTCGCCGAGGGCGGTGGGGGCGGGCGTGGGGGAGTTGGAGACGACCTTCCACTGCTCGGGAGCGCGCACGACGAAGGTGAAGACCGACTTCAGGTCGGGTTGCTCGAAGGTCGTGAAGACCCGGCGGGCGTCGGGCACCTCGAACTGCGAGTAGAGGTAGACCCGGTCGTCGACGGGGTCGACGAAGCGGTGCAGGCCCTCGCCGGTGCGCGAGTAGGTGCAGTCGGCCACCACCACGAGGGTGTTGGTCGCCGCCAGCCCGCTGAGCGCGATGCGGCTGTCGGCGTAGGCCGTCGCGGGGTCGAGCGACTCGCCGTTGAGCGTGATGCTGTGCACCGTCGCGTCGACGAGGTCGGCGAAGGTCTCGGCACCGGGCTCGGAGCAGGTGAACTCGATCGTGGTGGTGGAGGCGAAGGTGGTCTCGCTCGTCGTGAGGTCCAGGTCGACGGAGTACGACGAGACGTCCAGGAGGGCGGCGCGGGTGGCGGCCTCGTCCCGGGTCAGGTTGGTTCCAGGCATGCGCCGCATCCTGCCACCGGCGCGCGGGGTGACGTGCATCGCACCGTGCCGCGGGGTGCTCCACCACGACGCGGGAGGGGCCTGAGAGGCCGCCGGGACGCATGGGACGAATGTGAAAATTTGTGACGCACCGGCGTGTCGGTGCTTGACGTGGTGTTACATAGCGCCCCGTGACTCGGCTGCTGCTCCACCTCCGACCCGTCCTCGTGGGGTTCGTCGCGCTCGCGGCGGCCCTGGTCGTGCTCCCCGCGGTCTCGGTGCCACCGGCCGCGGCGGCCTCGACGTACCTGTGCACCGGCTACGCCGCGTGCAAGGACGCCGGCTACTCCCACCACGGCTACCGCACCGAGGGCAAGAAGATGTGGTGGCAGATGTACTCCGGCCACAACTGCACCAACTACGTCGCCTACCGGATGGTGCAGGCCGGCATGTCGACCACACGGCCGTGGGTCGGCGGCGGCAACGCGGAGTACTGGGGCGAGCACCTCGCCGGGCGCACCGACCAGACCCCGATGGTCGGCGCCGTGGCGTGGTGGAAGGCCAACGTGCCCGGGGCCGGGTCGGCCGGCCACGTGGCCTACGTCGAGCGGGTCATCTCCGCCACCGAGATCGTGGTCTCCGAGGACAGCTGGGGCGGCGACTTCCACTGGCGTCGCATGACCAAGGGCACCGGGTGGCCCTCGGGCTTCATCCACCTGGCCGACAAGGCCGTGGAGACCACCACCCCCGTCGACACCGAGGGGGCTGCACGGGTGGGGGAGCGGCTCACCGCCCGGACCGGCACGTGGAAGCCCGCGGCGTCGGTGGCCGTGCAGTGGCTGCGCGACGGCAAGGCCATCGCCGGGGCCACCTCGCGCACCTTCACCCCCACCCCCGCGGTGCTGGGCCACCGGCTCAGCGTGCGCGTGACCGCGAAGAAGCGCGGCTACAAGACCGGTGTCGTGCGGTCGGGGTCGACGATGAAGGTGCGGCGCGGCATCCTCGCCAACCCCTCCGCGCCCGACCTGGCGGGCACGCCGCGGGTCGGGGAGACCCTGGCCGCGGTGCGCGGCTCCTTCTCCCCGCGCCCCGACGCCACGACCGTGCAGTGGTACGCCGACGGCAAGCCGCTCGCCGACGCCACCACCGGGCGCCTCGAGCTGCGCCCCGGCCTGGTCGGTCGCACGGTCACCGCCAAGGTGCGGGCCGTGCGCGAGGGCTACCGCCCGCTGGTGGTGGCCGCCGACCCGACCACGGTGCAGCGCGGCCGGATCGGGACCGACGGGACCTTCGCGGTCACCGGCACCACGCGGGTCGGCGAGCGGCTGCGCGTGGAGCGCGGCGCCACCACCCCGCGCGACGCCGACGTCACCTACACCTGGGTGCGCGACGGCCGCCCGATCGACGGCGGCAAGGGCGCGTCGTACGCCGTGCGTGCGGCCGACGCCGGGGCCACCCTGGCGGTCCGTGCCCGGGTCACCCGCCCCGGCTACGAGCCGCGCACCCTGACCCTGCCGGCGCCCGCGCGCATCACCACCCGACCCGGGGTCGACGTCGACCCGGTCGGCGGCCCGCGCCGCGCGGTCGTCGCGGTGCGCGTGGCCGCCCCGGGCGTGCCCCGGCCCGGCGGGCGGGTGACGGTGAGGATCGGCACCCACGAGGAGTCGGCGCGGCTGGTCGCCGGGCGGGCCAGGCTGGTGCTGACGGGACTCGGCGCGGGGCGCAAGCGGGTCCGTGTCCTCTACTCCGGCACGCCCGTCGTCGAGGCGCGCCGCGTGGTCGACGCCGTGCGGGTCACGCGCTGAGCCCGCGCGCGGCCGCAGCGCGGCGGAATGTTTCGGGCGCCCGGCGCCTTGCCCCGTCATGACCACCAAGGCTGACTTCTGGTTCGACCCGCTGTGCCCCTTCGCCTGGATCACCTCGCGCTGGATCCTGGAGGTGGAGCAGGTGCGCGACATCGAGGTGACCTGGCGCGTGATGAGCCTGGGCTACCTCAACCAGGACAAGGACATCCCCGCGGAGTACCGCGAGGCCCTCAAGGACGCCTGGGGCCCGGTCCGCGTCGTGACGGCGGTGGAGCAGGCGCACGGTCGCGAGCAGCTGCTGCCCCTCTACACCGCGATGGGCACCCGGATCCACAACGAGGGGCGCGGCGTCAGCAAGGAGGTCGTCTCCGAGGCCCTGGCCGAGGTCGGGCTGCCGGCCGAGCTGGTCGAGGCCTTCGACGACGCCGGCTACGACGAGGCGGTCAAGGCCTCGCACCACCTGGGCATGGACCAGGTCGGCGACGAGGTCGGCACGCCGACCATCGCGATCGAGGGCGCGGCCTTCTTCGGGCCCGTCCTGTCGTCGATCCCGCGCGGCGAGGAGGCCGGGAAGATCTGGGACGGCGCCGTCGCGATGGCGTCCTACCCCTTCTTCTTCGAGCTGAAGCGCTCGCGGACGGCGGAGCTCGACTTCAGCTGATCGTCCGGCGGGTCGTTGGGCCTGTCGGCTCGACCTGTGGTGCGCGTGTGACGCATGATGTTTCGTGATGTCTCACGCTGATGCAGGTCGACGCAAGCTGCTCATCGCCGCCGGAGCGGGGGTGGTGGCCGTGCCGGCCATCGCCGCCCTCGCCCGCTGGGGCCCCGGCCAGGAGCCGACCACCCCGGACGGACGGCTCATGCTCTCGGCCGACGACGGCTCCGACGTCGGCGAGCTCGAGGTCGCCCTCGACGACCGCCGGCTCCGCCCGGTCGACGCCTCGGGGCGCGTCGTGCAGGACGACGGCGGTGGCGGCGCTCCCTCGGGACGCCGCGTCGCCGGCGCCGAGACCTGGAGCACCGGCCCGCTGGAGACCACGTCGTTCGCGATGCTGGGCCTCACCTGGCGCGGCAGCGACCCGGTGCTGCGGGTGCGGACCCGCAGCGGTGGTGCCTGGGCCCCCTGGCGCTCGACCCCCGCGCTGGCCGACGGCCCCGACGCCGGCGTCGAGGGCGACAGCTCGCTGCGCGCCACCGACGTGACCTGGGTCGGCCGTTGCGACGGGGTCGAGGTGGCCGTCGACGGCCCCCGCCCCGAGGACCTGCGCCTGGTGCTGCTGGACCCCGCCGGTCGCCCGACCGACGCCACCGTCGTGCCCGACGAGCCGCCCGCGACCGCCTCCGGCGGGTCCTCCGGCGCCTCCACCGTCTCCGCGACCGTCTCGTCGACCGTCTCCGCGCGGGCCGACGACGCCGCCGACGACCCCGCCGACGACCCGGGCGTGGTGCCCGCGGCGAGCACGGCCACGCTGTGGCCCAAGCTCTACTCGCGCAAGACCTGGGGCGCCGACGAGTCCTGGCGCAGCGGCACGCCGACGCGCAACGCCACGCTCCAGCAGGTGCACGTGCACCACACCGTCAACGCCAACGACTACTCCAAGGCCGAGACCCCGGCCCTGCTGCGCGGCATGTACCGCTACCACACCAAGTCGCTGGGCTGGTCCGACATCGGCTACAACTTCCTGGTCGACCGCTTCGGCCGGATCTGGGTCGGCCGTGCCGGCGGCCCGGGCCGCAACGTGCGCGGGGCGCACACCCTGGGCTTCAACGACACCTCCACCGGCGTCTCGGTCATCGGCAACTTCGAGACCGCGCGGCCCTCCAAGGCGGTCGTCTTCGCCGTCACGCGGGTCGCGGCCTGGAAGCTGGAGATGCACGGACGCAAGCCCGCGGGCACCGCCACGGTGCGCTCCACCGGCAGCGACCGCTACTCCGCGGGCGCCACGGTGAAGCTCCCGGTGATCGACGGCCACCGCGACACCAACGACACCGCCTGCCCCGGCTCGCTCCTCTACGCCCAGCTGCCGCTCATCCGCAAGCGCACCCGCAAGCGGATCGCGCGCTTCAAGGACGGCACCCTCGGGGCCTGACCCCGGCCCCGGGCCGGGTGCTCCCTAGGATCACCCCATGAGCACCGTGCTGTCCGCAGTCGCCTGGCCCTACGCCAACGGCCCCCGCCACATCGGCCACGTCGCCGGGTTCGGCGTGCCCTCCGACGTCTTCTCCCGCTACATGCGGATGGCCGGCCACGACGTGCTCATGGTCTCCGGCACCGACGAGCACGGCACCCCGATCCTCATCGCCGCCGACGAGGCCGGGGTGAGCCCCCAGGAGCTCGCCGACCGCAACCACCGCGTGATCGCCGAGGACCTCTGCGCCCTCGGCGTCAGCTACGACCTCTACACCCGCACCAGCACCCGCAACCACCACGCGGTGGTGCAGGAGCTCTTCCTCGGCGTGCACGCCAACGGCTACTTCGTCGAGCAGACCACCTACGGCGCCATCTCGCCGTCCACCGGCCGCACGCTGCCCGACCGCTACATCGAGGGCACCTGCCCCATCTGCGGCGCCGGCGGGGCCCGCGGCGACCAGTGCGACACCTGCGGCAACCAGCTCGACCCCCACGACCTCGTCGACCCGCGCTCGAAGATCAACGGCGAGACCCCGGAGTTCGTGGAGACCCAGCACTTCTTCCTCGACCTGCCGGCCCTGGCCGAGGCCCTGGGGGAGTGGCTCGACGGCCGCGAGGCCACGGGCCTGTGGCGGCCCAACGTCATCCGCTTCAGCCAGAACATCCTCAAGGAGATCCGCCCCCGCGCCATGACGCGCGACATCGACTGGGGCATCGCGGTGCCCCTCAAGGGCTGGCGCGACAACCCCACCAAGAAGCTCTACGTGTGGTTCGACGCCGTCATCGGCTACCTCTCGGCCTCGATCGAGTGGGCGCGGCGCACCGGCGACCCGGAGGCCTGGCGCCGCTGGTGGAACGACCCGGAGGCGCTGTCGTACTACTTCATGGGCAAGGACAACATCACCTTCCACAGCCAGATCTGGCCCGCCGAGCTGCTGGCCTACTCCGGCAAGGGGAGCAGGGGCGGCGAGCCGCGCGAGTACGGCGAGCTCAACCTGCCCACCGAGGTGGTGAGCTCGGAGTTCCTCACCATGGAGGGCCGCAAGTTCTCCTCCTCCCAGCGCGTGGTCATCTACGTGCGCGACCTGCTCAGCCGCTACCAGCCCGACGCCTTCCGCTACTTCGTCGCCGCCGCGGGGCCGGAGAACCAGGACTCCGACTTCACCTGGTCGGAGTTCGTGCGCCGCACCAACGACGAGCTCGTCGCCGGGTGGGGCAACCTGGTCAACCGCACCGCCACCCTCATCGCGAAGAACTTCGGCGAGCTGCCCGCGGCCGGGCCCCTGGAGCCGGCCGACCAGCGCCTGCTCGACTCGGTGGAGGCCGCCTTCGGCGTCGTGGGCGACCTCATCGGCCGGCACCGCCAGAAGCAGGCCATCGGCGAGGCGATGCGCACCGTGGCCGAGGTCAACAAGTACGTCTCCGACACCGAGCCGTGGAAGCTGAAGGGCGAGGAGCAGCGCGAGCGCCTCGCCACCGTGCTCCACGTCGTGGCGCAGTGCGTGGCCGACCTCAACCTCGTGCTCGCCCCCTTCCTGCCGTTCTCGGCCAACGAGGTCGACAAGGCCCTCGGCGGCGCCGGCACCGTGGCCCCGATGCCGCGCCTGGAGGAGGCCGAGGACCTCGACGGAGGCGCGGGCTACCCCGTGCTCACCGGCGACTACACCGGTGTGCCGACCTGGCGGCGCCACCCGATCGCGGTCGGCACCCCGGTGGCCAAGCCCTCGCCGATCTTCACCAAGCTCGACCCGTCGGTGGTCGACGAGGAGCTCGGGCGCCTCGCGCAGGCGTGAGCCGCTAGGTTTCCGGGCATGACCGCGGGCATGTACCTCCCCACCTTCTTCGTGAAGCAGAAGTTCGCCATGACGACGAACCGCTACGAGCTCTACGCCGCCGGCCCCGACGGCTCCTTCGGGCAGCTGATGGGGCTGGCGGAGCAGAAGCGGATGGCCTTCAAGGAGGAGGTCACCTTCTACGAGGACGCCTCGAAGTCGCGGGCGGTCTTCAGCTTCAAGGCCCGCAAGCGCATCGACCTCGGCTCGGGCTACGACATCGTCGACGAGGCCCGCCAGCCGCTCGGCTTCTTCAAGAAGGACTTCGGCGCCAGCCTGATGCGCTCCACCTTCCAGATCGAGGGCCCGGGCTACGCCGGCACGGGGCAGGAGCGCAGCCAGGCGATCGCGCTCATCCGCCGCTTCACCGACATCCCCTTCCTGCCGATCCACTTCGACTTCACCACCGCCGACGGCCAGCCGCTGCTGGGCGTGGAGCGCCAGGGCTCGGTGCGCGACAAGTACACCGTGCACGTGCCCGACCAGCGCGTCGACTTCCGCGTCGCCGCGGCCGTCGCCGTGGGCCTCGACGCCCTGATGCAGCGGTAGGTCCCGCGGTGGTGCTCTTCCCGCAGGCGCGGCGCGCCGTCGAGGCCGCCGCCGGTCAGCCGCGCGTCTTCGAGGCCGGCTTCGACGTCGCCGCCGCCCGGCTCGAGGCCCGCCGGCTGGCCGCCGCCCAGCCGCGCGAGGACGTCGCCGAGGTGCTCGACGTCGACGCCGGCGGCGTGCCCTGCCGGCTCTACCGACCCGCCGGGGCCCGCCCGGGCGTCGTGGTGCACGTGCACGGGGGCGGCTTCGTGATGCACGACGTCGACGTCCACGACGCGGTGGCCCGCCGCCTGGCCGACCGGTCGCGCACCGCGGTGCTCAGCGTCGACTACCGCCGACCGCCGGAGCACCCCTTCCCCGCGGCGCCCGACGACGTCAGCACCGCGCTGGCGTGGCTCGAGGAGCAGGCCGCACGGCCCGGCGACCCGCTGGGGGTCGCGGGCCCGACGTACGGCCACGGCGACAGCGCCGGCGCCAACCTCGCCCTCGTCGCGGCGCTGCGCCACCCGGGACGCTTCACGGCCCTGGCGCTGATCTACCCCTTCCTCGACCCGACCGCGTCCTTCGACAGCTACGCCACGGCCGCCGACGGCTTCGACCCCCGCGAGGCGGCCTGGTACTGGGAGCAGTACGCCGCGACCCCGGCCGACCTGGAGCACCCCGACCTCGCACCGCTGCGCTCCGAGGGCCTCGGCACCCTGCCGCCGACGCTGGTGGTCACCGCCGAGCACGACCCGCTCCGCGACGAGGGCGAGGAGCTGGCCCGCCGGCTGGCCACCGAGGGCGTGGCGGTCGTCGCCACCCGCTACCTCGGGCAGGTCCACGGCTTCTGGCGCCACGTCGACGTCTTCGACGCCGCCGAGCCGCTCATGCGCCAGGTGGCCGCCTTCCTCGAGCAGCACCGCCCCGACCAGCACCGCTAGCCCGGCGACGGGGCCGGGAGCCGCTCTGGGAGGATGCGGCCCATGCGCGTGCACCTCGGCTCCGACCATGCCGGCCTCGACCTCAAGGACCACCTCGTCGCGTGGCTGCGCGACCACGGCTACGAGCCGGTCGACCACGGCCCCTTCGTCCACGACGCCCTCGACGACTACCCCGTCTTCTGCCTCCGCGCCGCCGAGGGCGTCGCCGACGACCGCGAGCGCGGCCTCGACAGCCTCGGCGTGGTCGTCGGCGGCTCCGGCAACGGCGAGCAGATGGCCGCCAACAAGGTGCTGGGCATCCGCTGCGCGCTGGTGTGGTCGGAGGAGACCGCCCGGCTCGCGCGCGAGCACAACGACGCCCAGGTCGTCTCGGTCGGCGGGCGGATGCACACCCTGGAGGAGATGACCCGCTTCGTGGAGGTCTTCCTCGCCGAGCCGTTCAGCGGCGACGAGCGCCACGTGCGCCGCATCGGCCAGCTCGGCTCCTACGAGCAGACCCGCGAGCTGCCCCCGCTGCCGGAGTCGGCGCAGGGCCTCGGCCCCTCCGATGCCGCGCACTGATGCCTGAGGGCCACACCCTCCACCGCCTGGCGGCCGACCTCGGCGCGGCCTTCGCCGGGCGCGCGGTCGCGGTGGGCAGCCCCCAGGGGCGCTTCGCCGACTCGGCCGCCCTGCTCGACGGCCGGGTGCTCGCGGGCGCGGAGTCGTGGGGCAAGCACCTCTTCGTCGCCTTCCCCGGCGAGGTCTTCGTCCACGTCCACCTCGGGCTCTACGGCACCTTCGCCGTGCACCCCGACGTCGCCGACGTGCCCGACCCCGTGGGCCAGGTGCGCCTGCGCCTGGTGGCCGACGACGCGCGCGGCGCGGCGTACGCCGACCTGCGCGGGGCCACGACGTGCGAGCTGCTGACGCGGGCCGGGCGCGACGCGGTCGTGGAGCGCTCGGGGCCCGACCCGCTGCGCCCCGACGCCGACCCCGACCGCGCCTGGCAGCGGATCCGCCGCAGCAGGGCCCCCATCGGCGGCCTGCTCATGGACCAGACGGTGCTCGCCGGCGTGGGCAACGTCTACCGCGCCGAGATCCTCTTCCGCCACCGCATCGACCCGCTGCGGCCCGGCAGCACCCTGCGGGTGGGGCAGTGGCAGGCGATGTGGGACGACCTCGTCGTGCTCATGGCCGAGGGCGTGCGCACCGGTCGCATCGACACCGTGCGACCCGAGCACACCCCCGAGGCGATGGGGCGTCCCGCCCGCGTGGACGACCACGGGGGAGAGGTCTACGTCTACCGCCGTCACGGCCAGGACTGCCTGGTGTGCGGGGCGCGGGTGAGGACCACCGAGCTGGCCGGTCGCAACCTGTTCTGGTGCCCGGGGTGCCAGCGACGGTTCCGCTCGCGCGCGGCCGCGGCGGGCTAGCGGCGGGCGCACGGCGGTTGGGGCGTGGCGGGCGCGGTGTGGCACGATGTGGCCCGGTCCGACGGCGCTCCACCCTGCCCAGCAGAGGGCGTCACGGCCACGCGGATGTAGCTCAATGGTAGAGCCTCAGTCTTCCAAACTGATTACGCGGGTTCGATTCCCGTCATCCGCTCTCAGGGAGCGTCACGGTCCGCCGGGGCGCCTCTTGGCGGGGCGTAGCGTAGTGGCTAGCGCGCCTGCTTTGGGAGCAGGAGATCGCAGGTTCGAGTCCTGTCGCCCCGACGACAGCCACACCCCTCACCGTCCGGTGAGCAGACCCCCGATTGATAGAGGAGACACCCTGTGAAGAGCGCCGTCGAGACCTTGAGCCCGACCCGGGCCAAGCTGACCGTCGAGGTGCCCTTCGAGGAGCTCAAGCCGAGCCTCGACGCGGCGTACAAGCAGATCGCCCAGCAGATCAACGTCCCCGGCTTCCGCCGCGGCAAGGTCCCGCCGATGGTCATCGACCGTCAGGTCGGCCGTGGCGCGGTGCTCGACCAGGCCATCAACGACGCCCTGCCGAAGAAGTACGTCGAGGCGCTGCAGGAGAACTCCCTCGAGCCGCTGGCCCAGCCCGAGATCGAGGTGACCCGCCTCGAGGACAACGAGCTGGTGGAGTTCACCGCCGAGGTCGACATCAAGCCCGCCATCGACCTCCCGGCCTACGAGGGCCTCGAGGCCGAGGTCGACGACGTCGAGGTCAGCGACGAGGACGTCGAGGAGCAGGTGACCGCCCTGCGCGAGCGCTTCGGCACCCTCAGCGACGTCGAGCGCCCGGCCGCCGACGGCGACTTCGTGGTCATCGACCTCAAGGCGACCAAGGACGGCGAGGTGCTCGAGGGCGCCGAGGTGTCCGGCATGTCCTACCAGGTCGGTCGCGGCGGCATGCTCGAGGGCCTCGACGAGGCGCTCACCGGCATGTCGGCCGGCGAGGACAAGACCTTCTCCTCCCAGCTCGTCGGCGGCGACCTCGTCGGCGAGGAGGTCGAGGTCGCGGTGACCGTGACCCAGGTGCAGGAGCAGGAGCTCCCCGAGCTCGACGACGACTTCGCCCAGGAGGCCTCGGAGTTCGACACCGCCGAGGAGCTCACCGCCGACGTGCGCGAGCGGCTCGGCCGCGGCAAGCGCCTCGAGCAGGCTGCCGCCGCCCGCGACGCCGTGCTGGAGGCCCTGCTGGAGAAGGTCGAGGTGCCGCTGCCCGACAGCCTGGTCGCCGACGAGCTCACCGCGCGCCGGCAGAACATCGAGCAGCAGCTCGCGATGGCCGGCATCACCATGGCCTCCTACCTCGAGGACGAGGAGCAGACCCAGGAGGAGTTCGAGGCCGAGCTCGAGCGCCGCGTGCGCGACGCCGTCGCCGCGCAGTTCCTGCTCGACGAGATCGCCAAGAAGGAGGAGCTCGGGGTCAACCAGGAGGAGCTCTCCCAGCACCTCGTGCGCCGCGCCCAGCAGTCCGGCCAGGACCCGCAGGAGTTCGCGAACCACATGTTCCAGCACAACCACATCCCCGACCTGGTCCAGGAGATCCTGCGCGGCAAGGCGCTCGCGACCCTGGTCGAGTCGGCCGTGGTGAAGGACGCCTCCGGCAACACCGTCGAGCTGAAGAACCTGCGCCCCGACGGCACCATCGGTGAGCCCGAGGCCGAGGTCGAGGCCACCGACGAGGCCACCGAGGCCGACGCGGAGAAGTCCGAGGCCTGAGGCCGACGCCCTCGCCCGGCGACGGCACCACCCGCTGCACCCCGAGAGCCCGCCGGTCGCGACCGGCGGGCTCTCGGCGTACCCCCGTCCCCCCAGGAGAGTGCACAGGTGTGCACTGACGGGTAGCATGGGCGCCATGAGCCCCGTCCCCGTCACACCGGCGCCCGGCCCCTCGGTGCTCGACGCCGCCTCGCTGCTGTGCGAGGTGGCCGACGAGCTGGTGGTGCGCAGCGTCCGCGACACCCACGTGGCCGTGCTCGACCGGGTCCACGGCATCGGCCGTGCGGTCACCCACGGCGGGCCGGGGGTCGTGGAGCGGGCCCACCGTGGCATCGCCGGCGGGATCTACGGCGGCCTCAGCGCCGGGCTGCGCGCCGCGTCGACCGGGCTCGACCGGGTCGCCGCCACCGGGGCGGGGCCGCGCCTGGAGTCACGGCCCGAGGGCCGCTTCCTCAGCGCCGCGGTCAACGGCCTCATCGGCGACAAGCTGCTGCGTGAGCGCCCGCAGATGGCCATCCCGCTCGCGGTGCGCCGCGACGGCAGCGACGTCGAGGTCGACGAGGCCGGGCTGTCGGCGGCCTTCCCCGACGCCACCGGGCGCCTCGTGGTGTTCCTCCACGGACTGTGCGAGGACGACTCCTACTGGGACCGCGGGCGCGACGAGGGCCGCCAGACCTACCCCGAGGCGCTGGCCGCCACCGGGTGGACCCCGATCGTGCTGCGGGCCAACACCGGCCTGCCGCTGCGGGAGAACGGCGTGGCCATGACGGCGCTGCTCCAGCGACTCGTCGAGGCCTGGCCCGTGCCGGTGACGCGGATCGCCCTGGTGGGCCACTCCATGGGAGGGCTGGTCATCCGCGCCGCCGGCGCGGTGGCGGCCGACCACCCGCAGCCGTGGACGGGCCTGGTCAGCGACGTGGTCACCCTCGGCACCCCCCACCTGGGGGCGCCGGTGGCCAAGGGGGTCGGCCACGGCAGCCGCGGGCTGGGCCTGCTGCCCGAGACCGCCGCCTTCGGTCGGATCCTCGACTGGCGCTCCTCGGGCGTGCACGACCTGGTCGCGGGGCTCACCGACGACGTGCCGCCGCTGCCGCACGCCCGCTACCACCTCGTCGCCGCCACGCTGAGCGGGTCGGAGGGCCACCCGGTGGGCCGCTTCGTCGGCGACCTGCTCGTGCGCCCGCGCTCGGCCTACGGCCGCGACGCCCGCGGACGCACCCTCTTCCCCGGCGCCGACGTGCTCCACGTCGGGCGCACCGACCACTGGGGACTGCTCAACCACCCCGACGTCCACGGCGCTCTCGCCACCTGGCTGTCGTAGCCCCGGTCGGAGGGCTGACGCCGGGGCCGCCGGCGTGGCAGGCTGCGCGTCATGGATGCCGAGGCCAGCACCGCGACCGGCGCCGCCCGCGAGCTGCGCGCGGAGGCCTTCGTCGCCGCCCCGCCGGAGCGGGTCTGGGCGCTGCTGACCGATCTCGGGGCCATGGCCCGGCGCAGTCCCGAGCTCGTCAGGATGCTGCCGCTCAAGCCCGGGGGCCTGCGCCCGGGTCAGTGGTACGTCGGCGTCAACCGCCGCGGCCCGGTCGTGTGGCCCACCCGGTCGGTCGTCTCCACCGTCGAGGCACCGCGCGTGCTCGCCTGGGACACCCCGTCGAGCGGCGCGCGCTGGATCTGGGAGCTGGCCCCGGAGGCGGGTGGCACCCGGGTGGTCCACCGTCGGCCCGTGCCGCGTGCGCTGACCCGGGTCAGCGGGCTGTTCGCGAGTGCCCTGCTGGGGGGCGCGGCCGGGCACGCCGACGAGCTGGAGGCCGGCATGCGCGAGGGCGTCGAGCTGCTCCGGGTCGCCGCCGAGGGCGGCTGAGGCCCCCGCCGGAGCCCGCAGGACCCCGTCGGGTGGTCATAAATCCGCTGTCGGCGAACAGGGGTGGATAAGGCGTGGATGTGTCCGTGGCACGGGCTAGGGTCGCCAACGTGAACCAGAACTCCAGCTCCTCGGCGCACGGCCCCACGATGGGCGGGGCCGGGCTCAACGTCCTCGACGACCACATCTACCAGCGCCTGCTGCGCGAGCGGATCGTCTTCCTCGGCTCGGAGGTGCGCGACCAGAACGCCAACGCGATCTGCGCCCAGCTCCTGCTGCTCTCGGCGGAGGACCCGGAGGCGGACATCTTCCTCCACATCAACTCCCCGGGTGGCTCGGTCGACGCCGGCATGGCGATCTACGACACGATGAACTACATCCCCAACGACGTGGCGACGGTCGGCATGGGCCTGGCCGCCTCGATGGGCCAGTTCCTGCTCTGCGCCGGCACCAAGGGCAAGCGCTACGCCCTGCCGCACGCGCGCATCATGATGCACCAGCCCTCCTCGGGCATGGGCGGCTCGGCCTCCGACATCAAGATCCAGGCCCAGCAGTCGCTCCACATCAAGAAGGTGCTCCTCGACCTCATCTCCGAGCACACCGGCCAGCCGGTCGAGCAGGTCATCGCCGACGCCGACCGCGACCGCTGGTTCACCGCCGACCAGGCCCAGGAGTACGGCCTGGTCGACCAGGTCATCAAGAGCGCTCGCGAAGCCGCCGACGACGGCCGCCCGGCCCGGCAGAAGGACTGACGACATGAACTACTACATCCCGCAGTGGGAAGAGCGCACCTCCTACGGCTTCCGCCGCATCGACCCCTACGGCAAGCTGTTCGAGGAGCGCATCATCTACCTCGGCACGCCGATCAGCGACGACGTGGCCAACGCCGTCATCGCCCAGCTGCTGTGCCTGCAGTCGATGAACCCCGACCAGGACATCAGCATCTACATCAACAGCCCCGGCGGCTCCTTCACCGCGCTGACGGCGATCTACGACACGATGCGCTTCATCAAGCCCGACGTGCAGACGGTCTGCCTGGGTCAGGCCGCCTCCGCGGCCGCGATCCTGCTCGCCGCCGGCACCCCGGGCAAGCGGATGGCGCTGCCCAACAGCCGCATCCTGATCCACCAGCCCTACACCGAGGGCACCTTCGGCCAGACCTCCGACATCGAGATCCAGGCCAACGAGATCATCCGCATGCGCGAGCTGCTCGAGAAGATGATCAGCGACCACAGCGGCAAGGACATCGAGCAGGTCAGCCGCGACATCGAGCGCGACAAGATCCTCACCGCCGAGGCCGCGGTGGAGTACGGCCTGATCGACTCGGTGCTCGAGTCGCTCAAGAGCCCGGCCCTGGCCTGAGCCACCCCGCTCCACCCGGAGCGACCCGACGGCCACCCTCGTGTCACCGCCCTCGTGGCGGCGGCGGGGGAGTACCGTCGTCGGGTCGCCCCGCCCGGCCCCGCCCGGCGCCCGACCCAGCAGCACACCGCTCCACCCAGCACCCGGCAGACAGCACAGGTAGGACCCCGGCCCCGGCGCCGGCAACGAGGAGGATGACCCCGTGGCACGTATCGGTGACGGCGGCGATCTGCTGAAGTGCTCCTTCTGCGGCAAGTCGCAGAAGCAGGTCAAGAAGCTCATCGCAGGCCCCGGCGTCTACATCTGCGACGAGTGCATCGACCTGTGCAACGAGATCATCGAGGAGGAGCTCAGCGAGGGCGCCGAGGTCAGCCTCGACGAGCTGCCCAAGCCGCGCGAGATCTTCGAGTTCCTCAACTCCTACGTGATCGGCCAGGAGCAGGCCAAGAAGTCGCTGGCCGTCGCGGTCTACAACCACTACAAGCGGGTGCAGGCCGGACTCCAGCCCGTCTCGGGCAAGCACAGCAAGGACGAGGCGGTCGAGGTCGCCAAGTCCAACATCCTGGTCATCGGCCCGACCGGCTGCGGCAAGACCTACCTCGCCCAGACCCTGGCCCGCATGCTCAACGTGCCCTTCGCCATCGCCGACGCCACGGCGCTGACCGAGGCCGGCTACGTCGGCGAGGACGTCGAGAACATCCTGCTCAAGCTGATCCAGGCCGCCGACTACGACGTCAAGAAGGCCGAGACCGGCATCATCTACATCGACGAGATCGACAAGGTGGCCCGCAAGGCGGAGAACCCCTCGATCACGCGCGACGTCTCCGGCGAGGGCGTGCAGCAGGCCCTGCTCAAGATCATCGAGGGCACCACCGCCTCGGTCCCTCCGCAGGGCGGGCGCAAGCACCCGCACCAGGAGTTCATCCAGATCGACACCACCAACATCCTCTTCGTGGTGGGCGGCGCCTTCGCGGGGCTCGAGCACATCATCGAGCAGCGGGTGGGCAAGAAGACCCTGGGCTTCACCGCCGAGGTCCGCACCCAGGCCGAGCGCAAGGAGGAGGACCTGCTGGCGCTGGTGCGCCCCGAGGACCTCACCAAGTTCGGCCTGATCCCCGAGTTCATCGGCCGCCTGCCCCTCATCGCCAGCGTCAACAAGCTCGACCAGGCCGCGCTCGTGCAGATCCTCACCGAGCCCCGCAACGCCCTGGTCAAGCAGTACCAGAAGCTCTTCGAGCTCGACGGTGTCGAGCTGGAGTTCACCGACGACGCCATCAAGGCCATCGCCGACAACGCCATGGAGCGCGGCACCGGCGCGCGCGGCCTGCGCGCCATCATCGAGGAGGTCCTCCTCCACGTGATGTACGACGTGCCCTCGCGCGGCGACGTCGCCAAGGTCGTCGTCACCGGAGCGGTCGTCACCGGTGACGAGGCACCCACGCTGGTGCCCCGCGAGAGCGAGACCAAGAAGAAGAAGTCGGCCTGATCCAGGGTCGCACCCCGACGCACGAAGAACCGCCCCGGACCGTCGGTCCGGGGCGGTTCTCGTCGTGCGTGGGGCCCGCTCAGCCTTCGGTGGGCGCCGCGAGCTCGGCGCGCACCGAGATCGCGGTGGCCTCGGGGTCGCTGCGGAAGACCAGCTCGCCGGTGATGCGTCCGGTGCGGCGCAGGTCGTCGGCGGCGCGCTCGGCGGCCACCACGAGGGCCTCGGGGCCCACGACCTCGACGCGGGAGAGCTCGGCGCGCATCGAGACCTTGGCCTGCGACTTGGCGCCGCGCACGCCGATCAGGGCCTGGGCCACGGCGTCCAGCGTCGACGGGTCGGCCGCGGCCGGTGCGCCGAGGTCGAGGGCGGTGGGCCACGGCGCGTGGTGGATCGAGCCGTCGGCGTCACCGCGGGGGTGCCACCACGACCAGACCTCCTCGGTGACGTAGGGCAGGAAGGGCGCGAGCAGGCGCAGCTGCACCTCGAGCGCGAGGGCGAGCGCGGCCTTGGCCGAGGCCGCGCCGGCGCCGCCGGACTCGTCGTAGGCGCGCTCCTTGACCAGCTCGAGGTAGTCGTCGCAGAACTCCCAGAAGAACTTCTCGACCGTCTCCAGCGCCGTGGTGTAGTCGTAGGCCTCGAAGGCCTCGGTGGCGCGCTCGACGACGATCGCGAGGCGACCGAGCAGCGCGCAGTCGACGGGCTCGGAGACCTCGAAGGCGTTGAGGGTCGTGGCGCCGACGCCGCCGAGGACGAACTTCGAGGCGTTGAGCACCTTCATGGCCAGGCGGCGCCCGACCTTCATCTGGCTCTCGTCGAAGGGCGAGTCGAGGCCGGGGCGGGCCATGGCGGCGCGCCAGCGCACGGCGTCGGCGCCGAACTTCGTGAGGATCTCGTCGGGCACGACGACGTTGCCCTTGGACTTCGACATCTTCTTGCGGTCGGGATCCATGATGAAGCCGGAGATCATCGCGTGGGTCCACGGCGCGGCGTGGTGCTCGAAGTGGCTGCGCACGACGCGCGAGAAGAGCCAGGTGCGGATGATGTCGTGGGCCTGGGTGGCCAGGTCCATCGGGAAGACGCGCTGCCACAGGTCGTCGTCGGACTCCCAGCCGCCCGCGATCTGCGGGGTGAGCGAGGAGGTGGCCCAGGTGTCCATGACGTCGGGGTCGCCGATGAAGCCGCCGGCCTGGCCGCGCTGGGCCTCGTCGTAGCCGCGGGGGGCGTCGGTGGAGGGGTCGACGGGCAGCTCGGCCTCGGTGGGCAGCAGCGGGTGGGCGTAGTCGGGCTCGCCGGAGTCGTCGAGGGGGTACCACACCGGGAAGGGGATGCCGAAGAACCGCTGGCGCGAGATCAGCCAGTCGCCGTTGAGGCCGCCGACCCAGTTGTCGTAGCGGTGCTTCATGTGGGTCGGGACCCAGGTGATCTCGCCGCCGCGGGCGATCATCTCCTCGCGGATGCCGGCGTCACGTCCGCCGTTGCGCACGTACCACTGGCGCGTGGCGACGATCTCCAGCGGCTTGTCGCCCTTCTCGTAGAAGTTCGTCATGCGCTGGGTGGGCTGGGGCTCGCCGTCGAGGTCGCCGGACTCGCGCAGCTTGGCCACGACGGCCTCGCGGGCGCTGAAGGCGGTCTTGCCGGCCAGGTCGGCGTACGCCGCGGCGGCGGGCTCGCTCGCCAGCCACTCGGGGGTCTCGCGCAGGAAGCGTCCGTCGCGACCGACCACGGTGCGCACCGGCAGGTCGAGCTCGCGCCACCAGGTGACGTCGGTGAGGTCGCCGAAGGTGCAGCACATCGCGATGCCGGCTCCCTTGTCCATCTCCGCGGCGGGGTGGGCCAGCACCGGCACCTCGACCCCGAAGACGGGGCTGGTGACGTGGGTGCCGAAGAGCGGCTGGTAGCGCTCGTCGTCGGGGTGGGCGATGAGGGCGACGACGCTGGGGATCAGCTCGGGCCGGGTGGTCTCGATGTGGACCGCCTCGCCGGGCGAGCCGTCGGCGGCCACGGTGCGGAAGGCGACGCGGTGGTAGGCGCCGGCGTACTCGCGGGCCTCGAGCTCGGCCTGGGCGACAGCCGTCTGGAAGGTGACGTCCCAGAGGGTGGGGGCCTCCTGCAGGTAGGCCTCGCCGCGGGCGTAGTTGCGCAGGAACGCGCGCTGGCTGACGGTCTGGGCCTTCGGACCGATGGTCGTGTAGTGCTGCTTCCAGTCCACCGACAGCCCGAGGGTGCGCCAGAGGGTCTCGAAGACCTTCTCGTCCTCCTCGACCAGCCGCTCGCACAGCGCGATGAAGTTGGGCCGGCTGATCGGCACCTGCTTCTTGGCGTCGGGCTTGGCCGGCGGCTCGAAGTCGGGGTCGAAGGGCAGCGAGGGGTCGCAGCGCACGCCGTAGTAGTTCTGCACCCGGCGCTCGGTGGGCAGGCCGTTGTCGTCCCAGCCCATGGGGTAGAAGACCGACTTGCCGCGCATGCGCTGGAAGCGGGCGACCAGGTCGGTGTGGGTGTAGGAGAAGACGTGGCCGACGTGCAGGCTGCCGCTCACCGTCGGGGGCGGGGTGTCGATGGAGAAGACGTTCTCGCGCGGCTGGGTGCGGTCGAAGGCGTAGGTGTCGTCGGCCTTCCACCGCTGGCTCCAGGAGGCCTCGAGACCCTCCAGGGCAGGCTTGTCCGGTACGACGACGGCGCGGGTCGCGCTCGTCGTGTCGGGGGCC
Organism: Nocardioides kribbensis; assembly: GCF_015070375.1. GTDB lineage: Bacteria > Actinomycetota > Actinomycetes > Propionibacteriales > Nocardioidaceae > Nocardioides > Nocardioides kribbensis. Next base: position 1,054,382 of record NZ_JADCLL010000001.1, on the reverse strand, counting down.
TGGGGCGACTGGGTCTCGGTCATGGGCCCAGATTACGGGTGCCGGTCGTCACCCTGAAATCGGTTCCCGAAACCATTAGCGCTGGTCAGCGGCACCGTCCTAGCCTGCCGGGCATGTCCGACGCGAGCGTCCGCACGACGGTGGAGCTGCTCACCGACCCCGCCGCCTTCCTCGCCGCGGCCGAGCCGGTGCTCGCCGCCGACCCGGTGGTGGCGACCGTGGTGGCCTCCGTGACCCGCCGGGCCGTCGAGGCGGCCGAGCGCGGCGAGCCCTGGACCGGGACCGGCCGGCCGTGCTGGTGGGCGCTCGTGCGCGAGGACGGTGCGGTGGTCTCCGCCGCGATGCGCACCGCGCCGCTCGCGCCCTGGCCGCTCTTCGTGCTGCCCATGAGCGAGGTCGCCGCGCGGGCCCTCGCCGGCCTGCTGCTCGAGGGGGGCGAGGAGGTGCGCGCGGCCAACGGTGCGCTGCCGGCGACCCGGGTGCTGTGCGAGGTGCTGGCGGCCGGGGGCGGGGGAGAGGTGCGGGTGCACGAGCAGACCCGGCTCTTCGAGCTGCGCGACCTCGTGGCGCCCCGGTCTCCCGAGGGCCGGCTGCGGGCCGCGACGTCGCGGGACCTCGACCTGCTGGCGGGCTGGTTCGCGGCGTTCCACGTCGACGCGGCGGCGCAGGCGGGCCGCACGCCCGAGCACGACACCGTGGACGTGGTCGACCGCGCCGAGGTGGCCCGCCGCACGGAGGCGGGTCTGCTGTGGGTCTGGGAGGACGCCGAGGGGCGCGTCGTCCACCTCACCGGCCACAACGCCCCGGCGCACGGGGTGCTGCGCATCGGCCCGGTCTACACCCCGGCCCCCCACCGCGGCCACGGGTACGCCGCCGCCGCGGTGGCCGCCGTGGCGGCGCGGGCGCTGGACCACGGGCACCGGCCCTGCCTCTTCACCGACCGGGCCAACCCGGTCTCGAACCACGTCTACACCGCCCTGGGGTTCGAGCCGGTCGTCGACATGGCCAACCTGCTGGTGGAGCCCGACGCGGGCCCGACCCGGGGCCCGACCCGGGGCCCGACCCCGGGCCCTGCGGCGGGCGGCGATCCCACCGGGGCCACCTCCTAGACTGGGAGGGCGATGACCCAGACCCCTGCGACACCCGACGTCCCCCGCCTCGCCGAGACCTTCTCCGAGGTGGAGGACGCCCTGCTCTCGCGCTGGCCCGAGACCCGCCTCGAGCCCTCGCTCGACCGGATCGCCGCCTTCACCGAGCTGCTCGGCGAGCCGCAGCGCTCCTACCCCGTCGTGCACCTGACCGGCACCAACGGCAAGACCAGCACGTCGCGGATGATCGACACCCTGCTGCGCAAGCTCGACCTGCGCACCGGCCGCTTCACCAGCCCCCACGTGGAGCGGATGAACGAGCGCATCAGCATCGACGGCGAGCCGCTCGACGACGAGGCCTTCGTGCGCGCCTTCAACGACGTGGCGCCCTACACCCACCTCGTCGACGAGGACCAGCTGCACCCGCTGTCGTTCTTCGAGACCGTGGTGGGCATGGCCTTCGCGGCCTTCGCCGACGCCCCGGTCGAGGTCGCGGTGCTCGAGGTCGGCATGGGCGGGGCCTGGGACGCGACCAACGTCGCCGACGCGGCGGTGGCCGTGGTGCTGCCCGTCGCCGTCGACCACGCCAAGTACCTCGGCGACCGGCCCGACACCATCGCCGCCGAGAAGGCCGGCATCATCAAGGCCGGCTCGCGCGTGGTGCTGGCCCAGCAGACGCCGGAGGCCGCGGCGGTGCTGCTCGCGCGCGCCGCCGAGGTCGGTGCCGAGGTCGTGCAGGAGGGCCTCGACTTCGGCGTGGCCGCCCGCACCCCGGCCGTCGGCGGCCAGGTGCTCTCGCTGCAGGGCCTCCGGGCGCGCTACGACGACGTCTTCCTCCCGCTCCACGGCGCCCACCAGGCCCAGAACGCCGCCGTGGCGCTCGCGGCGGTCGAGTCCTTCGTCGGCGGCGAGCAGCCCCTCGACGCCGACCTCGTCGGCGCGGCCTTCGCCGAGGTGACCTCGCCGGCGCGTCTCGAGGTCGTGCGCCGCAGCCCCACCATCGTGCTCGACGCCGCGCACAACCCCCACGGCGCCGAGGCCCTGGCCGCCGCGCTCGACGACTCCTTCACCTTCTCCCCGCTCATCGGGGTCGTCGGGGTCATGGGCGACAAGGACGCCGAGGGCCTGCTCTCCGCGCTCGAGCCGCACCTCTCGCACGTCGTGTGCACCCAGAGCTCCACCGACCGGGCCCTGCCCGCCGAGGACCTCGCCGAGATCGCGCGCGGCATCTTCGACGACGACCAGGTCACCGTCGTGCCCCGCCTGGCCGAGGCCCTCGACGCCGCCGCCGCGCTCGCCGAGGCCGGGGAGGCCTTCGGCGACCCGCTCGGCTCCGGCGCGGTGCTGGTGACCGGGTCGGTCGTCACCGCCGGCGAGGCCCGCGGCCTGCTCGTCAGCGAGCGCGGCACGCAGGCCCAGCGGGTGGCCCGCCGCGAGATCGACCAGCAGCTCGAGCAGGAGGACGACCAGTGAAGCGCTCGCCCAAGCGCGGCATGTGCGCCGCGATCCTCAGCCTCGAGGCGATCACCCTCGGCCTCACCACCCCGGTGCTGCTGACCCTGACCGACGTCTCCACCGGCGTCGGCCTGGCCATCGGCCTGGGGCTAGCCGTCGCCTGCGTCCTGCTGGCCGGGATGCTGCGCGCGGAGTGGGCCTACACCGCCGGCTGGGTGGTGCAGGCGGCCGCGGTGCTGCTCGGCTTCGTGGTGCCGATCATGTTCTTCCTCGGCGCGGTCTTCGCGCTGCTGTGGGGCACCGCCGTCCTTCTCGGGGTCAAGATCGAGCGCGAGCGCGCCGCGGCCTACGCCGCCCTGGAGCGCGACGGCGGACCCGAGCCGGTCTAGCCCTCCCGGGCGTCACCCCCGGGCCGCACCCGCCAGCGCGGCCAGGGCCCGGTCGAGCTCGGCGTCGGTGCAGCCGCCGAAGCCCACCACCAGCCCGGTCGCCCCCGAGCCGCGGGCGTAGTCGGCCAGCAGCGGCACGTCGAAGCCCGCGGCCCGCGCCGCGTCCTGGGCGGCCTGCGCGCGGTCGGCGTCGAGCGGCACTGTGACGTACATGCCCGCCGGGGGGCCGGCCGGCTCCCCGAGGGGCGCGAGCGCGGCCACGACGCGGGCCGCGCGCTCGGCGTACGTGCGGCGCGCGGAGCGGACGACCTGGTCGACGTAGCCGTCGCGCAGCAGCGAGAGCAGGGCCCGCTGGGCGGGCCAGGAGGCCGCGTCGTGCGTGGCGGCCCGGCGCTCGCACACGGCCGTGACCAGGTGGGCCGGCGGCACCAGCCAGCCCAGGCGCAGGCTGGGGGCGACGGTCTTGCTGGTGGTGCCGAGGTAGGCGACCCGGTCGCGGTCGAGTGCGGCCAGGGCGGGGATGGGCGCGACGTCGTAGCGGAACTCGGAGTCGTAGTCGTCCTCCACCACGACGGCGTCGGCGCGCCGCGCGGCCTCGAGCAGGCGCAGCCGGTGCGCGGCGGGCATCGGCGGACCGAGGGGGTGCTGGTGGGCGGGGGTGACGTAGGCGGCGGCGCAGCCGGCGAGGTCGTCGACGGGGGCGAGCGCGGGGAGGTCACGCACCTCGCGGCCGGTGCCGCGCACCGTCTCGACCGCGGCGCGGTAGCCGGGGTCCTCGACGCCGACCGGGCCGGGCGGGAGGACGCCCAGGAGGTGGCGGAGCCCGTCGGTGGTGCCGGCGGTGACGAGCACCTCGTCGGGGTCGAGCACCAGGCCCCGCGTGCGGGCGAGCCGCTCGGCCAGGGCCTCCCGCAGCTCCGGCAGGCCACGCGGGTCGTCGTAGCCGCGGGGCGGGAGGCTCGCCGACACCTCGCGCCACGCGCGCCGCCAGGCCGCCCGGTGGCGCGGGTCGATCCACGGGGTGCCGGCGTCGAGGCGCACCAGCGCCGGGCCGGGGGGTGCGGGAGCCGGCCGCGCGGGCGGCGGTGCGACCCGTGCGTGGAGGGCGGTGACGAAGGTGCCCGACCCGTGGCGTCCCTCCAGCCAGCCCTCGGCCACCAGCTGGGCGTAGGCCTGCTCGGCGACCGTGCGCGCCACCCCGAGGTCGGCGGCCAGGGCGCGGCTGCTGGGCAGCCGGTCGCCGGGGGAGAGGGCTCCCCGCGCGACCAGCGCCCGCACCTGGTCGCCCAGCTGCACCCCGAGCGGGTCGGCGGCGCGGCGGTCGAGGTGCACGGGCAGTGTCGTCGTCACGAGTGGCCTGCCGATCTGGTCGAGGAGTGGCACGTGTGCGAGGGCCATTCAACGGCGAGGCTGGACGTCGTGTCCACGCCTGCCCCTGCCGCCCCGCGCTCGCCCACCCCGCTCTCGCCCACGCCGCGCACCACCGTGACCCGCGGTCGCAGTCGCGCGGTCGAGGACCGCGCCGCCATGCACGCGCTGCTCCAGGACGCCCTCGTCGCCCACCTCGGCGTCGACGTGGGCGACCACCCGCTGGTGCTGCCGGTCGCCTTCGCCGTCGACCTCGACGGGCCCGACCACGACGGCACCCTCTACGTGCACGGCTCGGTCGCGGCCCGCTGGCTCACCCGCTCCGAGGGGGCGACGGTCTGCGTCACGGTCACCGAGGTCGACGGCCTCGTCACCGCCCGCTCGGCCTTCCACCACTCCATGAACTACCGCTCCGTGGTCGTGGTCGGCCCCGCCCGGATCGTCACCGACCCCGCCGAGAAGGCGCGTGCCCTGGACCTCACCGTGGACCACATGGTGCCCGGTCGCGCGGCCACGCTGCGGCCCAGCACCCGCAAGGAGGTCGCCGCCACCGCGGTGCTCGCCGTGCCGCTGCACGAGGCCTCGATGAAGGTGCGCGCCGAGGGGCCCGTCGACGACGAGGCCGACGTCGAGGCCGGCACGTGGGGCGGGCACGTGCCCGTCGTACGCCGGTTGGGGGAGGCCGTCAGCGACCCGCTCACCGACGCCCCGGTGCCCGCCGACGTGCTCCGGCGGGTCGCGGCGGGCCGGGCCTCGCTAGGGTGCGGAACATGACCCAGCGCACCCTCGTCCTGCTCAAGCCCGACACCGTCAAGCGCGGACTGGTCGGGGAGGTCCTCTCCCGCTTCGAGGCCAAGGGCCTGCGCATCGTGGCCATGGAGCACCGCCTCATCGACGCCGCGAAGGCCGACGAGCACTACGCCGAGCACGTCGAGCGCGACTTCTACCCGCCGCTGCGCACCTTCGTCACCAGCGGCCCGCTCGTCGCGCTCGTGCTCGAGGGCGACGAGGCCATCGAGGTCGTGCGCGCCCTCAACGGCGCCACCGACGGCCGCAAGGCCGCCCCCGGCACCATCCGCGGCGACCTGTCGCTGTCGAACCGCGAGAACCTCGTGCACGGCTCCGACTCCCCGGAGTCCGCCGAGCGCGAGATCGCGATCTGGTTCCCCGGCCTCTGAGCCCACCGGGGTCGCCACCCCACGAGTCACACACGCACCACGCGCCTCGGCGTGCCTGCGCCGAACCGGGCGGGGTCGTCCTTACCCTCGGGTGAGGGTCGACCCGTCCGTCGTGCCCTCCTTCCCCTGCACGGCACGAGCGCACTGCGAGGCACGAGTCATGGCGAACAGCTTCTTCGGCCGGGACATGGCCGTGGATCTCGGCACCGCCAACACGCTGGTCTACGCCCGCGGCAGGGGCGTCCTGCTCGACGAGCCCAGCGTGGTGGCCCTCAACGCCTCGACCGGCGAGATCCTCGCGGTCGGCCACGAGGCCAAGCGGATGATCGGGCGCACGCCCGACAACATCACCGCCATCCGCCCCCTCAAGGACGGCGTCATCGCCGACTTCGAGGCCACCGAGCAGATGCTGCGCTACTTCATCCAGCAGGTGCACCGGCGCCGGTCGTGGGCCAAGCCCCGCATGGTCATCTGCGTGCCCAGCGGCATCACCGCGGTCGAGCAGCGCGCGGTGAAGGAGGCCGGCTACCAGGCCGGCGCCCGCCGGGTCTACATCGTCGAGGAGCCCATGGCCGCCGCCATCGGCGCGGGCCTGCCGGTGCACCAGGCCACCGGCAACATGGTGGTCGACGTCGGCGGCGGCACGACCGAGGTCGCCGTGATCTCGCTGGGCGGCATCGTGACCAGCCTGTCGATCCGCACCGCGGGCGACGACCTCGACGCCGCGATCGTGGCGTGGATGAAGAAGGAGTATTCGCTCATGCTCGGCGAGCGCACCGCCGAGGAGGTCAAGATGACCCTCGGCTCGGCGTTCCCGCTGCCCGACGAGCCCGAGGCCGAGATCCGGGGCCGCGACATGGTCTCCGGCCTGCCGCGCACCGTCGTGGTCTCCAGCGCCGAGGTGCGCCTGGCCCTGGAGGAGCCGCTGCACGCGATCGTCGACGCGGTGCGCGCCACCCTCGACCAGACCCCGCCCGAGCTGGCCGGCGACATCATGGACCGCGGCATCGTCCTCACCGGCGGCGGCGCGCTGCTGCGCGGCCTCGACGAGCGGCTGCGCCACGAGACCGGCATGCCGGTCCACGTCGCGGAGGACCCGCTCACCTCGGTGGCCCTCGGCGCCGGCAAGTGCGTCGAGGAGTTCGAGGCCCTCCAGCAGGTGCTCGTGAGCGACCCGAGGCGCTACTGATGAGCCTGCTCGAGCGCGTGCGCACCCCCGACGGCTCCGGCCAGCCCGGCGCGTCCGGCCTGCCCGGCCGCTCCGGGTCGACCGTCCGCTCCCGCTCCGAGCGCGAGCGTCGCTGGAGCGCGGGCCGTGGGCCGCAGCGTCGTCCCTCCCGCGCCCTGCTGCTGGCGCTGGTGCTGGCCAGCACCAGCCTGATGGTGCTCGACCGCACCGGCGGCGAGGACTCCCCGCTGGAGCCGGCACGCCGCGTGGTGGGCGAGGCCCTCGGCCCCGTGGAGACCGGCGCCACCGCGGTGGTCCGCCCCTTCGCGAGCATCCCGGAGTGGTTCCGCACGCAGGGATCGCTGCGCGACGACCTCGACGCCCTCGAGGCCGAGAACTCGCTGCTGCGCGGCGAGCTGGCGACGGCCGGCCTCGACGCCAACCGCCTGGCGGAGTACGACGGGCTCACCCGCACCGCCGAGGACCTGGGCCACACGCTCGTCCCGGCGCGCGTGGTCGGCGTCGGGCCCGCCCAGTCCTTCTCCAGCACCGTCACCCTCGACGCCGGCTCCCAGGCCGGGCTCGCCCCCGACATGACGGTGGTCAACAACGACGGGCTCGTGGGCCGCGTCCTGCGGGTCACCAGCACCACCGCCACGGTCGTGCTGGTCATCGACTCCGAGTCGACCGTCGGCGCCCGCGCGGGGGAGAGCATGGAGGTCGGCTTCCTGCGCGGACGCGGCTCCTTCGGCGACGGCGGTCGGCTCGACCTCGAGCTGGTCGACGACCAGTCGGTGCCGGCGCGCGACGACAACGTCGTCACGTGGGGCAGCGACGCGGGCGCGCCGTACCTCTCCGGCATCCCGGTCGGCCGTGTCACCCAGGTCTACAGCTCGCTGCGCGACACCTCGCAGCGCGCCGTCGTCGAGCCCTTCGTCGACTTCAGCTCCCTCGACCTGGTGGGCGTCATCGTGCCCGCCGGCACCGACAGCGACCGCGCCGTCATCGACGCCGAGGGGGAGCTGCGATGAGCGCGCTGCGCGCGGCGGTGGCCGGCCTGGCCGTGCTGGTCGCCCTCGCCCTCCAGGTCGCCCTCTTCCCGCACCTGGCCTGGCAGGGCATCGTGCCCAACCTGTGCCTGCTGGTCGTCGTGGCCGCGGCGCTGACGCGGGGTCCGCAGTTCGCGATGGTGCTCGGCTTCGCCGCCGGCCTGCTGCTCGACCTGGCCCCGCCGGCCGACCACGTCGCCGGCCGCTGGGCCCTCGCGCTGCTCGTCGTGGGCTACGTCGCCGGGCTCGTGCGCCAGGACGTACGACCCACCGCGGTCACCGTGGTCGGCACCGTCGCCGCCTCGTCCTTCGTCGGCACGTCGGTCTTCGCGATCAGCGGCCTGCTGCTGCGCGACCCGGTGCTCGGGGTCGGCGACATGATCCAGGTCATCGGCGTCGCCCTGGTCTGGGACGTCCTGCTCACCCCCTTCGTGCTGCCGCCCCTCATGGCCGCCTTCCGCCGCCTCGAGCCCGGCCGGGCGGCCCTGCTGTGAGCGTGCGCCCCGGCCGTCCCACCGGCCTGACCGTCAACGGCGAGGAGCAGGCCGGCACACGGCGCAGCCGGCTGCGCCTCGTGGTCATCCAGGCCCTCGTCTTCTCCCTCTTCGCGACCCTCGGCGTGCGCCTCTACTACCTCCAGGTCGTCAGCGGCGAGCAGTACCGGACCCAGGCCGCCTCCCAGTCGGTGCGCGACATCGTCGTGCAGCCCCAGCGCGGCCTCATCGTCGACGACATGGGCCGACCCCTGGTGAGCAACCGCACCTCGTGGGTGGTCTCGGTCGATCGCACGCTGCTGGGCAAGCTGCGCGCGCGCGACCAGCGCACCGTGCTCGAGCGGGTCGCCGAGGTCAGCCGCACCCCGGTCCGTGACATCCGGCGCGCGCTGCTGACCTGCGGCGACCCCGGCAGCGTCGAGGGCTCGTGCTGGAACGGCTCTCCCTACCAGCCGGTGCCCGTGGCCGAGGACGTGCCCAAGCGCACCGCGCTCATGATCCTCGAGCAGCCCGAGGACTACCCCGCGGTGCTCGCCGAGCAGCAGACCGTGCGGTCCTACCCCTCGCCGTACGGCGTCAACCTGGCCCACGTGCTGGGCTACCTCAGCCCGATCACCGAGGACGAGCTCGACCAGGCCGAGGCCGACGACGACAGCTCGGTCAACGGCGCCTCCTCGGTCGGTCGCGCCGGCGTCGAGAAGCAGTACGACGCCTGGCTGCGCGGCATGCCCGGCTACAAGTCGGTGGCCGTCGACTCGATGGGCCGCGTGCTCGGCGACGACGGCGAGGTGCAGGCCCGCCCCGGCGACACCCTCGTCACCTCCATCGACGCGCGCGTGCAGGGCGTGGTGGAGCGCCAGTTGGCCCAGACCATCACGACCGCCCGCTCGACCTTCGACACCGTGACGGGCAAGAACTACGTCGCCGACTCCGGCGCCGCGGTGGTGCTCGAGGCCGACACCGGCCGCGTCGTGGCCATGGCCAGCCAGCCCACCTACGACCCCGAGGTCTGGGTCGGCGGCATCACCCAGAAGCAGCTCTCGCGGCTGTTCTCCGAGGCGGCCGGCACCCCGCTGCTGGGCCGCGCCACCCAGGGCCAGTTCGCCCCGGGCTCGACGTGGAAGCCGTTCATGACCGCGGGTGCGCTCACCCACGGCTACTCACCGAGCACGTCGCTGAACTGCTCCTCCTCCTTCCGCGTCGGCAACCGCGACTTCAAGAACTACGAGTCCGGCGCCTACGGCTTCATCTCCTTCGCCAAGGCCCTCGAGGTCTCCTGCAACACCTTCTTCTACCGCGTGGGCTACGACTACTGGCAGCGCTTCGGCTCCGACGTCAGCGACGTCGACGCCAAGGACCCGCTCGTGGCCGAGGCGCAGGCCTTCGGCTTCGGCTCCGAGACCGGCATCGACCTGCCCGGCGAGGCCTCGGGCCGCATCGCGGACCGGAAGTGGAAGCTGGCCTACTACGAGTCGATGAAGGACTACTACTGCGGCATCGCCGACAAGCCGCAGGACGCCGAGACCTCCGACTTCGTCTACACCTTCGCCGGGGAGTTCTGCGTCGAGGGCTTCGCCTACCGCGCCGGCGACGCGGTCAACTTCGCCATCGGCCAGGGCGACACCATCGTCACCCCGCTCCAGCTGGCCCGCGCCTACGGCGCGCTGGCCAACGGCGGCACCCTCTACGCCCCGCGCGTGGGCAAGGCCGTCGTCGGCCCCGACGGCAAGGTCATCCAGCGGATCCCGCCCCAGGTGCAGGGTCGTGTCGACCTGCCGGAGGAGACGCTGCGCTACGTCGACGAGGCCCTCAAGAACGTCACCCGCGTCGGCACGATGGCCTGGCGCATGGTCGGCTTCCCCCTCGACGAGGTGCCGATCCGCTCCAAGACCGGCTCCGCGGAGGTCTACGGCAAGCAGTCGACCTCGTGGGTCGCGTCCTACTCCGACGACTACGTCGTGGTGATGATGGTCAGCCAGGGCGGCACGGGCTCGGGCACCTCGGGCCCGGCGGTGCGCAAGATCTGGGAGGCGCTCTACGGCGTGGACGGTGAGTCGGTCGTGGCCGACGACGCCGCGATCCCCGGCACCACCCCGCCCGCGGGCCTGCCCACCTTCGCCGACGACGGCTCGATCCTGCCGCCGGTGCGGCCGACCACGGAGGAGTCCCGGTGAGCACCACCGTCCGCCCGCCCGTCCGACCGACTGTCCGACCGAGCATGCGTCCGGGCCTGCGCCCGGCCCCGGTGTCGGCGACCACGCGTCCCCGGCTGCGCTGGGCCGGCGTCGACTGGGTCCTGCTCGGCGCCGTGCTCGGCCTGGTCACCCTGGGCACCCTGCTGGTCTGGTCGGCCACGATCGGTCGTGACGACCTCACCGGGGGCGACCCCACGGCCTACCGCGACAAGCAGCTGGTCAACGTGTCCATCGGCCTGGTGCTGATGGCCGGGGTGGCCGTCTCCGACCACCGCTGGGTCCGCGTCGCGGCGCCGCTGGTCTACCTCGGCTCGGTCCTCGGCCTGGTGCTCGTGCTCGTCATGGGCACGACCATCAACGGCTCGCGCTCGTGGCTGATGCTCGGCGGCATGTCGGTGCAGCCCTCGGAGTTCGCCAAGCTCGCCGTGGTCATCGGCATGGGCCTCGTGCTCGCCGGCCGGGCCCGCGGCCGCTGGCGCTCGCGGGTCGGCGGGGTCGAGGTGGGGCTGATGCTCCTCATCGCCGCCGTGCCCGCCGCGCTCATCCTCCTCCAGCCCGACCTCGGCACGATGCTCGTGCTGACCGCGACCGTGTTCGGGGTGCTGGCGGTCTCCGGGGCCCCGCGCCGGTGGCTGGCCCTGCTCGCCGGCGGCGGCGTCACCGCCGCCGCGGTCGCGGTGGCGGCCGGGGTGCTCAAGGACTACCAGGTCGACCGCTTCATGGCCTTCACCAACCCCGACCTCGACCCGCGCGGCGCCGGCTACAACGTCGAGCAGGCCCGCATCGCCGTCGGCAACGGCGGCCTCGTCGGCGAGGGCCTCTTCGACGGCTCGCAGACCCGCTCGGGGTTCGTGCCCGAGCAGCACACCGACTTCGTCTTCACCGTGGCCGGCGAGGAGCTCGGCCTGCTCGGCGCCGGCCTCGTCATCGCCCTGCTGCTCGTCGTGCTGTGGCGGGCGCTGGTCATCGCCACCCGCACCGAGGACGTGTTCGGCCGCGTCGCCGCCGCCGGCATCGCCTGCTGGTTCGGCTTCCAGGCCTTCCAGAACATCGGCATGTGCCTGGGGATCATGCCCGTCACCGGCGTGCCGCTGCCCTTCGTGTCCTACGGCGGCTCCTCGATGTTCGCCGGCATGCTCGCCGTCGGCCTGCTGCAGAACATCCACCTGCGCGCCAGCGCGCCCCAGCCGCAGCGCTACACCGCCTCGCCCCGGGTGCGGGCCGTCCGCTGAGCCCGGTGCGCCCCTGGGGCGGTGCGGCTCAGGGCTGCACGGACAGGAACAGGAACGTCGCGAGCAGCACCAGGTGCACGAAGCCCTGGAGCGACTTGGCCCGGCCCTGCGCGATGGTGAGGCTCGAGACCACCACGGTGATGGCCAGCAGCACCATCTGCGTCGGCTCGAGGCCGAGCACGAGCGGGCCGTCGAGCCAGATCATCGCCACCGCGATGGTCGGGATGGTCAGCCCGATGGAGGCCATCGCCGAGCCGTAGGCGAGGTTGAGGCTGATCTGCACCCGGTCGCGCGCGGCGTTGCGCACGGCGGCGATCGACTCCGGGGCCAGCACGAGCAGGGCGATGAACACGCCGACGACGGCGTAGGGGAAGCCCAGGGCCGAGACGGTGTCCTCGATGGTGGGGGAGAGCAGCTTGGCCAGGCCGACCACCGCGACCAGGGCCCCGACCAGCAGGCCCAGGCTCAGCCACGCCTCCCGGGCCGGCGGCGGGTCGGCGTGGCCGTCCTCGTCCTCGTCGACCAGTCCGGTGACCCGGCCCTGCTCGTCGCTGGTGACCGGCACGAAGAAGTCGCGGTGGCGGATGGTCTGGGTGAAGACGAAGGCGCCGTAGAGCGCGAGCGAGGCGACCGCGGCGAAGCCCAGCTGCGAGGCGGAGTACTCCCGACCCGCGCCGGAGGTGGTGAAGCTGGGCAGCACCAGGCAGACCGCGGCGAGCGCCACCACCGTGGAGAGGGCCGAGCCCGTGCCGGAGGCGTTGAAGCTGACCAGGTGGTGCTTGACCGCCCCCACCAGCAGGGCGATCCCGGCGATGCCGTTGAGGGTGATCATGAGGGCGGCGAAGACGGTGTCACGGGCGTAGGTGCTCGTGCCCTCCCCGCCGCTGGTCATCAGCATGACGATCAGCCCGACCTCGATCACCGTCACCGCGACGGCCAGGATGAGGGAGCCGAAGGGCTCGCCGACCTTGTGGGCGACGACCTCGGCGTGGTGCACGGCGGCCACGATCGCCCCGACGAGGACGACCGCGATGAGCACCAGCACCGGCCACGCCTCGTGGCTGGCCCAGGTGGCGGCGAGCACCACCAGGGCGAGGACGGGCACCACGACCGTCCACTGGAACCGGCCGCGGACGCTCGTGTCGGTCATGGCACGAGCCTAGACGCGCGGACTCGGTCGGCTCCGCGGGGCTGACGTACCCTGAGACCTTGTCCGGAGCGCGTCCGGGGACCCCCGGACGCCACCACGACCCGCTGTGAGGTTGCTGCATGTCCCCGACCCTGGGCTCCGCCGGGAGCCGCGTGCTCGGCGAGAGCGTCTTCTCCCGTCTCGAGCCCTTCCTGCCGAGCGTGTCGAAGCCGATCCAGTACGTCGGCGGCGAGCTCAACTCCACCGTCAAGGCCTGGGACTGCGCGGCCGAGAGCACCGACGGCGGCGAGACCGTGCGCTGGGCGCTGATGTACCCCGACGCCTACGAGGTCGGCCTGCCCAACCAGGGCGTCCAGATCCTCTACGAGGTGCTCAACGAGCGTGACTGGATCGTCGCGGAGCGCACCTACGCGGTGTGGCCCGACCTGGAGGAGATCATGCGGCGCGGCGACGCGCAGGGGCCGATCCCGCAGTTCACCGTCGACGCCCACCGCCCCGTGCGCGACTTCGACGTGCTCGGGCTGAGCTTCTCCACCGAGCTGGGCTACACCAACATGCTCAACGCCCTCGACCTCGCGGGCATCCCGCTGCACGCCGCCGACCGCACCGACGGCGACACCATCGTGCTCGCCGGCGGCCACGCCGCCTTCAACCCCGAGCCGATCGCCGACTTCGTCGACGCCGCCGTGCTCGGCGACGGTGAGGAGGTCGTGCTGGCGATCTCGGAGGTCGTGCGCGACTGGAAGGCCCAGGGCCGCCCGGCCGGCGACATGGCCTCGGGCCGCGACGAGCTGCTGCGCCGGCTCGCGGTGAGCGGCAACATCTACGTGCCCCGCTTCTACGACGTCTCCTACGCCGCCGACGGCACGCTCGAGGCCGTCGTGCCGACCGTGCCCGGCGTGCCCCACCGCGTGCGCAAGCACACGCTCATGGACCTCGACGCCTGGCCCTACCCCGCCAAGCCGCTGGTGCCGCTGGCCGAGACCGTCCACGAGCGCTTCTCGGTCGAGATCTTCCGCGGCTGCACCCGCGGCTGCCGCTTCTGCCAGGCCGGCATGATCACGCGCCCGGTGCGGGAGCGCTCCATCGAGACCATCGGCGCGATGGTCGAGAACGGCATCCGCTCGACGGGCTTCGAGGAGGTCGGCCTGCTCTCGCTCTCCAGCGCCGACCACACCGAGATCGGCGAGGTCGCCAAGGGCCTGGCCGACCGCTACGAGGGCACCAACGTCTCGCTCTCGCTGCCCTCGACGCGCGTCGACGCCTTCAACATCTCCCTGGCCAACGAGTTCTCCCGCAACGGCCGGCGCTCGGGCCTGACCTTCGCCCCCGAGGGCGGCTCGGAGCGGCTGCGCAAGGTGATCAACAAGATGGTCACCGAGGAGGACCTGATCCGCACCGTCGCGGCGGCGTACTCCCACGGCTGGCGGCAGGTGAAGCTCTACTTCATGTGCGGCCTGCCCACCGAGACCGACGAGGACGTGCTCCAGATCGCCGACCTGGCCAAGCGGGTCATCGCCAAGGGCCGCGAGGTCTCCGGGCGCAACGACATCCGCTGCACGGTCTCCATCGGCGGGTTCGTGCCCAAGCCGCACACCCCCTTCCAGTGGGCCGCGCAGCTCGACCACGAGACCACCGACGACCGGCTGCGCCAGCTGCGCGAGACCGTGCGCGCCGACAAGAAGTTCGCCCGCGCGATCGGCTTCCGCTACCACGACGGCAAGCCCGGCATCGTCGAGGGACTCCTCTCCCGCGGCGACCGCCGCGTCGGCGCCGTCATCGAGCAGGTCTGGCGCGACGGAGGCCGCTTCGACGGCTGGAGCGAGCACTTCTCCTACGACCGCTGGATGCAGGCCGCCGCGCAGGCGCTGGCGGGCACCGGCGTCGACGTCGACTGGTACACCGTGCGCGAGCGCGGCTACGACGAGACCCTCCCGTGGGACCACCTCGACTCCGGCCTCGACAAGGACTGGCTCTGGGCCGACTGGGAGGACGCCATCGACCCCTCTTCCGACGTCGAGGTCGAGGACTGCCGCTGGACCCCCTGCTACGACTGCGGCGTGTGCCCCGAGATGGACACCGAGATCCAGATCGGCCCCACCGGGCGCCAGCTGCTGCCGCTCGCCGTCGTCTGACCCGGCGTCCTCGGAAGCGGGGTCAGGAGGCGGCGCCCAGGAGCGGGGCGTCGAGGGAGGACCCGTCGGTGATGTAGGCCACGCAGACCACCCGGTCGCCGTCCTGCGGCGGGACCTGCTCGGAGATCGGGATGAGGGTCATGCGGGAGATGTCGACGTTGGTGCCGTCGTAGCCCTCGGCGCTGGCCAGCTCGGCGCAGCCGGTGGGCTCGCCGTCGACGACCTCGGTGGCCACGACCTCTCCGTCGTGGGCCTCGGTGCAGTCGACCTCGCGGATGTCGGTGACGTTCTCCTCGGAGTCGTCGGTCAGCCCGTCGGCGGTGAGGCAGGTCCCGGCCTCGAGGTCGTCGAGGGTGGTCAGGCTGGTGCCCACGGTGACGAGGGCGACGATGCCGCCGATGAGCGCGAGGGTGCCGAGCAGGCCCACGACGATGGCGGTGACCGCGGCCCAGCGGCCCTTGGCGCGGCCCTCCTTGGTGCGGCCCAGCCCGACGAGGCCGAGGATCGCGCCGACGAAGGACAGGCAGCAGGTGAAGCTCAGCACCAGCGCCACGACGGAGAGGGTGTCGGTGCCCTGCGAGCCGGACGGGCCCGACGGGCCGCCGGGGTAGCTCTGGCCGTAGGGCCCGGCGGGCTGGGCCCCGGGCTGGCCGTACGGCGACCCCGCAGGCTGGCCGTACGGCGACCCCGCCGGCTGGCCGTAGGGGGTGGGCTGGCCGTACGGCGACGGCGGGCCGGCCGGGTCGCCGTCGGCGCCGCTCTGGTCGCCGGGGCCGTGGGGAGGTGTCGTCACGCGCTCACTGTAGGGCGCGGCGCGCCGGCGGGAGGGCGTCCTCGAGAAACACCGGACGGGCGACGTAGGCCCCCAGGACGGCCATGGGGAGCACGAGCGCGGTGAGCACGAGCAGCGGCACGGTCCAGCCCCCGGTGGCCTCGTTGAGCAGCCCCACGGCGAAGGGGCCGAGGGCGGCGAGCAGGTAGCCGACCGACTGGCTGAAGGCCGAGAGCGCCGCCGTGCCCTCGGGGGTCCGGGCGCGCAGCCCGATGAGCGTGAGCACGAGGGGGAAGGTGCAGGCGCCGACGCCGGCGACGACGGCCCACAGCGGTGCGGTCCACCACGGGCTCAGCACCATGCCCAGGTAGGCGACGGGGTAGGTGCCGATCACCCCCAGCAGCAGGGCGCGGGGGCGGCGGGTGGTGGCCATCAGCCGCGGCAGCCACAGCGACAGCGGGATGCCGGTGCCGGCCAGCAGGCCCACCAGCGCCCCCGCGGCGGTCGGCGACCAGCCGGCGTCGCGCCACAGCTGGGCGAACCAGCCGAAGATCGCGTAGGCCTGGAGCGCCTGGAGCCCGAAGCAGCCCGCCATCGCCCAGCCCAGTCGCGTGCGTGCGACGTCGAGGAAGGACACGCGCGAGCCGCCGCGCTCGACCGCGCGGTCGCGTCGCACCAGCGCGACCCACGGCAGCGCCGCGATCACCGCCAGCAGGGCCCACGTGCCCAGGCCCCAGCGGAAGCCGCCGCCGGCCTCGGAGATCGGCACGGTGAGGGTCAGCGCGAGGGTGAGCCCCACGGCGAGGGCTGCGGTGTAGAGCGAGGTGACCGGTCCGATGCGGTCGGGGAAGTGCAGCTTGACCAGCGACGGCAGCAGGACGTTGGCCATCGCCATGCCGCCCACCGCGAGCAGGGAGGCGGCCAGGAACACCACGTCGTCGTCGGTCAGCACCCGCGCGACCAGCCCGGCCGCCGCGGCGAGCAGGGTGAGCAGGGTGGTGCGGTGCAGTCCGACGCGCGCCGCCGTGGCCGGTGCGAGGGCACCGAGCACGGCGAAGGCCAGCACCGGCAGCGAGGTGAGCAGGCTGGCCTCGCCGGCCCCGAGGCCGAGGCCGCTCCTGACCTCGGCCAGCACCGGGCCGACGCTCACGGCGGCGGGGCGCAGGTTGAGCGCCAGCAGCAGCACGCCCACGAGGACGAGGGGCACGGTGCGAGCGACGCGGCGGGTGGCGGGGCGGGTGGCGGGGCGGGGGGAGCTCACCGGGCCCATGCTGGCACCGCACCCACGACGCACGACGGGCGGTGGGGGCAGGATGGGGTCGTGCTCCACGTGAGCGACCGGCAGCGTCGCGACCGCATCGCCCTGCGCCACGGCATCGACCCGGCGCGGCGTCGCGCCGACGCCGAGGACGCCACCCGTGCGGTCGCGGTGCTCCACGCCACCGAGCCCGCCACGGTTCACCTGTCGCTGCAGGCGCGGGTCGACGGGCTGCGGCGCTCCGACGTGGAGCGGGTGCTCCACGAGGAGCGCACCCTGGTCAAGCAGCTGGCGATGCGCCGGACCCTCTTCGTGCTGCCGCGCGACCTGCTCCCCGCGGCCTGGGGGAGCGCCTCCGCACGGGTGGCCGGCACCGAGCGGGCGCGCCTGGCCAAGGACGCCGAGGCCCACGGCCTGGCGGACCCGGGCGGGGGCGCCGCCTGGGTCGAGCGTGCCCGCCGGGAGGTGCTCGGCGTGGTGGCGGGCTCCGTGGAGGGTCGGCAGGCGGCCGAGGTCAGGGCCGCTGTGCCGGCGCTGGCGGCGCCGGCGCCCGTGGCGGGCGCGCCCTCGTCGTCGGTGCCCCCGACGGTGAGCCGGCTCCTGACCCTGCTGGGCGCCGAGGCCGAGGTGGTGCGGGGGGTCAACACGGGTCACTGGCGCGTCTCCCGGCCGCGCTGGGCGCCGATGGCGGCGTGGCTGGGGGAGGAGCCCCGACCGTGGTCGGCCTCCGACGGTTGGGCCGAGCTGGTGCGCCGCTGGCTCGGCGCCTTCGGGCCGGGCACCGAGGCCGACCTGGTGTGGTGGCTGGGCTCGACCAAGGGCATCGTGCGGGCGGCGCTCGCGCGCCTCGAGGCCGTGGAGGTCGCCCTCGACGGCGGAGCCACCGGGTGGCTGCTCCCCGACGACGACCTCCTCGACCACCCGCTCGACGGGGCCCGGGGCCAGGAGGTCGGGCCCTGGGCGGCGCTGCTGCCCGTGCTCGACCCCACGGTCATGGGCTGGAAGGAGCGCGCCTTCTACCTCGGTCCGCACCGCGACGCGCTCTTCGACCGCAACGGCAACGCCGGCACCACCGCGTGGTGGGACGGTTGCGTCGTGGGCTGCTGGGTGCAGGACGAGGCGGGGCGCGTGCTCGTGCGCCTGCTCGAGGAGGTCCCCGCCGCCGGGCGCGCCGCGCTGGAGGCCGAGGCCGACCGGCTGTCCGACTGGCTCGCCGGTGAGCGCGTCGGCACGGTCTACCCCTCGCCGGCGATGCGGGCGCCGGCCTGACCTCTCGTAGCCTGTGCGGGTGCGAGAGCAGCCCGAGCAGCAAGCCCCTCCGGTCCAGCGCCTGCGCATCCGCTACGCCAAGCGCGGACGCCTCCGCTTCACCAGCCACCGCGACTTCAGCCGCGCCTTCGAGCGCGCCGTCTTCCGCGCCCGCGTGCCGATGGCCTACTCCTCCGGCTTCAACCCCCACCCCCGCATCTCCTACGCCGGGGCAGCACCGACGGGATCCGCGAGCGAGGCGGAGTACCTCGAGATCGGGCTCTCCGAGGTCGTCGACGTCGCCGCGGTCCGGGCGTCGCTGGAGGAGGCGCTGCCCGACGGGCTCGACATCCTCGAGGTCGCGGTCTCTCCCGGGGGCTCGCTCGCCGACCTGCTCCAGGCCAGCCACTGGCGTCTCGACGTCGCCGCGGAGGAGTCGGACGCCGGGGCTGCGGTCGAGGCCTTCCTGGGGCAGGAGTCGGTGGAGGTCGAGCGGATGACCAAGAAGGGTCTGCGCACCTTCGACTGCCGCGCCGCCGTGCTCAGCCTCGAGGCCGGCCCCGTGACGGGTGCGGGGGTGGGGGCGCGCTCGACGCTCGACCTGGTGCTGCGCCACGGCGTGCCCTCGGTGCGGCCCGACGACGTGCTCACCGGCCTGGCGGCCGTCGGCGGCCTCCATGCGGGGCCCGCTCCGCTGCTGACCCGGCTGGCCCAGGGTCCGCTGGAGGAGTCGACCGGCACGGTCGGCGACCCGCTCGCAGCGCGGACATGACCTGGATCGACGGCCCGTGTGCGATACTCGCCACGGTCGTCGCACCGGTGGAACCTGCCGCGGACGACGACCCGACGACGTTCTCGCCGGCCCGCACTCTCGGGGTCGGCACAGTGGGTGCGACGTCGGCGCCAGACCGCGACGCGGCCCGGCAGGCTCGGTGACAGCGAGTCGGCCCCCGGCTCCGGGATCCTCCCGGGGCAGGCCCAGCGACCGCGGCAGGCGACGACGACGCGTCCAGTGACGCACCGCGGAGGGTGTCGCCGCCACCGAAGGCTTACGCGTCGTGCCCCGGACCTCCTGCGGGCCGACGTCTGACACGTCCGGGTCGCCAGTGCGCCGCCCGGGCAGAGGAGCACCACATGCCCGACGAGAACCTGGGCGAGGACGTCACCACCGACACGGGCGCCGACACGGCCCCCACCGTCACCGTGACGACCCGCAAGGCCGCGGCCAAGAAGACGACCGCGAAGAAGACGGCCGCCAAGAAGACCGCCGCCGACGCCCCCACGAAGAAGGCCGCCGCCAAGAAGGCGCCGGCCAAGCGCACCACGAAGAAGGCAGCGGCCGCCGAGCCGTCGACCCCGGACCCGGCGCCCGCCGACGTCGCCCCGGACGCCCCCGCCGAGGTGGCGGTCGACGCGCCTGCCGAGGCTCCGGGCGAGGCGCCCGCGGAGAAGCCGGCCAAGAAGGCCGCCGCCCGCAAGAGTGCCGCCAAGAAGGCACCGGCCGCGAAGAAGGCCACCACCACGACCCGCACCCGCAAGAGCGCGGCGACCAGGGCCGCGGAGGCGGCCGCCGCCGAGGCGCCGGCGCCCGAGGCCGTCGTGACCGAGGCCCCGGTCCAGACGCCCGCCGAGACCGAGGTGGCCGCGGCGCCGGCCGTGCTCTTCCAGGCGCCCGACGCCGCGAAGGCCACCAAGGCGACCGTGACCCGCCGCACCCGGGGCAGGGCCGCGGCTCCGGTGCGGACCGAGCCCACCCCCGAGCCCACCCCCGAGCCCACCGACGCGGAGACCACGGTCGCGGAGACCCCGACCGAGGTCGTGGCCGAGACCCCCGACGAGGCGGCCAACGACGCCCCCGCGCGCACCCGCACCACGACGACCACGCGCAGCCGCGGTCGCAGCCGCTCGGCCGGCGGGACCCGCACCGCCGCGCCGCAGGGGGCGGCACCCGAGGAGGACGAGCTCGAGGCCGTCGCCGCGAGCGTGGCTCCCACCACCGGGCCCGCCGACGAGGCCGACACCGCCCGGGGCGGCGCCGACGCCTCGGCCGACGACACCGACGAGCCGGACGACGCCGACGAGGCCGACGAGTCCGAGGACTCCGACGAGGACCGCTCCGAGGGCGGTGGCGGCCGACGTCGTCGCCGCCGCGGTGGCCGTCGTCGCCGCAAGTCCGGCGACGGGGGCTCCGGCCGCTCCGAGGACGACTCCGAGGACGACTCCGAGGGCCAGCACGCCAGCGGCGACGCGGAGAGGGACTCCGACCAGGACGCCGACGAGGGCTCCGCCCGTGACGGCGGCCAGGGGCGCCAGGGCAACCGGGGCGGCGGCAACCAGGGCGGCAACCAGGGCGGCAACCAGGGCGGCGGCCGAGGTGGTCAGCGCCAGGGTGGCGACACCGGCCCCCAGGAGCAGGGCGCCAAGGACGACACCGAGTCCGGCGAGGGCTCCTCGCGCCGGCGTCGTCGCCGGCGCCGCTCGGGCGACGACGGGGGAGAGCAGGGCGACGACCCCGACAACACCGTGACCCGGGTGCGCAAGCCGCGCTCGGCCGAGGACGAGATCACCGCGATCTCGGGCTCCACGCGCCTCGAGGCCAAGAAGCAGCGCCGCCGCGACGGTCGCGAGGCCGGCCGTCGCCGCGCGCCGATCGTGTCGGAGGCCGAGTTCCTGGCCCGTCGCGAGGCGGTCGACCGGACCATGGTCATCCGCCAGCGCGAGGACCTCACCCAGATCGGCGTGCTCGAGGACAAGGTGCTCGTCGAGCACTACGTCGCCCGCGAGTCGCAGACCTCGATCATCGGCAACGTCTACATCGGGCGCGTGCAGAACGTGCTGCCCTCGATGGAGGCCGCCTTCATCGACATCGGCAAGGGCCGCAACGCCGTCCTCTACGCCGGCGAGGTCAACTGGTCCGCGCTGGGCCACCGCGACGGCCAGCCCCGCAAGATCGAGTCGGTGCTGTCCTCGGGCCAGCCGGTCCTCGTGCAGGTCACCAAGGACCCGATCGGCCACAAGGGCGCCCGGCTCACCAGCCAGATCAGCCTGGCCGGCCGCTTCCTGGTCTACGTGCCCGACGGCACGACCAGCGGCATCTCCCGCAAGCTGCCCGACACCGAGCGCAACCGCCTCAAGACGCTGCTCAAGGAGATCGTGCCCGAGGGCGCCGGCGTCATCGTCCGCACCGCGGCCGAGGGTGCCTCCGAGGACGAGCTGACCCGTGATGTCGAGCGGCTCAAGGCGCGCTGGGAGGACATCGAGAAGAAGTCCAAGGGCAGCGCCCCCCAGCTGCTCTACGGAGAGCCCGACCTCACGCTCAAGGTGGTCCGCGACCTCTTCACCGAGGACTTCGCGACCCTGGTCATCCAGGGCGACGACGCCTGGGACACCGTGCAGAGCTACGTCTCGCACGTCGCCCCCGACCTCGCCGACCGCCTGCAGCGCTACGAGCCCGCCGAGCACAACGGCCACGACCTCTTCACGACCTACCGCGTCGACGAGCAGATCGCCAAGGGTCTCGACCGCAAGGTCTGGCTGCCCTCCGGCGGCTCGCTGGTCATCGACCGGACCGAGGCGATGACCGTCGTCGACGTCAACACCGGCAAGTTCACCGGCTCGGGCGGCAACCTCGAGGAGACCGTCACCAAGAACAACCTCGAGGCGGCCGAGGAGATCGTGCGCCAGCTCCGGCTGCGCGACATCGGCGGCATCATCGTCGTCGACTTCATCGACATGGTGCTGGAGTCCAACCGCGACCTCGTGCTGCGACGTCTCGTGGAGTGCCTCGGGCGCGACCGCACCCGCCACCAGGTCGCCGAGGTGACCTCGCTGGGCCTGGTGCAGATGACGCGCAAGCGCATCGGCACCGGACTGCTCGAGGCCTTCAGCGACAACTGCGAGCACTGCCAGGGTCGCGGCATCGTCACCCACGACGAGCCCGTCGAGCCCAAGCGCGACGACGAGGGTCGGCGCGGTGGCAACCGCAGCGGCGGCGGCAACGGCGGCGGCAACGGCGGCGGCAACGACGGCGGCCAGGGCGGACGCCGCTCGCGCGGCGGTCGCGGCCGCGGCCAGGACGACCAGGCCGAGCAGAGCGGCGGCCAGGGCGACGGGGGAGCCTCCAAGCCCCCCACCCCGCCCTCCCCGAAGGACATCGCGGCCATGGCGCGCCCCGAGCCGACCGAGGCGAGCGAGCCCACCGAGACGGACGAGGCCCCGGTCGCCGCGGCACCCGAGCAGCCGGTCGCCGAGCAGCCGGTCGCCGAGCAGCCCGAGGCCGAGCAGCCGGAGGCCGAGCAGCCGGAGGCCGAGCAGCCGGAGGCCGAGCAGACGACGGTGGTCACCCGCAGCCGTCGCCGCGGTGCGAGCCGCACGGCGCCCACGGTGACCGAGCCGGTCGCGGCCGAGGACCCCGTGGTCGCGCCGGTGGAGCCGACGCCGGCCCCGACGCCCGAGCCGGTGGCCCCGCCGGAGCCCGACGCGGTGAGCGAGGCCCAGGCCGCGCAGGCCCCCGCCACCACGGTGGTGACCCGCACCCGTCGTCGTACCGCGGCCCGGCCCGCCGCAGCGCCTGAGCCGACGTCGGCGGCGGAGCCCGCACCGCAGTCGGCCCCTGACCCCGACCCGGCGCCCGCGCCGGAGGCCGACCCGGAGCCGCCCGCGGCGCCGGCCGAGCCGACCGTCGTGACCCGCACGCGCACCCGCCGCGCCACCCGCCCCGCCGGCCCCCCTGCCGGTGGGACCGCCGGTGAGGCCGCTGGTGAGCAGGCCGAGGAGTCCTCGGAGGAGGGCTCGGCCGCGCACGTGCCGGTCAAGAAGAAGGGCACCCGCAAGCGCTGAGCCGGCCCGTCCGGCGCCACGGCCCGCCGGGGCGACACCGAATTGCTGTCGCCCCGGCGGGTCCGTACTATGGGTCCTCGGTGCGCTGATGCGTGCCCTTCTGTGTGGCACCACCCACGACGCCCGGCCGGTCAGGCCCGGTGCGGCGGCACGGGAGCCCCAGACCACCGACTTACCTGTCAACTGACACAGCACAACCCGACGAAGGAGACCGCGGTGTACGCGATCGTGCGCGCAGGCGCCAAGCAGCAGAAGGTTGCCGTGGGCGACGTCATCGAGATCGACAAGGTGACGACCGGGGTCGGCGAGACGCTGACGCTGCCCGTCGTCCTCGCCGTCGACGGCGAGAGCGTCACCTCCGACTCCTCGGCCCTCGACAAGGCCTCGGTGACCGTCGAGGTGCTCGGCGCCACCAAGGGCCCCAAGATCATCATCCAGAAGTACAAGAACAAGACCGGCTACAAGAAGCGCCAGGGTCACCGTCAGAAGTACACCCAGGTCAAGGTCACCGACATCTCCCTCTGAGCCTTCCCGGTCTCAGGCTTCCTGCAGCGCACACCAAAGGATTCGACATGGCACACAAGAAGGGCGCGGCGTCCACCAAGAACGGTCGCGACTCCAACTCCCAGCGCCTCGGCGTCAAGCGCTACGGCGGCCAGCTGGTCAACGCCGGCGAGATTATCGTGCGCCAGCGCGGCACCCACTTCCACCCGGGCAGCGGCGTCGGCCGCGGCGGCGACGACACCCTGTTCGCGCTGCAGGCCGGTGCGGTCGAGTTCGGCACGCGCCGTGGCCGTCGCGTCGTCAACATCGTCCCGGGCGAGTGAGCTGACGCTCCCACCTGGCACACCAGGCTCTTCCACGTTGGGCGTCCCGGACCTCCGGGGCGCCCTTCGTCGTCCGCAGCACCCCGCAGCAGCACCCCTGAGCACCACCTCTGAGCACCACCTCTGAGCACCACCACCGAGAGAAGGCACCATGGCTGTCCCCACGTTCGTCGACCGGGTCACGCTGCACATCAGCGCAGGCCGGGGAGGCAACGGTGTGGCCTCGGTGCACCGTGAGAAGTTCAAGCCCCTCGGCGGCCCCGACGGCGGCAACGGCGGCCCCGGCGGCTCGGTGATCCTGCGCGTCGACCCCGACGTGACCACGCTGCTCGACTACCACCACAGCCCGAAGCGTCGCGCCGAGCACGGCGGGCACGGCGCCGGCGCCCACCGCAACGGCGGCCACGGCGCCGACCTCGTGCTGCCGGTGCCCGACGGCACCGTGGTGGCCGACCCGCGCGGCGAGGTGCTGGCCGACATGGTCGGGCCCGGCACCGAGCTGGTCATCGCCCAGGGCGGGCGCGGCGGTCTCGGCAACGCCGCGCTGGCCTCCTCCAAGCGCAAGGCCCCCGGCTTCGCGCTGCTCGGGGAGCCCGGCGACGAGCTGGAGATCGTGCTCGAGCTCAAGGTCGTCGCCGACATCGGCCTCGTGGGCTTCCCCAGCGCCGGCAAGTCGAGCCTGATCGCCGCGATCTCGCGGGCGCGGCCCAAGATCGCCGACTACCCCTTCACCACCCTGGTGCCCAACCTGGGCGTCGTCACCGGCGGCGACACCACCTTCACCGTCGCCGACGTGCCCGGCCTCATCGAGGGCGCCAGCGAGGGCCGCGGCCTGGGCCACGACTTCCTGCGCCACATCGAGCGTTGTGCGGCGCTCGTGCACGTCATCGACACCGCCTCCATCGAGCCGGGTCGCAACCCCGTCGACGACCTCGACGTCATCGAGAACGAGCTGAGCCGCTACGGCGGCCTCGAGGACCGCCCGCGCCTGGTCGCGCTCAACAAGATCGACGTGCCCGACGGCCGCGACCTCTCCGACATCACCATCGACGACCTGCGCGAGCGCGGCCTGCGCGTCATCCCGATCTCCGCCGCCTCCGGCGAGGGCCTGCGCGAGCTGACCTTCGCGATGGCCGAGATCGTGGCCGCGGCGCGCGACGCGAAGCCCGCGGTGGAGACCACCCGCATCGTGCTGCGGCCCCAGGGCGCCGACGGCAGCGGCGACTTCACCGTCTCCCAGACCGTCGACGGCTGGCGCGTGCGCGGCACCAAGCCCGAGCGGTGGGTGCGCCAGACCGACTTCAGCAACGACGAGGCCGTCGGCTTCCTCGCCGACCGCCTCGACCGGCTCGGCGTGGAGGAGAAGCTGCTGTCGATGGGCGCCCAGGAGGGCGACGCCGTGCTCATCGGCGACCCCGACAACGCCGTCGTCTTCGACTTCAAGCCCGGCATGGACGCCGGCGCCGAGATGCTCGGTCGCCGCGGCGAGGACCAGCGCATCGACCACTCCCGCCCGGCGGCCAGCCGCCGCCGCGAGATCGACGAGGCCATGGAGCACCGCGCCGAGGGCGAGACCCGCGCCGACGTGGCGCGCCGTCTCGACGCCGAGCGCAAGGGCCAGACCTACGGGCCCTCGTCGTACGAGATCGGCGGGAGCGAGGACCCGGACTGGTCCGAGCAGGACCCCGGCCGGTGAGCGGCGGCGCCGGTCGCGAGGTCGTGCTGGCCGCGCGCCGGATCGTGGTCAAGGTCGGCTCGTCGTCGCTGACCACCGCCGCCGGCGGGATCGACCCCGAGCGGGTCCGTGCCCTGGTCGACGCGCTGGCCGCCGCCCGCGCCCGCGGCGCCGAGGTGGTGCTGGTGTCCTCAGGAGCCATCGCCGCCGGCCTGGCGCCGCTGGGCCTGGCCCGTCGTCCGCGCGGCCTGGCCGCCCAGCAGGCGGCCGCGGCGGTCGGCCAGGGCCTGCTGGTGCACCGCTACACCGAGGAGCTGCGCCGCCACGACCTCACCGCCGGCCAGGTGCTGCTCACCGCCGACGACGTCACCCGGCGCTCGCACTACCGCAACGCCTACCAGACCTTCGCCAAGCTCCTCGAGCTCGGTGTGCTGCCCATCGTCAACGAGAACGACACGGTGGCGACCTCGGAGATCCGCTTCGGCGACAACGACCGCCTCGCCGCCCTGGTCTCCCACCTCGTGCACGCCGACCTGCTCGTGCTGCTCTCCGACGTCGACGGGCTCTACGACGCCGACCCCCGCGAGCCCGGCAGCGCGCTGGTGCCGGAGGTCCACGGACTCGACGACCTCGGCGGGGTGCGGATCGGGTCCACCGGCGCCGCGGGCGTCGGCACCGGCGGCATGGAGACCAAGGTCGAGGCCGCCCGCATCGCCACCGGCGCCGGCATCCCGGTGGTGCTGACCTCCGCGGCCCGGGCCGGCGAGGCCGTCGCCGGCGAGCCCGTCGGCACGCTCTTCCACAGCACCGGCAGGCGCCGCCCGACCCGGCTGCTGTGGCTGGCCCACGCCACCGAGCCCCGCGGCACCCTCGTGCTCGACGCCGGCGCCGTGCGCGCGGTGGTCGAGCGCCGCGCCTCGCTGCTGGCCGCCGGGGTCACCGGTCACACCGGGGTCTTCCACGCCGGCGACCCGGTCGACCTGGTCGACCCCGAGGGCCGCCCGGTGGCCCGCGGGCTGGTCAACGTCGACGCCACGGAGGTGCCCGGGCTGCTCGGACGCTCCTACGAGCGCGAGCTCGTGCACCGCGACGCCCTCGTCGTGCTCTGAGCACCCACCGGCCCACGTCGCCGGTCCAGGTCGGGCTGGGGCCCGTTGCTACCTTCGGCCCCGTGCGGTGGCGAGGCGCGGTGTGGTGGCTCCTGCTGGTGGCGACCCTCGGGCCCGCCCTGCTGCTCACCGCGCTGAGGTCCACCGACCCGAGCCCCGGCTGGGCGGTGCAGGCGGTCGCCTTCACCCCCCTCGCCCTTCCCCTGTACGCCGCAGCCCTGCTGCTCCTGCTGGGCCGGGCGCTCACCGGCGGCCGCAGCGGCCGCCGCGGCCGGGCCGTCGTCGCGGCCCTCGTGGTGCTGGGCCTCGGCGGGCTGCACGCGTGGTGGTGGTCGCCGCTGGTGGCGGGCACGCCGCCCGACGCGGGCGACGGGGCGCGGGTGACGGTGATGACGGCCAACCTGCTCAAGGGGCGGGCCGACGGCGCCGAGGTCGTGCGCGCGGCGGTCGACGCCGACGTCGACGTGCTGGTGCTGGAGGAGGTCACCGACGACGTGCTGGCCGACATGGAGCGCGCCGGGCTCGACGAGCTGCTGCCCGAGCGGATCGGGGAGACCGGTGCCTCGATCGACGGCACCATGGTCCTGTCGCGGGCGCCGCTCGGCGAGGCGACCGCGGTGGACACCTTCACCCAGACCTGGGGCGTCGAGGTCGACCTCGGGGACGCGACCGTGCAGATGCTGGCCGTGCACCCCGCCGCCCCGGTCGACCCCGAGCGCTGGCACGCCGACCTCGACCTGCTGCGCGACGTCGCCCGCGACACCGACGCCGACGTCGTCGTCGGCGACTTCAACGCCACCCTCGACCACGCGCCGATGCGCCGCCTCCTCGACGACGGCTACGCCGACGCCGCCGCCGAGACCAACGCCGGCTGGCAGCCCACCTGGCCGGCCAATGGGCTGTTCCCGGTGCTCGGGGTGCCGCTTCCCACCTCGGTGGCGATCGACCACGTGCTCGTGGGCGAGGACGTGCTGGCCCTCGACACCCGCACCGTGGAGATCGGGGGCACCGACCACCTCGCCCTCGTGGCCGACCTCGTGGTCGTGGGCTGAGCGGCCCCGCCGTACCCTGGGAGGGACATGACCGCCACTCCCGTCTACCTCGACCACGCCGCCACCACCCCGATGGTGCCGGCCGCGATCGAGACCATGACGCGGCAACTGGCCGACGTGGGCAACCCCAGCTCGCTGCACGCCTCGGGCCGCCACGCCCGGCGCGTGGTGGAGGAGGCCCGCGAGCAGATCGCGCACGCGCTGGGCTGCCGGCCCGGCGAGGTCGTCTTCACCTCCGGCGGCACCGAGGCAGACAACCTCGCGGTCAAGGGCATCTTCTGGTCGCGCCGCAGCGCCGACCCGCGCCGCGTGCGGGTGCTGGCCACCGCGGTGGAGCACCACGCCGTGCTCGACCCCGTGCACTGGCTGGGGGAGCACGAGGGCGCCGAGGTCGAGCTGCTCGCGGTCGACGGCGAGGGCCGGGTCGACCTCGACGCGCTGCGCGCCACCATCGAGCGCGACCCCGCCTCGGTGGCGCTGGTGTCGGTGATGTGGGGCAACAACGAGGTCGGCACCCTGCAGCCGGTGGCCGAGGTCGTCGCGCTCGCCGCGCCCCACGGGATCCCGGTGCACAGCGACGCCGTGCAGGCCCTCGGCGCCGTGCCGCTGGACTTCGCGGCCTCCGGGCTCGACGCGATGACCGTCACCGGCCACAAGGTCGGCGGCCCCTACGGCGTCGGCGCGCTGCTGGTGCGCCGCCAGGTCGAGGTGACCGCCCTGGTGCACGGTGGCGGGCAGGAGCGCGACATCCGCAGCGGCACCATCGACACCCCCGCGATCGCGGGCTTCGCCACCGCGGTCGCGCACGCTGTGGAGCACCAGCCCGCCCACGCGGAGCGGGTGGCGGCCCTGCGCGACCGTCTCGTGGCCGGCCTGCTGGCCGCCGTGCCCGAGGCGGTGCTCAACGGCGACCCGGTCGAGCGGCTGCCCGGCAACGCCCACCTGTCCTTCCCCGGCTGCGAGGGCGACTCGCTGCTCATGCTGCTCGACGCGCGCGGCATCGAGTGCTCCACCGGCTCGGCCTGCTCGGCCGGCGTGCCGCAGGCCTCCCACGTGCTGCTGGCCATGGGCCACCCCGACGACGAGGCCCGCAGCTCGCTGCGCTTCTCCCTGGGCCACACCTCCACCGACGCCGACGTCGACGCCGTGCTGGAGGCCATCGGCCCCGTCGTGGCGCGGGCCCGGGCGGCGCGGCTGTGAAGGTCCTCGCCGCCATGTCGGGCGGCGTCGACTCCGCGGTGGCCGCGGCCCGCGCGGCCGAGGCGGGCCACGACGTCACCGGCATCCACCTCGCGCTGTCGCGCAACCCGGCGTCGTACCGCTCGGGCGCTCGCGGCTGCTGCACCATCGAGGACGCCAACGACGCCCGCCGCGCGGCCGACGTCATCGGCATCCCGTTCTACGTCTGGGACCTCTCCGAGCGCTTCCACGCCGACGTGGTGGAGGACTTCATGGACGAGTACGCCGCCGGCCGCACGCCCAACCCGTGCCTGCGGTGCAACGAGCGGATCAAGTTCGCCGCCGTGCTCGACCGGGCCCTCGCGCTGGGCTTCGACGCCGTCGCCACCGGCCACTACGCGCAGCTGCGCACGGGCACCGACGGCCTGGTCGAGATGCACCGCGCCGCCGACGCCGGCAAGGACCAGTCCTACGTGCTCGGGGTGCTCGACCAGCAGCAGCTGGCCCACTCGCTCTTCCCCCTCGGCGACACCCCCAAGCCCGCCGTGCGCGTCGAGGCCGAGCGACGCGGGCTGCTCGTGGCCGACAAGCCCGACAGCCACGACATCTGCTTCGTCGCCGACGGCGACAACGCCGGCTGGCTGCGCGAGAAGCTGGGCGACCGCGCGCCCAACCACGGCGGCGCCATCGTCGACGACGCCACGGGGGAGGAGCTGGGCCGCCACGACGGCACGTTCGGCTTCACCATCGGCCAGCGCAAGGGGCTGCGGCTCGGGGTGCCCGCCCCCGACGGGCGGCCGCGCTTCGTGCTCGACATCGAGCCGGTGGAGGGCACCGTGCGCGTCGGGCCGCGCGAGCGGCTCGCGGTGAGCGCCCTGGAGGCCGACCGCCCCCGCTGGTGCGGCACCGTGCCGCGGGTGCTGGAGGGCCCCGCGGTCACCGTGCAGCTGCGCGCCCACGGCGCCGAGCACCGCGCCCGGGTCGAGGTGCACGACGGCGACCGGGTGCGCGTCGAGCTGCTCGAGCACGCCTCCGGCATCGCCCCCGGCCAGGCCGCGGTCTTCTACGACGGCACCCGCGTCGTCGGCTCCGCCACCATCACCGCGACCACCCGGGTCGCCGCGTGAGCGCCGCATGACCGCCGCCACCGGCATCGGCTCGATGCCCGGCGACGACGCCGCCGCCGTCGCCGAGGCGACGCGCACCGTGCTGGACAGCCTTCCCGACCTGCCCCACCTCGTGGAGCTGCCCGGCCGCGGCGCCACCGCCTCGATGACCGGGCGCGGCCTCGCGGTGCTGGCCGAGCTGGGTGCCGACCTCCAGCCCGCCGGCTGGCGCCTGACCGGCGGCGGCGCCGGGGTGGACCACCGGCGCGCCCGCAGCCTGCTCGCCCAGGACCTCGACGTGCTGGAGGAGCAGGCCCAGGGCCTGTCGGGCTCCTTCAAGATCCAGGTGGCCGGGCCGTGGACCCTGGCCGCCACCGTGGAGCGGCCCCGCGGCGACAAGCTGCTGGCCGACGCCGGGGCGCGCCGCGAGCTGGCCCAGGCGCTGGCCGAGGGCGTGCGCGACCACGTGCGCGACGTGCGGCGGCGCCTGCCCGACGTCACCCGGCTCGTCGTGCAGGTCGACGAGCCCGCGCTGGCCGCGGTGCTCGACGCCCGGGTGCCCACCGCGTCCGGCTTCGGCCGCCACCGCACCGTGCACCCGCCCGAGGCCTCCGACGCCCTCGGCTGGGTGCTCGGCGCCGCGACCGAGGCGGGCGGCGAGGCGTGGGTGCACACCTGCGCCGCCGGCACACCTCTCGGACTCCTGCGCGGCGCCGGGGCCCGCGGCCTCGCCGTCGACCTGTCGCTGATGACCGCCGCCGACCACGACGCCCTCGGCGAGGCGCTCGAGGCCGGCGACAGCGTCGTGCTCGGCGTCGTGCCGACCACGGCCGCCGCGGCCGGGCCCGAGGCGGGGGAGAGGGCGCTCGTCGAGCGGGTCGAGCGCTGGCTCGACATGCTCGGGATCGACCCCGGCAGCGTCTCCGGGCAGCTGCTCGTCAGCCCGGCGTGCGGCCTCGCCGGCGCCGACGTCGCCTGGTCGCGCCGCGCGCTGGCCCTGTCGAGCGACACCGCGCGCCGCCTGAGCTGAGGGCTCCGCCGTACGACGGCCGCACCCGGGCCGCACCCGGGCGGCACGGGCAGTGACGCCACGGGCCCGGTCACCGAGGTGACCGGGCCCGTGGCGTCGAGCGGTGGGGTGCGGGCGTCAGCCCAGGTGCACCGGGGCGCCCTCGGGGCCGTCGGTGGCGAGCTCCTCGTGCTTGACGTCGAGGAAGAGCCACACGATGAGCGAGCCGACCAGGATCATCGCCGAGCCGACGAGGAAGGCCGCGGTCGCGCCGTCGGTGAAGGAGCCGAGCTGCGTGGCGGCGCCGACGACCTGCGGGATCTGGTCGCCGCTGAGGCCCTGCTGCTGCGCGGCCGCGAGCAGGTCGGGGGAGAGCTCCTCGCCCCGGCCGCTGGCGAAGTGCAGCGACACGGTGGCCAGCACGGCGAGGCCGAGGGCGCCGCCGACCTGCTGCATGGTGTTGAGCACACCCGAGCCGATGCCGCTGTCCTCGGCACGCACGTGGTGCACGGCGGTGAGGGTCAGCGGCACGAAGACCATGCCCATGCCGAAGCTCATCAGCACGATGAAGGGGAAGATCGAGGCCCAGTAGTTGAGGTCCTCGCCCACGGGCTGGCCGCCCGGCATCACGGCCTGGAGCAGGTTGGCGCTCGACTCGTCGACCGAGAGCCGCGAGAAGCCGAAGAGCGCGATCGCGGCCAGCAGCGTGCCGGTGCCGGCGATGAAGCGCGGGTCGATGCGGTTGACGAGGTTCGACGACAGGCCCGCGCCGATCACGATGCCCACCGAGAACGGCAGGAACGCGAAGCCGGTGTGCAGCGGGCTGTAGCCCACGACCTGCTGGATGAAGAGGCTGAGGAAGAAGAACATCGCGAACATCGCGGCCGGCACGAGCATCATCACCAGGAAGCTGGCCGCACGGGTGCGGTTCTGGAAGATGCGGATCGGCAGCAGCGGGTGGGCCGCACGCGACTCCACGAACGCGAAGGCCACCAGCAGCGCGACGCCGGCCACCAGCGAGGCGATGGTCCAGGTGTCGCCCCAGCCGTGGGCCTCCTCGCCGGCGCGGGTCAGGCCGTAGACCAGGCCGAGCAGACCCAGGGTGCCGGTGACGGCGCCGGGCACGTCGAGCTGGCCCTCGGTGCCCTCGGACTCGTTGAGGAAGCGCGGGGCGAGGGCGGCGGCGACCAGGCCGATCGGGACGTTGATGAGGAAGGTGAGGCGCCAGCCGTCGACGTCGACGCCGAGCAGCTGCGGCGAGATGCCGGTGAGCCAGCCGCCGAGGATGAGGCCCACGGCCGCGCCGGCGCCCGACATGGCGGCGTAGACGGCGAAGGCGCGGTTGCGCGCGGGGCCGGCCGGGAAGGTCGTGGTGATGAGCGCCAGGGCGGCGGGCGAGGCGAGCGCCGCGCCGAGGCCCTGGAGGCCACGGGCCGCGAGCAGCAGCGGCTCGTTGGTGGCGATGCCGCCGAGCAGCGAGGCGACCGCGAAGACGACCAGGCCGATCATGAAGACGCGGCGGCGGCCGTAGAGGTCGCCGAGGCGGCCACCGAGGAGCAGCAAGCCGCCGAAGGCCAGGGCGTAGCCGGTGACGATCCAGGTGAGGTTGGCCTGGTCGATGTCGAGGTCGGCCCCGATGAAGGGCAGGGCGATGTTGGCGATGGTGGCGTCGAGCACGACCATCAGCTGCGCGATCGAGATCACGACGAGGGCCCAGCCGAGGCGGAGCTGGCGCGGCTCGTGCGCCCCTGCCTGCTGGTCGGGCGGTGCGGTGTCGGTCATGGGATGTCCTTGGTCTGGTCGAGACGTGGTGGAGACGTGGTGGAGCGGGCGGGCCCGGTCAGGGTCGGCGGGTCGCCGCGGGGAGGATGATCTGGTCGATCACCCGCGTGATGGTGTCGGCGTCGGGCGCTCGCCCGAGCAGGAAGACGCGGTGCATGACGATGCCGGCCAGGGCAGGCTCCATGAGCTCGAGGTCGACGTCGTCGCGCAGCTCGCCCCGGGCGCGGGCCCGCTCCCAGATCGTGCGGGAGCCGGCGATCTTGGCCTCGAGGACGTCGCGGCGGAAGGCGGTGGCGAACTCCGGGTCGACGCTGATCGCGGTGAGGATGCTGGTGAAGTGCGAGACCGTCTCGTCGTCGGTCAGACCGCCCATCCCGCAGAAGGCGGCGCGCAGGTCCTCGCGCAGGCTCCCGGTGTCGGGCAGGTCGGGCTGCTGCTTGGCCGCCTTGAGGGCGTCGATGACCAGGGCCACCTTGCCCCCGCCCCAGCGGCGGTAGAGCGTCGCCTTCGACGCCTTGGCCCGGGTGGCGACGGCGTCCATGGTGAGGCGGTCGTAGCCGACCTCGCCCAGCAGCTCGAGGGTGGCGTCGAGGATCTCCTGCTCGCGGTCTCCCTCGACGCGCGGTCGGGTCTCGGCGGGGGTCATGGCTGCTCCACGTCTGGTCGTGCGGTCCGTTCACCTGGATGAAACGAAACGGTTCCGTTCCATCCCGAACAGCATGGCACGCCCAGGTGTTCCCGCGCCAACGCGCGGATGTCGGTCCGGCGTCCCGCGGGGGGAGGGGGGAGGGGCGGGGTGCGCGCTCAGTCGGGGCGGCGGTGCTCGGTGCGGTGCTCGGGCCGGTGCTCGGGCCGGTGCTGGAGGAGGTCGAGCACGCCCTCGGTGGCCACGCGGTTCCAGTCCTCGACCCGGCGGAACATGTAGTGCCCCACGCGGCCCATGTCGACGAGGCGGGCCGACGCCGCGACGCGGGCCGCGCGCTCGACGTACGCCGCGGTCTGACGGGCCGAGGTGATCTTGTCGCTGCGGCCGTGGGCGGCGAGCAGGTGGCGGCCCGTGAGGGCGCGCACGGGCTCGTCGGGCGGGAGCCACGGTGCGAGCGCGACCACGCCGGCGACCCGGTCGTCGTCGGCGACGTGCACGGCGGTGCGCGCGCCCATGGAGTGACCGAGCAGCACGACGGGGGTGTCGGCGAGCTCGGCACGGGCCCGGGCGAGGGCCCACCGGGCGTCGGCGATGGCGCCCGCGCCGTCGAGGTTCCACCCGCGGGCGCGGTAGCGCAGCAGCCAGGTCGACGCGCCGGCCTCGTGCAGGGCGGGGGTGATGGCCCGCTGCAGGGCCGCCACGCGGCGCCACGACGCGCTGCGACCGTCGACGACCTGCTGCGAGGTGGGCTTGCCGCCGTGGAGCATCAGCACGAGCGCCCGGGGAGCGCCCTCGACGTCGAGCCGGGTCAGCGAGGGTGCGGGGCGCTCGGCGTGCGGGGTGGTCACGGTGCTTCTTCGGTGCCGCGGCGGGGGGTGGATGGGCCCGGGGCACCCCGGACCGGAAGGGGGTGCGCCGCTGTCGGCGCGACCCGGCAGGATGGCTCCCATGACCGAGCCTGTCCCCGTGAGCGACGACGCCCGCGACGAGCACCGCCGGCTCAGCGAGGAGGTCGAGGACGCCCGCTGGCGCTACTACGTGCTCGACTCGCCGACCCTCGACGACGCCGCCTTCGACTCCCGGATGCGCCGGCTGGAGGAGCTGGAGGAGCAGTTCCCCGAGCTGCGCACCCCCGACTCGCCCACGCAGCGGGTGGGCGGCGCGGTCAGCACCGAGTTCACCGCCGTCGACCACCTCCAGCGCATGGAGAGCCTCGACAACGCCTTCTCCTACGACGAGCTCGCGGCCTGGCACGCCCGCCTGGCCCGCGACGGCGTCGACGACCCGGCGCTGCTGTGCGAGCTGAAGGTCGACGGGCTGGCCATCAACCTGCTCTACGAGCAGGGCCGCCTGGTCAGGGCGCTGACCCGCGGCGACGGCAGCACGGGCGAGGACGTCACCCCCAACGTCAAGACCATCGACTCCATCCCGCACCGCCTGGTCTTCGCCGAGGGCTTCGCGGTGCCCGAGCTCGTGGAGGTCCGCGGCGAGGTGTTCCTGCCCACCGCGGCCTTCGAGCGGCTCAACGCCGCCATGACCGACGCGGGCAAGCCGGTCTTCGCCAACCCGCGCAACGCCGCCGCGGGGTCGCTGCGCCAGAAGGACCCGCGGGTCACCGCCACCCGGGCGCTCGGCATGGTCTGCCACGGCATCGGCGCTCGGCGCGGCTTCGAGCCGGCCTCGCAGTCGCAGGCCTACGACGCGCTCGCCGCCTGGGGCCTGCCGACCAGCCCGCGGGTGCGGGTGCTCCCCGGGCTCGCCGAGGTCCGCGCCTTCATCGAGCACCACGGCGAGCACCGCCACGACGTCGAGCACGAGATCGACGGGGTCGTGGTCAAGGTCGACGACGTCTCGCTGCAGCGACGGCTCGGCTCGACCAGCCGGGCGCCGCGGTGGGCCATCGCGTTCAAGTACCCCCCGGAGGAGGTCAACGCCGAGCTGCTCGACATCCGGGTCAACGTCGGCCGCACCGGGCGCGCCACGCCGTACGGCGTGATGGTGCCGACCCGGGTGGCCGGATCCACGGTCGAGAACGCCACCCTCCACAACGCCCACGAGGTGCGCCGCAAGGACGTGCGCCCCGGCGACACCGTCATCCTGCGCAAGGCGGGCGACGTCATCCCCGAGATCCTGGGGCCCGTGCTCGCGCTGCGGCCCGAGGGGCTGGCGGAGTGGGTGATGCCCACACGCTGCCCCGCCTGCGACACCCCGCTGGCGGAGCAGAAGGAGGGCGACAAGGACCTGCGCTGCCCCAACCACGAGCACTGCCCGGCCCAGGTGCGCGAGCGGGTCTTCCACGTCGCGGGCCGCGGCGCCTTCGACATCGAGGGGCTCGGCTACGAGGCGGCCTCCGCGCTGCTCGACGCCGGGGTGATCGCCAACGAGGGCGACGTGTTCTCCCTCGGGCCCGACGACCTGCTGCGCACCGACCTGTTCACGCGCGCGGCGAAGAAGGGCGAGGAGGGCGAGCGGGTGCTGTCGGCCAACGGGCAGCGGCTGCTGAGCCACCTCGGCGAGCGCAAGCAGGTCCCGCTGTGGCGGGTGCTGGTGGCCCTCTCGATCCGCCACGTCGGCCCGACCGCCGCACGGGCGCTGGCCCAGGAGTTCGGCTCCATGGCCGCGCTGCGCGCCGCCACCGAGGAGCAG
Source organism: Nocardioides kribbensis (assembly GCF_015070375.1). Taxonomy (GTDB): domain Bacteria; phylum Actinomycetota; class Actinomycetes; order Propionibacteriales; family Nocardioidaceae; genus Nocardioides; species Nocardioides kribbensis. Next base: position 1,018,333 of record NZ_JADCLL010000001.1, on the reverse strand, counting down.
CTCGCCGCGGCCGAGGGCGTGGGGCCCACCATCGCGGAGGCCGTCATCGAGTGGTTCGAGGTGCCGTGGCACGCCGCGATCGTCGACCGCTGGGAGCAGGCCGGCGTGAGCATGGCCGACGAGCGCGACGAGTCGGTGCCCCGCACCCTCGAGGGACTCACCGTGGTCGTCACCGGGTCGCTGGAGGGCTACAGCCGCGACTCGGCCAAGGAGGCGATCCTCTCGCGCGGCGGCAAGGCCGCCGGGTCGGTGTCGAAGAAGACCGACTTCGTCGTCGTCGGCGCCAACGCCGGCTCCAAGGCCGACAAGGCCGAGCAACTCGGCCTCCCCGTCCTCGACGAGGAGGGCTTCACCCGCCTGCTCGCCGAGGGACCGCCACCCCCGGTCGACGACCAGGACGCCACGTCCCAGGCTCCGGAGGGTGCCGACGACGACGGCTGAGCCCCGGAGGGCTCTGCTCCGGCGCCGAGCCCCGGTGGTGGAGGGGGGACCGCCAGCCCTGATGGTTGAGGAGGGAGCGCCAGCCCTCTGGTGGTTGAGGAGGGAGCGCCAGCCCCCGGTGGTTGAGGAGGGAGCGCCAGCGACCGTCTCGAAACCACGGCGCCACGTGGTGCTCGAGCCGGAGTGCGAGCGACCGTCTGACAACCACCGACACCCGCGCCAGGTCCCTCTCACGCCCGCCACGCAGGCGAAGCACCTCGCGTGCCCGGCCAGCCCGCCCGAGAAGTGGCGGCATACGACCGGCCGACGGCCGCCGACGGTGTCGTTTCCCGCCACTTACCGCACGGTCGGTCCTTGCGTGCGACGCCAGCATCGGCCGCTCCCGCGGGGGCGCCGCGCGTCGCCGGCCGGCCGAGAAGTGGCGGCATACGACCGGCCGACGGCCGCCGACGGTGTCGTTTCCCGCCACTTACCGCACGGTCGGTCCTCGCGTGCGACGCCAGCATCGGCCGCCCACGCGGGGCGCCGCGCGTCGCCGGTCGGCCCGCCCGAGACGTGGCGGCGTACGACGGTTCGACGGCCGCCGCATGTGTCGTCTCCCGCCACTCACCGACGCCGACGACCGACCGCGCCGGCCAGGCGAGTCCCCGTCACGCGGCGAGCGCCGCCCCACGGCTGTGGGACGGCGCTCGCGAGCGGGTGGAGCGCAGGCTCAGGCGTTCAACTTGTCGCTGACCGAGAGCACGCGGGTGACCAAGTGGTCGAGCGCGCTGCGGTCGGTGTCGTCGAGCTCGCTGGTCTGGCCGGTGACCTTGCCGACGCCGTAGGGGTTGCCGTCGGCGAACTTCACCGGGTCGGTGTAGCCCGGGGGCACGATGATGCCGCCGAAGTGGGCGAAGGTCGTGTGCATGGCCTCCAGCGTCGTCTCCTGGCCACCGTGGAGGGTCTGGCTGGAGGTGAAGGCGGCGTAGACCTTGTCGGCCAGCTTGCCCTCGCCCCACAGCGGGCCGAGGGTGTCGATGAAGGACTGGAGCTGGCTGGTGACGTGGCCGTAGCGGGTGGGCGAGCCGAAGAGGACGGCGTCGGCCCAGTCGAGGTCGTCGGGGCTGGCGGTGGGCTTGCTCGCCTGCTCCTCCACGTGCTGCTTCCAGGCGTCGACCGACTCGACGGCCTCGCGGGGCGCGGTCTCGGCGACGTGGCGCAGCCGGACCTCGGCGCCGAGTCCCTCGGCGGTCTGGGCCAGGCGCTCGGCCATGGCGTGGGTGCTGCCGAAGCCGGAGTAGTAGATGATCGAGAGCTTGCTGGGCACGGGTGGTACCTCCGTGGGATCGCGAGTCGGTTGACCGTTCAACTTCCACGGTAGCCATCGCTCGGCGCCCCACAAGGTCCCTGCGGGTGACCCGGGGCGACGGCCCTAGGATGAGCGCCATGCCTGAGATAACCCGAGACGAGGTCGAGCACTTGGCGAACCTCGCCCGGATCGACCTGTCCGACGCCGAGCTCGACCACCTCGCCCCGCAGCTGTCGGTGATCCTGGAGTCGGTCGCCTCGATCAGCGGCGTGGCCGGTGACGACGTGCCCCCGACCTCCCACGCGCTCCCGCTCACCAACGTCTTCCGCGAGGACGTCGTGGTGCCCGGGCTGGGCGCCGAGGCCGCGCTGGCCGGTGCCCCCGAGTCGGAGCAGCAGCGCTTCATGGTGCCGCGCATCCTCGGGGACGAGCAGTGAGCGCCGACCTGACCCGCCGCACGGCCGCCGACCTGGCCGCCGACCTCGCCGCGGGCACGACCACCTCCGTCGCGCTGACCCAGGCCCACCTCGACCGCATCGCCGCGGTCGACGGCGGACCCGACGCCGGCGTGCACGCCTTCCTCCACGTCGACGCCGAGGGTGCGCTGGCGGCGGCCGCCGCCTCCGACGAGCGTCGCGCGGCGGGGTCGCCGGCCTCGGCGCTCGACGGCGTGCCGATCGCGGTCAAGGACGTCCTGGCCACCCGGGGGCTGCCCACGACGTGCGGCTCGAAGATCCTCGAGGGCTGGGTCCCGCCCTACGACGCCACGGTGGTCGCCCGGCTCCGGGCCGCCGGCCTGCCGATCCTGGGCAAGACCAACATGGACGAGTTCGCGATGGGCTCCTCCACCGAGCACTCCGCCTACGGCCCCACCCGCAACCCGTGGGACCTCGAGCGCATCCCCGGCGGCTCCGGCGGCGGCTCGGCCGCGGCCCTGGCCGCCTTCGAGACTCCGCTGGCCCTCGGCACGGACACCGGTGGCTCGATCCGCCAGCCCGGCGCGGTCACCGGCACCGTGGGCGTCAAGCCGACCTACGGCGGGGTCTCGCGCTACGGCCTCGTGGCCATGGCCAACTCCCTCGACCAGGTCGGCCCGGTCACGCGCACGGTCCTCGACTCCGCGCTGCTGCACGAGCTGGTGGGCGGGCACGACCCGCTCGACTCCACCTCGGTCGACCAGCCGCTGCCGTCGCTGGTCGACGCCGCCCGTCGCGGCGCGGAGGGCGACCTGTCCGGCGTGCGCGTCGGCGTCATCACCGAGCTCTCCGGCGAGGGCTACCAGGCCGGGGTGCAGGCGCGCTTCGAGGAGTCGCTCGAGCTGCTGGTCAAGGCCGGCGCCGAGGTCGTCGAGGTGTCGTGCCCGACCTTCGTGCACGCCCTGGCGACCTACTACCTGATCATGCCGTGCGAGGCCTCCTCCAACCTCGCCAAGTTCGACGCCATGCGCTACGGCCTGCGGGTGCTGCCCGAGGGCGTCGACTCGCCGAGCGCCGAGCAGGTCATGCGGGCCACCCGCGACGCCGGCTTCGGCGACGAGGTCAAGCGCCGCATCATCCTCGGCACCTACGCCCTGTCGAGCGGCTACTACGACGCCTACTACGGCACGGCGCAGCGGGTGCGCACGCTCATCGCCCGCGACTTCGCCGCCGCGTTCGAGAAGGTCGACGTCCTGGTCTCACCGACCGCGCCGACGACGGCCTTCAAGCTGGGGGAGAAGCTCGACGACCCGCTGGCGATGTACCTCAACGACCTCGCCACCATCCCGGCCAACCTGGCCGGCGTGCCCGGCATGTCGCTGCCCAGCGGCCTGGCCGACGAGGACGGCCTGCCGGCCGGCTTCCAGATCCTGGCGCCGGCCCTGGCCGACGACCGGATGTACCGCGTGGGCGCGGCCCTCGAGGCCGCCCTCCACGAGCGGTGGGGCGGCCCGCTGCTCGACCGCGCGCCCGCCCTGGCCGCCCAGGCCGGCCCGACCGACGCGAACGGAGCCTCCGCATGAGCACCTCCACCACCGGCGACGTCCTCGTCGACTACGACGAGGTCCTCGCCGCCTACGACCCGGCGATGGGCCTGGAGGTCCACGTCGAGCTCAACACCGCGACCAAGATGTTCTGCGGCTGCCCCACCGAGTTCGGCGCCGAGCCCAACACCCAGGTCTGCCCGACCTGCCTGGGCCTGCCGGGTGCGATGCCGGTGGTCAACGCCAAGGCGGTGGAGTCGGCGATCCGCATCGGCCTCGCGCTCAACTGCGACATCGCCGAGTGGTGCCGCTTCGCGCGGAAGAACTACTTCTACCCCGACATGCCGAAGAACTTCCAGACCAGCCAGTACGACGAGCCGATCGCGTTCGAGGGCTGGATGGACGTCCTGGTGCCGACCGCCGACGGCGGCACGGAGACGGTGCGCGTGGAGATCGAGCGCGCCCACATGGAGGAGGACACCGGCAAGTCGCTGCACGTCGGCGGCTCCACCGGCCGCATCCACGGCGCCGACTACTCGCTGGTCGACTACAACCGCGCCGGGATCCCGCTCATCGAGATCGTCACCAAGCCCATCACCGGGCTCGGTGCGCAGGCCCCCGAGGTCGCCAAGGCCTACGTCGCGCAGCTGCGCGAGCTGATTGTCGCCCTCGGTGTCTCCGACGCCCGCATGGACCAGGGCTCCATCCGCGCCGACGTGAACCTCTCGCTGGCCCCGAAGGGCTCCGGTGCGCTCGGCACCCGCACCGAGACCAAGAACGTCAACTCGCTGCGCTCGGTCGAGCGTGCGGTGCGCTACGAGATGCAGCGCCACGCCGCCGTGCTGGGCGAGGGCCGCTCGATCCTGCAGGAGACGCGCCACTGGCACGAGGACACCGGCGTGACGACGTCGGGGCGCGAGAAGTCCGACGCCGAGGACTACCGCTACTTCCCCGAGCCCGACCTGGTGCCGGTGGCACCGTCGCGCGAGTGGGTGGAGCAGCTGCGCGGCACCATGCCGGAGAACCCCCGCGCCCGCCTGGCCCGGCTGCAGGAGTCATGGGGCTTCACCGACCTGGAGATGCGCGACACCGTGGGCGCGGGCGCCCTCGGCCTGGTCGAGGAGACCATCGCCGCCGGCGCCGCACCACAGTCCGCGCGCAAGTGGTGGCTGGGTGAGATGGCGCGGCGCGCCAACGACTCCGGGGTCGAGATCGGCGCCCTCGGCGTCACGCCGCAGCACGTCGCGCGCGTGCAGGCCATGGTCGACGCCGGCGAGCTGACCGACAAGCTGGCCCGCCAGGTCTTCGACGGCCTGCTGGCCGGCGAGGGCACCCCGGAGGAGGTCGTCGCGGCCCGCGGCCTGGCCGTGGTCTCCGACGAGGGCGCCCTGTCGGCCGCGGTCGACAAGGCCATCGCCGAGAACCCCGCCATCGCCGACAAGATCCGCGACGGCAAGGTCGCCGCGGCCGGTGCGCTCATCGGCGCCGTGATGAAGGAGATGCGCGGCCAGGCCGACGCGGCGCGGGTCAAGGAGCTCGTGCTCGAGAAGCTGTCCTGAGGCGGCGGCGGGGGCGGTCCCGGGTTACGCTGCCCCCGCACCACTCATCACGCCCGCACGTGGGGGAAGCCGGTCGGAGTCCGGCGCTGACCCGCAACCGTAGGCCGTGCCGGGACCTCCCCGGGGCGGCGAGCCGGAGCACCTGCTGCGACGCGTCCTGATCATTCGCTGTCGAGGAACACGGCGGGTGGCCCGCCCCGGATCAGCTGGGGCGCCTCCCGCCGTGCGCAGCGGGAAGGAAACCCCATGCGTCACCCCCTGCGCCGCGCGAGCGCCCTCGCCGCCGCTCCCGTCCTGTCCCTGGCCCTGCTGGCGGTGCCCGGCCTCACCACCCCGGCCCAGGCCGCCGCCGGCGACCTCGACCCCGTGGCCGCGCAGCGCGCCGGCGGCTGGCTCGCGGGCCAGGTCGACGACGGCCTGCTGACCTACGACAGCTTCGGCGCGCCGTTCACCGACTACGGGCTGTCCATCGACGCCGAGCTCGCGCTCGCCGCCGTCGGCGGGCAGGACGCCACCGTCGACGCGATCGCCGCGGCCGTCGCCGAGGACCCCACGGTCTACACCGACTACGCCTACTCCTTCGACGGCGCCCAGTACGCCGGGCGCGCGGCCGGCGCCGTGGCCAAGGCCCTCGTGGGCCTCCAGGCCGCGGGGGTCGACCCGGCCACCGTCGAGGAGATCGACCTCGTCGGCGCGCTGGAGGCCCAGACCGCCGACACCGGTGCCACCGCCGGGCGCATCGCCGACGTCGCCACGAAGGACGGCGAGCCCGACCCGACCGGCGACTTCGCCAACACGCTGGGCCAGGCCTTCGCCGTGCGCGGCCTCCAGGCCGCGGGCAGCGACGAGGCCGACGCCGCCACCGACTTCCTGCTGCTCCAGCAGTGCGGGGTCGGTTTCTTCCGCCAGGACTTCGCGCCGGCCACCGCGACCGACCAGGCCTGCGGGAGCGGGGCCGACGCCAGCGTCGACGCCACCGCGCAGGCCGTGCTGTCGCTGCTGCCCCAGGCGGGTGACGCCGAGGTCGACGCCGCGCTGGCCGACGCCGCCGCCTGGCTGGCCGGCTTCCAGAACGCCAACGGCTCCTTCGACTCCGGCACCGACGCCACCGCCTTCCCCGGCAACGCCAACAGCACCGGCCTGGCCGGCTGGGCCCTCGGCGACCTCGCCGACCTCGGCGTGGGCGCGGCCAGCGCCGGCGCCGCCGCCGACGCCGCGGCCTGGCTGCGGGCCCGCCAGGTCGCCGGTGTCGGCGACTGCAACCGTTTCGACGACGCCGACCTCGGCGCCGTGGCCTACGACGACGCGGCGCTGAAGGGTGCCCGCACCGACGGGATCGTCGCGGCCGACCGTGGGCAGTTCCTGCGCGCCACCGCCCAGGCCGCGCCCGCGCTGGCCTCCTCCACCGACGCCGGCGAGGACGCCGTCGCCGCGAAGGACCTCGCCCGCAAGGGCCGCGCCCTCACCGTGAGCGTCACCGGGCTGGTCCCGGGCGCCAAGCTCTGCCTCACCGGCCGCGGCGAGACCGTGGGCGCCACCGCCGGTCGCGACGGCTCGGCCGACCTCACCGTCAACCCCGGGCGCGCCGGCACCGCCACCTACGAGGTGCGGGGCGAGAGCGGCCTCGTCGGCTCGGTCGACGTGCGCGTGCTCGGCCCCAAGACCCTCGGCGTCGACACCGCCCGGCGCGCGGAGCGGGGTGGGTCCCAGGTCGTGACCGTCTCCGGTCTCGTGCCCGGGGAGCGCACCGTGGTGACGTTCCGCGGCGCGAAGAGCGTGGCCCGCGCCGACGCGGAGGGCCGTGTCGTCACCGAGGTGCGCATCAGTGGGGCGCTGGGACTCGCGACGCTCCGGGCGAAGGGTCAGTTCGTCGACCGCTCCGGCGAGGCGACCGTCCGGGTCGTGCGCTGACCGTGCGCGCCCACACCGTCCTGCGCGCCGTCGCCGCCGCCGTCCTGACGGCGGTGGCGACGGGCCCCGCGCTGGTGCCGGCCCCGGCCTCGGCCGCGTCGTGCACCGGCGGCGAGGGCGCCAGCGCCGTCGTCGACTTCAAGGAGCTCGGCGGCGGCATCGCCCAGCTCTGCGTGCCCGGGGGCGGGGGCGACTCCGCCCAGGAGGTCCTCGAGGCCGCCGGCGTCGACCTGGCCTACGTCGCGGGCCAGGGCGACTTCGTCTGCACCGTGCAGGGCAAGCCCGCCGAGCAGACCTGCCAGCGCACCCCGCCGGCCACCGCCTACTGGTCGCTGTGGGTCTCCGACGGCACGTCGGGCTCGTGGACCTACGCGACCCGCGGCGTCTCCGGCCTCACCGTGCCCGAGGGCGGCTCGGTCGCCTTCGCGTGGGTCGACGGCAGCGGCAGCGACCAGCCCGGTGTCGCCCCGGCCCGGTACGACGGCCCCGAGGGCGGCTCCGGAGGCGGCGCCGGCTCCGGCGGGAGCGGCTCCGGGGGCTCCGGCGGCGGTTCGGCCGGCGGCGGCGCGGGTGGCCCCGCGCCCTCCGCGCCCGCGGCCACCCCGACGCCGAGCGCCACGGCCGACCCCGACGGCCCGTCCGGGACGACCGGCGCGGCCGGGTCCGACCGCTCCGGGCGCACGGGCGACCGGCGCCCCGACGAGCGCGCCCGCGACGAGGACCGCGCCGGGCGCGAGGGTCGCGGCGGGCGCGGCGAGCGCGACGACGCCTCCGCGTCGCCGAGCCCCTCGGCGAGCGGCTCGGCCGAGCCCTCGGGCGCCGAGGTGCTGGCCGACGCCGCCGCCGACTCCGCCGACGACGCCGATGCGGCCGCCGACGCGGACGGACTGCCCGCGTGGGTGGGGCTGAGCGCCGTGGCCGGGCTGCTGGCCGTGGCCGGTGTCGTGCTCGCCGTACGCCGCCGCTCCGCCGGGGGGCCGCAGGCGTGAGCCGCGGCCGTCTCGCGCGCGACCTCCATCCCGTGGCCTGGTGGCTGTGGGCGATCGGTCTCGCCGTGGCGGCCTCGGCCACCACCAACCCGCTCAGCCTGCTGCTGCTCGTGGGGGTCGCGGCCCTGGCGGTGGGCCTGCGCCGCTCCGACCAGCCGTGGGGGGCGTCGTTCCGGCTCTACGTGTGGCTCGGCGTCGCCATCGTGGTCATCCGCGTGGTGTTCCGGGTCGTCTTCGGCGGCGGGTCCAACGGCACGGTGCTGCTCGACCTGCCCGCGGTGCCGCTGCCCGAGGCCGCGGCCGGCATCGTGCTGCTCGGGCCGGTGACGCTGGAGTCGCTGCTCGCCGGCGCCTACGAGGGCCTGCGCCTGGCCACGATCGTCATCTGCGTGGGCGCGGCCAACTCCCTGGCCAACCCCAAGCGGCTGCTCCGCTCGGTGCCCCCGGCGCTCTACGAGGTCGGCACGGCGCTCGTGGTCGCGGTCTCGGTGCTCCCGCAGCTGGCCGACAGCGTGCAGCGGGTGCGCGCCGCGCAGTCGCTGCGCGCGGCGCCCGCGGCCGGGCGGGTGGGGTCGCTGCGCCGCTTCCTGGTGCCGGTGCTGGAGGACGCGCTCGAGCGCTCCCTGGCCCTGGCCGCTGGCATGGACACCCGCGGCTACGGCCGCTCCGGTGACGCCTCGCCGGCGCGTCGCCGGGTCACGGGTGCCCTCATGCTCACCGGCCTGTGCGGGGTCTGCGTGGGCGTCTACGCCGGCCTCGACCAGGAGGCGCCCCGCTGGCTGGCCACGCCGATGCTCCTGCTCGGCGTCGCGGTGGCCGTGCTCGGCACGGTCAGCGCCGGCCGGCGCGTGGAGCGCTCGCGCTACCGCCCCGACCGCTGGCGCACCCCCGAGCTGCTCGTGGTCGCCGCGGGCGTGGTCGTGGCCGTGCTCGGCCAGTGGGTCGCGCGCCAGCAGCCGCTGGTGGCGCTGCCCCGCCTCGACGCCGTGCCGACGGTGAGCCTCGCGGTGCTCCTCGGCGCCGGGGTGGCGCTGCTGGGCGCCGTGGCCAGCCCGCCGACGCGGGTCTCCGCCCCCCGGGTGGTGACGGCGTGATCGTGCTGCGCGACATCGGCTTCGCCTACGACGGCGCCGCCCAGCCCGTGCTCCACGGCGTCGACCTGGAGGTCGAGGAGGGCGAGCTGGTGCTGGTCTCGGGCCCGACCGGCGCGGGCAAGTCGACCCTGCTCGGGGTGGTGACGGGTCTGGTGCCGCGCTTCTCCGGCGGGGTGCTCTCCGGCGACGTGCTGCTCGAGGGCCGCTCGATCGTGCACGACCCGCCCCGCGAGCGCGCCCACGCCATCGGCTACGTCGGGCAGGACCCGGCCGCCGGCTTCGTCACCGACACCGTCGAGGAGGAGCTGGCCTACGGCATGGAGCAGCTCGGCCTGCCCGGCGAGACCATGCGCCGCCGGGTCGAGGAGACCCTCGACCTGCTCGGCATCGCCGACCTGCGCGGGCGCGACCTGCGCACCCTCTCGGGCGGCCAGCAGCAGCGCGTCGCCATCGGCGCGGTGCTCACGATGCACCCGCGGCTGCTCGTGCTCGACGAGCCCACCTCCGCCCTCGACCCCACGGCGGCCGAGGAGGTGCTGGCCACCCTCACCCGCCTCGTGCACGACCTGGGGGTCTCGGTGCTCCTGGCCGAGCACCGCCTCGAGCGGGTCGTGCCCTTCGCCGACCGGATGGTGCTGCTGACCGGCGACGGCGGGGTGCGGGTGGGGGAGCCCTCGCAGCTGCTCGCCACCTCGCCCGTCGCGCCCCCGCTCGTGGAGCTCGGCCGTGCCGCCGACTGGGACCCGCTCCCGCTGAGCGTGCGCGACGCCCGGCGGCGGGTGCGGGCGCTGCGCGAGCGCCTCGCGGAGCCGCCGGCCGCGCCGGCCCCGGTCGCCCCCTACGCCGCGCGCGCCGCCCGGGCCCGCGGGGTGACCGTGACCCACGGCCAGACCGTCGCCCTGCGCGAGGTCGACCTCACCCTGCTCGGCGGACGCGTGGTCGGCCTCATGGGTCGCAACGGCGCCGGCAAGTCGACCCTGCTGTGGACCCTCCAGGGCAGCCGCGCCCGCCGCGGCGGCGACCTGGAGGTCGACGGCGTCGACACCGGCCGGCTGCCGGCCGACCGGCGCCGCGGGCACGTCGCGATGCTGCCCCAGACCGCCGCCGACCTGCTCTACCTCGAGACCGTGGTCGAGGAGTGCGCGGCCGCCGACGTCGACGGCGCCCCGGGCGACTGCCGCGCGCTGCTCGACCGCCTCGTGCCCGGCATCCCCGACGACTCCCACCCGCGCGACCTCTCCGAGGGCCAGCGCCTCGCGCTCGCGCTCGCCGTGGTGCTGGTGGCCCGGCCCCGCGTCGTGCTGCTCGACGAGCCCACCCGCGGTCTCGACTACGCCGCCAAGCACGTGCTCGCCCGGGTGCTGCGCGACCTCGCCGCGGGCGGTCAGGCCGTGCTCGTGGCCACCCACGACGTCGAGTTCGTGGCCCAGGCCGCCGACGACGTGGTGGTCCTGGCCGAGGGCGAGGTCGTCTCGGCCGGCCCCGTGCGCCGGGTCGTGGCCGAGTCGCCCGCCTTCGCCCCGCAGGTCACCAAGGTGCTCGGCGCGCCCTGGCTGCGCGTCGACGAGGTCGTCGCCGCGCTGGCCGCCGGCCCCGGCGAGCCGGTGACGGCGTGAGCTCCTCGACGACCCCGCGGGTGCGCGCTCCGCAGCCGGCGCGGCCCGCCGCGGTGCCGGTCTCGCGGCGCACGGCGGCGGTGCTGGTCGTGGCCGGCGTCGCCGGGCTGCTCATGCTGCTGTGGCCGCTGCTGCTCGACGCCCCCGCGGGCGAGCGGGTCGACCCGCCGTTCGTCTTCCTGGTGCTGCTGCCGGTGGTGGTGGCGGTGGTGCTCGCCGAGGTCAGCGAGGGCGGTCTCGACCCCCGGGTGCTGGCGGTGCTCGGCGTGCTCAGCGCGGTGGTGGCCGTGGTGCGGGGCGTCTCCCCGGGCACCGGCGGCGTGGAGCTGGTCTTCTTCCTCATCATCCTGGCCGGGCGGGTCTTCGGGCCGGGCTTCGGCTTCGTGCTCGGCTGCACCTCGCTCTTCGCCTCCGCGCTGCTCACCGCGGGCGTCGGGCCGTGGCTGCCCTTCCAGATGATCTGCTCGGCCTGGGTGGGCATGGGCGCGGGGCTGCTGCCACGACGGGTGACGGGCCGCGGCGAGCTCGTGCTGCTGGCGGTCTACGCCGCGGTCGCGGCGTACGTCTACGGGCTGCTGATGAACCTCTCCAGCTGGCCCTTCCTGACCGGCGTCTACGTGCCGGGACAGGAGCTCCAGCTCGCCTTCGAGCCGGGCGCACCGGTGCTGGAGAACCTGCACACCTTCGCGGTCTACACGCTGCTCACCTCCACGGCCGGGTGGGACACCGTGCGGGCGGTGACCAACGTCGTCGCCGTGCTGGTGCTGGGCCCCGCCGTGCTGACCACGCTGCGCCGCGCCGCGCGGCGCAGCCTCGTGACCGGCCGGGTCAGCCGCTGACGCGGGACAGGAACTCCCGCAGCAGCGTGTGGACCCGGTCGGGGTGCTCGAGGGGCAGGAAGTGGCTGCCGGCGATCTCGGTGTAGGTGGCTCCGGGGATGCGGGCGGCGGCGCTGGCCATGTCGCGGGCACCGGCCAGCACGTCCCAGGTGCCGGCGACGAAGGCGGCGGGCACGCGGATGTTGCGCAGCGAGACCCGCCCGTGCTCGGAGGTGCGCAGGGCGAGGTGGAAGTACCAGCCCAGCGGGGTGGTGAGGAACTCCTTCACCGTGAGCGCGGTCGCCTCGAGGTCGTGCACCGGCAGCATGAAGCCGCTGTGGCTGAGCAGCGCCACGGCCTTCTCGCCGATCGGCAGCCGCGTCGAGATCGGGGTCAGCAGCGGGCCGGCCAGGCGCATCGCGCGCGAGACGTTGACGGTGAGCAGGCGCGCCAGCGGGTGGGGCAGGTGCAGCGGGCCGAGCATGGTGGCGAAGGTGTCGCCGGGCACGCCCGCGACGGCGAAGAGCCCCGCGACCCGCTCGGGGTGACGGAAGGCCAGCTCGTACATCGTGTTGACGCCCATCGACCACCCCATGAGCACCGCGCGGTCCACGCCGAAGTGGTCCATCACCGACAGCCCGTCCTCGACGAACTCCTCGATGCCGACGCGGTCGGTGTCGACGGGGCGGGCCGAGCCACCGGTGCCGCGGTGGTTCCACGAGATGACCCGCACGCCGCAGTCGGGCTCGAGCAGCGCCGGCCACGACCAGGGGTTGGTGCCCAGGCCGTTGCACAGCAGCACGGTGGGCCCCGGGAAGGCGCCCTCGGCGTCGTTGGTCCACGCCCGCAGGCGCGTCCCGTCGTCGGAGAGGACCTCGTGGAAGCTCAGCGAGGAGGCGGTCCCGGTGCGGGCGCGGGAGATCGGCATGACCCGATCATGCCGCAGGATCGCGCGGTGCGGGGCGTGACGTGCGACGCGCGGTTAGGCGTGGCGGGCGCCGGGACCGGCCTCGGCGGCCCGGGCACGGGCGGCGAGGAACTCCTCGACGTCGTCGCGCTCGGCGCGGGTGCGGGCCAGGGCGGTGCTCGCGACCATGGCGTTGCGGCAGGCCCGCTGCTGGGCCTCGACCGGCCAGCGGCGGGCGCGGGCGAGCGGCTGGAGGACCTGGTGGGGGATCCGGGTGCGCATGGGCGGCTCCTGTCGACGAGTCCTGCTGACGAGTCCGGGGCGGTGGGTCCGAGGCTAGTGCGGGCTCGCGACGGCCACGTCAAGGCCGTGTGTCGGGGGGATGAACCGTGCCCGCGACACGGTGTCAGGCCTTGGTCAGGCCTTGGTCAGGCCTTGGTCAGGCCTCAGTCGGGCACGGGCGCCGGCAGCGGGCGCCCGCTGCGGGTGGCGCCGATGCTGGCCACGACCACGCACGCCATGGCCAGCCACTGCGGCGTGCTCAGCAGCTCGCCGAGCACGACGATGCCGGCGAGCGCCGCCGCGGCCGGCTCCAGGCTCATCAGGATCCCGAAGACGGCCGGGCGCAGCGTGCGCAGCGCCACGAGCTCGCAGCTGTAGGGCACCACCGAGCTGAGCAGCCCCACGGCGGCGCCCACGGCGAGGACCCAGGCGCGGTCGAGGTCGCCGCGCCCCGGTCCCACGACGTACGGCGTCAGCAGGAGCGTCGCGACCAGGCTGGCCACCACCAGCCCGTCGACGCCCTCCCAGCGCCGTCCGGTCTGCGCGCTCAGCAGGATGTACGCCGCCCACGCGGCGCCGGCCAGCAGCGCGAACCCGGCGCCCGCCCAGGTGACGCCGTCGGTGTCGAGGCCGAGCAGCGCCACGCCGGCGGCGGCGAGGCCCACCCACGCCAGGTCGCGCACCCGCCGCGAGCCGAGCAGCGCGAGGCTGAGCGGCCCGACGAACTCGATGGTGACCGCGATCCCGAGCGGGATGCGCGCGAAGGACTGGTAGATCGCCCAGTTCATGGTGCCGAGCGCGAGGCCGAAGCCGAGCACCACCAGCCAGTCGCCGCGGCTGTGGCCGCGCAGGCGCGGGCGCACGACGGCGGCGAAGATCAGCAGGCTCGAGGCCAGGCGCAGCCACACCAGCGTGGTGGGGGAGACCTCGTCGAAGAGGCTCTTGGCCACCCCTGCGCCCAGCTGCACCGAGGCGATGCCCACCAGGACGAGCAGCACGGGCGAGGTCGCCACGCGCCGCACCGATGACTTCCGCCCGCTCACCGGGTCACGGTAGTGACCGACCCGTCGACGAGAGGAATCCGAGCATGTCCGAGACCGTCCTGATGGTGGGCACGCGCAAGGGGCTGTGGATCGGCCGCTCTGACGCCGAGCGCGAGGAGTGGCGCTTCACGGGGCCGCACGTCGAGACCGACGAGGTCTACTCCTGCCTGGTCGACACCCGCGAGGGCCGGGTGCGGCTGCTCGCCGGCGCCTCCTCGATGTGGCTGGGCCCGCGCGTGATCCGCTCCGACGACCTGGGGGCCACCTGGCAGGCCGCTCCCGACGGCGGCGTGCGGTTCGAGGAGCGGCGCGAGGCCGCGGTGGAGCGGGTCTGGCAGCTGGTGGCGGGCAGCGCACCCGGCGTGGTCTGGGCCGGCACGGAGCCGGGGGCGGTGTGGCGCTCGCACGACGGCGGCGAGACCTTCGCGCTCGTCGAGGGGCTGTGGGACCACCCCCACCGCGAGCGGTGGCGCGCCGGCTTCGGCGGCCAGGCCTTCCACACCCTGCTCCCGCACCCCGAGGACCCCGACTCCCTGGTCGCCGCGATCTCGACCGGCGGGGTCTACCGCACCCGCGACGGCGGTGCCACCTGGGAGCCGGCCAACCAGGGGCTGCGCGCGGAGTTCCTGCCCGAGGGCGAGCAGTACCCCGAGTTCGGCCAGTGCGTCCACAAGGTGGCCCGCCACCCGGCGCGGCCCGAGCGGCTCTACCTGCAGAACCACGGCGGGGTCTACCGTTCCGACGACGAGGGCGCCCGGTGGACCCCGATCGCCGACGGGCTGCCCTCCGACTTCGGCTTCCCTGTGGTCGTGCACCCCCACGACCCCGACACGCTCTTCGTCTTCCCCCTCGGCGGCGGCGACGGCCGCTTCCCGCCGCAGGGCCGCGCGCTGGTGTGGCGCTCGCGCGACGCGGGGGAGACCTGGACCGGTCACGGCGAGGGCCTGCCCGCGCCTTTCTGGGTCGCGGTGATGCGCGACGCGATGTGCACCGACACCCACGAGCGCGCCGGGCTCTACATCGGCGCCCGCAACGGCACCGTCTTCGGGTCGCTCGACTGCGGCGAGACGTGGCGCCCGGTGGTCAGCGACCTGCCCGACGTGATGGTGGTCCGGGCCGCGGTGCTCCCCTGACAGGACAGGCCCCGGGAACAGACACGCCCCAGGAAAGACAGAGACCCGCTCGGCCGGTGGCCGAGCGGGTCTTCTGATCTTGGTCCTGGTCGCCCCCCGGCGACCTGTCGGACTCCCCCCGGAGTCCCGGACCTGTTCACCTCGGCGTCGTGACCGCGTTCCCCCCAGAATCGCGGTGCTGCGTCGCTTCGGATCGTGGTTGTCGGTGCCGGTCCCCCCGGACCGCTCCGACAAGAAGAACACTAGGGCCGGCGGGCGAACAGGACGTCCAAGCGAAATCCACAGTTCGGCAACAAAATCGGGGGCCGGGCGGGGGAGGGGTGGCTCAGATGAGGGTGGCGCCCTCGCCGCCGCCGGCCTGCTCGTCGAAGGTCTCGTGCTCGAGCAGGTGCAGCACCGGCACCCCCAGCTTGCGGCGGGCCTGG
This sequence comes from Nocardioides kribbensis, assembly GCF_015070375.1. GTDB lineage: Bacteria > Actinomycetota > Actinomycetes > Propionibacteriales > Nocardioidaceae > Nocardioides > Nocardioides kribbensis. The sequence continues at coordinate 1,002,864 of NZ_JADCLL010000001.1, read as the reverse complement.
GAGGACCAGTCGACGTGGAAGAACTCCGCGACGGCGTGGGAGCTGGTGAGGATGATCGCCTCGCGGCCGTCGACGGCCGCGACCTTGGCGGCCAGCGCGTCGACCGGGGGAGCGGTGACCAGCTCGCCGTGCACGGTGACCCCGGAGGCCCGCAGGTGGGCCAGGGTGTCGGCGAGCTCGCGCTCGCCGCGGCTCAGCGCCTCCTGCTCGACGACCTCGAGGTCGTCCTCGTCGAGGACCACGGCGGGCGAGGCGAGCGGCTCGGCGCCGCCGAGGGAGCCCATGGCCGCCTGCACCCGGGCCGGGGCGTCGTCGACGGGGAGCAGCACGTGGTAGACCACCGGCTCCTCGAGGGCCTCGTGCAGCGACCTGACCTGGGCGGCGTCGGCGGCGCTGAGCGCCTGCTCGACGAGCAGCACGACGTCGTAGTCGGGGTGGACGGTCTCGTCGGCGGGTGCGCCGCCCGGGGTCTGCGTCATCCTGCGACTCTAGTGGTCCCCGCTCAGCCCTGGAGCACGCTGTCGAGGTCGTAGCCGACCGGCTCCTCGAGCTGGTCGTAGCCGCAGGAGGCCGGGTCGCGGTCGGGGCGCCAGCGCAGGAAGTGGGCGGTGTGGCGGAAGCGGCTGCCCTCCATGTGGTCGTACTTGACCTCCAGCACCCGCTCGGGGCGCAGCGGGGTGAAGGACAGGTCCTTGCCGGCGCTCCAGCGGCTCTGGGTGCCGGGCACCCGGTCGGGGTTGGCGACCGCCCACTCCTGCCACTCGCCCCACGGGTGCTCCTCGACGGGGCACACGAGCGGTCGGAGCTCCTCGACCAGCGCGGCGCGGCGCGTCGCGGTGAAGCTGGCGCTGACCCCGACGTGCTGGAGGCGGCCCTCGTGCCACAGGCCCAGCAGCAGGCTGCCCAGCAGCGGCGCCTCGGGGGTGGAGGTCTTGTGCTCGCGGTAGCCCGCCACCACCACGTCGGCGGTGCGCACGTGCTTGACCTTGAGCATGGTGCGCCCGTTCTCGACGTACGCCGCGCCGAGCGGCTTGGCCACCACGCCGTCGAGGCCCGCGCCCTCGAACCGCTCGAACCAGCCCTGGGCCTCGGCGCGGTCGGTGGTGGTGCGGGTCAGGTGGCAGGGCCCGCCGCCGCCGACGAGGCCGGCGAGGGCCTGCTCGAGCGCCGCGCGGCGCTCGCGGAAGGGGCGGTCGACGTAGGAGTCCTCGCCCAGGGCGAGCAGGTCGAAGGCGACGAAGGAGGCCGGGGTGGTGGTCGAGAGCAGCTCGACGCGGGAGGCGGCGGGATGGATGCGCTCCTGGAGCACCTCGAACTGCAGCCGGCCCCCGGAGGCGACGAAGAGCTCGCCGTCGAGCACGCAGCGCGGCGGGAGCTGCTCGCGCGCCGCGGCGACCACCTCGGGGAAGTAGCGGGTGAGGGGCTTGGTGTTGCGCGAGGTCAGCTCGACCTCGTCGCCGTCGCGGAAGACCAGGCAGCGGAAGCCGTCCCACTTGGGCTCGAAGGAGAGCCCGCCCTGGGAGGCGGGGTCGGGCACGCCGGTGACGGCCTTGGCGAGCATCGGCCGCACGGGCGGCATCACGGGCAGGTCCACCGGGCCACCGTAGCGAGACCGGCAGGTTGTGACGCTCCTCGGCGGGGGCCCTACCCTGTGGCACCTATCCCCGGTTGGTCTGCCGGCAGGGCCCGCCTGACTTTGAATCAGGACTAGCGACGTAGGTTCGACTCCTACCCGGGGAGCATGGAGGCACCGTTGAACGACGTCACCGTCATCGTCCTCGCCGCAGGCGGCGGCACCCGGATGCGGTCGAAGACCATGAAGGTCCTGCACCCCATCGGGGGTCGCTCGATGATCGGTCACGTCCTGGCCGCGGTGGGCGCGCTCGAGCCGCGCCAGGTCGTGGCGGTGGTGGGCCACCAGCGCGAGCAGGTCGGGCCCCACATCACCTCGATCCACCCCTCCGCCGTGCTGGCGGTGCAGGAGGAGCAGCACGGCACGGGCCACGCCGTGCGGGTCGCGGTCGACGCCCTGGTCGCGGCGCAGGCGCGCCCGCAGGGCACGGTGCTGGTCGCCTACGGCGACACCCCGCTGCTGAGCGGGGAGTCGCTGCGGCGCTTCGCCGCCGACCACGAGGCCGCCCAGCGCGCGGTGAGCATCCTCTCGGGCCTGGTGCCCGACCCGTTCGGCTACGGCCGCGTCGTGCGCGACGCGCTCGGCGACGTGGTCGCGGTGGTCGAGGAGAAGGACGCCACCCCGGAGCAGCGGGAGATCGGCGAGATCAACTCCGGCATCATGGCCTTCGACGGCGACTTCCTCGTCGAGGCCCTGCCCCGGCTGCGCAACGACAACGCCAAGGGTGAGTACTACCTCACCGACCTGGTCCAGATCGCCCGCGACGGCGGGATGATGGTCGGTGCCTACGCCATCGACGACGTGCGCCAGACCGAGGGCGCCAACGACCGCGTGCAGCTGGCCGCCCTGGGCCGCGAGCTGAACCGGCGCATCGTGGAGCGCTGGATGCGCGAGGGCGTCACCGTCATGGACCCCGAGACCACGTGGATCGACGCCGACGTGGTGCTCGAGCCCGACGTGACCATCCTGCCGGGCACCCAGCTGCTGGGCGCCACGGTCGTCGCCGAGGACGCCGTGGTGGGCCCCGACACCACGCTCAAGGACTGCGAGGTCGGCACCGGCGCCCGGGTCGTGCGCACCCACGGCGAGCTGGCCGTCGTCGGGGCCGGCGCCACGGTCGGCCCGTTCTCCTACCTGCGCCCCGGCAGCCGGCTCGGCGTCGAGGCCAAGGTGGGGGCCTTCGTGGAGACCAAGAACGCCGTGCTCGGCGACGGCGCCAAGGTGCCCCACCTGTCCTACGTCGGCGACGCCGAGATCGGCGAGGGCACCAACATCGGCGCCGGCACGATCTTCGCCAACTACGACGGCGTGGCCAAGCACCGCACCACCGTGGGCCGCCACGCCCGCACGGGCTCCAACAACACCTTCGTCGCGCCCGTGAGCATCGGCGACGGCGCCGCCACCGGCGGCGGCACCGTCGTGCGCGGCGACGTGCCCGCCGGCGCCCTCGCGGTCAGCGCCGGGCCGCTGCGCGTGATCGAGGGCTGGGCCCGGCAGCGCCGCGCCGGGACCGCCCAGGCCGAGGCCGCGGAGGCGGCGCGGCCCGAGGAGCCCTGAGGCGTCGCCGGGGTGAACGAGAGGTGTCGCACACGCGCGAGGACCACGGTGGACCCGGGGTTGGGGAGCGGGGCCGGTCTGGGCCAGACTGCTCGTCGTCCCCCTTCCCGCGAGACGAAGGCAGCGCCGTGACCGGAATGAAGAAGACCACCGAGAAGAACCTGATGGTCTTCAGTGGGCGGGCCCACCCCGAGCTCGCGGCGGAGGTGGCCGAGATCCTCGGCACCGACCTCGTGCCGACCTCGGCCTACGAGTTCGCCAACTCGGAGATCTACGTCCGCTACGAGGAGTCGGTGCGCGGCTGCGACGCGTTCGTGCTGCAGAGCCACACCGCGCCGATCAACGAGTGGATCATGGAGCACCTGATCATGGTCGACGCGCTCAAGCGCGCCTCGGCCAAGCGGATCACCGTGGTCATGCCGTTCTACGGCTACGCCCGCCAGGACAAGAAGCACCGCGGCCGCGAGCCGATCTCGGCACGCCTGATGGCCGACCTCTTCAAGACCGCCGGCGCCGACCGGCTGATCGCCGTCGACCTGCACGCCGACCAGATCCAGGGCTACTTCGACGGCCCCGTCGACCACCTCATGGCGCTGCCGATCCTCACCGACTACGTGATGGAGAAGTACGGCGACCAGCAGCTGTGCGTCGTCTCGCCCGACGCCGGGCGGATCAAGGTCGCCGAGCGCTGGTCGGCCAAGCTGGGCGGGGCCCCGCTGGCCTTCATCCACAAGACCCGCCGCACCGACGTGGCCAACGAGGTCGTCGCCAACCGCGTCGTCGGCGAGGTCGCCGGCAAGATCTGCGTGCTCACCGACGACATGATCGACACCGGCGGCACCATCGTGAAGGCCGCCGAGGCCCTCATGGCCGACGGGGCCGCCGGCGTCATCATCGCCGCGACCCACGCGATCCTCTCCGACCCCGCCGTCGACCGGCTCAAGAACAGCCCGGCCGCCGAGGTCATCGTCACCAACACCCTGCCGATCCCCGAGGACCGGCACTTCGACAAGCTCACGGTGCTCTCGATCGCCCCGCTGGTCTCGCGCGCCATCCGCGAGGTCTTCGAGGACGGCTCGGTCACCTCGATGTTCGACGGGCACGCCTGAGCCAGCCCCCGGGGCGTCGCGGCTAGGGTCGCGGCGTGCGGCAGCGTGACCTCGAGACGGTGGACCGGTGCGTGACACCGGCCCGCCTCCCCGGGGCTACCCCGGGGACCACCGGCACGTCCGGGCACGGCACCGCGCGCGAGTCGCTGCGCTCCGCTGCAGGACCCCGCGCGCACGACGGGACAGGTCGAGCCACGCTGCCGCACCCCGGCGCCTCGAGCGCCGCCACCGGGTCGGGCCGGTGAGACCCGACCTGGCGAGGGCGCTGGCCGCGGGGTTCCTCGCCGGCGAGTGGAGCACCGAGGGGCTGGTGGCCAGCGGCGCCGCCGTGCTCGGGCGCCGCCCCCGCTGGCTCACGTCGCTGGCCCGCCAGGTCGTGGCCCTGCACCCGCGCCCGCCGCTCGACCGCCCCCGCGAGCTCGCGACCCTGGTGGCGAGCCGTCCCGCGGCCGCCCGGGCCGGGCGGGCGCGTCCCGTGGCGCGGCCGGTGTCGCCGACGCGGATGCTCACCAACCGCTGGCGCCTGCCGGTGCTGCACGACCTGGCCGACCTGGCCGCCCTCCTCGAGCTCGACGCCGGCGAGCTCGACTGGTTCGCCGACCCCAAGCACTGGGCGCGCACCGCCGGCGAGGCACCGCTGCAGCACTACCGGGTCTCCCACCGGGTGGCGGCCAGCGGGGGCATCCGGGTGCTCGAGGCGCCCAAGCCCCGCCTGCGCCGCCTCCAGCGGCGCCTGCTCGACGAGGCCCTCGGGCTCGTGCCGCCCCACGACGCAGCCCGGGGCTTCCGCGCCGGCGGCTCGGTGGGCTCCCACGCCGCGCCCCACGCCGGTCGACCCGTGGTGCTCCGCCTCGACCTCGAGTCGTTCTTCGCCAGCGTCACCGTCGGCCGCGTGCACGGGATCTGGCGCACCGCGGGCTACCCCGAGCCGGTCGCCCACGCGCTGGCCGGGCTGACGACCGCGGTGCTGCCGCTGGCCGCCTGGCGCGGGGTCCCGCGCCCCGCCGACCCCGGCCTGCTCGACGCCCACTGGCGCCTCGGGCGCCGCCTCGCCGCACCCCACCTGCCGCAGGGCGCCCCCACGTCGCCGGCCACCGCCAACCTCGCGGCCTTCGGGCTCGACGTACGGCTCACGGCCCTGGCCGCCGCGTGGGGCGGTCGCTACACCCGCTACGCCGACGACCTGGCCTTCTCGGGCGACGCCGGCTGGGGCCGTGGCACCAGCCGCCTCCTCGACGCCGTCGAGGAGATCGTGCGCGACGAGGGCTTCCGGCTCAACCCCCGCAAGACGGCGGTCATGCCGCGGGCAGGGCGCCAGAGCCTGGCCGGGCTGGTCGTCAACGACCGCCCGCGCGTGGCCCGCCACGAGGTCGACCTGCTCCGCGCGATCCTGCACAACTGCCGCCGCCACGGACCCAGCACGCAGAACCGCGACCAGGTGCCGGCCTTCGCCGAGCACCTGCGGGGCCGGATCGCCTGGGTGGCCCAGCACGACCCCGCGCGCGGCGCCCGCCTGCTGGCCGAGCACGGCGCGATCGACTGGACCCGCTAGCGCGGCTGCCAGCGACGGCGCAGCTCGGCCAGCTCGTGGCGCTCGCCCGAGGCCAGCGCGAGCACCAGCGACAGGCGCCGCCCGGAGCCCCAGCGCACCCGGCGTACGGCGAAGCGCGCCGCGCCGGCCTCGGGGCGGTCGGGGTGGCGGCGCCCGAAGCCGGCCGAGGCCCGCCCGGTGTCGGCCTCCTGCTCACCCTCGTCGGAGACGACCAGCAGCCGCGTGCCGTCGGCGGGCACGCCCGCGGCGAGCAGCAGCAGCCCGCTGACGCGGACCTCGGGGGCGAGCAGGTCACCGGCGTCGAGCTCGAGGGCGCTCACGGCGGGGCTCGGGCGCACGACGGTGTCGACGACCTCCTCGTGGGTGGCGGCGACGTGGTCGGCCACGAGCCCGCGCAGCAGGCCGGCGAGGGCGGTGACGTCGCGGTGGCCGGGCTCCCCGGTGCGCAGCAGCAGGTCGAGCCGCGTGTCGTCCCAGCTGGTGAGGCGGGCCAGCTCCTCGCGCTGGTCGGGGGCGAGGTCGAGCCGGCCGGGGGAGACCCGCTCGCTCCAGGCGGCGCGCTCCAGGGCCACCGGCACGGCCGCCGCGTCGAGTACGGCCTCCAGCCCGGGCCAGGCCGACCGGGTCTCGGGGGCGACCTGGGTGAGCTGGCGCAGCGCCTCGGTCTCGCAGGCGTCGAGCCCGGTGTTGGTGCGCGCGTGGGGGCCGGGGTCGAAGGGCAGCCCGAGGTGGGCGAAGAGGTCGGCGGCGGTGTCGGGCGCCTGCTCGTAGGAGCGCACCTCGAGGCTGCCGCCGACCGCGTCCAGCGCGGCGTGCAGGGCGCGCAGCGCGGCGACGGGGTCGAGCAGCCGCTGCTCGCCGGCCACGAAGTCGTCGAGGTCGCGCACGTGGGCGCGGCGGCGCACCAGCTCGCGGTGCAGGCTGCGGGCGTAGGAGAGCCGGTTGCGCAGGTAGACCACCGCGCGGACCTCCTGCACGGCGCCGGCGTCGCGGAGCCGGGTGAGCAGCGCGGTGAGGGAGTCCTCGGCCCCCGGGCGGCTCCAGGCCTCCGACGACAGCAGCACGCGGCGGGCGGGGGAGGCCACGACCTCCGTGACCAGGTCGTCGACCAGGGCCTCCCAGGCGGGGCGGTCGCGCCAGCGGTAGACCAGCGGCGTGTGACGCACCCCCACCTCGGGCTCGTCGAGCGAGAGCCCTGCGCGCGGGTAGAGCCAGCCGGCGTCGAGCAGGGCGTCGCGCTGCTCCCAGGCGTGGGTCTGGATGCGCGAGGAGCCGGTCTTGAACGCCCCGCAGTGCAGCCACAGCACCCGCCCGGTGCTCACTCCGTGACGTCCTCGGCGAACTCCGGGTGGGCGGCCACGAAGTCGGGGAAGCGGGTGCGCGCCCGGGCCCAGTCGAACTCCCAGGTGGGGTCGGGCCGGCGCCACGCCGCGCCGTAGTTGCTCTCGAGGAAGGGCTCGGGCTCGGCGGGCACCGGCACGGTGCCCGCGGAGGTCTCGCGGGAGGCCAGGGGCAGCAGGGCGGCCGCCGGCACGTCGCCCGCGGTGTGGGGCCAGACCCAGGCGCGGTCCTCGAGCACCCAGGCCGGGAAGAGGTCGATGCGGGTGCCGCGGGCCCCGATGACCTTGGAGTGCAGGGCGTTGCGCTGCTCGAAGTCGGCGTCGGTGACGCCGTCGGCGGCCAGCCGCGCGCGCAGGTCGGCCCAGGCCGCGACGACCTCGGCGAGGGTGTCGCCGGGCAGCAGCACGCCGAGGTCGGCGTCGTCGTCGTCGGCGATGACGTCGCCCTCGCGCACCAGCCCGAGCAGCGTGCCGGAGTTGGCGAAGGCCCGGTGCCCGGCGGCGTCGAGCAGCGCGGTCAGCTCGGCCACGTCGGCCCACACCGCCGGTCCCTGGTCGCGCAGGGCGCGGCGGTAGCCGTGGCCGCCGAGGGTCCAGCCGTCGAGCAGCGCGACGCAGCGGGCCCAGAAGGCGTCGAAGCGGTCGAGGGTGTCGGCCTTGCGGTGGTTCTCCCGGATGATCGACAGCTGGGCGTGGGCGCGCTTGGCGCGCTTGCGGAAGGCGAGGTCGAGCAGCACGCTGGTGCGCCGCCACGCGCTGGTGCGCTCCTCGGAGGGCACGTCGTTGAGCCGGGCACGCAGGTCGTCGTAGAGCGCCTCGTCGCGCCCGGGGTCGGCGCTGAGGGTCTCCAGGTGTCCCTGCACCTCGGCCACCAGGGCCTTGACCTGCTCGCTCATGCACCCCACCCCGTCGCCTCGATCATCGGGACAATCTAGGTGCTCGGGGCCTCGGTCCCCGCACGCAGGTCGTCGAGCCGGTCCTCCCAGTGCCGGCGCAGCACGGTCGGGAGCGACCCGGTCAGGGCCGTCTCCAGCTGCTGCACCTGGGCCGGGGAGAGCGCCACGCGGGGGAAGGAGCGCAGGCCCACGACCGCGCCGAAGGCCTGGCCGCGGCGGGCGGCCAGCAGCGGCCCCTGCTCGAGGTAGCGCGAGACCCACGGCGCGAGCAGGTCGGCCTGCTCCGGCGACCACATGCCGCCCACGAGCGCCTCGAACATCCGGTTCGAGACCCGGTCGTCGTCGGCCGCGGCGGCCCAGGCCTCCGCCTTGGCCTCGGCGGTGGGGCGCGCGGCCAGGGCCGCGGCGGCCCCCAGCTCGCCGGCCACGCTGGGGTCGGCGCGCCGCTCGGCCGCCACGAGCGCGGCGTCGGCGGCGCCGAGCGCCGCGAGACGGCCGACGACGCTCCAGCGCAGGGCCGGGTCGAGCTCGACGCCCTGGGCGGTGCGACCCGCGTCGAGCCACGCGCGCAGGAGCCCCGGGTCGTGGCTGGTGGCGGCCAGCCCCTCGGTGAGCACGATCGCCCGCTCGAGGCCCGCCGCGCCGTCGGGCGCGCCGCCCTGCGCCAGGGCGTCCAGCCCTGCGCGGCACGCGGCGGCCACGGTCTCGACCGCCTCGGCGGCCCGTGCGGGCGGCACCGACCGCACGACCACGGTGTCGAGGGTGCGGCGCAGCACGGCCTGCACCAGGGCCACGTCGCGCTCGACCGGCAGGTGGCGCGCCACCAGGGCGAGGTAGTCGTCGACCGGCAGGTCGCGCGCCTGCACCCGCTCGAAGGCCGTGGCCCACAGCACCGCGCGGGTCAGGGGGTCGGGCAGCGCCCCCAGCCCGGCGGCCACCGCGTCCCAGGAGCGGGCGTCGAGGCGCAGCCGCGCGAAGGTCTCCCCGTGGGCGTTGGGCACGACCACGTGGGCGCCCCAGCCCTCCAGCCGCACCGGGTCGTCCTCGAGGTCGACCAGGCGCGTGGCGACCTCGGCCCACGTGTGCTCGTCGTAGGCCGTGACCCTCAGCCGGTGGGGGCGCACGCCCTCGCGCCGCAGCAGCGGGTCGCCGCCCTCCTCGGGTCGCTCGACGAGGACCGTGTCGAAGCCGGGTGTGCGCAGCCACCGCTCGGCCCAGCCGCGCACGTCGCGCGGCGAGGCCTCGTCGAGGGAGGCGACGAGGTCCGCGAGGGAGGCGTTGCCGAAGCGGTGACGGGTCAGGTGGGCGTCGACCCCGCTGAGGAAGTCCTCGTCGCCGAGCCAGGTGACCAGCTGGCGCAGGCAGGAGTTGCCCTTGGCGTAGGAGAGGGCGTCGAAGTTGGCGAAGGCGCTGTCGACGTCGGGGACGTCCTCGGCGAGCGGCGCGACCGGGTGGGTCGAGCGGCGCTGGTCGGCGTCGTAGGCCGCCGGCTTGCGGCCGGCCTCGTGGGCCACCAGCGCCCCGGCGAAGCCCGCGCCCGCCTCGGCCACGCGGTAGCCCAGGTAGTCGGCGAAGCTCTCGTTGAGCCAGGTGTCCTCCCACCACCGCATCGTCACCAGGTTGCCGAACCACATGTGCGCCATCTCGTGGGCGATCACGGTGGCGCGCTGGGCGGTGGCCCGCGCGGTGGTGCGGCCGCGGGGGAGCAGCTCGTCGCGGTAGGTCACGCAGCCCGGGGTCTCCAGGGCGCCCCAGTTCTGCCCCGGCACGAACACCTGGTCGTAGGAGTCGAAGGCGTAGGGCTCGGCGAAGAGCCCGGCGTAGTGGTCGAAGCAGGCCGTGGTCGTGGCCACCAGCTCGGCGGCGTCGCGGTCGAGGTCGGCGGCCAGGGAGGCCCGGGCGTGCCACCCGAAGGGCAGGCCGGCGTGCTCCCACGTGACCGAGTGCCACGGCCCGGCGCACACGACGAGCTGGTCGAGCGGCACCGGGGGCGTGGTGGCGAAGCGCCAGCGCACGGCCGTGCCGCCAGCGTCCTCGCGCTCCTCGAGCCGGCCGTTGGCGAGCACGGTCCACCCCGCCTCGGCGGTGACGCTCATGCTCACCGGCGCCTTGAGGTCGACCTGGTCGAAGCAGGGCAGCACCCGCTGGGTGACGTCCATGCCGAGGTAGGCCGAGGCGTAGGTCGCGCCGTCGGCCGGGTCGGTGGCCAGGTGCATCCCGTCGCCGTCGCTCACGTAGGGCACCCGGGCGGTGACCCGCACCTCCACCGGCACCCCGGTGGGCAGGCCCGCGAGGGTGATCCGGCGACCGTCGTACGCCGGCTCCCGCGCGACGCCGTCGACGGCGACCGTCACGTCCTGGGCCGCGGTCAGCTCGAGGAACGTGTCGGGGGAGGCGGTCCGCAGCCGCACGGTGGTGTCGACGCCGAAGGTGCCGGCCTCCCACCCCGTGAGGTCGAGGTCCACGGTGTAGGACAGGTCGGACAGGGCGGCCGCGCGCGAGCGCGCCTCCACGAGGGTCAGCGACATGCCCGGACCCTACGACGCCGTTCTTTACGAAGGCGTGCGGAGCGGCGCCGACTCGTGGTGGAATCTGTCTAGACCAGGTTTGCCCACCCGTTGGGGTGGACACACCACGGGTCGACCCCCCGCACCAGGACCGTCACCACGGGCCGGCCCGACCCTTCGCCGCGCCCTCACGAGGAGAGCCATGTCTGTCGCCCGTCACTCGGCGAGGAACCACCCGAGAGCGGTCCGCCGCACGGCCCAGTCGGCGGTGGTGGTCGCCCTGGTCGGCGGCCTGCTCTCGGCGGCCACGACCTCGGCCGAGGCCGCGACCGAGCAGACCCTCCAGGCGGTCGACGTGCAGCTCGGCCCCGACGGCAGCATCGGCTCGCTCTCGGGCACCACCATCACCCAGGACTCCGACGGCGGCTCGGCCAGCGAGAGCCAGGACTTCGACGCCGCCGACGCCGACGACCTCCCGGTGCGCGTCTCCACGACCTACCGCCTCGACGACCGGGCCGGCACCGACCTCTCCGACATCGAGGGCGAGAGCGGCCGCGTCGTCATCGACGTCACCGTGCAGAACACCACCGTGCGGCCCGAGCGGGTCAGCTACGACGCCGAGGGCGTCTCGCGCACGCAGTACGCCCTCATCGGAGCGCCCCTGACCGTCGTGGCCTCCGCCGACCTCGGCGACGAGGGCCTGACCCAGGTGCTGACCCGCGGCGAGGACGGCACCAACGGCGTGCTGAGCCAGTCCGCCGACGGCGCCGCCCAGGTGCAGTGGGCCTCGATGCTCGCCCCGCCGCGCCTCGCGCCCAGCGCGACCTTCCGCCTCGTGATGAAGTCCGACTCGCTCAGCGTGCCCGACTTCGATCTCAGCGTGCAGCCCGGCCTGGTCACCGACACCTCGGTCGCGGCGCTGCTGGAGCAGGCCTTCGCCGACGACGCCGGCAGCACGGTGTCGATGGAGGCCCAGACCATCCAGCTCGTCGGCGACGTCAACGCCGTGCTCACCGAGGCCAGCGGCGTGCTGGGCGAGATCGAGAGCCGCCTCGGCGCCTCGGCCGACCAGCTCGGCGCCCGCACCATCGCCGAGCTGCAGCGCTCCTCGCAGGAGGTCACGGCCTCCCTCAGCGGCCTCACCACCGACCTCGACGCCCTGCGCGAGCAGGTCGGCGGCGAGCTCGGCGGCGCCACCGACTCCGCCAACGCCGCGCTCGCCCGCAGCATCGACGCCGTCAAGGCCAAGCTCGGCGACCCCGACCGGATCCCCGCTCCCCAGCCCGCCGGCACCGGCGGCGGCTGCGGCGTCGTGCTCGGCGGCAGCCTCGCCTCCGACACCGTCTACGGCCAGCTCGTGGCCGTGGCCAGCCGCCTCGAGACCCTCGGCGAGGCCGGCACGGAGTGCAGCGAGCGCATCGTCGACTCCCTGCGCGAGCAGATCGGCTCCGCCGCCGACGTCGCGACCTGCACCGAGGAGTCCACCTCCGCGGTCTGCGTGCTCTCCGCGGCCAGCCGGGCCGTCGGCGACCAGGGCGAGGTCCTCCAGGCGCTGGGCGACCGCCTCGGCGGCCGCTTCGACGAGAGCCTCGTCGACGACCTGGGCGTCCAGGTCGCCGGGGTGACCTCCCTGGTGGAGTCGGTGAAGAAGACCGCGCTCCAGGTCGACCCCACCAACCCGGGCAACCCCCTCGAGCCGCTCGACGCCGTCCTCGGCCAGCTGAGCGTCACGCTGACCAACCTCAAGAACCTCCTCGGCCCCGACGCCACCTCCGGGCTGCGCCGCCGCTTCGAGACCATCAACGCCCAGGCCGTCTCCCAGGCCGCCACCGCCCGCAGCCTCCAGGCCGACCTGGCCGCGCTGCGCGGCACCGTGTGCGCCATGGACCCCGCGGCCACCGCCGACGCGACCCTGGCCGGCCAGATCCAGACCGCCCGGGACCAGGCCGGCTGCGCCACCCCGGGCTCGACCGTCGACGCGCGCCTCGCGCCGGTCGTCGCGACCCTCGACAGCATCGCGGGACTCTCGTCGAAGGACGCCGTGGCGGTCGACTTCGCCGCGATCCAGAGCGGCGTCGACCAGGCCCTCGAGCGCGTCACCGCCGCCACCAACGCCTCCGCCGGCTCCCTGGCCGGCCGGCTCTCCAAGCTCACCGAGAGCGTCGTGTCGCTCAGCGACTCCTACGCCGCGCCCTCGTGCGAGGACGTCGACGACGCACCCGCGCTGAGCAAGCCCGTCGACCGCCTCGTCCTCACCTACACCAAGGTGGCCTGCAACCAGGACGGCCTCGAGGCCGACCTCGACGCCAGCATCGACGCGATCACCGACGGCCTCTCGGGCTCGGGCGGCGCGCTGGGCGAGGCCATCGCCGGCACCGACGCGGCCCGCATCCAGGCCAGCGGCAAGGTCAGCGAGCTCTTCGGCCGCCTCGGCCGCGGCGCCCAGCGCACCTCCGACCGGATCACCGGGCAGGGGGCTGAGCGCATCGAGGCCCAGCGCACCCAGCTCGACGCCACGGTCCGCGCGTCGGGCCTGGCCCTCGACGGTGCCGTCGGCGACGCGCTCTCCGTGCTCGACTCGACGGTCTCGGCGGCCAACCGCAGCGTCGCCGACTCCGAGTCCCGCCTGACCGAGGACCTCGGCAACGTCCTGGCCGACCTCGGCACCCGCGAGTCCGGCGGCACAGGCATCCTGGGCTCGCTGGTCACCGGGGCCACCCAGACCGCCGTGGCCAACGAGCAGATCTCCTCGGCCAACGCCCGGGCCACGCGTTTCCGCAGCGTGCGCAGCCAGGCCCTGGCCGACGTCTTCCTGCAGCAGGCCCAGATGGCGCGTGCGCTCGAGCTGCAGGAGGCCCTGCCGGCCTTCGGCCTCGACGTGCCCGAGGGCAGCGACGTGCTGACGGTCTACTCCTTCCACCTGGGCCAGGACTGAGCGTGCGCACGACCCCGCCCCGCGCCCGTCGCGCCGCCGGACTGACCCTGGCCGCCCTGGCGCTCACCACGCTGGTCGCCTGCAGCGGTGACGACGGCGGCGAGGAGCCGGCCGCCCCCGCGTCCGGTGCCGCCGGTGCCGCCCCGGCCGTCGAGCTCGACGCGGCCGGGGCCCTCGCCGAGGTCGGCGAGCCGTTGCGGGTCGGGGTGCTGGTCTCGCTGCGCTCCGCGCCGGGGGAGGGCCAGGACGTCCTCACCGCGGCCGAGGGCGCCCGCGTCGCGGCGTACCGGCTCGGGCTGGGCGGGGCCGACGTGGAGCTCGAGGTCGTCGACGACGCGGGCACGAGCGAGGGCGCGACCCGGGCGGTCGCCGACCTCGTGGACGCCGGTGTGTCCGGCATCGTCGCCGCCAGCACCGGCGAGCACCTGCAGGCCGCGGTCGACGCGGCCGCAGGGGCCGGTGTGCCCCTCCTGCTGCCCTACGAGCGCGAGCTCACCGCCCTGCCCGACGGCGTGTGGGCCACCGGCCCCTCAGGCGACGCCGTCGACCAGGCGCTCCTCGCCGCCATGGGGGAGCGCGGCCTCGAGCAGCCCTTCGTGGTCAGCGGCGACGGCGTCGACGTGGACGGCGTCGGCTCGGCCGACCGCGAGGACTACACCGGCGACGACCTCGGCGCCGTGGTGGCCCGGGCGACCCGCGCCGTCGAGGACGGCACCGCCGACAGCGTGGTCGTCGCGGCCTCGGCCACCAGCCAGGCCCAGGTCGTGGCCGCGCTCCAGGGCCGCGGCAGCACCGCGCCGGTCGTGCTGTCGCCCGAGGCCCTCAGCCCGGGCTTCGCCACGGGGCTGACCGAGGCGGGGGGCACCCCGGCCGGGGAGTTCCTCACCGTCGGCGTGGACGCCTCCGACGCCACCACCCTCGGCACGAGCCAGCGCGCCGAGGCGACCGCGTCGTACTTCTCGGCCCTGCGCCTGGCCGCCGGCGACCCGGAGCTCCAGGACCTCTTCGGCAGCGTGCCCTTCGCCGACGTGGCCGAGGGTGCCGACACCGCCAGCCACGACGCGGTGCTCGCGCTCGCGGCCGCCGCCGTGGAGGCGGGGTCGGTCGAGCCGGCCGACGTCGCGGCCGCACTCACCGGGCTCACCGTCGACACCTCCGACGGCCTGGCCGGCCCGGCCCTGGACTTCGCCGACAGCCAGGCGCTCGCGCCCGACGCCGTCGTCGCGCTCGAGGCGACCACCCAGGACCCGCAGGTCCGCCCGGTCGCGGCCACCGAGGAGGAGGCGGCGCCGCGCCTGTACTGGTTCGCGACCGCCGCCGCCGGTCGATGAGAGCGGGCCGGTGAACCGTCAGGCCCTGGGCAGTCGCTACGAGCTCGTCGACGAGCTCGGCGAGGGTGCGATGGGCACCGTGTGGCGCACGTGGGACCGCGTCGGCGAGCGGTGGGTGGCCGCGAAGGTGCTGCGTCGCGAGCTGGCCCACGACCCGCAGATCGTCGGGCGCTTCATCCAGGAGCGGGCCATCCTGCTCGCCCTGCACCACCCCAACATCGTCGAGGTCCACGACCTCGTCGTCGAGGGCGACGCGCTGGCGATCGTCATGGACCTCGTCGAGGGCACCGACCTGCGCAAGCACCTGCGCGACGTCGGCACCCTCCGCGCGCGCGACGCGGTGCGGCTGACCGCCGCCGTGCTCGACGCGCTCGACGCCGCCCACCAGCAGAGCTGCCTGCACCGCGACGTCAAGCCCGACAACGTGCTCCTGCGCGGCGTCGACGGCGACTACGACGAGAGCGACCTGCTGCTCACCGACTTCGGTATCGCCCGCCTGGCCCAGGAGTCGACCGTGCAGGCCACCGGCCTGCTCGGCACCCCCGGCTACATGCCGCCCGAGCTCTTCGTGCAGGGCAGCTTCAGCGCCGCCTCCGACGTCTACGCCGCGGGCATCCTGCTCTACGAGCTGCTCGGCGGGCGCACTCCCTTCTCCGGCTCCGGCACGGCCCACACCGTCGGCTTCCGGCACGCGTCGGTGCAGCCGCCGCGCCTGCCGGTGGCCCCTGCCCTGTGGAACGTGCTGGCCACGATGTTGGCCAAGGACCCCACGACGCGCATGACCGCCGCGGCCACCGCCCAGGCGCTGCGCCAGCTGCCCGACGAGGTGCTCGACGCCCCGCGCCTGGAGGTCCAGCCGGCCCCCGAGGAGTGGGACATCGTGCAGGGCACCATGCTGCGGGCGCCCGCGGTGCAGATCGACGCCAGTCCCGCCCACCTCGACGTGGGCGCCACCAACCTCCACGCCGACCGACCGGCCGCGGCCTTCGCCGCACCCACGAGTCCGCCCCCGTCGGCCCCGCCGTCGACTGCGCCGTCCACCCCGCCGTCCACCCCGCCGCGGCGCCGTGCCGCCCGGCCGGGCTGGGTGCCGTGGGCGGCCGGCGCGGTGGCGCTCGCCGCGGCGGCGGCCGTGACCCTGGGCGTGGTCACCGCGGGCGCCGACGACGGCGGCGGCGACGCACCGGAGGTGCCCGTCGGCGTGGCCGCCGAGGCCTCCCTCGACGGCGACCCGCTGCCGACGGGGCTGAGCATCGACCGCGAGGCCAGCTACGACCCGGCCTCCTCCACCGTGGAGCTCACCGTGACCTACTCCGCGGGTGGCTCGCCGCTCACGGGGCCCTTCCTCGAGGTGCTACCGGCCGCCGACGGCGGCGAGTGCCCCGGATCGATCTCCTGGTCGGGCGCGCAGGCGCGCGCCAACAACGTCGCCGACACCGGCGTGCTGGCCGACTGCGGCTGGGCCGTCGACGTCGGGCAGGTGCCCGCGCGCGGTGAGGTGGCCGTGACCGCGCGACTGCCGCTGGAGCTGGGCGTCGACAGCGAGGAGGAGCTCCAGGGCTGGCTCGAGGGCGCGGCCGAGGCGGGGGAGACCGCTCTGGCCCGCCAGACCAGCGACGACGCCTACCCGGTGCAGCGGCTGCGCGGCGTCGAGGTCGACGTCGCGCCCCGCGTCGACCTGCGCACCGCGGGCGGCGCGCCGGTGCAGTACACGCTCTACCCGCTGTGGGGAGGTGAGCCCGACCTGGCCCGGCCGCTCCTGGCCGCCCCCGTGACCGGCTCGGCCACCGGCGTGCTGACCGCGGTGGCCGGCGGCCTCGACGGGGTCGAGCTGGAGGGCTGCAGCGCGCTGCGCTTCTCCGGCGACGGGCTCACCGTGGTGGCCTCCTTCACCGGGCCGTGCTTCCTGCGGGCCCAGGTCGGGGAGCTGAGGGTGAGCCCCCGGGCCCGCTTCAGCGTCGAGTCGCGCGGGAGCTGACCCGCCCCGTGCGCGTCACCGTCACGCTGCAGACCCCCGCGCGGGCCCTCGACGTGCTCGTCGACTGCGACGAGTCCGGCCCCGCCGCCGAGCTCGAGCGTCGGCTGCGCGCCCTCGCCGGGGCCCCCGACGCGCCCATGGTGGTGCCGCGCGGGGGACCCACCACGCTCGACGGCGGCATCCCCACCGGACGCGGCACCGTCGCCGACCTCGGCCTCCTCGACGGCAGCCGGATCGGCTTCCTCGGCGCCGACGTCTCGCCTCCCCGGCTGGGCCGCGGTCTCCAGCTGCACGTCGTGAGCGGGCCCGACAGCGGTGCGGTCCTCCCGCTGCCGGCCGGCACGCACGAGATCGGCCGCAGCGGCGCCCTCTCCTGGGCCGACCACTCGCTCTCGCGGCGCCACTGCCGGGTGGGGGTGACGTCGGTGGCCGTCACCGTGACCGACCTGGGCTCGAGCAACGGCACCGCCATCGACGGGCGGGCCTGCCCACCGCAGGTGCCCGTGTCGTGGCGCCAGGGCGAGTCGCTGGCGGTGGGCGACTCGCTGTGCGAGCTGCGCGTCGGTGCGGGTGCGGCCGCCCTGACCGAGCCGGCCGCACCCGGCTGGCTCAGGCTCCAGCGGCCCCCGCGCGTGCGGGGCGCCGCCCACCCGCTCGCCATCGACCTCCCCCCGGCCCCGCGGGGGCGGGGGTGGCGGGGAGGTCGCACCGGGCCCAGCGACCTCGGCGACGACGTGCGGCGGCTGCTGCGCGAGGCCGTGCTGCAGGAGCAGAAGGAGGCCCGCGGGCTGCTGCCCGACCCGGCGAGCACGGTGGCCACGGTGCTGCAGCACGGTCGGCGGCTGTGGGAGCGGCGCCCCGAGGACGACGACTTCCTGGTGCTGCGCGTGGGCACCGGCCCGCGACCGGCGGGCATGGAGCTGCGCGGCGGCACCCCCGCCGACCGGCCCTGGCTGCGCGACGTGCCGGTGGCGGTCTCGCTGCGCGGGACCCCGGTCCTCGGGGTGGCCGGCCCCGGCGCGGTCGGCGACGCCGTGCTGCGCTGGCTGCTGCTGCAGCTGTGCGCCGCCCACGCTCCCGGCGACCTCGGCCTCACCGTGCTGAGCAGCCGCGCCGACGAGGCCTGGTCGTGGCTGCGGTGGCTGCCGCACCTGCGGCCCGCCGGTCCCGCGGGCGGGGCGGCGCGGGTGGGGGTCGATCCCAGCGGCCACCAGGCCCGCCTCGGCGACCTGCTGGCGACCGTGCGCCGGCGCCGTGCCGGTGAGCGCGGGGCGGCCCACGTCGTGGTCGTCCACGGCCACCGCGCCCTCGCCGACGCCCCGGGCGGGTCGGCCGCGCTGACCGAGCTGCTGCGCGACGGGCCCGCCGTCGGCGTCCACGCCGTCTGCGTCGACGAGCGCGAGGCCGACCTCCCCGAGCGCTGCTCGGCGACCCTGCTGGTCGACGCGGCCCAGCCGTCGTACGCCGCCCTGGCCCGCAGCGGCCAGGAGCGACTGCCGCGCGTGCGTCTGGAGGGCGTGGCCCCGGCGCTGGTCGACCGCGCCGCCCGGCGCCTCTCGCCGGTGCTCGACCCGGTCGCGGGTCCGCTCCTGCCCGAGCGGGTGCGCCTGCGCGACCTGCTGCCCGCCGACGCCCTCGGCGAGGCCGCCCTGGCCCGGGCGTGGGACGAGCGCGACCGTGGCGCCCCCGCGGGTGCGGTGCCGGTCGGGGTCGGTGGCGACGGCCCGGTGGACCTCGACCCGCTGGCACCCGGCGCCCACACCGTCGTGGCCGGGCTCCCCGGCACGGGGCGCACCGCGGCGCTGCTGACGATGGCGGGCGCCGCGACGCTGTCGCGCTCACCCGACGCCCTCGCCGTCGTGCTCGTCGACGGCGGAGCCGCCGCACCCGGGCGGGCGACCCTCGCCGGACTCGCGGCGCTGGCCGGGCTCCCGCACGCGCGACCCGCCGACGCCGCCGCGGGGGAGGGCCCGGTGCGCGCCGCGGAGGCCGCCCTGCGCACCGCCCGGGAGGTCCTCGTGGTGGTCGACGACCTCGACCTGCTGGAGTCGGCCTCGCCCGGCACGGCCGAGGCGCTGGCCTGGCTGGCCGGCCGCGACGCCCGGCTGCACCTGCTGGCGGCGACCGGTCGACCCCGCGCGGTGCCCGCTGCGGTGCGCTCGGTGGTGACGCGTCGCATCGCGCTGCGCCTCGACGAGGAGGGCAGCCTCGACCTGCTCGGCACCACCGCGGCCGCGGTCCTCCCGGCCGCGGTGCCGGGCCGCGCCCTCGTCGCCGGCGTGGGCGCGGGCGCCGGGGAGGCCGGCGACGAGGTGGCCGTGCAGCTGGCCTGGGTGGGCGGTCAGCCCCCGGGCGCTGCGGCGGTCACCGCCGCGGTGCACGTGCAGCCGCTGGACTGGTGGGGGCTGGGCCGGCCCGTGCCCGAGCCGCCGCGGACGGACACGACGCCCGTGCGCACCGACCTCGACGACCTCGTCGACGCCGTCGACGCCGCGGCGCGATTCGTGGGTGGCCGGGAGCCGGGCTAGACTGCTGCGGTTGCCTCGGCGAGGGACGGTCTGGAGACAGACCTCCGTGATCGACGCGGTCGGCTGCCTCATCGCGCCGTGCTGTGCGTCTCGGTCCCGTCCTCCGGGCGACCACACGCACGCACCACCTCCACACCGCACGAGCCGACCGCACAGGAGAAGCAGCATGTCTGCCGAGAAGATCACCGCCGAGTCCCGCACCGAGTTCGGCAAGGGCGCCGCCCGCCGGATCCGCCGCGAGGACAAGGTCCCCGCCGTCGTCTACGGCCACGGCATGGACCCCCAGCACATCACGCTGCCGGGCCACGAGACCATGATGGCGCTCAAGCACGGCGGCGCCAACGCGCTGCTCGAGCTCTCGATCGACGGCAAGACCCAGCTCGCGCTGACCCGCGAGGTGCAGATCGACCCGATCAAGCGCCACCTCGAGCACATCGACTTCGTCGCCGTCACCAAGGGCGAGAAGGTCACCGTGCAGGTGCCCGTCACCATCGTCGGCGAGGCCGGCCCCGACACCCTGGTCGTCACCGACACCACCGAGATCGAGCTCGAGGCCGAGGCCACCAACATCCCCGAGACCATCGAGGTCTCCGTGGAGGGCCTGCCCGCCGGCACCCAAATCCTCGCCTCCGAGCTCACCCTCCCCTCGGGCTCGACCCTGCTCCTCGACGGCGAGACGCTGGTCGTCAACGTCACCGAGCAGATCAGCGCCGAGGCCCTCGAGGCCGAGCTGGAGGAGGCCGAGGCCGAGGCCGGCATCGAGCGCGAGGAGTCCGACGAGGAGCAGGCCGAGGCCGAGGCCGCCGAGGGCGACTCCGCCGAGGGCTCCGAGGACTCCTCCTCCGAGGAGTGAGCGAGACCTCCGAGGTCTGGCTGGTCGTCGGGCTGGGCAACCCCGGCCCGACGTACGCCGGTCACCGCCACAACATCGGCTACCTCGTCAACGACGAGCTGGCCCGTCGCATGGGTGCGTCATTCCGCGCGCACAAGACCGGGCGCGCCGACGTCGTCGAGGGACGACTCGGTGCGCCCGGCACCCCGGCGCCGCGCGTCGTGCTCGCCCGGCCGCGCTCCTACATGAACGAGGTGGGCGGCCCGGTCAAGGCGCTCGCGTCGTTCTACAAGGTCGCTCCGGCGCGCATCGTGGCGATCCACGACGAGCTCGACATCGCCTTCGACACGATGCGGGTCAAGCTGGGCGGTGGCGACAACGGCCACAACGGCCTGAAGTCGATGCGCTCCTCGCTGGGCACCGGCGACTTCCACCGCGTGCGGGTCGGGATCGGCCGGCCCCCGGGTCGCCAGGACGTCGCCGACTTCGTGCTGTCGAACTACTCGACCGCGGAGCGCAAGGTCCTGCCCTTCGGCGTCGACCTGGCCGCCGACGCGGTCGAGAGCCTGGTCACCGAGGGCCTCGAGCGCACCCAGCAGCGGTTCAACTCCTGAGGCGGGCCCCGGTAGGGTCACGGCCGTGACCTTCGACCCCGGTACCCCGCCCGCCGCCTCCGCCACCGACGACCACGTGCTCGCCACCTGGCTGGCCGAGGTGGCGGGACGCCGCCTCCTCCAGGTCCGCCAGGAGGGCCTCGAGGGTCGCGAGCTCAAGGACGCCGGGGACCGGGCGGCCCACGAGCTGCTGATGAGCCTGCTCGCCGAGCTGCGGCCCGGCGACGCCGTGCTCTCCGAGGAGGGCAAGGACGACAAGGCCCGCCTCGAGGCCGACCGGGTGTGGATCGTCGACCCGCTCGACGGCACCCGCGAGTTCTCCGAGCCCCCGCGCGACGACTGGGCCGTGCACGTGGCCCTGTGGGAGCGCTCCGCCGACGGCGGCGACCTGACCGCCGGCGCGGTCGCCCAGCCGGTGCTGGGGGAGACCTTCACCACCGGCGAGGCCCCCGCCGTGCCCGCCTCGAGCTCCGAGCGGCCCCGGATCGCGGTCTCGCGCAGCCGCCCGCCGGCCTTCGTGCAGGCCCTGGCCGAGGAGATCGGCGCCGAGCTCGTGCCGATGGGCTCGGCCGGGGTGAAGATGATGTCGGTCGTGCGCGACGTGGCCGACGCCTACGTCCACGCCGGCGGGCAGTACGAGTGGGACTCCGCCGCCCCGGTCGCCGTGGCGCGGGCCGCGGGCCTGTTCACCTCACGCGTCGACGGCAGCCCGCTGGTCTACAACCAGGACGACGTCTACCTGCCCGACGTCGTCGTGTGCCGCCCCGAGCTGTCCGAGCGGATCCTGGCCTTCATCGCCGCCCACGGCACCGAGTGAGCCCGCGGCACGTCCTGTGGGACGCCGACGGCGTCCTCCAGTCGCTGCCCGGCGGCTGGGAGCGCGCCGCCGCGCCCTGGCTGGGTGAGCGTGACGAGGCCTCCGAGGCCCTGCTGCGCGAGGCCGTGGCGGTGGAGCGCGAGGCGCTGGTCGGGCGCAGCGACTTCCTGGCCGACCTCGCCGGCGTCCTGGAGCGCCACGGCGTCGACGTGCCCGCCCGCGACCTCCACGCCGCCATCTGGCTGGCCACCGAGCCCGACGCCGCCTCGTGGGCCGTGGTGGAGCGGGTCCGCGCCGCGGGCCACGGCGTCCACCTGGGCACCAACCAGGAGGCCCACCGTGCCGCCCACATGCGCACGGTGCTGGGTTACGACGAGCGCTTCGACGTCAGCGTCTACTCCTGCGACCTCGGCGTGGCCAAGCCCGACCCGGCCTACTTCGAGCGGGCGGTCGCGATGATCGGTGCCGACCCCGACGACGTGGTCTTCGTCGACGACCGCGCCGACAACGTCGCGTCCGCGTGCGGGGTCGGCCTGCGCGGGGTGCACTGGACCATCACCGACGGCCACGAGCGGCTCGTCTCGCTGCTGCGCGGGGCCGGGGTCCGCCTCGGCCAGGCGCGGCCGCACGGATGAGCCGCCCGCCCCGGGCGGTGGTGCGGCTGGCGGGACTGCTCGCCGTGGTCTGCCTGCTCGCCCTCGCCGCCTCGCGCCTCTACGCCCCCGAGCGGGTGCTCGACCTGACGCCGGGCGCCGACTACGTCGCCGCGCCCACCCCGCCGGAGCGTGCCCGCTCGGCCGGGCAGCTCGTCGAGCAGCGCTGGCTGACCCGCACGGCGCGGGCCACCGGCATCCCGGTGCCCGCGCTGCGCGCCTACGCCGACGCCCAGCTCGCCGACCCCGGCTGCCGGGTCGGGTGGACCACCCTGGCCGGCATCGGCTGGGTGGAGTCGCAGCACGGCACGCTCGGCGGTCGCACGCTCGGCGCCGACGGGCGCTCCTCGAGCACGATCCTCGGCCCGGCGCTCGACGGGTCGGGCGGGTTCGCGGCCATCCGCGCCACCGGCGGGTCGGCGCGCTGGCACGGCGACACCGTGTGGGAGCACGCCGTGGGGCCGATGCAGTTCCTGCCGACCACGTGGGAGCCGTGGGGGGCCGACGGCGACGGCGACGGCGCGGCCGACCCCCGCGACCTCGACGACGCCGCGCTCGGGGCGGCGCGCTACCTGTGCGCGGCGGGCGAGGACCTCACCGGTCTGGAGACCTGGGAGGCGGCGGTGCTGACCTACAACCGCTCGCGCGAGTACGTCGACGCCGTGCACGCCGCGGCGTCGGCGTACGCCCGGGCCGCCGGGGGTTGACGGCCCCCGCGACAAAGAAGGTGCCCTGCGGGCGCGCGTGCCGGACAATGGCTCGTCGTGGGTCACGTGGATGTCGCCGGGGTGCGCTACGAGCTGCCGGACGGGCGGGTGCTGCTCGACGACGTGTCGTTCCGGGTGGGCGAGGGGGCCAAGGTCGCGCTCGTCGGCGCCAACGGCGCGGGCAAGACGACGCTGCTGCGCCTCATCACGGGCGACCTGGTGCCCCACGCCGGGGTCGTGACCCGCTCCGGCGGTCTCGGCGTGATGCGGCAGATGGTCGGCAAGGACCTCGGCGAGGCCCCCACGGTGGCCGACCTGCTGCTCAGCGTGTCGAGCCCCCGCGTGCGCGCGGCGGCCGCCGAGGTCGACCGCCTCGAGCTGGCGCTGATGGAGAGCGACGACGAGGCCACGCAGATGGCCTACGCCACGGCGCTGGGGGAGTACGCCGACGCCGGGGGCTACGACGCCGAGGTCACCTGGGACGTCTGCACCACCGCGGCGCTGGCCGTGCCCTTCGACCGCGCGAAGTACCGCGAGCTGGCGACCCTCTCCGGCGGGGAGCAGAAGCGCCTCGTGCTCGAGCTGCTGCTGCGCGGGCCCGACCAGGTGCTGCTGCTCGACGAGCCCGACAACTACCTCGACGTGCCGGGCAAGATCTGGCTGGAGCAGCGCATCCGCGAGTCCGACAAGACGATCCTCATGATCAGCCACGACCGCGAGCTGCTCGACAACACCGCCACCCGCGTCGTGACCGTCGAGCTCGGCGCCGCCGGCAACACGGTGTGGACCCACCCGGGCGGCTTCTCCTCCTACCACCAGGCGCGCAAGGACCGGTTCCTGCGCTTCGAGGAGCTGCGCCGCCGGTGGGACGAGGAGCACGCCAAGCTCAAGGCGCTCGTGCTGCGCTACAAGATCAAGGCGGAGTACAACGACGGCCTGGCCTCGCAGTACCGCGCGGCGCAGACCCGGCTGCGCAAGTTCGAGGAGGCCGGACCGCCGGCCGACCAGCCCCGCGAGCAGCAGGTCACGATGCGGCTCAAGGGCGGGCGCACCGGCAAGCGCGCCGTCGTCTGCGAGGGCCTGGAGCTCTCCGGTCTGATGCACCCCTTCGACCTCGAGGTCTGGTACGGCGAGCGCGTGGCCGTGCTCGGCTCCAACGGCTCGGGCAAGTCCCACTTCCTGCGCCTGCTCGCCGCGGGCGGCACCGACCCCGACGTCGAGCACCGCCCGGTGGGCGACGTGGTCATCGAGCCCGTGCGCCACCGCGGGCTGGCCCGCCTGGGGGCGCGCGTGCGGCCGGGCTGGTTCGTGCAGACCCACGACCACCCCGAGCTGGTCGGGCGCACGCTCGTGGAGGTGCTGCACCGCGGCGACGAGCGCCGCGCCGGCATGGGGCGCGAGCAGGCCGCCCGGGTGCTCGACCGCTACGAGCTGGCCCACGCCGCGGAGCAGCGCTTCGAGTCGCTCTCCGGCGGGCAGCAGGCCCG
The DNA here is from genome assembly GCF_015070375.1 of Nocardioides kribbensis. Lineage (GTDB taxonomy): Bacteria > Actinomycetota > Actinomycetes > Propionibacteriales > Nocardioidaceae > Nocardioides > Nocardioides kribbensis. Next base: position 978,388 of record NZ_JADCLL010000001.1, on the reverse strand, counting down.
CTTCCAGATCCTGCTCCTCGAGCTCTCCGGCGCCACCCTGCTGCTGCTCGACGAGCCCACCGACAACCTCGACGTGCAGTCGGCCGAGGCGCTGGAGGAGGGGCTGGAGGCCTTCGAGGGCACGGTGCTGGCCGTCACCCACGACCGCTGGTTCGCGCGCGGCTTCGACCGGTTCCTGGTCTACGGCGCCGACGGCGACGTCTACGAGTCCGACGGGCCGGTGTGGGACGAGGGCCGCGTGGAGCGCGCCCGGTGAGCGAGACCGCGGCGTCGGGCGCGCTGACGGTGGTGGAGGTCGACCCCTTCGACCCGGGGTCCTTCGACCCGTGGCACGCGACCTACGAGGCCGCCCAGCGTCACGGGCACGAGGAGCTCGCGACGCCGTGGCGGCGCGAGGAGCTGCGCCTGCAGCTGCAGGGTCAGGTGTCGGGCGCGAGCCGGACCCGGCGGGCGAGCGCCTACGCCGGGCTGGTGGGCGGGGAGGTGGTGGCCACGGGGTGGATCGGCGCGAGCCTGCGCGACAACCTCGAGACCGCCGAGGTCGAGGTGGGCACCGCCCCGGCGCACCGGCGCCGCGGCCACGGCTCCGCCGTGCTCGAGCACCTGCTCGGGGTCGCACGCGAGCGCGGGCGCAGCGTCGTGCAGGCCCGGACCTGGTGGCCTGCGGGGGCCGCGGACCACGGGGCCGCCGAAGCGGGGCCGGCGTTCCTGCGCCGCCACCGCTTCGAGCTGGGCCTGGTCGAGGTGCTGCGCACGCTCGAGCTGCCCGTCGACCCCGACCGCCTGGCGGTCCTCGCCGAGCAGGCGGCCACGCACCACCCGGACCACACGCTGCGCTCCTTCGTGGGGCCGGTGCCCGAGGAGCTGCTGCGGGGGTGGGCCGAGGCGAGCGCCCGGGTGGAGTCCGACGCCCCGACCGGCGACCTCGACCGCGAGCCCGGGACCGCCGACCCCGCCGGGGTGCGCGAGGCCGAGGAGGTGCAGCGCCGTCAGGGCCGCACGAGGATCGGCACCGTCGCGCTCGACGCCGACGGCGACGTGGTCGCCTACACCGACCTGGTCACCGGCAGCCACGAGCCGGGCCGGGCCTTCCAGTGGGGCACCCTGGTGCGCCGGGAGCACCGCGGCCACCGGCTCGGGCTGGCGGTCAAGACGGCCAACCTGCGGCTGCTGCAGTCCACCGACCCCTCCGTGCGCCGCGTGCTGACCTGGAACGCCGACGCCAACGCGCCGATGGTGGCGGTCAACGACGCCCTCGGCTTCCGCGCGGCCGAGGGAGCCGGCGCCTTCCAGCGCCGACTCCCTCGTGGTGACCGACCTCCCAGTGACTGACCTCCGGTCGCGACGGGGTCAGGAGGTGGTGGCGTCGGAGTCGAGCTCGAGGTCGGTGGTCTGCTCCTCGCCGTCGCGCACGTAGGTCACGGTGACGGTGTCGCCGGGGCGGTAGGAGCGGATGGTGGCGATGAGCGAGTCGGAGCCCGAGATGGCGGTGTCGTCGATGCGGGTGATCACGTCGCCGGCCTGCAGGCCCGCGTCGCCCGCCGTCGAGCCGTCGCCGATCTCCTGCACCTGGGCGCCGTCGACGACGGCCGCGGTCGAGCCGCCCTCGGCGCGCACGTCGCTCACGGTGATGCCGAGCCGGGCGTGGGTGGGCGTCTCGCCGTCGACCATCTGCTCCACGATCGGCATGACCTCGTCGATCGGGATCGCGAACCCGAGGCCGATCGAGCCGCCCTCGGCGGTCTCGCCGAAGGGCGAGCTCGAGCCGCTGCCGGCGGTGCGGATGGAGGAGTTGATGCCGACGACGTGGCCGTACATGTCGACCAGCGGGCCGCCGCTGTTGCCGGGGTTGATCGCCGCGTCGGTCTGCACGGCGGGGTAGGCGGTGGTGTTGCCCTCGCTGTCGGAGCCGACGTCGACGGGGCGGTCCAGCGCGCTCACGATGCCGCTGGTGACGGTGGCGTCGAGGCCGTAGGGCGAGCCGATGGCCACGACGCCCTGCCCGACCTGGAGGTCGTCGGAGGAGCCGATGGTGGCGGGGGTCAGGCCGCTGACGTCCTGGGCCTGGATCACGGCGGTGTCGGTGAGCGGGTCGGTGCCGACGATCTCGGCCAGCGCCGTCGAACCGTCGTTGAAGTCGACCTGGATGGTGCCCGAGTCGCCGGCCACCTCGACCACGTGGTTGTTGGTGAGGATCTGGCCGTCGGAGCTGAGCACGATGCCCGAGCCGGAGCCGGACTCCTGGGCACCCTGCACCTCGATCTTGACCACCGAGGGCAGCACCTCCTGGGCCACCTGCTGCACCGTGCCCTGCTCGCCGGGGTCCTCGGGGGTGTCGACCACCTGCGAGGTGGTGCTCGCCGTCGAGGCCCCGGACGCCGACCCGCCCGTGGCGTCGTCGCTGAGCGAGGACCAGACCGCCGCACCGCCGAGACCGGCGCCGCCGCCCACGACGAGCGCGGCGGTGAGCAGGCCGGCCGCGAACACGGTGCGCCCGCGCCGAGGCCGCTCGGCCACGGCCGTCGACCCGGCGTAGGGCGGGGGCGGCGGCGGGCCGGCCGGGGCGGACCAGGCCGGCTGGTCGGGGCGGGTGGGGCCGGCGGGCTGCTCGTCGCGAGGGAAGTCGTTCATGGTGACGACTGTGCTCAGCCACCCTGTGACCAGGCTGAGACGGCCCTGTTGGCGGGGGAAGAAGCCGGCACGGGACGGACCCTTGTGGCTGACTGTGCTCTCGGTCACAATCTGGGCCATGAGTGCCACGGCGACGCCCGAGACCACGTCCTCCCGCCCCGCCCCCACGGCCGTCTTCGTCGACGACCGGCTGGCCCACTGGGCGTCGGTGGACCCCGACGGCGAGTGCATGACCTACCTCGGCCGCACCTGGACGTGGTCGCAGTGGCACGACCGGGTGCGTCGCGCCGCGGGGGCGCTGCGCGACCTCGGCGTCGGTCGCGGCGACGTCGTGGCCTTCCTCGACAAGAACCACCCGGCCTGCGTCGAGGTCTCCCTCGCCGCCGCGATGCTGGGCGCGGCCAACGCCGTCGTCAACTGGCGCCTGGCGCCCGACGAGGTCGACTACGCCGTCAACGACTCGGGGGCCACGGTCGTCGTGGTGGGCTCCGAGCTGGTGCCGCTGCTCGAGCGGGTGCGCGAGCGGCTGACCGGCGTGGAGCACGTCGTCGAGGTGACCACCGACGGGGCCGAGGGCGACGCCTACGAGGCCATGCTGGCCGCCGCCACCCCGGTCGACCGCGACCCGGCCGTCACGCCCGACGACACCTGCCTGGTGCTCTACTCCTCCGGCACGACCGGGCGCCCCAAGGGGGTCATGCTGACCCACGCCAACATGGTCGCCCACACCGTCAACGCCCACGACGGCTGGGAGTTCGAGCCCGGTGACAAGTCCATGGTGGCCATGCCGCTCTTCCACGTCGGCGGCTCGTCCTACGTGCTCTTCGGCATCCACGACGGCATCCCCAGCGTGATGACCCGCGAGCCCGACGGCGCGTCCCTGGCCGGGGCGATCATGGCCGGCGCCAACCGCACCTTCCTCGTGCCCGCCGTGCTGGCCCAGGTCCTGCAGGCGGGCCCCGACGCGGTCAAGCTCTTCGGCGCGCTGCGCACCTACACCTACGGCGCGGCGCCGATGCCGCCCCCGCTGCTGCGCGCGGCGATGCAGGCCTGGCCCGACACCGACTTCATCCAGGTCTACGGCCTCACCGAGGTCGCGGGCGTCGCCACCCACCTCATGCCCGAGGACCACCGCGACCCCGAGCACCCGGAGCGGCTGGTCTCGGCGGGGCGCCCGGTGCCCGACGTCGAGGTGCGCATCGTCGACCCGGCCACGCTGGAGGACCTCCCGGTGGGCGAGCACGGCGAGATCTGGCTGCGCACGCCGCAGCTGATGAAGGGTTTCCTGAACAAGCCCGAGGCCACCGCCGAGGTCGTCACGGCCGACGGCTGGTTCCGCACCGGCGACATGGGCCGGGTCGACGACGGTGGCTACGTCTTCGTCGAGGACCGGCTCAAGGACATGATCATCTCGGGCGGGGAGAACATCTACAGCCCTGAGATCGAGCGCGTGCTGGCCGAGCACCCCGCGGTGATGGAGGTCGCCATCATCGGGGTGCCCGACGACACCTGGGGCGAGGCGGTCAAGGCCGTGGTCTCGCTCAGGGAGGGCGCCTCGGCGACGCCGGAGGAGCTCATCGCCCACTGCCGCGAGCACCTCGCGCACTTCAAGTGCCCCAAGTCCGTGGACATCCTCGACCTGCTCCCGCGCAACCCCACGGGCAAGATCCTCAAGCGCTCGCTGCGCGCTCCCTACTGGGAGGGTCGCGACCGGGCGGTCAACTGACCGCCCGGCCGGTCGCGCTCAGGGGTTGTCGTCGTCGAGCTGGGAGAGCTGGGTGGCGCCGTTGAGGGCGATGTCCGGCGTCTTGAGCGTGGCGTTGCTCCAGGCGTCCTCGAACTTCATCAGGTTCTGCCCGGTGGTGCGGGCCATGTCGAGGAGGTCGTCGAGCAGGTCCCCGAAGCGCCCCATCGACACGATGAGGTCGTCGACGAACTTCCCGATCTTGGCGGCGAGGCTGGCGACCTTGGTCGTCAGGGACCGGATCGCGTCGGGGGCGAAGACCACGGAGAGGAACTTCACCACCGCGGAGCCGATGGCGCCCACGATGTCGGCGATCGTGTCCCGGACCGTCGACCGCACGCCCCCGACCACTCCTCCGGCGGCCTCCACACCGCCGGCCAGCCCGGTGACCATCACGGCCATCGCGTCGAGGGTGAGCGCGAGCCCGTCGGCGGTGGTGCCGTAGGCCGTGCCCGCGAGGCCCCAGGAAACGCGGCCGACGTCGTGGACCGTGTCCGCGTGGTCCCTCACGAGGTCCGCACAGTGCCCGCAGCCGCCTGGGCTGACCGGAGGAGACCGTCGTGGAGAACCGCACCATCCGCTCGACGCCGCTGTGGCGCCTCATCATCCTGGTGCTGACGGTGGCGGCGCTCGCGGCGACCGTGGTCAACGTCGCCGGTGGGGCCGGGGTGGGCGTCCTGGTGGCCCTCGGGGTCCTCGACCTCCTGCTCCTCGCCGGGCTGTGGCTCTTCGCGACCGTGGCGGTCGAGGTCGACGCCGCCGAGAACACCTTCTCGGTGTCGATGTTCGGGCGCACGCAGACCCGCTCGCTGGACGCCCCGGCCCGGGTGGACGTGCGGTGGGTCAACGTCGGCAACCTCGCCCAGCTGCGCTTCCGGGTGACGCGCCCCGACGAGGCGCCGCTCTCGGTCGCCACCCCGATCCTGGGCGACGCCCCCGAGCTGGCCCGCCAGCTGCGCGGGGCCATGGCGCGCAACCCCGACCTCCCGGCCGACGACTTCACCCGCGACAAGCTGACCACCGACGGGGCGATCCGCCGCGGTCTGTGACGGTCCGCGGGGCGCCCAGCCCTCGGACCCGACACCGGCCGTTCACCTGGCTGCGACAGCCTCCGCCCCGTGAGCGACACGACGAGCACCGCCCCGACGAGCGCCCTGCGCCGCGGCGCGGCGGCGCCCGCCCCCCGGACCCTGGTCGACGTCTTCCGCACCACGGTGGCGACCTTCCCGGACGCCACGGCCCTCGACAGCGGCGCGGAGCAGCTGACCTACCTCGAGTTCGCCGAGGCCGCCGACGAGGTGGCCGACGAGCTGGCCTCGCTCGGCGTGGGCCGCGGCGACAGGGTCGGGGTCCGCCTGCCCAGCGGCACGACCGACCTCTACATCGCGATCATGGCCACCCTGCTCGTGGGCGCGGCCTACGTGCCCGTCGACGCCGACGACCCCGACGAGCGGGCCCGGCTGGTCTTCGGCGAGGCCGACGTCGCCGCCGTCGTGGGCGCCGACCTGGCGATCGAGCCACGCCGCGCGGCCGCACCCCGCGAGCGCGAGGACCCGGCTCACGACGACGACGCCTGGGTCATCTTCACCTCCGGCTCCACCGGCACCCCCAAGGGCGTGGCCGTGAGCCACCGCAACGCCGCGGCCTTCGTCGACGCCGAGTCGCGGATGTTCCTCCAGGACGACCCGATCGGCCCGCACGACCGGGTGATGGCCGGGCTCAGCGTCGCCTTCGACGCCAGCTGCGAGGAGATGTGGCTGGCCTGGCGCTACGGCGGCACGCTCGTGCCCGCGCCCCGTGCGCTGGTCAAGAGCGGCATGGACGTCGGGCCGTGGCTGGCCGCCAACCGCATCACCCTCGTCTCCACCGTGCCCACCCTGGTCAGCCTCTGGCCCGACGAGGCCCTCGAGCGCGTGCGCATGGTCATCCTCGGCGGCGAGGCGCTGCCGCCGGAGCTGGCCGCCCGGCTGGCCCGCGAGGGCCGGGAGGTGTGGAACACCTACGGCCCCACCGAGGCCACCGTGGTGGCCTGCGGCGCCCTCGTCGGCGCCGAGGGGCCGGTGCGGATCGGGCTGCCGCTCGACGGCTGGGACCTCGCCGTCGTCGACGCCGACGGTCACGAGGTGCCGGTGGGGGAGACCGGCGAGCTGATCATCGGCGGCGTCGGGCTGGCCCGCTACCTCGACCCGGTCAAGGACGCCGAGAAGTACGCCCCGATGCCGACGCTGGGCTGGGAGCGGGCCTACCGCTCCGGCGACCTCGTGGTCCACGACCCGGCCGGCCTGCTCTTCGGCGGCCGCGCCGACGACCAGGTCAAGCTCGGCGGTCGCCGCATCGAGCTCGGCGAGGTCGACTCGGCGCTGCTCGCCCTGCCCGGGGTCGTCGGGGCGGCGGCCGCCGTACGCCGCTCCCGCACGGGCAACCAGCTGCTGGTCGGGTACGTCACCGTCGACGAGCGCTACGACGCGGCCGCGGCGGTGGCCGCGCTGCGCCGCGACCTGCCGGCGGCGCTCGTGCCGCGCCTGGCCGTCGTCGACGACATCCCCACCCGCACCTCGGGCAAGGTCGACCGCGACGCCCTGCCGTGGCCGCTCAGCGCCGTGTCGCCTCAGGAGTCGGGGCTGACCGGCACCGCCGCGCGGATCGCCGAGCTGTGGAACGAGGTGCTCGGCGCCTCGGTCACCCGCCGCGAGGAGGACTTCTTCGACGTCGGCGGCGGCAGCCTCACCGCCGCGCAGGTCGTCACGCTGCTGCGCCGCGAGCACCCCGACGTCGCGGTCGGCGACGTCTACGACCACCCGACGCTGGGCGGGCTGGCCGACTTCGTCGACTCGATGGACGCCGGCGTCGACAACGCCCAGGACCGGCTGGTGCCCCCGATCCCGCTCAAGACCCAGGCCGGGCAGGTGGCGGCGGTCGTGGCGCTGCGGGCGCTGGCCGCGCCGCGGTGGGCGGTGTGGCTGCTGGCCGCCAGCACCCTGGTCCACGACCTGCTCGACGTCGGGGGGCTCCCCACCGCCCCGTGGTGGCTGCTGGGCCCGGCCGCCCTGCTGGTGCTGACGCCTCCGGGCCGGATGGTGCTGGCCGCCGGCGCGGCGCGGCTCTGGCTGCGCGGCATCACCCCGGGCGACTACCCGCGCGGCGGCAAAGTGCACCTGCGGGTCTGGGCCGCCGAGCGCATGGTCGACCAGCTCGGGGCCACCGCGCTCAGCGGCGCCCCGCTCATCACGTGGTACGCCCGGCTGCTCGGCGCCCGCGTGGGCCGCCACGCCGACCTGCACTCGGTGCCACCGGTCACCGGCTTCCTGCGCCTGGGCGCCGGCTGCTCGGTGGAGCCGGAGGTCGACCTCACCGGCTACTGGGTCGACGGCGACGTGCTCCACCTCGGCGAGGTGAGGGTGGGCCGGCGTGCCCGCGTCGGCACCCGCTCGATGCTCTGCCCCGGCGCCCGCGTCGGCGACGACGCCGAGGTGGCGCCGGGCTCCGCCGTCGTCGGTGTCGTGCCCGACGGGGAGTTCTGGTCCGGGGCCCCGGCCACCCGGGTCTCGGGCGCCGCACGCGGGCCCTGGTCGGAGCGCCCGGCGAGCTCGGCGGCCTGGGTCGTGGCCTACGCCGCCGTGGCGGTCGCGCTCGGCCTGCTCCCGGCGCTGGCCGTCGGGGCCGGAGCCCTGGTGGCGCTGCTGGGCGCCGACCTGTCCGCCGGCACCGTCACCGGACCCCTCGACCTGCTCGGCGCGCTGCTGCCCTGGCTGGTGCCGGGCACGCTGGTGGGTCTGCTCGTGCTGGCCGCCCTCGTGCTGGGCGTGGTGCGCCTGGCGGCGCTCGGGCTGAGCCCGGGGGTCTACCCCGTGCGCAGCCGCGCCGCCCTGGGCGTGTGGGCCACGGTGCGGGTCCTCGACGAGGCCCGCACGTGGCTCTTCCCGCTCTACTCCTCGACGCTCACCCCGGCGTGGCTGCGCCTGCTCGGCGCCCGGGTCGGCGCCGACGTCGAGGCCTCGACGGTGCTCATGGTGCCGGCGCTGACCACCGTCAACGACCTGGCCTTCCTCGCCGACGACACCCTCATCGGCGGCTACGAGCTCGGCGGGGGCTGGCTGCGCGTCGAGCGGGTCAAGATCGGCAAGCGGGCCTTCGTCGGCAACTCCGGCATGGCCGCCCCGGGTCGCAAGGTGCCCAAGCGGGCACTGGTCGCGGTGCTCTCGGCCGCGCCCAACCGCAAGACCGCGCGCGCGGGGGAGTCGTGGCTGGGCAGCCCGCCCGCGGCCCTGCGGCGTACGACGGGCGCGGGCGACGACGCCCGCACCTACGCCCCGCCGACCCGGCTGCGGGTCGCGCGCGCCCTGTGGGAGGCGGCGCGCGTGGTGCCGCTGGCCTGCACGGTGCTGCTCCACGCGGTGGTCGGGCTGCTCGCCCTCGCCGCGGCCGGCGCGGTCACGGGGCCGGGCGGGGGAGCGGCGGTCCTCGTGGTGGTCGTCCTCGCCCTGGTGCCGCTGCTGGTGGCCGGCGGCCTCGTGGCGGCCGCGCTCGCCACCGCGACGAAGTGGCTGCTGGTGGGTCGTCACCGCAGCGGCACCCACCCGCTGTGGAGCTCCTTCGTGTGGCGCAACGAGCTGGCCGACACCTTCGTGGAGGTGGTGGCCGCGCCGTGGTTCGCCCGGCTGGCCACGGGCACGCCCCTGCTCACCGCGTGGTTCCGCTCGATGGGCTCCACCGTGGGCCGCGGGGTGTGGTGCGAGACCTACTGGCTGCCCGAGGCCGACCTGGTCGAGCTCGGCGACGGGGCCACGGTCAACCAGGGCAGCGTGGTGCAGACCCACCTCTTCCACGACCGGCTGCTGGCGACCGACCGGGTGCGGGTGCGCCGGGGCGGCACGCTCGGGCCCAACTCGGTGATCCTGCCCGCGGCCAGCATCGGCCGGCACGCTACGGTCGGCCCGGTGTCCTTGGTGATGAGGGGTGAGTCGGTGCCCGACAAGACGATCTGGATCGGCAACCCGATCGGCCCGTGGGCCGCCGGCGAGGCCTCCTCGTGAGGGGCCTGCCGACCGCCGACGACTACCTGCCCGGCCACGGCGACCCCGCCTACGCCGTGCGCCACTACGACCTCGACCTGACCTACGCCGTCGAGGGCAACCGGCTCACCGGGCAGGCCACGCTCTCGGTGAGGGTGCTCGGGGCGACCCGGCGGCTCGTGCTCGACCTGGCCCACCTGCGCGTCGACAAGGTCCGTGTCACCGGTGCGCGGCTGGCCAAGCACTCCGCCCGCTCGGGCCGGGTCGTGCTGACCCTCGACGACGAGGTCGCCCCCGACACCCTGCTCACCGTGGTCGTGCGCTACTCCGGCAGCCCGCGGCCCGTGGTCGAGCGCCACCTCGGCGACGCCGGCTGGGAGGAGCTGACCGACGGCGTCATCGTGGCGGCCCAGCCGCACGGGTCTCCGACCTGGTTCCCCTGCAACGACCGCCCCGACGACAAGGCGTCCTACCGGATGACCTTCCGCGTCACCGCGGGCTACCACGTCGTCGCCAACGGCGTGCTGCGCGAGCACCGCCGGGGCGGGTCGAGCGAGACGTGGGTCTTCGAGCAGTCCGAGCCGATGGCCACCTACCTGGCCACGGCCCAGATCGGGCGCTACACCGACTGGCAGCTCCTGGGGCGTCCGGCCTCGGGCACCCCGCTGCGGGTGGTCGCGCCCGAGGACCTCGACGAGGACGACTACGTCGCCGCCTTCGGCCGCCAGCACGAGATGGTCGAGGTCTTCGAGCGCCTCTTCGGGCCCTACCCCTTCGACGGCTACGCCGTGGTCGTCACCGCCGACGACCTCGAGATCCCGCTGGAGAGCCAGAGCCTGTCGACCTTCGGGCGCAACCTCGTGCGCGGCGACTGGGACGCCACCCGCCTCATCGCCCACGAGCTGGCCCACCAGTGGTTCGGCAACGCCGTCACCCTGCGCCGGTGGCGCGACATCTGGCTGCACGAGGGCTTCGCCTGCTACAGCGAGTGGCTGTGGTCGCAGGAGTCCGGCGGCGAGAGCGCCGACGAGCACGCCCGCCACCACCACGCCCGGCTGGCCGAGCTCGACCACGACCTGCTGCTGAGCGACCCGGGCCCGGAGCTGATGTTCGACGACCGGGTCTACAAGCGCGGCGCGCTCACCCTCCACGCGCTGCGGCTGACGGTGGGCGACGAGGCGTTCTTCGCCCTGCTGCGCTCCTGGGTGGCCGAGCACGCCGGCGGCTCCGTGGTCACCGACGACTTCCTGGCCCACGCCGGCGCCGCCACCGGCCACGACGTCGCCGCGCTGCTGCACCCCTGGCTCCACGAGACCGCCCTGCCCGACCTGCCGGCCTGAGGCCGCCGGCCCGAGGTTGCCGGCCGAGGCTGCCGGGCCACGCTCAGCGGTGCTCGCGCCACCGGACCTCGACCGGCCGCGCGGGCAGCACCGCGAGGGTGCCGGCCCAGCCGGGCGGCAGCGGCAGGGCGGTGGTCCAGGCCTCGTCGGCGCGCACGGAGGCCGGGTCACGGCGCAGGCCCTCGCCGGTGGCCTTGAGCACCGCCTCGGCGCGCGTCCACGCGGCGCGGTCGGCCAGCCCCGCCGGCGTCGGGCCGACACCGGGGTCGGGCTCCACGTCGACACCGAGCCGCAGCCCGGTGCCCTCCGCGCGGGCCAGCACCACGAGGCCCGCGGCGTACGCCAGTGACAGCGCACCACCGGCGGTGCGCGGGCGGCCGTGGTCGGTGCCCGCGCAGCGCGGGCACAGCCGCGTGACCGGGCCGGCCAGCGACTCCGCCGCGGCGCGCAGCCCGGCCCGGTCGAGGCCGGGACGCCACAGGGCGTCGACGCGCACCAGCACCGCGGGCGCGCTCACGCCCGCAGCGGCAGGCCCAGGGCGCGCAGGTCGGCGCGCAGGGCGTCGGCGTCTGTGAAGACCAGCCCGCGCATGCCCAGCGCGCTCGCAGCCGCGACGTTGTCGGCGCGGTCGTCGACGAAGGCCAGGCGTGCGAGGGGCAGCCCGGCGCGCCGCTCCACGACGCGGTAGACGCGGGGGTCGGGCTTGGCCACGCCCTCGGTGCCCGACACCACGACGTCCTCGAGCAGGCCCAGCACGTCGAAGAGGCGCGGTGCGTGGGGGTAGAGCTCGTGGGACCAGTTCGTCAGCCCCCACATCGGCACCCCGGCGGCGTGCAGCTCGCGCAGCAGGTCGGCGGTGCCGGGCACCTCGCCGCGCAGCGAGGCCGCGAAGTGGCGCCGGTAGGAGCGGGCGTGCTCGGCCCAGTGCGGGTGCGAGGCGGCCACCGCGGCCTCGGCGTCGTCCCAGGACCCGCCGGCGTCGCAGCCGTGGTTCCACGCCATGAAGTCGAAGTCGTCGGCGGCCAGGAAGCGGGCGGCCTCCTCGGCGCCGACGCCGGCCGCGATCGCCGCGGAGGCGTCCCAGTCGACGATGACGTTGCCCAGGTCCCAGACGACCCCCGCCGGCGGGCCGGCGGGGGTCGTGGGTCGTGCGGGGGAGGGGGCCAAGGTCAGGCCCAGCGCTCCGAGGCGGGGACGAAGTCGAGGGTCCGGTCGCCGGTGTAGATCTGCTTGGGCCGGGCGATCTTCTGCTCCTTGTCCTGGACCAGCTCGAGCCACTGGGCCAGCCAGCCGGGGGTGCGGCCGATCGCGAAGAGCACGGTGAACATCTCCGGGGGGAACTGGAAGGCCTCGTAGATCAGCCCCGAGTAGAAGTCGACGTTGGGGTAGAGCTTGCGCTTGATGAAGTACTCGTCCTCGAGCGCGATCTTCTCCAGCTCCTTGGCGATCTCGAGGAGCGGGTTGACCCCGGTGACCTCGAAGACGTCGTCGCAGGCCTTCTTGATGATCGTGGCGCGGGGGTCGAAGTTCTTGTAGACCCGGTGGCCGAAGCCCATCAGCCGCTCGTTGCCGTCCTTGACGCCCTGGATGAAGGCCGGGATGTTCTCCTTCGACCCGATGCGCTTGAGCATGCGCAGCACGGCCTCGTTGGCGCCGCCGTGCAGCGGGCCGTAGAGGGCGCCGACGCCCGCGGCGACCGCAGAGTAGGGGTCGACCTGCGAGGAGCCGACCGAGCGCACGGCGTTGGTCGAGCAGTTCTGCTCGTGGTCGGCGTGGAGGATGAAGAGCACGTCGAGGGCCTTGACCAGGCGCGGGTCGGCCTCGTACTTCGACTCGCTCATCTTGAAGAGCATGGAGAGGAAGTTGGCGGTGTAGCTGAGGTCGTTGTCGGGGTAGACGTAGGGCTTGCCCTGCGCGTGGCGGAACGACCAGGCGCCCAGCGTCGGCATCTTCGCGATCATGCGCACGATCTGCATGTGCCGGTTGTCGGCGTCGCTGATGTTGCGGGCGTCGGGGTAGAAGGTCGACAGCGCGCCCACCGAGGCCATGAGCATGCCCATCGGGTGGGCGTCGTAGCGGAAGCCCTGCATGAAGGTCTTCACGTTCTCGTGGACGAAGGTGTGGTAGGTGATCTCGTGCACCCACGCGTCGTACTCCGCCTTGGTCGGCAGGGCGCCGTGGATCAGGAGGTAGGCCACCTCGAGGAAGGACGACTTCTCCGCCAGCTGCTCGATGGGGTAGCCCCGGTACTCCAGGATGCCCTTCTCGCCGTCGATGTAGGTGACGGAGCTGCGGCAGGACGCCGTGTTGACGAAGCCCGGGTCGTAGACGGCCAGGCCGGGGGTGTCCTCGGCGGTCTTGATCTTCCCGAGGTCGGCGGCCTTGATGGTGCCGTCGAGGATCGGGACGTCGTACTCCTGTCCGGTGCGGTTGTCACGGACGGTCAGAGAATCAGTCACGCGTCTTAACGTATCCGTCGTCTCGTGACACGCGGAACCCGGTGTCCACGACCCGGGTCGCGAGGCCACCCCTGCGGGTGAGCGACGGGCGCCACGCGGTGCCCGCCCGGGGCGTTTTGACCCCGTCGCCCGCGCGCGCCTACCCTGAGTGGTCGCGACTCCTGCCGCGCCCCGTCACAGCCGTCCCCGGCTGCCGGCGAGGTGCAGTCCCGGAGGCCACCAGCCGGTCCCGACCGGCGGCGAGCCGGGCCGTGTTCGTCAGAAGCCGCAGCTCCACCCCCCGCCAGGCTCCACCTGGCGGTCCCCACGAACGAATGAGAGTAGATCAGCCGTGCGCACGTACAGCCCCAAGCCCGGTGACATCACCCGGGAGTGGCACGTCATCGACGCCACCGACATCGTCCTGGGCAAGCTCGCCGTGACTTCCGCGAACCTGCTCCGCGGCAAGCACAAGGCGATCTTCGCCCCGCACGTCGACACCGGTGACTTCGTCGTCGTCATCAACGCGGAGAAGGTGTCCCTGTCGGGCACCAAGAAGACCACCAAGATGGCCTACCGCCACTCCGGCTACCCGGGCGGTCTCTCGGCCACCCCGATCGGCGAGCTCCTCGAGAAGGACGCCCGCAAGGCGATCGAGAACGCCGTGTGGGGCATGCTCCCCAAGAACAAGCTCGGCCGTCAGATGCTGAAGAAGCTGAAGGTCTACAGCGGCCCGACCCACCCGCACGAGGCCCAGAAGGCCGTTCCGTTCGAGATCACCCAGATCTCCCAGTGAGCAGTGGCTCCTTCAACTTCCATGCAGAAAGCTGAGTGAGGATTACCGTGGCTGAGACCACCAACGAGGTCGAGGAGACCTTCGAGACCGACGAGCGCGGCGTTGCCTACAGCTCCGAGAGCGCCCCGTCGGCCGACGCCCCCGAGCGTCCCGCGACCATCGCCCCCGCCAACGCGACCGGCCGTCGCAAGGAGGCCGTCGCCCGCGTCCGCCTCGTGCCCGGCACCGGTGTGTGGACCGTCAACGGCCGCACGCTCGACTCGTACTTCCCGAACAAGCTGCACCAGCAGGTCGTGAACGAGCCGTTCGCCACCCTGCAGCTCGAGGGTCGCTTCGACGTCATCGCCCGCATCCACGGCGGCGGCATCACCGGCCAGGCCGGCGCCCTGCGCCTCGGTGTGGCCCGCGCCCTCAACGCCATCGACGTCGAGGCCAACCGCCCGACGCTGAAGAAGGCCGGCTTCCTGACCCGCGACGCGCGCGTCATCGAGCGCAAGAAGGCCGGTCTGAAGAAGGCGCGCAAGGCGCCCCAGTTCAGCAAGCGCTGATCCGCGCCGACGTGGTGGCTCCCACCGGGCCCCTCTTCGGCACCGACGGCGTCCGTGGCCTGGCCAACGGCGGTGTGCTCACCGCCGAGCTGGCCCTGGGCCTCGGAGCGGCCGCCGCCCGTGTCCTCGTCGATCATGGCGAGTTCACCGGGCGGCGGCCGCTCGCCGTCGTGGGCCGTGACACCCGCATCTCCGGGCAGTTCCTCGAGCACGCCGTCGTGGCGGGCCTGGCCTCGGCCGGGGTCGACGTGCTGCGCCTGCGCGTGCTGCCGACCCCCGGGGTCGCGTTCTTCACCGACTCCCTCGGCGCCGACCTCGGCGTCGTCATCAGCGCCTCGCACAACGCGATGCCCGACAACGGCATCAAGTTCCTCGCCCGCGGCGGGGTCAAGCTCGACGACGACCTCGAGCGCGAGATCGAGGCGCAGCTGGGCCGCACCTGGGAGCGCCCGACCGGCTCCGACGTCGGTCGCGTGCGCCCCTACGCGCCCACGGTGGAGGAGTACTCCGCCCACCTGGTGCGCACCCTCGACACGCCGCTGGCGGGCCTGCGCGTCGTGCTCGACTGCGCCCACGGCGCGGCCAGCGAGGTCGGGCCCCGTGCCCTGGCCGACGCCGGCGCCGACGTCGTGACCATCGGTGCGGAGCCCGACGGGCTGAACATCAACGACGGCTACGGCTCCACCCACCTCGACCGGCTGCGGCGCGCGGTCGTGGACGAGGGCGCCCACGCCGGCTTCGCCGTCGACGGCGACGCCGACCGGTGCCTGGCCGTCGACGCCACCGGCGCCGTGGTCGACGGCGACCAGGTCATGGCCGTGCTCGCCCTGTCGATGCAGGAGCGCGGACGCCTGGTCGACGACACCCTGGTGGCGACCGTGATGAGCAACCTCGGCCTGGTGCGCGCCCTGCGCCCGGCCGGCATCACCGTGCGCCAGACCAAGGTCGGCGACCGCTACGTGCTCGAGGACATGCGCGCCGGCGGCTACTCCCTCGGCGGCGAGCAGTCGGGCCACGTGATCATGAGCGACCACGCCACCACCGGCGACGGCCTGCTGACCGCGCTGCACGTGTGCGAGCGCATGGTGAGCACCGGGCGCAGCCTGCGCGACCTCGCCTCGGTGATGACCCGCCTGCCGCAGGTGCTGGTCAACGTGCCCGAGGTCGACCGCGCGCGCTGCGACTCCGACCCCGAGGTGGCCGCGGCCGTGGCCGCGGAGTCGGCCGACCTGGGCGAGGAGGGTCGGGTGCTGCTGCGCCCCTCCGGCACCGAGCCGCTGGTGCGGGTCATGGTCGAGGCGCCCACCCCCGAGCGGGCCTCGGCGGTGGCCGAGCGCCTCGCCGACGTGGTGCGCCGCCGCCTCGCCCTGGCCTGAGCGGCTAGAGCTTGCGCAGGCGCACGTAGCGCACCGAGTGGTCCTTGTCCTTGCGCAGCACGAGCGTGGCCCGCGAGCGGGTCGGCAGCACGTTCTGCACCAGGTTGGGTCCGTTGATGGCGTCCCAGATGCGCTCGGCCTCCGCGACGGCCTCCTCGTGGGTCAGCGCGGCGTACTTGGCGAAGTAGGACCCGGGGTCGCGGAAGGCGGTCTCGCGCAGCCGCAGGAAGCGCGAGACGTACCAGTCGCGGATCGTGGTCGTGCCGGCGTCGACGTAGACGCTGAAGTCGAAGAAGTCGCTCAGCGTCAGCCCCGTGCGTCCGTCCTCGCGGGTGCGGGCGGGCTGCAGCACGTTGAGGCCCTCGATGATGACGATGTCGGGGCGGCTGACGACGACCCGCTCCTCGGGCACCACGTCGTAGACCAGGTGGGAGTAGGTCGGCGCCTCCACCTCCTCCTTGCCCGACTTGATGTCGACCACGAAGCGCAGCAGGGCGCGGCGGTCGTAGGACTCCGGGAAGCCCTTGCGCTGCAGCAGCCCGCGCCGCTCGAGCTCGGCGTTGGGGTAGAGGAAGCCGTCGGTGGTCACCAGCGCGACGTGGGGGTGCTCGGGCCAGTGGGCCAGCATCTGCTGCAGCACGCGCGCGGTCGTGGACTTGCCCACGGCCACCGACCCGGCCAGGCCGATCACGAACGGCGTGCGCGGCGGGGTGCGGCGGTGCAGGAAGCCCTCCTGCTCGCGGTGCAGGTCGCCCGCGGCGCCGACGTAGAGGCTGAGCAGGCGCGAGAGCGGGAGGTAGACGTCGCGGACCTCGTCGATGTCGAGGTTGTCGCCCAGGCCGCGCAGGCGCCGCACCTCCTCGGCGGTCAGCGGGCTCTCGGTCTCCTGGGCCAGCGCGGCCCAGGCGGAGCGGTCGAGCTCGATGTAGGGGGAGGTCTCCCGCCCGGTGTCCTCGTGACCGTGGTGGCCGCTGTGGGCGTGGTGCCCGTTGGACGACCGGGTCGCCCCCTGGTTCGGCATGGACCTCATCCTTGCAGCCGCCGCGCCCTGCACGACGGAGGGCCCGCCCCTCGATAGACTCTCGGCCCATGTGCGGGATCGTGGGATACATCGGAAGCAGGCCCGCCCAGGACGTGGTGGTCGAGGGGCTGCGTCGTCTGGAGTACCGGGGCTACGACTCCGCGGGCATCGCGCTGGTCGACGACGGGGCGCTGGCCACGCGCAAGCGCGCGGGCAAGCTGGCCAACCTGGAGAAGCTCGTGGCCGAGGAGCCGCTGCCCGCGGCGGGCCTCGGCATCGGGCACACCCGGTGGGCCACCCACGGCGCCCCCAACGACGTCAACGCCCACCCCCACGTCGGGGCGAGCCGTCGCGTGGCCCTGGTGCACAACGGCATCATCGAGAACTTCGCCGACCTGCGCGCCCGCCTCGAGGCCGACGACCACGTGCTGGTCTCCGAGACCGACACCGAGACCGTGGCCCACCTGCTGGAGCTGCAGGTGGAGTCGGGCGAGGACCTCACCACCGCGATGCAGCGCGTCTGCGCGATGCTCGACGGGGCCTTCACGCTCGTCGCGGTCGACGCCCACGACCCCGACCGGGTCGTCGCGGCGCGGCGCAACTCCCCGCTCGTCGTGGGCCTGGGCGAGGGGGAGAACTTCCTCGGCTCCGACGTCGCCGCCTTCATCGAGCACACCCGCGAGGCCCTCGAGCTGGGCCAGGACCAGGTGGTCACCCTGACCCGCGACGGCGTGGACGTGACCGGCTTCGACGGCCGCCCCGCCGAGGCCACGCAGTTCCACGTCGACTGGGACCTCTCGGCGGCCGAGAAGGACGGCCACGACTGGTTCATGCGCAAGGAGATCTTCGAGCAGCCGCGCGCGGTGGCCGACTCCCTGCTGGGTCGTCGCACCCGCTCCGGCGCGCTCCAGCTCGACGAGATGCGCCTGTCGGACCAGGAGCTGCGCGACATCGACAAGATCATCATCATCGCCGCCGGCACGTCGTTCTACGCCGGCATGGTCGCCAAGTACGCCATCGAGCACTGGTGCCGGATCCCGGTCGAGGTCGAGCTGTCCTCGGAGTTCCGCTACCGCGACCCGATCCTCGACTACTCCACCCTCGTGGTGGCCATCAGCCAGTCCGGGGAGACCGCCGACACCCTCCAGGCGATCCGCCACGCGCGCTCGCAGCGCTCCAAGGTGCTGGCGATCTGCAACACCAACGGCTCGACGATCCCGCGCGAGTCCGACGCCGTGATCTACACCCACGCCGGACCCGAGATCGGGGTCGCCTCGACCAAGGGCTTCCTGACCCAGCTGGTGGCCTGCTACCTCCTCGCGCTGTACCTCGCGCAGGTCAAGGGCACCCGCTACGGCGACGAGATCACCCAGGTGATGGAGCAGCTCGAGGCCGTGCCGGACCAGATCGAGGCGGTCCTGGGGCGCTGCGAGCAGGTCTACGAGCTGGCCCGCACCCACGTCGGCACCCGCTCGGTGCTCTTCCTGGGCCGCCACGCCGGCTACCCCGTGGCCCTCGAGGGTGCGCTCAAGCTCAAGGAGCTGGCCTACCTCCACGCCGAGGGCTTCGCCGCCGGCGAGCTGAAGCACGGCCCCATCGCCCTGGTCGAGGAGGGCCTGCCGGTGCTGTGCGTCGTGCCCCCGCGCGGGCGCGACCAGCTGCACGGGAAGATGCTCTCGGGCATCCAGGAGGTGCGCGCCCGCGGCGCGGTCACGATCTGCCTGGCCGAGGAGGGCGACGCGACCATCACGCCCTACGCCGACGTGCTGATCCCGCTGCCGCGCGTGCCCGTGCTGCTGCAGCCGCTGGTGGCCGTCGTGCCGCTGCAGCTCTTCGCCTGCGAGCTGGCCTCGGCGATGGGCCACGACGTGGACCAGCCCCGCAACCTGGCCAAGTCGGTCACCGTCGAGTGAGCGGGCGGCGGGGGAGCGGGCTACGGGGGACCGGGGCGGCCACGTCGTGGCGGTGATCGGCGTCGGCATCGACGTGTGCGACATCGAGCGCTTCGGCGCCTCGCTGACCCGCACCCCGGGTCTGCGCGAGCGGCTCTTCACCCCCGGAGAGGCCGGGCGCTCCCTGGCCTCGCTCGCGGCGCGCTTCGCCGCGAAGGAGGCGCTGGCCAAGGCCCTCGGCGCGCCGGTCGGCCTGGGGTGGCACGACGCGGAGGTGGTCTCGGAGTCCTCGGGACGCCCGCTGATGCAGATGCGCGGGTCGGTGCTCGCCCGCGCCCACGAGCTCGGCGTCGCCTCCGTGCACCTCTCGCTGTCCCACGACGCCGGCATCGCCTCGGCCGTCGTGGTGCTGGAGTCCTGAGCCGGGTCGTCGTCGCACGACGGCGTGATTCGTGGTTTGATCGCCTCGTGGCGACGATTGCCGTCGTCAGCGCGCCCATGACGCATGGATCCGTAGGAGATGAACCCCGATGACGACGCATCCGACGAGGCCTCCGACGACGGGTCCGACCGCGGTCGAGGGCGCCGGGCTCGACGCCCGGGCGCGCGAGCTCGACCGCGCCCACGTCTTCCACTCCTGGTCGGCCCAGGGGGCCCTGTCGCCGATGGTGGTGGCCGGCGGGCTGGGGTCACGGGTGTGGGACCACGAGGGCCGCAGCTGGCTCGACTTCTCCTGCCAGCTGGTCAACGTCAACATCGGCCACCAGCACCCCAAGGTCGTGGCCGCGATCCAGGAGCAGGCCGCGAGCCTCGCGACGGTGGCGCCCTCCACGGCGGCGCTGGTGCGCGGCGAGGCGGCGCGCCGGATCACCGAGCGGGCGCCCGCAGGGCTCGACAAGGTCTTCTTCACCAACGGCGGTGCCGACGCCGTCGAGAACGCGATCCGGATGGCGCGCCTGCACACCGGACGCGACAAGGTCGTCTCGACCTACCGCTCCTACCACGGGAACACCGGCGCCGCGGTCGTCGCGACCGGCGACTGGAGGCGGGTGCCCAACGAGTTCGCCCGCGGGCACGTGCACGTCTTCGGGCCCTACCTCTACCGCAGCGAGTTCTGGGCCACCACGCCCGAGGAGGAGGGCGAGCGCGCGCTGCAGCACCTGCGCCGCGTCGTCGAGAGCGAGGGCCCCTCGGGGATCGCGGCGGTGCTCCTCGAGACGGTGCCCGGCACCGCCGGCGTGCTGGTGCCCCCGCCGGGCTACCTCGCGGGCGTGCGCGCGCTGTGCGACCGCCACGGGATCGTGATGATCCTCGACGAGGTGATGGCCGGCTTCGGGCGCACGGGCGAGTGGTTCGCCCTCGACGCCCACGACGTCGTGCCCGACCTGATCACCTTCGCCAAGGGCGTCAACTCCGGCTACGTGCCGGTCGGCGGCGTCGTGATCGACGAGGAGGTCGCGGCCTCCTTCGACGAGCGCGTCTTCCCGGGCGGGCTGACCTACTCCGGCCACCCGCTGGCCGCGGCGTCCATCGTCGCCGCGCTCGACGCCATGGCCGAGGAGGGCATCGTCGACCACGCCCGCCGCATCGGCACCGACGTGCTCGGGCCCGGCCTCGCCGCGCTCGCCGAGCGCCACCGCGTGGTGGGCGAGGTGCGCGGCGTCGGCGTCTTCTGGGCCCTGGAGCTCGTCGCCGACCGCGCCACCCGCGAGCCGCTGCCGGCGGCGAGCATGGCCCGCGCCAAGTCCGAGCTGCTCGCCCGCGGTCTGCTGCCGCTCACCGCCGACAACCGCATCCACGTCGTGCCGCCCTGCGTCGTCACCGACGACGAGGTCGCCGAGGCCCTCGAGGCCTACGACGCCGTCCTGACCCTGCTCGACGAGGAGTGACCGTGACCCTGGACCCGACCGACCTGCCCGTGCTCGACCACTGGGTGGGCGGCGCCGCCTGGGCGGGGGAGTCGACCCGCACCCAGCCGGTCACCGACCCGGCCCTCGGCGTCGCGACCAAGCACGTGCGCCTCGGCTCGACCGCCGACGTCGACCACGCGGTCGAGGTGGCGCGCGCGGCGTACGAGACCTGGGGGGTGGCGTCGATGGCGGCGCGCCAGCAGGTGATGTTCCGCTTCCGCGAGCTCTTCACGGCGCGTCGCGAGGAGCTCGCCGAGATCCTCACCGGCGAGCACGGCAAGGTGCTCTCCGACGCCCTGGGCGAGATCGCCCGCGGCCTGGAGGTGGTGGAGTTCGCGTGCGGCATGCCGCAGCTGGTGAAGGGCGCCTACTCCGAGAACGTCTCCACCGGCGTCGACGTCTACTCGCTGCGCCAGCCGCTCGGCGTGGTGGGCGTCGTCAGCCCCTTCAACTTCCCGGCCATGGTGCCGCTGTGGTTCTTCCCGATCGCGATCGCGGCCGGCAACACCGTGGTGCTCAAGCCCAGCGAGAAGGACCCGAGCCCCGCGGTGTGGATGGCCGCGCTGATGCAGGAGGCCGGCCTGCCCGACGGCGTGCTCAACGTCGTGCACGGCGACAAGGAGGCCGTCGACGCGCTCCTCGACCACGACGACGTCGCGGCGGTCTCCTTCGTCGGGTCCACGCCGATCGCGCGCTACGTCTACGAGCGCGGCACCGCCGCCGGCAAGCGCGTGCAGGCCCTGGGCGGGGCCAAGAACCACATGCTGGTGCTGCCCGACGCCGACCTCGACCTGGTGGCCGACGCCGCGGTCAACGCCGGCTTCGGCTCCGCCGGGGAGCGCTGCATGGCCGTCTCGGTCGTCGTGGCGGTCGACTCCGTCGCCGACGCCCTGGTGGCCAAGGTGCGCGAGCGCATGGCCACCCTGCGCACCGGTGACGGCCGTCGTGCCTGCGACATGGGTCCGCTCATCACCCGCGAGCACCGCGACAAGGTCGCGGGCTACCTCGACGTGGCCGTCGCCGACGGTGCCGACGTCGTCGTCGACGGCCGCGGGGTCGAGGTCGACGGCGAGCCCGACGGCTTCTGGCTCGGCCCCTCCCTGGTCGACCGGGTGCCGACGACCTCGGCGGTCTACACCGACGAGATCTTCGGACCGGTGCTCTCGGTGGTGCGGGTCGGGGGCTACGAGGAGGGGGTCGCGCTCATCAACGCCTCGCCCTACGGCAACGGCACGGCGATCTTCACCCACGACGGAGGCGCCGCGCGTCGCTTCCAGCGCGAGGTCGAGGCCGGCATGGTCGGGGTCAACGTGCCGATCCCGGTGCCGGTGGCCTACCACTCCTTCGGCGGCTGGAAGGCCTCTCTCTTCGGCGACACCAAGGCCTACGGCACCCACGGCGTGGACTTCTACACCCGCGAGAAGACGGTCACCAGCCGCTGGCTCGACCCCAGCCACGGCGGGGTCGACCTGGGCTTCCCCCGCAACTCCTGACCGCGGCGCCCGACCGCGACTCCCGCGCCGCGTGGCACGGCGTGGCTAGGGTCGGGCCATGAGGAGCGCCCACACCGTCGAGCAGGTCCGTGCCGCCGAGGCGGCCCTCATGGCGCGGCTGCCCGAGGGCGCGCTGATGCAGCGGGCCGCGACCGGCCTGGCCCACGCGGTGGCGAGGCTGCTCGGTGCGTCGTACGGCGCACGGGTGCTGCTGCTCGTGGGGTCGGGCGACAACGGCGGCGACGCCCTGTGGGCCGGCGCCCACCTCGCCCGCCGCGGCTGCGGGGTCCACGCGCTGCTGCTGTCGCAGCGCGTGCACGCCGAGGGCCTCGCCGCGCTGCGGGCCGCCGGGGGACGGGTGGTGGACGGCATGGCCCCGCTGGCCGGTGCGGACTACGACGTGGTGCTCGACGGCGTGGTCGGCATCGGCGGTCGACCCGGCCTGCGCCCCGAGGCGGTGGCCGCCCTGGAGGCCGTGCGCGGTGTGCCCGTGGTGGCCGTCGACACGCCCTCGGGCGTCGACGTCGACACCGGCGAGGTCGACGGCGCCCACGTGCGCGCCGACCTCACCGTCACCTTCGGCACGCTCAAGGCGGCGCACCTCGTCGACCCGGCCGCGGCCGCCTGCGGACCGGTGCACCTGGTCGACCTCGGCCTCGACCTGCCCCCCGCCGACCTCGAGGCCCTCCAGCCGGCCGACGTCGCCGCGCTGCTGCCGCGCCCGGCGCCCGACGCCCAGAAGTACACCCGCGGCGTCGTCGGCGTGCGGGCCGGCTCGGCGACCTATCCCGGCGCAGCCCTGCTGTCGGTCGCGGGCGCGGCCACCGGCCTGGTCGGCATGGTGCGCCACGTGGGCGACAGCGCCGTCACCGACCGGGTGCGCGAGGCCCACCCCGAGGTCGTCGGACCCGGCCGGGTGCAGGCCTGGGTGGTCGGCTCCGGGGGCGGCGAGGCCGCCGGCGAGGAGCTGCGCGCGGCGCTCGCCGACGGGGTGCCCGTGGTCGTCGACGCCGACGCCCTCGCCCACGTCGAGGGCCCGCTCGGCGTGCCGGCGGTGCTCACTCCCCACGCCGGGGAGCTGGCGGCGATGCTGGGGGAGGAGCGCGCCGCGATCGAGGCCCGCCCGCTGCACTTCGCCCGCCACGCGGCGGCGGCGTACGACGCGGTGGTGCTGCTCAAGGGCCGCCACACGCTCGTCGCCACCCCCGCCGGACGGGTGCGCTCGACCACCACCGGCACGCCGTGGCTGGCCACGGCGGGCGCCGGCGACGTGCTGGGCGGGCTCGTGGGCGCCCTGCTCGCGGCCGGCCTCGACCCCTTCGACGCCGCCTCGGTCGGGTCGTGGGTGCACGGCGCCGCGGCCACCGTGGCCGCCGACGGCGGGCCGCTGGTGGCCCTCGACGTCGCCCGGGCGGTGCCGGGCGTCGTGCGCGCGTGCCTCGCCGTGTGAGGCGTCGGCGCGCGGTGGTGGGAGAATGTCCGCGATGACCCCGTCGCCCTCCGCCGCGCCCGAGCCCGGGCCCCCGCACCCCGAGATCGTCGTCGACCTGGCGGCGGTCCGGCACAACGTGGGCGTGCTGCGCGCGCAGGTCGCGCCCGCGGCGCTCATGGTCGTGGTCAAGGCCGACGGCTACGGCCACGGCATGCTCGAGGTCGCCCGGGCGGCCCGTGGGTCCGGCGCCGACTGGCTCGGCGTGGCCACGCTGGAGGAGGCGGCCGCGCTGCGCGCCGCCGGTGACCGGGGCCGGCTGCTCACCTGGCTCACCGTGCCCGCCGACGACCACGCGGGCGCCGTCGCCGCCGACGTCGACGTCACCGTCTACGACCTCGACCAGCTCGCTGCGGTGTCGGCCGCGGTGTCACGGGCGGGCCGTCCGGCGCGGCTCCAGCTCAAGGTCGACACCGGCCTGTCGCGCGGCGGCTCCACCGCCGCCGCCTGGCCCGCGCTGGTCGCCGCGGCCCGGGCCGGCGAGCGCGACGGGTCGTGGCGCGTCACCGGCGTGTGGTCGCACCTCGCGTGCAGCGACGAGCCCGACCACCCCGCCAACGCCGCCCAGGAGGCCGCCTTCCGCGAGGCGGTCGCTCTCGCAGAGGCCGCCGGGCTGCGCCCCGAGGTGCGGCACCTGGCCAACTCCGCCGGCGCCCTGCTGCGCCCCTCGGCCCGCTTCGACCTCGTGCGCTGCGGCCTGGCCGCCTACGGCCTCGACCCCGCCCCCGGGCACACCCCCGACCTCGGGCTGCGCCCGGCGATGACCGTGCGCTCCCCGCTCGCCCTGGTCAAGCAGGTCCCGGCCGGTGCCGGGGTCTCCTACGGCCACCGCTGGGTCGCCCCCGCCGCCACGACCCTCGGCCTGGTGCCGGTGGGCTACGGCGACGGGGTCCCGCGCCACGCCTCCGACCGGGCCGAGGTCGCCGTGGCCGGCCACCGGGTGCCCGTGCGCGGCACCGTGTGCATGGACCAGCTGGTCGTCGACCTCGGCGCGCCCGCGGGCGCGCCCGGTGCCCGGGCCGGCGACGAGGCCGTGCTGATCGGCCCGGCGCCGGCGCCCAGCGCGCAGGACTGGGCCGAGGCGTGCGGCACGATCAGCTACGAGATCGTCACCCGCCTCGGCGGGCGGCTGCACCGGCGCCACACCGGGGCCGTGCCCGAGGCCGACCCGGCCCCGACCGTCGTACCCGTCCTCGAGCCGCAGGAGACCGCATGAGCGCCCGCAGCCGCATCTGGCAGTTGGCGGCCGGGGCCGCCGGCGCGGCGGCGGCCGGCACCGCCGCCGTCAGCGTCGCCCGCTACCGCCGGGTCATGGCCCGCCACGGCGCCGGCGACACCGTGCGCTTCGGCTCGCTGCGCTCCCCGGCGCGCACGGTGGTCGCCGACGACGGCGTGCCGCTGCACGTCGAGGTCGACGAGTACGCCGCGCCGCGCGGCCAGCTGGGCCGCGGGTCGGGCGAGCCGCCGTTGACCGTCGTGTTCTGCCACGGCTACGCGCTCAACCTCGACTGCTGGCACTTCCAGCGCGCGGGCTACCGCGGCCTGGTGCGCAGCGTCTACTACGACCAGCGCTCCCACGGCCGCTCCGGACGCTCCCCGCGCGGCAACGCCACCATCGACCAGCTCGGCCGCGACCTGCGCCAGGTGCTCGACGAGGTCGTGCCCGAGGGCCCGGTGGTGCTCGTGGGCCACTCGATGGGCGGCATGTCGATCATCGCGCTGGTCGAGCAGTTCCCCGAGCTGGTCGGCGACCGCGTGGTCGGCGTCGGCCTCATCGCCACGACCGCGGGCGGGCTCGACCCCAGCCGGCTGCTGCTGCCGCTGGTGCCGACCCCGCTGGGCAGCCGGGTGACCGGCTCGGCGGTCAAGACCCTGGCCCGCGGGCACCACCTGGTCGACCTCGCGCGTCGTCTCGGGCGCAGCTTCGCGACGGTGGCCACCGACGTCTTCGCCTTCGGCGACGACGTGCCGGCCTCCTACATCAGCTTCGTCGACGACATGCTCAGCGCGACACCCTTCGCGGTGGTCGCGGAGTTCTTCCCGAGCTTCAAGGGCCTCGACAAGTTCGACAGCGTGGAGGTGCTCCAGCAGGTGCCGGTCTCGATCGTGTGCGGCACCGCCGACAAGCTCACCTCGGTCGGCCACAGCCGCAAGCTGCACGAGCGCATCGAGGGCTCGCGGCTGCTGGAGTGCGAGGGGGCGGGCCACATGGTGATGATGGAGCGCCACGACCACGTCAACGCCGAGATCGACCAGCTCGTGGCCGCCGCGACCGAGCAGGTGTCGCGCCGATGACGCTCACCGTGCGCCAGGTCGGCCCGGAGCACGCCCGCGAGGTGCTCGAGGTGGTGCGGGCGGCGTTCTCCGCGCGACCCCCTCTCGACCCGCCGGCCGACGCGCTCGGGGAGAGCGTCGAGACCATCGCCGAGAGGCTCAGCCGCGTCGGCGCAGGCGGCGGGGGCCTGCTGGCCTGCCTCGACGGCGAGCCCGTCGGTGCCGTCGTGCTCGACCCGGTCGGCAGCACGACCTACCTGCGCCGCTTCGCCGTCAGCCCCGACCACCAGGGCCACGGCATCGCCGGGGCGCTCATCGAGGCCGCGGTGGAGGCGGTCGAGGCCTCCGGCACGGGCACCGACGACCTCACCGTCGTCGCGCGCGAGGAGCTGCCCCGCACGGTGCGCTTCTGGGAGCGCCAGGGCTTCAAGGAGATCCTGCGCTACTCCCCGCACGTCGAGATGCGCCGGCCCCTGCGTACGGCGGTCTGGGCCGCGCCGACCGCGGAGGCCATGCGCGGGATCGGCCGCTCGCTGGCCGGCCAGCTCACGCGGGGCGACCTCATCGTGCTCACCGGCGAGCTGGGGGCCGGCAAGACGACCTTCACCCAGGGCCTCGGGGCGGGGCTGGGCGTGCGCGGCGGGGTGACCTCGCCGACCTTCGTCATCGCCCGCGTGCACCCCTCGGAGGTGGGCGGTCCGCAGCTGGTGCACGTCGACGCCTACCGCCTGGGCGGCCTCGACGAGCTCGACGACCTCGACCTCGACACCTCGCTGTCCGACGCGGTGACGGTGGTGGAGTGGGGCGCGGGGCTGGCCGAGGGCCTCAGCGAGTCGCGCCTGGAGATCAACATCGTGCGCGACCTCGACCCCGAGGGCAGCGAGGACCCGCGCCGGGTGGAGATCACGCCGGTCGGCCCGCGCTGGCACGCCCTGTCCTTCCGCGCCCTCGGCTGATCCCGGGTCGGTCCGCGGGCTGGGCTAGCCTCGGGCGCGTGCTGCTGACCTTCGACACCTCCTCGCCCCAGGTCTGCGTGGCCCTCCACGACGGCGACGACGTCGTGGTCGACCTGGTCTCCGAGCGCACCATGAAGCACGGCGAGCAGCTGGCCCCGCTCATCGAGCGGGCCCTGGCCCAGGCCGGCATCGTGCGCCAGGACCTCACCGCGATCGGGGTCGGTGCCGGCCCCGGGCCCTTCACCGGGCTGCGGGTCGGGCTCGTCACCGCGCGCACGCTCGGCTTCGTGCTGGAGCTCCCGGTCTACGCCGCCTGCTCCCTCGACGTGCTGGCCGTCGAGGCCGCCGACACCCTCGGCGAGCGGCTGGCCGGCGGCTTCGTCGTGGCCAGCGACGCCCGGCGCAAGGAGGTCTACCTCGCCTCCTACGACGCCGACGGCGCCCGCCTCGAGGGCCCGGTGGTCGACAAGCCGGCCGTGCTGGCCACTGACCGGCCTGTGGTGGGCGAGGGCGGCGCGCTCTACCCCGAGGCCTTCCCCGCCGCGCTCGGGCCGCAGCGGCCCGGTGCGGGCTGGCTGGCCCGCGCCATCGCCGAGGAGCGGGTCGAGCTGATGGACCCCGAGCCGCTCTACCTGCGCCGCCCCGACGCGGTGGCGCGCGCGGTGCCCGCCGCCCCCGCGACCCCGTGACGGGCCCGTGAGCGGCGCCCTGGTGCGCCGCGCGGTCCCCGGCGACCTCGACGCGGTGGCCGGGCTCGAGCGCGAAGGGCTCGGCGACGACGCCTGGAGCGAGGCGCTGGTCGCCGCGGGCCTCGCCGGCGACCTGCCCACCGTCGTCTACCTCGTGGCGCAGGACGGCTCCGAGGTGGTGGGCCACGCCGTGGTCAGCCTGCCCCTGCCGGCGACCGCTGCCGCCGACCCGGGCCTCGACCCGGACCCCGACACCGACCCCGATCCCGCCGAGCTCCAGCGGATCGCGGTGGCCGCCGACCGGCGCCGCGGCGGGCTGGCCAGCGCCCTGCTGGAGGCCGTGGCGGCGCTGGCCCGCGAGGCCGGCGCCGAGCGGCTCCTGCTCGAGGTGCGCGAGGACAACGCCGGCGCCCGGGCCTTCTACGCCGCCCGCGGCTTCGGCGAGATCGCGCGCCGGTCGCGCTACTACCGCGACGGCACCGCCGCGGTCGTGCTCGAGCGCGCGCTCGTGGGGCCCGAGACGAAGGTGTGGACCGTCTCGTAGCCCAGCGAGGCGTAGACGGCCAGTGCCGGGGCGTTGTCGGTGTAGACGCCCAGCGTCACCACGTCGGCCAGGGCCAGGCCCGCGCGCGTGAGCGACGTCGACACCGCCCGGCCCAGCCCGCGGCCGCGCTCCCCGGGCAGCACGGCCACCCCGCGCAGGTGCCCGCTGCCGTCGGGCTGGGCGGCCAGGGCGCCGACCGCCACCAGCGGGCGGCCCGGCCCGGGGCGGCGTACGCCGTGCCAGGTGAGGACGCCCGGGGTGTCGGAGCGGGCGAAGGACCCGGGGTTGGCGGCGTCGAGCACGGCGTCGACCTCCTCGGGGTGCGCGAGGCCGAGGTCGACCACCTCCGGGGTCGGCGCGAGCGGCACGTCGCCGCGCCGGGCCCGCATCCAGTGCCACGTCCACGGGTCGACCTGGCGCCACGGCGCCGGCACGACGTGGGCCGAGCGGGCCTCCACGCTGAGCCGCCCGGGCACCGGCGACGTGGCGGCGGCCAGCGCCAGCACGGGGCCGAGCAGGGCCGGGGGACCCACCGCGGTCACGACGTCGGCCGGTCCGCCGGGTCGACCGCCCGGCCCCCACCACGCGGCCGCGGTGGGCCCGGCGAGCCACGCCCGCCGCACCCCCGCGCGCGGCACCTGGTGGTGCAGCAGCGCCGCGCCGCAGCCGGCGTAGAGCTCCTCGACCGACACCTCCCGCGCCGGCTCGCCCGTCGGCCCCTCCCCGACGCCGCCGTCCACCCCGACCCCGACCCCGACACCCTCGTCACGCACCCCGCCATGCTGGCACGCGGCCCCCGGCGCGCGACGGGCACAATGGGCGCGTGGAGCACACCGACGGACCCCTGGTGCTGGGCATCGAGACCTCCTGCGACGAGACCGGGATCGGCATCGTGCGCGGGCGCACCCTGCTCGCCGACGCGGTGGCCAGCAGCGTCGAGGAGCACGCCCGCTTCGGCGGCGTCGTGCCCGAGGTCGCGAGCCGGGCCCACCTCGAGGCCATGGTGCCGACCATCGAGCGGGCCTGCGAGACCGCAGGGGTCGCCCTGCACGAGGTCGACGCGATCTCGGTGACCCACGGTCCGGGCCTCGCCGGCGCCCTGCTGGTCGGGGTGGCCGCGGCCAAGGCCCTCGCGCTCGGCCTCGGCAAGCCGCTCTACGGCGTCAACCACCTGGCCTCCCACGTGGCCGTCGACCAGCTCGAGCACGGCGCGCTGCCCGAGCCCTGCGTGGCGATGCTGGTGAGCGGGGGCCACTCCAGCCTGCTGCGGGTGGCCGACGTGACCGGCCACGACGACGGCATCGTCTCGATGGGCTCGACCATCGACGACGCCGCGGGGGAGGCCTTCGACAAGGTCGCCCGGCTGCTGGGCCTGCCCTTCCCCGGGGGTCCCCACGTGGACCGGGTCGCCCGCGAGGGCGACAGCGTGGCCATCGACTTCCCCCGCGGCCTCACCGCCCGCAAGGACCTCGAGCGGCACCGCTTCGACTTCTCCTTCTCCGGGCTCAAGACCGCGGTGGCGCGCTGGGTCGAGACCCGTGAGCGCTCGGGGGAGCCGGTGCCGGTGGCCGACGTGGCGGCGTCCTTCCAGGAGGCGGTGTGCGACGTGCTGGTGCGCAAGGCGCTCGACGCGGCGGCCAGCGAGGGCATCGACGACCTGCTCATCGGCGGCGGGGTCGCGGCCAACTCCCGGCTGCGGGCGCTGGCGGAGTCGCGCGCCGAGACCCTGGGCATCCGGGTGCGGGTGCCGCGGCCCGGCCTGTGCACCGACAACGGCGCGATGGTGGCGGCCCTCGGCGCCGAGATGGTCGCCCGCGGCCGCACGCCCTCCTCCCTCGACCTGCCCGCCGACTCCTCGCTGCCCGTCACCGACGTCCTCGCCGGCTGAGCGTCCGGGGCACCGCCTAGGCTCGGGCCACCGGCGCCGCTCGGCGCCACCCCGACCGGAGGAGAACCATGCAGCAGGTGAAGGCCGTCGTCGCACGGGCCAAGGGACAGCCCGTCGAGGTCACCACGATCAACGTGCCCGACCCCGGGCCCGGCGAGGCCGTGGTCAAGATCCAGGCGTGCGGGGTGTGCCACACCGACCTGCACTACCGCGAGGGCGGGATCAACGACGACTTCCCGTTCCTGCTCGGCCACGAGGCCTCCGGCGTCGTCGAGGCCGTCGGTGACGACGTCACCTCGGTGGCCCCCGGCGACTTCGTCGTGCTCAACTGGCGTGCGGTGTGCGGCCAGTGCCGCGCCTGCGAGCGGGGCGAGCCGCAGTACTGCTTCGCCACCCACAACGCCACCCAGAAGATGACGTTGGCCGAGGGCGACGACGCCGGCACCGAGCTCAGCCCCGCGCTGGGCATCGGCGCCTTCGCCGAGAAGACCCTGGTCGCGGCCGGCCAGTGCACCAAGGTCGACCCGTCGGCCCGTCCGGCCGCCGTCGGCCTGCTCGGCTGCGGGGTGATGGCCGGCATCGGCGCGGCCATCAACACCGGCGCCGTGGGCCGCGGCAGGTCGGTCGCGGTCATCGGCTGCGGTGGCGTGGGCGTGGCCGCGATCGCCGGCTCCGCGCTGGCCGGCGCGAGCCCGATCATCGCCGTCGACATCGACGCCGGCAAGCTCGAGACCGCCAAGGCCCTCGGCGCCACCCACACAGTCGACTCCTCGACCACCGACCCCGTCGAGGCGATCAAGGAGATCTGCGCCCAGACCTACGCCGGGGCCGAGGGCGCCGACGTCGTCATCGAGGCCGTGGGCCGCCCGGAGACCTGGAAGCAGGCGTTCTACGCCCGCGACCTGGCCGGCACCGTCGTCCTGGTCGGCGTGCCGACCCCCGACATGACCGTGCCCGAGCTCCCGCTCATCGACGTCTTCGGCCGCGGCGGCGCCCTGAAGTCCAGCTGGTACGGCGACTGCCTGCCCAGCCGCGACTTCCCGATGCTCGTCGACCTCTACCAGCAGGGCCGTCTCGACCTCGACGCCTTCGTGACCGAGGAGATCGGCATCGACGACGTCGAGGCCGCCTTCGCCAAGATGCACGACGGCGGCGTGCTGCGCTCGGTGGTGATCCTGTGAGCGGCGCTGCCGGAGGAGTGCGCATCGACCACGCCGTCTCCAGCGGCACCTTCAGCCTCGACGGCGAGACCCACCAGGTCGACAACAACCTCTGGGTCGTCGGCGACGACACCGAGTGCGTCGTCATCGACGCCCCCCACTCGGTCGACGACATCCTGGCGCTGGTGGGCGAGCGCACCGTGCGCGCGATCCTGCTGACCCACGCCCACGACGACCACTCGCGGGTGGCGCCGGCCCTGCGCGAGCGGGTGGTGGCGCCGATCATGCTGCACCCCGACGACAAGCCGCTGTGGGACCTCACCCACCTCTCCGAGGACGGCCAGGGCCACCTGTGGGACGTCGACCTCGGCGACGGCTTCGAGATCCTCGTCGGGGGCACGGTGCTGCGGGCGCTGCACACGCCGGGCCACGCGCCGGGCGCGGTCTGCTTCCACGCCCCGGCGCTGGGGTGCGTCTTCACCGGCGACACCCTCTTCCAGGGAGGTCCGGGGGCCACCGGCCGCTCCTACAGCGACGAGGACGTCATCAAGGCCTCCATCCGCGAGAAGCTCCTGGCCCTGCCCGACGAGACGGTGGTCCACACCGGTCACGGCGACGACACCACCATCGGCGCCGAGCGCGCCGGCCTGGCGGGCTGATCCCGCTCCACCCGCGGCCCTCGCCCACTCGGGCGAGGGCCGACGGGGGCGGCCTGGGTAAAGTCGTGAGGTCCCCCCAGGAGGTGCACGGTGCAGCAGCAGGTGCAGCACGACCCCGGTCCCGACCAGGCGACCGGCACGAGCGTCACGCCGACCCAGGACGCGACGACGACCCTTCCCCCGGTCGCCCTCGCCCCGGTCGACGACCCGGAGTGGGAGTCGGCGTGGAGCACCTACTGGGCCGCGCTCGAGTCGGGCGACCGCCACGGCGCCCTGGCCGTCGTGCGTGAGCGCCACGAGGGCGGGGCCGCCCCCATGGAGGTCATCGAGCGGCTCGTCGTGCCGGCCCAGGCCCGCATCGGCGACCTCTGGCTGACCGGTGGGTGGAGCGTGGCCCAGGAGCACCAGGCCACGGCGATCAACGAGGGCCTCGTGCACTGGCTGGGCTCCTTCGCCCCCGAGGCCGACGCCTCGGCGCCGCTGGTGATCGTCTCCTGCCTCGAGCACGAGCGCCACGCGCTCCCGGCGCTGATCGTGGCCGAGTCGCTGCTGCTCGCGGGCTACCGCGTCACCTACGTCGGCGGTGACCCCGAGCCCGCCGGGCTCCTGCACGACATCCTCAGCCTCAAGCCCCGGGCGGTGCTCTTCAGCGCCTCGCTCACCTCCTCGCTGGCCGGGCAGAAGTCGCTCTTCAGCTCCATCCGGGCCATCGGCATCCCCGTGGTGGTGGGCGGCCAGGCCTTCGGGGGCGACGAGACCCGCGCCCTCGCGCTGGGCGCGACCGCCTACGCCGCCACCCCGGGCGAGGCGGCGCGGGTCATCGACGCCCTCCCGCCGCGCGTGCCGCAGACGGGCCCCGCCGAGGCCGGGCCCGCCGACGTGGAGGCCGCCTGGATCGCCGACTACCACCACGAGATCGCGCCCTACGTCGTGCGCGCGATCGCCGCCCGCCACGACGTCGCGGTCGGGGCGCCCTCCAGCGCCCCCGACTGGTGGACCGACTTTCCGGGCTACGTCGACCACGTCCTCGGCTGCCTCGCCGCCGCCCTCGTGGTCGGCGACGAGACGATCATGATCGAGGTGCGCGACTGGCTCGAGCGCGTGCTCGAGGCCCGCCACGCCCCCGACGGCCTGGTCGCCGAGGTGTGGGGCCTGCTGGCCGAGCCGCTGCGCGGCCACCCCCTGGCGAGGGTCCACCTGGCCGGGGCGGCGCCGGGGCACGTCCCGGGGCAGGTGCCGGGCTAGAGGGGGCGCACCAGCAGGGCGGTGCCCTCGCCGGCCACACGGGTCATCACCAGGGTGGCCTCGCCGTCACCCTGCAGCGCGAGCCGCTTGCGCAGCTGCTCGGGCACCACGTCGACGCCGCGCTTCTTGATGGTCAGCCGGCCCACGCCCCGCTCGCGCAGCGCCACGCGCAGCTGCTTCTCGCGGTAGGGCAGCTCCTCGACCACCTCGTAGCCGCGCGCGAACGGCGTACGGGTCGCGGAGTCGGAGGTGAGGTAGGCGATGTGGGGGTCGAGCAGGCCCGCGTCGTCGCCGGCGTGCGCCGCGGCGACGGCGGTGACCAGCCCGGCGCGCACGACGGCGCCGTCGGGCTCGTAGAGGTAGGCCCCCAGGGACCGCACCGGAGCCCCGGGGTCGTCCTCGTCGGTGAGCGTGGCCAGGCCGCCGTCGCCGATGACGGTGGCCCGGCGGCGGGTGGTGGCCAGCCGGCCCGCCCACAGGGCGGCCTCCTTGACCTCCCCGTGGTCGCTGACCCACTCGGCCTCGACGCCATCGGGCACGAGGTCGTGGGGGATCCCGGGCGCGACCTTGACGCACGCGTCGCGGCGCAGGAGGCCCTCGACGAACGACCAGGGCGGCGTCCAGTCGTCGACGTCGAAGGTGCGACCCCGTGCGGTGCGCCGCGCCGGGTCGGCGAAGGCGACGTCGAAGGGGGAGGTGTCGACCGTGGTGGCGTCGGCGACGACGGTCGCGCCGTCGAGGCCCAGCGCGGCCAGGTTGGCCCGCGCGACCTCGACCCGCACCGGGTCGAGGTCGACCCCCGCGCACACGATGCCGGCCCGGGCACCCGCCATCAGGTCCCCGCCGATGCCGCAGCCCAGGTCGACCAGCGAGATCGCCTCGAAGGCGCGCAGCCGGGCCGCGCGGTGGTCGGCGACGGCGCGACGGGTCGCCTGCTCCAGGCCGTCGGGGGTGAAGTAGAGCAGCCGGGCCTCCTCACCCAGCTTGGCCTCGGCGCGGCGGCGCAGCGTGGCCTGGGTGAGCGCCGCGGCGACGTGGGCGGGGTCGGTCCCGGGGTGGCGCCGGCGCAGCGAGGCCGAGACCCGCAGCGGGTCCGGCGTCGCGGGCTCGGCCGCGAGGACGGCGACCGCCTCGGCGAGCAGGGCCTGGCCGTCGTCGGTGAGCAGCCACCGCAGGTCGTCGAGGTCCATGGCCGCGATCCTGTCAGGCCGTCCGGGTGCCGGCGCAGCCGCGGGGGACCCCGGCCCTGGCACTCAGGGTGAGCGAGTGCTAGTTTCAGGGTTGGCACTCTCCCCGTGAGTGTGCCAGCCACCCGCAGCGCAGCGCGACCCCCGCGACGGCGTGCCACGCGAGCGGTGGACCCAGACGTGCACCACCCGCCATCAAGTAGTGACGAAAGTGGAGGTCGACATCGTGTCGGTCAACATCAAGCCCCTCGAGGACCGCATCGTCGTCAAGACGCTCGAGGCCGAGCAGACCACGGCTTCCGGCCTGGTCATCCCGGACACCGCCAAGGAGAAGCCCCAGGAGGGCGAGGTCGTCTCGATCGGCCCCGGCCGCATCGACGACAAGGGCAACCGCGTCCCGCTCGACGTCGCCGTCGGCGACAAGGTCATCTACAGCAAGTACGGCGGCACCGAGGTCAAGTACGCCGGCGAGGAGTACCTCATCCTCTCCGCCCGCGACGTCCTCGCCGTCGTCTCCTGACGCACCTGGCATCCCGGCCGGCAGTTCTGCTGCCGGCCGGGTCCAGTCGCGTCAGGGCCAGTGCTTGAAAGCCTCGTGCTTCTAAGGAGAACGCATGCCCAAGATTCTTGAGTTCGACGAGAGCGCCCGCCGCGCCCTCGAGCGGGGCGTCGACGCCCTCGCCAACGCCGTCAAGGTGACCCTCGGCCCCAAGGGCCGCTACGTCGTCCTCGACAAGAAGTGGGGCGCGCCGACCATCACCAACGACGGTGTCACCGTCGCCCGTGAGATCGAGCTCGACGACCCCTTCGAGAACCTCGGCGCGCAGCTGACGAAGGAGGTCGCCACCAAGACCAACGACGTCGCCGGTGACGGCACCACCACCGCCACCGTGCTCGCCCAGGCCATGGTCCACGAGGGCCTGCGGGCCGTCGCGGCCGGCGCCAACCCGATGGGCCTCAAGCGGGGCATGGACCTCGCCGCGGCCGCCGTCGGCGACGCCCTGCGCGACGCCGCCCGCGAGGTCGACTCGGTCGAGGACATGGCCTCCGTGGCCACGATCTCGAGCCGTGACAAGGTCATCGGCGACCTGCTCTCGCAGGCCTTCGACAAGGTCGGCAAGGACGGTGTCATCACCGTCGAGGAGTCCAACTCCATGGGCACCGAGCTCGACTTCACCGAGGGCATGCAGTTCGACAAGGGCTACCTGTCGCAGTACTTCGTCAGCGACCCCGAGCGCATGGAGGCCGTCCTCGACGACCCCTACATCCTCCTGCACCAGGGCAAGATCTCGGCGATCGCCGAGCTCCTGCCGCTGCTGGAGAAGGTCATCGCCGCCGGCAAGCCGCTCTTCATCCTCGCCGAGGACGTCGAGGGCGAGGCCCTCTCGACCCTGGTCGTGAACAAGATCCGCGGCACCTTCAACGCCGTCGCGGTGAAGAGCCCCGCCTTCGGTGACCGCCGCAAGGCGATGATGCAGGACATCGCGACGCTGACCGGTGGCGAGATCGTCGCCCCCGAGGTCGGGCTCAAGCTCGACCAGGTCGGCCTCGAGGTGCTGGGCCAGGCCCGCCGCATCGTGGTCACCAAGGACAACACCACCATCGTCGACGGCGCCGGCGACGCCGCCGCCGTCGAGGGCCGCGTCAACCAGATCAAGGCCGAGATCGAGAACACCGACTCCGACTGGGACCGCGAGAAGCTCCAGGAGCGCCTCGCCAAGCTGGCCGGCGGTGTCTGCGTGATCAAGGTCGGCGCCGCCACCGAGGTGGAGCTGAAGGAGAAGAAGCACCGCATCGAGGACGCCGTCTCCGCGACGCGCGCCGCGATCGAGGAGGGCATCGTCGCCGGTGGCGGCTCGGCCCTCATCCACGCGGTGTCCGTGCTCGAGGGCGACCTCGGCCTCACCGGCGACGAGGCCGTCGGCGTGCGCATCGTGCGCAAGTCGGCCGACGAGCCGCTGCGCTGGATCGCCGAGAACGGTGGCGTCAACGGCTACGTCGTCACCACCAAGGTCCGCGAGATGGGTGTCGGCAACGGCTACAACGCCGCCACCGACACCTACGGCGACCTGGTCGCCCAGGGCGTGCTCGACCCGGTGAAGGTGACCCGCTCCGCGCTGGTCAACGCCACCTCGATCGCGGCGATGCTGCTGACGACCGAGACGCTCATCGTCGAGAAGCCCGAGGACGAGGACGACGCCCCCGCTGGCGGCGGCCACGGTCACGGGCACGGCCACTGAGCCGCTAGGCACCACCTGATCCACCGGCGGCGCCGGGTCCCTCACGGGGCCCGGCGCCGTCGTCGTCGGTGCCGGTCAGCAGGGTCGGGGTCGGGTCAGCCGCAGTCGGGCGTGACCGCCGGGCGCTCGACGCCGCGGAGCAGCCACACGGTCCGACCGGTGTCGCCGCAGCCCGCACCGTGCGCGACGTACTCGCTCCCGACGAGGTCGGCCAGCGCCGCACCACCGGCCGGGCTCCAGGTGGTGAAGTCGACCCACTCCACGATCCACGTCGGACGCTCCGGTCCGGCGACCACCGCGGCGAGCTCGGCGAGGTCGGGGTCGAGAGTGCGCATCGGCAGGCTCCACAGGTGCTCGTACGGCGAGGCCATGCTGCTCGCCAGCTGGAGGTCGGCACGCCCCCCGAAGACGACCATCGTGTCGTCGGGCGCGGCGGCCCGCCCGACGGCCTGCCCGGTGCGCACCTCGTCGAACTCCTGCAGCCCGCTGGCCTGGATCACGACCCACCCCAGCAGGCAGACGACGGTGGAGGCGGCCGCGCCGAGGATGACCGCCCGCATGCGCAGGCCGCGCCGCGACCCGTGGCGCACCAGCAGGGCGGCGCACAGCGCGGTGGCCGGGAGCAGGGCCAGCAGGTAGTCGCGCCAGAAGCTGCCGCCGAGCACCAGCGCGGTGAGGTCGAAGAGGACCAGGGTGGCGGTCGCGGCGGTGAGGGCGGGGTCGCCGGCCCACTCGCCGCGCACGTGCACCACGAAGCCGGCGACGATGAGCAGCATCCCGGCTCCGACAGCGCTGAGCACGAGGGTGGCCAGCCGCGTCGCGGGCTCGCCGGTGGCCTCGCCGGCCAGCGCCGCGGCGGCGTCGGAGCGGAAGCCGTAGACGGCGTACCAGAGCACGTCGAGGCGCACGCCCTGCGACCACGCCCACGCCACCGTGGCGGCCACGGGGGTGGCGGCGCCGGCGAGCCCGGCGAGTGCGAGGCGGGCGAAGGTGCCGGGGGCGACGGCCCGGGTGAGCAGGGAGGCGAGGAGGAGCGCGCCGGCGAAGGCCAGGCCGCCGGCGAGGTTCTGCTTGAAGCCGACCGCGGTGCAGGCGAGCACACCGGCCAGGAAGGCCAGGGTGGCGGAGTCGCGTCGCAGGGCGAGCAGCGAGAGCCAGCAGCCCGCCATCACGAAGGGCACGCCGAGGAGCTCGCCCTTGACCGCGACGGCGTCGATGAGGGTGTTGGCGCTCATCGCGGCCACCGCGACCGCCACCCACCCGGCGGCGCGCTCCCCGGCCACGAGCCGGGCGGTGCGGGCCGCGGCCACCACCAGCAGGGCGGCGGCCAGCGCGCCCAGCACCCGGATGAACAGCGGCCCCCCGAGGAGGTCGGAGAGCCGGAAGACCTCGATGAGCAGCGGGGGCCGGTCGACGAAGTAGCGTCCGTAGACGCTGTCGGGGGAGGGGTCCCAGGAGCGGGCGACCAGCAGGAAGCCGGCCTCGTCGGCACGCACGGGCCGCGAGAGACCGGGCAGGCGCAGCAGCACGACGAGCACGGCCGCCAGCGGCACCGTCCAGCGTGACTCGACCGCCGCGCCCACGCGGTGCACCACGCGGTGCACCACCGACGACGGCGGCAGCGCGCGCGCAGGTGCCGTCGTCATGGGCGACAGCCTCTCAGGCCGGGGGCCGCCCACGTCGCACCGCAACGCTGCGAGCAGCCGTTGCACGCCCGAAACATCCCCGATCCCTCCCGGCAACGCGCGGCGGCGAGCGTGGGCGACATGCTGTGGAGAGTGCGCACGACCATGCCCGACCGTCCCGGCGGTCTCGCCCGTCTGGCCCAGCGCTGCGGCGAGGCGGGGGTCAACATCCTGGGTCTGCAGATCTTCCCGGGCGCCGACGCCGTGACCGACGAGCTCGTGATGCGCACCCCCGAGGGATGGGACGTCCACGACCTCGCGCTGCTGGTCGAGGGGTCGGGGTGGACCTACGTGTCGGCCACCCCGTGCTCGGCGGCGGCCCTCTCCGACCAGCCGACCCGCTACGTCCAGGCGGCGCGCACGATCCTGGCCCGCCCGACCTCCTTCCCCGAGGTGGTCGCCGGGCTCTTCGACGCCGAGTCCGACCCCGCGCCGGGTGAGGGTCCGCCGCAGGACTCGCTGGAGCTGACGGTCGGTGACGTGCAGGTGCAGGTGCGCCGGGCGGCGCCCTTCACCGAGACCGAGCGCGCCCGCGGCGCGGCCATGGCCGACCTGGTCAGCGACGTGCTCCAGCGCAGCCGCGAGTCGGCGGCGATCGGCACGACCAGCCCGGGTCGACGCCTGGGCGGAGGAGCGACCCCCGAGTACGCCGTGGACGGGACGTCGGTCTCGGCCGTGCTCGACGGCGCCGTGGTGGGCCTGGCCACGGTGCACGACCCGGTGCCCGGTGACGACGGGGCGGTCGTGCGCCCGGTGGCGCTGCGGGTCGACCCCGGCTTCCAGCGCCGCGGCATCGGCACGCGCCTGCTCGTCGACGCCTCGCGGCTGGCCCACATGCTCGGCGCCGACGAGATCCTGCTCACCACCCGCTCCGACAACCAGGCGGTGCTGCCGATGGTGCTGGCCGCGGGCATGCGGGGGCGGATCAGGATGGCCGCCGACGTCCTCACCGTGCGGGTGCCCGTGCGCGACCTGAGGCCGCTCCCGGGCTGAGCCGCGGGTAGGCTCGAGGCGTGGAGCTCCCTGACAAGTTCGCCGCCCTCGGGCTGACCTACGACGACGTCCTGCTGCTGCCGGGTCACTCCGACCTCGCGCCGTCCGACATCGACACGACCTCGCGGCTGACCCGCGAGATCTCGCTCAAGGTCCCGCTCGTGAGCGCGGCCATGGACACCGTCACCGAGTCGCGCATGGCCATCGCCATGGCCCGCGAGGGCGGTCTCGGCGTGCTGCACCGCAACCTCTCCATCGAGGACCAGGCCTACCAGGTCGACCTCGTCAAGCGCACCCAGACCGGGATCATCTCCAACCCCGTCACCATCGGGCCCGACGCGACGCTGGAGGACCTCGACCGCATCTGCGGGGAGTACCGCGTCTCCGGCCTGCCCGTGGTCGACACCGACAACCGCCTGCTG
This sequence comes from Nocardioides kribbensis, assembly GCF_015070375.1. GTDB lineage: Bacteria > Actinomycetota > Actinomycetes > Propionibacteriales > Nocardioidaceae > Nocardioides > Nocardioides kribbensis. Next base: position 938,756 of record NZ_JADCLL010000001.1, on the reverse strand, counting down.
GGCATCATCACCAACCGCGACCTGCGCTTCACCCCGGTCGCGGAGTGGGCCACGACCAAGGTCGACGAGATGATGACGCCGATGCCGCTCATCACCGGCCACGTCGGCATCTCGCGCGACGACGCCACGCTGCTGCTGCGCAAGCACAAGCGCGAGCGGCTCCCGCTGGTCGACGACGAGGGCCGCCTGGCCGGCCTGATCACCGTCAAGGACTTCGTCAAGGGCGAGCAGTTCCCCCACGCCTCCTACGACGGCGCCGGGCGGCTCATGGTCGGCGCTGCCATCGGCTACTTCGGCGACGCCTGGGAGCGGGCGACCACCCTGGTCGAGGCCGGGGTCGACGTGCTGGTCGCCGACACCGCCCACGGCAACGTGCGCCTCCTGCTCGACATGGTCGCGCGCCTCAAGGGCGACCCCGCGACCCGCCACGTGCAGGTCATCGGCGGCAACGTCGCGACCCGCGAGGGCGCGCAGGCCTTCGTCGACGCCGGCGCCGACGCGGTCAAGGTCGGCGTGGGCCCGGGCTCGATCTGCACCACCCGCGTCGTGACCGGGGTCGGCGTGCCCCAGGTGACGGCGGTCTACGAGGCCTCGCTGGCCTGCGCCCCCGCCGGCGTCCCGGTGATCGCCGACGGCGGCATGAAGCACTCCGGCGAGATCGCCAAGGCGATCGTGGCCGGGGCCGAGTCGGTCATGGTCGGCTCGCTGCTGGCCGGCTGCGAGGAGTCGCCCGGCGACCTGGTCTTCGTCAACGGCAAGCAGTTCAAGGCCTACCGCGGGATGGGCTCGCTCGGCGCGATGTCGAGCCGGGGGAAGAAGTCCTACTCCAAGGACCGCTACTTCCAGGCCGAGGTCACCAGCGACGACCAGATCGTGCCCGAGGGCATCGAGGGCCAGGTGGCCTACCGTGGTCCGCTCTCGGCGGTGGCCCACCAGCTCATCGGCGGGCTCAACCAGTCGATGTTCTACGTCGGCGCGCGCACCATCCCCGAGCTGCAGGACAAGGGCCGCTTCGTGCGGATCACCTCGGCCTCGCTCAAGGAGAGCCACCCCCACGACGTCCAGATGACCGTCGAGGCCCCGAACTACACCGGTCGCTGATCCGCCGGGCCTCCTGCGCGTCGGGGCCCCGGCGCACCTCTAGTAGCCTTCCCCGGTGACCGAGATCGAGATCGGCCGGGCCAAGCGCGCCCGGCGTGCCTACTCCTTCGACGACATCGCGATCGTGCCCTCGCGGCGCACCCGCGACCCCGAGGAGGTCAGCACCCACTGGCAGATCGACGCCTACCGCTTCGACCTCCCGGTGCTCGCGGCGCCCATGGACTCGGTGATGTCGCCGGCGACCGCCGTCGCGCTGGGTCGCCTCGGCGGCCTCGGCGTCCTCAACCTCGAGGGCATCTGGACCCGCTACGAGGACCCCGAGTCGCTCCTGGCCGAGGTCGCGGGGCTGGAGGGCGTCGACGCCACCCGCCGGATGCAGGAGATCTACGAGGAGCCGATCAAGCCCGAGCTCATCACCGAGCGGCTGCGCGAGGTGCGCGAGGCCGGGGTGACCGTGGCCGGCTCACTCTCGCCGCAGCGCACCAAGGAGTTCGCCAAGGCCGTGGTCGACGCGGGTGTCGACATGTTCGTCATCCGGGGCACGACGGTCTCGGCCGAGCACGTCTCCAGCCAGGCCGAGCCGCTGAACCTCAAGGAGTTCATCTACGAGCTCGACGTGCCCGTGATCGTGGGCGGCTGCGCGACCCACCAGGCCGCGCTGCACCTGATGCGCACCGGTGCCGCCGGCGTGCTGGTCGGCTTCGGGGGCGGGGCCGCCCACACCACCCGCACCGTGCTCGGGATCGCCGTGCCCATGGCCAGCGCCGTGGCCGACGTGGCCGCGGCGCGCCGCGACTACCTCGACGAGTCCGGCGGGCGCTACGTCCACGTCATCGCCGACGGGTCGATCGGTCAGTCCGGCGACGTCGCCAAGGCCATCGCCTGCGGGGCCGACGCGGTCATGGTCGGCTCTCCCTTCGCCCGCGCCACCGACGCGCCGGGCCACGGCTTCCACTGGGGCACCGAGGCCCACCACGCCGAGCTGCCGCGCGGTCGGCGCGTGCAGTTCGAGACCGTCGGCACCCTCGAGGAGATCCTCTTCGGCCCCTCGCGCGTCGCCGACGGCACGATGAACCTCATCGGCGCCCTCAAGCGCTCCATGGCGACCACGGGCTACACCGACGTCAAGGAGTTCCAGCGGGTCGGGGTCGTCATCGGCTGAGGCGTGACCAGGCTTTCCCGGCCGAAGGCTACCGAAGGGTAGTCGCGGAGACCGCAGTCACATACTCTCGGTACATGAACGCCGCGAACCCCAGTCCGGCCGGCGGCCCGCTCGTCGAGGGCCCGCACGACCCCGAGCACGACCCGACCGCGTCCTACGCCCTCGAGCCCGACTACGTCGCCTCGCTGACCCAGCGCATCCTGGCCACCTCGGGGGAGACGGTGCCGGTGCGCTCGCCCCTCGACGGGGCGCCGCTGGCCCACCTGCCGCAGTCGAGCGAGGCCGACGTGGCCGAGGCGTTCGTCCGCGCCCGCCGGGCCCAGGTCGCCTGGTCGCGCACGAGCCTGGAGCACCGCTCGGCGATCCTCATGCGGCTGCACGACCTCGTGCTCGACCGCCAGGAGGAGATCCTCGACCTGATCGTGCTGGAGTCGGGCAAGGCCCGCAAGCACGCCTTCGACGAGCCCCTGCACATCGCGCTGACGGCGCGCTACTACGCCCGCACGGCCCACGACCACCTCGACACCCGGCGCAAGGCCGGCGTGGTGCCGGTGCTGACGCGGGTCGAGGTCAACCGGGTCCCCAAGGGCGTCGTCGGCATCATCTCGCCGTGGAACTACCCCTTCACGATGGCGCTGTGCGACGGCCTGCCGGCGCTGATGGCCGGCAACGCGGTGGTGGCCAAGCCCGACAGCCAGACCATGCTCACCGCGCTGCTGGGCGCCCAGCTGCTGGAGGAGGCCGGCTTCCCGCGCGACCTGTGGCAGGTCGTCTCGGGGCCGGGCTCGGTGGTCGGCACGTCGATCATCGCGAAGTCCGACTACGTCTGCTTCACCGGCTCGACGGCCACCGGCACCCGCGTGGCCCAAGCCTGCGCCGAGCGGCTCATCGGCTGCTCGCTGGAGCTCGGCGGCAAGAACCCCATGCTGGTGCTGCGCGACGCCGACGTGGAGCGCGCCGCCGAGGGCGCCGTGCGCGGTGCCTTCTCCAACGCCGGCCAGCTCTGCGTCTCGATGGAGCGGCTCTTCGTGGCCGACCAGGTCTACGACCGCTTCGTGGAGCGCTTCGTGGCCCGCACCCAGGCGATGACGCTGGGAGCCACGTTGGCGTGGGAGAACGACATGGGCTCGCTGATCTCCGCCGACCAGCTCGAGACCGTCACCCGTCACGTCGAGGACGCCGTGGCCAAGGGCGCCCGCGTGCTCACCGGCGGACGGGCCCGCCCCGACCTCGGCCCCTTCGTCTTCGAGCCCACCATCCTCGAGGGCGTGACCCCCGAGATGACCTGCTTCGGCCAGGAGACCTTCGGCCCGGTGATCTCGCTCTACCGCTTCCACGACGAGTCCGACGCCGTGGCCCGGGCCAACGACGGCGACTACGGCCTCAACGCCTCGATCTACAGCCAGGACGGCGCGCGCGCCCGTGAGCTGGCCCGGCGCGTGCGCTGCGGCACGGTCAACGTCAACGAGGCCTTCGCCGCGACCTTCGCCAGCGTCGACTCCCCGATGGGCGGCATGCGCGCCTCGGGCATGGGTCGGCGCCAGGGCAGCGAGGGCATCCACCGCTACACCGAGTCGCAGTCGGTCGCCACCCAGCGGCTGCTGCGGTTCTCGCCCGTGCTGGGCATGTCGGAAGAGACCTACGCGAAGGTGATGACCCTCAACCTCCGCCTGATGAAGAAGCTGGGGCGCGCCTGATGGGCAAGCACGTGGAGCACGACTACGACGTCCTGGTGATCGGCAGCGGCTTCGGCGGCTCCGTCACCGCGTTGCGACTGACCGAGAAGGGCTACAAGGTCGGCGTCATCGAGGCCGGGCCGCGCTTCGAGGACGACGACTTCGCCTCCGGCACCATGGACCTCAAGCGCTACTTGTGGGCCCCGGCGCTGGGGATGTACGGCATCCAGCGCATCGACGCCGTCCGCGACACCCTGATCGTGGCCGGCGCGGGGGTCGGCGGCGGCTCGCTGGTCTACGCCAACACCCTCTACGAGCCCCTCGAGCAGTTCTACGCCGACCCGCAGTGGGCCTCGATCACCGACTGGCGCGAGGAGCTCGCCCCCTACTACGACCAGGCCAAGCGGATGCTCGGCGTGGTCGAGAACCCCGTGCGCACCCCGGCCGACGAGGTCATGGAGAAGGTCGCCGGCGACATGGGCGTGGCCGACACCTTCCACCCGACGCCGGTGGGGGTCTTCTTCGGCGGCCCCGGCCAGGAGCCGGGGGAGAAGGTCGCCGACCCGTTCTTCGGGGGCGAGGGCCCCGACCGCAACGCCTGCCTCAACTGCGGCGAGTGCATGTCGGGCTGCCGCCACAACGCCAAGAACACCCTGGTCAAGAACTACCTCTACCTCGCGGAGAAGAAGGGCGCGCGGGTCATGCCGCTGACCACGGTGACCCGGGTCAGCCCCCGCGACGGCGGCGGCTACGACGTCGCGGTCAAGTACACCAAGGCCAAGCGCGCGACCGCCCGCACGACCCGCACCCTGACCGCCGAGCACGTCGTCTTCGCCGCCGCCTCGCTCGGCACCCAGAAGCTGCTGCACCGGATGAAGGACGAGGGCCACCTCCCGGGCCTGTCGGACCGGCTCGGCTACCTCTCGCGCACCAACTCCGAGTCGATCCTCGGCGCGATCGCGCCGGCCTCCGACCCGACCGACTACTCCTACGGCGTCGCCATCACCTCCAGCTGGCACCCCGACGAGCACACCCACATCGAGCCGTGCCGCTACGGCAAGGGCTTCAACACCATGGCGATGATGCAGACCGTCCTCACCGACGGCGACGGCGAGGGCCCGCGCTGGCGCACCTGGCTCAAGGCGATGTGGACCGAGAAGGCCAAGCTCCTCGAGCTCTACGACCTGCGCCACTGGTCGGAGCGCACCGTCATCGCGCTGGTGATGCAGAGCCTCGACAACTCCATCACCACCTACGGCAAGCGCGACCGGCTCACCGGGCGCTGGCGGATGACCTCGCGCCAGGGTCACGGGGCGCCCAACCCGACCTGGATCCCGGTGGCCAACGAGGCCGTGCGCCGCATCGCCGGCGTGCTCGGCGGCACTGCCGGCGGCAACATCGGCGAGCCGTTCAACATGCCGCTCACCGCCCACTTCATCGGGGGCTGCGCCATCGGCGAGAGCAGCGAGACCGGCGTCGTCGACCCCTACCAGCGCGTCTACGGCCACCCCGGCCTCCACGTCGCCGACGGGTCGGCGATCAGCGCCAACCTCGGGGTCAACCCGTCGCTGACGATCACCGCCCAGGCCGAGCGCGCGATGGCGCTGTGGCCCAACAAGGGCGAGGCCGACCGCCGCCCGCCCCTGGGGGCCGGCTACGAGCGCGTCGCCCCGGTCGAGCCGCGCTCGCCCGCCGTACCTCCGCAGGCGCCGGCGGCGCTGCGGCTGCCGATCGTGGGGGTCAGCTGAGGGTGCCTGTCTAGACCGCGCGCGGTTCTGGCAGGAAGTCCTGTCAGCCCCGTAACCCGGCCTCGGGGGGCTCGTTGAGGTGAGCAGACCCGGCAGTCATGCTCCCTCCCAAGGCCGGGTCAGTGGTCCAGGCGCTGTCCAACAGAGGCGTGGACGATCAGGGCCCGGCCAACCCTCCCTCCCCGGCCGGGCCCTGGTGCATTTCCCCCTCCTGCGCACGCTCGTCCGGGGCCGAGACCGGCGCGACGGCACGGTGCCGGGCCTCGATAGGCTGGGTCCATGAGTGACGAGACGCCCGGGCTGCCCGACCACGACCTCGTGCTGGTGGTCGACTTCGGCGCGCAGTACGCCCAGCTGATCGCCCGCCGCGTCCGCGAGGCGCGGGTCTACTCCGAGATCGTGCCGCACCACGTGCCGGTGGCCGAGATGCTCGCGCGCCGGCCGAAGGCGATCATCCTCTCCGGCGGGCCCTCCTCGGTCTACGCCGAGGGCGCACCGAGCATCGACGCCTCGCTGTTCGAGGCCGGCGTCCCGGTCTTCGGGATGTGCTACGGCTTCCAGCTCATGGCCTCCGGCCTGGGCGGCGAGGTTGCGCGCACCGGCGCCCGGGAGTACGGCCGCACCGCCGTCTCGGTCGCCGAGCCCGGCACGCTGCTGGCCGACGTGCCCGCCGAGCACACCGTGTGGATGTCGCACGGCGACTCCGTCACCGCCGCCCCCGCCGGCTTCTCGGTGCTGGCCTCCACCGCGACGACGCCGGTGGCGGCCTTCGAGAACGTCGACGCCGGCTTCGCCGGCGTGCAGTGGCACCCGGAGGTGCTCCACACCGAGCACGGCCAGCAGGTGCTCGAGCACTTCCTCGTCGACATCGCCGGCTGCCGCCAGACCTGGACCATGGTCAACATCGTCGAGGAGCAGATCGAGTCGATCCGCGCGCAGATCGGCGAGCGCGGCCACGCGATCTGCGGGCTCTCCGGCGGCGTCGACTCCGCCGTGGCCGCCGCGATCGTGCAGCGCGCGATCGGCGACCGGCTGACCTGCGTCTACGTCGACCACGGCCTCATGCGCCAGGGCGAGACCGAGCAGGTCGAGCGCGACTTCGTCGCCGCCACCGGCGTCGACCTCAAGGTCGTCGACGCCGAGCAGCGCTTCCTCGACGCCCTCGCCGGCGTCACCGACCCCGAGGAGAAGCGCAAGGTCATCGGCCGCGAGTTCATCCGCGTCTTCGAGGCCGCCGAGGCCGAGGTGCTGGGCGAGGCGGTGAAGGAGACCGGTGAGACCGTCGCCTTCCTCGTGCAGGGCACGCTCTACCCCGACGTCGTGGAGTCCGGCGGCGGCGCCGGCGCCTCCAACATCAAGAGCCACCACAACGTGGGCGGACTGCCCGACGACCTCGAGTTCGAGCTCGTCGAGCCGCTGCGCACGCTGTTCAAGGACGAGGTGCGCCTGGTCGGCGAGCAGCTCGGCCTGCCCCCCGAGATCGTCTGGCGCCAGCCCTTCCCCGGGCCCGGCCTGGGCATCCGCATCATCGGCGAGGTCACCCGCGCCCGCCTCGACCTGCTGCGCCAGGCCGACGCCATCGCCCGCGAGGAGATGACCGCCGCCGGCCTCGACCGCGACATCTGGCAGATGCCCGTCGTGCTGCTCGCCGACGTGCGCTCCGTCGGCGTCCAGGGCGACGGCCGCACCTACGGCCACCCGGTCGTGCTGCGGCCGGTCACCTCCGAGGACGCCATGACGGCCGACTGGGCGCGCCTGCCGTACGAGGTCATGGAGCGGATCTCCACGCGCATCACCAACGAGGTCGAGGAGGTCAACCGGGTCACGGTCGACATCACCTCCAAGCCCCCGGGCACCATCGAGTGGGAGTGAGGGTCGTGGGCGCGAGGCCGCACCGTGCTGCCGGATGGATCGCGTCCCTGGGCGCGGCGGTCCTGCTCCTGACCGGGGCGCTCGTCCCGCCCGCCTCCTCGAGCGACCCGACCGACCCGACCGACCCGGTCGCGGTGTCGGAGCCGGACACCGCGGCGCAACCGTGGACGGAGGAAGAGGGTCTGCTGGTGAGCACCGGCGACACCGAGATCAGCCTCGCCACGGTCACCCGACCCGGTGACCGCCGCCAGATCGACGTGGGCGTGGGCCCCTACCGGGCGGCACTGCGCAACTGGTCGCCCGACGGGCGCTACCTCGTGCTCGACGCCGGCGGCCCCGAGCGGGAGCGTCAGGTGGTGCTCGACCCGGTTTCGCTCGAGACCCACCCGGTCCCGCTGCGCGATCGCTACGGGCAGGGCATCGTCTGGGAGGACCCTGACCACCTGCTCATCGTGCGGGTCGTGGATGGGGTGGTCACGGTCGACCGGCACGAAGTCGGCTCCGCGTCGGCGCCGGAGCCGGTGTCGCGGACCGGCGTCGAGGTCGACGCCTCGGTCGTGACGCTCTCGCGCGCCGGCCTCCTCGCGACCGCCCACGGGGCCGCAGGGGCCGCGCCGTCGGTGCGGATCGTCGACACCCGGCCCGGCCCCGCCCCCGAGGCCGCCTACGATCTCGCCGCCCGCACACTCAGCTGGTCACCCGACGGGGACCTGCTCGTGGTGGACAACGCCGAGGGCACCTACCTGGTCGACCCCACGGCCGAGGAGCCCCGGCGGCTCGACCTCCCCGGCGAGCTCGACACCGTCTTCTGGTCACCGTCGGGGCGGTGGCTCGTGGCCTTCGGCAGCGAACCGGGCTCGGCGCGGGTGGTGGACGTCAGCACGGCTCAGGACTGGGCCTGGCCGGAGCTGCCGGTCAGCCCCTCGTTGAGCATGGTCTCGTGGCAGCCCGTGCCCGCGTGCACCGTCGCCGGCACCGGAGGCGACGACGTGCTGCGGGGCACCGCGGGAGACGACGTGGTGTGCGCCGGCGCGGGCGACGATGTCGTGCTCGCCGGTCCGGGGCACGACACGGTGCGTGGCGGCCTGGGTCGTGACCGGCTCAGCTTCGCGACCAGCGGCCGTCGCGCTGGGGTGCGGCTGCGCGAGTTCGCGGCCGAGGCCGACGGCACGACCCACGTCTTCGAGATCGAGGAGGTTCTCGGCAGTGTCCACGACGACGTCCTGGTCGGCTCGCCGGGCGACGAGCTCCTCGCGGGCGGCGCCGGGGACGACGCGCTCGACGGCGCGGCCGGGGACGACCGCCTCCGGGGAGGTGAGGGTGAGGACACCGCCGCCTACGGCGTCGTGTTGCCGGGCCGCTACACCGTACGGCGCATCGAGGTCGACCTCGGCGCGGGCTCCTCACGGGGCGCCGACGGCGAGGACGAGCTCGACCACGTCGAGAACCTCACCTCCTTCGCGCAGCTGGGTCGACTGGCCGGTGACGGGGAGGACAACGTGCTGGCCTCCGACGGCCGGTCCACCCTGGTGCCCCGGGGAGGGGACGACGTCGTGGCCGGGTACGGAGCGGTCAGCTGGGCCGGCGCCCCGCGGGCAGTGAGGGTCGACGTCACCCGTGGCGTCGCGACGGGCTGGGGCACGGACCTGCTGGCGAGCTTCCCCGAGCGCGACGACCCGCCGTCGGTCCTGCACATGACGCGGTTCGACGACGAGGTGGTGGTCACGACGCAGGCCGTCGTGCTGGGGGCAGGTGACGACGCCGTCGTCCGCCTGCGCGGTGGCGAGGTCGCCGGTGGTCCGGGGCGGGACAGGGTGGACCTCAGCCCGTTGGGTCGCGGTGCCCTCGTCTACGCCCACCCCTTCCAGCTCCAGCGCTCCCGGCTGTACTCCGAGTTCGTCCTGGGGCGCGAGGAGGTCGTGGTGGACGACGTCGAGGCCGTGCTGATGAGTCCCCACGACGACGTGCTCCTCGGGGGGCCGCGCCTGGTCCGGGGAGGCGCGGGGGACGACTTCCTCCTCGGCACCGGCTGGGCCGAGAGGCTCGGAGGGGGCCCCGGAGCGGACGTGGTGGTCGGCAAGCGCGGCATCGACCGGATCGACGGCGGATCCGGCACGGACGACTGCCGCGCGGACCGCAGGGACACCGTCGTCCGGTGCCCGTGACCGGCGACCCCCGCCTGACCCGCACGTGCCAGGCGTACGCCGCTCCCCGGGCCATGGCGCATGGCCCGACCGGGTCATTTCGCCCCGCAGCGGCTGACAGCGCCCCCGCGAGCGCCTAACGTTCTTCTCGAGCCGCTGGTGACCCGAGACGCCAGCGGTTCACTACGTGCGAAGAGGCCCCCGGCAGCAGCCGGGGGCCTCTTCTGCGTCCTGCATCCGTCGCGCGGGCTAGCCTGTCGGCCGGTCGTCGGTCAGGCGTTGAAGGTGTCGGGGTCGGAGTCGTCGGGCACGACGTGCACGGCGGCCTCCTCGGCCGAGGCCGCGGCGCCGTCGATGCCGACGTCGTCGCCCACGAGCTCTTGGTCGACGTCCTCGCCGAGGCCCTGGTCGGGGTCGACCAGGCGGCCCGCGCGCTCGTCGCCGACCTCGCCGTCGTCGAGCTGGTCGAGGCGCACGTCGGGATCGGCGTCGGCCTTCTCCGCCTGCTCGTAGGGGTCGGCCTCCGGCACCTCCTGGGCCACGCGCTGGTCGAGGGTCTCGCCGGTGGCCTCCTCGTAGGGGGTGTTGCCGAAGCCCTGGGCGGCCGAGTACTTCTCCGGCGGGGAGTAGCCGCGGTCGAGCTCGTCGGCGACGTCGGGGTCGCCGAGGTCGTCCATGTTGGTGGGCTGGTCCTCGTCGTCGACGGAGTAGTCGCCGTAGGTCTCGGCGTCGGTCGTCGGGTCAGGAGTGCTCTCGGTCATGGCCCCACCGTAGGCCGCCCCACGGCGTGGTCAGGTCACCCGAAGGGACCCCGGGCCCGACGCGGGGCCGACCCGGGGCCGACCTCACGACGGCTCAGGCGGGCGCGATCAGCTCGGTGCGCTCGGCGGCCACGATGACGGCACCCACGAGGCTGGCGCGGTTGCCGAGCTCGCTGGCCAGGACGGGCGTCAGGGCGGCCGCGTCGAGGGCGTGGCGGCGCAGGCCGACCCGCGCGGGCTCGAGCACGAGCTCGCCGGCGCGGGCCATGTCGCCGCCGACGACCACGATGTCGGGATCGAGCAGGTTGACGATGCTGGCCAGCCCCCAGCCCAGGTGCAGCCCGACGTCCTCGAAGGCGCGCTGGGCGGCGACGTTGCCGGCGAGGGCTGCGTCGACGATCTCCTCGATGACCGCGCCGGGCAGCTGGCCGCCCATCATCGACTGCACCGTGCCGATGGAGGTGTAGGCCTCCAGACAGCCGCGGCTGCCGCAGCGGCACAGCGGGCCCTGCTCGTCGAGGGTCAGGTGCCCGATCTCCCCGGCGCTGCCGTGGGCGCCGCGGAAGAGCTCGTTGCGGATGACGACGCCGGCGCCCACGCCGGAGGAGATCTTCACGAAGACCGAGCTGCGGTGGCCGCGGCCCACGCCGCGGCGGTGCTCGGCGAGCGCCCCCAGGTTGGCGTCGTTCTCGACCAGGGCCGTGGCGCCGAAGACCTGCTCGGCCGCGGTGCGGGCGTTGACCCCGACCCACGACGGCAGGATCGCGGAGGACTGCACGACGTCGGCGGTGACGGGGGCCGGCAGGCCCAGCCCGACGGTGCGCAGGGTCGGCCCGCCCGGGAGCATGCCGAGGAGCATCTCGTGCGCGCAGTCCAGCGCGGCGCGGTGGTCGAGCCCGGAGTGGAGCGGGCGCCGCTCCTCGTGGAGGAGCCGGCCGGCGAGGTCGCCGACGGCGACGGCGACGTGGCTGTGGCCGAAGTCGACGCCGGCGACGACCCCCGCGGTCTCGGCGAGCCTCACCGAGGACCCGCGCCGGCCGCTGCCGGGCGCGATGGCGACGAGCCCGGCCGACGACAGGTCGCGCAGGATGTTGGACACCGTGGCCGGGGCCAGCCCGGTGGTGCGGGCGAGCTCGGCCTGCGTGTACTCCGCGGGCAGGGCGTCGACGTCCTCGCCGGCCACCGCGGGGTCGACGACGCCGAGCCCCCGCAGGACGTCGAGCACGCGGTGCTGGTTGGCGGTGCGCAGCGTCGACGTCGACCCGGGGGCGGCGTCGAGGCGCTGTCTGGTCATGGGCGGAACTGTGCCTCGGGTCACAGCTTGTGGTCAAGACGTGAATGATCAACGTGCGAGTAACGAGTTATGACCATCTTTGCGTTCACTACTTGACGACAAGTCTGTGACGGCTGACACTCGACCCAGTCAACCCGGCGGCGTGCCCGCCCCAGTCGAGGGAGAACCATGTCCACACCCCTGCACCGCCTCGCAGCCTTCGGTGCTGTGCTCGCCATCGGCACCGCCGGCCTCACCGCCTGCGGCGCCAACGACGCCGAGAGCGGCTCCGACGGCGGCGGCGACAGCGCCTCCGGCGGCACCATCGCCCTGCTCCTCCCGGAGTCCAAGACCACCCGCTACGAGGCCTTCGACAAGCCGCTCTTCGAGGCCGCGGTCGCCGAGCTGTGCTCGGACTGCGAGGTCGACTACTACAACGCCGACCAGGACGAGGCCAAGCAGGCCCAGCAGCTCACCAGCGCGCTGACCGCCGGCGCGTCCGTCGTCGTGCTCGACCCGGTCAACGGCGCCGGCGCCACCGGCATGGTCCAGGAGGCCCAGGGCCAGGACGTGCCGGTCATCGCCTACGACCGCTTCATCGACGGCGCCGACTACTACATGTCCTTCGACAACGAGACCGTCGGCCAGATGCAGGCGGAGGCCCTCGTCGAGGCCGTCGGCGACACCGGCAACATCCTCATGCTCAACGGTGCGCCCAGCGACCCCAACGCCGCGCAGTTCAAGGCCGGCGCCCACAGCGTGCTCGACTCCAGCGGCGTCACCATCGCCGAGGAGTACGACAACCCCGACTGGAGCCCCGAGAACGCCCAGCAGTGGACGACCGACCAGCTGAGCAAGTACGACCCCAGCGACATCCAGGGCGTCTACGCCGCCAACGACGGCCAGGCCGGCGGCGTCGTCGCGGCCCTGACTGGCGCCGGCGTCTCCTCCGACGAGCTGCCCCCGATCACGGGTCAGGACGCCGAGGTCGCCGCGATCCAGCGCATCCTCGCCGGTGAGCAGGAGATGACGATCTACAAGCCCATCCCGATCGAGGCCGAGACGGCCGCCGAGGTGGCCGTGGCCCTGGCCCAGGGCGAGGAGCCCGCGTCGACCAGCGAGACCGGCATCGACCAGAGCGACTACGAGGGCGTCACGTCCTACATCTTCGACCCGATCGTCGTGACGGCCGACAACGTCGCCGACACCGTCATCGCCGACGGCTTCTACTCCGCCGCCGACATCTGCACCGGCGACTACGCCGCTGCGTGCTCGGAGGCTGGCATCTCCTGATGAGCGCCACGACGACGGAGAAGCCGGTCACGGGACAGACCGTCCTGTCCCTGACCGGCATCAACAAGAGGTTCGGGGCCGTGCAGGCCCTCACCGACGTGCACCTGGAGGTGGCGGCCGGCGAGGTCGTCGCCCTCGTGGGCGACAACGGTGCGGGCAAGTCGACCCTGGTCAAGGTCATCTCGGGGGTCTACCAGCCCGACGAGGGTGACATCACCTTCGCGGGCCGCAAGATCTCGGTCGGTGGCCCGTCCGACGCCCAGGCGCTGGGAATCGCGACGGTCTTCCAGGACCTGGCCCTGTGCGACAACCTCGACGTCGTCGCCAACCTGTTCCTGGGCCAGGAGCGCCTGCTCGGGCCGGTGCTCGACGAGGTCACGATGGAGAAGGAGGCGTGGCGCCTGCTGCGCACCCTCTCCGCCAAGATCCCCTCGGTCCGCATCCCCATCGCGGGGCTGTCGGGCGGTCAGCGCCAGACGGTGGCGATCGCCCGCAGCCTCGTGGGCAACCCCAAGCTCGTCATGCTCGACGAGCCCACCGCGGCCCTCGGTGTCGCGCAGACCGCGGAGGTCCTGAACCTCGTCGAGCGGCTGCGCGAGACCGGGCTCGGGGTCATCCTCATCAGCCACAACATGGCCGACGTCCAGGCCGTGGCCGACCGCATCGTGGTCATGCGCCTGGGCCGCAACGCCGCGGAGTTCCGCACCGAGGAGACCACGACCGAGCAGCTGGTCGCGGCCATCACCGGCGCCTCCGACAACGTGGTCGCCGCGCGCGCCAGCCGGCGTGCCGGCACCACCGACACCACCGAGGGAGCGGGCCAGTGAGCGCCACGACCGACGAGACGCAGTCGGCCGTCGCCGCCGACATCGCCGACGAGCGGCTCATCCAGAGCCAGGGTCTCGGCGGCCAGGCCCGCGCGGTCTGGAACCGGCTCAAGGGCGGTGAGCTCGGCATGCTGCCCGTGGTCATCGGGCTCATCGTCATCTCGCTGGTCTTCTACTCCCAGGAGCCGACGTTCCTGTCGTCGAAGAGCCTGGTCAACATCACGCTCTTCGCCGCACCGGTCGGCGTCATCGCGCTGGGCATCGTGCTGGTGCTGCTGCTGGGGGAGATCGACCTCTCGGTCGGCTCGGTCTCGGGCTTCGCGGCCGCCTCCATGGCGGTCCTCGTCGCCAACAAGAGCCAGTCGCTGATCGTCGGCATGATCGCCGGCATCCTCATCGGCACCCTGATCGGCTCGGTCTACGCCCTGCTCTACACCCGCCTCGGCGTGCCCAGCTTCGTGTTCTCCCTCGCCGGCCTGCTCGGCTTCCAGGGAGCGCTGCTCTACGTGCTGGGCGACCAGGGCACCATCGTGCTGCCCACCGACTCGGGCCTGCGGCAGTTCGCCCGCGAGCGCTTCCTCAGCGACGGTGCGGCCTACGTGCTGCTCGCGGTGGTCGTGCTGGCCTACGTCGGCTCGCAGCTGCTGCTGGTGCGCCGGCGCAAGGCGGCCGGCCTGACCCCGCCCAACCTCACCATGGTCGGCATCAAGGCGGTGCTCCTCGCGGGCGGCCTGGGCTTCCTGACCTACTACCTCGGCATCGACCGCGGGTGGGGCTACCTGTTCGTGCTCTTCGTGGCCCTGGTCGTCGTCATGGACCTCATGCTGCGCAAGACCACCTGGGGTCGCCACGTCTACGCCGTGGGCGGCAACGAGGAGGCGGCCCGTCGCGCCGGCATCAAGGTGGGCCGGATCTACTTCTCGGTCTTCGCCGCGACCTCGACCTTCGCGGCCCTGGGCGGCATCCTGCTGGCCGGTCAGCTCACCTCGGTCTCGCAGAGCAGCGGCACCACCGACACCAACCTGACCGCGATCGCGGCCGCGGTGATCGGCGGCACCAGCCTCTTCGGCGGCCGCGGGTCGGCATACTCCGCGCTGCTCGGCATCATCGTGCTCCAGGCCATCCAGAGCGGCCTGAACCTGATGAACGTCGACTCCTCGGTGCGCTTCATGGTCACCGGTGCGGTCCTGCTGCTGGCGGTCGCGATCGACTCGGTCTCGCGCCGGGTGCGCTCCTCCAGCGGACGCGGGTAGCGGCCCCGGCCCCGCCCCACCCGCACCACCGCCGACGGGCGGGACCCTCCCGGGGTCCCGCCCGTCGGCGCGTCCGCACCCGGGCGCCCGCGCCCGGCTCAGTCCCGCTCGACCTCGAGGCGCGTGCGCGGCAGGCCGGCCGGGTCGTGGTCGCGCAGCCAGGCCACCAGCTGCTCGCGCACGTGGCAGCGCAGGTCGAAGAGCGTGCCGGCGTCGACGGCGGTGACCAGCACCCGCACCCGCACGAAGCCGGCGACGGCGTCGGTGACCTGCAGCAGCGAGACGCGCCCGTCCCACAGCTCGCCGGCCGAGGCCATGACCCCCGGCAGGGCCTCGCGCATCCGGGCGGTGTCGACGCGCCAGTCGAGGTCGAGCTCGACGGCGCCCAGCAGCTCGGAGTTGCGGCGCGTCCAGTTCTGGAAGGGGGTGGTGGTGAAGTACGTCGAGGGCAGCACCATGCGACGGTCGTCCCAGAGCCGGACGACGACGTAGCTGAGGGTGATCTCCTCGATCCAGCCCCACTCCTCCTCCACGATCACGACGTCGTCGATGCGGATGGCGTCGCTGAAGGCCAGCTGGATGCCGGCGAAGACGTTGGCCAGCGTGGACTGCGCAGCCAGCGCGGCGACCACCGAGATGAGGCCGGCGGAGGCCAGGACGCTCGCGCCGATGGTGCGCACCCCCGGGAAGCTGAGCAGGATCGCGCCGAGGGCGACCACCACCATGAGGGCCACGGTGAGACGGCGCAGGATGAGCACCTGGGTGCGGACGCGGCGCGCGGCCCGGTTGTCGCGCACGTCGGTGCGGGCGCGGCCCAGGCCGAGGTCCTGGAGGAAGAGCAGCACCACGGTGACCAGCCAGGCCGCGGCGATGATCCACAGGGTCCGCCCCGCCAGGACCGCGGCGTGCCACCACACCTCGTCGTCGCCGCGACGCCGCACGCCGGCCACCCAGCCGTTGAGGGCGATGACCAGCACGAGCACCCGGTAGGGGACCCGGGCCTGGCGGAAGAGCCGCTCCCCGGGCGGCCAGCGTCGCTGCACCAGGCGCGCGACCACGTGGGTCAGCACGATGAGGGCGAGGGCGCCGAGCAGGGCCGACCCGCCGGCGATGAGGGCGTTGGTCCACGAAACGCGCATGGGTCATCGTGCCCGGTCCGCGGCCGGCCCCGCGGGCGGGGTCAGCGGGCGGCGTACAGGGTCGTGCGCTCGGTCACGGGCCGGTCGATGCCGGCGCCGATCTCCACCAGCTCGGCGACCGTCTTGGCCGAGCCGTGCTCGGAGCCGGCCATGCGCGAGATCGTCTCCTCCATCAGGGTCCCGCCCAGGTCGTTGGCGCCCGCGCGCAGCATCGCGCGGGTGCCCTCGACGCCGAGCTTGACCCAGGAGGTCTGGATGTTGTCGATGCGCCCGTGCAGCAGGATCCGCGCCATCGCGTGCACGGCGAGGTTGTCGCGCAGCGTGGGGCCGGGGCGGGCGACGCCGGCGAGGTAGATCGGTGCGCTCGTGTGCACGAAGGGCAGCGGCACGAACTCGGTGAACTCCGCGGCGCCGTGCTCGCGCGCGGTGTCCTGCACCCGGCTCAGCACGCGCAGGTGGTTGACCCAGTGGCGCGGGTTGTCGACGTGGCCGTACATCATCGTCGAGGTCGTCGGCACGCCCACGCGGTGGGCGGTGGAGACGATGTCGATCCAGGTGGAGGTGGGCAGCTTGCCCTTGGTGAGCACCCAGCGCACGTCGTCGTCGAGGATCTCCGCGGCCGTGCCCGGCAGCGACCCCAGGCCGGCCTCGCGGGCCTTGATGAGGAAGTCCTCGGTCGACAGGCCCGTGCGGGCGGTGCCGTTGAGCACCTCCATGGGGGAGAAGGCGTGCACGTGCATCTGCGGCACGCGACGCCGCACGGCCCCCACCAGCTCGACGTAGGCCGACGCGGGCAGCTCGGGGTCGATGCCGCCCTGCATGCAGACCTCGGTCGCGCCGAGGTCCCAGGCCTCCGCGGCCCGGTCGGCGACCTCGTCGAGGGACAGCGAGTAGGCGTCGGCGTCGGTGCGCCGCTGCGCGAAGGCGCAGAAGCGGCAGCCGACGTAGCAGACGTTGGTGAAGTTGATGTTGCGGTTGACGACGTAGGTGACGGTGTCGCCCACGACCTCGCGGCGCAGGTCGTCGGCCAGCCGGCAGACCTGATCCAGCAGCGGGCCCTCGGCGGTCATGAGGGTGAGCGCGTGCTCGTCGGACAGCCCGCCGGGGTCGGCCTCCGCGGCCCGCAGCGCGGCGGACCCCTCGGCGTGCAGCACCGCGGGGGCACCGTCGATCAGCGAGGTCGACCCGGCTGCGTCGCGCACCGACTCCCAGTCGCCGTAGACCGCGGCGAAGTCGGAGCGGCGGTCCTCGCTGCGGCCCTCGGTGTCGATGCTGGCGTGCAGGTCGGTGCGCCCGGTGCTGGTGGTGAGCGAGGCCGCCCCGCCGTCGGGCTCCTGCCACACCCGCCCCTCCGGTCGTACGCCGACCTGCGCCAGACCGGCCGCGGGCCCGTCGGGCACCGCGAGCGCCGCGACGTGGGCGCTGACCCGCGGGTCGAGCCACGGGCTGCCGCCGCCGAGACCGGCCCGGACGTGCTCGGGGTGCACGGTGAGCCGGGGCGCCAGCTCGAGGCCGGCCGCCGCGGTGTGGGCGCGCAGCCGCTCGAGGGTCGGCCACGGGCGCTCGGGGTTGACGTGGTCGGGGGTGAGCGGGCTGACCCCGCCCCAGTCGTCGACGCCGGCGTCGAGCAGGGCGCGGCACTCCGCGGAGCCCTCGGAGGCGTCGACCAGGTTCGGCGGGGCCTGCACCCGCATGCGGGGGCCCATCACCAGGCGGGTCACCGCGATCGCGGCGCGGTACTCCTCCAGGCCCAGGTCGTCGCGGTGACGCATGGCGGTGTCGGGCTTGGCGCGGAAGTTCTGCACGATCACCTCCTGCACGTGGCCGTAGGCCTTGGCCACCCCGCGCAGCGCGAACACCGTCTCGGCGCGCTCGCGCAGGGTCTCGCCGATGCCGACGAGCAGCCCGGTGGTGAAGGGGATGGAGAGACGACCGGCGTCCTCGAGCACCCGCATCCGCACGGCGGGGTCCTTGTCGGGGGAGCCGAAGTGGGCCAGCCCGCGGGTCTCGAAGAGCCGTCGCGAGGTGGTCTCGAGCATCATGCCCATCGAGGGGCTGACCGGCTTGAGCCGGTTCATCTCCTCCCAGCTCATCACCCCGGGGTTGAGGTGGGGCAGCAGCCCGGTCTCCTCCAGCACCCGCACGGCCATCGCGCGCACGTAGGCCAGGGTCGAGTCGTAGCCCTGCTCGTCGAGCCACTGCCGCGCCTCGGGCCAGCGCTCCTCGGGGCGGTCGCCGAGGGTGAAGAGCGCCTCGAGGCAGCCCAGCTCGGCGCCGCGGCGGGCCAGGTCGAGGATCTCGTCGGGGGAGAGGTAGAGCGGTCGGCCCTCGCGCTGGAGGTGGCCCGGGCTCTCCACGAAGGTGCAGTAGTGGCACCGGTCGCGGCACATCGTGGTGACCGGGATGAAGACCTTGGGCGAGTAGGTGACCACGCCCGGGCGCCCCGCGGCGAGCAGCCCGGCGTCGCGCACGGTGGCGGCGGCCGCGCAGAGCCGGTCGAGGTCGGCGCCGGTGGCGGCCAGCAGCACCGACGCCTCCTCGACGTCGAGCGCCGCCCCGCGCTCGGCGCGCGCGAGGGCGCGGCGTACCTGCTGGGGGGTCGGGTCGGGGTCGGGTCTCGGGGCGGTGCGCTCAGCCATCACCGAGAGGCTATCCCGCGCCCCCTGCGGGCCCGGCGCTCAGGACACCCGCTCAGGACACCCACTCCTTGACCTGGGCGATCGTGGCGGCCGGGTCGGCGGAGGCGGGGGTGACCGAGAGGTTGGTGACGCCGGCCTCGCGGAAGGCGGCGATGCGCTCCTTGACGTAGGACTCGGGGCCGACCAGGTTGCCCGCGCGCAGCCACTCCAGCGGCACCAGCGCCTCGGCCTCCTTCTTCTTGCCCTGGAGGTAGAGCTCCTGGATCTGCTCGGCCTCCTGCTCGTAGCCGTACTGGCGCGCCAGCTCGTTGTAGAAGTTCTTGCCCTTGGCGCCCATGCCGCCGACGTAGAGCGCGTAGGTGGGGCGCATGAGGTCGAGCATCCCCTCGACGTCCTCGCCGATCGCCACTAGGCCGCCGGCGCTGACCTCGAGGGGCGCCAGGTCGGCGGAGCGCTTGGCCCGCCCCTGCGCCAGCGGCTCGCCCCAGACCTCCTGGGCCTTCTCGGGGTGGAAGAGGAAGGGGAGCCAGCCGTCGGCGATCTCGGCGGTCATCCGCACGTTGGCGTGGCCGAGCGCTGCCACCCACAGCGGCACGACCGGGCGCTCGGGGCGCGTCAGCAGCTTGAGCGGCTTGCCGAGCCCGAGGCCCTGGTCGGCGGGCAGGGGCAGCGTGAAGACCTTGCCCTCGTGCACGAGGGGCTCGCGGCGCAGCCCCAGCCGCAGGATCTCGATCATCTCGCGGGTGCGGCCGAGCGGCTTGTCGTAGGGCAGGCCGTGGAAGCCCTCGATGACCTGGGGTCCCGAGGCGCCCAGGCCGATGACCGCGCGGCCGCCGGAGACGTTGTCGAGGCCCGCCGCGGTCTGCAGCATCGCCCCCGGGGTGCGGGAGTAGACGTTGAGGATGCCGGCGCCGATCTCGATGGTCTCGGTCTTGGCGGCGAGGTAGCCCATCAGCGTGGGGGCGTCGAACCCGTAGGGCTCCGCGACCCAGACCATGTCGAGACCGGCCTTCTCGAGCGCGACGACCTGGTCGGCGGCCTCGCGCGGGTTGCCGGAGTAGACGAGGGGCATCGACAGCTTCATGGGTCTCCTGGGCCTGGGGCCGGGCCGGTCCCGGCGGCGACGCTCGCGACCCTACCGTGACAGCGGTGCTGTCACCATCGGTGCGTCGGCGCTCAGTCGGTCATGCCGGTGGCGCGGCCCAGGGAGCCGGCCAGCAGCTCGGAGTACTCCGTGGTCAGGTGGTCGGTGTCGCGGTAGGACAGCGTGCCGCCGATGACCACCGGGCACTCGCCCTGGTAGCACAGCCACGGGGTCGGGTCGACGACCTCGGCGTCGGCCAGGAGGGCCGACTTCACCGCGACGTCGCCGAGGATCTCGGCGCGCTCGACGGGCTGGAACATGCAGTCGCCGAGGCTGGGGGTGCCGGTGGTGAGGCACTCGCCGGGGTCGATGCCCGACTTGGGCACGTCCTTGATGAGCAGCACCCGCTCGGAGGCGGCGTGCAGCTCGTCGAAGAGCTCGTCGTAGCCCTCCTCCAGCACCGGGGCGACCCGCTCGATCGTGGCGGCGAGCTCGCCGTCGATCCACACCCCGTTGACCGGGGGCGAGGAGGAGACGATCGTGAGGTCGGGCTGCAGGGCCTCGACCTGGTCGACCACCCAGTCCTGGAAGCCGGTGCACTCGGTGAAGACCCGGCGCTCGTTGAGCGGCGCCACCGGCACGTGGGCGGCCGGGCACTGCGGCTTGACCAGGTAGTAGGCCCTCCAGCCGTTCTCCACCGCGATCCGCTCCACGGCCGGGATCCAGGCACGGGCGTGGGAGTCGCCGGTGACCACCACGGTGCGCTCCCCGTCGGGGTCGCCGCGCAGGCAGAGCTCCTGCACGTCCTCCTCGTAGTCGCACGCGCCGACGTCGGCCACGCTGTCACGCAGGGTCAGCAGGTTGGGGTCGAGCTCGCTGGGCACCGCCATCCGGTCGCGCGCGGCGTTGACCGAGGCCCGCACGAGGGCAACGGTGCTGTCGGCGCCCGCGGGGTCGGCCACCGCGATCGCGGGCACGTCGCCCTGGCCCGTGCGGGCCTCGATCCACTGCCACCCGCCGACGCAGGACGCGGCGACCACGGCCAGGCTCAGCGGGTAGAGCAGCAGCGGACGGGGGGCCACGAGCAGCCGCGGGGGCAGTCCCTGCCGGAAGGGCGTCTCGACGAAGCGGAAGGTCAGCGCGGCCAGGCTCAGCACCACCAGCAGCACCAGCGCGCGCTCCGCGCCGGTCAGGGGGCGCAGCGCCCACTCCTCGGCGAGGATCAGCGCCGGCCAGTGCCACAGGTAGAGGGAGTAGGACCAGTCGCCCAGGACTCGCACCGGGCGCCAGGTCAGCAGGGCCCGGACCGGGTCGTGGCGGGGGCCGGGCCGGATGCCGGCGAGCAGCAGCGCCACCGTGCCGAGCACCGGCAGGAGCGCGGCCCACCCCGGGAAGGCCGTGGCCGAGGAGTAGAGGACGCAGGCCAGCCCCACCGCGAGCAGGCCGCCGGCACCGAGCAGCGGCACCGCCAGGGCCGGCATCCGCTTGCGCAGGCGCGGCGCGGCGAGCGCGGCCAGCGCGCCGGCGCCGAGCTCCCAGGCCCGCCCGAGGGTGGAGTAGTAGGCGCTGCCGGAGTCACCGGCCGTGCCCGCCACCGACCAGGCGAAGCTGGCCGCGGTCAGCGCGACCAGCACGACGGCCAGGGTGCGCTCGGGCAGCCGGCGCTCGTCGGAGCGGGTGACCAGGCGCACCGCGAGGGCGCAGACCACGAGCAGCACCGGCCAGACGACGTAGAACTGCTCCTCGACCGCCAGCGACCAGTAGTGCTGCATCGGCGACGGGGGACCGTCCTGGGCGAAGAAGTAGTCACCCTGGTCGGCGAAGCGGACGTTGGCGGCGAAGAGGGTGGCCCAGACGGCGTCGACCACGACCTCGCGCGCGTCGATGAGACTCATCCACGCCACCGAGGCCAGCACGGTGAGCGCCGTGACCAGCGTGGCGGCGGGCAGGATCCGCCGGGCCCGGCGCGACCAGAAGGCGGTCAGCGAGACCGTCTCGCCCCGGCGCATCTCGCGGAAGAGCAGCCCCGAGATCAGGAAGCCGGAGACGACGAAGAAGACGTCGACCCCGACGAAGCCGCCGGGCAGGAAGGGGACACCGGCGTGCGCAGCGATGACGACGAGCACGGCGACGGCGCGCAGGCCCTGGACATCGCTGCGGTATCGACTCGCCACCCCTGAGCTCCTGCGCGGTTGAGGGGCCGACGGTACCAAAACCTGATGACGAGTACGGCGTCCTCGCTGCCACTGGCACACTCGCTCGCGTGACCAGCCAGCCCGCCGCCACGTCCGAGACCGCCACCGACCACGACGCCGACCCGGGCGCCGGCACGGTCCGCCACCGCATCGCCGTGGTCGGCGGCACGGGGCCGCAGGGCAAGGGGCTCGGCTACCGCTTCGCGCGCGGCGGCCACGACGTCGTGCTGGGCTCGCGCGCCGCCGACAAGGCCGAGGCGGTCGCCGCCGAGGTGGCCGACCGGCTCGTCGGCGTGGAGGGCGCCGGGACGGTCACGGGCGCCACCAACGCCGACGCCTGCGCGGGCGCCGACCTCGTGCTGCTCGCCGTGCCGTGGGACGGCCACGACGAGCTGGTCGCCACCCTCCCGCTGGCCGGGACGACGGTGATCTCCTGCGTGAACCCGCTGGCCTTCGACAAGCGCGGCGCGCACGGCCTGGTCATCGACGGCGGCGAGGGGTCGGCCGCGGAGTCGGCCCAGCGCATCGTGGGGGACTCGGCCACCGTGGTGGGCGCCTTCCACAACGTCTCGGCGGTCTCGCTGTGGGGCGACGACGACGTGCTGGCCCACGAGGACGTCCTGGTGGTCGGCGACGTCAAGGAGGCCAAGGAGACCGTCATGGCGCTGTGCGCCAGCGTCACCGGGCGGCCCGGCATCGACGCCGGCAAGCTGCGCCTGGCCCGCCAGGTCGAGCCGCTCACCGCCGTGCTGATCTCGATCAACCGGCGCTACAAGATCCACTCCAGCATCAAGGTCACCGGCTTCTAGCCCGTCAGCCGGCCAGGCCCTCCACCACCTCGGCCCCGGGCAGGTCGGCCAGCAGGCGACCCGGCAGCAGCACCTTGGAGCGGCGCACGCCGGAGCCGACGACGGCCACCTCGACGTCCAGCACCCGCGCGTCGACCAGCAGCCGCCAGCCGGCCGGCAGGCCGATCGGCGTGATCCCGCCGTGCTCCATGCCCGACTCGGCCACCGCGCGCTCCATGGGCAGGAACGACGCCTTGCGCACGTCGAGGGTGCGTTTGACCAGGCCGTTGACGTCGGCGCGGGTGTCGGCGCGCACCACGCAGGCGGCGACCCGCTCCTCCCCGTCGCGGCGCCCGGCCACCAGGACGCAGTTGGCGCTGGCCTCCAGCGGCACCTGGTGGGCCTCGCTCAGGGCCGCGGTGTCGGCCAGGTCGGGGTCGATGGCGACCACGCCGACACGCTCCGCGCCCGGCAGCGAGGCCAGGGCGCGGGCCACCGGCGCGGCGAGCAGGTCGGGGTGGTCGAGGGCGGGCGAGGGCGACAGGGTGCCGACGGGGGAGAGGTCCACGGCCCCATCCTGCCCACCGCCCCTCACGCGTCGTTCACCTCGGGGTCACCGCGCGGACGGAGGTGCCACGCACCGTCGAGGTCGTGACCACCGTGTCCCTGCCCGTCCGTCGTCCCCGCACCCTGGCCGTGACCCCCGCCGTCGTGGGCCACCGCGGCGCCAGCGGCACCTGGCCCGAGCACACGCTCGAGGCCTACCGCGCCGCGATCGCGATGGGCGCCGACGACATCGAGCTCGACCTGGTCGTGAGCGCCGACGGCGTGCTCGTGGTGCGTCACGAGAGCGACCTGGCCCGCACCACCGACATCGCCGCGCGCCCCGGGCTGGCCCACCGCCGCAGCACGCGGGTGGTCGACGGCGAGGAGGTGACGGGCTGGTTCGCCGAGGACCTCCCGCTCTCGGAGCTGCGCACGCTGCGGGTGGTCGAGCGGATGCCCGGGCTGCGCCCGGCCAGCGCCGCCCACGACGGCCGGCTCCCGGTGGCGACGCTCGACGACGTGCTGGAGATGGTGGCCGCGGAGTCGTCCGCCCGGGGCCGCTCGATCGGGGTCATGATCGAGCTCAAGGACGCCGCCTGGTCCGCCTCGCGCGGGCTGCCGCTCGACACCGCGCTGGTCGCCACGCTGCGGCGCCACGGCGTCGACACGCCGCGCTCGCGGGTGACGGTGATGTCCTTCGAGCCCACGATCCTCCAGCAGCTGGCCGGCCAGGTGCGGGTGCCCCTGGTGCAGCTGCTCGACCGGCGCGACCGACGCCCCGCCGACCTCGCCGCGGCCGGCGACCCGCGCACCTTCGGCGACCTGGCCAGCCCCGCGGGCCTGGCCCTGGTGGAGCGCTACGCCGACGGCGTCGGCGCCCACCACTCGCTGGTGGCCGCCGAGGCGCCCGGCGGTCGCGGCATGCGCCCCTCCACCCTGGTGGCCGACGCCCACCGCGAGTGGCTGACCGTCCACGTGTGGACGCTGCGGGCCGAGAACCACTTCCTGCCGGCCCCCTTCCGCCGAGGCGAGGAGGCCGGGGAGCGCCCCGCAGCGCACGGCGACCTCGGCGGCTTCGTGGAGCTGCTGCTCGAGCTCGGCGTCGACGGGCTGATCACCGACCAGCCCGACGCGGCGGTGGCGGCCCGCGAGGCCTGGCTGGCGCCGGTCGGCGTACGCGTGCCGGCCTGAGGCCGCCGCTCCGCCGGGGCGGGGGCCAGGGTCACCCGGCGGGGTGAGAGCGCCGCCGCGGGCTTGACCCCGGGCTCCGGGGGCGGCTTCGGTGGGCCGATGGCCGACTCCTCCGCAGCCACCACGACCGCGCTCCCCGACGACGGGGACCTCACCCGGTCGATCACCGGGAGGCTGCTGTTCTTCTACGTCCTCGGCGACGTGCTCGGCTCCGGCATCTACGTGCTCATCGGCGCCGTCGCGGGTGCGGTCGGGGGCGCCTTCTGGATCGCCTTCGCCGTCGGGGTGTCGGTCGCGACGATCACCGGGCTGGCCTACGCCGAGCTGGTGACGAAGTACCCCCAGGCCGCCGGCGCCGCGCTCTACGTCAACAAGGCCTTCCGCAGCCCCGCGCTGACCTTCCTCGTCACGATCTCGATGCTCTCGGCCACCTTCGCCGCGGCCGGGTCGCTGGCCACCGGCTTCTCCGCCTACTTCGCCGAGGTGTGGGAGCTGCCCCCGGGCCTGCTGGTGGCGCTGGTCTTCATCCTCGTGCTGGCGGTCGTCAACTACATCGGCATCACCGAGTCGGTCGTGGCCAACATGGTGATGACCGTCGTCGAGATCGCCGGTCTGGTCATCGTCGTGGTCATCGGTGTCGTCTACGTCGCGCAGGGCGACGCCGACTTCGGCACGCTCACCGAGTTCCGGGCCGACGGCGACCCCGTGCTGGCGATCGTGGCCGGCGTCGCGCTGGCCTTCTTCGCGATGACGGGCTTCGAGAACGCCGCCAACGTCGCCGAGGAGACCATCGACCCGGCCCGCACCTTCCCGCGGGCCCTCGTCGGCGGCATGGTCGTCGCCGGCGTGATCTACGTGCTGGTCGCCGTGACCGCGGCCCTGGTCGTGCCCGTGGCCGACCTGGCCTCCTCCGACGCCGCCCTGCTGGAGGTGGTCGAGGCCGGCGTGCTGCCCCTGCCCGTGGGGCTGCTCAGCGTGGTCTTCGCCGTGATCGCCATGGTCGCGATCACCAACACCACCCTGGTCTCGGTGGTCACGCAGTCGCGCATCCTCTACGGCATGGCGCGCGAGGACGTCGTGCCGGGCGTCTTCGCCCGCATCCACTCCAGCCGCCGCAGCCCCTGGGTCGCGCTGAGCTTCGCGGCCGTCGTGGTCTGCTCCCTGCTGGTCGTCGGCGCCCTGCTCAACCGCGCCGGCGTCGGCGTCGACGTGGTGGCGCGGCTGGCCACCGTCACGGTGGTCTTCACCCTCTTCATCTACGGCCTGGTCATCCTCTCCGCGCTCAGGCTGCGCGGCCACGACGAGGCCGACGACACCTACACCGCCCCCACCGCGCTGCTCGCCGTCGGGATCGTCGGCAACCTGGTGCTGCTGGCCTACGTCGTGTACGACGACCCCACGTCGCTGCTGTGGTGCGGCGGGCTGCTGGCCGTCGGCCTGGTGCTCTACGTCGTGGAGCGCCTGGTCGGTCGCCGCGACCGGCCGCACGGCCGCGCCCGGGGCGAGTCCACCGTCGAGCCCCGCACCTGAGGCCCGCCCCCCACCAGCCCCCAGCACCACCGGACGCCCGAGGAGGCCCCCGTGCACGTCATCGTCGCCACCGACGGCTCGCAGCAGTCGCTCGACGCCGCGCGCCACCTGCGCTCCTTCGCCGACCCGGCCAGGATCACCGACGTCACGGTGCTGGCGGTGGTGCGTCCGCTCGCCGCGGTGGCCTTCGCCGACGACCTGGCCCCCGCCGACCGCACGCGGGCCGAGGGGGAGTCCTCGTCGTTCCGGGCGGCCGCCGAGAGCGCCGTGCGCGTCGTGGCGGCGGAGCTCGACGGCTGGGGCCCCACGGTCCGCACCAGCATCCGCAGCGGCTCGCCGGCCCAGGAGATCACCAAGGCCGCCTCGGCGCTGGGAGCCGGCCTCGTGGTCGTCGCCGCGGGCGGTCGCGGGCTGAGCCGCACCGTGCTGCTCGGCAGCACCGCCCAGCGGGTCCAGCACTCCGCGCCCTGCCCCGTGCTGGTCGTGCGCCCTGTGCCGCGGCCCCGCGCGCCGCGACCGTAGGCTGCGCGGCATGGAGATCCTGCGGCTGGTCCTGCTGTTCGTGCACATCCTCGGTTTCGCGGCCCTCCTCGGCGGCCTGCTCGCGCAGGCCCGC
Source organism: Nocardioides kribbensis (assembly GCF_015070375.1). Taxonomy (GTDB): domain Bacteria; phylum Actinomycetota; class Actinomycetes; order Propionibacteriales; family Nocardioidaceae; genus Nocardioides; species Nocardioides kribbensis. The sequence goes on along the minus strand of NZ_JADCLL010000001.1, from coordinate 911,918 downwards.
GAGCCGCACAAGCGGGTCAACGAGCTGATGCGCGACGGCGCCGGCACGGCCGTCCTGGCCGGGATCGCGCTGGTCGGCGTGCTCGAGGCCGGCGACACCGACGTCGACCACGCCAAGATCGGGGTCAAGCTGGTGGTGGGCCTGGTCATCCTGGGCCTGGTGATGGCCAACCTGCGCAAGGAGCGCATCGCCCAGGGTCTGTGGGCGGCGCTGCTGGGGCTCACGGTGCTCAACATCGCGGTCGCGGTCTTCTGGTCGCCCGCCCACGGCTCCTACTGAGCCGACCGCGGCGTCGGCGCTGCCCGACCACGCCGACCGCGGCCGTAGGGTGGAGGGCAGCATGAGCATCCCGTTCCCCCTTCCTGGTCTCGAGTCCGTCGCTCCCGAGGAGCCCCGCACCACCCGGCGCGGCCCCACGCGCGAGGAGCTGCTCGAAGGGCTCAACGAGCCCCAGCGCGCGGCCGTCGTGCACGAGGGCGCGCCGCTGCTGGTCGTCGCCGGCGCCGGGTCGGGCAAGACCCGCGTGCTCACCCGCCGCATCGCCTGGCTGATCCAGGAGCGCCGTGCGCACCCCGGCTCGATCCTGGCCATCACCTTCACCAACAAGGCCGCGGCCGAGATGAAGGAGCGCGTCGAGGAGCTGGTCGGCAAGCGCGCCCGGATCATGTGGGTCTCGACCTTCCACTCCGCCTGCGTGCGCATCCTGCGCAAGGAGGTCGACAAGCTCGGCCTGAAGTCGAGCTTCTCGATCTACGACGCCGCCGACCAGAAGCGGCTGATGTCGCTGGTGGTCGCCGACCTCGAGCTCGACCCCAAGCGCTACCAGCCCGGCGCCCTGCTGCACTGGGTGTCGGACCACAAGAACGAGCTGCGCGACGCCGAGGCGGCCACGGCCCTGGCCACCAACAACCTCGAGCAGACCTACGCCGCCGCCTACACCCTCTACGAGCGACGCCTGCGCGAGGCCAACGCCCTCGACTTCGACGACCTGATCATGTCGACGGTGCACCTCCTCCAGCGCTTCCCGGAGGTCCGCGAGACCTACCGGCGCCGCTTCCGCCACGTGCTCGTCGACGAGTACCAGGACACCAACCACGCGCAGTACGCCCTGGTCCACCAGCTGTGCGCCGAGCAGCTCGACGACGCCTCGCTCGCCGACCCGACCTCGACCGTGGAGCCCGCTGAGCGCGTCGAGCCGGCCGAGCTGATGGTCGTCGGCGACGCCGACCAGTCGATCTACGCCTTCCGCGGCGCCAACATCCGCAACATCCTGGACTTCGAGGAGGACTTCCCCGACGCCACCTCGATCCTGCTGGAGCAGAACTACCGCTCCACCCAGACCATCCTCACCACCGCCAACGCCGTCATCGGCCACAACAAGGGCCGCAAGCCCAAGCGGCTGTGGTCCGACGCCGGCGACGGCGAGCGGATCGTGGGCTACGTCGCCGACGACGAGCGCGACGAGGCCCGCTTCGTCTCCTCCGAGATCGACACCCTCGTCGACCAGGGCGCGCGGGCCTCCGACGTCGCGATCTTCTACCGCACCAACGCCCAGTCGCGGGTCTTCGAGGAGGTGTTCATCCGCACCGGCCAGCCCTACAAGGTGGTCGGCGGTGTGCGGTTCTACGAGCGCCGCGAGGTGCGCGACGCCCTGGCCTACCTGCGGCTGCTGGCCAACCCCGACGACCAGGTCTCGCTGCGCCGGATCCTCAACACCCCCAAGCGCGGCATCGGCGACCGGGCGGTGGCGTGCGTCAACGCGCTCGCCGAGCGCGACCGCACGACCTTCTGGGAGGCGCTGCGACGCGCCGAGGAGGCGCCCGGGCTCGCGACCCGCTCGCTGGGCAGCATCCGCGGCTTCGTGGCCATGATCGAGGAGCTGCAGTCGATGGTCGACGGCGGCGAGCGCGCCGACGTCGTGCTCGAGACCGTGCTGGCCCGCTCGGGCTACGTCGCCGCCCTGGAGGACTCCGACGACCCGCAGGACGCCACGCGCGCGGAGAACCTCGCCGAGCTCGTCGCAGTGGCGCGCGAGTTCAGCGACGACCCCGTGGCGGGCCCCTCGGCCGACCCCGCCGACGTCGACGCAGGGCAGGTCGCGCCCGGTCTGCGCGACTTCCTGGAGCGCGTCGCGCTCGTGGCCGACTCCGACCAGATCCCCGACACCGACCCCGACGACCCCGACGACACCGGCGTGGTGACCCTGATGACCCTCCACACGGCGAAGGGGCTGGAGTTCCCGGTGGTGTTCCTCACCGGGCTCGAGGACGGCGTCTTCCCGCACTCGCGGGCCCTCGGCGACCAGCCGGAGCTGGAGGAGGAGCGACGCCTGGCCTACGTCGGCGTCACCCGCGCCCGCGAGCGCCTCTACCTCTCCCGCGCCGTGGTCCGCTCGGCCTGGGGCGCGCCGTCGCACAACCCGGCGTCGCGCTTCCTCGACGAGATGCCGGTCGACCTCGTCGACTGGCGCCGCACCGAGGCCGCGCAGACCCAGTGGTCGCGACCCGACCTGGGCGGCTCCTACGGCGGCGGCCTGGGCTCGCCGACCGCGGCCGGTCGCCGCAACTTCTCCTCCGCCGCGCTGCGCGCCGACGCCGCCGCCAAGTCGCGGCCGGCGCGCGAGGTGCCGTCGCTGGAGCCGGGCGACCGGGTGCAGCACGACTCCTTCGGCCTCGGCTCCGTGGTGGCGGTCGAGGGCGTGGCCGACAAGTCGGTGGCCTCGATCGACTTCGGCTCGCAGGGCGTCAAGCGGCTGCTGCTGCGCTACGCGCCCGTGCAGAAGCTCTGAGGCCGAGGCCGGCGGCCGGGTCCTGGGGCGGGCACGTGAGGTGCGGGGCCGAGCCCGGCCCTGGCGGTGCTACGGCGTGACGCCGTTGACCGAGAGCGCCTCGTAGGGGTCGACCGGGTCGCCGCCGCCGGGGCGGACCTCGAGGTGGAGGTGGGGGCCGGTCACGTTGCCGGTCGAGCCGACGGTGCCGATCTGCTGGCCCGCGGTGACGGTCTCGCCGGGGGAGACGTCGATCGAGGTCTGGTGGCAGAACCACAGTTCAGTGCCGTCCTCGAGGGTGAGGACGGTCTTGTTGCCGTAGGCGCCGTCGTAACCGGTCGAGGTGATCGTGCCGTTGGCGATGGCCACGAGGGGCGTGCCGGTGGGGGCGGCGAAGTCGAGGCCGGTGTGGTACGTCGCCCACAGGCCGTACTCGCCGTAGCGCGCGGTGAGGCGGTAGCCGCTGAGCGGCAGGACCCACTGGTTGGCCTCGATCTTCTTCGACTGCACCTCGGCGGCGTTGGCGAGGGTGCGCAGCTCGGTGTTGCGCTCCGCGGCCTGGGCCTCGGCGGCCTCGACGAGCCGCTCGTCGGCGAGGTCGCCCAGCGCGTCGCGGCTGGAGTCGCGCGAGATGCGCTCCTCGCGGTCGAGGCCCACGACGCCACCGCCGCTGGAGCCGGTGAGGGCGCTGCTGGGGCCGACGGGCGCCGCCTCCTGGGCGGCCAGGTCGGTGTCGGTGGCGGTGACCGCGCCGCCCACGGAGACCGCGAGCGCCGCGATCCCCACGAGCACCGGCACCGAGGGCATCCGGCGCAGGAGCGCGCTGCGGTCGCCGGCGTGCTTGACGGCCTTGCGCCTGCCCGCGGTGCGGAGCTCGGCGGTCTCGGGGTGCGACAGACCCGGGCGCGCCGGCGTCAGCGGCAGCAGCTCGGTCGGGTCGGAGGCGAAGGAGGTGGTGTGGTCGACCGGCTCGAGGTCGGCGAGGATCCGGTCCACCGTGCCGGCGTCGAGACCCGGGCCGGTGTCGAGGCGCCCGGCGGACGCGGTGACCGGCTCGACGGTGACGACCGGGGCCGGGCGGGCCACGCGGCGGCCGACGTAGGGCGCCGCCGGTGCGGCGGTCGTCGCGGCGGAGTCGACGGGCACGGTCGCCACGCGACGGCCGCGGTAGGCCGGGGTGACAGCCGGGGTGTCCGCTGGGGTGTCAGGGGTCCCGAGATCGCTGCGGCTGGTGCCGGTGGGTGCGACTCGGTGATGACCCATGAAGCAGTGACTCCCGTGATCGACGGTGGTGGGGGGCGCCGGACCTGGCGGCCGGCCCACCCTTTCAGGTGGTCGGGGGCGAACGAGCCAAGACTGTAACGGACCCGGTGCAGCAGGCGGAACTCGGCGCCGTGACAAATGTGGACGACGGCGGCCCGTCACCGCATGACCTCGGTCACGTCGCGCCCCCGCGCCCTCGTGCCGCGGCCCGCGACGGGACTAAGGTGCCGGAGGCCTCCGCCCGTGCTCACGCGGGAGCGGACGGTCGTCGGGCCCAGGCTCGCCCAGGCTCGTCCAACGACTCAACCAAGGCGCCCTCACAGCGCAGCACACTAGAGAACTGGTGGATCAGTGGACCTGATGGAGTACCAGGCGAAGGAGCTCTTCGCCAAGCACGGCGTCCCGGGGACTCCCGGCATCGTCGCCAACACCCCCGCCGAGGCCCGCGAGGCCGCCGAGAAGCTCGGCGTCTGCGTGGTCAAGGCGCAGGTGAAGGCGGGTGGCCGCGGCAAGGCCGGCGGCGTCAAGCTGGCGAAGACCCCCGACGAGGCCGAGCAGCACGCCCAGGCCATCCTCGGCATGGAGATCAAGGGCCTGACGGTCAACCGGGTGCTCATCGCCCCCGCGGCCAGCATCGAGGAGGAGTACTACTTCTCCTTCCTGCTCGACCGCGCCAACCGTCAGTACCTCTGCATCGCCAGCGTCGAGGGCGGTGTCGAGATCGAGGAGGTCGCGAAGACCAACCCCGACGCCGTCAAGCAGATCGCCATCGACCCGGGCACCGGTGTCGACGAGGCCAAGGCCCGCGCGATCGTCGCCGAGGCGGCCTTCCCCGAGGCGCTCACCGACCAGGCCGTGCAGACCGTGCTCGCGCTGTGGAAGGTGTTCGTCGAGGAGGACGCCACCCTCGTCGAGGTCAACCCGCTGGCCCGTCTGGCCGGTGACCGGCTCGAGGCGCTCGACGGCAAGGTCTCCCTCGACGAGAACGCCGAGTTCCGCCACGCCGAGCACGCCGACTTCGAGGACAAGGCCGCGGCCGACCCGCTCGAGGCCAAGGCCAAGGAGAAGGGCCTCAACTACGTCAAGCTCGACGGTGCCGTGGGCATCATCGGCAACGGCGCGGGCCTGGTCATGTCGACCCTCGACGTGGTCGCCTACGCCGGCGAGAAGCACGGCGGCGTCAAGCCGGCCAACTTCCTCGACATCGGCGGCGGCGCCTCGGCGCAGGTCATGGCCGACGGCCTCGACGTGATCCTCAACGACGAGCAGGTCAAGAGCGTCTTCGTCAACGTCTTCGGCGGCATCACCTCCTGCGACGCCGTGGCCAACGGCATCGTGGGCGCCCTCGACATCCTCGGCGACGAGGCCACCAAGCCGCTGGTCGTCCGCCTCGACGGCAACAACGTCGAGGAGGGTCGCCGCATCCTCCAGGAGAAGAACCACCCGCTGGTGACGCTCGTGGAGACGATGGACGGCGCGGCCGACAAGGCCGCCGAGCTGGCGAACGCCTGAGAACGGGACTGAGAGCGATATGTCGATCTACCTCAACAAGGACAGCAAGGTCATCGTCCAGGGCATCACGGGCGGGGAGGGCACCAAGCACACCGCCCTGATGCTGAAGTCCGGCACCAACGTCGTGGGCGGCGTCAACGCCCGCAAGGCCGGCACCACCGTGACCCACACCGCCGCCGACGGCTCCAGCGTCGAGCTGCCCGTCTTCGGCTCCGTCGAGGAGGCCATGAAGGAGACCGGCGCCGACGTGTCGGTCGCCTTCGTGCCGCCGGCGTTCACCAAGGACGCCTGCCTCGAGGCCATCGACGCGGGCATCGGCCTGCTCGTGGTTATCACCGAGGGCGTGCCGGTGCAGGACACCGCCGAGGTGTGGTCCTACCTCCAGGGCTCCAGCAACCACGGCGGCACCCGGATGATCGGGCCCAACTGCCCGGGCATCATCACCCCGGGCGAGGCCCTGGCCGGCATCACCCCGGCCACGATCTCGGGCTCCGGCCCGGTGGGCCTGGTCTCGAAGTCGGGCACGCTGACCTACCAGATGATGTTCGAGCTGCGTGACTTCGGCTTCTCGACCGCCATCGGCATCGGCGGCGACCCGATCGTGGGCACCACCCACATCGACGCCCTCGCGGCGTTCGAGGCCGACCCCGACACCCGCGCGATCGTCATGATCGGCGAGATCGGCGGCGACGCCGAGGAGCGCGCGGCGGCGTACATCAAGGACCACGTGACCAAGCCGGTCGTCGGCTACGTCGCGGGCTTCACCGCTCCCGAGGGCAAGACGATGGGCCACGCCGGCGCCATCGTCTCGGGCTCCTCGGGCACGGCGCAGGCCAAGAAGGAGGCCCTCGAGGCCGTGGGCGTCAAGGTCGGCAAGACGCCGTCGGAGACCGCCCAGCTGATGCGGGAGATCCTGCAGGGTCTCTGACCCCGGACTCACCCCGCGTACGCCACGAGCGGCCCGTCCCCTGCCGGGGGCGGGCCGCTCGTGCGTGCGGGCGGACGCCGTCAGCTGGCGAAGACCTCCATCGCGGCCGCCACCTCGCGCACGGCGGTGTCGCTCTGAGCGGCGGCCTCGGCCGGGCTGGAGCCGGCCGGCACGGAGGGGCCGGTCACCAGCGAGACCAGCACCGCCCGACCCACCCTGACCACGTGCAGGACCTGCGGCGGGGCGGCGTCGGCGCCCGTGGTGCTCCGGACGACCACGCCGGCCTGCTCGCCCAGGTCGCTGGCGACGACCGCGGTCTCGACGGCGGTGCCGGTGGCACCCGTGTCGACGGGGCAGTCGCGGTGGAGCGCGAGCACGTCGTCGGCGTAGGCGCGGGCGTCCTCGGCGCGGGCGAAGACGGCCAGGTTGCGCAGCCGGAGGTCGTCGCGGTCGCTCCACCCGGCCCGGACGAGGTCGGTGCGACCGGGGGGCAGCGCCACCTCGCGCCCGCACGCGGCGAGGGTCAGCGGACCGACCGCCCGGGAGAGCTCCTGGAGTCCCGGCTGACCGCTCCCGGCGGCGGCGTCGTCGGGGTAGCCCGCGGTGAGCGGGAAGCCGTCGGGCACCCGGTCGCCGGCCGTCGTCGCGTCGGCGTCGGTCGCGCCGGGCGGCTGCGAGCAGGGGTCGGCGGCGAAGACGCACAGCGAGGAGACCACGAGGGCCGAGGTGCTCTGCGCCAGCTCCCGGGTCTGCTCGACGACCTGCGCGTCGCCGGCGCCGCCGAACGTGGTCGACGTCGCGAGCACGGCGTTGCCGACCGTGACGAGCTGCACGAGCTCGCCCTCCCCGGCGTCGCCGGAGCGCTGGACCCAGACCACCGAGCCCTCGCCGAGGTCGGAGACGAGCGGGTCGGCCGAGCCGCAGCCGTCCGCGAGCGCCGCCTCCTGGGCCGCGAGCACCTCCCGCGCGGCGTCGTCGTCGGCGTAGAGCAGCAGGCCGCGCTGCACGCCGCCCTCGGAGCCCGGCGCGTTGGGTGCGTCGAGCTGCACGGCGTCGACGGCCCGCACGGGGGCCTCGGCGGTGTAGGCCCCGCCCTGGCAGCCCCGCACCGGCGGGTCGGGAGCGAAGCCGGGCACGACCTCGGGCTGCTCGCTCAGGCCCCGCAGACCCGCGCCGAGCGGGAAGTCGGCGGGCACGCCGGTCACCCAGTCGACGTCGCCCGGCGCCGGGGTGGCGGTCGGGCTCGGCGCCGCCGGGTCGAGGCCGGCGGTCTCGGCGCCCCGGGTGGCCAGCGCGAGCGGCGTGGCGACGAGGAGGGCCGCAGCGGCGCCGGCGGCGGCTGTGAGGGCGCGGTGGCGGCGGCGCAGCCGGTCGCCGCGGCGGCGTACCTCGGACGCGGGCAGGGGGTGCACGGGGGCCTCCTCGGCCAGGAAGCGGGTGAAGAGGTCGGCGGGATCGGTGGGCTCAGGCATGGTGGGCTCCCTCCTGGAGGCCGTCGTCGTCGGCGAGCAGGGCGGCGAGAGCGGCGCGGCCCCGGCTGAGCCGCGCCTTCACCGTGCCCTCGGGCACCCCGACCTCGCGGGCCACCGCCCGCACCGGCAGGTCGGCGATGTGGTGCAGCACCAGCGCCTGGCGCTGCGCCTCGGGCAGGCGTCCCAGCGCCGCGACCAGCGCGACGTGGGCCTCGCTCGGTGGCGGGGCGGCGACCGGCGCGGAGACGGCGCGGTCGGCGGGGCGGCGACCCAGCACGGTGCGGCGCCAGCGGCTCACGGCCAGCCGGTGGGCGGTGGTGCGCACCCAGGCCTCGGGGTGGTCGGCCCGGTCGAGCCTGCGCCGGTGCGCCCAGGCCCGCACGAAGGCCTCCTGCACGCACTCCTCGGCCTCGTCGCGGCTGCCGATCATGGCGTGGACCTGGCCGACCAGCCGGGCGTAGGACGCGGCGTAGAAGTCGTCGAACTCGCGTTCGTCCATGGCGTCTCCGTCCCGTGCCCGCGCTCGTCGCGTGCTCCCGTGTCGCTGCTGTCCCGGGAGTGGTACGCGCGGCGGGGCCGTGCGGTTGCACGACACGCCGCACCCGTGCGGAGCGGCTCTCAGTCGGCGCGTCGGGGGGCCGGCTGCTCGGCCAGCCGCTCGGCGGCGCGCTCGGCGAGCGCGAGGAACGCGCCGCCCGCCATGGTGGCGTCAGGGCCGGGCACGAAGCCGATCTGGCTGACCGCCGTGCCGCGCCGCAGCAGGGCGACGACGAAGCGCACGGAGGTGTCGTCGGAGACGTCGACGGTGACGTCCCAGACGTCGAGGGAGCGCTCGGGACCGGTCTGGGAGGTCACGGTGACCACGTCGGTGCCCAGGTCGCGGTCGGCGCAGCTGGCCATCCTCGAGCGCACCTGCTCGACGAGGGCCCGCGCCTGGGGCACCGGCAGGGACCCGACGGTCTGCGTCAGCCCGAACGACGTGGGCAGCCGTCCACCCGGCACGAGGAACGTGCGGGTGCGGCTGTCGCTGAAGCGCGCGCCGCGGAAGTCGCCGACGAAGCTGGTCTGGTCGCAGCGCGTCGCCGCGTCGTTGTCGCGGGCGCGCTCGGGCTCGGTGCCGACCCAGGGGCGGGTGACCGAGCCGACCGGGGGCAGGTCGACGGCCGAGAGCAGCGAGGGCACCTCGCCGACCGGCAGGGCGTCGGCGGGGCTGAGCCGCGCCCGGGTGGTGCAGGCCCCGCCGTCGGTGAGGTCGCACAGACCGTCGACGGCGCCCCCGAGCAGCCGCGCCTGGTCGAGCAGGTCGTCGGCGGAGGTGCCGCGGCGCTGGGAGGCGGTCACCGTGACGATGCGACCGGTGCGGGCCACGCCGGCGACCACCGTGCGCGTCGGCGCGGCCCAGTCGCGCAGCACCAGCAGCACCGCCTCGTCGCCGACCCCGTCGACGCGCTGGGTCGAGATCAGCTGGGCCCGGGGCTCGTCGCAGCCGGCGAACCAGCCGGCGGCGCCGTCGTAGGCGGCCCGGGCGGCCCGGTCGGTGCGGGAGGACTCGGCGAGCTGCCAGGCCGAGCGGGGGGCCTCCTGCCCGCGCGGGCGGTCCCGGAAGGCGCGCACCAGGGCGACCGTGCCCTCGGGGTCGGCGTACCGCGCCCCCTGGCAGGGCAGCACCAGGCCGTCGCCCTCGGTGCCGTCGGTGGTCGCGGCCTCGCGCCAGCCGCCGCCCGGCAGCCGTGCGGCCACCTCCTCGGCGCCGAGGAGCGCGGCGGCCTCGAGCGGCTCGGGCTCGGGCGTGGGGGAGTCGGTCGGCGCGTCGTCGGCGGGGTTCTCCGCGCCGGGGGCGACGGAGTCGCCGGGCGCGGCCACGGCGTCGCGCTGCAGCGTGGGCCTCACCCCGGCCGTGTCGGTGACCAGTGTGCCCGTCAGCAGCAGGGCGCCCACGACCAGCGCCGCGCCCACGCCGGTGTGCGTACGCCGCCGCGCGGCCCCGGTGCGCCGCACGATGGTCGGGCGGGGCCAGCGGGCCTCGGCGACGACCTCGGCCAGCGGCTCGAGCGCGGTGCGCACCAGCGGCGTGGGCAGGTCGCGCAGCAGCCCGAAGCGCGCCGTCGCGCTCTGCAGCTCCCGCTCGGCGTCGGCCGGGGGGATCCCGACCTCGCGGGCCAGGTCGGTCATCGACAGCGACGCCAGGTGGGCCAGCAGCAGCACCCGGCGCTGCAGCAGCGGGAGGCCGGCCAGCGCCTCCAGGGTGGCGGCGGCCTCGGGGTCGAGGCCCTTCTCCTTGTGGAAGGGCCGCGTGGTGTGGCGTCGCAGCGCGTGCGACCAGGCGACGGGGCGCACCCAGGCCTCGGGGTCGGCGCTGCGCGAGACCTTGCGCCAGTGGTGCCAGGCGGCGACGAAGGCGTCGCGCACCGCGCGGCGCGAGGCGGCCAGGTCCCCGGTGAGCGCGTAGGTCTGCAGCAGCAGTCGCGCGCGTGCGTCCTTGTAGAACGCGTCGAAGTCGGTGGGGTCCGCCATGGCGTCGTCCAACGTAAGCGATCCGCGGTGAGGCCCGCCAACCCGAGCGGCGCGTCACCGGCGTGGCGCTCGCCACCCGCGCCGAGGGCCCGCGCCGCTCGGCGTGGGACCGACGCGACGCCGGGGGGCGGGGTCAGGATGGTCGGGCCATGACCTCGCTGCTGCCCGACTCCTCGACCGCGCGCCGCACCCCCGGCGCCACCGGCCGGCGCCCGGCGCCCGGCGGTGCCCACCGCCGACCGCTCGTGCTCACCGCCACCCTCGGCGGCGCCGTGGCAGCCGGTGCGACCCTGCTGGTGTGCCTCGCGGTGGCGGTGATCGGGTGGTTCCTCACCGACGCCGGCGCCCACGGCGAGCCGCACGACGCCCTGCGCGTCGGCGCGCTGGCGTGGCTGACGGCCCACGGCTCGGGCGTGGTGGTCGGCGGGGTCGCGGTCACCGCCGTCCCTCTCGGGCTCACGGCCCTGTGCGCCTGGTCGTGCTGGCGGGTCGCGCTGCGCGTCGGCGACGCGGTGTCGGGGCACGGCCCCGACGCCGACGCGATCAGCGACGGGGAGCGCGACTGGACCGTGCCGGTGGCCGCGCTGCTCTTCACCGTCGCCTACGCCGTGGTCGCGGTGGGGGTCGTGACCCTCGCCGCCACGGCGACCACGGCGCCCGCGACCACCCCGGTGCTGGGCTGGGTCCTCGGCCTGGGCCTGCTGGTGGCGACCCCGGCCATCGCGGTCGCCTCGGGCCGCGCCGCCATCTGGGCCCCGGCGGTGCCCCCGGTGCTGCGCCACGCGTCCCGGGTGGCGCGCCGGCTGCTGGTGACCTGGCTGGCCCTCTCCGCGGCGGCCTTCCTCCTGGCCCTCCTGGTCGACCTCGACACCGCCGCCAACGTGCTCTCCCAGCTGCACACCGACGCCGGCGACGCCACCGCCTTCTCGGTGGCCAGCCTGGCCGTGGTGCCCAACGCGGTGCTCTTCGCCGCCTCCTACCTCGTGGGTCCGGGCTTCACCGTCGGCGTCGGCACCCTGGTCTCGCCCTCCGCCGTCGTGCTCGGCCCGCTGCCGATGTTCCCGCTGCTGGCCGCCCTGCCCGACACCGGACCGACCCCCGCCTGGACGGTCGCCCTCGTCGCGCTGCCCGCCCTCGTGGCCGCGGTCGTCGCCGTGCAGGCCCAGCGCCGGGCACCGACCCTGCGCTGGGACGAGGGCGCGCTGCGCGGCTGCGCCGGGGGAGTGGTGGCCGGTCTCGTGCTCGGCCTCCTCGCCTCCCTCGCGGGCGGCGCCGTCGGCCCGGGCCGCATGCGCGACGTGGGCCCGCTGGCCCACGAGCTGACCGTCCACGCCGTCACCGCCTTCGGTCTCGGCGGCCTGGTCGGCGGGCTGCTCGTCACCGCCTGGCAGCGTCACCGGTCGCGCAGCCTCGACGGCGAGGCGCCGGCGCCCGTCGTCGGCCGCCCCTGGGCGTCGCGGCTGCGCCGCTCCCCGCGCCCGCGCCGCTGAGCGCGGGCTAGAGTCCGGCCGTGTCCTCCCGTCTCGTCGTCCTCGTGTCGGGCTCCGGCACCAACCTCCAGGCCCTCCTCGACGCGTGCGCCGACCCGGCGTACGGCGCCGAGGTGGTCGCCGTCGGCGCCGACCGCGACGGCATCGAGGGGCTGGCCCGTGCCCGGCGAGCGGGGGTGCCGACCTTCGTCCACCGCGTGGGCGAGCACGCCTCGCGCGAGGACTGGGACGCCGCCCTCACCGACGCCGTCGCCGCCCACGAGCCCGACCTGGTCGTGCTGGCCGGCTTCATGAAGCTGGTCGGGGCGAGCTTCCTGGGCCGCTTCGGCGGTCGCGTGGTCAACACCCACCCGGCGCTGTCGCCGTCGTTCCCGGGCATGCACGGCCCGCGTGACGCGCTGGAGTACGGCGTGAAGGTCACCGGTGCGACGCTCTTCGTCGTCGACGCCGGCGTCGACACCGGGCAGATCGTCGCGCAGAGCGTCGTGCCGGTCGAGGACGACGACGACGTCGCGCGCCTCCACGAGCGGATCAAGACCGCCGAGCGCGCGATGCTCGTCGACGCGGTGGGCCGCATCGCCCGCGAGGGCGTGGTGGTCGAGGGCCGTCGGGTGCGCTTCGGCGGCTGAGTCCTCCTATGATGGGCGCACACGACTGGCGCAGGTGGGACCACCACCGGGGAGTGCCCCGCTCGATCCACGCGGGGGCGAGTGCATCGACCGCCTGGGTGCCCTCATCGACTCGACCGACGAACCGATGAGGAGCAACCCCTCCATGAGCGACATGCGCGTCCCGATCCAGCGGGCCCTGGTCTCCGTCTACGACAAGTCCGGGCTCGAGGAGCTCGCCCGCGGCCTCCACGAGGCCGGGGTGGCCCTGGTCTCCACCGGTGGCTCGGCGGCCCTGATCGAGGGGCTGGGCCTGCCGGTCACCAAGGTCGAGGACCTCACCGGCTTCCCCGAGTGCCTCGACGGCCGGGTCAAGACGCTGCACCCCAGGGTGCACGCGGGCATCCTGGCCGACCGCCGTCTCGAGACCCACGTGGCGCAGCTGGCCGACCTCGGCGTGGAGCCCTTCGACCTGGTCGTCTCCAACCTCTACCCCTTCACCCGGACCGTCGCGTCCGGCGCCTCGCCCGACGAGTGCGTGGAGCAGATCGACATCGGCGGGCCCTCGATGGTGCGCGCCGCGGCCAAGAACCACCCCTCGGTCGCGATCGTCACCTCGCCGCAGCGCTACGCCGACGTGCTCGCCGCCGTCGCCGCGGGCGGCTTCACCCTGGAGGAGCGCAAGGCGCTGGCCGCCGAGGCCTTCGTGCACACCGCGTCCTACGACGTGGCCGTGGCCTCGTGGATGGGCAGCGTGCTCACCGACTCCTCCCGCGGCACCGGCTTCCCGGCCTGGATCGGCGCGACCTGGGAGCAGGCCTCGGTCCTGCGCTACGGGGAGAACCCGCACCAGCCGGCCGCGCTCTACCGCAGCGGCCACGGTGCGGCCGGACTGGCCTCGGCCGAGCAGCTGCACGGCAAGGAGATGTCCTACAACAACTACGTCGACACCGACGCCGCCCGCCGTGCGGCCTACGACTTCGCCGAGCCCGCGGTGGCGATCATCAAGCACGCCAACCCCTGCGGGGTGGCGGTCGGGGCCGACGTCGCCGAGGCCCACCGCCGTGCCCACGCCTGCGACCCGGTCTCGGCCTTCGGCGGCGTGATCGCCGCCAACCGCCCGGTGACCGTGGCGATGGCCCAGCAGGTCGCCGAGGTGTTCACCGAGGTGATCGTCGCGCCGGGCTACGAGGACGGCGCCGTCGAGGTGCTCCAGGGCAAGAAGAACATCCGGATCCTGGTGTGCGAGCCGCTGGAGCGCGGCGGGGTGGAGACCCGCCCCGTCAGCGGCGGCCTGCTGGTGCAGGAGCGCGACTCCTTCCAGGCCGAGGGCGACGACCCGTCGGGCTGGACGCTGGCGACCGGCGAGGCGGCCTCCGAGGAGGTCCTCGCCGACCTCGCCTTCGCCTGGCGGGCGTGCCGCTCGGCGAAGTCCAACGCCGTCCTTCTGGCCCGCCAGGGCGCCTCGGTGGGCATCGGCATGGGTCAGGTCAACCGCGTCGACTCCTGCCGGCTGGCCGTCGAGCGCGCCAACACCCTCGGCGAGGGCGAGGACCGCGCCCGCGGCGCCGTGGCCGCCTCCGACGCCTTCTTCCCCTTCGAGGACGGCCCCCAGGTGCTCATCGACGCCGGCGTCACGGCCATCGTGCAGCCGGGCGGCTCGGTGCGCGACGAGCTCACGGTCGAGGCCTGCAAGGCCGCGGGCGTGACGATGTACCTCACCGGCACGCGGCACTTCTTCCACTGACCCCAACCTCCGTGCGCCTCCCCCCGGGTCTGCTCCCACCCACCCGTCTCGAGCGCGACCTCGCGCTGCAGTGCGTCCTGTCGGCCTTCGCCACCGGCTCCTTCCTCACCGGCACCGCGGTGTTCTTCACCCAGGTCGTGGGCCTCTCGGGGGCCCAGGTGGGCCTGGGGCTGTCGGTCTCGGCGGGGGTCGCGCTGGCGCTCTCGGTGCCCCTCGGCCGGGTCAGCGACCGGGTCGGCGCGAAGCGGCTGTGGGTGCTCGCCTCGGTGCTGGAGGCCCTGCTCTACTTCTCGTGGCCGGCGGTCGGTGGCTTCGTGCTCTTCGTGGCCGTGCTCGCCACCCTCGCCGCCGTCGAGACCGCGGCGCGCTCCGCACGCGAGGTCTACCGGATCAGCGTCTTCCCCCGGGAGACCCGCGTGCGGGCGATGGCGTACATGCGCGCGGCCCGCAACGTCGGCTACACCCTCGGGGCCGGGGCCGGTGGCGTCGCGCTGGGCATCGGCACGCGCGAGGCGATCGTCGCCGTCCCGCTGCTCACCGGCGCGCTGCTGCTGCTCAACGCCGCGATGGTCTCGCGGCTGCCGTCGGTCGCCCGGCCGGTGGTGGTGCGGGGCCCGCTCGAGCAGGCCGGCCCCGCCGCCTACCGCAACCCCGGCTTCGTGGTGCTCGCGTTGTGCAACGGCGTCCTGGGGTCCAACCAGGTGCTGCTCAACGTGGTGGTGCCGCTGTGGCTGGTGGAGCGCACCGACGCCCCGCAGACGCTGCTGGCGTGGCTCTTCGGCACCAACACGGTGCTGGCGGTGCTGCTGCAGGTGCGCGCCTCACGGGGCTCCGACACCGTCGCGGGCGCGCTGCGGGCCGTGCGGTGGTCGGGGTGGGCCTTCGTGGCCTCCTGCCTCGTGCTCAGCGTCACCCACGAGACCGCGGGCTGGGTCTCGATCGCGCTGCTGTGGGTCGGCCACGTCACGATCACCGGCGCCGAGCTGTGGCAGTCGGCCGCGTCGTGGGGGTTCGCGGCCGAGCTCTCCGACCACCGCCGTCTCGGCGACTACCAGGGCGTGTGGGGCATGGGCATGCAGGTCGAGGCGATCGCGTTCCCGGCGCTCTACACCTTCCTCGCCCTCGAGGTCGGCACGCCGGGGTGGGCGCTCATCGCGGGCATCGCGGTGACGGCCGCCGTCGTCTCCCACCCCGCCGCCGGCGCCGCGCAGCGCCACCTCGAGCGCGTCGGCGCACCGGTCGGGCGCTGAGGCGTCCGCGTCCCTAGACTGGCGGTCGTGACGGCACAGAGGCTGGACGGCAGCGCCACGGCGGCGGCGATCAAGGACGAGCTGAAGGCCCGGGTGGCGGCCCTGCGCGAGCAGGGCGTCGTGCCCGGCCTCGGCACGGTGCTCGTCGGCGACGACCCCGGGTCGCGGTGGTACGTCGGCGGCAAGCACAAGGACTGCGCCGAGGTCGGCATCGAGTCGATCCGCGTCGACCTGCCCGCGACCGCGACGCAGGAGGAGATCGAGGAGCACGTCGCCCGCCTCAACGCCGACCCCGCGTGCACCGGTTACATCGTGCAGCTGCCCCTGCCGCGCGGCATCGACGAGAACCGCGTGCTCGGCCTGGTCGACCCCGCCAAGGACGCCGACGGCCTCCACCCGACCAACCTGGGCTGGCTGGTGCTCGGCACGGAGGCGCCGTTGCCCTGCACGCCGTACGGCATCGTCGAGCTGCTGCGCCGCCACGGCGTCGAGATCGCCGGGGCCCACGTCGTGGTCGTCGGACGCGGGGTCACGGTCGGTCGCCCGCTGGGCCTGCTGCTGACCCGGCGCAGCGAGAACGCCACCGTGACGCTGTGCCACACCGGCACCCGCGACCTGGCCGCCCACGTGCGCGAGGCCGACGTCGTGGTCGCAGCCGCCGGCGTGCCCGGCATCATCACCGCCGACATGGTCAAGCCCGGCGCCGCGGTGCTCGACGTCGGGGTCTCGCGCGTCGACGGCAAGATCGCGGGCGACGTCGCCGACGAGGTCTGGGAGGTCGCCGGCTGGGTCTCGCCCAACCCCGGCGGCGTCGGCCCGATGACGCGGGCGATGCTCCTGTCGAACCTGGTCACGATGGCCGAGAAGGCCACGGTCTGAGGTGACCCTGATGAGCCGGCCACAGCCCGCGGGGGAGGAGCAGCCCCCCGCCCACCTCGACGACGTGCCGCCGGTGCCGTCGGCCGAGGAGGTCGCGGCCGAGCTCGAGGCCGTCGCGGATCCCGCTGACCCGGCTGACCCGGCCGACCCGGCCGACCCCGCCGACCCGGCCGACCCCGCGGCCCCCGTCGGCAAGGAGCCCGAGGACCGACGTCACCCCTCCACCGTCGGCGGCCTGCTCTACCTCTTCGTCCTCGCTGCCGGTGCCACCGGAGTCTTCATCGCCTGGTCCGGCGACTGGCGCCTCGGCGTGCGCTGGATCGGCGGGGCGCTGGTCGGTGCGGCCACCTTCCGGCTGGTGCTGCCGCGACGCGACGCCGGCATGCTCGCCGTGCGCCACCGGCTGCTCGACTGCCTCCTGCTCGGCGGCGTCGGGGCGGTGCTGCTCTTCCTCGCCCAGACCATCCCGAACCAGCCGGGCACCTAGCCCACGAGGGCCCGCCCGGATCGCTCCGGGCGGGCCCTCGTGGGTGTGCGCGGGATGCTCGCGCGTCAGTGGCTCAGATGAGTCCGAGCTCGGTGACCGCGGCGCGCTCGTCGGCGAGCTCCGCGGTGGAGGCGTCGATGCGGGCGCGGGAGAAGTCGTCGATCTCCAGGCCCTCCACTATCGACCAGTCGCCGTCCTTCGTGGTGACCGGGAAGGAGGAGATGAGGCCCTCCGGCACGCCGTACTCGCCCTGCGAGCGCACGGCCATGGAGACCCAGTCGCCCTCGGCGGAGCCGTAGAGCCAGTCGCGCGCGGCGTCGATGGTGGCCGAGGCGGCCGACGCGGCCGAGGAGGAGCCGCGGGCGTCGATGATCGCCGCGCCGCGCTTGGCCACGGTGGGGATGAAGGTGCTCTCGATCCACTCCTGGTCGCC
Organism: Nocardioides kribbensis; assembly: GCF_015070375.1. GTDB lineage: Bacteria > Actinomycetota > Actinomycetes > Propionibacteriales > Nocardioidaceae > Nocardioides > Nocardioides kribbensis. Next base: position 894,568 of record NZ_JADCLL010000001.1, on the reverse strand, counting down.
GACGACCTCGGCGGCGTTGCGTCCGCCGACCTGGGCGTGGAAGAGGTCGGGGTACTGGGTGGCGGAGTGGTTGCCCCAGATGGTCATGTGGCTGATGTCGGTCACCGCGGCGCCGGTCTTGGCCGCCAGCTGCGAGATCGCGCGGTTGTGGTCGAGGCGTGTCAGCGCCGAGAAGCGCTCCTGCGGGATGTCGGGGGCGTTGGTCATCGCGATGAGGGCGTTGGTGTTGGCGGGGTTGCCCGTGACACCGACGCGCACGTCGGAGGCCGCAACCTTGTTGAGGGCCTTGCCCTGGGCGGTGAAGATCGCGCCGTTGGCCGAGAGCAGGTCGCCGCGCTCCATGCCGGGGCCGCGGGGGCGGGCACCGACCAGGAGGGCGAGGTTGACGCCGTCGAAGATGGTCTCCGCGTCGTCGCCGATCTCGACACCGGCCAGGCCCGGGAACGCGCAGTCGTCGAGCTCCATGACGACACCCTCGAGCGCCTTGAGCGCGGGGGTGATCTCGAGCAGGCGCAGCTCGATCGGCTGGCCGCCGGTCAGCGCACCGCTGGCGAGGCGGAAGAGCAGGCTGTAGCCGATCTGGCCGGCGGCGCCGGTGACGGCGACCTTCAACGGGGTGGGGCTCACGAGATCTCCTTGACGAGGTCCTGGGGCGGTCTGGCTTCCGACGCTAGCAGCGGCGCGGGGCCCAGCAGCAGCGGGGTTCGCGCCCTGGGGGAGCATGGGCGCCATGCGTCTGCGCCGCGGCCGTCCCCCCGCCCACCCCTCCCGTCGCGGTGCGGGCGCCGCGGTGGTGACGCTGGCCGCCGTCGCCGTCCTCGGCGGCTGCTCCTCCTCGGCGCCGCTGAGCCCGCCGACGGGCGTCGACCTGCTGACGGTGCCCACGCCCACGCCCGACCCCGACGACTTCGTGGAGCGCGTCGACAACCCGTGGTTCCCCCTGGAGCCGGGCGCCGTCGCGACCCTGGCCGCGCCGACGACGCCGACCGGCGCGCAGGGCCCCGGGCTCGAGGTGACCCGCAGCGTGAGCGCCGGGCCCGACGTCGCCGGTGTGCCGACCACGGCCCTCACGACCGTGACGACGGGCCGGGGCGCGGGCGGCGGCCGCGTGGTCGACCTCTTCGCGCAGGACGTCGACGGCAACGTGTGGTGGATGGCCAGCGCCGGGGGCGGGCCCGACTTCGAGGCCGGGGTCGACGGCGCGGAGGCCGGGCTGTGGATGCCGGCGCAGCCGCGGTACGGCGACGGGTGGCTCGCCGTCGGGGGCACGGCTGGCACGCCCGTGGTCGTCACCGTGGTCGCGGTCGACCAGGACCTCGCGCGCCCCGGCGGCTCCTCCGACGACGTGGTGGTGCTCCAGGTCGAGAGCCGCAGCGGCACCCGCGTCGACTCCTACGCCCCGGGAGACGGGCTGGTGCGCAGCGACGCCGGTGAGGACGAGGTCGTCCTCACCGGCGTCGGGTGAGCGTCGAGCGGGTGGGTCGGCGGGTGGGTCAGGGACGGATCTGGGTGCGGCCGTCGCCCTCGTCGGGCCACTGCCCGCCGGCCTGACCGGCCTGACCCGTCTGCCCGGTCTGCCCGGTGGTCGGCCCCCAGCCCTGCTGGCCGGTCTGCTGGCCGGTCTGCTGGGGCGCCTGGGGCTGCTCGAGCGGCTTCCACTGCCCGGCGACCGGGTCCCACTGCCAGCCGTCCTGGATGATCGGTGCCGGCTCGGGCGCCCAGCCCTGCTGGCCCTGCTGGCCGCCCTGGGCCCAGCCGCCCTGCTGGGCGCCCTGGGACCAGCCCTGCTGGCCACCCTGCTGGGCGACGGGCTGCTGGGCCCTGGCCGGGCGGGAGAAGCTGAGGCCCGAGCCCTCGACCGGGTCGGCGTCGCGACCGAAGAGCGCGGGGTAGGCCAGGCCGCCGGCCACGGCACCGAGCAGGGGCGCCACGATGAAGACCCACAGCTGCAGCAGCGGGTCGACCCCGGAGAAGAGCGCGGGCCCGATCGAGCGCGCGGGGTTGACCGACGTGCCGGTCAGGGGGATGGCCACGAAGTGGATGACCGCCAGGGTCAGGCCGATGACGAGCGGCGCGAAGGCGGCGTTGACGCTGCTGCGGCGGTCGGTGACCGCGAGGACGACGAAGACGAAGAGCGCGGTGAGCACGATCTCGACCAGCAGCGCCGCCCAGAGGGCGTAGCCGGTGCCGTCGTCGCCCCAGCTGTTGGCGGCCAGGCTGGTGTCGAAGGCCTCGAAGCGGTCGTTGCCGAGCGCGAGCACGAGCAGCACGAGGGCGCCGATGATGCCGCCGACGACCTGGGCGCCGGCGTAGCGGCCGGCCTCGGCCCACGTCATCCGCCCGCTGACCGCGGCCGCGACGGAGACGGCGGGGTTGAAGTGCCCGCCGGAGACGCGTCCCACGGCGTAGGCCATGACGGTGACGGCGAGGCCGAAGGAGAGGCCGACCGAGAGGATGTTGGCGTCGCCGAACCCGCTGCTGCTGGAGGCCAGCACGAGCGAGCCGCAGCCGACCAGGACGAGGACGGCGGTGCCGAGCGCCTCGGCGGCCAGCTTCTGGGCGGGGGTGCCGTCGGGGGCGGAGGGTGCGGTGGCCGCCGGGGTGACGGCCTCCGAGGACGTGGGGTCAGGGGATGTGGCCATGCCCGGAGTCGTCCCCCCGCGGCGACCCGACCAAACCCGCCGGCGCACCCCCGACGGGGTGACTAGACAGCCGCCGGCTGACAGGCTGGGCGGGCCCGGACGGTGCGACCCGTGGTCGCCGACGCGTCGGGTATCTTGACATCAAGAATTCTTCCAGCTCCTGAGGAGTCGCCGCACACCATGGCCACCATCATCTACACGCACACGGACGAGGCGCCGCTGCTCGCGACGTACTCCTTCCTCCCGATCATCCAGGCCTACGCCGCTCAGGCGGGCGTCGAGGTCGAGACGCGTGACATCTCCCTCGCCGGCCGCATCATCTCGCAGTTCCCCGAGCGGCTGACCGAGGAGCAGCGGGTGGCCGACCACCTCGCCGAGCTCGGCGAGCTGGCCACCAAGCCCGAGGCCAACATCATCAAGCTGCCCAACGTCTCGGCCTCGGTGCCGCAGCTCAAGGCGGCCATCAAGGAGCTCCAGGAGCAGGGCTACGACCTGCCGGCCTACCCGGAGAGCCCGCAGACCGACGAGGAGAGGGAGATCCGGGCCCGCTACGACAAGACCAAGGGCTCCGCGGTCAACCCCGTCCTGCGCGAGGGCAACTCCGACCGGCGCGCCCCCGCCTCGGTCAAGGGCTACGCCAAGGCCCACCCGCACCGCATGGGCGCCTGGAGCGAGGACTCGCGCACCAACGTCGCCACCATGGGCAAGGACGACTTCTTCTCCAACGAGAAGTCGGTGGTCATCGAGGCCGACGACACCCTGCGCATCGAGCACGTCGCCGCCGACGGCACCGTGACGGTCCTCAAGGAGTCGGTGCCCGTGCTGGCCGGCGAGGTCGTCGACGGGACGTTCATGAACGTCGCCGCCCTGCGGCGCTTCCTCACCGAGCAGATCGCGCGGGCCAAGGCCGACGACGTGCTCTTCTCCACCCACCTCAAGGCCACGATGATGAAGGTCTCCGACCCGATCATCTTCGGCCACGTCGTGCAGGCCTTCTTCCCCACGCTCTTCGAGCAGTACGGCGAGCAGCTCGCCGCCGCAGGCATCTCGCCCAACGACGGGCTCGGCGCCCTGATGTCGGCCGTGGCCGACCTCCCCGACGGCGACGCCGTCAAGGCCGCGGTCGAGGCCGGCCTGGCCGACGGCCCGAAGCTGGCCATGGTCGACTCCGACAAGGGCATCACCAACCTGCACGTGCCCTCCGACGTGATCATCGACGCCTCGATGCCGGCCATGATCCGCACCTCGGGCCACATGTGGGGCCCCGACGGCGAGGAGGCCGACACGCTCGCCGTGATCCCCGACTCCTCCTACGCCGGCGTCTACCAGACCGTCATCGACGACTGCCGCGCCCACGGCGCCTTCGACCCGGCGACCATGGGCTCGGTGCCCAACGTCGGCCTGATGGCCAAGGCCGCCGAGGAGTACGGCTCGCACGACAAGACCTTCGAGGTGCCGGCCGCCGGCACCGTGCGCGTGGTCGACGGCTCGGGCGCGACCCTCATCGAGCACACCGTCGAGCCGGGCGACATCTGGCGTGCCTGCCAGACCAAGGACGCCCCGATCCGCGACTGGGTCAAGCTCGCCGTCACCCGCGCCCGCGCCACCGGCGCCCCGGCGATCTTCTGGCTCGACGAGCAGCGCGCCCACGACGCCAACCTCATCGCCAAGGTCCGCGAGTACCTCCCCGAGCACGACACCGACGGCCTGACCATCGAGATCATGGCGCCCGCCGAGGCCACGGCGTACTCCCTGGAGCGCATCCGCCGCGGCGAGGACACCATCTCGGTGACCGGCAACGTGCTGCGCGACTACAACACCGACCTCTTCCCGATCCTCGAGCTCGGCACGTCGGCCAAGATGCTCTCGGTCGTGCCGCTGATGAACGGCGGCGGCCTCTTCGAGACCGGCGCCGGCGGCTCCGCCCCCAAGCACGTGCAGCAGCTGGTCAAGGAGAACTACCTGCGCTGGGACAGCCTCGGGGAGTTCTTCGCCCTGGCCGCCTCCTTCGAGCACCTGGCCGGCTACGCCGACAACGCCCGCGCGCAGGTGCTGGCCGACACCCTCGACCGCGCCACCGGCACCTTCCTCAACGAGGACAAGTCGCCCACGCGCCGCGTCGGCGGCATCGACAACCGCGGCTCGCACTTCTACCTGGCCCTCTACTGGGCCCAGGAGCTGGCCGCGCAGACCGACGACGCCGACCTGGCCGAGAGGTTCACCGCGCTGGCCACCACGCTGGCCGACGCCGAGGACACCATCGTCGGCGAGCTCAACGGCGTGCAGGGCAGCCCGGCCGACATCGGGGGCTACTACCGCCCCGACGCGGCCAAGGCCGACGCCGTCATGCGCCCCTCGCAGACGCTGAACGACGCGCTGGCCACCCTGGCCTGACGTCCCGCCGCACCCGCGCTCCACCGGCCGGGCCGGTCCTGTCGTACGACGGGGCCGGCCCGGTCGTGCGTCGGGAGGAAAACCGGTCGATCGGCGTCGGTGCCGGCGCGTAGCGTGCGGGGCGATGACCAGGACCAGCCTCGCCGAGCGCGACACCACCACCCCGTCCGCACCGACGAGGCCCTCGACCTCCGACCCCTCCCGCCGCGTCGACTGGCGTCGCCTGCGGGGCCCGGTCGCCACCGTGGCCCTGACCGCCTCGGTCCTGGCGGCCCTCGGCCAGACCCTCGGCACCGTGGTCGCCGGTCGGCTCGCCGCCGACCCCGTCGTCGCCCTCGTCGGGGCGCTCGCGCTCTGCGTGGTCGGCGCGGCCCTGCTCGACGCCGTCGGGCGCACCCTGTGGGCCGGGGTGGTCGACCGCGCCGAGGGCGCGCTGCGCGCCGACCTGCTCGACGCGGCGCTGCACCAGCCGCTGGCCCTGCTCTCGGAGCAGGCGGTCGGCGAGGTGCTCGACCGCGTCGACGACGACACCCACGAGGTCGGCACCCTCGTGCGCCGCCAGGTGTGGGACGCGCTGCAGACCGCCTTCGGCGTGGTGCCGCTGTGGGTCGTGGCCGGGCTCACCTGGTGGCCCGCCTGGCTGCTCTTCCCGCTCTTCGCGGTGGCCGCGGTGCTCGTGGTCCGTCCGCTGCTTCCCGAGGTCTCGCGGCGCAAGGTCGTCGAGGAGATCGCGTGGACCGACCAGGCCGCGGCGATGGAGGAGGGGGTCGCCGGGCGCGACGACCTGCGCACCAGCCTGGGCCAGGCCCACGTCGTGCGCCGCTGCGCCGAGCTCTCGGCGCGGGTGCACGAGCGCCTCGACCGGGTGCTCCAGGTGGAGACCCGCGTGGCCCGGCGCGCCGGCGTCCTGCTGCACGCGCTGCTCGCCGCCACGGGCGTGGTGGGCGTGGCCCTGGTGGTCGACGGCGGGCTGTCGGTCGCCAGCCTCGTCACCCTCTTCCTGGTCACGACCCGCTTCACCGGTCAGATCGCCACGCTGGCCCAGCACCTGCCCGACCTCCAGGCCGGACTCGGCGCCCTGATGCGGCTGCGCCAGCTGCTCGACACCGAGCCGGAGCCGGTCGGCGGCGCCCCGGTGCCGACCGGGCGCCTCGACCTCGAGCTGCGCGACCTGCACTTCTCCTACGCCGAGGGCTCCTTCGCCCTGCGCGAGGTCGACCTGCGCGTGCCGGCGGGCCGCACGTGCGCCCTGGTGGGGCGCACCGGATCGGGCAAGTCGACGCTGGCGGCGCTCGTCTCGCGCGCGGTCGACCCCGAGCCGGGCACGGTCCTGCTCGGGGGAGTCGACGTGCTCGACCTCGACCTCCAGCAGCTGCGCGCCGCGGTCGGCGTGGTCACCCAGCGCACCGAGATCCTGGCCGGCACCCTGGCCCAGAACGTCGCGCTCTTCTCCGACGTGCCCCGCGCGCGGATCGAGGCAGCGATCGCCGAGCTGGGCCTCGAGCCGTGGGTCGCGGGTCTGCCCGACGGTCTCGACACCGCGCTGGGCCCCGGCGGCACCACCTTGTCGGCGGGGGAGGAGCAGCTGGTCGCCTTCGCCCGGCTGCTCGTGCGCGACGTGGCCGTGGTGGTGCTGGACGAGGCCACCGCCCGCATGGACCCGCTCACCGAGTCGCTCGTCGTCCGTGCCGCCGACCGGCTGCTGGCCGACCGCACGGGCCTGCTCGTCGCCCACCGTCTCTCCACCACCGCCCGTGCCGACCTCGTGGCCGTGCTGGAGGCGGGCCGTGTGGTCGAGCAGGGCCCGCGCGCCGTGCTGGCCGCCGGCCCGGGCCGCTTCCGCACCCTGCTCGACGCCGGCGGCGAGGACGCCCTGCAGGCCGCGCAGCCGGGGGACCCGGGGGGCCTGGGCCGGCCGGGCACGTCGGCGGAGTCGGCGGAGTCGTCGGGGTCGGAGTCGTCGGGGGCCCCGGTCGCGACCGCGGTGGGCGGGCGTCGGCGCAGCGGCCCGCCGCCCGCGCTGCCCGAGGTCGGGGGCGGGCGCAGCCTGGCCGGCGGCATCAGGCACGCCCTGGCGATCCGGCCCGCGTGGGGCCTGGTCGGTGCGGCCCTGTTCCTGCTGGCCTCCCTGACGGGGGCCTACGGCGCGGCCACCGGCTTCGTGTGGGGCCGCCTGGTCCAGGGCCTCGAGCAGGGCGACGCGACGACGGGCACGACCGTGGGCCTGACGGTGGTGCTCGTGGCGGCGCTCATGGTCGCGCCGCTCATGCTGGCGGAGGCCTTCCGCCGCTACCCCCGCTGGTGGATCGAGGTCATGCTCCGGGTGCGCATGGCGGTGCTGGTCGGGCAGACCGGCCAGGAGCGCCTCACCCGCACCCCGCCCGGGGAGGTGGTGGCCCGCGCCATGGACGCCGACCGTTTCGCGCGCTACGCCGACCGGTGGGTCGACTTCGTCAACGGCCTGATCATCATCGTCGTCACCACCCTGCTCTCCGGCAGCCCGCTGGCGGGCGCGGTGCTGCTCGCGGTGATGGTGGCCTCGGCGCTGGCCTCCTCGGTCGGTCGTCCGATCGCCGGGCGCTCCGCGGCCGCGTCGTCGGCGGCGCGGGCCCGCTTCGGCCGCTCCCTGGTCTCGGCCCTGGAGTCGAGCCGCACGGTCAAGCTCGCCGCGGCGACCCCGGCCGTGCACGCCCACCTGCGCCACGTCGACGGCGGACGCGTCGAGGCGGCGGTGCGCGAGCACCGGGTGCAGGCCGTGCTCGACGGCGTGCCGGTGGTCATGGTGCAGTGCGGCGTCGTGGCCGCCTGGGCCGTGCTCGTCGCGGGTGGCTGGGACCTCGCCACCGCGCTGCTGGTCGCCAACGCCGTCAACGGCTTCGACTGGTTCGGCCGGGTGGCCGGGTCGGTCATCACCGAGGCCCCCGGCACCCGCGCCTGGCAGCAGGCGACCAGCCGGCTCGCCGGCGGCGTCGACCTGATGGACCTGCCCCCCGGCGTCGACCTCGTCGCCGGCGCCGCCCCCGAGCCCGCCCCCAGCGACCGCGTGCCGCTGCGCCGTCTCGAGCTGCGCGGCGTCGACGCCGTGCACGACGACGGCACCCGGGGCGTCGTAGGGGTCGACCTGACCGTCGAGGCCGGCGAGCTGGTGCTGGTGCTCGGGCAGGTGGGCTCGGGCAAGTCCAGCCTGCTCGCCGCGCTGGCCGGGCTCGTCTCCCACACCGGCTCGATCCGGTGGAACGACGTGGAGGTCGACGACCCGCAGCTGTTCCTGCGACCGGGGCAGGTCGCGCACGTCGCCCAGGTGCCGCGGGTGCTCTCGGGCACCTTCGACGACAACGTGCGGCTGGGCCACGCCCGCGGTCTCGACCGCGCCGTCGTCGACGCGCGGCTGCAGGCCGACGTCGACGAGGCCGGCGGCCCGCACGCCGTGGTCGGCCACCGCGGGGTGCGCCTCTCCGGCGGTCAGGTCCAGCGCCTGGCCCTGGCCCGGGCGCTGGCCGCCGACACCGAGCTGCTGCTGGCCGACGACGTCTCCAGCGCCCTCGACGCCGCCACCGAGATCGAGCTGTGGACGGCCCTGCGCGGTCGCGGCACGACCGTGCTGGGCGCCACCTCCAAGCAGGCCGCCCTGGCCGAGGCCGACCGCGTGGTCGTGCTGCTCGACGGGGAGGTGGCCGAGGTGGGCCCGTGGCGCGAGCTGTCGTCGCGCTGGGCCCACCTGGCCGGCTGAGCCGGCGGCGGCCGGCTGGGTCCCCGCAGGTCTGGCACGCTGGTGGCTCCGCCCGTCCCGCCCGTCGAGGAGCCCCCGTGCGTCGTACCGTCCGCGCAGCCGACCGTGTGCCCAGCCGTGTGCCCAGCCGCCTGCCCAGCCGCCTGCCCAGCCGTCTGCCCGCCCTCCTGGCCGGCTGCGTGCTCGCGGCCTCGCTGACCGCCTGCTCCGAGGAGCAGGTGCGTGACGCGGCCTCCGACGCCGCGGGCGACGCCGCCTGCTCGGTGGCGCGGGAGGCGATGGGGCAGGTCGCCGACCAGGCCGGTGCGGTGGCCGACCGGATCGGCGCCGACCCCGCCGCCGCCGAGCGGGAGCTGACGGCGCTGCGCGACACCCTCGCCGCGGCCGAGGACAACCTCGGCGGGGAGACCAGGGCGCGCCTGGAGGAGGCCCGCACGGCCCTCGACGGGCTGGCCGCCGAGGCCGAGCAGCACGCCGAGGGCACGCCCGTGGACCGCGCCGCGGTGCAGCGCGAGCGTGAGCGGCTCAGCGAGGCCGTGCAGGGGCTGCGCGAGGTCTGCTGAGGCCGTGGACGCCTCCCGGCGTGAGACCTCTCACGATCCACGGCGATCGGCGTCCCAGGAATAGCCGCGGGCGCCGCCGGGGTTGGAGCATGGAGTCACCCCCGACTTGGATCGATCGAAGGCTCTCCCCATGACGACCCCCGCTCCCGCCCCCGAGCGCACCGGCGCCCACCCGCGCTACGCGCTGGCCGTGCTGGCGCTGGCCCTCGGCGGCTTCGCGATCGGCACGACCGAGTTCGTGACCATGGGCCTGCTGCCCCAGATCGCCGAGGGCATCGGCGTCTCCGAGCCCACCGCGGGCCACGTGATCTCCGCCTACGCCCTGGGCGTGGTCGCCGGGGTGCCGGTCCTGTCGTTCTTCGCCGCGCGGCTGCCCCGGCGCGGCCTGCTGGTGGGACTGATGGGCGCCTACGCGCTCTTCAACGTGCTCAGCGCCCTCGCGACCGGCTACGGCATGCTCACCGCCGCCCGCTTCCTCGACGGTCTGCCCCACGGCGCCTACTTCGGCGTCGCCTCGCTGGTCGCGGCCGAGCTCGCGGCCCCCGACAAGCGCGGCCGGGCGGTGGCCGCGGTGATGCTGGGCCTCTCGGTGGCCAACGTGGTGGGCGTGCCCGCCGCGACCTTCGTGGGGCAGAACCTCGGCTGGCGCGCGGCCTACGTCGGCACCGCGGTCATCGCCGCCCTCACCATGGCCCTCGTCCTCGCCTTCGTGCCCTCCCGCCCGGGCGACCCGGAGGCCACCGGCGCCAAGGAGGCGCGCGAGTTCTTCGGCTCCAGCCAGGTCTGGCTGACCATGGCGGCCGGGGCGATCGGCTTCGGCGGCATGTTCGCGGTCTACTCCTACATCGCCACCACCGTGACCGACGTCGCGATGCTCGGCTCGGGCACCGTGCCGGTCTTCCTGCTGGCCTTCGGCCTCGGCATGGTCGCCGGCACGTGGGTGGCGGGCGAGCTGGCCTCGTGGTCGGTGTTCCGCTCGCTGATCGTCTCGGGCGTCGGCTCGGGCGTGCTGATGCTGGCCTTCTGGGCCGTGGCCCCCTACGGCTGGTTCCTGCTGCCCGTGGTCTTCCTCATCACCGCCGTGGGCTCGATCCTCGTCGTCAACCTCCAGCTGCGGCTGATGGACGTGGCCGGTGACGCCGTCACCCTGGGCGCGGCCATGAACCACGCGGCCCTCAACGCCGCCAACGCCCTGGGCGCCTGGCTGGGCGGCGTGGTCATCGCCGCCGGCTACGGCTACCGCGCCCCCGCGCTGGTCGGTGCGGCGCTCTCGGTGCTGGGCGTGGCGATCCTGCTGCTCGCCTCCTGGCACGACAAGCGCGGCGCGGGCCGCACCCCCGTCGACGTGGGTGCCGGCGAGGAGCGCTCCTACGCCCCGGTGTCGAGCCGGTCGTAGAGGACGAGGTCGGCCCGCCCGTCGCGCACGAGGGCGCCGAGCCGCTCGACGCCGTAGGTGGTGAACCCGGCCTGCTCGATCACCCGCCGCGAGGCGGTGTTGCCGGTGGCCGCGGCGCAGCTGACCCGGCGCACCATGAGGTCGTCGAAGGCGTGGCGCGCCACGGCGCGCAGCGCCCGGGTCGCCACGCCCGTGCCGCGGGCGTCGGGGTGGGTCCAGTAGCCGATCTCGCAGGTGACGTACGGCGTCAGGGCGAACCACCCGACCGAGGCCAGTGCACGGTCGGGCTCGGCGGGGTCGACCACGGCCCAGTTCACCGCGCCGCCGGTGGCGAGCCGCTCGGTGACGTCCTCGAGCCAGGCCCGCGCGTCGCGGTCGGTGTAGGGCGCGGGCAGCTGCCCGAGCCAGCGCTGGCTCTCGGGGTCGCTGCACGCCTCGACGACCCGCGCGACGTCGGTGTCGCGCCACGGCCGCAGCAGCAGCCCGTCGGCCTCCAGCGTCGGCACCTCCAGCCAGCGGGTGCGCGGCCGGCGCGGGTCGGTGCTGCGCAGCGTGCCGACCCAGGCGTCGTGGAGCTCGCCGCGCTGGGGCAGCCACGCCCGCAGCGAGCCGTCGACCTCGAAGCCCAGGCGCCACGCGGTCTTGCGCGAGGCCCAGTTGCCGCGCTCGGCCCACCAGACGACCGTGCGCAGGCCCTGCTGCTCGAAGCCCCAGTCGAGGAGCACCCGCAGCGCCTGCTCGACGGCCCCGGTGCCGCGCACCCACGGGTGGGCGGCGTAGGCGACCTCGGCGCGGTCGCTGCCCTCCGGGCGCAGCGACGCGCTGCCGGCGTACCGGCCGTCGACCTCGACGACGAAGCCCCACTCGCTGCCGTCGGCCCAGCCGGCGGGCATGACGCGGCCCACGAAGTCCTCGGCCATCTCGCGGGTGTAGGGGACCGGCACGGTGGTCCAGCGCTGGGTGAGGGGGTCCTGGCACTGCTCGAGGCAGCCCTGGGCGTCCTCGGGGCGGTGGCCTCGCAGCACCACGGTCCGGCCGCCCTCGTGCGAGGTGAGGACGGGGGCGGCGCTCGGCGATGGTGGCGGGGTCATGGCGCGCACCCTGCCAAGCGGGCCGGTGCTCGGGCAACCGGGTTGTGGGGCCGGGGGAGGACCCGGGCCGGCGTCGGGGAGAATGGGCCCATGCCCGCCACGACCGAGCCGGACGTCGCCGTCCCCAGCGCCCCCACCGGGGGCGCGCGCCCCCGGGTCCTCTCCGGGATCCAGCCGACCGCCGACTCCTTCCACTTCGGCAACTACCTCGGCGCGACCCGGCAGTGGGTCGACCTCCAGCGCGACCACCAGCCGTTCTTCTTCATCGCCGACCTGCACGCGATCACCGTCGAGCAGGACCCCAAGGTGCTGCGCGAGCGCTGCCTGCGCGCCGCGGCCCAGCTGCTGGCGATGGGCGTCGACCCGGCCCGCTCGGCGATCTTCGTGCAGAGCCAGGTGCCCGAGCACGCCCAGCTCGGCTGGGTGCTGCAGTGCCTCACCGGCTTCGGCGAGGCGCGGCGCATGACGCAGTTCAAGGACAAGTCGGCCAAGGCGGGGGAGGGGGCCGCGTCGGTCGGCCTGTTCACCTACCCCGTGCTCCAGGCCGCCGACATCCTGCTCTACCGCCCCCACTACGTGCCGGTGGGCGAGGACCAGCGCCAGCACCTCGAGCTGACCCGCGACCTCGCCCAGCGCTTCAACCACCGCTACAAGAAGACCTTCCGGCTGCCCGAGCCCTACATCCTCAAGGCCACGGCCAAGATCGCCGACCTGCAGGACCCCACCGCGAAGATGTCGAAGTCGGCGTCCTCGCCGGCCGGCATCGTGGAGATGCTCGACGACCCCAGGGTGAGCGCGAAGAAGATCCGCTCGGCCGTGACCGACTCCGGCTCCGAGGTCCGCTTCGACCCCGAGGAGAAGGCCGGCGTCAGCAACCTGCTCACGATCTACTCCGCCCTCACCGGCGAGGCGGTCTCCGCCCTGGAGGAGCAGTACGCCGGGCGCGGCTACGGCGACCTGAAGAAGGACCTGGCCGAGGTGGTGGTCGACTTCGTGACGCCCTTCCGCGAGCGCACCCTGGAGCTGCTCGACGACCAGGCCCACCTCAGCGCCGTGCTCGAGCAGGGCCGCCAGCAGGCGGCGGAGGTCGCCGAGGCGACCCTGCGCGACGTCTACCAGCGGGTCGGGTTCGTCGCCCCGTCCCGCTAGGGTCGCACCGTGATCACGATCGGCGTGGCGGTGGCGATCCCGGAGCCCTGGGCCAGCGAGCTCCAGGACTACCGGGCCTCCGTCGGTGACGCCACCGCGGCCATGATCCCGACCCACATCACGCTGGTGCCGCCGACCGACATCGTCGACGGCGAGCTCGAGCAGGTCTCCGACCACCTGCGCTCGGTGGCCGACGGTCTCGACGGCTTCCGGGTGCACCTGCGCGGCACGGGCACCTTCCGCCCCGTCTCGCCGGTCGTGTTCGTGATGCTCGCCGAGGGGATCTCGCAGTGCGAGCAGCTGGCCGAGGCCGTGCGCCGGGGGCCGCTCGACGTCGACCTGAGCTTCCCCTACCACCCCCACGTCACGGTCGCCCACCACCTCGACGACGAGCGGCTCGACCGCGCCTTCGCCGAGCTCGCCGACTTCGAGTGCACCTTCGACGTGACCGACTTCCACCTCTACGTCCACGACGAGGCCCACGGCTGGCGCCCGCGCCACGAGTTCGTGCTCGGCGCCGGCGCGCAGGCCCGCTGATGGCCTCCGTCGTGCAGCGGGCCCAGGACGCCCTGCGAGGGCTGCGCCGGCGGCGCCCGGGCGTCGACCACGTCCTGCTCATGCAGGAGCACTACGGCGCGGTCAAGGCCGGCCAGCAGGCCGGCGCCGTGACGTACTTCGGGTTCCTGTCGGTCTTCCCGATCCTGGCCCTGGCCCTCTTCGTCGTCGGCTACGTCTCCCAGGTCTACCCCGGCGCCAACCAGGACCTGCGCGAGGCGATCGACCAGCTGCTGCCCGGGCTGATCGGACAGGACGAGGGCCAGGTCTCGCTGGCCGACATCCGCACCTTCTCCGGCTGGGCCGCCGTCATCGGCCTGGCAGGCGTCCTCTACTCGGGCCTCGGGTGGCTCTCCGCCCTGCGCGACGCCCTCCTGGTCGTCTTCGAGACCCCCACCCGCGAGCTGCCCGGCTTCGTGGTGGGCAAGCTGCGCGACCTCGTGACCCTGGTGGTGCTGGGCTCGGTGCTCCTGCTCTCGGTGGCCGTCGCCGGCCTGGTGAGCGCGTTCTCGACCGTCATCCTCGACGCCCTCGGCCTGGGCGAGGAGCTGTCGTGGCTGGTGCGGCTGCTCACGGTGGTCTTCGGCCTGGCCGCCAACACGGTGCTGTTCTACGCGATGTTCCGGCTGCTGGCCGAGCCCCACGTGCCCGCGCGCTCGCTGTGGCAGGGGGCGCTGCTCGGCGCCGTGGTCTTCGAGGTCCTCAAGCAGCTCTCCGGGGTGCTGCTCGCCGCCACCCGCGAGCAGCCGGCGGCCCAGGCCTTCGGGATCGCACTGATCCTGCTGGTGTGGATCAACTACTTCTCCCGCCTCGTGCTCTACGCCGCGGCCTTCGCCTTCACCACGCGCGCCGCGCGCGCAGCCCGGGTCGCCGAGCCGGCCGACCCGGTGCAGGGCCCGCCGCTGGCGTCCGCGGGTGCGCTCGACGGCACCGCCCGCGCCGGTGAGGCGGCGGGCTCGCGGGTCCGGCCCTTCGTGGCCGGGGCCGCCACCGGCGCGGCGGCGCTCGCCGTCGTGCTCAGGACGACCAAGGGGGAGGACCGATGAGGTTCGAGCGCAAGCACGGCTGGCTGCTGGTGGGGGTGGCGGTGTGGAACGTCGTGACCTACGCGATGTTCACCCGCAACCTCTGGTCGGCGCACGCCTCGGGGGAGGACCGCCCGACCGGCTACTGGGTGGCCCACACCGTGCTGATCGTGGTCAACCTGGTCATCGCCGTCGTGCTGGGCCGCCTCGGCCTGAAGGCGCTGCGGGCCCGCGCCCAGGACTGACCGGCAGACCGGCACCCGCCCACGACGAAGGGCCCCGACCGCTCGCGGTCGGGGCCCTTCGTGTGGTGGTGCGGGGGACTCGGTGGTGCTCTCAGTGGCCGTTGCGGATCGCCGTGCGCAGGTCGCGGTTGAGCTGGGAGATCACGTCGAGCGGGATCTCCTTGGGGCACGCCGCGGTGCACTCGCCGATGTTGGTGCAGCCGCCGAAGCCCTCGTGGTCGTGCTGGGCGACCATGTTGACCACGCGCTCGTCGCGCTCGGGCTGGCCCTGGGGGAGTCGGCCGAGGTGGGTGATCTTGGCGCCCATGAAGAGCGAGGCCGACCCGTTGGGGCAGGCGGCGACGCAGGCGCCGCAGCCGATGCAGGTGGCGACGTTGAAGGCCTTGAGTGCGTCGGCCTGCGGCACCGGGGTGGCGTGGGCGTCGGGCGCAGCACCGGTGTTGACCGACACGTAGCCGCCGGCCTGGATGATCCGGTCGAAGGCCGAGCGGTCGACGATCAGGTCCTTGATCACCGGGAAGGCGCTGGCACGCCAGGGCTCGATGGTGATCTCCTGGCCGTCCTTGAAGGACCGCATGTGCAGCTGGCAGGTCGTGGTGACCTCGGGGCCGTGGGCCTGACCGTCGATCATCAGGTCGCACGAGCCGCAGATGCCCTCACGGCAGTCGTGGTCGAAGGCGACCGGGTCCTCGCCCTGCTCGTTGAGCTGCTCGTTGAGCACGTCGAGCATCTCCAGGAAGCTCATGTCCTCGGAGATGTCCTGCACGTGGTACTGGTGCATGGCGCCGGCGGCGGTGGGGTTGGCCTGCCGCCAGATGTTGAGGGTCAGGTTCACTTGTAGCTCCGCTGCTTCATCTCGATGGCCGTGTAGAGAAGGTCTTCCTTGTGCAGCACCGGCTGGCCGGCGTCGCCGCCGAACTCCCAGGCCGCGACGTAGGCGAACTCGTCGTCGTGGCGCAGCGCCTCGCCCTCGTCGGTCTGCGACTCGGCGCGGAAGTGGCCGCCGCAGGACTCGCGGCGGTTGAGGGCGTCGATGCACATGAGCTCGCCGAGCTCGATGAAGTCGGCGACGCGGCCGGCCTTCTCGAGGCTCTGGTTCAGGCTGTCGGCCGTGCCGAGCACCTTGAGGTTGCTCCAGAAGTCGGCCTTGAGCTCGCGGATCATGTCGATCGCCTTGCGCAGCCCGGGCTCGGAGCGCTCCATGCCGCAGTACTCCCACATGATGTGGCCCAGCTCCTTGTGGTAGCTGTCGGCCGAGCGGGTGCCCTGGATGGAGAGCAGCTTCGCGATCCGGTCCTCGACGGACTTCTTGGCCTCGGCCACCGCCGGGTGCGACTCGTCGATCGGCGCGAAGGGCGCGTGCGCGAGGTAGTCGCGGATGGTGTTGGGCAGCACGAAGTAGCCGTCGGCCAGGCCCTGCATCAGCGCCGAGGCGCCGAGGCGGTTGGCGCCGTGGTCGGAGAAGTTGGCCTCGCCGGCGACGAAGAGCCCCTCGAGGTTGGACTGGAGGTCGTAGTCGACCCACAGACCGCCCATGACGTAGTGCACGGCGGGGTAGATCCGCATCGGGACCTCGTAGGGGTTCTCACCCGTGATCCGCTCGTACATGTCGAAGAGGTTGTCGTACTTGGCCTCGATGCCGTCCTTGCCCAGGCGCGCGATGGCGTCGGAGAAGTCGAGGTAGACGCCGCGGCGGAAGTCGCCGACCATCGGGCCGACGCCGCGGCCCTCGTCGCAGACGTTCTTGGCCTGGCGCGAGGCGATGTCGCGGGGCACCAGGTTGCCGAAGGAGGGGTAGATCCGCTCGAGGTAGTAGTCGCGGTCCTCCTCGGGGATGTCGCGCGGGTCCTTGTCGCAGTCCTCGGCCTTCTTGGGCACCCAGATGCGGCCGTCGTTGCGCAGCGACTCCGACATCAGGGTCAGCTTCGACTGGTGCTCGCCCGAGACCGGGATGCAGGTCGGGTGGATCTGGGTGTAGCAGGGGTTGGCCATGTAGGCGCCCTTGCGGTGGGCCCGCCACGTCGCGGTGACGTTGCAGCCCATGGCGTTGGTGGAGAGGAAGAAGACGTTGCCGTAGCCGCCGGAGGCGAGCACGACCGCGTCGGCGAGGTGGGTCTCGATCTCGCCGGTGGCCATGTCGCGGGCGATGATGCCGCGGGCCTTGCCGTCGACCATGACCAGCTCGAGCATCTCGTGGCGGGTGAAGGTGGTGACGGTGCCGGCGGCGACCTGGCGCTCCAGGGCCTGGTAGGCGCCGATGAGCAGCTGCTGGCCGGTCTGGCCGCGGGCGTAGAAGGTGCGCGAGACCTGCACGCCGCCGAAGGAGCGGTTGTCGAGCAGGCCGCCGTACTCACGGGCGAAGGGCACGCCCTGGGCGACGCACTGGTCGATGATGTTGGTGCTGACCTCGGCCAGGCGGTAGACGTTCGACTCGCGCGAGCGGTAGTCGCCGCCCTTGACGGTGTCGTAGAAGAGGCGGTGGACGGAGTCGCCGTCCTCCTTGTAGTTCTTCGCGGCGTTGATGCCGCCCTGCGCGGCGATGGAGTGCGCCCGGCGCGGGGAGTCCTGGTAGCAGAACGACTTCACGTTGTAGCCGGCCTCGCCGAGCGTGGCCGCGGCCGCGCCGCCGGCGAGCCCGGTGCCGACGATGATGACGTTCAGCTTGCGCCGGTTGGCGGGGTTGACCAGCGCGTTGGAGAACTTGCGGTTGGTCCAGCGCATCGCGATGGGGCCGGTCGGCGCCTTCTCGTCGACGAGCGGCGCACCGGGCGTGTAGTAGCCGTGGGCGTCGTCGGACTGCTGCTGCGACGGCTGGTTGAGGTACGTGTCGGTGGTTGCCATGGAGGGGCTCCCTTTACTCGATGACGCCGAAGAGGGTGAACAGGGGGACCAGCGAGAATCCGCCGGCGACGACCACGGCGACGACCCAGCCGGCCAGGCGTGCCCGGGAGCGGGCGGCGACGGTCTGGGTGAAGCCGAGGGTCTGCATCGCGCTGAAGGTGCCGTGGTGCAGGTGCATCGCCAGCGCGGCCATCGCGACCAGGTAGATGAGCGTCATCCACCACAGGTCGAAGGTGTCGACCATCAGCTGGTAGGGGTTGTTGGTCTCCCCGCCGGCCGGGTTGATCTTCACGATCGAGAAGTTGAGCAGGTGCCACACGAGGAACGCCAGGATCGTCAGGCCGCCCCACCGCATGGTCCGCGAGGACAGCGAGGAGTTGCGGCGCTTGGCGACCTGGTACTTCACCGGCCGGGCGTCGCTGGCGCGCTTCCACAGCGCGAACGCCGAGGCCACGTGGACCACCAGCGCGGCGATGAGGCCGAGACGCAGGATCCACAGCAGGCCGCTCTCGGGGAGCAGGGGCTCCCCGATGGTGCGCAGGTGCTCGGCGTACTCGTTGAACGACTCCTCGCCACCGAAGGCCTTGAGGTTGCCGTACATGTGCGCGAGGACGAATCCGATGAACACCAGCCCGCTGGCGGCCATCAGGATCTTCAGCGTGATCGTCGAGCGCGAAGCGCGCGCTCCTCTGACGAGAGTCGGGGTTGCCACATCACAAACGCTACCCCCCATCTGGGGGGTGAGTTCCATCGTGGCGTGTGACATATCCCCCGTCGACGGGACCCGCCGGCCCTCAGGACCGGCTCAGGCGCCGCTCAGGGTGGGTTCAGACCCCGTGCGCGGGGCGGGCGCCCGCGTGACCCCGGGCCAGGCGGTCCAGGTGGCCGAGGAGCTCGTCGGCGGCGTCGGTCCACGAGCGGTCGAGCGACAGCTCGCGGCCCCGATGACCGAGCAGGGCGCGCCGCGGGTCGGCGGCCACCGCCGCCACCGCGCGGGCCAGGGCCCCGGGACGGTCGGGGTCGTAGAGCAGGCCGGTCTCCAGTGGCAGCACGAGGTCGCGGGCGCCCCCGCTGCGCGGCGCCACCAGGGGCAGCGCGCTCGCGGCGCCCTCGCGCAGCGCGTGGCAGCAGGTCTCCTCCTCGCCGGGGTGCACCAGGACGTCGAGGGAGGCCAGCGCTACGGTGAGGTCGCCGGTCGACAGTGCGCCGGTGACCTTGGCCGCGGGCAGTCGCTCGCGCAGCCAGTCCTCCTGCGGCCCGGTGCCGATGACGACGGGTCGGATGCCCGGCACGTCGGCCAGCTCGGCCAGCCGCCGCACCCCGTGGCGCTTGTGCAGGCTGCCGACGTAGCCGACCACCACCAGGGGGCCGCGGGCCGAGCGCGCCCGCGCCCAGTGGTCGTGGAGCCACGGGTCGCGCAGGGCCGGGGTGTAGGCGCGGGCGTCGACCCCCGGCAGCCACGTGCCGGCGGTGACGCCGAGGGAGGAGAAGCGACCGGCCAGCCAGGGGGCGGTGACAAGGAGGTGGTCGGTGCGCTCGGCGACCGTGCTGCGCCAGCGCTCCCAGGTCAGGTCGCGCGGCGGGGTCTGCTGCACGACCAGGGAGGGCACGCCTGTGCGGTGGGTGTGCTTGAGCGCCTTGCGACCGATCGTGCCCGGCCCCGTGACCTGCACGACGTCGGGCGCGAACGCGTCGAGGGCCGCCCGGACCTGGCCGCCCGGCCTGGTCAGCGCGCTGACGCGCACGACCCGGGCGCCGCGGTAGGTCGCCAGCCCTGGCCCGCTCGCGACCACCACCACCTGGTGGCCACGGTCGACGAGACGGTCGACCACCGCCCTGACCGTCGTGGTGGTGCCGTCGACGGCGGGCAGGAAGGACTCGGAGACCACGGCGATCCGCATGCGCCCACGGTGGGCCCGCCGGACGACGGCACCGCGACGGGCGCGCGGCCTGAGGGTGAACACCGCCCCGGGGACGGGTCGGGGTCGAAAAGGTCACACTCGGTGGCCGCCGTCACGTCGCGTCCCTAGGGTGCCGCCATGACTGAAGTCGAAGGCGGTCTCGACGAGCCCGCGGAGCTCGAGCCCGAGCAGGGCGCGCTCGACCTGGCCGACGCCGGCGACCGGTGGGAGCGCGCCGACTGGGAGAGGGCCGCGGCCGGCGTGCTGCGCAAGGCGCGTCGCCTCGGCGAGGACGACCCCGACGCGCTCGTGTGGGAGCGGCTGACCCGCACCACCCTCGACGACATCGCGGTCACCCCGCTCGGCACCTCCGACCTGCTCGACGGGCTCCGGACCGAGGGCCGCCCGCAGCGCGCCGGGGACTGGGACGTGCGCGCCCACCTCGACCTGCCCGCCGGCGCCGAGGCCAGGGCGGCCAACGAGACCCTCCTGGTCGACCTCGAGGGAGGCGTCACCTCGCTGTGGCTGTGCGCGGCGCCCGACGCCGACCTCGCCACCGCCCTCGACGGCGTGCTGCTCGACCTCGCGCCCGTCGTGCTGGAGGCCCGCGGCGACGCGACGGCCCAGCAGGCGCTGGCCGAGAACTTCCTCGCCCACGCCGGCGAGCGCGACCTCGCCGCGAGCACCAACCTCGGCGCCGACCCCCTCGGCGCGGCCCTGCGCCACGGCACCGGCCCGGGCGCCGACCCGGCCGGCGAGGTCGACCTCGCCCCGCTGGTCGCCGTGGCCCGTGCCGCCCACGAGCGCGGGCTGCTCGGCGTGGTCGTCGACGCCACCGCCGTCCACGACCGCGGCGCCTCCGACGCCCAGGAGCTCGGCTGGTCGATGGCCGTGGCCGCGGCCTACCTGCGGGCGCTCACCGGGGCGGGCCTCACCGTCGCCCAGGCCGCCGGCCTGGTCGAGGTGCGCTACGCCGCCACCGACGACCAGTTCGCCACCATCGCCAAGCTGCGCGCGGCCCGCCGGCTCTGGGCGCGGGTGCTGGAGCTCAGCGGCGTCACCGACGAGGAGCGGCTGCGGCTGGCCCAGCGCCAGCACGTCGTGACCAGCCGGCCCATGATGAGCCGCTACGACCCCTACGTGAACATGCTGCGCACCACCGTGGCGGCGTTCGCCGCAGGCGTCGGCGGGGCCGAGGCCGTCACCGTGCTGCCCTTCGACAGCCCGCTGGGCCGCCCCGAGGCCCTGGGCCGCCGCATCGCCCGCAACACCTCCGCGCTGCTCGTCGACGAGGCCCACGTCGCTCACGTCGCCGACCCCGCCGGCGGCTCCTACGCCGTGGAGAAGCTCACCGACGACCTCGCCGTCGCCGGCTGGGCCGAGCTCGGCCGCACCGAGGAGGTCGGCGGAGCGGCGGCCGCCCTGGCCGACGGCTCGCTGCTGGCCCGCGTGGCACGGACCGTCGAGCGCCGCGACGACGAGGTCGCCCGCCGCCGGCGACCCCTCACCGGGCTCACCGAGTTCCCCCAGGTCGACGAGGTCCTGCCCGAGCGCGAGCCGGTCACCCCCGACTCCGCGTCGGGCTGGGTCGGCGTGCGCCCCTACGGCGCGGCCTTCGAGGCGCTGCGCGACGACCCGCCGACGGCCCGGGCCTTCCTGGCGACCCTCGGCCCGGTGGCCTCGCACACCGCGCGGGCCACCTTCGCCACCAACCTGCTCGCCGCGGGCGGCGTCGGCGTCGACGTCGCCGGGGCCACCGCCGACGTCGAGGCGCTGCTCTCGGCGTACGACGGGCAGCGGGTGGCGGTGCTCGCCGGCAGCGACGCGACCTACGCCGCCTGGGGCACCGCCGCGGCCCGCGCCCTGCGCGAGGCCGGCGCGCGCCACGTCGTGGTGGCCGGCAAGCCCCTCGACGGCACCGACGACGCCTGCGCGCTCGGCGTCGACGCCCTGTCCTTCCTGACCCGCACGAGGGAGCAGCTCGCATGACCGTCCCGACCAGCTTCGCCGGCCTGCCGCTCAGCGGCCGTGGCACCACGAGCGCGCCGCACCCCGAGGCGCGGCCCTGGACCTCGCCCGAGGGCATCGAGATCCGGTCGCAGTACACCGAGGCCGACCTCGAGGGCCTCGACGCCCTCGACACCTACCCCGGCCTGAGCCCGTTCCTGCGCGGGCCCTACCCGACGATGTACACCACCCAGCCCTGGACCGTGCGCCAGTACGCCGGCTTCTCGACCGCCGAGGAGTCCAACGCGTTCTACCGGCGCAACCTGGCGGCCGGCCAGAAGGGGCTCTCGGTCGCCTTCGACCTGGCCACCCACCGCGGCTACGACTCCGACCACCCGCGCGTGCGCGGCGACGTGGGCATGGCGGGCGTGGCCATCGACTCCATCTACGACACCCGCACCCTCTTCGACGGCATCCCGCTCGACGAGATGTCGGTGTCGATGACCATGAACGGCGCCGTCCTGCCCGTGCTGGCGCTCTACATCGCCGCCGCCGAGGAGCAGGGGGTGGCGCCGGAGCAGCTCGCGGGGACCATCCAGAACGACATCCTCAAGGAGTTCATGGTCCGCAACACCTACATCTACCCGCCGGCACCGTCGATGCGGATCATCTCCGACATCTTCAGCTACACCTCGGCACGCATGCCGCGCTTCAACTCGATCTCGATCTCGGGCTACCACATCCAGGAGGCCGGGGCGACCGCCGACCTCGAGCTGGCCTACACCCTCGCCGACGGCGTCGAGTACATCCGCGCCGGGCTCGGCACCGGCATGACCATCGACCAGTTCGCGCCCCGGCTGTCGTTCTTCTGGGCCATCGGGATGAACTTCTCGATGGAGGTGGCCAAGCTGCGCGCGGCCCGCGCGCTGTGGGCCCGGCTTGTGCGGCAGTTCGACCCGCAGAACCCCAAGTCGCTGAGCCTGCGCACCCACAGCCAGACCAGCGGCTGGTCGCTGACCGCCCAGGACGTCTACAACAACGTCCAGCGCACCTGCATCGAGGCGATGGCCGCCACCCAGGGCCACACCCAGTCGCTGCACACCAACGCCCTCGACGAGGCGATCGCGCTGCCCACCGACTTCTCGGCCCGCATCGCGCGCAACACCCAGCTGCTGCTGCAGCAGGAGAGCGGTACGACGGGCACGATCGACCCCTGGGCGGGCTCCTACTACATCGAGCGGCTCACCCACGACCTGGCCGAGAAGGCGTGGGCCCACATCCAGGAGGCCGAGCGCGCCGGGGGCATGGCGAAGGCCATCGAGCAGGGCATCCCCAAGATGCGCATCGAGGAGGCGGCCGCCCGCACGCAGGCGCGCATCGACTCCGGGGCGCAGAAGGTCATCGGCGTCAACACCTACCGTCTGGCCGCGGAGGACAGGCTCGACGTGCTGCGCGTCGACAACGACGACGTCTACCGCCAGCAGATCGCCAAGCTCGAGCGGCTGCGCGCCGAGCGCGACGACCGGGAGGTCGAGCGCACCCTCGCGGCGCTGACCCGCTCGGCCGAGCAGGGCCCGGCCACCGACGGCTCCCTCGACGGCAACCTGCTCGCGCTGGCCGTCGACGCCGCGCGCGCCAAGGCCACCGTCGGGGAGATCTCCGACGCGCTGGAGAAGGTCTACGGGCGCCACCAGGCGGTCATCCGTACGATCTCCGGGGTGTTCAGGGACGAGTCGGGCAGTGGCGACGGGCCGGGCGCCGGCAAGGTGCAGCAGGTGCTCGACGCGACCGCCGACTTCGAGGAGGCCGAGGGCCGTCGCCCGCGCATCCTGGTGGCCAAGATGGGCCAGGACGGTCACGACCGCGGCCAGAAGGTGATCGTCTCGGCCTTCGCCGACATGGGCTTCGACGTCGACGTGGGGCCGCTGTTCTCCACGCCCGAGGAGGTCGCGCAGCAGGCCGTGGACGCCGACGTGCACATCGTCGGCGTCAGCTCGCTGGCCGCCGGCCACCTCACCCTGCTCCCGGCGCTGCGCGAGGCGCTGGCCGAGCAGGGACGGCCCGACATCATGGTGGTGATCGGGGGCGTGATCCCGCCCGACGACGTGCCCACGCTTCAGGAGATGGGCGCGGCCGCGGTGTTCCTGCCCGGCACCGTCATCGCCGAGTCGGCCCTCGACCTGCTGGCCCGGCTGCGCGAGCAGCTGGGCCACTGAGGCCGGGCCCCGTGCCCGTCGACGTCGAGGCCCTCGTCCAGGGCGTCCGGGCCCAGCGGCGCGCCGCGGTGTCGCAGGCGATCACGCTGGTCGAGAGCTCGCGCCCGCAGCACCGCCGCCAGGCGCGCGAGCTGCTGACCGCGCTGGCCGAGGGCTCCGGCGACCCGGCGGGCGGCGCCGGGCCGGGCGTGGTGCGGGTGGGCGTCTCCGGCGTGCCCGGCGTCGGCAAGTCGACCTTCATCGAGGCCCTCGGCACCCGGCTGACCGCCGCCGGCCACCGCGTCGGCGTGCTCGCCGTCGACCCGTCCTCGGTGCGCACGGGCGGCTCGGTGCTCGGCGACAAGACGCGGATGGGCCGCCTGGCCACCGACCCGGCCGCCTTCATCCGGCCCTCGCCCTCGGCGGGCACCCTCGGCGGCGTCGCCCGGGCCACGGTGCAGGCCATGGCGGTGCTCGAGGCCTCCGGCCACGACGTGGTGCTGGTCGAGACCGTCGGCGTGGGGCAGTCGGAGGTCACCGTGGCCGGCATGGTCGACACGTTCCTCTTCCTCACCCTCGCCCGCACCGGCGACCAGCTCCAGGGCATCAAGAAGGGGATCCTCGAGATCGCCGACGTCATCGCGGTCAACAAGGCCGACGGCGACCGCGAGCAGGAGGCCCGCGCCGCCGCCCGCGACCTCGC
This sequence comes from Nocardioides kribbensis, assembly GCF_015070375.1. Classification (GTDB taxonomy): domain Bacteria; phylum Actinomycetota; class Actinomycetes; order Propionibacteriales; family Nocardioidaceae; genus Nocardioides; species Nocardioides kribbensis. The sequence goes on along the minus strand of NZ_JADCLL010000001.1, from coordinate 870,191 downwards.
CGGCGCGCTGCGCATGGTGCGCGGCGCGGGGGAGTGGGCCCCACCGGTGGTGACCTGCTCGGCGCTGGAGGGCACCGGCGTCGACGACCTGTGGGAGCGGGTGCTCGACCACCGCGCGCACCTCGGCGAGGCGGGGCTGGCGGCCAAGCGCGCCGAGCAGCAGCTCGACTTCACCTGGGCGATGGTGCGCGACGAGCTCGACCAGCGGCTGCGGCTCTCGCCCGGCGTGCGCGCCCTCCGCGCCGAGGTCCGCGCCCAGGTGCTCGCGGGCGAGCTGCCCGCCACCGTGGCCGCCGACCGGCTGCTCGCGGCGTACGACGGCGACCGCGACGGCCGGGACGACGACCGGCACCGGTCGGGCGGACACCCGCCGGGCACCGACGCCCGGTGAACTAGCCTGCACCCGATGTCCTCCGACGGCCCCACTGCTCCCACGACCGCGTCAGCGGTGATCGCCGCCTCCGTCGCCGCCCACCGTGACGCGCTCGTCGCCCTGCGCCGCGACCTGCACGCCCACCCCGAGCTGTCGTGGGCCGAGACGCGCACGACCGAGGTCGTCGCGGCGCGGGTCGCGGCCGCCGGCTGGGAGGTCGAGCTGCTGCCGCAGACCGGCCTGGTCGCCGAGCTCGGGCCCGACGACGGGGAGCCCGCGGTGGGCCTGCGCGCCGACCTCGACGCGCTGCCCGTGCAGGAGGACACCGGCCACGACTGGGCCAGCACGACACCGGGCGTGGCCCACGCCTGCGGCCACGACGTGCACACGACCTCGCTGGTCGGCGCCGCGCTCGCGCTGGCCGAGGTGCACCGTGCGGGACTGCTGCCCGGACGGGTGAGGCTGTTCTTCCAGCCGGCCGAGGAGGTCATGCCCGGGGGAGCGCTGCACCTGATGAAGCTGGGCCGCCTCGACGGCCTCTCGCGCGCCTTCGCCCTGCACTGCGACCCCGCCGTCGACGTGGGGCAGGTCGGGCTGCGCCTCGGGGCGCTGACGAGCGCCACCGACAAGGTGGAGATCCGGCTGCGCGGCACCGGCGGGCACACCTCGCGCCCCCACCTGACCGGCGACCTGACCTTCGCCCTGGCCAAGATCGTCACCGAGCTGCCCGCGATCCTCTCGCGCCGCCTCGACCCGCGCGCCGGGGTCAGCGTGGTGTGGGGCATCGTCAACGCCGGCTCGGCCGCCAACGTCATCCCGGGGCGCGGTCTGGTGGCCGGCACCATCCGCATCCGCGACGCCGTGGCCTGGGCCGACTGCGAGAAACTGGTGCGCGAGGTCGTCCACGACGTCGTGCGGCCCTACGGCGTCACCGCCGACCTCGACTACCAGCGGGGGGTGCCCCCGGTGGTCAACGAGGCCTCGGCCCACCACGTGCTCACCGGGGCGGTGCACGACGTCCTCGGCCCCGAGGCGGAGGTGCTGGCGCCGCAGAGCCTGGGCGGCGAGGACTTCGGGTGGTACCTCGACCGGGTCCCGGGCGCCATGCTGCGCCTCGGCACGCGCACCCCGGGCGGGCCCACCTACGACCTGCACCAGGGCAACCTCCAGGTCGACGAGCGGGCGATCGGGGTCGGCGCGACGATGCTCGCGGAGGCCGCGGTGCGCAGCTTGGTCACCGACAGGTAACAACCTCACGAAATTCGGCTCGCGGGGCGCACAAGGCGTCCGGGCCCACCTAGGGTGACGCGATGTGCCCCGCGCTGCGGGGTGCCAGTCACGAACCCAGGAGGATCGCCGTGAAGAAGACGGCCCGAATCGCTGCGGTGGCCACCATGGTCGCCCTGTCCCTGTCCGCGTGCGGCGAGCGCGAGACCGACGCCGGCGAGGACCCCGCGTCGACGCCGTCCGAGAGCACCTCGGAGTCGGCCTCGGCCGACCCGAGCCAGCAGTTCCCCGACTTCAAGGCCTGCATGGTCTCCGACTCGGGCGGCTTCGACGACAAGTCGTTCAACCAGACCTCCCGCCAGGGCCTGCGCGACGCGGTCGAGGCCTACGGGATGCAGGAGGCCGACATCGAGTCGAACGACCCCTCCGAGTTCAACGACAACATCAACGAGCTGGTCAGCCAGGGCTGCAACTCGATCACCACCGTCGGCTTCCTCCTCGGCGACTCCACCCTGGCCGCCGCGAAGAAGAACAAGGACGTCGACTTCTCCATCGTCGACTTCGCCTACACCGACGACAAGGGCGACAACACCGCCCCGGCCAACGTCAAGGGCCTCACCTTCAACACCGCCGAGCCCTCCTTCCTGGCCGGCTACACCGCCGCGGCCTCCTCCGAGTCCGGCGTCGTCGGCACCTTCGGCGGCCTGAACATCCCCACGGTCACCATCTTCATGACCGGCTTCGTGCAGGGCGTCGAGCGCTACAACGAGGACACCGGCTCCGACGTGCAGGTCATCGGTTGGGACCCCGAGTCCGCCGAGGGCTCCTTCACCAACGACTTCGAGGACAAGAACCTCGGCCAGTCGACGGCCACCGAGATGATCAACCAGGGCGCCGACGTCATCTTCCCGGTCGCCGGCCCCGCGGGCCTCGGTGGCCTGCAGGCCGCCCAGGACAACGACGTCAAGGCGATCTGGGTCGACACCGACGGCTGCGTCTCGGCCGAGGAGTACTGCGACGTGCTGCTGACCTCGGTCATGAAGGGCATGGACGTCGCCGTGCAGGACGCCGTGCTCGCCTCCGCCGAGGACGAGTTCTCCAACGAGGTCTACGTCGGCACGCTGGAGAACGAGGGCGTCAAGCTCGCCCCGTTCAGCGACGACGTCGACGAGGAGCTCCAGGCCACGATCGAGGACCTCAAGCAGCAGATCATCGACGGCGAGATCACCGTCGGCTGACACGCCGCGCCACCGGCCGGTCCGGCCGACCAGCACCACACCAGCAGCACACCAGCAGCACAGCACCACCTCCGACAGGTCGGGGCGGGGACCCCGCCCCGACCTGTCGGGTCTAGGGTCGTCCCCCGGCCATCTCGGGGGAGCGGCCGACGTACGTCGTGAGGGAGTAGATGGAACTCGAGATCAGGGGCCTGACCAGGCGGTTCGGCTCCTTCACCGCCAACGACGGCATCGACCTCACGATCAGGCCCGGTGAGATCCACTGCCTGCTCGGCGAGAACGGCGCCGGCAAGTCCACGCTGATGAACATGCTCTACGGCCTGCTCGACCCCTCCGAGGGCGAGATCCTGGTCGACGGGGAGCCGGTGGCCTTCGCCTCGCCGGCCGACGCCATCGCCGCCGGCATCGGCATGGTGCACCAGCACTTCATGCTCGTGCCGCCCTTCACCGTCGCCGAGAACGTCATGCTCGGGCGCGAGCGCACCCGCGGCCTCGGCGTGCTCGACCGCAAGGCCGCCTCACGGCTGGTGCGCGAGCTCTCCGAGCGCTACCGGCTCGCCGTCGACCCCGAGGCCCTCGTGGAGGACCTCCCCGTCGGCGTGCAGCAGCGCGTCGAGATCATCAAGGCGCTGGCCAACGAGGCGAAGGTGCTCATCCTCGACGAGCCGACCGCGGTGCTGACCCCGCAGGAGATCGACGAGCTCATGGGCATCATGCGCGAGCTGCGCGCCCAGGGCACCTCGATCATCTTCATCACCCACAAGCTGCGCGAGGTCCGCGCCGTCGGCGACCGGATCAGCGTCATCCGCCGCGGCAAGGTCGTCGGCACCGCCGAGCCCACCGCCAGCGAGGCCGAGCTGGCCGAGATGATGGTCGGCCGCTCCGTGCAGCTGGTCGTCGACAAGGCCGCCGCCGCGGTCGGCGAGCCGGTGCTGGAGGCCCGCAACGTCACCGTCATCGACCCCCGCGGCCACCAGGTCGTCAAGGACGTCTCCTTCGTCGCCCGCGCCGGTGAGGTGCTCGGCATCGCCGGCGTGCAGGGCAACGGGCAGACCGAGCTGATCAAGTCGCTGCTCGGGCTCGTGCGTCCCGACGCCGGCGAGATCTGGCTCGACGGTCGCGACATCAGCCGCCACGGCCCGCGCCAGAGCCTGGAGGACGGCATCGGCTACGTGCCCGAGGACCGCTCCCACGACGGCTACGTCGGCTCCTTCAGCGTGCGCGAGAACCTCGTGCTCGACCTCTTCCGCAGCGAGCGGTTCGCCAGCGGCCCCGCGCTGCGCCTGGGCGCCATCGAGGCCAACGCCCGCCAGCGCATCGAGGAGTTCGACATCCGCACCGAGACCATGGAGACCCCCGTCAGCGCGCTCTCGGGCGGCAACCAGCAGAAGGTCGTCGTGGCCCGGGAGTTCTCCCGCCCGCTCAAGGTGCTCATCGCCTCCCAGCCCACCCGCGGCGTCGACGTCGGCTCCATCGAGTTCATCCACAAGCGCATCGTCGAGGAGCGCGACAAGGGCACGGCGGTGATCATCGTGTCGACCGAGCTCGACGAGGTCTTCGCGCTCTCCGACCGGATCGCGGTCATGTACGACGGCCGCATCGTCGGCACCGCCACCCCCGACATCCCCCGAGAGGAGATCGGCCTGATGATGGCCGGCGCCACGGACACCGACCAGGCCGGGGCCACCGGCGCCACCGGCGCCGGCACCCACGGCACCGGGGGAGGAGCGGCATGAGCGACCCGCAGAAGGGCCCCGCCGCCCCGCCCGTCGTCGACCCCGAGCGGGTCGACCCCCACGAGGCCGCCGCGGCGCCGCGCCGGCGCTTCGACGCCTCCGCCTTCGTGCCGACCGTCGTCGACAGCGTGCTGGCCGTCGTGCTGGCGCTCGTGGTCGGCGCGGTGCTCATCGTGTTCTCCACCGAGCGCGTGCTGGGCTCGCTGCCGTACTTCTTCAGCTATCCCTGGGACTTCTTCCGGTTCGCCGGCGAGGCGGTCGGCGACGGCTACGCCGCGCTGGTCAACGGCTCGCTCGGCGGCGCCGACGCCCTCACCCGCACCCTCAACCGCGCCGCCCCGCTCATCTGCGCCGGCCTGGGCGTGAGCCTGGCCTTCCGTGCCGGGCTGTTCAACATCGGCGCCCAGGGCCAGATGCTGGTCGCGGGCCTCGCCGCGGGCTACGTCGGCTTCACCTGGGACCTGCCCACCGGGCTGCACGCGCTCGTGGCGCTGCTCGCGGCGCTGGTGGCCGGCGCGCTGTGGGGCGGGGTGATCGGGCTGCTCAAGGCCCGCACCGGCGCCCACGAGGTGATCACCACGATCATGCTCAACAACGTCGCCCGCTTCGTGGTGCTCTACTTCCTCGGTCTCGAGGCCTTCCAGCGCCCCAACAGCGACAACAAGCTCTCCCCGCCGGTCGACGACAGCGCGACCTTCCCCGCGATCGGCAACCTGCACCTCGGGATCGTGCTGGCCGTGCTGGCCGCCCTCGTCGTGTGGTGGCTGCTGGAGCGCAGCACGCTGGGCTTCGAGATGCGCGCCGTCGGCGCCAACCCCGACGCCGCCCGCACCGCCGGCATGAGCGTGCCCCGCGTCTACGTCACCGCGATGACGCTGGCCGGCGTGCTGGCCGGGCTGGCGGTCACGATGACGGTGCTGGGCCAGCAGAACTCGGTGACCGACCAGGTCGCCGGCACCGTGGGCTTCGACGCCATCACGGTCGCCCTGCTGGGCCGGGCCACCCCCGTCGGCACGGTCCTGGCCGGTCTGCTCTTCGGGGCGCTCTCGGCCGGAGGCCTGTCGATGCAGGGCGCCGCCGGCATCGCCCCGGAGCTCTCGCAGGTGCTCCAGGCGCTCATCGTGCTGTTCGTCGCCGCACCGGCCCTGGTGCGCGGCATCTTCCGGATCAAGGGACGCGGGCAGGGCTCCAGCGTCGAGGCGAAGGGATGGGGAGGATGAGCGTCGTCGACGCCCCCGCACGCAGCGAGGCCCCCGAGGAGCAGGTGCGCGACCGGGCCGACGTGCGCCGTCAGGTGCGGCTGGTGGTGGTCTTCGCCCTGGCCGCCGCGATGGTGCTGCTCTTCCGGCTCACCACCGACAGCTTCTCGGTCACCTACCTGCTCGAGGCCCAGCGCTCGGCCGACAGCCAGCCGCGCTCCCTCGACGGCTCCCTGGTCAACTGGGTCGCCCTGGTGCTCGCCCTGGCCGGCGTGGTGCTCGCCGCCCTCAACCGCGTGCCCCGCGGCGGACTCGGGCTCCTGCTCTACGTGCTGGTCGGGCTGTCGTTCTACGTCGCCTTCATGGCGTGGGCCTTCGCCGACCAGGGCGAGGGCTTCCAGGCCTCGATCTCCAACCCGATCCCCGGCACGATCAGCATCGCCACCCCGCTGGTGCTCGGCGCACTGGCCGGCGTGGTGTGCGAGCGGGCCGGCGTCATCAACATCGCCATCGAGGGCCAGTTCCTCGCCGGCGCCTTCTCGGCCTCGCTCTTCGCCAGCATCGCGCTGTCGTCGCTGGCCTTCATCCCGCTGTGGCTGTGCGCGCCCTTCGGCCTGCTCGGCGGCGCGCTCGCCGGCATGCTCGTCTCGGCGATCCTGGGTCTCTTCGCGCTGCGCTACCAGGTCAACCAGGTGGTGCTCGGCGTCGTCATCGTCGCCTTCGCCACCGGCCTGACCGGCTTCCTGCTGGGCCAGATCCCCAGCGAGAGCACCGGTCGCCTCAACAACCCCGACCCGCTCGAGCCGCTGGCCGTGCCCGTGCTCAGCGACATCCCGGTGATCGGCCAGGCGCTCTTCGAGCAGACGATCCTGGTCTACCTCACCTACGCCGCGGTCGTGGTCGTCGCGCTGCTGCTCTTCCAGACCCGCTGGGGCCTGCGGGTGCGCGCGGTCGGCGAGCACCCCAAGGCCGCCGACACCGTGGGCATCAAGGTCAACCGGCTGCGCTGGCAGGCGGTGCTCTTCGGCGGCCTGCTGGCCGGTCTCGGCGGCGCCTACTACACCGTCGGCAGCTCCGGGGCCTTCGACAAGGAGATGTCGGCCGGCACGGGCTTCATCGCCCTCGCCGCGGTCATCATGGGTCGCTGGCACCCGGTCTGGGCCGCGCTGGCCGCGGTGTTCTTCGGGTTCATGCGCAACCTCGGCACCCAGCTGAGCCTGGTCGACCGGATCCCCGGCGACCTGATCGGCGCCCTGCCCTACCTCGCCACCGTCATCGTCGTGGCCGGCTTCGTCGGACGGGTGCGACCACCCGCCGCCGACGGCGAGCCGTTCGTGAAGGCCTGACGTGGCCGCCCCCGACGTCCTGGACGTCCCGGACTCCCCGGACGGCTTCGACTGGGCGGCCCTGCGGGCCGTCGCGGTCGAGGCGGCGACGCACGCCTACGCCCCCTACTCCCGCTTCGCGGTGGGCGCGGCGGCGCGGGTCGACGACGGGCGCACCGTGGCCGGCTGCAACGTCGAGAACGCGGCGTACGGCGTGACGCTGTGCGCGGAGTGCGGCCTCGTGGGCCAGCTGCACCTGACCGGCGGGGGCCGGCTGACGCACTTCGTGTGCGTCAACGGCGACGGCGCGGTCATCATGCCGTGCGGGCGCTGCCGCCAGCTGCTGTTCGAGAACGGCGGTCGTGAGCTGCAGCTGTGGACCGTCTCCGGGCTGCGCACCATGGCCGAGGTGCTGCCGGATGCCTTCGGACCCGACGACCTGTCCTAGGGTGCCGGTCCCAGCCCAACGGTGACGGCGACGGAGCCGTCGACAAGGAGCCCCACGTGAGCAAGCACGACGCGGTCGAGGTCATCACGACCAAGCGCGACGGCCAGCGCCTCAGCGACAGCCAGGTCGACTGGGTCGTCGACGCCTACACCCGCGGCGAGGTCGCCGACGAGCAGATGTCGGCGCTGGCGATGGCGATCCTGCTCAACGGCATGGACCGCGCCGAGATCGCCCGCTGGACCGCCGCGATGATCGCGTCGGGGGAGCGCATGGACTTCTCCTCGCTCTCGCGGCCCACCGCCGACAAGCACTCCACCGGTGGCGTGGGCGACAAGATCACCCTCCCGCTCGCCCCGCTCGTCGCCGCCTGCGGCGTGGCCGTGCCGCAGCTCTCGGGTCGCGGCCTGGGCCACACCGGCGGCACCCTCGACAAGCTCGAGTCGATCCCCGGCTGGCGCGCCGCGCTGTCGAACGAGGAGATGATGGCCCAGCTGGAGTCGGTCGGCGCGGTCATCTGCGCCGCCGGCGACGGGCTCGCCCCGGCCGACAAGAAGCTCTACGCCCTGCGCGACGTCACCGGCACGGTCGAGGCGATCCCGCTCATCGCCTCCTCGATCATGAGCAAGAAGATCGCCGAGGGCACCGGCGCCCTGGTGCTCGACGTCAAGGTCGGCACCGGGGCGTTCATGAAGTCCGTCGACCGGGCCCGCGAGCTGGCGGAGACGATGGTCGCCCTCGGCACCGACGCCGGCGTGCGCACGGTCGCCCTGCTCACCGACATGTCGACCCCGCTCGGCCTGACCGCCGGCAACGCCCTCGAGGTGGGCGAGTCGGTGGAGGTCCTCGCCGGTGGCGGACCCGCCGACGTCGTCGAGCTCACCGTGGCGCTGGCCCGCGAGATGCTCACCGCGGCCGGCGTCACCGACGTCGACCCCGCCGACCGGCTCGCCGACGGGTCGGCCATGGACGCCTGGCGGGCCATGGTCGCCGCCCAGGGCGGCGACCCCGACGCCACGCTGCCGGTGGCCCGCGAGCAGCACGTCGTCACCGCCCCGGCCGACGGTGTCCTCAGCCGCCTCGACGCGATGGCCGTGGGCATGGCCGCGTGGCGCCTGGGTGCGGGCCGTGCCCGCAAGGAGGACCCGGTGCAGGCCGGCGCCGGGGTCGTGTGGCACGCCCGCCCGGGCGACGCCGTGCGCGCGGGCGAGCCGCTGCTCACGCTGCACACCGACGAGCCGGCCCGCTTCGAGCGCGCCCTGGCCTCGCTGGAGGGCGGCTACGACGTCGTGCCCGCCGGCACCGAGGTCGCCGTCGGCCCGATCGTCATCGACCGCGTGGGATGACCCCCGACCCCACCGGCACGCCGGCCGGCACCCCGGCCGGCACCCCGGCCACGGGCCTGGGCCCGCGCGCCGCGGGTGCGCTGGTCTTCGGCTCCTCGGCGGCCGTGCTCGTGGTCGAGCTGGTGGCGCTGCGGCTGCTGGCGCCCTACCTCGGGCTCACCCTCGAGACCAACACCGTGGTCATCGGGATCGCGCTGGCCGCGATCGCCCTCGGCTCCTGGGCGGGCGGTCGCGCCGCCGACGTCGTCGACCCGCGGCGCACCCTCGGCGCGCTGCTGGCCGTCTCGGGGGTGGTCGTGGCGCTGACCCCCCTGCTGGTGCGCAGCGCCGCCGAGCTCGACTCGGGCGGACTGCTGCTGCCGACCGCGACGCTGACCATCCTCGTGCCCGGCGCCCTGCTGGCGGCGGTGACGCCGATGGTGACCAAGCTGCGGCTGACGACCCTGGCCGAGACCGGCACGGTCGTGGGCCGGCTCTCCGGGCTCGGCACCGCCGGGTCCATCGCCGGCACGGTCGTGACCGGGTTCGTGCTGGTCTCGACGGTGCCGGTCAGCACGATCCTGGTGGGTCTCGGCGTGCTGCTCGTGCTCGCGGGGGTCGCGGCCGACTGGCGTGTGCGCGGCTGGCGCGCCGGCGCGGCCGCCCTCCTGCTGGTCGGCGCCGCGGGACTCGGCGCCGCCGTGGCCCCCGGCGGCTGCGACGTGGAGACGACCTACCACTGCGCGGTCGTCGAGGACGACCCGGAGCGGCCCGACGGCCGGGTGCTGGTGCTCGACGGGGTGCGCAACTCCTACGTCGACCTCTCCGACCCGACCTACCTCGACTTCGAGTACGTGCAGGCCGCGGCCACGGTCGTCGACACCGCCTTCCCCGCCGGCGAGGCCCTCGAGGCCTTCCACCTCGGCGGCGGCGGGCTGACGCTGCCGCGCTACCTCGCCGAGGTCAGGCCCGGCACCTCGAGCGTGGTCTCCGAGATCGACGCGGGGGTGATCGAGGTCGACCGCGACCGGCTCGGGCTCGAGACCGGTCCCGACCTCGAGGTGCGTGTCGAGGACGGGCGCTTGGGCCTCGACCGGCTCGCCGACGACAGCCGCGACCTCGTGGTGGGCGATGCCTTCGGAGGGGTCTCCGTGCCGTGGCACCTCACGACGGTCGAGGCCGTCGACGACGTGCGCCGCGTGCTGCGGCCCGACGGCGTCTACGTCATGAACCTCATCGACCACGGCCCGCTGGCCTTCGTGCGGGCCGAGACGGCGACGCTGCGGGAGGTCTTCGACCACGTCGCCGTGCTCGCCCGGCCGGCGGCCTTCGCCGGCACCGCGGGCGGCAACGTCGTGGTCGTCGGCTCCGACCGGCCCCTCGACCTCGCGGCGCTGGCGGCCGGCCTGGAGGGCCGCGACCTGGCGTGGGAGGTGCGCGCCGACGCCGACCTCGACGCCTTCACCGGCGACGCCGAGGTGCTCACCGACGCCTTCGCCCCGGTCGACCAGCTGCTCACGCCGTACGGCAGCGCCTGAGCGCCGCCGCGCGGGCTCAGCCCTCGAGCAGGAGGACGACGGTCTCGGCCACGCAGGCCGGCTTGGGCTCGTCCTCGATCTCGACGACGTGGCGCAGGGTGATCTGCTTGCCGGCCGGGAGGTCGGTGACCTCGCCCATGGTGACCGTGAGGCGCACCCGCTTGCCCACGCGGAGGGGGTTCGGGAAGCGGACCTTGTTGACGCCGTAGTTGAGCTTGGCCCCGGGGGTCTCGAGCGCGAAGACCGAGGAGCCGAGCCACGGGATGAGCGAGAGCGTGAGGTAGCCGTGGGCGATGGTGCCGCCGAAGGGACCCTCGGCCGAGCGCTCGACGTCGACGTGGATCCACTGGTGGTCGCCCGTGGCGTCGGCGAAGGTGTCGACGCGCGCCTGGTCGATCTCGACCCAGTCGCTGGTGCCGAGCTCCTCGCCGGCGGCGGCGGAGAGCTCGTCGAAGGTGCTGAAGGTGCGCATGGGGGGCCTCTCGTGGCGGGTGGCGGTCGTGGCGCCGGCCGCGACCGGACACCGTCTGGGGACCCTAGCGCGCCACCCGGCGCTCCGGTCGTGGGTGGCGGTGCGGGAGGATCGGGGGGTGACCGCACCGACCGCAGCGACCGCCCGCCCCACGCCCACCCACGACCAGGTGCGGCGCGCGCCCAAGGTGCTCCTGCACGACCACCTCGACGGCGGCCTGCGCCCCCAGACGATCCTCGAGCTGGCCGCCGAGGTCGGCCACGCGCTGCCCGCCGACTCCGCGGAGGCGCTCGGGGCGTGGTTCGCCGAGTCGGCCGACTCCGGGTCGCTGGTGCGCTACCTCGAGACCTTCGACCACACGGTCGCGGTCATGCAGCACGGCCCCGCGATCACCCGGGTCGCGCGGGAGTGCGTCGAGGACCTCGCCGCCGACGGCGTGGTCTACGCCGAGGTCCGCTACGCCCCCGAGCAGCACGTCGACGCCGGGCTGACCCTCGACGAGGTCGTCGCGGCCGTGGCCGAGGGCTTCGCGCAGGGCGTCGCCGCCACCGGCGGGCGCATCGTCGTGCGCCAGCTGCTCACCGCGATGCGCCACCAGGCCCGGTCGATGGAGATCGCCGAGCTCGCCATCGCCTGGCGCGACCGCGGTGTCGCCGGCTTCGACATCGCCGGAGCCGAGGCGGGCTTCCCTCCCACCCGCCACCTCGACGCCTTCGAGTACCTCCAGCGCGAGAACGCCCACTTCACCATCCACGCCGGCGAGGCCTTCGGGCTGCCGTCGATCTGGGAGGCCATCCAGTGGTGCGGCGCCGACCGGCTCGGCCACGGCGTGCGGATCGTCGACGACATCGCCGTCGCCGACGACGGCTCGGTCACCCTGGGCCGGCTGGCCTCCTACGTGCGCGACCAGCGGATCCCGCTGGAGATGTGCCCGGCCTCCAACGTGCAGACCGGCGCGGCGGCCTCGATCGCGGAGCACCCGATCAAGCTGCTCACCGACCTGCGCTTCCGGGTCACCGTCAACACCGACAACCGGTTGATGAGCCGCACGTCGATGACCGCGGAGATGACCTCGCTGGTCGACGCCTTCGGCTACGGGCTCGACGACCTGCAGTGGTTCACCGTCAACGCGATGAAGTCGGCCTTCCTGCCCTTCGACGAGCGTCTCGCGATCATCGACGGGGTGGTCAAGCCCGGTTACGCCGCGCTGGCCGCCGAGGCCTGAGCCGACCGCGTCGGCAGCACGACGAACCAGGGTCGCCGCCAACGGCCGAGGGGGAGTGCGGCGTCGGCGTAGGCGTCGCGGGTCAGGGTGCGCACCGTGCCGGACCCGGGGTCGTAGACCCCCAGGCGGGCCGCGGGCCCGTCGCCGTCGCGTCCCACCGCGAGCAGCACGTGGCGCGGCAGCCACCGGTCGCCCACGTAGAGCGCGGCCGGGCCGTGGCCGACCGCGCGCAGCAGGTCCTCGAAGCGGCCGCGGGCGCGGCGCACCCCGTGGGGGCCGCGGGGCAGCGCGCGGGCGACGGCCCACGGGGGAGTGCCGACGGCGCGCGGCCACGGCGCCTGCAGGGCACCGGTCGCGTCCCGCGCCCCGGTCAGCCGTCGGTGGGCGGCCAGCACCTCCGCGCCGAAGCGGGGCAGGGCGCGCTCGGCGTACGCCGGGTCGGCCAGCATGCGTGCCACGACCACCACCGCCGCGCCGCAGGAGCGCTGGTCGGGCTGGCGCAGCGCGGGCCCGAAGGGCAGCGGGGCGCCGCCGGTCACGGCGCCGGCGCCCCGGCCCGCAGGGCGTCGACCACGGCCACGGCCTCGTCGGGGGAGACCGGGCGGCAGCCCTTGGCCACGGCGTCGGCCACCACACCGCGCTGGGCGCGGGCCAGGGCCAGCCCCCGGCGTACCAGCACCAGCGGCGGCTTGCGGTGCTCGCGCAGGTCGCGGGTCAGGCGCAGCCAGAAGGTGAGCGCGGCCGAGCGACGGATGCACAGTGCCGCGCCGAGGATCCCCGCCTCGCGGGCCGGGCCCACGACGTCCTGGGCGAAGATCCCCTCGGCGAGGAAGAGGTCGCCGCCGCCGAGGTCGAGCATCCGGGTGCCGGTGCGGCCGTCGTGGGCGATGTCGTAGACCGGCACCTCCGCGCGCCCGTCGCGGCACAGCGCGACCATCGCCTCCAGGGCGTCCTCGGGCAGCCAGGAGTCGGGGTGGTCCCAGTCGACGATGCCGGCGTTGGCGCCCTCGGTGATCCGCGGGAGCGTGGGGTCGCCCCCGGACTTGTAGAAGTCGTCGAGGCGCAGCACGGGCAGCCCGATCCGCTCCGCGAGTCGCGACTTGCCCGACCCGGAGGGGCCGGCGAGGACGATCACCCGGGCACGCACCGGCCCATTGTGCCGCCTGGCGCGGGGCGTCGGTGTTTCGGGGGCGGGCCCGGCGGGCAGGAGGGCCCCATGGTGGAGAAGAGGACCGCGCTCGGCGTCGCGGCGGGTTTCGTGGCGGGCGCGGTCGTGGTCGTGACGGCGACGGCCGTCGCCGGCGGGGGAGAGGCTCCCGTCGCCGACCCGCCCGACGTCTCCCCGCGCGTCTGCGCCCAGGTGCTCGACACCTCCCTGCTGCGCAGCCTCGACTGGCAGGCGCCGGGCGTCGAGGCCACCGGCGACCTCGTGGCCGGCGGCTGTCGCCTGCGCGCCTACGACGTCGGCTCGATCGGGGTCCTCAGCGTGCCGGTCGTCGTCGAGGAGGAGCCCGAGGAGTCCGGCTCCACCGGGTCCTCCACCGGGTCCTCCGCGGGGCCCGCCACGGAGGCCTCCGGCTCGCCCTCGACCGACACCGGGTCGGCGGCCCCCGAGAGCGACGAGGAGGCCGCCCAGCGCACCTGGGACGAGGCGTGCGCGTTGATGCGCTCGCGCGGCGAGACGGTGGAGTCGCCGGTCGTCGGCCTCCCCGCCGACCTCGAGGCCTGCGGCACCCTGCTCGACGGCGACGACCCGACGGGCGTCTCGCGGGTGTGGTTCCGCGAGGGCAGCGCCGTCGTGCGGGTGACCCTCACCGCCGCGCGCCCGGTCGACCCGGTCGCCGCGCGGCAGGCCGTCGCCGACGTGGTCACCGCCACCCGCAGCGCCCTGGCCGCCGCGGACTGACCCCGCCAGGCGAGCCTCCCACGCGAGCCCGCACGCGACGACGCCCCGGCTGTGGGCCGGGGGCGTCGCTGACGTCGCTGCTGTCGGGGTGAGTGACCCGGGTCAGACGCCCATCGGGTGCCAGACCGTCTTGAGCTCCAGGAAGTCGGTCATGGTGTCGAGCCCGGGCTCGCGGGTGAAGTCGGGCTCGGCCGCCGGGGCGCGACGCACGCGCTTGAGGTTGTCGGCCGCGGCCACCTCGAGGTCGCGCGCCAGCTCGGTCTGGCCCGCGGTGCCGAGCAGGTCGAGGGCGTTGACGTCCATGTGCGAGGCCAGCCACGGGCCGAGGGTCGCGGCCGACCCGGTCAGCACGTTGACCACGCCGCCGGGCACGTCGGAGGTGGCGAGCACCTCGGCGAGGGTCACCGCCGCCAGCGGCCGGGAGTACGACGACACGACGACCGCGGTGTTGCCCGTGACGACGACCGGCGCGATCGCGGTGACCAGCCCGAGCAGCGAGGACCGCTCGGGGGCGAGGACGGCGACGACGCCGGTGGCCTCGGGGGTGGTGAGGTTGAAGAACGGCCCGGCGACGGGGTTGGCGCCGCCGACCACCTGGGTGATCTTGTCGGCCCAGCCGGCGTACCAGACCAGCCGGTCGACGGACTCGTCGACCACGCGCTCGGCCTTGCTCGCCGAGAGTCCCTCGGACTGCACGACGGCCTGCACGAACTGCGGGCGGCGGTCCTCGAGCACCTCGGCGACGCGGTAGAGCACTTGGGCGCGGTTGTAGGCCGTGCGGCCCGACCAGGGACCGAAGGCCTTGCGGGCGGCGACGACTGCGTCGCGGGCGTCCTTGCGCGAGGCGAGGGCGGCGTTGGCCACGAAGGCTCCCTTCGCGTCGGTGACCTCGTAGGTGTAGCCGGACTCCGATCGGGGGAAGGCGCCCCCGACGTAGAGCTTGTAGGTCTTGCGCACGTCGATGCGGTCGCTCATCGCTGTCCTCCCTCGAGGTAGGCCGCGAGGCCGTGACGGCCGCCCTCGCGCCCGTAGCCGGACTCCTGGTAGCCGCCGAAGGGGCTGGTGGGGTCGAACTTGTTGAACGTGTTGGCCCACACCACGCCGGCGCGCAGCCGGCTGGCGATCTCCAGGATGCGCGAGCCCTTCTCCGACCAGATGCCGGCGGAGAGGCCGAAGGGGGTGTTGTTGGCCTTCTCGACCGCCTCGGAGGGGGTGCGGAAGGTCAGCACCGACAGCACGGGGCCGAAGATCTCCTCGCGGGCGATGCGGTGGGCCTGGGTCACCCCGGTGAAGACCGTCGGGGGGAACCAGAAGCCCCGCTCGGGCAGCTCGCAGGCCGGCGACCAGCGCTCGCCGGAGACCTCCTGCTCGCCGATGTCGGCCAGCTCGCGGATGCGGGCGAGCTGGGCGGCGGAGTTGATCGCGCCGATGTCGGTGTTCTTGTCGAGCGGGTCGCCCAGGCGCAGGGTCGACATCCGCTCGCGCAGCCGGTCGAGGACCTCCTCGGCGATCGACTCCTGCACCAGCAGGCGCGAGCCGGCGCAGCAGACGTGGCCCTGGTTGAAGAAGATGCCGGTGACGATGCCCTCGACGGCCTGGTCGACGGGGGCGTCGTCGAAGACGATGTTGGCCGCCTTGCCGCCCAGCTCGAGCGTGACCTTCTTGGAGGTGCCGGCCACCGTGCGGGCGATGGCCTTGCCGACCGCGGTCGAGCCGGTGAAGGCGACCTTGTCGACGCCGGGGTGGGCCACGAGGGCCTGGCCGGTGGCGCCCGCGCCGGTGACGATGTTGACGACGCCCGCGGGCAGGTCGGCCTGCTGGCAGATCTCGGCGAAGAGCAGCGCGGTCAGCGGCGTCGTCTCGGCGGGCTTGAGCACCACGGTGTTGCCGCAGGCCAGGGCGGGCGCGACCTTCCACGCCAGCATCAGCAGCGGGAAGTTCCACGGGATGACCTGGCCGGCGACGCCGAGCGGGGTCGTGCCGTAGCCCGCGTGCTCGAGCTTGTCGGCCCAGCCGGCGTAGTAGAAGAAGTGCGCGGCGACCGTCGGCACGTCGACGTCGCGCGACTCCTTGATCGGCTTGCCGTTGTCGATGGTCTCCAGCACGGCCAGCTCGCGGCTGCGCTCCTGGATGATCCGCGCGATGCGGTAGAGGTACTTGGCCCGCTCGCGGCCGGGCATCCGGCCCCACACGCGCTCGTGGGCCTTGCGGGCGGCCTTGACCGCGGCGTCGACATCGGCGTCGCTGGCCTCGGCGACCTCGGCGAGGACCTCCTCGGTGGCGGGGTCGACGGTCTTGAAGGGCGTGCCGTGGCCGTCGACGAACTCTCCGCCGACGAAGAGGCCGTAGGTCGCCTTGATGTCCACCACGGCGCGCGACTCGGGCGCGGGGGCGTAGTCGAAGGGGCTGCTGGGTGTCATGGGATCAGTCCAGGGTGAAGTAGTCGGGGCCGGAGTAGCGGCCGGTGCGCAGCTTGGTGCGCTGCATGAGCAGGTCGTTGAGGAGCGTCGAGGCGCCGAAGCGGAACCAGTCCGGGTCGAGCCAGTCGGCGCCGGCGACCTCGTTGACCATCACGAGGTACTTGATCGCGTCCTTGCTGGTGCGGATGCCGCCCGCGGGCTTCACCCCGACCATCTGGCCGGTCTGGCGGCGGAAGTCGCGCACGGCCTCCAGCATCACCAGCGTCACGGGCAGGGTGGCGGCGGGCTGCACCTTGCCGGTCGAGGTCTTGATGAAGTGGGCGCCGGCCAGCATGGCCAGCCAGGAGACCCGGCGGACGTTGTCGTAGGTCTGCAGCTCGCCGGTCTCGAAGATCACCTTGAGGTGGGCGTCCTCGCCGTCGGCGCGGGCGCAGGCCTCGCGCACGGCCACGATCTCCTCAAAGACCTGGAGGTAGCGGCCGGAGAGGAAGGCCCCACGGTCGATGACCATGTCGATCTCGTCGGCGCCCGCCTCGACCGCGTCGCGGGTGTCGGCGAGCTTGATGTCGAGGGCCGCGCGACCGCTCGGGAAGGCGGTGGCCACGGCGGCCACGTGCACGCCGCTGTCGCCGAGGGTCTCCTTGGCGGTGGCGACCATGTCGGGGTACACGCACACCGCGGCCGCCGACGGGCACGCCGGGTCGGCGGGGTCGGGGCGCACGGCCTTGGCGGCCAGCGCACGCACCTTGCCGTGGGTGTCGGAGCCCTCGAGGGTGGTGAGGTCGACCATGCGGATGGCCAGGTCGAGCGCCTGCTCCTTAGCCGTGGTCTTGATCGAGCGCGTCGCCAGCGACGCGGCCCGGGCCTCGGCGCCGACCTGGTCGACGCCGGGGAGCCCGTGGAGGAAACGGCGCAGCGCCGCGTCGGACGAGGTGACGTCCGCGAGGCCGCTGCCGCCGGTCGGCGCGGTGGCAGCCGACGAGGCAGTGATAGGCATGAGGGCAGCATAGGGTTGCGCGCCGTCGGTGCCCCAACCGGCGACCGGGCCCCACCGGGCCCCGCAGCGAGCGCACGCGGAGGAGAGTCACGTGGTCGACGAGAGCGTCGAGGTCCAGCGCTTCCCGCCCAGCAACGGCAGGTTCACCGGCTACCTCGGTCTCGCCATCGGTCCGGCCGTCCTCGTCCTGGCCGGCGTGTACGGCGGTCTGGGCCCGGCGCTCGTCGTGGGCGTCGCGCTGTTCGAGGTCGTGGTGTGGCTGGTCATGCTGCGCCCGGCCGTCTGGGTCGAGGGCGACGTGCTGGTGCTGCGCCACCTCGTGCGCACCGACCGGGTGCCGCTGGCCGCGGTCACCAGCGTGGTCGTGCGCCACGTCCTGGCCGTCTTCGCCGGTGAGCGCCGCTTCGTCTCCCCGACCATCGCGCGCAGCTCGCGCCAGCTCATCGGCGAGGCACGTGCGGCCCGTCGGGGAGGTCGCCCCAGCAGCTGGCTCAGCGAGGTCACCGCGCCCGCGGGCAAGGGCGTCGACCAGGCCGACTTCGTCGAGCAGCGGCTGCGTCACCTGGCCGAGCAGGCCCGTCTGGCCCGCGGGGTGGCGGCCCGCTCGCCCGAGCAGGAGGCGCTGCTCGGCGAGGCCCGACGCAGCACCAGCTGGCCCTGGGTGGGCGTCGTCGTGGTGCTCGCCGTCGCCCTCGTCGTGACCCTGCTCGTGTGATCCCGACGCCGTGACCGCGCCCGGCCGCGGCTACAGCCCCGCGGCGGCCGCGAGGTCGGTGCGGACGGCGTCGAGGCGTCCCGCGGCGACGATGCGGGCGGCCGCGACGGCATCGGCCACGTCGTCGTCAGGGCCGGCCTCCACGGGCACGACCACCTCGAGGTAGCACTTGAGCTTGGGCTCGGTGCCGCTGGGGCGCACGACCACGCGCGCGCCCTCGGCGAGGCGGTAGCGCAGGCCCTCGGTGGGCGGCAGGCCGCCGGCGGGCGGAGCGGCGAGGTCGTCGACCGCCTCCACCGCGAGGCCGCCGAGCACGGTCGGCGGGGTGGAGCGCAGCGTCTGCATCGCCCGGGTGATGACGCCGAGGTCCTCGACGCGCACCGAGAGCTGGTCGGTGGCGTGCAGGCCGTGGCGGCGCGCGATGTCGTCGAGCAGGTCCAGCAGCGTGCGGCCCTCGGCCTTGGCCCCGGCGGCGATGTCGCACAGCAGCAGGAGCGCCGAGACGCCGTCCTTGTCGCGCACGTGCTCGGGGTCGCAGCAGTAGCCGAGCGCCTCCTCGTAGCCGAAGGCGAGGCCGTCGACGCGACCGATCCACTTGAAGCCGGTGAGGGTCTCGACGTAGGGCTGGCCGGCGGCAGCGGCCATGGTGCCGAGCAGGCTGGAGGAGACGAGGGAGGTGGCGTAGGTGCCGTCGCGACCCGAGCGCAGCAGGTGGTCGGCGAGCAGGGCGCCGACCTCGTCGCCGCGCAGCATGCGCCAGCCCTGCGGGGTCGGCACGGCCGCCGCGCAGCGGTCGGCGTCGGGGTCGTTGGCGACCACGAGGTCGGCGTCGACGCGGGCGGCCAGCTCCATGGCCAGGTCCATGGCGCCCGGCTCCTCGGGGTTGGGGAAGGCGACGGTGGGGAAGTCGGGGTCGGGCTGCTCCTGCTGCTCCACCACGCGGGGGGCCGCGAAGCCGGCCGTCTCCAGCACCGCGGCGACCGAGGTGCCGCCGACGCCGTGCAGGGGGGTGTAGACGATGTCGAGGTCGCGCGGCCCGTCGGCCACGAGGGCGGCGGTGGTGTCGAGGTAGCGGTCGACGACCTCCTCGCCCAGCACCCGCCCGGGGCGACCGCGGGGCACGTCGGCGACCCGGCCGACCGCGGCGATCTGCGCGGCGATGGCGGCGTCGACGGGGGCGACGATCTGGCTGCCGTCGCCGAGGTAGACCTTGTAGCCGTTGTCCTCGGGCGGGTTGTGGCTGGCGGTAATCATCACGCCGGCGGCGCAGCCGAGCTCGCGGATGGCGTAGGCCAGCACGGGTGTCGGCAGGGGGGCGGGCAGCAGGTGGGCCTCGAAGCCGGCGCCGGTCATCACCTCGGCGGTGTCGCGCGCGAAGACGTCGCTGTTGTGCCGCGCGTCGTAGCCGATCACCACGCCGCCGCGCGCCCCCGTCTCCCGGAGGTACGCCGCGAGGCCGGCGGCCGCCCGCGTCACCACGACGCGGTTCATCCGGCGGGGCCCCGCACCCAGGGCGCCGCGCAGGCCGGCCGTGCCGAACTCCAGCGTGCCGTCGAAGCGGTCGGCCAGGTCGCCCTGTGCCGCCGCGTCGCCCGCCTCGGCCGCCGCCACGACCGCGTCCAGCTCGGCCCGGGTGGCCGGGTCGGGGTCGTCGGCGCTCCAGGCGCGGGCGAGGTCGAGCAGCGTGGCGAGGTCGGGGCGGGTCATGGGGCTGACGCTAGTGCGTGGCGACCGGCGGTCCTAGCCGGGCCGGTCCGGCGCCGCGGGCGCTCAGGAGCCGCAGCGACCACCCGGCGCCGACACCGGGTCCGACGCGGCCCGGAAGCCGGTGGCCCAGGCGCGCGCCACACTGCCGGCCACCCCGTCGGCGTCGGTGAACTCCAGGCCGAAGCGGTCCCAGCCGCCGCCGCGGCGGGCCTGCGAGACGCGTGCGAAGACGTAGTAGTCGCCGGGCCCCACCTGCGCGGGCAGGGCGCTCCGCTCGCCCCACGCCACGGTGTCGCGCTCGCCGCGGGGAGGCGCGGTGCCGCGGGCCATGCCGGTGTAGGACACCTGCCCGGGCGGGCGGCGACTGATCGACTGCCCGGAGACCTCGACCCCCCGCAGCCCCCCGAGCACCAGGCGCTCGACCGTCGCCGGGGCGCTCACCCGGAACGACTCCCAGACCACGTAGGGCTTGCGGGCGGGCGCGCACCGGGTGCTCGTGCCCCGGTCCAGGGTGACGGCGGTCGAGCGGGCGGGGGGCGCCGGGTCGCTCGGGGTGGGCGTGGCCGCCGAGGACGCGGCGGGAGCGCCGGGCCCGCCCGACCCGTCCTGGCCGCCGCCACTGCTGCAGGCGGCGGTGACGCCGACGAGGAGGGAGAGCAGGGCGACCAGGGGACGACGGGGCACGACCGGATGCTGCCCCTCGCCGGCGCGGGGAAACCGGGTCCCCCTCACGCCCGCTCAGGCGTCGATGCTGCTCATGTCGCCGTAGCGCTCGCCCACGACGGCGTCGCGCGGCACGGCGCGCTCGAGGGCCTCGAGGTCGGCGGCGTCGAGGGAGACCGCGACGGCCCCGGCGTTCTCCTCCAGGTAGCGCACGCGCTTGGTGCCGGGGATGGGGGCGACGCCGAGGGTGTCGTCGCCCTGCGCGAGCACCCAGGCGAGCGCGAGCTGGCCGGGGGTGCAGCCCTTGGCCTCGGCGATCCCGCGGACCTTCGCCACGAGCGCGAGGTTGGCGCGCAGCCCCTCGCCGTTGAGCCGGGGGAAGTACGCCGTGCGACGCGAGTCGCCCTCCTCCAGCTGGCTCTCGTCGGTGATCGCGCCGGTGAGGATGCCGCGACCCAGCGGCGAGTAGGGCACCAGGCCGATGCCGAGCTCGCGCAGCACGGGGAGGATCTCGTCCTCGAGGTCACGGGTGAACAGGGAGTACTCGGTCTGCAGCGCGGTGATCGGGTGGGTGGCGTGGGCGCGGCGGATCGTGGCGGCCGAGGCCTCCGAGAGGCCCAGGTGGCGGACCTTGCCGGCCTCGACGAGCTCGGCCATCGCGCCGACGGTCTCCTCGATCGGCACGGTCTTGTCGACACGGTGCTGGTAGTAGAGGTCGAGGTGGTCCACACCGAGCCTGCGCAGCGAGGCGTCGCAGGCTGTGCGCACGTAGTCGGGCCTGCCGTTGATGCCCAGGCGGGTGCCGTCGGGCAGCCGCTCGTTGCCGAACTTCGTGGCCAGCTGGACCTCGTCGCGGCGTCCGGCGATGGCGCGGCCCACCAGCTGCTCGTTGGTGAACGGGCCGTACATGTCGGCGGTGTCGAGGAAGGTCACGCCGAGGTCGAGGGCGCGGTGGATGGTGTCGACGCCGGTCTGCTCGTCGCCGGTGCCGTAGAACTCCGACATGCCCATGCAGCCCAGGCCGAGGGCGGAGACGGTGAGGGGTCGACCCTCGTGGGAGGCGGTGCCGAGGGTGCGGGTCGGGATGCTCGCGGGGGTCGGGGCGGAGGTGCTCATGGGTCCACCCAAGCGCGGCGGTCCAAGCCGCGCGTGCGTCAGCGCGCGCCGAACAGGTCCAGCTCCGCCGCGAGCTCGACGAAGAGCGCCTGGTTGAGGGCGAAGGCCGCCTGCACCTCGGCCACGACCGCCTCCTGCTGCGCCTCGTCGAGGTCGAGCCCGTCGAGGCGCAGGCGGTAGGCGTCCTTGTACGGCTTGGGCCTCGGTACGGCGTCGAAGCGGTAGAAGTCCGTGCCGCGGCCCCCGAGGTCGAAGGTCCGGTCAAGGGTGCGGCCGATGGCCTGGCCCCCGGAGAGGTCGCCGAGGTAGCGGGTGTAGTGGTGGGCCGCGAAGCCGGCGCCGCCGGCCACGCCGGTGCTGGCCTCGATGCGGCGCTCGTAGGCCGCGACCGCGGGGGAGTCGACCTCGCGGGGCCCACCGGGCGCCCAGTGCTCCAGGTCGGCCTCCAGCGCGGCCGACCGCTCGAGGTCGGGGTCGTGGACCGCGACGACACCGGGGTGGTGCAGGTGGGCGCGGGCGGTGCGCTCGAGCGCGGCGTACACGCGCTGTAGCCGCAGCAGGTAGGCGGTGTAGCCGGCGGCGTCGACCCCTCCCTCGAGCAGGCGGGTGACGAAGACCGAGGCCTCGGCGGCGCGGTGCTCGGCCATCGACCCCTCGCGCATGCGCGCCGACAGCGTGCTCACGCGGGCAGGTCGGACGCGGGCACGTCGGGAAGGGGGTGGGCGCGCAGCATCGCCGCGGCCATGGCCACCAGGTTGGCGACGAAGGCGTCGGTGTCGAGGCGCTCGCGCCGGGGGGAGTCGCCGCCCAGGGCCCGGGCGCGGTCGCCGATGGCGCGCAGCACGAAGCCGGTCATCAGGGTCAGGCGCTCCTCGCGCAGCGCGTCGGGCAGCGCCGGCATCCGCTCGACGATGAGGGCGTAGACCTCGTGGCCCCCGGTGCGGGCCAGCGCCTCCTCCACGCCGTCGAGGGCGCGGGCCTGGTCGTCGGCGATGAGCTCCGCGACGATCATGAGGTAGCAGCGCCCGCGCCAGTCGCCCTCGGCCACCTCGACGCTGGGCCGCACGACGGCCTCGATCGCCGCACCGAGGTCGTCGTCGGGCCGCTCGCGCGCCACGGCGAGCAGCTCGCGCTCACGCGCGGCGAGGACCTCGGTGAACTGGTCGAGCACCGTGGTGAGCAGGCCGGCGCGCGAGCCGAAGTGGTAGTGCACGGCGCCCCGGTTGCGCTGGCCGGCCTGGCGGGTGATGTCGAGCAGCGAGGCGTTCTGCACGCCGTGGTCGGCGAAGGCCCGCGTGGCCGCCTCGACCAGTCGCGCCCGGGTCTCGCGACCCGAGGACAGGTCGCCGGTGGGGTCGGGTGTCTCGCCGGTCGTCTCGTCGGGGGCCATCAGATCCGCGGGACGATCGTGGAGAGGAGGTCTCCCATCCGGCTGGCCGCGGCGCGGCCGGCCTCGAGGACCTCGGCGTGGTCGAGCGGCTCGCCGCTCATGCCGGCGGCGAGGTTGGTGACCAGGCTGATGCCGAGGACCTCCATGCCGGCCTCGCGCGCGGCGATGGCCTCCAGGGTCGTGCTCATCCCGACCAGGTGGCCGCCGATGGCGCGGACCATCCCGATCTCGGCGGGGGTCTCGTAGTGCGGTCCGGGGAACTGGACGTAGACGCCCTCGTCGAGGCTCGGGTCGATCTCGCGGCACAGCGCGCGCAGGCGCGGGGAGTAGAGGTCGGTGAGGTCGACGAACCGCGCGCCCTCGATGGGGGAGCGGCCGGTGAGGTTGATGTGGTCGCTGATCAGCACGGGCTGGCCGGGGCTCCAGGTCTCCTTGAGCCCTCCGCAGCCGTTGGTGAGCACGATCGTGGAGCAGCCCGCGGCGGCCGCGGTGCGGACCGGGTGGACGACGGCCGGCACCCCCTTGCCCTCGTAGTAGTGGGTGCGCGAGAGGAACACCAGCAGGTTGCGCTCGCCCGAGCGCACCGAGCGGATCGTGCCGGAGTGGCCGGCCACCGCGGCGGGGTTGAAGCCGGGCAGGTCGGTCGTGGCGATCTCGGCGGTGGCCTCGCCGAGCGCGTCCACCGCGGGGAGCCAGCCCGAGCCGAGCACCAGGGCCACGTCGTGGCGCTCGACGCCGGTCAGGTCGGCGAGCTTCTGGGCGGCGTCGGTGGCCAGGGAGTAGGCGTCGTCGTTCACCGGCCCAGCCTATGCGTGCCGCGACCCGTCGCGAGCCAGGGGCCGCGCCCGGGGAGCTACAGGCCGGAGGAGCGGCAGGGGCGTCGGCGCAGGGCGGCGACGTAGTCGGCAGGGGCGTCGGCGGCCTCGGCGGCGTCGGCCAGCACGCCGAGGTAGGAGGCGGAGGGCAGGCCGCCCTCGTAGGCGTCGAGGACGTAGGCCCAGGTGACCTGCTCGCCGGTGAGCGTGGAGACCCGCACCCGGGTCTTGCGGTAGAGGCCGGTGTCGGCCTGCTCCCAGCCGTCGAGGCTGCTCTCGTCCTCGCGGGTGACGTCGTAGACGGCCACGAAGACCTGCTCGAAGGGGTCCTGGACGATGGTGGGCAGGGCGCCGTCCCAGCCGTGCTCCTCGCCACCGAAGGTCAGCCGCCAGCCCTCCAGCCAGCCGGTCGTGCGCAGCGGCGAGTGGGGGCAGCGCTCGCCCATGCGGGCGGGATCGAGGTTGCTCCCGTAGGCGGCGTAGAGCGTCACGTGACGAAGAGTAGTGCCGGGTGCCCGCCCGCCTTGGGCCGACCTGCGCGCGAGCCCTAGGGTGGAGCCCGTGAGCACGCACTTCGATGTCCTCGTCCTCGGCGCCGGTCCCGGCGGCTACGTCGCCGCGATCCGCGCGGCCCAGCTCGGCAAGAAGGTCGCCGTGGTGGAGGAGAAGTACTGGGGCGGTGTCTGCCTCAACGTCGGGTGCATCCCCTCCAAGGCCCTGCTCAAGAACGCCGAGCTCGCCCACGTGCTGACCCACGAGAAGGCCAAGTACGGCATCGAGGGCGACGCCACCATGGCCTTCGGGCCCACCCACAAGCGCAGCCGCCAGGTCTCCGGCGGCATCGTCAAGGGCGTCCACTTCCTGATGAAGAAGAACAAGATCACCGAGATCGACGGCTGGGGCACCCTCACCGGCGCGGTCGACGGGGGTCAGGGCGTCGACGTCAAGGACAAGGACGGCAACGTCACCTCCTACACCTGCACCGACCTCATCGTCGCCGCGGGCGCCAAGACCCGGCTCATCCCGGGCACCTCGCTCAGCGAGCGGGTCGTGACCTACGAGGAGCAGATCCTCACCGACCAGCTGCCCGGCTCCATCATCATCGCCGGCTCCGGTGCGATCGGCGTGGAGTTCGCCTACGTGCTGAAGAACTTCGGCGTCGAGGTGACCATCGTGGAGTTCCTCGACCGCATGGTGCCCACCGAGGACGCCGACGTGTCCAAGGAGCTGCTCAAGCACTACAAGAAGCTCGGCGTCGACGTGCGCCTGTCGACCAAGGTCGAGTCGATCGAGGACTCCGGCGACCAGGTCTCGGTGACGGTGTCGAAGGACGGCCAGCAGGAGGTCCTCAAGGCCGACAAGGTCATGCAGGCCATCGGTTTCGCCCCGCGCGTCGAGGGCTACGGCCTCGAGGCGGCCGGTGTGGAGCTCACCGAGCGGGGAGCGATCGCCGTCGACGGGCGGGGTCGCACCAACGTCGAGCACGTCTACGCCATCGGCGACGTCACCGGCAAGATGATGCTGGCCCACGCCGCGGAGGCCATGGGCATCGTGGCCGCCGAGACCATCGCCGGCGCGGAGACCATGGAGATCGACTTCGACATGATCCCGCGGGCGACCTACTGCCAGCCGCAGGTGGCCTCGTTCGGCTACTCCGAGCAGCAGGCCAAGGACAAGGGCTACGACGTCAAGACCTCCACGTTCCCCTTCTCGGCCAACGGCAAGGCGCAGGGTCTCGGCGACGCGGTCGGCTTCGTGAAGGTCGTCGCCGACGCCGAGCACAACGAGATCATCGGTGCCCACCTCATCGGCCCCGACGTGACCGAGCTGCTGCCGGTGCTGACCCTGGCCCAGCAGTGGGACCTCACCGCCGACGAGGTGGCCCGCAACGTCTTCGCCCACCCGACGCTGGGTGAGTCGGTGAAGGAAGCCGTGCACGGCATCGCCGGCCACATGATCAACTTCTGACCGAGCCCGCCAGCGCGAGGAGCACAGCCATGCCCGACCGGACAGTCGACAAGGTCGTCATCATCGGCGGTGGTCCCGGGGGCTACGAGTCCGCGCTGGTCGCCAGCCAGCTCGGGGCCGAGGTGACCGTGGTCGACACCGACGGTCTCGGCGGGTCGGCGGTCATCACCGACTGCGTGCCGAGCAAGACCCTCATCGCCACCTCCGAGCTGATGACCGAGGTCGCCGGCGCCGCCGAGCTCGGGGTCAACTTCCACGACGTGGAGGGCGACGCGGCCACGACGCTCAGCGTGGACCTGGCCCGGGTCAACACCCGGGTCAAGGCCCTCGCCGCCGAGCAGTCGGTCGACATCGGCCGCCGCCTCGACCGCGAGAACGTCACGGTGGTGCGCGGCCGCGGCCGCCTCGACGGTCCCGAGCGCGTCGTGGTGACCGGCCCCGACGGCTCCGAGCAGACCCTCGAGGCCGGCGCCGTGCTCATCGCGACCGGCGCCTCGCCCCGCACGCTGCCCAGCGCCCAGCCCGACGGCGAGCGGATCCTCACCTGGGAGCAGGTCTACGACCTCACCGAGGTGCCGACCGAGCTGATCGTGGTCGGCTCGGGCGTGACCGGGGCCGAGTTCGCGTCGGCCTACCTCGCTCTCGGGATCCCCGTCACCCTCGTCTCCTCGCGCGACCGCGTGCTGCCCGGCGAGGACGCCGACGCCTCGGCCGTGCTCGAGGAGGTCTCCAAGCGCCGCGGCATGAAGGTGCTCTCCCGCTCGCGGATGGAGTCGGTGACGCGCGACGGCGACGTCGTGACCGTGACGCTCACCGACGGCCGCAGCGTGCAGGGCTCGCACTGCATCCTCGCGCTCGGCTCGGTGCCCAACACCACCGACCTCGGTCTCGAGGACGCCGGCGTGCGGCTCAAGGACGGCGGCTTCGTCGGCGTCGACCGCGTCTCGCGCACCACCGCCCGCGGGGTCTACGCCGCCGGCGACTGCACCGGTGTGCTGATGCTCGCGTCGGTGGCGGCCATGCAGGGCCGGATCGCGATGTACCACTTCCTCGGCGACGCCGTCGCGCCCCTGGACCTCAAGAAGGTCGCCTCCAACGTCTTCACCGCCCCCGAGATCGCCACGGTCGGCTGGTCGCAGCAGGCCGTCGACAACGGGGAGATCACCGCCGAGGTCGTCATGCTGCCGCTGTCGGGCAACCCGCGGGCCAAGATGCAGGGCGTGCGCGACGGGTTCGTCAAGCTCTTCTGCCGTCCCGGCACCGGCATCGTCGTCGGCGGCGTGGTGGTCGGTCCGCGGGCCAGCGAGCTGATCCACCCGGTGTCGCTGGCCGTGGCGGAGTCGATCACCGCCGACCAGCTCGCGGCCACCTTCACCGTCTACCCCTCGATGAGCGGGTCGATCGCGGAGGCCGCCCGCCGGCTGCACCGCGTCTGACCCGCGCCCGACCCGTGTCCGGGCGGCGTCCGACCGGGAGCGGCCGGGGCGCGGCCGGCCTCAGAGCCGGTCGAGCAGGACCTTGAGCCGCTCGATCTCCGCGGTCTGGCCCGCGGAGATCTCGGTGGCGATCTCGTTGACGCGCTGGTCGGAGCCGTCGGCGAGCACCGCCTCGGCCATCGTGACCGCGCCCTCGTGGTGGCGGATCATGTCGGTGAGGAAGAGCCGGTCGAAGTCGACGCCCTCGGCCGCGGCCAGGGCGTCGAGGTCGTCGGAGCCGAGCATCCCGGGCATGGCCCCCATGCCCTCCATGCCCTCCATGTCGTGACCCTCGTGCCCCGCCGCGGAGTCGCCCGACACCGCCTCGGTCATCTCCGCCAGGTCGGACTCGTCGGGCACCGGGAGGCCGCGGGCGTCCAGCCACGCCGCCATCTCGAGGATCTCGGGGCCCTGGCCTGCCGCGATGCGGTCGGCCGCCGCGAGCACGGCCGGGCTCGCAGCCCGGGTCTGCGCCAGGTCGACCAGCGTCAGCGCCTGCGCGTGGTGGGGCACCATCTGGGTCAGGAACGACGCGTCGTCGGCGTCGACCCCGGCGGGCAGCTCGGCGGCGGGGGAGCCCGCGGGGGCGTCGGACGCGCCCCCCTCCGGCGTCCCCGAGGCGCCGTCGTCGGAGCTGCACCCCGCGAGGCCCAGCGCGAGCACGGCGGCGGCCGCGGCGATCGACGTACGGTGCAGGACAACGACCCGAGTCATGGATCCAGCACATCACAGGGTGGCGCGATCGGGCCACAGCGGCCAAGATTCTCCTGACCCACCCCTCCGCGGCACCCGCGGAGGGATTCGACACTCGGACGAAGGGCCCACCCCCCGTGACACCACCCACCCCCCGCCGCACCCGCGCCGGGCTCGCGCTGCTCTCGCTGGCCCTCGGCGCCGGCGCGGTCGCCGGCCTCACGATCACCGGCGCCGGCTCGGCCTCCGCCGAGCGCACCGACCCGACCTGCACCCCCGCCGAGCGCGCGGACCTGCGCGCCGCCGGCGACAACTTCGACGACGCCTGCGCGCTGCCCGGCCAGGCGCTCGCCGGTCTCGACTCCTACGAGGCCACCGCCGACCAGGGCGAGGTCGACAAGAGCAGCAACGTGCGACAGATCGCCCGCAAGCCGCTGGTCGGCTCCTTCACGCCGGAGAACGGCGGCGTCGGCAGCGACCTGGCCTTCCAGGGCAAGTACGCCTACGACGGCAACTACAACGGCTTCGCGGTCTTCGACATCTCCCGCCCCACCGAGCCGAAGCGCGTGGCCCAGGTCGAGTGCCCCGGCGGTCAGGGCGACGTCTCGGTCTACCGCGACGTCCTCGTGCTGAGCGTCGACTCCAGCCGCAGCGACGACTCGTGCAGCAGCGTCTCGCAGTCGGCCGAGGAGGAGTCGTCGTGGGAGGGTCTGCGGGTCTTCGACATCTCCGACCCCGCCGCCCCGGAGTACGTCGCGTCGGTGGAGACCGACTGCGGCTCGCACACCCACACCCTCGCGCCGTCGAAGTCGGGGGAGCGGCTCTTCGTCTACGTGTCCTCCTACGGACCCAACGACGCCTTCCCCGACTGCCAGACCCCGCACGACCGCATCAGCATCGTCACCGTGCCCGTGTCCGACCCCGCCGGGGCGGAGCTGCTCCGCACGCCGAGGCTGTTCCCCGGCGGCGGCAACCCCGGCAGCGGCGTGCCCGGCGGCAACAGCGCCACGAGCGGCTGCCACGACATCACCGCCTACCCGCAGAAGGACCTCGCCGCGGGGGCCTGCATGGGCGACGGCATCCTGATGGACATCAGCAAGCGCGCCGAGCCCCGCGTCATCGACCGGGTCCGCGACGAGCGCAACTTCGCCTTCTGGCACAGCGCCACCTTCAACAACGCCGGCACCAAGGTCGTCTTCACCGACGAGCTCGGCGGCGGCGGTGCGCCGACCTGCAACCCCGGCACCGGCCCCAAGCGGGGCGCCAACGGCATCTACGACATCGTGCGTCGCGACCTGGAGTTCCGCAGCTACTACAAGATCCCGCGCACCCAGGCGCTCACCGAGAACTGCGTGGCCCACAACGGCTCGCTGATCCCGGTGGAGGGCCGCGACATCATGGTGCAGGCGTGGTACCAGGGCGGCTTCTCGGTCTTCGACTTCACCAACTCCCGCAAGCCGGTCGAGATCGCCCACTTCGACCGCGGAGCCATCTCCGACACCGAGCTCGTGCTCGGTGGCTCCTGGTCGACGTACTGGTACAACGGCCACATCTACTCCAGCGACATCACCCGCGGCCTCGAGGTCTTCGCCATCGACGACCCGCGCGTGAACAAGGCCAAGAAGGTGCGCATGGGCACCTTCAACGCCCAGTCGCAGCCGTCCTACAACGGCTGACCGCACCACCCCGCACGGCACCGCACCGCACCGAGCGGGCTTGAGACGCGCCCGGTCCTCCTGTGAGGATCGGGCGCGTCCTGCCTGCCTCCACCCCCCCGGGAGTCCCTGTGCGCCACCCCCGCCCCGCCCGTGCCCACCCCGCGCGCCGCCTGAGCGGCGCCGGCTCCCTGCTGTCGGCCGCCCTGCTGTCGGTGGCCCTGCTGTCGGTGGCACTGATGTCGGTCGCCCTGCCGACGCGCGGTGCGGCCGCCGAGGAGGGGGAGCGGAGGGCCCCGATCGGTGGCGTCGACCTGGCCGGGCGCGGCTACGGCCACGGCGTCGGCCTGTCGCAGTGGGGCGCCGAGGGCGCCGCACGCCAGGGCCTCGGGGCCCAGCGGATCCTGCGCTTCTACTACCCCGGCACCGGCCGGGGCACGGTCGGCGGCGACGTCAGGGTGCTGCTCTCGGCCGACACCAGCGACGACGTCGTCGTGAGCGCGCGTCGGGCCCTGACCGCGACCGGGTCGGCGGGCTCCGCGCGCACCTGGCGGCTCGCCGAGGCCCGCCCCGAGGCGAGCCGGTGGCGGATCACCGCCGCCGCCGACGGTGACAGCCTGGTCTCGTCGCAGACCTCCGGCGGCCCCTGGAAGCGGTGGCGGGTGCTGCCGGGGCAGGCGCAGTTCGCGGCCGGGGGAGCGCCGGTGCGGCTGCACACGCCCGCGGGCGCCGTGGACTACCGCGGCGCGCTGCGCTCGGCGGCCTCCGGGTCGGGCCGCGACACCGTCAACGTCGTCGCGCTGGAGTCCTACCTGCGGGGCGTGGTGCCGGCCGAGGTGATCGCCTCGACCTGGGACCCCGACGCGATCCGCGCCCAGGCCGTCGCCGCCCGCACCTACGCCGCCTTCGAGCGCGCCGCCGCACCGGGCTCGCGGCACTACCAGCTGTGCGACACCGCCGCCTGCCAGGTCTACGGCGGCTTCTCCGCCGAGCACCCGCGGGCCGACACGGCGATCCGGGCCACCGCGCGCCAGGTGCGCACGAAGGACGGGAAGCCGATCTTCGCGCAGTTCTCGGCCAGCAACGGCGGCTGGACCCGGGCCGGATCCTTCGGCTACCTGCGGGCGAAAAGGGACCCCTACGACCCGTGGCGCGGCAACCCCTACGTGCCGTGGCCCGAGGGCACGGTGCGGATCAGCGACGAGGCGCTCGAGCGGGCGCTGCCGCAGATCGGCGAGCTCACCGGCGTGGAGGTCACCCGCCGCGACGGAGACGGCCCGCGCGGCGGTCGCGTCGTCGAGGTGCGCGTGAGTGGCACCGACGCCTCCAGCACCGTGAGCGGTGACCGGTTCCGCTCGTTCTTCGGGTTGCGCTCGGACTGGTTCTGGCTCGTCTGAGCCTCCTCCCGCGAACTACCCCGGCGTAGTTCGCGAAGAGCCCCGCGGGGCCGGTGGGTCGTGTGGTGCCATCGGGTCATGCTGTCCCGCCGACCCCGCGGTCGTGCGCGCGTCGCCCTGCTGCTCGCCGCCGTCGCCGTGCCCCTGCCCGCCCCGCTCGCGGCGACGCCGTCCGCGTCGGCCGCGTCGGCCGCCGACACCTGGACCGTGCCGCCCGACGCCGTGCTGACCCTCACCGGCCACGGCTACGGTCACGGTCACGGCATGTCGCAGTACGGCGCGGAGGGCGCGGCCCGCCAGGGCCTGGACCACCGCGAGATCCTCGACTTCTACTACCCCGACCTGACCTGGGGCCGGCGCGCCGGACGCATCGACGTGCTCGTCGGCGCCGACACCACCGACGACCTCGTCGTGCGCGCCCGGCCGGGGCTGACGCTGCGCGACACCGCGACCGGTGAGCTGACCCTGCTGCCCGACAAGGGCGCCTCGCTGTGGCGGGTGCAGCAGGCCGCCACCGGGGCCACCCGGGTCTCCTTCCGCACCGACCGATGGCGGCGCTGGCGCGAGCTCGAGGGCGACGGGGAGCTCGCCGCGGGCGGTCAGCCGCTCACCCTGGTGACGCCCGGCGGGGACCAGCAGTACCGCGGTCGGCTGCGTGCCGCCACCGTGACCCCGGGCTCGGCCGCCCGCGACACGGTCAACGACCTGCGCCTGGAGGCCTACCTGCGCGGCGTGGTGCCGCGCGAGGTGCCGGCGAGCTGGTCGCCGGCCGCCGTGCGGGCCCAGGCGGTGGCGGCCCGCACCTACGCCGCCTACGAGCGGCTCCACCCCCGCGGGGGCCACTTCGACGTCTACGACACCACGGCCTCTCAGGTCTACGGCGGGGTCGGCTCCGAGCACCCCGCCTCCGACGCCGCGATCGCCGACACCGCCGGCCAGGTGCTGCTCGCCGACGGGTCGCCCGCCTTCACGCAGTTCTCCTCGAGCAGCGGGGGATGGACCTCGGCCGGCTCGGTGCCCTACCTGGTGGCCCGGGCCGACCCGTACGACGACTGGGCCGGCAACCCCGTGCACGACTGGTCGGTGCGGCTGGCCGACGAGACCCTGGAGCGGCGCTGGCCCGCGGTCGGCGACCTGCGGGGCGTGCGGGTCACCGCCCGCGACGGCAACGGCGAGTGGGGCGGTCGCGTCACGACCCTCGTGCTGAGCGGGACGCGGGGCTCGGTCACGGTGAGCGGCGACGGGTTCCGCTCCGCGCTGGGCCTGCGCTCGACCTGGTTCACCGTCGCGGTGTCGTGACCGCGCGGGGGCCCGCGCGCAGCGCCGCGCGCACCCCGAGCCCGGCCAGCAGCGCCCAGAACGCCGCTCCCACGCCGAGCACGACGACGCCGGAGGCGGCGACGAGGAAGGTGACGGCCGCGGCCTCACGCTGCTCGCTCGCGCCCAGGGCGTCGCTGGCCGAGGCGGCGAACGTGCCCAGCAGCGCCAGACCGGCCGCGGCGGGCACCACCGCGCTGGAGGAGGCGGCCACCAGGGAGGCCAGGGCGGCGCTGGCCACCGCCAGCGCGAGGTAGGCCACCGCCGCGGTGACGGCGGCGACCCAGCGGCGCTCGCGGTCGGGGCCGGCCTCGGGGCCGGCCGCCAGGGCCGCGGTGATCGCGGCCAGGTTGACCGCGTGGGCGCCGGCCGGGGCGCCGACCACGGTGGCCACCCCCGTGACCGCCATCGACTCGCGCCACGGCACGGCGTAGCCCTCGGCGCTCATCACCGCCACCCCGGGGAGGTTCTGCGAGGCCATCGTGACGACGTAGAGCGGCAGCGCCAGGCCCACCAGGGCCGGCAGCGTCCACGTCGGAGCGGTGAGGTCGAGACGCGGCAGCAGGTCGCCCGCGGCGAGCCGGGCGCCGTCGCCGGCGGTCACGTCGACCACGGCGACGACCAGCGCGGCGCCCAGCGCCGCGGGCGCGGCCCACCGGCGGGCCGCGCGCAGCAGGACCAGCCACACCACGACGACCGGCGCCACCGCCCACGGGTCGGTGGCGAGCGCCGTCACCGGCGCCAGGCACAGCGGCAGCAGCACCCCGGCGAGCATCGCCCGGGCGAGCGCGGGCGGCACCCGGGCGACCAGGTCACCCAGCCGCGGCCACGCCGCGGTGAGCAGCACGAGCGCGCCGGTGGCGACGAACGCGCCCACCGCCGCGGGCCAGCCGCCCACGGCACCGCCGGTCGTGGCCAGCAGCGCCGCGCCCGGGGTCGACCAGGCCAGGGTGAGCGGGATGCGGTGACGCAGGCTGAGCCAGAGCATGCCCAGCGCCTGCGTGACGCAGAGCGTCAGCAGCCCGGAGGCGGCCTGGGTGGGCGAGGCGCCGACGGCCACCAGCCCGGCCAGCACGACCGCGAAGGAGCTGGAGAAGCCGACGAGGGCGACCACCACACCGGCCAGCACGGGGCTGCCGTGGGCGGGCGCCTCCGGGGCGTCGTCGGTCGTGGTCGGCACCGGGGCCTCCTCGCCGCGCTAGGGTTCCGTATACAGAACCCTAGTCGGAGGGAGCCGCCCGTGGCGGACCAGGTCCACCGCCCGGGCGCCGAGGCCGGTGCGCGGGTGCGCGCCGTACGCCGCGCGCGCGGGCTGTCGCTGGCCGCGCTGGCCGAGGCCGCCGGCGTGGGCAAGGGCTCGCTCTCGGAGCTCGAGACGGGGCGCCGCAACCCGACCCTCGACACGCTGTACGCCCTCGCGGGCCCGCTCGGTGTGCCGCTGGCCGCCCTCGTCGAGGACCGCGACGGGGTCGCGGTGGCCGACCCGGATCTGGAGACCGTGCGGCTGCACCTGCTCGCCGAGGCCGACCGCACGGTGGAGGTCTGGCTGCTGCGCATGCCGCCCGGCGGTCGTCGCCGCTCGCCGGCCCACGCCCCGGGCACCCGCGAGCGCCTGGTGGTGCTGACCGGCTCGTGCCGGGTGGAGCCGGGCGACGACGCCCCCCTGGAGCTCGCCGCGGGCGCCACCGCGGAGTGGGCGGCCGACCGGCCGCACGCCTACACGGCGGGTGCCGGCGGCATGACGGGCGTCGACGTCATCACCACGCCGGCGCCCGCGACGCCCGGGGGCTAGCCGACCCGCTGGAGGAAGGCCAGGACCCGCTCGAGGAGCAGGTCGCTCGCGGCGGGGTCGTGGTCGACCGAGGAGGCGTCGGTGAAGAGGTGGCCCGCGCCGGGGTAGAGGAAGAGCTCGACCTCGTCCTGCGCGGCGGCCAGGGCGCGGCAGTCGTCGACGTCGCCCCAGTCGTCGTGCTCCATGACGTGCACCTGCGCCGGCAGCCCGCTCGGCCAGGGCGACCCGAGCGCCTCCGGCGGCACGCTGCCGTGCAGGAGCAGCGCCCCGCGGGCGCCGGGCCGGGTCTGGGCCAGGGTCTGCGCCGGCATCAGCCCCAGGGACATCCCGGCCCACACCACGTCGTCGGGCAGGTCGGCGGCGGCGTCCAGGCCGCGCTGACGCACGACGTCGAAGCCGGTCGAGCGGGCGTGGGCCACGCCCTCGTCGAGGTCGGTGAAGGTCGCCCCGGCGTAGAGGTCGGGGGCGGTGACCTCGTGACCGGCTGCGCGCAGCCGGTCGGCGAAGGCGTGGAAGCCGGGCGTCTGCCCGAGGGCGTGGTGGAAGAGGACGACGTGGGTCATCGCCCGACCCTAGGCCAGCACGACGACCAGGTCACCGCCCTCGACGGCCTGGGTGCCCGACAGCGCCACCCGCTCCACCGTGCCGTCGACGGGGGCGGTGATCGCCGCCTCCATCTTCATGGCCTCGATGGTGGCCACGGTGTCGCCCGCGGCGACGCGGTCGCCCTCGGCCACGACGACGCTCACGACGCCCTGGAAGGGGGCCGCGACCTGGCCCGGCTTCGCCGGGTCGGCCTTCTCCACGGCCGCGGCGTCGGCCGAGACCGAGCGGTCGCGCACCGGGATCGGGCGCATCTGGCCGTTGATGGTGCACATCACCGTGCGGATGCCGCGCTCGTCGGGCTCGCCGATCGCCTGGACGCCGAGGATGAGCTTCTTGCCCTCCGCGATCTCCACGGTGTGCTCCTCGCCGCGGCGCAGCCCGTAGAGGAAGTCCAGGGTGGACAGCACCGAGAGGTCGCCGTAGGTCGAGCGCGACTCGCGGAACTCCTTGGTCGGGCCGGCGAAGAGCAGCTCGTTGAGGGTGTCGCGGCGGGTGCGCTGGCTGACCTCGCCGTCGAGGCCCAGCCCCGCGGCCTGCTCGTCGGTGAGCTCCTCGGCCGGCGCCTGGTAGGAGCGACCCTCCAGCGCCCTGGTGCGGAACGGCTCGGGCCAGCCGCCGGGCGGGTCGCCGAGCTCGCCGTGCAGGAAGCCGATCACCGAGCCGGGGATGTCGAAGGAGGCCGGGTCGGCCGCGAACTCCTCGGGGTCGGCGCCCGCGGCGACCAGGTGGAGCGCGAGGTCGCCGACCACCTTGGAGGACGGCGTCACCTTCACGACCCGGCCCAGGATGTCGTTGGCCGCGGCGTACATGTCCTCGATCTGCTCGAACTTCTCGCCCAGGCCGAGCGCGATCGCCTGCTGGCGCAGGTTGGAGAGCTGGCCGCCGGGGATCTCGTGGCGGTAGACCCGCCCGGTGGGCGCCGGCAGGCCCGACTCGAAGGGGGCGTAGACGCGGCGCGTGGCCTCCCAGTACGGCTCGAGCGCGTTGACCGCCGCGAGGTCGAGGCCGGTCTCGCGCGCCGAGAAGTCGGTGCCGGCGACCAGCGCCGAGATCGGCGGCTGCGAGGTCGTGCCCGCCATCGCGGCGGTCGCGGCGTCGACCGCGTCGACCCCGGCGTCGATGGCGGCCAGCAGGGTGGCCAGCTGCCCGCCCGGGGTGTCGTGGGTGTGCAGGTGCACCGGCAGGTCGAAGCGCTCGCGCAGCGCGGTCACCAGCGTGCGGGCCGCGGGGGCGCGCAGCAGGCCGGCCATGTCCTTGATGGCCAGCACGTGGGCGCCGGCGTCGACGATCTGCTCGGCCAGGCGCAGGTAGTAGTCGAGGGTGTAGAGGTCCTCGGCGGGGTCGGAGAGGTCGCCGGTGTAGCACAGCGCGACCTCGGCCACCGTGGTGCCGGTGGCGCGCACGGCCTCGATGGCCGGGCGCATCTGCTCCACGTCGTTGAGGGCGTCGAAGATCCGGAACACGTCGATGCCGGTGGCGGCGGCCTCCTCGACGAAGGCGTGGGTCACCGCGGTGGGGTAGGGGGTGTAGCCGACGGTGTTGCGCCCGCGCAGCAGCATCTGCAGGCAGATGTTGGGCACCGCCTGGCGCAGCTGGGCCAGGCGCTCCCAGGGGTCCTCGGCGAGGAAGCGCAGCGACACGTCGTAGGTCGCACCGCCCCAGGCCTCCAGCGACCACAGCTGGGGGGTGGTGCGGGCGACGTGGCCCGCGACGGCGAGGAGGTCCTTGGTGCGCACCCGGGTCGCCAGCAGCGACTGGTGGGCGTCGCGGAAGGTGGTGTCGGTGACGGCCACCCCGGTGCGCTCGCGCAGGTCGCGGGCGAAGGCGTCGGGCCCCAGCGCCAGCAGCTGCTGGCGGGTGCCGTCGGGGGCGGGCACCGACAGGTCGACCCGCGGCAGCTTGGTGCGGGGGTCGAGGGTCACCGGGGCCTCGCCGTGGGGCTTGTTGACGGTGACGTCGGCGAGGTAGGCCAGCAGCTTGGTGCCGCGGTCGCCGGAGGCGCGTGCGGTGAGCAGCTGCGGGTGGGTCTCGATGAACGACGTGGTCACCCGGCCCGCGGCGAAGTCGGGGTCGTCGAGCAGCGCCTGGAGGAAGGCGATGTTGGTGGCGACACCGCGGATGCGGAACTCCGCGACGGCGCGGCGCGCGCGGGCCACCGCGGTGGGGAAGTCGCGACCGCGGCAGGTGAGCTTGGCCAGCATCGAGTCGAAGTGGGCGCTGACCTCGGCGCCGGAGTAGGTCGTGCCGCCGTCGACGCGCACACCGGCGCCGCCGGGGGAGCGGTAGGTGGTGATGGTGCCGGTGTCGGGCCGGAAGTCGTTGGCGGGGCTCTCGGTGGTGATGCGGCACTGCAGCGCGGCGCCGCGCAGCTGCACGGTCTCCTGCGACAGCCCGAGGTCGGCGAGGCTCTCCCCGGAGGCGATGCGCATCTGCGACTGCACGAGGTCGACGTCGGTGACCTCCTCGGTCACGGTGTGCTCGACCTGGATGCGGGGGTTCATCTCGATGAAGACGTAGTTGCCGTCGGGGTCGAGGAGGAACTCGACGGTGCCGGCGTTGCGGTAGCCGATCTCGCGGGCGAAGCGCACCGCGTCGGCGCACATGCGATCGCGCAGCTCCGGGTCGAGGTTGGGCGCCGGGGCGATCTCCACGACCTTCTGGTGGCGTCGCTGCACCGAGCAGTCGCGCTCGAAGAGGTGCATGACGCCGCCCTGGCCGTCGGCGAGGATCTGCACCTCGATGTGGCGCGGCTCCACCACGGCCTGCTCGACGAAGACGGTGGGGTCGCCGAACGCGGCCTCGCCCTCGCGCATGCAGGTCTCGACGGCCTCGCGCAGCCTGGCCGGGTCGTCGACGCGGCGCATGCCGCGCCCGCCGCCACCCGCCACGGCCTTGACGAAGAGCGGGAAGGGCAGCTCCTGGGCGGCCTCGACGAGGGCGTCGACGTCGGTCGAGGGCTCGACGCTGGCCAGGACGGGCACGCCCGCCGCCTTGGCGGCGGCGATGGCACGGGCCTTGTTGCCGGTCAGCTCGAGGACGTCGGCGGTGGGCCCGATGAAGGTGATCCCGGCGTTGGCGCAGGCCTCGGCGAGGGCGGGGTTCTCCGAGAGGAAGCCGTAGCCGGGGTAGACCGCGTCGGCGCCGGCCTGGACCGCCGCGGCCACGATCGCGTCGGGGTCGAGGTAGGTGCGCACGGGGTGGCCGCGCTCGCCGATCTCGTAGGCCTCGTCGGCCTTGAGCCGGTGCTCCGAGCCCCGGTCCTCGTAGGGGAACACCGCGACGGTCTCGGCCCCGAGCTCGTACGCCGCACGGAACGCCCGGATCGCGATCTCGCCGCGGTTGGCCACCAGCACCTTGGAGAACATGCCCGGAGGGTACCGACGTCGGTGTGTCAGCCGTGTGACTCGTCCACCAGGAGGAACTGCTCCAGCAGCCCGGGCCGGGCGGAGGCGGCGAGCCGGACGGCGAGGGCGCGCGGCACGTCGGCCACCACCACCGACTGCCGCCCACCGGCGGTCGTCGCGACCAGCGAGCACAGGCCGGCGCGCCGCTGCAGCCACGTGGCCCGCAGCGTCCACCCGATGACCGCCTCGCGGGCGAGCACGTCGCGGCGCCGCACCACGCTGCCGCGGCGCGCCACGAGGTGGCGCGCGGTGAGCGCGTGGCCCAGCGAGCGGGCGCGGTCGCGGCCCAGCAGGGCCCCGCCCACGAGCAGCGCGGGCACGAGCGGCAGCAGCCACGACGACGTGCCCGGGAGGTCGGCGAGCACCACCGCCACCACCAGGCCCGCGAGCACGAGCGCCGGCGCGCAGGCGCGCACCCACGCACGACGCGTCGCCTGCGGACCGTGCGGCACCAGCGGCCCCATGACCGGCTCGGCGTCGCCCACCACGGCCGCGGCCGTCGCGGCGACCACGGCGTACGGCGCGGGCGGGGTGAGCAGGGCGCTGGCCGCGCCGCCCTCGCCCCGCAGCCCGGTGACGATCGCGCTGAGCCCGGCGCCGCCGGCCAGGCGGAGCCCGACCGGCTCGGTCAGGGTGACGCCGTGCAGGCGCGCGTCGTCGAGGCTGGTCTCCCGGGTGGTGAGCAGGCCGCGCACCAGGTGCCAGCTGGCTCCCGACCGCCGCAGCGAGAAGCCCCAGTAGGACACCAGGTAGGCCACGACGGCGAGTCCGGCGACGACCACGAGGCCGAGGCCCACGGCGACGGCCGCGAGGGCCAGCAGCGGTGCGGTGGCGACGTCGCGGGCCACGCCGTCGACGTCGATGCGGTCGAGCCCGCCGAGGACCTGCAGGAGCTGCAGCCCACCGCCGACGACGGCGGCGGCGAGCACGAGCCCCGCGCTGGTGAGCGGGGCGTAGCGGGCCCAGGCGGCGTCGAGCACGAGCACGGGCGGCGCCGCGGGCGCCGGGGGCCGCGACCGGCCCTCGGCGTCGAGGTCCCCCTCGGCGCCCGGCGCGGAGGGGGCCGCGCGCAGCAGCTCGTCGCGCAGCCGGCGGGCCCGCTCCACGGGCAGCCCGTCGAGGTCGAGCTGCTCGTCGTCGTCGCTGGAGGCCGTGCCGGTGCCGACGCGCATCGTGGTCAGGCCCAGCACGCGGTGCACGGGGGAGGCGGTGAGGTCGACCGTGCGCACCCGGTCGACGGGGGTGGAGAGCACGTGGCGCTCGAGCAGGCCGCGACGCAGCTCGACGCGGTCGTGGGCGACGCGGAAGCTGGTCGTGAGGTAGCGCAGCACCCCCAGGGCCACGGGCACCGCCACCCCGAGCAGCTGCCACGACGAGCCCGCCGCACTGCCGGCGAACCACACGCCGACGAGCACCGGCAGGAAGCGCACGACCTCCTTCACCGGGTGCACCAGCAGCATCCGGGGGTCGAGGCGCTGCCACTCGGACTCCGCCACCACCGGCTCCACCACCGGCTCCACCACCGGCCCCACCACCGGCCCCACCACCGGCTCGGGCACCGGCTCCGGCTCCGCCTCGCTCACGTCGCGTCGCCGCCGGCGGCCTCGGCGCGCAGCGTCAGCTCGTCGACGAGGCGGCGGGCACGGTCGCGCTCGAGGCCGGAGACCCGCAGCGCCCCGGCCGCCGAGGCCGTCGTGACGGTGACGGTGGCCAGCCCGAAGGCCCGCTCGACCGGGCCGACGACGTGGTCGACGGTCTGGATCCGCGAGAGCGGCGCGACCCGTTGCTCCAGGCTCCACCACCCGACCTGGGTGTAGACCGCGGTGTCGGTGACCTCCCACCGGTGCACCGCCCAGCGCCACCGCGGCACGACCAGGGCGTACGCCGCGACCGCGGCTCCCAGCAGGGCCACGCCCCACCAGGTGACGTCGACCGCGTCGACCAGGGCCACGACGACCACCACGAGGGCGGCGGAGACGAGCCC
Source organism: Nocardioides kribbensis (assembly GCF_015070375.1). GTDB lineage: Bacteria > Actinomycetota > Actinomycetes > Propionibacteriales > Nocardioidaceae > Nocardioides > Nocardioides kribbensis. The sequence goes on along the minus strand of NZ_JADCLL010000001.1, from coordinate 830,068 downwards.
CTCGAGGAGGGTCTCGACGGTCCACATCGTGCGGGCGCGGGGGCTGACCCGCTGCGAAGGAGCTCGCAGCTCGGGATGCGGGTCGGGCTGCGGGTCGGGCTGCAGGTCGGGCTCGTGGGGCACGGGTCCGACGCTACCGACCGACCCCCTCGGCGCCCGCCGGCTCAGTCCTTGAGCTCGCAGATCACGGCGCCGTTGGTGACGGTGGCGCCGACCTCGGCCTGCAGGCCGGTCACGGTGCCGGCCTTGTGGGCCTTCAGCGGCTGCTCCATCTTCATCGCCTCGATGACCACGACGGTGTCGCCCTCGGCGACCTCCTGGCCCTCGGCGACCACGACCTTGACCACGGTGCCCTGCATCGGGCTGGTGACGGCGTCGCCGCTGGCGGCCGCGCCGGCCTTCTTGCCGCCCGCCCGCTTCGGCTTGGCCTTGCCCCCGCCGCCGGCGGCCGCGGCGACGCCGCCGAGCCCGCCGGGCAGGACGACCTCGAGGCGCTTGCCGCCGACCTCGACGACGACCTTCTGGCGCTCGGCCTCCTCGGCCGCCTCGCCGGCCTCACCGGAGTAGGGCTCGATCCGGTTGTCGAACTCGGTCTCGATCCACTGGGTGTAGACCTCGAAGGAGCCCTCGCCGGTGGGGGTGGAGGCGCCGACGTAGGCCGGGTCGGAGACCACGGCACGGTGGAACGGGATGACGGTCGGCATGCCGTCGACCACGAACTCCTCCAGCGCGCGGCGCGAGCGCTCGAGGGCCTGGGTGCGGTCGCGGCCCGTGACGACGAGCTTGGCGATGAGGGAGTCGAAGGAGCCGGGGACGGTCTGGCCCGACTCGTAGCCGCCGTCGACGCGCACGCCAGGTCCGCTGGGCGGCGCCCAGGCGGTGAGGGTGCCGGGCGCGGGCATGAAGTTGCGCCCGCCGTCCTCGGCGTTGATGCGGAACTCGATGGAGTGCCCGCGGATCTCGGGGTCGTCGTAGCCGAGCTCCTCGCCGGCGGCGATGCGGAACATCTCGCGCACGAGGTCGATGCCGGTGACCTCCTCGGAGACGCAGTGCTCGACCTGGAGGCGGGTGTTGACCTCGAGGAAGGAGATGGTGCCGTCCTGGGCGACCAGGAACTCGCAGGTGCCTGCGCCGTAGTAGCCCGCCTCGCGCAGGATGCGCTTGGAGGACTCGTAGAGCTCGGCGAGCTGCTCCTGGCTCAGGAAGGGCGCGGGCGCCTCCTCCACGAGCTTCTGGTTGCGCCGCTGCAGGGAGCAGTCGCGCGTGGAGACCACCACGACGTTGCCGTGCTGGTCGGCCAGGCACTGGGTCTCGACGTGGCGCGGCTTGTCGAGGAACTTCTCGACCAGGCACTCGCCGCGCCCGAAGGCGGTGACCGCCTCGCGCACCGCCGACTCGTAGGCGTCGGGGATCTCCTCCAGGGTGCGGGCGACCTTGAGGCCGCGGCCGCCACCGCCGAAGACGGCCTTGATGGCCACGGGCAGGCCGTTGTCGCGGGCGAAGGCGACGACCTCGTCGGCGTCGGCCACGGGGTCCTTGGTGCCGGGGGCCAGGGGCGCCTCGGCCTTGTCGGCGATGTGCTTGGCCTTGGCCTTGTCGCCCAGGGCCTCGATGGCGGCCGGCGGGGGACCGATCCAGATCAGCCCGGCGTCGAGCACGGCCTGCGCGAAGTCGGCGTTCTCGGCGAGGAAGCCGTAGCCCGGGTGGACCGAGTCGGCGCCGGAGCGCTGGGCCACGGCGATGATCTTGGCGATGTCGAGGTAGGACTCGGCCGGGGTGGCGCCCTCGAGGGAGTAGGCCTCGTCGGCCATGCGCACGAAGATGGCGTCGCGGTCGGGCTCGGCGTAGACGGCGACGCTGCCGATGCCGGCGTCCTTGCAGGCCCGGATGACCCGGACCGCGATCTCGCCCCGGTTGGCGATGAGCACCTTCTGCAGCGGCGTGGTCTCCGGCACCTGTCACTCCTGGGTGTCTGTGGTGGGGGTGGTGGGTTCTGGCTGTCCTGGGTGGGGCTCCGCAGGGGTCCTGCGTCGTCCTCGGCACGGCTCCGGCCGCACCTCGTGCGCAGGCTATCGCCCGCTCCGCGCCGGCGTCGGCGAGGTCTGTCCTCCGGACTCCTTCGCCCGGTCCGGGGGGCGGCCGCCCACGTGGTTAACAGACGCTAACCGCGCGGCTAGCATGGACGACATGACCGCCGTCACGTCCTCCGTCCCCGCCGGCCTCCAGGGCTCGGCCTTCGAGCTCTCCCGCGAGCACGAGGAGTTCCGCCGCAGCGTGCGCGACTTCGCGCAGGCCCAGATCGCCCCCCACGCCGCGCAGTGGGACCGCGAGCACCACTTCCCGGTCGACGTGGTGCAGCAGATGGGCGAGCTGGGGCTCTTCGGCCTCACCGCGCCCGAGGAGTTCGGCGGGGCCGGCGAGGACGGCGACTTCACCAGCCTCTGCGTGGCGATCGAGGAGATCGGGCGCGTCGACCAGTCGATGGGCATCACCCTGCAGGCCGGTGTGGGCCTGGGCATCAACCCGATCCTCACCTACGGCACGCAGGAGCAGAAGGAGCGCTGGCTGCCCGCGCTGGTCGCCGGGGAGCAGCTCGCCGGTTTCGGCCTCACCGAGCCCGGTGCGGGCTCCGACGCCGGCGCCACCGCCACCCGCGCGGAGCTGGCGGGGGAGGAGTGGGTGGTCAACGGCGCCAAGCAGTTCATCACCAACTCCGGCAGCGCGATCACCTCGCTGGTCACCGCCACGGCCCGCACCGGCACGCGCGAGGACGGCCGGCCCGAGATCTCCGCGATCATGGTGCCCGCGGGCACGCCGGGCTTCACCGCCGAGAAGGCCTACGACAAGCTCGGCTGGCACGCCTCCGACACCCACCCGCTGTCCTTCGACGACGTGCGGGTGCCGGCCGACCACCTGCTGGGCGAGCGCGGCAGGGGCTACGCCCAGTTCCTCGCCACCCTCGACGACGGGCGCGTGGCGATCTCCGCGCTCTCGGTGGGCTGCATCCAGGCCTGCCTCGACATGGCGCTGGCCTACGCGGGGGAGCGCCAGACCTTCGGCGGCCCCATCGGGCGCAAGCAGGGCGTGGCCTTCCAGCTGGCCGACCTCGAGGTCATGCTGCACGCCAGCCGGATGCTCACCTACCGCGCCGCGGCGATGAAGGACGGTGGCGCGCCGTACCGCGACTTCAAGCAGGCGGCCGCGGTGGCCAAGCTCTACTCCACCGAGTCGGCGGTCACCGCGACCCGCATCGCGACACAGGTCTTCGGTGGCTACGGCTTCATGGAGGAGTACCCCGTGGCGCGGTTCTACCGCGACGCCAAGGTGCTCGAGATCGGCGAGGGCACCTCCGAGGTGCAGCGGATGCTCATCGCGCGGGGCCTGGGCCTGCCGGTGGAGTGAGCCCCGTGCGGCGGGCCCCCTACACCCGGCGCCACGGGCGGGCCACCCCAGGGGGGTGAGCCACGCCACGCGGGCGGGGGAGTAGAACTAGCGGGTTCCCGACTCGGAGGTATCCCCCGTGGTTCCGTCGTTCCTCGCCCGCGAGAAGACCGTGGCCCCGCCCGGCTTCAACCGCTGGCTCATCCCCCCGGCCGCCTTGGCCGTCCACCTCTGCATCGGCCAGGTCTACGCCACCAGCGTCTACAAGAGCGCCCTGGTCGAGCACTTCGACTCCAGCCTCACCGCCGTGGGCGTCTCGTTCTCGATCGCGATCGTGATGCTCGGCGTCTCCGCCGCCCTCTTCGGCACGTGGGTGGACCGCAACGGTCCGCGCGCCGCCATGTTCGTCTCCGCCTGCTTCTGGGTCACCGGCTTCCTCGTCGGCGCCCTGGGCATCGCGATCGGCAGCATCTGGGTCTTCTACCTCGGCTACGGCGTGATCGGCGGCATCGGTCTCGGCATCGGCTACATCTCGCCGGTCTCGACGCTCATCAAGTGGTTCCCCGACCGTCCCGGGCTGGCCACCGGCATGGCGATCATGGGCTTCGGCGGCGGCGCGCTCATCGCCAGCCCGCTGAGCGGCGAGCTGCTCGCCGCCTACGACCCCTCCTTCAGCGCCACCGAGAACCCGTTCGCCGACGGCCAGGCCCTGGTGCTGCTCTTCCTCACGCTCGCCGCGCTCTACCTGGTCTTCATGATGTTCGGCGCCTTCACCATGCGTGTGCCGGCCGACGACTGGCGCCCCGACGGCTTCGACCCCTCGACGGTCAAGCAGAAGAGCCTCGTCACCACCGACTCGGTCTCCGCGGCCAACGCGATCAAGACCCCGCAGTTCTGGCTGCTGTGGACCATCCTGTTCTGCAACGTGACCGCCGGCATCGGCATCCTCGAGCAGGCCGCGCCGATGATCCAGGACTTCTTCCGCGACGGGGCGACGAGCACGGTCTCGGTCGTGGCCGCCGGCGGCTTCGTCGGCCTGCTGTCGATCTTCAACATGGCCGGTCGCTTCGTGTGGTCCTCGACCTCCGACGTCATCGGGCGCAAGGGCATCTACTTCGTCTACCTCGGCCTCGGCCTGGTGCTCTACGTGCTGCTCGCCACCGTCGGCAGCAGCGCCACCGCGCTCTTCGTGCTGCTGGCCGCGGTCATCATCAGCTTCTACGGCGGCGGCTTCGCCACGATCCCGGCCTACCTGCGCGACCTCTTCGGCACCTACCAGGTCGGCGCCATCCACGGCCGGCTGCTGACCGCCTGGTCGGCCGCCGGTGTCGCCGGGCCGCTCATCGTCAACTCGGTGCTCGACAGCCGGGGCACCCCCGGTGAGCTCGTGGCCGGCGACTACCGCCCGGCGCTGTTCATCATGGTCGGCCTGCTCGCGGTGGGCCTGCTGGCCAACGCGATGGTCCGCCCCGTCGCCAGCAAGTACCACGAGCCGCGCGCGGCCCGTGCCACCGAGAGGAGCAACGCATGAGCGCCCGGATCGTCGTCGCCTGGGCCCTGGTCGGCGTCCCGCTGGCCTACGGCATCGTCGAGACCGTCCGCAAGGCCTCGGCGCTCTTCACCGGCTGAGGCCGGCCGGACCCTCCGGACCTTCCGGACCTTCCGGACCCCTCCGGAACCGTACGGCCGTCGGGCCGGGGAGCACGTCGCTCCCCGGCCCGACGTCGTCGTGGCCTAGCCTGGACCCATGGGCGAGGGTCGCGAGCGGGTCCTCGCCGAGGTCGGCAGGTTCCTGGCCGTCGGCGGCCTGGCCACCGTCGTGGCGCTCGTGCTGTTCAATCTCCTGGTCCACGGCTTCAACACCGGCGAGCACGCGCTGCTGCCCGACCAGCCGGTGCTGGCCTACGTCGTCGCCAACACCGTGGGCATGGTCATCAGCTACCGCGGCACGCGGAGCTGGGCCTTCCGCGACCGCCCGCCGCGCCAGGCCGACGGGGGCCGCTCGGCCTTCGTCGTCATCAACGTGGCGACCATGGCCCTGCCGGTGCTGTGCCTGGTGGTCAGCCGCGACGTGCTCGGCCTCGACGACCCGGTCTCCGACAACGTCGCGGCCAACGTCATCGGCCTGGCCCTCGGAGTCGGTGCGCGGTTCTACCTCTTCCGCACCTTCGTCTTCCGGCGCCCGATCGGGCTCGGCGACATCTACCCCGCCGAGGAGACCCTCACGGCCGCGCCCACAGGTCGGTCCACGACCGACCCAGCGCCGCCGTCAGCTCGCGGAGGAGCGGCAGGCTGACGCCCACCACGTTGTGGTGGTCGCCCTCGATGCCGGTGACGAAGGCGCCGCCCAGGCCGTCGACGGTGAAGGCGCCCGCGACGTGCAGCGGCTCGCCGGTCGCGACGTAGGCCGCGATCTCGGCGTCGCTGACCTGCGCGAAGTGCACGGTCGTCGACGCGGTCGCCCCGGTCGAGCGCCCGCTGGCGAGGTCGCGCAGGTGGTGACCGGTGCGCAGCACCCCGGTGCGCCCGCGCATGGCCTCCCAGCGCGCGACGGCCTCGGCGGGGGAGTGGGGCTTGCCGAGCGCCCGGCCGTCGAGCTCGAGCACCGAGTCGCAGCCGAGCACGAGGGCGTCGGCGGGCACCTCGGAGCCCGTCGACCCGGCCCGCTCGGCCACGGCGTCGCACTTGAGGCGGGCGAGTCCGAGGGCGAGCTCGGCAGCGGGCAGGCCGTCGAGCACCGACTCGTCGACGCCGCTGACCACGACCACGGGATCGAGGCCGGCGCTGCGCAGCGTGGCGAGTCGGGCGGGGGAGGCACTGGCCAGCACGAAGGTCACCGCACGAGCCTAGAGGCCGGCTGGCGACCGCGCGGCCGGCTTCGCCCCCGGCGGGCGGGGCCCGACCATGCCCTAGGCTCCCGGCCATGCCGGAGCGACCCCCCGCCGCCGCCCCCGTCGCGGTGGTCATCGAGGACGACCCCGACGTCCGCGACCTCATCGACATCGTGCTCACCCAGGCGGGCCTGACCACGGTGCTCGCCGGCAACGGCTTCGAGGGCATCGACGCGGTGCGCGCGCACGCGCCGCTCCTGACGACCCTCGACGTCAACATGCCGGGCCTCGACGGCTTCGCGGTGGCGCGCCGGCTGCGCGAGCTGAGCGGCACCCACGTCGTGATGATCTCGGCCATGGCCGAGGACGGCGACGCCGCGGCGGGTCTGCAGGCCGGCGCCGACGACTACCTGGTCAAGCCCTTCCGCCCGCGCGACCTGCGGGCCAAGGCCGACGCGCTGGTCGCCGACGCGGCGGGCCTCGCCGCGCGCACACCGCCCGGGGTCCTGCTGCCGGCGACGCTGGAGCTCAACGGCCTGGTGCTCGACACCGCCACCGGAGCGGTCGAGCTCGACGGGCGGCCGGTCGAGCTCGGCGCGCACGAGCGCACCCTGCTCACGACCCTGCTCTCGACCGGCCGTCGGGTGCGGGGCAAGGCCGACCTGGTGCTCTCGGTGCGCGGCGACCGGCCGGGCCCCACGGTGGTCGACGACGACGACCGGCAGGGCCTCGACGCGTGCGTCGAGGCCCTGCTCCACCGGCTCGGGGACACCGGCGACCGGCCCCGTTTCGTGGAGGCCGTCGGCGAGGTCGGCTACCGCTGCGCCGAGCAGCGCTGAGCCGGGCCGCGCGTGGGCTCAGCGCGGCAGCGCGCTGGCCCGCCAGCCGCCCGGCCCGTGCGGCGGGTTGCGCCGCACCAGGCGGGCCGGGGCGCTCCACTCGGGGCGTCGCGGCGCCTGCGCCGGCTCCGAGCCGGCGCCGAGGGCGGAGACGACGGCCACCAGGGCCGCGATCTCCTCCGGCGTCGCGTCGGGCGTGACGACCCGCAGCACGGGGGCCGCCGGCTCCTGCTCGGCGCTCACAGCGGGATGTTCCCGTGCTTCTTCGCAGGCAGGGTCTCGCGCTTGGAGCGCAGCAGGCGCAGGGCCCGGACGACCTCGACGCGGGTCTCGTGGGGCGTGATGACCGCGTCGATGTAGCCACGCTCGGCGGCGATGTAGGGATTGGCCAGGGTGGTGTCGTACTCGTCGATGAGCTCGGCACGACGCGCCTCGACGTCGCCGCCCTCCTTCTCGACGGCCTTGAGCTCCTTGCGGTGCACGATGTTGGCCGCGCCCTGGGCGCCCATCACCGCGATCTGGGCGGTGGGCCACGCGACGTTGATGTCGGCGCCGAGGTGCTTGGAGCCCATGACGTCGTAGGCGCCGCCGTAGGCCTTGCGGGTGATGACGGTGATGAGCGGCACCGTCGCCTCGGCGTAGGCGTAGATCAGCTTGGCGCCGCGGCGGATGATGCCGTTCCACTCCTGGTCGGTGCCGGGCAGGAAGCCGGGCACGTCGACGAAGGTCAGCACCGGGATGTTGAAGGCGTCGCAGAAGCGGACGAAGCGCGCGGCCTTCTCCGAGGCGTCGATGTCGAGGGTGCCGGCGAACTGCATCGGCTGGTTGGCCACGACGCCCACCGAGTGTCCCTCGACGCGGCCGAAGCCGACGATGAGGTTGGGGGCGAAGAGCTCCTGGACCTCGAGGAACTCCTCGTCGTCGACGACCGCCTCGATGACGGTGTGCATGTCGTAGGGCTGGTTCGGGGAGTCGGGGATGATCGTGTCGAGGGCCAGGTCGAGCTCGGAGGGCTCGAGGTCGGCGGGGTCGTCGAAGGTCGGCGACTCGTCGAGGTTGTTCTGCGGCAGGAACGACAACAGCGCCTTGACGTACTCGATCGCGTCGGCCTCGTCGGAGCCCATGTAGTGGGCGTTGCCCGACTTGGTGTTGTGGGTGCGCGCGCCGCCGAGGTCCTCCATCGAGACGTCCTCGCCGGTGACGGTCTTGATGACGTCGGGCCCGGTGATGAACATGTTGGAGGTGCCGTCGACCATGATCGTGAAGTCGGTGACCGCGGGGGAGTAGACGTGGCCGCCGGCGCAGGAGCCCATGATCATGGAGATCTGCGGGATGACGCCCGAGGCGTGCACGTTGCGGCGGAAGATCTCGCCGTAGAGGCCGAGGGAGACCACGCCCTCCTGGATCCGGGCGCCGGCACCCTCGTTGATGCCGATGATCGGGCAGCCGGTCTTGATGGCGAGGTCCATCACCTTGGTGATCTTCTCGCCGTAGACCTCGCCCAGCGAGCCGCCGAAGACGGTGAAGTCCTGGGAGAACACGCAGACCTGGCGACCGTCGATGGTGCCGTAGCCGGTCACCACGCCGTCGCCGTAGGGGCGGGTCTTCTCCAGGCCGAAGGCGGTGGAGCGGTGCCGGGCCAGCTCGTCGAGCTCGACGAAGGAGCCCTCGTCGAAGAGCTGCTCGATGCGCTCGCGCGCGGTCTGGCGGCCCTTGGCGTGCTGCTTCTCGACGGCCTTGGCCGAGCCGGCGTGCACCGCCTCGTCGAGACGGCGGTCGAGGTCGGCCAGCTTGCCCGCGGTGGTGTGGAGGTCGATGCCTGTCTCCTGAGAGGGGACGTCGGTGCCCTCGCCTGGCTGTGCGCTCACGTGTATCCGGCCTCCTGATCTGGCCCGTCGAGTGGTCGTGCGTCAATGTAGTGCCCGTGACCCCGGACACCGCCGAGCGCCCACCCCACGAGCCGGAGCGGCTCCCGCTCGACGCCCCGCTCGACCCGGCCGCGCTCGTGGTGCCCGGCCTGAGGGTGGAGGTGGTCGCCTCCACGCCGTCCACCAACGCGCTGGTCGCCGAGCGGGCCCGCGCCGGCGAGGCCGAGGGGCTGGTGGTGGTGGCCGAGCACCAGACCGCGGGCCGGGGACGCCTCGACCGCGGCTTCGAGATGCCGGCGCGCACCTCCCTGCCCTTCTCGGTCCTGCTGCGCCCGCGGGTGCCGGCGCAGCAGTGGCCGTGGCTGCCGCTGCTGACCGGGCAGGCGGTCGCCGCGACCTTGCGCGCCCACGGCTTCGAGGCCGGGGTGAAGTGGCCCAACGACGTGCTGTGCGCCCCCGCGGGCGGCGAGCGCAAGCTGGTCGGGATCCTGGTCGAGCGGGTCGAGGGTCCCGCCGGTGCGGCCGCCGTGGTCGGGATCGGGCTCAACGTCGGGACCCCTGCCGACCGGCTGCCGGTCGCCACGGCCACCTCGCTGGCGCTCGAGGCCGACCGGCTCGGCCTCCCGGTGCCGACCCGCGCGGCCCTCCTCGTCGACCTGCTCGCCACGCTGCGGGAGTCCTACGACACCTGGCAGGGCGGCGGCGCCGGCGCGGCCGAGCGGCTGCGCGCGTCGTACGCCACCTCCTGCGTGAGCGTCGGCCGGCGCGTGCGCGTCGAGCTGCCCGCGGGGCGGACCCTGCTGGGGCAGGCGACCGGGGTCGACGAGCAGGGTCGCCTGGTGGTCGCGGGACCCGACGGCGAGGTGGCCGTGGGGGCCGGCGACGTGGTGCACGCGCGCGCCCTGTGAGGTGGCCCGACCGGTGCGCGCGGGTCGCCCGCAGGTGACATGATCGTGTGGTGGCCATCTCGCAGAAGCTGCTCAACGACGGGGAGTCCGTCGTCCTCAGCACCCGCACCCACCCCAAGGCGCTGCTGCTGCCGCTGCTGACCCTCGTCGTGCTGCTCGCCGTCGGCGTCGCGGCGCAGGTGCTGCTCGAGGGCGAGGTGGGCCGCGTGGCGTCGCTGGTCGTGTGGGCGCTGGTCGCCGTGGCCGCGCTGTGGTGGGTGCTGCGCCCCTTCCTGGTCTGGCTCACCGCCTCCTACACCTTCACCGACCGTCGTCTCATCACCCGCACCGGCGTCGTGACCCGCCGTGGCCACGACATCCCGCTGTCGCGGATCAGCGACGTGGCCATCGAGCTGCACCTGGTCGACCGGCTCCTGGGCTGCGGCACGCTGATCATCAGCGACGCCAGCACCCACGGTCAGGTCGCGCTGCCCGACATCCCCCACGTCGAGGAGACCCACCGCCGCCTCAACCTGCTCCTGCACGACCTGCACGAGCCGCGCTCGCGGGCCGACGGTGCGTGAGCCGGGGCCGAGCAGGCGACCGGGCGACCTGGAGCGGGCGATCATGGGCGACGTGCCGGTGCTGACCTCACCCGAGCTGGCCGAGCACGCCGGTGTCTCGCTCGAGCAGGCCCGCCGGCTGTGGCGCGCGCTGGGCTTCCCCGAGCACCCCGCCGACGAGGCGGCCTTCATGGGCGCCGACTCCGAGGCGGTGGGCGTCCTGCTGGAGGTGGTGCGCTCCGGGCTCATCGACTTCGACCTCGCGGTCAACCTCACGCGTGCGGTGGGGCAGACGATGGCGCGCCTGGCCGACTGGGAGGTCTCGGCCCTGGTGCAGCACGTCGAGGAGATGGACGCCGACGAGGCCGGCCCCGGGGCCCGCGTCGACCTGGCCCTGCAGGTCGTCGAGGACTTCTCCAAGCCCTTCGAGTCGATGCTGATCTATGCGTGGCGCCGCCACCTGGCCGCCGCCGCGGCCCGCATCGAGGCCCTCGGCGCCACCGACGAGGACCTCCACACGACCACGCTCACCGTCGGCTTCGCCGACATCGTGGGCTTCACCGCCCTGAGCAACACCCTCACCGAGGAGCGCATCGGCGACCTCGTGGAGCTCTTCGAGGTGCGCTGCGCCGACGTCGTGGCCACCCAGCGCGGCCGGGTGATCAAGAGCATCGGCGACTCGGTGCTCTTCGTGAACGACGACCCCATCCGGGCCTACGACACCGCCGAGGGGATCATCAACGTGATCGGTCGCGACCCGCGGATGCCCGACATCCGCCTCGGCCTGGCCAGCGGGTCGGTGGTGATGCGCCTGGGCGACGTCTTCGGCCCGCCGGTCAACATGGCCGCGCGGCTGACCGCGGTGGCCCGGCGCAACCGGATCATCATCGACGCCGCGACGGCTGCGGTGCTGCCGGAGGACCAGTTCGAGACCCGCCGTCTGCCGGCCCGACCGGTGCGCGGCTTCGGTCTCGTCGAGCCGGTGGCCGTTCGTCGCCACTGAGCATTTCTTCAGTCCCCCCAGTGTGACAGTTTCCTGCCACTGTCATTTTGCGGCATTTCCTTACTTTCGCCCGGGTCGCTTCGTACGGTTGTCCCGTGTACAGCGTTCAGGACGTCTCCCTCGACCCCGAGACCCGCCGCGCGTGGAAGGGGGACGACGAGATCACCTTCTCCCGCAAGGAGTTCGATCTCGTCCTCGCCCTCATCTCCCGCCCCGGCGAGATCGTCACGCGTGAGCAGCTGATGCGCGAGGTGTGGCACACCAGCTTCTGGACCTCCTCCAAGACCATCGACGTCCACCTGGGCTGGGTGCGCCGCAAGATCGGCGACAACCCGCGGCGCCCGCACCTGATCACCACCGTCCGCGGCAAGGGCCTGCGCTTCGAGCCGCAGCCGCCTCCCGGCCACCCGGCCGCGGGCGGCGAGGGTGCGCAGCCGGTGGCCCCGATCGTCATCGACGCCGACGTCGCGACCGACTGCGCCGACGGCCCGGCCGCCCCCGGTGTCGGGGCTCCCGAGATGGCCTACCGCGCTCCCGAGGCCGACCGCGTGTCCGCCGCGGAGCGCCCCGTGGTCGCCTGACGGGGGCGTCTCCTAGGGTTGGGGCCGTGCCCCAGTCCGCTCCCGTCCTCGCCGTCATCGGCGGTGGCCAGCTGGCCCGGATGATGGCCCAGCCCGCCATCGCCCTGGGTCTGCCGCTGCGCCTGCTCGCCGAGGCCGAGGGTGTCTCCGCCGCGCAGGTCGTGCCCGACCACGTCGTCGGCGACTACCGCGACCTCGCCACGCTGCGCCGCGTCACCGACGGCTGCCCGGTGGTCACCTTCGACCACGAGCACGTGCCGACCGAGCACCTCCACGCGCTCGAGGCCGACGGCGTCGCCGTGCGACCCGGCCCCGACGCCCTCGTCCACGCCCAGGACAAGGCCGTGATGCGCACGCGCCTGGCCGAGCTGGGCGTGCCGTGCCCGCGCAACGCCGTCGTGGCCTCCCCCGACGAGGTCGAGGCCTTCGGCCTGCCCTGCGTGCTCAAGACCACCCGCGGTGGCTACGACGGCAAGGGGGTGTGGTTCGTGCGGTCGCTCGAGGACTGCGCCGAGCCGCTGCGCGCCGCCGCCGAGGGCGGCGTCGGCCTGCTGGCCGAGGAGCTCGTCGACTTCCGCCGCGAGCTCTCGGCCCTCGTGGTGCGCTCGCCCAGCGGCCAGGCCGCGGCCTACCCCGTCGTCGCCTCCACCCAGCGCGACGGCATCTGCCACGAGGTGGTCGCCCCCGCCCCCGACCTCGACCCGGAGCTGGGCGGCCAGGCGCAGGAGATCGCGCTGCGCATCGCCGGAGAGCTCGGTGTCACCGGGGTGCTGGCCGTGGAGCTCTTCGAGACCAACGACGGGCGGATCCTCGTCAACGAGCTGGCCATGCGCCCGCACAACACCGGTCACTGGACCCAGGACGGCGCGGTGACCTCCCAGTTCGAGAACCACCTGCGTGCCGTCATGGACCTGCCGCTGGGCTCGCCGGCCCCCCGCGCGCGCTGGACGGTGATGGTCAACATCCTCGGCAGCGACGACACCGAGGTGGGACGGCTGTGGGACGGCTTCCCCCACGCCCTGGCCCGCGACCCCCACCTGCGCGTGCACCTCTACGGCAAGGACCTGCGCCCCGGGCGCAAGGTCGGGCACGTCAACGCCTACGGCGTCGACCTCGAGGACTGCCTGGAGCGGGCGCGGCACGCCGCCGCCTGGTTCCGCGGCGACCTCGGCAACGAGAGCGAGTAGACCCGTGACCGACACCCCCACCGGCACCCCCACCGGTCCTGCCACCGGGCGGCCCGCCCCGCGCGTCGGCATCGTGATGGGCTCCGACTCCGACTGGCCGGTGATGCAGGCCGCCGCGGAGGCGCTGGCCGAGTTCGAGGTGCCGCACGAGGCCGACGTGGTCTCCGCGCACCGGATGCCCGAGGAGATGCTCGACTACGGCCGCCGCGCCCACGAGCGCGGCCTGTCGGTGATCATCGCCGGCGCCGGCGGCGCCGCCCACCTGCCCGGCATGCTCGCCGCGGTCACGCCGCTGCCGGTCATCGGGGTGCCGGTGCCGCTGAAGTACCTCGACGGCATGGACTCCCTGCTCTCCATCGTGCAGATGCCCGCCGGCGTGCCGGTGGCCACCGTCGCGGTGGGCGGTGCGCGCAACGCCGGCCTGCTCGCCGTGCGGATCCTGGCCGCGACCGACCCGGTCCTGCAGGAGCGGATGCGCGACTTCCAGGCCGAGCTGCGCACCGCGGCCCACGCCAAGGGCGAGGTCGTGCGCCGCGAGGCCGCCCCCCGTCGCCTCGGCTTCTGACCCGACCGTGCCGAGGTCGGGGGACGGCGCGGGGCGCCTGCTCGGCGTCGACGTGGCCCGCTGCCTGGCCCTGGTCGGCATGGTGGCGACCCACGTCGTCGACCCGCGCGACCCCGACGGGTCGCTCAGCGCGGCGCAGTGGCTGGCCGGCGGACGGGCCTCGGCGCTCTTCGCGGTGCTCCTGGGGGTCAGCCTCGCGCTGACGACCGGGCGCCGCGAGCCGGTGCAGGGGCGCGAGCGCGCGGCGCGGTCGGCGGGCGTCGTGGTCCGCGCAGTGCTGATCGGGCTGCTCGGGCTCGCGCTCGGCGAGCCCGACTCGGGGCTCGCGGTGATCCTCACCTACTACGCCGTGCTCCTGCTGCTGGCCCTGCCCTTCCTGGGGCTCCGCCCGCCCGCGCTCCTGGGCCTGGCCGCCGCGTGGGTGGTGGCGGCGCCGCTCTTCTCCTACGTGCTGCGCGCCGAGCTCGCCCCGCGCGGCGTCGCCAGCCCGACCTTCGCCCAGCTGGTGGCGGACCCCACCGGGCTGCTGGCCGAGCTGCTGTGGACCGGCTACTACCCGGCGGTGCCCTGGCTGTCCTACGTGCTGGTGGGGCTGGCCCTGGGCCGTCTCGACCTCGCCCGGCGCGCGGTCGCGACGGCGATCGTGCTCGGCGGGCTGGTCCTCGCGGTCGGGGCCAGCGCCCTGGCCGGGGCCCTGGTGGCACGCACCGACCTCACCGCCGCGCAGCTCGACGAGGCCGCCGGGGGCATGTTCGGCACGACGCCGCCCGGCGAGCCGGGCTGGCTGGTGGCCGCGGCGCCGCACAGCTCGACCACGCTCGACCTGCTGCAGACCACCGGCAGCGCGGGCCTGGTCCTGGGGCTGTGCCTGCTGCTCGACGCCACCCTGGTGCGCCACGGCCTCGACGTCGCCCGTCGCGCGGTCGGCATCGTCTTCGGCGCCGGGACGATGGTGCTCACGCTCTACTCGCTGCACGTGCTGCTGCGCACCGACCGGCTGTGGCCGCCCGAGGAGTCCTCGGCCTACCCCGCCCACCTCCTCGTGCTGCTCGGCATCGGCGCGCTCTACGCCGCCGCCGGGCGCCGTGGCCCCCTCGAGCAGCTGGTCTCCCTGGCCTCCCAGGGCGCGGCCCGACTCGTGCGCGGTCGCCCGGGCCGCCCCTCGGGCCGCCCCTCGGACCGCCCCTCGGCCGGCCCCTCAGACGGCTGAGCCGCGCCGGCGCCACTCGATGGCCGGGCAGGTGTCCATCACCATGGCCACGCCGGCGGACCGGGTGCGGCGCAGGGCCGCCTCGTCGACCACGCCGAGCTGCAGCCACACCCCGCGCGCCCCGACGGCGACCGCTTGGTCGGCCACCTCGCCGGCGAACTGCGAGCGACGAAAGACGTCGACCACGTCGAGGGCGAAGGGCACGTCGGCGAGGGTGGGCCAGGCGGGCTCGCCCAGCACGACGAGACGCCCGTCGGCGGCGGCCGGGTGGACCGGCACGATCCGCTTGCCGCGCTGCTGGAGCAGGTGGGCGATGGCGTACGCCGTACGGCTCGGGTCACCGGAGAGTCCGACGACGGCCCAGGTGTCGCACGCGTCGAGCATGAGGTCGACCGAGGCGGCGTGCTGCCAGTCGCCGGTCAGGGGGGCGCCGGGGAGGGGGGCGTCGGAGGTCACACCGCAAGCCTAGGTCGCGGGGTGCACGTGCGTCCTACCTCCGAGTAACCTCGGATGCTATGACGTCCAACTATCCCCTCTACGCCCTGTCCGAGGAGCACCAGGCGATCCGCGAGGCGGTGCGCGACCTGTGCGACGCCAAGGTCGCCCCCCACGCCGCCGAGGTGGACGAGCAGGCCCGCTACCCCCACGAGGCCGCGGCCGCGCTGCTCGCCGCCGACTTCCACGCCCCCCACGTGCCCGAGGAGTACGGCGGTGCCGGTGCCGACGCCCTCGCGACCGTGCTGGTCATCGAGGAGGTGGCGCGCGCCGACGTGTCGGCCTCGCTGATCCCGGCCGTCAACAAGCTGGGCTCGCTGCCGGTGCAGATCGCCGGCTCGGAGGAGCTGAAGAAGAAGTACCTCGGGGCGCTGGCCCGCGGCGAGGGCGGCTTCTCCTACTGCCTCTCCGAGCCCGAGGCCGGCTCCGACGCGGTGTCGATGAAGACCAAGGCCGTGCGCGACGGCGAGGACTGGGTGCTGAACGGCACCAAGCGGTGGATCAGCAACGCGGGGGAGTCGGAGTACTACACGGTGCTCGCGGTCACCGACCCCGAGAAGCGCTCCAAGGGCATCTCGGCCTTCGTCGTCGAGAAGTCCGACGAGGGCGTCTCCTTCGGCGCCCCCGAGAAGAAGCTGGGCATCAAGGGCAGCCCGACCCGCGAGGTCTACCTCGACCACGTGCGCATCCCCGCCGACCGGATGATCGGCGCCGAGGGCACCGGCTTCGAGACCGCCATGAAGACCCTCGACCACACCCGGGTCACGATCGCTGCCCAGGCCGTAGGCGTCGCCCAGGGCGCGCTGGATTACGCGCTGCAGTACGCCAAGGAGCGCGAGCAGTTCGGCAAGGCGATCGCGGAGTTCCAGGGCCTGCAGTTCATGCTCGCCGACATGGGCATGAAGATCGAGGCCGCCCGCCAGATGACCTACGCCGCCGCCGGCCGCTCCGAGCGCGGCGACGCCGACCTCACGTTCTTCGGCGCCGCGGCCAAGTGCTTCGCCTCCGACGTGGCCATGCAGGTCTGCGTCGACGCGGTGCAGGTGCTGGGCGGCTACGGCTTCACCAAGGACTACCCCGTCGAGCGCATGATGCGCGATGCGAAGATCACCCAGATCTACGAGGGCACCAACCAGGTGCAGCGCATCGTCATGGCCCGGCAGCTCCTCGCGGGGGTGCAGAGCCAGCTCTGAGCAGGAGGTCGTCATGACCCGCAGCACCACCCCGTCGTCGACGGTGATGTCCCGCGCCGACCTGGCCTTCCAGCTGCACGAGTGGCTGCGGGTCGAGGACCTCCTCACGCGCGAGCGGTACGCCGAGCACTCGCGCGACACCCTCGACGCGGTGCTCGACCTGGCCGAGACGGTGGCCACGCGCCACTTCGCGACGCACAACAAGCGCAACGACCAGGAGGAGCCCCGCTTCGACGGGGAGCGGGTGCACCTGCACCCCGAGGTGGAGGAGGCGCTGGCGGTCTACTCCGCCAGCGGCTTCACCGGCGCCACCTTCGACGAGGAGCTCGGCGGCCTGCAGCTGCCCCAGGTGGTCGCCTCGGCGGTGGCGGCGTGGTTCCAGGCCGCCAACTGCGGCACGGCGGGCTACCCGTTCCTCACCCAGGCCAACGCCCACCTGCTGGTCGCCCACGGCAGCCCCGAGCAGGTCGAGCGCTTCGTGCGCCCCATGCTCGAGGGCCGGTTCTTCGGCACGATGTGCCTCTCCGAGCCGCAGGCGGGCTCCTCGCTGGCCGACGTGACCACGACCGCCACCGAGCAGCCCGACGGCACCTTCCGGCTGCGCGGCAACAAGATGTGGATCTCCGGCGGCGACCACGAGATGGGCGAGAACATCGTGCACCTCGTGCTGGCCCGCACCGCGGGCGCGCCGGCCGGGGTCAAGGGCATCTCGCTCTTCCTGGTGCCCAAGCACCTGGTGGCCGACGACGGCTCGCTGGGCGAGCGCAACGACGTCGTGCTGGCCGGGCTCAACCACAAGATGGGCTGGCGCGGCACCACCAACACCCTACTCAACTTCGGCGAGGGCGCCCACCGTCCCGGGGGCGAGCCGGGCGCGGTGGGCTACCTCGTCGGGGAGCAGCACCGCGGCCTGGCGCTGATGTTCCACATGATGAACGAGGCCCGCGTCGGCGTCGGGCTCGGCGCGGCCGCCCTGGGCTGCACCGGCTACCTCAAGGCCCTCGCCTACGCCCGCGAGCGCACCCAGGGCCGCCCCGTCGGCGCCAAGGACCCCGCCTCGCCGCCGGTGCGCCTGGTCGAGCACGCCGACGTGCGCCGGATGCTGCTCACGATGAAGGCCTGGGTCGAGGGCGGTCTCGGCCTGGTGCTCTACACCGCCCGACTGGTCGACGAGGAGCAGACCGCCGAGGGTGCCGCGGCGCGCGAGGAGGCCCACCGGTTGCTCGAGGTGCTCACACCGATCGCGAAGTCGTGGCCCTCCCAGTGGTGCCTGGCCGCCAACGACCTGGCCATCCAGGTGCACGGCGGCTACGGCTACACCCGCGAGTACGACGTCGAGCAGCACTACCGCGACAACCGGCTCAACCCCATCCACGAGGGCACCCACGGCATCCAGGGCCTCGACCTGCTCGGGCGCAAGGTCGTCGCCGAGGGCGGTGCGGGCCTGCGCCTGCTCGCCCGCCGGATCAGGGAGACGACCGACGCGGCCGCGGCCCGCGGGGGCGACCTGGCCCAGGACGCCGCGGCCGTGCAGGCCGCGGCCGACCGGCTGGTCGCGGTCACGGCGACGCTCTGGTCGGCGGGCGACCCCCGGGTCAGCACGGCCAACTCCTCGGCGTACCTGGAGGTGGCGGGGCACGTGGTGGTCGCGTGGCTGTGGCTGCAGCAGGCGATGGCCGCCGACGGCGACAGCGACCTGCACGCCGGCAAGCGGCACGCGGCGCGCTGGTTCGTGCGCTGCGACCTGCCCCGGGTGCACCCGCAGCTCGACCTGCTCGAGCGACTCGACCGCACGGTCCTCGACGTCGAGGACGCCTGGCTCTAGGTCGGCACCGGCCGGTGACCGACCGGTGACCGGCCGGTCGCTAGCGTCGGCGCCATGACCCAGCAGACGCTCTCGATCCAGACCCCCGACGGCACCGCGGAGGCCTACCTCACCGGTGAGGACGGCCGCCCCGGCGTGCTGATGTACGTCGACGCCATCGGCCTGCGCCGACAGACCCGCGACATGGCCGACCGCATCGCCTCGTGGGGCTACGTCGTGCTGGTGCCGCACGTGTTCTACCGCGACGGCTCGGCCGCCGACCTCGAGCCCGAGGGCGACCTGCGCGAGGACGGCGCCCGGGAGGCCTTCTTCGCCTCCGGGGTCATGGACCGCATCGCCGCCCTCACCCCCGACCGGTCGGGCCCCGACGCCGACGCCTGGGTGGCCACGCTGCTCGAGCACGCCGGGGACGGCCCGATCGGTGTGATCGGCTACTGCATGGGCGCGCGGCTCGCGCTGAGCACCGCCGGGCAGTTCCCCGGCACCGTCGGCGCGGTCGGCGGCTTCCACGGCGGAGGACTGGTCACCGACGAGCCCGACAGCCCGCACCTGGCCGTGGCCGCCTCCACCGCGGAGTTCGTGCTCGGCCACGCCGACCAGGACGCCTCGATGCCGCTGGAGGCCGTCGAGACCCTCGAGCGGACCCTGCAGGAGGCGGGTCGCCCGCACCTCAACGAGGTCTACGCCGGCGCCGCGCACGGCTACTCGATGGCCGACACCTCGATGTACGACGAGCAGGCCGCGGAGCGCCACACGAGCGAGCTCCGGGCCCTCCTCGAGCGCACGATCGCCCCGGCCTGAGGCGTGCGCGGGAGCGGCACCCCTTCGGGTGATGGGACCCCCGGAGGGCCGCAGTACGTTCGATCCATGGCCACTCCCAACCTCAAGTACACCGTGCCCGGCATGAGCGACGAGGACGCTGCACGCGTCGTCGAGCTGGTCCAGGGCCGCCTCTACGCCTGCAACGACCTGCACCTGACGCTCAAGCACGTCCACTGGAACGTCGTGGGTCCCCACTTCATCGCCGTCCACGAGATGATCGACCCCCAGGTCGAGACCGTGCGCGGCTTCGCCGACGACCTGGCCGAGCGCATCGCGACCCTCGGCGGCTCGCCCAAGGGCACCCCCGGCTCGCTGGTGGAGAACCGCACCTGGGACGAGTACAGCATCGGTCGCGCCACCACCCAGGAGCACCTCGGTGCCCTCGACCTGGTCTACCAGGGCGTCATCTCCTCCTACCGCGACGGCATGAAGGAGCTCGACGACCTCGACCTGGTCACCCAGGACATGTTCATCGCCCAGATCAACGAGCTGGAGCTCTTCCACTGGTTCGTGCGCGCCCACCTGGAGGACAAGTCGGGCGGTCTGTCGACCGCCGGCGCCACCTCCGAGACGCAGGCCGCGGCGGCCGCCGGCTGAGCCACGCCCCCTCGACGCCGACGACCCCCCGCCCTCCTGGGCGGGGGGTCGTCTGCGTCCGGTCCGGGTCCGGTCGAGGGACGGGGCCGGATCAGCGCGGGAAGACCCGCGGCACCTCGGAGGCGCGGGAGGTGAAGACCGGCGTGCGCTTCTCCTTGAACGCCGCCACCCCCTCCTTGCCGTCGCCGATCGAGGTGTGGAACATCGCGAGGGTGTCCGACAGGTGCGCGTCGAGCGGCTCCGGGGCGGCGCTGTTGCGGTAGACCAGCTGCTTGGCCAGGGCGAGCGCCACGGGGGAGCGGTCCTTGACGAAGGAGCGGGCCAGCTCCTGGGCGGCCGGCAGCAGGTCGTCGGGCTCGTGCACCGAGCGCAGCAGCCGGCCCTCGAGGGCCTGCTCGGCGGTGAGCACGTCGGCGGAGTAGACCCACTCCAGCGCCTGCTGCACCCCGACGATGCGGGGCAGGAACCAGCTCGAGCATGCCTCGGGGACGATGCCGAGCCGGCCGAAGACGAAGCCGACCCTGGCCCGGGTCGAGGCCAGGCGCAGGTCCATGGCCAGCGTCATCGTGGCGCCGATGCCGACCGCCGCGCCGTTGATGGCCGCGATCACGGGCTTGGGCAGGGCGTGGATGGCCAGCGTCACCTTGCCGCCGGTGTCGCGCAGGCCGTCCTGGTAGGGCTCCTGGTCGTAGCGCTCGCGCAGCTCCTCGGGGGTGACGTCGAGGGACTCGTCGAGCCCGAAGACGTTGCCCTCGGCCGAGAGGTCCATGCCCGCGCAGAAGGCGCGACCGGCGCCGGTGACGACCACGGCGCGCACGGCGTCGTCGTGGGCGTCGACGGTGAAGACCTGGAGCAGCTCGCGGGCCATCACCAGGTCGAAGGCGTTGAGCTGCTCGGGGCGGTGCAGCGTCAGGGTCGCGACCCCGTCGTCGTCCACGCTCCAGGTGAGGGTCTCGTAGCTCACGAGGTGGCTCCTTCCGGCAGGCCCGAGGGCGTGCACAGGCTGTCGTCGATGCTGTCGGTGTCGTCGTCGATGATCGCCTGGAACATCTGCCGCGAGCGCTCGGGGTCCCAGGTGACCGCGAGGTCGCTGATCGGCACCGAGCAGGTCAGACCGTTGTCCCCGTTGACGCGGGTCATCGCCGAGGCCCACATCGCGGCCCGGGCGGGGTTCATGCCGTCGCCGAAGGTGACCGTCTCGGTGGCGGCGAGGTTGAGCCGCCAGTAGCGCACGGGGTTGAGCACCGACCAGGGCGAGACCACCTCGCGCCCGATGGACGCGACCACCTCGCGCTGCTGACGGGCGCGCTCGATGTCGCCGAGCCCGCTGGTGTGCCGCGAGCGGGCGTAGCCCAGGGCGGTCACGCCGTCGGCCTCCTGACAGCCCTTCTCGATGTCGAGGTTGGCCAGCGGGTCGTCCATGGCCTGCCGGGGGCAGATCTCGATGCCGCCCACGGCGTCGACGAGGTCGACGAAGCCGCCGATGCCGATCTCGACGTACTCGTCGACGCGGATGCCGGTGTTCTCCTCGATGGTCCGCGTGAGCAGCCTCGGGCCCCCGAAGGCGTAGGCGGCGTTGATCTTCGTGGTGCCCGACCCGGGCACGTCGACGAGGGAGTCGCGGGGGATCGACATCAGCAGGTTGGGCCCGGAGCCGGTGTGCAGCAGCAGGATCGTGTCGGTGCGCTGCCCGCTCGCGTCGCCCGTGCCGTACTCCTTGCGCTCCGCGGCGCTCAGCCCCTGGCGCGAGTCGCTGCCGACGAGCAGGTACGTCGTGCCCGGCTGCTCCGCCGGGCGCTCCCCGCGGGGCTCGAAGGCCACCTTGTCGACCTTGGTCCAGGCGAAGACCGGCACGGCGACCAGGTAGACCACCCACAGCAGCACCAGGGCCAGCACGTAGCGCGCGCGGAAGCGCGGACGTCGGCGCCCCGAGGAGGCCGCGGCCGGCGGCGGCGCGACCGGGGCCCGGGGCGGCGGGGTGGCCGCGCGGGGCTGGTCACGGGGCTGGTCGCGGGGCTGGTCACGGGGTCGGGCCCGCATGACCCGGGTCGCCTCGTCGTCGGGGGCGCCCGACCCGGCGGCGGGGGAGGCGGGCCGGGGCTGGCGTCGCACCGGCCGGGTCGCGTCGGGGTCGCTCGCCCCCTGTCCGCCGTAGAGCCAGTCGAAGCGCTTCTCGTCGTCGCCGCCGCGGCCGGGCCCGTCTGCCATGGGGAGGACGCTACGCGATGGGCCGACCTGGCCGGGCACGGCGCGTCGGGGCCCGTGTGACTCCTGAGGCTGGTGATACTGGCCGACAGCACTGGACCCTTCCCCACCAGTCCTGAGCAGGAGAGAGACACCTCGATGCCACCCGTACCTTCCCCCGGGTTGCTCGACGGCCAGCCCCGTCCGAGCGCAGCCGACCGCGCGGCCCGCGTGCGCTTCCGCCGAGCGCTCGCGCTGATGGCCATGACCCTCGTCGTGCCGGGCTCGGCGCAGCTCGTCGCCGGCGACCGCCGCATCGGCAGGATCGCCGTGCGGATCTGGCTCGGCACGCTGCTCACCGTGCTGGTCGTCGGCCTGGCCGTCGCGATCCACCCCGGCCTGGCCCTGCAGATGGCCGTGAGCCCGGCCGTGCTGCTCGTGCTGCGGGTGCTGCTCATGGTGGGTGCCGTGGCCTGGGCCGCGCTCTTCGTCGACGCCTGGCGCATCGGCCAGCCGCTGACGCTCTCGATGAGCCACCGCCGCGCGGTGGTCGGGGTCAACGGCCTGCTCTGCCTCTCGGTCGCCGGCACCATGCTCTTCGGCGCCCACGTGGTCGCCGTGCAGCGCGACTTCATCGTCACGATGTTCGCCTCCTCCACCGTCACCGACGCCCACGACGGCCGCTACAACGTGCTGCTCATGGGCGGCGACTCCGGTGCGGGGCGCTGGGGCCTGCGCCCCGACTCGATGACGGTGGCCTCCATCGACGTCGAGACCGGCCGCACCGTGCTGGTCGGCCTGCCCCGCAACATGGCCGACTTCCCCTTCGCGCCGGGCTCGGTCATGGACGAGCAGTTCCCCGACGGCTTCGACTGCGACGGCTGCTACCTCAACGGCGTGAGCACCTGGGCCGGTGACAACACCGAGCTCTTCGGCGACTCCGAGAACCCCGGCGTCGACGCCACCGTCTCGGCCGTCGAGGGCATCACCGGGCTGCGGATCAACTACTGGGCCATGGTCAACCTGCAGGGCTTCAAGGACCTCGTCGACGCCGTCGGCGGCGTCGAGCTCACCGTGCGCTCCCCGATCCCGGTGGGCGGTCTCGGCGACGACGTCACCGGCTACATCGAGCCCGGCACGCGCACCCTCGACGGCTTCGAGACGCTCTGGTACGCCCGGGCCCGCGAGGGCTCCGACGACTACTCGCGCATGGCGCGGCAGAAGTGCGTCATGAACGCCATGCTCCAGCAGGTCAGCCCCCAGGTCGCGGTGCGCAACTTCGAGTCCATCGCCGCCGCCTCCTCCGAGATGGTCTCCACCAACCTCCCGGCCTCCGAGCTCGACACGTTCATGCAGCTGGCGCTGAAGGCCCGCGGCCAGAAGGTCTCGACCCTCTCGCTGGTGCCGCCGATGATTGACACCGCCCACCCCGACGTCGAGGAGATCCAGGCCAAGGTGGCCGCCGCCGTCGCCAAGGCCGAGGGCACTGCGCCGGCCGGCTCCGGCGCGGGCGGCTCGGGCGGCTCGGGCGGCTCGGGCTCGACGAGCCCCGTCGACGGTCCCGTGACCGGTGGCTCGGTGGGCTCGCTGAGCGGGGGCTACGCCGCCAACCAGGCCCAGGACCTCGGCGCCGCCTGCTGACCTAGGGTGACCTCCGTGCCCGAGACCCCCGCCCCCCGTGTCGTGGCGGTCGTCGTCACCTTCAACCGCCTCGCGCTGCTGCGCGACCTGGTCGACCGGCTGGCCCAGGTGCCGGGCCTGGCGCAGGTCCTGGTGGTCGACAACGCCTCCACCGACGGCACCGGCGCCTGGCTGGCCGGGCGCGAGGACGTGCGCGCCCGCACGCTGGAGGACAACCGCGGCGGCGCCGGCGGCTTCCACGACGGCCTGGCCTGGGCGCTCGAGGAGGGCGCCGACCTGGTCTGGCTGATGGACGACGACGGCCTGCCCGACGTCGAGGCGCTGCCGCTGCTGCTCGAGCACCGCGACCTCGACTTCTGGGGCCCCGTCGTGGCCGCCCACGACGACCCGCGCCGCCTGGTCTTCCCGATCCGTCTGCCCGGCGGCACCCGGGTGGTCCACGCCATGGACGACGTCGAGGCCGCCGCCACCGACGGCCTGCTGCCCGACGTGGTCATCCCCTTCAACGGCGTGCTGGTGACCCGCGCGCTGGTGGAGCGCATCGGTCTGCCCCGCGCGGAGTTCTTCATCTGGGGCGACGACGTGGAGTACCTGTGGCGCGCCCGGCGCGCCGGCGCGCGCGTGGCGACCGTCGTCGGGGCGCGGGTCCTGCACCCCGCGACCGATGCGCTCGGCACCCCGATGGCCTTCGGCCGCACGACGTACAACCACAGCCCGAGCGACCTGAAGCACTACTGCATGGCGCGCAACAACCTGCTCAACCTGCGCGACTACCGTGGCTGGCCGCACGCGCTGGCCTTCGTGGCCAAGACGGTGTGGTTCTACTCCTTCACCCGCCCGCAGCCGGGGCGGCTGCTGCTGAGCGCGCGGGCGATGCTCGCCGGGCTGCGCGGCGACTTCACCGGACACCGGAGGTACCTGTCGTGACCACCCCGTCCCACTCCTCCAGCGCGTCCGGCCGGCCCGGCCCGCCCGCCGAGAGCGTGGCGGTGGTGGTGGTCACCTACAACCGTGCCGAGCTCCTCGTCGGCATGCTGCGGGGGCTGGCCGCGCAGGAGCACCGTCCCGACGCGATCGTGGTCGTCGACAACGCCAGCACCGACGCCACGGCCGACGTGCTCGCGGGCGCCGGCGCCGACCTTCCGGGCCTCGCGCCGCTCACGGTCGTGCGCAGCGAGGAGAACCTCGGGGGCGCCGGCGGCTTCCACCTCGGGCTGCGCACCGCCCACGCCCTGGGCCACGACCGGTTCTGGCTGATGGACGACGACGTCGTGCCCGCGCCCGACTGCCTGGCGGTGATGATGGCCGTCGACGAGGACTGCCTCGCCGCGGTGCGCGAGGACTCCTCCGGGCGGCTGTGCGAGAAGGCCGCGCTGCGCTTCGACCTGACCCGTCCCTGGGCGGTGAAGCCCAAGACGGCGATGGTGGAGACGACCTACGGCACCCGTGCGGCGATGCCGGAGCGGGTGGAGGTGGAGAACGTCGCCTTCGAGGGCTTCATGGTGCGGCGCCGCGTCGTCGACCGGATCGGGCTGCCCGACCCGTCGTACTTCATCTTCTACGACGACGTCGACTACGCGCTGCGGGCCCGGGAGGCGGGTGCGCACATCTGGGCGCTGCGCGACGCGGTGCTCGTGCGCCAGCTCGACTTCGACCAGCAGCACGACCTGGCCGGGTGGAAGGGCTTCTACATGTACCGCAACCTCTTCGTCGTGCACCTGCGCTACGGCGAGAACGCCCTCGTGCGGGCCAAGCCGTGGCTGGTGACCCTCGGCGTCGTGCTGCTCAGCCCCCTGCGCGGCGGGCGGGCGGAGGCGCGCAACGTGATCCGTGCCATGCGCGCCGCGCGTGGGATGCGGGCCCGGCCCTCGTCGTCCGTAGACTGACCGATCGTGTCGACACCTGATCACTCCCAGCCCGACCTCGTCGTCGTCGGCTCCGGCTTCTTCGGCCTGACCGTCGCCGAGCGCTGCGCCCGCGAGCTCGACCTCAAGGTCCTCGTCCTCGAGCGCCGCGACCACATCGGCGGCAACGCCTACAGCGAGATCGACCCCGAGACGGGCATCGAGGTGCACAAGTACGGCACCCACCTCTTCCACACCTCCAACGAGCGGGTGTGGGAGTACGTCAACCGCTTCACCGACTTCACCGGCTACCAGCACCGCGTCTTCGCGCGCTACCAGGGCCAGGTCTACTCCTTCCCGATGAACCTCGGGCTGATCAACCAGTTCTTCGGCAAGGACCTCAGCCCCGACGAGGCCCGCGCGCTCATCGCCGAGCAGGCCAGCGAGATCGACACCGCCGAGGCGACCAACCTCGAGGAGAAGGCGATCAGCCTCATCGGGCGCCCGCTCTACGAGGCCTTCGTCAAGGGCTACACCGCCAAGCAGTGGCAGACCGACCCGACGCAGCTCAGCGCCGACATCATCACGCGGCTGCCGGTGCGCTACACCTTCGACAACCGCTACTTCAACGACACCCACGAGGGCCTGCCCGTCGACGGCTACACCGCGTGGCTGACCCGGATGGCCGACCACCCGAACATCGAGGTGCGCCTGTCCACCGACTGGTTCGACGTGCAGGACGAGTACAAGGGCAAGGTGCCCGTCGTCTACACCGGACCCGTCGACGAGTACTTCGGCAACGTCGAGGGCCGCCTGTCGTGGCGCACCATCGACCTCGAGGCCGAGACCCTCGACGTCGACGACTACCAGGGCACCGGCGTGGTCAACGCCAACGACGAGCACCTGCCCTACACCCGCACGCTGGAGTTCAAGCACCTCCACCCCGAGCGGACCTACCTGCCCGGCAAGACCATCGTCGTGCACGAGTACTCCCGCTTCGCCGAGGAGGGCGACGAGCCCTACTACCCGGTCAACACCGCCGAGGACCGCGCGAAGCTGCTCGCCTACCGCGACCTGGCCAAGGCCGAGCCAATGGTCCTCTTCGGAGGCCGGCTCGGCACCTACAAGTACCTCGACATGCACATGGCCATCGGCTCCGCGCTGTCGATGGTCGACAACAAGCTCGCGCCGCACTTCTCCGAGGGTGCGCCGCTGACGAGCGGAGGAGTGGACGCATGAGCACCACCACGGGCACGACCCCCACCACCGCCTCGACCGCCGCGGCGGGCGGGGCCGGCACCAGCACGCGGCTGCTGATGCGCCAGGTCCTGCCGCTCGACGGCGACCTCGACGTGCTGCCGCTCTACGTCGACACCGAGCCCGCCGTCCTCGACGCCGACAAGTACGAGATCGGCACCAACCGCAACGCGCGCGAGCTCAACGCCGCGTCGATGCGCCAGAGCACCCGCTCCGGGCGCCGGCTGCACCCCGACCAGATCGAGTCGCGCACCGCGCTGCGGGTCACCAGCGGGGAGTCGCTGTCCTTCGGCACCTACTTCAACGCCTTCCCCGCCAGCTACTGGCGGCGCTGGAGCGTCGTGTCGGCGGTGCGCCTGACCGTGCGCCTGCGTGGTCGTGGCGCCAGCCTGGTCGTCTACAAGTCGATGGCCCGCGGCAACTCCCAGCGCGTCGACGCGGTCACCACCGGTGACCAGGACGGCGGCACCTTCAGCTTCGACCTGACCCTCAAGCCCTTCGTCGACGGCGGCTGGTACTGGTACGACGTGCTCGCCGGCGACGACGACGTGGTCGTCGAGTCGGCCGAGTGGACCGCCGAGGTGCCCGCCGAGCGCGCGCAGCACGGCACCGTCGACATCGCCATCACCACCATGAACCGCCCCGACTTCTGCGCCGAGCTGCTCGTGCAGATCGGCGAGGACGACGCGCTGCGCCCGCTGCTCGACGAGGTGCTCGTCATGGAGCAGGGCACCGACCTGGTCAGCGACTCCGAGCACTTCCCCGCGGCACGCGAGGCCCTCGGCGACACGCTGCGGGTCATCGAGCAGGGCAACCTGGGCGGCTCGGGCGGCTACGCCCGGGGCCAGCTGGAGTCGGTGCGCAAGGGCACCGCGACCTACACGATGATGATGGACGACGACGTCGTCTGCGAGCCCGAGGGCATCGTCCGCGCGGTCACCTTCGGCGACCTGGCCCGCCGGCCCACCATCGTGGGCGGCCACATGTTCAACATCTACTCCCGCTCGCGGCTGCACAGCTTCGGCGAGATCGTGCAGCCGTGGCGCTTCTGGTGGCAGTCGGCGCCGGGCGTCTTCCACGACTGGGACTTCGCCGCGCGCAACCTGCGCTCCTCGCGCTGGCTGCACCAGCGCATCGACGTCGACTTCAACGGCTGGTTCATGTGCCTCGTGCCCCGCCAGGTGCTCGAGGAGGTCGGCCTCTCGCTCCCGCTGTTCCTCAAGTGGGACGACTCGGAGTTCGGGCTGCGCGCCAAGAAGGCCGGCTACCCCACGGTCACGTTCCCCGGGGCGGCCGTGTGGCACGTGCCGTGGTCGGACAAGAACGACGCCCTCGACTGGCAGTCCTACTTCCACTACCGCAACCGCCTGGTGGCGGCCCTGCTGCACTCGCCGTACCCCAAGGGCGGGCGGATGGTGCGCGAGAGCCTCAACCACCAGATCGCGCACCTGGTCTCGATGCAGTACTCCACCGCCGAGCTGCGGCTGCGCGCCCTCGAGGACGTCTTCGCCGGCCCCGAGGCCCTGCACGCGCAGCTGGCCACGAAGCTGCCCGAGGTGCGGGCCTTCGTGAAGCAGTTCCCCGACGCCCAGCTCGAGGTCGACCCCGACGCCTTCCCCTCCGTGCGCCGGCAGAAGCCGCCGCGCAAGGGCCGCGACGACACCGGCGTGCCCGGTCGCAAGGCGACGCTGCTGGCGGCCGCGCTCATGCCGCTGCGCCAGCTGCGCCCGGTGCGTGAGCTCTCGCGGCGCCACCCGGAGGCGGAGGTGCCGGCGATGGACGCCAAGTGGTACCGCCTGGCCAAGTACGACTCCGCGGTCGTGTCGATGAACGACGGCACGTCGGCGGCCTTCTACCAGCGCGACCCCGAGCGCTTCCGCGACCTCATGAAGCGCACGCTGGAGAGCCACGACCGGCTGCGCCGTGAGTGGCCGCGCCTGGCCGAGGAGTACCGCGCCTCGCTCGGCGCGATCACCTCGCCGGAGGCGTGGGAGGAGACCCTGCGGCCGTGGCGCGGGACGAGATGAGCGAGGCCTCCTCGACGGGCGCCGCGCTCGAGGAGCCGCGCCCGCACCGTCGGGTCGACGCCGACCTCGCCCCTCCGACCGCGCGGTCGGGGCTGCTGGGGGTCTTCCAGAACCGCTACCTGCTGCGCCTGCTGGTGCGACGCGAGATCAGCGCCCGCTACTCCGGGTCGTTCCTGGGCCTGCTGTGGTCCTACATCAACCCGCTCAGCCAGTTCCTCATCTACTACTTCATCCTGGGCAAGCTGCTCGACCGCGGCACCGAGAACTTCGCGGTGCACGTCTTCTCGGCGCTCATCGTCGTGCACTTCTTCATCGAGACGTTCAACGCCGGCACCCGGTCGATCGTGCGCAACAAGTCGCTGGTGCGGAAGATGGCGCTGCCGCGCGAGATGTTTCCCGTGGCCTCGATGCTGGTCTCGCTCTACCACGTGGCCCCGCAGGTCGTGATCCTCTTCGTCGTCTGCCTGTTCTACGGCTGGGTGCCCGATCCGATGGTGCCGGTCGCGCTGGCGCTGGCGCTGGGCATCATCATGCTGCTGGCGACGGCGCTCGCGCTGCTCTTCAGCGTGGCCAACGTCTACTTCCGCGACTTCGCCAGCGTGGTCAGCATCCTGACCAACTTCGTGCGCTTCGGCGTGCCGATGATCTACCCCTACGCCGTCGTGGAGGAGCGCTTCGGCTCCTTCGCGCAGTACTACATGCTCAACCCGCTCGCCGAGGCCGTGCTGCTGGTGCAGCGCGCCTTCTGGGTCGGCACCACGCAGGACCCGAGCGCCACCGCGGCCACCGAGCTGCCCGACCACCTCTTCACCCGCGGCCTGGCCATGGTGGGGGTCTCGCTCGTGGTGCTGGTCATCGCCCAGCTGGTCTTCACCCGCCTGGAGAACAAGATCCCGGAGCGCCTGAATTGAGCTACCCCGCCGACACCTCCATCGTGGTCGACCAGGCCACCAAGTCCTTCACGCTGCGCTACCACCGCACGTTCAAGCAGGTCACGGTGGCCATGCTCAAGGGCCACCAGGTCAGCGACACCTTCCAGGCTGTCGACGACGTCTCCTTCACCGTCGAGCAGGGCGAGTCGGTGGGCCTGATGGGTCTCAACGGCTCGGGCAAGTCCACGCTGCTGAAGATGATCAACGGCGTGATGAAGCCCGACTCCGGGCGGGTGCTGACGCGGGGCCGGATCGCGGGGCTGATCGCCACCGGCGCCGGCTTCCACCCGCAGCTCACCGGCCGGGAGAACGTCTACCTCAACGCCGCCGTGCTGGGCATGACCGAGCGTGAGACGGCCCGCAAGTTCGACGACATCGTGGAGTTCGCCGACATCGGACGCCACCTCGACTCCCCGGTCGGCAACTACTCCTCGGGGCAGTTCGCCCGGCTGGGTTTCGCGGTCGCGGTGCACGTCGACTCCGACATCTTCCTGGCCGACGAGGTGCTGGCGGTGGGGGACAAGCCCTTCAAGAAGAAGTGCCTCGAGCGCATGCAGGAGATCCGCGACTCCGGTCGCACGCTGCTCTACGTCAGCCACGCCGCGTCGTCGGTGCGCAAGATGTGCGACCGGGTGATCGTGCTGGAGAGCGGCAAGGTCGGCTACGACGGCGAGGTCGGGCCCGGCATCAAGTACCTCAAGTACGACGCCGGCACCGACGAGGAGGAGCAGGACGAGGAGCTCGGCGCCGACATCTGAGCCCCGCGACACGAACCCCCGCAGCCCCCCGGCTGCGGGGGTTCGTGCCGTCCGGGGCAGGTGCGACGACTTGACAAATCTCGGATCGACCGGCGTGTCGAGTGGAAATTACAGCGTTGTAGTTACTCACTTCCCGTGGCGTGCCCCCTGTGACGCGTGTGAAAGTTGCGCACCGTGTGAACTTCCCCGCGCACTGGAGTACCCCCATGTCACCCAGCAGGTCCCGCTTCGTCACCCTCTGCCAGCAGCTGCTGGCCCTCGGGGTGGTGCTCGCCGTGCTCACCCCCGCCGCCAGCGTCATCAGCCTCGACGTCGTGCGTCAGGCCCCCGAGGGCAGCCGCGCCGCGGGCCTCACCGGCCCCGCGCTGCTGACCCCGCCGCGCACGGCGGCGGCCAGCGACCTCGCGGCGTACGCCCGGGGCGCCCAGGAGGCCACCGCGGTGCCCACGGCTCCCGTCGACCCCGACGTGCGCGAGTACGCCCTGACCCCGCCGGCCGGCAGCAGCGCCCGCGCGGGCACGCTCGCCGCCCGGGCGGCGCAGGGCCCCGCCGGCACCCGGATCACCAGCGCGCCGCAGCGCGTCACCGGCTACGGCGCCGTCGGCGTCACCTGGCAGCACGGCGAGCAGGTCGACGAGGACGACCTGGCCCTCGTGGTGCGGACCCGCACCGACGGCCGCTGGGGGGCCTGGAGCGACCTGGAGTACCACGACGACCACGGGCCCGACCCCGACAGCGCCGAGGCGCGGCGGGCCCGCCCGGGCACCGACCCGGTGCTGGTGGGCACGGTCGACGAGGTGCAGGTGCGCGTCGACGTGGCCCGCGGCACGGCCGCGCCCGACGACATGAGCCTGTCCGTCATCGATCCCGGAGAGGCCGCCGACACCGTCGCCGAGCGCCCCGCGCTCGACACCTCCACCCTGGACGGCCCCGCCACCCCGGGTGTCGCCGCGCCCGCGCCCGAGACGGCCGGGGCCGCGGGGGAGGAGCAGCTGGCGCTCAGCGCGGCGGAGGCGACCCCGCGCCCGCAGATCTTCTCCCGGGCCCAGTGGGGCGCCGACGAGCGGATGCGCTCGGCCTCCTCGCTGCGCTACGGCGAGGTGCACGCCGGCTTCGTGCACCACACCGTCAACGCCAACGACTACACCCGCGAGCAGGTGCCGGCGCTGATCCGCGGCATCTACGCCTACCACACGCGCTCGCAGGGCTGGTCCGACATCGGCTACAACTACCTCGTCGACCGCTTCGGCCGGATCTGGGAGGGCCGCTACGGCGGCATCGACCGGGCCGTCGTCGGTGCCCACACCCTGGGCTACAACGACTACTCCTTCGCGATGTCGGCCATCGGCAACTACGACGTCGCCCAGCCCTCGCAGGCCGTGGTGCAGGCCTACGGCGCGCTCTTCGCCTGGAAGCTCTCGCTGCACGGCGTCGACGCCTCCTCGGGCTCCCAGCAGGTCGGCTCCAAGCGCTTCCCGGCGATCAACGGCCACCGCGACGCCGGGTCGACGGCCTGCCCCGGTCGCTACCTCTACGCCCGGCTGCCCGAGATCCGGCGGCTGGCCGCCGCGACGCAGACCGGCTTCGCGGGCCGACAGCTCGACTCCAACCTCGCCGACACCGCCCACCCCGACGTGGTGCTGCGCCGGGCCTCCGACGGCCGGCTCCTCGTGCTGCCCACCGGCGGGCTGACCCGCCTGGCCAAGCCCCGCGCCGTGGCCGGCGACTGGAGCTCGGTCGACGCGGTGGTGGCCTCGCCCGACCTCACCGGCGACGGTCTCGCCGACCTCGTGGCGCGCTCGGCCGACGGCACGACCGGCGTGCGCGCCGGCGACGGGGCGGGCGGGTTCGCCGCGGCTCCCCGGTCGCTGACGGCCCTGGCCGGCCACGACCTGCTCACCGCGGCCGGCGACCTCGACGGCGACGGTCGTGCCGACCTGCTCGCGCGCCAGGACACCACCGGGCGCCTCGACGCCTTCCTGGGCAACGGGGCCGGCGGCTTCCGGCGCGTCGACACCGGTCTCGTGCTCGCCGCGAGCGACCTGCTCGCCGCCCCCGGCGACCTCGACGGCGACGGCGTGGCCGACCTGGTCGTCCGCGACGCCGCCGGTTCGGCGACGTTGCACCGCGGGGTGCGGTCCGGCACCGGTGCGGTGTCCTTCGCGGCCGCCACCCGCCTCGCGGGCGACTGGAGCCGCTGGGACGTCGTCACCGCGGCCGGCGACTGGAACCGCGACGGTCGCGCCGACCTGCTGGTGCGCCGCGCCGGCGGTGCCGGCTTCGTGATGCCCTCGCGCGGCGACGGCGGCTTCGGCCACGTGCTCGGCCCGATCGACCGGGTGGCCGGCCTCGACGGGATCGTCTCGGGCGCCAGCCTCACCGGCGACGCCGCGCCCGACGTCCTCGCCCGCCGCGGCGACGCCCTGGTCGTCCTGGCCAACCCGGGCACGGTCGACACCGCCCCGCTCGTCGACACCGGCGTCCGGGTGCCCGGCGCCGACGCGGTGATGAACGTGGGCGACTGGGACGGCGACGGCCTGGGTGACGTGGTCGTGC
Source organism: Nocardioides kribbensis (assembly GCF_015070375.1). Classification (GTDB taxonomy): domain Bacteria; phylum Actinomycetota; class Actinomycetes; order Propionibacteriales; family Nocardioidaceae; genus Nocardioides; species Nocardioides kribbensis. The sequence goes on along the minus strand of NZ_JADCLL010000001.1, from coordinate 797,022 downwards.
GCAACGCCGCCACCGGGGTGCTCATGCTGCGCCGCGGCGACGGCCAGGGCCGTCTCGGCAAGGCGCTGCGGATCGGCACCGGCTTCAAGGACGTCGGGCTCCTGGCCGCCGTGGGCGACACCACCGGCGACGGCCGTCCCGACCTCATGGGCCAGCCGCGCGGCGGGTCGATGCGCATCTACCCCGGGGCCGGGCTCGACGGCCTCGGCGAGAGCTACGTGGCGCGCAGCGCGATCACGGCCACCCAGCAGGTCGGCGCCGGGCTGTGGGACGCCGACGGCGCTCCCGACAGCCTGCTGCGCAACGGCTCACGGCTGACGCTCTACCCCGGCAACGGGCCCGGCGGGCTCACCGACCCCCGCACGCTGGGACTCGACGTCACGGCGTACGACTGGGTCGTCGGCGTGAGCGACGTCGGCCTCACCGGCCACCCCGACCTCGTCGTGCGCGAGAAGCGGACCGGCTACCTGTGGCTGCTGCGCGCCAGCGCCGACGGGTTCGAGCCCCGCCGCTTCCTCGCCGAGGGGATGGGCGACTACGACCTGGCGGGGTGACGCGTCGAGGTGCGCTCCGCGGCCGCCACGGCCGCGAGCCGCTCCTCGGCACCACCCACGACCAGGACCAGCGAGCCGCGGCGCGCGAGCGGCTCGGTGAAGGTGACGATCCCCGGTGGGGAAGCCGGGTTCGTCACCGAGAGGAGGCGGCCGCCGTCAGGGAGTGCACTCCCGGCGGCGGCCGCTCTCCACAGCTCGCCCTGCGTGACCGGGGCGCCCGACCCGACCAGGGCGGCGTCGTCGTCCTGGGCGGGGTCCCAGGCGACGAAGGAGTCGGGCTGCGACCAGACGTCCACGCCGACGTCGTGGACCCCGGCCGGGAGCGGGTCGGCGAAGCGGACCCCCATCGGGCGCAGCGAGCAGGCCAGCACCGGCACCTCGTCGGCGTGGACCGCCCAGCGCTCCAGCCCCGCCGGACCGCAGACGACCGCGTCGGCGGGACCGTCGCCGGTGAGGTCCACGGCGAGGCCGACGTTCCAGGCCGCGCCGAGGAGCACAGGCGTCAGCCAGTGGGCCGGCAGGTCGACCCGCAGCACCTGTCCCCGCTCCAGGTCGTGCTCCTCGACCAGCAGCGAGGACACCTTCGCGACCCAGTTGGCGTACGTCGTGACCGACAGCTCCACGCGCTCACCCGGGTGCTGGTCGGGCCCGTCGCCCGGGCGCTCGTCGTAGTAGGTCAGCAGCGGACGGCCCGGCTCGTGGCGCAGCAGGTCGCTCAGCAGGGCGGCGAAGGTGGTCACCCGATCCAGCCTAGGCACCGGGGCCGGTGACCTCGGCCACGCCCTAGGGTGAGGCCCCATGAGCGCCCCGGGCACCGACGTGCCGAGCACGCCCCCTGCACCCCTCGACCACTTCTGGGCGGTGGTGCCCGCCGGTGGTGCCGGCACCCGGCTGTGGCCCCTGTCCCGCGCCGCGGCGCCGAAGTTCCTGCGCGACCTGCGCGGCCAAGGGCGCACGCTGCTCCAGGAGACCGTCGACCGGCTCGAGCCGCTCGCCGAGGACCGCTTCGTCGTCGTCACCGGCGCCGCCCACCGCCCGGCGGTGGTGCGCCAGCTCCCGCAGGTGGCCGCCGAGGCCGTGCTCGCCGAGCCGACGCCGCGCGACTCGATGGCCGCGATCGGCCTGGCGGCCGCGCTGCTGGAGCGCGCCGACCCCGACGCGGTGATGGGCTCCTTCGCCGCCGACCACGTCATCACCGAGCCCGACGTCTTCGCCGCCGTGGTCACCACCGCGGTCGAGGTGGCCCGCGACGGCTGGCTGGTGACCATCGGCATCGAGCCGACCCACCCGTCCTCGGCCTTCGGCTACGTGCAGCAGGGCGAGGACCTCGAGGGCCACCCCGGCGCGGCACGGGTGGCCTCCTTCGTGGAGAAGCCCTCGCCCGAGGTCGCGGCCGGCTACCTCGCGAGCGGCGGCTACCGGTGGAACGCCGGCATGTTCGTCGTCCGCCCCGGTGTGCTGCTGGACCTGCTGGCGCAGTGGCACCCGCAGTTCGCCGCCGACCTGCGCGCGATCGCCGCCGACGGCTCGCGGCTGGAGGAGCTGTGGCCGGGCCTGCCCCGCATCGCGGTCGACCACGCCGTGGCCGAGCCCGCGGCCGCGGCGGGCCGGGTGGCGACGGTGCCCGCCGGCTTCGGCTGGGAGGACGTGGGCGACTTCGACTCCCTCGCCGCGCTGCTCGGCGCCGACGCGGCGACGGGGCCCGTGGTGCTGGGCGACGCCTCGCTCGTGGAGGCCGTGGACAGCACCGGCCTGGTGGTGCCCTCGGGTCGGCTGGTCGCGGTCGTCGGGCTCGACGACGTGGTCGTCGTCGACACTCCCGACGCCCTGCTGGTGACCACGCGGGCCCGGGCCCAGGAGGTGAAGGCGGTCGTGGCCGCCCTCACCGAGTCCGGCCGGGCCCGGCTGACCTGAGCGCGCGGCCCCGGGTCACATGCCGTTGGGCTCGGGGCTGTCGAAGTAGGGGTACTCGACCATGAAGGCGTCGAGCGCGGCGCCGCTGGGGCCCGAGCAGTACTGGAAGGCGCCGACCTGCTTGGTCGTGTCGGTCTCGCCCTGGCCGCCGGCCGACCAGTGGGTGAAGGCGACGTGCGCGTCGTCGGGAAAGGCGTCGCCGTCCTCGGAGGTCCAGGGCGCGGCGATGAACTTGTCGCGCTGGTTGCTGGTGCCCTCGTACTTGTCGGCGATCGCGCGGATCTCGGTCATCGCCTCGTCGTCGTCGGCGATGGTCTCGTCGTACCACAGGATCGTGTAGCCGTGCTCGAGGTTGTGCACCAGGGCCTCGAGGGCGGGGCGGTCGTCGGTGTAGACCTTGCGCGACATGGTGGCGGGGGCCTCGCCCGCGATGTTCCAGTGGGCGCCGAAGGCCGGGGGGCTGGTCTTGTAGTCGACCGTGGTGCCGTCGGGCACGTGGTCCTGGACGCCGTCGGCCTTCTTCGTGGTCACGTCGGTGCACGCCGAGGCGGGCGCGCCGATCTCGGAGACCGCGAGGTCGGCGTACTCCCGCTTGTCGAGCCACCCGGTGACGGGGCCCCACACGGCGGCACCGATGAGGGCCAGGGCGATCGCGGCGCAGACACCGACGATGACGAAGCCCTGGCGCTTCTCGGCGCCCTTCTGGGACTTGCGGATCGCGTCGATCTTCGCCTGGCGGTCTGTCTTGGCGGGCTTGGCCACGGTGCTGGTGTCCCTCGGTGCTCGGAGTGCGGGTGCGCGGGTCGGTGCGGGTCCCCCTCTCGGGTGAGCCTGCCGGGTGAGTCTACGGACCCGGCGGGCGCAGGTGGGCCTCGGCGGCCCGATCGTCACCGAGCGGTGACCCCGGCGGCTCCACCAGCCAGCCGTGGGCGAAGGCGAGGGCGGCCAGGGCGGGGTGGGCCGGCGCGCGCAGGCCTCCGTCGGGACCGGGACGCGGCCGTCGGCCGGTGACGAGCCCGACGGCGTCGGCCAGCTCCTCGGCGGTGGCCGGAGCCCCGAAGGGAGCCCGGTCGGCCGGGTCGCCGGCCAGGGCCCGCACCACCGCCTCGCGGGCTCCGAACCCGAAGAGGTCGCCGCCCTCGGGACGCACCAGCGTGCGGGCACCCGGGCCGTGGTCGTCCGGGGGGAGGACGAGGTCGGCCCGGCCGCGCACCACGGCCACCGGACGGGCGCCGAGCTTGCCCTGCGCCAGCTCCGCGGCGCCGGCGATCTCGTCGGCGACCGCGGGCAGCGTCACGGCCAGCTCGTTGCCGTGGGCGTCCACGCGGCCGGCGTAGTCCTCGGCGACGCGCAGGCCGGCCGCCCCCACCGCGATGTCGGTCTGCCCCTCGCGCCAGGCGCGGCCGGCGGTGTCGGTGACGACCACGGCCACGTTGCGGCCCGAGCGGCGCCGGACCTCCTCGCGCAAGCCGCGCGCCGAGCGGTCGGGGTCGAGGGGGAGCAGCACGACCGAGCCGCGCGCGACGTTGGAGGCGTCCACCCCGGCCGCGGCCATGGTCAGCCCGTGGCGGGTCCGCACGATGCGGGTCGGGCCACGACGTGCGACCACCCGCACGGTCTCCTCGGCCACGGCCTCCTCGCGCCCGCCGACGCGCACCCGGCCCTCGGCCTTGCTGACGACCTTGCTGGTGACGACCAGGACGTCGCCGTCCTGCAGCGCGACCAGGGGCAGCAGCAGTCCGACGAGGTCGTCGCCCGCCCCGACCTCGGGCACGCCGTCGGGGGCCACGACGCTCAGGGCACCGCCCGCGGCAGCACCGCTCACGGGCGGGGGGCGGCCACCAGGGCCAGTGCGGCCGCGACCATCCGGGCCGTCGCGTCGACGTCGGTCATCATCAGCGGCACGGCCTCGGCGGCCAGCCCGGCCTCGCGCAGCGCGGGGAGGGCGTCGGCGTCGGCGGAGTCGACCAGCCAGCCGTCGATGACCCCGCCGGCGGAGCGGGCGCCGTAGTGCAGCCCGACCGCCCGGGCGCTGACCTCGACACCGATCGCGGGCAGGACCTGGGCCGCCATGCCGCGCACGTGGGTGCCGCCGACGATGGGGGAGAGGCCGACCACGGGGGCGGCGGTGGCGCGCAGGGTCTCGCGGATCCCGGGCACGCCGAGGATGGTGCCGACCGACACGACGGGGTTGGAGGGGGGCACGAGCACGAGGTCGGCCTCGGCCACGGCCTCCACGACGCCGGGGGCCGGGCGCGCCTCGTCGAGGCCCACCACCACCACGGCCTCGGCCGGCACCGAGGCGCGCAGGCGGACCCAGTACTCCTGGAAGTGCACGACGCGCCGACCGCTCGGCGCCTCGGCGTCGGCGATCGCCACGTGGGTCTCGACCCGGTCGTCGCTCATCGGGAGCAGGCGGACGCCCGGCCGCCAGCGTCGGCACAGCGCCTCGGTGACCTGGGAGAGCGGGTAGCCGGCGTCGAGCATCTGCGTGCGCACCAGGTGGGTGGCCACGTCGCGGTCGCCGAGCCCGAACCAGGTCGGCTCCACGCCGTACTCGGCCAGCTCGGTGCGCACGCTCCACGTCTCCTCACGCCGACCCCAGCCGCGCTCGGGGTCGATGCCGTCGCCGAGGGTGTACATGACGGTGTCGAGGTCGGGGCAGACCTTGAGGCCGTGGACCCACAGGTCGTCGGCGGTGTTGGCCACCACGGTGACCCGGGCGTCGGGGGCGACCCCGGGCAGCAGCCCCTCGGCGATGCCGTGGAGCAGGCCCTGGAGGAAGCGGGCCCCGCCCATGCCGCCGGACAGGACGGTGATCTCGCGCATGGCTCCACTGTGCCGCACCCCGGTCCCGGACCGCGCGGCAGGCACGGGCGGGTGGCCCGTCATGGCCCGTCCGGGCCATGCCCGGCAGCCGGTCGGTCGTGGTGCGCGCGCGGGATGGTGCCATACCAGAACCGGGCTTGACTTACGGTGCACGACAGGCATGTAATTCCCGCAGTGTTGTTCACGGTTCCACCTGGTCCCCGGCCCGGCCGCAGCCGCGGGCAGCACACCCCCACGAGCAACACCTCATGCACCACCAGAGCAATGCAGGGTCGAAAGGGCGAGCGCCGTGAGAGAACTCTTTCTCCTCGAATCCGACGCCGACGAGGCGGGCTGGCAGGAGCGTGCACTCTGTGCGCAGACCGACCCGGAGGCTTTCTTCCCCGAGAAGGGGGGATCGACCAGGGAGGCCAAGAAGGTGTGCCTCACCTGCGAGGTCCGAGACGACTGCCTCGAGTCGGCGTTGATGAACGACGAGCGCTTCGGCATCTGGGGCGGGCTCTCCGAGAGGGAGCGCCGCAAGCTGAAGAAGCGCGCAGTCTGAGTGCAGGCCCCGGTCCTCGACCGGGGCCGCTCTCATTTCGGCGTCCCCTCCGCGGCGGTTAGGGTCTGCGGTCGTGCCCGCCTCGGAAAGCCCTGCCGTCGTCGCCCTCGTGGTCAGCCACGACGGAGCGCGCTGGCTGCCCGCGGTCGTCGACGGCGTCACGGGCCAGACCCGGCCCGTCGACCGCGTCGTGGCCGTCGACACCACGAGCCGCGACGACAGCGTGGCCCTGCTCGAGGCCGCCTTCGGGCCGGTCCACGTGGTGCCGGGCTCGACGTCCTACCCCGCCGCGGTGCGCGAGGGCCTCGCCCGGGTCGACGCCGGACCCCACGGCGCCCCCGGCACCGCCCCCGACGACTGGGTCTGGCTCCTCCACGACGACGCCAACCCCGACCCCGGCGCCCTCGAGGCCCTCCTCGCCGCGGCGGCCGAGCACCCCGAGGCCGCGGTGCTGGGCCCCAAGCTGCGCGAGTGGCCCTCGCTGCGACGTCTCCTGGAGGTCGGCGCGACGATCTCGGGCACGGGGCGCCGCGAGACCGGTCTCGAGCGCGGCGAGTACGACCAGGGCCAGCACGACCAGGTGCGCCGGGTGCTGGCCGTCAACACCGCGGGGATGCTCGTGCGCCGCTCCGTGCTCGACGAGGTGGGCGGCTTCGACGAGCACCTCCCGATCTTCGGCAACGACCTCGACTTCGGCTGGCGCGCCGCCGCCGCCGGCCACCACACGCTCGTCGTGCCCAGCGCCGTCGTCTTCCACGCCGAGGCCGCCCACCGGGGGCTGCGCCGCACGCCCCTGACCGGACGCCACACCCACTACCAGGAGCGGCGCGCCGCGCTGTGGACCCTGCTGGTCAACTCCGACCACCGGCTGTGGCCCCTGCAGGCGCTGCGCCTGGCCCTCGGCACGCTGCTGCGCGTCGTGGGGTTCCTGCTGGTGCGGGCGGTGGGCGAGGCCCTCGACGAGCTCGCCGCCCTGGTCAACATCGCCGCCCGGCCGCGGGCCGTGCTGGCCGCCCGCCGCGAGCGCCGTGAGGCCCGCACCGCCCCGTCGGAGGAGGTGCGCGGCCTCCTCGCGCCGCGCTGGCTGCCCTACCGCCACGGCCTCGACGCCCTCTCCGACCTCCTCGCCGCCGCCACCGACCAGGCCGCCGACGTCGCCGAGCGGCGGCGCGCCGCCGCGGCCGAGCTCGACCCGGCCTCGTTCGCCGCGCGGCGACCGGCCGAGGACGACGAGGACGCCCCCTACGCCGACACCGGTGTCGTCGCGCGCTTCGTCACCAACCCCGTCGCGATCGTGCTGACCCTGGTCGTGCTCCTCGCCGTGGTGGGAGCGCGCGAGGCCTTCGGGTCGGTCGTGGGCGGCGCGCTCTCGCCGGTGCCCGACGCGGTCGGCTCGTGGTGGCGCCTGCACACCGAGTCGTGGCACGCCATCGGCCAGGGGACGGCCGTGCCCGCTCCGCCGTACGTCGCTCCGCTCGCGCTGCTGGGCGGCCTGCTGCTCGGCTCGCCCGCCGCGGCGCTGAGCGCGGTGCTGGTGCTGGCGGTGCCGGTGGCGCTGTGGGGCTCGTGGCGCTTCCTGCGCGTCGTGGGACGCCTGGTCTCGCCGCGCGGGATGCCGCGCTGGCTGCTGCTGTGGGGGTCGACGGCCTTCGCGCTCGTGCCCGTGGCCAGCGGGGCCTGGGGCGCCGGTCGCCTCGGGCCGGTCGTGGCCGCCGCGCTGCTGCCGTGGCTGGCCCACGCCGCCCTCGGGTTCGCCGACCCGGCGCCCGACCGCCGCTGGCGCGCGGCCTGGCGCAGTGGTCTGCTGCTCGCCCTCGTCACCGCCTTCGGTCCGGCGGCGTGGCTCTTCGCCGCCGTCCTGGGCGTGGTGGTGCTGCTGTGCGCCGCGCTCCTGCTCCGCGCGGTGGTGCGCGACCGCTCGGTCTGGGGCCCGCCGGTCACCGCCCTGCTCGTGCCGGTGGTGCTGCTCTCGCCGTGGTGGGTCGGCGCGCTGCGCGAGGGCGCGGGCGCCGGCCTGCTGCTCGAGCCGGGCCGCCTCCCGCACGCCGCGCTCGGGGGGCTCGACCTGCTGGCCGGACGGGTCAGCGACCTCGGCGCCCCGGTGGCGCTCGGGCTCGTGCCCGCCGTGCTGGCCGGGCTCGCGCTGGTGCCGCGCGCGACGCGGGTGCCGGTGCTGGTGTGCTGGCTGGCCGCCGCCGTCGCGGCCCTGCTCGCGCTGGGCCTCTCGTCGGTCTCGTTCGCCCTGGCGGCCACCTCGACGCCGGCCGGCCTCGGTGCGCTCGTCGTGCTGCTCCAGGGCGCTCTCGTCACCGCGACCGTCCTCGGGGCGATGGGGGCCTGGGAGTCGGTCAGGCACGACGCCCGGGGCGTGCTGCGGGCCGGCGTCCTGGCGGGCGCCGCGCTGGCCGCGCTCGTGCCGCTGGCCACCCTCGGGTGGTTCGTGGCGGGGCCCGAGGACGCCCTGGCCGACTCCGTCGACGACGACATCCCGGCCTACATGGTGCAGCGCGCCGAGCTCGGCCCCGAGCACGGCATCCTGGTGCTGCGCGGCGACGTGTCGCAGGGCCTCACCTACTCCGTCGTGCGCGGCGACGGCACGACCCTCGGCGAGGACGAGGTGCTGGCGCTCAGCGGGGGCGACGGCAGCCTGGCCGCCGACGTCCGCGAGCTGACCGCCCGCCCGACCCCCGCCGTCGTCGACGCGCTCGCCGGGGAGGGGATCGAGTACGTCGTGCTGCCCTCGCCCGCCGACGGCGACGTCGCCGCCGACCTCGACGCCACCGGCGGCCTGGTCCAGGCCAGCGCCGAGGACCGCTCGACCCGCGCCTGGCGCGTCGCCCGCGCGCTCGACCCCGACGCCCTCGACGGGCCGCGCTCGTGGCTCCACGTCGCGCTCCTCGGCGTGCAGCTGCTCGGTGCGGTGGCGGTCGTGGTGCTCGGCGCACCCACCCGTGAGAGGAGGCGAGCGCGATGAGCGGTCGCAGGTCGGAACAGGTCCGAGGCGGACGCCTGGCGCCCACCGTCGTCCTGGCGGGCGTGCTGCCGCTGCTGGTGCTGCTGTCCGCGCTCGCGGTGGGTGGTCCCGACGAGGTGGCCGCACCGGGGGCCCAGCCACCGTCCGAGGCCGCCCTGACGCGCAGCACCCTGGTGTGCCCGCGAGCCGCCGACGGCGGCCGGGTCGTGGTCGGCAGCGACGCCGGCGCCCCCGGCACGGTGGTCGCGGGCGAGGAGGAGGTCGAGGTCGGCGACGGGGTCACCGCCGGGCTCGACGACGACGGCAGCGTCGAGGTCACCGGCGAGGGCGAGAGGGCACCCGGCCTGGTCGCCGGGCGCTCGGCCCGCGACGCGACGAGCGCGGTGGACTGCCCGCCGCCGTCCTCCGACCAGTGGTTCACCGGCGTGGGCGCCGGCGGGGCCCACACCTCCGTGCTCGAGCTGCACAACCCCGACGGCGGCCCGGCCGTCGCCGACGTCGCCGTCTACAGCCAGTCCGGCGCCCTCGACGCCGAGCGGCTGCGCGGCGTCGCGGTGGGGCCCGGACGCACGCTGCGCCTCGACCTCGCCGAGCTCGTCCCACGCCGCGAGGAGCTCACGCTGCGGGTGACGACCGACCGGGGCCGCATCGCCGCCACCGTCGTCGACTCCTTCGAGGAGCTCGGCGCAGCCGCGGCCTCCCGGGAGTGGCTGCCCTCGCAGGCCGAGCCCCGCACCGACAACCTGCTGCTCGGGGTGCCGGCCGGTGACGGTCGCCGCACCCTCGTGGTCGCCAACCCCGGTGACGACGCGGTCAGGGTGCAGGTGGGGATCGTGACCGCGCAGTCGGTGTTCGCCCCCGAGGAGCTGCCGGAGCTCGTCGTCGACCCCGGCAGCGTCAAGGTGGTCTCGCTCGGTGCCCTGCTGTCGTCGCCGGCGGCCGACGGCGCCCTGGGCCTGGCGGTCACCTCCTCCGCACCCGTCACCGCCACGCTGCGGTCCTACGTCGACGGCGACCTCGCCGAGACGGTCGCCGGGCCGCTGGTCACGGGCGCTACCGCGGCCGTCGTGCCCCCGGGCCCCGGTGGGGCCGAGCTGGTCCTGGGCGGCGCCGCCACCGCCGGCGTGGTCGAGGTGGAGGCGTGGGACGCCGAGGGTCGACCGCTGCGCACCCGGCGGACCGAGGTCGGCCCCGACCGGGGCACGAGCCTCGCGCTGCCCACCGGCGCCGTGCTGGTGCGGGTGGTGCCCTCACGTGCCGAGGTCGTCGCCTCCCTGCTGCGCGCCGGCCCCGACGGGTCGGTGGTGGTGCCGCTGCGCGACCTCGTGCGCAGCGCACTGGTCCCCGCCGTACGCCCCGGGCTCGGCTGAGGCGGACGGCGCGGCCGGCGTCAGTCGTCGAGGTCGGAGTACCTCGGGTCGACGTCCTCCGCCGCCATGCCCAGCAGGTCGGCGACCTGCTCCACCACGACGGTGAGCACGAGCGCCTCGAGCTCCGAGCGGGTCTCGGCGCGGTGCTCGATCGGCCTGCGGAAGACCACCAGACGGGCCGGGCGCCCGCCGCTGGCGGGCACGAGGGTCGAGAGCGGCACGGTCTCGCTCGTCCAGTCGTCGGGCACCTGGGGGGTGTCCTCGACGCCGTACTCGACCAGGCCGAGGCGGTCCTGCCAGCGCTCGTCGATCTCGCTGACGATGTCGACGACGAGCCGGTCGAAGCGCTCCCGCGCGGTGCGCACGGCGACCGTGCCGGGCCGCTGCGGCATCACCGCGGGACCGCGCATGCCGCGGCCCCGGCGGTCGCGGCGACGCGGTCCGCCGCGGGTGGTCTCAGGCGTCGGGGGAGGCACGGGGCGAGCCTAATCCGATGCGCACCGGTGGCGGGGTAGCGTCACCGCGTGACCTCCGCCCGCCGCTGCTCCCGCACCGCGTGCGGCCGGCCCGCCGTCATGACCCTGACCTACGTCTACGCCGACCAGACCGCCGTCCTGGGCCCCCTGGCGACCTACGCCGAGCCGCACGCCTACGACCTCTGCGAGGCCCACAGCGAGCGCCTCTCGGCCCCGCGCGGGTGGGAGGTGCTGCGCCTGCAGCGCGACACCGTCGACCGCGGCCCGTCGAACGACGACCTGCTCGCGCTCGCCGACGCCGTGCGCGAGGCCGCCCGGCCGGCGCCGCGCCGCCCGGCTCCCGAGGTCGTCGGCGATCCCCGGCAGCAGACCTCCGAGTCGGGCTCCGGACGCGAGACCGGCCGCAAGGGTCACCTGCGCATGCTCACGACCGACCACTGAGCCCGGCCCACCGGCTCCCGGGGCCGCTCGGTCGTCGTGGCCCGTGCTCGGCCCCTGCGCAGACCCACGGTTGCCACGACTAGGCTCCGGTCATGCCCTCGACCCTCGACGCCGCTTCGATCGCGGCCGTCTTCAAGGCCTACGACGTGCGCGGGACCGTGCCCGACCAGATCGACGAGGAGCTCGCCCGGGCGGTGGGGCGCGCCTTCGTGGAGGTCGTGGGGGCCACGACCGTCGTCGTCGGGCACGACATGCGACCGAGCTCGCCGGGCATGGCGGGCGCCTTCGCCGAGGGAGCGAGCGAGGCGGGCGCCGACGTCGTCCACATCGGGCTCGCCTCGACCGACCAGCTCTACTTCGCCTCGGGCCACCTCGGGCTGCCGGGCGTGATGTTCACGGCGAGCCACAACCCGGCCCAGTACAACGGGATGAAGCTCTGCCGCGCGCACGCCGCGCCCATCGGGCTGGAGACCGGGCTCGCGGAGATCCGCGACCGGGTCCTCGCGCCCGACGGGCCGCTCACCGCCTCGACCGGCTCGATCAGCGAGCACGACGTGCTCGAGGCCTACGCCGCGCACCTGCTCTCGCTCGCCCCGGTCGGCACCGGTGGTCGGGGTCGCCCGCTGCGCGTGGTCGCCGACGCCGGCAACGGCATGGCCGGCCACACCGCCCCCGCCGTCTTCGAGCGCCTCGGCGCCGACGTCGTCGACCTGGTGCCGATGTACTTCGAGCTCGACGGCACCTTCCCCCACCACGAGGCCAACCCGATCGACGCGGAGAACCTGCGCGACCTCCAGGCCCGGGTGCTCGCCGAGGGCGCCGACGTCGGGCTGGCCTTCGACGGCGACGCCGACCGCTGCTTCCTCGTCGACGAGCGCGGCGTGCCCGTGCCGCCCTCGGCGGTCACCGCCCTCATCGCCGCCCGCGAGCTCGCCAAGGAGCCGGGCGCGACGGTCATCCACAACCTCATCACCAGCCGGGCGGTGCCCGAGCTGGTCACGCGCCTGGGCGGCACGCCGGTGCGCACCCGCGTCGGCCACTCCTTCATCAAGGCCACGATGGCCGAGACCGACGCGGTCTTCGGCGGCGAGCACAGCGGCCACTTCTACTTCCGCGACTTCTGGCGGGCCGACTCGGGCATGCTCGCCGCCCTGCACGTGCTCGCCGCGCTAGCGGAGACCGACCGGCCGCTGTCGAGCCTGCTGGCCGACTACGACCCCTATCCCGTCAGCGGCGAGATCAACTCCACCGTCGCCGACCCCGTGGCCGTGATGGCCGCCGTCGAGGCGGCGTACGCCGAGCGACCCGGGGTCACCGTCGACCGGCTCGACGGGCTGAGCGTGACCCATGCCGACTGGACCTTCAACGTGAGGCCGTCCAACACCGAACCGCTCCTCCGGCTCAACGCCGAGGGCAGGGACGAGGAGACCATGAGCACCATCCGCGACGAGGTCCTGGGCCTGATCCGTGGGGGAGGGGCGCTCTGATGGCGCTCGACCCCTCGCTGCTGGCGATCATCGTGTGCCCAGCCTGCCGCTCCGACCTGACCGAGACCCCCGCCGACGCGGGGGCCGTCGAGCTGGTCTGCCAGGGCTGCGGGCTGGCCTACCCGGTGCGCGACGACATCCCCGTGCTGCTCGTCGACGAGGCCCGCACGCCGTGAGCTGGTTCGACGAGTCCCGGCTCGACGACGAGGCCGCCCTCTCGACCGCCGACCTGCGCCTGCGCGGGCTGGCGGAGTCGGGCGCGCGGGTGCGTCGCGAGGCGGGCGAGGCCGCGGCCGCCCTCGACGAGGCGGTCGTGCGCAGCCAGGAGTTCTCCCGCCCGCGCGCCGTCATCGCCGCCGGCCCCGACTCCCGGCTCCTGCGCGCCGTGCTGGAGCCGTGGTGCCCCGTGCCGTTCGTGGCGTGGGCCGGCCCGTCGCTGCCGGGCTGGGCGGGCAGCCTCGACCTCGTTGTCGTGCTGGCGCCCGACGGCGGCGACCCGGGCACGAAGTCGGCCCTGGCCGAGGCCGTGCGCCGCGGCTGCCAGGTCGTCGTGGCCTGCGCGCCCGGCTCGAGCGTGGCCGAGCACGCCGCCGGCCGCTACAGCACGATCCTCCCCACCGCGACCACCGACCAGCTGGCCATCGCCGTGGTCATGCTCACCTACCTCGACCGCGTCGGCCTGGGCCCGCGCGCCGACGCCGACAGCGTCGCGGAGGCGCTCGACGCGGTGGCGATCGCCTGCTCGCCGCACCGCGACATCGCGGTCAACCCCGCCAAGATGCTGGCCATCGCGCTGGCCGACGCCAACCCGGTCGTGTGGGGCGGCTCGGTGCTCGCCGCCCGCGCGGCGCGCCGGCTCGCGGAGTCGCTGCGACGCGCCACGGGGCGCAACGCGTTGGCCGGCGACGTCGAGCAGCTGCTGCCCGTGCTCGAGGCGGCGCGCCCGCGCGACGTCTTCGTCGACCCCTTCGCCGACGGCGGCGGCGACCTGCGCCCGATCCTCATCGTGCTCGACGACGGCAGCGACGACCCGCTGGTGGGCGAGCAGCGCGGCCGCCTGACGGCGGCCGCCGACGCCCGCGGCGTGCGGGTGGAGACCGTCACCACCGAGGCCACCACCGAGGTCGCGCGCTACGCCTCGCTGCTGCTCTCGGGCAGCTACGCCGCGCAGTACGTCAGCCTCGGCCTGGTCGACGACTGACCGAGGCGGCCGCATGACTGGACGGGCGACCACCCGCGACCCCTGGTTCGACAACGCCAAGATGGCGCTGGTGACCCTGGTGGTGCTCGGCCACTCCTGGGTGCTGCTGCCCGAGAGCGGGCTGCGCGACCACCTCTACGACTTCCTCTACGCCTGGCACGTGCCGGCCTTCGTGTTCGTGACGGGCTACCTCTCGCGCTCCTTCACGTGGAGCCGGCGGCGTCTGTGGCAGCTGGTGCGCACCGTGGCGGTGCCCTACGTGCTCTTCGAGTGCGCCCTGGCGCTCTTCCGCATCTACGTGGGGGGTGAGGAGCTGGAGAACCTCTTCCGCGACCCCCACTGGCCGATGTGGTACCTCTCGGCGCTCTTCTTCTGGCGCCTGCTGACCCCGGTGTTCACCGCGCTGCCGGCCGCGGTGGCGATCGCCGTCGCCGTGGTGACGAGCCTGGCGGCGGGGCTGTGGGCGGGCGACACCCTCGACATGGCCCGCGTGCTGGGGCTGCTGCCCTTCTTCGTGCTAGGGCTCGCCGCGACCCCGCAGCGGCTCGAGCGTCTCCGCACGCCCTGGCTGCGGCCGGTGGCCGTCGTGGCCTTCGTCGCGGCCTGGGTGCTGACCACCTGGACCGACACCTGGGCCTCCACGGAGTGGTACTACTACCGCGCGCTCTACGGCGAGCTCGACGTCAGCGACACCCGGGCCTTCCTCACGCGCTCGGTGCTCCTGGTCAGCGGCACGGTGCTGGCCTGGTCGTTCCTGGCGCTGGTCCCGCGGCGCGGGGGGTGGTTCACACGCATGGGCGCCTGGACCCTCGTGGTCTACCTCTTCCACGGCTTCGCCGTGAAGGGCGCCGAGTACGCCGGCTACACGGGGTGGACCGCCGACCACCCCTGGGTCGGCCTCGTGCTGACCTCGGCGCTGGCCGTGGCGCTGGCGCTGCTGCTCGCCTCCCCGCGGGTCGCGCCGGTGCTGGGCCACGTGGTCGACCCGTTCGGCTTCGCCGAGAAGCGCGTCGACCGGGCCGCCGACGTCGCGGTGGCCTCGCAGGAGGCGGAGGTCATCGCCGGGGCCGTCGCCGACGCGGCGGCCGACGCGGCCCGGGAGGCCCGTCCGCGACGCTAGGGTGAGCGCGTGCCGAGCCACCGACCCGCCCCCGCCCTCGCCGCGCCCCGCGCGGCCCGTCAGACCGACGAGCCGCGCCGGTGAGCGGCGGGCTGTTCGCGCTGCTCGACGACGTCGCCGCGCTGGCCAAGCTGGCCGCCGCCTCGGTCGACGACGTGGGTGCCGCTGCGGGGCGGGCGAGCGTGAAGGCCGCCGGCGTGGTGGTCGACGACACCGCGGTGACCCCGCAGTACGTGCAGGGCGTCGCGGCGCAGCGCGAGCTGCCGATCATCCGCAAGATCGCGATCGGCTCGCTGCGCAACAAGCTGCTCATCATCCTGCCGGCGGCGCTGCTGCTCTCGCAGTTCCTGCCCTGGGTGCTCACGCCCGTCCTCATGCTGGGCGGTGCGTTCCTCTGCTACGAGGGCGCGGAGAAGGTCTGGGAGAAGCTCAGCGGTCACGGCGGCGCTCACGGGGCCGACCCGGCCGCCTCGGGCTCGCCGGAGGAGCTGGAGCGGACGATGGTCGCCGGGGCCATCCGCACCGACCTGATCCTCTCGGCCGAGATCATGGTCATCTCGCTCAACGAGGTCGCCGAGGAGGCCTTCGTCTCCCGCGCCCTGATCCTCGTCGTGGTGGCCATCGGGATCACCGTGCTGGTCTACGGCGTGGTCGCGCTCATCGTGAAGACCGACGACGTCGGGCTGAGCCTCACCCAGCGCTCCTCGGCCGCCGCGCAGAAGGTCGGTCGCGCCCTGGTGGCCGGCATGCCCAAGCTGCTCACCGTGATCTCGGTCGTCGGCACCGCGGCGATGCTGTGGGTCGGCGGCCACATCCTGCTCGTCGGTGTCGACGAGCTCGGCTGGCACGCGCCCTACGACCTGGTGCACCACCTGGAGGAGGGCGCCCACGACGCGCTGGCCGCCGTCGGCGCCGTCGCGGGCTGGCTGGTCAACACCCTGGCCTCGGCCCTGGTGGGGCTGCTGGTGGGCGCGGTGGTCGTGGCGGTGCTCCACGTGGTGCCGGTGAAGCGGCTGCTCGGGAATTCCTGAAACTTCTCGGCCCCGCCTACCCTGGCAGGGTCCGCGTGGGAGATCCCGACGATGCGCAGATGCGCGACGCAGACCTGGCTCCACCCCTCCTGAGGAGACACACCGATGGACTTCAAGGTCGCCGACCTTTCCCTGGCCGACTACGGCCGCACCGAGATCCAGCTGGCCGAGCACGAGATGCCCGGCCTCATGGCGATGCGCGAGCGCTACGGCGACGCCAAGCCGCTGGCGGGTGCCCGCATCACCGGCTCGCTGCACATGACCATCCAGACCGCGGTGCTCATCGAGACCCTCACCGCGCTCGGTGCCGAGGTCCGCTGGGCCTCCTGCAACATCTTCTCCACCCAGGACCACGCCGCGGCCGCCGTCGCGGTGGGCCCGCACGGCACGCCGGAGGACCCCCAGGGCGTCCCGGTCTACGCGTGGAAGGGCGAGACGCTCGAGGAGTACTGGTGGTGCACGCAGCAGGTGCTGCAGTGGCCCGCCGGTGCCGACGGCCAGCCCCGCTTCGCCAACATGATCCTCGACGACGGCGGCGACGCCACCCTGCTGGTGCACCTCGGGGTCGACGCCGAGAAGAGGGGCGAGGCGCCCGACCCGGCCTCGGCCACCAGCCACGAGCAGCGGATCATCTTCGAGGCGCTCAACGCCAGCCTCGCCGAGAGCACCGACCGCTGGACCCAGATCGCCGGTGAGATCAAGGGCGTCACCGAGGAGACCACCACCGGTGTGCTGCGCCTCTACGACATGATGCGCGAGGGCTCGCTGCTCTTCCCGGCCATCAACGTCAACGACTCGGTGACCAAGTCGAAGTTCGACAACAAGTACGGCTGCCGCCACAGCCTCGTCGACGGCATCAACCGCGCCACCGACGTCCTCATCGGCGGCAAGGTCGCGGTCGTGTGCGGCTACGGCGACGTCGGCAAGGGCTCCGCGGAGTCGCTGCGCGGCCAGGGCGCCCGCGTCATCGTGACCGAGATCGACCCGATCTGCGCCCTGCAGGCCGCCATGGACGGCTACCAGGTCGCGACCCTCGACGACGTGGTCGACACCGCCGACATCATCATCACCGCGACCGGCAACAAGGACGTCGTGACGGTCGAGCAGATGCAGCGGATGAAGCACAACGCGATCCTCGGCAACATCGGCCACTTCGACAACGAGATCGACATGGCCGGCCTGGAGTCCTTCGAGGGCGTCGTGCGCAAGAACGTCAAGCCGCAGGTCGACGTGTGGACCTTCCCGGCCGCGGGCGAGCGCGACGAGCACGCCATCATCGTGCTTTCCGAGGGGCGCCTGATGAACCTCGGCAACGCCACCGGTCACCCGAGCTTCGTCATGTCGAACTCCTTCACCAACCAGGTGCTGGCCCAGATCGAGCTCTACACCAAGCCCGTGGAGTACCCCACCGGGGTCTACGTGCTGCCCAAGCACCTCGACGAGGAGGTGGCCCGCCTGCACCTCGACGCCCTCGGCGTGCGGCTCACCACCCTCAGCGACAAGCAGGCGGCCTACCTCGGCGTGGACGTCGCCGGTCCCTACAAGTCGGAGCAGTACCGCTACTGAGCAGGAGCGGGCGGGCCGGCACCACGCCGGCCCGCCCGCGCCCGTCAGGGTGCAGGATGGAGCCATGAGCCAGGCAGCGAGCCCGAGCGACTACACCACCAAGGGGCGGGTCCTCGTCGTCGACGACGACGCGTCGCTGGCGGAGATGCTCACCATCGTGCTGCGCCAGGAGGGCTTCGACAGCCGCATGTGCACCCGCGGCGACCTGGCCGTGGAGCAGTTCCGCGACTACCGCCCCGACCTCGTGCTGCTCGACCTGATGCTGCCCGGCAAGGACGGCATCGACGTGTGCAAGGAGATCCGCGCCGAGTCCGGCGTGCCGATCGTCATGCTCACCGCCAAGGGCGACACCGTCGACGTCGTCGTCGGGCTCGAGTCGGGCGCCGACGACTACGTCGTCAAGCCCTTCAAGCCCAAGGAGCTCATCGCCCGGATCCGGGCGCGGGTGCGTCGCTTCGACGCGACCTCCCAGGCCGAGACCCTCGACATCGGCGACCTGTCCATCGACGTCGCCGGCCACGCCGTCACCCGCGGCGGTGCGCCCATCAGCCTCACGCCGCTCGAGTTCGACCTGCTGGTCTGCCTGGCCCGCAAGCCCTGGCAGGTCTTCACCCGCGAGGTGCTGCTCGAGCAGGTCTGGGGCTACCGCCACGCCGCGGACACCCGGCTGGTCAACGTGCACGTGCAGCGGCTGCGCTCCAAGGTCGAGCACGACCCGGAGAACCCCGAGATCGTCGTGACCGTGCGGGGTGTCGGCTACAAGGCCGGCACGGCCTAGGGCCGACGTGGCCTCCTCCTGGGCCCGCCTGCCGGCGGCCTCCCGCCTGCCGGTCGGGCTGCGCCACGCGCTCACCTTCTGGCGCCGCTCCATCCAGGCCCGCGTGGTGGTCAGCACGGTCCTGCTCTCGGCCGCCGTGGTCGGCGTGGTCGGCTGGTTCCTGCTCCAGCAGACCCGCGACGGGCTGCTGGAGAACCGTGTCGACGCCGTGCTCGCCGAGGTCGGCAGCGAGACCGGCGAGGCCGACGAGCGGCTGCAGGCCGCGATCAACCTCAACCTCGACGCCGTCGGCCAGCAGCGCGACCTGGTGCAGCCGATCATCTCGCGCGGCGAGACCCGCGGTTTCGCGGTGGTGCTGGCGGGTCCGGTCGGCGCCGACCCGACGGGCGCGGGCGCGACGTACACCCCCTGGCTCGACCGCGACAGCGTGCCCGACTCCCTGGTGCGGCACTTCGCGACCTCCTCCAGCATCGCGTGGACCTACACCGAGCTCACCCGCCTCGACGAGCGCGGCGAGGCGGTCTCGAGCGAGCCGGGGGTCGTGGTGGGCTCGCAGGTGCGGCTGCCGGCCGACGGTGAGACCTACACCCTCTACTTCCTCTTCCCGCTCAGCGAGGAGGAGGACACCCTGGCGCTGGTCACCCGCGCCCTGCTCACCGCGGGCGCGCTGCTGCTGGTGCTGGTCGCCGGCGTCACCTGGCTGGTGACCCGGCAGGTCGTCACCCCGATCCGGCTCGCACGGCGCGTGGCCGAGCGGCTCGCCGCGGGTCGCCTCCAGGAGCGCCTGCGCGTCACCGGCGAGGACGACCTGGCGCGGCTGGCCACGTCGTTCAACCAGATGGCCTCCAACCTGCAGCGCCAGATCCGCCAGCTCGAGGAGCTCAGCCGCGTGCAGCGCCGCTTCGTCTCCGACGTCTCCCACGAGCTGCGCACGCCGCTCACCACGGTGCGCATGGCCGGCGACGTGCTCCACGACGCCCGCGAGGACTTCGACCCCGTCACCGGTCGCGCCGCCGAGCTGCTGCAGACCGAGCTCGACCGCTTCGAGACCCTCCTGGTCGACCTGCTCGAGATCAGCCGCTTCGACGCCGGCGCGGCGGTGCTCGACCTCGACGACGTCAACCTCGTCGACGTCGCCCACCGCGTGGTGGAGGCCACCCGCCCCCTCGCCGCCCAGCGCGACGTCGTGCTGCTCGTCGAGGCCCCCGACCACCCCTGCCTCGCCGAGGCCGACGTACGCCGGGTCGAGCGCATCGTCCGCAACCTGGTCACCAACGCCATCGACCACGCCGGCGCGCGCCACCCGGGCGGGCCGGTCGAGGTGGTCGTGCGCGTCGCCGCCGACGACCACGCCGCCGCCGTCGCGGTGCGCGACCACGGCGTGGGCCTGGCGCCGGGGGAGTCGGCCATGGTCTTCAACCGCTTCTGGCGCGCCGACCCCGCCCGCGCCCGCACCAGCGGCGGCACCGGCCTGGGGCTGTCGATCTCGCTGGAGGACACCCACCTGCACGGCGGCTGGCTCCAGGCCTGGGGCCGCCCGGGGGAGGGGGCGCACTTCCGCCTCACCCTGCCCCGCCACGCCGGCGCGTCCCTGCGCCGCAGCCCCATCGTGCTCATCCCCGACGACGCCGTGGAGACGGTGTGATCCGCCCAGTGACCCGCCCAGTGACCCGCCCAGTGACCCGCCCAGTGACCCGCCCGGTGACCCGCCCGGTGACCAGCCGGGCGCGCGCGCTCCTCGCCGTGCTCGCGCTGCTGCTCGTCGGGCCGCTGGCCACCGCCTGCGTCGGGCTGCCCGACGAGGGCCCGGTCGTCGAGGCCGGCACGGGGTCGAGCACCTCCGACGAGGGCGCCGCCCCGGCGATCGACCCGCCCGCCCCGCAGCCGGGCATGTCGGCGGCCGAGGTGGTGGAGGGCTTCCTCGCGGCCATGCAGGCCAGCCCCATCGACACCGCCACGGCCTCGGAGTACCTCACCCGCGAGGCCGCCGCGGCCTGGAACCCCCAGCAGGCGACCATCACCTACGACGACCGCCAGCTGCCCCAGGGCAGCACCCGCGTCGTGGTCGCGCTCACCGGCGCCGCCGAGCTCGACGCCCGCGGCGCCTGGCAGGGCCGGCTCTCGGCCGCGCGCTCCCAGCTGGCCTTCACCGTGCGCGTCGAGGACGGCGACCTGCGCATCAGCGACCCGCCCGACGCGCTCGTGGTGCCCGACAGCTGGTTCGACCAGCGCTTCCGGCAGGTCTCGCTCTATTTCGTCGACCCGCTGGCGGAGATCCTGGTGCCCGAGCCCGTCTACGCCCCCGTCGACGACACCTTCGCCAGCTCCCTGGTCGAGGGCCTGGTCGAGGGCCCCGGCCGCGGCGCGTCGGGGGTGAGCAGCACCTTCCTGCCCCCGGGCCTGGAGGTCGACCTGTCGGTGCCGGTCTCCGAGGACGGCGTGGCGCAGGTGTCGCTCACCGGTCCCGCGACCCCGCCGACCTCCGAGCGCGAGACCGAGCTGCTGCTGGCCCAGCTGGCCTGGACCCTGCGCCAGGACCCCCGCATCGAGGCGGTGCAGCTCAGCGTCAACGGCCAGCCCGTGCGGCTGCCCGGCGGCGACGGCCGCTTCAGCGTCACCGAGGGGGCGCTCTACTCCCCGGTCGGCTTCCAGTCCAGCTCGCTGCTCTACGGCCTGCGCGACGGCCTGCTCGTCTCCGGCGGCCCCGACACGCTCGCGCCGGTCGACGGCCCGCTGGGCTCGCGGGCCGTGGGCGTGTCGAGCGTGGCGGTCAACCTCACCGCGACCACGGTGGCCGGCGTCGTCGACGGCGGCACCTCGCTGGTCACCGCGCCGGTGCGCGGCTCGGGCAAGGTGGTGCGCGTCGTCCCGGGCGCCACCGACCTGCTCACCCCCGCCTGGGACCACAGCGACCGGCTCTGGCTGGTCGACCGCGGCCCCGACGGCGCCGACGTCTCCGTGCTCGTGGGCGAGCGCCGCCGCAGCGTCACCGTGCCGGGCGTGAGCGGCTCCGACGTACGCCGCTTCCTCGTCTCGCGCGACGCCAGCCGGGTCGTGGCGGTGGTGCGCGGTCCGCAGCGCGACCGGCTGCTGGTCTCGCGGGTGCGCTACGACGACCGCGGCCAGGTGCTGCGGGTGACCCGACCGGTCCAGCTGCGTCCCGACGAGGGCAGCCGGGGCCGCATCGTCGACGTCGCCTGGCGCAGCCCGACCAGCCTGGCGGTGATGCAGCGGCTGGGCCCGGAGACCACCCGCGTCGGGGCCGTCGGCGTCGACGGGTCGCCCCCGGGGCCCGAGGGGCTGTCGGTGACCCTCGGACGCGCGTCGGGGCTGGCCGGGTCGCCGGTGACCGGGGAGGTCCTCTACGCCCTCACCCCCGACGGGCTGGTCGACCTCACCGGCCTGCCGACCGCGGCCCGCCCGCTGGCCGACGGGGTCGGCTCGCTGGCCTACGTCGGCTAGCGCGGCGCGACCCGCGGGTCCTCCACAGGCCGGCCCTGCCGCGCTTGCCCGCCGCCCTCGTGGCTGGTGCGATCGTGGGGTGCTGCTGCGCGACGCCGTCACCGACCTGCTGCTGGGCAGCAGCTGCGTGGGCTGCGCGCGCCCGGGGCGGCTGCTGTGCGCGCCCTGCGGCGCGACCCTGCCCACCGCGGCCGCGGTGACCTGGCCCGACCCGGTGCCGCCCGGGCTGGTGACCCCCTGGGCGTGCGGCGCCTACGCCGACCTGCTGCGCGAGCTGGTGCTCGGGCACAAGGAGCGCGGGCTGCTCTCGCTGCGCGTCCCGCTGGGGCGGCTGCTCGCGCGGTCCGCGGCCGCCTCCCTGCGGTCCGGTCCCGGGGTGTCCGGCGCTGCGGGCGCGGTGGTCGTGCTCGTGCCGGTGCCCTCGCGCCCCGCCAGCGTGCGGGCCCGCGGGCACGACCCCACGCTGGCCATGGTGCGCGTGGCCGCGGCCGCCCTGCGCGGCGGGGGAGCGCGGATCGAGGTGGCGCCCCTGCTGCGCACGCGCCCCGGCCTGGTCGACCAGGCCGGCCTCGGGGCCGCCGAGCGGGCGGCCAACCTCGCCGGGTCGCTGACCTGCCCCACGCCGGGGCTGCGCCGCCTCGGCGTACGCGTGGGGGCGCGCCGGGTGTGCGTCGTGCTGTGCGACGACGTGCTCACCACGGGCGTCACCGCGCGGGAGGCGCAGCGGGCGCTGGAGGCCGTCGGCCTCGGCGTGGCTGCGGTGGCGACCGTCGCCGCGACCCGCCGCCGGGCTCCGGCTCCTCGGGGCCGATCCGAAGAGTTTGCTGAACTCGACCGATCGTCCCTTTCGTCGGGTCCCGGCCTCCCCTAGTGTCTCGTCATGGAGTCCGCCCGGGTCCGTGGTTGCGTCGCAAGGACGCTCCGGTCAGCCCGGACGCGTCAGCGGCAAGCCGATGCCAGTCGCAGGCGAAACGGTCCACGTAAGTCGTCGTCCGGGGGTCCGCCTCCGGCGCGGCGACGAGCACGGTGCGGCTTAGTCGTAAGTCCTGCCTCGTCCCGGCCGTCAGATGCGGCCGTCGGCGGGAGAAGGCCGGTAGTGGCAGAGAAGCTGCGGAAGCCTCAGCAGGCGAGTGTGGGGTCGAAGACCAGGTCGGCCGGGCGGACTCCATCCCTGGGGCGAGAGCCCGTCTCGCGCACCGGGGCCCGCGGGCCCCGGGCGTCCGCCTGCCCCCAGGAGGGCGTGCCCAGGAGCTGAGCAACACCAACGGCGCGCCCCCGGGCGCGCACAAGGAGGTTCACATGGAAGTTGTGGTCACCGGACGTCACTGCGAGATCAAGGAGGGTTTCCGGAGTCACGTCTCCGAGAAGCTCGCCCGGCTCGAGAAGCACGACCACCGGATCATGCGGGTCCACGTGGAGGTGGACTGCGAGCCCAACCCCCGGCAGCACGACCGGGCCGTCCACGTCGAGCTCACCGCCTTCTCCAAGGGCCCCGTCATCCGCGCCGAGGCCGCGGCCGACGACAAGATGGGTGCCCTCGACCTCGCCCTCGACAAGATGGCCGCCCAGATGCGCCGCGCCGCCGACCGGCGCCGGGTGCACCGCGGCCGCCGCACCCCGGTCTCGGTGGGCCAGGCCCTCGCCGACGTCACCGAGCCCGAGACCCTCGCCCCCGACGACGAGGCCGTGCAGAAGCGGCAGGTCGGCCCGATCACCGTCACCGGCGACGGACCGCTCGTCGTGCGCGAGAAGACCCACCCGGCCAGCCCGATGACCCTCGACCAGGCGCTCTACGAGATGGAGCTCGTGGGGCACGACTTCTACCTCTACGTCGACAAGGACAGCGAGCGGCCCGCGGTCGTCTACCGCCGTCGCGGCTACGACTACGGCGTCATCTCCCTCGATCTCGGGAAGGACCTCGGCCAGGACTGAGGTCCGCCCGCCCCGAGCACCCGACTACCTGGTCCGTCCGGGCCCCGCGAGGGGCCCGGACGTGCCATGATGCGCTCGTGCCAGACCCCACCCCAGCCCCCCGTGAGGACGTCCGGGTCATCGTCGTCGACGACCAGGAGCTCTTCCGCCGGGGCCTGACCATGCTCCTCGCGATCGAGGACGGCATCGAGGTGGTCGGCGAGGCCGGCGACGGCGTCGAGGGCACCACGGTCGCCTCGACCGTCGCGCCCGACGTCGTGCTGCTCGACGTGAGGATGCCCAAGCGCTCGGGCATCGAGGCCTGCCTGGCCATCAAGGAGGCCGTGCCGTCGGCCAAGATCATCATGCTCACGGTCTCCGACGAGGAGGCCGACCTCTACGAGGCGGTCAAGAGCGGCGCCTCGGGCTACCTGCTCAAGGACTCCTCCATCGAGGAGGTCGCCCAGGCCGTCCGGGTCGTGGCCGACGGCCAGTCCCTCATCTCCCCGTCGATGGCGGTCAAGCTCATCGACGAGTTCAAGCAGATGTCGCGCCCCGAGCGCGAGCACGTGCCGGGCCTGCGCCTGACCGAGCGCGAGCTCGAGGTGCTCCGGCTCGTGGCCAAGGGCATGAACAACCGCGAGATCGCCCGCAACCTGTTCATCTCCGAGAACACCGTGAAGAACCACGTGCGCAACATCTTGGAGAAGCTCCAGCTGCACTCGCGCATGGAGGCGGTCATGTACGCCGTGCGCGAGAAGCTCCTCGACCTGCCCTGAGGCCCGTGACCGACTCGCTGTCGCGGGCCCAGGCCCGCCGGATCGCGCTGGCCGCGCAGGGCTTCCTCGACCCGCGGCCCGCCGTGCCGACCATGCGCACCTTCCAGCGCACCCTGCAGCGCACCGGCGTGCTGCAGGTCGACTCGGTCAACGTGCTTCAGCGCGCCCACTACATGCCGCTGTGGTCACGCATGGGCGCCTACGACACCGACCTGCTGCGCCGTGCCTCCGAGCAGCGCCCGCGCCGGGTCGTGGAGTACTGGGCCCACGTGCAGGCCCTCATGCCGGTCGAGCTGTGGCCGCACATGGCCCACCGTCGTGCGCACTACCGCGCCCGGCGCGGCAAGTGGAGCGTGCTGGAGGAGAACCCCGGCCTCGAGGCCGACGTGCTGGCGCGGCTGGCCGCCCACGGCGCCGCCACCGCCCGTCAGGTGGCCGGCTGGCGCGGCGACGCCGGCCCGGAGAGCCGCGACCACTGGGGGTGGAACTGGTCCTCGACCCGGAGGGTCCTGGACTACCTGTTCACCACCGGCGAGGTCGCCATCGCCGGGCGCACGCGGCAGTTCGAGGTGCTCTACGACCTGCCGGAGCGGGTGCTGCCCGCGGAGGTCCTCGCGCTGCCGACGCCGCCCGTGGCCGAGCAGCACCTCGAGCTGGTGCGCCGCGCCGCGCGCTCCCACGGCGTGGCGACCCAGCGCTGCCTCATCGACTACTACCGGATGCACGTCGACCAGGTGCGCCCCGCGGTCGAGACGCTCGTCGAGAGCGGCGAGCTGCTCCCCGTCGCCGTGGAGGGCTGGGCGCGCCCGGCGTACCTGCACGTCGACGCGCGGCGGCCCCGTGCGGTGCGGGCCCGCGCGCTGCTGAGCCCCTTCGACCCGCTGGTGTGGGAGCGCGAGCGCACCGAGCGGCTCTTCGACTTCCACTACCGCATCGAGATCTACGTGCCCGCGCACCTGCGGCGCCACGGCTACTACGTGCTCCCCTTCCTGCTCGGCGACGAGATCGTCGCGCGGGTCGACCTCAAGGCCGACCGCCGCGCAGCCGGGGGAGCGGGACTGCTCCGGGTGCCCGCGGCGTGGGCCGAGCCCGGCGCCCCGGAGGAGACCGCCGCCGAGCTCGCGGCCGAGCTGCGCGCGCTGGCCGGCTGGCTCGGCCTGGCCGACGTCGTCGTGGGCGAGGTCGGGGACCTCGCGGGTGAGCTGCGCTCGGCCCTGGCCGGTTAGGGACGAGCCACCCCCCTGGGTAAGGTGGATCCGCCTGTGACTACCGCTAGGCCCCAGCTAGGAGTGAACCCCGGTGCCCGTGATCCTCGACAAGCTCCTTCGCATCGGCGAGGGCAAGATCCTCCGACAGCTCGAGGCGGTCGCGAAGGCGGTCAACGCCATCGAGGAGGACTTCGAGGCGATGAGCGACGCCGAGCTCCAGCACATGACCGTGGAGCTCAAGGAGCGACTCGCCGCGGGGGAGACGCTCGACGACATCATGCCCGAGGCCTTCGCCACGGTCCGCGAGGCCTCGCGCCGCGTCACCGGCATGCGCCCCTTCGACGTGCAGGTCATGGGCGCCGCGGCGCTGCACCTGGGCAACATCGCCGAGATGAAGACCGGTGAGGGCAAGACGCTGGTGGCGGTGCTCCCGTCGTACCTCAACGCGCTGGCCGGCAAGGGCGTGCACGTGGTCACGGTCAACGACTACCTGGCCAAGTACCAGTCCGACCAGATGGGCCGCATCCACCACTTCCTGGGCCTGACCACCGGCGTGATCCTCCCCGACATGCGCCCGGCGCAGCGGCGCGAGGCCTACGCCTGCGACATCACCTACGGCACCAACAACGAGCTCGGCTTCGACTACCTGCGCGACAACATGGCCTCCTCCATCGAGGACTGCGTGCAGCGCGGCCACTTCTTCGCCGTGGTCGACGAGGTCGACTCGATCCTCATCGACGAGGCCCGCACCCCGCTCATCATCAGCGGCCCCACCCAGGACGAGGTGAAGTGGTACGGCGAGTTCGCCAAGATCACCCGCCGCCTCGAGCGCGACGTCGACTACGAGGTCGACGAGAAGAAGCGCACCATCTCGGTCCTGGAGCCGGGCATCACCAAGGTCGAGGACCACCTCGGCATCGAGAACCTCTACGAGTCGGCCAACACCCCGCTGATCTCGTTCCTCAACAACTCCATCAAGGCCAAGGAGCTGTTCCACAACGACAAGGAGTACGTCGTCATGAACGGCGAGGTGCTCATCGTCGACGAGCACACCGGCCGCATGCTCGCGGGGCGCCGCTACAACGACGGTCTGCACCAGGCGATCGAGGCCAAGGAGGGCGTCCAGGTCCGCGAGGAGTACCAGACGCTGGCCACCGTCACCCTGCAGAACTACTTCCGCCTCTACGAGAAGCTCTCCGGCATGACCGGCACGGCCATGACCGAGGCCTCGGAGTTCGACAAGATCTACAAGCTCGGCGTGGTCCCGATCCCGACCAACCGCCCCATGGCGCGCATCGACCAGGGCGACCTGGTCTACCGCACCGAGGAGGCCAAGTACGACGCCGTCGCCGACGACATCCGCGAGCGGCACGAGAAGGGCCAGCCGGTCCTGATCGGCACGGTGTCGGTCGAGAAGTCCGAGCACCTGTCCAAGAAGCTCACCAAGCTGGGCATCGCGCACTCGGTGCTCAACGCGAAGGTCCACGCCGACGAGGCCAAGATCGTCGCGCTGGCCGGTCACAAGGGCGCCGTCACGGTCGCCACCAACATGGCCGGGCGAGGCACCGACATCATGCTCGGCGGCTCGGTGGAGTTCCTCGCCGACGAGGCGCTGCGCAAGCAGGGTCTCGAGCCCACCGGCGAGACCGCGCAGGAGTACGACGCCGCCTGGCCCGGCACCGTGGAGCGCATCCGCGAGCAGGTCAAGGCCGAGCACGACGAGGTCAAGGAGCTCGGCGGCCTCTACGTCGTCGGCACCGAGCGCCACGAGTCGCGCCGCATCGACAACCAGCTGCGCGGTCGCTCCGGTCGCCAGGGCGACCCGGGGGAGTCGCGGTTCTACCTCTCCCTCGAGGACGAGCTGATGCGGCTGTTCAAGTCCGAGTGGGTCGACCGGGTGCTGCAGGTGCTGCGGATCCCCGACGACGTGCCGATCGAGAACAAGCGCGTCACCGGCGCCATCGCCAACGCCCAGGGCCAGGTCGAGTCGCAGAACTTCGAGTCCCGCAAGAACGTCCTCAAGTACGACGACGTCATGGACCGCCAGCGCCAGGTCATCTACGGCGAGCGTCGCGAGGTCCTCGAGGGCGCCGACCTCGCCGAGCAGGTGCGCACCTTCCTCGACGACGTGGTCACCGGCTACGTCACCGGGGCCACGCAGGACTTCTCCGAGCAGTGGGACCTCGAGCAGCTGTGGACCGACCTCGGCCAGATCTGGCCGGTGGGCGTCACCATCGCCGACCTCGAGCAGCAGGCCGGCAGCCGCGAGGACATCGACCGCGACGACCTCGTCACCGCGCTCAAGGCCGACGCGCACGCCGCCTACGACGAGCGCGAGGCCCAGGTCGGCAGCGAGGTCATGCGCGAGCTCGAGCGGCGGGTGCTGCTCTCGGTGCTCGACCGCAAGTGGCGCGAGCACCTCTACGAGATGGACTACCTGCGCGAGGGCATCTACCTGCGCGCCTACTCCCAGCGCGACCCGCTCGTGGAGTACCAGCGCGAGGGCTTCGACATGTTCGCCGCGATGATGGACGGCATCAAGGAGGAGGCCGTCGGCTTCCTGTTCAACCTCGAGGTCACCGTCGAGGAGGAGCCGGCGGCCCCCGTGCTCGGCGTGGCCGAGGGCCTGCGCTCGCCCGTGACCGCCGGCGCCCCGGCGCAGGAGGAGTCCGAGGCCGAGGCCGCCGCGCGGCCGCACATCCGGGCCAAGGGCCTGGAGCCCACGACGCCGCAGCGACTGGCGTACTCCGCGCCGGCCGAGGACGGCGAGGCCGAGGTCGTCAGCGGGCCCGCTGGCGACGACGAGTTCGCCGGCACCGGGCGCAACGCCAAGTGCCCCTGCGGCTCGGGCAAGAAGTTCAAGCAGTGCCACGGCGCGGAGGGTGGGCCCACGGGCCTGACCACCCGGGTCAACGGCTGAGCCGGCCCGGCCCGGCCCGTCGGGGCCGGGCTCACGCGAACTCCAGGGCCGTGCAGGTCCAGCGGCCGCGGCGCTCCTCGAAGCGCGCCGCGACCGCGCGGGAGCGGGCGCCGTACCGCACGTGGGCGCTGACCTCCATCACCCCGGGCCGCACGTCGCTGGCGTGCACGCTGCGCACCTGCGGACGCACGGGCTGGACCCGGGCCACCCCGGGCTGGTGGTCGCCGGCGCGCGCCACGAGCAGCGCCCGGCGTGCGAGGTCGAGGTAGACCTGACGGTCGGTCCAGCACAGCAGCTGGGAGACCGGCCGGTCGCCGCCCACGATCTCCACCACCGCCTGGACGTAGCGCCACGCCCAGCGCTCGGCCTCGCGGCGGGCGCGCTGGTCGATGCGGTGGACCGACGCGGGCGAGGCGGTGGCGGGTCGGGTGCTGCGCGGTGCGGTGGGCGGCAGGTCGTCGGGGGCCAGGTCGAGGGCGAGGGTGCCCTGCACGGCCTCCACCGGCACGGTGGCGCGCAGCGGCACGACCGTGCTGTGACGGGCGCTGTGACGGGTGCTGGGCCGGCTGCTGGGCCGGCTGCTGGTGCTGCGGGCGACGGATCCGGTCATGGCGGTGCTCCTCACTGACCCGGCGTCGGGCCGGGGCTCGTCGGGGGTGCGGGCAGCACGAGGCGCTGGCCCGGGTGGATGAGGTCGGGGTCGGGCCCGACCACGCTGCGGTTGGCCTCGTGGACCCGGGGCCAGGCGGCGGCGACGGCGGCGGGCGTGGCCGGTCGGCCCGCCCGCTCCAGCGCCGAGGCGGTGAGGGTCCAGAGGCTGTCACCGGGGGAGACGGTCACGGACGCCGGCGCGGTGCCGCCGAGGCGGGCCGCGAGCGTGCCGACCGCCCGCTCGGGCAGGGGCAGCCCGGTGAGCAGACGCTCGTCGGCGGGGCCGCGGCCCGGTGCGGTCTGGGCGGTCTGGGCCTGGCCCTGGCGCCCGGGCACGTCGGCGCCCGGTGCGGCCGTGGCGGGCACGAGCGTGCCGGCGGCGGTCGTGCCCGCCAGGGCGAGCCCGCACGCCGCGAGCACCCAGCGGCGGGCCACGTCGGGCACGCCGCGGGTGCGGTGGCCGGCCCGCCCGCGCAGCACGTCGGTGACCACGGCCGTGGTCGCCAGGAGCGCCCACCAGCCGCATCCCAGCAGCGCCAGGCTGCAGCCGGCCACGAGCAGGTCCTCGAAGCCCCGGTCGGCCCAGACGGCGGGCCGCACCACACCGGACAGCAGACCGGGCAGCAGACCGGGCAGCAGGGCTGCGGTGAGCGCCACGGTGGTGGCGGCCACCAGGACCCACACCACGGTGCAGCGGACGATCGACGACGAGGACATCCCGAGAGACCTTTGCGTTTGCGTCTGTTTGCATCATTTGACGTCGATTGCGTGGTCTAGTCAACCGTCGCTCCACAGGCGGGTGGGGCAGGATCTTCCTCGTGTCCTGGGAGGAGCAGCTCTTCGCGGTGCTCGACGACCTCGAGCAGCAGGCGGAGGCGGCCTACGACGCCGAGCGGGTCGTCGAGCTCGCCGACCGTGCCCGGGCGGAGTACCAGCAGGTGACGCTGGCCAGCCGGCTCATGGCCTCGGTGGGCCTGCCGGTGGCGCTGGAGGTGCGCGGGGTCGGAGCGGTCACCGGGGTGCTCGAGCGGGTGGCGGCGGACTGGGTGGTGGTCGGCGGTGCGGCCCAGGACTGGGTGGTGCTCACCCGGGCCGTCGACGTCGTGCGCGGTGCCTCGGCGCGCTCGGTGCCCGAGGTGGCCTGGTCACCCGTCTCACGGCTCGGCTTCGGCTCGCCGCTGCGCCGACTCGCCGACGCGCGCGAGCGCTGCCTGCTGCACCTGGTCGACGGAGCCCGGCACGAGGGCGTGCTCCAGCGGGTCGGGTCGGACTTCGCCGAGGTCCTCACCGGGGTCGACCGGACGGCGCTGGTGTCCTTCGCCGCGCTGGCGGCGGTCCAGAGCCGCGACTGACGCCGGCGGGCCCGCTCAGGTGGCGTCGACGTCGTACGGCGGGAGCTCGCCGTCGGCGAGGGGCCGGAGGCCGGGCCGCTTGGGGCGCTTCTCCTCCTGCTCGGCCTCCTCCATCGCCTCCATGATGTGCTTGCGCACGATCGCGCGCGGGTCGAGGTCGCGCAGCTCGAGGTCGGAGAACTCGGGGCCGAGCTCGTCGCGGAGCTCGTCGCGCGCGGAGTTGGCGAACTCCTTGGCCTTGCGCACCATCTGCCCGGCCTGCTTGGCCAGGTCGGGGAGACGGTCGGGGCCGAAGACGAGGATCGCGACCAGCGCGATGACGGCCAGCTCGGCGAATCCAGGCACGGACTAGAACTTAGCGGTCGGGGTCAGGCCGAGCTGCATGCCGGCCAGTCCTCGACCGCGGCCGGCCAAGCGGGTCGCCACGGCGGTGAGGACCTCCGCGGCCGGGGCGGTCGGGTCGGCGTCGACGATCGGCTTGCCGACGTCGCCGCCCTCGCGCAGTGAGACGTCGAGGGGGATCTGGCCCAGGACGGGCACGTCGTAGCCGAACCGCGACGACAGGGTCTCGGCGACCCGGGCGCCCCCGCCGGAGCCGAAGATCTCCAGCCGGTGCTCGGTGCCCTCCGCGGCGCAGTGCGGGCAGGGCAGGAAGCT
Organism: Nocardioides kribbensis; assembly: GCF_015070375.1. Lineage (GTDB taxonomy): Bacteria > Actinomycetota > Actinomycetes > Propionibacteriales > Nocardioidaceae > Nocardioides > Nocardioides kribbensis. The sequence goes on along the minus strand of NZ_JADCLL010000001.1, from coordinate 765,797 downwards.
CATGTTCTCGACCACGCCGACGACGCGCTGGTGCATCATCGAGGCCATGGTGCCCGCGCGCTCGGCGACCTCGGCCGCGGCCTCCTGCGGGGTCGTCACGACGACCACCTCGGCCCCGGGCAGGTGCTGGCCCAGCGAGATGGCCACGTCGCCGGTGCCGGGCGGCAGGTCGAGCAGGAGCACGTCGAGGTCACCCCAGTAGACGTCGGCGAGCATCTGCACCAGGGCCCGGTCGAGCATGGGTCCGCGCCAGGCCACGACCTGGTCGCGGCGCGGCTTGAGCATGCCGATCGAGATCACCGACACCCCCGACGAGGTCGGCACCGGCATGATCAGGTCGTCGACCTGGGTGGGGCGGGAGTCGGCGACGCCGAGCATCGCCGGCACGGAGTGGCCGTAGATGTCGGCGTCGACCACGCCGACCTTGAGGCCCTGCTTGGCCATGGCGAGCGCGAGGTTGACGGTGACCGACGACTTGCCGACCCCGCCCTTGCCCGAGGCGATCGCGAACACCTTGGTGAGCGAGCCGGGCTGGGCGAAGGGGATCTCGCGCTGGGCCTTGCCGTCGCTGAGGATGTCCTTGAGGCCGGCGCGCTGCTCCGCGGTCATCACCCCGAGGGTCAGGTCGACGCCCGAGACGCCGGGCACCTTCGTGACGGCGGCCGTGACGTCGCGGTTGATGGTGTCCTTGAGCGGGCAGCCTGCGACGGTGAGCAGCACCGTGATGCTGGCCAGACCCGTGTCGTCGACCGTCACCGAGTCGACCATGCCGAGGTCGGTGATCGGGCGCTTGATCTCGGGGTCGTTGACCGTGGCGAGCGCGGCGTTGACCTGGTCGACGAGGGAGGTGCTCATGATCCCCGATCCTAGGCGAGGGGTGGTGCGGGACGGTCGTCGCCCGCCACCCGGTCGCCGGATCGCTCCCCGGGCCGGTCGCTGGCCCGGTCACCGGCCCGGTCCTCGAGCTCGTGCAGCAGCGAGCGCAGCTCCGAGCGCAGGAAGTCGCGGGTGGCGACCTCTCCCACCGACATCCGCAGCGAGGCGACCTCGCGGGCGAGGAACTCCATGTCGGCGTGGGCGCGCGCGTTGGCCTGCCGGTCCTGCTCGGCGACGACCTTGTCGCGCGTCTCCTGGCGGTTCTGCGCCAGCAGGATCAGCGGCGCGGCGTAGGAGGCCTGGAGGCTGAGCATCAGGGTGAGGAAGATGAAGGGGTAGTCGTCCCAGCGCAGCTCCGGGGGAGCCAGCAGGTTCCACACCACCCACACCACGACGAAGAGCGTCATGTAGATGAGGAACTTCGCGGTGCCCATGAAGCGGGCGAACTGCTCGGCGAAGACCCCGAAGGTGTCGGAGTCGTAGGACGGGCGCCGCACCAGCTGGCGGCGGGTCTCGGTGGGGGTGTCGAGGCGCGCGCGACGGCTCTCAGCCACGAGCGACCCCCCGGCGACGTCGCGGCCGCAGGCCCTGGTCGCGCCAGTTCTCCGGCAGCATGTGGTCGAGCAGGTCGTCGACCGTCACCGCGCCGAGCAGGTGACCGTTCTCGTCGACGACGGGCGCGGCCACCAGGTTGTAGGTCGCCAGGTGGGCCGCCACCTGGTCGATGGTGGCCTCCGGGGGAAGGGTCTCCATCGAGTCGTCGAGGGCTCCCGCGACCAGGGTCGAGGGGGGCTCGCGCAGCAGCCGCTGGATGTGGGCCACCCCCAGGAAGCGGCCGGTCGGCGTCTCCAGCGGCTGACGGCACACGTAGACGAGGGCGGCCAGCGACGGCGTGAGGTCGGGGTTGCGCACGTGGGCCAGCGCGTCGGCGATCGTCGCGTCGGGCCCGAGGATCACCGGCTCGGGCGTCATCATCGCCCCCGCGGTGTCCTCGACGTACGACATGAGGCGCCGCACGTCCTCGGCCTCGTCGGGCTCCATCAGCTCCAGCAGGGTGGCCGCGGTCTCCGGCGGCAGCTCGGCGATCAGGTCGGCGGCGTCGTCGGGCGACATCTCCTCGAGCACGTCGGCGGCGCGCTCGTCGCCGAGGTGGCTGAGGATCTCGACCTGGTCCTCCTCCGGGAGCTCCTCGAGCACGTCGGCGAGACGCTCGTCGTCGAGGGCGGCGACCACCGCCGAGCGGCGCTCGACGGGCAGCTCGTGGATCATCGTGGCCGCGTCGGCGGGTCGCAGCTCGTTGAGCGCGGCGACGAGGTGCGTCGCGCCCTGGGCCTCCTCGCGCAGCGTGAGGCCCTCGACGTCGCGCCACTCCACGACGTGGGTCTGACCCTTGCGGCGCAGGGCCTTGGCCGGCTCCTGCACTGCCACCCGGCACAGCACCCAGTCGCGGTTGCGGGCCTGCTCCATCGCCACGTCGTAGACCGTGCCGGTGACCCCGGAGCCGGCGATGCGCACGGTCTTGTCGAGCATCTGGCCCATGACGAGGGTCTCGGTGGAGCGCTGCTCGAAGCGGCGCATGTTGAGCAGCCCGGTGGTGTAGACCTGGCCGCTGTCGATGTGGGTCACCCGGGTCATCGGCACGAAGATCCGGCGCCGGCCGAAGACCTCGACGACCAGGCCCAGCACGCGCGGCTGGCTGGTCTCGGAGCGCACCGACACCACGAGGTCGCGCACCTTGCCGACCTGGTCGCCCTGGGGGTCGAAGATCGGCAGCCCGACGAGGCGGGCGGCGTAGACGCGGGAGGGGGCGGAGCTCACAGGAGGAGGCTAGTGCCCCGGTCGGGGTCGGGGCGGTGGCAGCATGGGCGGGTGCCTCCCGAGCAGCCCCGCGATCCCCGGTCGGCCCGCCCGGGCGGTGGGAGGGTCGTGCTCCACGTGGGCCTGCCCAAGACCGGCACGACCTGGCTGCAGGCCCTGCTCGCCGCGCACCGCGACGAGCTGCGGGCCGGTGGCGTGGTCTACCCCTTCGTGCGGCCGGGGGCGATGTTCCACGGCGCCGTCGAGGTGAGGGGGAGCCGGGCCCGGTTCGGGCTCGCCGCCGAGCAGGTCGAGGGCGCGTGGGCCGCGGTCTGCGCCCGCGCGGGGGAGTTCCTCGACGCCGGTGGCCGCACCGCGGTGATCAGCCACGAGGTGCTGGGGGGCGCGGCGCCCGACCAGGTGGAGCGGGCGCTCGCACCGCTGGCCGGGCGGGAGGTGCACGTGGTCGTCACCGCCCGCGACCTCGGCCGCCAGGCCACGGCGCACTGGCAGGAGGAGGTCAAGCTCGGCGCCACCTGGTCCTTCGCCGACCTCGAGCGCGAGCAGTTGCGCGCCGACACCGGCCGCGAGCCCGCCGGCCCCGACGACGGCGGGTCGCGTCCCCACTTCTGGCACGCCCAGGACCTCGTCGGCGCGCTGCAGCGCTGGACCGCGCGGCTGGGGCCCGACCGCGGACACCTGGTCCTCTGCCCGCCGCCGGGGGCGCCGGCCGCCGTGCTGTGGGAGCGCTTCGCCGAGGCGGCCGGGGTCGACCCCGCACTGGTCGACCCCGGGCTGTCGCTGCCGGGCAACGCCTCGCTGGGGGCGCCCGAGACCGCGCTCCTGCGGGCGGTCAACCGGGCCCTGGGCGACCGTCTCGATCCCCGAGCCCGCGCCCGCGTCGTGAAGCAGGGATACGCCGAGGGCGAGCTGGCCGCCACCGGCTCGGCGCGGCCGCTGGCACCGGCCGGGCTGGCCGAGGTGCTCGTGCCCGCCACCCGGGCCTGGCTCGACGAGGTCGCGGCGGCGGGCTGGTCGGTGCACGGCGACCCGGCCGACCTCGACCCGGTGCTGGCCCCACCCGGCGACCCGACGCCCGACGTGGAGGCCGTCGCCGGCGTCGACCCGGCCGCGGTGGCGCAGCGGCTCCTCGACGCCGCGGGCGCGGCCGGGGAGGTCGCCGTGCGCCCCCGGCGCCGGTGGTGGCGCTGACCCGCGCCGCGGGGCGGCGGCGCGGTCGGGACGCGGTGCTACGGTGCTCCCGCGCCAGATCGGCTCCATCTCCCCGGGAGGCCCGTTGAGCAGTCGAGTCGTGCTCCACGTGGGGACGATGAAGTCCGGGACGAGCTACGTGCAGTCCATCCTCGGCGGCCACAAGCAGGAGCTGCTCGCCTCGGGTGCCGAGTTCGTCGGCGGCTTCGGCGTCCAGACCCGCGCGGTGCGCCGCATGCTGCGCCTTCCCGAGGCCCCGCGGCGCAACCGGGCCCGCTGGCTCGACCTCGCGGCCCGGGTCCACGCCTCGCCCGCGGAGGTGTCGGTGGTCTCGATGGAGTTCCTCGGGTTCGCCACCGAGGCCCAGGTCGAGGAGCTGGTGAGCCCCCTGCGCGGGCTCGAGGTGAGCGTCGTCGTGACCGTGCGCGACCAGCTGCGCGCCGTGGCCGCCCAGTGGCAGACCTTCACCCGCAACCAGGGCAAGGACGACTGGGCCAGCTACCTGCGACTCATCGAGGACCCCGAGGGCGGCTCGCGGGCCCACCGGGTCTTCCACCGGGCCCAGGACGTGCCGGTCGTGGTGGCGCGGTGGGGCGACCACCCGGCCGTGGCCGGCGTCGGGCTGGTGACCGTGCCGGGCCACGCGCCCGCCTCGGAGCTGTGGCGGCGCTTCGCCACCGCCGCGGGTCTCGACGCCTCGATCGCGGACCCGTCGGTGGCCCGGCGCAACGACTCGCTCGGCTACGCCTCCTGTGACGTGCTGCGCCGCGCCAACACCCTGCTCACGGGGCTGCCCGGCCCGGTCTACCGCGCGCTCGTGCGGGAGGCGGCGCTCGGCCCGCTCGGCGCGCTGCGCGCCCTGGAGGAGCGTCCGGTCCTCGACCGCACGGCCGCCGCGGCCGCCGCGCGGCGCAACGCCGACATCCGGGCGCTCGTCACCGGCGGGCGCGTCGGCCTGACGGGTGACCTCGAGGACCTCCCGGTCGACGCCGACCCGTCCGACTACCCCGACGCCGTGAGCCCCCCTGACCCCGCCCACGTGCTGCGTGCCGCCCGGGCCCTGCACGAGCACGCGCGGTCCGCGCTGGTCGCCGCGACGGGGGCAGGGTCGGTCGACCCGGTCGACCCGGTCGACCCGCCCGGCCCGGGAGACGAGGTCGACCGCCTGGTGGCCGAGTCGGCGGCCCTGCTGCGCGCCGTGGCCGGGACCCGGTGACCCGGGCATGCTTTACCCTGCTGGGGTGAGCGACCGCGGACGACGACGCCGGGCCCTCCTGCCGTCGGCAGGGGCCCTCCTCGTCGTGCTCCTCGCCGGCTGCGGGTCCGACAGCGGGTCGGCCGGCCCGGCCGAACAGGCCACCGACCCGTCGCCGTCGTCCTCCACGTCGACCTCCACCTCGACCTCCACCTCGCCCTCCGGCTCGGGCCTCCCGGAGTGCGACGCGGTCTGGGTGGCGGGCCAGGACCTGCCACGCGGCTACGCCGGGTGCGTGCAGGACGGTCGGGTCGAGGATCCGGAGCGCCGTCGCTGCGAGTTCGGCCAGACCATCGTGGAGCACGCGGGCCGGTTCTACGCCGTCCCCGGCAACGTCGTCAACGAGACCGAGAGCCTCGCGCAGAGCCCCGAGTACCGTCGGGCCCTGCGCAGCTGCCAAGGCTGATCAAGGGTGCGAACGCCTGCCGTCGGCAGGCGAACGACCCGCCATCGCGGGTCGGGAAATGGAGCAAGGATGTTTGTACGCCGGATGCTGGTGGGCGCCCTCGTGGGCCTGCCGCTGCTGCTGAGCGGTGCGGTCGCCGTGCCGAGCCAGGCCGCGCCCAGCGCCACCGCCGCGTCGGTCGAGGTGTCGTCGGTCGACCGCTACGCGTCGGCCTCGGGCCCGTCGCGGCAGCGGGCGGGCGGCTACACCGTGCCCCAGGGACTGCTCTTCAACAACCCCCTCAACGACCGGTCCCACGTCATCAACAAGCACATCCGCGAGGCCATCGCCCGCACGCCCGCGGGCGAGCGGATCCGGATGATCACGTGGAACTTCAAGAGCGAGCTCTTCGTGCGCTCGCTGCGCGCCGCGCACCAGCGCGGCGTCAGCGTCCGCGTCATCATGTCGGGCGGTCTGGCCGCCCAGCAGCAGCCCGACGGGTCCTACCGGACCCTCAAGCGGGCTCTCGCGGTCGGCAACAAGTCCCGCAAGGCGGGCATGCGCAGCTGGTTCCGGGTCTGCAACAACTCCTGCCGCGGCAAGGCCGGCACGGGCATCGTGCACTCGAAGTTCTTCCTCTTCAGCAAGGTGGGGAAGTCGCGACACGTCGTGATGCAGGGCTCCGGCAACCTCACCGAGTCGGCGGCCAACAACCAGTGGGACGACCTCATCACGCTCGCCGGGCGGGAGAAGACCTACCGGGGCTACGAGCGCATCTTCACGCAGGCCTCGCGCGACAAGCTGCACCGCCCGACGTTCGACACCTTCGCCGAGGGTGACTACCGCTCGTGGTTCTACCCGCGCCTGGGGCGCTCCGACCAGGTCGTGGACATGCTCGGCAAGACCCGGTGCAAGAACGTGCGGAAGGGCTTCGGCATCAACGGCCGGACCCAGATCCGGATCATGCAGTCGGTCTTCAACGGCCTGCGCGGCGAGGCGGTCGCCCGGGCGATCCGCCAGAAGTACAACGCCGGGTGCAACATTCGCATCAACTACTCGGTGATGACGCCCAACGTCCGCGACATCCTGGGCCCCGTGCCGCGGCGCCACATCGTGCAGGACCCCGACGGCGACGGCGTCTACGACCGCTACCTGCACATCAAGTCGATCGCCATCAGCGGCAACTACGGCGGCAGCCGTGGCGACCGGATCGTGCTCAACGGCTCGGCGAACTGGTCGGGCTCGAGCCTGAAGTCCGACGAGCAGGGCATGATCATCACGCGCGACGGCATCGTGCGCCAGTACATCTCCTGGGCCAACACGCTGTTCGCCAACCCGCCGGTCAGCCGGGTCGTGGCCGGTCGTGCGGCCACCGACGTCGATCCCTACGCCAAGGCGTGGCTGCTGACGCAGTGATGTCCGGGACGTCTGTGACGTGAGTGGCGGGCGGGGCGCGAGAGGCGCCTCGCCCGATCGCGGGACGTGGGGGACCGGGGGAGGTTAGCCTTCCCCGGTCCCCCCTCCTCTTCCCCGAGTCGGAGCACGTCATGCGCCTTCCCCTGCGCCCGCACGCCCCCACGGGTGCTGTGGTCGTCCTGGCCGCCCTCGTCGTCCTGGTGGCCACCCTGCTGGCCGGCGCCGGCACGGTGGCCCGGGCCGCGGACGAGCCGCGGTCCGCAGGCGCCTCGGCGAGGTCGGCCGCGGTCACCGCCGTCGACGCACCGGCCCGCCGGGCGCCCGCCGTACGCCGGGTCGCCGCCGGCGGCGAGCACTCCTGCGAGATCCGCGGCGACCGCACCCTGTGGTGCTGGGGACGCAACACCTACGGCCAGCTCGGCCTCGACCGCACCGGCCCCGGCACCGCGATCCCCGAGCAGGTGGGGGGATCGACCGCGTGGGCCACGGTGTCGGCCGGCGGCGCCTCGACGTGCGCCACCCGCACCGACGCCAGCCTGTGGTGCTGGGGCGTCAATCACCGCGGCCAGCTGGGCGACGGCACCCGCGACGTGCGCCTGGAGCCCACCCGGGTGGCCGGCAGGCAGTGGAAGCAGGTCTCGACGGGCTGGTTCCACACCTGCGCGACCCGCGCCGACAGCACCCTGTGGTGCTGGGGCGACGACTCCGCCGGTCAGCTGGGCGTGCCGGGCGACCAGGACCGGACCACGCCCACCCGGGTGCCCGGGGCGGACTGGAAGCGCGTCTCGGTCAACGGCTGGTCGACCTGCGCGGTCAAGGGCGACGGCTCGCTGTGGTGCTGGGGTCGCAACCTCTTCGGCCAGCTCGGCGTGGGCGACAACCGCGACCGTGCCGAGCCGACCCGCGTCGGCACCGGCGCCACGTGGAGCGGGGTGTCGGTCTCGTGGACCCACGCCTGCGCCCGCACCGGCGCCGGTGCGGTGAGCTGCTGGGGTCGGGGCGACCAGGGCCAGCTCGGCACGGGCGCCCTCGCCGGGTCCACCTCGCCGGTCGCCGTGGCCGGTGGCCACGTCGCCAAGCGGGTGGCCGTGGGCGAGGGCACCTCCTGCCTGATCGACGACGCGCAGCGACGGTGGTGCTGGGGCTCCGACGTCTACGGCCAGCTCGGTGACGGCTCCGCGCCCGGTGGGAGCAGCCCGGTGCCGGTCGTCGGCCCCGGCACCTGGACCGACCTCAGCCTGGGCTGGCTGCACGGGTGCGCCCGCACGAGCGAGGGCCAGCGCGCCTGCGTCGGCAACGACGAGCGCGGCCAGACCGCCGTGCCGGGGACCGCCGCGCGGCAGGCTCCGAGCACGAGCCCGCCGACGGTGACGCGCCGCGAGGGACCGCTCAGCTTCCGCATCGCCACCTTCAACACCGTCGGCAACGGCCACACCCGGCCCTACGCCCACGACGACCAGCTGGCCCCCGCGCGCATGCGCGCGGAGTGGACCGCCCGCGCGCTGCGCACCCTCGACGCCGACGTCGTCGGCGTGCAGGAGCAGACCGCCGAGCAGCTCGCGGCGATCCTCGCCGCCGGCGAGGGCGAGTACGCCAGCTTCCAGACCCCGGCGTCCGGCGACCTGGGTGTCGAGTCGGCCCTGCTGTGGCGGCGCGACGTGTGGAAGCCGGTCGAGCGCACCGTCATCCGGACCCAGTTCATCAGCCGCGAGCTCGACCGGCCCGTCGTGCTCCTCGAGCACCGCGCCACGGGGCGACGCATCTGGGTGATGGCCGTCCACAACGCGCCCTGGGAGTACCAGGCCAAGCGGGACAAGGCCGTGCGCGCCCAGCTGGCCCGGATCAACGAGCTCGAGGCCACCGGCGTGCCCGTCTTCTACGTGGGCGACATGAACGAGAAGGAGACCATCGTCTGCAAGGTCATGGCCGGCACCACCCTGCGCAGCGCGACCGGAGGGCGCTACGCCGACGGCCGCTGCACCCCGCCGCGCGGCACGATGCGCGTGGACTGGCTCTTCGGTCCCGGCGACGCGACCTGGGACGGGTATGCTCCGAGCCGCATCCCGCTGGTGAGGCTGGCGACGGATCACTGGGTGCCGGTCTCCCGCGTCACGCTTCCCTGACGCTCCCGTCCGGCCGGTGCCCCACCCGACGACCTCTCGGAGGAGCATGCCCATGGCGCGACGACTGGTGCTGCACATCGGCTCGATGAAGTCCGGCACGAGCTTCGTCCAGAACGTCCTGGGCCACCACCGGGAGCGTCTCGCCGAGTCGGGCGTGCTCTTCGCCGGCAGCCGCTGGCGCGAGCAGGTGAAGGCCGTGCGGGAGCTGATCGAGCGCGGCGGGCCGGGCCAGCGTCCGATGCCGGTCGACGGGTCCTGGGCCGCCGTCGTCGAGGACGCCAGCCGCTGGGAGGGCACCGCAGTCGTCTCGATGGAGTTCCTCGGCCCGCGCAGCGAGGCCAAGATCGAGCAGATCCTCGCCGCCTTCCCCGACACCACCGTCGAGGCGGTGATGACGTGTCGCGACCTGTCGCGCAACATCCCGGCGATGTGGCTGGAGTCGATGCAGAACGGCTCGTCGGCGACCTGGCCCGACTTCCTGGCGGCCGTGCGCGACCGCGACAGGGACTCCCCGATCGCGCGCAACTTCTGGCGCCACCAGGACCTCCCGGTCATCGCGGAGCGCTGGGCGCGGGTGCTCGGCGAGGGTCGACTCACCCTGGTGACGGTGCCGCCCTCGGGCGCGCCCCACGACCTGCTCTGGCGGCGCTTCGCCGAGGTGCTCGGCGTCGACCCCTCGGGCTACGACCTCGAGGTGCGGTCCAACCGCTCCATCGGTCCGGCCACGGCCATGGTGCTGCGTCGCCTCAACGAGAAGATGGTGGTGGACGGAGCGGTCCCGCAGGGCTACGACCGGTTCGTGAAGCACTCCCTGGCCAAGCGCGGTCTCGTGGCCCGCACCCCCCTCGAGCCCCGGCTGGGCCTGGACGAGGAGTGGGTGCGCGAGGAGGCGCACGCGCAGGTCGAGCGCCTCGCCAGCGCCGGGCACCGCGTGGTGGGCGACCTCGAGGACCTCCGACCCGTGCGGGTGCCGGGCGTGCACACCGATGAGATCTCCGCCGAGGACCAGCTGGCCGCCGCCGTCGACGGGCTCGAGCTGCTCGTGCGCGAGTGGGGCCAGAGCGAGCGCAAGCAGCGCCGCGCGGCGCGCCGGCAGGGCTCCGGGCCGGCCGGTCGGGGCGAGGAGGACTGATGGCGCTCCTGCGCCGCCGCTCCTCGGGGTCCGCGGACCCGTCGGACCCCTCGCGCCCGCTCCCGGCGCCGGAGGACCCCGCCGACCCTGCCGACCTCTCCCACCTGGTGTCGGCCGCCCCCGAGGGCCAGCTGCCGAGCGTGGCGGTGATGACCATGGCCCGCGACGAGGGCGCCATGCTGGGGCGCTGGGTGCGTCACTACGGCGCCCAGGTCGGCGCCGAGCACGTCTACGTGGTCGACGACCAGACGACCGACGGGTCCACCGATGACCTGGCCGGGCCGGTGCTGCGGATCCCCCCGCTGCGCAAGCGCGGCTTCGAGCCGTCGCGGATGGAGGTCATGGCGGGGCTCTCGGCCGGGCTGCTCGCGGCCTACGACGCGGTGGTGTTCTGCGACACCGACGAGTTCATCGTGCCCGACCCCGACCACCACGCCTCGCTGCTCCACTACGTCGCGGCGCGGCCCGGGCGGCAGGCGGTGGGCGTCACGGCCCTCAACGTCGTCCACGACGTCTCCCGCGAGGGGCCGCTGCGCGACGACGCCCCCGTGCTCTCGCAGCGCGCGCTGGCCAAGTTCGCGCCCCTCATGTGCAAGCCGAGCCTGAAGTGGGTGCCCGCGCGCTGGGCCCACGCCTCCCACGGCATCGAGTGCCCCTACGCGGTCGACCCGGAGCTGTTCATGTTCCACCTCAAGTTCGCCGACCGCGACCACCTGGCCGACGCCGCGGCCAAGCGGCACGCGGCGTTCCGCGACGACGGCCGCGCAGCGCGCACCAGCTGGGAGCGCCCGGCCGACGAGATGGTCGACCTGCTCGACGAGATCACCGCCGACATCGACCTCGAGCAGGTCGAGCGCTTCCGTCCGCGACCGGCGCGCCTGGAGCGCATCGTGCAGCGCCAGGGCGCGATGTGGCGCGCGACCGGCGCCGGACAGGTGCAGGCGATGCGCAGCCAGCCGCTGGTGCGCGTGCCCCGGCGCTTCCGCGACCTCGTGTGAGCCGACGTCGCGGGGGCGCCCGCGACTGGTAGGTTCGCCGTTCCACGACGGGGGAGGGAGTACGACGGTGCCACGGCTGCCCGAGGTCGTCGACGTCGATCGTGCGGGCCTCCTGCTCGGCGACAGCGACGACGTCCTCCTCGACGTGCTCCTCGACGGTCGTCGGGTCTGGTCCCTGTGGACCGAGCGGGTCGCGGGTCGCACGCCCTCGCCCTCGGGGCCGCCCGGTGCGGTCGCGGTGCCCTGGCCGCGCGAGCTGGCCCAGGCCCTCGACGGGCCCGTGCGGATGACGGTCTCCTGCGGCGAGACCGTGCTGCTGGACCGCGAGGTCGTGATGGGGCCCGGCCCCGACCGTGTGCGCCTGGTCGACCGGGAGGGCCGCGACCTCGTCGTCGACAACCACGGCCGGCTCGCCGTCGCCTTCGGCGACCAGGGGGAGGAGGCGACCGCGCTGCTCCTCGACGCCACGGCCCGGCTGCTCGCCGACCTCGAGGAGGCCGGCGTGGAGCCCTTCGTGGCCTACGGCACCCTGCTCGGCGCCGTGCGCGAGGGCAGCTTCGTCGGGCACGACAACGACGTCGACCTGGCCTACCTCAGCTCCCACGAGCACCCGGTGGACGTGATCCTCGAGTCCTACCGGGTCCAGCGCCACCTGATCCGCGCCGGCCACGACACCACCCGCTACAGCGGGGCCGCCTTCCGTGTCGACCTGACCGTCTCCGACGGCACCCGACGCACCATCGACGTCTTCGCCGGCGCCCTCGTCGAGGGTCACCTCATGCTCATGGGCGAGCTGTGGGTGCCCTACGACCGCTCCGCGCTGCTGCCGCGGACCTCGGTGGTCCTGGAGGGGCGCTCGCTGCCGGCCCCGGCCGACCCGGAGGCCCTCCTGGCGGCGACCTACGGCCCCTCCTGGCGGCGGCCCGACCCCGCCTTCGCCTACGCGCCCCCGGCGGCCACGACCCGCCGTCTCGACGGCTGGTTCCGCGGCACCCGCGCGGCGCGCAACCACTGGGACCGGCGCTACTCCGACGCGGTCCACCACGGCCCGGTCCGCAAGCCGCACGACCTGGCCCGCCTGCTGCACCGGCGCGAGGCGGAGGACTGCGAGGTCGTCGACGTGGGCTGCGGGCGCGGTCAGGACGCCGTGTGGCTGGCCCGGCGGGGTCACCCGGTGCTGGGGCTGGACTTCTCGCCCAACGGGTTCGCCCGGCTCCACGCCCGCTCGCAGGAGGAGGGGTGGGGCGCCGACTTCGCCTCGATGAACCTGCTCGAGCTGCGTCAGGTCATGCTCTGGGGAGCGCGCCTGGCCCGTCGCGAGGGCCCCCGGGCCGTCCTCGCGCGTCATGTCGCCGACGCCACCAGCGACCGTGGCCGACGACACCTGTGGCGTCTGGCCGCGATGGCGCTGTCCGGCGGCGGGCGCCTCTACCTCGAGTTCGTGCTGCCGCCGGCCGACCCGCCCCTGCCGCAGCACCTGCTGCTGCACGGCCTCGATCCCGACCAGGTGCGCTCGGAGGTCCTCGCACGCGGCGCACGCGTCGTGGAGGAGGCAGCCGTGGACGTCACGCACACCGGTCAGCCGCCCGCCGGCGGCATCGAGGACGAGACCCCGCTGCGGGGGTACCGCATGGTGATGGAGTGGAGAGCATGAACGCACCCGACGAACGCCCCGACCCCGCGCCGGCCGGCCCGGTCGACCGGCTGCGCCGGCTGGCCCCCGGGCTGCGCTCGCGCCCGGCCGCCGCCGGCGAGGGCCCCGACGGGCTCGAGGCCCTGCGGGCACGCGTGGCGGACCTCGAGGAGGAGGTGGGCGAGCTGCGCCGGCTCAACCTCCGCCTGGCCGAGCTGACCGACGTCGTGCAGGAGCTCCTGCTGCCCCTGGCCTCCAGCGACCCGGCCCGGGCGCAGGAGGTGCTCGACCGGTACTCCGCCGAGCTCGGCAGATGAGCCGTCGGGCCTTCCTGCACATCGGCCTGCCCAAGACGGGCACCAGCTACCTGCAGGCCGGGTGGTGGTCGCACCGTGCCGCGCTGCTGGAGGCGGGTCTGCTGCTCCCCGGGCGGGCCAAGCGCGACCACCTGCTGAGCTCCCTGGTCGTGCGCGAGGACCCTGGCGTACGCCGCCGCGGGCCCGGCGCGGCCGAGGCCTGGGACGTCGTCCTCGCCGACACGGCCACCCACAGCGGCGACGTGCTGGTCTCGCACGAGTTCTTCTGCGCCGCCAGCGCCGCCCAGGCGCGCCGCGCGGTGGAGGCTCTCCCCGCCGACGAGGTCCACGTGGTGGTGACCGCCCGCGAGCCGCTCTCGCTCTTCGCGTCGAGCTGGCAGGAGCACCTGAAGAACCGCGGCACGACGGCCCTGGCCGACTACGGACGAGGCGAGTCCGAGGACCCCCGCGACGTCTGGGACTGGCGTGCCCTCGACCTCGGGCTGGTGCTGGAGCGCTGGGGCGGTGCGGTGCCCGCGGAGCGGGTGCACGTGCTCCCCGTGCCGGGACGCGACCAGCCGCGGGAGGACCTGTGGCACCGCTTCGCCGCGCTGCTGGACCTCGACCCCGCGGTGGTCGACACCAGCGGACGCTTCGCCAACACCGGCATGGGCGTCGTCGAGGCCGAGACCCTGCGACGGGTCAACGCCGCGCTGAGCGGTCCCTGGAGTGCCCAGGACCGGGGGAGGTGGCTGCGCAGCCACCTCGCCGACCAGCTGCTCGCGCCCCGCGCGGGCGAGCCCTTCTGGCCCGGCGAGGACCAGGTCGCCGACTGCCGCGCCCGCGGGCTGCGGGCCGTGGCGGCGGTGCGCGCGGGCGGCTACGACGTCCGGGGCGACCTCGACTCGCTGCTCGTGCCCGACGTCGTGCCGCCGCGTCGCCACCCCGACTCCGTGACCGACGCCGAGGTCGCCGAGGTCGCCGTCGCGCTGGTCGCCGATCTCGTCGGCGAGCTGCGCGACCGCGCGGCGCCGGACCCCGCCTCGAGCACCGGGCCCGCTCCGGCCGCCGGCCCGACCGGCCCGGCGCCCGGTCGCGCCCGCCGTGCGGTGCGCCGGCTGCTGCGCAGGCGCGTGGTCGGGTGAGACCCGGCCCGTGCTGTGGCGTTCCCCACAAGTGACCCTAGGCTACTGACGGGTTACTTTGGGTCCGACGACCGACGCCGCCGCGTCGCCGCGCCGAGACGAAGGAGCACGTGCCGATGGCCCGCCTGTGCCAGACCGAGGGACTCACCGAGGACCAGTCCGAGATCCTGAAGGCCGTCCGCTCCTTCGTGGAGTCCGAGATCCTCCCCGTCGCCACCGAGCTCGAGCACGCCGACGAGTACCCCACCGACATCGTCGAGGGGCTCAAGGAGCTCGGCGTCTTCGGCCTCATGATCCCCGAGGAGTACGGCGGTCTGGGCGAGTCCCTGCTGACCTACGCCCTGGTCGTCGAGGAGATCGCCCGCGGCTGGATGAGCGTCTCCGGGGTCATCAACACCCACTTCATCGTGGCCTACCTGCTCATGCACCACGGCACCGAGGAGCAGAAGCAGAAGTACCTGCCGCGGATGGCGACCGGCGAGGTGCGCGGGTCGTTCTCCATGTCGGAGCCGGGCCTGGGCTCCGACGTCGCGGCCATCAAGACCAAGGCCGTCAGGACCGACGAGGGCTACGAGATCACCGGCCAGAAGATGTGGCTGACCAACGGCGGCTCCTCGACCCTGGTCGCGCTGCTCGTCAAGACCGACGAGGGCGCCGACTCGGTCTACCGGAACATGACCACCTTCCTGGTCGAGAAGGAGGCCGGCTTCGGGGAGACCGCCCAGGGCGTCACGGTGCCGGGCAAGATCGAGAAGATGGGCTACAAGGGCGTCGACACCACCGAGCTGGTGCTCGAGGGTCACCGCATCTCGGCAGACCAGATCCTGGGCGGCGCCCCCGGCCAGGGCTTCTACCAGATGATGGACGGCGTCGAGGTCGGTCGCGTCAACGTCGCGGCCCGCGCCACCGGCGTCGCCAACCGCGCCTTCGAGCTCGCCATCGCCTACGCCCAGCAGCGCGAGACCTTCGGCAAGCCCATCGTCGAGCACCAGGCCATCCTGTTCCGCCTGGCCGAGATGGCGACCAAGGTCGAGGCCGCCCACGCGATGATGGTCCGCTCGGCGCGGTCCAAGGACGGCGGGCAGCGCAACGACGTCGAGGCCGGCATGGCCAAGTACCTCGCGGCGGAGTACTGCAACGAGGTGGTGGAGGCGTCGTTCCGCATCCACGGCGGCTACGGGTACTCCAAGGAGTACGAGATCGAGCGGCTCTACCGCGAGGCGGCGTTCCTGCTGATCGGCGAGGGCACCGCCGACATCCAGAAGATGATCATCGGCCGGGCCGTGCTGAAGGATTATCGGCTGCGCTGAGCGGTGACCTAGGGTCTCGCGACATGGCGCAGCGGGTGGTCCTCCACGTCGGTCTGATGAAGTCCGGCACGAGCTTCGTGCAGGACCTGCTCTTCGCCGCCAAGGCGGAGCTGGGTGCGCACGGCGTGCTCGTGCCGGGCGCGGGCTGGGGCCGCCAGGTCGCCGCGGTCAAGGACGTGCTGTCCGCGAGCCCCGGGCGCCCGTGGCGCCGGATGGTCGACGAGATCGACGGGCACGACGGCACCGCGGTGGTGTCCATGGAGTTCCTCGGCCCCGCGGGCCCCGACCAGGTCGACCGCGTGGTGGGAGCCTTCGGCGGCGGCGCCGTCGTGGACGTGGTGGTGACCGCCCGCGACCTCAACCGCTCGGTCGCCTCGCTGTGGCAGGAGACGATCCAGAACGGCCGCAGCTGGGGCTGGGACGAGTACGTCGCCGACGTGGCCGCCAAGCGGCCCGGGCGCGGCGCCGGGGTCGGCGACCGGGTCACCGCAGGAGGCACGTTCTGGCGTCAGCAGCACCTGCCGCGCGTCGTCGACTCCTGGTCGCGCGCGGTCGGGCACGACCACGTGCAGGTCGTCACCGTGCCGGGACCCGGCGCACCCCGCGACACCCTGGCGCACCGCTTCGGCGAGGTCCTGGGCGTGGCGGTGCCCGTCCACGAGGGCACCGGTGGCGCCAACGCCTCCCTCGGGCTGACGTCGACCCTGGTGCTCCAGCGCGTCAACCGGCTCCTCGACGCCCAGGGCCTCACCTTCCCGACCGGGGCCAGGCTGCGCAAGCAGGTGCTCGCCAAGACGGTGCTGGCCGCGCGCCGGGCCGAGGAGCCGCGCCTGGGTCTGCCGGTGGCGCCGTGGGTGGTCGAGCAGGCGGCCGACACCGTGGCGGTGCTGCGGGACGCCGGCACGAGGCTGGTCGGCTCCTGGGAGGACCTGACCCCCGTCGAGGTCCCCGGGGTCCACCCCTCCAGCATCGACGACGTCGAGGTGGGCGAGGCCGCCCTGGTCGCGCTCGCGGGTCTCGTGGCCTCGCAGGTGGTGGACTGACGCCGACGCCGACGCCGGGTGTCAGCAGGTCTCGACGACGCCCTGCACCTGGTAGGTCGTGCGCACGGGCCGGTGGTCGGACAGGGTGACGGCCGGCACCGAGCTCGCCAGGGGCGTGATGCCCGACCCGCCGTGCAGCAGGTAGTCGATGCGGCCGCGCAGGTTGACCGAGGGGTGCGTGAAGCCGGGCCCGGCGCCCGAGGAGGGCCAGCTGTCGACCATCGTGGCCGCCAGCGTGCGCATCGGCGCCGAGGTCGGGTGGGCGTTCATGTCGCCGCCCAGGACCTTGGGCAGCGGGTCGGCGGCCATGACCTGGTTGATCGCGCGGGCCTGGGCCATCCGCGAGGGCTCGGAGCGGTTCTGCAGGTGGGTGCTGTAGAGGCTCACCGGCACGCCGTCGACGTCGATCGTGGCGTGCAGCAGGCCGCGCTGCTGCATGCCCTTGCCCGGCAGGAACGGGAGCAGGCGGTTGGCCGACTCCTCGATGGGGAAGCGCGAGAGGATCGCGGTGCCGTACTGACTGCCCCCGCTGCGCAGCACGTTGGCCCCGAAGGCGTTCTGCATGCCCAGCTGCGCGCCGAGGATCCCGGGCTGGTCGGTGCGCCGCGAGAAGGCACGGTTGCGGTCGACCTCCTGGAGCAGCACGACGTCGGCGGCGGTCGCGGCGATCGCGCGGGCGTAGTCGTCGAGCTGCAGTCCTCGTCCGCTCGCGAAGCCGGACTTGATGTTGTAGGACAGCACGGTCAGCTCGCGCTCGACGGTCTCGGGCTGGCAGGTCGTGCGCTCCTCGACCTGGCGCGCGAGGCGTCGCACCGGCAGGGCCGTCTGCCGGTCGGGCACGGCGGTGCCCGGCTCCAGGGCGGCGCGCAGCTGCCGGGCCCGCTGCCCGGGGGCGGGCTCGATGGCGGCGGGGGCCTCCAGCACGTCCTGGGTCGGGCGCGTGGTGGCCGCCACGGGAGCGGTGGGCGTGGTGCCGGCCTCGGCCGCGCGCAGGTCGGCGCCGCCGTCGTCACCGGGGGGCAGCCCGCCGGTGAGGGCCAGGACGAGCGCCACGCTGGCCAGCACGGCCGCCACCGGCAGCAGCGTCAGCAGGGGACGCGGGCCCGGCGCGAGGTGGCGGGGGTCGTCGGTCGGCGGGAGGGACGGCACGGGGGAAGTGTAGGCGGCCCACCGCCGGGGCGTGACGAAACCCACGGCGGGCACCCGGCCGCCCGGGTGCGGCGTGCGCCACCATGGCGTGCGACACCGCGAGCGGGTGCACGACGACGCCCGACGCCCGAGCCAGAGGAGAGCCCATGCAGTTCGGCCGCAGCTACGAGGAGTTCGAGGTCGGAGCGACCTACAAGCACTGGCCCGGCAAGACCGTGACCGAGTACGACGACCACCTGTTCTGCCTGCTCACGATGAACCACCACCCGCTGCACCTCGACGTCAACTACGCCGGGGAGACCACGCAGTTCGGCAAGAACGTCGTCGTGGGCAACTACGTCTACTCCCTGCTGCTGGGGATGAGCGTGGCCGACGTCTCCGGCAAGGCGATCGCCAACCTCGAGGTCGAGTCGCTGCGCCACGTGGCGCCCACCTTCCACGGCGACACCCTGTACGGCGAGACCACGGTGCTGGGCAAGACGGAGTCGACGAGCAAGGACGACCGTGGCGTCGTCCACGTCGAGACCATCGGCTACAACCAGGACGGCAAGGTCGTGTGCGTCTTCCGGCGCAAGGTGATGGTGCCGAAGGAGAACTACCTCACGCAGCGCGGTGGCGAGCAGCCCGGGCGCCCCGTGCCGCAGCCGGACAAGAACTGGGCCGGACCACAGGCCTGACCCGCGGCGTTCCGCTGCCGGCGACGGGCGGGGTGGGGCACCATCCCCACCATGGCCCGCACCGCACCACAGCTGAGGCGTCGCACCGCCGCGCCCACCGCCCGGGTGGCCGGGACCGCCCCGGCCACCCGGCTGGGCACCCGTCCGCCCCGGCCGGGCGAGCGCCTGCGCTACCGGTTCGACAACTCGATGGCCCGCGGCACGCCGGCGCTGGTCGGCTGGCTGGCCGCGGTCACCGCCGTGCTGGTCGTGGCCTTCGCCGCGGCCGTCAGCCTCCTGGGCCTGCGCGGCGCCGACGACCCGGTCGCCGACCGCAGCTTCGCCGACGAGGTCTTCTCCGCCCTGCTGCACGCCCTCGACCCCGGCACCGTGGCGGGGGAGGAGCAGGCGCCGTGGCGGCTGGTGGCCGCCATGCTCCTGCTCACCGTGGCCGGGCTCTTCGTGGTCTCGGCCCTCATCGGCGTCATCGCCGCCGGGATCGACGCGCGGCTGGCCGACCTGCGCCGCGGGCGCTCCATCGTGCTCGAGCGCGACCACACCGTGGTGCTCGGCTGGTCGGACTCGGTGTTCACGATCCTGCGCGAGCTGGCCCTGGCCAACGAGAGCCGGCGACGACCCGTGGTGGTCGTGCTCGCCGACCGCGACAAGGTCGAGATGGAGGACGAGATCCGTGCCAAGGTGCCCGACCTGCGCGGCACGCGGGTGGTGTGCCGGTCGGGCTCGCCGATGGACGTCGACGAGCTCGCGGTCAGCAGCCACGCCACGGCGCGCTCGGTCATCCTGCTGGCGCCCGACTCCGACGATCCCGACAGCGAGGTCGTCAAGACCCTCCTGGCGCTGACCCACGAGGGCTCCGAGGGGCCCCGGATCGTGGCCGAGATCCGCGACCCGTCCAACCTCGAGGTCGCCCGGCTCGTCGGCGCCCGGCGCACCTCGCTGCTCGACATCCGCGAGACGGTGGCCAAGCTGGTCGTGCAGACCTCGCGCCAGTCCGGTGCCGCCGCGGTCTACACCGAGCTCTTCGACTACGACGGCGACGAGATCTACTTCCTCGCCGACCACGGGCTGGCGGGCGCGACGTACGAGGAGGCGCAGCTGTTCTACGAGCGGGCCACCGTGATCGGCCTGCTGGACGGCGGTGTCACGCGCCTCAACCCGCCGCCCTCGGCCCTGGTCGGCACGGCGACGCTCATCGTGGTGGCCGAGGACGACGGCGTGCTCGCCGGCGCCGAGGTCGCCCGGACCCGTCCCGACCCCGCGGTGCTCGGCGTCGAGGACGGCACCGACGCCCACCCCACGCGGGCCCTGCTCCTGGGGTGGAACGAGCGCGCCCCGATCATGCTGCGCGAGCTCGACCACTACGCCGAGCCGGGCTCGACGCTGACCGTGGTGACCACCCACGGCGACCCGGTGCTGCCCGCCGACCTCGAGCACCTCGCGGTGAGCGTCGTGCGCGCCGGCACCACCGACCGCGCCGTGCTGGAGCAGCACGTCGTGGAGGGCCTCGACCAGGTGCTGGTGCTGTGCTACTCCGACCACCTGGACGCGCAGGCCGCCGACGCCCGCACGCTGGTCACGCTGTTGCACGTGCGCGACATCCTCTCGCGCCGGGAGCACCAGACCGCGGTGGTCAGCGAGATGATGGACGACCGCAACCGCCTGCTCGCCCAGGTCGCCGACATCGACGACGTCGTGGTGAGCGGCGAGATCGTGAGCCTCATCGTCACCCAGCTCTCCGAGGACGGTCGGCTCGAGGACGTCTTCGCCGAGCTGCTCGGCTCCGAGGGCAGCGAGGTCTACCTGCGCCCGGCCCACTGGTACGTCGCACCCGGCGCGCCGGTCGCGTGGGCGAGCGTGGTGGCCGGTGCGTCGCGCCGCGGCGAGACCGCCCTGGGCTGGACGTCGACAGCGCTGGCCGTGCGGGGCGAGGACTTCGGGGTCCGGCTCAACCCGGCCAAGTCCGACCTGCTCACGGTGCTCCCCGGCGACCGCGTGGTGGTGCTGGCCGAGTCGTGACCGCCCGTGACCGCTCCGGGGCCGCGTCGGGGCCGCCTCGGGGTCGGCTGACAGGATGACGCCATGGGCGACGTCTGGCTGGTGCGGCACGGGGAGACCGAGTGGAGCCGGGAGGGTCGGCACACCTCGACCACCGACCTGCCGCTGCTGCCCGAGGGCGAGGAGGTCGCGGCCGGCCTCGCCGGGCGGCTGCGGCGCGACTTCGCCCTGGTGCTGAGCAGTCCGCGGCTGCGCGCGCGGCGCACGGCGGAGCTGGCCGGCTGGGCCTCGGCCGAGGTCGACGACGACCTGCGCGAGTGGGAGTACGGCGACTACGAGGGCGTGACCACCCCCGCGATCCGCGAGGACGTGCCGGGCTGGACGGTGTGGACCCACGGTTGCCCCGGCGGCGAGGACGCCGCCGACGTGTCGCGGCGCCTCGACCGGGTCGTGGCGCGGGCGCGGGGCGTCGACGGCGACGTGCTGCTCTTCGCCCACGGCCACTCCCTGCGCGCCCTGGCGGCGCGGTGGCTCGACCTCCCGGTGGCCGACGGCCGGCTGCTGCGCCTCGACACCGCCACGGTCTCGGTGCTCGGCCACGAGCGGGAGACTCCCGTCGTCCTGCGGTGGAACGCCTGAGCGGCCCTTGACGGCCCTCGGCGGCCCTCGGCGGCCCTTGACGGCGGGGCCCGAGGCGGTCACCGTGGCTGCGTGCCGCTCTCCGCAGCCTGCCCCCGCTGCCCGGCCCCCGTCGCTCCGCTGCCCGCGGAGCAGGGCCCAGGGCTCTGGTCCTGCCCCGAGCACGGCGCCGCCGCACCGCTGTGGCGCCCCTCGGAGGTCGGCTACGCCGACTTCACCGACCACCTCGAGATGGCCGGCGACCTGCCCAGCCTCCTGCCCTGGCCGCTGGGTCCCGACTGGTCGGTGACCGGCTTCGGGGTGGTCGCGGCCCGACCGGGGGTCGCGCGGGCGGTGCTCACCGCCTGCACCGGCACCACGGAGGCCGACGGCCCGGTCGACGTCGTGGTCGTCACCGAGGAGGCCGGCACCGGCCTCGGGGCGCGTGTGGCGGGCGCACCCCACACCGACCCGGGCTACGAGATCGGGGGAGCCGCGCCGGTGGTGCGGCTGCGCGTCGAGGGCCAGCAGGTGCCGCTGTGGGCGGTCTCGACCAGCGCGGCCGACGGCGAGTGGGACCGCTCGGTGCTCGCGGGGGAGGCCCACGGGAGGTGGCTGTGGGTGGTCGTGCGGCCCGCACCGGCGGTGCTCCTCCTGCACGGCGAGTGGCACCTGCGCGACGTCTCCGCGCTCGGCCCCGGACTGGTCGAGCTGCCCTTCGGGGGGCCGGCCCCCGCCTGGTGAGCCGCGGCGGGGGCAGCAGGGGGCGGGTCAGGCGTCCTCGGGCACCACGGCCCCGCCGACCGTCAGCGCCGCGACGGCCGTGGTGAGGGGCACGGCCAGCACCAGCCCGACCGCGGAGGCCAGGGTGCGCACGATCTCCACCCCGATGGACTCGTCGGCCAGCAGCTCCAGGAAGGGCCGGTCGTAGAGGCTGAGCAGCATGAGCACGGCCAGGCCGGTGCCGGCGTAGGCGAAGACGATCGTGTAGATCGTCGAGGCGATGTGGTCGCGCCCGATGCGCATGGCGCTGCCGAAGAGCTGGCGCCGCGAGAGCTCCGGCGCCGCGGCGCGCAGCTCCCACACCGCCGAGGACTGGGTGATCGTGACGTCGTTGAGCACCCCGAGCCCGGCGATGATCACCGCGCAGGCCAGCACGCCCTGGCTGTCGAGGGCGGGGGCGTAGGTCGCGAGCACCTCCCCGGTCTCGTCGCTGATGCCCGAGAGCCGCGCCGCGCCGACCGCCCAGACGCCGAGGAGGGCGGTGGCCCCGATGCCGGCCAGGGTGCCGAGCAGGGCCGCGCTGGTGCGCAGCGAGGGGCCGTGGGCGAGGTAGAGGACGACGTACATGATCGCGGCGGAGCCGACGGCGGCCACGGCCCAGCCCGACCCGCCGGCGAGCAGCGCCGGCAGCAGGAAGCGGGCGATGACCAGCGCGGCCAGGCCCAGGCCGACCAGCGCGAGGAGTCCGCGCAGCCGGGCCACGAGGCCGACCAGCACCACGAAGGCGCCCGCGAGCAGCCCCAGCGGCAGGGTGCGCTCGACCCCGGCGAAGCCGTAGCCCACCTGGCCGTCGGGCGTGCTGGAGGCCGGCAGCCGGATGAGACGGACCGTGTCGCCGGCCACGAGGCCCGAGCGGCCGACGTAGGGCGGGACGCCGAGGGTGACGTCCTCGCCCCCGACGTCGGCGGTGAGGGTGTCGCAGTCCTCCGGCGGCGGCTCGCGCGAGCCCTGCTCGCCGTCGACCAGGACCGGGCAGGAGGGACCGACGTCGACGACGGGGGCGGTGAGGGTGGTGGTGCCGCTGCGCAGGAAGTCGACCTCCTCGGGCGCGTCGGAGGCCGCGGGCCACAGCACGACCAGCCCGACGAGGGTGACCACGGCGCCCACGGCGAGCAGGCCCAGCAGCACCGCCCGCGCCCGCAGGCCCACGTCGAGCGCCGGGGGAGGTCCGCCGTGGGAGTGACCGTGGCCCGACTCCACGGCCGCGGCGGTGGCGGCGGGGGAGCGGGGCGGCGTGCGGTCGGCTCGGTGACTCCCCATAGGCGTCATCATGCCCGGACGCGACGGCCCTGTCGGTGGGGTGGTCCTAGGGTGGGGGCGTGCGCATCGACCTCCACACCCACTCGCGGGCCAGTGACGGCACCCAGTCGCCCGACGAGCTGGTGCGGGCGGCGGCGGCCGCCGGCCTCGACGTGGTGGCGCTCACCGACCACGACACCGCCGAGGGCTGGGCCGAGGCCGAGCGCGCCGCCGCCGACGTCGGCATCGGGCTGGTGCGCGGCATGGAGATCAGCACCCGCCACGAGGGCCAGTCGGTGCACCTGCTGGCCTACCTGCCGGACCCGACGTACCCGCCGCTGGCCGAGGGGCTCACCCGCATCCTCGAGGGGCGGGTGTCGCGCGTGCCCGACGTCGTGGCCCGCCTCAACGCCCTCGGCATCGAGATCACCGAGGCCGACGTCGCCGCCGTCTCCGGCGACAGCGCCGCCAGCGGCCGGCCCCACGTGGCCGACGCCCTCGTGCAGCGCGGCGTCGTCGGCGACCGCACCGAGGCCTTCACCCGCTTCCTCAACCCCGGCCGTCCCGCCTACGTCGACCGCTACGCCGCGCCGCTGACCGACATGATCGACGCGGTGGCCGGCGCGGGCGGGGTCAGCGTGATCGCCCACCCGTGGGGCCGGCGCAGCGACGAGCGCCCCGACGCGGCCACCCTGGCGGCGCTGGCTGAGCGCGGCCTGGCCGGCATCGAGGTCGACCACCAGGACCACGCGCCGGCGGCCCGGGAGCGGCTGCGCGCGATCGCGACCGACCTCGGCCTGGTCGCCACCGGGTCCAGCGACCACCACGGCACGGGCAAGGTCGACCACGACCTGGGCTGCCACACCACGCCCCCCGAGCAGCTGCACCGCCTGCTCGAGCTCGCGGCCGCGGCCGCGGCCCGCTCGGGCCGCGCGACCCCGCAGCCGCTCCTCCTGCCCTGACCGGGCCGGTCAGCGCCGGCCCAGGCCCTGGAAGCGCTGCAGCACGCCGCCGGGCACGACCCGGGCCAGCGCGGTGATCGCCTTGTACTGCGCGCTGGGCACCGAGAGGCTGCGGCCGCGGTCGTAGTCGGCGAGCGCGTCGCGCACGAGCCGGTCGGCCTCGAGCCACAGCAGGTCGGGCGCGGAGCCGCGCGAGACGTCCATGCGCGCGTGGAACTCGGTCCTGACGAAGCCCGGGCACAGCGTCATGACCCGCACGCCGCGCGGGGCGTACTCGTGGGAGGCCCAGGCCCCGAACTGGTTGACCCAGGCCTTGGCGGCCGAGTAGGTGCCGCGCGGCAGGAAGGCCGCGACGCTGGAGACGTTGACGATCCCGCCGTGGCCACGCTCGGCCATCGGCCCCAGGGCGGCGTGGCTGAGCCGCAGCACCGCGGTGACGAGCACGTCGAGCATCGCGGTCTCGGCGTCGGCGGAGTTGTCGAGGAAGCGGTGCTTGAGGCCGAAGCCGGCGTTGTTGACCAGCAGCTCCACGGGGCGTGCGGGGTCGGCCAGCCGCTCCTCGACGCGGAGCAGCTGCCCGCGGTCGGCGAGGTCGGCGGTGAGCACCTCGACCGCCACCCCGTGGGCGGCGCGCAGCTCGGTGGCGACCCCCTCGAGGCGGGCGGTGTCGCGGGCGACGAGCACGAGGTCGTGACCGCGGGCGGCGAGCTGCTCGGCGAAGGCGCGGCCGATGCCGGCGGTGGGTCCGGTGACGAGGGCGGTGCCCGCGGGGCGGTCGGGCTGCGGGGAGGACATGGCGACCAGTGAAGCAGGCGCGGGGCAGCAGGCCGACGACAGCAGGACCGTGACAGCAGGCGGGTGACGGCAGGCGAGCGTCCGACACGGGCGGGCCCGCGTCCGGCATGATGGGCGGTGATGACCACGACACTCGCGATCGCCAACCAGAAGGGCGGCGTCGCCAAGACCACCTCGGTCGCCTCCATCGGTGCGGCGCTCGCCGAGCTGGGCCACACGGTGCTGCTGGTCGACCTCGACCCCCAGGCCTGCCTGACCTTCTCCCTGGGCATCGACCCCGAGGTGCTGGAGCTGTCGGTGCACCACGTGCTCACCCAGGGCGTCGACCCGCTCGAGGTCGTCATCGAGACCGACGACGGCGTCGACCTGCTGCCGGCCACCATCGAGCTGGCGCGGGCCGAGGCCGACCTGTTGACCCGCACCGGGCGCGAGCACGTGCTGCGCGGGGTGGTCGAGGCCCTCGAGGAGGCCGACGCCGGCTACGACTGGGTGCTGCTGGACTGCCCGCCCTCGCTGGGGGTGCTCACCGTCGCCGCCCTCACCGCCGCCGACGGGGTGCTGGTGCCGCTGCAGTGCGAGACCCTGTCGCACCGCGGCGTGGGCCAGCTGCTCGACACCGTGCACGACGTGCGCCGCTTCACCAACCGCGACCTCGAGGTCTGGGGCGTCCTCCCCACCCTCTACGACGGGCGCACCAACCACGCCCGCACCGTGCTCGAGACCATCTCGCAGACCTACGACCTCGAGGTGGTCGAGCCCCCCATCCCCAAGACGATCAAGTTCGCCGAGGCGCCCGCCGCCGGCCGCTCCATCCTGGCCACGAGCCGCACGAGCAAGGGCGCCCAGGCCTACCGCGCCGTCGCCGCCAACCTGGTGACCCGCTCGCAGCGCCCGAGGGCGACGGCCTGAGATGACCGGCCGGCTGACCGGGAGCGGCCGGGGCGGCCCGCGCTACGGGCGCCTCGCCGCCCTCGGCTCCTCGCTCCTCGTCACGGCCGTGGCCGTCCTCGGCGGCACGGGCGTGCTGCCCTCGTCGGCCGAGGAGGAGGCGCCGGTCGTCGCGCTCGAGAGCGCTCCACCGCGGGCGGGGGCCGAGCCGGAGCCGGAGGCCGAGGACCCGGCGGTGGCCGGCGCGCCCGCGGCCGCGTGGGGTGAGGGCGCCGCCGCGCTGCGGCGGGCGATGGATACCCTGCCCGCGCGCTCGGGCAGCGGGCGGCGCGTGGTCTTCAGCGAGTCGCGCCAGCGCGTCTGGCTGGTCGAGGGCTCCGGCGCGGTGGCGTCGACGTACCTGGTCTCGGGGAGCCTCACCGACAACCTCGACCCCGGCACCTACGAGGTCTGGTCGCGCTCGCTCGACGCGATCGGCATCGACGACTCCGGCACGATGCGCTACTTCGTGCGCTTCACCCGTGGCCCGAGCGGTGCCGCGATCGGCTTCCACGACATCCCGGTCGACGACGGCGAGCGCGTGCAGAGCCGCCTCGACCTCGGCACCCCCCAGTCGCACGGGTGCATCCGGCAGCAGCGCTCCGACGCGCGGCTGATGTGGGCCTTCGCGCCGCTGGGCACCGAGGTCGTCGTCACGGCCTGACCGGCCTGCACCCGGGACGCCGCACGGCCCGCCGGCGGACCGGCGGGCCGTGCGTGGTGCTGCTGGCTCAGGCGGTCTCGGCCGCGGCCTGGGCCGAGCCCTCGCCCTGGCCGCCCTGGCCGGAGCCGCCGCGGCTGCGGCGGCGGCGACGGGTGCGGGGAGCACCGCCCTCGGCGGAGCCCTCGGGCGCGTCGGTGGCGGGGCCCGTCGTCGGCGCGGCGCCCGCAGCGGAGCCACCGGAGTCGCCACCGCGCGAGCGGGTGCGGCTGCGGTTGCGCGCGGGGCGGTCTCCGCGGTCGCCCCCACGGTCGCTGCGCTCGCCGCCACGTCCACCGCGGTCGCCGCCCCGCTCCTCGCGGGGCTTGCGCTCGACCGGGGCGGGGTCGACGACGCGGCCCTTCGTGCCGGCCGGGATGCCGAGGTCGGTGTAGAGGTGCGGAGAGGTGGAGTAGGTCTCGGCCGGCTCGTCGAAGGGCAGGTCGAGGGTCTTGTTGATCAGCTTCCAGCGCTGCACGTCGGCCCAGTCGACGAAGGTGATCGCCGTGCCGGTCGCACCCGCCCGGCCGGTGCGGCCGATGCGGTGGACGTAGGTCTTGTCGTCCTCGGGGCAGGTGTAGTTGATGACGTGGGAGACGCCGCGCACGTCGATGCCGCGGGCCGCGACGTCGGTGGCGACGAGCACGCGGATCTTGTCCTCGCGGAACTTGGCGAGGGCCTTCTCGCGGGCGACCTGGGCCATGTCGCCGTGCAGCGGGCTGGCGCTGAAGCCGCGCTCGGCGAGGTCGTCGGCGATGCGCTGCGACTGCCGCTTGGTGCGGGTGAAGACGATGATCTTCTCGGCGTCCTCGGCCTGGAGCACGCGCCCGATGATCTCGGGCTTGTCGAGGTCGTGGGCTTGGTAGATGAACTGCGCGGTGGCCGGCACGAGGGTGGTGTCGTAGGAGGACTCGGCGCGGATGTTCATCGGGTGGCGCATGTGGGTGCGGGCCAGGGCGACGATCGCGGAGGGCATGGTGGCCGAGAACAGCATGGTCTGGCGGGTCTCGGGGGTCATCCGCAGGATGCGCTCGACGTCGGGCAGGAAGCCCAGGTCGAGCATCTCGTCGGCCTCGTCGAGCACGAGGGCGTGCACGTGGGAGAGGTCGAGGGCCCGGCGGTTGGCCAGGTCGATCAGTCGCCCGGGGGTGCCGACGACGACGTCGACGCCGGCCTCGAGGGCCTCGAGCTGGCCGTCGTAGCCCACACCGCCGTAGACGGTGAGGACGCGCAGGCCGCGGTCCTTGCTGGCGATGGCGAGGTCGCTGGAGACCTGGAGGGCCAGCTCGCGGGTGGGCGCGACGATGAGCGCCTGCGGCTTGCCCTGCGGGATCTCGGCGTAGTCGGGGTCCTTGGGGGCGACGCTGCGCTGCAGCACCGGGATGCCGAAGGCGAGGGTCTTGCCGGTGCCCGTGCGGGCCTGGCCGATCAGGTCGGTGCCCATGAGGGCGACCGACAGCGTCATCTCCTGGATGGCGAAGGGGGTGGTGATGCCGGCGCGCTCGAGCGCGTCGCAGATGTCGGGGAGGACCCCGAGCTCTCGGAACGTGGTCAGTGGTCTCATCGCTTTCGTGAGCCCGGCGCGGGTGAGGGGCCGGGAGTCCGGATGCGGCGGACTCGTCGGGCTGCCCCAGTCAGCGGTGCAGGTAGCTCTCGACAGCGTCAGCCGCGCACATACGTGGGCCGCTCGCGCCCGGCGGGCACGGCGCCCTGCGCCCGAGTCTATCGGTAGGGTGCGACCATGCCCCCATCGACAGACCGGCCGGACCCGGCCGGCGCCCCGGGCGGCGAGGACACCCCGCTCGCGCTCGACGACCCCGCCTACCGCGAGGCCGTCGTCGAGCTGCTCGGGGCCATCGCCTACGGCGAGATCTCCGCCTTCGAGCGGCTGGCCGAGGACGCCAAGCTGGCCCCCCGGCTGGAGGACAAGGTGGCGGTGGCCGGCAAGGCCGCGGCGGAGTTCACCCGCGTCGCCCCGCTGCACGAGCGGATCACGGCGCTGGGCGCCGACCCGTTCGCCGCGATGGCCCCCTTCCGCGAGCCGATCGAGCTCTTCCACGAGCACACCGCGCCGGCCGACTGGTACGAGGGTCTGGTGAAGGCCTTCGTCGGCGACGGGCTGGCCGACGACTTCTACCGCGAGATCGCCGCCTTCCTCGACACCGACACCCGCGACCTCGTGCTGGCCTCGGTCGAGGAGACCGGTCACGCCGCCTTCGTCGTCGACCGGGTGCGCGCGGCCATCGCCGCCGACCCGCGCCTCGGCGGCCGGCTCGCGCTGTGGGGCCGTCGGCTCATGGGGGAGGCCCTCACCCAGGCCCAGCGCGTGGCCGCCGAGCGCGACGCCCTGTCGTCGCTGCTCGCCGGCGGCGCCGACGTGCCGGGGCTCGACCTCGCCGCCATCGGGCGGATGTTCACCCGGCTGACCGAGCGGCACACCGAGCGGATGGCCGAGCTCGGCCTCGAGAGCTGAGCGAGGTCCGGGCGCTCAGCGAGCGGCGCGGTGACGCGTGCGCTCACCGCGCAGCAGGGCGAGGGTGAGCGACACCCCGATCGCCGAGGCCGCGAGCTGCCAGGCGTGGCGCCACCAGTCGAAGCCGGTCACGGCCCGGTCGTAGACCGCGCCGTGCGCCAGGGTGCCCAGGGCCGCGGCGGCGATGCCGGCCAGCACGACCAGCCACAGCGGGGAGTCGTCGCGGCCACCCCGCGCGACCCAGAGCGCCAGCAGCGCCACGACGGTGCCACCGACGAGGGACCACAGGATCGCATCGACGTCCACGACGCTCATGGTCCTCCTCCGTGGGGGGCCGGGGCAACGGGCACCCGGCCCCTCCTCGCGATCAGCTGCGGAAGCCGACCTGTCCGGCGACGCTGTTGCCGATCTCGACGTAGGCCAGCTTGGCGGCGGGCACGATGACCGTGCGGCCCTTGCTGTCCCGGAGCGTGACGACGCCACCGGCGTCGACGGCGGTGGCGACGAGCTGTCCGATGGCCTCGGCGCTCTCGTCGGTCTCCACGACCAGCTCGCGTGCTGCCTGCTGGATGCCGATCTTGACCTCCACGGGTCCTCCTGTGAGTCGTCTGGGTGGTGCGGTGGGGTGTGCGGGGACGTGCAGGCTCGATGCTCCCACCCGGGTGGGGATCAGGCCTCGTCGGCCTTGGGGTAGCCCCGGATCCCGCGCCAGGCCAGGCCCGCCACGAGCGCCGCGGCGTCGGGTCGGTCGATGCCGCCGGCCTCGGTGAGCCAGAACCGCGCGCTGACCTGCGCCATTCCCACCAGCGACACGGCCAGCAGACGCGAGGCGGGGTCGGGCAGCGCCGTGTCGTCGCGGATCACCTCGGCGATGAGGGTGGCGCACTCGGTGGTCACGCGGTCGACGTGCTCGCGCACGGCGGGCTCGTTGGTGAGGTCGGACTCGAAGACGAGCCGGAAGGCGCCCGACTCGGCGGCGACGTACTCGAAGAACACGTCGATCGCGGCGGCCACGCGCTGCTTGTTGTCCTGCGTGGACAGCAGCGCCTGGCGGCAGTTGTCGATGATGGCGTCGCAGGAGGAGTCCAGGAGCGCGAGGTAGAGGTCGAGCTTGCCGGGGAAGTGCTGGTAGAGCACCGGCTTGGAGACCCCGGCGCGCTCCGCGATGTCGTCCATGGCGGCGGCGTGGTAGCCCTGCGCCACGAAGACCTCGAGGGCCGACCCCAGCAGCTGGGTGCGACGCTCGCGACGCGGCATCCGGCCCCCGCGGGGACGGGCCTGGTCGACGTCGGCGCGCGCCGTGTCGGAGGGGTGCTGGCCTGTGGTCACGCGGTGCTCCTGCTCGCTGAGGTCCCGCGGCGCCCGGCGCCGCACTCGTGCAGGGCGCGATGCTACCCGCAGGTCACCTCGGTCCGGATGACGGGACGCGGCGCGGCAGCCGCCCACCGGGCCGGGAGCATGGCCGGGAACACGCGTGGGCGTCGAAGCGTTCTGACCCTCGTCCACCACCGACCGTCCGAGGAGCCCCTGTGTCCTTCCCAGCTCTCGTGGAGCCGGCCCCCGAGCTGACCATCGACGAGGTCCGCCGCTACAGCCGCCACCTGATCATCCCCGACGTGGGGATGACGGGGCAGAAGCGCCTCAAGAACGCCAAGGTGCTCGTGATCGGCGCCGGCGGCCTCGGCAGCCCGGCCCTGCTCTACCTCGCCGCCGCCGGCGTCGGCACCCTCGGGATCGCGGAGTTCGACGAGGTCGACGAGTCGAACCTGCAGCGCCAGATCATCCACACCCAGTCCGACATCGGGAAGTCCAAGGCGGTCTCCGCCAAGGAGTCGATCGCCGAGGCCAACCCCTACGTCGAGGTCGTCCTGCACGAGGAGCGCCTCGACAACGACAACGTCATGCAGGTCTTCGAGGGCTACGACCTCATCGTCGACGGCACCGACAACTTCGCCACCCGCTACATGGTCAACGACGCGGCGTACTTCCTGGGGATCCCCTACGTGTGGGGCTCCATCTACCGCTTCGACGGCCAGGCGTCGGTCTTCTGGCCCCAGGCCGAGCTCGAGGACGGCACCAGCGCCGAGGCGCCCTGCTACCGCTGCCTCTACCCCGAGCCCCCGCCGCCGGGCATGGTGCCCAGCTGCGCCGAGGGCGGCGTCCTGGGCGTGCTCTGCGCCGCGATCGGCTCGATCCAGGTCAACGAGGCCATCAAGGTGCTCACCGGCATCGGCGACCCCGCCGTCGGCAAGCTGGTCATCTACGACGCCCTCGAGCTGGAGTGGCGCAAGCTGAAGGTGCGCAAGGACCCGAACTGCGCGCTGTGCGGGGAGAACCCCACCGTCACCGGCCTCATCGACTACGACGCCTTCTGCGGCGCCATCTCCGAGGAGGCCGCCGACGCCGCCGCCGGGTCGACCATCTCGGTGACCCAGCTCGAGCACATGCTCAAGGAGCGCGAGGAGGGCAGCCGCGACTTCGTCCTGGTCGACGTGCGCGAGCCCAACGAGTACGAGATCAACAGGATCCCCGGCTCGGTGCTGATCCCCAAGGGCGACTTCCTCAACGGCTCGGCCCTCGAGCAGCTGCCGTCGGACAAGCAGGTCGTCATGCACTGCAAGTCCGGCGTGCGCTCGGCCGAGACGCTGGCCATCGTCAAGGGCGCGGGCTACTCCGACGCCGTGCACGTGGGCGGCGGAGTCGTGGCCTGGGTCAACCAGATCGACCCGAGCCAGCCGTCGTACTGACCCCCGGCGCACCCGCCGGGTGAGCCTGCAGCGGCGCCCGTCCCCGGCCCGGGGGCGGGCGCCGCTGCGCGTGCGGACCCCAGCGCCGCCTGGCCCGTCCGGGCCAGGCGCGTGACCCGGACGGGCCATGGTCGTTGGAGGAGTACCCAACCGTGTCGTGGGTCACCTCCGCGTGGCCGCGACCCACCACAGGAGGCACCCAGCCCGATGAGGACCCCGACCCCCCGCACCACCCGCCCCGGCTCGCGCCGGGCCGCCGCCGTGGCCCTGCTCGGCAGCGCCGCGCTCGGCACCGCCCTGGCCACCTCGACGACCGCGTCGGCGCAGACCGACCCCGGCGCCTTCGCGCCCGCCGCCGAGGCCACCATCACGCCGGGCACCCAGATGTACACCGAGGGCGCCCAGTGCACCTCCAACTTCGTCTTCGACGACGCCGCCGGCAACCTCTACGTCGGCTACGCCGCCCACTGCGCCGGCACCGGCGCGGCCACCGACACCGACGGCTGCCTCGCCGACTCGCTGCCGCTGGGCACCCGCGTCACCTTCAACGAGGGCGGCAGCCTGCTCGGGGAGGGCACCCGGCTCGGCGCAGGCACCCTCGCCTACTCCTCGTGGGACACCATGGACCGCATCGGCACCAGCGACGCCAACACCTGCGCCTACAACGACTTCGCCCTCGTGCGGGTCGACGTCGCCGACGTCGGCAAGGTCAACCCCTCGGTGCCGTTCTTCGGGGGCCCCACCGGCATCGACACCGACGGCACCGCCGCCGGCGATCGGGTCCACTCCTACGGCAACTCGAGCCTGCGCGGTGGCCTCGAGCTGCTCTCGCCCAAGACCGGGGCGAGCCTGGGCGACGACCCGGCCACCGACGGCTGGACCCACCCGCTCTACACCGTCACCCCGGGCGTGCCCGGCGACTCGGGGTCGGGCTTCCTCAGCGCCGACGGCACCGCGGTGGGCACGCTGTCGACCCTCGGCCTGGCGCCGCTCCCGGCCTCGAACAACATCGGCGACCTGGCCAAGGAGCTGGCCTTCGCCCAGCAGCACTCCGGCATCGACGGCCTCGACCTCGTGCTCGGCACCGAGCCCTTCGATCCGGTGCTCTGAGGCCGGTGCCCCGAGGCGGCCAGCCGCCGCCGATCCGACGACCCCGTCCGCGTAGCCGGACGGGGTCGTCGCTCGTTGGGGGGTCATGTCCCTCTCCCGAGCGAGCCTGCGTCCCTCCCGCCCCGCCCTCGCCCCGGCGCTCGCGACGCGCCCCCTGCTGGCCCTGCTGGCGCTGCTGGCGCTGCTGGCCCTGGTCGCCGGCCTGGTGGTCACCCCGGGCGCCGAGGCCGCCGACCGGCGCGCGCGGGTCACCTCCTGGGCGCCGGCGGAGACCGCGACGATCCACCCCGGCGTGCAGATGTTCACCTCCGGTGCGCAGTGCACCGGCAACTTCGTCTTCACCGACGCCCGGGGCGGGGTCTACGTCGGCTACGCCGCCCACTGCGCCGGCCTCGGCGAGGCCACCGACACCGACGGCTGCAGCACCGCCTCGGTGCCGCTCGGCACGCGGGTGCGCTTCGCGACCGGCGCCACGCTCGCCGGGGGCGGCACCACGCTGGGGCGCGGCCGCCTGGCCTACTCCTCCTGGCGGGCGATGCGCGCCGCGGGCACGAGCAACGCCGACGCCTGCGCCTTCAACGACTTCGCGCTGGTGAAGGTCGACGCCGCCGACGTGCGCGAGGTCAACCCGTCGGTGCCGTTCTCCGGGGGCCCCGTGGGCCTGGCCGAATCCTCGCCGGCGGCCGGCGAGGTGGTGCGCAGCTACGGCCAGTCGAGCCTGCGCCCGACCACGCTGCTCTCGCCCAAGGTGGGCACGTCGCTGGGCGCGACCAGCCCGTGGAGCTCCGACGTGCTGACGCTGACGCCCGGTGTGCCGGGCGACTCGGGCAGCGGCTTCCTCGACGCCGAGGGCCGGGCCTTCGGCACGCTGTCGACGATCGCGCTCGCGCCGCTGGCCGGC
The DNA here is from genome assembly GCF_015070375.1 of Nocardioides kribbensis. Classification (GTDB taxonomy): domain Bacteria; phylum Actinomycetota; class Actinomycetes; order Propionibacteriales; family Nocardioidaceae; genus Nocardioides; species Nocardioides kribbensis. The sequence goes on along the minus strand of NZ_JADCLL010000001.1, from coordinate 732,100 downwards.
ACCAACGGCCTGGGCGACCTGGCCCGCGAGCTGGCCTTCGCCCGGCGCACCTCGGGCATCGACGGCCTGCGGCTCGCCGCCGGCACCGAGCCCTTCCGCCCGCCGCTCTGATCCCGGCCCGGGCACGGCCCGGACCCCCGGCGCGCCACAATGGCGGGGTGCGCCACCCCGAGGACTACGTCGAGGCCGTGCTGGCCTGCGTCGAGCAGGTGCCGCCCGGGCGGGTGACGACCTACGGCTCCATCGCCGAGGCGGTGGGGCGCTTCGGCCCGCGGCGGGTGGGCAACGTGATGGCCGAGCACGGTGGTCCGGTGCCGTGGTGGCGCGTCGTGCGCGCCGACGGCACGCTGCCGCCGAGCCACCAGGGGGAGGCCGTGGCGCGCTACCGCGAGGAGGGCACCCCGACCCGCAGCACGGGGGCCGGCGCGCTGCGCGTCGAGCTGGCCTCGGCGTACTGGAGGCCGCCGGACTGCTCCGGTGGACACCGGATCGGCTGACCGGCCGGTAACCGCAAGACTGGCGAGGTGCTCTACCGCGTGCTCCACTCCGTCGTCCCCCCGCTGGCCCGCGCCGTGTGGCGGCCGAGGATCGAGGGGATCCACCACGTGCCGCGCTCGGGCCCGGTGATCCTGGCCAGCAACCACCTCAGCTTCATCGACTCCGTCGTCATCCCGGTGACCGCGCCGCGCAAGGTGGTCTTCCTGGCCAAGTCGGACTACTTCACCGGCACGGGGCTGCGGGGGAGCGCGCAGCGGGCGTGGTTCGAGGGTCTGGGCATGCTGCCCGTGGACCGCGACGACCCGCGGGCGGCCCTGGCCAGCCTCGACGTCGCGCTCGAGGTGCTCGGTCGGGGCGAGGCCTTCGGGCTCTACCCCGAGGGCACCCGCTCACGCGACGGCCGGCTCTACCGCGGGCGCACGGGGGTGGCCCACCTCGCGCTGACCGCCGGGGCGCCCGTGGTGCCGGTCGGCCTCGTCGGCACCGACCGGCTGCAGCCGGTGGGGAGCTCCTGGCCGCGCCTGGCCCGGGTGACGGTGCGCTTCGGGGAGCCGATCGTCGCCGGCGACCGGTTCGCGGGGATGTCGTCGGGGCGCGCCCGGCGCGAGCTCACCGACGAGGTCATGAGGGCGGTGGCCGCCCTGTCGGGCCAGCAGGAGGCCGGGGCCTACAACGAGCGGACCCCGACGGCCTGACTGCGGGGTCCGCCTGGCGGAACGCCCGTCCACATGACGGACAGACGGTAACCGTTGTGTTTCAGGACACGGTTCGCTGAAGATCGTCAGACATTCTGACGATCCACCGCGACGACCTCCTGTCGCGGAGGCCCCCACGACAGGAAGCGAATCCCCTTGCGCCACCGCACCCTCGCGAGCCTGAGCACCATGGCTGTCGCTGCGACGACCCTCGCGCTCCTCGCCCCCGTTGCCACCGCCGAGCCCTCGGGCCCGAGCGGGTCCTCCGCGCTGACGTCCGCCGCCGGCGGCCGGGGCGTCACCCCCGACCAGAGCGCCGCGCGCCCGAGCACGGCGGCCGCCGCGAAGCTCGCCGCCGCCGCCGAGTCGTTCGGCGAGCCGATCACGATGCCCTCGTCGTACCCCGCCCAGCCGACCCTGGAGGAGCCCGCGCCGACCGTGCCCGACGCCACCTCGGTCAACGGCACCATCTCCTACTCCGACCTCGCCCCGCGCCTCAACGAGCTGATGGCCTCCAGCGACCGGATCTCGACCCAGCTGGTGGGCACCTCCACCGAGGGCCGCGACCTCTACCTGGTCACCCTCACCGCGCCCGAGACCGAGGCTCAGACCGCCCAGCAGACCGCGTGGCGCGAGAAGATCCGCACCTCGCCCGAGGCCGCGGCCGCCGACGCGGACCTCGCGGCCGGCTACAAGACGCCGATCTGGTTCAGCGCCAACATCCACGGCAACGAGTGGGAGGGCACCGACGCGGCCATGCAGGTCATCGAGGACCTCGTCGCCGCCCCCGAGGAGGAGGTCGGCGAGATGCTGGCCGGCCACCGGCTCTACTTCTCGCTCTCGCTCAACCCCGACGGGCGCACCAAGGCCACCCGCGCCACGGCGCTGTCGCTGGACCCCAACCGCGACATGATCACCAGCAAGACCCCCGAGTCGGTCTCCTTCGTCAAGACCGCGCAGGCGCTCCAGGCGCTCTACGCCGCCGACTTCCACGGCTACACCGGCGTGCTCCAGGTCGAGCCCTGCGGCCCGCCGCACGGCGAGAACTACGAGTACGACCTCTTCATCCCGCACGGCTACGCCGTCGCGCGCCAGGTCGAGGACGACGTCGTCGCCGCCGAGATCCCGGGCAACACCTACTACGACCCGGCGACCGACGACGACACCACCGAGAACACCGGCAAGATCAAGATCCCCTACCGCGACACCCCCGACGGCTGGGACGACTTCCCGCCGATCTTCACCGCGCAGTACGCCGCCTTCCACGGCGCCGTCACCAGCACCGTCGAGCTGCCCAAGGGCCGCACCTCGACCCCCGGCACGCCCTTCGCGTCGGTGACGACGCCCGAGGACGCCGTCATCAACACCGCGGTGGCCAAGCAGACGATGGAGTCGATGGTCGACTACGTCGTGGCCAACGACGACGCGATGCTGGCCAACCAGATCGAGATGTTCCGCCGTGGCGCGGCCGGCGCCCCCAAGGAGTCGCTGACCACCGAGACCGTCGACGCCGTCGAGGGCCCCGACGAGTGGAAGCCGCTGTGGGACTCCGTCGACGACCAGGACCCGGTCGTGCTCCCGCGCGCCTACGTCATCCCCGTCGGTGCCGCCCAGCGCTCGCGCAGCGACGCCGCCCGTGTCGTGCAGCAGCTGCTCTTCAACGGCGTGGAGGTCGGCACGCTCGACCGCGCCACGACCGTCGACGGCACGACCTACCCCGCCGGCTCCTACGTCGTCGACATGCACCAGCCGCTGCGCGGCATGGCCAACGTGCTGCTCGACCTGGGCTCCGACATCTCCGACAAGGTGCCGTCGATGTACGACATCTCCGCCTGGAGCTACTCCTACCTGTGGGGGGCCACCGTCGACAAGGTCGGCCTCACCACCGACGCGCCGCTCGGCGTCACCACGCCGGTGACCGACGCGACCCCGACCGGCTCCGTGCCGGCCGAGGGCCAGCACCTCGTGCTCGACGTCGCGGGCGTCGCCGACTTCCAGGCGCTCAACGCGCTGCTGGAGGAGGGCGTGACCGTCTCCATGCTCGAGGACGGCTCCGCCGTCGTCGGGCCCGAGGACCGTGCCGCCGCCGCCGCCGTCGCCGAGGACCTCGGCGTGCGGTTCACCCGCGCCCGCGCCGCCGACCTCGACGCCCTCGACGACGAGGCCACCAAGGGGCTCGACGACCTCACCATCGCCTACACCGGCACCCAGGACGACAAGCTCTCGCTGCTCGAGCTCGGCTTCGACGACCTCGTGCCGGTCACCGCGGCCGGCCTGGCCACCGACGCCTCCGTGCTCGCCGACGCCGACGTGCTCTGGGTCGGCGGGGCGCTGAGCTTCACCGAGGCCCAGGCGCCCGGCCTGACCGCGCTGGAGGCCTGGCTCGACGAGGGCCACGGCGTCGTGGGGCGCGGCACGGCCGGCTACAACGCCGCCGCGCTGCTCGGCCTCGTCTCGGCCACCCCGGTCGCCGGCAACCGCTCCGGCAACGGGATCGTCGCGGTCGACACCCCGGCCGGCTCGGCGCTCGCGCCGTACGCGCAGGAGGCGTCGTTCATCTACCCCGCGCTGTCCTTCGCCAGCCTCGGCGAGGGCACGACGGCCGAGCAGACCTACGCCGCCGACCCGCTGCTCGCGGGTCACTGGCGCCCCACGGCCGAGGGCAGCCCGGTGGGCGGTCCGGCCGAGGCGGCCGGCAAGGCCTCGGTCATCTCCGGTGAGGCCGCCAGCGGCGCCAAGGGCATGGTCTTCGGCACCTCGGTGTTCTTCCGCACCCACCCCAAGGGCGGGCTGAGCCAGGCCGCCCGCGGCCTGTTCTGGGCCGCCCCCGCCGGCGAGGAGGTCGCGCCGGCCAAGGCGACGTCGACCACGCGCCTCACCGCGCGCAAGGCCGGCACGGTCAAGGCCTCGGCCACCGTGCGGCTGTCCTTCAACTTCGGCGAGGCCGTGGGCACCGTGCAGCTGCGCGAGCGCGGCGAGGGTGTCGTGCGCACCGTGCGGATCACCCGCGCCGACGAGGGCTCCAAGAAGGTGACGGTGCGCCTGGGGCGCGGTCGTCACGTGCTGCGGGCGGTCTTCCCGGCCACCGAGCAGGTCGAGCGGAGCGCCTCGCGCACCGTGGTGGTGCGCCTGCCCTGACCCGGGCGCGCACCGCGACGCAGGCAGGACACCGGGAGCCGGCACCCCACGCGGGGTGCCGGCTCCCGGCACGTCCGCTCAGGCCTGCTGGAGGCCGGGGCGGCCCGCCTCGACCACGAAGGACTGCCGCGTCGACACCGGGGCGCCGGGGCGGCGTACGTAGGGCAGGACCTTGAAGTCGGCGCGCAGGCTGTCGCGGCCGATCTCGGTCATGACGTAGCCGCGCTGGCTGTTGGCGAACCTGATGTGCGGGTTCTCGCGCAGCTGGGTGTCGGTCGCGGCGGTGGTGTCGGAGCCGTCGCCGCCGCTGGTGACCGAGGAGCACACGAGCTCGGCCGCGCGCACGGCCGAGTCGGGGTCGTCGAAGTCGGCGAGCACGTCGTTGGCGTAGTGGCGGTGCACGTCGCCGGTGAGCACCACGGTGTTGGCGTCGGCCGGCAGGGCGTCGACGAGGCGCTGGCGGGCGGGGGCGTAGCCGTCCCAGCCGTCCATCGACAGCGACCGCGTGGGGCCGGCGGTGAAGTCGCGGCGGGCGAAGAAGACCTGCTGGCCCAGCAGGTCCCAGGTGGTGGTGGAGGCGGCGAGACCCTCGACGAGCCACCGCTCCTGGGCGTCGCCGCAGAGGGTGCGCGAGGGGTCGAGCGCCTCCTGGCAGTCGACCGCGGTGCCGTCGCCGCAGGCCTGGTCGTCGCGGTACTGCCGGGTGTCCATCATGTGGAAGGTGGCCAGGTCGCCCCACTGCACGCGGCGGTAGAGCTGGAGGTCGATGCCCTGCGGCACCGACGTGCGGCGCAGCGGCATGTTCTCGTAGTAGGCCTGGAAGGCGGCGGCGCGACGGGCCAGGAAGCCCGGCTGCGGCACCGCCGGCTTCTCGGGTACCTCGTCGGCCCAGTTGTTGTCGACCTCGTGGTCGTCCCACACCACGACCCAGGGTGCTGCGGCGTGGGCGGCCTGCAGGTCGGCGTCGGTCTTGTACTGCGCGTGGCGCTGGCGGTAGCCGGCCAGCGTCTCGGTCTCGGGGCCCTCGTGGTCGCGCACGTTGCCCGGCGCCACGACGTAGTCGTCCTTCGTGTACTCGTAGAGGTAGTCACCGAGGTGCAGCACCAGCTCGGGCTGCTCCTCGGCCAGGCGCCGGTAGGCGGTGAAGAAGCCGTGCTCGTACTGCGAGCAGGAGGCGAAGGCCATGCTGAGCGAGGCCGGCGAGGAGTCGTACGCCGGGGCCGTGCGGGTCAGGCCCGCGGGGGAGACCCACCGCTCGGCCGCGAAGCGGTACCAGTAGGGCCGGGCGGGCGAGAGGCCCTGGACCTCGACGTGGACGCTGTGGCCGGCGTCGGGGCCGGTGCGGGCCACGCCGCGGCGCACGACCCGGCGGAAGCGCTCGTCGGTGGCGACCTCCCACCGCACCGCGACCTCGCGGGCGGGCATGCCGCCCAGGCCGTCGGCGGCCAGCGGCTCGGGGGCCAGCCGGGTCCACAGGACGACCCCGTCGGGCAGCGGGTCGCCGGAGGCGACGCCGAGGGTGAAGGGGTCGCGGCTCAGCGGCCGGGCCGGGGCGGCGGCGGCCCCGGGCAGCCAGGCGGCGGGGGCCAGCGTGCCGGTGAGGGTGGCACCGAGCCCGACGCCGGCGCCGAGGGCGGTGCCCACGACGGCGCGGCGGGTGGGGCCGGCGAGGGCGGGGCCGGTGAGGGCAGGGCGGGGTGAGGCGTTCATCTGGGTGCTCCCGAGAGGGTGGTGCGGATGTCGGCGCGGCTCACGCTGTCGACCCCGGGGGCCCTGGCGGTGGCCCGGTGGTGACGGGTCGGGGGCGGGCGCGCGAACGGCTGTCGGCGCCGGGTGCTGAGATGGGGCCCGTGACCCGCCCGCCCCGCCCGGACCGTCCGGCCACCCCGCGCTACCACCTCGTGCACGAGCACGCGGAGGCCCCGGTGCCGCGCCTCGACGCCGAGCAGCAGCGCGTGGTCGACCACGCCGGCGGGCCGCTGCTGGTGCTCGCCGGGCCGGGCACGGGCAAGACCACGACGCTGGTCGAGGCGATCGTGCGACGCGTCGACGACGGGGCGCGGCCCGACGAGGTGCTGGCGCTGACCTTCTCACGCAAGGCCGCCGACCAGCTGCGCGACCGGGTCACGGCCCGGCTGGGGCGCACCATGGCGACGAGCCTGAGCTCGACCTTCCACTCCTTCGCCTACGCGCTGATCCGGCAGTACGCGCCGGCGGAGCTCTACGACGCCCCCCTGCGTCTGCTGAGCGCCCCCGAGCAGGACGTCGTGCTGCGGGAGCTCCTCGTCCCGACCCCCGAGGCCGTGGCCTGGCCCGAGGGGCTGCAGCGGGCGCTCGGCACCCGCGGCTTCGCACGCGAGGTGCACGCCGTGCTGTCGCGGGCCCGGGAGAAGGGGCTCGACGGCGCGGAGCTGGCGCACCTCGGGCAGGTCCACGGCGCCCCCGAGCTGACCGCGGCCGGGCTCTTCCTCGACCAGTACCTCACGGTGCTCGACACCCAGGGCGCCACCGACTACTCCGACCTGATCCGGCGGGCGACCCTCGAGGCTGAGGTCCACCGCGAGGAGCTGAGGCGCCGCTTCTCCCACGTCTTCGTCGACGAGTACCAGGACACCGACCCCGGTCAGGTGGCGCTGCTGCGAGCGCTGGCCGGCGACGGTCGCGACCTCACCGTGGTGGGCGACCCGCACCAGTCGATCTACGCCTTCCGCGGCGCCGAGGTGCGCGGCATCCTCGACTTCCCGACCAGCTTCCCGCGCCGCGACGGCAGCCCGGCCGAGGTCGTCGCGCTGCGCACCACCCGACGCTTCGGCCCGCGGCTGCTCGTCGCCTCCCAGCGCGTCGCCGGGCGCCTCGGGCTCCCCGGCAGCATCGACGAGCAGGCCCGCGAGGCCTTCCTGCACCCGGTGGCCGAGCCCGGTCGGCTCGGCGAGGGCCGCGTCGTCGTGCGCACCTTCGACACCGACCGGGCCGAGTCCGAGCACCTCGCCGACCTGCTGCGGCGCGCCCACCTCGAGGACGGTGTGGCGTGGGACGACATGGCGGTGCTCGTGCGCTCGGGCCGCACCTCGCTGCCCCCGCTGCGCCGGGCCCTGGGGGCGGCCGGGGTGCCGGTGGAGGTCGCCAGCGACGAGGTGCCGCTCGTGCGCGACCCCGCGGTGCTGCCGCTGCTCGACGCGCTGCGCGCCGTGGTCGACCTCGGGGTCGCCGACCCCACCGCGCCCGACCACCTCGACCCCGGCCGGGTCGAGGCGCTGCTCGTGGGACCGCTGGGCGGTCTCGACGCCGGCGACGTGCGCCGGCTGGGCCGTCAGCTGCGGGTGCGCGAGAAGCACCGGGCGCTGACCGAGGACCGGGCGCCCCGCCCCTCCCGGGAGCTGGTGCGGCTGGCCCTGGTCGAGCGGGGGTTCCTCGACGGGCTCGAGGGGGGCGAGGTCACCCGGGCCCGGGCCCTGCACGCGCTGCTCGCCTCCGCCCGCGACGACCTCGCGGCCGGCGTGAGCGCCGAGGAGCTGCTGTGGGGCCTGTGGTCGGGCACCGGCTGGCCGGCCCGGCTGCGACGCGCGGTCGAGCAGGGCGGGGCCCCGGCCCGTCGCGCCCACCGCGACCTCGACTCGGTCTGCGCCCTCTTCGACGTCGCCGCGCGCGCCGAGGAGCAGCGCGACCACCGCGGCGTCCGCTCCTTCCTCGCCACCCTGGTGGCCCAGGAGATCCCGGCCGACACCCTCGCCGAGCAGGGCACCCGGGGCGCCGCCGTGCGGCTGCTGACGGCCCACCGCTCCAAGGGGCTGGAGTGGCGCCTGGTCGTGGTCGCCCACGTGCAGCAGGACGCCTGGCCCGACCTGCGGCGGCGCACCACCCTGCTGCAGGCCGACCGCATCGGCGAGGGCGAGCTCGTGCCGCCGGTCTCCGCGCGCGAGCTGCTGGCCGAGGAGCGTCGCCTCTTCTACGTCGCCTGCACGCGCGCGCGGCAGCGGCTCGTGGTCACCGCCGTCGCCTCCCCGGAGGACGACGGCGAGCAGCCCTCCCGCTTCCTCGACGAGCTCGGCGTCAGCGTCGAGGCCGTGGTGGGACGACCCGAGCGCCCGCTGTCGATGGACGGCCTGGTGAGCGAGCTGCGACGCACCGTTGCCGACCCCGCGACCACGCCCGCGCTGCGCGACGCCGCCGCGCGACGGCTGGCGCGGCTCGCGGGGGAGAGCGCCGGCACCCGGCCGCTCGCCCCGCACGCCGACCCGGCGAGCTGGTGGGGCACCCGCGCCGCCACCCGCTCGGTGCAGCCGGTGCGCGACCCCGACCGGCCGGTGCCGATCTCGGCGAGCGTGCTCGAGGCCCTCCAGACCTGCCCGATGCGGTGGTTCCTGGAGCGCGAGGCCGGGGGAGCGGCCCGCTCCCACCAGTCGGCCAACCTGGGCAAGATGCTCCACGCCCTGGCCGAGCGCGTCGCCACGGGGGAGCTGGCGGCGGGGCCCGACGACGTCGACCTGCTGATGACCCACGTCGACGCGGTGTGGGGCCGCCTGGAGTTCCGCACCCCGTGGTCGCGGGCGCGCGAGCACGCTCGGGTGAGGGTGGCGCTGGCGCGCTTCCTGCGCTGGCACCACACCAACGCCCGGCGGCTGCTGCAGACCGAGGCGCGCTTCTCCACCGTGGTCGACCTCCCCGACGGCGAGCAGGTGCTGCTCAACGGCTACGCCGACCGTCTCGAGCTCGACCACGACGGGCGCGTCGTCGTGGTCGACCTCAAGACCGGGCGCACCGCCCCCTCGACCTCCTCGGTGCAGGAGCACGTGCAGCTCGCCCTCTACCAGTACGCCGTGGACAGCGGCGCCGTCGACGCGGTGCTGCCCGAGGAGGGGCACGGCGTCGCCGGCGGTGCCGAGCTGGTGCAGCTGGGCGCCCTCGACGACACCGAGCACGCCGTCGTCCAGCCGCAGGACCCCCAGCCCGCCGGCAGCCGGGGTCGCGAGGCCCTGCGCGACAAGCTCGCCCACGGCGCGGTGATGCTGCGGCGCGAGTCCTTCCCCGCCGTGGTGGGCCAGCACTGCCGCGACTGCGACTTCGTGGCGATCTGCCCGATCAAGGGCGCCGGGGCGGTGACCGCCTCGTGAGCGCGATCCCGCCGATCCCCCCGACCCCCGGCACGGGCCGCGCGTCGCTGCGCATCGACACCCCGGCCGACCTGCAGCGGGTGATGCAGACCGACTACGCGCCCAGCGACCAGCAGTGGGCCGCGATCTCGGCCCCGCTGGCCCCCGGCGTGGTCATCGCCGGCGCCGGGTCGGGCAAGACCACCCTCATGGCGGCGCGGGTGGTCTACCTCGTCGTCACCGGGCAGGTGCGCCCCGAGCAGGTGCTGGGCCTGACCTTCACCACCAAGGCGGCCAGCGAGCTGCGCCAGCGGATCCGGGCCGCGCTGCGCACCGCGGGCGTGCTCGACGAGCCGATGACACGGGGCGGCGCGCGCGACGACGACGCCGTCGAGGAGGTCCTCGAGCCCAGCGTGCTCACCTACAACGCCTACGCCGCCAACCTGCTCACCGAGCACGGCCTGCGCATCGGCCACGAGCCCGACACCCGCGTCATCACCGACGCCGCGCGCTACCAGCTCGGTGCCCGCGTCGTGGAGCGCTTCACCGGCGACATCCACCAGCTCACCGACCACCCGCCCACCGCGATCCAGAACCTCCTCGCTCTCGACAGCGCCATGAGCGAGCACCTCGTCGGCCCCGACGACGTCCGCCGGGTGGACGCCGAGGCCCGGGCGGGGTTCGCGGCCGCCCTCGCCGCGGAGCGCGCCGGCAAGGACCGCACGACCTACCGCAAGCCCGTCGAGGCCGCACTCTCGGCCATCGACCGTCGCGGCGAGCTGCTCGAGCTCGTGGCCGGCTACCGTCGGCTCAAGGCCGAGCTCGGCCTGATGGACTTCTCCGACCAGATCGAGCTGGGGGCGCGGCTGGCCAGCGAGCAGCCCGACGTGGGCCTCGCGCAGCGCGCGGCCTTCCGGGTCGTGCTGCTCGACGAGTACCAGGACACCTCGGTCGCGCAGGCGACCATGCTCTCCCGGCTCTTCTCCGGGCCCGACGAGGCCCGCGGCCGAGGGCACGCCGTCACCGCGGTGGGCGATCCCAACCAGGCGATCTACGGCTGGCGCGGCGCGTCGGTGTCCAACATCCTCAACTTCGCCGACACCTTCCCCGCGGCACGCGGGGGCGCGGTGCCGGTGCTGCCGCTGACGGTCAACCGGCGCTCCGACGCGCGCATCCTCGAGGTCGCCAACGCGCTGGCGGCCCCCCTCTACGAGCGCTACGACCAGGTGGAGCCGCTCCAGGCCAAGCCCGGCGCGGAGCCGGGCGTCGTGGGCGCCGAGGTGCTCGAGACCCACGCCGACGAGCTGGCCCGCCTCGTGGAGGACGTGCAGGCGGTCCACGGCGGCGAGCGCGGCACGACCTGGAGCGACATCGGCGTGCTCACCCGCGACAACGCCCACGCCGCCGAGGTCTTCGACGCCCTGTCGGGGGCCGGGGTGCCCGTCGAGATCGTCGGTCTCTCCGGCCTGCTGCGGCTGCCCGAGGTGGCCGAGGTGGTCGCGGTGCTGCACCTGCTCCACGACGTGACCGCCAACGCCGCGCTGCTCACGCTGCTCACCGGGCCGCGGTGGGCGATCGGTGCGCGCGACCTGCGCCTGCTGGGCCAGCGCGCCGACGAGATCGCCGGCCGGGGCGGGCGGGGCGCCGAGGCCGGCTCGGTGACCGACCACCTGCTCGACATCGCCGACGGCATCGACCCCGCCGAGGTGGCCTGCCTCGACGACGCCCTGGCCGACCCCGGCGACCTGCCGTTCTCCGAGGAGGCCCGCGAGCGCTTCGCGCTGCTCGGCGCGGAGCTGCGCCTGCTGCGCTCGCACGTCGGCGAGCCCCTGCTCGACGTCGTGCGCCGCATCGTCGACCTCACGGGCGTCGACGTGGAGCTCGCCTCCGCCGTCGACCCGGCCGCGCTCTCGCGGCGCGATAACCTCGACCTCTTCGTGCGCGCCGTGGCCGACTTCCAGGCCGTCGACGGCGACGTGGGCCTGCCGGCGCTGCTGGCCTACCTCACCGCCGAGGACGACCAGGGCAACGGCCTCGACGTCGCCACGCCGACCCTGGCCGACTCGGTCAAGCTGCTCACGGTGCACCGCTCCAAGGGTCTGGAGTGGCACGCGGTCTTCCTCGTCGGGGTCTGCGAGACCCGCTTCCCCTCCAACCGCTCGCGCACCCTGTGGACCTCCTCGCCCAGCGTGCTGCCCGCCCCGCTGCGCGGCGACGCTCCGGACCTGCCGCAGCTCGCCGGCCACGACAAGGCGGCCCTCGACGCCTACCGCGCCGACACGCGCGCCCACGACGCCGAGGAGGAGCTGCGCCTGGGCTACGTCGCCTTCACCCGCGCCGCGCACGTGCTGTCGGTCACCAGCTACTGCTGGACCTCTCGCACGACCCCCTTCGGACCCTCGGCCTACCAGCGGGTGGTCGCCGAGAGGGTCGAGGCCTGGGGAGAGCCGCCGCGGCCGTGGCGGGAGAAGCCGGTGAAGGGCGACCCCAACCCCTACGACGCGGTCGACCCGTCGCGCCCGTGGCCGAGCACGGCCGTGGGCCGCGAGGCAGCCCTGCGCCGGGAGGCGGCCGAGCGGGTGCGCACGGCCGTGGTGGGCGCGCCCGACCTCGGCCTCGACATGATCGAGGCGGCCCGGGTCGCGGAGTGGGACGCCGAGCTCGACCGGCTGCTCGCCGAGGCCCGGCGCGACCGCTCCGAGCACGTCGCGGTCCCGCTGCCCTCGAGCCTGTCGGCCACGGCGGTCTCCCGGCTGCGCGAGGACCCCGAGGCCTTCGCCCGCGACCTGGCCCGTCCGATGCCGCGCCCGCCCTCGGCCGCGGCCCGCTTCGGCACCCGCTTCCACGCCTGGGTCGAGGCGCGCTTCGGCCAACAGGACCTCTTCGACTACGGCGACCTGCCCGGGCGCGCCGACGCCGGCATCGACGACGACGCCGACCTCGAGGCGCTGGTCGCGACCTTCGAGTCCGGTCCCTTCGCCACCCGGGTGCCCCACCAGGTGGAGGCCCCCTTCGCCCTGGTGCTGGCCGGTCAGGTCGTGCGCGGGCGCATCGACGCCGTCTACGCCGAGCCCGACGGGGGCTGGCTGCTGGTCGACTGGAAGACCGGTCGCGCCGAGGCCACCGACCCGTTGCAGCTGGCGCTCTACCGCCTGGCCTGGGCCGAGCTCCACGACGTGGCGCCCGAGCAGGTGCGCGCCGCGTTCTACCTCGTGCGCACCGGCAGCGTGGTCGAGCCCGCCGACCTGCCCGGCCGCGAGGAGTTGGAGGCGCTGCTCAGCCCGTCGCGGTGAGCGCGGCCCCGGCCCCGCGGCCCTGCAGCCGACGCAGCACGGCGAGCGCGGCGGACCGCCCGGCGCGGTTGGCGCCGATGGTGCTGGCCGAGGGCCCGTAGCCGACCAGCTGCACCCGCGGATCGGTCACGACGGTGGTGCCGTCGACGGCGATGCCGCCGCCGGGGCCGCGCAGACCCAGGGGCGCGAGGTGGGACAGCTCGGCGCGGAAGCCGGTGGCCCACAGGAGGGCCTGGGCCGGCTCGAAGGACCCGTCGGCCCAGCGGAGACCGTCGGGCTCGATGCTGCGGAACACCGGCCGTCGCTCGTAGGCGCCGAGCGCGGCCGCCGCCTGCTCCTGGGGGCGCAGGGCCAGCCCGGTCACGCTCACCACGCTGGCGGGCGGCAGCCCGCGGCGTACGCGCTCCTCGACCAGGGCGACCGCGGCGCGGCCGGCCTCCGGGGTGAGGTCGTCGGTGCGCCAGACCGGGGGGCGGCGGGTGACCCAGAGGGTGTCGGTGACCGGGGCGAGCTCGCCGAGCAGCTGCACCGCGGAGGCCCCGCCGCCGACCACGACGGTGCGCCTCCCGCGCAGCGCCTCGGGCCCGCGGTAGTCGTGGGTGTGCAGCTGCAGCCCGCGGAAGGTCCGCGCGCCGGGGTAGGCGGGCACGAACGGTCGGCTCCACGTGCCGGTCGCGTTGACCAGGGTGCGGGTCGTCCAGGTGCGGTCGCCGGCCACGACCCGCAGTGGGCCGCCGGGGTCGTCGGGGTCGGCCGGCTCGACGCGCTCGACGCGCACCGGCCGCACGACGGGCAGGGCCTGCTCACGCTCGTAGGCGGCGAACCACGCGGGCACGACCAGGTTGGCCCGCTCCTCGCCGGGCCGCGGAGCGGGGGAGTCGGGCAGGTCGGCCACGCCGTGCACGTCGCGCATGGTCAGGGTGTCCCAACGGTGCTGCCAGGCACCGCCGGGCGCGGTCTCGGCGTCGAGGACGACGTGGCGCAGACCGAGCCGGCGCAGGTGGTGGGAGGCCGACAGGCCGGCCTGGCCGGCGCCCACGACCACCGCGTCGAGGAGGGTCCCGGGCGCTGCCATGCCGGGAGAACGCCGCGACGGGCCCGAGGCTTCCCGGGTTGTCCGGGCGGCCTAGGGTCGCTGCGTGACCGCTCCCCACACACTGCTGACCGTCGACGCGCACGACCGGGCGTCGGTGCGCAGACGTGACGAGGCCTGGCTCGAGCAGCAGTGGGCCGACCCGGCGACCCGGGTGCTGGTGGTGGCGGGCGCGCAGGTGCGCCCGCGGGGCGGCCGGATCGACTGGGTGCGACCCGACGAGACCCCTGACGGGCTGCGGGTGCTGCTGGGCGAGCGCGACGACCGGGCGTGGTTCGCCCTGGTCACCGACCGTCCCGACCCCGACGAGCCGGGGTGGGCCGGGCTGCGCGACCTGCTGCCGCTGCTGGCCGGCGACGCACCGGAGTCGCGCGCCGACGCCCCGCTGCTCTTCCACGCCCTCGGCATCGCCGAGTGGTTGGCCGTGACCCGCTTCTGCCCCCGCGACGGCACCCCGCTGGAGCCTCGCGCCGCCGGGCACGAGCTCACCTGCCCTCGCTGCGGGCGCACCCAGTTCCCCCGCACGGACGCCGCGGTGATCATGCTGGTCACCCACGGCGAGCCCGGTGCCGACGACGAGCTGTGCCTCCTGGGGCGCCAGCGGGTCTGGCCGCGCGGACGCTTCTCGACTCTGGCGGGCTTCTACGAGCCCGGGGAGAGCCTCGAGGACGCCGTGCGCCGCGAGGTGGCCGAGGAGACCGGGGTCGAGGTGGGCGAGGTGTCCTACTTCGGCAACCAGCCCTGGCCGATGCCCGCGAGCCTCATGGTGGGCTTCGTGGGCCGCGCCACGAGCACGCGGATCGAGGTCGACGAGGTCGAGATCGAGGAGGCGCGCTGGTTCACCCGCGCCCAGATGCTCGAGGAGACCCGCGCCGGCACGCTCGTGCTGCCCGGCGGGGTCTCCATCAGCCGCTCCCTCGTGGAGCACTGGTACGGCGGGCCGCTGCCCGGCCAGTGGTGAGCCGGCCGGGCGGGTGGTCCGCCGTCGCGCTCAGGCCAGCGCGGCCAGCTTCTCCTTGACCTGCGCCAGCGAGGGGTTGGTCTGGGACGTGCCGTCGCTGAAGACCAGCGTGGGCACGGTCTGGTTGCCGTTGTTGGCCTGCTCCACGATCAGCGCCGCGTCGGGCTGCTGCTCGATGTCGACGACGTCGTAGGAGATGCCCTCACGGTCCAGCTGGCTCTTGAGGCGGTGGCAGTAGCCGCACCAGGGGGTGGAGTACATCGTGAACGAGCTCATCTGGGACTGTCGCCTCCGACATCTAGGGTGGTCACGACGCCCGAGGTGGGCGTCGTCGTACCTGTCGTCAACCAGCCTGCCCCAGGAGTTGTTCCCCTCGTGACCCGCCCCGCCGACCTCCTCGACGCCCTCGATCCCGAGCAGCGCCAGGTCGCCGAGACGCTGCGCGGACCGGTGCGCGTCCTCGCCGGCGCGGGCACCGGCAAGACCCGGGCCATCACCCACCGCATCGCCCACGGCGTGGCCTCGGGGGTCTACGTGCCCACCGAGGTCCTGGCGGTCACCTTCACCACCCGCGCGGCGGGGGAGATGCGCCAGCGGCTGCGGGTGCTGGGCGCCGGGGGAGTCCAGGCGCGCACCTTCCACGCCGCCGCGCTGCGCCAGCTCCGCTACTTCTGGCCCCAGGTCCAGGGCACCGAGCTCCCGGCGCTCACGGAGTCCAAGATCCCCCTGCTCGCGGGCGCCGCGCGACGCCACCGCATCAACGCCGACCAGGCGCTGCTGCGCGACCTGGCCTCGGAGGTGGAGTGGGCCAAGGTGAGCAACGTCCACCCCGACGACTACGCCCGGGTCGCCACCCAGCGCGGCCGCACGGTGACCGGCCACGACGCCGAGACCGTGGGACGGATCTTCTCCAGCTACGAGGAGGTCAAGCGTGGGCAGGGCCGCATGGACATGGAGGACATCCTGCTGCTCACGGCCGGGCTGCTCGCCGAGGACGAGCGGGTCGCGGCCCAGGTGCGCCGCCAGTACAAGTGGTTCGTCGTCGACGAGTTCCAGGACGTCTCGCCGCTGCAGTCGGCCCTGCTCGACCTGTGGCTGGGCGGTCGTGACGAGCTGTGCGTGGTCGGCGACCCCGCCCAGACCATCTACTCCTTCGCCGGCGCCGACGCGCGCTACCTGCGCGAGTTCCCCCAGCGCCACCCCGGCACGACGTCGGTGGAGCTGGTGCGCAACTACCGCTCCACCCCGCAGGTCGTGGGTGCGGCCAACACGCTGCTGGCCGGGTCGGGCAGCGAGGGCGTCTCGCTGCAGGCCCAGCGCCCGGGCGGCGCCGCCGTGCGCTACGCCCCCCACCCCGACGAGGTCGCCGAGGCCGAGGCCACCGCCGCCCGCATCCTTGCGCTGCGCGAGAGCGGCCACCCGATGTCGGAGGTCGCGGTGCTCTTCCGCATCAACGCGCAGTCCGAGGCCTACGAGGAGGCGCTCTCGGCGCGCTCCATCCCCTACGTCGTGCGCGGTGCGGCACGGTTCTTCGACCGCCCCGAGGTGCGCGAGGCCGTCACCCGCCTGCGCGGCACCGCCCGCTCCAGCGCCGAGGTCACCGACCCCGACGAGATCGTCGAGGTCGTGCGGGCCACGCTGGCCGCGATGGGCTGGACCGACCAGCCGCCCACCGCCCGCGGGCAGACCCGCGACCGGTGGGAGTCGTGGCAGGCCCTCGTCGACCAGGCCGCCGAGCACGCCGGCCAGCCCGGCGCCTCCCTCGGGGCCTTCGTCGACGACCTCGACCGCCGTGCGGCCGAGCAGCACGCGCCGGTGGCCGACGGGGTCACGCTGGCCACCTTCCACGCCGCCAAGGGCCTGGAGTGGGACGCCGTCTTCCTGTGCGGCCTGCAGGACGGCACGATGCCGATCACCTACGCCGAGACCCCCGAGGCGGTCGAGGAGGAGCGCCGCCTGCTCTACGTCGGCATGACCCGCGCCCGCGCGGAGCTGAGCCTGTCGTGGTCGCTGGCCCGCAACCCCGGCGGCCGGGCCTCGCGCAAGCCCTCGCGCTTCCTCGACCCGCTCCTGCCCGACCAGTCGCGCCCGACCGGCGGGCCCGGCCGCGCCCGCAAGGCGATGACCTGCCGCGAGTGCGGCCAGCCGCTGTCGACCGCGGCGGAGAAGAAGACCGGACGCTGCGTCGACTGCCCCGCCTCCTACGACGAGGCGCTCTACGAGCGGCTGCGCGACTGGCGTCGCGAGCGGGCGGGGGAGGAGAGCGTGCCGGCCTTCGTGGTCTTCAGCGACGCCACCCTGCAGCTGGTCGCCGAGCTGCGCCCGAGCACCCCCGAGGCGCTGCTGCGCATCAGCGGGATCGGCCGGTCCAAGGTGGAGAAGTACGGCGAGGACGTGCTCGCCCTGCTCTCCTGACCCGCCCCGCGCGGCCCCTCGGCGGCCCCTCGGCAGGCCCTCGGGGGCGCCCCGCCAGCCCTGCTCAGCGGGCCACGGAAGAAAACCCGGAAATAGTCATAAAATGGTTTGCTCCTTACAGGAGCAGCCCGGTAGTTTCCTCACCACACGACCAGCAGCGCACCACGGCCCTGACGAAGCCGGCGCACGACGCACCGAAGGAGGTGGCCCCGATGGCCAGCAACAAGTTCTGGATGACGGCTCAGACCCCGTCCCGCTCCGCCCTGCCCGTCCGCGGCCGCACGATCGCCTTCACCGCGTCGACCCAGGGGACCACTGTGTCCTCCGCCGCCGTGTCCTCCGCCGTCGTGTCCGTCGCCGCCGAGCGCCAGGGCGTCGTCGCGGGCGATCTGGCCTTCGGCCACGCCTGCATCCCGGGTCCCCTCGCCTGGAGTCCACCGATCTGTTGATCCTCGACAGCTCGGCAGCCTCCAGGCCGCGGAACCCGTAACCCGGGATCCGCGGCCTTTTGCATTCCCCCAGGACCCCGGGAACCCCGGGCCCCACGAACCCCCGCACCACCCAGCGACCGGTCAAGGACAAGGAGGTGACACACATGACCATCAGCGACCTCCACCGCCACGAGACGGTCGAGCCCACCCTGGGTCTGCTGCACGACCGCGCCGTCGACGTCGACGACGCACTCATGCCGTGCCGCACGAACAACCCCGAGCTCTGGTTCGCCGAGACCCCCCAGGACGTCGAGCACGCCAAGGCCCTCTGCGGCAGCTGCCCCGTCAGGCACCTCTGCCTCGACGGTGCGCTGCAGCGGCGCGAGCCCTGGGGCGTCTGGGGCGGCGAGCTCTTCCTCCAGGGCGTCGTCATCCCCCGCAAGCGGCCCCGTGGCCGTCCTCGCAAGAGCGAGGTGGCGGCCTGACCGCCGGCACCGTCCTGCTCCACCCCGACCGCACGACCCGGCACCACCCGAGACCCGAAGGATCCCGTGATGTACCCGCTCAACGACCACCTGGCCCGAGCCCAGGTCACCTCCCGCCTCGACGAGGCGCAGCGTCAGCGCCGCGGCCACGAGCTGGCCCGGGTGCACCGTCGCAGCCGGCGAGCCGAGCGCGCCGTCCAGCAGGCCCGCACCGCCCTCGCCCGCGCGCTCTGAGCGCACCGACCCGACCAGGAGGCACCACGACCATGACCACCCCGACCACGACCCGGCTCGACGCCGCGATCCGCGCAGGCAGCCACGCCGACCCCCGCACCGCCACCCACAGCGACCCGAACCGGAGCACCACGATGAATCTCATGCACGAAGAACTGGCACGCATACAAATGTCCGAGCGCCTGGGAGAGGCGCACACCCGCCGCGACCAGCGCCTGGCCAAGGCCAAGCGGCTGGCCCGCCGCTCCGAGGCGGCCGCGCAGCAGGCGCGCCTCGCCCTCGCCCGCGCGCTCTGAGCGCACGCGGCACACCGACCCGAGCCGGGCACGACCTCGTCGTGCCCGGCTCGGGCGCGTGCGACAGGTCTAGGGTCGGGGGATGAGCACCACCTGCGACCTGTGCGGCACCGTCGAGGACGACCCGCAGCGGCTGCTGGCCTGGACGGTGTCGTTCGAGCGCGGCCGCCGCCAGGACCTCTGCGTGACCTGCGCGCGCCGCCACCTGCGCGCCCTGGAGGGCAAGCTCGACTCCGAGCACTGGTAGACGCCCCGGCCGGGCGCGCGCCCCCGGGACCCTCCGCGGGATCGTCACGTCGTGACCCGTCGGTGTCCGAGCGGCTGGTGGAGGTCTCGGGCAACCCGCCCCGGACGGTCGGTCCCCGCGAGCGCTGCCGCCAGGCGGGGGCTGTGTCCCGTCCCCGGCCGGCCGGCCCGGGAACGGGCGGCGTACGACGGGTCGAGGGCGCCCGGAGGTGTCGTCTCCCGCCACCCACCGCGCGCTCGGTCACCGCGAGCGCCGCCGGCCCCGGCATGCGGTCGCGCCTGGCGTGCCCGGCCGGCCCGCCCGAGAAGTGGCGGGACACGACCGGTCGAGGGCGCCCGGAGGTGTCGTCTCCCGCCACTCACCGCACGTTCGGTCACCGCGAGCGCCGCCGGCCCCGGCATGCGGTCGCGCCTGGCGTGCCTGGCCGGCCGGCCCGAGAAGTGGCGGGAAACGACCGGTCGAGGGCGCCCGGAGGTGTCGTCTCCCGCCACTTAGCGCACGTTGGGTCACCGCGAGCACCGCCACCGCCGGCCCCGCCGCGCGGGGCTGGGTCACGTCCCCGTCGGCCGGCTCGGGAAGTGGCGGGATACGACCGGTCGAGGGCGCCCGGAGGTGTCGTCTCCCGCCACTCACCGCACGTTCGGTCACCGCGAGCGCCGGCCCCGCCGCGCGGAGCTGGGTTACGTCCCCGGCCGGCCGGCCCGAGAAGTGGCGGGATACGACCGGTCGAGGGCGCCCGGGGGTGTCGTCTCCCGCCACTTGCCGCACGTTCGGTCACCGCGAGCGCCGCCAGCGCCGGCCCCGCCACGCGGGGCTGCGTCACGTCGCCGGCCGGCCGGCCCGGGAAGTGGCGGCCTACGACGGGTCGAGGGCGCCCGGGGGTGTCGTCTCCCGCCACTCACCGCACGTTCGGTCACCGCGAGCGCCGTCAGCGCCGGCCCCGGCACGCGGTCGCGACTGGCGTGCCCGGCCGAGTCGCCTGTGAAGTGGCGGCGTACGACCGGTCGAGGGCCGCGGCAGGTGTCACCTCCCGCCACTCACCGACGCCGTCCCGGTCAGCCCACCTGCGCGCCGTCCCAGGAGCAGCCGCACCGCGGGTGCCGCAGCCAGCGACGGCTCCGGCAGGAGAGCAGCTCGTCGACCTCGACCGTCGTCGACCACGTCGACGGCGTGCCGCCGTCGAGGTAGGTGACGACGTCGCGCACGGCCCACGACACCGCGAGGTGCAGCAGGGCCGGGTCGAGCGGGGCGACCGGCGCCGGCGCGGCGGCGACCTGCTCGAGCACGAGCCCGCGCCGGGGGTCGTGCTCGGCCCGGGCGGCGTCGACGCACCGCAGGCAGGCGGTGACCCCCGGCTCCACGAAGGGGCCCACGACCACGCCTTCGGGGCCACCGACGACGAGCAGGTGCGGCTGCGCCTCCTGCAGGAGGGGGTCGAGACCGGGCCGGGCCGGGGGGCCTGCGCTGAGGCGGAGCACGACGTCGGGCCTGCTCGCCGGGGCTCGTGCGGCGCGCGTCCGTCGGGCCCGGCCCCCGCCGGCTCCCCGGCCCTCGCCGGAGTCGGCGACCCCCGCCCCCGCCTCGCGCAGCAGTCGGACGGCGAGGTCGGTGGCCGCCACCGGCACGGTGTCACCGCCCTCGACCGCCACCACGGCCTCCGAGCGCCGCTGCAGCAGCAGCGCCGCGGCGTCGCCGTGGGCCGCGAACGCCGCGGCCACGGCCCCGGGACCCGCGGTGCCGGCGCCGGCGGCGTCGAGCAGGTCGGCGTCGACGACCAGGCCCGCCCCGACCAGGGCGGTCAGCGCGCGCACGCCCTCGGGCGTCGTGGGAGTCGGCGGGGTGCGGTCGCGCAGGGCGGCGAGGAGCCGGAGTACGTCGGGGTGGTCGGGGAGCACGACCCGCCGTGGCTCGTCGAGACCGACCTGGAGGCGGCCGGCCTCACGGGTCGCGACGACCAGGCCGGGCAGCAGCGTCGGCCGCCGGGGAGGGACCGGCGCGCCCGACGTCCGGGGGCGGGCGGCCGGGGGAGAGGAGGAGTCGGGGTGCACGCGACGTTCCTACCCCGCCTGCGTGCGGCCCGTTGGTGGCCCTCCACAGGCTCCGCGCGGGCGCGTCGGCCGCTATGTTCGGGGCCATGACCGACCTCACCTCGGACCAGCCCGCGACCTACGAGCACCTGCGCGTGGAGCGCCCGCGCGAGGGCGTCGCCCTGCTGGTGCTCGACAACCCCGAACAGCGCAACGCGATGACCGAGGAGATGACGGCCTCGTGGGTGCGCGCGGTCGACGACCTCGCCGGTGACGCGTCGCTGCGCGCGGTGGTCGTCACGGGGGAGGGCTCGGCCTTCACCTCCGGCGGGGTCACCAGCTGGCTGGCCAGCGAGCCGGAGGCCGGGGTCGACCGCCACCGCACCCGGATGATGGCCTTCTACCGCGCCTGGCTCTCGATCCGGCGCCTGGAGGTGCCCACCTTCGCCGCGGTCAACGGCCCGGCCATCGGTGCCGGGCTCTGCCTGGCCCTCGCCTGCGACGTGCGGTGGGCCGCCCGCGGGGCGCGGATGGGCGTGCCCTTCCTCAAGCTCGGGCTGCACCCGGGCATGGCCGGCACCTGGCTGCTGCCCGACGTCGTCGGTCCGGCCGCTGCTCGCGACCTCTTCCTCACCGGGCGCCTGGTCGAGGGCGACGAGGCGCTGCGACTCGGCCTGGTCTCGCGGGTGGTGGAGCAGGAGACGTTCCTGGAGGAGGTGCTGGACGCCGCGGCCGGCGTGGCGGCCTCCGCCCCGGTGGCCGCGCGGCTGACCACCCTGGCCCTGCGCGGCGGCCACGCCGACCTCGAGCACGCCCTGCAGTGGGAGGCGCTGGCCCAGCCGGTCACCATGGCCACCGAGGACCTCCAGGAGGGCATCCGCGCCGTCCAGGAGAAGCGGCGCCCGCACTTCCAGGGTCGCTGAGCATGGCCGAGCACCCCGCCGGGACCGACGACGAGGCCTACGCCGACGGCCCGGTCGCGGCCCTGCGCCGCATCGCCTTCCTGCTCGAGCGCGGTCGGGAGGACACCTACAAGGTCAAGGCCTACCGCGGGGCCGTGGCCACGCTGCTCACGATGGACGACGACGAGGTCGCCCGGGCCGTCGACGAGGGCACGCTCACCGACCTGCCCGGCATCGGCTCCAGCACCGCCGCGGTGGTCTCCGACGCCGTGCGCGGGGTCCGGCCGGAGCGGCTGGCGCGGCTGGAGGCCGAGCACGCGGGACCGCTGGCGACGGGCGGGCAGGAGCTGCGCGCGCTGCTGCGCGGCGACCTGCACTCCCACTCCGACTGGTCCGACGGCGGCTCGCCGATCGAGGAGATGGCCTTCACCGCCATCGAGCTGGGCCACGAGTACCAGGTGCTGACCGACCACTCGCCGCGGCTGAAGGTGGCCCGCGGCCTCAGCGCGGAGCGGCTGGCCCGACAGCTCGACGTGGTCGACGCGGTCAACGACCACCTCGGGGGGCCCGCCGGCGGCTTCACGCTGCTCAAGGGCATCGAGGTCGACATCCTCGACGACGGCTCGCTCGACCAGACCGACGCGATGCTGGCGCGCCTCGACGTACGCGTGGCCAGCGTGCACTCCAAGCTGGCCATGGACGGCGACGCGATGACCCGACGCATGGTGGCGGCTGTCGGTCAGCGCTGGACCAACGTGCTCGGCCACTGCACCGGCCGGCTGGTGACCGGCGGGCGGGGGACCCGCAAGGAGTCGCAGTTCGACGCCCGGGCGGTCTTCGAGGCCTGCGCCGAGCACGACGTCGCGGTCGAGATCAACTCCCGCCCGGAGCGCCGCGACCCGCCGACCCGGCTGCTGGAGCTGGCCCGCGACATCGGCTGCCTCTTCTCCATCGACAGCGACGCCCACGCCCCGGGCCAGCTCGACTTCCTCGACCACGGCGCCGAGCGCGCCGAGGCCGCCGGGATCGACCCCGAGCGGATCGTGACGACCTGGCCCCGGGAGCGCCTCCTCGCCTGGGCGGGCGCCAAGGCTTAACTTGTCGTCCATGTCACCGCCGCCGACGAGCGACCCCGCGGGCTCGCGGGCGCGCCCCGACGTGGAGGTACGCCGCTCGACGCGGCGCCGGCGCACGGTCTCGGCCTACCGCGACGGCGACCGGATCGTCGTGCTCGTGCCCGACACCCTCTCGCCCAGCGAGGAGGCCGAGTGGGTGGAGACCATGCTGGCCCGCCTCGAGCGCGCCGAGCGCCGCCGCCTGCCCAGCGACGAGGAGCTGCGGACCCGGGCGGTGTCGCTCAACGACCGCTACCTCGGCGGCATGGCCGTGCCCGACACGGTGCGGTGGGTGGAGAACCAGAGCTCGCGCTGGGGCTCGTGCACGCCGGGCGACCGCTCGATCCGGCTCTCGGCGCGGCTTCAGGGGATGCCGGCGTGGGTCATCGACTACGTGCTGGTCCACGAGCTGGCCCACCTGCTGGAGCCCGGCCACGACGCCCGCTTCTGGGCGTGGGTCGACCGCTATCCCCAGGCCGAGCGGGCCAAGGGCTACCTGCTGGGCTGGTCGGCCGCGGCGCGGGTCGAGCCGCCCGCCGACGGCAGCGCCGACGGCGTCGACTGACCCGCCGGGTCCGACCGACCCGACGGGCCGGCCCGGTGCAGGGCGCGGGCCACGAGGGCCGCGATGTCGGGGTCGGGTCGCCCGTCGGGGCCCGACGGCAGCCCGTCGACCGGCCACCAGCGCAGGTCGAGCGACTCCTCGCTGACCGCGACCTGCGCGCCGGGGGCGGCCACGGCGACGAAGCGCACGTCGAGGTGGTGCACGAGCACCCCGTCGCGCGGGCCGCAGAACGGCACGGGGTGCTCGCTCAGCTCCACCGGCACCGGGTCGAGGGACAGGTCGCCCAGCCCCGACTCCTCGGTGGCCTCGCGCCGCGCGGCGCCGGCCAGCGTGGTGTCACCGGGCTCGCAGTGGCCGCCGAGCTGGAACCACTCCTGGGCCTTGGCGTGCAGCGTGAGCAGCACGTGGGCGCGGTCGTGGTCGAGCACGAGCGTGCTGGCCGTGAGGTGGTCGGGCCGGCAGCCGCGCTCCAGACCGTCGGGGTGGGCGCGCAGGTGGGCGACGTAGCGCACCCGCAGCGCCTCCTGGGCGGCGTCGGGCGCCGCCCAGGCCTCGAGGGCCGCGAGCGCGTCGGCGTGCAGGCTCACGCCGGGGTCGGGCCCTCACCGGGCTGGTCACCGGGCTGGTCACCGTCCGGCAGGTCGCCGTCGAGGAGCTTGGCCAGCTCGGCGTCGAAGTCCGACTCGCTGATCTCGGCCGGGGCGGCGGCGCCCTCGCGGAAGCCCAGCGGGTCGTCGAGGTCGGCGGCGCTCGGCAGCAGGTCGGGGTGCATCCACACCCCGTCGCGGGCCTCGGTGCCCTGACGCGTGCGCAGCGAGCCCCACAGGGTGGAGGCGTCGCGCAGCCGGCGCGGGCGCAGCTCGAGGCCGACCAGCGAGGCGAAGGTGTCCTCGGCCGGGCCGCCGGCCGCGCGGCGGCGGCGTACGGCCTCCTGCATCTTGGCCGCGGCGGGCATGCGCTCGGCGGTGGCCTGCCCGACGACCTCGTCGACCCAGCCCTCGACGAGGGCCAGCGTCGTCTCCAGGCGCAGCAGCGCGGCCTCCTGGGCGGGGGACTTGGGCATGTCGAAGAGCCCGCCCTCGAGCAGGCGCTGCATCGACTCGGGGTCGGTGGGGTCGACGCCGCGCATCTGCTCCTCGATGCGGCTCTGGATCGCCTCGGCGTTGATCTCGATGCCGCGGGCGTAGGCGGTGACGGCGCCGAGCAGGTGCTCGCGCAGCCACGGCACGTGGGCGAAGAGCCGCTGGTGGGCGGCCTCGCGCAGCGCGAGGTAGAGCAGGACGTCGTCGGTGCTGACGTCGAGGCCGGCGGCGAAGGCCTCCACGTTGGCCGGCACGAGGGCGGCGCGCCCGGCGGCGCCCAGGGGCAGGCCGACGTCGGAGGCGGTGAGCACCTCGGAGGCCAGCGCGCCCAGGCCGGAGCCGACCTGGCTGGCGAGCATGACGCCCACGGCCTTGCCGATGATCCCGAGGAGGGGGCCGGAGGCCGCGCGGGCCTCCTCGGGCAGGGCGGAGCCCAGCGAGTCGACGGTCTGCTTGGCGACCGGCTCGACGAGCACCTTCCACACCTCGACGGTGCCCACCAGCCACTCCGCGCGGCTCCAGGCGGCGGTCGAGGTGACGCCGGAGGGGAAGGCGGTGGTGTCGTCGAGCCAGTGGTCGGCCAGGCGCACGGCGTCGGCCACGGCGTCCTTCTGGCGCTGCGTGGGCGAGGGGTCGGGCTGCTGCGCGACGGCCTTGCGGGCGGTGTCGAGGGCGACGTCCCAGTTCAGCGGGCCGTCGTAGGGCTGCATCATGGCCTGGATCTGGCCGAAGAGCTGGTTGAGGTCGGGCGTGCCGCCGGGGCCGCCCATGCCGGGGAACCCGCCGGGGAACCCCGGGAAGCCGCCGGCCCCGCCCGCGCCGCCACCGCTCGCTCCGGAGCCGCCGGTGCCGAAGCCGAACCCGAAGCCGCCGGGCGTGGCGCCGCCGCCCCCGCCCATCCCGCCGAGCTGGTTGAAGAACTGCTCGAACGGCGTGCCCTTGAACGGGTTCTGACCGCTGTCGTCAGGGCCGTTCCCGGAGTCGTTCGGGGTGTCGCCGGAGTCGTTGCTCATGGCCCCACGGTACGCCGTGAGCCCCAACCCGCCGGCGGTGAGGAGGACAGTGAGTAGGGTCGCGTCCATGGCTCACCCCGCCGTCCGCCTGGCCGCCCTGCGCGAGGACCCGCTCGACGTCACCGAGGTGCTCGACGCCCTCGACGACCCGACCTCGGGGGGCCTGACCCTCTTCGTGGGCCGCGTGCGCGACCACGACCACGGCGCGGGTGTCGTCGGACTCGACTACAGCGCCCACCCCACCGCCCTGGCGCGGCTCGAGGCGGTCTGCGAGCAGGTCGCCGCCGACCACGACGTCCAGGCCGTGGCGGCGGTGCACCGCACCGGGTCGCTGGCCATCGGCGACATCGCCGTCGTCGTGGCCACGGTCGCCGCCCACCGCGGCGACGCCTTCACGGCCTCACGGGCGCTGATCGACACGCTGAAGGCGGAGGTGCCGATCTGGAAGCACCAGCGCTTCGTCGACGGCACCGACGAGTGGGTCGGCACCCCCTGAGCGGTGCCCGGGCGACCACTGCCCGAGCCGGCGCCCGGCGTTTCGGCGCCGCCGCGGCCCGCGGGCGACCTACCCTGCACAGGTGGAGATCCTGCTCTGGCTGGCGCCTGCCGCCGTCGTCGCCGTCCTGGCCATGGCCTGGGTCGGCTGGGTGGGTCGCGAGCCGCGTGAGCAGGTCGACCGCGAGGCCGCCCTCGAGCGCATGGCCGGCGCGCTGGCCCGGCCCGACCGTGCCGGCTACGCCGCCCCCGCCCCGGAGCGCGACCGGAGCACCGGCATCGCCGTGCGCCCCTCGCGCGCGCCCCGTGGGCCCGCGGCCTCGCAGCGCCCCGGCGAGTCGCGCCGGGCGTCCTGACCCGAGCGCCCGACCGACCGGGTGGTCTGCCCTGGCTCGCGGCACGCGAGCCGGTGGACGGGACGGTTGGTGAGCAATGAGACAGTTGGCGCCATGACCCAGCGCTCCATCGCCGCGCTCATCGCCGCGCCGCTGGTCCTCGCGCTGTTCCTCGTGACCTCGCTGGTGCGGCTGCCCTTCGGCACCTACGCCCCCGGCACCACCGTCGACGTGCTCGCCCAGCCCGAGGGCAACGAGACGATCCAGGTGCGCGGCGCCAAGACCTACCGCGACACCGGCCAGCTGCGCATGACCACCGTCTCGGTCTCGGCCGCGGCACCTCCCGGCCAGACCGGCGGGTCGAGCCTCTTCACGCTGCTGCGGGCCTGGGCCGACCCCGAGGACGCCGTCTACCCCTACGACTTCATCCACCCCGACGACGAGAGCGCCGAGGAGGACCAGCAGCAGGGCGCCATCTCGATGGTGACCTCCCAGGACGTCGCCACCGCCGTGGCCCTGGAGAAGCTCGGCTACGACGTCGAGCGCGCCGTGAAGGTCTACTTCGTCGACGAGGGCACCCCCGCCGAGGGCGTGCTCGAGCCGCTGGACATCATCCGCAGCGTCGGCGGGGAGCCGGTGCGGACCCCGCGTCAGCTCGTCGCCGCCGTCTCCGGCGCCGAGGCCGGCGAGCCGCTGGCCGTCGTCATCGAGCGCGACGGCCGGCGCCGCGAGGTGAGCATCACCCCGGAGGAGGTCGAGGGCCAGCCGCGCATCGGCGTCGTGCCCGGCGAGGGCTACCGCTTCCCCTTCGAGGTCTCGGTGGCCATCGACCCCAAGATCGGCGGCCCCAGCGCCGGGCTGGTCTTCAGCCTGGGCATCTACGACACCCTCACCGAGGGCTCCCTGACCGGAGGGGAGGTCATCGCCGGCACCGGCACCGTCGCCCTCGACGGCTCGGTGGGCCCCATCGGCGGGATCCAGCAGAAGATCGCCGGCGCCGCCGACGACGGCGCCACCCTCTTCCTCGTGCCCCCGGACAACTGCGAGGAGGCCCTCGGCGCCGACGTCGACGGCATCCGGCTGCTGCGCGCCGACACCTTCGACTCCACCCTCGCGGCGATCCAGGACTGGGTCGAGGACCCCGACGCCGCCCTTCCCAGCTGTGAGGACGTGCCCGATGACGCCTGAGGACCCCCTTCCCGGTGGTGACGTTCCCGGTGGCGACCTTCCCGACGACCTGCTCGACGACCTGAGCGACCTCGACGTCGACCCCGCGCTGGCCGCCGCCGTGCTGGAGATCGAGCAGCACGTCGCCACCAGCGGCTGGGACCAGCCGGCGCACCTCTTCGCCCTCGTCGACACCGGCCAGCTGGTCGAGCACGAGCCGGCGCTGGCCGCGGCCATGGGCCTCGACGCCTCCACCGAGCAGGGCTCGCTGACCGCGATCGAGCAGGACCAGCTGCGCCCCGACCAGCTGCTCGAGCAGGTGCTCGAGACCATCGTGTGGCCCGCCGACGTGGCCGGCTGCGCCGCGGTCGTCGAGCGCTTCGTGCTGCCGCCGGGCGCCGACGCCGACGTGCCGTCCGACCCCGACGCGGCGGCCGAGTTCGCCCGGACCCACCCGGAGCGCCAGGAGCTGCGCATCGCCGCGGGGGTGACCCGGCACGGGTCGGCGTACTGCGCGATGCGCTTCCGCAGCCACGACGACGACTCCAAGGTGGTCGGGGGAGCCGACCTCGTGCCCGCACTCGTCGAGCTGCTGGCCGCCACGCTCCTCGAGGACCCCGGTGAACCGGGCGCCGACCCGGCCCCGGGCTCCGCGCCGGACCCGGCCGACACCAGCAGCGACACGAGTACCGACATGAGCAACGACCGCAGTGACGAGAGGGACCCACGGTGAGTGAGACGTACGACGAGGAGCAGCAGGGCTCCCCGCCGCCCAGGCCACGGAGTCGATCGCGCGCGCTGGTGATCACCGGCGCGGTGCTGGTGGTGGCGTTCTTCGCGCTGACCGCCTTCGCCAGCTTCTACACCGAGCGGCTGTGGTTCGGCTCGGTCGGCTACACCTCGGTGTTCACCACCGTGCTGTGGACCCGGGTCGGCATGTTCGCGGTCTTCGGGCTGCTCATGGCGCTCGTGGTCTGCGTCAACGTGGTGATCGCCTTCCGCACCCGCCCGCTCTTCGTGAGCATGCCCGACCAGAACGGCCTCGACCGCTACCGCGAGGCCGTCAACCCGATCCGGCGCTGGCTCGTGCTGGCCGTCGGCGCGGTGCTGCTGGTCTTCGCCGGCACCTCGGGCGCGGGGCAGTGGCGCACCTTCATGCTGTGGCGCAACGGCGGCGAGTTCGGCTACGACGACGAGCACTTCGGCCGCGACGCCGGCTTCTTCGTCTTCGATCTCCCGTGGCTCCACTACCTCGTCGACTTCGCGATGGCGACCTTCGTGGTCGCCCTGCTCGCCGCGGCGCTGACGCACTACCTCTACGGCGGCATCCGGCTGCAGGTGCCCAGCGAGCGCCTCACCGGCGCGGCCCAGGCCCAGCTCTCGGTGCTCCTCGGGCTCTTCGTGCTGGCGAAGGCGGGCGACTACTACCTCGACCGCTTCGACCTGGCCACCGACGCCGGCGGGCTGATCACCGGCATCACCTACACCGACGCCAACGCCGTGCTGCCGGCCAAGAACATCCTCATCGGCATCTCGGTGATCTGCGCGGTGCTGTTCTTCCTCAACGTGTGGCGCCGCACCTGGACGCTGCCGTCGGTGGGCATCGCGCTGCTCGCGCTGTCGGCGGTGCTGCTGGGCATCATCTGGCCCGGCATCGTCCAGCAGTTCCAGGTCAACCCCTCCGAGGCCGACCGCGAGGAGGAGTACATCCAGGCCAACATCGACGCCACGCGCACGGCGTACGACCTGGAGGACGTGCAGACCACCGAGTACCAGAGCACCGCCACCGCCGACGAGGGCAACTTCTCGCAGGTCAACGGCCAGGTCACCTCGGTGCCGCTCATCGACCCGCGGCTGGTGCGCGACACCTTCGAGCAGACCCAGCAGGGTCGCGCCTACTACTCGGTGGCGCCCGTGCTCGACGTCGACCGCTACGAGATCGACGGCGTCGACCGCGCGCTCGTGCTCGGCGTGCGCGAGCTCGACCAGTCCGGCATCCCGGCCGGCGACCGCAACTGGTCGAACCTCCACACCACCTACACCCACGGCAACGGCCTGATCGCCGCCTTCGCCAACCAGCGCACCGCCACCAACGCACCCGTCGCGGCCAGCGAGGACAACGACGGCGGCATCGTGTGGGCCGAGGGCAACCAGGCCGGCCAGGACACGCTGTCCAACCTCGGCGACGAGGGCTACGAGAGCCGGATCTACTTCGGCGAGCAGAGCCCCGACTACTCGGTGGTCGGCAAGGCCGAGGCCGACGACGCCGACGTCGAGCTGGGCCTGGCCAACGACAGCGAGACCGACCAGCGCACCACCTACGACGGCGACGGCGGCGTCGACATCGGCAACACCTTCGACCAGCTGATGTTCGCGGTGAAGTACGGCGAGCCGAACTTCCTGCTCTCGGGCCGGGTCAACGAGAACTCCAAGGTGCTCTACGACCGCAACCCCAGCGAGCGGGTCCAGAAGGTCGCTCCCTGGCTGACCATCGACAGCGACGCCTACCCGGCGCTGATCGACGGCCGCGTGCAGTGGATCGTCGACGGCTACACGACCACCGACCGGTTCCCCGGTGCGGAGAAGGAGTCGTTCGCCACGATGATCGACGACTCGCTCCAGGACAACGTGGGCCTGCAGCCGATCCCCACCGACGAGATCAACTACATGCGCAACGCGGTCAAGGCCACCGTCGACGCCTACGACGGCACCGTGACCCTCTACGAGTGGGACACCGAGGACCCGATCCTGCGGGCCTGGGAGGGCGCCTTCCCGGGCACCGTCCAGCCCTACGACTCGATCTCCGACGAGCTCATGGAGCACCTGCGCTACCCCGAGGACCTGTTCAAGGTCCAGCGCTACCAGTTCGCCCGCTACCACGTCACCGAGGCCAACGACTGGTACCAGGGCAACGACCGCTGGGAGGTGCCGGAGGACCCCAACTCGGCCTCGACCAGCCTGCAGCCGCCCTACCGGCTCTTCGCCAACCAGGACGGCAGCACCACCAGCGAGGGGGAGTGGTCGCTGACCTCGGTCTTCGTGCCCTTCGAGCGCAACAACCTCGCCTCGTTCATGTCGGTGGACTCCGACGCGACGTCGGACACCTACGGCCAGCTCAGCGTGCTGGAGCTGCAGGACCAGACGACGCCCGGACCCGGGCTGATCGCCAACGAGTTCGCCCAGGACGAGGGCGTGCGCGACGCGCTGCTGCCCTACTCCCAGGGCACCTCGGACCCGATCTTCGGCAACCTGCTCACGCTGCCGGTGGAGGACGGCCTGATCTACATCGAGCCGGTCTACGCCGTGCGCTCGGCGTCCAGCTCGGGCTACCCGATCCTGCAGTTCGTGCTGGTCTCCTACGGCGACGAGGTCGGTGTCGGTCGCAGCCTCACCGACGCGCTCCAGGTCGCCCTCGGCGTCGACGACACCGAGCTGCCCGACCCGGTCGACCCCGGCGGCAACGGGGGCGGCGGCAACGGCGGTGGCAACGGCGGCGGGGAGGATCTCACCGTCGACCAGCAGATCGCCCAGCTGCTCGACCAGGCCCAGGAGGCCTTCGACGCCGCCGACGCCGCGCTGGCCGAGCAGGACCTCGCGGAGTACCAGGCGCAGAACCAGGAGGCCCAGGACCTCATCAGCCAGGCCATCACCCTGGCCGAGTCGCGCCCCGGCGGCGTGGGCGGCTCCGACAGCTCCGACGGCTCCGACGGGGGCGACACCGCGGGCGACGAGCCCTCGGCCGACGCCTCGGCGAGCCCGTCGGAGAGCGCCTCGCCGACCTCCTGAGGCAGCACCAGCAGCACCCGATCGGGGCCCGGACGACGTCGTCCGGGCCCCGATTTGTGCCTCCCGGGCGACGTCTGTAATGTTCTGTTCACCGGCGCGGGGTGGAGCAGCTCGGTAGCTCGCTGGGCTCATAACCCAGAGGTCGCAGGTTCAAATCCTGCCCCCGCTACAAAGAACAGGGCCTGATCTGCGGAAACGCAGATCAGGCCCTGTTGCTTTTCGCCTCGATTCCCGATCTACTCCCTACTTATCGCCGCGATAGTCGTTCGTGAAGACCACGGAGGGCTCATCGACGTCGGGTCCGCCAGGGTCAGGTCTCGTCGTGCTTGCTCCGCGCAATCTCGCGCGAACTCGCGCCGCAGTCGTTAATGTGGAGCTAGACGCTGCAGGGTGTCCTCGGGCTTGGGGGAAGAGTTGATGGCACGTACGCACATGGAGGCGCTTGACGCCGAAGTGGTGGCTCATCGCCTCACCGATCAGTTGGCTGAAGCTGGAGGCAGGGCTATACGCCTCGATGGTGACGGCGAGCCGAGTTTGGTCCTCGTTCACCCGCACATCGGACTAGTCGCTGTGGATGTCGATTCATCCGACGCAGCAGTAGGTGACCAGACGCCATTTCTCATTCTTAATGAGAAGGTGCACACCCTGCGACGGACGTTGCGGATCGACGCCGCAGTACCTATTGGACGGGTGGTGCTGTACGACAAGAATGAGATTGATGCGCCTGTCCGTGGCATAGGCGGTCGGACCAGTATCAGTCCCAAGCAACTGGTCGACCTGTCTTGGATGGATTCCTTGGCGGCTCAGCCTCTGGGGGATCAACTCGAAGCTGAGATTTTGGGGCTTCTGGAGCCAGCTTTCACCTTCACAACGACGTTCCGAAGTAATTCAAGCGACGAGGGAAGGCATGAGCGCGAAGCGTTCCGCGTCACCTTGGACGCCAGGCAGGCCGCCATCGCACAAAGAGACGATCTCGACGTAGCGCTCATACAGGGGCCGCCGGGGAGTGGTAAGACGCTCGTTCTCGCGTCACGCGCGCGTTGGCTTGCGGCCCGCCATCCGGGCTGGCGGATCAAGCTTCTCTGTTACAACAATGCGCTGGTGCCATACCTGCAGAGTCTCGTCGACGCGCATCCAAACGTCGACGTGAAGACCATGTGGCCACTGGCGCAAGAGTTCGGCGTGCGATTCTCGTTTGAGTCGGACGGTGCCAACTATCGGTCGTTAGCTGAGGCAGCGAGGTTCAGGCGGCCCCCTATCGCAGATGCGATCCTGATCGACGAAGTGCAGGACTTCCGACCGTCATGGCTCGCAATCGCTTACCAAGCGCTAGCACCGGACCGTGGTGGCTTGGTGATGGCCGGTGACAGCGCGCAGTCCCTGTACGGGAATTACGATCTCCCAGCCATACTGAAGGAGCGTGGCGTTGAGGAGCTGAAGCTCGAGCGCCCCTATCGGAGTACGCGCAACATCCTTGGAGCAATCGGTTGTCTCAACGATGAGTTCTCGATTGCGTCGCTCGACCAGGCTCCCGACGGTGAGCCGGTAGAGCTAATCTGGGCGAACTCTCCGGTAGAGCAGGCAAAAGCAATTGCTTGGGAAACACAACAGATGCTTGTCAGTGGGGACCGGAAGCCTAGGGACATTGCAGTGGTGATTCCGAGGTATAAAGGTACTCTCGCCTTTATCTGTCCCGCCCTGGAAGCGTTGTCCATCCCCTTCACGACCGTGATCACCAAAGAAGACAAGAAGACTTTTAACCGCACCGCGGACACGGTGAAGATCATCACGCCACACTCCGCGAAAGGTCACGAGTTTCCGGTCGTATTTATGTTTGGCCTAGACACGCTGAAGGCATTTGACCCGACTGATGTGGAGTCGGTGAACGTGGGAAGAGGGGGTTTCGTGGGTGCTACCAGAGCCAAGGATCAGCTGCTCATCACCTACACGAAGCACAACAGTTACCTAGACATCCTGAGCACCGACGAGACCTATGTCCGGCGATGGCTCTGGCCCGACCAGTACGACGGGGTTGAGACCAATGGCTGAACTGATCGTCTACGACTATGTAGGGCCCGGTGAGCAGTTGACTGCTGAGACGATTGCCAAAGTACTGCCGGATTCCTGGCTGATCATTGCGGGGCGAGCGTTGCCAACCGCGCAGAAGGACGATGTCGACCTGCTCGTAGTTGGTGAGAACCGCATCTTCGTCCTGGAGCAGAAGCACTGGGGCCCAAAGGTGACGGTCGACAACGGGGGTTGGTGGGTCAAAGGTGCGCTGCGGCCAAGCCCCATCGGCCGGAATACGCAGATCGCCAAGATCCTCGCGGGCGTACTGAAGACTGCTGTTCCCGGCTACTCGGCCGCGTCGAAGGGCGCCCACTTGGTCGAGGCACGCGTCGTCCTTTCATACCCGGACCTCGTACTCGATACTGACGCCTACCCATACGACGACTCGCAGATTATGCTCCTCGACGAGGTTGCGGCGAATCTGCAGGCGGTCGATGCCGGAGCTACCAATCTCTATACGGTTCGAAACCAGCTGGTTGAGTTTCTCGGCGGGTTGTCCGTGCGCGCAGCCAAGCCCGACTTCTTAGGTCCCTTCGCAGTTGACACCGAGGTTGAGGGCGTTGGACGTTCACGGGTCTTTCGAGGCAAGGACGTCGACGGCGACCCCGTCTTGCTGCGCGCCTACCCGATGGACGGCTGGGGCCCGGGAGTAGACCCGAAGCAGCTGGTGAAGCATGAGCGTCAGGCAACCAAGCAAATTGCAGACATCCAGCGCTCATGGAGCGTCGAGGCCACCTTCGAAGACGACGCTAGGCGCTGGATCATCCTTCCTTTCAGACCCACGTCCAGTGTGTCGCTCGCGCGCCATGCCGCTGCGAAACATCTCAAGGTCACAGATGGCGAGGGTCTCACCGAGAGGGCCGCCAACATCGTCTTTGACGCGTTTGACGGGCTGGCGGAAGTTCATGCCAAGGGCGTCGTTCACCGCGGGCTGATGCCCGACAGGGTCCTGGTCGGCAAGAACGACCGGGTCCTTCTGCGCGACTTCTACCTCGCGCACGCCGATTCCCAACTGACAGTCGGTCCGATCGTCGCCGACACGGTGGACCGGTCGGTGCCGTACCGCGCGCCCGAGACCGAAATATTGATTGGTGCTGCAACCGAGAAGTCTGACGTTTACGCACTCGCTTTGAGCCTGCTTTGGTGGATCAATGGGGACGTCTCGGTCAAGGACGACGCCATCAAGTCGCTGGCTAGCTCGGTCGGAGACTTTGGTCCCGTGACCGAAATGCTTCTCTCATGCGTCGCGGAGAAGGCGGACGATCGGCCCAGTGCAGCCGACGCAGCTGATCAGTTGCGCGGGCTGGTGCACCCGCCTCCACCTCCCGAAGAGCCGCTCAGCCCCCCGCCCGCCAGCGACCAAACACACAACGTGTTCGCGGTCGGTGGCACAGTCGACAACGGTCGCTACCAGATCGAGCATGCCTTGGGACACGGTGGATTTGCGACCTCCTGGCGCGCTCTTGACACCAAGCTGGGGGTGACCCGGGTCATTAAGCAGTACACGGACCCGGGCGCGACGTGGCAAGTGAAGCAGGAGTTCGACGCCGCGCAGAAGCTCAACCACGCGCGCTGTGCTCGTGTCTGGGACTGCTCGCCAGAGCCGCCGATCTATTTGGTCGCGGACTTCATCGAGGGTCAGAGTCTTCTTAATTTCGGTCAGAAGGGCACCGCCTCGGAAGAGGACTATCGCCAGATCGCACTCGACGCGCTTGATGGCCTCGCCTATATGCACGGCGAAGGAAGCCTTCACCGCGACATCAGTCCGACCAACATCATCGTGAAGGACGACGGCCGGGCCGTGCTGATCGACTTCGGTTTGGCCATCGCGCGCAGCGATGCGGTAACGGTGGTGGGCACTCCGGCCTTCATGGCCCCTGAGGTGGTCGGGTCAGGGAAGTGGTCGGTGTCTGCAGATGTCTATGCTCTCGGGGCGAGTCTGCTCAAGGTGATGCTCAACCGGTCCCCTTTCAGAGAGGGGGACAAGTCGACGCTCGAGCCGCTGACACCCGAAGAGGAGGAGACCTGGGGACCCAATGGGGTTGCGATCCTCAAGGCGCTCTTCAAGCTGGTTGCGCCGAACCCGGAGGACAGGCCGCCATCGGCCCAGGAGTACGCCACCTACCTTCGCACGGTCGCTGCCCCTCAGGTGGAAGCAGGCAAGCCAAACGTCAACCCAACGGTTCTGAACCTACGACGCCTCTACCGAGGCAGCGTCGTTGGCAATGCCGGCAATCGTGGCCTGGACGACGACTTCGCACGCCACACATACGTGGATACACGGCTCGACACGTTTCTGACTCCGAGCGTTCTCGCCGGTGATCTAGATGTGGTCCTCTTAACCGGCAATCCGGGCGATGGCAAGACCTCATTCCTGTCGACCTTGCGTGACTACCTACTTGAGGTCGGTGCAGCAGATGTCACACCGTTGACCGCGGCCGGTTGGCGGATGCAGCTCGGGAATCGCACGTACGCCGCGGTGTATGACGCGAGCGAGGCCAGGGACGGCAAGACTTCGGACGAGATCCTCGCCGCGGCTCTTGAGGGGGGTGCAGAGCACACGGCACTCATTGCCATCAACGATGGCCGGCTTCTGAATTTCTTCTCGCAGTACTCCGACGTCTACCCCGAGTGCTATGTCGCAGTCGACCGCTACTCGCGGGATCTGCCAAATCAGAACCCACGGATCGCCATTGTCGACCTCAAGCGGCGCTCCGTTGCTCCCATCGACTCGGACGATGGTCTTGCGGGCAGGGTTCTCGACACATTTGTCGCGGACAAGCTCTGGACCGCATGCAAGAGCTGCACAGCGCGTAGTGTCTGCCCGATATTCGCCAACCGAAATCTGTTGAAGGGGCCTGGCAAGAAGCCACTTCTTGAACTCGTTTCGATCTCTCACCTGCGCCGCAAGCGCCGCGCTACTTTTCGCGACGTCCGGTCAGCCATGGCATGGACCATCACGGCAGATCGTGGGTGTGAAGATGTACACGAGGCAGTTGCCGATGGCCGGGATCTGCGGATGGCGGACGACGCGATGGCGTTCGACCTTGCATTCCAGGACGGCAACCCGGACTACCTCGTTGCCGAGTGGGCGACGGTCGACCCCAGCGTGCTTGCCGCTCCAGGTGTCGAGCGCGCGCTGCGGGACGGGACGCTTGGCCTAGAAACGGTTCGCCGTCCAGGCTCGGAGAACCGACAACTCTTCTTCGACGGCGCCTCAAAGAGTCCGGTGGGCCGGGCCGAGGTTCGTGCCTATCGTTACTTCGACGAGTTCGTGGGAGCGCTCGCCAGACGCATCGATATCGATCACGTCCGTAAGGAGGTGCTTCTGGGGCTCAGCCGAGTGCTTGGGGCGCATGGATACCAAGGCGACGCGCTCGCCCTTCGTGACGGGGAGAGTTCTGGCTGGTCGGTTCTTCGGGAGATTCCGGCAGAGGAGTTCTCATTGGATCCCCTCGCTGCGGACGCGGAGTACGTCGAGCAGCAACCCGACGGCCTGCGGCTTTCCCACAAACTCGGCAACCTGGTCCTCACGCTCGACTCCTACGAGCTGGTCCGGCGTGCCGCTGACGGCGAAGTGCTCGGCGATGTGGGCTCGGATGCGGTGAAGTTGGAGCTAAGCGCCTTCGGAAATCTATTGCGCACGACACCAGCGCACCGAGTCCTGGTCGTCGACCCTGCAGGGCGGGGTGACACGGTGAGTGTCGCTGCCGGCGTGATTACGCGAGAGGGAGCAGAGGGATGAAAATCGAGCTTCCCAAGGACCTTCGTACGTTCGCATTCCGCGAGCTAACGGTCATCGAGCCCAACGACACTGATGTCGAGCGCATGCTGACGCAGATTTTCGAGATGGCGATCAAGCAGGGGCGCACTGCCGGGAACGTAGTTGCGGCCAAGCAGTACGACGAGAAGCGCACTTCCTTGGCTTCCACTGACCACCTTGTGGGATTCGATGATGTGCGTGGACGCGCAGTCCTGGACGGATGGCTGAGGGCTTCGGTGGTCGAGATGGGGCGAGCGGGCCGCACGCGCGCAACGGAGCAGATGCAATACGTACGCCCTCGGACGGTCGCGGTTTTCCGGTCTGGCTTCCCCGGCCGCGGTCGCCATCGCGGTGCCGACTTAGTCGTCTACCGCGAACTGCTGCGCGAAGTCATGGCGCGACGTCCCGACGAGGGAGAGGGGAAAGCGAAGGTTTGGATTAACGAGCGTTTTCGGGCTGCGTTCGGACCCGGCGTCGTCTTCAGTGACCCACCCAAGTGGGCAGCCACCTACGACGGCAACGCTGATGTCGACATCAACGCGCTGTTGTCGCTCTACTTTCTGGAGGAGTTCGAGGCCAAGTCGGCCGCGCCGGGCAAGGACGTCGCCTACGACTCGCCCGTGCCTGCGGCGACTCGCCCATTGGGCACCGACGTACTTGACTACATTGAGGCTTACGGGGATCGAGCGCCATCCCTTGTGATGTCTCAGCACCTTGCGGCACTGATAGGGCTGAGACTGTTTCAGCTCCCGCTCCGCGGCGCTCATGCCACGCGCTCCCTCATCGAGACTGGTGAGCTCCCAGCCGACATGACTGACGCTGCCGCAGCGAACCCCTTAGAGCTGTATGTCGACTTCACCGGCGAGAAGGGCTCTCGGTCGGACCTGCTTGCTCGTGAGTGCGTGCAACGTGACCTGGACGTAACGCGTCAAGCTTTTTGGGACAGGATGTATTGCCTCTCGCTTCGCACGGCTCCAGCGGTCCGTCCGATCTTTGATGACAACGCGCTTGCGCCAGCGGAGAAGATCGCTCAACTCGTGAGCGCGAGGAGTTCTGGTGCGGTCGTCGCCCACCTTGAGTACATGCTGTCGCTCATTCAGAACGAGAACGTCCAGACTGACGACGAAGACGCTCCTCCGTTCCTGAGCGCCATGGCGGCCGATCCCCGCCCCATCACTGAGCGGGTGGCAGATGTGCTTGTCGAAGCCCTCAAAAAGCGGGGCTACGAGAACGCATTTAAGTGGTTCTGGTCGACCGGAGGACTCGAGACCGACGTAGGGATCCTCACCGGCACCAAGGGCGTGAAGTCATCCTGGTCTTACGCGCCGTCAGACACCCTCCTAGCGTCGCTGCTTTCCGTGGCCTTCGCCCGGCAAGGTGGCGGTGCTGCGCAGGCGGAGCTGACTATCGAGGCCGTGCTTGCTCAGTTTGAGCGGCGGTTCGGCCTCATAGTTGACCGACCGCCGGCTGCACTGGCCACGGCTGAGAATCGGGCCGCGGCCGCGAAGAACTTCGAGGCCTTCAAGTACCGGTTGCAGCTGCTGGGAGTATTCGACGGTCTAAGCGATGACCTCAATGCTCAGCGTGTTCGCAATCCGCTTATCAACCTCATGGAGGATGAATGAGAACCTTGGTGCAGGAGGCGCTCGCGGATCGCATTGTTGAATCGGTGGCAGGCGCCGAGTCGGGGCACTGTATGCGCGTCGACGACATTGTCGAAGAGGATGCCCTGAAGCTGGCAGCACTTGTAAGAGGGAAAGTCGACTCGGATAAGTTCCGTGTCGCAGTCCTTGCCTCGCAAGAGCACGGCGAAGGAACTGTCACGGTCGAGACAGCGGTGGGGATCCGCAACGATAAGTCGCACGTCGTTGTGCTGTTGGTCCCTCCGGGTGAGGCCCACGCTGCCAGCTCGCTGGACAACTCGTTCGAGCGGCTCTCGCTAGTTGATGAGCTTGCGGAGGTAGCTGTCGACCTCAAGACCAGAGTGGCCTCTCGATGGCCAGAATTGCCTGTGACCGCCCTGTTGCGGAAGGTCCGAGTGCCGATCGAGGCGAGACTCGATTTCCTTGCTGCAGTCCTGGAGGATGACCAGGAAGCTGCCTTCGGGCGTGAGCTCTGGCGTGTCGGCCTGATCGTCGACAACTCCGAACCGGCACGTATTCGGGCCAACCTTGACTGGAACGCAGCGCTAGTTTCCAACGTCGCCAGGCCGGCCGTCGCAACAGCGACCGTCCGGGAACGTCTGCGCAAGGTTCGTGTCGCGCAGGGTGATGTGTTCGAGAAGATCGTCAGTGTGCTTAGCCCGTCGGTGGGTGACCTGCGCAACACGATCGACTGGACCCGCCGGCTCTTCGCAGACAAGGGGATTACCCTCGCCGATATCTCGCTCGACAACGAGGTCGAGTCAGCACTGGTCGATCTTCAGATGGAGAGCTTCACAAAGGCGGACGGCTCCGTCGAAAGCTTCAGCAAACTGCAGTCGTCGGACGGCGCGCTCTTTGTGAAGACTTCTGAGGGAAACCCGAGTTCGGTCGGGCTCAAGTGGAAGACCAAGCCAGGCAAGCCGACCGAAGTCGCAAACTGGCTTCTCGAGCTCGTTCCTCCGGTCGATCTCCGTGACGACGAGGCATCGTCGACCTTAGAGATGAAGGTCAAGGGCGCTCGGATGTCGGGTGCGCTGAAGCTCGACCTCGGTGCCGACGACCTTGCGGCCGGAGCGCTATTCGTTGTGCGCATCACCGCGCTCGATGCGAATGGCACGCCGATGCTGCTCGCCGACGGTACGCCGGCGGTCAGTGACAGTGACCAATTCGAGATCATCATTGAAGAGTCCCTCACCGAACGATCGCCGCGGAAGACGTCGGCAAGTTCCCTTGCTGATGCCCAATTGCGCGCAGTGCTTGCCGGCGCGGCCGGCACAGAGGTCGACATGCCCGCGTGGGACTTCGAAGGCTCCGTCTTTTCGGTCAGGATTGGGAAGCACTTAGGAGCCCAGATCAGGATCGCGTCGACCCTGGTCCAGCTGCAACGTCGGCTGATCGCCGATCCCACGATCACTGGCCTCGAGGCGACCTCCGACTTCGGAGAACCCATCGACCCGGCAGATGCCAAGGTTCTCCGCAATGAGCT
Source organism: Nocardioides kribbensis (assembly GCF_015070375.1). Lineage (GTDB taxonomy): Bacteria > Actinomycetota > Actinomycetes > Propionibacteriales > Nocardioidaceae > Nocardioides > Nocardioides kribbensis. The sequence continues at coordinate 691,775 of NZ_JADCLL010000001.1, read as the reverse complement.
GCCGACAGCCTTCGCGAAAAAGCGCAAGGAGCTGTTCATGCTCCTCGGGCAGGGGAAATCCCAGGACGTGCCCGAAGTCTTCGGGTGGGACGCCGCAGCCCGTCAGCTCGCGATCGAATACACACAGAGCTACAAGCGGGCGCTGGATGCGGCTGAAGGCGACACACGTGACACGCTTCTCCGCCTAGATACGCTATCGTTGGAGGTCGGGACCTCGGTTGGCATCGAGCGCGCTGTCGTCGTGCCGGCTGTTCATCCGCTTCGAGTCGGCTGGATCGCGGCTCACCACGGTATTGTCGAAGCGTGGTGCACCGATCTCATCGCTCTCGGCAGCGCCAAGGCGCGGCGCCTAGTTGTGGACGACGACTTGTTCGCGCGTGTCCAGCCAGCAAACCTTCCCTTCACAGCCCTCAATTCGGCTGGGAATGCGCTTGTCTATTTCGATGAGGTCGCCTTCGGGTCAGCCGTTCTCCTCGAACCAGGTCTTGGGGCGCCCGAAGCGGTGGCTTCGGCGATCTATCGAGCACTGGGCCTTCCGCGCGAGTCTGCAGCGCTGACATCGGCGTCGGCGATGGTATCGAGTCGACTGAAGGACTTTCGGCGTACGCACCCCGAGAGTGAGGCGCTTCGCATCGCGGTGATGAACCCAGGAGACGGCGAAGTAGTCGGCCTGGCCGTCGAGTCGCTTCTAGAAGTACGAACTGAAAGTGACGAGGTGGCGTCGGCGGCTCCGCCTAGGGTGGAGGTCGTCGGATACGGCCGGCGCGCCGGTTTCGCATCTCCCTTGCCGCGTCTTGCTGAACTTCAACGAACGCTCCAGCTCGCCCAGGTGCCTGGTCAGCAAAGCCACTTGGCGCCACCGCTGGGCATTGCGATCCGTGAACCAGAAGCACTCGTCGAGTCCGAGCACGCCAACCACGTTGCTCTCATCCAAGACATCGCGGAGCTACAGCTGTCGAAGGCTGTTGAGGAAGGGTCCGACCGTTTCACCAGCTTCCACGACCTGCTCACGCCGGTCATCACAACGCGAGTTGATCGCGACGGCAAGCCCGGCTGGGTCACGTCTCCTGCGCTCTCGTCAACCCCGGATGCAGCGGGTCGCGCGGTTGTAGAAGCCCACAAGTCACACCAGTTGGCGTTGGGCAACAGTCTCGGATACGGAGCCCCGCCGGCGTTGCTGATCGGCATCGAGCCCGATGGATTGCAGGCAATCCGGGTGCTTCACGAACTGTCGGACTGGGTGATGACTCTTGATCGATTCGTCGGACTCGACCTGTACGAAGATCCGCTCACTATTGGGCTGGGCAGCCAGAGCTACATGCTCGATTATGCGCCCGACTTCATCGAAGGGCTCAGCCACAGGCTGACAGTTACGACGAAACATCGTGCTGAGGTTGACCGGATCTTGGAGCGCGCGATGGACGAGCTCGGCCTCGATGCCGTCAATCAGTCAGTGACTCCGATCATCGATAACCTGCTCGCGATCTCGGGCAGGCTCGTGTTGCGGCTTCAGGGGAGTGATTCCTTCGCGCGGGAGGCTGTGAGCCTGGCCGCGCTGATTGCTCATCTGAATGCTCGGCGGAAGCTCGAGGACACCATCATCGTCCCGGTGGACTCTCACGACGAGATCTTCGGCCGAGCCGCGCGAGAGCCGGACCACTCGGCACGGAGGTGCGACCTCTTGCTCGTGCGAGTGCAGCGCAACGGGCTTCGTATCGAGTGTGTTGAGGTGAAGTCCCGCAAAGCCGCTGCGCTGCCGACTCAGCTTGCCGACGACATTGTCGACCAGCTAGCGGCGACCAAGAAGTTGCTCGTGTCACGCTTCTTCGCGACCGACCCTGCCCGCGTCGACGCGACTCTCCAACGCGCTCGCCTAGCCGGGATGCTGCACTACTACGCGGACCGAGCCGTCGTGAGCGGCACGTTGCCCGCGGATAAGCTCGCCGACGTACACAAACTCATCGATCGCCACCTTGAAGGCAGCACTCCGGTGGAGATCTCGATGCACGGCTACGTCATCAGCCTTCACGGGGCGGCCGGCATTCCGGCCCAGCACCGGCAGGTGCCGATCGCCGTCCTCACCGCGGCAGATCTCGGCCAGGCGGGCTTCTCCACGAAGTTCGATGCGGACCGCGAGTCGCCTGAGGACTTCGTCCCCGAGACGCCGAGGAAGGAAGATAGTGATGGGGCGCCCGCCGAAGAGGTTGCTCCCGCGCTCGGCGCTACGCCAACCGAAGCCGAGTCACAGCCCGAGCCCGCGCCGGCGGCGAAGCCCAGCCCGACCGTTCTCGGTCCCGAGTCCAAACCCGCCGCGGGACAGCCTGACGGGGTCGACGTCGTACTAGGCAAGGACGGCCAAGGGTCGGATGTTGTTTGGTCGGTGGCTACTAAGGGCAGCCCGCACGCCTTCGTGGTCGGCATCCCCGGCCAGGGCAAGTCGGTGACGACGCGACGAGTGGTGCGGCTCTTCTCCGAGGCCGGCCTACCGGCCCTGCTGCTCGACTTCCACGGCGACATGGCAGCTGACCCGCCGAAGGGGGCCAGCGTTCTCGATGCGAGTCAAGGTCTGCCGTTCAGCCCCTTCGAAGGCGTCTTGACAACTGGCCCGGTGCTGAACGCGTTGGCGTTCGAGACAGCTGAGATCGTGGCTTACGTGGCTGGGCTCGGAGAGATTCAGCAATCGCACGTGTACAAAGCGATCCAAGAGGCGTACGTCGGGGTCATCAACGGGGAATCGCCTCAGGCGCCGACTGTCGAACAGTTCGCCGACACGCTAGAAATTGTCGAGGCCGCAGCGAAGGGCAAGCACGCGCGTGAGCGCATCCGCCCGCTGACGGACTTCGGTTTATTCGCTGGTAACGCTGCCGGTACTTTCGATCCCCGCGAGGGCGGCATGGTGATTGACGTCAGCTCCATCACTTTGGAGCAGGTCCAGCTCGCGGCCGGCGCCTTTATGTTGCGCAAGATCTACCGCGACATGTTCCAGTGGCCGCAGGACGGCACGCTCAAGCTCGCCGTCGTCCTCGACGAAGCGCACCGACTCGCGAAGGATGTGACCCTTCCCAAGCTCATGAAGGAGGGACGGAAGTACGGCGTAGTGATCGTGGTCGCGAGCCAGGGTGCCGCGGACTTCCACAAGGACGTGGTCGGGAACGCCGGTACCAAGATCATTTTCCGGACGAACTTCCCAGCAAGCAAGCAGGTCGCCGGCTATCTCCGCGGTAGATCGGGGCAGGACCTCAGTATGGAGATCGAGAAGCTCGGTGTGGGTCAAGCTTACGTCTCGACGCCAGACTCACCGCAGGCTCGCAAGACTCACATGGAGCCCTGACAGGGCGTAGGCTAATGAGATTGCAGCAAGTTCAGACTGTATGTGGGGTTGGCTTCTCGTCGGGCTCGGGTAGAACCATGATGTCGGCCGCCCGGGTCGGCGCGGTCTTGCGACCCAGGTACTTTGCGGTGACGTTGATGTCCGCGTGGCCGAGCTGGTTCGCGATCTCGGCCAGCGGTGCACCCGCCTCGTCGAGCCACGAGGCAACGGTGCGGCGGAAGGTGTGTGTTCCTGCCCATTGGACGTCCGACGCCTCGAGCACGCGGCGCATCGCCTTGCTGACGTTGTTCCGGTCTCGGGACGCGCCAGCCTTGGTCGCGAAGTAGGTGACGCCGAACACCAGCCCGGTCCGACCGTGCAGGTCTGCCCGTTCCTTGAGTCGTTGAGTGAGCCCTGCGCTCATGCCGAGGGGACTGCCCCCGCTTTGGTTGATGCTTAGCGGTTGCGGTGTTCAGGCCGTGCCTGCGGCCGCGTAGATCATCTCAAACTCGACCGGGGTGAGCCGGCCAAGACCGCGCTGTCGACGTCGGCGGTTGTACTTCGTTTCGATCCAGCGGGACTGCTGCACCATCCGGTGTCAGGTTCGGCTAAGCCGCGTTGGTGGCGGTCGGGAGCATGATCAGCTCGTATTCGACCGGGTTCAATCGGCCGAGGGGGGCTTGTCGGCGCCGGCGGTGGTAGGTCCTCTCGATCCAGGTCACGATCGCGATTCGCAGCTCCTCTCGGGTGGTCCAGGGCCTGCGGTCGAGGACGTTCTTCTGGAGCAGCGCGAAGAAGCTCTCCATGGCTGCGTTGTCGCCGGCAGCGCCGACGCGGCCCATCGAGCCCTCCATCTGGTGCCGGTTCAGCGCGAGGACCAGTTTCCGGCTGCGAAGCTGACCGGGTTCAAACAGTCGATGCAACACCGGCTCGTTGGTCTCGGCGACCACGGCCTACGGCGCGGGTCGGCTCTCGCCCGACCGCAGCACCCTCTTCGACGTCACCTACTCGCGGGCCGACGCGGTCGCCTACGACGCCGACACCGGCGAGCGGCGCACCATCGACGCTCCCTGGCGCCACTTCTCGCTGGTGGCCTTCAGCGACGACGACACTTTCTTCGGCCTCGCGCAGCGGATCCGCCTCCGCGACGTGGTCGACCCGGTGCGGGCCCAGCAGGTCGTCTCCTGCGAGGTGGCGACGCTGCAGTGCACACCGGTCAGCCCGGTCGTGCGCACCCACGACGCGGCGGCGGGCCGCTGGCCGACCTTCGTCACCGAGGGTGGCAGGGGCGGCCAGGGGTGAGCGGCCACGGGCCAGCGGCGGGTCTGGCCCCTTGGGGTGGGCGGCCGGTGCGGCCCCGGGTGGTTGGGTGGGAGGCATGCGCATCTTCTTCACCGGCGGCAGCGGCAAGGCCGGACACCACGTGGCCCCCTACCTCGCGGCCCAGGGCCACCAGGTCACCAACGCCGACCTCACCCCGCTCGGGCACCCCGACGTCACCGACCTGCGGGTCGACCTCACCGACGCGGGGGAGACCTACTCCGCGATGGCCGGCGTGCCGACGCAGGCCGACTTCGACGACCCCGACCTCGACCTGACCCGCGGCTCGGCCTACGACGCGGTGGTGCACTACGCGGCGATCCCGGCGCCGATGATCCGCGCCGACGCGGCGACGTACGAGATCAACGTGCTGAGCACCTACCACGTGCTCGAGGCCGCGACCCGGCTCGGCATCCGCAAGGTCATCTTCGCCTCCTCGGAGACGACGTACGGGATCTGCTTCGCCCAGGGCGAGCGTAAGCCGCTCTACGTGCCCGTCGACGAGGAGCACCCGGTCGTGCCGGAGGACTCCTACGCGATGTCGAAGGTCTCCGGCGAGGTCACCGCGCGCTCCTTCCACGCCCGCAGCGGCGCCGACATCTACGGCCTGCGCATCAACAACGTCATCGAGCCCCACGAGTACGCCGAGATGTTCCCGGCCTTCCTCGAGGACCCCGCGCTGCGCCGGCGCAACGTCTTCGCCTACATCGACACCCGCGACCTGGGCCAGATGACCCAGCGCTGCCTGGAGACCGACGGGCTCGGCTTCGAGGTCTTCAACGTCGCCAACGCCGACATGTCGGTCGCCGCGACCACCGACGAGGTGATCGAGCGCTTCTACGCCGGTGTCGAGGTGCGCAAGGAGATGGGCCGCGACGAGACCTTCTACTCCATCGACAAGGCCCGCCGGATGCTCGGCTACGAGCCGGAGCACTCCTGGCGCGACGTGCTCGACGACCCGCGCGCCTGAGGCCGGGCGGCCGCGCCGGCACGGGTCACCTCGGCACCTGTCGGCCCGGACCCGCACCTGTCGGCCCGTGCGTGGGCCGACAGGTGCGGGTTTCGCCGGCCGGCTGGCGAAACCCGCGGCCGCGCGACCCCACCCTGGATGCCGCAGGGGTCCGGCGGGTGGCCTAGATTGCGGCCCTGTGAGTGCTCAAGCCCCGTCCGCAGTCATCTTGGTCCGCGCCGCGAAGTTCCTGCCCAACCCGGCGACGGCGGCCGACAACGCCTTCCAGTCCGAGGCCCCCGAGGGCGAGCCCGACGAGGTGATCTCGGCCCGGGCGGTGGCCGAGATGGACGCGGTGGCCGACGCCCTGCGCGGGGCCGGGGTGCGGGTACACGTCTTCGAGGACGACGACCACACCCGCCCCGACAGCGTCTTCCCCAACAACTGGCTCTCCACCCACGCCGGCGGCGTGGTGGGGGTCTACCCGATGTACGCCTCCAACCGTCGTCACGAGCGGCGCTCCGACGTGCTGGAGATGCTGAAGTCGAGCTACCGGGTGCAGACGATCATCGACTACTCCGGCCTCGAGCCCGACGGCATCTTCCTCGAGGGCACCGGCGCGATGGTGCTCGACCACGTCTCGCGGGTGGCCTACACCGCGGTCAGCCACCGCGCCGACACCCACGTGCTCGAGCGCTTCTGCACCGACTTCGGCTACGAGCCGATGGCCTTCGACGCCGTGGACTCCGCGGGCGTGCCGGTCTACCACACCAACGTCATCGCCTGCATCGGCACCGACGTGGCCCTCATCGCGCTGGAGATGATCCCCGACGTCGCGCGCCGCGAGCAGGTGCGCGAGCGGCTCACGGTCAACGGCCGGCGCGTGGTGGAGCTGACCGAGGAGCAGGTCAGGGAGTTCGCCGGCAACGCCGTCGAGCTGTGCGGTCGCACCCCCGAGGGCCGGCGGCGCTACGTGATGGCCATGTCGGCGCGGGCGCGGCGCAGCCTGCGCCCCGAGCAGGTCGCGGCGATCGAGGAGTCCTGCGAGATCGTCGCGGTCGACATCCCGACCATCGAGCTGGCCGGCGGGTCGGTGCGCTGCATGATCGCCGGGGTCCACCTCGACCGCCGCCCGCCCGGGGTGGAGACCGAGCCGACCGCCGCGGTCGAGGCGATCGACGAGGACCCCCACACCGCCGACGGCCGCGACGTGGCCGGCGACGCCTGAGCCGGTCTCACTCCAGGGGGCGCAGCTCCTCGGCGTAGGACAGCGACACCCGGCGCAGGACGCCGGCGTCGCTCACGGCGTACTGCCCCATGCGCCACAGCGGCGGGCTGTAGGCGTGCACCGAGACCGAGCCGCGCTCGGCGCCGTTGAGCCGGTGGATGTGGTCGGGGCCGAAGGAGAAGACCCGCCCGGCGCCGACGCGCGTCTCCAGGGCGCCGGCGGCGAGGGTGAGGTTGTTCTCGACCAGCTCGCCGCTGACCACGGCGACCGCGCCGGAGGAGGTGTCGTGGTCGTGCCAGCCGGTGTCGTTGTCGGGGGTCCAGCACAGCAGCCACACGTCGACGTGGGCGTCGCGGTGCAGGGAGGCGAAGACCCGCTCGTCGTCGTCGAAGCCCACCAGGTGGGCCCACGAGGCGGGGTCGGCGGCGATCCCCGCGGCCAGGCGCGCCAGCTCGTCGGGCGTCAGGTCGCGCCCGGGGAGGTCGGTCAGCGCGAGCGGGTCGCGTACGACGTCGGGGATCGCGGCGGCGTCCTGGGCGGGCAGCGGCCGGTCGGTCGGCAGTGCGGTCATGACGGGCCCTCCTGGGGTCGGTGGTGGCGGGGGTCGGGATCGGGGACGGCCTCGGCGGCCGCGGCGGGAGCGTGCGGGCCGAGCAGGCGCCGCGGGTTGACGACGCGTACGGCGTGGGTGGCCGCCTCGCCCAGCAGGTGGGCCAGGGGCTCGGCGTAGGGCCGGTCGGAGCCGAGCACCAGCGTGTCGACGCCCAGCGCGCGCACCACCGCGTCGAGTGCACGCGGGCCGTAGGAGGAGGTGTCGACGAAGAGGTCGGGGTCGACCGGGGCGGGGTCCCCGCCGCGGGCGGCGTGGCGCTCGTGGTGCAGCGGCGCGAGACCCGCGGCGGCGGCGAGCACGACGCGCAGCCCGGGGTGCCGGGCGCGCACGCCGGCGGCGTGCCAGGCCCACCACGCGGCGTGCAGCTGGGCGGTGTAGTCGACCACCGGGGCCCACCAGCCCGGCGCGTCGGCGGGGGAGGCCGCGACCGGGCCGGGGTGGACCAGCACCGGCCGGTCGGCCGCCGCGGCCACCGCGAGCACGTCGCCGAGCCGGTCCCAGCCCTGCGGGGTGCCCAGCGACGTCGCCGGCAGCTGCACCCCGACGAACCCGCCGCGCACCCCGCAGACGGAGCCGCCCGGGCGGGGAGCCAGCCGGGCGGCGAGGTCCTCGAGGTCGGGGTCGACGTCGGCGACCGAGGCCCACGCGGCGAAGTGGCCGGGCAGGGCGGCGGCCCCGTCGTGCCACGCGGCGAGCAGCTCGTCGGCCTCGGACCGGGGCAGCGACTCGACGCCCAGCGGCGCGGACAGCGACACGCAGGCCAGGCCGGTGCCCGCGGCCCGGTCGGCCGCGACCCGGCCCGCCACGTCGTGGTCCGCGGCGCGCACGTCGTACGGCGCCTCGGCGGCGGTGTGGAGGGTCCAGCCGCGCAGGTAGGGCGGGCGGGAGCGGGCGCGGAGCCGGTCGAGGAGGGGCTCGGGCCACAGGTGCTGGTGCACGTCGACGGCCGGCGGCACGGCGCTGCTCGGCACGGCGCTGGTCGGCGCGGCGCTGGTCGGCACGGCCGGGCGCTGGACTGGGGGCACGACGACTCCTCGGGCGGGTGGGCGACCCAAAGTAGACCAGATGACTCGACTTAAGGGGAGGTGGTCCGCGTGTCGGTCGGGAACAGGGCGGCCGCCCGAGTCGTTGAAAGTTGCATGAAGAAGATCGGGTTCCTGTCCTTCGGCCACTGGACGCCCTCGCCGCAGTCGCAGACGCGGTCGGCCTCCGACGTGCTGCTGCAGTCCATCGACCTCGCCGTGGCCGCCGAGGAGCTAGGCGCCGACGGCGCCTACTTCCGGGTGCACCACTTCGCCCGCCAGCTCGCCTCGCCCTTCCCGCTGCTGGCCGCCGTGGGCGCGCGCACCAGCCGCATCGAGATCGGCACCGGCGTCATCGACATGCGCTACGAGAACCCGCTCTACATGGCCGAGGACGCCGGCTCCGCCGACCTCATCTCCGGCGGCAGGCTTCAGCTCGGGGTGAGCCGCGGCTCACCGGAGCAGGTCGTCGACGGCTACCGCTACTTCGGCTACCAGCCCCGCGAGGGCCAGGACCACGCCGACCTGGCCCGTGAGCACACCGCCGTGCTGCTCAAGGTGCTCGAGGGGGAGGGCTTCGCCGAGCCCAACCCGCGACCGATGTTCCCCAACCCGCCCGGGCTGCTGCGCCTCGAGCCCCACTCCGAGGGGCTGCGCGAGCGCATCTGGTGGGGCGCCGGCACCCGCCAGACCGCCGAGTGGACCGCCCGGCAGGGCATGAACCTGATGAGCTCGACCCTGCTCAGCGAGGACACCGGCGTGCCCTTCCACGAGCTCCAGGCCGAGCAGATCGAGCGTTTCCGCAAGGCGTGGGCCGACGCGGGCCACGACCGCACCCCGCGCGTCTCGGTGAGCCGCAGCATCTTCCCGGTCGTCTCCGACCTCGACCGCGCCTACTTCGGCGGCCAGGGCTCCGGCGGCGACCAGGTCGGCTTCCTCGACGGCGGCAAGGCGCGCTTCGGCAAGACCTACGCCGGGGAGCCCGACCGGCTGGTCGAGGAGCTGGCCCGCGACGAGGCGGTCGCGGCCGCCGACACGCTGCTGCTCACGATCCCCAACCAGCTCGGCGTCGACTACTGCGCCCACGTGCTCGACACGCTGCTCACCGAGGTCGCCCCCGCGCTCGGCTGGCGCTGAGGCGGCGGGCGGACGGGCCCCCGCAGGGCCGGGGCGGCGTGGGAACCGACCCGGGGGCGGCCGCGTCGGAGAGGCTGGCGACCACGCCCTACTCGAGGAGAGCGATGACCCGCACCCGCGCCACCGTCCCCCGTCCGATCGCGGCCCTGGCCGCCCTCGCCGCCGCCGGCCTGCTGGCCGGGTGCGGCGGCGAGGGGAGCGAGCAGGCCACCGACCCGGCTCCGGCCCCGTCGACCACGGCCGGCACGACGCCGGAGCCGGGAGAGGTCCCCGAGCAGGTCCCCGAGCAGGTCGAGGTCGACGCGCCCCCGGCCGGTGAGCTCGACCCGGAGCTGACCCTCGACGGCGACGCCCTGGTGCTCACGACCTACGGCAGCAGCGGCTGCCCGGCCGAGGTCACCGCCGTGCGCGCGCTCGACTCCGACACCCTGGAGGTCGACGTCGACGCCACGGTGCCGAAGGGGCAGCTGTGCACCGCCGACCTCGGACCGAACCCCAGCCCGCTCGAGCTGCCCGACGACGTCGCGTCCGCCGCCGTGGTCGACGCGGTCGTGACCACCGTCGAGGACACCGGCAGCAGCACTGTGCTGGTGACCCTCGGCGCCGGCGCGCCGGCACCGGGGGAGTAGCCGGTCGCGCCGGCCCGGCGAGGCGTCAGCGCGCCCGCAGGCGGTCGGCGAGGTCCACCAGTGAGGTGACGGTGAGGTCGGCGGGAGCGGCGTACGCCGGGTAGCGCGATCCGCGGCGGTCGACCCACGCCGTGCGCAGCCCCGCGCGCCGGGCGCCGTCGACGTCCCACGGGTGCACCGCCGCGAGCAGGGCCTCGCCGGCGTCGCCGACACCGCAGGCGTCGAGGGCGTGGAGGTAGGAGCGGCGGTCGGGCTTCCAGGCGGGGGCGTCGTCGACCGACAGCGTGCGCTCGACCAGGTCGGCCACACCGGCGCGCCCGAGCAGGGCCTCGGCGGTCGCGGCGGGGCCGTTGCTCAGGGTGACGACCCGGGTGCCGAGGGCGGTGAGGGCGCGGATCCCGTCGGCCACGTCGGGGTGCGGCGGGAGTCCGCGCACCGCCTCCAGCACCTGCTCGGCCGTCGCGTCGGGGTCGGCGACCCGGCCGTGGGCGCGCACCAGCAGCGACTCGCGGGCCAGCTCGCCGAACGACGGGTGCGCCCCGGCGGCGGTGAGGGCGAAGGCGTCGCGCAGCAGGCCCGCGAACCACGGCTCGGCCTCGTGCTCCTGCAGCCCGGCCGCGGCGAACGCCGCGCCGAGCGGGGAGAGGTCGGACAGCGTCTCGTTGACGTCGAGGACCACGAGGGCGGGGAGCGGGGGGAGGGACACCGGGGTCTCCTGGGTCACGTGGTGGGTCGGGTGGCGGGTCAGGTAGCGGGTCGGGCGGCGGGTCAGGTGGCGGGGGAGTGCAGGCGGCGCCCGGCGGCGTGGAGCAGCGGCACGGCGCGGGCGACGAGGTCGTCGGTCATCCGGGTCAGCGGCCCCGACACCGACACCGCCATCCACGAGGTGGGTCCGGGACCGACCGCGACGGCGACGCAGCGCACCCCGGCCTCCTGCTCCTGCTCGTCGAGGGCGTAGCCGCGCTCGCGCACCAGGGCGAGGTCGGCCAGCAGGTCGGCCTCGGTGGCCAGTGTGTGCTCGGTCTGCGGGGCCAGGCCCACGCGTCGCACGTGCTCCAGTGCCCGGTCGTCGTCGAGCTGGGCCAGCAGGGCCTTGCCGACCCCGGTGGAGTGCAGGTCGACCTGGCGACCGACCTCGGTGAACATCCGCATGGTGTGGCGCGAGGGCACCTGAGCGACGTACTGCGCGCGGGAGCCGGAGAGCACGGCGAGGTTGGCGGTCTCGCCCAGGGCGTCGACGAGCCCGGAGAGCACGCCCTCGGTGTCGACGCCGACGGTGGAGCCGGCGGTGGCGCCGAGGGGCACGAGGCGGAAGCCGAGCGCGTAGCGGCGGTTGGGCATCTGGCGCATGTAGCCGCGGTCGACCAGCGTGCGCAGGAGGCGGTGCGTCGTGGGCACGGGCAGGTCGGTGGCGGCGGCGATCTCGCCGATGGTCAGGTGCCCGCCGCGACCCGCCACGACCTCGAGCAGGTCCAGGGCCCGGTGCACCGACTGCACCCCGCCCTGCTTGCCCGACTGCGGGTCTTGCTGCGCGTCTTGCTGCGCGTCCCGCTGCGGGTCCTGCTGCGCGCGAGCCTCCGGTGCCGCCACGACGGTCTCCCTCCGGGTGGTTGACATCACACAGGCGCACTGCCTAGTTTCGTGATGAGAACCAAGCGTTCCACAATGCGGAAAAACTGACAAGAGTGCTCTCACCCGGGCACTCCGGCGAGACGGACGACGAGGGAGCGGCATGGCGGACGAGACCAGCGGGCAGACGGGACACCGGGACGGACGGGTCGAGGTCGGCGGCCTCAGCGTCGCCGAGAGCCTCCACCGGTTCCTCACCGAGGAGGCGCTGCCGGCGGCCGGGGTCGACCCCGACGCGTTCTGGGAGGGCGCCGGCGAGGTCGTCCACGAGCTGGCCCCCCGCACCCGCGAGCTCCTCGCGCGCCGCGACGAGCTGCAGGCGCAGGTCGACCAGTGGCACCGCGACCACCCCGGCACCCCCGACGCCGAGGCCTACACCGCCTTCCTCACCGAGATCGGCTACCTGCTGCCCGAGCCCGAGACGGTCGAGGTGACCACCTCCGGCGTCGACGACGAGGTCGCGCTCACCGCCGGTCCCCAGCTGGTCGTGCCGCTGCTCAACGCCCGCTTCGCCACCAACGCCGTCAACGCCCGCTGGGGCTCCCTCTACGACGCCCTGTACGGCAGCGACGCCGTCCCCCGCGAGGGCGACCTCGCCCCGGGCGAGGAGTACAACACCGTGCGCGGCGACGAGGTCATCGCCCGCGGTCGCGCCCTGCTCGACGCGCACTTCCCCCTCGCCGGCGGGTCGCACGTCGACGCCACCTCCTACGCCGTGGACGGCGACGGGCTGGCCGTCACCGTCGGCGGCGGCGAGGTGCTCCGCCTGGCCGAGCCGGCCCAGCTGGTCGGCCACCGCGGTGAGGCCTCGGCACCCGAGGCCGTCCTGCTGGTGCACCACGGCCTCCACGTGGAGATCCAGGTCGACGCCCAGGACGCCGTCGGCGCGACCGACCGGGCCGGCGTCAAGGACCTGCTGCTGGAGTCGGCGGTCTCCACGATCATGGACCTCGAGGACTCCGTGGCCGCGGTCGACGCCGAGGACAAGGTCGTCGGCTACCGCAACTGGATGCGGCTGATGGACGGCACCCTGGCCGAGGAGGTCACCAAGGGCGGGCGCACCTTCACCCGCGCCATGAACCCCGACCGCACCTACACCGGGCCCGACGGCGGCGAGGTCGTGCTGCCGGGCCGCTCGCTGCTCTTCATCCGCCAGGTCGGACACCTGATGACCTCCGACGCCGTGCTCGACCGCGAGGGCCGCGAGGTGCCCGAGGGCATCCTCGACGCCCTGGTCTGCGCGGTCGGCAGCATGCGCGACCTGCGCGGGCAGTCGCAGCTGGCCAACTCCCGCACCGGCTCGATGTACGTCGTGAAGCCGAAGATGCACGGACCCGACGAGGTGCGCCTGACCGTCGACCTCTTCGAGCGCGTCGAGCGCGTGCTCGGCCTCGAGCCGCTGACCATCAAGGTCGGCATCATGGACGAGGAGCGGCGCACCACCCTCAACCTCAAGGCCTGCATCGAGGTCGCCCGCGAGCGCGTGGTCTTCATCAACACCGGCTTCCTCGACCGCACCGGCGACGAGATCCACACCTCGATGCTCGCCGGGCCCGTCGTGCGCAAGAACGACATGAAGGGCGAGACCTGGATCAAGGCCTACGAGGACAACAACGTCGACGTCGGCCTGGAGTGCGGCCTGCTCGGCCACGGCCAGATCGGCAAGGGCATGTGGGCCGCCCCCGACAGCCTGGCGGCGATGCTCGAGGCCAAGGTGGGTCACCCGCAGGCCGGCGCGAGCTGCGCCTGGGTGCCCTCGCCGACCGCCGCCACCCTCCACGCCCTGCACTACCACCAGGTCGACGTGCGCGCCCGCCAGGAGGAGCTGCGCGCCGGCGGCCGCCGCTCCAGCCGCGCCGACCTGCTCACCGTGCCCCTCGGCGACCCCACCGGCTGGAGCGCGGAGGACCGCCAGGCCGAGATCGACAACAACATCCAGAGCCTCCTGGGCTACGTCGTGCGCTGGGTCGACGCCGGCGTCGGCTGCTCCAAGGTGCCCGACATCACCGGCGAGCCGCTGATGGAGGACCGCGCCACCTGCCGGATCTCCGCCCAGCACGTCGCCAACTGGCTGCACCACGGGGTGGTCAGCGCCGAGCAGGTCGACGAGACCCTGCGCCGCATGGCCGCCGTGGTCGACGAGCAGAACGCCTCCGACCCGACCTACACGCCGATGGCGCCGGCCTTCGACGGCGAGGCCTTCCTCGCCGCGCGCGAGCTGGTCACCGAGGGCCTGGCCCAGCCCAGCGGCTACACCGAGCCGATCCTCCACCACCGCCGCGCCGCCCGGAAGGCGCAGGCCGACACCCCCACGACGCAGGAGAGCACTCGATGAGCCTGGACCTGGACACCGCCCGCCGCATCGTCGCCGGCACCCGCGCGCACGCCGCCGAGGCCGGCTTCAAGCCGATGACCGTCGTCGTGCTCGACGACGGCGGCCACGTGGTCGCCGTCGAGCGCGAGGACGGCTCCTCGATGGGCCGCTTCGAGATCGGCTTCGGCAAGGCCCACGGCGCCCTGGCCCTGGGCATGGGCTCGCGCTCGATCATGGCGCGCGCCGAGCAGCAGGCCTACTTCGTCGCCGCGGTCACCTCCGCGGTCGGCGGGGCGCTCGTGCCCGTGCCCGGCGGGGTGCTCGTGCGCGACGCCGACGGCGCGCTCCTGGGCGCCGTCGGGGTCACCGGCGACACCTCCGACAACGACGAGGCCGCCGCGGTCGCCGGCATCGAGGGTGCGGGCCTCACCGCCCAGCCCGACTGAGGTCGCCGGCGCACCGGCGCCCGGCCCACCCCGGCCCACCCCACAGCGGCACCCAGCAGGCACCCCCCAGCAGGCACACGAGCACGGAGGACGAACGATGACGACGACCACGGAGCCCGGGCCCACCGCGGCCACGGCGGCGGGGATCGAGGCCGTCGCCGAGGTGGCGCGCCGGCTGCTGCCCGCCGACGGGGTGATCAGCGACCACGCCCGGCTGCGCACCTACGAGTGCGACGGCCTGGCGCACTACCGCGTCACCCCGGCGCTCGTGGTCATGCCCGAGGACACCGCCCAGCTGGCCGCCGTCGTCCGTGCCTGCGCCGAGCACCGGGTGCCCTACGTCGCCCGCGGCTCCGGCACCGGCCTGTCCGGCGGCGCGCTGCCGCACGCCGAGGGCGTCCTGGTCGTGACCTCCCGGATGCGCTCCATCACCCAGATGCGCCCCGAGGACCAGCGCGCCGTGGTCGACCCCGGCGTGATCAACCTCGACGTCACCCGCGCCGCCACCCCCCACGGGTACTACTACGCCCCCGACCCCTCCAGCCAGCAGATCTGCTCCATCGGCGGCAACGTCGCGGAGAACTCCGGCGGGGCGCACTGCCTGAAGTACGGCTTCACCACCAACCACGTCGTCGGCGCCGACTTCGTCACCTCCGACGGTGACGTCGTGGCGCTGGGCGGCGACGCTCCCGACACGCCCGGCTACGACCTGCTCGGCGCCGTCGTCGGCTCCGAGGGCACCCTCGGTGTGGTCACCTCCACCACGGTGCGGCTGACCCGGCTGCCCGAGGAGGTGCGGACGATCCTGGTCGGTTTCGCGACCACCGACCAGGCGGGCGCCGCCACCTCGGCCATCATCTCCGCGGGCATCGTGCCCGCAGCGATCGAGATGATGGACGCGCTGGCCATCGAGGCCGCCGAGGCCGCCACCCACTGCGGCTACCCCGAGGGCGCCGGCGCCGTGCTCGTCATCGAGCTCGACGGCGCCTCGGGCGAGGTCGAGGCGGAGTACGCCGAGGTCGAGCGCTTCTGCGCCGAGAACGGCGCCTTCGAGCAGCGCCTAGCCACCGACCCCACCGACCGCGCCCTGATCTGGAAGGGCCGTAAGTCCGCCTTCGCGGCCGTGGGCCGCATCAGCCCCGACTACATCGTCCAGGACGGCGTCATCCCGCGCACCGCCCTGCCGGAGGTGCTCACCGCGATCGCCGAGCTCTCGGCCTCCTCGGGCGTGCGCGTGGCCAACGTCTTCCACGCCGGTGACGGCAACCTCCACCCCCTCGTGCTCTTCGACGACGCCGTCGAGGGCGCCGGCGAGGCCGCCGAGGAGGTCAGCGGCGCCATCCTCGACCTCTGCATCCAGCACGGTGGCTCCATCACCGGTGAGCACGGCGTGGGCATGGACAAGGCCAAGTACATGCCGCGGATGTACACCGACGAGGACCTCGACACCATGCAGATGGTGCGCTGCGCCTTCGACCCGCAGAACATCTCCAACCCCGGCAAGGTCTTCCCGACCCCGCGGCTGTGCGGCGAGGTGCCCGGACGCCACAAGGGCGCCCACCCGCTGCAGGACGCCGGCCTCGCGGAGGTGTTCTGATGAGCGCCCCCACCCTCGACACCACGGCCCGCGAGGCCCTGGCCTCGGCCTGCGCCGCGGTGGCCGACCCCGACGGGCGCGACGGGCACGACGACGTCGACGGCGTGCGCCCCGGCCTCGTGGCCCGACCCACCGACGTCGCGCAGGTGGCCGAGGTGATGCGCGTGGCCACCGCCCACGACCTGGTCGTCGTGCCGCGGGGCCGCGGCACCAAGCTCACCTGGGGGGCCCCGCCCACCCGCGCCGACGTCCTCCTCGACCTCGCGGGCCTCGACGCCGTGCTCGACCACCAGGCCGGCGACCTCATCGTCGCCGCGCAGGCCGGGGCCCGGCTCAGCGCCGTGCAGGAGGTGGCCGGCTCCGCCGACCAGCGCCTGGCCCTCGACGAGACCGTGCCCGGCACCAGCATCGGCGGGCTGCTGGCCACCAACACCAGCGGCCCCGGACGCGTCGCCGTCGGCAGCGCCCGCGACCTGCTCATCGGCGTCACCGTGGTGCGCGCCGACGGCGTCGTGGCCAAGGCCGGCGGCCGCGTGGTGAAGAACGTCGCGGGCTACGACCTCGGCAAGCTGCTCATCGGCTCCGTGGGCACCCTCGCGGTCGTCGTCGACGCGACCTTCCGGCTCCACCCGCGTCCGGCGGCCCACACCTGGGTCAGCGCCCCGGCCGCCACCCCGGCCGAGGCGCAGCGCCTGACGCAGGCCGTGCTCCACGCCCAGGCCGTGCCCGGCGCGATCGAGGTCGAGTGGCCCCGCGACGCGCAGGGCACCGGCGGCGTCGTGAGCGTGCTCCTCGAGGGCCGCGAGGACGGCGTCGCCGCCCGGGCGGCCACCGTGCGCGGCCTGCTCGGCGCCGCGGCCTCGGAGTCGACCGACGCCCCGGCCGCGGGCGCGGCGTACCCCTGGGACACCGCGGCGCGCGGCGACGAGCGCTCCCTGGCCCTCAAGTGCACCTTCGCGCTCTCCGGCCTCGCCGACGTGCTCGGCGCGGCCGAGCGCGCCGGGGCCCGCGTGCGCGGCTCGGCCGGCGCGGGCGTCGTCTACGCCGCGCTGCCGCCCGGCACCGGTGCCGAGGAGGCACGCGCCGCCGTCGAGGGCCTGCGCCGCGCCACCACCGCCCGCGGCGGCAGCACCGTCGTCGTCGACGCCCCGGCCCACCTCAAGGCCGGTCTCGACGTGTGGGGACCGGTGCCGGCGCTCGACCTCATGCGCCGCGTGAAGGACCAGCTCGACCCTGACCACCGGCTCGCGCCGGGCCGCTTCGTGGGAGGCATCTGATGACCGACACGTCCAGCAACGACACCCGCGCCGGGGGCGACCCCCGCCCGCGGCAGGGCGAGACCCTGGGGGAGATGGGCGGCATCGTCGACCTCGGCATGCCCGCCCCCGGCGGCGCCTTCGACGACCACAACCCGCCCGACTCCGCCCTCATCGGCGACTGCGTGCACTGCGGCTTCTGCCTGCCGACGTGCCCCACCTACGCGCTGTGGGGCGAGGAGATGGACAGCCCCCGCGGGCGGATCTACCTCATGAAGCAGGGCCTCGAGGGCGAGCCGATGACCGACTCCATGGTCGAGCACTGGGACGCCTGCCTGGGCTGCATGGCCTGCGTGACCGCGTGCCCCTCGGGCGTGCAGTACGACACCCTCATCGAGCAGACCCGCAACCAGGTCGAGCGCCACCACGAGCGCAGCGCGGGGGAGAAGGCCCTGCGCGGGCTGATCTTCGCCCTCTTCCCGCACCCCAGGCGGCTGCGGCTGATGCGCGGGCCGCTGCGCGCGATGCAGGCCACCGGCCTCGACCGTGCCCTGCGCCGCACCGGCCTGCTGGAGCGGATGTCGCCCCAGCTGGCCGCGATGGAGAGCCTCGCCCCGCGGCTGGGCCGCCCCGAGCCGCTGCCGCCCTACATCGACGCGATCGGGCAGCGCCGCGCCGTCGTCGGCCTGCTGACCGGCTGCGTGCAGGGCGCCTTCTTCCCCGGCGTCAACTCCGCCACCGCCCGCGTGCTGCGCGCCGAGGGCATGGACGTCGTGGTGCCCCAGGCCCAGGGGTGCTGCGGCGCCCTGTCGGCCCACAACGGGCGCGAGGAGGAGGCGCAGGACTACGCCCGCCGCCTCGTCGACGCCTTCGACGTCGCCCGGGTCGACTACGTCGTGGTCAACGCCGCCGGCTGCGGCTCGACGATGAAGGAGTACGCCGCGCTGCTGGCCGACGACCCGGCCTACGCCGAGCGCGCCCGCTCCTTCGCCGACAAGGTGCGCGACGTCTCCGAGATCCTCGACGAGCTCGGACCGGTCGCCCCCCGCCACCCGCTGGAGATGAGCGTGGCCTACCACGACGCCTGCCACCTCTCCCACGCCCAGGGCGTGCGCGCGCAGCCGCGGCGCCTGCTCGAGGCCATCCCCGGCCTGGAGCTGAAGGAGATCGCGGAGGCCGAGCTGTGCTGCGGCTCGGCGGGCATCTACAACATCATCAACCCCGAGCCGGCCCGCGAGCTCGGCGACCGCAAGGCCGCCAACATCGTCGCCACCGGCGCCCAGGTGCTGGTGACCGCCAACCCCGGCTGCCTCATGCAGGTCACCTCGGCCATCGAGCGCTCCGGGCACCCGATGGGCATGGCGCACACCATCGAGGTGCTCGACGCCTCGATCCAGGGCGCCGGCGCCGGCGTCTTCGCCCCGACCCCGGCCGCTCGCTGACCCCACCGTCGCACCGCTGACCCTCCGCACCACCCCGTCCTGGGCTCCGTCCCCGGATCCGTCCCCCACTGCCGCACCCTCGGGAGCCCGCATGTTCCAGCAAGACCTCCAACCCGTCGGCGACTCGCTCGCCCTCAGCGCCCTGTGCGCGGCGCTGCCGCTGCTCACGCTCTTCGTGCTCCTGGGCGGGCTCCGCCTCCAGGCGTGGCTGGCCGGCCTGATCTCCCTCGGCGTCGCCCTGGTCGTCGGCGTCGCCCTCTTCGGCATGCCCGTCGGCCAGGCCGCGCTCGCGGCCTTCGACGGGGCGGCGTTCGGGTTCTTCCCGATCCTGTGGATCGTCATCAACGCGATCTGGGTCTACAACCTCACCGTCGCTTCGGGCCACTTCGACGTGCTGCGGCGCTCCTTCGAGAAGGTCAGCCCCGACCAGCGCATCCAGGCCATCATCATCGCCTTCTGCTTCGGCGCGCTGCTCGAGGCTCTCGCCGGCTTCGGCACCCCGGTGGCGATCACCGTGGTGATGCTCATGGCCCTCGGCTTCCGCCCGATCAAGGCCGCCGCCGTCGCGCTCATCGCCAACACCGCCCCGGTCGCCTTCGGCGCCCTGGCCACCCCCATCGTCACGCTCGCCTCGGTCACCTCCGCGGTCAGCGACGACCCCCGCCTCACCGTCGACGGCCTCGGCGGCATGGTGGGCCGCCAGACCCCGATCCTCGCCGTCATCGTGCCGCTCATCCTGGTGCTGGTCGTCGACGGCCGCCGCGGGCTCAAGGCCACCTGGCTGCCCGCGCTGGTCTGCGGCGGCGCCTTCGCCGTCGCGCAGTTCGTGGCCGCCAACTACATCTCGGTGCCGCTGGCCGACATCGTCGCCGCCCTCGTCGGCGCCGCCGCCGTCGTGCTGCTGCTGCGGGTCTGGACGCCCGCCGACGTGCTGACCGCCGAGCAGGCCGCCGCCGAGGACGACGAGGTCGAGGACGCCCGCGCGACCTCGACCCGCCGGGGCCCGAACGGCCTCTCGACCACCGTCACCGCCTCCACCGGCCGCGGCGCCCCCTCCGGAGGGGGCGCGACCAGCGGCCCCGGCGGCACCTCGCCGGGATCGCGCGCCGGGGAGGCGCCCCGCGACAGCGGCGCCGACGTCGCCAAGGCCTACGCGCCCTACCTCGTGATCATCGCGATCTTCTCGATCGTCAGCATCCCCGCCGTGGTCGACGCGCTCGCCAAGGAGCCGTTCACCTACTCCTTCGCCTGGCCCGGCCTCGACATCACCAACCCCGCCGGCGACCCGGTGGCCACGCTGTTCAAGCTCAACTGGCTCCCGGCCGCGGGCACGCTGATGATCCTCGCCGGTGTCATCACCGCCGCGATCCTCAAGGTCTCGCCGGGCGAGGCCGCCCGCACCTACGTCAAGACCTACGTCGAGCTGCGCTCGGCCATCGTCACCGTCATGGCCGTGCTGGGCCTGGCCTACGTCATGAACCTCTCGGGCCAGACCACCTCGCTGGGCGCCTGGCTGGCCGGCGCCGGTGGGGCCTTCGTGCTGCTCTCGCCGATCCTCGGCTGGATCGGCGTGGCCGTCACCGGCTCCGACACCTCCGCCAACGCGCTCTTCGGCGCGCTGCAGGTGCAGACCGCCCGCGAGGCCGGTCTCGACCCGCTGCTCATGGCCGCCGCCAACACCTCCGGCGGCGTGCTCGGCAAGATGGTCAGCCCGCAGAACCTCGCCATCGCCGCCGCCGCGGTGGGGATGGCCGGGCGCGAGGGCGACATCTTCCGCAAGGTGATCGGCTGGAGCCTCGGGCTGCTCCTGCTGGTCTGCGTCATCGTCGGGCTGCAGTCCACCCCGGTGCTGGGCTGGATGGTGCCCACCAGCTGACCCGCGCGCCGCGGCCGGGCGTGCCGCGGGTCAGTCGACCCGCGGCACGACCCGGTCGGCCTCGAGCCGGTCGAAGAGGTCGAGGAAGGCCTGGAGGGTGGAGCGGTAGCCGGTGAAGCCCGCGGCGCGGCTGCGGGCCAGGTCGGTGAGGCACTCCATGTCGCGGCCCAGGTCGCCGTCGGTGTGCCACCACGACGCCACCCGGTCGAGGTCGGGCTCGGCGAGGCCCTCGCGCTCGGCCAGCGCCGTCCACACCGGACCCGCGTCGGCCATCTGCTGCTCGAGCGGCCGGGGCCGGTCGGCGTACCCCTCGGGCTCGACGCCGAGGCGGGCGGCGAGGCGGGGCCAGAGCCAGCGCCAGCGGAAGACGTCGCCGTTGGCGGTGTTGAAGGCGGTGTCGGCGGCGGCCGGGGTCGTGGCGGCCCAGTGCATCTGCTCGGCCAGCAGGCCGGCGTCGGTCATGTCGGTCAGGCCGTCCCACTGGGTCTGCGAGCCCGGGAAGACGAAGGGCCGCCCCAGCTCGCGGCACACCGCGGCCTGGGCGGCGAGGGTCTGGCCCATGTTCATGGCGTTGCCCAGGGCGTAACCGATGACGGTGTGGGCGCGGTGCACGCTCCAGGTGAAGCCGTCCTGCCCGGCGGCGACGAACAGCTCGTCCTCCTGGGCGTAGTAGAAGTTGGGGTAGGGCAGGCGCTCCTCGTCCTCGTGGAAGGGCGTGTCGGGCACCTCGCCCTGGCCGTAGGCCTCGAAGGGGCCGAGGTAGTGCTTGAGGCCGGTCAGCAGCGCGACGTGGCGCACGGAGCCGGCGGGCCGCACGGCGGCGAGCACGTCGCGCACCATGGCGGCGTTGACGCGGATGTTCTCGGCCTCGGTGTCCTGGCGCGCCCACGCGGTGAGGAAGACGTGGGTGGGGCGGTGCCCCTCGAGCGCGGCGGCCAGGGCCGCGGCGTCGGTCAGGTCGGCCTGCACGGGCTCGACACCGGGCACGTCGCTGGCCGAGCGCCGGGAGAGCCCGAGGACCTGCCAGCCCTGGTCGACGAGCAGCCGGCTGAGCGCGGAGCCGGCGATGCCGGTGGCGCCGACGACGAGCGCGGTGCCCGCGTCGTGGCCGGCGGGGCCCTCGGCGGGGTCGGCGGTGGGGAGGTCGGTGGTGGTGTCCATCCCACCGACGGTAGGCGCCCCGACCAACCGGGCCGGGCCCGGCTCAGCGCGGTGCGGCGGCGACGTGACCGGGGTCGCGCTGCACCGACCCGGGACGTACGCCGACCGGCGCCACGACGGCCGCGGGTCGCAGCAGCCGCCCGGTCAGCTCGGTGGGCACGAGCCGGAAGAGCATGGTGCGCGGGCCACCGGGCCACGGCGCGGGATCGCCGTGGTCCTCGGCCCCGGGGGAGCCGGGCACGCCGGTGAGCACGTGCTCGGTGGTGCCGCGGGCGACCACGCTCCAGCCGCTGCGGGTGCGCGGGTCGGCGTCGTCGACCTCGAAGACGACCTCGAGGCCGGGCAGGTGCACGCCGAGGCGGCTCCAGGAGGCCGTGCGGAACCACACCGCGTGGTCGTGCACCCGGTGGTTGAGGGGCAGCAGCACGGCCCTGCCGCCGAGCACGCAGGCGAGCCGACCGACGGGCTGACGGGCCAGGTGCTCCCAGCACTCACGAGCGGTCAGGTCTCGCAGGGTGGGCTCGGGGGCGAGGTGGGCGGCGGGGTCGCTGGGGTGGTCCATGGGGGCTCCTGGCCTGCGGCGGCGTGCGGGGGCGTGCGGGGACGTGCGCTAGTCCACCGTCGCGGCGAGGGTCGTGCCCAGGGGCGAAGGTCCGCCGCGCGCGGGACCGGAGACCCCCGTGCCCGGTCCCGCGCCGTCGCGGCCGGCGAGCGGCCGGACGCGGGAAGCAGGGACCTTGGACCCTGTCGGGGGTGTGACAGCTGGGCTGGGATGGACCTCGTCGACGGGGGTCGGCGTCAGCCGCTGCGACGCCAACGAGCCTCGAGATCTCCCCGGTCCGGCCCGAGGGGCCCCCGTCGGCCCCCCGACCACGCCCCCCGACCACGCCCCCAGGAGCAGCGATGACCCTCACCGAGCTGGTGCACCGCCGACGTCGTCGGCGTGCGGCGTCGCTGCGGTCCCGCGGCTCCCTGGCCTGGGCGCTGCACCCGGCCACCTCGCCGCTGGAGGTGGCCGCCGCGCTGCGCGAGCTGCCGGGTCGTGACCTGGCCCGCCTGCTGGCCCAGCCGGTGCCCGAGCACGCGACACCGGGCTACGCCGCCAGCGTGGGGGCCCTGCACGAGCTGGTCGCCGCCGAGGTGCAGCGCCGCCGGCCCCTCTCCCCGGTGGGGAGCCGGGCGGCGCCGACCTGAGACCGTCCGGTCAGGAGCAGGTGGCGCCGAAGGCGGCGATCTCCTTCTCCAGCTGGGCGATCCGGGCCTCGGTGTTGTTGTCGTAGGCCGGGGTCGGCCCGGGCACCTGCCAGAAGCTGGGCAGGTAGACCTCGCCGTAGGTGGCGCCGGAGGTGCGCAGCCGGTCGAAGACCCGCGTCCAGTCGTAGCCGTCGGGCTGGATCATCTGCAGGCCGCGCTCGACCGGCTTGGCCCAGATCCTGTCGAACTGGCCCTCCACCGTCATGTCGGGCGAGCCCCACTCACGGGTCTCGTCCCAGCCGTTGGCCTGCACGAAGAACCGGTCGCTGTCGGCGCCGACCAGGCTGACGACGTGGTCGGCGAGCGCGGCCGACTGCCCGCCCGAGAGGGGTCCGTAGCCCGAGAGCGGGAGCTCCACGGCCAGGTCGCCCGAGGCGAGGGAGGCGGCCACGTCGACCAGCTCGCGGTGGCCCTGGAGCCACGCCGCCTGCGTGTAGCCGGCGGCGGCGCGGACCTCGGCGCCGTGGTTGAGCTCGGCCCAGTCCAGGCCGTACCAGGACAGGTGCAGCAGGTGGACGTCGTGGGCGCGCGACCAGGCGGCGAGCTTGCGGGCGTAGGCGGCGTACTCACGCAGGAAGACGTCGTTGGTGCCGGTCGTGGAGTCCCAGGGCAGCGGCACGCGGGCACCGTCGACCAGGTAGCTCGCGGCACCGGCGTCGAAGACGCGGGCCGGGGTGTGGGCGCCGGCCATGAAGCGGATCGAGAGGGCCTTGCCGGCGCCGCGCGCGATCTCGTCGGCGAGGTCGAGCACGGGGTGGGTGGTCTGGGTGCCGGTCAGGTCGACGGCGTCCCACGGGAAGCGCACCGAGAAGCCGACGACACCGGGCAGGGCCAGCGCGGCCTCGATGCGCGGGCGCAGCCGCTCCAGGTCGGTGACCGAGGAGACCTGGTAGAGCACCCAGGTGCCGCAGGACTCCTGCGCGAGGTCGGTGGTGACCGGGGTGGGAGCCGTCGGGGTCGGCGTGGGTGTCGAGGTGGGGGTCGGGGTGGGCGTCGCGGTGGCGGTCGGCGTCGGCGTCGGCGTCGGGGTCGGGGTCGCGGAGGCCGTGGGCAGCGTCAGGTCGGCGGTGTAGGCCAGGTAGCGGTCCCTGAGGGGGTACGACGTGCGCACGACCAGGCGGTAGGAGCCCGCGGCCACCCGGCCGGAGATGCGCACCGGGCTCGTGCCGGAGTCGCTCATCACCACCGAGCCGTCGGGTCGGCGCAGCGACACCGTCAGCGTCGGCGGGGTGACGCGGGCCGCGCGCCGGGCCAGGCGGCCGGAGTCGCGGCGCAGCTCGACGTCCACGCGGGCCGCGAGCGTGCCGGCCGGCGTGTCGACGTCGTAGGAGCGCGACGGGCTCTGGCTGGTGAGCCGACCCGACAGGTCGGCCGACCAGCCGGGCGAGGAGGAGGCGCCGACGAGCAGCGAGGCCACGACGGCGGTCAGGAGGGTGAGGACACCGACGAGGGCACGGCGCGTGCGGGCGCGCGGTCGTGCCGGGGGGGTGCTGGGGGGCATGGGGGAGCTCCTGGGCGTGGGTGGGGACCACGACCACCGCGGGACCTGCGACGGGGAGGAGGGTGCCTCCGGGGGAGTGCGGGGGCCGTGGGACGCCGGCGGGGGGGCCGGGCGCGGACCACCGGGTCGGTCCGTGCCCCTAGAGCATCGGCAGCCCCCGCGGCCGATCCATCAGCAAAGTGGGGTAATCAGGGCCGCGTGGGACCCATGACCCTGGACAAGAGCGTGGGGGAGGTCTCCGGATTTTGCTCTGGATCACCGATCTGGAGGATCGGCCGGCACCTCGGAGCACGGGGCCTCGGAGCACGGGGCCTCAGAGCACGGGGCCGACGGTGGTGAGCTCGGGGTGCCGGGCCGCCCAGGCCTCGACGGTGTCGGTGCGCAGGGCCTCCCACAGGGTGTCGGCCCGGGCGCGGTCGAGGTAGACGACGCTCTCGGCGCCCTCGCGGCCCAGCCCCGACACCGGGGCCGAGAGGTAGGTGATGTCGTCGCTGGTCATGCCGCGCAGCTCGGTGAGCAGCGCCCGCATGTCGGAGACCTCCCAGCCGCTGTCGACGGTGACGTTGCGGGTGACGGTGTCGAGCAGGTCGTAGACGTCCCAGGGAGCGGGCCCGCCCAGCTCGCGCAGCGCCCCGCGGGCGAGGTTGCGCGCGACCGCCAGCTCGCGGCGGATGCGGTCGAGGTCGCCGCCGGGCAGGCCGTAGCGCTGGCGCACGTAGAGCAGCGCCTGGCGCCCGTCGAGGGTCTGCCGGCCCTGCGCCCACACCACGTCGTGCCGGGTGTCGGTCACGGTGCGGGGCACGGTGACGGTGACCCCGCCGACGGCGTCGATGATCGAGCCGTAGCCGGTCCAGTCGGTGATGGCGACGTGGTCGACGCGCAGGCCGGTGAGCTCCTCGACGGTGTGGACGGCCAGGCGCGGTCCGCCGTAGGAGTAGGCGGCGTTGATCTTGTGCGGGCCCCAGCCCGGCACGTCGACCCAGGAGTCGCGGGGGAAGGCGACCACCGAGGCGCCGTCGCGGTCCCCGTCGACGTGGACCAGCATCATGACGTCGGAGCGACCCGCGCCCGGGATCCAGCCCTCGAGGTCGGCGCCGGTGCCGGTGGTGAGGCCGTCGGCGCGTCGGTCGGTGCCCATGACCAGGATGTTCATCGAGTCGGCCGCAGGGCTGCCGCTCGGGCGCGGGGGGCGGTCCTCGAGCCCGGCGAAGACGCCGTCGACGCGGTCGACCTGCCCGGCCAGGTGGGCCTGCACGACCAGCAGGGCGCCCACGACGGCGAGCACCGTGGTGAGCGCCGTGCAGCCCACCATGATGGCGGCGCGGGCGCGGCGGCTGGCGCGGGGGACGGCCCCGGGAGCGGTGGGGTCGGCCGGTGCTCCAGGGCTCGGGGGAGCGTCGTGAGCGGTCGTCATGGGGCGAGCCTCCGCCGCTGGGGCACCCCGTCGGCACGGCCCTCGCGGGGGTCCTCAAATGTGGGGAGCGGGCGCGACGCCGCCGGGGGTCCCCACAATGAGGCAAAAGGCCCTGCGCGGCCCGGGGGCGCCGGAGGGTCGCTGGTCGTATCGCCCTCGTGGCCCGACACCGGATCGAACGACAGCGCACCCACGGCGAGCAGGCCGTGCTCATCGCCGCGGCCCTGCTCACCCTCGCGCTGGTGCTGACCACCTGCCTGGCCCTGGCGGCGAGCGCCCGCGGCGCCGAGCCCGCGGCGAGCGCCGCACCGGCCCGGCTGGCCGCGGCGGCCCCGCCGGACTTCCTCGGCACCCTGGCCGGGCCCTCGCAGGCGGCGATGTACCCCTCCGGCCTCGAGGTCGACGCGGTCCACGACCGGCTCGTCGTGGCCGACACCGGCCGCGACCGCGTGCTGTTCTACAGCCGCACCGGCACCAAGCTCGGCGGCTTCGGCACCTACGGCACCGAGCCGGGCCAGATGGCCAGCCCGCGCGACGTGGCGGTCGACGAGGCCGGCGACGTCTACGTCGCCGACGCCGAGAACAACCGGATCCAGAAGTTCACCGCCACCGGCACCTTCCTGTGGCAGCGCGGCGGCCTCGGCACCGGCAACGAGACCCTCAACACCCCCATCGGCGTCACCTGGGACGCCGCCAACGACGTGCTGCTCGTCGCCTCGACCGGTCAGTCGCTGGTCAAGGCCTGGGACGCCGACGGGGTCTTCCGCTGGAAGTCGCCCACCGGCACCGCGCTGGGCGCAGGCGGCATCCGCGACGTCGCCCGCGGCCCCGACGGCCGGATCTGGCTGACGGCCTACAAGCAGCACCAGGTCAAGGCCTACGACGTGTCCGCGGCCGGGGTGTGGGCGAGCACCACCCCCGCGGTCGTGCTCGGCGACGGCGTCGCCTCGGGCAGCGGCGAGGGCCAGCTCAACTTCCCCTACAACACGGTCTGGTCCGCCGACGGCGACACGATCTACGTCTCCGACACCGGCAACGGGCGCATCGCGCGCTGGGACCTCTCCGGTCCCACGCCGCAGTGGCTGCCGCCCTTCGGCGGGCGCTGCTCCAACCACCCGCAGCCCTGCGAGGACCCGCCGGTCGACGCGGGTCTGTTCAACCACCTGCGACGCGTGGCCGTCGACGCCGACGGCGCGGTCTACGGCGCCGACTTCTGGGGCGGCGGCCTGGAGGTCTTCAGCCCCGCGGGCGCCTCGGTGCGCTCCATCGAGGGCGCCGAGGCACCGGCCCCCGGCTTCGCGGAGGCCTACGCCGTCGACGTCGCCCCCAGCGGCCAGGTCTACGTCATGGACCGCCTCAACCACCGCATCCAGCGCTTCCGCCCCGACGGCACGTACGTCGACCGGGTCGGTGCCCGCGGCACCCAGCCGGCGACGTTCTCCTGGCCCGAGGGCGTGACGACCGGGCCCGACGGCTCGGTGTGGGCCGTCGACACGCGCGGTGACCGCATCGAGCGCTTCGCCGCCGACCTGTCGCCCACCGGCGTGCCGTCCTACGGCTCCACGGGCAGCGAGACGGGCCGCTTCAACTACCCCTCCAACGCCGACGTCGGCGCCGACGGCGTGGTCTGGGTGGCCGACACGCGCAACCACCGACTGCAGACCTTCGACCCCGCGAGCGGCACCTTCGCCACCGTCGGCTCCCAGGGCACGGCCCCCGGACAGCTGCAGGACCCCATGGGCGTGGCGGTGACGCCGAGCGCGGTCTACGTCGCCGACACCGGCAACGACCGGGTGCAGAAGCTCGCCCTCGACGGCACGCCGCTGGCCTCCTTCGCCACCGGCCTGCTCGGCCCCCAGGGCCTGGAGGTCGCCCCCGACGGCTCGGTCTGGGTGGCCGACACCGGCAACAGCCGCCTGGTGCACCTCTCGGCCGACCTCGTCGACCTCGGCGACGGCTTCGGCTCGCGCGGCAACGGCGACACCCAGTTCTTCGACCCCCACGACCTCGCCTTCGGCAACGACCGGATGTACGTCGCCGACACCTACAACGACCGCGTCCAGGTCTTCGCCGCCCCCGGCCCGGTCGACCCGCCGCAGGAGCCGCTGAGCCCGGTCTACCGCGACCAGCTCTCCGACCCCGGCGGTCGCGCCCCGGTCTACCCCGCCGGCCTCGCCGTGGTCGACGGCACCTGGTACGTCGCCGACTCCGGCGGCAGCCGGGTCGTGACCCTCGACCCCGCCACCGGCACCGTCACGCCGCTGACCACCACCGGCCTCACCGACCCCCGCGACCTCGAGCTCGACGCGGCCGACCCCACCGCGCTGTGGGTGACCGACACCGGCGGCAACCGCGTCGTGCGCCTCTCGCGCACCGGCCAGCAGCTCGGCACCATCGGCGGGCTGACCCAGCCCTACGGCCTGGCCAACGACGCCACCCGGGTCTACGTCGCCAACACCTACGCCAACAGCGTGCGGGCCCTCACCCGCGCCGGGACGACGGCCTGGACCCAGACCACCTGCGGCGGCACCGCCTTCTCCCGCCCCCGCGACGTCGGTCTGGCCGACGACGGCCGGGTCCTGGTCGCCGACACCGACAACGACCGGATCGTGGTGCTCGAGGCGGCCACCGGCGCCTGCGTGCGCACCTTCGGCACCCGTGGCACCGGGGCGGTGCAGTTCAAGTCGCCGCGCAGCGTCACCTCCGACGGCGCCGGCGGCCTGTGGGTGGCCGACGCGCTCAACTACCGCGTGCAGCACCTCACCGCCACGGGCGGCTCGCTCGGCGCGACCCCCGTCGCGGCCTACGGCGACGGGGCCCAGCAGTTCCGCTCGCCGCACTGCGTCACCCGCCTGCCGGGCACCACCGAGGTCGCGGTGTGCGACACGTTCAACTTCCGGCTCGCGGTCTACGACGGCGCCGGCGCGTCCCCGGCGTACGACCGGACGGTGGGGGGCACGGGGCCGACCGCCGGCGGCTTCAACGGCGCCTTCGCGGTGGCCTACGGCCCCGACGGCTCGCTCTACGCCGCCGACTGGTTCAACCACCGCATCCAGCGCTTCGCGCCCGACGGCTCCTACGTCTCGCAGTGGGGCGGCTACGGGCCGCAGAACGGCTCGCTGATCTTCCCGCGCGGACTGCTCGTCACCGCCGCGGGCGACGTCGTGGTCACCGACAGCGAGAACAACCGCATCGACGTCTTCACCGCCGCCGGCGCCTTCGTGCGCCAGGTCAAGCCCCCGGCCGGCACGACCCTGAGCCGCCCGCACCAGACCGCGCTCGACGGCAGCGGCGGCTTCTGGGTCGCCGACACCAACAACAACCGCGTCGTGCACCTCGCCTCCGACGGCGTGCTGCTGGGCACGTTCCCGGTCACGGGCGCCGCGGCGGCCAGCAGGCCCGAGGGCGTCGCGGTCGACGCCGACGGCACGCTGCTGGTCTCCAACACCCAGAACAACCGCGTCGAGCGCTACTCCACCGCCGGCGCCCTGCTCGCCACCGTGGCCGCCTCGGGCACCGGCAGCGGGCAGGTGCGCAAGCCCGGCGGCCTCCTGGTCACCGGCACCGGCGCCGACCGGCGCCTCCACATCGCCGACGCCGGCAACGACCGCGTGGTCGTGCTCGACGCCACCGGCGCGGTCGAGACCGCCTTCGGCTCCACGGGGTCGGGCAGCGGTCAGCTCGAGCAGCCCCGCGGGGTCGCCGTCGACCCCACCGACGGCGACCTCGCGGTGGCCGACTACGGCAACGACCGGGTCTCGCTGTGGGACCCCCAGGGCACCCCGCCGCCGCCCGACACCACGGCCCCCGGCGTGACGCTCACGTCGCCGGCCGCGGGCGCCTCGCTCCCGGCGGGCAGCGTCGCGGTCACCGGCACGGCCACCGACGACACCTCGGTCGCCGGGGTCACCGTGGCGGTGCAGCGCGCCGACGGCAGCTGGCTCCAGGCCTCCGGGGCGTGGGGGAGCGCGCGCCAGGAGCTCGACGCGACCCTCGCCGCCCCCGGGTCCACCTCGACCGGCTTCTCGCTGTCCTTCGTCGCCGGCACCGCCGGCGGCCACACCGTGAGCGTCACCGCCCGCGACCAGGCGGGCAACCCGGCCACCGCGACCCGGTCCTTCACGGTCGCGGGCGCCGACACCGGAGCGCCCGACACCGTCGTGACCTCCCCGGCGCAGGACGCGGTCGTGGCGCCGCCGACGCTGTCGCTGACCGGCACCGCCAGCGACCCCGCAGGCGGGTCGGGCGTCGCCTCGGTCACGGTGCTGGTCAAGGACCGCGACACCGGGCTGTGGCTCAAGGCCGACGGCAGCTGGGGGAGCACCACGGCGGGCGCCCAGCGCCTCGCCGACCTCGCGGCCCCCGGCGCCGCGAGCACCGGCTGGTCGCTCGACGTGCCGCTGGCGACCGGGAGGTACCTGGTCACGGCCCGGGCCCGTGACGGTGCCGGCAACCAGGACGCCACCCCCGCCTCGCGGCAGGTCACGGTGCGCGCGAGCGACAGCGTGGCCCCCGACGCCACCGTCACCAGCCCGGCCCAGGGGGCGCGGGTGCCGCTCGGGGCCGTCCCGCTGCGCGGCGGCGCCTCCGACGACACCGGGGTCGCCACGGTGCTGCTGGCCGTGCAGGACACCGTGTCGAAGGAGTGGCTGCGCCCCGACGGCAGCTTCGGGGCGTCCTACCGCACCGTGACCGCCGTCCTCGCCGCCCCCGGTGCGACGAGCACCACCTGGGCCTTCACCTTCCAGCCGCCGCTGGCCCGGACCTACGCCGTCACCGCCATCGCCCGCGACGCCGCCGGCAACCAGGACCCCACCAAGCCCCGCAGCACCTTCACCGTCACCCCGTGACGGCGCCGCCCGCCCGCCCCGGCGGCACCTGCACCCGACACCACCACGAGGACCCGATGCCCACCACCCGCCGCACCCCCGCACCGCTGGCCGTCCTGGCCGCCCTGGCCGCCCTGGCCGGGCTGGTGCTCAGCGCCGCCCTCGTCGTCGCGGCCCCCGCCTCGGCCGGCCCCGCCGACCCGGGGCCGGTGCTCGGCGGGCCGCTGCACGCCGAGATGTACCCCTCGGGGGTCGAGACGGCGCCCGACGGCACGGTCGTGGTCGCCGACACCGGCAACAACCGGGTCGCGCGCTACACCGCCGACGGCACGCTCGTGTGGTCGGTGGGCACCTTCGGCGCGGGCACCGGACAGTTCGACAACCCCCGCGACGTGGGCGTCGACGACCAGAACAACGTCTACGTCGCCGACACCCGCAACAGCCGCATCGTCAAGCTCTCCCCGAGCGGTGCCTGGCTGGGCTCCACCACCGGGCCCGCCACCGCCTTCTCCTTCCCCCTCGGGGTATCCGCGAAGGGCGACAAGGTCTACGTCGGCGACACCGGCCGCGCCCGCGTCGTCGTGCTCGACGACGACCTGGCGGTCCTGCAGACCGTCGTGGCCAACGGTGCCTGCACGAACATCAACGACAACCGCGACGCGCAGGCCGACAGCGCCGGCAACATCTACGTCGCGGGCTACAAGACCAACCAGGTCGTGAAGTTCGCCCCCGACGGCACCTGCCTCGCCACGTGGGGCGGCACCGGCACCGCGGAGGGCAAGTTCCGCACCCCCTACGGCATCGCCACCGCCCTCGACCCGGTGACGGGCCAGGAGCTGGTCTACGTCGCCGACGGGCTCAACAACCGGGTGCAGGTCTTCACCACCACCGGCACGTTCGTCACCGCCTTCGGCAGCTACGGCGAGCCCACCACCGTGGGCACGTTCACCACGATGCGACGTGTCGCGGTGGCCCAGGACGGCAGCGGCGACGTGTGGGCCGCCGACCTGTGGGGCGACCGGGTCGAGCGCTGGACGCGCACCGCCACCGGCTTCGCCTACGACCGCACCATCGGCGCGGTGATGCCCGAGGCCACCTCCACCGCGGTCTTCCACGAGCCGCGCGGCATGGCGCTCGCACCCGACGGCGACCTGTGGGTCTCCGACACCGTGCACCACCAGTTCCGACGCTTCGACGCCTCGGGGTCCCTCGTCGGCCACTGCGGCCAGCGCGCCGCCGAGGGCACCCAGCTGGGGCAGTTCAACTGGCCCCGCGGCCTCGCCGTCGACCCCGCCACCGGCGACCTGTGGGTGGCCGACACCAAGCAGCACCAGCTGCAGGTGCTCGACGAGGGCTGCACCGGCATCGGCTTCGTCAAGAACGCCCCGGCCGGCGCCGACACCCGCTCCTTCAACTGGCCCTACGACATCGCCATCCGCGCCTCCGACCGCTACGCCTTCGTCGTCGACACCCAGAACCACCGCATCAAGGCCTACGACGTCGCCGGCGCGGTCTTCGGCACCGACAACAAGGGCCCGCTGCCCGTGCACGTCTTCGGCTCCCGCGGGGCCGGTGCCACCAACTTCCGCTTCCCCAGCGCGGTGGCCGTCGGCCCCGACGGCCACGTCTACGTCGCCGACCGCGGCAACAACCGGGTGCAGGAGCTGACCTACTCGCCGGCCGCGGGATTCGCGCCCGTGCGGAGCTGGACCGCGGGCGGCACGCTCGACGCCCCCGAGGGCGTCGGCGTCGACCCCACGGGTCGTGTCGTGGTGGCCGACAGCGGCGACGACGAGATGGTCGTGCTGGCGCCCGACCGCAGCCTCGAGGCCACCGTCGGCGGCCTGCACCACCCCTCGGCGGTCGAGGTCGGGCCCACCGGCACCATCTACCTCGCCGACACCTACGCCGACGTCGTGCGCACTTACACGATGGGCGCGTCGCCGCCCCCCGACACGACCGCACCGAGCGGTGCCCTGACCTCGCCCACCGCGGGCCAGCAGGTGCCCGTGGGGCCGGTGACCCTGACCGGCACCGCGAGCGACGACCGCTCCGTCGCGGCGGCGTACGTCGCCGTGCGCCGCGGTGACACCTCCACGTGGCTGCGCCCCGACGGCAGCTGGGGCGCGTTCACCTGGGTGCCCACCACCCTGGCCGCCCCGGGCTCGACCTCGACCGGCTGGTCGCTGGGCCTCACCCTGCCCAGCGCGACCGGCTACGCCGTGCAGGTGCGCGTCGACGACGCCAGCGGCAACCAGAACCCGACGCCGCGACCGGCGACGTCCTTCACCGCGACCAGCGGCGGCAGCGACACCGCCACGCCGGTCGTGACCCTCACGGCGCCCACCGCGGGCGCCTCCCTGCCCGCGCCGGTGAGCATCACCGGCTCCGCCACCGACGACCGGGGGGTCGCGTCCGTGAAGCTCGGCATCAAGCAGTCCTCGACCGGCCTGTGGTGGAACGGCACCACCTGGCAGGCCGCGGCCACCAAGGTCAGCGCCGTGCTCGCCACGCCCGGCGGCGCCTCGACGACCTGGTCCTACGAGCTGGCCGGGGTCGCCCCGGGCGGCTACGGCTTCTCCACCGACGCCACCGACACCGCGGGCCGGCTCGCGACCGGCACGGGCAAGCCCGGCTGGCGGTCGTTCACGGTGACCCCGTGAGCGCCCCGGTGAGCACGGCGCGGCGTCGGGTGCCCTCGGTGGTGCTGGCGCTGGCGGTCGTCGCCGCGTGTCTGGTCTTCGTGGGCCTGAGCAGCCCGCCGGCGCAGGCAGCGTGGAGCGCCCCGGCGCTGGTGCGCTCGATCAGCGGCAACGGCCGCCCCGGTGTCTTCCCGTGGGGGGTCCAGGTCAATCCCGTCAGCGGCGAGGTCGTGGTGGGCGACTACCTCAACAACCAGGTGCGCCGCTACACGCCCGCCGGACGGGTCCTCGGGTCGTTCTACCGCGCCAACGCCACGGGCCAGCCCTACTCGATCGGCATCGACCCGCGCCAGGGCGACATCTACGTGCCGGAGAT
The DNA here is from genome assembly GCF_015070375.1 of Nocardioides kribbensis. Classification (GTDB taxonomy): domain Bacteria; phylum Actinomycetota; class Actinomycetes; order Propionibacteriales; family Nocardioidaceae; genus Nocardioides; species Nocardioides kribbensis. Next base: position 657,830 of record NZ_JADCLL010000001.1, on the reverse strand, counting down.
CGCCGACGGCCAGCCGGGCAACAAGGTCGCGCAGTACAGCAAGGACGGTGCGTTCCTGCGCCAGCTGACCCTCAACGGCATCGACTACCAGGCCTGGATCAGCATCGACGGCGCGGGCAACCTGGTGCAGGCCGACAGCCACTACGCCAACTCGCTGACCAACCCGCCCGCCGTGCGGGTCTGGCGGCTCTCCGACGGGCGCAACACCCGTACCTTCAACGTGCTCCCGCCCGGCACCACCAGCAGCACGATCCCTCGCATCTACGGCGTCGACACCGACGCCTCCGGCAACTTCTGGCTCACCGACACCTTCAACAACCGCATCCTCAAGTACTCGCCCACCGGCTCCTACCTGGCCACCTACGGCGCCGGGCTGCTCGGCGGCGACGCACGCGGCATGGCCGTCGACGACGCGCGCAACCGGCTCTACGTCTCGGTGCCCACCACCGGCGTGGTCGAGGTCTTCGACCTGCAGGGCAACCACGTCGACACCCTCGGCGCCGGGGCCGGCACCGGCCCGCTGAACCTGGGCAGCCCGCGCCAGCCCGCGGTGGCGCCCGACGGCACGGTCTACGTCGCGGAGTACGGCAACGCCCGTGTCCACCGCTTCACCGCCACCGGCGAGGACGCCGGCTTCTTCCCGCGCCCCGCCCAGCCGGCCGTCGCCGGCCAGCTCGGCGAGCCGCGTGACGTCGACGTCGACGACCAGACCGGCGACGTGTGGGTGGCCGACTCGTGGAACCAGCGCTTCCAGCGCTTCGCCCCGACCGGTGCCTTCATCGGCACCTGGGGCACCCGCTCGGCCTCGCCGACCTACGGCATGAACTACCCCCGCGGGATCGGCGTCGACCCCGTCAGCCGGCGGGTCTGGGTGGCTAACCAGCGCGGGCACCACATCAAGCGCTACGAGTACGACGGCAGCTTCGTCGACCAGCTCGGCAGCGCCGAGAGCGACTCGGCCGACCCGGGCTCCTTCCGGTGGCCGCTCGACATCGAGTTCCAGGCCGGGCGGGCCATCGTGACCGACCGCAACTCCAGCAAGGTCAAGATCCTCGACGCGGCCTCCGGCACCGAGATCGGCCAGATCACGCGGGCCGGCAACCACGGCGGCGCGATCGACCCGGCCACCGGCAACGTGTTCCTCGCCGACGGCACCAAGGTCTACGTCTACAACCCCACCGGCACCACCCTGCTGACCAGCTTCGGCACCTCCGGCACCGGTGACGGGCAGTTCCGCCACATCTGGGACATGGTCGTCAGCAACGGCGTCCTCTACGTCACCGACGACCTGGCCTCGCGGGTGCAGGCCTTCACGACCTCGGGCACCTTCCTGGGCAAGTGGGGCGGCTACGGCCAGGGCGCCTACCAGTTCAAGAACCCCTCGGGCATCGCCACCGACGACGAGGGCCTGCTCTACGTCGCCGACGCGGGCAACGACCGCGTGATGGTCTTCGACCCCGCCAGGGCCCGCGGCGGCAGCGCCTGGCCGCCGCCGACCACGACCCTGGCCTACCCGGGTCAGGGCGCCACCGTGCCCGCCCGGCCGGTGCGCTTCAGCGGCACCGTGACCGACGAGACCGGGGTGGCCTCGGTGCAGGTGGCGGTGCAGGACACCGGCACGGGGCTGTGGTTCGACGCGGGCAACTCGACCTGGTCGACCACCCAGACCTGGGCGCTGAGCCCGCTGGTCGGCGACACCGCCCGGAGCATGACCTGGGCGTGGAGCTTCATCGGCGTGGAGTACTCCGGCAGCTTCCACGCCGAGGTGCGCGGCGTCGACGTCGCCGGCAACGCCTCGCCCGCGACCTCCGTCGACTTCACGGTGGTGCCCGAGACCACCACCGACACCGTGGCCCCGGAGACGGTGCTCACCAACCCCTCGCCCGACGACAGCGTGGCCATCGAGCCGCCGCTGGTGGTGTCGGGCGACGCGGCCGACGACACCGGCGTGGAGTCGGTGGAGGTCAGGATCCGCCGCAGCGGCACCGGGCAGTTCCTCCAGCCCGACGGCTCGTTCTCGACGACCGCCGCCTGGCTCCCGGCCGCGCTCTCCGACCCCTCCACCGGCTCGACCGCGTGGAGCTGGTCGTGGGCCGACCCGTCGCCCGACGGCTACGAGGTCGCCACCCGCGCCACCGACGTGCTGGGGGCCGGTGCCGTCGCCGTGGTCGGCTCCTTCACGCTCACCGGCGTGCTGCCGCCCGACACCACGCCACTGGTGCTCTCGGACTCCCAGCCGGCCGCCGGGTCCACCGTGACCGCCGACGCCGCCACCCTCGGCGGCACCGCCACCGACGACCGCGCGGTGGCCTCGGTCGACGTCGCCCTCAAGGACAAGACCACGGGGCGGTGGCTGCGCCCCGACGGCTCCTGGGGTGCCTTCAGCTGGCTGCCGGCGGCGCTGGCCCCGCCCGGCGCGGCGAGCACCACGTGGTCGCGCCCCTGGGCCGCGGCCCCGGGGTCCTACGGCTACCAGCTGCGGGCCTCCGACGCCGCCGGCAACCCCACCACGCAAGCCTTCCGCTCCTTCACCGTCGCTCCCTGAGGAGGTCGTCACCGTGTCCCGTCCCACCCCGTCGCGCCGGCGGCGCCGAGGCGCCGCAGCCCTCGTGGCGGTCGCGGCCGCCCTGGCGGCGGTCGCGGCCGGCACGCTCAGCCTGCCCGCGCCCCCGGCGCACGCCGCGGTCACCGCCACCTGGGTGCGCCAGATCGGCGGTCCGGGCCACGCCGGGCTCTACGCCTGGGGCGCGGCCACGGCCCGCGACGGCTCGATCCTGGTGGGCGACTACAACAACTACGACGTCAAGCGCTACTCACCCGACGGCGAGCTGCTCCAGGTGATCGGGGGCAAGGGGAGCGGGCCGGGGCAGACCAACCAGCCGTACGGCCTGGCCGTCGACCCCACGTCCGGCGTCCTCTACGTCGCCGACACCGTCGCGCGCGAGATCGAGGTCTACGACCCCGACGGCACACCGCGGGCGACGTGGGACATCGACCCCACCGGGGGCTACTACACGACACGGCTCGCGGTGAACCACGACGGCTGGGTCTACGCCGTCAACTCGCAGAGCATCAGCCGGACCAGCCCGCACACCGTCAACGTCTACGACCGCACCGGGGCCTTCCTGTTCCGCTTCGGCCGCACGGGCACCGGGCCGGGGGAGACCCTCGGCCTGCGCGGGATCGCGATCGGCCCCGAGGAGCAGGTCTTCGTGCTCGACGCGGGCAACCGCAGGGTGCTCGTCTTCGACCGTGACGGCGCCTACCTGCGCACCTTCGGCACGCCGGGTGCCGGACCCGGCCTGCTGGGCGGCGACCTGCGCGGGCTCGCCCTCGACCTCGACAACGGCTGGGTCTACGTCAGCGACGCCTCCGACGGCACGGTCGAGAAGCTCACCCTCGACGGCACACCGGTGGCCACCCTCACCGTGCCGGGCCCCGACCCGGGCACCACCGGCGGGCCCCGGGAGCTCACCGTGGGGCTCGACCACGCGCTCCACGTCATGGACTACACCGGTCAGCGGGTGCTGGTCTTCAGCCCGTCGGGTGCGCTGGTGCGCGAGGTGCCGGCGGTGCCGGAGCCCGCTCCGCCCGGCGGCTTCAACCAGCCCGAGGGCGTCGCGGTCGACCAGGGCACCGGTCAGGTCTTCGTCGCCGACACCTTCAACCACCGCGTGCAGCGCTTCGGGCGGGCAGGGGGCTACCAGACCTCCTGGGGCTACCGGGGCCGCGGCACGGGCACGGCCATGGACTACCCCCGCGGCGTCGGGGTCGATCCCGCCGACGGCACGGTGTGGCTCAACAACACCCGCTCGGCCGACGTCAAGCACTACACCGCCGACGGTGGCCCCCTCGGCTCCTTCGGCAGCCAGGGAGCCGCTCCCGACCAGCTCTACTACTCCCGCGGGATCCACGTCGGCACCGACGGGCTCCTCTACGTGCCCGACTCCGGCAACCGTCGCCTGCAGGTGCTGACCCGCTCCGGCGAGCTGGTCTGGTCGGCGCCGTGCGGCCAGGGCGCCCTCACCGGCAACTACGTCCTCTTCGGCTGCACCTCGGTCGACCGCGACGCCGCCGGCAACGTCTACGCCGCCGCACCCACCGAGGACGTGGTCTACAAGTTCTCCTCCACCGGGGTGCTGCTCGCGAAGCTCGGCAGCCACGGCACGGGGCCCGGGCAGCTCGACGGCGCCTACGGCGTGGCCGTGCGCGGCGACCGGCTCTTCGTGTCCGAGACCGACAACAACCGGATCAGCGTGCTGAGCCTCGACGGGGTCTTCGTGGGCTCCTTCGGCGGACCCGGCCGCGCCCACGGCCGCTTCCGACGGCCCACCGCGCTCGCCCTGGATCCCCAGGGCCGGCTCTACGTCACCGACACCGGCAACGACCGGGTGGAGGTCTTCCGTGTGTCCTGACCCGCTGTCCCACTCCCACGCCCCCCTCGAGACGGCGTCAGGGCAGGTCCACGCCCTCGCCGCCGCGCCGCTGCCCGAGGACGCCTCGCCCGCCGCGCGGCTGCGCGCTCGCGCTGGCCGCCACGTGGCCTGGGCCCGCCGCGACGGTCTCGGCCGCCTCGTGGAGGAGGACGGGCTCGACCCGCGCGAGCGGCTGGCCGGGGCGGTGTCGGCGTACCGGTGGCGGCGGGCGCACCCGCGCCCGGCCGGCTCGGCGCGCGCGGTGCTCGTGGTGGGGGTGCAGCGCTCGGGCACCAACATGGTCGTGCGCGGCATCGAGCGCGACCCCTCGGTCGAGGTGCACAACGAGAACGACCGCCGCGCCTTCGCCCGCTTCCAGCTGCGCGACGACGCGGTGGTGCGCGGCGTGGTGGGCGACAGCCGCCACGCCGTGGTGCTGCTCAAGGCGCTGTGCGACAGCGACCGCACCGCACAGCTGCTCGACCGGCTCGGGCCGGAGAGCCGGGCGGTGTGGGTCTACCGCGACGTCGACGGTCGCGCCGCCTCGGCGGTCGCGAAGTTCGGCGACGTCAACCGCCGCGTGCTGGCCGAGGTCGCCGCCGCGGCGGCCGAGGGGCGCCGGACGGGCCGCTGGCAGGAGCGCGGCCTCTCGCCGGCCTCCCTCGACCTGGTGCGCTCCCTCGACCCGGCCCGCCTCGACCCGTGGTCGGCCGCGGCGCTCTTCTGGCTGGTGCGCAACCGGCTGCTGCTCGAGGGCGGCCTGCACCGGCGCCGCGACGTGCACGTGGTCTCCTACGAGCGGACCGTCGCCGACCCCGAGCCGTCGATCAGCGCGATGGCGCGCTTCCTCGGCCTCGAGCCGGCCCCGGGGCTGTGGTCCCACGTCGACGCGCGCAGCGTGCGTCCGCGCCGCCTCGACCTCGACCCGCGCGTGCGCGCGGCGTGCACGGCGCTGGAGACCGAGCTGGCCGCCGCGGCCGACGTGTCGCTGCGCCGGCAGGCCCCGCGAGGCCCCCGGCGGTGAGGGTGGGTCCTGGGTCGGTCGCCCCCGCGACCGCGGTCGCGGTGGCGCCCCCGACCGGCACGCGCGGCGTGGCCCGCCAGAGCACGCTCAGCGGCTCGGTGGCCACCCTCGCCCTCGGCGCCGGGCTGCTGCTCGACGTCGCGGCGGCCGCCGCCTTCGGGGCCGGCCGCGACACCGACGCCTTCGTGGCCGCCGCGCGGCTGCCGCTGGCCGGCACCGCCGTGCTCCTCCTGCTCGGCAACCAGGTGCTCGTGCCGACCTTCGCCACCTGGGCGGTGACCCTCGAGGCACGGCGGATGCGACGCCTGGTGACGGGCACCCTGCTGGCGGCGGTGGGCATCGGCGCCGCGCTGGCCCTGGCCCTCGGCGCGCTCGGGCCGCTGCTGGCCCGGGTGCTGGCGCCGGGCTTCGACGCCGAGCAGACCGCGCTCACCGCCTCGCTGCTGTGGGTGATGGTCTGGACGCTGCCGCTGGCGGCCGGCTGCGAGGTGCTGCGCTCGTGGTTCAACGCCCGCGCCCAGGTCGTGGTGCCCGCCGCCATGACGGTGGTGATGAACCTGGTGGCCGCCGGCCTGGTGCTCACCTGGCCCGGTGACGTCCGGGTGCTGCCGCTGGCCTACGTCGTCGGCTCGGCCTGCCAGCTGCTGCTGGTGCTCGCCTGGGCGGTGGTGCGGGGCTTCCGGGTGGCCCGCCCGCGCTGGCGCGACCCCGAGCTGGTGGCGCTGCCGCGGCTGCTGGCCCGGCCCTCGACCGCGGCCGGGCTCAACCCGCTCGCCCGCGTCGCCGAGACCGCCATCGCGTCCTTCCTGGCCCCCGGGTCGGCGACGGTGCTGCACTACGGCAACCGGCTGGTCTCCGCCGTCGGCGGCACGGTGCTCTTCCGCTCGGTGATGGTCGCGGTGCTGCCGCGGCTGACCCGGGCCCAGGTCGCGGGCCGCCGCGACGAGGCCGCCGCCCTGGCCACCCTCGGCCTGCGGCTGATGGTGGCGGTCTCGCTGCCGCTGACCGCGCTCACCGTCGTGCTCGCCGTGCCGGGCGTGGAGCTGCTCTTCGGCCTCGGCCGCTTCGGGGAGTCCGACGCCCGGCTGCTGGGGCTGTGCGTGGTCGTGCTCGCGCTGTCCTTCCCGGCCTCGGCGGTGCAGCGGGCGCTGCTGGCGCCCTACTACGCCGCGCGCGACACGCGCGTGCCGCTGCGCAACGCGGTCGTCGGCGTCGCCGTCGACCTGGCGCTGCTGCCGGTGGCGGTGCTGCCCCTGCTCGGCACGGGCTACGAGGTGCTCGGCGTCGCCGCCGCCTTCGTGGCCGGCAACGTCGCCAACGTGGTCCACGCCCACCACTGCCTGGTGCGCTCCGAGCTGCCCCGACCGCGGCTCGACGCCGCGGCGCTGCGCGGGTCGGTGCTGGGGGCGCTCGCCGTCGCCGCGGCCGCCGGCGCGGCCTGGGCGCTCGGCGGCGGTCTCGCCCCGCTGCTGCCGGGCTCGGCCCTGCGCCTCGTGGTCGCGGGCGCGGCCGGCGTCGTGGTCCTCGTGCTCACCGTCGTCGTGCAGCGCCGTGCCTCGGGCGGCGGCCGCCACCGGCGCACCGGGGGGGCCGGGTCGTGACCGGCCTGGTGGTCGGCCTCGGCGTGGTGCTCCTCGTGGGCCTCGCGCTGCGGCGCATCGACCTCTTCGTGCTCGTCGTCCTGCTCGTGCGCACCTCCCTCGACGCCGTGCGGGTGCCGGGGCCGGCCGGCCTCGACCCCGCCGCGCTCCTGGGCATCCTGCTGCTGGGCACCGCCTCGACCTGGCTGCTCGCGACCTGGCGCCGCGAGGGCTGGCCGCGGCTCTCCCCGCTCGCCCTGGCCTCGCTGGCCTTCGCCGGGGCCGGCCTCGTCGGCGTCGCGGTGGCCCCGGCGTACGCCGTGGCGCTGGTGGAGTGGACCCGGCTGGCCAGCATCGCGGTGACCCTGCTGGTGGTGGAGCGCCTGGCCGCCTCCGCGGCCTTCCGGCGCCGTCTCGTGCTCGTGCTGCTGCTGGCCGCGGTGGTGCCGCTGTCGACGGCCGCGGTGCAGGTCGTGCGCGGCGAGGGCCTCTTCGAGGCGGGCGGCTTCGACCGAGCGGTCGGCACCTTCACCCACCCCAACCCCTTCGCGGCCTACCTCTCGATCGTGGTCGTCGTGGCGCTGGCCCAGGTCGTGCACCGCAGCGAGACCCGGCTGCGCCTGGTCTGCGCCGCCGTGGCCGTGCTCGCCTCGCTCGGCCTGCTGGCCACCTACACCCGCGGCGCCTGGCTGGCCGCCCTGCTGGGCGTCGCGGTCGTGGTGGCGCTGCGGCAGCGCCGGCTGCTCCTCGGTGTGGCCGGGGCGCTGGTCGTCGTGCTGCTGCTCGTGCCCGGCATCGCCCAGCGCTTCGGCGACCTCGGCGACGAGGAGAGCCTGCGCGGCGAGCCGGGCAACTCGTTGACCTGGCGCTTCGAGTACTGGTCGGAGGCGCTCGACCTGGCCTCGGAGAGCCCCGTCACCGGCATCGGTCTCAAGCAGGTCGCGGGGGAGAGCCTCGAGGGCAAGCAGCCCCACAACGACTTCCTGCGCGCCTACGTCGAGATGGGCCTGCTCGGGCTGCTCGCCTTCACGCTCTTCGTGTCGCAGCTCGTGCGCACCGCCGTGCGCGGCTGGGCCCGCACCCGGGGCGGCCCCGTCGCCGACCGCGCCCTGGCCGCGGCCTTCGCGGGGGTCGCCGCGGGCTACGTGCTGATGAGCGCCGTGGCCAACCTGATGTCGCAGGTCGTGGTCGGGGTCTACCTCGCCGCGCTGGCCGGCTGCGTCTCGGCGCTGGTGCAGCGCGGCACCGACCCCGCCCTCGACCCCGCCCTCGACGCCGCCCTCGACGGCGGACCCGTCCCCAATAACGAGCAGCGCCGGCCGTCTCGCGCCGAGGAGGACCCCGTCGGCGGCACGGTGGAGCCCGGCACCGGCCGTCGCGTCAGCGCGGCCGGGGAGGCCGTCACCGGGGGAGAGTGAGATGCGCGTCCTGCACGTCAACAAGTTCCTGCACCGCCGCGGCGGGGCCGAGGGCTACATGCTCGACCTGGCCGAGCTGCAACGGGTCGACGGCCACGAGGTCGCCTTCTTCGGGATGCAGCACCCCGACAACGACGTCGCCTCGGTCGGCCGCCCACCGCGCCACGTGGAGTTCGACCCGGCGCCCTCCGGCACGGTCGCCCGCCTCGGGCTGCTCGGGCGCATGGTCTGGTCGGTGCCCGCGGCCCGCGGCATGGCGGCGGCCATCGAGGAGTTCCGCCCCGACGTCGTGCACGCCCACAACGTCTACCACCAGCTCTCGCCCTCGGTGCTCCACGCGGCCTCCTCGCGCGGGGTGCCGGTCGTGCTGACCCTGCACGACTACAAGCTGGTCTGTCCGACCTACCGCTTCCTCGACCATGACGCGCCCTGCACCGCGTGCGTGACGCGCGGCCCGTGGGAGGCCGCCCGGCGCTCCTGCCAGGGCGGCTCGCGCGCGGCCAGCGCCGCCGCGGCGCTCGAGGTCGACCTGCACCGCCGCTTCGGGGCCTACGACGCCGTCGACCGCTTCCTGGCTCCCAGCCGGTTCCTCGGCGACCAGGTGGCCGCCGCCGGCGTGCAGGCGGGGCGCGTGCGCGTGCAGCCCAACTTCGCGGTGCTCGGTGCGCCTCCGGAGGGCCCGCCCGCCGATCCGCGGCTCGTGGTGGCCGCGCGCCTGTCCAGCGAGAAGGGCGTCGACACCCTGGTGCGCGCGGTGGGCGCCCTCGACCTCACCGCGGCCGGGGTCGCCGGGCCCGCCGGCGGCGCCGGGCAGCCCGCCGGCCCGGTGCTCGACGTCGCCGGCGACGGGCCCGCCCGTGCCGAGCTCGAGCGGCTCGCCGCGGCCGTCGCCCCGGGTCGCGTGCGCTTCCACGGGCGTCTGGCGCGCGAGGAGCTCCACGCGCTGATGGCCGGCGCCACCGCGTCGGTCGTGCCCTCGCGCTGGCACGAGAACCAGCCGCTGTCGGTGTTGGAGTCGCAGGCCCTCGGGGTGCCGGTCGTGACGACCACGCTCGGCGGTCTGCCGGAGCTGGTCGACGAGACCACGGGCTGGCTCGTGCCGCCCGACGACCCCGCCCGGCTCACCGAGGTGCTCGGCGCGGTGCTCGCCGACCCCGCCCGCGCCAGGCGGCGCGGCCTGGCCGGGAGGGCCCGGGTCGCCCGCGACCACGACCCCCGCACCCACCTCCGCTCCGTCGTCCGGCACTACCAGGAAGCAGGCGCGTCATGACCGTCGTCTCCAGCCGCCCCGGCACGCCCCTCACCCTCCCCGCCCCGAGCGCGCCGGGAGCCGCCGGAGCGCCGGCGGGCCCCCGTCGCGACCCGCGCGGCCCGCTGCGCATCGCCATGATCGGGCAGCGCGGGCTGCCCGCGCGCGCCGGTGGCGTCGAGCGCCACGTCGAGGAGATCGCCACGCGGCTGGCCGCCCGGGGCCACCACGTCACCGTCTACTGCCGACCGGGCTACGCCGAGCGCACGACCCGCAGCTACCACGGGGTGCACCTGGCCTCGCTGCCCACCGTGCGCCACGCCGGGGGAGAGGCCTTCGTGCACAGCGCGCTCAGCGCGCTCGTCGCGGCCGGCGCCCACCTCGACGTCGTGCACTACCACGCCCTGGGTCCCGGCCTGTTCTCCCCGCTGACCCGCTCGCTGAGCCGCGCCGCGGTCGTGCAGACCGTGCACGGCCTCGACGACCAGCGCGACAAGTGGGGCGGTGGGGCGCAGCGCGTGCTGCGTGCCGGCCGGACCCTGTCGGCCCACGTGCCCGACGAGGTGGTGGTGGTCTCCCGCGCGCTCGCCGACCACTACCGCGACGAGCTGGGCCGCTACACCACCTACATCGGCAACGGCGTGCCCGTCGTACCGACCGCCGACCTCGGCCTCCTCGCCGGCCTCGGCCTGCGCCCGGGCGGCTACGTCGCCTTCGTCGGGCGCCTGGTGCCGGAGAAGGACCCGCTCGGCCTGGTGCGCGCCTTCCGCGACGTCGCGACCGACCAGCGGCTCGTGCTGGTCGGCGACAGCAGCCACACCGACGCCTACGTCGAGCAGCTGCGCGCGGCCGCCGCCCTCGACCCCCGCGTGCTCCTCGTCGGGTACCAGTACGGCGCCCACCTCACCGCCCTGCAGGCCGGGGCCACGCTCGTCGCCCAGCCCTCGCTCCTGGAGGGCCTGCCGATCGCGCTGCTCGAGGCCGCCGCGCACGCCCGGCCCGTCGTGGCCAGCGACATCGCCCCGCACCTGGAGATCCTCGGCGGCTCCGCCCCGGGGCGGGCCGTCTTCCGTGCCGGCGACGGCGACGACCTGCGCCGGGTGCTGCAGAGCGAGCTCGACCGGCCGGCCGCCACCCGTCAGGCCGGCGCCGACCAGCTGCGTGCCGACGCCGTGCGCCGCTACGACTGGGACGTCGCCACCGACCTGCTGGAGGCCGTCTACCGCCGCGCCCGCGCCCGTCGCCAGGGACCGGTGGGCCCGGTGGGTCCTGGGGCCGCGGTCCGGGCCCCCGCGCTCAGCGGATAGGGCCGGGGGAGCGCACCAGGACCGGCGCGGCCCCGACGTCGGACCCCGCGGGGAGCCGGCGACCGGTGGCTGCGCGCAGCCGCCACGCCCGCGGCGCGGGGCTCGGGCCGGTCTCCGACCACACCACCGCCCGCCACGGCCGCGGCGACCCGGCCGGCCCGGCGAGCCACCGCACCCCGCGCAGCCCGCGCCGCTCCCGCACCGGGGCCACGGTGCCGGGCCGTGCGCCGGCGAGCGCCCGCGCGAGCACAGCCCAGCCGCGTCCGGCGGGCAGCACGCGGCCGTCGGGGCGGGTCAGACCACGGAAGACCTGGGCGTCCGCATCGGGGGTCCAGGCCACGGGCAGCTGCACGACCACGCGCACCCCGGAGCCGAGCAGCAGCGCGGTCGAGCGCCACAGGTCGTCGGCCTGCCGGCGGGCGTCCCACCGCGGGCCCGGCCAGGCGGTGCCGACCTCCCACGCCTCGACGCGGGCGCCCGACGGGAGAGCGCCGCGCACGGCCCGCAGCGCCTGGGCCAGCGCCTCGGGGGCCTCGTAGAAGTGCAGCTGGTAGGCGTCGACGACCCCCTCGCGCACCAGCGCGAGGGCGTGGCGCCAGGTCTGCCGGGCCCGCCGGGCGGCCTCGCTGCGCAGGACCGCCGCGAGGCCGTCACGCCCCCCGACCCGCTCGACCGCGGGCCACCGGCTGGCGCCGCCCTCGATGCGGCGCCCGTAGTGGAGCCGGTACGCCGCCAGGGCGGCCCGGTCGCGGTCGCGGGCCAGCAGCCGGGCGGCCAGCACGACGCCGTACCCGGTGCTGGACAGACCGGAGTCGAGCACCCGGGCGCGCGGGTCGGCGGCGCGCACGACGGGCGCGACCCGGCGCACCAGCCGGTCGTAGGCGGCGGGGGAGGCGGCCCAGAAGCCGGGCACGTCGGTCTCGTTCTCGATCGCCCACACGTGCACGCCCCGCGCGGCGTAGCGCTGCACCACCCGCCGCACGAGCGCGAGGTAGGCGTCGAGGTCGCGCGGCGGGGTCGAGGTCTGCTTGCCGGCCGCCTCGTCGCCGACCCGGCCGGGGGGCAGCGGCACCCGCGGCGGGGTCGTGCCCCAGCACTGGCCGGTGCGCAGCTTGAGCATCGGGGCGTGGCCGAGGGTGACCGCGTCGGAGACCAGCGCGTCGAGCCGGGTCCAGTCGAGGACCCCGGGGCGGGGCTCGACGTCGCACCACTCGACCTCGGCGAAGGTGAGGCCCGCGGGGAAGTCGGCGACGTAGTCGAAGGTGCCGGGCTGGGCCCGGCTCCACTTCAGGCCCAGCCACCCGGCCGCGCCCGCCCTGACCCGGGCGTCGGGGTCGACCGGCAGCACCGGGGCGGGGGTCGCGGAGCCGGTGGTGGTGGGCCGGCCCCCCGGAGCGCCCGGCGTCGCTGTCGCACCGGGCAGCGCGGTCGGCGCGGCCGGCTCCCGGGCGGCGGGGTCGGTGCCGCCGCAGCCGCCCAGCGCGAGGGCGACGACGAGCAGCACGACCGGTGACGTAGCCCGACCCGGTGACGCGGCCCGACCCGGTGACGCGGGCCGACCCGGCGCCGCGCGGACGCCCCCGGGGGCCCGGCGCCGGCTCACCGTCCCGGGGCGCCGGGGCGCAGCCGGTAGCCGTAGCGCCGCAGGGTGCCCCGGGTGAGGGCGGTGACGGCGCGCTGCTGTGCCTGCGGCATCGAGCGGCGCCACTCGTCGTCGAGGGTGAGCGGCACGAGGCCGCTGCGCATGCGCGCGGGGTTGCCGGCGACGGTGTGGTGCACCCCGAGCCGCGCCACGCCCGGCTCGGGCAGCAGCGCGCCGAGGTCGCCGCCGTCGAGCCCGAGGGTGCGCAGCACCCGGTCGAGCTGCTCGCGCGGCTGGGCGAGCAGGTCCTCGTAGGTCAGCCGCACGTAGCGCGCGGACCCGGCCGGCACGAGGGTCTCCATGCCGCGGTTCCACAGCAGCCACAGCGCCGCGCTCTTCCACGCGCCCCGCCGCTCCATCAGGGCGCCCGCACCGAGGTCGGGCTGGGCCCGCACACGGGTCCAGGAGTACGCCGCGGCGCGCGGGTCGCGCACCAGGTGCACCACGAGGGGCTCGACGTCCTCGAGGGCGTCGAGCACGGCGGCGTAGGTGGGCAGCTTGGAGGAGTCCACGACCACCGAGGCCCCGGCCACGGCGGCGGCCGCGGCGTAGAGACGCCCGGTGAGGCGCTCGAGCTCGCCGTCGGGGCGCAGGGAGACCCGCGCCCGCTGGTGCACGACGTGGGTGGGCAGCGTGCGCAGGCGGGTGCGCGCGGTGAGCTCGGCGTGCATCCGCTCGGCCAGGGCCCGTCGCTCCGTGCCGGGTCCGGGGCCGAGGGCGAGGTCGAGCACCTCGCCCCACCACGGACAGGCCGAGAAGGAGGCGCCGCACCCGCAGAGGCGGTCCTGGAGCAGGCCGCGCTCCCACACGAAGCGCATCTCGCCGACGCTGACCCAGCCGTCGACGCCGCCGAGCAGGTTGGCCAGCACCGTGCTGCCGCTGCGCCCGGTGCCGGCGACGTAGAGCACGCGGGTCGGGCCGGTGGTGGGCCCGGTGGTGGGCCCGGTGGTGTGGCCGGTGGCCGGCCGCGGGTCCGCGGCGGGCTCGACGCTCATCGCCGACCGACCGGGGTCGGGGTGCGGGGGCCGTCGTGCTCGGGGTCCTGGTCCGGGGTGTCGGCCTCGGTGGCGGTCGGGGTGGCGGGCGGGGTGGAGGCGGAGCGCCGGCGGCGCGCCCGCCGGGTCTCGCGCCGGGGCGTCGACGCGGGCCCGGGCGCGCCCCTGGCCGGCGCCGGGTCGGGCCCCGAGCGGTGGGTGCGCGGTCGGTCGCGCAGCAGGCCGGCGGCCAGGACCACGGCGGCGGCCAGGGCCAGGCCGCCGACGGCGCCCGTCACCCCCGCGCGCACGAGCAGGGTGCGGCGGCTCTCGGTGACGGGAGCGCCGACGTCGAGGGTCTCGGGCTGCACGGCGGCGTCCTGGCGCACCAGCACGGCGTCGAGCTCCGCGCGGGCGTCGGCGCGCAGGGCGCGGGAGCGCTCGACCTCGTCCTGCACCGGCTCGTAGCGGTCGACGGCGGTGCCGATCCGGGCCAGGTCGGTCTCGGCGCGGTCCAGGGCCTCCTGGAGCGCGGCGGCCCCTGCGCCGGCCACCGTGCCGTTGGCCAGGCCGGTGGTCAGCGCGACCCGCAGCTGGGTCGCCTCGCTCTCCTTGGCGCGGTAGGCCTCGATCGGCAGCAGCAGCCCCGAGCGCTCGGTGAGCCCCTCACGGCGCTCGAGCGCGTCGGTGTAGCGGGCGTCGGCGCGGTCGAGCCGGGCCTGGGCGATGCCCACGGGCGCGACGTAGAGCTCCTGGGCCGTGCTGCGCACGAGGGCCTCGACGACGGCCGCGACGTCGGTGCCCGGCGGGGTGCGCACCTCGACGTCGAGCAGGTTCGAGGTGCCGACGCGCTCGGCGGTGACGTCGCGGTCGACGACCAGCTCGACGCCGACGGCGTCGCCGGCGTCCTGCACCGCGGTCTCCGAGACCAGCGCCGAGCGGAAGGCCTCGACGGCCTGGGCCACGGCCGAGGCGCTCGTGTCGGTCTCGGGCACGACCACGGCCACGGTGGCCAGCGAGGTCGCGCGCGGGGAGTCGTCGGCGTGCACCCCCACCCACAGCGCGGCGCAGAGCACGGGGAGGACGACGAGGAGCCACCGGGCGCGGCCGGCGGCGGTGAGGAGCTCGGTCAGCTGCATGGCGCCGAACCTAGGCAGCGATCAGGGTCCCCGACCCCGCCCCGACGGGCCGTCACCACTCTTGGGGACGTGCCCGCCGGGCCCCGCTGCACGGCGTCGCGGCTCGCTTGACTCCGAGGGTCAGAACGTCCACCCGAGGAGCCCCATGACGTCGTACGCCGCAGCCCGGCCGACCCGTCCGGCCCGGCCCGACGCCCGCGGTGACGCGGGGCCGCTGTTCGTGCTGGGCGCGCCGCGCTCGGGCACCAGCCTGGTCTACCGCGCGCTGGCCCTGCACCCGCGCTCGGGCTGGGTCAGCAACTACCACCGCCGGCTCCCGGCGCTGCCCGAGCTGGGGGCCCTGGGCCGCGTGGCCCGCCTCGCGCCCGAGCGGCGCCGCGCGGTGTGGTTCGGCCCCGGGGGCGACGACGCCTACCGCTACGCCTCGCGCCGCAGCCTCGCCGAGCGGTTCTTCCCGCAGCCGGTGGAGGGCGAGCCGGTGTTCGTGCGCCGCGGCGCCGTGCCCGGCGCCGCCCCCGGCGACCCCACCGTCGACGTCGCGGGCCTCGTGCGCGACCTGGAGCGGCTGCGCCGCAGCGCCGGCGCCGCGGTGGTGGTCTCCAAGCGCATCGACCACAACCGCCGGGTGCCGCTGCTGGCCGAGGCCTTCCCGCGGGCGCGCTTCGTGGTCGTGACGCGCGACGGCCGTGCCGTCACGCGCTCGCTGACCGGCGTGGACTGGTGGCCCGACCTGGAGCTGTGGTGGGACGGCGGGGCGCGGGTGCTCGACCGGGTAGCGCAGGGCGCCGACCCCGCCGAGCTCGCCGCGCGCCACTGGCTCCACGAGACCGAGGCCCTCGACGCGGGGCTGGCCGGGCTCGACCCGGGCCGCGTGCGCCACGTGGGCTACGAGGAGCTGGTCCGCGATCCCGTCGCGGTCCTCGGCGCGACCGCCCGCTTCGCCGGGCTGGGCGAGGACGGTGCGTGGGCCGAGGAGCTGCGCCAGCTGAGCTATCCCGACCGCAACCGCTCGACGCGCGAGGTGCCGGTGGGCGTGGCCCGCATCCTCGCGCCGTCGCTGGCCCGTCACGGCTACCGGTGAGGGGCCGACGGTGAGGGCGAGACCGGTCTTCGTGCTCGGCACGGGGCGCTGCGGGTCGACGCTGGTGCACGAGGTGCTGGCGCGCCACGAGGACACCGGCTTCGTGACCAACCTCGACGACCTCGGCGTGCTGCGCAGCCGCCGTGTCCACAACGTCGCCTGGCGGCGCCTGCCCGCCGGGGTGACCCGCAAGGGCGGGGCGCGCTTCGCGCCGAGCGAGGCCTACCGGCTGCTGGCCCGCGAGGTGTCCCCCCTGCTCGTCGACCCCGCGCGCGACCTCACCGCCGCCGACGCCACCCCGTGGCTGCGGCGTCGGCTGGTCGACCTGGTGGAGGACCGGGCCGAGACGCTGGGCGCCCCGGTCTTCCTGCACAAGCTCACCGGCTGGCCGCGCGCCGGCCTGCTGCTGGAGTGCTTCCCCGACGCGCTGGTCGTCGAGGTCGTGCGCGACGGTCGCGCGGTGGCCAGCTCGTGGCTGCAGATGCCGTGGTGGGACGGCCACCGCGGCGCCGGCGGGCTGCTCTTCGGCCCGCTGCGCCCCGACCTGCACGAGCTGTGGCGCGAGCACGGCGAGAGCTTCCCGGTGCTCGCGGGCCTGGCCTGGCGTGCGCTGATGGAGGCCTACGACGACGCGCGCGCCCTCGCCCCGGCCGGGTCCTGGATCCGGGTGCGGCACGAGGACGTCGTCGCCGACCCGCGCGGCACGCTCGGCGCGGTGCTCGACCACGTGGGGCTGGCGCCGAGCCGGCCCTTCGAGCGGGGACTGGCCCGCCACCACTTCGACCCGGCCCGCTCGGAGGCCTTCCGCGACGACCTCGCCACCGGGGACGTCGCGGCCCTGGACAAGGTGCTGGACGCCCAGCTCCTCGCCCTCGGCTACCGCTGACACCCCGGCGCCGCGGCGTCCCTCGCACCAGGAGCAACCATGACCGACCCGTCCGAGACCCGACCGCGCGCTGCGCGCCGTACGCCCGGGCGGCGCAGCCGCCTGCGCGTCGCCACCGCCCGCCTCCTGCTCGCCCTCACCGTGGCGCTCGCCCCGGCCCTGCTGGTCGTCACCACGACCGGCTCGACCGCCGACGCGGCGGTGGCCTCGGGCCAGCAGCCCCGCTTCCTGCGCTCCATCGGCGGCCAGGGCCGCCCGGGCGTCTTCGCCTGGGGCGTGCAGTACAACCCCGTGACCGAGGAGGTGCTGGTCGGCGACTACCTCAACTTCTCGGTGCGCCGCTACGACAAGCAGGGCAACCCGCTGGGCGACTTCTACCGGCCCAACCCGCTGGGCCAGCCCTACAGCATCGCCACCGACCCCACCGACGGAGCGGTCTACGTCGCGGAGCTCAAGGACAACCCGCTCACCGCCGCGATCGCCAAGTACGACAAGGCGGGCAACTTCCTCTACACCGCCGACGCCAGCCTGAGCTCCTCGACCGGCAACCGGTTCCGGGCCTTCTACCCCGTCTGGATGACCGTGGAGGAGGACACCGGGGACGTGTGGGTGCTCGACAGCCACTACCAGAACCTCTCGGTGACCGCGAACACCCTCGACGAGGCCAACCCGCCGCGCCTGCTGCACCTGCACTTCAACGACGCCACCCGGACCGTCGACGAGCTCGGCTCGTGGGCCATCACGCCCCCGGGCACGTCGGAGACCAACCAGGCGCGCGTCTACGGCATCGACATCACCGACGACGACCAGATCTACATGACCGACGCCTGGAACCGCCGGGCCTACGTCTACGGGCGCGACGGCACCTACCTGTCGACCTTCGCCACGACCCAGACCGGTGGCGACAACCGCAGCATCACCGTCGACGACGCCTCGGGCCGGGTCTACCTCGTCGACGCGGAGAACTCCGACATCGACGTCTTCCGCCGCGACGGGTCCTACGTCGGGAGCTTCGGCGGCGAGGGGGAGGGCCCCGGCCAGTTCTCCGGCGGCGGGCGCCAGGTCGACGTCGACGACGAGGGCAACGTGTGGGTCGGCGACTTCGGGGGCTTCGAGGTCGAGAAGTACACCTCCGGCGGCACCCCGCTGCTGCGGGCCCCGAGCCCGTCGCGGCGACCTCCGGTGGGCATGCTCGCGCAGCCGCGCGACGTGTCGGTCGACGACGCCACCGGCGACGTGTGGGTGGCCGACGCCTGGGCCCAGCGCTTCCAGCGGTTCAGCTCCACCGGCGCGTCCCTCGGCGCCTGGGGCCGCCGTGGGCCGGGCGGCGCCTTCGACATGAACTACCCGCGCCACATCGCGGTGCAGCCGCCGACGGCCACGACCCCGAAGCGGCTGTGGGTGGTCAACGAGCGCGGCCACCACCTCCAGGTCTACAACGCCCCGACCACCGCCGGCGGTACCCCGACCTACGTGCGCCAGGTGGGCGAGATCGGCTCCGACGACACCGACAACGGCCACTTCCGCTGGCCCGGCGACGTGGAGTTCTACACCCGCCCCGACGGCCGGCAGGTCGCGATCATCACCGACCGGATGGCCTCCAGCGTCAAGATCCTCGACGCCGTCACCTTCGCCGAGCTCGACGCCAGCCCGACCGTGGACGACCCCGACGCCAACTTCATCGCCGTGCGGGGCAGCGGCACGGCGGTCGACCCGGCGACGGGCAACATCTACATCGGGGCGGGCACCCGGGTGCGCGTCTTCGACCAGGCCGGCAACGAGCTGGCCTCCTACGGCGCCTCCGGCACCGCGCTCGGCCAGTTCCGCGACATCGCCGACCTCACCTTCTGCGGCGGCCAGGTCCACATCGTCGACGAGCAGGCGGCCAAGGTCACCGTGATGGACCCCGACGGCACGTTCGTGACCCGCTGGGGCTCCACCTACGGCCAGGACCCCTACTCCTTCCGCGGCCCTGCCGGCATCGACTGCGACGGCCAGGGCCGGGTCTACGTCGCCGACTCGGGCAACGACCGGATCCAGGTCTACGACACCGGTGCCGCGCGCACCTACGAGTCGACCGCGCCGTCGGCCCCGGTGGTGAGCGCCCCGGCCCAGAGCAGCGTGCTGCCGCTGGCCTCGGTCACCCTCACCGGCACGGCCGCCGACAACCAGTCGGTCGGCAACGTCGAGCTGTCGGTGCAGGACGCCGACACCGGGCTCTACTGGAACTCCTCCGACGCCAGCTGGGACGCCGCCCCGACGTGGTCGATCGCCTCGTGGACCTCAAGCGCCGCGCCCGCGACCTCGGTGTCGTGGCGCTTCGTCTTCCCCGGGGTCGGCGCCCGTGGCCGCTACCTGACCACCGTGCGGACCCTAGACCACAACGGCAACGTCAACGCCGGGTCCGCGGTCGTGCGCTCCTTCGCCATGACCGGCGCCACCCCGCCGCCGCTGCCGCCGCCCACCACCAACGACACCACGCGCCCCGACGGCACGCTGACCTTCCCCGCCCCACCGCCGGCTCCTGCGGCGGCGCTGCCGCTGGGCACGGTGCGCTTCGCCGGCGCCGCGACCGACAACGTCGGCGTCGCCGGGGTGCGCCTGGCCCTCAAGGACAACGCGACCGGGCGCTGGTGGAGCGGGAGCGGGTCGACCGGCTTCTCCACGGGGTACACGTCGTGGCCCGCGACGCTGGACGCGCCCGGTGCGACGAGCACCGGCTGGTCGTGGGAGTGGACGCCACGGGCGGCCGGCTCCTACACGATCACCGTGGAGGCGCGCGACGCCGCCGGGCTCATCGACGGCTCCCGGCCCTCGGTGCCCTTCACCGTGACCACGGAGGCGCCCGACACCGTCGCCCCCGACACCACGATCACCTCGCCGGAGGCGGGGGCGAGCCTGCCCAGCGGCAACGTCGCGCTGAGCGGCACCGCCACCGACGACCGCGCGGTGGCGGGCGTGCGCCTCGCCATCACCGACGGCTCCGGCCGCTCGTGGAACGGCACCGCCTTCACCACCGCGCCGGCCACCGTGGCCGCGACCCTGACGGGCTCGGGCACCCCGTCGGCCACCTGGGGCTACACGCTGCCGGGAGCACCGGCCGGCTCCTACGCCGTCACCGCGACCGCGACCGACGCCTCGGGCACGCCCGACACCGACCCGGCCACCCGTTCCTTCACGCTGAGCGGGGCGCCCGACACGACCGCACCGGTGGCACGGGTGCTGGCACCCGCCGCCACCAACGCCACCGCGTCGATGCCCTCGGTGGTGCTCTCGGGCGACGCCACCGACGCCGTCGGGGTCACCTCGGTGCGCGTCGCGCTGCAGGACACGGTCAGCAAGCTGTGGTGGAACGGCAGCGGTTGGGGTCCCTACACGACCGTCGCCGCCGGGGTCTCGCCCGGCGTGCCGACGGCCACCTGGGCCTACACCTTCGCCCCGCCCTCGGCGGGCCGCTACGGCTACCAGGTGACCGCGGCCGACGGGGCCGGCAACGTCTCCGCCCGCACGGCCTGGCGCACGGTGACCCTCCAGTGACCCTTTCAGTGACCCTCCCAGCGACCCTCGGTGGCCCTCGAGGGCGCTCGGACGACGCTCGCGTGGCCGCCGATGCTCGGACGACGCTCCCGTGGCCGCCGGCGGTGCGCCGGTGACCCGGAGCGCCTGCCGGGCCCGCTCACCGGCCTGACCGCCCGCCCTGACCCGGGCCCACCCCTCTGGGGGGAGGGGGGTCACCCGACCACGACGCCCCACCCCGCTCACGCAGCGGGGTGGGGCGTCGTCGTTCCCGGGCCCCTCGGCGCCGTCGGAGGATCGATCCAGCGGTGCCAGCCGCCCGGCTCGGCGCGGTGCCCGCGGGTGCGGCCGCTGTGCACCGCGCGACGGTGCCCGCGCTGACGGCGCCACGTCGGTCGGTCCACGCTCGTGGCCTCGCAGGCCCTCCTGGGGTGATCGGCCGTCGGATCGACGGAGGACCGCCAGCGACCGGCGACCGGCGGCCGGGGGCACCGGGGTGCCGGTGGCGTCGGGGCCGTCGTGGGCTCGCGTGTCCTCGGCGGGCCGAGGTCCTTTCGGGTTGGACGAACGTTCGATCAACCCAGGACCGTCAGCGACCCGCGACCCGCGACCCGCGACCCGCGACCCGCAGCCCGCGGCTGGCGGCCCGGTGGTGTCGGTGGCGTCGTGGCTGTTCGTGGGGCTGCGTGTCGTGGGCGGGCCGAGGTGCTTCTGGGTTGAACGAACGTTCGATCAACCCAGGACCGTTGCCGACCAGGGGGCGGGGCAGGCGGGGGAGGGGTGTCGGTGGGGGCGTCGCCCGGGCTGCTGGTGTCCTGCGCCCGGAGCGGGTCGGGGCACTGCCGGTGTGGACGAGCCTCCGGTCGACCCTTGCCCGCCCCGGGACCGCCGACCGCCGACCGCTCCGCACCCGAGCGGGTGGCGGCCGTGGCGGGTGCGCACGCGTCAGTAGGCGCCGCGGCGGCCGACGACGGCGCCGAGGGTGCGCAGCAGGATCGAGGCCTCCAGACGCAGCGACCACTGGTCGACGTAGGTCAGGTCGAGTCGGACGCTGTCGTCCCACGACAGGTCGGAGCGGCCCGAGACCTGCCACAGGCCGGTCAGCCCGGGCTTCACCCGCAGGCGTCGTCGCGTCCGCTCGTCGTAGGCCTCCACCTCCGAGGGCAGCGCGGGCCGCGGTCCGACGAGGGCCATGTCCCCGCGCACGACGTTCCACAGCTGGGGCAGCTCGTCGAGCGACCAGCGCCGCAGCACGGCACCGACCCGGGTGACGCGGGGGTCGCGGCGCATCTTGAAGAGCACCCCGTTGCCCTCGTCGAGGTGGGCGACGGCCTCCAGGCGCAGCTCGGCCGCGACCTCCATCGAGCGCAGCTTCAGCATGATGAAGGGACGCTCACCGCGCCCCACCCGCACCTGGCGGAAGAGCGCGGGGCCGGCCGAGTCCAGCCGCACGGCGAGCACGAGCCCCAGCAGCAGCGGCAGCACGCCCAGCAGCAGCAGCAGCGCGGCCGCACGACCTGCGAGGTCGCAGGCCGCCCGGCAGGCCCGCGTGGCCTGCGAGCCGAGCCACCGCTCCCCGGCGGCGAGGTCGGCGGCCAGGTCGGCGCCGAGGTCGGCCACCAGCTCGGGCAGACCCTCGGGCACCAGGTCGGCCAGTCCGACGTCGACGAGGCCGACGTCGACCAGCCCCGCGTCGACCAGCCCCACGTCGACCAGCCCCACGTCGACCAGCCCCACGTCGACCAGACCACCGTCCGCCGCCCTGTCGACCCGGGCGAGCTCCGCCCTCGGTGACCCGGGCTCGGGCCCGGCGTGCTCCAGCTCGATGCTCGACATCTGCTACCCCCTCGAGTCGCCCTCACGGGCCGCTCATCGCGCTCCACGCTAGGGAGGGCTCTGGGGGTGGGCATCCCGCAAATACGGCACATCCGCGGGCCGCCCCGACGCCGGCTCAGCCCACGGCGGAGTACCACCCGACACGGTGGGCGATGCCGACCGCGGAGAGCTGGGAGGAGACCCCGAGCTTGGCCAGGATCGACTTCACCTGGGTGCGCACCGTGGCCTCGGAGACCACCGACTCGCGGGCGATGTCGCGCACCAGCGAGCCGCGCATCAGCCCCTGGAGCACCTCCTGCTCGCGCGTGGTCAGCAGCTCGAGACGCCGGCGGAGGTCCTCGTGGTCGTGGCGCTGCTCCTGCCACAGGCGCAGCAGCTCCTCGCGCTCGCTGACCTGCAGCACGGGCAGCCCGTGGTGCAGTCGTCGCACGACGGCGAGCAGGTCGTTGAGCGGCCGGGTCTTGCTCACGACCTGGCGCGCCCCGAGCCGCACGCACTCCCCCCACGTGGCACGGTCGGGCGAGGAGGTGACGACGACGACCGGCGTGCCGGTCGCGGCGATGGTGCGCACGACGCGGGCCGCCTGGCCCAACGGCCCCGGGTCGAGCCCGATGAGCACCATCCGCGGACGCAGCCGCGCCAGGGTGCTCGACAGCTGCCCGGGCGCGCCGGCGACGTCGTCCAGGCGCACCCGGCGCGCGTCGTAGCCCTCCACCCCGAGCGCGAGCTCGAGCGACTCGGCGAACAGGACGTGGTTCTCGATGATCAGCACGCGGAACCCACTCCGCGGCACGACAGACTGACTCACTGGGCCCCCCTCCAGCAATCGGCACCACGCGGGCTCTCCCGGTGCGTGCGACTGGTCGGAGCCTAGGAACGGCCCTCAGGGTCCTCACAGGGACTTAGGTCCCTACCCAAGCTTGACGAGTCGACCGGTCGGTCCGACGCACGCCTGCGCCTGCGCGTGCCCAATAGTCAGGATGCGGGGGTGCGACGCCCGACCGGCGACCCGTCCACACTCCACTGTGGGCCTGTGACCTGCACAGACGCCGTCGTCTGCCCCACGAGACCCGCCGGCCCAGCCGCTTGCGCCGCCCCTCCCCGCTGCCGGGGAGGCGGGCGGTGGTGACGCCCTTCGTCGCGGAGGCGACGTCACGACCCGCCCCGTCGCGGCCCGGGGTGCTGGTCGTCGCCGACGAGGGTCTCGTGGCGGAGACGGTGGCCTCGGCGCTGCGACGGCGCGGCTTCCTCACCGAGCACGTCGTGCTCGGCTCCGCCGCCGAGCACGGCCGGCCCGACGTCGTGCTCGTGGTGGCCGACGTGGGCAGTCCACGGCGGCTCGGCGCGCTGCGCACCGCCGTCGCCGGTGTCGGCACGCCCTGGGTCCTGGTGACCACGACCGAGCGCGGCCCGTGGTGGGGCGCGGCCCTCGAGGCGGGCGCCAGCGAGGTCGTGGAGGGCACGTCGTCGCTGCGCGAGGTCGACCTCGCCCTGCGGCTGGCCGCGGCCGGGCACCGGTCGGTGGAGCCGCAGACGGTGGCCGAGCTGGTGGCCGCGTGGTCGCGCGTCAGGCGGGAGCGGACGTCGGTCGAGCGGCGGATCGCGCAGCTCTCGCCGCGCGAGCTGGAGGTGCTCGACTCCCTCTTCGCCGGCACCAGCGTGGCCGAGATCGCCGTCGCCGCCGGGGTGTCGGAGGCGACCGTGCGGACGCAGGTGCGCGCGGTGCTGCGCAAGCTCCACGTGCGCTCCCAGCTGGCCGCGGTGGCGCTCTACGCCGCGGTCCTGGAGGACTCGTGAGACGGCGTCGGGAGTGCCTCAGAGGGGCACCGACCACCGCACCACGACACCACCGGCCACGGCCTGCGGGTCGTCGCTCGCCCCGGCCTCCAGCCGGGCGCCGCCCGCCGAGCCGTCGTCGCGGGGCACCACCTCCGCGGTCATCGACCCGCCGCGCCGCCGTGCGCGCTCGGCCATGTTGGACAGGCCGCTCCGCTCGGCGCGGGGCGTGAGGTCGACGGCCCCGATGCCGTCGTCGGCGACCTCGACGACGAGCCACCCCTCCCGCACCGCGACGTGCACGTGAGCGGTGCCGGCCCGCCCGTGCCGCACGGCGTTGGCGAGGCTCTCCCGCACCACCGCGGCCACGTCCTGGGCCAGCGACTCCTGGGTCACGTGCTCGACCGGGCCGGCGAAGGTCGTCGCCGGGGGCACGGCGAAGCCGACCGTCGTGCCGACGACCTCGGCCACCCGTCCGCGCAGCGAGGTGGGACGGGAGGTGGCCCCCAGCGAGAAGATGCTCTGCCGGATCTGGCTGATGGCCGCGTTGACCTCCTCGTTCATGAGAGCGATGCGGTCGGCCACCGGCCCGGGGCCGATCTGGAGCACGACGGCGTCGAGCCCGAGCCCCGCGGCGAAGAGGCGCTGGATCACGTGGTCGTGGAGGTCGCGGGCGATGCGCTGCCGGTCCTCCACCAGACCGAGGCGCTCGCGGGTGGCGCGGACCTCGGCCTGGGCCAGCACGACCCCGAGCTGGGCGGCGAAGGCCTCGGCCATCTCGATGTCGCGGCGCAGGAAGCCGCCCTCGCCCCGCTCCCGGGCCAGCACCAGCGCCGCGACCCCGCGGTCCTCGATGACGAAGGGCACCGCGAGGGCGTGGCCGAGCTCGCCCATGCCGCGGTAGCCGTGCGGCGAGAGCTGGTCGACGCCGTCGGCGGCCGCGGCGACCCCCGAGGTCACCGCCTTGCCGGCGAGCGTGCCGCGCACGGGCAGCACCAGGCCGATCGAGGCCTCGGCCGCCAGCCCCACCGCGTGGGTCGTCACGAGGGTGGCCGGGTCGTCCCCGGGCGCGGTCACCGCGGCCACCGCGGCGCCGGCCAGGTCGCGGGCGCCGGTGAGCAGGGCGGTGACCTCCTCGCCCTCTTGCACCGACAGGTCACGGGAGGCCTGGGCCAGCACGGAGGACCACTGCTCGCGGTAGGCGAGGTCGTCGAAGAGCCGGGCATTGGTCATGGCGATGCCCGCGGTGACGGCGAGGGCGTGCACGAGCTCCTCGTCGTCGGCGGTGAAGGTGCCGGTGCGCTTGGCGGTGAGGTAGAGCGTGCCGAGCAGCTGCTGGCGGGGACGGATCGGCACCACGAGCAGTCCGCCCTCCGGCTCGTGCAGCTCGGGCGTGCCGCACGAGCAGTGCGGGGCGCAGGCGGCGACCAGGCCGTGGGGGTGGCCGGTGGCCATCACGTCGGAGAGCAGGCGCTGCCGGTCCACCGCCCCGCCCAGGGAGCCGGTCACGCCCTCGTCGACCGCATGGTGCACGAAGTCCTCGAGCTCGCCGTCGTCGTCCCACACCACGAGCCAGGCGTAGCGGGCGTCGACCAGCTCGGCGGCCACCGAGCACACGCGGCGCCGCACCGTGGGCAGGTCGAGCGCCGTGACGAGGTCGTGGTTGGCGCGCACGAGGGACTTGAGCCGGTCCCGCGCGCCGATCAGCTCCCCGGCACGGTCGACCAGCTGCAGCAGCAGCGAGTCGAAGCCGAGTGCCGGCACCTCGTCGTTGTCGTCGCGATCCATCCGTCCCCCCGGCCGTGGAGCGCCATCATGCACCGCGGGAGAGGACCTGTGTCGGGACTTTGGTCCCTGGTCGACGGCTGTCGTCTGGGTCACACTGTGTGCCGGGAGCACCACGTGCCCGTTCTCGGCCGACCTGAGGGGGGATCGCCGTGACCACACTGTTTCTGCTCGACGACCACGAGCTCGTACGACGGGGCCTGCACGACCTGCTGGAGAGCGTCGAGGGCTACTCCGTCGTGGGGGAGGCCGGCAGCGCCGCCACCGCGATGGCGCGCATCCCGGCGCTGAGACCCGACGTGGCCATCCTCGACGCCCGGCTGCCCGACGGCACCGGCATCGAGGTCTGCCGCCACGTGCGCGCGGTCGACCCGAGCATCGCCTGCCTGATGCTGACGTCCTACGACGACGCCGAGGCGCTCTACTCCGCCGTGCACGCCGGGGCGGCGGGCTACGTCCTCAAGCAGGTCACCGGCACCGAGCTGCTCGACGCGGTGGCCGTGCTGGCCGCCGGCGGCACGCTCATCGACCCCGCCCTGGTGCGCCGGGCCGCGGAGCGCACGCCGGCGCCGCGGCGCGAGGTGCCGGCCGAGCTGCGGACGCTGACGGCGCAGGAGCGTCGGATCCTCGACCTGATCGCCGAGGGCCTCACCAACCGCCAGATCGGCGACCGCATGTTCCTGGCCGAGAAGACGGTGAAGAACTACGTCTCCAACGTGCTGGCCAAGCTGGGCCTGCAGCGACGGGCGCAGGCGGCCCTGCTGGCCAACCGGCTGCTGGACGACCGCCCCCAACGCGTGGGCTGAGCCCACTCGGCCCGGCTCAGCCCAGCACCGAGGTGACGACGCCCGCCTCGACCTCCCAGCGCCGGTCCAGCCGCACGGCGTCGAGCAGGCGCCGGTCGTGGGTGACCAGCAGCAGCGCTCCCGTGTAGGACTCCAGGGCCTGCTCCAGCTGCTCGATGGCCGGCAGGTCGAGGTGGTTGGTGGGCTCGTCGAGCACCAGCAGGTTGACCCCGCGCGCCTGGAGCAGCGCGAGGGCGGCCCGGGTGCGCTCGCCGGGGGAGAGGCGCCCCACCCGGCTGGTGACCTGGTCGGCCTTGAGGCCGAACTTGGCCAGCAGCGTGCGCACCTCGGCCTGGCTCCACTGCGGCACCAGCGCCTCGAACGCCGCTCCGAGCGGCTGGTCCTCGGCCAGGCCGGAGCGCGCCTGGTCGATCTCTCCGACCGCCACGCTCGCGCCCAGCGAGGAGCGGCCGGAGTCGGGCTGGTCGTGGCCGAGCAGCAGGCGCAGCAGCGTGGTCTTGCCCGCGCCGTTGGGCCCGGTGATGCCGATGCGGTCGCCGGCGTCGACCTGGAGCGTGACCGGTCCGAGGCGGAAGTCGCCGAGGGTGCGGGTCGCGGCGTCGAGGCTGGCGACGACGGCGCTGGAGCGGGGCGCGGCGGCGATCTCGAGCTGGAGCACCCACTCCTTGCGCGGCTCCTCCACCTCGTCGAGACGGGCGATGCGCGACTCCATCTGCCGCACCTTCTGCGCCTGCTTCTCCGAGGACTCCGACTGGGCGCGGCGGCGGATCTTGTCGTTGTCGGGGCTCTTGCGCAGGGCGTTGCGCACCCCCTGGCTGCTCCACTCGCGCTGGGTGCGGGCGCGGGACACGAGGTCGGCCTTGGTGGCGGCGAACTCCTCGTAGGCCTCGCGGGCGTGGCGCCGGGCGACGGCCCGCTCCTCGAGGAAGGCGTCGTAGCCGCCGTCGTAGACCGCCACCTGGTGCTGGGCCAGGTCGAGTTCCGCGACGCGGGTCACGCAGCGCGCCAGGAACTCGCGGTCGTGGGAGACCAGCACGACCCCGGCCCGCAGCCCCCGCACGAAGCCCTCGAGCCGTTCGAGGCCCGCCAGGTCGAGGTCGTTGGTGGGCTCGTCGAGGAGCACCACGTCGAAGCGGCTCAGCAGCAGGGCGGCGAGCGCGACCCGTGCGGCCTGTCCTCCCGACAGGGCGGTCATCGGGGTGTCGGCGCCGAGGTCGAGGCCGAGGTCGGCCAGCACCGCCCCGGTGCGGTCCTCGAGGTCGGCCGCGCCGCTGGCCATCCAGTGGTCGAAGGCGGCGGCGTAGGCGTCGTCGGCCCCGGGCGCCTGCGAGCCCAGGTCGGCCGCGGTGGCCTCCATCCGCTCGGTCGCCGCCGCCGCGCCCGTGCGTCGCGCAAGGTAGGCGCCGACGCTCTCCCCGGGCACGCGCTCGTG
The DNA here is from genome assembly GCF_015070375.1 of Nocardioides kribbensis. Taxonomy (GTDB): domain Bacteria; phylum Actinomycetota; class Actinomycetes; order Propionibacteriales; family Nocardioidaceae; genus Nocardioides; species Nocardioides kribbensis. The sequence continues at coordinate 629,964 of NZ_JADCLL010000001.1, read as the reverse complement.
CTCCTGGGGCAGCCAGCCCACGAACGCGTCCGACGGCGCGGTCGAGACCGAGCCGGCGAGGGGGGCGTCGTGCCCGGCCAGCAGGCGCAGCAGCGTCGACTTGCCGGCGCCGTTGGCGCCGACGACCCCCACCACGTCGCCCGGCGCCACGGTGAGGTCGAGGCCCTCGAAGAGCGTGCGGTGGGCGTGGCCCCCGGCCAGGTCCTTGGCGACGAGGGTTGCACTCACCCGGGGAGCCTAGCCAGCGGCCGACCGGTCGGTGGCGCGGGCCTGGTCACCCCTACAGGTGGCCTGGTAGTCCTGACCCCGTGGCGCGCACGACCGCGCCCACGAACCCGTCCACGAAAGGTCCACCGTGACGTCTCGACCCGACTCCGCCGGCGAGCACCTGCCGCCGCACGTGATGGTGCTCTTCGGGGCCACCGGAGACCTGGCGGCCCGCAAGCTCTTCCCCGGCTTCTACCGCCTCGCCGAGGACGGCCGCCTCCCGGCCGACTTCCGCCTCATCGGCAGCGGGCGGCACTCCCCGGGCAGCGACGAGGAGTTCCGCGACCGCGTGCGCCAGGGGCTCGAGGACGTCGTCGAGCACCCCGACGCCGAGATCCTCGACGACCTGGTCTCGCGGGTGAGCTTCCAGACGTCCAACGCCGACGACGGCTCCGACCTCGCCGCTGCGGTGCGCCGTGCCGAGGAGGAGCTCGACGCCGACGTCGAGGACGTGCGCCGCCTCATCTACCTCTCGGTGCCCCCCGGCGCCATGCAGGGCATGATCGCCATGCTGGGTCGCGAGCGGCTCACCGAGCGGGCCCGCCTGGTCATCGAGAAGCCCTTCGGGCTCGACCTCGAGACGGCCCGGGAGCTCGACGCCAGCCTCAAGGAGGTCGTCGACGAGGACCAGGTCTTCCGCATCGACCACTTCCTGGGCAAGGAGGCCGTGCAGAACATCCTCGCCCTGCGCTTCGCCAACGGGCTCTTCGAGCCGGCGTGGAACCGCGAGACCGTCTCCTCGGTACAGATCGACGTGCCCGAGGCGCTCGGCCTCGAGGGTCGGGGCAGCTTCTACGAGTCCACCGGGGCGCTGCGCGACATGGTCTCGACCCACCTCAGCCAGCTGCTCGGCTTCGTGGCGCTGGAGGACCCCGTCGACTTCGACGCCGGCACCCTGCGCGACGCCAAGTCGGCGGTCTTCGCCGCCATGCGCCCCCTCGACCCCGCGCGCGTGGTCTACGGGCAGTTCGAGGGCTACCGCGACGAGGACGACGTCGCCGACGACTCCGAGGTGGAGACGTTCGTGGCCATCGAGGCCTTCGTCGACAACGACCGGTGGCGCGACGTGCCGTTCTACCTGCGCACCGGCAAGGCGCTGGCCGAGGGCAGGCGCACCATCACGCTGCGGCTGCGCACTCCCGCCACCAAGATCTTCTCCAACCAGGCCGGCTGCAACGACCTGGTGCTGGAGCTCACCGACGACCCCAAGATCACCGTGGAGCTCCAGGCCAAGAGGCCCGGACCCGACATGGAGCTCGTCGAGGCCCGGCTGCGTCTCGACCTGGTCGACGACGTGCCCGACGGCGACCCCCTCGAGGCCTACGAGCGGCTGCTGCTCGACGTGCTGCGCGGCGACCAGACCCTCTTCACCCGCTCCGACGAGGTCGACCGGCTGTGGCAGGTCGTGCAGCCGGTGCTCGACAACCCGCCGTCGGTGCAGCCCTACGAGAAGGGCTCGTGGGGCCCGCAGGCCGCGCTCGACCTGCCGCAGGGCGGGTGGCGGCTCGGTGGCTGAGGTGCCCCACGGCGGCGGCCCGGCCGACGCCGAGGGGTTCGTCGCCATCTCCGACCACGGGCTGATCGGCGACCTGCGCTCCTGCGCGCTGGTCGGCACCGACGCCACGATCGACTGGTTCTGTCCGCGCCGCTTCGACTCGGCCAGCGTCTTCGGGGCCCTGCTCGACCCCGGCAAGGGCGGCGCGTGGCGCATGGAGCCCGTCGACGGGGCGACGACGACCCACCAGTTCTACCTCCCCGACTCCACGATCCTCGTCACCCGCTTCCTCACCGAGCAGGGCGTCACCGAGGTGCACGACTTCATGCCGGTCGTCCGGCCGCACGACCCCGACCACCGCCAGCGCGTGGTGCGCCGGGTGGCGTGCGTGCGGGGAGCCACGCGCATCCGGATGGAGATGGCGCCCCGCTTCGACTACGGCCGAGTCGTGCCGGAGGTCGAGGAGACCGACGGGGGAGTCCTGCTGACCGGCGCCGACCTGCGCCTCGGCGTCACCTCCACCGCCCCGCTTACCACCGACGAGGGGTGCGTGCGGGCCGACCTCACGCTCGAGGGAGGCGAGGAGGCGCTCTTCGTGCTCCACGTGCTCGACGACGACCAGGACCTCCCGACGGGCGACTGCGACGACACCGCCGCGCTCTTCGACGCCACCGCCCGCTTCTGGCGCGACTGGCTCTCCCAGTCCACCTACACCGGCCGGTGGCGCGAGATGGTCGACCGCTCCGCGCTGACCCTCAAGCTGCTGACCCACGAGCCCACCGGGGCGATCATCGCGGCTCCGACGACCAGCCTGCCGGAGAAGATCGGGGGCGAGCGCAACTGGGACTACCGCTACGTGTGGATCCGCGACGCCGCCTTCAGCCTCTACGCCCTGCTCCGCCTCGGCTTCACCGACGAGGCCGGCGCGTTCATGGGCTGGCTCTCCGACCGGCTGCGCAGCGACGGCGCCGGCGACGACGAGCTCGGCCCGCTGCGCGTGCTCTACGACATCGACGGCGAGGTGCCGGTGGAGGAGCACGAGCTCGACCACCTCCGCGGGCACCTCGACTCCCGGCCGGTGCGGGTCGGCAACGCCGCCGTGGGTCAGCTCCAGCTCGACATCTACGGCGAGCTCATCGACTCGGTCTACCTCTACAACAAGTACGGCACGGGCATCAGCTACGACGCCTGGACCGACCTGACGCGTGCCCTGACCTGGCTGATGGACAACTGGGAGCGCGACGACGCCGGCATGTGGGAGATCCGCGACGACCCCCAGGCCCACACGACCTCACGGCTGATGTCGTGGGTCGCCATCGAGCGGATGATGCGCATCGCCCGCCAGCGCGGGCTGCCCGGCGACCTCGCCGGCTGGGGCGAGGTCCGTGACCGCATCTTCACCCGGATCATGGAGCACAGCTGGGATCCCGAGGTCGGGGCCTTCATGCAGTCGGAGGGCTCCGACACCCTCGACGCGGGGGTGCTGCTCATGCCGATGGTGAAGTTCGTGGCCCCGGACGACCCCCGGTTCGTGTCCACCCTGGCCGAGGTCGAGCGCCGCCTGGTCTCCGACAGCCTGGTGTTCCGCTACGACCTCGACGCCACCAGCGACGGTGTCGACGGCGACGAGGGCACCTTCTCGCTCTGCTCGTTCTGGTACGTCGAGGCGCTCACGCGGCTCGGTCGCATCGACGAGGCGCGGCTGGCGCTGGAGAAGATGTTCACCTACGCCAACCACCTCGGTCTGTACGCCGAGCAGGTCGGGCTGGCCGGCAACCAGCAGGGCAACTTCCCGCAGGCCTTCACCCACCTCTCGCTCATCAGTGCCGCGCTCAACCTCGACCGCAGCCTGGGGTGAGCCGATTCGTGCCCGCGGGGCCGCAGCGACTAGGCTCGCTCACCGAAAGGGAGTAGTCCCCAACAGCTGCGTCGACACACTGCCCCGCCTCGCGGCGGGACCGGTGCAGCGGGCCAGCCGGCGAGAGCCGGCGGGCGGACGAGACTTTCGACCAGTGCCACGACCCGTCAACCGGTCGCGCCTGGTCGAAGGCGCGTCCGGCTCCCTGGCGCTTCCTCGGCCCGGCGCGGAGAGGAACCCATGGAAGCCTTCCTGATCAGCACCGCCGTCATCTTCGTCGCCGAGCTCGGCGACAAGTCCCAGCTGATGGCGATGACCTTCGCCGCGCGCTACCGCGCGCGCGACGTCCTCATCGGCATCACCGTCGCCACGGCCATCGTCCACCTGGCGTCGGTGGGCATCGGCTACTTCATCGGCGACGCCTTCGCCGAGTACCAGGACACCATCGCCATCGTCGCCGGTGTGGCCTTCCTCGGCTTCGCGCTGTGGACGCTGCGCGGCGACGAGCTCACCGAGGAGGAGGCCGACAAGGCGCGCAAGAGCCAGGGCGCGGCGATCCTCGCGGTGGGCGTGGCGTTCTTCCTCGCCGAGCTCGGCGACAAGACCATGCTGGCCACCATCACCCTGGCCACGCGCGAGGGCTGGTTCGGCACCTGGATCGGCAGCACGCTGGGCATGGTGGCGGCCGACGCGCTGGCCATCGTGGTCGGCGCCATGCTCGGCAAGAAGCTGCCGGAGAAGGCCATCACCTACGGCGCCGCCGCAGCCTTCGCCGTCTTCGGGTTCCTGCTGATCGCCGAGGGGGCCGGTCTCGTCGGCGCCTGATCGCGACCGGCTGCCGGTCCGTGTCGCGCAGCGGTCCGGACCACCCGGCGCCACCTGTGCGAAAACGCCACGGACGCGGCCCCGCGTCCACTAGCGTCGTCCTGTCCCTCGGGGGGTGGGGCAACGCGTCATCACCGTCGATGAGGAGAGCCCGGTGTCACCACGTCTACGCGCCGCGATCGCGCGTCGCAGGCTCGACCTGCACCTGGGCTACGGCGCGCTCGCGCTGGGAGCCCTGGCCTTCGTGTGCGTGCTGGTGACCTCGCTGGTCATCACGCAGGTCGCGCCCACCCTGGTCGCCCCGACCGCCGCCGGGCCCGAGCAGGAGGTCATCGGCGCCGAGGTGCTGCGGCCCCTCGACGCCCCGGTCACGCCGTCGGCCCCGGTCGGGGACGACGACGCCCCGCGCGAGCCCGCGCGGGGCGACCGCTCCGGTGCCCCGTCCGCGGGGGGCTCCGACCGGAACGCCCCCGAGTCCGAGGCGGGGTCCGAGGCAGGGTCGGTCACCGGGTCCGCCACCGGATCCGATGTCGGGACCGGAGTGACGGGCGCCGGCGTCGAGCCGGCCGCCCCCGCGACCGACCAGCCCGCCGACGACGGCACCGACCCGGTCCGGTCCCCGCAGCAGGCGATCGGGGCGGAGGCCGGCACCGGAGCCCAGCCCGCCCAGCCCGCCCAGCCCGACGGCGGCCAGCCCGTGCCGGGCAACGGCAACGGCAACGGCCCGTCCACCTCGCCGGGTGACAACGGCAACGGCAACGGTCCGTCGGCCTCGCCGGGCGACAACGGCAACGGCAACGGCAACGGGGGGAGCAGCCCCGGCAAGGGCCACGGCGTCGTGTCGGTGATCGTCGACCCCGTGGTCGAGGTGATCGTCGACGAGGTCGACGACGTGGACGGCGACGACGGGCTCGACCCGGTCGTCGACCCGGTGCTCGGCGGGCTGCCCGACGTCGTCGACGAGGTCACCGACGTGGTGGACGCCCTCGAGCCCGACCCGGCTCCTGTCGAGGCCGACCCGGAGCCGGCCCCCGAGACGGAGCCGGCCCCCGAGCCCGAGACCGCTCCCCAGCCCGAGACCGCCCCGGAGACCGAGGACGCCCCCGAGACCGACGACGCACCGGCGCCGGGGTCCGACGACGCGCTCCAGCCCGACGCCGCGGTGCTCGGTCGCTCCTGACCCGGCACCCCGGCCCGCACGCACGAAGGCCCCCTCCCGAGGGAGGGGGCCTTCGCACGTCGCGGGTCGGTCAGCGGGACTTCTTGTAGACCTTCACGCTCACGCGGAACTTCTTGCCCTCGTCGCGCGGGGTGCCGCCGCAGGAGTAGATGCTGCCGCCGCCGCAGTCGGCGAAGCGGGTGGAGGCGTTGACGGTGGAGACCACGGCCTCGCGCACCTTCCTCGCGGAGAACGGGAGGACCACGCTGCCGCGACCGTCACGGTTGAGCCGGATCGCCTTCTCCACCCAGGCGCCACGGGTGTTCTTGACCGTCAGGTAGGCGGCCGGTGAGGTCCTGCCCGCAGGGCCGTCGACGGTGATCTTCGCGCGCCACCGGCCCGACTCCAGCGAGCCGCCCGGCACCGCCGCGAAGTTGCGCGCCGCGAGGTGGTTGAGGGTCGCCACGCCGGAGGCGGTGCGCTGGTCCTCGGTGAGCTTCCAGGTCTTGCCGATCTTCGCCGAGGGCCAGCTCCCGCCCTCGGGGTAGAAGCGCCCGGGGGCGACGTTGGCGCCGACGTAGCGGTTGTAGACGGCGCGGAAGCCGCCCCGGCTGCCCAGGACCCGGGTCAGCGCCTTGGTGGAGTAGGTGCGGCCCGCGCCCTTGAACTGGCCGGCGCCGTTCCACACCTTGCGCACGATGCCGGCGCCGTAGCGGACGGTGAGGTACTCCCACCAGGTCCAGTTGCCGTACTGCTGGAAGTTGGAGACGCCCGAGACGTCCATCGAGTAGCCGGGGCGCTGCACCTGGCTGGCGACGAGGTAGCTGCGGTTGTCGTTGACGTCGTCGGCGAAGCGCTCCTCGATCCACGTCGCGGTCGACTCCTTGAACCAGCGGTCGTCGAGGTAGTCGTAGCCGAACTGGATGGCGTGGAAGAACTCGTGGGCGGCCGTGACCCGCAGGCTGTCGCGCGGGGGCGCGGAGAACTGGTCGCGCGAGAAGTCGTTGTCGAGCACGCAGAAGCCGGTGGCCAGGCGCGGCTTGCCCTTGCGGACGTACTCCGGGGCGCAGTAGCCGTAGAGGCCCTGGCTGCCGACGTCGGCGAGGTAGACGTCGAACTTGCCGTTGCCGCCGTTGTTGCGGCCCTTCACGAAGCCGTCGCTGACGGGCTTGCGGTAGCCGAGCTTGCCGACCTCGAAGCGCCACACCTTGTTGAGCAGGGCCAGGTTGCGGTTGACCCAGGTCATGCCGGGCGGGGCGTCGGCGGTGGTCGGCACCCAGTGCAGGCAGAAGTTGCCGGCGCACTTCTTCTTCGACCGCACGGTGTAGCCGTCGCCGTAGACGTCGCCGGCACCGTCGGTGGGGCGGGCGAGCAGGGCCTCGGCGGCGGTGCGCTCAGGGCCCCGGAGGTGGTCGAGGCGGGCGAAGAGGTCGGTCAGCGCGAGGGTCGCGTCGACGCGTCGGACGCCGTCGGAGGGGGCGGCGTCGCCGGTGACCAGGTCGCTGGCGGTGGCGAGCGCGGCTCGGGCCTTCACAGCGGTCGCGTCGCGGTCGGCGGAGGCCACGCCCGCCGTGGCGGCGCGGGGCGCCGTCACGGTGGGGGTGGTGGCCGAGACGGCGGGCGCGGCGGTGAGGGCCGTGCTCAGCGCCACCACGGCGGCGGCGAGGGTACGGCGCATGGGGGAGTCCTCATCAGGTCGGGGAACGGGCCCGGTCAGCCTGCCCCGTGTCGAGCGCTGGGCAAACCCGACGCGCTGGTCGCCTCAGGAGGTGCCGGAGATCTTCTCGATCAGTGCGGTCGTGGAGATCGCCGGGGTACGGGGGAGGTAGACGACCTCGCAGACGTCGCGGAACTCGTCGAAGCGTCCGGCCCAGTCGTCGCCCATCACCAGCACGTCGGCGCCGAAGCGCACGATGTAGTCGCGCTTGAGCTCGAGGCTCTCCTCGAGGAAGACCTCGTCGACCGGCTTGAGGGCGGCCACGATGGCCAGCCGCTCGCCCTCGCTGAAGACCGGCTCGCGACCCTTCTTGCGCAGGTTCAGCGCGTCGGCGGAGACGCCGACCACGAGCCGGTCCCCGAGACCCGCGGCCCGCTCGATGACCCGCAGGTGGCCGACGTGGAACACGTCGAAGGTGCCGAAGGTGATCACCGTGCGCGGGCGCTCGTCGTGCGGGGCCACGGTGCTGGTGGCGGTCTCGTGGTGCGCGGGCATGGGCGGCAGTCTCGCACCCGACGGGGGTAGGTGAGAATCGTGTGCGAGATGACGACACCGACGAGCACCGCCACGTCCGAGGCCACCGGCTCCGGCCCCTCCGGCCTGCCCCTGCCCTCCGTCGACCCCGGCGCCGACGCCCTGCGCCGCCAGGGCCTGCGCCGGATGCGGGTGGTGGCCGGCTCCCTGCTCGCCTTCGCGGCCGTGGTCTACGTCCTCACGCTGGGCCAGGACGGCTTCTGGGGCTTCGTCAACGCCGGCGCCGAGGCCTCGATGGTCGGCGCCATCGCCGACTGGTTCGCGGTGACCGCGCTCTTCCGTCACCCCCTCGGCCTGCCGATCCCGCACACCGCCCTCGTGCCGCGACGCAAGGACGAGCTCGGCAAGGGCCTCGAGGAGTTCGTGGGGGAGAACTTCCTGCAGGAGTCCATCGTGCGCGAGCGGATCGGCGCCGCCGAGGTCTCGGCGCGCGTGGGGCGGTGGCTCTCCGACCCCGACCACGCCCGGTCGGTGGTCGACGAGGTCTCCGAGGTCGTCGCGACCGGGCTGGCGAAGGTCAAGGACGAGCACGTGCGCGCCGTGGTCCAGGACGCGCTCGTGCCCCGCTTCCACGAGGAGCCCATCTCGCCGTTGCTGGGCAAGCTGCTGGAGGAGGTCATGCGCGACGACCTCCACCACGGCGTCGTCGACCTGGTCCTCGACGAGCTCCACGGCTGGCTGCTGGAGAACCCCGAGACCGTCTCGCAGGTGCTGGAGGAGCGAGCGCCCTGGTGGGCCCCGCCCAGCATCAACGAGAAGATCACCGGGCGCATCCACCTCGAGCTGGTGCGCTGGGTCGCGGACATCCGCGACGACTCCGAGCACCGGGCCCGTCGGGCCCTCGACTCGATGCTGGTCCAGCTGGCGCACGACCTCCTCGACGACCCCGAGACCCAGGAGCGCACCGAGCGGCTCAAGGACCGCCTGCTCGACCAGCCGCAGGTCGTCGCGACGGCCGTGTCGCTGTGGGACGCCCTGCGTCGGGTGCTCACCGCGTCGCTCCAGGACCCCCAGGGGGCGGTGCGCGAGCGACTGCTGGCCGAGGTGGCCCGCTTCGCCCGGCGCCTGGGCGAGGAGCCCGACCTGCGCGCCTCGCTCGACTCGACGATCGCCGATGCCGTCGTGTTCGCCGTCGACCGCTACGGCGACGAGGTGACCACCATCATCTCCAGCACCATCGCGCGCTGGGACGGCAAGGAGGCCGCCGACCGCATCGAGCTGCACGTGGGGCGCGACCTGCAGTTCATCCGGATCAACGGCACGGTCGTCGGCGGGCTCGTCGGCGTGCTGATCCACGCCGTGAGCGTGCTGATCGGCTGACCCGCGGGGCCCGGGCGGTCCGGGCGGCGGCGGGTGGTTGACTGGCGTCGTGCCCAAGCCCGTCGACGTCCCCATCCGTGACCAGGTGATCCGGCTCGGTCAGTTCCTGAAGCTGGCCGATCTGATCGACAGCGGGGCCGAGGCCAAGGAGGTCGTCGCGGCCGGCGACGTGCGCGTCAACGGCGAGGTCGACACGCGTCGCGGGCGCCAGCTCAGGGCCGGAGACGTGGTGGAGCTGCGCGGCCGGGCCGCGCGCGTCGCCGACGGGGGCGCCTTCGACGACGGGCTGCCCTGGTAGGACCCGGGCAGGACCCTGGTGGGACGGGAGGAGCGCGGCCCTCGCCACGCGCCCCGGGTCAGGCCCGCACGACGCAGTGCGGTCCGAGGTCGGCCAGGGACGACCACCCCGCTCCGGCCAGGGTGAGGTCGAGCTCGGCCAGCAGGGAGCGCAGCACGTGCTCCACCCCGGCCTGCCCGCCGAGGGCGAGGCCGTAGAGGTAGGGCCGCCCCAGCAGCACGGCCTCCGCGCCCAGCGCGAGGGCCTTGAGCACGTCGGGCCCCGAGCGCACCCCGGAGTCGAAGAGCACGCACAGGTCCGGCCCCACGGCCTCGGCGATGGCGGGCAGCACGTCGAGGGAGGCCACCGCCCCGTCGACCTGGCGTCCGCCGTGGTTGGACACCACGATGCCGTCCATGCCGTGGTCGCGGGCCAGCCGCGCGTCGTCGACGTGCTGGATGCCCTTGAGCACGATCGGGCCGGCCCACCGCTCGCGCAGCCAGGCCAGCCGGTCCCACGACAGGCCGGGGTGGGGGAAGACCGAGGCGAAGGCCATGCCCGCGGCGCCGGGGTCCTCGGACGCCGGCCGCTCGAGGCGGCGGGTGAAGACCGGGTCGCTGGTGTAGTTGGCGATGCCCTCGCCGGCCAGGAACGGCAGGTAGCCGCGGTCGAGGTCGGCGGGCCGCCACCCCAGCAGGGTGGTGTCGACGGTGACGACCAGGTGGGTGTACCCGCCGCGGTGCGCCCGGTCGAGGAAGCTCTCGCACAGCTCGGGGTCGGAGGGCCAGTAGAGCTGGTACCACCGGCTCCCGTCGCCGGAGGCCCCGGCGGCCTCCTCCAGGGAGTGGCTGGCCTGCGTGGAGTGCACGTAGGTGAGCCCCAGGGCGGTCGCCGCCCGTGCGCTCGCCAGCTCGCCGTCGGGGTGGGCGAGGGTCTGCACCCCCACCGGGCCGAGCAGCACCGGTGCGGCCATCGACGTGCCCAGCACGGTGGTGGCGAGGTCGCGCCGGGCGTGGTCGCGCAGCATCCGCGGCACGATCCGCCACCGCTCGAAGGCGGCCACGTTGGCGCGGGCGGTGGAGCCGCCGCCCGCGCTGGGCACGACGTAGCCCAGCGCGGCCGGCTCCAGCACCTCGGCGGCCCGCGCCTCCAGCCCCGCGAGGTCGGTGGTGATCGCGGGGGTCTGGCCCAGGAACATGCCCTGGGCGTAGATCGCGGTCTGGTGGTCGCCGAAGTGCGTCACGGTCGCCGGTGGCGCGGGGTCGTCAGGAGACCGCGAGCAGGTCGACGACGAAGATCAGCGTCTCGCCCGGCTTGATGACCCCGCCGGCGCCCCGGTCGCCGTACCCGAGGTGCGGCGGGATGACGAGCTTGCGCCGACCGCCCACCTTCATGCCCTGCACGCCGGTGTCCCAGCCGGAGATGACCTGGCCGATGCCGAGGCGGAAGCGCAGCGGCTCGCCGCGGTTGTAGGAGGCGTCGAACTCCTCGCCGGTGGAGTGGGCCACGCCGACGTAGTGCACGGAGACGGTCTGGCCGGCGGCGGCCTCCTCGCCGTCGCCCACCGTGAGGTCGGTGATCTCGAGGTCCTTCGGCGGCTCGAAGTCGGGGAAGTCGATCTCGGGCTTGTCCATGGTGCTCGGTGTCCTCTCGGTGACCTGGTGGCCGGCCCGGTCGGACCGACCGTGGGAGCCTAGCCACCGCGTGTCCCGACCGCGTGCACCGACCGCGCCAGGCGTGCGGGGGACCGTAGGGACACCGGGGTAGGGTCGCGGCGCGCAGGCAGCAGCCGCGCGGCACCGGAAGGACCCCGCGACGCGGGACCGAGAGGGGTGGGCCGTGGCCCAGCACGACGAGCACGGCGCGAGCGACGGCGCCGACGCCCCCGACGGCGCCGACGACTCCGGGCCGGCCCGCCGTCCCCGGCGCCTGCCCGTGTGGCAGGAGTCCATCCTGCTGCTCGTCATGGCCCTCGCCCTGGCGCTGGTCGTCAAGACCTTCTTCGTGCAGGCCTTCTACATCCCCTCGGGCTCCATGGAGCCCGGGCTCGTGCTCAACGACCGCATCCTCGTGCAGAAGGTGTCCTACTGGGGTGGCGGGGACCCCGAGCGCGGCGACGTGGTCGTCTTCGAGGACCCGGGCGACTGGCTCGGCCCGCAGGAGGACGTCGGACCCGGCAACACCCTGACCTCCGTCATGAGCCGCATCGGTCTCTACCCCACCGGCGGCCACCTGGTGAAGCGCGTCATCGGCGTGGCCGGCGACGTCATCGTGTGCTGCGACGACGACGGCCGCCTCACGATCAACGGCGTGCCGCTCGACTCCTCCGACTTCACCCGCAACCGCGCCGACTGCGACGGGCCCATGGTCAACCAGTGCCGCTCCGACTGGGAGGTGGGACCGGTCCCGGAGGGCAGCGTCTTCGTGATGGGCGACCACCGTGACGACTCCGCCGACTCCAGCTTCCACATCTGCCGCAACCCCGACACCGGCTGCGAGGAGGGCGACGAGTACGTCCCCACCGACCTGGTGGTCGGCAAGGTGCTCGCACGGGTCTGGCCCGCCGACCGGTTCTCGGTGCTGCACCGGCCCGAGGCCTTCGACGCCCTCGACCAGGCCCTCCAGGACTGATCCCGGCGTCGCCGCGCCCCGGCCGGCGCGGGTCGGGGTCAGGCCTGGTGGACGTAGCTGTCGAGCTGGTCGCGCTCGAACTGCAGCTGGCCGATCTTGTGCTTCACGGCGTCGCCGATGCTGACGACGCCCACGAGGCGGCCCTCCGCGACGACGGGGACGTGCCGGATCCGGCGCTCGGTCATGGTCGTCATGAGCGCGTCGAGGTCGTCCTCGGGGGTGCAGGTCTCCACCACGGCGGTCATGATCGCGCCGACGGTGTTGTCCACGACCGTGCCGTCGGAGTGCAGGTGGCGCACGACGTCGCGCTCGCTGACGATGCCGTCGAGCGCGGTGCCGTCGGAGCTGACCACGACGGCTCCGATGTTGTGCTCGGCGAGCAGGGCGAGCAGGGTGCGCACCCCGGCGTCGGGCGCGACGGTGACCACGGGGGCGGGGGCCTTGGCGGCCAGGATCTCGGCGACGTGCATGCGCTCTCCTCGGGTCGGCGTGAGCCGACTCTACGAGTGACGCAGGTCACCTGACCAGGTCGACGGTCGGGCCTACTGGTCGTAGACCGGGCCGTCGTCGGCCACGCGGGCGCGTCGGACCCGCAGGTCGGAGACCGACCCCGGCCCCGAGCGGGGCCAGTCGGGGTCCTCGGTGCCCTCGGGGTCGTCGCGCAGCGAGGCCAGGAACGACAGCGCCGGCTCGTGGAGGTGTCCGTTGGAGGCCAGGGCGTTGCCCCCGAAGGGGCCGTCGGTGCCGTCGAGGGCGGTGAAGCGGCCGCCGGCCTCGCGCACGATCACGTCGAGGGCGGCCATGTCGTAGACCTCGAGCTCGGGCTCGGCGGCCAGGTCCACGGCGCCCTCGGCGAGCAGCATGTAGGACCAGAAGTCGCCGTAGGCCCGGGTGCGCCAGCAGCGGCGGGTCAGCGCGAGCATGTCGTCGAGGCGGCCGCGCTCCTCCCAGCCCGAGAGCGAGGAGTAGGACAGCGAGGCGTCCTCGAGCCGGCGCACGTCGGAGACCTGGCAACGGGTGGCCTTGAGCAGGCTCCGACCGGTCCACGCGCCGTTGCCGCTGGAGGCCCACCAGCGTCGCTGCAGCATCGGCGCCGAGACCACCCCGAGCACCACCTCGTCGTCGACGACCAGCGAGATCAGGGTGGCCCACACCGGCACGCCGCGCACGAAGTTCTTGGTGCCGTCGATGGGGTCGATGACCCACCGGCGCTGGCTGTGACCGGTGGAGCCCTGCTCCTCGCCGGTGATGGCGTCGCGGGAGCGGACCTTCGACAGGGTGCGCCGGATGCTCTCCTCGACGGCCTGGTCGGCGTCGGTGACCGGGGTGAGGTCGGGCTTGCTCATCACGTGCAGGTCGAGCGCCTTGAAGCGGTCGGTGGTCAGCGAGTCGGCGTCGTCGGCGAGCACGTGGGCCAGGCGCAGGTCGTCGGTGTAGTCGCGGTGCACGGTGTCAGAGGAGGTGGCCACGGAGGACAGGCTACGGTCCGGCGGCGCGCGCGGGTGCCGCGACCACGCCACCGGGCCCCGGCGAGGGGCGCGGCGCGCTCACCAGTCGTGGTGGCTGCGGGCCGCCAGCAGCCGGCGGAACGACTCCACGCGCTCGACGTCGGCCTGCCCGGCGGCCACCGCCTCGTCGAGCCCGCACTCCGGCTCCTCGGTGCCGTGGGTGCAGCCCCGGGGACAGTCCTCGGTCATCTCGTCGAGGTCGGGGAAGGCCTCGATGAGGTGCTCGGGCTCGACGTGGGCCAGGCCGAAGGAGCGGATGCCGGGGGTGTCGATGATCCACCCGCGGTCGTCGGGGTCGCCGGGGTCCGACGGCGGGAGCGCGAGCATGTACGCCGAGGTCGAGGTGTGCCGCCCGCGGCCGGTGACGGCGTTGACGTGGCTGACCGCGCGCCCGGCGTCGGGCACGAGCGCGTTGACCAGGGTCGACTTGCCCACGCCGCTGTGGCCGACCAGCACGCTGGTGCGCCCGGCGAGGCGCTCGCGCAGCACGCCGACGTCGCCGCCCCGCTGCGTGACGACCCACGGCACGCCGAGGGCGCGGTAGGTGGACAGGAAGGCCTCGGGGTCGGCCAGGTCGGCCTTGGTCAGGCACAGCAGGGGAGCCATGCCGGCGTCGTAGGCCGCGACGAGGGCGCGGTCGACCAGGCCGGTGCGCGGCTCGGGGTCGGCCAGCGCCACCACGACCACGAGCTGCTCGGCGTTGCTGACGATCACCCGCTCCACCGGGTCGTCGTCGTCAGCGGTGCGGCGCAGGGTGGTGAGCCGCTCGGTCACCTCCACGATGCGGGCCAGGCTGCCGTCGTCGCCCGAGGTGTCGCCCACGACCCGCACGCGGTCCCCGACGACCACCCCCTTGCGCCCGAGCGGGCGGGCCTTCATGGCCATCGCCCGGTGCTCGTCGACGAGGAGGGTGAAGCGACCCCGGTCGACGGTGACGACCCGTCCCTCGACGGCGTCGTCGTAGGAGGGCCGCTCCTTGGTGCGCGGGCGGGTGCGGCGCCGTGGGCGCTCGTAGTGCTCGTGGTCGTGCTCGGAGTAGCGCCCGCTCACGCCGCGGCCCCCCGGGTCACCGGAAGAGGTCCGACCAGAAGCCGGCGAAGTCGGGGAAGGTCTTGCCGGTGGTGGCGACGTCCTCGACCAGCACACCGGGCACGGCCGCCCCCACGATCACCGCGGCGTGGGCCATGCGGTGGTCGGCGTAGGTGTGGAACGTGCCGCCGTGCAGCGGCGCCGGGCGGAGCGACAGCCCGTCGGCGTGCTCGCTCACGTCGGCGCCCAACGCCGTCAGCTCGGTCGCCAGGGCCGTGATCCGGTCGGTCTCGTGGTGGCGGATGTGGGCGATCCCGCGCAGGTGGGACGGGGTCGTGGCCAGCGCGCAGAGGGCGGCGACCGCCGGGGCGAGCTCGCCGACGTCGTGCAGGTCGTGGTCGATGCCCAGCAGCGCCGTGGGACCGGTCACGCGCAGGCCCGCACCGCCCAGCTCGACCTCGCAGCCCATCAGGGCCAGGATCTCGCGCAGCGCGTCGCCGGCCTGGGTGGTGCGGCGGGGCCAGTCACGCACCGTCACCGTGCCGCCGGTGACGGCGGCGAGGGCCAGGAAGGGCGCGGCGTTGGACAGGTCGGGCTCGACCGTCCGGTCGACCGGGGCCACCGGTCCGGGCGCGACGCGCCAGCGGTCGGGCTCGCTGTCGTCGACCTCCACGCCGTGCTCGCGCACCATCGCGACGGTCATCTCGATGTGGGGCAGCGACGGCACCGGCTCCCCGTCGTGGCGTACGTCGACGCCGCGCTCGTAGCGCGCCCCGGCGAGCAGCAGGGCGCTGACGAACTGCGAGGACGAGGAGGCATCGAGGAGCACCGTGCCGCCGTGCACGGCGCCGGCGCCGTGCACGGCGAAGGGCAGCGCTCCGCGCCCGCCGTCGTCGACGTCGGCGCCGAGGGCGCGCAGCGAGTCGAGCACCCCGCCGACCGGGCGGGTGCGCATGTGGGGGTCGCCGTCGAAGGTGACCGTGCCGTCGGCGAGAGCGGCCACCGGGGGCACGAAGCGCATGACCGTGCCGGCCAGGCCGCAGTCGACGTGGGCCGGGCCGCGCAGGTCGCCGGGCGTCACGGTCCAGTCCTCGCCGGTGGTGTCGACCGTGGCGCCGAGGCCGGTCAGGGCCGCCGCCATGAGCGTCGTGTCGCGCGAGCGCAGGGCGCGGCGCACGACCGACGGTCCATCGGCGATCGCGGCCAGCAGCAGGGCGCGGTTGGTGATCGACTTGCTGCCCGGGAGCGACACGACCGCCTCCACCGGGCCGGTCGCGCGCGGGGCGGGCCACAGGTCGGTGGGGCGGTCGGGTGCGGTGCGGTCGTCGGCGGCCTCGTCGGGGGTGGTCCTCACCCGCGTGAGACTACCGAGACCCGGTGTCGCTGCCTCGGTCAGGAGACCTTCGCCTTGGCCACGCGGGCCTCCTGGCGCGCCGCGGTCGCGATCAGCTTGGCCTGGTGCTTGGCCTCGCGGCGGGTGTCCTTGGCGACGCGGCGCGCGCGGTAGGCCACGCCGGGCTGGCCGTCGGTGTCGCCGGCGGCGATGATGAGGCCGCCGATGAGCGAGAGGTTCTTGAAGAACTGCAGCGTGTGGGTCTGCTTGGCGGCCGGGTCGGTCTCCGACCAGAAGGGGTGGCCGGCGATGGTGGTCGGCACCAGGGAGGCCACGAGGACGCCGGCGCCCAAGCGGGGGGCGCGACCGGTGGCCAGCGCGAGCGCGGCGCCGATCTGCACGCCGGCGTTGAGCCTGACCAGGGTCGCGGTGTCGGTGGGGATGGGAGCGCCGGGCACGGCCTTGCGCACGGCGGGCACGACGCGGTCGGTCACGCGGGCCGCCTTGGGGGCCAGGGCGGAGGAGTTGCGCAGCGCGGTCTGGGCGCCGTAGACGACACCGGCGGCGAGGAGGGGACGGGCGATCAGTCGGCTCAGGCTCATGGGCCCTTCCTACCGCACCGTCGCCGCCGACGTCCTCACCCCGAGGGTGGCGGGGAGTGCCTACAGTGAGCCCCATGTGCGGCAGGTACGCGTCGAGTCGACGCCCCGAGGACCTGGTCGACGAGTTCGAGGTCGCCGACGCCCTGCTGGCCGCGCCCCTCGACCCCGACTGGAACGTCGCCCCCACCAAGGAGGTCTACGCCGTGCTCGAGCGCCCGGCGAAGGAGGACCGCCCGCAGGTGCGCCAGCTGCGTGCGCTGCGCTGGGGGCTGGTGCCGTCGTGGGCCAAGGACCCCGCCATCGGAGGCCGCATGATCAACGCGCGCATGGAGACGGTGGCCGAGAAGCCCGCCTTCCGCCGCGCCTTCGCCGCCCGCCGCTGCCTGCTGCCCGCCGACGGCTACTACGAGTGGTACGCCACCCGTGCGACGTCACCCGGGGGGAAGGCGCGCAAGCAGCCCTTCTTCATCCGCCCCCGTGACGGCTCGGTGCTCGCCATGGCGGGTCTCTACGAGATCTGGCGCGACCCCGACCGGGCCGACGACGACCCCGAGCGCTTCCGCTGGACCTGCACCGTGCTGACCACCGCGGCCGAGGACGCCTTGGGCCACATCCACGACCGGATGCCCCTGATGGTGCCGCGCGAGCGACGCGACGCCTGGCTCGACCCCTCCGGTGGCGGTGCGGGTGACCCGCGCGACCTGCTCGTGCCGGCCGCCCCGGGCGAGCTCGAGGCGGTCGCCGTCTCGACCCTGGTGTCCAACGTGCGCAACAACGGCCCCGAGCTGGTGCGACCGCTGCCCCTCGAGGACGTGCCCGACGACCTGCGCGAGCAGGACGGCCGGTGACGCGTCGGTGACGAGGACCGAGCGACGGATCGCCACCCCGCACGGCGAGGCCAGGCTGGTCACCGACCGCGCCCCCAAGCCCCGCGCGAGCCTGCTGCTCAGCCACGGCGCGGGCGCGGGCATCGACACCTGGGACCTCGAGCTGCTGGCCGACCGACTGCCGCGACGAGGCTTCACCGTCGTGCGGCTCGAGCAGCCCTGGAAGGTCGCGGGCCGCCGGATCGCCACGCCGCCCCCGACGCTCGACGAGGGGCTGGTCGCGGGGGCCGACGCCCTGCGCGGACGCGTGCCCCTGCTCATCGGCGGCCGCTCGGCCGGGGCGCGCTCGGCGGCACGCTGCGCCCGGGGCCTGGGCGCGGTGGGGGTGCTGGCGCTGTCGTTCCCGCTGCACCCGCCCGGTCGCCCCGAGCGCTCGCGCCTGCCGGAGCTGCGCGGGGCCCGACTGCCGCTGCTGGTGGTGCAGGGCGAGCGCGACCCGATGGGCCGCCCCGAGGAGCTGCCCCCCGACGTCGAGACCGTCGTCGTGCCCGGTGGCGACCACGGACTGAAGGTGCCGGCCCGCGCCGCCCTCGGCCAGGAGGAGGCGGGCGAGCTGGTCGTCGACGAGGTCGTGGCCTGGCTGGGCAGGGTCGTCGGGGGCTGAGCCTCCCCGCGACCGCCGCGAGGCGGCCCCGCGGGTGGAACCGAGCGTCGGCACGGGGAATGGGCGGCAGGGGCGGGGCGTTCCACCTGACGTGATCGCACTTCTGGAACCTCCCGCCACGCGGCCGTCCCGCGACCCGCGGCCCACCGCCGAGGGCCTAGTCTGGGACGCGATGACCGACACCTTCGAGAGCCCGGCCGATGCGCCGGTCGACCTCGCCACCGAGACCGAGACCGAGCGTTCCGCGCGCTTCGAGCGCGACGCCCTGCCCTTCCTCGACCAGCTCTACTCGGCCGCGATGCGCATGACGCGCAACCCCGCCGACGCCGAGGACCTGGTGCAGGAGACCTTCGCCAAGGCCTACTCCTCCTTCCACCAGTTCAAGCCCGGCACCAACCTCAAGGCCTGGCTCTACCGCATCCTCACCAACACCTTCATCAACACCTACCGCAAGAAGCAGCGCCAGCCGCAGCAGTCGATGTCGGAGGACGTCGAGGACTGGCAGCTGGCCCGCGCGGAGTCGCACACCTCCACCGGCCTGAAGTCGGCCGAGACCGAGGCGCTGGAGCACCTGCCCGACTCGCAGGTCAAGGACGCCCTGCAGCGCCTGCCCGAGGAGTTCCGCCTCGCGGTCTACCTCGCCGACGTGGAGGGCTTCGCCTACAAGGAGATCGCCGAGATCATGGAGACGCCGATCGGCACCGTGATGTCGCGACTGCACCGCGGCCGTCGCCAGCTGCGCGACATGCTCACCGACTACGCCCGCTCGCGCGACCTCACCGCAGCGGCCCGCCTCGAGGGGGAGAAGGCATGACGCAGGAGCACGCCGGGCACGACCACGCCGGCCCCGAGGAGGTGTCGGCCAGCGACTGCGCCGACTACCTCGAGCAGATCGTCTACTTCATCGACAACGAGCTCGACGCCGCCGACTGCGCCGCCGTGCAGGTGCACCTCGACACGTGCAACCCGTGCCTGGAGAAGTACGACCTCCAGCGCACCGTCAAGCAGATCGTGGCCCGCTCCTGCTCGGAGTCGGCGCCCGACGAGCTGCGCCAGCGCGTGATGCTGCGCGTGCGCGAGGTCCAGCTGCGACTCAGCGAGTCCTGAGCCGCCCGCTGCGACGCCCCGAGGGCCGTCGTCGGGCTCACACCCAGGGCGCGTACGCCGGCTCCGGCAGCGGACCGCTCGTGCGGTCGCGCGCGGCCTCGTAGCCCGCGCCCACCTCCAGCAGCGTCCGCTCGCTGCCCGCGGTGCCCCAGAAGGACACCGCCACGGGCAGGCCGGCCGCCAGCTCGGTCGGCACGGTGAGCAGCGGGTAGCCCGCGATCGCCGTCGGCCCGCTGCACGAGCCGGGGAAGACCTCGGGGTTGACCAGGTCGATCGGCCCGGCCGGGGCGTAGGACGGCGTCACCAGCGCATCGAGGCGGTGCTCGCCCAGCACGTGGTCGATGCCGTCGGTGCGGGTCGCCAACAGGTTGCGCCCCCGGGCGGCGCGGTGCTCCGCGCCGCCGACCTGCGGCGCCTCGAGCGCCCGCTCGAGCAGCGACTGCCCGAAGTGCGCCAGCTCCGTGCCGGCGTGGGCGGTGTTGAACGCCACGAGCTCGGCCAGGCTGCGGGGCACGTCGCCCTCCCGGGTGGCGAGGTAGGCCTCCACGCCGTGCCGGAACTCCGCGAGCAGCACGAGCAGCTCGTCGGCGCCCACCTGCTCGCTGCGGGCGTCGAGCCCGCTCAGGTCGGTGCCGTCGACGATCTCCGCGCCCTCCGCGGCCAGCAGCGCCACCGCGCGCTCCGCGGCGGCGTCGGCGTGGGGGGAGTAGCCCCAGTAGGTCGCGCGCGGCACGCCGATCCGCTTGCCGGCGAGCCGGCCCGGCACCGCGTGGGCGGCGTGCGGGTCGCGCGTGGTCGCGCTGAGCACGTCGAGCAGGGCCGCGGCCTGGGCCACCGTGCGGGTCAGGGGGCCGGGGGAGTCCTGGGAGGCGGCGATCGGCACCACCCCGCGCGTGGGCACCGCACCGACGGTGGGCTTGAGGCCGACGCAGCCGTTGAAGGCCGCCGGGCAGGTGATCGACCCGTCGGTCTCGGTGCCGACGGCGAAGTCGGCCAGGCCGGCCGCCACGGCCGCCCCGCTGCCGGAGCTCGACCCGCCGGCCGACCGGTTGAGGGCGTGGGGGTTGCGCGTCAGGCCGCCGTACGCGCTCCAGCCGGAGGTCGACGACTCGTCGCGGAAGTTGGCCCACTCCGAGAGGTTGGTCTTGCCGAGCACGACCATGCCGGCGGCGCGCAGCCGCTCGACCAGGTCGGCGTCGCGGCGCGGCGGTGGCGCGTCGGCGAGCGCCAGCGAGCCGGCCGTGGTGGGCAGGTCGTGGGTGTCGACGTTGTCCTTCACCAGCACCGCCTGCCCGTGCAGGGGCCCGCGCGAGCGGCCCTCGGCGGCCTCGGCGTCGAGGCGGGCCGCCTGTGCGAGGGCCTCGGGGTGGGGGGTGCAGACGGCGCGGACGAGGTGGTCGACCTCGGCGGCGTGCGCGAGCAGGCGATCGACGCCGGCCTGGGAGGAGTGGTCCATGCCGCGATCCTGCCGGACCCCGGGAAGCAACGAACCCCCGGCCGGAGGCTCGGGGGTCCAGTGCACGGTGCCTGCGCTCAGGCGTTGGGGCGCTTGCCGTGGTTCGCGCCCTTCTTCTTGCGAGCGCGGCGCTTGCGGCCGGTCTTGCCCATGGTGTTCTCCTCGTCGAATCGGTGGCGACCCGTCGAAGGGCCAGGAGGCAGTCTCTCAAATCGTGCGGCGCCGGGGAAATCGGGTCCGGGTCACAGCCTGGACAGGAAGCGCTCCGGGTCGACCACGACCCGCGTCACCTCGCCCGAGGCGAGGACCTTGCCGACGGGCTCGCCGTCGGGACCCAGGTGACGCGCCGAGACGGCGAGGCGGTGCAGTCGCCCGTCGGCGTAGGCCGAGGTCGCGCTGACCCGCACCCGGCGACCCACCGCCGAGGCGGCCAGGTGCTCCAGCGACACCCGGGTCCCGACGCTGGTCGACCCGGGCGCGAGCACCGGCTCCAGGGCCGCGCACGTGGCGGCCTCGCACCACGCCAGCAGGCGGGGCGTGGCGAGCACGGGCAGCGAGCCCGACCCCAGCGAGGCGGCGGTGTCGTCCTCGCCGACGGTGAAGTCGAGCTCGGCGTGCAGGGTGGTCATCAGGGCTCCAGTCGGTAGGCGATGAGGTCGACCTCGGGCAGCGGGCGCCAGTCGCGCCCCGGGTCGCGCACGAAGCCCAGGGTCTCGTAGAGCCGGTGCGCGGTCGTCATCGCGGTGAGGCTGGAGATGACCACGGCCCCTGCGCCGAGCTCGCGGGCCCGGTCGACGGCGTGACGCACCAGCGCCCGCCCGACCCCGCTGCCGTGGGCCGCGGGGTCCACGGCCAGCATCCGGAACTCCCCCTCGCCGTCGCGGGCCACCTCGCGCCACGGTGAGCCGGGCGGGCACACGGTGACCGACCCCAGCACGCGCCCGGCTGGCCCGACCGCCACCCAGAGCTCGGCCTCACGGTGCCGCGGGCCGGCGTCGCCCAGCCGCGCGACGTAGGGGTCGTCGGGCCCCCGCGTGAAGGGGGCGTACGCCGCGAGCGTCACCTCGCCGACGGCCGGCAGGTCCTCGTCGCGGGCCCGCCGCAGCGTCCAGTGCGGCCCGGGCCCGGCCGCGTGGCCGGCCACTCAGATGCCGAAGGTCGCGCGCGGGTAGGCCGCGTCGACGTCGGTGATCACGTTGACCAGGTAGGGCACGCCGGAGGCGAAGGCCCGGTCGAGCGCCGGTCCGATCTGACGCGGGTCGGTGACCCGCTCACCGGCGCCGCCGAGGGCGCGCACGACCTCGTCGTACCTGGTCTGCGGGGCGAGGTCGGCGGCCACGTCGTAGCCGTAGAGCATCTGCATCGGGCCCTTCTCCAGCCCCCACGCGGAGTTGTTGCCCATGACCATCACGACCGGCAGCCCGTGGCGCACCAGGGTGTCGACGTCCATCAGCGAGAAGCCGGCCGCGCCGTCGCCGAGCAGCAGCACGACCTGGGCCGAGGGCCGGGCGATCCGTGCCGCGATCGCGGCGCCCAGGCCGGCGCCCAGGCAGCCGTAGGGCCCGGGGTCGAGCCACCCGCCGGGGCGCTGCGGCTCGACGAACTTGCCGGCGAAGCTCACGAAGTCGCCGCCGTCGCCGATCACGACGGCGTCGTCGGCCAGACGAGGCACGAGCTCGCCGTAGACGCGGGCGGGGTGGATGGGGTCGGCCTCGGCGCCGAGGAGGGCCCGGTCGCGCTCCGTGGCGCCGCGCACGGTGTCCTGCAGCCCGCCCACCCAGGCGCTGCGGTCGGGGCGGTCGTGGCGCTCGAGCGCCACGAGCAGCCCGTCGAGCACCGAGGTCAGGTCGCCCGAGACCGACGCGGCGAGGTCGGCGTGGGTGGAGACCTGCCCGGCGGAGTCGGCGACGTGCACGACCCGGGCCGGGGTGGCGCCGTCCTTGCCGCCGAAGACGCCGTAGCCGAGACGGAAGTCCAGCGGGGTGCCCACGACGACCACGAGGTCGGCGCCGCCGAGCGCGGCGCCGCGGGCCTTGGTCACCAGCAGCGGGTGCCCCCCGGGCACGAGCCCGCGACCCATGCCGTTGGTGATGGCGGGCAGGCCCGCCTCCTCGACCAGCCGCAGGGCCGCCACCTCGGCACGGTCGGCCCACACGTCGGTGCCGAGCACGAGCACGGGGCGCTCGCTGGCGGCCAGCAGCGCCGCGATCCGGTCGATCGCGTCGGTGTCGGGGGCCTCGCCCCGGCCCGCACCGACCGTGGGCAGGGAGCCCGACGCGGAGGCGAAGAACTCGTCCATCGGCACGTCGACGAAGACCGGGCCGCGGTGGCTGGACCCCGCCGCGCTGAAGGCCTCGTGCATGCCGCCGAGCACGTCGCCCGCGGTGGGCAGGGTGCGCGCCAGCTTCGAGACCGACGCGACGATCGGCGGCTGGTCCAGCTCCTGGAGGCTGCCGCTGCCCCACCGGTTCTGCGGGGCCCGGCCACCGACGACCACCATGGGGGAGCCGGCGAACTGCGCCTGGGCGATGGCGCTCACGCCGTTGGTGACGCCGGGCCCCGCCGTCAGCACCGCCAGGCCGGGCACCCGGGTGAGCTTGCCCGTGGCCTCGGCCGCGAAGGCCGCGGTCTGCTCGTGGCGCACGTCGAGCAGGCGCATCGGCGGGTCGGCCTTCACGGCCCCGTCGTACATGGGGAAGACGTGCGCGCCCGAGAGCGTGAACATCGTCTCGACGCCGTGGGCTCGGGCCACCGCCACGGCGAGCTGGCCGGCGTGGCCCTCGAGGTGGCCCTCCGGATGCGCGTCGGGGCTCGCGGGCTGCTGCGGGTCGGGTGTGGTCTGCGTCATGCCCGCAGGTTACCCACGGGTCACCCAGGGCGTCAGTCGCGCAGGAAGTGCGGGTTGCTGGCCCGCAGCGCCTCGACGACCACCAGCAGCAGGTCGGAGCGGACCGCCGGCGGGCGCGGGCCCAGCGCGAGCTGGAGGTAGAGGGCGCGGAGGAAGGCTTCGGCGTTGCCGCCGCGCAGGAAGGGGTCCTGCTCGCCGTGCACGGCGCGCTCCCCGGCGGCCGACGCGAGGCGGTTGATCCAGGGCTCGAGGATGCTCAGCGGCACGACGTCGCGGCGCAGCACGCACAGGGTGGTGTGGGCCAGGCGGTCCTCCTCGCCGTGCGCGAAGAGCGCGTCGACGGGCATGAGCACCCGGTCGGCCACGACGTCGAGCACGACGGTCAGCTCGGCCTTGCCGATGTGGGGGGACGCGGCGAGCGCCCCGAGGGCGTCGGCGCCGTGGGCCACCGCGTGGGCCCATCCCTTGCCCGGCACGAATCCGCGCAGGTCGCGCTCGCGCAGCAGCCAGGTCGCGATCCGGTCGCCCCAGTCGAGCACCTTGCCGCCGGAGACCAGTGGTCGCTCGTTGTCGCGGGCGATGCACTCGGCGAGCACCAGCACCGAGAAGCTGCGGCGGAAGACCGAGTCGGTGCCGACCTCGCCCAGCCCGGTGGTCAGCCCGGCGGCCATGCCGTCGCCGAGACCGGCCAGGAGGTCGTCGTAGACGCCCCGCTCGACCCACGTCGCCAGCGTCGGGTAGGCCGTGCCGTCGCGGGTCTCGGGGTCGGTGTCGCCGAGCATGCGGGTGAGCTCCGCGGTCAGGTCGTCGAGGGGGCGGTCCGACGGCACCGCGAGGCCGTCGGCGTGCACCTGTCTCCAATACGCGCCCGACATGGCTGTCATCCTGCCAAACTCCCCGGGGTCCGCGCACGGTCGGGGGAGGGCCCGACCGGTCGGTCCGGCGGGCCCGCGGGGAGGGGCGGGCCCGGTGGGCTCCCGGTGCGGGCCAGGTGTGCACGGGCTCACGGCGCGACCGCGTGCCCGCCCGTCGGACGTCGGGGCCGACGGTGCGCACGGCCCCGCCGCTCGCCGTAGGCTCGGCGGGTGCCGTCGATGAGCGAGCTGGTCCGGAGCCACACCGACCTGGGGCCCGACGACGTCGCGTGGCTCCAGCTGCTCCAGGCCGACTGGCAGATCATCGCCGACCTGTCCTTCGCCGACCTCGTGCTGTGGCTGCCCGACCGCGAGGGCAGCGGGTTCTGGGCGGTGGGGCAGATGCGGCCCACCACCGGCCCGACGTCCTACGTCGACGACGTCGTGGGCACCTTCGTGCCCCGCGGGCGACGCCCCCTCCTCGACGCGGCGTACGCCGAGCAGCGCCTGGTGCGCGAGGGCGACCCGGAGTGGCGCGACGACGTGCCGGTGCGGGTGGAGAGCATCCCGGTGCGTCGCGAGGGCCGCGTGATCGCGGTGGTCACGCGCAACACCAACCTGCTCGGCGTGCGCACCCCCAGCCGCCTGGAGCTCTCCTACCTGCAGACCGCGGCCGACCTGACCCAGATGATCGCGGGCGGCTGGTTCCCCGCGCAGGGCCAGCGCAGCGACCACGCCGACTCACCGCGCGTGGGCGACGGCTTCCTGCGCGTCGACGCCCAGGGCCACGTCGTCTACGCCAGCCCCAACGCGCTGTCGGTCTTCCGCCGTCTCGGTCTCTCCGGCGACCTGGCCGGGCTCGCGCTGCCCGACCTGGTGCGCGAGCTGGTGCCGTCGCGGCGCCGCCCCGACGAGGAGACCCTCAGCGCGGTGATGGGCGGCCGCACGCACCGCGACACCGAGTTCGGCACCGACGAGGTCACGCTGATCGCACGTGCCATCCCGCTGCGGCCCCAGGGCACCCGGATCGGTGCCCTCGTGCTCGTGCGCGACGTCAGCGACCTGCGCCGGCGCGACCGCGAGCTGGTGACCAAGGACGCCACGATCCGCGAGATCCACCACCGCGTGAAGAACAACCTGCAGACCGTGGCCGCCCTGCTGCGCCTGCAGGCCCGCCGCATCGGCTCGCAGGACGCCAAGGCCGCGCTGGAGGAGGCCGTGCGGCGGGTCGGGACCATCGCGATCGTCCACGAGACGCTCAGCCAGGCCGTGGAGGAGACGGTGCTCTTCGACGAGATCGCCGACCGGCTCTGCGCCATGGTGACCGACGTCAGCGCGGTCGGCAGCAGGGTGAGGGTGCGGCGCACGGGCAGCTTCGGCGAGCTGACCTCGGAGTCGGCGACCGCACTGGCCATGGTGCTGACCGAGCTGTTGCAGAACGCGGTGGAGCACGGCTACGAGGTGCCCGACGAGCACCCCGCCGGGCTGCGCTCGACCGAGGAGATCCTCGCCGGCGGGCTGCTGGGAGAGGTCAGCGTGGGGGTGCACCGTGCTGCGGGCCGGCTCCACCTGGTCGTGGACGACGACGGCCGTGGCCTGCCCGACGGCTTCGACCTGGAGGGATCGACCAACCTGGGTCTCTCCATCGTGCGCACGCTCGTGGAGTCGGAGCTCGGTGGTCGGCTCGAGATGGGGCCGGTGCCCTCGAACCACGGCACCCGTGCCGTGGTCGACGTCCCCCTCGACCCGCTGACCTGACCGGCCCTGTGGCGGTGCGGTGGGTCAGGCGCTGGGTCAGGCGGTGCGGACGCGGGCCCGGGCGTTGCGGCGCTTCAGCGCACGACGCTCGTCCTCGCTCAGACCGCCCCACACGCCGTGGTCCTGGCCGGCCTCGAGGGCCCAGGCGAGGCACTGCTCGCGCACGTCGCAGCGTCGGCAGACCTGCTTGGCCTCCTCGATCTGCAGGATGGCCGGGCCGGTGTTGCCGATCGGGAAGAACAGCTCCGGATCCTCGTCGAGACATGCTGAACGGTGACGCCAGTCCATGGCTGGGCGATCCCTCTTTTCCTCAAGCGAAATGTGCAGGCCAGGGGCAACGCAAGCCTGCGGCAGCGCCCGGTGCGATGGCACCACGAAGTGGACTCGGCCACGAGCGCTCCGCACACACTGACAACTTTTGGACCGTTAAACAAGCCAAATCGCTGGTCTCCTGCGTCACAGGCGTCCCGTGTGGAGGGGGCGCACTAACCTCGGCGTCGTGACCCGATCCGAGAACCCGCCGCCGCTGGTCGTCGCGGCCTCCCTCGCCGCGGTCGAGGGGCTGGTCCTGCTGCTCCTCGCCGGCGCCCAGCTCGCCGACCTCTCCGAGGGGCGCACCACGATGGGATGGACCGTGGCGGCGTTCTTCGCGCTCTTCGGCGTGGCCGTCATCGCCTGCGCCTGGGCGGTGACGCGGGGGCAGGCCTGGACGCGGGGTCCGATCCTGCTGACCCAGCTGATCGCCCTCGGGCTGGCCTGGAGCTTCCGGGGCACCCAGCTGATCGCGCTGGGCCTGGTCGTCGTGGCCGCCGTCGTGCTGGCCGGCATGCTGCACCCCGCGAGCCTCGAGGCCCTCGCCGACGACCCGATGCGCGAGGACTGAGCGGCCCCGGGGCAGCGCCGGGGGGGGCGCGGGGAGGGCTCAGTCCTGCTCCTGCAGCGAGCGCCGCAGGTGCTCCAGGGTGCGGTTGAGGAGCCGGGAGACGTGCATCTGCGAGACGCCGATCTCCTCGGCGATCTGCGACTGGGTCATGTTGCGGAAGAAGCGCAGCAGCAGGATCTTCTTCTCGCGCGCGTCGAGCTGGTCGAGCAGCGGCTTGATCGACTCGCGGATCTCGACGTGCTCGAGGCCCGCGTCCTCGATGCCGATGGCGTCGAGCATCGTGGCGGCCCCGTCGTCGGAGTCGTCACTGGCGTCGAGGGAGAGGGTGGAGTAGGCGTTGCTGGACTCGATGCCCTCCACGATCTCCTCCACCGTGCACCCGATGCACTCGGCGAGCTCGCGGGCCGTGGGGGAGCGGCCGAGGGTCTGGGTCAGCTCGGCGGTCGCGGAGCCGATCTGCATGCGCAGCTCCTGGAGCCGCCGCGGCACCCGGATCGCCCAGCCCTTGTCGCGGAAGTAGCGCTTGATCTCGCCGATGATCGTCGGCGTGGCGTAGGTCGAGAACTCCACGCCCCGGTCGGAGTCGAAGCGGTCGATGGACTTGATGAGCCCGATCGTGCCCACCTGCACCAGGTCCTCGAAGGGCTCGCCGCGGTTGCGGAAGCGCCGTGCGCAGTGCTCGACGAGCGGCAGGTGCAGGTGCACCAAGGCGTCCCGCGCGCTCTCGCGACCGGCCTCGCTGCCCTGCTGGTCGTGGAAGGCCAGGAACAGCTCGGCGCTGCGCCGGCGGGTGAGCTCGACGCCCGCGCGCCGGGCGTCGGTCGCCTCGCTCGCCGCGCTGGGGGCGGGGTCGTCGTCCGGGAGGGGGTGGTCCATCTCAGAGGCCGGCTCCCAGGTGCGTGGAGCGCAGCGTGAGCGCGACGGCGAGCTCGCCCTCGGCGATCCGCACCCCGACCTCGGAGGCCAGCGTGTCGAGCACCTGCCAGGCGAAGCTGTCGCGGTCGGGCTCACCGGCGTCGGCGGCGCCCACGGACACCGACACCGTCAGCTCGGCGGGGCGCAGGTAGAAGCGTCCGACCAGGTCGGCCCCGGCGTCGGCCTCGGGCAGCACCAGCGCGCACGCCTCGCCCACCGCGATGCGCAGGTCCTCGATGTCGTCGATGGTGAAGTCGAGGCGCGCGGCCAGCGACGCCGTCGTCGTGCGGAGCACCGACACGTAGGCGCCGTCCGCGGGCAGTCGCAGCTCGACGTCGGAGCGGTCGCGGATCGGGTCGATCGTCGGACCGGGCTGGGACATGGGGCCGTCCTTCGTGGCAGGTGCGGAGGAAGTGGTCGAACTCTAGGTGACGCGGTGGCTCCCCGGGTGGGAGGCCGTCCGGTGCTCGGCTGGTGCTCGGCTGCGCCCCATGTGTGCCGCCTGGAACGCCAGCGAGGCCGGTCCCGGGGGTCTACCCCGGGACCGGCCTCGACAAACGGTCGGCGGCGCCCGCCGCGGCGGCGGCGGCGCGCCGGCTGCGTCGCTCAGGCCTTCTTGGTCTCCCAGAAGATCTCGGCGATCTCGTCGATCTTGGCCAGCAGCTGGTCGGCCACGTCGGCGTCGAGGGCGCCCTTGGCGCCGGAGGCGCCGGCGAGCTTGGTGGCCTCGTTGACCAGCACGTGCAGCTGCGGGTACTTCTCGAAGTGCGGGGGCTTGAAGTAGTCGGTCCACAGCACCCACAGGTGGTGCTTGACCAGCTCGGCGCGCTGCTCCTTGATCAGGATGGCGCGGGTGCGGAAGTCGGGGTCGTCGTTGTCGGCGACCTTGGCGATGATGCCCTTGATCGACTCGGCCTCGATGCGGGCCTGCGCGGGGTCGTAGACGCCGCAGGGCAGGTCGCAGTGGGCGGAGACCTCGACGGTGGGTGCGAACAGTCGCGCGAACATGCGGTTCCTCTCGTGGTCCTTCAGGGGTCTGCTGAGCTCGGCTGCGACACTACTCCGCGTGTCGCGTCCCGCACGAGGTGTCTCCCCCTCGAGCCACCCCATCGGGTGGCTCGCTCGTGCCCGCGGTGGGTTGCCCGGCCCGGGTCGCCCCGGGTGGGCCCTGGTGCGCGGGGCGTCGATGGCGCCCACGCTGCGCGGGGGCGACCGGCTGCTGGTGCTGCACGGCGCGCGGGTCGTGCCGGGGCGGGTGGTGGTCGCCCGGCTGCCCGACGGCACGCTGGCGGTCAAGCGCGCCGTGGAGCGGCGTACGACGGCCGGCGGCTCGCCCGGCTGGTGGCTGCTCAGCGACGACCCGTCGGTGGGCGTCGACTCCCGGCACCGCGGGCCCGTCGCCGAGGACCAGGTGCTGGCCGTGGCGCTGTGCCGCGTCTGGCCGCGTCCCTGCCTGCTCAGGGCGGGTGCAGGGCCCGACGCCGCTGCCTCGCGGGCGCTGTGACGTAGAGCATTGCGGACGCCGGCGTCCTGTATTCGTGCGCTGTGCCAGACTGGCGGGACAGCCCTCCGGGCGTCACGGCTCCGCGGCAACCCCTCGCGTCGAGCAGTGGTCCCGGGCACGATCCGGCCCATCCGACTCGTCCTGGAAAGTCCTGTGATGACTGCTTCTCCCACGTCTCCTGCCACCACCACCGCCGCCGCCGGCCCTGCGGGCCACGGCCCGTCGGCCTCGCCGTCGCACCCGCGGGCCGGAGACCCCGTCTTCGACCTGCACCTCGGCGGCAAGATGTCCATCCAGTCCTCCGTGGCCCTGGCCGGCGCGGAGGAGCTGTCGCTGGCCTACACCCCCGGCGTGGCCCTGGTGTGCGAGGCGATCGCGGCCGACCCGGCGCTCACGCAGCACTACACCTGGGTGCCCAACACGGTCGCGGTCGTCACCGACGGCACCGCCGTGCTCGGCCTGGGCGACATCGGGCCGGCCGCCGCCATGCCGGTGATGGAGGGCAAGGCGGTGCTGTTCAAGCAGTTCGGCGGCGTCGACGCGGTGCCGATCTGCCTCGACACCACCGACACCGAGGAGATCATCGAGACCGTGGCCCGGCTGGCGCCGAGCTTCGGCGGGGTCAACCTCGAGGACATCTCGGCTCCCCGCTGCTTCGAGATCGAGGACCGGCTCAAGGAGATGCTCGACATCCCGGTCTTCCACGACGACCAGCACGGCACCGCCGTGGTGGCGCTCGCCGCCCTGACCAACGCCCTCACGCTCACCGGCCGCGACCCGGGCAGCACCCGGGTGGTCATCTCCGGCGCGGGGGCGGCGGGCGTGGCGGTGGCCAAGATCCTGCTCGAGGCCGGCATCACCGACCTCGCCGTGACCGACCGCAAGGGCGTCATCCACTCCTCGCGCGGCGACCTCACCGCGGTCAAGCGCTCGCTGGCCGAGCTCACCGCAGACGTCACGGGCCGCACCGGCTCGCTGGCCGACGTGCTCGACGGCGCCGACGTCTACATCGGCGTCTCCGGCGGCACGGTGCCCGAGGAGCACGTCGCCACGATGGCGCCCGACGCCATCGTCTTCGGTCTGGCCAACCCCACGCCTGAGGTGCACCCCGAGGTGGCCCGGCGCCACGCGCGCGTCGTGGCCACCGGACGCTCCGACTTCCCGAACCAGATCAACAACGTGCTGGCGTTCCCCGGCATCTTCCGCGGCGCCTTCGACGCCCACGCCACGGCCATCACCGAGGGCATGAAGCTGGCCGCGGCCCGCGCGCTCGCCGACCTGGTGGGCGAGGCGCTGACCGAGGAGTACGTCATCCCCTCGCCGTTCGACCCGCGCGTCGGCCCGGCCGTCTCTGCCGCGGTCGCGGCCGCCGCCCGGCAGGACGGCGTCGCACGCCGCTGAGACGGCGTGCCCCGTCCGTCCAGCCACTCCCCGTTAGGTTGTCCCCATGTTCGCCGTCTACGCCGACCGCTTCTCCTCCGACGACCCGCTCTCCGCCCTGACGGTGGGGGAGCGGCCCGACCCCGAGGCCCCCGACGGGTGGACGACGGTGACGGTCAAGGCCGCCTCGCTCAACCACCACGACGTCTGGTCGCTGCGCGGGGTGGGCCTGCGTGAGGAGGCCCTGCCGATGATCCTGGGCTGCGACGCGGCCGGACTCGACGAGGACGGCAACGAGGTCGTGGTGCACGCGGTCGTCAGCGACCCCGCGTGGCGCGGCGACGAGACCCTCGACCCGCGCCGCTCGCTGCTCTCCGAGCGGCACCAGGGCACCTTCGCCGACAAGGTCGTCGTGCCCCGCGCCAACGTCGTGGCCAAGCCCGCCTCGATGTCCTTCGAGGAGGCCGCCTGCCTGCCCACCGCGTGGCTCACCGCCTACCGCATGCTCTTCACCCGCGGCGGCCTCGTGGCCGGTGACACCGTGCTGGTGCAGGGCGCGGGCGGCGGCGTCGCCACCGCCGTCATCACCCTCGCCCGGGCTGCGGGCCTCAAGGTGCTGGCCACCAGCCGCGACGAGGGCAAGCGGGCCCGTGCGCTGGAGATCGGCGCCCACGAGGTCTTCGAGTCCGGGGCGCGCCTCCCGGTCAAGGTCGACGCCGTGATGGAGACCGTCGGCAAGGCCACCTGGGCCCACTCGGTGCGCGCCCTCAAGCCGGGCGGGCGCATCGTGGTCTCGGGCACGACGTCGGGGGCCGACCTCGACGACGCCGAGCTCACGCGGATCTTCTTCCTCCAGCTCAGCGTGGTCGGCTCGACGATGGGCACCCGCGACGAGCTCGCGTCCCTGGTCTCGCTGCTCGACGCCACCGGCACGCGCCCGCTGATCGACCGGGTGCTGCCCATGGAGCAGGCCGCCGACGGCTTCGCCGCGATGGCCGGCGGCGACGTCTTCGGCAAGATCGTCTTCACCCGCTGATGGCTCGCACCCACCTGCTCACGGGCGCCGGGGCGGGCATCGGCGCCGAGCTGGCCCGGCGCCTGCGCGCGCGTGGTGACGACCTGGTGCTGGTGGCGCGCTCCGAGGCGAGGGCCGAGGAGCTCGGTGTCGAGCACCCGGGCGCGACGGTGCTGGTGGCCGACCTCTCCGACGCTGCCGCCCTCGAGCGGCTGGAGGGTCGCCTGCCCGCCCGGCTCGACTCCGTCGTGCACGCGGCCGGCGTGGTGGAGCTCGGTGCCGTCGCCGACCTGACGGCCTCGGCATGGACCGAGCAGCTGGCGGTCAACCTGGTGGCCCCGGCGGTCCTGACCCGCCTCGCGCTGCCGGCGCTGCGCGAGGCGCGCGGCACGGTCGTGCTGGTCAACTCCGGTGCCGGGCTGTTCGCCCACCCGCAGTGGTCGGCCTACGCCGCCTCCAAGCACGGCCTGAAGGCCCTCGCCGACGCGCTGCGCGCCGAGGAGGCGCAGCACGGTGTGCGGGTCACCTCGCTGTTCCCGGGACGCACCGCCACCGCGATGCAGGAGAAGGTGCACGCCCAGGAGGGCAAGGACTACGACGCCTCGCGCTGGATCGACCCCGTCACGGTGGCCGAGGCCGTGGTGGGCGTGCTCGACCTCCCGCAGGACGCCACGCTGACCGAGCTGGTGCTCAAGCCCCGAGCCTGAGCCCCGGCCCCGAGCCCCGGGCCGGCCGCTGCGGCCGCGGGACCCCTCAGGGCCGGGAGGTCCAGTTGAGCGCGCCCACCAGCACCATCCGCAGCTGGGTGCGGGCGTTCTCGACGACGAGCTTCTCGGCGCCCGGGCGACCCACGGCGTGGAGGGTGTTCTCGGCGAAGGCGACCATGGCCGTGACGATGAGCCCCGACAGCACGCGCAGGTCCTCGGTCGACCAGCGGTCGGTGCCGGGCAGCCGGGCGAGGTCGGTGGCCAGCTCGCGCTCGCACAGCTCGATCTCGTGGCGGATCGCCTCGCGCACCAGCGGCGGCCCTGCGGTCCGCTCTCGGGCGATGAAGGCGAAGTGGGAGCGCTGGCGGTGCACGTGCTCGTCGAGGATCCCGATGGAGTCGTCGACGATGTCCATCCAGCCCGGTGCCCCGCCCTCGCGTCCCTGCCGCACGTCGCGCAGCATGGCGCGCAGCGACTCGAAGGACTCGTCCACGAGAGCCATGCCGAGGTCCTCGATGGAGTCGAAGTGGCGGTAGAAGCCGGTCGGCACGATGCCGACCTGCTTCGACACCTGGCGCAGGGAGAGCGCGACCAGGCTGCTCTCCTCGAGCAGCGCCAGGGCGGCGTCGAGGATGGCGCGTCGGGTGCGCTCCTTGCGCTCGCCGCGGGTCTCGGTCATCCCCCGATCCTAGGCCACCGTCGCAGCGTGCTCCGACCTCGCGCGCGCCGGAACCCCGGGGCCCGGGCGGGAGCACATGTGTGCACCGTCACGCGGGTCGCGCGCGACCGCCAGGAGAGGGGTGGGCGGCGTCACCCGCCGTTCCGGTTGACCTCGCGGCGCCGACCCCGGAGACTTTGAGTGAACAATCGTTCACCCAAACTGACGGGAGCAACTCCGATGAGCATCACGGGCTCCATCCTCCGGTCCCGCGCCGTCGCCGCCCTCACCTCGCCCCACGGCGTCGACCGCTTCCTGGAGCAGGTCAACCCGATGTGGGCGGCCCACGAGGTGCGCGCCCGCGTCGTCGAGGTCCGTCGCGAGACCGACGGCGAGCACCCGGTCGCCACGATCGTGCTCCAGCCGACGAGCACGTGGCGCGGACACCGTGCGGGCCAGTACGTCCAGGTGGGCGTCGACCTGCCCGGAGGTCGCCGCACGACCCGCTGCTTCTCGGTCTCCTCGCCCGCCTCGGCGCCGGGGGAGCGGATCTCGCTCACGGTGCGCTCGCACGCGGAGGGCGTGGTCTCGCGGTTCCTGGTCGAGCAGGCCCGCCCGGGCCTCATGGTCCACCTGGGCCAGGCCGAGGGCGACTTCGTCATGCACGAGAGCCCGGCGACGCCGACCAACAACCACCTGCTCTTCATCACCGGCGGCTCGGGCATCACCCCGGCCATGTCGATGGTGCGCACCCTGCTGCGCGACGGCTACGACGGCCGGGCCCACCGCAAGGTGACCTTCCTGCACTACGCCCGCAGCGCCGAGGACCAGATCTTCGCCGCGGAGCTCGCCGAGATCGCGGCGGGCGACAACCACGTCGACGTGCACCTGGTGCACGAGACCGACGGTGGCCGCTTCTCCGAGGACGCCCTGCGCGAGCTGGTGCCGGCCTTCCAGGACACCGACACGTGGGCCTGCGGCCCGGCCGGCATGATCGAGCTGGTCCAGGCGGCGTACGCCGGGAGCCCCCGGCTGCGCGTGGAGTACTTCAAGCCGCCCATGACCGCGTCGGGCACGGCCGAGGGTGAGGTCTCCTTCGCCCGGTCGGGCCAGCAGGCCGCCAACACCGGTGCCTCGTTGCTGGAGCAGGCCGAGGCGCTCGGCCTGCGGCCCGAGTTCGGCTGCCGCATGGGCATCTGCTTCTCCTGCACCTCCCGCAAGACCGAGGGCACCGTGCGCAACGTCGTCACCGGTGCCGAGTCCTCGCTGCCCGACGAGGACATCCAGATCTGTGTCTCCGCCCCCGTCGGCGACTGCGTCGTCGACCTCTGAGGAAGGACCGCACCATGACCGCCACCCTGAACGAGACCACCGAGACCACCGTGACCACCGCGACCACGAGCGGAGCGAGCGCCGCCCGCGCCGAGCGCCCCGTCGTGCCCGGCGACGCCGCGTTCCACCGCCTCACCGCGGCCCAGCTCAAGGACTTCGGCGACGAGATGGACGCCATCCGCCAGCGCGTCCTGGCCTCGCTGGGCGACGAGGACCGTGACTACATCCACCGCGTCGTGAAGGTGCAGCGGGGCTTCGAGGTCGCCGGGCGCGCGCTGTTCTACGTGCCGCCGGCGTGGCCGCTGGCCGTGGCCGCCCTCAGCGTGTCGAAGATCCTCGACAACATGGAGATCGGCCACAACGTCATGCACGGGCAGTACGACTGGATGAACGAGCCCGGTCTGAGCTCGCGCATGTACGAGTGGGACAACGTGTGCCCCAGCGACCAGTGGAAGTACTCCCACAACTACATCCACCACACCTACACCAACATCCTGGGCAAGGACCGTGACATCGGCTACGGCATCCTGCGCATGGACGACGACCAGAAGTGGCACCCCTACTACCTGGGCAACCCGGTCTACGCGGCGCTGCTCATGGTCTTCTTCGAGTGGGGCGTGGCCATGCACGACCTCGAGGTCGAGAACCTCGTCGCCGGCAAGCGCACGCTGGAGGAGAACAAGAAGATCTACCCCGGACTGATGCGCAAGGTCCGCAACCAGGCGCTGAAGGACTACCTGCTCTTCCCGGCCCTCACCGGCCCCCTCTTCCCGATGACGCTGGCCGGCAACGCCGTGGCCAACCTGGTGCGCAACGTGTGGGCCTTCAACATCATCTTCTGCGGGCACTTCCCGGCCGGGGTGGCGACCTTCTCCGAGGAGGAGTGCGAGGACGAGTCGCGTGGCCACTGGTACTACCGCCAGCTGCTGGGCTCGGCCAACATCACCGGCGGCCGGCTCTTCCACGTGATGACCGGCAACCTGTCGCACCAGATCGAGCACCACCTCTTCCCCGACATCCCCGCCCGCCGCTACCCCGAGATCGCCGAGGACGTGCGCGAGATCTGCGAGCGCTACGGGATCGACTACAACACCGGGCCGCTGGGGCGTCAGCTGGGCAGCGTGGCCAAGAAGATCTGCCGCTACGCCCTGCCCGACTCCCCGTCGGACCTCAAGGCCCTGGTGCCCGGCTTCCTGCGCCGCCGCCTGGCCGCGTGAGGCTGCTCGGGCCACACTAGGGACCATGACCGGGCCCATGAAGGACCAGCTGAGCAAGAGCGAGATCCGCAAGGACGCCCTCCAGGGCGCCGTGGAGGCGACCGCGACGACCGTCGGTGAGGTGGCGACCATCCTCACCGGCGCCGTCAAGGACGTCGCCGGCGCCCTGGGCGGGCTCGCCACCGAGGTCTTCGAGCTGCGCGACGCCGCTCGTCGTGCCTCGGCGGAGCACGTCGAGCCCGTCCCCGAGGTCGACGAGCGGTAGTCCGGCACCCGCCCGCACGACGAAGGGGCCCGATCCGTCACCGGATCGGGCCCCTTCGTCGTGCCGCTCAGTCGTCGGGGTCGTCGAGACGGGCCAGCCAGGTCGAGAACCGCTCCACGGCGGTCTCGAACTCCGGGTGGGTGTCGGTGAACTCCTGGAGCCGCTCGGCCAGCCACGCCAGGGTGACCTCCTCGTCACCCCGACGCCGCTCGAGCTCCTCGATCCCGCGGTCGGTGAAGTACATGTCAGGCGAACGCGCGGTCGAGCAGGTCCTTCTGCTCGGCCATGTGGCGCTTGACGGTGCCGACCGACGGCGAGGACGACTCGGCCCGCGTGACGGCCTCCACCTGGGCGTCGACGCCCGGCCAGACGTTGAGGGCGTAGTGGGGCCACGGGCCGTTGTTGAGCGGCTCGTCCTGCACCCACCGGACCTGCTTGAGGCGGGGGAAGCGGGCGATCTCGGCCCGGATCTCCTCCTCGGGGCGTGGGTAGAGCTGCTCCACGCGGGCGATCGCGAAGCGCTCGGCGCCCTCGCGCTTGGCCCGGTCGACCATGAGGTCCCACGTGACACGGCCCGAGCACAGCAGCAGCGTGTCGACCTTCTCGGGGTCGGCCTCGGCGTCGGGGATGAAGGGCCGGAAGGACCCCTCGGTGAACTCCTCGGGCCGGGAGGCGGCCTCCTTGCGCTTGAGCATCGACTTCGGCGTGAAGACGATGAGCGGGCGGTGGGTCGAGCCCAGCGAGTGCTGCCGCAGCAGGTGGAAGTACGACGCGGGCGTCGAGGGCTGGGCGACGACGAAGGCCTCGTCGGCGGCCATGGTGAGGAAGCGCTCGATGCGCGCCGAGGAGTGGTCGGGGCCCTGCCCCTCGTAGCCGTGGGGGAGCAGGAGCACGACGCCCGACTCCTGGCGCCACTTGGTCTTGCCCGAGCTGATGAACTCGTCGATGACGGTCTGTGCGCCGTTGACGAAGTCGCCGAACTGCGCCTCCCACAGCACGAGCGCCTCGGGACGGGCCACGGAGTAGCCGTACTCGAAGCCGAGCGCGGCGTACTCGCTGAGCAGCGAGTCGTAGAGGTAGAAGCGGGCCTGGTCCTCGGTGAGGTTGGCCAGCGGCGTCCACTCGTTGGCGTTGACCCGGTCGATGATCGTGCCGAAGCGCGACACGAACGTGCCGCGGCGCGAGTCCTGGCCGGCCAGGCGGACCGGACGGCCCTCCATGAGCAGCGAG
Source organism: Nocardioides kribbensis (assembly GCF_015070375.1). GTDB lineage: Bacteria > Actinomycetota > Actinomycetes > Propionibacteriales > Nocardioidaceae > Nocardioides > Nocardioides kribbensis. The sequence goes on along the minus strand of NZ_JADCLL010000001.1, from coordinate 592,789 downwards.
CCGAAGGCGAGGATCTCGCCGGTGCCCCAGTCGATGGGGCCCTCGGTGATGGCCTTGGCCCGGCGCTGGAGCTGGGGCATGACCTTCGGGTGGACCGTGAAGCCGTCGGGCGGGGTGACGTAGGCGTCGGAGATCCGCTTGAGCACCTCGAGGGTGACCGCGGTCTGGGTCTCCCCGGCGGGCTTGTCCGGGTAGTCCGGCACAGTGGTCCACTCCGAGGGCTGGCCGGTGGCCTCGCGCACCTCGGTGAACACGCGCTCCAGCTGCTGCTGGTAGTCGCGCAGGACCTGCTCGGCCTCCTCGATCGTGATGTCGCCACGACCGATGAGCGACTCGGTGTAGAGCTTGCGCACCGAGCGCTTCTGCTCGATCAGGTCGTACATCAGCGGCTGGGTGTACGACGGGTCGTCGCCCTCGTTGTGGCCACGGCGGCGGTAGCACACCAGGTCGATGACGACGTCCTTGTTGAAGGCCTGGCGGTACTCGAAGGCCAGTCGGGCGACGCGGATGCACGCCTCGGGGTCGTCGCCGTTGACGTGGAAGATCGGCGCCTGGACCATCCGGGCCACGTCGGTGCAGTAGAGCGAGGAGCGCGACGAGCCCGGCGAGGTGGTGAAGCCGACCTGGTTGTTGACGACCAGGTGGATCGTGCCGCCGGTGCGGTAGCCGCGCAGCTGGGACAGGTTGAGCGTCTCGGCCACCACGCCCTGACCCGCGAACGCCGCGTCGCCGTGCACCAGCAGGGGCAGCACGGGGTAGGCCGCGCCCTGGTCGAGCACGTCCTGCTTGGCGCGCGCGATGCCCTCGAGCACCGGGTCGACCGCCTCGAGGTGGGAGGGGTTGGCGGCGACGGAGACCTTGATCTTCTCCCCGGTGCCGGACTCGAACTCGCCCTCGGCGCCGAGGTGGTACTTCACGTCACCGGAGCCCTGGACCGTGCGCGGGTCGATGTTGCCCTCGAACTCGCGGAAGATCTGGGAGTAGTTCTTGCCCACGATGTTGGCCAGCACGTTGAGCCGGCCGCGGTGGGCCATGCCGATGGCGACCTCGTCGAGGCCCGACTCGGCCGCGGCCTCGCAGATCTCGTCGAGCACGGGCACCGTGGTCTCGCCGCCCTCGAGGCTGAAGCGCTTCTGCCCGACGAACTTGGTCTGCAGGAACGTCTCGAAGGCCTCGGCCTGGTTGAGCTTGAGCAGGATGCGCAGCTGCTCCTCGCGCGGCGGCTTGGTGTGGGGCACCTCGACGCGCTCCTGGATCCAGCGGCGCTGCTCGGGGTCCATGATGTGCATGTACTCGATGCCGGTGGTGCGGCAGTAGGAGTCGCGCAGGATCCCCAGGATCTGGCGCAGCTTCATGAAGCGACGGCCCGAGCCGCCGAAGGAGCCGGTCGCGAACTCGCGGTCGAGGTCCCACAGGGTCAGCCCGTGCGACTCGACCTCGAGGTCGGGGTGGCTGCGCTGGCGGTACTCCAGCGGGTCGGTGTCGGCCATCATGTGGCCGCGCACCCGGTAGGCGTGGATGAGCTCGAGGATGCGCGCCTGCTTGGAGATCTCGTCGTCGTGCGACGTGGAGATGTCCTTGCTCCAGCGGATCGGCTCGTAGGGGATGCGCAGCGACCGGAAGATCTCGTCGTAGAAGTCGTTGCCGCCCAGCAGGAGGGCGTGCACGCGCTTGAGGAACTCACCCGACTGCGCGCCCTGGATGACGCGGTGGTCGTAGGTCGAGGTCAGCGTCATGACCTTGCTGATCCCGTTGCGGCTGATGGCCTCGTCGGAGGCGCCCTGCCACTCCGGGGGGAGCTCCATGGCCCCGACGCCGATGATGGCGCCCTGGCCCTTCATCAGGCGCGGCACGGAGTGGCTGGTGCCGATACCGCCGGGGTTGGTCAGCGAGATGGACGTGCCCTGGAAGTCGGCGACGGTGAGCTTGGCGTCGCGCGCCTTGGCGACGATGTCCTCGTAGGCGGTCCAGAAGCCGGCGAAGTCCATGGTCTCGGCGGCCTTGATGGCCGGCACGAGCAGCTGACGGCTGCCGTCGGGCTTGGGCACGTCGATGGCCAGGCCCAGGTTGATGTGGGCGGGGGTGATCAGGTTGGGCTTGCCGTCGACGGTGTCGAAGCCGACGTTCATCTCCGGCATCGACTTCACCGCCTGCACCAGGGCGTAGCCGATCAGGTGGGTGAACGACACCTTGCCGCCGCGGGCGCGGGCGAGGTGGTTGTTGATGACGGTGCGGTTGTCCCACAGCAGCTTGACCGGCACGGAGCGCACGGAGGTGGCGGTGGGGACGGTCAGCGACACGTCCATGTTCTGCGCCGTGCGCGCGGGGGCGCCGCGCAGGACGGTGTAGGTGGGCTCGTCCTTGGCCGGCGACGGCTCCGCCGGGCGCGACTCCTTCGGCACCGGGCTGCTGGTGCCCTGGGCGGGCTCGGCGGCCTTGCCGGCCGGCCGCGGCTTGGCGACCGGGGCGGGGGAGTCGGAGCCCTTTGCAGCAGCCGGAGCGGCGGCCGGAGCCTTCGCCGGGGCGGGCGCCGCGGCCTTCTCCGGAGCCTTCTCGGGAGCCTTCTCGGCGGGCGTCGCGGGGGCCTTCTCCGGCGCCTTCTGCTGCGCCTTCTGCGCGGACCCCGCGGCCGCGGCACCGTTGCTGGCGCCGTTGCCGTTGCCGAGCACGGCCTCGGCGCCGCCGTTCTTGAAGAACGTCACCCACGTCGCGTCGACGCTCGAGGGGTCGGCCTGGTACTGGTCGTGCATCTCCTCGACCAGCCACTCGTTGGCGCCGAAGTCCGCAGGCGGCTCCGTGGTGGTGGTGGGGTGTGGAGACTTGTTGCCAGGGGACTGCGGCACGACTTGCTTCGCCTCTTCCGGGAGCGCGCGGGGTGGGTGGTTTTCCGTGGTCCAGGCTAGTCCCCCGACCCGGCAAATGCCGAGGTTGAGGTCACCTTTCGGGCAGGGTGTTAGCCGCACCACACCCGGCCCGGGGTCACGGGGCGACGCGCGCCCCGCCACCACGGCGGCCACGAGAGGACGACGACCCGATGATGCCCCTCCCACCCACGGTCCCCGGCGTGTCGCCGAGGCCGCCCGGGCGCGCGCACCGAGCACGGTCCCCACGTCGGGCCGCCGGGGCGCTCGTCCTCGCCCTGCTGCTGACGACGGGGGCCTGCACCGACGAGGCCCCCGACGGCGGTGACCCGCCCGCCGCCGGCGCGTCGTCGGCCCCGGCGGCCACCGGCCCCGCGTCGGCGCCCGTGGTCGTGCGGACCGGGGAGGTCGTCGGACGGCTGCCGGCGGCCCGCCGCGAGGGTGTCGTGCAGCGGGTCGGCCAGGTCGTGGCCGACTGGTACGCCGCGGCCTTCCTCGACGGTCCCTGGCCCCGCTCCGACGTCCGTGACGCCTTCCCCGGCTTCACCGCGGGGGCGCGCGAGGCCGCGCGGGCGGAGCGGGCCCGCACCAGTGCCGCCTCGCTGGGCGAGGGGGTCGACGCGGTCCGTGCCGCGCGGCAGCGGGTCGTGGTGGACCTGCTCGCCCACGGCGGGCGCGTGCGCGGCGCCACCGCACGGGTGCTGCTCGACTACGTGCCGCTCAGCGGCGCCGACGAGCAGGTCGCGCGACGCGTGCAAGGACGGCTCTCCCTGACCTGGGACGGCGACGCCTGGCGGGTCTTCGCCTACGACCTGACCCAGGGGCGCCTGGCGCGTGCCGGGGAGGGCGCACGATGACGGGCTCGCGGGAGCAGGTCGGGAGGTCGGCCGGCGGGGCCGCGCGACGCGGCTGGCGCCGGGTGGTGCTGGCCGCGGTGCTGGTGCTGGCCGCCCTCACGGTGCCCGGCTCGGCGGTGAGCAGCCCGCAGGCGGTGCTCGTGGAGGTGCGGCGCGCCCAGGCGGTCGACCTGACCCCCGACGTCGTGTGGATCCTCGCGGTGGGCTCCGACGCGCGGCCGGGTGAGGACATGACCCGGGTGCGCGGCGACGCCCTCCAGCTCGTGGGCCTCGACACCCGCACCGGCGCCGCCGCGTCGATCGGTGTGCCGCGCGACTCCTACGTGCCGATCCCCGGCTTCGGCTCCGACCGGGTCAACGCCGCGCTGACCTACGGCGGCCCGCAGCTGCTCGCCCGCACGGTCGGCGACCTCGTCGGCATCGAGCCCGACTACGTGGTGGTGACCCGCTTCCCCTTCTTCGAGGACATGGTCGACGACATCGGCGGCATCGAGGTGGACAACCCGCGCGCCTTCTCCGACCCCGACCTCAAGCCCCTCGGCTTCGAGGCGGGCCGCATCCGCCTCGACGGCTACGGCGCGATGGCCTTCTCCCGGATCCGCAAGGGTCTCGCGGGCGGCGACTTCGACCGCTCCGCCAACCAGCAGCGGGTGCTCCGCGGGATCCACGCCGCGATCGCGGAGCGCGCCGACCGCCCGGGCTTCCTCGAGCGCGGCGTCGCCACGGTGCTGCGCCACACCGCCACCGACGCCTCTCCGGTCGAGCTGTTCCGCCTGGCACAGGCGGTGGCGCAGGTCGACCGGCGCAGGATCACGACGTGCGTGGTGCCGGGCGCCCTGGGGCAGGTCGGAGAGGCCAGCGTCGTGCTGCCCTACGTGGCGGTCGCCCGGAGGCTCGGCGACGCCGCCCGTCAGGACGCGACCCTGCCCCGCGGCTGCTGAGCCGCAGCGGCGTCGCGCTCAGACCAGCTCGATCTCGGCACGCACCGTGGTGCCGCGCGAGGTGTCGTAGGACCACCGCCTGCTCAGGCCGGCGACCATCATCAGCCCGCGCCCGGAGTCGGAGTCGAGGTCGGGTGGTCGCACGACGGGCAGCGACGCGCCCCCGCCGTCGGCCACCGAGATGACCAGGTCGTCGCCGCGGGTCTCCCACGCGACCTCCAGGGCCGGCCGGGCCCCGCCACGTCCGTGCCGGACGCCGTTGGCGACCAGCTCGCTCACGATGACGCACGCGGTCTGCACGGTGACACGGTTGACCCCGGCGGCCTCGAGCTGGTCACCGAGCCGGTGCCGGGCCTCGGTGACGGAGTCGACGGTGAAGGGCAGGGCGAGCTGCGCCCTGACCGGCGGCCGCACCGGCTCAGGCGACGGCACCCGGGGCGCCTGACGGGTCGGGCTCCTCGTCGTCGGGCGACTCCCGGTAGGGGAGGGCGACGACGGTGAGCATCCTCTGGGCCAGGGTGTCGCGCCGGGCGACGAGCTCGACGGACCCGCCGGCGCGTCGGGCCTGCGACATGGCCTTGGCCAGCACGCCGATCGCGACGCTGGGGAGGTAGTCGACGTCGCTGAGCTCGATCACGACCCGGCCGGTGTAGTCGGCGGAGTGTGCGGCGATCTGGTTGCGCAGCGTCATGACGGCGTACTCGTCGATGCTCCCGCTCACGGTGAGGACACCGGAGTCGAGGGTGCTGGTGAAGGGGCGCTCCTGCATGGTCCAACGATACCCGCACCGGAGCCGGCGCGAGGCTCCCCCGGGTGGGTGTGCGCGACGGTGCCGGACACGGCGACGCCGGGGCGGCGGTGCCGCCCCGGCGTCGGGGTGCTGCTGGTGTGCTGCGGGGTGTCGCGTGAGGTGCTGCGCGGGTCAGCGCGGGTCAGCGCGGGTCAGCGCGGGTAGATGCGTGAGCCGGCCCAGCCGACGTCGATCAGGTCGATGACGCCGGGGATCCGCACGGAGATGGCGCTGACCTCGGTGCCGTAGAAGTTGCTGCCGCCGGCGGGGATGCGGCCGAAGGTGATGACGCCGTTGTCGCCGAAGAGCACCTGGTCGCCCAGCGACAGGTCGTCGGGCTTGATCGACTCGCCGTCGAGCAGGATATCGCCGACCTTGACCTTCACGGTGCGGGCGACCTTCGTGCCGGCGCCCTTGCCCAGCAGGTCGATGCGCGAGCCGATGCCGGTGATGACCAGGCCGGCCGAGGGGATCTCGAGCCGGCCGAGCTTGCTGGCCACCATGGACCGAGCGCGCCCTCGGGCGAGCTGCTCGCCGGAGTACTCGTACTCCAGCCCGGTCAGGGTGACCAGGCCCCCGAGCAGCACCTGGGCCTGCTCGACGGTCTTGGTGCGGACGTCGCCACCGGTGCCCTCGCAGGGGATGGTCTGGGTGCCGATGCCGCCCATGTGGAGCAGGTCGTTGCCGGCGAAGAGGTCCAGGCCCATGACGGTGGAGCGGAAGACGCCCGAGCGCACGGGGCTGGAGATGCGGGTCTTGGCGCGGCCCAGCTGCAGCGTCGTCACCGAGTCGTTGGCCGCCTCGCTGGGGTCGACGTCGATCTTGAGCGCATAGGTCTCCGAGGTCGCGAAGGTCTTCCCGACCGTGCCGCCGGAGCGACCGAGCCCGATCGAGCCGAGGCCGGGGATCTCGACGGTGTTGCCCGCGACCGACGACAGCAGCTCGACGAGCTGGTCGACGACCTGGGAGACGGGGGCGGTGGCGTCGTTGACGATGTCGAGCAGGTCGGCGAGCGGGGTGCCCTCGACCACCGTGTCGTCGTAGTCCAACGAGATGCCCTCGAAGCCGAAGGAGTGGTCGGTGCCGTAGGCGCCGGCGGCGCCGCGGGCGTCGACGGCGGAGCGGTCGTAGAAGGAGTCGGCGACCGAGCGCAGCCCCTCGATCTTGAGGGTCGGGATGGCGAGGTCGTCGACGACCTCGCCGCCGATGGCGATGTCGGCGATGGTGTTGATGCCGCGCACTCCCGTGCGACCCGCGGTCTCGTAGGTCTCGTAGCTGCTGGTGCTGGGGGAGAGGTGGACCAGGTCGTTGGGGACGGGGAGCGTGTCGGTGCTGAGCAGCGAGCCCACGACGTCGGAGAGTCCGGCGGTGCGGGTGCAGGGCTGGTTGGCGCGGGCGTCCTTGAGGCTCTTCAGCTCCACGCCGCCCAGCAGCACCTTGGTGCCGTAGACGTTGGCCTTCATGCCGAAGTCGGTCAGCCGGCGCTCGGCCCGGGCGGAGGGGCCGTCCTCGGCCGTGGCGGTCGTGGGGGTGGTCAGGGTGCCGGCGAGGCCGGCGGCGCAGACCGCGGAGACCGCGACCGCCCGTCGAAGGGTCGTCTTCACTGTTCCTGCTTTCGTCAGCGAGTGGGGGCCGGCCGGGAGGGGCGTGTGAGGCCGTGCGGCCGCGTGCGCCTCCCGGGCCGAGGGACCCCGAGACCCCTCGTTGCTGAGTGAACGCCGGGCTGACGTGGAAGTTAGGTCACACGTCCGGGCGGTCCAGACCACGAGGGTCCCGCGCCCGGGGAGAACCGGGCGAGACGAGAGAAAGGTGTGCCCCCGGCAGGATTCGAACCTGCGGCACCTGGTACCGGAAACCAGTGCTCTATCCCCTGAGCTACGGAGGCGCTCACGCCGACCAGCGGCGCGGTTCCGAACCCTACAACCAGGCCGGCCCGGCGTCGAAGCGGGGCCGCCCCGGGCCCGCGAGACCGTGGTCGGGCGGAGCGCCCGACCTCGTTACCCTTGACCGGTGACTCCCGAGCAGCTCTCCGCCACCATCGTCGACGTCCTGTCGGCCCTCGTCGACGAGGGCTCGCTGACCCTCCCCGAGGGCGTCCCGGCCAGCGTCACGGTGGAGCGACCCCGGCAGAAGGGGCACGGTGACTACGCCACCAACGTCGCGCTCCAGCTGGCCAAGAAGGCCGGCACCCACCCGCGGGCCCTGGCCGAGCTGGTCGCCGCGCGCCTCGGTGCGGTCGACGGCGTCGGCGAGGTCGAGATCGCCGGGCCGGGCTTCCTCAACATCACGGTCGAGGCCGGTGCCCAGGGCCGCGTCGCCCTCGACGTGCTCGCGGCCGGCGACCGCTACGGCGCGAGCCACGCCTTCGCCGGCGAGAGGATCAACCTCGAGTTCGTCTCCGCGAACCCCACCGGCCCCATCCACATCGGCGGGGTGCGCTGGGCTGCTGTCGGTGACGCCCTGGGTCGGATCTTCACGATGACCGGCGCCGAGGTCACCCGGGAGTACTACTTCAACGACCACGGAGCGCAGATCGACCGGTTCAGCCGCTCGTTGCTGGCCAGCGCGCAGGGACGGCCCGCGCCCGAGGACGGCTACGGCGGCCAGTACATCCACGACATCGCGGCGGCCGTGGTGGAGCAGCGGCCCGAGGTGCGCGACCTCGACGACGAGAAGGCGCAGGAGGTGTTCCGCGCCGTCGGTGTCGACATGATGTTCGCCGAGATCAAGGCCAGCCTCCACGACTTCGGCGTCGACTTCGACGTCTACTTCCACGAGGACGACCTGCACCGCAGCGGGGCAGTGGAGCGGGCCATCGCGCGGCTCACCGAGATGGGCAACACCTACGAGGCCGACGGCGCCGTCTGGCTGCGCACCGAGCAGTTCGGCGACGACAAGGACCGGGTGATCATCAAGTCCGACGGTCAGGGCGCCTACATCTCCGGCGACCTCGCCTACTACCTCGACAAGCGGGAGCGCGGCTTCGACCGCTGCCTGATCATGCTGGGCGCCGACCACCACGGCTACGTCGGTCGGATGATGGCGATGTGCGCCGCGTTCGGCGACCGGCCGGGGGAGAACCTGGAGATCCTCATCGGCCAGATGGTCAACCTCCTCAAGGAGGGCGAGCCCGTGCGCATGTCGAAGCGGGCCGGCACGGTCATCACGCTGGAGGACCTGGTCGGCGCCATCGGCAAGGACGCCGCGCGCTACGCCCTGGCCCGCTACAGCTCCGACTCCAACATCGACCTCGACCTCGACCTGTGGGCCAAGTCGGGCAACGACAACCCGGTCTACTACGTGCAGTACGTCCACGCGCGCGTCTCGGGGATCCTGCGCAACGCCGCGGCCCTCGGCCTCGAGCCCGGCGACGCGATGCACCTGCTCACCCACGAGCGGGAGGGCGAGCTGCTGCGTGCGCTCGCCGAGCTCCCGCGCGTGGTGGCCAGCGCGGCCGAGCTGCGCGAGCCCCACCGGGTCGCGCGCTACCTGGAGGACACGGCGGGGGTCTACCACCGCTTCTACGACAGCTGCCGGGTGCTGCCGCTCGGCGACGAGGAGCCGAACGACCTGCACCGCGCCCGGCTGGCCCTGGTGGCGGCCACCCGGGTGGTCTTCGCCAACGGCCTCGGCCTGCTCGGCGTGAGCGCCCCGGAGCGGATGTGAGGGCGCACGAGGCCGGCTGGGCCCACGCCGAGGGGCCCCGCGGTCCCTCGTGGCTGCGTGAGCCCAGCGACCCCAACGACCTGGTCACCCACCTCTGGTCGAGCACCGCGCGCAAGAGCGACGGCGTGCTCGAGGTCGGCGGGGTCGCGCTGAGCGACCTCGTGGCCGAGCACGGGTCCCCGGCGTACGTGCTGGACGAGGCCGACTTCCGGGCCCGGGCCCGGGCCTTCCGCGACGCCTTCGCCGACTACGACGTCTTCTACGCCGGCAAGGCCTTCCTCAGCATCGCCGCCGCGCGCTGGATCGCCGAGGAGGGCCTCGGCCTCGACGTCTGCTCGGGCGGCGAGCTGAGCGTCGCCGAGCGCGCCGGCTTCCCGATGGCGCGCGTCGAGCTGCACGGCAACAACAAGACCGTCGGCGAGCTGGAGCGCGCCGTGCGCCTGGGCGTCGGCCGGGTCGTCGTGGACTCCTTCGACGAGATCGAGCGGCTGGCGGCGGTCGTGGCCCGCGAGGGACGGCCGGCGCGCGTGATGGTCCGGGTGACGGCGGGCGTGGAGGCCCACACCCACGAGTACATCGCCACGGCCCACGAGGACCAGAAGTTCGGCTTCTCCATCACCTCCGGTGACGCGCTGGAGGCGGTGCGCCGCGTGCTCGACGCCCCCGGGCTCGAGCTCCTCGGCCTGCACTCCCACATCGGCTCGCAGATCTTCGACTCCGCCGGCTTCGAGGTCGCGGCCAAGCGGGTGCTGGCCCTGCACGCCCGGGTCGCGACCGAGCTCGGCGCGACGATGCCGCAGATGGACCTCGGCGGAGGCTTCGGCATCGCCTACACCACGCAGGACGACCCGGCCGAGCCCGCGCGCCTGGCCGCGGAGATGTCGGCGATCGTGGCCCACGAGTGCCGCGCGCTGGGGATCGCCGAGCCCCACCTGTCGATCGAGCCCGGCCGGGCCATCGCGGGCCCCGCGATGTGCACGGTCTACGAGGTCGGCACGGTCAAGGCGGTGCGGCTCGACGGGGGAGCGGTGCGCACCTACGTCTCCGTCGACGGCGGCATGAGCGACAACATCCGCACGGCGCTCTACGACGCCGACTACTCCTGCACGCTCGCCTCGCGCGTCTCCGACGCCCCGCCCGTGCTCGCCCGTGTCGTCGGCAAGCACTGCGAGGCCGGCGACATCGTGGTCAAGGACGAGTTCCTGCCCGGCGACGTCGCCCCCGGCGACCTGCTGGCCGTGCCCGGCACCGGCGCCTACTGCCGGTCGATGGCCTCCAACTACAACCACGCGCTCCGCCCGCCCGTGATCGCGGTGCGGGACGGGGTCGCGCGCGTCGTCGTACGACGCGAGACTGAGGACGATCTGTTGGCAACCGACGTGGGTGGTCTCGAGTGAAGGAGAGCGACAAGTCGCTCGGTGTGGCGGTGCTGGGCTGCGGCTCGGTCGGGTCGCAGGTGGTGCGGCTGCTCCAGGAGCAGGCGGGCGACCTCGCGGCGCGCGTGGGCGCCCCGGTGGAGCTGGTGGGGGTCGCCGTACGGCGCCTCGACGCGGCGCGCGAGGTCGAGGTGCCCGAGGGGCTGCTGACCACCGACGCCGCGGCGCTGGTGGCCCGTGACGACGTCGACCTCGTGGTCGAGGTCATCGGCGGCATCGAGCCGGCCCGGGGCCTGATCCTCAGCGCCCTGGAGCACGGCGCGAGCGTGGTCACCGCCAACAAGGCCCTGCTGGCCGAGGACGGACCGACCCTCTTCGAGGCCGCCGAGAAGGCCGGGCGCGACATCTACTACGAGGCCGCGGTGGCCGGGGCGATCCCGATCCTGCGCCCGCTGCGCGAGTCGCTGGCCGGTGACACGGTCACCCGGGTGCTCGGCATCGTCAACGGCACGACCAACTTCATCCTCGACAAGATGGACACCTCGGGCGCCGGCTTCGGCGACGCGCTCCAGGAGGCCCAGGACCTCGGCTACGCCGAGGCCGACCCCACCGCCGACGTCGAGGGCTTCGACGCCGCGGCCAAGGCCGCGATCCTGGCCTCGCTGGCCTTCCACTCCCGTGTCACCGCCTCCGACGTGCACCGCGAGGGCATCTCCGAGGTGACCGCGGCCGACGTCGCCTCGGCGCGCGACATGGACAGCGTGGTCAAGCTGCTGGCGATCTGCGAGCTGCGCCCGGGTGCCGACGGCGGCGAGGACGCCGTGGCGGTGCGCGTGCACCCGGCCATGATCCCGCGCTCCCACCCGTTGGCCTCGGTGCGCGAGGCCTACAACGCGGTCTTCGTGGAGTCCGAGGCCGCGGGCCAGCTGATGTTCTACGGCCCCGGCGCCGGGGGGTCGCCGACGGCGTCGGCGGTGCTCGGCGACCTCGTGACCGTCGCCCGCAACCGCCTCGCCGGCACCCGCGGGGCCGGGGAGTCGGCCTACGCCGCACGCGCCGTGCTGTCGATGGGCGAGAGCCGCACCCGCTACCACGTGGCGATCGACGTCGACGACCGCGCCGGCGTGCTCGCCACGGTCGCGCTGGCCTTCGCCGAGCACGACGTGTCGATCCAGACCGTGCGCCAGGAGGGTCGCGGCGACGACGCCCAGCTGGTCGTGGTGTCCCACGAGGCCACCGACGCCCAGCTCAGCGCCACCGTGGCGCACCTGAGGACCATGGACATCGTGCGTGACGTCACCTCCGTCATGCGTGTCGAAGGAGTTGCGGAATGACGACCACGGCCCCCAGGACCCCGGTCCGCACCCACCAGTGGCGCGGGGTGATCGAGGAGTACCGCGACCTGCTCGACCTCCCCGAGGGCACCCCGGCGGTGACCCTGCGCGAGGGCGGCACGCCCCTGGTCCACTCCGGCTGGCTCTCCGGCCTCACCGGCGCCGAGGTCCACCTCAAGGTCGAGGGCGACAACCCCACGGGGTCCTTCAAGGACCGTGGCATGACCGCCGCGATCTCGGTGGCCAAGCACCAGGGCGCCGAGGCCGTGGTCTGCGCCTCGACCGGCAACACCTCGGCCTCGATGGCCGCCTACGCCGCCAAGGCCGGCCTCAAGCCGCTCGTGCTCGTGCCCGAGGGCAAGATCGCCGCCGGCAAGATGGCCCAGGCCATCCTCCACGGCGCGCAGGTCATCATGGTGCGCGGCAACTTCGACGACTGCCTGGCCATCGCCCAGGGGCTGGCGAAGGACTACCCCGTCGCCCTGGTCAACTCCGTCAACCCGGTGCGCCTCGAGGGCCAGAAGACCGCGGCCTTCGAGATCGTCGACTTCCTCGGCGACGCCCCTGACTTCCATCTGCTGCCGGTCGGCAACGCCGGCAACATCTCCGCCTACTGGCTCGGCTACCGCCAGTACGCCGAGCAGGGCGTGGCCACCCGCCGCCCGGTCATGCGCGGCTTCCAGGCCGAGGGCGCGAGTCCCCTGGTGACCGGGTCGCCGTTCCCGGCCCCCGAGACGAAGGCCACCGCGATCCGCATCGGCAACCCCGCGTCCTGGCACCTCGCGGTCGCCGCTGCCGAGGAGTCGGGCGGTCGCTTCGCCGCGGTGAGCGACGAGCAGATCCTGGCCGCCCAGCGGCTGCTGGCCACCCACGACGGCGTCTTCGTCGAGCCGGCCTCGGCGGCCGGCGTGGCCGGTCTGCTGCAGGAGCTCGAGGCGGGGGAGTCCTACGCGGGCGCGACGGTGGTCGTCACCGTGACCGGCCACGGGCTCAAGGACACTGCGACGGCCCTCGAGGGTGTGGGTCCGCTGGTCGACACCGTGGTCGACGCCGACGTCTCCTCGGCGGCGCAGGCCGCCGGCCTGGCCTGAGGGCGGCGTGACCCGCTTCGTCGACGGGCCCGTGCACGTCTCGGTGCCGGCCACCTCGGCCAACCTCGGCCCCGGCTTCGACTCCCTCGGCCTCGCGCTCGACCTGCGCGACGAGCTCAGCGCGGAGGTCGTGGCCTCGGGCCTGGAGGTGGTCGTCGAGGGCATGGGCGCCGCCGACGTGCCGCGCGACGAGACCCACCTGGTGGTGCGCTCGATGCGGGCCGCGCTGGGCCTCATGGGCGCCGAGCCGCCGGGGCTGCGCCTGACCTGCCGCAACGTCGTGCCGCACGCCCGCGGCCTCGGCTCCTCCTCGGCCGCCATCGTGGCGGGCGTCAGCCTGGCCCGCGCGCTGGTGGCCGGCGGCTCCCTGCTGATCGACGACGACGCGCTCTTCCGTCTCGCCGCCGAGATCGAGGGCCACCCCGACAACGTCGCCCCGGCCTTCTACGGCGGCTTCGTGATCTCCGGTCACGACGACGAGGGGTTCTACGCCGTCACCTCGCCGGTCGACCCGCGGGTCGGCGCGGTGGTGCTCGTGCCGCCGACCCCGCTGTCGACCGAGGTCGCCCGGGGCCTGCTGCCCGCCGCGGTGCCCCACGCCGACGCCGCCGCCGACGCGGGGCGCACGGCGCTCCTGGTCGCCGCGCTGGCCAGCCAGCCCGAGCAGCTGCTGCGGGCCACCCGCGACTACCTGCACCAGGACTACCGCCGGCCCGCGATGCCCGACTCGGTGGCGCTCGTCGACGTCCTGCGCGCCGACGGCGTGCCCGCGGTGGTCTCCGGCGCCGGGCCGACCGTGCTCGCCTTCGCGGAGGCGGGCCGCCCGGCCGCGGTGCGTGCCGTGCTCGACCGCGCGCCGCGCGGCTGGGAGGCGTCCTACGTCGCGGTGGACCGTGACGGGGTCCGCGTCTCCTGATCCCCGGCCCCGCGGGGCCGACGCGGTGCTACATTGACCGCACGCCGCAGCTCTCTCGGCCGGCACCGGGGGCATCGTCCCCAGCCTGCTCGGCCTCTCGGGCGCGGAACCTCCCCCGATCCCCGTCCTCACCGGCGGATCGTCCGCACGACCGGATCCCGGCCGTCGGACGCCCCACGGGGGAGCCAGACCCTCGGTCGCCGGCCTCTCCGCGCCCGGCCGAGGACCCCGCATCGATACGTGGCAAGGACCCTCACGTGACGGACACCCCGGACCCCACCTCGCCCGCGCCCGCAGGTGGCGACGCCCCCCGCAAGCGCGGAGGTGGGCTCAACTCCATGCTGCTCGCCGACCTCAAGGCGCTGGCGGCCGGCATGGGCGTCGCCGGCGCGGGCGGGATGCGCAAGGCTCAGCTCGTCGACGCGATCCGCTCGGCCCAGTCGGCCGGTGCGGCCGGCCCGGCGGCGGACGCTCCCGCCCAGACCCCGCCGCGCACCACGCGCTCGCGGCGTACGGCGAGCGCCGGCGAGACGGCCGCCCCGTCGGACGGCGCACCGACCGCCAGCGTGCCGACCGACGGTGCGGCCGCCGACGCGGCGCCCGCTGCCGCCGCCGACGCCGGCCCGGGCGGCACGACCCAGGTGCGCCAGGAGAGCCGCTCGGCCCGGGTGCGCGAGCGGCGTGCCGAGCGCGCCGCCACCGGGTCGGCCGACCAGCCGGCCCCGGACGCTCCGGCCGCGCGACAGCAGGACCGCCAGCAGGACGGGCAGCAGGACCGGCAGGAGGACCGGCAGCAGGACCCTCAGCAGCGCGGTCAGGACAAGCAGGCGGGCCGTGGCCAGCAGGACCAGGACCAGCAGGGCAAGCAGTCCGGCAAGGGACAGCAGGACCAGCAGGGCAAGGACCACCGGGGCCAGGCCGGCAACGACCAGGGCGGCAAGGACCGGCAGCAGGACCGCCAGCAGGGCAAGGACCAGCGCGGCCAGGGCGGCAACGACCAGGGCGGCAAGGACCGGCAGCAGGACCGCCAGCAGGACCGCCAGCAAGGCAAGGACCAGCGCGGCCAGGGCGGCAACGACCAGGGCGGCCAGGGCGGCAAGGACCAGGCCGGCCAGAACCGCGACGGGCAGAACCGCGACGGGCAGAACCGCGACGGGCAGAACCGCGACGGGCAGAACCGCGACGGCCAGGGCGCCGACCAGCAGGACGACGAGGGCGGCACGGGACGCAACCGCCGCCGCCGGGGACGTGACCGCGAGCGGGGTCCGCGCGCGGCGGGCGGCGGGCGCAACGAGCCCGACACCCAGGTGCTCGACGACGACGTGCTCGTGCCGGCGGCCGGCATCCTCGACGTGCTCGACAACTACGCCTTCGTCCGCACGAGCGGCTACCTGCCGGGCACCGACGACGTCTACGTGTCGTTGTCGATGGTCCGCAAGTTCGGGCTGCGACGCGGTGACGCGCTCGTCGGGCAGGTGCGCCAGCCCCGCGAGGGCGAGCGCAAGGAGAAGTTCAACCCGATGGTGCGCATCGACTCCGTCAACGGCGCCGAGCCCGACACGGCCCGCCACCGCGTGGAGTTCGCCGCGCTGACGCCGGTGCACCCCGAGGAGCGGCTGCGGCTCGAGACCGGCCGTGCCGACGTCGTGGGCCGTGCCCTCGACCTCACCGCCCCGCTGGGCAAGGGGCAGCGGGCGCTGCTCGCGGCCCCGGGCCGTGCCGGCCGCACGACGGTGCTGCAGTCGGTGGCGCGCTCGGTGAGCACCAACAACCCCGAGTGCCACCTGATGGTCGTGCTCGTCGACGAGCGTCCCGAGGAGGTCACCGACTTCGAGCGGTCGGTGAAGGGCGAGGTCATCGCCTCGACCTTCGACCGCCCGCCGAGCGACCACACGATGGTCGCCGAGCTCGCGATCGAGCGGGCCAAGCGGCTCGTCGAGCTCGGCCACGACGTCGTGGTCCTGCTCGACGGACTGACCAGGCTGGGGCGCGCCTACAACCTCTCGCTGCCCTCGAGCGGGCGGGTGCTGCCCGGTGGCGTCGACGCCGCCGCGCTGCACCCCACGACGCGGTTCTTCGGCGCCGCCCGCAACGTCGAGGACGGCGGCTCCCTCACGATCCTCGCCACGGCGGTCGTGGAGAGCGGCTCCCCGATCGACGAGCTGATCTTCGAGGAGCTGGCCGGCACGGCCAACGCCGAGATCCGGCTGCGCACCGACCTGGCCGACAAGCGGCTGCTCCCGGCGGTCGACGCGGCGCGGTCGGGCACGCGGCGCGAGGAGCTGCTCATGGGCGCCGAGGAGGTCGACATCGTGTGGGCCCTACGTCACGAGCTGGCCGCCCTCGAGCCGCAGGCCGCCCAGGAGCTGCTGCTGGAGCGCCTGCGCGGCACCTCCACCAACATCGAGCTGCTCATGCAGGTCCAGCGCACCACCGCTGCGGCTCCCACCGGTCGCGGCCGGGCCTGAGCGCCCGCGGCCGCTGGTCCGGGCCCTCACCGGTCCGGACCAGCGGCCCCCGTGTGGCCGGGGGAGGGACGTTCCGGCGCGCGCCGGGCCGGGGACGGCTACGCTGACGGCTCCCCTCGACCCGTCCTGCCGTGCAACTCCCGAAAGGTTGACCACGTGGCCCGCATCCTGGTGGCCGACGACGACGTCGACATCCGAGAGCTCGTCGAGTTCAAGCTGAGCATGCTCGGTCACGAGATCACCGCCGTCGGTGACGGCGCGGCCGCGGTGGCCGCCTGCCAGGCCTCGCGCCCCGACCTCGCCGTGCTCGACGTCATGATGCCGGGGGTCTCGGGCCTCGACGCGATCAAGTCCATCCGGGCCGACCCGTCGCTGGCCGATCTGCCCGTCATCCTGCTGACCGCCCGGGCGCAGGAGTCCGACGTCGAGTCGGGCTTCGACTCCGGTGCCGACGACTACATCACCAAGCCCTTCAGCCCGCGCGAGCTGGCGTCGCGTGTGGAGGCCCTGCTCACCCGCACCCGATGAGGCGGAGCGGGGCGCACGCCGTGAGCGTCGAGGACCTCGTCGGCCTGGCGGTGCGCCGGCTGCTGGTCGTCGTGGCGGCCCTGGCCGTGGTCGCGGTGGGCGGGATGCTGCTGGCCGCCCAGGCGGTGTCGCGGGTGACCTCGGAGGTGACTCCCGCGGCGGAGGCCCACCAGGAGGTGCTCCAGGACCTCACCGACCTGGAGTCCGCGGTGGGTGCGTGGGCGCGCAGCGGCGACGCGGCGGCGCTGGAGGACTACCGCGAGGCCGCCGCACGCCTGCCCGGCCACGAGCGGGACGTCGCCGACTTCGCGGCCTCCGAGCCCGACCTCCAGCCGCTCCTGGCCTCGGAGCTCGAGGCCGGGCAGCGCTGGCTGGACCAGTACGCCGACCCGCGCGCCGCCGCCCCCGGCGGACCCGAGACCTTCGACCCCGCGCGCTTCGCCCTGGGCCAGGACCTCTTCTCCCGCTACCGCGCGGAGCACGCCGTCACCGCGCGGGCCTTCGACGACCTCACCGCGCAGGCCCGCACCCGGGCCTGGTGGCTGGTGGGCGCGACCATCGCGGCGACCCTGCTCCTCACCGCCCTGGCCGGACTGGTGGTGACGCGCGCGCGCCGCGACCTGCGCCGCGACCTCTCCCGGCCGTTGCAGGACCTCGAGACGGTCGTGCAGGACATGGCCGCGGGTCGCCTTGAGGTGCGGGCCGGCGACGCTGGCACTCGCGAGGTCCGCGCCGTCGCGGCGGCGCTCAACGAGCTCGCCGACGCCCAGGCCCGGGCGCGGGCCGTGGAGGCCCACATCCACGACGAGCTGCGCGAGCTCGACACGGCGCGCGAGGACTTCGTCTCCAACGTCTCCCACGAGCTGCGCACGCCGCTGACGACGATCAGCGGCTACCTGGAGATGGTGGCCGAGGAGTTCGAGGACGCGATGGGGCCCCGTCACCAGCGCATGCTGGAGGCGACCACGCGCAACGTCGCCCGCCTGCGGCTGCTGATCGACGACCTGCTCACGCTGTCGCGGGCCGAGGCACGCAGCACGAGCCTCGAGCAGGGCGACGTGCGCCTGCTGCTGCGCGACGTGCTCACCGACGTGGCCATCACGGCGGCCGGTCGCGACCTGCGGGTGGAGGTCGAGGAGCCGGAGGACCCGCTGTGGGTGCTCATGGACCGCGCGATGCTGGCGCGGGCCTTCCTCAACGTGATCGGCAACGCCGTGAAGTTCAGCCGGCCGGGCTCGGTGGTGACGGTGGCGGCCAGCGCGCACGAGGCCATGGTGCGGGTGACGGTGAGCGACAGCGGCATCGGCATCCCCGCCGACGAGGTCGACCAGCTGGGAGGCCGCTTCTTCCGCGCCTCCAACGCCGTCGACAACGAGATCGCCGGCACGGGCCTCGGGCTGCGCATCGTGCAGACCATCGTCGACAAGCACGGCGGCGACGTGCGGATCACCTCGGAGGAGGGGCGCGGCACCACGGTGGTGGTGCGCCTGCCCGAGCGCTCGGCGCACCAGGGAATTGGGACGCCGGGCCCGACGTTGGCACAATGACCACCTGGCACCGGTTCACGTCCGCGCATCCCGCGCCGACGACCCGGCGCCCTCCCGGAGACGGGAACAGGAGATGAGGACAGCATGAAGAGCGACATCCACCCGACCTACGTGGACACCCAGGTCACCTGCACCTGCGGCGCCCAGTTCACGACCCGCAGCACCAAGGAGTCCGGCGAGATCCGCGCCGACGTGTGCTCGCAGTGCCACCCCTTCTACACCGGCAAGCAGAAGATCCTCGACACCGGCGGCCGCGTCGCCCGCTTCGAGGCCCGCTACGCCAAGGCTGCCAAGAAGTAGTCCTCCTCGAGCGCCGGTCCCCGTCCACCGTGACGGGGGCCGGCGCTCGTGTCGTACCACCAGGTTCTCCAACCCACGCCGCACCAGCACCGCTCACAGCACCCGGGAGGCTCCGTGTTCGAGGCAGTCGAGGGCATGCTCGGCGAGCACGCCGAGCTCGAGCGCCGGCTCGCCGCGCCCGAGACCCACGCCGACGCCCGGCTGGCCAAGCGCCTCAACCAGCGCTACGCCGCCCTGTCCTCGGTCATCGCCGCCTGGCGTGAGTGGACCGGTCTGGGCGAGGACGCCGAGGCGGCCCGCGAGCTCGGCGCCGAGGACCCCGCCTTCGCGGCGGAGGCCGACGAGTTCCTGGCCCGGCGGGTCGTGGCCGAGGAGCGGCTGCGCCGCCTGCTGGTGCCCCGCGACGCCGCCGACGACAAGGACGCCCTGCTCGAGGTGAAGTCCGGCGAGGGCGGCGAGGAGTCGGCGCTGTTCGCCGGCGACCTGCTGCGGATGTACACCCGCTACGCCGAGACCCGTGGCTGGGCGCTGGAGGTCCTCGACGCCACCGAGTCCGACCTGGGCGGCTACAAGTCGGTCACCGTGGCGGTGAAGGCCAAGGGCACCCCGGAGCCGGGGGAGGCGCCCTACGCCCTGCTGAAGTTCGAGGGCGGCGTGCACCGCGTCCAGCGGGTGCCGGTCACCGAGTCGCAGGGCCGGGTCCACACCAGCGCCGCCGGGGTGCTCGTGCTCCCCGAGGCCGAGCAGGTCGACGTGCAGCTCGACGACAACGACCTGCGCATCGACGTCTTCCGCAGCAGCGGCCCGGGCGGACAGAGCGTCAACACCACCGACTCCGCGGTGCGCATCACCCACGTGCCGAGCGGCATCGTGGCCAGCTGCCAGAACGAGAAGTCGCAGCTGCAGAACAAGGAGCAGGCACTGCGCATCCTGCGGGCCCGGCTGCTGGCCGTGGCCCAGGAGGCCGCCGACGCCGAGGCCAGCGACGCCCGTCGCAGCCAGGTCCGCACCGTCGACCGCTCCGAGCGGATCCGCACCTACAACTACCCCGAGAACCGCATCTCCGACCACCGCACCGGCTACAAGTCCTACAACCTCGACCAGGTGCTCGACGGCGCCCTCGAGCCCGTCATCGCCTCCAGCGTCGAGGCCGACCTGGCCGCGCGGCTCGCCGCGCTCGAGGACTGAGGTGTCCAGCCCCGGGCCCGACCGGCCGCGCCGCGAGGTGCTCGCCGCGGCCAGCACGCGCCTGCGCGAGGCGGGGGTGGCCTCGCCCGAGCACGACGCCGACGCCCTGCTGGCGCACGTGCTGGGCACCACGCGCGGCCGGCTGGTGCTCGTCGACCGGGTCGGTGGCCCGGCGCTCGCGGCGTACGACGCCCTGGTGGCGCGCCGCGCCTCGCGCGAGCCGCTGCAGCACCTCACCGGCACGGCGGCGTTCCGCCACGTCGAGCTGGCCGTCGGCCCCGGGGTCTTCGTGCCCCGCCCGGAGACCGAGCTGCTGGCCGGGTGGGCGGTCGACGCCGCCCGCGCGGTGCTGGCGCAGGGCCGTGAGCCCGTGGTGGTCGACCTCTGCACGGGCTCCGGCGCCATCGCCCGCGCGCTGGCCGACGAGGTGCCCGACGCGCGGGTGCACGCCGTCGAGCTCGACGAGGGCGCCCACGCCTGGGCCGAGCGCAACCTGTCGGGCACCGGGGTGGAGCTGCGCCGCGGCGACATGGCCACGGCCTTCGAGGACCTGCGGGGCACCGTCGACGTGATCAGCTGCAACCCGCCCTACGTGCCGCTGGAGGCGTGGGAGTCCGTGGCCCCCGAGGCCCGCGACCACGACCCCCACCTGGCGCTGTTCTCCGGCGACGACGGGCTCGACGCGATGCGCGTGCTCGCGGTGCGGGCGGCCCAGCTGCTGCGCCCCGGTGGCGTCGTGGGCGCCGAGCACGCCGACGTGCAGGGGCAGTCCGCGCCGGCCGTCTTCGTGGCCGCCGGGCGGTGGGCCGACGTGCGCGACCACACCGACCTGGCAGGGCGTGCGCGCTTCACGACCGCGAGACTGGCACGATGAGCGGCGATGACTGACAAGCTGCGCTACGCCACCACCACCGACGAGGAGCGCGAGGAGGCCGTCGAGGCCGCGACCCTCGCCGTCCAGCGCGGCCTGCTGGTCGTGCTGCCCACCGACACCGTCTACGGCATCGCCGCCGACGCCTTCGACCCGGCCGCGGTCCGCGAGCTGCTGGCCGCCAAGGGGCGGGGTCGCGAGATGCCACCGCCGGTGCTGGTCAGCTCGGCGACGACGATCGACGCGCTGGCCACCAAGATCCCCGGCTACGCCCGCGCCCTGGTCGAGGCCTTCTGGCCCGGCCCGCTCACCCTGGTGTGCCACCAGCAGGGCTCCCTCCAGTGGGACCTCGGTGACACCCGGGCCACCGTCGCGCTGCGCATGCCCGACCACGAGCTGACCCGGGAGGTGCTCGAGCGCACCGGCCCGCTGGCCGTCAGCTCGGCCAACAAGACGGGGATGCCCGCGGCCACCGACGCCGACCAGGCCGAGGAGATGCTCGGTGAGGACGTCGCCGTCATCGTCGACGCGGGGGAGTCCCCGGTGGGGGAGAGCTCCACGATCGTCGACGTCACCGGCGCCCAGGGTCGGGTGCTCCGGCTGGGCGCCCTCTCGCTGGAGCAGCTCAACGAGGTGCTCGAGCCGCTCGGTGCGACCCTGACCCACGGGGACTGACGAGAGCCGTGCGCGAGTACGTCCTGGTCTTCCTGGTCGCCGCTGCGGTCACCTACCTGCTCACCGTCATCGCCCGCGAGATCGCCCTGCGCACGGGTGCCGTCGCCCGGGTGCGCGACCGCGACGTCCACGACGAGCCGATCCCCTACCTCGGGGGGCTGGCCATGCTCGGGGGCCTCGTCGCGGCCTACCTGGTGGCGCGCGAGCTGCCGTTCCTCTCCGCGAGCGGCGCCTTCGTCTTCCGCGACGCCGGCATCGTGCTCATCGCCGGCGCGCTGATCTGCGCCGTCGGCGTCCTCGACGACCTCTTCGAGCTCGACGCGCTGACCAAGCTCGGCGGCCAGGTGCTGGCCGCCGGCTTCCTCATCGCCTTCGGGGTGCAGTTCTACTTCTTCCCGACCACCGCCGGCACCGTGTTCTCCCTCGACCCCGCCCAGGGGGCGCTGCTCACCGGCTTCGTGGTGGTGGCGACCGTCAACGCGGTCAACTTCGTCGACGGTCTCGACGGGCTGGCCGCCGGCGTCGTGGGCATCGGGGCGCTGGCCTTCTTCGCCTTCTGCTACCAGCTCACGGTGGCCAACAACGCGCCTCGCGCCACCACGGCGGCCCTGCTGGCCGTGGCCCTGGCCGGCGCGTGCGCCGGCTTCCTGCCCCACAACTTCAACCCCGCCCGCCTCTTCATGGGCGACAGCGGGTCGATGCTCATCGGGCTGGTCCTGTCGGCCTCCGCGGTGACCCTCACCGGCCAGTTCGCCGGCGCCGACATCTCCCAGGGCGCCTCGGGCGGTCAGGCCAGCCTGCTGCCGACCCTGCTGCCGCTGCTGCTGCCGATCTCCATCCTCGTCATCCCGCTGCTCGACCTGGTGCTGGCGGTGGTGCGCCGCACCCGGGCCGGCCGCTCGCCCTTCGCCCCCGACAAGCAGCACCTGCACCACCGGCTGCTGGAGATCGGGCACTCGCAGCGGCGCGCGGTCTTCATCATGTGGCTCTGGGCCGCGCTGGTCGCCTTCGGCACTGTGCTGGCCAGCCTCTACACCGGCGCCTGGGTGCTGGTGGTGCTCCTCGTCGCCACCGCCGCCACCGCGGGACTGACCTTCCTCCTGCCCCGTGTGCACCGTCCGGCCGGCGTCACGGACCCCGTCTGACCTGCGGTTTGGGTCCCCGGGGAGGCCTTGTGATAGTTTTCACGAGCGCGGTCACGACCGCGCAGAACGCCTCTCGACCCCCGCTCCCGCCCCCAGAGAACGGCCGCCGACGATGACGACCGAGTCGCAGCAGGACCCGCGCACCAGCGTGGCCCCCGTGCTCCTCGGAGGCGCGGCGGTCTCGGTGGGAGCCGGCGTGGTCCTGGCCGGCCTGGGTGCCGTCGTCTCCGGGGCCCCGGCGGCCTACGGCGCGATCGTGGGTGCTGGCGTCGTCGTCGCGGTCTTCGCGCTCGGGTCCCTGGCCGTCGACGCGGTGGCCACCGTCGCGCCGGGGCTCACCCTGGTCGTGGCGCTGACGACCTACCTGCTCCAGGTGGTGGTCGCCGGCCTCGCCTTTCTCGTGCTCGCCCGCAGCGGCGCGCTGGACGGGGCCCTGTCGGCCCCCTGGGCCGCGGCCGGAGTGGTGGGCGGCACCCTGACCTGGGTAGTCGCGCAGATCGTCCTGACCACGCGGCTGAGGATCCCTGTCTACGCCCTCACGGACTCGTCCTCCATCGACGTCCACGATGACCGGACGTCCGCGTCCGGTGCCGCCCGGGCGGGTGATCGCTGACCCATGGCGGCTGCTATTGTCCGACGCGCGATGGCTCCTGAAGACTCTCCTTCCGGGCAGAGCGACCCCGACCCCACCACGTCCCCCACGGGAGACGTGCAGGGCGACCCGTGGCTGGCCTTCGGCTACCTGGTCTCGGGGGTGCTCGTCTACGGCGGGATCGGATGGGGGCTCGACCGGTGGTGGGGGACCCAGTTCCTCGTCGTCGTCGGCATCCTGACCGGCATCACCCTGGGCCTCTACCAGACCTGGGCGCGGTTCCGACCGCAGCCCTACGTCAAGCCCGGCGCCCAGCCCGACACCCGGGACCACGCCCCGCACCACGAGCAGCAGCCGCACGACCAGCAGGCGCAGCAGTGACGCACCCGTTGACGCAGACACAGGAGACACGTTGAGCAGCCTCATCCCCGCCAGCGAGGGTTTCACCCCGCCGGGTCCCGCGGACTTCGACCTGCCCGGAATCGGCGGCGACTTCGGGTCCTACGAGTTCCTCGGCCAGACCCAGCTGCTGGCCGTCACCAAGCCCATGCTCCAGCTCGTGCTGGCCGCGGTGCTCGTGTTCGGCTTCTTCTACCTCGCCTCGCGCAAGCGGGCGATGGTGCCGGGCAAGCTGCAGTTCGTGGGCGAGGAGGCCTACGGGTTCGTCCGCAACTCGATGGCGCGCGACATCATCGGCAGCCACGACTTCATGCGGTTCGTGCCGTACCTGTTCGCGCTGTTCTTCTTCATCCTGCTCAACAACCTCTTCGCGACGATCCCCTTCATCCAGTTCCCGACCTTCTCCCGCGCGGGCATGGTCTACGGGCTGGCCGCACTGAGCTGGATCATCTACAACGCGGTAGGCATCAAGAAGCACGGCTTCCTGGGCTACCTCAAGCTCCAGTCGGTGCCGGCCGGCCTCTCCGGGCCGATCCTGGTGCTGCTGGTGCCGCTGGAGTTCATGTCGAACATCCTGGTCCGCCCGGTCACGCTGGCGCTGCGTCTCTTCGCGAACATGTTCGCGGGCCACCTGCTGCTGATCCTCTTCGCCCTCGGCGGCGAGTACATCCTTGCCGAGATGTCCCTGGCCTACGCGCCGGTCGGCGTCCTCGCCTGGGTGCTCTTCATCGCCATCGCCTTCCTGGAGCTGCTGGTGCAGTTCCTCCAGGCCTACGTCTTCGTCCTGCTGAACGCCATGTACATCCAGGGCGCGCTCGCCGACGAGCACTGATCTCCACCCGCACCACCGGCTCCACCCACAGTTGCACCACCCTGAGATAGAACAACCGAAAGGAAGATTGCCGTGGAAGGCACTCTGAACGGCTCGCTCAACATGATCGGCTACGGCCTGGCCGCCATCGGCCCGGGTATCGGTATCGGCCTGATCTTCGCCGCCTACATCTCCGGTGTGGCCCGTCAGCCGGAGGCCCAGGGCCGCCTGCAGTCGATCGCCATCCTGGGCTTCGCGCTCGCCGAGGCGCTCGCGATCATCGGTATCGCCCTCGCGTTCGTTCTCAGCTGACGACCTCGCCGCTCACGTAGGACCTCGGAAGGACTAGCCCATGCAAGCACCGTTCGCACCCCTCGTGGTGAGGGCCTCCGCGGCGGAGGGCGAGCTCAACCCGCTCGTTCCGCACCTCGTCGAGATCGTCCTGTCGCTGATCGTCTTCGGCATCCTCTTCTTGCTCGTCAAGAAGTTCGTGGTGCCGTCGTTCGAGAAGACCTACGCCGATCGCACCCAGGCGATCGAGGGTGGGCTGGCCGCTGCCGAGACCAAGCAGGCCGAGGCCGACGCCAAGCTGGCCGAGCTCGAGCAGCAGCTCAGCGAGGCCCGGCACGAAGCCGCGCGCATCCGTGAGGAGGCCCGCGAGCAGGGCGCCTCGATCATCTCGGAGATGCGCGAGCAGGCCCAGACCGAGGCGACCCGCATCGTCGACAACGGCAAGGCCCAGATCGAGGCGGAGCGCCAGCAGGCGGTCACCTCGCTGCGGGCCGAGGTCGGCGCCCTGGCGACCGGCCTGGCCGGTCGCATCGTCGGCGAGAGCCTCGAGGACGACGCTCGCCAGAGCCGTGTCGTCGAGCGCTTCCTGGCCGACCTCGAGTCGGGCTCGGCCCCGGCCGGCGGGAGCGGGGTCAACTGATGTCGCACTTCCGTGGAGCCTCGGTCGACGCGGTCGCCACGCTCATCGACGAGCTGGGCACCTCCGTGTCCGGCTCGTCCGAGCGTGCCGCCACCGTCGGTGACGAGCTCTTCTCGGTCGCGGCGACCCTGCGCGGCGAGGGCGCCCTGCGGCGCTTCGTCACCGACGGCTCGATCCCGGCCGAGGCCCGCACGGGCATCGTCGGCGAGGTCTTCGGATCCCGCGCCGGGGAGGAGACCCTGGGTCTGCTCCGCTCGGCGGCCTCGCGCCGCTGGACCTCCTCGGGCGACCTGCCCGACGCGCTCGAGCATCTCGGCGTCGTCGCGGTGGTGACCTCCGCCGGCAACGACGCAGGTCGCCTGGCCGACGAGCTCTTCGCCCTGGCCCAGGCCGTCAAGGACAACCCGTCGCTGCGCGACGCGCTGTCCGACCCCGCCCGCTCGGTCGACGACAAGCGTGCCTTGGTCGACGACCTGCTGCGCGGCAAGTCGCTCGGCGCCACCGCCGCGCTGGCAAAGCAGTCGCTCGCCGGCACCTACCGGACCGTCGGGGTCGCCCTCGCCGAGTACCAGAAGGTCGCCGCCGAGGTCCACGGCCAGGGCGTGGCGACGGTGCGCGTGGCCCGGGAGCTCTCCGCTGCCGACCGCGAGCGCCTGACCGAGGTCCTCTCGCGCCAGTACGGCCGTCCGGTCCACCTCAACCTGGTGGTGGACCCCTCGGTCATCGGCGGGGTGAAGGTCGAGATCGGCGACGACGTCATCGACGGCACCGTCTCCGCTCGCCTCGACGACGCCCGCCGCCGCATCGCCGGATGACCACCCGCCGGTCACCCTTGGGAGAGACCGGCACCCCGCACCACCGCTCCACCCGCGACCAGTCGCCCCAGACCGCCTGAAGCAAGAGACAAGAGAGAAGGCACCAAGATGACGGAGCTCTCCATCCGTCCGGAGGAGATCCGCGACGCGCTGCAGAAGTACGTCGCCGACTACCAGCCCGACGCCGCCAGCAAGGAAGAGGTCGGCACCGTGGCCCAGGCGGGTGACGGCATCGCCCGCGTCAGCGGCCTGCCCTCCGCGATGGCCAACGAGCTCCTCGAGTTCGAGGACGGCACGCTCGGCCTGGCCCTGAACCTCGACACCCGCGAGATCGGTGTCGTCGTCCTCGGTGACTTCGACAAGATCGAGGAGGGCCAGACGGTCCGCCGCACCGGCGAGGTGCTCTCGGTGCCCGTCGGCGACGGCTACCTCGGCCGCGTCGTGGACCCGCTCGGCACCCCGATCGACGGTCTGGGCGAGCTGGAGACCAGCGGTCGTCGCGCGCTCGAGCTGCAGGCGCCCTCGGTGGTGCAGCGCAAGTCGGTGCACGAGCCCCTGGCCACCGGCATCAAGGCGATCGACGCCATGACGCCGATCGGCCGTGGCCAGCGCCAGCTGATCATCGGTGACCGCGCGACCGGCAAGACCACGGTCGCGATCGACACGATCATCAACCAGAAGCAGTACTGGGAGACCGGCGACCCCGACAAGCAGGTGCGCTGCATCTACGTCGCCATCGGCCAGAAGGGCTCGACCATCGCCTCGGTGCGCGGCGCCCTCGAGGAGGCCGGCGCGCTGGAGTACACCACCATCGTCGCGGCCCCCGCGTCGGACTCGGCGGGCTTCAAGTACCTCGCCCCCTACACCGGCTCGGCCATCGGCCAGCACTGGATGTACGAGGGCAAGCACGTCCTCATCGTCTTCGACGACCTGACCAAGCAGGCCGAGGCCTACCGCGCCGTGTCGCTGCTGCTGCGTCGCCCGCCGGGCCGCGAGGCCTACCCCGGTGACGTCTTCTACCTGCACTCCCGCCTGCTGGAGCGCTGCGCGAAGCTGTCGGACGAGATGGGCAAGGGCTCGATGACCGGTCTGCCGATCATCGAGACCAAGGCCAACGACGTGTCGGCGTTCATCCCGACCAACGTCATCTCGATCACCGACGGCCAGATCTTCCTGCAGTCGGACCTGTTCGCGGCCAACCAGCGCCCGGCCATCGACGTCGGCGTCTCGGTGTCGCGCGTGGGCGGCTCGGCGATGACCAAGGCCATGAAGGGCGTCACCGGCTCGCTGAAGGTCGACCTCGCGCAGTTCCGCGCGATGGAGGCCTTTGCGATGTTCGCCTCCGACCTCGACGCGGCCTCGCGCCAGCAGCTCGACCGCGGCCAGCGCCTGATGGCCCTGCTCAAGCAGCCGGCCTACTCGCCGTACCCCGTCGAGGAGATGACCGCCTCGCTGTGGCTCGGCACCAGCGGCCGTCTGGACAAGGTCCCCACCGACGACGTCCTGCGCTTCGAGAACGAGTTCCTCGACTACCTGCGTCGCTCGCACGACGGCATCCTCGCCACCATCCGCGAGACGCTGAAGTTCGAGGACGACACCGAGCAGTCGCTGATCGGTGCCTACGAGTCGTTCCTCGACCAGTTCGAGACCTCGGACGGCTCCTCGATCAAGGTGGGCCACGAGGCCCCCGCCGAGGCCCTCGAGGACGACGAGCTCGGCCAGGAGCAGATCGTCAAGCAGAAGCGGGGCTGACCGATGGCCCTGTCGCTGCGTGAGTACCGCGCGCGGATCAAGTCGACGGAGTCGATGAAGAAGATCACGCGCGCCATGGAGCTCATCGCTGCGTCCCGCATCATCAAGGCGCAGCAGCGGGCGCAGGCGGCCGCGCCGTACGCCCGCGAGCTCACCCGCGCGGTCTCGGCGGTGGCGACGTTCTCCAACGTCGACCACCCGCTGACCCGCGAGGAGGAGAACCCCCAGCGCGCCGCGGTCCTGATCGTCACCAGCGACCGGGGCCTGGCCGGGGCCTACTCCGCCAGCGTGCTCAAGGAGGCCGAGCGCCTCTCCGAGCGGCTGCGCGAGGAGGGCAAGGAGATCGACTTCTACATCTGCGGTCGCAAGGGCGAGGCGTTCTACAAGTTCCGCCAGCGTCCGGTGGTGCGGTCGTGGACGGGCTTCTCGGACCAGCCGTCCTACGACGTCGCGGCCGAGGTGGGGGAGGCGCTCATCGAGTCCTTCCTCAAGGAGCAGGGCGAGGAGGGCGACGTCGACGAGGTGCACGTGGTCTACACGCGCTTCGTGTCGATGCTGACCCAGGAGCCGACCGCGACGCGGCTGCTCCCGCTCGAGGTGGTGGAGGCCGCTGACGACGACACCCCGTCCGACGCCGACCTGCTGCCGCTCTACGAGTTCGAGCCCTCGCCCGAGGCCGTGCTGGACGGGCTGCTCCCGCAGTACGTCCAGAGCCGGATCTTCTTCTGCCTGCTGCAGGCGGCGGCCTCCGAGCTCGCCGCCCGCCAGAAGGCCATGAAGTCCGCCACGGACAACGCCGACGAGCTGATCAAGAAGTACACCCGGATCGCCAACCAGGCCCGCCAGGCTGGCATCACACAGGAAATCAGCGAGATCGTCGGTGGCGTCAACGCCCTGGCCGACGCCAACGCTTCCCACGAGTGAACAGAGCTGAGTGAGAGACATGACTGCAATCGTTGAAGAGACCCAGACCACGGCGTCGGGGAGCACCGGTCGCATCGCTCGGGTGACCGGCCCCGTCGTCGACGTGGAGTTCCCCGTCGACGCGATGCCCGACATCTACAACAAGCTCACGGTCGACCTGACCCTGGGCGGCGAGACCAAGACGCTGATCCTCGAGGTCGCACTGCACATCGGCGACGGCATGGTCCGCGCCATCTCGATGCAGTCGACCGACGGCCTGGTGCGCGGCGCCACCGTCACCGACAGCGGCGAGCCCATCACCGTGCCCGTCGGCGACATCACCAAGGGTCACGTGTTCAACGCGACCGGTGACGTCCTCAACCTCACCGAGGGCGAGGAGTACGAGGTCACCGAGCGCTGGGGCATCCACCGCAAGGCCCCCGCCTTCGACCAGCTCGAGTCGAAGACCACGATGTTCGAGACCGGCATCAAGGTCATCGACCTGCTGACGCCCTACGTCAACGGCGGCAAGATCGGCCTGTTCGGCGGCGCCGGCGTGGGCAAGACCGTGCTCATCCAGGAGATGATCGCCCGCGTCGCCAAGGACCACGGCGGTGTGTCGGTGTTCGCCGGTGTCGGCGAGCGCACCCGCGAGGGCAACGACCTCATCGCGGAGATGGAGGAGGCCGGCGTGCTGGGGCAGACCGCCCTGGTCTTCGGCCAGATGGACGAGCCGCCGGGCACCCGCCTGCGCGTGGCCCTCTCGGCCCTGACGATGGCGGAGTACTTCCGCGACGTGCAGAACCAGGACGTGCTGCTCTTCATCGACAACATCTTCCGCTTCACCCAGGCCGGCTCGGAGGTGTCGACCCTGCTGGGCCGCATGCCCTCGGCCGTGGGCTACCAGCCCAACCTGGCCGACGAGATGGGTCAGCTCCAGGAGCGGATCACCTCGACGCGCGGTCACTCGATCACCTCGCTGCAGGCGATCTACGTGCCCGCCGACGACTACACCGACCCGGCGCCGGCCACGACGTTCGCCCACCTCGACGCCACCACGGAGCTCTCGCGCGAGATCGCGTCGCTGGGCATCTACCCCGCGGTGGACCCGTTGACCTCGACCTCGCGGATCCTCGATGCCCAGTACATCGGGCAGGAGCACTACGACTGCGCCATCCGGATCAAGGCGATCCTGCAGCGCAACAAGGAGCTCCAGGACATCATCGCGATCCTCGGTGTCGACGAGCTGTCGGAGGAGGACAAGATCATCGTGTCCCGCGCCCGTCGCATCCAGCGCTTCCTGTCGCAGAACACCTACGTCGCCAAGCAGTTCACCGGCATCGAGGGCTCGACGGTGCCCGTCAAGGACACCATCGAGGCGTTCAACAAGATCGCGGACGGCGAGTACGACCACGTGGCCGAGCAGGCCTTCTTCATGTGCGGCGGTCTGGACGACGTCGAGGCGAAGTGGGCCGAGATCCAGAAGAGCCTCTGATGGCGTCGTCCGACACCGGCCTGCAGGTCGAGCTCGTCGCGGCCGACCGGACCGTGTGGTCCGGCGAGGCCTCGATGGTCATCGCCCGCACGGTCGAGGGCGACGTGGGTGTGCTGCGCGGTCACGCGCCGCTGCTCTCGCTGCTCACCGACGCCGTCGTGGAGATCTCGGCGCCCGAGGGCGTCGTGGTCGCCGCGGTCGACGGGGGCTTCCTGTCGGTGGCCGGTGACCGGGTCTCCGTCCTCTCCGAGCACGCCGTGCTCTCGGAGGAGATCGACGTCGACAACGCCCGGACCGAGCTGGACGAGGCTCGTGGCCTGCCGACCAGCGACGAGGCCGAGCAGCGGATCCGGCGGGCCGAGGCCCGCATCCGTGCGGTCGAGAAGGCCCGCTGAGGTCCAGCACCTCCCTGCACGTCACAGCACGACCCCGCCACGACCCGAGGCACCCACCCCAGTAGGGTGAGGGCCTCGGGTCGTTGCTCTTTCAAGCGCAGGGTGGGGGTGGGCGGATGCCGCTGTGGCAGTGGCTTCTCGACGCACTCGGGCTGCTGCTCCTCCTCGCGCTGCTCTACGCCGTCGCCCTGGTGGTGCGCCGCCGGCTCATCTCCCGCGACGGTGGGACCTTCGAGCTGAGCCACCGGGTGCGCACGGAGCGCCCGGGTCGCGGTTGGCTGCTCGGCATCGGTCGCTACTCGGGGGAGACCCTCGAGTGGTTCCGCATCTTCTCCCTCTCACCGCGTCCCAAGCGCGTGTGGCAGCGCGAGGACCTCGAGCTGGTCGGTCGTCGCGAGCCCGACGGCACCGAGCAGGTCTCGCTCTACCCCGACCACGTCGTCGTGTGCTGCGACTCCCCGGCGGGGCAGGTCGAGCTCGCCCTCGCCCCGGCCTCGCTGACCGGCTTCCAGTCCTGGCTCGAGGCGAAGCCCCCGGGCGCGCAGATGCCGTGACGACCACGACGATCCCGGCCGACCCCACCGTGCGTCGTGCCCGCAACGCCGTCGGTCTCAGCTTCGCCCTCAACGGCTTCCTCTTCGCCTCGCTCGTCTCCCGCATCCCCGACCTGCGCTCGCGCCTCGACCTCGGCAACGGCGACCTCGGCCTGCTCCTGCTGGCGATCGCGGCGGGGTCCGTGCTCGCCCTGCCCAGCACCGGGTGGCTCATCGGGCGCTGGAGCCCCGGCGCCGTGCTGCGCGCCGGTGCCCTGGTCGACGGCACGGGGCTGCTGCTCGCCGCGTGCGGGGCGTTCTGGCTCGAGTCGGTGCCCGTCGCGGCGGTGGGCCTCTTCGTGCACGGTGTCGGCATCGGCGTCTGGGACGTCTCCATGAACGTCGAGGCCGCCGAGGTCGAGCGTCGCCTGGCGCGCACGGTCATGCCGCGCTTCCACGCCGGCTTCAGCCTCGGCACCATCGGCGGCGCCGTGCTCGGCATCCCGATGAGCGGCCTCGGCGTCGCGATGCCGGTGCACCTCGGGGCGGTCGTGGTCGTGGCCGTCGTGCTGGCCGTGCGCGGAGCGTCCGCGTTCCTGCCTCCCGAGGCCCCCTCTGCGCGCGGCGAGGGGCGGCCGCGCACGGCGTGGTCGGAGCCCCGCACCCTGGCCCTGGGGGTCATGGTGCTGGCCTTCGCCATGGTGGAGGGCACGGCCAACGACTGGCTCGCCCTGGCCCTCATCGACGGCCACGACGTGCCGCGGTGGCTGGGAGTCGCCGGCTTCGCGACGTTCGTCACCGCCATGACCGCGGGGCGGCTGCTGGGCACGTCGCTGCTCGACCGCTTCGGTCGCAGCCGGGTCCTGTGGGCGAGCGCTGCGGCGGCGGGCGCAGGGACCCTGCTGACCGTGCTCGCCGAGCCGCTGCCCCTGGTCGCCCTGGGCATCGTGGTGTGGGGCCTGGGCGCCTCCCTCGGCTTCCCCGTCGGGATGAGCGCGGCCGCCGACGACCCCGCCCGGGCGGCGGCTCGGGTGAGCGTGGTCTCGACGATCGGCTACGGCGCGTTCCTCGCCGGACCCCCGCTGCTCGGCCAGCTGGCCGACGTGGTCGGGACGCTGCACTCCCTGCTCGTGGTGGCGGTGCTGATGGTGCCCGCGGCCGTGGCCGTGCTCGCCACCCGGGAGCGCGCGGTGTGAGCGAGGTCGCTGCCACCGCTGCGTGACCAGGGGCCACCTGCCCGGTTGGAGAGGGCGGAGGACAGGATCTCGGCCTGCCCCTCGCCCCGTCTCGACGTCCCCCCGGGAGTGACCATGAGCCTCGTCTGCGACAGCTGCCGCCACGACTGGCACGGCATGACCTGCACCCACACCGCGGTGGTGCGCAACGGCTGGTGGCTCCAGCGCGAGGAGTGCCGGTGCACGGGGGAGCCCGGCGCCGGCGCGCCGCGCGGCTAGGCCGGGTCGCCCAGCTGCTCCTGCACCGAGACGACGAGGGTGACCACGAGGTCGAGGTAGGTGTCGGTGCGCGCTGAGCCGTCGAGGGGGAAGGTGCCGACGGGCACCTCGAGCACGGCGTGCTCGACGGCCTCGGGCGCGGGCCAGGCGGTGAGCTCGGGCTCGGCCACCTCGGACACCACCAGGTGGAGGTTGATGTCCTCGATCAGGGCCCGGCGGCGCTGGTACTCCGGGTCGGCCTGCAGCCGGAGCAGGGCTTCCTCGAGGTCGGGGTCGCGCGCCAGCACCACGCCGAGCGTCGGGTCGACGCCGAGGTCGAGCCCGCCGAGCGCATCGGCGTCCCAGTCGGTGTCGACGCGGTCGGGCACCTGCGTCGTGCGCCACTGCAGCAGCACGTCGGGGCCCGCGAGGTCGTCGAGGCGCTCGTCGCCCATGCCCGCCTCGAGCAGGAGGGCGGCCTCGCGCCACGCCCACTCGCGCGAGGACAGGGGCTGCCCGGCGGCGAGCACCCGGTCGTGGGTGCCGCGGCCCGCCGCGACCACCGCGGCGGCGACGAGCTCGGCCGGCTCGGCGACCTCGTCGGGCACCTCGACGCGCTGCGCGTCGGGGTCGAGCACGACGGTGCACCTCACCACCAGCTCGCTGACCAGGGCGTCCAGCTCGTCGGCGAAGCCCAGCGTCTCCTCGACGTCGGCGGCGAGCAGCGCCTCCTCGAGGCGGGCCACGCCCGCGGCGTCGACGCGACCGCCGAGCAGGTCGACCAGGGACCAGAAGCGGTCGGGGGACAGCTCAGCCACGCTCGCCCCCGGGCACCCAGAGCACGTCGCCCTGGTGGCGGTTGGCGTGGCGGGCCAGGATGAACAGCAGGTCGGAGAGCCGGTTGAGGTAGGTGATGGCGACCTTGTTCATGGTCTCGCTGTGCTCGGACCAGGCGGCCCAGGCGGAGCGCTCGGCGCGACGGACGACGGTGCGGGCGACGTGGAGCTGGGCTGCTCCCTCGGTGCCCCCGTTGAGGATGAAGGACCGCAGGGCGGGCAGGTCGGCGTTGTAGGCGTCGCACCACTGCTCGAGGCGGTCGACGTAGTCCTGCTCGATGCGCAGCGGCGGGAACTCGGGGTCGGCCACGACCGGGGTGCAGAAGTCGGCCCCGACGTCGAAGAGGTCGTTCTGGATCCGGGTCAGCAGGGCGACCACGTCGTCCTCGAGACCGCCGCGGGCCACGGCGACGCCGATGGTGGCGTTGGCCTCGTCGACGTCGGCGTAGGCGTGGAGCCGGGGGTCGTTCTTGGAGGTGAGGCTCATGTCCCCCAGGCGGGTCTCGCCGGCGTCGCCGGTGCGGGTGTAGATCCGGGTGAGGTTGACCATGGAGCGAGCCTATCGGCCCCCTCGGCCCCCTCGGCCCGCCCGGCGCCTCCTCGGGCGCGCCGGTCCGACCTGGGCCCGGCTAGGTTCGCAGGCATGAGTCGTCGCGTGACCTGGCCCCTGCTGCTCGCCCTGCCCGGGCTCGTGCTGGCGGTGGCCGGGCTCTTCCACCCCCACGGTCTCAGCTACGACACCTCGTGGCGCTGGTTCGCGCTGCACGTGCCCGGGCTGCTGGTCTTCCCCCTCGTTGGCGCCGCGCTCGCCGCCCTCGTGCGGGGCCGGCGCGACCCGGTGTCGTGGGTGGTGCGGCTGACGGCCTACGTCTACGCCACCTTCTACTCCGCGCTCGACGTGATCAGCGGCATCGGCGCCGGCTGGGTGACCCACGAGCTCGGGCCCGGCGTGCCCCGCCCGCCCGCGGTGAGCCTGATGTTCCGCATCGGCACGCCGCTGGGCGAGATCGGGTCGTGGGCCCTGCTGGCGTGCGTGGCGGTGCTCGCGGCCGACCAGCTGGCGCGGCTGCGGGTGCCCGCGCTGGTGGGCCTCGTGCTCCTGCCGGGTGCCTACCTCGTGCACATCGGGCACATCTTCGCCCCGGAGGGCGTCGCGGGCATGGCCCTCATCGGCCTCGCCACGGGGGCCCTCGCGGTGGTCCAGGACCGTGCGTCGGGGTCCGCGGCCGCCTCCGGTTGAGGCTTCACCTACCGACACGTCGCAGAAAGTCACCCGATCGGTGCAACCGGACGCCCGCCGGAGGCGTCAAGGTAGGTGACAGCGGCGCCGACGGCGGCGCCGCGGCTCGGGAGGCAGGGCGACGATGGACATCACCACCGACGGACCCACGCTGGCGCTGCACGGCGACTTCGACGTGCGGAGCACCTTCCGGGTGCGCACGGCGCTCTACGACCACCTCGACGCCCACGGCCAGGTGGTCGTCGACCTCACCGACGTCGACACCGTCGACGTGACGGCGCTGAAGGTGCTCGCCTTCGCCACCCGGCAGGCCTCGATCGAGGGCCACCACCTCGTGCTGCGGGGCGCGGGGCCCGCCGTACGACGGCTGCTGCACCTCTCCCACCTGATCCGCGTCGTCGACCTCGACCGCGTCACGGCCTGAGGCGGGGGCCGCCCCCGGCGGTGGCGGGTGTCACATGTGCCACACCGGACGCCGGTTACCAAGCGGTAGATCTCGCCCTACCCTCAGTCCATGACCGAGAAGGACAAGCCCTGGGTGATGCGCACCTACGCCGGGCACTCCACCGCCACGGCCTCCAACGCGCTCTACCGCACCAACCTGGCCAAGGGGCAGACCGGGCTCTCGGTCGCCTTCGACCTGCCGACCCAGACCGGCTACGACCCCGACTCGGTCATGGCCCGAGGCGAGGTCGGCAAGGTCGGCGTGCCGGTGCCGCACCTCGGCGAGATGCGCAAGCTCTTCCGAGACATCCCGCTGACCTCGATGAACACCTCCATGACCATCAACGCCACCGCGATGTGGCTGCTGGCGATGTACCAGGTCGTGGCCGAGGAGCAGGCCGGCGCGGCGCCCGGTGGTGAGGTCACCCCCGAGGACGTCGCGGCGCAGCTGGCCGGCACGACGCAGAACGACATCATCAAGGAGTACCTCTCGCGGGGCACCTACGTGTTCCCGCCCGAGCACTCGCTGCGCCTGATCAGCGACATGATCGCCTACACGGTCCACCAGATCCCCAAGTGGAACCCGATCAACATCTGCAGCTACCACCTCCAGGAGGCCGGCGCGACGCCGACCCAAGAGCTGGCCTACGCGCTGTGCACCGCGATCGCGGTGCTCGACCAGGTCAAGGAGTCGGGCCAGGTCTCGGAGGCCGACTTCGGCAAGGTCGTCGGCCGGATCTCCTTCTTCGTCAACGCCGGGGTGCGCTTCATCGAGGAGACCTGCAAGATGCGGGCCTTCGTCGAGCTCTGGGACGAGATCACCCGTGAGCGCTACGGCGTCGAGGACCCCAAGATGCGCCGCTTCCGCTACGGCGTGCAGGTCAACTCCCTCGGCCTGACCGAGGCCCAGCCCGAGAACAACGTGCAGCGCATCGTGCTGGAGATGCTCGGGGTGACGCTGTCGAAGAACGCCCGCGCCCGCGCCCTGCAGCTCCCGGCCTGGAACGAGGCCCTCGGCCTCCCGCGCCCGTGGGACCAGCAGTGGTCGCTGCGGCTGCAGCAGGTGCTGGCCTTCGAGTCCGACCTGCTGGAGTACGACGACATCTTCGACGGCTCCCACGTCATCGAGGCCAAGGTGGCCGAGCTCGTCGCCAGCGCCCGTGCCGAGATCGACCGCGTGCAGGCCATGGGCGGGGCGATCGCCGCGGTCGAGTCGGGCTACATGAAGCAGGAGCTGGTCTCGGCCCACGCGGCCCGCCGCGGGCGCATCGAGAACGGCGAGGAGAAGATCGTCGGCGTCAACGTCTACGAGACCACCGAGCCCTCGCCCCTCACCGCCGACCTCGACGGCGCCATCATGGCCGCCGACCCCCAGGCCGAGCAGTCGGCGCGGGCCTCGGTCGAGGCCTGGAAGGCCGAGCGCGACGAGACGGCGGTGGCCGAGGCGCTGGCCGCCCTGGCCGCCACGGCCAAGACCGACGAGAACCTCATGCCGGCCACCCTGGCCGCCGCCCGCGCCGGGGCGACCACGGGGGAGTGGGCCGGCACGCTGCGCGAGGTCTTCGGCGAGTTCCGGGCCCCCACCGGCGTGAGCGGCGCGGTCGGTGCGGCCGAGGCCGGCACGGAGCTGTCGACCGTGCGCGACCGGGTGCGGGCCACGGGCGAGGAGCTGGGCGGGCGCCTGCGCCTGCTCGTCGGCAAGCCGGGGCTCGACGGCCACTCCAACGGCGCGGAGCAGGTCGCCGTGCGCGCCCGGGACGCGGGCTTCGAGGTCGTCTACCAGGGCATCCGGCTGACCCCCGAGCAGATCGTGTCGGCGGCCGTGGCCGAGGACGTCCACTGCGTGGGCCTCTCGATCCTCTCCGGCTCGCACATGGAGCTGGTGCCGGCCGTGCTCGACGGGCTGCGCGAGGCCGGCGTCGACGACGTGCCCGTCATCGTCGGCGGGATCATCCCCGACTCCGACGGCCGCCGCCTGCGCGAGCTGGGCGTGGCCGCGGTCTACACGCCGAAGGACTTCGGTCTCACCGAGATCATGGGCGGCATCGTCGACGTGATCCGCGAGGCCCACGGGCTCGGCTGACCGCCCGGCGAGATGAGGTGAGGCTACCCTCACCTCGTGCTAGCGTGGTCGTCGTGAGCAAGAAGGCGAAGGGCAAGGGCGCGAAGGTCGCCAAGCTGCCCAAGACCAAGTGCTGCGTCTCCAAGTCCAAGTGCGGGCGCTGCCCGCTGCGGATGCTCAAGGAGGGCACCCTGCCCGAGGGGTATACGGTCAAGCGTCGCGAGCTGGTCAGGGTCGACGGCAAGAAGGTCAGCAAGAAGAAGCTCGCGAAGGCGGCCTGACCCTCCTCACGCCCCGCGGCCACGTCGTCCGTCCGTCCCGCGCCCGCCAGGAGGCACCGTGCCCGCCGCCCGTTTCGTCGAGCAGCTCAACGCCCAGATCGGCAACGAGCTCGCCGCGCACAACCAGTACCTCGCCTGCGCGGTCTACTACGACGCCGAGACGATGCCCCAGATGGCGGCGTTCTTCTACGGCCAGGCGCTCGAGGAGCGCGAGCACGCCATGATGATGGTGCAGTACCTCCTCGACACCGACTCGCCGGTGACGATCCCCGGCGTGGACGCGCCCGTGCCGACCTTCGACGACGTCGTGGCGCCGGTCGCCCTCGCCCTGGAGCAGGAGCGTCGCGTGACCGAGCAGATCAACGCGCTGCTGCGCACCGCGCGCGAGGAGTTCGACTTCGCCTCCGAGCAGTTCATGCAGTGGTTCATCAAGGAGCAGGTCGAGGAGGTCGCGACGATGTCGGACCTGCTCGCCGTGGTGCGCCGCAACGCCGACGACATCGACGACATCGAGGACTACGTCGCGCGTGAGCAGAGCGCCGAGGGCGCCGACCCCACGGCCCCCCGGGCCGCCGGCGCCTGATCCGGCGCGCCCTGTCAGCGGCGTGCGAGCCAGCGCAGGACCGCGCGCTGCACCTGCGCCGACTGGGCCTCGAGGGGCAGGGCGCTGCCGGCGCCGCGGACGGTGCGTACCGCCACCGCAGGGCTGGAGGAGAACCGGTCGGCCTGGGCCGCGGCGGAGTCGGCGTCGAAGCGCCGGTCCTCGCTGCCGTGGAGGAGGAGCACGGGCTCCGCGATCCGGTCGGTCGTGGCCAGGGAGGCGCCCAGCGCCGAGGCCAGGCTGGCGACGTCGCCGCACGGCACGGCGTTGCGCCGCTCGGCGGCCGCGCGCTGGACCGCGGCGGGCGCGGAGGAGAACAGCAGGTCGCGGAAGTCGCGGGCGCTCGCGCCGTACGCCGTGTAGCCGCCGGCGCTCGCCAGGCAGGCCGACGACTGGCGCACCGCCTCGTCGAGGGCGCGACGGGTCGCGCCCGTGTCGGACCACGACATCAGCACCAGGCCGTCGACGTCGGTGAACTCCGCCGCCTCGAGCTGGGCGATCGCGGCGCCGGTGCCGTGGCCGTGCACGACGACCTTCGCGGCGTGCAGGGGAGTGCTCCCCACCGGGCCCGCGGTGAAGACGAAGCGCCCGCTGCGCAGGTGCTGCACGACCTGGTGGAGCATGGTCGCCTGGGCGCCGAGGCAGGTGGCGTCGCCGTCGGGCAGCGGGCTGGCGTCGTAGCCGAGGCGGTCGAGCACCAGCGAGGTCTCGCCGCGCCGGGCCAGTGCCGCGGCGTAGTCGAGGGCGGGTCGTCCGGGCATGCGCCAGAACCACGACCCGGTGCCGGCGTCGTGCACCAGGACGTTGACCCGGGTGCTGCCGGTCTGGCCGAGCACGTCGCGCCGGGGTCCGACGAGACGGGCGCGCACGGCGTAGGCCTCGCCGTCGGCGAGGCAGGGCACCGAGGTCTCGTTGAGGTTGCGCAGGTCGAAGCGCACCGGGTGGGACACGACGCGGTCGGCCCCGGTGCGCGCGACGCCGGAGCCGTCACCGACCGCGGCGGTGCCGGCCGCGACCGGCAGGAGCACCGCCGCGACGACGGTCAGGACGAGGGCGAGCGCCGGCAGCGGGCGGCGGCCCGTCGGGCGCGACGTGCGGGGGAGCGACATGTGTTGAACATAATTCAACAAGGGCCGTGGTGGCGTACTGACGGTATGTGACGTCGCCGACGTCCGCCCGCCTCGACGGGCACCGCACGGGGTCGCGGTGGTCCACACTGGGGGCGTGCAGCGCGTGGTCGTGGTCGGGGCGGGGGTCGTCGGGCTCACCTGTGCCCTGCGCCTGCTCCAGGCCGGGCACCGCGTCGACGTGGTCGCGCGGGACCTGCCGCTCGAGACGACCTCGGTGGTGGCGGCGGCGCTCTGGTACCCCTACCGCGCCGGTCCGCGGGAGCGGGTGAGCGGGTGGGCGGCGACCAGCCGCGAGGAGCTGGTCGCCCTCGCCGCGGCCGACCCCGACGGGGAGCGGACCGGTGTGCGTGTCGTCGTGGGCACCGAGGTCCTCCGCGCGGCGACGCCCGATCCCTGGTGGGCCGGCGCGGTGCCCGACCTGTCGCGGCCCACGGCGGCGGACCTGCCGGCCGGCTTCGTCGACGGCTACCGGTTCGCGGCACCGGTGGTCGAGATGCCGCGCTACCTCAGGTGGCTGCAGCGCGAGGTGCTGGCCGCGGGCGGCTCGCTGACGCGGCTGGCGCTGAGCTCCCTGCCGGCGAGCGGCCCGCACGCAGCGCTGGTGGTCGACTGCGCGGGGCTCGGTGCCCGGCTGCTGGCCGGCGACCTCGCGGTGACCCCGGTGCGGGGCCAGGTCGTGCGGGTCGCCCGGACCGGGGTCGACCGGTGGTGGCTCGACGGCGCCGGACCGACGTACGTCGTGCCCCGGGCCGACGACGTGGTGGTGGGCGGCACTGCGGAGGAGGGCGTGTGGGACCGCACGCCGTCGCCCGCGACGGCGGCCCGCCTGCTGGAGCGGGCGGAGGCCCTGGTGCCGGGGATCTCGGCGGCCCCGGTGCTCGGGCACGCCGTGGGGCTGCGGCCGGCCCGACCGCACGTGCGCCTGGAGCGGGTGGGCGACGTGGTCCACTGCTACGGCCACGGAGGCGCCGGCGTCACGCTCTCCTGGGGGTGCGCCGACGAGGTCGCCGCCCTGGTGTGACCGAATCGGCACGACCCACGGATCAGGCGGGACGCGTCACGCGTCCCCCGCGGCCTATTGTCGCTGCGTGGAGGATCGACCACCCGACGAGAGCGCTCTCATGCGCGGGGTCTTCGAGGCGTCGCCCGACGCCATCGTGGTCATCGACGCCGACGGTCGGATCGTGCGCGCCAACGCCCAGTGCTCGGCGGTCTTCGGGCACGACCCTGACGACCTGCTGGGGGAGCCCGTCGAGGTCCTCGTGCCGCCGCGGCTGCGCGAGGCCCACCCCGCGCGACGCGGGGCCTTCACCGGCGGTGGCGGCGCCCGGGCCATGGGGCTGCTGCAGCTCGCGGCGGTGCGCGCCGACGGCACCGAGTTCCCGGCCGAGATCTCGCTGGCGGCGGTCTCCCACGACGGGGAGCCGCTGACCTGCGCCACGGTGCGCGACGTGACCGCGCGCCTCGCGCTGCAGCAGGAGTCCGACCGGGTGCGCGAGGAGCTCCTGGCCACGGTCTCCCACGAGCTGCGCACCCCGCTGACGTCGATCATCGGCTAC
Source organism: Nocardioides kribbensis (assembly GCF_015070375.1). Taxonomy (GTDB): domain Bacteria; phylum Actinomycetota; class Actinomycetes; order Propionibacteriales; family Nocardioidaceae; genus Nocardioides; species Nocardioides kribbensis. Next base: position 552,023 of record NZ_JADCLL010000001.1, on the reverse strand, counting down.
ACCGAGCTCCTGCTCGACCTCGGCGAGAGCCAGGTCGGCCCGGCGGCGCGCCGGATGCTGGCCATCGTGGAGCGCAACGCCAACCGCGAGCTGCGGCTGGTCAACGACCTGCTCGACCTGGCCTTCCTCGACGACCGCGAGCACATGGACGCCGAGCCGGTCGACCTCGTCGAGGTGGTGCGAGCCGCCGTCGACGGGGCGCGGGTCGGTGCCCGGGGCCGGGGTCTGGAGCTCTCCTCGACGCTCGCGGCGGGCGTGGCCCCGGACGGGGCGCGTGCCCTGCTCGTGACCGGCGACGAGCAGCGGCTCGGGCAGGTGCTCGACAACCTGCTGTCGAACGCCGTGAAGTTCACCGCTCCCGGCGGGCGGGTGCTCGTCGACTGCGCGCCGCGCGAGGGCGACCTGGCCCTGAGCGTGAGCGACACCGGCACGGGCATGGAGGCCGTCGAGGTGCCGCGGATCTTCGACCGGCTCTACCGCTCGCCGCGGGCGGTGCGCGACCAGGTGCCGGGAGCGGGCCTCGGTCTGTCCATCGTGGACAGCATCGTGCGGGCCCACGGGGGCCGGATCGAGGTCGACAGCGAGCCCGGGGTCGGCACGACGGTCTCGGTGCTGCTCCCGGCGCGCGTGGAGCCGGTGGCCTGAGCGGCGCGGGCGCTCCGGGTCAGCCCGGGGGTCGGCCCGGACCCTCGCGCAGCGCCTCGTCGAGGGGCAGCACCCGCACGACGGCGGCCGCGGGCACGGGGCCGTAGACGTGGGGGAAGGTCTCGGCGTCGGCCCGACCGGGCTCCACCGGCTCGTCGACCACGTCGCAGCCCAGCAGCGCGGGGTCGATCTCGAGGAGCACCAGGGCGTCGGGGCAGTCGGCGTAGAAGCGCTCGTGGACCCCGCGCCACTGGTCGGCGCGGCTGGCGTGGACGAAGCCCTCCTGCTCCAGGCTCACGCCGCGGGTGGAGGTCGTGTAGGTCCCCGACTCCCGGGCCGCCTCCCAGTCGGTCGCGAGCGCCACGTGGAACAGCCGGGACGCACCGGCAGCGGAGGTCGTCACGCTCAGAACAGCCGGTGGGTGGGGTCGTCGACGCCGCGCAGGGCGTCGTAGTCGACGAGGGCGCAGGCGATCCCGCGGTCGGTGGCCAGCACCCGGGCCTGGGGCTTGATCTCCTGGGCGGCGAAGATGCCGCGCACCGGCGCGAGCAGCGGGTCGCGGTTGAGCAGCTCGAGGTAGCGGGTGAGCTGCTCGACGCCGTCGATCTCCCCGCGCCGCTTGATCTCGACGGCGACGCTGCGGCCCTCGGTGTCGCGGCACATCAGGTCGACCGGCCCGATGGCGGTCGGGAACTCGCGGCGCACCAGCGTGAGCCCGGGCGAGAGGGTGGCCGGCTGCTCGGCCAGCAGCACCTGCAGGTGCTTCTCCACCCCGTCCTTCTGCAGGCCGGGGTCGACCCCGAGGTCGTGGGAGGAGTCGTGGAGGACCTCCTCGATGAGGATCCGCAGGGTGTCCTCGGGCCCCTTGGCGCTCGCGCGGCTGCGCACCGTCCACTCCACCTGGCCCTCCTCGGTGGTGGCCTCGCGCAGCGTGCAGGGCGGTGACATCCAGTTCAGCGGCTTGTAGGACCCGCCGTCGGAGTGCACCAGCACCGACCCGTCGGCCTTGATCATCAGCACCCGCGTGGCCATCGGCAGGTGCGCCGTCAGCCGTCCGGCGTAGTCGACCTGGCAGCGCGCAACGACGAGTCTCACGGGCCAGGAATCTACAGTGGCGACCGTGCCCGACCACCCGCCGCTCCCCCCGGCCTGGCGCGTGCGCCACGCCCGCCCCTCCGAGCTGCGGCAGCTGGCCGCCGTCGAGGACAGCGGGGGCGCCCTCTTCCGCGCGCACCTGGGGGAGGACCTGCCGGCCGCGCTGCTCGCCCCGGCGCCCTCCGGGCTCGACCGCGCGGCCCTGCCCGGCTGCGTGCTCGTGGCCGTGCACGGCACAGACCAGGAGGTGGTGGGGTTCGCCCACGTCGTGGACCACGACCACGAGGAGCCGGGGGCGGTCCACCTCGAGCAGCTCTCGGTGCTGCCGTCGCACGGTCGCCGCGGGATCGGCACGGCGCTGGTGCGCGCAGCCGAGGAGGAGGCACGCTGGTGGGGCGCCGGGCTGATGACGCTGACCACCTACCGCGACCTGCCGTGGAACGGACCCCTCTACGCCCGCCTGGGGTACGCCGAGCAGGCGCGGCCGCCGGCGTACGTGGCGCGCGCGCTGGCCGCCGAGCGGGCCGCGGGCCTCGACCTCGGGGGCGCCGTGGCCGCGGGTCCGAGGGTCGCGATGTCTCGCCGGCTGGGACGTCGTGGGGCCTGAGCGGGTCTGGATCGTTCAAGTTACCGGTGAGTGAACTAGTTCACGGCCCGGGTCGGTGACGCGTGCCATGATGCCGCCCATGACGAGCCTCGAGACCACTCCCGACACCTCCGCCGACGCCGGCCGCGACTTCACCGCCATCGGCGTGGTGGGGCTCGGGACGATGGGCGCCGGCATCGCGGAGGTCTTCGCCCGGCACGGCTTCGCGGTCGTCGGCGTCGAGCTGAGCGAGGAGAGCGTGGCGCGCGGCCGGCAGTACCTCGAGCACTCCACGGGACGTGCGGTGCGCCGCGGCAAGTTGACCGAGGAGGAGCAGGCCGAGCTGCTCGGCCGGGTCACCCTGACCACGTCGCTGAAGGACCTGGCCGACGTCGACCTGGTCGTCGAGGCCGCGGTGGAGTCGATGGCGACCAAGCAGGCGATCTTCCGCGAGCTCGACGCGATCGTCGGTCCCGACACGGTGCTGGCCACCAACACCTCCTCGCTCTCGGTCACCGAGCTCTCCAGCGCCACCTCGCGCCCGGGCCGCGTGGTGGGCGTGCACTTCTTCAACCCCGCCCCGGTGCAGAAGCTGGTCGAGGTGGTGCGCACGGTCGTCACCGAGCCCGCGGTGCTCGACGACGTGCAGGCGCTGCTCGGCCGCCTGGGCAAGAGCCCCGTGGTCTGCGGCGACAAGGCCGGCTTCATCGCCAACACGCTGCTCTTCGGCTACCTCAACCACGCCGCCTCGATGTTCGAGGGCCGCTACGCCTCGCGCGAGGACATCGACGCCGCGATGCGCTTCGGCTGCGGCTACCCGATGGGCCCGCTGGCCCTGCTCGACCTGATCGGCCTCGACACCGCCTACGAGATCCTCGAGACGATGTACCGCCAGGGCCGCGACCGCCTCCACGCGCCCACCCCGATCCTCAAGCAGATGGTCACCGCCGGCCTGCTGGGCCGCAAGACCGGGCGCGGCTTCTACACCTACGAGGCCCCCGACAGCCCGGTCGTGGTCGCCGACGCCGCGACCCCGTCGGCCGACGAGCTGCCGCAGCTGCGCCACGACATCCGCCGGGTCGGCGTCGTCGGCACCGGCACCATGGCCAGCGGCATCGTGGAGGTCTTCGCCAAGGCCGGCTACGACGTGCTCGTCGTGGGCCGCTCGGCCGACAAGGTCGACGGCGTCAGCGCCACCGTCACCCGCAGCTTCGACAAGCAGATCCAGCGCGGGCGGGCCACCGAGGAGGCCAAGGCCGAGGTGCTGGCCCGCATCAGCGGCACCACGAGCCTGGAGGACCTGGCGAGCGTGGACCTGGTGGTCGAGGCCATCGCCGAGGACCTCGCCGTCAAGACCACCCTCTTCGAGAACCTCGACGAGATCTGCAAGCCGGGGGCGATCCTGGCCACCACCACCTCGAGCCTGCCCATCATCGCCATGGCCACGGTGACCAGCCGGCCGCAGGACGTCGTCGGCATGCACTTCTTCAACCCCGCCACGGTGATGAAGCTGGTCGAGGTGGTCTCCACGGTGGCCACCTCCGACGAGGTCACCGAGACCACGCGGGCGCTGTGCGCGGCCGTGGGCAAGGTCGCGGTCTCGTGCGGCGACCGGGCCGGCTTCATCGTCAACGCCCTGCTCTTCCCCTACCTCAACGACGCGGTGAAGATGCTCGAGGCCCACTACGCCACCGCCGACGACATCGACGTGGCCATGAAGCAGGGCTGCGCCCTGCCGATGGGTCCCTTCGAGCTGCTCGACGTCGTGGGCAACGACGTCTCGCTGGCCATCCAGCGCGAGCTCTACCTCGAGTTCCGCGAGCCGGGCTTCGCCCCGGCCCCGCTGCTCGAGCACCTGGTCACCGCCGGCTACCTCGGCCGCAAGACCAAGCGGGGGTTCCGCGACTACTCCGCCCGCTGAGGCCGCGGCGCAGGGCGGCGGGCGAGGGGCCGGTGGTCCCTCGGGGGCTCCGTACAGTGGGGACATGGAGTACCTCCTCGTCCTCGCCCTGGTCCTCGGTGCCATCGCCGTCGCGGCGCTGGCCGGGCGGGGCCACCAGCGCAAGGTCCTCGCCGCCAAGGAGGCCGAGCTCGCGCCGGTGCGCAGGCTGGCGGCCGAGGACGTGACCGCGCTCGGGGTCGAGCTCCAGGAGCTCGACCTCGAGCTGGCAGGCCAGCCGCTCGACGCCGGCGCCAACGCCGACTACCAGCGCGCGCTCGACGCCTACGAGTCGGCCAAGGCCGCCGCCGACGCGATGGAGCGGCCCGACGACGTCCGCCACGTCACCGAGATCCTCGAGGACGGGCGCTACGCCATCGCCTGCGTCCAGGCCCGCGTGGCCGGCGAGGCGCTGCCCACGCGCCGTCCGCCCTGCTTCTTCGACCCCCGCCACGGGCTCTCGGTGACCGACGTGCCCTGGACGCCGACCGGGGGAGCCCAGCGCGACGTGCCGGCCTGCGCCCTCGACGCCGAGCGGGTGGGCGCCGGTGCCGACCCCGACATCCGCAAGGTGATGGTCGGCTCCCAGCGGGTGCCCTACTGGCAGGGCGGCCCGGCCTACCAGCCCTACGCCCGCGGCTACTTCGGATCGTTCACCACCATGGACTTCATGTTCATGGGCCTGATGTTCGGCGCCTTCGGAGGCTTCGACGCCATCGGTGAGATCGGCGAGGGCCTGGGCGAGGCCGTCGGCGGCGTCGGCGAGGGCCTCGGCGACATGTTCGACGGCTTCGACTTCTAGCCCGGTCAGGACGGCAGGGTCAGGCGCACGGTGGTGCCCCCGCCCGGGGTGTCCTCGACGAGGAGCCGTCCGCCGTGCAGCGACGCGATCCGCGCGCAGGTGGCCAGCCCGATGCCGTGACCGTGGTCGGGGTCGCTCCCGTCGCGGCCGAACATGTCGAGCACACGCGTCCTTTGGGAGGCCGCGATGCCCCGGCCGTTGTCGACCACGGCCAGCTCGTGACCCTGGGGGGTCGCCGCCGAGGTGACGACCACCCGCGGTGCGCGGTCGGGCGAGCGGAACTTCACGGCGTTGGCGAGGAGGTTCTGCAGCAGCTGGCGCAGCAGCGCCGGGTCGGCCCGCACCGTCGGGGCCGCCAGGTCGCGCTGCACGAGGCCGTGCGCGGCCGTGTCGCCGAGGTCGACGACGACCTGGTCGAGCACGTCGTCGAGGGCCACGTGCTGCCGCTCGACCACGTGGCCGCCGACGCGGGCGTGGCGCAGCAGGGCGTCGAGCAGGTCCATCATGCGCCCCGACGCCTGGTCGGCGCGTCGCAGCAGCTCGCGCCCGCGGGGGCCGAGGGCTCCGGCGTACTCGTGGTCGAGGATCTCCAGCCAGCCGGTGAGCACGGTCAGCGGGCCGCGCAGGTCGTGGGAGGCGACCGCGGCCACCTGCTCGAGGTCCTGGTTGGAGCGCTCGAGCTCGGTGGTGCGGGTGGCCAGCTCGCCGAGCAGGTGCTCGAGGCGGGCACGGTCCTCCATCTGGGCGCTCACGTCCTCGACGTGCGCGACGACGTGGATGGGCGTGCCGTCGTCCTCGCGCACGACCGCGGCGGTGACCTCCACCCAGACCAGGTGACCGGCGGCGTGGCGCCAGCGCTGCAGCAGCCGGGAGGACTCCTGCTCGCCGCTGAGGCAGCGCGCCGACTCGACGGCCGCGACCGCCGCGTCGTCGGGGTGCAGCACGTCGCTCGAGGCCAGCGCGCGCAGCGACTCCGCGTCGCGACCGAGCAGGGCGCACAGGGCGCGGTTGACACGCAGGAAGCGGCCCTCCACCGAGAGCAGGGCCATGCCGAGCGGGGAGCTGTCCATCGTCATCCGCCACCGCTCCTCGGCCCGGGCGAGGGCGCGCAGCGCGGCGTGGGCCGCGCGGGCGTCGTGGTCGGCCAGGACGTCGCCGGGCGTCGGTGCCGGGGCCAGGGCCTGGGAGTCGACGACCGGGGCCCTCACGAGGCCGAGCCCGCCCGGGCCGGCGTACGCCGCCCCAGCGTCTCGACCGCCGACACCAGGCCGGCCCCGCTGAAGGGCTTGTCGAGCACCTCGTCGACGCCGGCGGCGTAGGCCGCGGCGTGGTCGCGGCGCGCGGTGACCATGAGCAGCGGCAGGTCCCGGAGCGCCGGGTCGCTGCGCACCGCCCGCGTCAGTCCCAGGCCGTCGAGGGTCGGCATCATCCAGTCCAGCACCACCGCGTCGAAGCCGCCCGCGAGCAGCCGCCGCAGGCCGCAGCGACCGTCGGGCGCGAGCTCCACGTCGTGCCCGGCGCGGCCGAGGAAGATCTCCATCAGCGTCGACAGGTCCGGGTCGTCGTCCACCACCAGGATGCGCATCGTTCGGGTCCGTCCCCCCTCGGACGGGCGGGCCTCGCGCCCGCCTCGTCCTCCCCATCGGCCGTCGGGGTGGGGACCTGAGGCACGCCGACGGGCGACGGGATCCGGCGCGGCCCGCTGCTAGGTTGCCGCCCATGTCGCACCGTCCCCCCGCCCGGAGCCCCCGCGCGGCCGTGCCCCCGCTCCTCGTCGTGCTCCTCGTGCTCCTCGGTCTCACCGTCGGGCCCCTGCTCGCTGCCGCCCCGGGCGGCGCCTCGGGTGCGGGCACCGGCGCACCGACGGCGGGGGAGCGCACCGTCGAGGAGCCGTCGGCACCCCCGGCGCTCCCGGCGGCGACCGACGTCGACTACCAGCTCGGTGGGGTCGACGAGGTGCCCGACCACGTGGGGATCGTCGTGCGCGACCGCACCGAGGAGCCGGCCGGGGTCTACGACGTCTGCTACGTCAACGGCTTCCAGACCCAGCCCGACGCGCGGCGCTTCTGGCGCGAGCGCTGGTCGCTGGTGCTCAAGGACGACCGGGGCCGACCGGTCGTCGACTCGGCTTGGGGGGAGTGGCTGCTCGACCTGCGCACCGCCTCGAAGCGCGAGCGCGTGGCCCGCATCGTGGGGCGCTGGATCGACGGCTGCGCCCGCGACGGCTTCGAGGCCGTCGAGCTCGACAACCTCGACTCCTTCCTGCGCAGCGACGGGCTGCTGCGCAGGGGACAGAACCTCGCGCTCGCGTCGCTGCTCGTCGAGCGCGGCCACGCCGCCGGCCTGGCGGTGGCCCAGAAGAACCTCGCCGGCTACGACGGCACCCGCATCGGCTTCGACCTCGCGGTCGCCGAGGAGTGCGGACGCTACGACGAGTGCGACGCCTACACCGAGGTCTTCGGCGACCAGGTCGTGGTCGTGGAGTACCGCGACCGGGACTTCGAGGCGACCTGCGCCGGCTTCGGGGACGCGCTGCCGGTGGTGCGCCGCGACCGCCCGCTGCGACCGGCCTATGACCCGCGGTGGTGCTGACCGGCCACCTGCCGCGTCCCCCTGCCCAGCCGGTCGACCAGCCGGTCGACCAGCCGGTCGATCAGCCGTCGCTCTGGCGGGCGCGGTAGGCCGCGACGGCGTTGCGGTTGCCGCAGGTGGTCGAGCAGAAGCGGCGCGAGCGGTTGCGGGAGAGGTCGAGCACGACACCGTCGCAGTCCTCGTCGGCGCAGACGCCCAGCCGCGACATCTCGTCGGTGCGGATCACGTCGATCATCGCCATCGCGGTCTCGACGGTGATCCGGGTGACGAGCGGCGCGTCGGGCAGCACGGCGTGCACGTGCCAGTCGTAGGGCTCGTGCCGCACCAGCTGCGGCAGCGCCCGGGCCTCGCTCAGCATCGCGTTGACCAGCTCGACGGCGTGGTCGCGCTCGGCGGTCAGCAGCTCGCGCAGCACCGGCCGCAGCGCGCGCACGGCGTCGAGCTCGGCGCGCGTGCGGTCGTGGCGCCCGGAGTACTCGAAGTCGGCGAGGAACCGGTCGAGGTCGGCGACGCTCTCCAGCGTGTCGGGCGGCTCGGCGGAGTTGGCGAGCACCACGGCGGACTGGAGCGACATCTCGGTGTCATGGGCGAAAACCACGTTGACAGGTTACCCGACGGCCCGTAGCGTCATGGATCATGACGACGATGACTCATGACGCCACCCGGTCGGCCGGCGGTCCCGCCGGTGGCTCCCGCCTGGCGTCGGGGCTCGTGCTCGCCGTCGTCTCGGCGACCGCCTTCGGTGCCTCCGGCGCCCTGGCCCGGGGCCTGCTCGACACCGGGTGGACCCCGGGCTCGAGCGTGCTGGTGCGGGTGGGGCTCGCCGCCCTCGTGGTGCTGCCCTTCGGGCTGGCCTCGCTGCGCGGGCGGTGGTCGCTGCTGCGGCGCAACGCCGCCCTCGTGGTGACCTACGGCGTGCTCGCCGTGGCCGGTGCGCAGTTCTGCTACTTCTCCGCGGTGCAGCACATGCAGGTCGGGCCGGCGCTGCTCATCGAGTACACCGCGCCCGCGGCCGTGGTGGTGTGGCTCTGGCTGCGCCACGGCCAGCGCCCCGGGCCCGTCACGCTGGTGGGTGCGGCGCTCGCCGCCGCCGGCCTGGTGCTGGTGCTCGACCTGCTCTCCGGCGCCGACCTCAGCGTGGCGGGCGTGCTGTGGTCGCTGGGGGCGATGGTCGGGGCCGCGTCGTACTTCGTGATCTCCGCCGACGAGGGCAACGGGCTGCCTCCGCTGACCCTGGCCGCCGGCGGCCTGGTCGTCGGGGCGGCGGTCCTGGGCCTGCTGGGCCTGGTCGGTGTGCTGCCCATGGCCGGGTCGACGCGTCCGGTCACCTACGGCGGCACGACCGTCGACTGGTGGCTGCCGCTGCTGCTGCTCGGGCTGGTGACGGCCGCCCTGGCCTACACCACCGGCATCGCGGCCGGGCGTCGCCTGGGCTCGCGGCTGGCCTCCTTCGTCGCCCTCCTCGAGGTGCTCGCCGGCGTCGGCTTCGCGTGGCTGCTCCTCGACGAGCTGCCGCGCCCGGTGCAGCTGGCCGGCGGCCTGCTCATCCTGGCCGGCGTGGTGGCGGTCAAGCTCGGCGAGCGGGGCGTCGTCCGGGTCGAGCCGACGCCGGCCTGAGGCGACCCGGGGCGCGCGGGCCAGATCCGCAGATCGCCTGAAGCCCGCCGCCGGTCGACCTACGATGAGCGGGTGAGGACACCGGGGCGCCGTGACCGGGCCGCCACCGCCGCAGCCGGCGTGCCCGTCGATGCCCGGCTCGACGACGCGCTGGCCGTGGTGGGGTCACCGGTCGCCGACGGCGCGGGCGACGTCGTCGTGCCGACCTCCGGTGTCGCGGCCGACGTCGACCCGGGCCGCGACGCCGAGCGTGCGGCGCTGCGCGCCGCGGAGGTACGTCGTTACCGCCTGCCCGAGCTGACCCGGCTCCCGGAGCTGCGCGCCATCGTGGAGCTCGCCGCGCAGGTCTGCGAGGCGCCGAGGGCGATGCTGACCTTCTTCACCGACTCCGAGATGCACCAGCTGGCCACCCACGGCTTCCGGGTCGGACCGGTCCCCAACCACGCCTCGGTGTGCCACCGCGTGCTCCACGACCCGGTGCCGCTGATCGAGGCGGACCTGGCGGCGCAGGGGGAGTGGAGCGGCTACCCGGCCGTGGAGATGGACCCGCCCGCGCGGCTGTACGTCAGCCAGCAGCTGCGGACCCCCGCGGGCGTGCCCTTCGGCTCGCTCTGCGTCCTCGACTCCGCGCCGCGTGAGCTCGACGCCGCCCAGCGGGCCGCCGTGGCCAACCTGGCCGAGCGTGCCGTCGACGTCCTGGAGCTCGCCCTGCGCTCCCGACAGCTCGACGAGGCGCTCGCCGAGGTCAGTGCCTCGCACGACGAGCTCGAGCGGTCGAACGCCCAGCTCGCGGCCTACGCCGGACAGGTCACCCACGACCTGCGCAACCCGCTCTCCGCGATCGCCGCCTCGCTGGAGCTGATGGAGGACGTGGTGGCCGCGGGCGGACCCGACGGGCCCGCACAGCTCAGCGCCCTGGTGGTGCGCGCGCGGCGCAGCGCCCACCGCATGGAGGCGCTCATCTCCGACGTGCTGTCCTTCGCGGGCATCGGCGGGGAGCTCGAGCTCACCGAGGTCTCCCTCGAGCGCCTGGTGGCCGAGGCGCGCGAGGACCTGGCGACCGAGCTGGAGGGCGCCTCGGTCGAGGTCGGCCCGTTGCCGCACGTCCGCGCCGACGCGGTGCAGCTGCGCGTGGTGCTCCAGAACCTCCTCGGCAACGCCGCCAAGTACGTCGCACCCGGCGCGACCGCCCGCGTCGAGGTGCGCACCGAGCCCGCGACCGACCCGGGCTCGGTGCGGCTCGTGGTGGTCGACCACGGCCTGGGTGTCGCCGAGGCCGACCGCGACCGCGTCTTCAAGCCGCTCGAGCGCGTGCACACCGCGGTGGCCGGCACCGGGATGGGTCTGGCCACCTGTCGGCGCGTCGTCGAGGCGCACGGCGGCGCGATCGGTCTCCGGGGCACTCCCGGCGGGGGCGCCACCGTGTGGCTCGAGCTGCCCGATGCCGTCCTGCCCGTAGTGGGGGACTGACCCGCCGCTCGCCGGCGGCGGTCGAGGGCCGGCCGCCAGGACCGCGGTGGTCGAGGAGGGAGCGCCAGCGACCGTCTCGAAACCACGGCCCCGCACGGTGGTTGAGGAGGGAGCGCCAGCGACCGTCTCCAAACCACAGCCGCACGGTGGTTGAGGAGGGAGCGCCAGCGACCGTCTCGAAACCACCCTCGCGACAGCGCAACCCTCTCCACAGATCCACCGGCAGACCTAGTCATCGAATACCTGTTCGAATAAACTAGGTCCATGCTCCTCGACCTCGACACCACCGGCACCGTGGTCGACATCGAGTCCCTCGAGGCCGACGACGTCCTGGAGTACGCCGCCGACACCGCCCGCTCCGTACGCGCCGCCGAGCGCCGCACCCTGCGCGTCATGGCCCGCTGGGGAGCCCTCAACCCCGACCAGGCCTACGCCTGGTCAGTGCCCGGGATGATCCGCCACGGCCTCGACGAGTTCGCCGCCGAACCCCTCGCCCTGGCCATGGACATCTCCCCGGTCAACGCCGGCTGCAACCTCGCCGAAGTCATGGAGCTGGTCCACCGCCTGCCCCGGGTGTGGGCGATGGTGGAGGACCTCACCCTCCCCGGCTGGCGGGCGCGGCGGATCGCCTCCCAGACCCAGGTGTTGAACGACACCGGGGCCGCGTTCGTGGACCGCAAGGTCGCCGCCCTCGGCCCCCGCGCGCAGAGCCTGGGTGCGCGACGCATCGAGCTGCTCGTCGCAGAAGCCGCGGCCAGGCACGACCCCCACGCCAAGGCCGCGCTGGAGGAGAAGGCCCGCGGCGGGTGGAACGTGCGCCTCACCCACGACATCGACCGCGGATCCGCGTCCGGCACCTCGTGGTTGGAGGTGCTCGGTGACACCCAGGACCTCACCCGCTTCCACGACCTGATCTGCGCCACCGCCGCCGAGCTCGGCCGCCACCAGACCTCGACCGGAGCAGCGGTGGAGTCCCTCGAGGTCCGTAAAGCCAGGGCGATCGGGGTCATCACCGACCGCGCCCAAGGCCTCGCCGCCCTCGACTCCGTCGAACCCACCACCGCCAAGGAACGGGTGGTCTACGTCCACCTGCGCCCCGAGGACCTCGCACGCGCCGACACCATCGCCGCCCTCGACACGGCCCGCATGAGCGGAGAAGAACCCGCGCTGGAGGAGCCAACGCCGCCCACCGAGGCCCCGGCCGAGGAGCCCCCGCCCGACCCGCGGGACCTGCCCACCCCCACCGACCACGAGACCGTCCCCGCCGGACAGACCACGACCCCGGTGGCCGAGCAACGATCGCAGCGAGCGTCTCGAAGCCACCCCACCACCGAAGAGCAGCCCACCGACGAACAGTGCGCGGACGACCCGTATCGCACCACCGGACCCGCCCTGCGCCCCACTGCGGTCCACCGCCACCACGAGACCAGCCACCTCTCCCAGATCGACCGCACCGGCCCACCACCGGGCACCGCGGTCGTCGAAGGCCTCGGGGTGGTCTCCACCACCACCCTGCGCCGCTGGCTCCTGGGCACCAAGGTGTTCGTGAGACCCGTCATCGACCTCGACCCCACCACCGCCGGCGCCGTCGACCGCCACGACCCACCACCCTGGATGCGCGAACACGTCGTCATCCGTGACTCGAGATGCGTGTTCCCCGGCTGCACCGTGCCCTCACGCCGCTGCGACCTCGACCACATCACCCCCTACCGACCCCTCGACCACGGCGGTGAGTCGGGCCAGACCTACCCCTCCAACCTCGCGCCGCTGTGCCGCCACCACCACCGGCTCAAGACCACCGGCTCCGCAGGTTGCCCACCCTGGAGTTACCACCGGCATCCCGACGGCACCTACGCCTGGACCAACCCCCACGGCTGGACCACGCTCGTCCGCACCGGCTGAGCGGGGTGCGGCCCGGGGGACCGGTGGGGCTAGCGGGCGTCCTGGCGTCGTACGAAGACCTCGCGGGTCAGCATCAGCACCGCGGCCGCGGTGGGGATGGCCAGGAGCGCGCCCACCACGCCGAGCAGGGCGGCGCCCACCAGGGCGGCGATCACGGTGACGGCACCCGGGACGTCGACGGAGGAGGCCATGACCCGGGGGTAGATCACGTAGTTCTCGATCTGCTGGTAGACGACGTAGAAGACCACGCAGATCAGGCCGGTGCGCACGTCGGTGGCGAAGGCGATGGCGGTGACGATCGTGGCGCCGATCGTCGCGCCGATCATCGGGATGACGTCGAGCAGGGCCACGACGAAGGCGAGCGCCACGGCGTACTCGCCGAGGCCGACGGCGAAGAGGAAGACCAACGACGTGAGGCCCGCGCAGAGGGCGACGAGGAAGGCGCCCGACACGTAGCCCCCGATGCTGGCCACAATCCGGTCCCCGAGGCGGGTGACCCGGTCGCGACGCGAGGCGGGGGCCAGCTTGTAGAGCGCGCCCTTGGTGGTCTCCAGCGCGGAGAGGAAGTAGAGCGTCAGCACCAGCACGATGAAGAGGTTGAAGAGGGCGCCCAGCAGCGCGATGCCGAAGCCGAGCACGCCGCCGAACAGGCCCGTGACGAAGTCACCGCCGGCGACGTAGTCCTGGGCCTTCTCGACGATCTGGTACTCCTCGTCGAGCTTCTGGATCTTGGGGTTCTGCAGCAGCTGGTCGAACCACACCGGGGCGTTGGCGGTCAGCGAGGCGACCTGGTCGGTGATGACCGGCACGATCGCCACCACGAAGAGGGCGATGGCGCCGAGGAAGACCAAGGTCACCACCAGCACCGCCCACGAGCGGCGCAGCCCGCGGTGCTCGAAGAACTCCACCGCCGGGTTGAGGCCGGCGGCGATGAACAGCGCGACCACCACCAGCAGCAGCGTGGAGCCGATGGCCAGCAGCGTCGTGCCCAGCCAGTACGCGGTGACGAAGCCCAACCCGCCCAGGAACCCGATGAGGTACGGCGCCGTGCGGTCCAGCGGCGCCCCGGGGGTGCCGAGGTGCTCGGGCCCGCCGACGAGCCCCTGCCGCTTGCCCTTCTGCGGCACGCCGGTGACCGGCAGCACCTCGGGGGCCGGCGCCGCGGCGGCCGGGTCGACGACCGGCCCGGCCGTCGTCGGGTCCGCGCCGGGCGCCGGCGGGTCGGGCTGGTCGCTCACTCGTCCTCGTCGTCCTGACCGAAGCCGGCGACGACGTCGCGCAGGCTCGCCAGCTGGGCGGTGATGCCGTCGCGGCGCTTGGCCAGCCGGGCGACCTCGGTGCGCAGCATGGCCAGCTCGCGCTCGACCTCGGCGGTGGCCGAGGAGGTGATGGAGTCGGCCTGGGTCTGGGCCGAGGCCACGACCTGCTCGGCCTCGCGGCGCGCGCGGGTGACCACGGCGTCGGCCTCCGACTTCGCCTGCTGGCGCTGGGTGGCGGCCTGGGTGGCGGCCTCCTGCGCCCGGGCCTCGGCCGCGGCGGCGCGCTGCTCGGCCTCCTCGACCAGCTTGCGGGTCTCGGCCATCGCGCTGCTGTGGTGGTCGGTGGCCTCGCGGGCGAGCCGCTCCTTCTCCACCGCGAGGGTGCGGCGTGCCTCGGTGACCTCGCGGTCGGCGGCGGCACGAGCCTGCTCCACCTCGCGCTGGGCGCCCGTGCGCATCTCGGTCGTCTCCTGCTTGGCGGCCAGGCGCAGCTGGTCGGACTCCCGCTTGGCCGAGGCCATCAGGTCGGCGGCCTCGCTGCGGGCCAGCTCGCGCTCCTGCTCGGCGTCGGCGAGCGTGCGGGCGCGGTGCTCGTCGAGCTCCTTGAGCTGCACCATGCGCATGTCCTCGGCCTCGCGCTGGCCCTCGGTGCGGATCTGCTTGGCGTCGCGGGTCGCCTGGGCGCGGATCTCGTCGGCCTCGCGCATCGCGGTGCCGCGGATCTCGTCGGCCTCCTCCTCGGCGAGGCGGAGCATGGCGCTGGCGCGGCCCCCGAGACCGGCGTAGGAGGGGGTCTCGTTCTCCTTGACTTGCTGCTCCAGGCTGGCCAGGCGGGCCTCGAGCTCGACGACGCGCCGCTCGGACTCGCCGAGGCTGCCGGCGAGTCCGGCCTTCTCCGCGGCCAGCTGCTTGACCTTGGTGTCGACGGCCGCGGTGTCGTAGCCCCCACGGCGCACGACGGGGAAGGTGATGCTGGCGCCGGCGCGGGCGGGAGCCGCCTGCGGGCGGGCGGGCGGTGCGGGCGGGGCCTGCTGCGTCTGCGGGGCCGCCGGAGCGGTGCCCGGGCGCTGTCCGGCCGGGGGGGCCTGGCGCGGCGCCTGACCGGTCGCGCGACCAGGGGCCGACCCGGGAGCGTTCGTGGCCACCGGGATCACCTGGGTCTTGTCGGCGTCCTGGGAACGGCGCTCCGAGTCGTCGTCGAAGATGGACAGGCCCTGGTCGCTCATGGGTGGAAACCTCTTCCGGGTGGTGGGGGCTGGTGCCTCCCCATCCTCCCGCATGCGAGGCCCCGAACCCACCCCGACGCGGCGTGGCTCAGCGTTTACTCAGCGCGTGTCGGGGTGGGCCGGGTCGACGGGCCTCCTCAGACGCCGCGGAAGCGGTTGATCGCGTCGATGTGCCGGGCCCGCATCTCGGTGTCGCGCACGCCCAGGCCCTCCTCGGGGGCCAGCGCGAGGACGCCGACCTTGCCCTGGTGGGCGTTCTTGTGCACGTCGAGAGCGGCCTGGCCGACCTCCTCGAGGCCGTAGGTCCGCGACAGCGTCGGGTGGATCATGCCCTTGGCGATGAGGCGGTTGGCCTCCCACGACTCGCGGTAGTTGGCGAAGTGCGAGCCGATGATGCTCTTGAGGTTCATCCACAGGTAGCGGTTGTCGTACTGGTGCATGTAGCCCGTGGTGGAGGCGCAGGTGACGATGGTGCCGCCCTTGCGCGCGGCGTAGACGCTGGCGCCGAAGGTCTCGCGGCCGGGGTGCTCGAAGACGATGTCGACGTCCTCGCCGCCGGTGAGCTCGCGGATCCGGGCCCCGAGGCGGCGCCACTCCTTCTGGTCCTGGGTGTGCTCGTCCTTCCAGAACTGCCAGTTCTCCTCCGAGCGGTTGATGATGTGCTCGGCGCCCATGGCGCGGCAGATGTCGGCCTTCTCCTCGTTGGAGACCACGCAGATCGGCGTGGCGCCACCGTTGAGCGCGTACTGCGTCGCGAAGCCGCCCAGGCCGCCCGAGGCGCCCCAGATGAGGACGTTGTCGCCCTGCTTCATGCCCGCGCCGTTGCGCGAGACCAGCTGGCGGTAGGCGGTGGAGTTGACCAGGCCGGGGGAGGCGGCCTCCTCCCAGGTCAGGTGGGCCGGCTTGGGCATGAGCTGGTTGGACTTCACCAGCGCGACCTCGGCCAGGCCGCCGAAGTTGGTCTCGAAGCCCCAGATCCGCTGCTCGGGGTCGAGCATCGTGTCGTTGTGGCCGTCGGGGCTCTCCAGCTCCACCGACAGGCAGTGCGCGACCACCTCGGCGCCGGGCTTCCAGGAGTTCACGCCGGGGCCGGTGGCGAGCACGACGCCGGCCAGGTCGGAGCCGACGATGTGGTACGGCAGGTCGTGACGCTTGGTCAGCGGCGAGATCTTGCCGTAGCGCTCGAGGAAGCCGAAGGTCGAGACCGGCTCGAAGATCGAGGTCCACACGGTGTTGTAGTTGATCGCCGAGGCCATCACGGCCACCAGCGCCTCGCCGGGGCCGAGCTCGGGGAAGGGCACGTCGTCGACGTGCAGGGACTTGCGCGGGTCCTTGTCGCGGCTGGCGACGCCCTCGAACATGTCCTGCTCGTCCTTGTGCACCGTCACGGCGCGGTAGGACTCGGGCAGGGGCAGGTGGGCGAAGTCTTCGCTGGCGGTGTCGCCGGCGAGGACGGCGTCGAGGATGTTCTGCACGTCGGCTCCTGTGCGGGGTCGGGGAGGTGCGGGTGACGGCGTCAGACCCGAGGGCGGGCCGACGTCTGGCGAACATTACTGTCCGGTAACCGGTCAGGCGACCGATGTGTTGGAGGTCTCAGCCCCGCTCAGGGTGGCGGGCCGAGGTGGGCGGGCGGTTGGTGGCGCCCGCCGAGCAGTGCGGTGCGGTGCGGTGCGGTCAGTGCGCCGGGCGCGCGGCCGGCTCCACCAGCTCGACGAGCACGCCGCCGGCGTCCTTGGGGTGCACGAAGTTGATGCGGGAGTCGGAGGTGCCGCGGCGCGGCTCGTCGTAGAGCATCCGCAGGCCCCGCTCACGCAGGACCGCGCTGACGGCCTCGACGTCGGTGACGCGGTAGGCGACCTGCTGGCAGCCCGGGCCGGAGCGGTCGAGGTACTTGGCGATGGTGGAGGTCTCGTCGAGCGGCGCGAGCAGCTGCACGCACGACCCGGAGTCGCCCACGGCCATCATGGCCTCGCGCACGCCCTGCTCGGCGTTGGTCTCCTCGTGGGCCAGGCGCATGCCGAAGGTGTCGCGGTAGAACGCGATGGCCTCGTCGAGGTCGGGCACGGCCATGCCGACGTGGTCGATGGCGGTGAAGAGGTGGTCGGGGATGCCGAGCGGGCTGGCGCCGCTGTCCTGGGTCTGGCTCATGGCGTCATGGTCGTACGCCGCGCCGCGCGCCGCGACCGCTTGTGACGCGCGCCTCACGAGGTGGGGACTCGGACACCCTCGCCCCCGATGTGACTCGTCGGTATCTTGCTCGCATCGGGCCCGTCTCCGCCGGTCCGAGCACCGACCCGCTGGAGGAACCCATGTCCGACCACGCCGCCCCGTCGAGCTCGCCGACCGTCATCGTCGCGGGAGCCCGCACCCCGATCGGCCGTCTCCTGGGAGGGCTGAAGGACCTGAGCGCCGCCGACCTCGGTGGGGTCGCGATCAAGGGCGCCCTCGAGAAGGCCGGCGTCTCCGGCGACCAGGTCGACTACCTCATCATGGGCCAGGTCATCCAGGCCGGCGCGGGTCAGAACCCCGCCCGCACCGCCGGTGTGGCCGCGGGGCTGCCGATGAGCCTGCCCTCGATCACCATCAACAAGGTCTGCCTCTCCGGTCTCAACGCCATCGCGATGGCCGACCAGATGGTCCGCGCCGGCGAGGCCGACGTCGTGGTGGCCGGCGGCATGGAGTCGATGACCAACGCCCCCCACTTCCTGCCGAAGTCGCGCGAGGGCATCAAGTTCGGCGACGTCAAGCTCGTCGACTCGATGGCCTACGACGCCCTCTTCGACCAGTTCACCTCCCAGGCGATGGGTCTGCTCACCGAGGAGCGCAACGCCGCCGACGAGAACCTCACCCGCGAGGAGCAGGACGAGTTCTCCGCGCTGTCGCACCAGAAGGCCGCCGCGGCCTGGAAGAACGGCGTCTTCGACGAGGAGGTCGTGCCCGTCTCGATCCCGCAGCGCAAGGGTGACCCGGTCGTCGTCTCCGCCGACGAGGGCGTGCGCGGCGAGACCACCGCCGAGTCGCTCGGGCGCCTGCGTCCCGCCTTCTCCAAGACGGGCACCGTCACGGCGGGCTCGGCCTCGCAGATCTCCGACGGCGCCTGCGCGGTCGTGGTGATGAGCAAGGCCAAGGCCGAGGAGCTCGGGCTGGACTACCTCTGCGAGATCGGCGCCCACGGCATGGTCGCGGGCCCCGACTCCACGCTGCAGCTCCAGCCGGCCAACGCCACCGCCCTGGCCTGTCGCAAGGAGGGCATCGAGCCCACCGACCTCGACCTCGTGGAGTTCAACGAGGCCTTCGCCGCGGTCGGCATCTCCTCGGCGCGCGCCCTGGGCCTGCCCGACGAGAAGGTCAACGTCAACGGCGGCGCGATCGCGCTCGGCCACCCGGTGGGCATGTCGGGGGCACGCGTGGTGCTGCACCTCGCCCTCGAGCTCAAGCGGCGCGGCGGCGGCACCGGCGCGGCCGCGCTCTGCGGCGGCGGCGGCCAGGGCGACGCCCTGATCGTGCGCGTCCCGAGCAGCTGAGCCCCGACGCCCCGCGACCCGGGGGTCGGCGCCGTGCGGCGTCGGTCCCCGACCTGGTCGCGGCCGCCCGCGAGGGCCAGCCCCGGGCGGTGGCCCGGCTGATCTCGATGGTCGAGGACGAGTCGCCCGCGCTGCGCGAGGTGATGGCGGCGCTGGCCCCGCACACCGGCCGCGCCCAGGTCGTGGGCCTGACCGGCTCGCCCGGGGTGGGCAAGTCGACCTCCACCAACGCGCTGGTCACGCGGCTGCGCGCCGCGGGCAAGCGGGTCGGCGTGCTCGCGGTCGACCCCAGCTCGCCGTTCTCCGGCGGTGCGCTCCTCGGAGACCGGATCCGGATGTCGGACCACGCCTCCGACGCGGGCGTCTACATCCGCTCCATGGCCGCCCGCGGCCACCTCGGCGGCCTGGCCTGGAGCACACCGCAGGCGATCCGGGTGCTCGACGCCGCCGGGTGCGACGTGGTGCTCGTCGAGACCGTGGGCGTCGGCCAGAGCGAGGTCGAGGTCGCGGCGCGCGCCGACACCACGCTGGTGCTGCTGGCCCCCGGCATGGGCGACGGCATCCAGGCCGCCAAGGCCGGCATCCTCGAGATCGGTGACGTCTACGTCGTCAACAAGGCCGACCGCGACGGTGCCGACCAGGTGCGCCGCGACCTGCGGGGCATGCTGTCGATGGCCGACCGCCCCGCCGGCGCCTGGCGGCCCCCGGTGGTCGCCACCGTCGCGTCGAGCGGCGACGGCGTCGACGAGGTCGTCGCCGAGCTCGACCGCCACCACGCCTGGCTGCACGAGACCGGCGAGCTGCGGCGTCGACGTACGCGTCGGGCGCGCGAGGAGGTCGTCGCGATCGCCGTCACCGCGCTGCGCCGCAGCTGGGGCGACGTCGACGGACGCTCCGAGCTCGACGCGCTCGCCGAGGCCGTCGCCGCGGGGGAGAGCGACCCCTACGCCGCGGCCGACCGGCTGCTCGGCGCGCCTGCCCCGTGACGGGTGTGGCTGCTGGTAGGCATGTGCCGTCCTGTGGACGCGCGGCGCCGAGTCGCTGACGTCCGCCGCTCACCGCTCGAGAACAGACAGGTTGGTCGACGATGAAGAAGGTGGTCATCGCCCTGGTCGTGGTGTTCCTGGGCTTCTGGATGTTCACCGACCCGCGCGGGCTGGCCGACGCCGCCGGCGGCGCCGGGGGGCAGATCGCGGCCTGGACCGGCGACTTCTTCTCCGCGCTCATCAGGTTCGTCGGCGAGCTGGGCTGAGCCGTGGGTCTGCTCCGCAGCTGGGGCGACCCCCAGATCCACAAGCACCTCCTGCGCGACGAGGGCGAGGTCATCGTCGACGAGGTGCTGCACCACTGGACGGCCTACGTGCGCCCGGTGCTCGAGGGGGTGCTCGGTCTCGTGGTGCTCGTCGGGGCGGCCTTCGTGCCGATGGGTGCCGCCTGGGTGCTGCTCGTGGCGGCCTTCGTGCTGCTGCTGCGGGCCGGGTGGGGAGTGCTGCGCGAGCACCGCGACCGCTTCGTCATCACCAACATGCGCGTCTTCCGCGTCCACGGGGTGCTCTCGAGCAACCTCGCCACCATGCCGCTGAGCCGCATCCTCGACATCACCGTCGTCAAGCCGCTGCACGGGCGGCTGCTCGGCTTCGGCCACTTCGTCTTCGAGTCGGCGGCCCAGGAGCAGGGCCTGCGCGACGTGAGGTACGTCGGTCGCCCCGACGAGCGCGACCTCGCGATCCAGCGCGTCGTGCAGCGCTCCGGCCTGCGCGGCCCGCGCGTCAACTGAGACCGGCCTTCCCTAGGATTGGCCCCATGACGCAGCAGCCGTTCTCCCGCCCCGGTGCCATCGACCTCTCGGCCCTCAAGCGGCCCGCGCCCGCGGCGCCGGCCGCGCCGGCCGCTCCCGGGGCCCCGGGCGGTGCCGGGGGCCCGGCCGCGGGCGGCGGGGGTGGCTCGTCCTACGCCGTGGAGGTGACCGAGGAGAGCTTCCAGGCCGTCGTCGAGCAGTCGATGACCGCGCCGGTGCTGCTCGTCTTCTACTCCCGCACCCGCATGCCCGAGAGCGGCCAGCTGGCCGACGACCTTGCGACGCTCTCGGCGGAGTTCGAGGGCCGCTTCCTCGCCGGACTCGTGGACATCGACGCCGCCCCCGGCATCGCCCAGGCCATGCAGATCCCCTCGATCCCGCTGGTCGTGGCCGTGCTCGACGGCCGCCCCGCGCCGCTCTTCCAGGACGTGCTGCCGCTCGAGGAGCTGCGCACCGCGCTCACCCAGGTCGTGCAGCAGCTCACCGCCCAGGGCATGACTGGTCGCCACCAGCCCCGCGGTGCCCAGGCCGAGCCCGGCGCGGAGGGCGAGGAGGAGCCCGCCGTCGACCCCCGCTACGCCCCGGCCCAGGACGCCCTGGCCGCCGGCGACGTCGACCGGGCGGTCGCGGAGTACCAGAAGCTGGTCTCGGCCAACCCCGCCGACGCCGAGGCCGCGGCCGGCCTGGCCATGGCCACGGTCCTCCAGCGCACCCAGGGCGTCGACGAGGCCGCCGTGCGCGCCGACGCCGACGCGCGCCCCGACGACGTCGACGCGCAGACCCTCGTCGCCGACCTCGACCTGGTGCTGGGACAGGTCGACGAGGCCTTCGCGCGGCTGGTCGAGCTGGTGCGGCGTACGACGGGCGACGAGCGCACCGCCGCGCGCGAGCACCTCCTCGGGCTCTTCGCCGCCGTGGGCAACGACGACCCGCGCGTGCTGCGCGGGCGCCAGGGCCTCGCCAACGCCCTCTTCTGAGGGGCGAGGAGCCGGTGACCCCGCTGGGCTTCGGGCAGGGCGTGGCCTACCTCGGCCGCGGCTTCGCCATGTGGCGGCGCCGGCCCGGGCTGATGGCCCTCGGCATGGTGCCGGCGCTGATCGTGCTCGTCGTGGTGGTCGCCGCGCTGGTGGGGCTGCTGCTCACCGTCGACGACCTGGTGGGCTGGGCCACGCCCTTCGCCGACGGCTGGGCCGAGGTCGCCCGGGTCGCGCTGCGCGTCGGGCTCGGGGTGCTGGTGGTGCTGGGCTTCCTGCTGGTCGCCTCGCTCACCTTCACCGGCCTCACGCTGGCCGTCGGCGACCCCTTCTACGAGCGGATCTGGCGCGAGACCGAGACCATGCTCGGCGGCGAGGCGCCCGGAGACGGGCTGGGCTTCTGGCGCTCCGCGCGCGATGCCGGCGTGCTCGTCGGGCTGGGCCTGGTGACCGGCCTGCTGGTGCTGCTGATCGGCCTGCTGCCCGTGGTGGGCGCCGTGGTCGGCGCCGTGCTCGGGGTCGTGGTCTCCGGGCGGCTGCTGGCCGCCGAGCTGGTCTCGCGGCCCCTGGAGGCCCGCGGCATCGACCGGCACGGGCGGCGGGCGCTGCTGCGCGAGCACCGTGCCGCGCTGCTCGGCCTCGGCACCGCCACCCAGCTGTGCTTCCTGGTGCCCCTGGGCGCCGTGGTCGTCATGCCGGCCGCGGTGGTCGCCTCCACCTGCCTGGCCCGCGACGCCCTCGACGCCGCAGCCGCCCGCCCGGTGGGCGGCTGAGGAAGCTCGTCCACAGCCCAGGCGCAGCGTGCTAGCGAGGGTCCTCCGCCTCGGCGACGATGGGGCATGCCTCTGGACCGCGACGAGCTCGACCACCTGCTCGACCGCGTGCAGGACCGCACGGTCTCGCGCCGGCAGATCCTGGCTCTCGGCGGCGCCGACCACGACATCGCCCGCCTGGTCCGGCGACGTGAGCTCGTGGCCGTGCACCCCGGTGCGTTCGTGGCGCACACCGGGGTGCCCACCTGGCGCCAACGGGCGTGGTGTGCGGTGCACGCACGCTGGCCGGCCGCCCTGGCGCGTGAGTCGGCGCTGCCCGGACCGCCGGCCGACGCCCCGATTCAGATCGCGGTCGACCTCCGCCGCACGGTCAGGCCGTTGGCCGGTGTCGTGGTGCACCGCACGGCGGACCTGGAGGGTCGCGTGCTCTGGCAGGCGACTCCGCCGCGGGTCCGGCGCGAGCACGCGGTGATCGACGTGATCGCCGGGGACGACCCTGCCCGCCACTTCGGCGTGCTGGCCGCGGCCTGCCACGACCGGCAGACCACCCCCGAACGCGTCAGGGTGGCGCTCGACGCCCGGGGGAGGGTGCGTGGTCGCGAGGTCATCGAGGCGATGCTGGACGACCTGACCGCGGGTGCCTGCTCCACCCTCGAGCGGGCGTTCCGCGAGCGTGTCGAGTCGCCCCACGGTCTCCCGACGGGCGCCCGCCAGGTCCGTGCCGGTGCAGGCGAGGTCGCCACGGTGCGCGACGTGGAGTACCTGGGGCTCGGCCTGGTGGTCGAGCTCGACGGACGGGCGTTCCACGCCGACCGTGCCGCCTGGGACGCCGACCACCAGCGCGACCTCGAGGCACTCGTCTCCGGGCGGAGCACCGTGCGGCTCACCTGGGGCCAGGTGACCACAGCGCCGTGTCGCACCGCGGGGCAGTTGGCCCGGTTGCTGCGCCGCGCTGGCTGGTCAGGCGCGCCACGACGGTGCCCGCGGTGCCCGTCGGGCGAGGCGCCGCCCCGTTGACTCGTGGATCGCACGCACCTGGTGCGTGGGATCCACGAGCGGTCGGTGCCCGAGCGGCTCGTCCGCCCTCAGCGGCCGCTCTCGGTGTACGCCGGGGCGCCGGTGGGGTCGGCGACGCGGGCCAGGGCGGCCTCGACGCGGCGGGCGGTGAAGTCGGCGCAGTGCTCGCGGACCTCCGCGGGGGTGCAGAACTGCGCGGAGCGGATCTCGCGGGCCTGCTCGACGATCGAGGCGGTGATCGAGGCGGGGTGGACGCCGCCGTCGTAGACCAGGCAGAGCGCGTCGTCCCACCCGCTCCACGGGGGCAGCCAGTCGGTCAGCAGCAGCTCGCCGGCGGGGATCTGCAGCGCGAGCTCCTCCTCGACCTCGCGGGTGACGGCCTCGCGGGGGGCCTCGCCGACCTCGACGACCCCGCCGGGCAGGTCCCAGTCCTGCTTGTAGGTGAGGCGGCACAGCAGCACGCGCCCCTCCTCGTCGCGCACCAGCATCTGGCTGATGGCGCGCTTGCGCGGGAGGAAGGAGTTGAGCAGCTCGCGGAAGCCGGCCGGCTCGTGCACCGGGGTGTCGGTGGCCAGGCGGGCGTAGACGACCCGGTCCACGGGCCCGCCGTCGACGGTCACCCCGCGCATCACGCCCTCGCGGCGCATGCCCGACCAGGTGGCCAGACGCTGGCCGCCCTCGTCGTCGGGGTCCACCAGGGCCTCCACCCGCGGGTGGTCGACCAGGGCGGCGGCGACCTCGCGGCGCACGACGTCGACGTTCTCCCCGGGCTCCCAGCTGATCCGGGCCACGCCCTCGGCGACGGTCGCGACGCTCGGCTGGACGGTCGGTTCCTGGCTCACCGGGCCAGCCTAGTCAGGCCCCGGGAGGAGCGACCGCCCAGCCGCGGGTGTCGCCGCCGGTCGGTCGCGGTCAGGCGAAGTCGGCCTTGCGGATGAGCGCGTGGATGCCGGTGGTGCGGTCCACGACCTGCGAGCACTGGAAGTCGGCGGCCGCCGAGAGGTAGGCGTAGGCCACCGGACCGGCCATGCCGCGCTCCTCGACGAGGAAGGCCAGCGCCTGCCGCACGGCGTCCTTCATGGCCAGGTCGAGGCTGGTGGCGTTGCCGCCGCCTTCGGGGCCGTCGGGGTCGCTGAGGCCGATGGGGATCCAGAAGTCACGGTTCTCGGCGAAGGGCTGCTCGAAGGCCTGGGCGGGTGCGCCGCGGCTGCCGCGCTTGACCACGCTCAGGCGCAGCGTGGGACGCAGCGAGCCCTCCATCGCGGTCAGCGCGACCTCGCCGTCGCCCTGGGCCATGTGCGGGTCGCCGGCGAAGAACATCGCCCCGGCGACCTGCACGGGCAGGTAGAGCGTGGAGCCGACGGTGAGGTCGTTGATGTCGATGTTGCCGCCGGCGTAGGTCGGCGGCACCGAGTCGACCAGGGCGGTCGTGTCGCGGGCGACGCCCATCATCCCCAGGAACGGGTGCAGGTCGAAGCCCACGGGCACGTCGCCGGGCAGGCGACCGCGCAGCCCGCCGCGGGACCTCACGACCTCGGTGAAGACGCTGATGTTCCCGCCCTCGTTGACGTACGCCGCGTGCGCCGGGTCGCCCACGAACCGCTCGGGGTACTCGCCGGGCAGCGCGCCCTTGCCGTGGCGGTTGGAGACCACGCCGTAGGGCACCCGCAGGGGCAGGTCGAGCACGTCGACGCGCAGGACGTCGCCCGGCTCGGCGCCGCGCACCGCGACGGGCCCGGTGACGACGTGGGGTCCGGGGCCGTCGTGCGGGGTGCGGGCGGCCACCTCGACGGCGTCGCGCAGCACGTGGCGCTCAGGCACGCCGAAGGAGCCGAAGTACTCGCGGGGGTCCTGGCCCTGGTCCTCGAGCAGGCCCTCGTGGGAGAGGGTGTCGAGGGTGACCACGTCGCCGGAGGAGACCACGGCGACGGGCTCGCTGAGCCGGTTGGGCAGCCGGCCCCACAGCACCTCCTCGGCGCGTGCCCGCACGTAGCGACCGCGCGTCGGACCCGTGCCGGGCTGCAGCACGCGGACCGGCCCGCGGGGCCCGCCCGCCGGCGCCCGACGTCCGGGTGTGGCACCCGCCGCGACGCTGGTCGCGCCGAGGGCCCCGGCGCCGACGGCGCCCGCGGCCGCCCCGCGCAGGAGGGCCCGTCGGGCGAGGGAGGACAGGTGGTCAGGGGTTCCCGAGACGGTCATGACCACCAACCCACCAGGTGCGTGTTACCCGCCCGTGTCGGAGCGTCACGGGCGGGTAACACCTGGCCCGGGTCAGGGCCGGCGGCGCAGCCAGACGGTCGCGAGCGGCGGCACCACGACGTCGGCGTGGGCCGGCTGACCGACGTGCTCGCCCGGCACGGCCGTGACCGAGCCGAGGTTGCCGACGCCGGAGCCGGTGTAGCCGCTGGAGTCGGTGTTGAGCACCTCCTCCCACTCACCGGCCGCGGGCAGGCCGAGCCGGTAGTCGTGGTGGGGGATCGCGGAGAAGTTCGTCACGCAGACCAGGTCGGCCGCGCCCTCGCCGCCGTGGCGCACGAAGGAGAACGTGTTGCGGCCGGCGTCGTTGGCGTCGATCCAGCGGAAGCCGCTCGGGTCGTGGTCGAGCGCCCACAGCGCCGGGGTGTCGACGTAGGTGCGGTTGAGGTCGCGCACCAGGGAGTGCACGCCGCGGTGCTCGGGGTGGTCCAGCAGCCACCAGTCGAGCTCGCGCGACTCCGCCCACTCCGACTCCTGGCCCATCTCGGCGCCCATGAACAGCAGCTGCTTGCCGGGGTGGGCCCACATGAAGCCGAGGTAGGCGCGCAGGTTGGCCAGCTGCTGCCAGCGGTCGCCGGGCATCTTGCGCAGCAGCGACCCCTTGCCGTGCACGACCTCGTCGTGGCTGATCGGGAGCACGTAGTTCTCCGACCAGGCGTAGACGAGGGAGAAGGTCATCTCGCCGTGGTGGTGGGCGCGGTGGACCGGCTCGTGGGCGACGTAGTCGAGCGAGTCGTGCATCCAGCCCATGTTCCACTTGAAGCCGAAGCCCAGACCGTCGGCGGAGGTCGGGCGGGTCACGCCGGGCCAGGAGGTCGACTCCTCGGCGATGGTCACGATCCCGGGCACCCGCTTGTAGGCGGTGGCGTTCATCTCCTGCAGGAACTGCACGGCCTCGAGGTTCTCCCGCCCCCCGTGGACGTTGGGGGTCCACTCGCCCTCCTCGCGGGAGTAGTCGAGGTAGAGCATCGAGGCGACGCCGTCGACGCGCAGCCCGTCGGCGTGGAACTCCTCGAGCCAGTAGATCGCGTTGGCGTAGAGGAAGTTGCGCACCTCCGGCCGCCCGAAGTTGAAGATGTGGGAGCCCCACTCCTTGTGCCAGCCGCGCTGGGGGTTGGGGTCCTCGTAGAGCGGGGTGCCGTCGAAGCGGGCCAGCGCCCACTCGTCGGTGGCGAAGTGGCCGGGCACCCAGTCGAGGATGACGCCGATGCCGGCCTGGTGCAGCCGGTCGACGAGGCGGCGGAAGCCGTCGGGGTCGCCGAAGCGGGAGTCGGGGGCGAAGTAGGAGGTGACGTGGTAGCCCCACGAGCCGCCGAAGGGGTGCTGCATCACCGGCATCAGCTCGACGTGGGTGAAGGCGAGGTCGGCGAGGTAGCCGACCAGGTCGTCGGCCAGCGCGTCGTAGTCCCACATCGAGCCGTCGTGGTGCTTCTTCCACGACGCCAGGTGCATCTCGTAGACGCTCATCGCCTCGGCGACCGGCTGCTTGGCGGCCCGCGCCTCCATCCACTCCTGGTCGGCCCAGGTGTGGGTCGACTCGTAGACCTTCGAGGCGGTCGCGGCGGGCACCTCGGCCCACGCCGCCATCGGGTCGGCCTTCTCCAGCCAGCGGCCCTCGGCGGTGAGGATAGCGAACTTGTACGCCGTGCCGCTGCCGACGCCCGGGACGAAGAGCTCCCAGACCCCCGACGTGCCGAGCTGGCGCATCGGGTGCTGACGACCGTCCCAGCCGTTGACCTCCGAGATCAGCCGCACGCCGCGCGCCGCGGGTGCCCAGACCGCGAACGACGTGCCGGACACCCCGCCCTCGTAGTGGCGCACGTGGGCGCCGAGCACGGTCCACAGCAGCTCGTGGCGGCCCTCGTTGATGAGGTGGAGGTCCATCTCGCGCACGGTCGGCAGGAAGCGGTAGGGGTCGTCGACCTCGTGCGGCTCGCCGTCGTAGGCGACCAGCAGCCGGTAGTCGGGCACCTCGTCGACGGGGAGCACACCGACCCAGACGCCCTCGTGCTCGTGGGTCAGCGCGGTCTCGCCCCAGGCGCCGCGCACGGTGACGCTGGAGGCGAGCGGCCTCAGCGCGCGCACCGTCACGCCGCCGGGGCCCGGGTGGGCGCCGAGCACCGCGTGCGGGTCGCCGTGCTGCCCCGAGACGAGCAGGTCGAGCTCCTCGGTGGGGACGGGGACGGGGTGCTGGCTCTGCGGGGTCATGCCGCTCCGATCTCAGCCACGGCCGCGAGCGGGATGTCCACCCAGGCCGGACGGTTGCGGGTCTCGTAGACGGTCTCGTAGACCGCCTTGTCGGCGAGGTAGGCGGCGAGCAGCACGTGCTCGGCCTCGCTCATGTCACCACCGCTGTAGGCGGTGAGGAAGTGGTTGCGGCTGCGGTGGGCCCACTCGGCGGCGCGCACGCCGCGCTGCTCGGCGCCGGAGGGGTCCTCCTCCAGCAGCTGGCGCTCGACCACGCGCGGGGCGTAGTCGAAGGAGCGCAGCATGCCGGCGACGTCGCGCCAGGGGGAGTCGGGCAGCAGCCGCTCGTGCAGGGGCTTGGCCGGCTCGCCCTCGAAGTCGACGATCTTCCAGCCCTTGGCGGTGCGCAGGGTCTGGCCCAGGTGCAGGTCGCCGTGCACGCGCTGCACCTCGACCTCGCCGAGCGAGGCGACGCGGTCGTAGGCGGCGCGCAGGCCCGCGGCGTGGGTCGCGAGGCCCGGCTGCACCGCGGTGGCCGCCTCGAGCCGCGCGGTCATGGCCGCACCGATCCCCGCGGTCTCCTCGGCGCCCAGCACCCGGGTCGGGAACTGCTCGGCCAGCAGGGCGTGGATCTCGCGCAGGGCCTCGCCGAGCCGGGTGGCCTCGCCGGCGAAGTCGCCACCGACCTCGTGGGCGTGCAGCTCGGGGTCGGCGAAGAGGTTGCGCACGCTGGACAGGGCGAGGTCCCAGCCGTCGCTGGCGGTGCGGAGGAACTGCTGCAGCATCGCCAGCTGCACCACCGCGCCCGTGCCGCCGTCGGCGGTCTCGTCCATCCAGTCCAGCCAGCCGTAGAGAGCGGCCACCTTGTCGCTGTCGGAGCGGGTGAGGACCTCGTGCACCTGGATGTCGGGGTTGACGCCCACGGTCACCTTGCGGAAGACCTTCATCAGCGAGTCCTCGCCGTAGGCCACCGAGGAGTTCGACTGCTCACCGGAGAAGAGCGTGGAGTGCACGTCGGTGTCGAGCTCGTGGCCGGGCAGCCGGTGGAAGGCCATGGTGCTGCGCTCGTCGGTCATGTTGCCGCCGGGGCGCGAGGCGGCCTGGTGGAAGGAGCGCAGCCAGCCCGCCATCGCACGGCGGTCGTGGAGCGCGTCGTAGGCGTGGACCCAGCCCAGGCCCGGCTCCTCCCACCAGCCGATGAAGGCGTGGTCGAGGCGGGGCTCGGGGTCGGTGTAGAAGGCCAGCGGCACCTGGTAGAGCTCCACGGCGTCGGGCGCGTCGGCGGCGACGTCGGAGTAGGTCAGCTCGACGAGGTGCACCGCCACGGTGGGCGGGCCCTCCACCTGGCCGGGCAGGATCCCGATGCGGCGGATCGCGCTGACCGCGAAGGGGCGGCCCTTGCCGGCGAACCAGCGGGTGCGGCCCAGGTAGTCGACGAAGACCTGGGGGTCCAGGTGGGTCGGGGGCGTGGTCGGGGGCGTGGTCGGGGGTGTCGTCGGGTCGCTCACAGCAGCTGTCCCTCGTGCGGCTTGTCGCTCGGTGTCAGGCGGAACCAGTAGAACCCGTAGCCGGCCAGGGTCAGCAGGTAGGGCAGCTCGCCGATCTCGGGGAAGGAGACCCCACCCAGCAGCTCCACGGGCCGGCAGCCCTCGTAGCGGCGCAGGTCGAGCTCGACCGGCTGCGGGAAGCGGGAGAGGTTGTTGACGCAGAGGATGGTGTCCTCGGTGCCGTCGTCGGCGACGTGGGTGCGCACGTAGGAGAGCACCGTGGAGTTGGAGCCGCCGAGGTCGTGGAAGTCGCCGAGACCGAAGGCCGGGTGGTTGCGACGCGCGTGGATCATGCGGCGCGTCCAGTGCAGCAGCGAGGAGGAGTTCTCCAGCTGCGCCTCGACGTTGACCGACTCGTAGCCGTAGATCGCGTCCTGCACCACCGGCAGGTCCAGGCGGCCGGGGTTGGCCGAGGAGAAGCCGGCGTTGCGGTCGGAGGTCCACTGCATCGGGGTGCGCACGCCGTCGCGGTCGCCGAGCCAGATGTTGTCGCCCATGCCGATCTCGTCGCCGTAGTAGAGCACCGGGCTGCCGGGCAGCGAGAGCAGGAGCGCGTTGAAGAGCTCGATCTGGTTGGTGTCGTTCTCCAGCAGCGGCGCCAGCCGTCGGCGGATGCCGATGTTGGCCTTCATGCGGGGGTCCTTGGCGTACTCCGACCACATGTAGTCGCGGTCCTCGTCGGTGACCATCTCCAGGGTCAGCTCGTCGTGGTTGCGCAGGAAGATGCCCCACTGGCAGTTGTGGGGGATCGCCGGGGTCTGCTCGAGGATCTCCGAGATCGGGAAGCGCGACTCGCGGCGCACGGCCATGAAGATGCGCGGCATCACCGGGAAGTGGAAGGCCATGTGGCACTCGTCGCCGCCGGACTCGAAGTCGCCGAAGTACTCCACCACGTCGTTGGGCCACTGGTTGGCCTCGCACAGCAGCACGCGACCCGGGTAGTGCTCGTCGACGTAGGACCTGACGGTGCGCAGGAAGTCGTGGGTCTCGGGGAGGTTCTCGCCGTCGGTGCCGGGGCGCTCGTAGAGGTAGGGCACGGCGTCGAGGCGGAAGCCGTCGAGGCCCATGTCGAGCCAGAACGACATGGCCTCGATCATCGCCTCGTGGACCTTCGGGTTGTCGAAGTTGAGGTCGGGCTGGTGGGAGAAGAAGCGGTGCCAGAAGTACTGCTGGCGCACGGGGTCCCAGGTCCAGTTCGAGGGCTCGGTGTCGACGAAGATGATGCGGGCGTCGGAGTAGAGCTCGTCGGTGTCGGACCAGACGTAGAAGTCGCCGTAGGGGCCGTCGGGGTCGGAGCGGCTGGCCTGGAACCACGGGTGCTGGTCGCTGGTGTGGTTCATGACGAAGTCGATGATCACGCGGATGCCGCGCTCGTGGGCCTGCTCGAGGAAGTAGCGGAAGTCCTCGATCGAGCCGATCTGGGGCAGCACGCCGGTGTAGTCGGCGACGTCGTAGCCGCCGTCGCGCAGCGGGCTCGGGAAGAACGGCGGGATCCACAGGCAGTCGACGCCCAGCCACTCGAGGTAGTCCAGCTTCTCGACCAGGCCGCGGAAGTCGCCGGTGCCGTCGCCGTTGGAGTCGCGGAAGGAGCGGACCAGCACCTCGTAGAACACGGCGGTCTTGAACCAGTCGGGCGTGGAGTACGCCGCCTCCCCGGCGTCGACGCCGGAGCTGGTGTGGCCGTCCTCGACGGGGTCGGCGCCCAGCGGCGGACCCTCGGGCGCCGGTCCGGGGCCGTCGTGCTGGTCCTCGACCGGGTCGGTGCGGGTCTCGGTGCGGGTCTCAGGGCGGGTGTCGGGGCTGGTGCTCATGCGGTCCTCCTGACGGAGAAGACGTGGGCGGGCTCGTGGTGGGGGTCGAGGCGCACGTAGTTGTGCTGGCTCCAGGTCCAGGCCTCGCCGGAGATCTCGTCGGTGACGAGGAAGGAGTCGCCCCACTCCATGCCCATCGCGGGCAGGTCGAGGTGGACGGTGGTCTCGCGGGTGGCGTGGGGGTCGAGGTTGAGCACGACGAGCACCGTGTCGTCGCGACCGGCCCCCGCGGCACTGCCCGGGGGCACCTGCTTGCTGTAGACGAGCACGTTCTCGTCGTCGCTGGCGTGGATCACCACGTTGCGCAGCTGCTGGAGCGCGGGGTGGGCGCGCCGGATCTCGTTGAGCCGCGTGAGGTACGGCGCGAGCGTGCGGCCCTCGGCCTCGGCGCCCTCCCAGTCGCGGATGCGGATCTGGTACTTCTCCGAGTCGAGGTACTCCTCGCTGCCGGGGCGCACCGCGACGTGCTCGTAGAGCTCGTAGCCGGCGTAGACCCCCCACGTGGGGGAGCTGGTGGCGGCCAGCGCGGCGCGGATCTTGAACGCGGCGGGGCCGCCGTACTGCAGGAAGCCGTGGAGGATGTCGGGGGTGTTGACGAAGAAGTTCGGCCGCATCATGTGGTCGGTCTCCGAGGACAGCTCGCGCAGGTAGTCCTCGATCTCCCACTTGGCGGTGCGCCAGGTGAAGTAGGTGTAGGACTGGTGGAAGCCGACGGCGCCCAGCCCGCGCATCATCGCCGGGCGGGTGAAGGCCTCGGCCAGGAAGAGCACGTCGGGATCGGTGCGGCGCACCTCCTTGAGCAGCCACTCCCAGAAGGCCACCGGCTTGGTGTGGGGGTTGTCGACCCGGAAGATCCGCACGCCGTGGGCCATCCAGTGCCGCACGACCCGCAGCACCTCGCGGCAGATGCCGCGGGGGTCGTTGTCGAAGTTGACCGGGTAGATGTCCTGGTACTTCTTCGGCGGGTTCTCGGCGTAGGCGATGGTGCCGTCGGCGCGGGTGGTGAAGAACTCGGGGTTGGTGGTCACCCACGGGTGGTCGGGCGCCGCCTGGAGCGCGAGGTCGAGGGCGACCTCGATGTCGAGCTCGCGCGCGCGGGCCACGAAGGCGTCGAAGTCCTCGAGCGTGCCCAGGTCGGGGTGGATCGCGTCGTGGCCGCCGTGCTTGGACCCGATCGCCCACGGCGAGCCCGGGTCGTCGGGGCCGGGGGTCAGGGTGTTGTTGGGTCCCTTGCGGTTGACCTCGCCGATGGGGTGGATCGGGGGCAGGTAGAGCACGTCGAAGCCCATGGCCGCGACCGCGTCGAGCCGCTTCGCCGCCGTGCGGAACGTGCCGCTGGTGACCGCTCCCGTGGTCTCGTCTCGGGTCGCGCCCTCCGAGCGCGGGAAGAACTCGTACCAGCTGCCGAAGAGCGCCCGGGGGCGGTCGGCGTAGAGCGGGAAGGGGCCCTCGACGGTGACCAGCTCGCGCACGGGGTGGGCCAGCAGCACCGCCTCGAGGGCGGGGTCCTGGAGGGCGGCCAGGCGTGCCTCGACCGGGCGCTGCTCGTCGACCGCGGCGGCCAGACCGGCCGCCACCAGCTCGGCGCCCCGACGGTCGTCGGCGGCCAGGTGCTCGCGCACCTGCTCGAGCAGCAGGCGGCCCTCGGTGAACATCAGGTCGACGTCGACGCCGGCGGGCACCTTGAGGCCCGCGGCGTGCTGCCAGGTGGCGATCGGGTCGGACCAGGCGTGCACCTCGAAGGACCAGGCGCCACCGGCGTCGGGGGTCACCCACGCCTCGTAGTGGTCGGGCGTCGTGGGGTGCTTGGCCATGCGCACGGGGGCGCGGCGCTCCCCGTCGGGGCCGACCAGCACCACCTCGGCGCCGAGCTTGTCGTGGCCCTCGCGGAAGACCGTGGCCGACACCGGCATCGGCTCGCCCACGGTGGCCTTCGCGGGGAGCCGACCGAGGTCGACGAGGGGCATGACGTTCATGACTGGGATGCGTCCGACCATGCGTCCACCCAACCGGCCGGCCCGCGGCGTTGCAAGGCAGGAGACGCGTCGACACCCCTGCGGGTGACCGCAGGGGTGTCGACGTACGGCGGCGGGCCCGGGCCCGCGCGACTCAGCGGGTGAAGACCTGCAGCTCCGCGGCGTGAACGATCGTGCCGCGGTCGGAGGCCGTGGCGCAGTCGGTGTCGTTGAGCGGGTCGGCGTCGGACTCACCGGCGTAGCCGGCGAAGCCGGTGCACTGGTTCTCCAGGGTCACCAGGCGCACGGCCGAGGCCTGGACAGCGCCGATGCGGAAGCTGCGCATGGTCTGGTCGGGCGCCACCGGGCGGGGGCGCCTGCCCGGGAAGGCGTCGGCCTGCGACACGAAGACCCGCTTCCAGGTGGCCCGCGGGCCCGAGCAGCCCGAGGTGCACACCTCGATCGCGAACTTCCGCAGCGCGGTGAAGCGGGAGCCGGAGTCGGGGTCCTCGTCGACGGCCAGCGGCAGCGCCTCGGGGTCGGCCGGGGCGGGGGTCAGCAGGGCGCTGACCTGGACCCGGCGGATCGTGTGCCGGCCGCCGGCGAGGTCCACCGACACCGAGGGGCGGGAGACGTCGACGTTCTGCGTGGTCACGCCGCCCCAGTTGGTGGCCTCGGTGCCGTCGATGAGGAAGGCGGCGTTGCGCGAGCCCTCGGTGGCGGCGAGGACCGTGGCGCCGGACGCCTTCGCGGCGAGGTTGGTGGCCCCGCCGATCCGCACGGTCTGGGCACCGGGGCGCACCGTCATGGTGAAGCGGCGGAAGCCCTGCTTCTCCGAGACCGCGAGCATCTCGTAGCGGCCCGGCACGAAGGCGGCGGTGTCCCGCAGCCGTCGGGTCGACCGGGACAGGTCGGCCACCGGGGTGGCGCGGGCCTCGTAGTGGCCGACGTAGACCTCGGTGTCGGGAGCCGCACCGGTGAAGCGCACGGCGCCGTTGCGCTGGCGGGGGGAGGCGAAGCTGGGCACGGTGGCCTCGGAGTCGGCGTCGGGCACCGAGGCGCCCTCGCCCATGCCGCGCTGGGCGAAGGCCTTCCACATGACGGCCTGGTCCTTGCCCTCGAAGCGCATCCGGTCGGCGGCCAGCATGGCGTCGCGGGCGTCGAGCATCGAGGTGGCGCCCTGCTGGAGCAGGAAGGAGTCGAACATCAGCTGGACCCAGCGGCGGTTGCCCGGGCACAGGTTGGCCGGCAGCGGCGAGACGGTCTGGTCACCCTGGGCGCAGCGCAGCTGGAGCCGCTCGTCGGCGTAGGGGAAGCGGTCGTCCCACTTGCGCACGAGCGCCTGGCGCACCGACCACTGGGTGCCGTTCCAGATCTCCCCGTCGGCGTGGACCTCCGCGCCGGTGGTGTCGAAGCCGTAGTCGGAGTAGTTCAGCGGGTTCTCGTCGATGGAGTAGTCGCGGATGGCCACCGACGTGTTGCCGGTGGCGTAGACGCCGACGGCCCAGATGTTGCCGCCGTTGTCGTAGCCGTGGCTGAACTGGTACTCCGCGGCCACCAGGTCGCTCCACGACTCACCCATCGCGCCGCCCTGCTCGGAGGTCAGGCCCTCGTCGGGCCCGGCGACCATCCGGTTGCTGATGGCGTGGGTGTACTCGTGGCCGACGATGCCCATGTCGAGCCCGCCGTCGGTGCAGGGGGCGTAGAAGGCCCCGGCGATGGGCTGGAAGAGGTACTGGTTGGTGATGCCGGGGATGCCGTCCTGCAGGGCGATCTGGTTGGCGTTGTCGCGCCCGAGGCCGGTGAGGTACGTCGCGCCCGTGAGGGCTCCGGCCTGGGCGTTGCCGATCTCCTGGTCGCCGCCGACGCCGCCGCGCCCGTGGTTGTCGAGCTGGAGGTTGTAGTTCTCCTCGGTGAAGCCGAGGTAGTAGGAGTAGTCGTGCATGCGGTTGTGCGAGACGAACAGGTTGCCCACCGAGGCGTCGATGTCGTTGCCGCCCGGCACGAGCTGGGCGGGATCGCACCGGGAGTTGTTCCAGGCGTCGGTGAACTCGGTGGTGTAGTCACGGGTGGGGGAGACCGGTGCCTGGAAGAAGCCGCCCGGGGTCAGCGGGCTGCCCCAGGCCTCGTGGGTGTTGGCGTTGTTGCCCACCGTGGTCAGCGTCGGCACGGTGCCGCCGACGGTGTCCCACGGCCCGACCGCGGCGGGGTTGCGGAAGGGGCCGGTCGGCGTGGTGCAGCCGGCGCCCTGGACCCAGCAGCCGATGACGGAGTTGGTCGGTGTGGCCTCGCCGAGGCTGGTCATGGCGGGGTTGGCGGTGAAGTAGCGCCAGCGCGGGTCGGGCAGGCCGGTGCCGGTCTCGGGAGCGCCCTCGTCGCTGGTCGAGACGGTCAGGGCGTACTGCCCGACGACCACCGAGGACGCGTCGAAGGGGCACACCTGCACCGAGTAGACCCCGGCCGGGATCTCCTCGGAGGTGTAGGTGAGCACCTCGGGGCTGGTCAGCAGGTCCTGGGCCAGCAGCAGGTCGCCGTCGGGGCCGAAGAGCTTGACGGTGAGGTCGTCGACCGGCGCGGCGATGCCGACGGCGTTGATGGTCCGCGTCAGGTCGTCGCCGAGCTCGAAGGTGTGCATCGGCCCGCATGCGGTGGCGGTGACGGAGCCGGTGAAGACGTCGTCGTACATCGCGTTCTCGACCTGGTTCTGCCGCACGAGGACGTCGCCGGTGACGGCGTCGACCAGGGAGGTGTAGGCGAAGGCGTCGCCCGCCTCGGTGTCGACGACGTTGGCCTCGAGGACGGGGCGCACGGAGCCGTCGGGCATCGGGAGGGCACGCAGGCGCACCTGCTGCTCCTGGGCGAAGCCCGGCACCTGCAGCCGGGTCCAGCCGCCGGAGACGGAGTCGACGACGTCGTCGACGAGTCCGGTGTCGAAGGTGGGGCGCACGTCGCGGGCGGCGGCCACCCAGCCCTCGAGCGGGCTGAGCGAGGCCGCCGGGGGCGCGGCGGTGGTGCGCGCGAGGGAGGAGGAGACGTAGGCGACGGTGCCGTCGGCGGCGATGCCGACGGTGACCAGGCCGCCCCGGGCGGGGGCCAGCCCGCCGAAGTCCTGGCGCAGGAGCACGGCGCGGGCCGCGGTGTCGGGCATCGCCTGGTCGTTGACCAGCACCAGGCCGGCCAGGTCGGCGGCGCGCAGCCCGAAGAGGCCCGCGTGGTCGGCCAGCCAGGCGCGGGCGGTCTGCACGGGGGTGCCGGTGTCGGGGCCGAGGACGCCGTCGGCGGGCAGGATCGAGGACGGCGTGCCGGAGGCGTTCCACCGCAGGTCCACGTCGCCCAGCGCGGCGACGGCGGCGCGCTGCGAGGCCAGGGGCGCGACCGCGTCGCGCACGTCGAGGTCGGCCAGCCCGGCGACCGGGTCGCCGAGGGTGACCACGTCGTCGGGGTGCAGGGCGGGGTCGGCCGTGGCCGCGACCGGGGAGGTGCCGGCCACGGCCGGCAGCTGCGTGAGACCGGGCAGCACGGCCGCGGTCAGCAGGGCGAGGGCGGCCGTGGTGCGACGGCGCCTGGCGGGAGGTGTCATGGCCAGCACAACGGCGGGTGCGGGCCCGACGTTATGCGCGGGCACGCCACAAAACACGAACGTGACACGGCGCCGCCGGGCGGTCCCACCTCGACGGCGCCTCTTGGAACGATCAAGTCCAGCCGCTACCTTGCCGGGATGCGCGCCATCCGCCGGTTCACCGTCCGTCCCGTGCTGCCCGAGTCCCTCGCTGCGCTCGGCGAGCTCGCGGGCAACCTGCGCTGGTGCTGGCACCCGCCGACGCAGGACGTGTTCGCCGCCGTCGACCCCGCCCTGTGGGAGTCCAGCGGTCGCGACCCGGTCCGCCTGCTCGGTGCGGTCTCGCGGGCCCGCCTCGACGCGCTGGCCCGCGACGAGGCCTTCCTGGGCCGACTGGAGCAGGCCCGTGCCGACCTCGCGGCCTACCTCGGCTCGCAGCGGTGGTACCAGCGGGCCACCGCGAGCGGCTCGCTGGAGGGTCCGCGCGCGGTCGCCTACTTCTCCCCGGAGTTCGGGATCACCTCGGTGCTGCCGCAGTACTCCGGGGGCCTCGGCATCCTGGCCGGCGACCACCTCAAGGCCGCCAGCGACCTCGGTGTGCCGGTGGTGGGCGTCGGCCTGCTCTACCGCCACGGGTACTTCACCCAGGCGCTGTCGCGCGAGGGGTGGCAGCAGGAGACCTACCCGGTGCTCGATCCTGACGAGCTGCCGATCTCCCTGCTGCGCGAGCCCTCGGGGGAGCGCGCGCTCATCAGCCTGGCCATGCCCGACGGACCCGAGCTGCTCGCCCGGATCTGGGTGGCCTCGGTCGGACGGGTGCCGCTCCTCATGCTCGACACCGACGTCGAGGGCAACCCCGAGCACTACGTCGACGTCACCGACCGCCTCTACGGCGGCACCAGCGAGCACCGCCTGCGCCAGGAGCTGCTGCTGGGCGTCGGCGGTGTGCGCGCCCTGCGCGCCTTCGCCCGCATCACCGGCCACCCCGCTCCCGAGGTCTTCCACACCAACGAGGGCCACGCCGGCTTCCTGGGCCTGGAGCGCATCCGCGAGCTCACCGCCGACCCCGCCGGACCGGGGCTGGACTTCGACACCGCGCTCGAGATCGGCCGCGCCTCCACGGTCTTCACCACCCACACGCCGGTGCCGGCCGGCATCGACCGCTTCTCGCGCACCCTGGTCGAGCAGTACTTCTCCGACGCCGGTCCGACCCCCGGGGTGCCGGTGGAGCGCGTCCTCGCCCTGGGCGCCGAGGACTACCCCGGCGGCGACGCCGGCGTCTTCAACATGGCCGTCATGGGCTTCCGCCTGGCCCAGCGCGCCAACGGCGTCTCGCTGCTGCACGGCGAGGTCAGCCGCGGCATGTTCCACGGCCTGTGGCCGGCCTTCGACGAGGCGGAGGTGCCGATCGGGTCGATCACCAACGGCGTGCACGCCCCGACCTGGGTGGCCCGGGAGATCCTCGAGCTGGCGGCCGGCGAGGGCGCCGACCCCGACGGCGACGACACCGAGGCCTTCTGGGCGGCGGTCGACACCGTGCCGGCGGAGCGGATGTGGGCGGTCAAGCGGCAGCTGCGCGAGCGGCTGGTGCACGAGGCGCGCCGGCGACTGGTCGCCTCCTGGGAGCACCGGGGCGCCTCGCGCGCCGAGCTCGGCTGGGTGGACTCCGCGCTGGACCCCGACGTGCTGACGGTGGGCTTCGCCCGCAGGGTGCCGTCGTACAAGCGACTCACGCTGATGCTGCGCGACCCGGCCCGCCTCACGCGGCTCCTGCTCGACCCCGACCGCCCGGTGCAGCTGGTGATCGCGGGCAAGTCGCACCCCGCCGACGACGGCGGCAAGCGGCTGATCCAGGAGCTGGTGCGCTTCGCCGACGACCCCGCGGTGCGGCACCGCATCGTCTTCCTGCCCGACTACGACATCGCCATGGCCCAGCCGCTCTACCCCGGCTGCGACGTCTGGCTCAACAACCCCCTGCGGCCCTACGAGGCCTGCGGCACCTCGGGGATGAAGGCCGCGCTCAACGGCGGGCTCAACCTCTCCGTCCTCGACGGGTGGTGGGACGAGTGGTACGACGGGGAGAACGGCTGGGCCATCCCGTCGGCCGACGGCGTGGAGGACACCGAGCGCCGCGACGACCTCGAGGCCGACGCGCTCTACACGCTGCTCGAGAACGAGGTCGCGCCCCGCTTCTACGACGTCGACGCCGCCGGCGTGCCGACCCGGTGGGTCGAGATGCTGCGCCACACGCTGAAGTCGCTGGGGCCGAAGGTGCTCGCGACCCGCATGGTGCGCGACTACGTGCGCACCCTCTACGCCCCGGCCGCGGCCACCTCTCGGGCGCTGGGCGCCGAGGAGTCGGGGGCCCGGGAGCTCGCGACCTGGAAGACGCGGGTCCGCGCGGCGTGGCCGGGCGTGCGCGTCGAGCACGTGGAGTCCAGCGGGGTCGGCGACGCCCCCGAGGTGGGCGCGGTGCTGAGCGTGCGCGCCTTCGTGGCCCTCGGCGACCTGGCGCCCGACGACGTCACCGTGCAGCTGGTGCACGGCCGCGCCACCGGCGAGGACGAGCTGGTCGACACCGTCACCGTCGACCTCGCCGTCGGCGAGACCTACGAGGGGGGCCGCCACCGCTTCGACGGCGAGGTCGTGCTCGACCACTCGGGGCCCTTCGGCTACACCGCGCGGGTCGTGCCGCGGCACCCGCTGCTGGCCTCGGTCGCCGAGCTGGGCGTGGTGGCCCTGCCCTGACCTCCGGGTGCGTCCGGGCCGCGGCGGCTACTCGGTCTGCTGGAGCACCAGCACCGAGCGGCTGCCCAGCACCAACCCGTCGCCGGCCTTGACGGCGGTGCCGACCGGCAGCTCGACGTCGGTGCTCACCACGACCTCCCCCGCGCGCACCCAGTCGTTGACCGGCAGCTCGATGCGGCTCGGTCGCGAGCTGGAGTTGAGCCAGATCATGAACGAGCTGTCGAACTGCTGCTGCCCGCGCGGGCCGGGGGAGCGCAGCGGCGCGCCCGACAGGAAGAGGGCGACCGTCTTCAGACCGTGGTCGTGCCAGTCGGCGTCGGTCATCTCCCGGCCCGTCGGGTGGATCCACGCGAGGTCCTTCGGACCGCCGCGGATGGTGGGTCGCCCCTCGAACCAGTGCCGCTGGCGCAGCGCGGCGTGGTCGCGACGCAGCCGGAGCGCGGCCTTCGTGACGCGCAGGACGTCGAGCCAGGCGTCGTCGTCGGACCAGTCGATCCACGACAGCTCGTTGTCCTGGCAGTAGGCGTTGTTGTTGCCGCGCTGGGTGCGCCCGCGCTCGTCGCCGGCGGTGATCATCGGGACGCCGTTGGACAGGCAGAGCGTGGCCATCATGTTGGCGGCCTGACGCCGGCGCAGCTCGAGCACCTCGGCGTCGTCGGTGTCGCCCTCGACGCCGTGGTTCCAGGAGCGGTTGTTGTCGGTGCCGTCGCGGTTGTCCTCGCCGTTGGCCTCGTTGTGCTTGTGGTCGTAGGACACGACGTCGCGCATCGTGAAGCCGTCGTGGGCGGTGACGAAGTTGACCGAGTTGTAGGCCGAGCGGCCGTCGTCGGCGTAGAGGTCGGACGAGCCGGCGAGCCGGGTCGCGACCCGGTGGATGCCCGAGGACTGTCCCCGCCAGAAGTCACGGATGGTGTCGCGGTACTGGTCGTTCCACTCCACCCACGGCGGGGGCATCCGGCCCACGAGGTAGCCGTCCATCGAGGCGTCCCACGCCTCGGCGATGAGCTTCACGTGGCGCAGGATCGGGTCCTGGCCGATGGCGGTGAGCAGCGCGCAGCGCATGTCGATGTCGTAGCCGGTGCGGGTCAGCGCCGACATCAGGTCGAAGCGGAAGCCGTCGACGTGCATCTCGGTGACCCAGTAGCGCAGCGAGTCGAGGATGAGCCGCAGCGCCTGCGGGTCGTCGGTGTTGACCGTGTTGCCGCAGCCGGTGACGTCCCAGTAGGTGTCGACGAAGGTCGACGCCCCGGTCTTGTCGTCCACGGTGGGCTTGACCCGCTTGTAGAAGCCGCGGTCGTCGAGGCCGCGGAAGGACAGCGTGGGGCCGAGCGGCCCCGCCTCGGCGGTGTGGTTGTAGACGACGTCGAGGATGACCTCCAGGCCGGCCTGGTGGAAGGCCTTGACCATCTTCTTGAACTCCACCACCTGCTCGCCGCGGTCGCCCGTGGCGGCGTAGGCGTGGTGGGGGGCGAAGTAGCCGATGGAGTTGTAGCCCCAGTAGTTCGACGCGCCGCGCTCGGTCAGGCCGGGCTCGGAGACGAACTCGTGGATGGGCAGCAGCTCGACGGCCGTGACCCCGAGGTCCTTGAGGTAGTCGATGACCGCGGGGTTGGCCAGGCCGGCGTAGGTGCCGCGCAGCCACTCGGGGACCCGGGGGTGCAGCTGCGTCATGCCCTTGACGTGGGCCTCGTAGATCACGGTGTCGCGCCAGCGGCGCCGCATGGGCGCGTCGCCCTCCCAGTCGAAGGAGGTGTCGACGACGACGCTGCGCGGCACGTGGGGCGCGGAGTCCTCGTGGTCCTGCTCCGACGGCGCGCCGCGGACGTAGCCGAAGGTCGCGGCATCGGGGGTGTAGTCGCCCGAGACCGCCAGGCCGTAGGGGTCGAGCAGGAGCTTTGCGGGGTTGAACCGCATGCCGCGCTCGGGGTCCCACGGGCCGTCGACGCGGTAGCCGTAGCGGGTGCCGCGCGGCAGGGCGGGCAGGGCGCCGTGGAAGATGCCCAGCGACCGCTCGGTGAGCGGGTAGCGGGTCTCCACGTCCGGGCCGGGCCCGTCGGGGCCCTCGGGGCCGTCCTCGAAGATGCAGACCCACGCCTCGGTCGCCGCCGGGGCGTAGACCGCGAAGTTGGTCGACTCCTGGCTCCAGGTCGCGCCGAGGGGCCAGTTGCGGCCGGGCCAGACCGGCGAGGTCTGGCCGAGGTGGGTCCACTTGGTCGGTGTCACGGCATGCATCATCGCCGATGGTGGCAGCATGCCGGAGGACTACCGCCCAAACCCGGGCCCAGCACCGACCGCAGCACCGACCGCAGCACCGACCGCAGGACGACCGCAGGACGACGACAGGGAAAGAGGACGACGATGGGTGAGCTCGTGCGGCTGGAGGTCGCCGACGGCGTCGGCACCATCCGGCTCGACCGGCCGAAGATGAACGCCATCAGCGTGCAGGTGCAGGAGGAGATCCGCGCCGCGGCCGCCGAGGCCACCGACCGCGACGACGTGCGCGCCGTCGTCGTCTACGGCGGCGAGCGCGTCTTCGCCGCCGGCAACGACGTCAAGGAGATGGCCGACATGTCGCACGTCGACATGGTCAAGCGGTCGGGCCCCCTGCAGTCGGCGGTCACCGCGGTGGCCCGCATCCCCAAGCCCGTCGTCGCCGCCGTCACCGGCTACGCCCTCGGCGGGGGCTGCGAGCTGGCCCTGGCCGCCGACGTCCGCTTCGCCGCCGACGACGCCGTGCTCGGCCAGCCCGAGGTGCTGCTGGGCATCATCCCCGGCGCCGGCGGCACCCAGCGGCTCAGCCGCCTGGTCGGCCCGAGCCGCGCCAAGGACATCATCTTCACCGGACGCTTCGTGAGGGCCGAGGAGGCGCTGGCCATCGGCCTGGTCGACCGGCTCTACCCCGCCGCGTCGGTCTACGAGGAGGCCGTGGCCTGGGCGCGCCAGTTCAGCACGGCAGCGGCGTACGCCGTGCGCGCGGCCAAGGAGTGCGTGGACCGCGGCCTGGAGACCGACCTCGAGACCGGCCTGGAGATCGAGCGCCAGCAGTTCGCGGCGCTCTTCGCCACCCGCGACCGCGAGATCGGCATGACCTCCTTCGTGGAGCAGGGCCCGGGCAAGGCGGTCTTCGAGGGGCGCTGAGCCCGCTGAGACCACCGGACCCCCTCGGGGCCGGTGTGCCATCCTTCCCCGAGGATCCGACCGACGAAGGAGTCACCCGTGGCACGACTGGCCGACCGACTGGGCAACCGACGGGGCAAGCGGAGCGAGACCGCGACGCAGGAGGAGACGACCGCGGCCGAGAGCCCGGCGCGCGCGCCGCGGCGCGACCGTGGCGCCGCCGTCGCCGCCGTCCGACTGCGCCTGGCCCAGGTGGTGTGGGCGGTCTTCGTGCTCTGCGCCCTCGCCCTGGCGGTCGGTGCGCTGCTCATCGCGGTCGACGCCAACCCCGACAACGGACTGGTGTCCTTCGTGAAGGAGACCGCCGACGCCGTCGACCTCGGGGTCTTCTCCCGCGAGGACGGCATCATGAAGTTCGACGGACAGAACGCCGGCACCAAGAACGCCCTGGTCAACTGGGGCCTCGGGGCGGTCGCCTACCTCGTGGTGGGCCGCGTCCTCGAGCGCGTCATCCGTCCCTGAGCAGGGCCGCAGAGCGACGCAGGACCCTGACAGCGACGCTGTCAGGCATGTGAGATAGCCAACCAGTGAGGCGTGTACCGCCGGAAGTGACTCGGCGGTAACCTCGAGGTCACATCGAGTGCACAGGAGGGGCCGTCCAGGCCATCTGCCATGAACATCATTGTCTGTGTGAAGTACGTGCCCGACGCCACTGCCGACCGGCAGTTCGAGTCGGACAACACCGTGGACCGCGTAGGCGTCGACGGGCTGCTCAGCGAGCTCGACGAGTACGCCGTCGAGCAGGCGCTGCAGCTCAAGGAGAAGGCCGGCGACGACACCACCGTCACCGCTCTCTGCGTCGGCCCCGACAAGGCCGTCGACGCCGTGCGCAAGGCGCTGCAGATGGGTGCCGACAAGGGGATCCACGTCACCGACGAGGCCATCGCCG
This sequence comes from Nocardioides kribbensis, assembly GCF_015070375.1. Classification (GTDB taxonomy): domain Bacteria; phylum Actinomycetota; class Actinomycetes; order Propionibacteriales; family Nocardioidaceae; genus Nocardioides; species Nocardioides kribbensis. The sequence continues at coordinate 508,675 of NZ_JADCLL010000001.1, read as the reverse complement.
GCTCCGACTACATCGCCACCTCGCTGGTGCTGGCCAAGGCCATCGAGAAGGCCGGCTCGGAGCAGGCCGTCGACCTGGTCATGTGCGGCATGGCCTCGACCGACGCCTCGGGCAGCGTGATCCCGGCGATGCTCGCCGAGCGTCTCGACCTGCCGCAGGTGACCTTCGCCTCGGTCATCGAGACCCAGGGCGACCAGATCCGGGTCAAGCGCGACTCCGACACCGCCACCGAGGTCATCGGGGCCACCTTCCCCCTCGTGCTGTCGGTCACCGACCAGACCGGCGAGGCCCGCTACCCCTCCTTCAAGGGGATCATGGCGGCGAAGAAGAAGCCGATGGAGACCTGGTCGCTGTCCGACATCGGCGTCGACGCCGGCGAGGTCGGCCTGTCGGTCGCCTGGAGCGAGGTCGAGGACACCACGGCCCGCCCGCCGCGCACCGCCGGCGAGATCGTGACCGACGAGGAGGGCTCGGGCGCCACGGCGCTCACGGGCTTCCTCGCCTCCAAGAAGTTCATCTGAGGACGAGGAGCACACACCCATGACTGAGGTCCTGGTCGTCGTCGACCACGTCGACGGCGCTATCCGCAAGCCGACCTTCGAGCTGATCGCGCTGGCCAAGCGCCTCGGCTCGCCCTCCGCGGTGTTCTTCGGCGGAGCCGACGCCTCCGCCGCGGCCGCCGAGAAGCTCAAGGCCTTCGGTGCCGACAAGATCTACGTCGTCGACGACGCCGAGATCAAGGGCTACCTGGTGGCTCCCAAGGCCGAGGCGCTGCAGCAGCTGGTCGAGAAGACCTCGCCCGCCGCGGTGCTGCTGGTCTCGGGCTACGAGGGCAAGGAGGTGGCCGGTCGCCTGGCCATCAAGACCGGCTCCGGGCTGATCACCGACGCCGTCGACGTCGAGGACGGCGGCGTGACCACGCAGAGCGTCTTCGCCGGCAACTACACCGTCAAGGCGAAGGTCACCAAGGGCACCCCGATCATCACGGTCAAGCCCAACTCCGCCACCCCCGAGGAGACCGCGGGCGCCGGTGAGGTCGAGCAGTTCGCCGCCACCGTCTCCGACGCGGCCAAGAAGGCGCAGATCGTCGCCGCCCAGCCGCGCCAGGCCACCGGTCGCCCCGAGCTGACCGAGGCCGCGATCGTGGTCTCCGGTGGTCGTGGCACCGGCGGCGACTTCGCCCCCATCGAGGGCCTGGCCGACGCTCTGGGCGCGGCCGTGGGCGCCTCGCGCGCCGCGGTCGACTCCGGCTGGATGCCCCACAGCTTCCAGGTGGGCCAGACCGGCAAGACGGTCTCGCCGCAGCTCTACGTCGCCAACGGCATCTCCGGCGCGATCCAGCACCGCGCCGGCATGCAGACCTCCAAGACCATCGTGGCGGTCAACAAGGACGAGGAGGCGCCGATCTTCGAGCTCGTCGACTTCGGCGTCGTGGGCGACCTGCACGCGGTGCTCCCCGCCGCGACCGAGGAGATCAACCAGCGCAAGGGCTGAGCCCGACCCGCGTCAGCGGGCCCGCACGACACCGCCAGGGGCGGCCCCCACCCGGGGGCCGCCCCTGGCGTGCGTCCGGCCCGCGAGAGCGACCGGTCGCGACGGGCGCCGGCACGCTCCGCGCACTAGCCTCGCGCCATGAGCACGGGTCACGAGGTCGGCGGGGTCGGCGGGGTCGACGGGGTCGGCGGGGCGGACGAGCGGACGGTCGAGCAGGTCCACGAGGTGGCGCGGCGGGCGCGCGCCGCGAGCCACCCGCTGGCCCTGGCCACCCGGGCCCGCAAGGACGCCGTGCTGCACGCGATGGCCGACGACCTGCTCGCGCGCGCCACGGAGGTGCTGGCGGCCAACGCCACCGACGTGGCTCGCGCCGAGGCCGCCGGCACGCCGGCGGGCATCGTCGACCGGCTGCGGCTCACCCCGGAGCGGGTCGCGGGCATGGCCCAGGGCCTGCGCGACGTGGCCGCGCTGCCCGACCCGGTGGGGGAGGTCGTGCGGGGCGGCACGCTCGCCAACGGGCTCGAGCTGCGCCAGCTCCGGGTGCCGTTCGGGGTCGTCGGCATGATCTACGAGGCGCGCCCCAACGTCACCGCCGACGCCGCGGGCATCTGCCTGAAGTCGGGCAACGCCGTGCTGCTGCGGGGCAGCTCGAGCGCCCGGGCCAGCAACGCCGCGCTCGTCGAGGTGCTGCGCGACGCGGTCGCTCGCGCCGGCGGCGGCGAGATCGACCCCGACGTCGTCCAGCAGGTGCCGGGGGAGACCCGCGGCTCGGTCACGGCCCTGATGCGGGCCCGCGGCCACGTCGACGTGCTCATCCCGCGCGGTGGGGCCGGTCTGATCGCCGCCGTGGTGGAGGGCTCGACCGTGCCGGTGATCGAGACCGGCGTCGGCAACTGCCACGTCTACGTCGACGCCGCGGCCGACCTCGACAAGGCCCTCGCGATCGTGCTCAACGCCAAGACCCACCGGCCCAGCGTCTGCAACGCCGCCGAGTCGCTGCTGGTGCACGCCTCGCTGGCCGACACCTTCCTGCCGCGGGTCGTGCGCGCCCTGCAGGACGCCGGGGTCACGGTGCACGGCGACCCGGTGGTGGCCCGCCTCGACGGCGTCGTGCCCGCCACTGACGAGGACCACGCCGCGGAGTACCTCTCCCTCGACATCTCCGCGGCCGTGGTCGCCTCGGTGGAGGAGGCGGTCGACCACGTGCGCCGCTTCTCCAGCGGCCACAGCGAGGCCATCGTCACCGAGGACCAGGGTGCGGCGCGCCGCTTCGTGGCCGCCGTCGACTCCGCGGCCGTGCTCGTCAACGCCTCCACCCGCTTCACCGACGGCGGGGAGCTCGGCTTCGGCGCCGAGATCGGCATCAGCACCCAGAAGCTCCACGCACGCGGGCCCATGGGGCTGCCGGAGATGACCTCGACCAAGTACGTCGTCACCGGTGACGGCCACGTGCGCTGAGCCCGGAGCCCGACCGGTAGGCTGTGGGGCATGACCGCCGCTCAGCTCGTGCAGAACCTCGTCCTCGTCGCCTCCGAGGAGGAGCACGAGATCAACCACCTGCTCTCCTGGGGCATCGGCGTGCTGACCCTCGGCATCCTGCTGGGTCTCGCCTTCGCGCTGGCGGCCTTCGGCGCCGGGCGCGAGCACAGCTGAGCAGCATGAGGCTGTCCCGATGACCGTCGGCCCCGGCGTACGGCGCCGCCGCGTCGGCGTCATGGGCGGCACGTTCGACCCGATCCACCACGGGCACCTCGTGGCGGCCTCGGAGGTCCAGGCCTGGTTCGACCTCGACGAGGTCCTCTTCGTGCCCACCGGCGACCCGTGGCAGAAGTCCGACCGCGACGTCTCGCCGGCCGAGGACCGCTACCTGATGACGGTCATCGCCACGGCGGCCAACCCGCGCTTCAACGTCAGCCGCGTCGACATCGACCGCGACGGGCCGACGTACACGATCGACACGCTGCGCGACCTGCGCGCCAGCCACCCCGACGCCGACCTCTACTTCATCACCGGCGCCGACGCGCTGGCCGACATCTTCACCTGGCGCGACGCCGAGGAGCTCTTCTCCCTGGCGCAGTTCGTCGGGTGCACGCGGCCGGGCTACGAGATGGACGCCCAGACGCTGGCCGCCATCCCGGCCGACCGCGTGACGATGGTGGAGATCCCCGCCCTGGCGATCTCCTCCAGCGACTGCCGCGACCGCAAGCGGCGGGGCGAGCCGGTCTGGTACCTCGTGCCCGACGGGGTCGTGCAGTACGTCGCCAAGCACGACCTCTACCCCCAGCAGACCCCGCGGCGCACCGCCGACCACCCCGAGCCCGACCTCACCCACGACCTGTCCGGAGCCCCATGACCGCCACCGACCACGCCCTCGAGCTCGTGCACGCCGCCGCGCGCGCCGCCTCCGACAAGCTCGCCCAGAAGATCGTCGCCTTCGACGTCAGCGAGCAGCTGGCCATCACCGACGCTTTCGTCATCGCCTCGGCCACCAACGACCGGCAGGTCAAGGCCATCGTCGACGCGGTCGAGGACGCCCTGCGCGAGATCGGCGCCAAGCCGATCCGCCGCGAGGGCGAGCGCGACGGCCGCTGGGTCCTCATCGACTACGGCGAGGTCGTCGTGCACGTGCAGCACGAGGAGGAGCGCGACTTCTACGCCCTCGAGCGGCTCTGGCGCGACTGCCCCGCGATCGCGCTGCCGGCCGACGTCACCTCCCCCCAGCGTTGAGCGCTGCCGCCCCGCGGCGGCTGGTGCTGCTGCGCCACGGGCGCACCGCCTGGAACCACGCGCGCCGGGTGCAGGGCCACGTGGACGTCGAGCTCGACGAGGTGGGCCACCAGGAGGCCCGTGCGGCCGCTCCCGAGGTCGCCCGGCTGCGTCCGAGCCTGCTGTGGAGCTCCGACCTGCTCCGCGCGCGCCAGACGGCGTCCTACGTCGCCGCCGCGACCGGTCTCGAGCCGTCCTACGACGAGCGGCTGCGCGAGTTCCACCTCGGCGAGCGCCAGGGCCTGACCCACGAGGAGTACGCCGCGGCCGACGCCGAGGAGTTCGCGCTGTTCCGGCTCGGGCACTACGACGCCGCCCCGGGCGCCGAGCCGACCCACGAGGTGGGGGAGCGCATGCGCGCCGCGCTCGGTGACCTGCTGGCCGCTCTGGCGCCGGGGGAGTGCGGGGTGGCCGTGACCCACGGGGCCGCCGCTCGCGTCGCCGTCGGCGCGGTGCTCGGGTGGCCCGCGGGGCAGTTCCGCACGCTGCGGGGGCTGGGCAACTGCGGCTGGGTCGAGGTCGTGGAGCACCCGGCCGGTGGCCTTGCGCTCGACGCCTACAACCGCGTCGCCGCAGGTCAGGGCGCCTGACACGTCGACCACCGCGCCCGCGCGACGCGCGGGCGACACCCGGATTTCACATCCGGGAAGACGTGTGGCTAGTATTCCGGACGTCGCCGAGGCGGGGGAACCCGGCTCGAGACGGCGGGGCTGTGGCGCAGCTGGTAGCGCATCTGCATGGCATGCAGAGGGTCAGGGGTTCGAGTCCCCTCAGCTCCACCGACACGAACGAGGCGGATCCCACCGGGGTCCGCCTCGTTCGTCATTTCTCCCCCTCGTGGGTGACTGCGCGGGGTGACGCCTTGTCGACCCCGGTGAAGTGGATCACTCTGTGGAGATATACCTCGACACCGTGTTGAGGTTCTTTCCTCAGGAGGCGTCATGACCACCATCCACCCCGACGGACCCCGACCCGTCAGCAGCCAGTCGCTCGACGGCGAGCCCGGCGAGGTCGTCGACTGGACCGACCTCGGGCGCAGCATGTGGGACTTCCTCACCGGTCGGCAGGCGGCGATCCACTACCGCTTCGAGGACATGGCCGTGGAGGTGCCGCGCGACACCGGCTCCAACGCCCCCCGCGCCACGTGGAAGGTCCACGGCACCCTGACCATCACCACGACCGACGCCGCCGTCTCGCCCGCCTCCACCACCGGGGAGCGCTGAGCGGTGGCGGTGAGGGTCGCGGCCGACCTCGAGGTCAGGCTGCAGCGCGGCGGGGGTGACCCCGGGGGCGAGGACGACGTCGTGCTGCACCTGCGCGGCCACGACAGCCGGCTGACGCTGGAGGTCAGCGACCCGGCCGCCTTCGCAGGATCCGCCGACGCCCCGGCCGTGCGTGCCTTCGCGGAGTCGCTCGCCGCGAGCGGCGTCGTCGTCCGCGTGGTGCACGACGGGCAGCTCCTGGTGTGCCTCGGCGCGGTCAGGGCGCCGTGGTGGCAGCGGCGGGCCACCGGCTCGGCCCGGATCCGTCTCGGCAGCCTCCGCGGCGCGGTGACCTCGGCCCGCGCCCGCGCCCGGCGGGCCCCGGCGGTGCTGCCGAGCGCCTCCCTGCTGCCGCCGACCACGATGTGGCCGATCGCCCCGACCTTCGCCCGGCGCTCGCGCCGGCGGGTGACGGGCACCCACGACCCGGCCCGCGGCGGATCGGCGCGCCTGGTGCTGGTGCGCGAGGACGTCTGGGGAGGCGAGCGGCAGCCGATCTTCTGGCTCGGCGACGGCGTCACCATCGGCTCCGACCCCACCTGCGACGTCGTGCTGCGCGGCCTGGCGCCGCTGCACGCCCGGGTCGAGCACGACGAGGAGGACGAGTACGTCGTGCGCGCGGTCGACGGCGACGTGCGGGTCCACGGCGCGCGCGTGCTCGGGTCGGTGCTGCGCAGCGGTGCCCGCGTCGACCTCGGGCCGCACCACCTGGCCTACTACCGCGAGGAGCACGCTGACCACGGTCGGCCCTACTACGGTCGCATCGGCGGCGAGCTGGGCCGCCAGCGACCCCAGCCCCCCGGCCCCCGGCCGGCCGTTTAGGTCAGCCTCACCTTTCTGGAACCGTTCCAGAGAACCTGCTTGAGTGGGGACACCACCGAGGAGAGGAACCACCCATGACCGACGTCCTGCACAGCGAGACCACCCACGTCGCCCGCCCGCCCTTCACCGCCTCCGAGCGACTGGCGGCCCACCTGCAGCAGATGAGCGTCGACCTCATCGACCTGCACGTGCAGGGCAAGCAGGCCCACTGGAACGTCGTCGGCCTGAACTTCCGCGACCTGCACCTGGCCCTCGACGAGGTCGTCGACGCCGCCCGCGAGTTCTCCGACACCGTCGCCGAGCGCATGCGCGCCATCTACATCACCCCCGACGGGCGCTCGGCGACGGTCGCCGCCCAGACGAGCCTGCCGCAGTTCCCCGCGGGCGAGGTCAACACCGCCGACACCGTCGACCTCATCACCGGCGCGATCTACGCCACCACCGGCACCGCGCGCCGCATCCACGACGAGGTCGACGCGGAGGACCCCACCACCGCCGACATCCTCCACACCGTCATCGAGCGCCTCGAGCAGCTGGCCTGGATGATCGACGCCGAGAACCGCGTCGCCGGTCGCAGCCTGCCGCGCCCGCTGCACGGCTGAGCGGGCTCGGGAGCGGCTAGCGCCTGGGGACGGGAGCGGCGCCGAAGCGCATCGCGAAGTCCTCGGCCACCGCGCTGGTGACCGAGGAGGCGCCGCGCAGCCAGGCCAGCGCACCCTCGGGCTCGACGGTCCACCGGGCCCGGGCGGGGCGCACCCGCCCGGTGGCCCGGATCGGGCTGGCCACGGTGACGCCGTCGCGGGTCTGCACCACGTGGGAGCGCAGGGGCAGCGGCAGTCGCAGCCCCGGCAGCCGCCGGGGCACGGTCTCGACCGAGGCCAGCGGCCCGTCGTCGGTGCGTGCGCCGATCCGGTCGGGCGCGGGGGAGGAGAAGCTGGCCAGCTCCTTGGGGATGCCCCACAGGCCGCGGCCGCCGGTCCGCGAGACCTCGCTGTCGACCCAGATGTCGGTGATCGACAGCGCCAGCCCCCGGCCGTGGCGCACCACCACGGCGGCGAGCAGCTCGTCGTAGGCCAGCAGGCCCCGCTCGTCGTAGCGCACGAAGGCGGTCGCCGCGAGTGCGCGGCCGCGCAGCACCACCGGCCGCACGCCCGCCGGCAGTGCGGGCAGGTCGCCGACGGGCACCGCCCAGGCGGTGAGCCGCCCCGTGCCGGTGAGGTCCCAGGGCTCGGGCGGGTAGGCGCCGGCCGGCTCGGCCGCGCTCACGACACGTCCTCCAGCTGCGACCAGTCGACGCGGGCGGTGCGCTCCTGGTACTCCTGCACCCGCCCGGGCCAGTTGGTGCTGATCCGGCCGCCCTCGACGTACCAGCTCGAGCAGCCGGCCCAGGCGCTGCGCGCCAGCCGGGTCTGCATCTCCTCGTCGTAGGCGTCGTAGACCTCCGCGCGCGGGGCGACCCCGCGGGCGCGGCCGTCGGCGATGCCGCGGGCGACCTGGGCGATCCACCCGGCCTGCGCCTCCATCATGGTGATGATCGAGCTGCCCCCCAGGTTGGTGTTGGGCCCGTAGACGCAGAACAGGTTGGGGAAGCCCGCCACGCCCACGCCGAGGTGGGCGCGCGCGCCACCGCGCCACTGCTCGGCGAGGGTCCGGCCGCCCGGGCCCACGACCTCGACGCCGTCGAGGAAGCGGGTCGCGGCGAAGCCGGTGCCCCAGATCACGACGTCGACCTCGTGGAGCACGCCGTCGGCGGTGCGCACGCCGGTCGGCTCGACGGCGGCCACGGCGGTGTCGACCACCTCGACGTGGTCGCGGTCGAGCGCGGGGTACCAGTCGTTGCTGAACAGCAGCCGCTTGCACCCGATCGGGTAGTCCGGCACGAGCCGGGCCCGCAGGGCGGCGTCGCGCACCTGGCGGCGCAGGTGCAGCCGCCAGACCGCCCGCAGGCCGCGGTTGATGGCCGGCGTCAGCGGCGACTCCCCGACGAGGGCGGCGTTGAGCCGCTCGGTGAGCCAGAACCACGAGCGCCGCTCGGCGCCCATCAGGGCCGGCACCCGGTCGAAGACGCGGTGGTGCCGCTCGCCCCACTCCTGGTCGGGCTTGGGCACGACGTAGGGCGCGGAGCGCTGGAAGACCGTCAGCGCGCCGACCCGGTCCACGATGCCCGGCACGAACTGGATGGCGCTGGCGCCGGTGCCGACCACGGCCACGCGCTTGCCGGTGAGGTCGACGTCGTGGCGCCACTGCGCGGAGTGGAAGGACGGGCCCGCGAAGGAGTCGGCGCCCGGCAGGTCGGGCACGACCGGCTCGGAGAGCTGACCGGTGGCGGTCACCACCACGTCGGCCTCGTACGTCGCGCCCTCGGCCGTCGCCACGGTCCAGCTCCGTGCCTCCTCCGACCAGCGCAGCGAGGTCACGGTGCGTCCGGTCTCCACGTGGTCGAGCAGCCCCTCCCGGGCCGCGGTCTCGCGCAGGTAGGCGAGGATCTCCGGCTGGGTGCCGTAGCGGTGCCGCCAGTCGGTCTTCACCGCCCACGACCAGGAGTAGAGCGGCGAGGGCACGTCGCAGGCGGCCCCGGGGTAGGTGTTGTCGCGCCAGACGCCGCCGGCGGCCTCGGCCCGCTCGAGCACGGTGACGTCGGTGAGGCCCCGCTCGCGCAGGGCGCGGACGACGCCGAGGCCTCCGAAGCCGGCTCCGACCACGACGACACGGGGGACACGGGGAACACGGGGGACACGGGGGCCCTGCGCGGGCGTGCTGGTGACCATGCCCCGACGCTAGGGCGCCGGTTGCCGCCGGGGGAGCGGTCGGGGAGGATCGGCTTGATGATTCCGGACAACCTGCCCGCCCCCGCGGCCGCCGACTGGGACTTCCCGCGCTCGGCCCTCGGGGTCGCGCTGCTCGTGCGGCACGCGGTGCGCGCCGGGCTGGCCCCCGAGGCCGCCCTGGCCGGCACCGGCCTGGCGGTGGACCACCTCGAGGCGCCGGGGGCCGTGGTGACCGCCGCGCAGGAGCTGCGGGTGGTGCGCACGCTCCAGCGGCACCGCCCGGGGTCGGGGGCCGAGGTGGGGGCGTCCTACGACGCGAGCACCTTCGGGGTGCTCGGGCTGGCCCTGCTCTCCAGCCGCACCGTGCGTGACGCGGTCGAGGTGGCGCTGCGCTACGTCGACCTCAGCCACGCCTTCGCGATCCCACGCGCCGGGCTCGTCGACGGCCGGCTCGTGGTCGACCTCGACGGGTCGGGGCTCCCGGCCGACGTGCGCGCGTTCCTCCTCGCCCGCGACGCCACCGCCGTCGACACCGTCCTGGCCTCGCTGGTGCCCGGGGGCGTGGGCGCCCGGCTGAGCCTCGGCGCCGACCGGGCCCGCCTCGAGGTCGACGCAGCCGAGCTCGCCCGTCCGCTGCCGCGCCCCACCGGTCGCGCCGCCGCGCAGGTCGACCGGCTCGCCGAGCAGCTGTGCCTGCAGGCCGTGGCCCGCCGGCGCGAGCGCACCGGAGTGGCCCAGGAGGTGCGCGTGCTCATCACCCAGCGCCTCGCGGCCGGAGCGCCGATGCCCGAGGTCGCCTCGGCCCTCGGGCTCAGCGAGCGCACGCTGCGGCGCCGGCTGGGAGCCGCGGGCACGACGTACCGCGAGCTGCTGGAGGAGGTGCGGGCCCCGCTGGCCGCCGAGCTGCTGGGCGCCGGGCTGCCGGTGGCCGAGGTGGCGCGGCGGCTGGGCTACGCCGAGACCGCGGCCCTCACCCACGCGCACCGACGCTGGGCCGGCGGACCCCCGTCGAGAGCGCGCCGGGAGCACCCTGCGTTCACCCAGAGGTCACCGCGACCCCACCTGCAGGCCCCCTCCCGCACCACCTGACCTTCCTAGGGTGCGGCCGTCGCCCGCGGACACCGCGGGCCACCACGACGATCGATCATGGAGAGCCCATCCCGATGACGACCACCCCCACCACCCCGGTCAGCCCGATCAGCCCCACCGCCGCGGACGCGCCGACCGCGCGCCGCAGCCTGCCGCTCGTGCCCGTGCCCTCGGGCACCCGCCACGGCTCGCGCAGCTACGCCACCTGCTTCTTCCGCTGCGGCCTGGCCTGCGACCACCCCGAGCCCAACCAGACCGGCCACGGCCACGTCCAGGACGAGATCGTCAAGGCCGTCGCCCGCCGCTCCGTGCTCAAGGGCGCGGCGACCACCTCCGGCGCGCTCGTGCTCGGCGGCCTCACCGCCGGCGCCCTCGGCGGCGCGGCGGCCGCGGCGCCCACGGCCCCCGGCGCTCCCTCGGCCAAGCCGATGGGCGGCGACCTGGCCCGCGCGGCGTTCGCCCCGGTCGGGCCCAACAAGCGCGACGCCGTGACCGTGCCCCGCGGCTTCGACCACTCCGTGGTCATCAGCTGGGGCGACCGGGTCGTGGCCGGCGCGCCGCGCTTCGACGCCTACGCCCAGACCCCGGAGGCCGCCAAGACCCAGTTCGGCTACAACTGCGACTACGTCGGCGTGCTCCCGCTGCCCGGCAAGGGCGGCAAGGGCGGCAAGGGCAAGGGCGGCCAGCAGTACGGCTACCTGGCCCGCGACTTCGACCAGGCGCTCCTGGTCGTCAACCACGAGTACACCGACGAGAACCTCATGTTCCCGACCGGCGTCTACACCGCCGACCAGGTCAAGGCCATCGCCATGGCCAGCCACGGCATGTCGGTGGTGCAGATCAAGCGCGCCAAGGTCGACGGCGACTGGCTGCCGGTCAGCGACCTACGGCGGGCCCGCTACAACCGCCGCCTCCACATCGACACCACCTTCGTGGTCGACGGGCCCGCCGCCGGCGACGAGCGCCTGCGCACCAGCGCCGACCCGACCGGCACGAAGGTGCTCGGCACCCTCAACAACTGCGCCGGCGGCACGACGCCGTGGGGCACGGTGCTCTCGGGGGAGGAGAACTTCAACCAGTACTTCGACGCCCCCGACGGCCTCGACGAGCGCTACACCGCGCAGTACGCCCGCTACGGCATCAGCGGCAAGGGCAAGGGCTGGAACACGGTGGACCCGCGCTTCGACCTCAGCGCCGAGCCGCACGAGCCGCACCGCTTCGGCTGGATCGTCGAGGTCGACCCCTTCGACCCCGACAGCGCCCCGCGCAAGCACACGATGCTGGGCCGCTTCAAGCACGAGGGCGCCAACGTCGTCATCGCCGAGGACGGCCGCGCCGTGGCCTACATGGGTGACGACGAGCGCGGTGACTACCTCTACAAGTTCGTCTCCGCCGGCACCTTCGACGACGCGGGCTCCGAGCGGGCCAAGCGCCGCAACCTGCGCCTGCTCAGCGCCGGCACCCTCTACGTCGCGCGCCTCACCGGCGACGGCGCCGAGGACGGCGTCTCCGACGGCACGGGCGAGTGGATCCCGCTGTGCAGCGACACCGAGTCCTTCGTCGAGGGCATGTCGGTGGCCGACGTGCTGCTCTTCACCCGCCTGGCCGCCGACAAGGTCGCCCCGACCCGGATGGACCGCCCCGAGGACGTCGAGCCCAACCTGGTCAACGGCAAGGTCTACGCCGCGCTGACCAACAACTCCAACCGCGGCACCGCCGCGCTGCCCACCGACGAGCCCAACCCGGTCGGCTCCTCGATGGTCCGCGCCTCGCTCGGCGCCCCGCTGACGCAGGCCTCGGGCAACCGCAACGGCTACGTGCTGGAGATGACGCCGGGCAGGGGCGGCCACGCGGGCACGACCTTCACCTGGGACCTCATGCTGGTCTGCGGCGACCCCGCGGCGCAGGAGACCTACTTCGCCGGCTTCGACAAGTCGCAGGTCAGCCCGATCAGCTGCCCCGACAACGTCACCTTCTCCGACGACGGCTCGCTGTGGATCTCCACCGACGGCAACGTGCTCGGCTCCAACGACGGCGTCTTCCGGGTGCCGACCTCGGGACCCGACCGCGGCAAGGTCGAGCAGTTCGTCACCGTGCCGCGCGGCGCGGAGGCCTGCGGGCCGCTGGTGACCGACCGCAACCGGTCGCTGTTCTTCGCCGTGCAGCACCCCGGCGAGGCCGACACGGCCACCTTCGAGGCCCCGCAGAGCACCTGGCCCCACACCGACGACTTCCCGCGCCCGTCGGTGGTCGTCGCCTTCCGCCGGGCCTGACGGCGCTCCTCGCGCCCGCCCGGAGCGGCACCGGGCGGGCGCGGGGCGCTCACGTGATGGTGAGGCCGCCGTCGACCGCGAGCGTCTGGCCGGTGACGTAGCCGCCGGCCGGCGAGGCCAGCCAGACCACCGTGGCGGCCAGCTCGGCGGGGTCGCCCTTGCGTCCTGCCGGGATGCGCTGCTGCATCGACTCGAGGTAGCCCTCGGGGTACTGCTCGGTCATCTCGGAGGCGAAGAAGCCCGGGGCGATGGCGTTGACCCGGATGCCCTTGCGTCCGGTCCACTGCTGGGCCAGGTCGCGCGTGAGGCCGATGAGGCCGGCCTTGGACGCGGCGTAGGCGGCCTGGGGGAGACCCGCGGTGGTGAGGCCGAGCACCGAGGAGATGTTGATGATCGACGAGCCGTGGCCCATCACCCGTCCGCAGGCCTGGGCCATCCAGTAGCAGCCGTTGAGGTTGACGTCGATGACCCCGCGGAACTGCTCGGGCGTCTCGCGCGTGGCGGGCACGGCGGTGCCGATCCCGGCGTTGTTGACCAGGACGTCGACGTGGCCGAACTCCTCCACGGCCAGCGCCACGAGCCGGTCGCACGACGCGGGGTCGGCCACGTCGGTGGCCACCGGCAGCGCCGTGCGGCCCGCGGCGCGCACGAGGGCGGCGGTCTCCTCGAGGCGGTCCACCCGCCGGGCGCCGAGCACGACGTCGGCGCCGGCCTGGGCCAGGGCCTGGGCGAAGGCGACCCCGAGGCCGCTCGAGGCGCCGGTCACGACGGCGACCCTGCCGTCGAGGCGGAACATGTCGGAGACGGTGCGCGGGCGGTCGGAGGAGGCGTCGGTCGTGGTGGGGTCGGTCATGGCGTGATCGTAGGCACACCGGGGCCGTCGGTGGCCTAGGGTCCGAGGCGTGCGCCACGACCTCACGATCCCCAGCCACGGCACGTCCCTCGCGGCCTGGCACGTCCCGGCCACCACCGACGCCTGGGCCGGGCCGGCCGGGCGACCGGTCGTCGTCATGGCCCACGGCTTCGGCTGCACCCGCGACTCGGGCCTGCTGCCCTTCGCCGAGCGCTTCGCCGCGGCCGGCGCCGACGTGGTGCTCTTCGACTACCGCGGCTTCGGTGCCTCGGCGGGGGAGCCGCGCACGCTGGTGGACCACCGGCGCCACCGCGAGGACTACGCCGCGGTCGTGGCGCACGTGCGCGGCCTGCCCGGCCTCGACCCCGAGCGGGTGGTGCTGTGGGGCAGCTCCTACTCCGGTGGGCACGTCGTCGCCGTGGCTGCCGACGACCCCCGGATCGCGGCGGTCGTCTCCCAGGGCGCCGCCATGGACGGGCTGGCGGCGGTGCGCGAGATCCTGCGCTACGCCGGCCCGCGCCAGCTGCTGCGCCTCACCGGTCACGCCCTGCGCGACGCGGCCGGCCACGCGCTGGGCCGCCCCGACCACCGCATCGCGGTCGTGGGCGAGCCCGGGTCACTGGCCGCGATCACCTCCCACGACGGCGTCGACGGCTACGCCGCGATCGCCGGACCCGGCTTCCGCAACGACACGCCGGCGCGCGCGATCCTCCCGATCGCGACCAACCGGCCCGTCGCGCGCGCCCGCCGGCTGCGGGTGCCGCTCTTCCTGCTCGTGGCCGCCGACGACACCATCGCGCCCCCGGCGGCGGTCGAGCGCGTGGCCGAGCGGGCCCGGGGCCGGGTGGTCGTGGAGCGCCTCGACGTGGGGCACTTCGACATCTACCTCGGCGAGCCCTTCGAGCGCTCCGTGGCGGCCCAGGTGGAGTTCCTCGGCTCCGTCGTGGGGCGCTAGGATGAGGCCATGACCACGTCGGCCCTGCTTCTCGGCCAGCCGCGCTGATCCTCCACCGATCGCGCGGCCACCCCTCCCTGCGAGGGGTTTTTTCATGTGGCGACACCGCCAGCACCAGCACCAGCACCAGGACCAGCACCGGCCCGGCCGTCAGGGCCAGCACCAGGAGACCACGATGACGCAGGACCGCACCACGCACGCCGAGACCGAGGCGGCGACGTACGACGTCGTGGCGACCGAGGAGAAGTGGCAGCGGGTCTGGGAGGAGCTCGACCCCTTCCGGGCCGACGACGACTCCCCGCGCGAGAAGCGCTACGCGCTCACGATGTTCCCCTACCCCAGCGGCGACCTGCACATGGGCCACGCCGAGGTGTTCGCGCTGCACGACGTCATCGCGCGCTACTGGCGCATGCGCGGCTTCGAGGTGCTCGACCCGATGGGCTGGGACTCCTTCGGCCTGCCGGCCGAGAACGCCGCGATCCGCAACGACGAGCACCCGGCGACCTACACCTACGCCAACATCGAGACCCAGGCCGCCTCGATGCGCCGCTACGGCCTGGCCTTCGACTGGTCGCGCCGGCTGCACACCTCCGACCCGGAGTACTACCGCTGGACGCAGTGGCTGTTCCTGAAGTTCCGCGAACGTGGCCTGGCCTACCGCCGCAAGAGCCCGGTCAACTGGTGCCCCAACGACCAGACGGTGCTGGCCAACGAGCAGGTCGTCGACGGCGCCTGCGAGCGCTGCGGCGCGGTGGTCACCAAGCGCGACCTGACGCAGTGGTACTTCAAGACCACCGAGTACGCCGAGCGGCTGCTGACCGACCTCGACCAGGTGGCCGACCGCTGGCCGAACCGCGTCGTCACCGCCCAGCGCAACTGGATCGGCCGCTCCGAGGGCGCCCACGTCGACTTCGCCGTCGAGGGCCGCGAGCAGCCGGTCACCGTCTACACCACCCGCCCCGACACCCTCTTCGGCGCGACCTTCATGGTGGTCGCCGCCGACGCCGACCTGGCCGCCGAGCTGGTCAGCGACGCGCAGCGGCCGGCCTACGAGGCCTACCTGGAGGAGATCCGCAGGGCCTCCGACATCGAGCGGCTGGCCACCGACCGGCCCAAGAGCGGCGTCGACCTCGGGGTCACCGCGACCAACCCGCTGACCGGCGAGCGGCTGCCGGTGTGGGCGTCGGACTACGTGCTCGCCGACTACGGCACCGGCGCCATCATGGCCGTGCCCGCCCACGACCAGCGCGACCTCGACTTCGCCCGCGCCTTCGACCTGCCCGTGCGCCGCGTGGTCGACACCGGCGAGCCCGACCCCGCCGAGAGCGGCGTCGCCACCAGCGGCGACGGGGCCTACGTGTCCTCCGGCGAGCTCGACGGCCTCACCGACAAGGCCGCCGGCATCAGCCGCGCCATCGAGCTGCTGGAGGAGCGCGGCACCGGCACCGGCACGGTCAACTACCGACTGCGTGACTGGCTGCTGAGCCGGCAGCGCTTCTGGGGCTGCCCGATCCCGATCATCCACTGCCCCTCCTGCGGCGAGGTGCCCGTGCCGGAGGACCAGCTGCCCGTCGAGCTGCCCGAGCTCAAGGGCGCCGACCTCAAGCCCCGGGGCGTCTCCCCGCTGGCCGCGGCCAGCGAGTGGGTCGACGTCGCCTGCCCGACCTGCGGCGGCGCGGCGAAGCGCGACAGCGACACGATGGACACCTTCGTCGACTCCTCCTGGTACTTCCTGCGCTTCACCTCGCCGGGCTACACCGAGGGGCCCTTCGACCCCGAGAAGCTGCGCGAGTGGGGGGCGGTCGACCAGTACGTCGGCGGCCTCGAGCACGCCGTGCTGCACCTGCTCTACGCCCGCTTCTTCACCAAGGTCCTGCACGACATGGGCATGCTCGACTTCGTCGAGCCCTTCGAGGCGCTGCTGGGCCAGGGCGTCGTGGTCAACCAGGGCCGCAAGATGAGCAAGTCGCTGGGCAACGGCGTCAACCTCGGCGAGCAGCTCGACGCCTTCGGCGTCGACGCGGTGCGCCTGACGCTGGTCTTCGCCAGCCCGCCCGAGGACAACATCGACTGGGCCGACGTGTCCCCGTCGGGCTCGCAGAAGTTCCTCCAGCGGGCCTGGCGCCTCAGCGGCGACGTCACCTCGGCGGCGGGCACCGACCCGACCGGCGGCGACGCGACGCTGCGCTCGCAGACCCACCGCACGATCCGCGACGCCGCCGAGCTGGTCGAGGGCCACCGCTTCAACGTGATGGTGGCCCGCGTGATGGAGCTGGTCAACGCCACGCGCAAGGCCGTCGACACCGGCTGCGGCCCGGCCGACCCGGCGGTGCGCGAGGCCGTCGAGACGGTCGCGCAGCTGCTGTCGCTGGTCACGCCGTACGTCGCGGAGGAGATGTGGGAGCGGCTGGGCCACGAGCCCACCGTCGCCCAGGTCGCCTGGCCCGAGGTCGACCCCGCGCTGCTGGTGGAGCAGTCGGTCACCGCGGTCGTGCAGGTGCAGGGCAAGGTCAAGGCCCGCCTGGAGGTCGACCCCGGCATCGACGGCGAGGCCCTGGAGGCGCTGGCCCTGGCCGACGCCGACGTGCAGCGTGCCCTCGACGGGCGCGAGGTGCGCAAGGTCGTGGTGCGGGCCCCGAAGCTCGTCAACATCGTGGTCTGAGCGCGTGCCCGCCGGTCGCGTCGTCGTCGTCACCGACTCGACCGCCAGCCTCCCCGGGGAGCTGGCGGCCGGGCTCGGGATCGTCGTGGTGCCGCTGCAGGTGGTGATCGGCGCCAGCGCCTACGACGAGGGCGAGGCCGAGGGCGAGGCGACCCCGGCCCTGGTCGCGGCGGCGCTGCGGGAGTGGACGCCGGTGTCGACCTCGCGCCCCTCGCCCGAGCTGCTGCTCGAGACCTACGAGCGGGCCGCGCGCGGCGGGGCGGAGGCGATCGTGTCGGTGCACCTGTCGGGTCAGATGAGCGGCACGGTGGAGTCGGCCCAGCTGGCCGCGCGCCGGGCGTCGGTGCCGGTGGAGGTGGTCGACACCGAGCAGGTCGGCATCGGCACCGGCTACGCCGCCCTGGCCGCCGCCCGTGCCGTGGCCGGCGGGGCCGACGCCGTGACGGCCGCCGCGGCCGCACGCGAGCGCGGCCGCACCACCACCTCGCTGTTCTACGTCGACACGCTGGAGTACCTGCGCCGCGGCGGGCGCATCGGCACCGCCGCGGCACTCTTCGGCGGCGCGCTCGCGGTCAAGCCGCTGCTCCAGATCGCCGAGGGTCGGGTGGCGCCGCTCGAGCGCGTGCGCACCTCCGGCCGCGCGCTGGGTCGCCTCGAGGAGCTCGCGGTGCAGGCGGCCACGGCGGCCGGCGGACCCGTGGAGGTCTCGGTGGCCCACCTGGCCAACCCCGAGCGCGCCGCCCAGCTGGTGGAGCGGCTCGCCGGACGGCTCGACGTCGAGCTGGCCGGCGAGGAGATCTCCTGCGGCGAGCTCGGCGCCGTGCTCGGGGCCCACGTCGGGCCCGGCATGATCGCGGTCTGCGTCGCTCCCCGCTGAGGTCCCCACGCGCCCGAGGCCGGTCGCGGGGGCGCCCACCTCTCATGCACAGGGCGCCGCGGATACTCGCCGGTCCACAGGCGGCCTCCGGTCGCCGCGACGGGCCGCGGTGGCTTCGTAGCGTGCCGGCATGCGCACCCGACCCCGCCCCGAGCACCAGGAGGCCGTCGCCCGTCGGCTGGCCCTGCTGACTGCCGAGCTCGACGCCGCGCGTGCCGCCGGCGGGGAGCAGCCGTGGTGGGACGGGCACACCCGGGTCGCCGGGGAGCAGCCACCGCTGCGGCTGGTGCCGGCGCCGACGGAGGGCCGGGAGCCCGGCCCGGGGCGGTGGCCCGGGGCCGCCCCTCCTGCGGACGGTGCCGCGGCCCCTGCTGCGGCCGCTGATGCGGACGCTGCGGTGGGCGGTGCGGTGGGCGGTGCGGTGGTCGTGCCGGTGCCGGGGCGACACGCCGCGAGGCGCTCGCGGGTCGGGGTGCGACGGTCCTGGGCCGCGCGCCTGCCCGCGGTCCCGCTGCAGCCGGGCCACGTGGCCGCCCTCGCGCTGATGGTGGCGGCGGCGCTGGCGCTCACGTGCTGGTGGGTCGTGCGGTCCGACCCGGTCGTGGAGGCTGCGCCCGCCGCTGCGGCCGGGCCCGAGGCGGCGCCCTCTCCGCTGGTCCCGACCACGCCCGAGGCGTTCGGCGCCGCCCCGACCGGCGCGGTCGGGGCGGAGGCGTCGGGGCAGGCGTCGGGGCAGGCGTCGGGGGAGGCCGCCACGGTCACCGTGGACGTCACCGGCAAGGTGCGCCGACCCGGCATCGCGGTGCTCGAGGCGGGCTCGCGGGTGGTCGACGCCCTCGAGGCCGCGGGCGGGGCCCGCCCCGGGGTCGACCTGGCGGGGCTCAACCTGGCTCGTGTGCTCGTCGACGGGGAGCAGGTGGTCGTGGGGGTCGCGGCCGTGGCCGCACCCGCCCCGGCGGCGGCCCCCGGCGCGGTCCCCGGGCCCGAGGCGGGTGCGCCCGTGGCCACGGTGAGCCTCAACACCGCCACCCAGGCCGAGCTGGAGGCCCTGCCCGAGGTCGGGCCGGTGACGGCGCAGGCCATCCTCGCCTGGCGCGAGGAGCACGGCGGCTTCACCTCGGTGCAGGAGCTGCTCGAGGTCGACGGCATCGGCGACGCCACGCTGGCCCAGATCGCCCCCCACGTGACCCTCTGAGGTGCGCGACCCCCGGATGGCCCTGGTGGGGCTCGCGGCGTGGACCGGCGCCCTCGCCGGCACGCTCCTCACGCTCGGCTGGGCGGCGCTGATGCTCGCCGCGGCCCTCGTCGGCGGGGCCGCGCTGGCCCGTCGCCGCCCCGGCACCCGTGCGCTCGTGGCGGCGCTGCTCAGCGTGCTGGTCGCCGTCGGGGTCGTCGCGGTGCTGCGGGCCGCGGTCGTGCGCGACGGGCCGGTGGCCGACCTCGCCGCCGAGCGTGCGGTGGTCGACCTGGAGGGCACGGTGGTCAGCGACCCGCGCCCGGTGCAGGGCGCCTTCGAGGAGCAGGTGGTCGTGCGCCTCGACGTCGACCGCGTGGTCGGGCGTGGTCGGGCGTGGCGGCTCTCCGCGCCCGTGGTGGTGCTCGGCGGCGCCGACTGGGCCGCGGTGCCGCTCGGTGCGCGGGTGAGCACCAGCGGGCGGCTGGCCCCCTCCGACTCCCGCGGCGGCGACGAGGTCGCGGCGCTGCTGGTCGGCGCCGACGCGGTGGCCACCCTCGAGGGCCCCGACGTGTGGTGGCGCGGCGCTGCCGGCGTACGGGCCTCGCTGCGGGCGGCGGTCGAGCACCGTCCCGCGGCCCAGCGGGTGCTCGTGCCCGCGCTGGTCGTGGGCGACGACGCCGGCCTCGACCCCGGGGTCGCCGAGGACTTCCGCACGACCGGGCTGACCCACCTGACCGCGGTGTCCGGCACCAACCTCACGCTCGTCGTGGGGTTCGTGCTCCTCCTGGCGCGCTGGGTCGGGGTGCGCGGGCGCTGGCTGGTGGTCGTCGGCGCCCTCGGCATCGTCGGCTTCGTCCTGCTCGCGCGCACCGAGCCCAGCGTCGTGCGCGCGGCTGCGATGGGGGCGGTGGGGCTGCTGGGCCTGGGTCGCAACGGCCGGCAGCGCGGGTTCCGGGCCCTGGGCGTGGCGGTCACCGCGCTGCTGCTCGTCTCGCCCGGACTCGCGACCACGGTGGGGTTCGCGCTGTCGGTGCTCGCGACGGCCGGCATCCTGGTGCTGGCCCCGCCCTGGCGCGACGCGCTGCGGCGCTGGCTGCCACGGTGGGCGGCCGAGGCGGTGGCGGTGCCGGCCGCGGCCCAGCTGGCCTGCACGCCGCTGGTGGCCGCCGTCTCCGGCCAGGTCAGCCTGGTCGCGGTGGTGGCCAACCTGCTGGTGGCCCCTGTCGTCGGCCCGGCGACGGTGCTCGGCCTCGTGGCCGGGCTGGTCGGGTTGGTCTGGCCGGGGCTGGCCACGGTGATCGGCACCCTGGCCGCGTGGTGCGTGGCCTGGATCGTGCTGGTCGCCCGCCGCGGGGCCGACCTCCCCACGGCGGCCGTCGCCTGGGGCACCGGCCCGCTGGCGCTCGTGGTGCTGACCCTCGCCTGCGCCGCCCTGGCGCTGCTGGCACCCCGCGTGCTGCGCAGCCGGGCACTGGGGCCGCTCGCGGTCGGCGTCGTGGTCCTCGTCGCGCTGGTGCGGCTCCCGACGCCCGGGTGGCCGCCGCCGGGCTGGGTGCTGGTGGCCTGCGACGTGGGCCAGGGCGACACGCTGGTGCTGCGCACCGGCCCGGGGGCCGCGGTGGTGGTCGACGCCGGCCCCGACGCCGCGGCGGTCGACCGCTGCCTGACCGACCTGGGGGTCGAGCAGGTGCCGCTGGTCGTGCTCACGCACTTCCACGCCGACCACGTCGACGGCCTCGCCGGCGTGCTCGAGGGCCGGCGCGTCGACCGCGTCGAGGTGACCTCCGTGCCGGACCCGCCCGGCGGTGTGCAGCACGTGCAGGAGGTCGCTGCGGAGCACGGCGTCGCGGTGTCGACCGTGGCCCACGGCGCGACGTCGCGGGTGGGCGAGGCCACGCTGCAGGTGCTGTGGCCACCGGTGCCGGCCCCGCCGGTGCGCTCCGGGGCCAGCGCCGCCAACGACGCGAGCGTCGTGCTGCTCGTCGAGGTGCGCGGGGTGAGGATGCTGCTCACCGGCGACCTCGAGCCCACCGGCCAGGCGGTGCTCGCCGCGGCCCTGCCGGGCCTGCGCGCCGACGTGCTCAAGCTGCCCCACCACGGCAGCGCCCACCAGGACGAGGCCTTCCTGGAGTCGCTGGCGGCCCGCCTGGTCCTGGTCTCGGTGGGGCAGGACAACACCTACGGCCACCCCTCGCCGCAGGTCGTCTCCGACCTGGAGCGCACCGGTGCGCGGGTGCTGCGCACCGACCTCAGCGGCGACCTGGCCGTCGTCGTCGACCCCGACGGCGCTCTCGGCACCCTCACCCACGAGCCGCTCGGCCCGGCCTCGACCGCGGAGCCGGGCGGCGCCGGCGATCGCTGAGCCCCGCGCGCACGCGGTCGGCCCAGCCGCCCGCACGCGCTGTCCCCGGGCTGTGGCAGGCTCGACCCACCATGGCCGCCGCATCGTCCTCGACCCGCTCCGCCGCCCGACCCGCCGGGGGTCGGGGGCCGAGCGCCGCCGACGTCCTGGGCCGGGTCACCCTGGTCACCGGCAAGGAGGAGTTCCTCGGCGAGCGCACCGTCGTCGCCGTGCGCGCCGCGGTCAGGGCCCACGACCCCGAGGCCGAGCTGGCCGACTCGCCCGCCGCCGACCTCACCCTCGCCACCCTGGGGGAGATGTCGGCCGCCTCGCTGTTCTCCAGCACGCGCTGCGTCGTGGTGCGGGCGCTGGAGCACCTCCCGGAGGAGTCGGTGGCCGGCCTGCTGGCCTACGCCGCCGACCCGGTCGAGGACGTCGCGCTCGTGCTCGTGCACGGCGGCGGCGCGAAGGGGTCGGGCGTGCTGGCCAAGCTGCGCAAGCTGCCCGCGGTGACCGAGGTCAAGTCGGCCGAGCTGCGCGCCTCGGAGTACCCCTCGTTCGTGGCCGCCGAGGTGCGCTCCCACGGGGCGCGCATCGACCAGGAGGCGGCCTCGGTGCTGGTGCAGGCCGTCGGGCAGGACCTCCGCTCGCTGGCCGCCGCGGCCCACCAGCTCACCAACGACTTCCTGGGCGAGAACCTCACCGTCGAGAAGGTCAAGCAGTACTTCGGCGGCCGCGCCGAGGCCAAGTCCTTCGCCGTCGCCGACGCCGCCTTCTCCGGCCACACCCGTGCCGCGCTCGAGGAGCTGCGCTGGGCCCTCGACAACGGCGTGGCCTCGGTGCTGGTGACCTCCGCCTTCGCCGGCAGCGCGCGCGGCCTGGCCCGGCTGCGCTCGGCACGAGGTCGCGGCGAGGCCGACCTCGCGCGCGAGGTCGGCGTGCCCCCGTGGAAGCTGCGCACCCTGCGCGACCAGCTGCGCGGGTGGGACGACGACGGTCTGGCCCGCGCGATCCGGGCGGTCGCGCGCGCCGACGCCGACATCAAGGGCGCCGCCAGCGACCCGTCGTACACGCTGGAGCGGCTGGTGCTGACGATCACCGGCCTGCGCACGCAGCGCTGAGCGGGACCGCGCGGTCGGGCCGCGCAGCTGGGCCGGAGAACGACGAAGGCGCCACCCCGGTCCGGGGTGGCGCCTTCGTGGTGGACCGGCTCAGAGAGAGGCGGTCTTCTTGGCGATGGCCGACTTGCGGTTCGCCGCCTGGTTCTTGTGGATGACGCCCTTGGAGGCGGCCTTGTCGAGCATGCGCGCAGCGTCGCGGCCGGCGGTGACGGCGGTGTCCTTGTCGCCGGCGTCGGCGGCGGAGCGGAACTTGCGGACGGCGGTCTTCAGGCCGGTCTTGACCGCCTTGTTGCGCTCGTGCGCCTTCTCGTTCTGCTTGTTGCGCTTGATCTGGGACTTGATGTTCGCCACGGATGTGCCTTCGCTTCGAGTCGACGTGTGGTGGTCTGGTGCTGCAGGTCTGCGGTGCGGTCGGCGCAGGCTGCGGCCAGACACGCGACGAGCAAGATTAACAGCGGCGCTCCTGGCCCCCCAAATCGCACCACCCGCACCTCGGGTCACACCCCCAGGCGCCGCGCCGCGCCGCCGAGGAAGCGGGCCGACTCCCGGCGCCGGAAGTCCGCCAGCCCCGGCAGTCCGACGTCACGGGCGGTGTGGGCCCGCAGCGCCAGGTGGGTGCCGAGGCCGGCCAGCACCCCCGTCACGACGTCGTCACCGGCGCGGACCAGGGCGGGCGAGGAGGCCAGGGAGTCGTCGAACCACGGCCGGTCGACCCGCTCGAGCCGGGCCAGCAGCGGGTCGGTCCAGGCCGGCCCGACCCCGAAGGCGCCCCAGTCGAGGAAGACCACGCCGCCGTCGGGGCGCACCAGCAGGTTGTCGTCGCGGATGTCGAAGTGGACCACGTGGTCGACGGGCTCGAGGCGCACGCGGGCCAGGAGCCCGGCCAGCGCGTCGCGCTCGCGGCGGACCCAGGCGGGCACGGCGCGGGCCGGGAGCTCGTCGAGGCGCTCGACGGACTGCGCCCACTCGGCCATGACCCGGCCCAGGTCGTGGGGTCCGGGCGCGTAGAGCGCGGGCTCCCCGGGCAGGGGCGGGCCGGGCACCGGCAGGTCGACGACCCGCTCGGCCATGATGGCGACGAGCCGGTCGGTGGCCTCGAGCAGGGCGGCGGCCTCGGCGTCGTCGTCGAGGTCGGGGTGGCGACCCTCGACGTCCTCGAGCACGAGCGCCACCCAGCCGGCGTCCCCGCCGTGCTCGGCGTCCCCGTCCTCGTCGTAGGAGGCCACGAGGTCGGCCCACAGCGGGCTGGAGCCCAGCAGCCCGAGAGCGTCACGCTCACGCCGGAAGAGGGTCGGGGTGTGGGGGTTGAGCTCGGCCCCGACCGCCTTGACGAAGGCCCGGCGGCCCGAGGCGCAGGCCACCCGGGCCGCGCACCCCGGCGACATGCCGCCGACCTGGTCGGCGTGGGCCACCACCGGCGAGCCGAGGACGTCGTCCACCCAGCGACGCACGCGCACGGGCACGTCGACCCACGACCGTCGGCTGCCCACGGCGCGCGGGCTCACCTCGCCCTCACCGCGGGACCGGTCGCGGGGCTGGTCACGGGACTGGTCACGGGGCTCACTCCCACCCGCGCCGCTCGCTGAGCCAGTGCCAGCACACGTCGCCCTGCCACCACTGCGCCTCGCGCAGGTGGGGGGAGGTCGGGGGCACGGGGTCGCCGGAGGACTTGAGGAAGTAGCCGGTGACCAGGGCGAGCACGATGTCGACGGCCTCGGGGGCGACGCCGGCGAAGGTCGGGTGGGTGGCGAGCACGGCCTCCACGTCGAGTCCGTCGCCGCGGGGCCCGATGAGCAGCAGCAGGGAGTCGATCCACGGCGCCCCCAGCGCCGGCCAGTTCCAGTCGCAGACCAGGACGCTGCCGTCGGGGCGCACCAGCAGGTTGTCGTCGCGCACGTCTGTGTGCACCAGGGTGCTGCCGGCGGTCACCTCGCGGAAGCGCCCGGCCAGGAGCGCGGCCTCCTCGCGGTGGCGCAGGTCGGGCAGGCTGCGCCGCAGGCTGTCCCAGTACGCCGGGAAGCCGGCGAACTCGGTGGCGAAGTCGGCGGCGCCCGCGACGACGGCCGGGCCGTCCGGGGCCGCGGTCAGCGTCTCGGCGGCGCGGGCCAGGGCCGCCAGCGCGGCGTCGAGGTCGGCGGGGGTCCACGGCCGGCGGGGCGCGCGCGCCTCCACGTGCTCGATGGCCAGCACCACCCAGTCGCCGTCGTCGTGGACCCACCGCAGCCGCGGCGCGGGGGTGGCCGCGGGCAGGGCGGCCAGCGTGCGGGCCTCCGCGCGGTAGGCCTCGGCGAAGGGCCGCTGGGCCTTGACCGAGGCCGCCTTGACGAAGTGGCGGCTGCCGTCGGCGCACACCAGCACCGAGGCCATGCCGGGGGTGAAGCCGGCGCGCTGGGAGCGGGCCTCGACCACGGGGGAGCCGAGGCGCCGCTCCACCCGGGCGCGCAGGGCCGGGGGCAGGAAGGACCACTCGACGCGCCGCGCCGTGCGGCCGTGGGGGATCGTCGTGGGGTGCACGCGGCCATCCTCGGCCACCGGGCCCGTCGGCGGCGACCCACCCCGCGAGGGGAGCCGGGCGTCGTGCCGCGAGCGGAGGGTGGGGCCATGACCACCGTCGCAGAGCTGCTCGTGGAGTCCCTCGCCGACCACGGCGTCACCCAGGTCTGGGGCGTGGTCGGCGACGCGCTCAACCCCGTCACCGACGCGATCCGGCGCGAGGAGCGCCTGGAGTGGATGGGGGTGCGCCACGAGGAGGTCGCGGCCTTCGCCGCCGGGGCCCAGGCCCAGCTCACCGGGCGGCTCGGCGTCTGCATGGGCACGGTGGGCCCGGGGGCGATCCACCTGCTCAACGGGCTCTACGACGCCAAGAAGTCAGGCGCCCCCGTGCTGGCCATCTGCGGGCAGGTGCCGCGCGGCGACATGGGCAGCGACTTCTTCCAGGAGGTCGACAACGACACCCTCTTCGCCGACGTCTCGGTCTTCTGCGAGACCGTCACCAGCACCGAGCAGCTGCCCGGGCTCATCGAGCGGGCCGGCAACGCCGCCCTCCAGCACCGCGGCGTGGCCGTGCTCACCCTGCCCGGCGACGTCGGCGAGCTCGACCTGCCCTCCGGCACGCCGGTGCCGCGCCTGGTGGCCCGCCCGGCGCTCGCCACGCCCGACCCCGACGCCCTCGCCGAGGCCGCCACCGCCCTCGAGTCGGCCTCCGCGGTGACCCTGCTGGTGGGCGCCGGCGCGCGGCACGCCCGCGCGGAGGTGCTGCGGCTGGCCGAGCGGCTCTCCGCGCCGATGGTGCTCTCGCTCAAGGCCAAGGAGGGGCTGGAGGAGGACAACCCCTACGAGGTCGGCCAGTCGGGCCTGCTGGGCAACCACGCCTCCGAGGTGGCCTTCTCCGGCTGCGACGTGCTGGTGCTCCTCGGCACCGACTTCCCCTACACCGGCTTCCTGCCCGAGGGGAAGACTGTCGTGCAGGTCGACCTCGACGGCGCCCGGATCGGCCGGCGGATCCCGGTGCAGCACGCCGTGGTCGGCGACGCCCGTCTCGCCGTCGAGGGCCTGCTCGCCCGGCTGTCGGCCAAGCCCGACCGGTCTCACCTGGAGTCGGCGCGCTCGTCGTACGACGCCTGGCGCGAGCGGCAGCAGCGCCTCACCGACCCCGACCACGACCGCAGGCCCCGCGGGCTGCTGCGCCGGCGGGTCGACAACCCCGACGCGCTGATCCGCCCCGAGCTGCTGGCCGCGGCCGTGGACCGCCACGCCGCGAGCGACGCCGTCTTCACCACCGACACCGGCATGGCCACCACCTGGCTCGCGCGCTTCGTGCGCATGTCGGGCACGCGCCGGCTGCTCGGCAGCTACAACCTCGGCTCGATGGCCAACGCCATGCCGCAGGCCCTGGGCGCCCAGGGCCTCGACCGGGGCCGCCAGGTGGTGGCCTTCTGCGGTGACGGCGGTCTGTCGATGCTGATGGGCGACCTCATCACGGCCGTCTCCCACGACCTGCCGGTCAAGCTGGTGGTCTTCGACAACGGCCGCCTGGGCATGGTCAAGCTGGAGATGGAGCAGGCGGGGCTGCCCGAGTTCGGCACGGTGCTGCACAACCCCGACTTCGCCGCGGTGGCGCGGGCCGTGGGCCTGCACGGGGTGCGGGTCACCGACCCCCACGACGTCGACGAGGCCGTGCGCGAGGCGCTGGCCCACCCCGGGCCCGTGCTCCTCGACGTGGTCACCAACCCCGACGAGGTGGCCGTGCCGCCGACGCCCACCGTCGCGCAGGGCTGGGGCTTCGCGCTGGCCAAGACCACGGAGTTCGTCGCCGCTCCGGAGTGACCTCGCGGCACGGGTTTCGCGCCTGTGGCGGCGTTGGGGACAATGGGCGCACCATGGCACCCACCCCTCTGCCGCAGCCCGGCCAGACCGCGCCCGCGATCATCCGCAACTTCTGCATCATCGCGCACATCGACCACGGCAAGTCGACGCTGGCCGACCGGATGCTGCAGCTGACCGGCGTGGTAGACGAGCGCGCCGCCCGGGCGCAGTACCTCGACCGCATGGACATCGAGCGCGAGCGCGGCATCACCATCAAGAGCCAGGCCGTGCGCATGCCGTGGACGGTGCCGGCGGCCAACGAGCAGGGCGCCGAGGCCGGCGACTACGTGCTCAACATGATCGACACGCCGGGCCACGTCGACTTCACCTACGAGGTCTCGCGCTCCCTGGAGGCCTGCGAGGCCGCGGTCCTGCTGGTCGACGCGGCCCAGGGCATCGAGGCGCAGACGCTGGCCAACCTCTACCTCGCCATGGGCGCCGACCTGCACATCATCCCGGTGCTCAACAAGATCGACCTGCCCAGCGCCAACCCCGAGAAGTACGCCGCGGAGCTCGCCGGGCTGGTCGGCTGCGACCCCTCCGACGTGCTGCGGGTCAGCGCCAAGACCGGCGTCGGCGTGGCCGACCTGCTCAACGAGATCGTCAAGCAGACCCCGCCGCCCGTGGGCGAGGCCGACAAGCCCGCGCGGGCGCTCATCTTCGACTCCGTCTACGACACCTACCGCGGCGTGGTCACCTACGTCCGCGTCATCGACGGCGAGCTCAGCCACCGCGACCGGATCAAGATGATGTCGACCGGCGCCACCCACGAGCTGCTCGAGCTCGGCGTGATCAGCCCCGAGCAGGTCAAGGCCGACAAGATCGGTGTCGGCGAGGTGGGCTACCTCATCACCGGGGTGAAGGACGTGCGCCAGTCGCGCGTCGGTGACACCGTCACCACCCAGCACCACGGCGCGACCCAGGCCCTGGGCGGCTACAAGCACCCCAACCCGATGGTCTACGCCGGTCTCTACCCCATCGACGGCGACCAGTTCGGCGACCTGCGCGAGGCGCTGGAGAAGCTCCAGCTCAACGACGCGGCCCTGACCTACGAGCCGGAGACCTCCGGCGCGCTCGGCTTCGGCTTCCGCCTGGGCTTCCTGGGCCTGCTGCACATGGAGATCACCCGCGACCGCCTCGAGCGCGAGTTCAACCTCGACCTCATCTCCACCGCCCCGAACGTGGTCTACGAGGTCGTCATGGAGGACGGCACCGAGCTGACGGTGACCAACCCCAGCGAGTACCCCGAGGGCAAGATCGCCGAGGTCCGCGAGCCGGTGGTCAACGCCACGATCCTCAGCCCCTCGGACTACATCGGCACGATCATGGAGCTGTGCCAGACCAAGCGCGGCACGCTCAAGGGCATGGACTACCTCTCCGAGGACCGTGTCGAGATGCGCTACACGCTGCCGATGGGCGAGATCGCCTTCGACTTCTTCGACCACCTCAAGTCCAAGACCAAGGGCTACGCCTCGCTCAACTACGAGCGCTCGGGCGAGCAGGCCGCCGACCTGGTGAAGGTCGACATCCTGCTCCAGGGGGAGCCGGTCGACGCCTTCTCCGCCATCGTCCACCGCGAGGCGGCCTACTCCTACGGCGTCATGCTGGCCGGCAAGCTCAAGGACCTCATCCCGCGCCAGCAGTTCGAGGTGCCGATCCAGGCCGCCATCGGCGCCCGGGTGATCGCGCGGGAGAACATCCGCGCCATCCGCAAGGACGTCCTGGCCAAGTGCTACGGCGGCGACATCACGCGCAAGCGCAAGCTGCTGGAGAAACAGAAGGAGGGCAAGAAGCGGATGAAGATGGTCGGCCGCGTCGAGGTCCCCCAGGAGGCGTTCATCGCCGCGCTGTCCAACGGCCCGACCGTCGCCGGCGAGAAGACCGGCAAGAAGTAGGTGCGGGCCCGGTGAGGCCACGGCTGCCCGCCGAGGTCACGGCCTTCGCCTCGCGAGGGCCCGACTGGGCGGCCTTCGTCGAGCGGCTGCCGCGGCTGGTCGAGGAGCTGGCCGGTGCGTGGGAGCTCGCCGCCGACGGCGAGTCCCGCGCCGGGCACTGCTCGTGGGTGCTGCCGGTGCGCACCGACCGCGGGGCGCCGGCGGTGCTCAAGCTCGCCTTCCCCGACGAGGAGTCCGAGCACGAGGCGCTGGTGCTCCAGCGCTGGGGCGGGCGCGCGAGCGTGCGGCTGCTGCGGGCCGACCCGCACCGTCGCGCGCTGCTGCTGGAGCGCCTGGAGGACCGCGACCTCACCGAGGCCTGGGACGTCGAGGCCTGCGAGGTCGTCGGCGGGCTCTACGCCGCACTCCACACGCCGGCCCCGCCGCAGCTGCGCACCCTCGCGTCGTACGTCGAGCCCTGGAGCGAGCGGCTGGCCGGGCTGCCGCGCGACGCCGGGGTGCCGCACCGCCTGGTGGAGCAGGCCGTCGCGCTGGGCCGCGACCTGCTGGGGGACGCGGCGGCCGTCGGCACCACGATCCACACCGACCTGCACTACGCCAACGTGCTGGCGACCTCCCGCCCCGACGGGCCGGAGTGGCTGGCGATCGACCCGAAGCCGGTCAGCGGCGACCCGCACTACGAGGTGGCGCCGCTGCTGTGGAACCGCTGGGAGGAGGTCCTGGCCTCCGGCGACGTGCGCGACGCGGTGCGCCGCCGCTTCCACACCACCATCGACACCGCCGGTCTCGACGAGGACCGCGCCCGCGACTGGGTGGTGGTGCGGATGCTGCACCAGGCCCTGTGGGCGGTGGAGGCGGGCTCGCCCGACCCGGAGTGGCTGACCCGCTGCATCACGATCGCCAAGGCCGTGCAGGGCTGAGCCGGGTTACCCTCGGGGCAGGACACCAGCGCAAAGGGGGACGACGGTGACCGATCAGGACCAGTCGCAGGACCAGTCGCAGGACCAGTCGCAGGACCAGTCGCAGGACGCAGCGGGCGATGCGGGCGACCGCCCGGCGGGTGACGTCGGGGCGCGGGCCGCGGCGCTGCGCGCGGAGCTGGCGACGCGGCGCGAGGCCAGCGGGCTGCTCGCCGAGGCCACGCGCGTGCGCGACACGGCCGTGGCCGAGGCCGACGACCTCGTGCGCGAGGCCCAGGAGCTGGCCACCACGCTGGTGGCCGAGGCCCGCGCCGACGCCGAGCGCGAGCGCGACGCCGCGGCGGAGCAGGCCCGCAGCACGGTGGCGGAGGCGGAGGCGACGGCCACCCGGGTGAGGCAGGAGGCCGAGGCGGAGGCCGTCCGGGTGCGCGACGAGGCCGAGGCCGCGCGCGCCGAGGCCCGCCGTGAGGCCCGGGCCGAGGCCCTCGCCGAGATGGCCCAGGTGCGCCAGCAGGCCGAGCGACTCATCGCCGGGATCGACTCCGACCTGCGCGGTCTCGCCACCACCCTGGCGAGCGCCAGCACGGTGGCGCTCGCGGTGACCACCGCGGCCGCCGAGCTCGACGCCGCCGTCGGCTCCGACCTGCAGGCCGACACGACCGACACGGCCGACACGGCCGACGCGCCCCAGGGCGCCGACGCGGTCACCGACGGCCCCTCCGGCCCGGGGACCGAGGTCACCGCGCTGCCGGTCGTGGGTCCCGACGACCACGCTGCCGACGACCTCGCTGCCGACGACCACGCTGCCGACGACCACGCTGCCGACGACCTCGCTGCCGACGACCTCGCCGACGACGGCGACGCAGCGTCCGGGTCCACCTCCGGCGCCGACACCGCCCCCGGCCCGGTGCCCGTGGGGGAGGACGAGGCCGTGGCGCCCGAGCCCGAGCCGGCGACGGGCCCGTCGTCGCGGACCGCGTCGACCGCCCGTGCCACGGGCGGCGAGCAGGACGACCTCGACCAGGCCCTCACGGGTGCCCGCCCGTTGGGCTGGCTCTTCCGCGGCCACTGAGACGCTGTCGGCCGCGGCGCAGGCGGTGCCCTCGGCGCCTCCAGCACCCGGGGCGCCCGGGCGTGACTAGCCGCAGGTCGGTGCGACGGGGCTGGTCGAGGGGTCGAGCGGTCGCACCGTGATCGAGTCGACCACGGTGCCCTCGGGCACGCCCTGGAAGAGCTGCATCTCGATCGGACGCACCTCGAAGGCCGTCAGGCAGGTCCACACCCCGGTGACGACCGCCACCAGCTGACCGTCGACGCCGCGCAGGATGGCCTGCACCAGGGCCTGCGGGATGTCGGCGCTGCCCACGGTGAGGTCGGCGTTGACGACCGTGCGGCTGGCGTTGAGGTCGCTGGCCAGGCCGGTGGCCGAGGCGGTGGAGCTGTCCTGGTCGGTGGCGGCGGGCTGCCAGGCGACGTCGCGGTAGTCGAGGTCGACCGCGGCGACCTCCCCGACGTCGACGCCGACGGGGAAGTAGAGCCCGTAGATCTCGCCGGGGGCCAGGTCGGTGACGGTGCAGCAGGCGTCCTGCCCGACCATGGCGCTGGCGCTCCAGGTGCCGAGGGACACGTCGTCGCGGTCGAAGGCCTCGAGGGTGACCTCGGCGGTGCGCAGCGTGCGGTCCTCCTCGTTGCGCACCAGCACCGAGAGGAGGCCGTCGGTGACGGCCCACTCGCTCGTGGTCAGCACGTCGGGCGCCTCGGCCGCGCCCGAGGCGGGGGCGTCGGCCGCGCCGGCCACCTGGGCCCGCAGGTCGGCGCAGCCGCCGAGGGCCAGCAGGAGAGCGGGCAGCAGGAGCGCCACCAGGAGGCGGGCCGGCTGGGTGCGCATGTGTTCCCCCGAATCACCGTCGACACGCGTGGACCGGCACCCATGATGCCCTCGCGGGTGTAGCGACAAACCATCCGGGGTAGCGTCGGAGCACGATCATGGCGATCGGGAGGACGTCCCGGTCGCAGTCCGGGGGGATGATGTTCGACGTCGCGCGTGCCGTGGTGGCCACACCGACGCGCGCCCTCCCGCCCCGCGAGCGCCCTGTGGGCGCGGGGGCGCTGTGGTTCGCCACGCACGCCGTGAGCCTGAAGGCCGGGCAGACCGTCGTGCTGCTGGCCCTGGCCGCGGCCCTGGTGCCGGCCGACCTCGGGGTCGTCGCCCTGGCCACCCTGGTCTCGAGCGCCGTGGCGCTCGTCAGCGGTCTCGGGGCCTCCGCCGCCCTGGTGCGCTGGGAGGGCGACGTCGACCGGGCCGCCCGCTCCGCGGTCTCCCTCGCGCTGGCCTCGGGCGTTGCGGCGACGCTCGCGGTGTGGGTCGCGGCGCCGGCGCTGGTGTCCGCGCTGGGGGCGGGGCCCGCTGCCGTGGGCCCGGTGCGCGGGCTCGTGCTGACGGCGCCGCTGGTCGCGGCGGCCATGGTCACCCTCGAGCTGATGCGCCGCCGTCTGGCCTTCGGCCGCCGGGTGCTGCCCGACGTCGCGGCCTCCCTGCTGGGGGCCGCGCTGGCGGTGTGGCTGGTCGGGCGTGGCTGGGGCGTCGCAGCGCTGGTGGCCGGTCAGGTGGTGCAGGGCGTCGCGGTGCTGCTGCTCGCCTGGTGCGTGCACCCGCCCGTGCGCCCGGGGTGGCACGCCGACGACGTGCGCGGCCTCCTGCGCTTCGGGCTCCCGTGGTCGGGGGCCCACCTGCTCGAGCTCGTCCAGGTCAACCTCGACTACGTCGTGGTCGCCCACCTGCTCGGCGCGGTGGCGCTGGGCCACTACTCGCTGGCCTTCCGGGTGGCGGCGGTGCCCTACCTCCTGGTGGCCGTGGTCCTCTCCAGCGCCGCCTTCCCCGTGCTGTGCCGCCGGCGCGGCGCGGAGTTGCGGGCCACGGTGTCGGACCTCGCGCGGCTCTCGCTGGTGCTGCTCCTGCCCGTCTGCGGGCTGCTGGCCCTGCTGGCCGACCGCCTGGTGCTGCTGGGACCCGCGTGGGCCCCGGCCGTGCCGGTGCTCCGGGTGCTCGCGGCGTACGCCCTCGCGGCGGGGCTGCTCCACGTGACGCTGACCGTGCTGCACGCCATGGGCCGTCCCGGCGAGGCGGTGCTCGCGCGGCTGGCCCACCTGCTGCTCCTGCTGCCGGCGCTGCTCCTGCTGGCTCCCGCCGGGGTCGTGGCCGTCGCCGCGGCGCAGGTCGTCGTGGCGGCGGCCGTGCTCCTGGCGGCCCTCGCGCGCGTCGGCTCGCTCCTGGGGGAGGGTCGGACCCGATGACCCTCATGCTCCGGGAGGCGCCCAGCGCCCTGCTGTCGGTGGGGCGCCCCCGTCGGCACGACCCGTCGCGGCGGACCGGGCCGGCGTGGCTGCACACCGTCGTGCCGGTCCTGCTCGCCCTCCTGGGCGGCGTGTCGGTGGGTCTCGCCCCGGGCCTGACCGGCCTGGTCGTGCTGGCCGTCGTCGTGCTGACGCTGCTGCTGGGCCAGATCGAGATCGCCGCCCTGGTGGTCGTGGCGGCGTCGGTCTTCGAGGACTACCTGGTCTTCGTCTCGCCCGCCGCCACCAAGACGCTGGCCGTGGTGGTGGTGGTCGCCTGGGCCGTGCGCCGGGCCGCGCGCCCCTTCCACCACGCACCGCGCAGCCCCGTGATGGTGTCGGCCGGCGTGCTCGCCGTCGTGCTGCTGCTGTCGACCCTGGTGACCGGCTCCGACAGCGAGGCGGTGGCCACCCTGGGTCGGTGGGCCGGCTTCCTGGCCGTGCTGGTCGTGCTCGCCGACTGCCTGCGCGGGCGCCTGGCGCCCACCGTGCTCGCCGAGGTCTACGTCGCGTCCTGCGCCCTGGCGGCCCTCTGCGCCCTCGTGGTCTTCCCCTCCGCCGACGGCGACCGCCGGGTCGGCGGGCCGGTGGCCGACCCCAACGACTTCGCCTTCTACCTCCTCGCCGCGGTGCCGCTCGGCCTGGCCGTGCGCGCGGAGAGCCGCCGGCCCCGCGCGTGGGACCTCGCCACGGTCGTGTGCGCGGTCGCCCTGGCCGGCACCTACTCCCGCGGCGCCGTGCTCGGGCTGCTGGTCGCCCTGGCCGTCGCCGTCGTGGTGCGGCTGCTGCCGTGGCGCGCCGTCGGAGCCCTGCTGGTGGTCGTGGTCACTGCGGTCGCCTTCACGGCGTCGGTCAACGCCGACCTGGTCAGGGTCAGCTTCGAGCAGAAGCAGGCGGTGGCCCAGGAGAACGTCTCCCAGCGCCTCGAGCTGTGGCAGCAGGCCGCCCGGATGACCCTCGACGCGCCGCTGCTCGGTCACGGCCCCGGGTCCTTCGCCGAGGAGCACCAGGACTACGCGGGCGACGCCGGGGCCTCCGTGGCCGACCTCGACACCGCCCACAACACCTATCTCGAGGTGGCGGCCGAGCTCGGTCTCCTCGGCCTGCTGGCCCTGCTCGCGGTGCTCGTGACCGCCTTCGCCGGTGCGTGGGCTCGCTGGCGGCGCGACCGCTCGCCGCTGGCCGCGGGGGTGTGCACCGCGCTGGTGGGCACCGGGGTGGCCGCGTCCTTCCTCAGCGAGCAGTTCTACCTCCCGCTGTGGCTGCTGGCGGCCCTCGCCGTCGCGGTGTCCGTCGGCGACCGCGCACCCGCGCGGCGACCACCGCGCGTGCGCCGCGCCCGATGAGGCCTCCCGACGGGGTCCGCCCGCCGAGCTCGGCTGTTCCCGCTGCGCCCGCCGTGCCCGCCGAGCACCGGTGGCGCGGCCGGGTGGTGCACGTGCTGACCCAGCCGGGGGGCGGACCGGCCGACCACGTGTCCGCGGTGGCGGCCGCCATGGCTCGACAGGGGATCGAGGTGCACGTGGTGGGTCCGGAGTCGCCGCGCTCGGAGGCGGTGCGGGCGGCGGGGGCCGCCTGGCACACGGTGGCGGTGACCTCCAAGCGGGACGCCGCCGGGGCCGTGGCGCTGGCGCGGGTCGTGCGCGGCCTGCGGCCCGATGTCGTCCACCTCCACGACCGGCGGGCGGCCTGGGTGGGCCGCCTCGCCGCCCCCGCCCTGCAGGCGGGCGTGGTGCACACCGTGCACGGGGTCGCCGACGGCCTGAGCGACCTCGTGGCGGGCAACGCCCTCGTCGGCCCGCGCCGGCGGCGCGACGACCTCTACTACGTCGCCGGCGAGCGGTGGGCGACCCGGTGGTCGGCCCGGTGGACGCGCACGCGCGTGGTCACGCCAAGCCGGGCCGTCGCGGACTTCCTGGTGCACCGCGTCGGCGTGGACCCCGACCTGCTCGACGTCGTGCCCAACGGCGTCGAGGTGCCGCCCGTCGGCCCCGTCGGACCCGTCGGCCCCGGACCCGCCCGGGCGCCGGCCCTGGTGTGGGCCGGCCGGCTGGTGACGGCCAAGCGGCCCGGCGCGCTGCTCGACGCGGTCGAGCGGGTGTCGGGGCTGGGACCGGTGGTGATCGCGGGGGAGGGGCCGGAGCGCGACCTCCTGCTGCGCCGCGTGGCGGCGACCGGCTGGCGTGGCCCGGGCGGCGTCGAGGTGGTCGGGCAGCTGCCCGACCTCGCCCCCGCGCTGGCTGCGGCCGACGTCTACGTGTCGACCTCCGCGGCCGAGAACCAGCCGCTCGCGATGCTCCAGGCCATGGCCCACGGTCTGCCGGTGGTGGCGACCGCCGTCGGCGGTGTGCCGGAGGTCGTGCGCGACGGGGTCGAGGGCCTCCTGGTGCCGGTCGACGACCCCGACGCCCTGGGGGCTGCGCTCCGGCGCCTGCGTGACGACCCGCGGCTGCGGCGGCGGCTCGGCACGGCCGCGCGCGAGCGGGTGGCGGCCGGGTGGACCCGGTCGCACTGCGTCGCAGGACTGCTGCGGACCTACGGCCGGGTGACGGCGTGAGGGTGCTGGTCACGATCGCCGAGATGGGACCGGGCGGCGCGGAGACGCTGGTCGCGGAGATGGCCGCCCACCTGGCCGCCGAGGGCCACCAGGTCAGCCTGGCCAGCAGCGGCGGCTTCCGCGAGCGGGAGGTCGCCGGGATCGGCGGTGTCGACACGCTGCGCGTGCCGCTGCGACGCGACACGGCCCTCGACCGCGCGCGCTCCGTCGTACGCCTCGCGGCGCACGCCCAGCGCCTGCGCCCCGACCTGGTCCACGCCCACAACGTCCGGGCCACCCTCGTCGCCCGGATGGCGACCTATCCGGCGGGTGGACCTCCGGTGCTGAGCACCGTGCACGGCCTCCCGCCGCAGAGCTACCCCCGCGCCGTCGGGGTGCTGACCCGCTGCGCCGACCACGTCGTGGCCGTCTCCGACTCCGTCGCCGACGACCTCGTGGCGGCCGGGCTCGACCCGCAGCGGCTCTCGGTCATCGAGAACGCCGTGCGGGTGGCTCCGGCGGCCCGCGCCGGCGACCGGGTCGCAGCGCGGCGCGACCTGGGGCTCCCCGAGGGGGGACCGGTGGTGCTCTGCCTGGCCCGGCTGGCCGGGCCCAAGCGCCAGGACCTGCTGGTCGAGGCCTGGGCCGAGCGCAGGGCCCAGCACGGGGACGGGCGCGCGCACGGGGAGGCGCTCGGCACCCTGTTGCTGGTCGGCGAGGGGCCGCATCGCCGAGCCCTCGAGCAGCAGGTCGCCGACGCCGGGCTCACCGCGAGCGTGCGCCTGCTCGGCGAGCGCGCCGACGTGGCGCGACTGCTGGCCGCGGCCGACGTCCTGGTGCTCCCCAGCGACCGCGAGGGCCTGCCGATGGCCGTGCTCGAGGCCATGGCGGTCGGGGTGCCCGTGGTCGCCAGCGACGTGGGCGGCCTGGCCAGCCTGGGCGATGCGGTGACGCGGGTGGCGCCGGGCTCCGCGCCCCGGCTGGCGGCCGGCCTGCACGAGGTGCTCGCCGGCGGCCGCGCGGTCACGGAGCGCACGGCGCGGGCCCGTGGGCTCGTCGACGCGCGTTTCGCCACGGCGACCATGCACGCGGCCTACCGTGACCTCTACCGCAGGCTGCTGACGGGTTTGGGTGGTGCGCTCGGGTGGTAGACATTTCAAGCGGTGGCCGCACCAGGGTGCCACCGTGCAGCACTCCGCTCGGGGGCGTGCGGGGCCGGGAAGATCTCCTGGCCACGGGTGAGGACGGTCGGGCAGGACCGACCGCGGAGAGCGTGGGCATGGAGCTGCGAGACATGGGGGCCGCCCTGTGGCGCCAGCGTCTGCTGGTGGCCGTGGTGGTGGTGGTCACGGCGATCGGCGTCGCGGTGGGGGTGTGGTCCTCGACCAAGACCTACACCGCGACCGCGACGGTGTCGGCCGCCCCGGCGCCCGGAGCGCCCGCCCCGGCCGAGCTCGACGACCTGCGCGCGACCCTGGCCGAGACCGCCACGACGCCCGAAGTGCTGCGTCAGGCCGCCACGCGCGCCGGGGTCGACCGGTCGGTGGGGGAGCTGCTCGACGAGGTCGACGCACGCTGGGTCGAGGGCACCCAGCTGATCGAGATCACCGTCGCCGACCCGTCGGCCCGCGACGCGGCGGGCCTGGCCAACGCCGCGTCCTTCACGCTGCAGCAGAGCGACCCCACCGGGGCCTTCGAGTTCACCGACGTCGACCCCGCGGTCGAGCCGGCGACCTACTCCAGCCCCGACCTCCCGCTCGCCATCGGCGTCGGCGTGCTGCTGAGCCTGGTGCTCGCGGTGGTCTCGGCCCTGGCCCGCGACCGCCGGACCTACACGGTCAAGGACGCCCAGGGCGTCGAGGCGGCGCTGCGCGCCCCTGTGCTCGCCCACGTGGCCCCACCTCGGTCGCCGACCCTGCAGGCCATGTTCACCGGCACGCCGGCCGCCGACGTCTTCCGCCGCCTGCGCCTGTCGCTGGAGGCCTCGCAGCGGGCGCACCCGCCGCGCCTGGTCGTCGTCACGGGGGTGACGACGGGCGACGTCAACGCCTGGCTCGGCGCCAACCTGGCCATCTCCCTGGCCTCGGCCGGTCGCCGGGTGCTGCTCCTCGACGGGCGGCTCGCGACCCCCGCCGACGAGCTCCTGCCCGAGGAGCCCGACACCCCCGGTCTCCACGACGTGCTGCGCGGCACGCCCTGGGAGCGAGCGGTCAGCCCCGGCCCCGTCGACGGCCTCAGCGTGCTGCCCCCTGGTCGCGCGCCCGCCTCCGACGCGGGCGCCGAGCCGGGCGACCTGCTCGAGCGGAGGTTCGGGGCGCTGGCGGAGGCCCTGACCCGCGCCTTCGACGTCGTGGTGGTCATCGCCCCCTCGCTGGAGGAGCGCGACGACGCGCTCGTCATGTCCGCGGGCGGCTCGCTGCTGCTCGGGGTCGTGGAGGGCGTCATCAGTCCCGAGGCGCTGGCCGCCTACGCCGACCGGTTCGTCGTGGCCGGCGTGCGCCTGGCCGGCACCGTGCTCGTCGGGCACCGCGCCGAGGCGGTCGCGCTCTGAGCGCCGCGACCGCCCCCGTCGGGGCCACGCCGGGCCGTCCGCACGTGCTGCACGTCAGCGTGCCGACGAGCGAGGGCACGGCCGAGGTGCTGCTGGGCTACGTGCGCGAGCAGCTGGCCCGGGGCTGGCGGGTGAGCGTGGCCTGCCCCTCGGAGGGCTGGCTGGGCTACGCGGCCCGCGAGGCCGGCGCCGAGGTGGCGTGGTGGCGCGCCGGTCGCGAGCCCGGCGTCGCGACCCTGGAGGAGACCGCCCGTCTGTCCGCGCTGGTCACCAGGCTCGGTCCCGACCTGGTGCACCTGCACAGCTCGAAGGCCGGCCTGGCCGGTCGGCTGGCGGTGCGACGGCGCGTGCCGACCGTCTTCCAGCCCCACGCCTGGTCCTTCCAGGCCGGGTCCGGCACGTCGAGCCGGCTGGCGCTGCGGTGGGAGCGCTTCGCCGTGCGGTGGACCGACCAGGTCGTGTGCGTCGGCGAGGGGGAGCGGCTCGTGGGCGAGGCGGCGGGCGTGCGCGCCGAGGTGACCGTCGTGCCCAACGGGGTCGACCTGCGACGCTTCGGCCCCACCAGCCCCGAGGACCGGGTCGAGGCGCGTGCGCGCCTGGGCCTGCGCGAGGCCCCGACGGTCGTGTGCGTGGGGCGGCTGAGCCACCAGAAGGGCCAGGACGGGCTGCTCGACGCCTGGACGTCGGTCCTCGAGGCCGTGCCGGGTGCCCAGCTGGTGCTCGTCGGCGCCGGGCCCGACGAGGCCGACCTGCGCCGGCGTGCCAGCGGCCTCGGCGGGGTCGTCTTCGTCGGCGCCCGCGTCGACGTGCCCGACTGGCTCTCGGCGGCCGACGTCGTGACCGTGCCCTCGCGCTACGAGGGCATGGCCCTCGCGCCGCTCGAGGCGATGGCGAGCGGACGCAGCGTCGTGGCCACCGACGTGCCGGGGATCGCCGAGGGCGTGGTCGACGGTGTGGGGGCCCTCGTGCCGCCCGGCGACCCGGACGCCCTCGCCGCGGCTCTCGTCGAGCGACTCCTCGACCCCGCGCGGGCCGACGACGAGGGGTGGGCGGGCTACGACCACGTCAGCGCCGAGCGCGACGCCGCCGAGGCCGCCCGGCGCGTGGCCCGCCTGTCGCTGAGCCTGATGGCGTCGCGCAACCGCGCCTGAGCGGGAGCCCGACGGCCCGTCGGTGCCGGGTCAGGCGCCGCGACGCACCGACTCGGGCGACCCCTCGGAGCCCCGCTGCCCGGTGGGCGGTCGCTGCGCGCCGTCGATGCGACGTACGACGGCCGGGTCGACGGTGACCTCGGCGGTCCGGTCGTCCCCCGTCCCGTGGTCGGCGGTCGTGGGGCCGACCGAGGCCGGCGTGGCCGCGGGCTGGGGTCGCACGAGCGTGCGCGCGGTGCGCACCACGATCTTGACGTCGCCCCACAGCGACCAGTTCTCGATGTAGTAGTTGTCGGCCCGCACCCGGTCGTCGATGGAGGTGTCGCCCCGCAGGTCGTTGACCTGCGCCCAGCCGGTCAGGCCCATCGGCACCCGGTGACGGTGGCCGTAGCCCCGGGTCTCGCGGGAGAACTGCTCGACGAAGTAGGGCCGCTCGGGGCGCGGGCCGACCAGGCTCATGTCACCGCGCAGGATGTTGACCAGCTGGGGCAGCTCGTCGAGACCGGTGCGGCGCAGGAAACGGCCGACCGGGCCGATGCGGTGGTCGTTGTCGATGTTCCACGCCGTGGCGCTCTCGGAGGGGTCGGCGGGCTTCATCGAGCGGAACTTCATCAGCTCGAAGGTGCGACCGCCGCGGCCCACGCGCACCTGGCGGAAGATGACGCCCGGCCCGGTCTCGAGCCGGACCGCGAGCGCGATGCCGAGCATGAGGGGGGCGAGGGCGGCCAGGGCGGCCGCCGACAGGGTGGCGTCGAAGCACCGCTTGACGAGCAGGGCGTGGGGCCGCACCCGCCAGCGACGCAGCCGCACGACGGCGACGTCGCGCACGACCTCGATGCGGCTGGGGCGGTCGAGGCCCATCATCTCGTAGAAGCGCGGCACCACGAAGACCTGGTGGTCCTGGCTCTGGCAGTAGCGCACCAGGGCCAGCGCCCGCTCGTCGGGCGCGTTGCCGAAGGCGAAGATGACGTCGTTGACGTCGAGGGCCCGCATCGCGTGGGGCAGGTCGCCGAGCGCGCCGAGCAGGGGCACGGGCAGGTCGAGGGCGGTCTCGACGTCGTCGTCGACGAACCCCACGGGGTGCAGCCCGAGGCTGCGGTCGGCGAGCAGGGCCGTCGCGAGGCGCCGGGCCACGCCGTCGGTGCCGACGATGACGACGGGGTGCGAGAGCACACCGCGCCGGCGCCCGGCCCGCACGAGCGTGTACGCCACCCCGCGCAGGGTCGCCAGCAGGCCGAGCGTCGTGGCCGCGAAGGCCGCGACCGGGCCGAGCACCGCTCCGCCGTCGCCCACGTCGAGGCCGCTGGTGGCCAGCAGCAGGAGCGTGGAGGCGAGGGCGGTCAGGCAGAGGGCCGGCAGGTCCTCCAGCACCGACAGCACGAGTCGTGAGCGCTGGAGGCTGAGGCCCCGGCTGACCACGGCGCCGCCGACGGCCGCGCACAGCACGGTGACGAGCGTGACGGAGTCGGCGACGGCGAGACTGGCGCCGGTGACGGCCAGCAGGTCGGCGGCGATGAGCAATGGTGTGACGCTGGCCAGTCCTGGCACGACGTCGTCCATGTGAAGACGCATGTAACTGATACCCCCCGGTATGACACCACCCAACCTATCCCGGCTGGCCCGGTCGAAACCAGCAGGGTGCGTGACGTGTCACACGGCGTGGCGCCGCGTGCCGGATCCCGGACTGGCACGATGGGGACGTGGCGGTGGTGCGGTCGGTCAACGTGGGTCGTCCCCGCGCGGCGCCGTGGGCGACCACGGGGCGCACCTCCATCGACAAGACCCCGGTCGTGGGTCGGGTGCGGGCCACGGCGGCGGGGCTGGTGGGCGACGAGGTGTCGAACCGCCGCCACCACGGGGGTCCTGACAAGGCCGTCTACGCCTACGCCCGCGAGGCGATCGACGACTGGGCCGCGGAGCTGGGCCACGACCTGCCCGACGGGCAGCTGGGGGAGAACCTCACGCTGAGCGGGCTCGACGTCGACGCCTGCGAGATCGGCGAGCGCTGGGAGGTGGGGGAGGTCGTGCTGGAGGTGCGCTCGCCCCGCACCCCGTGCCGCACCCTGAGCGGCTGGATGGACCACTGCGGGCTGCCCGCCGAGGCCTGGCTGCGGCGCTTCACCGAGCGGGGCCGCCCCGGCGCGTACCTCAGGGTGCTGGGGGAGGGGACGCTGGCCGCCGGTGACGAGGTGCGGGTGCGCCACCGGCCCGGGCACGGCGTGACCGTCGCGCTGATGTTCCGGGCCGTGCACCTCGACCGGACGCTGCTGCCCCGACTGCTGGAGGTGCCCGACCTGGTGCCGGAGGCGCGGCTCGCCGCCGAGCGCTGGGCCGCCGGGGGCGCGCTTCCCGGGTAAAGCCTGACCCGACACGGACCGCCTGGGGGGATCCGGTTACTGACGGGTCACGACGTGACGTAGGTTACGGACACTGTCGTCGTCCACCGCAGGAGAGCGTCAATGCCCGCCACCATCGACCCCGGCTTCGTCGATCACCTCACACCCAACGTCGCCCTGCTGTTCCTCGACCGGGTGGCCACCTCGCCCGACAGCGAGGCCTACCGGTTCCCGGTCGGCGAGGCCTGGGAGTCGGTGACCTGGCGCCAGACCGGCGAGCTGGTCTCCCGGCTCGCCGCCGGCCTGCTCTCGCTGGGCATCGAGCCCGAGCAGCGCGTCGGCATCGCCTCGAGCACGCGCTACGAGTGGGTCCTGGCCGACCTCGCGATCATGCTCGCGGCCGGTGCGACCACGACGGTCTACCCCACGACCAACAGCGAGGACACGGCGTACATCCTCAGCGACGCCGAGTGCCGCGTCGTCTTCGCCGAGGACGACGAGCAGCTGGCCAAGATCGCCGAGCACCGCGGCGAGCTCCCGGCCCTCGGCACGGTCGTGACCTTCGACGGTGCCGCCGACGGCGAGGGCGTGCTCAGCCTCGACCAGCTCGCCGCGCGCGGCGACGCCTACCTCGCCGAGCACCCCGACGTCATCCGTCGCACCGCCGAGGCGATCCCGGCCGACCAGCTGGCCACGCTGATCTACACCTCGGGCACGACCGGGCGCCCCAAGGGCGTGCGCCTGCTGCACCGCGGCTGGGTCTACCAGGGTGCGCTCATCAAGGAGCAGGGGATCCTCGACGAGACCGACCTGCAGTTCCTGTGGCTGCCGATGGCCCACTCCTTCGGCAAGGTGCTGCTCTCGGCCCAGCTCGCCTGCGGGTTCGCCACCGCCATCGACGGTCGCGTCGACCGCATCGTCGACAACCTCGGCGTCGTCAAGCCGACCTTCATGGGTGCGGCCCCCCGCATCTTCGAGAAGGCCCACGCCCGCATCGTCACCATGCAGGCCGCGGAGG
Organism: Nocardioides kribbensis; assembly: GCF_015070375.1. GTDB lineage: Bacteria > Actinomycetota > Actinomycetes > Propionibacteriales > Nocardioidaceae > Nocardioides > Nocardioides kribbensis. The sequence continues at coordinate 466,110 of NZ_JADCLL010000001.1, read as the reverse complement.
GTGGCGCGAAGGAGAAGATCTTCACCAAGGCCTTCGAGGTCGGCACGACCGTCGACCGCCTCAAGCGCGAGGGCAAGTCTGTCCCGCTGGCGCTGCGGGTGCAGCACGGCCTCTTCGACAAGCTGGTCTACAGCAAGGTCCGGGAGCGCTTCGGCGGCCGCGTGAAGTTCTTCATCTCCGGCTCCGCCGCCCTCAACTCCGAGATCGCCGACTTCTTCCACGCCGCCGGCATCCTCATCCTCGAGGGCTACGGCCTGACGGAGAACTCGGCGGGCGCGGCGGTCAACCACCCCGACGACTACCGCATCGGCAGCGTCGGCAAGGCCATGCCCGGCAGCGAGATCCGCATCGGGGAGGGCGACGAGATCCAGATCCGCGGCCCCCACATCATGGCTGGCTACCACAACCTGCCCGAGGAGACCGCCAAGGCGTTCACCGAGGACGGCTGGCTGCGCACGGGCGACAAGGGCAGCCTCGACGCCGAGGGCTTCCTGACCATCACCGGGCGGATCAAGGACCTCTTCAAGACCTCGGGCGGCAAGTACATCGCCCCCTCGGCGATCGAGGCCAAGTTCAAGGCCCTGTGCCCCTACGCCAGCCAGTTCCTGGTCTTCGGCAACGAGCGCAACTTCGTGGTCGCCCTCATCACCCTCGACCCCGACGCGATGGCGACGTGGGCCGAGGAGAACGGGATGTCGGGCGCCTCCTACACCGACATCGTGCGCTCGGAGAAGGTCCGCGCGATGGTCGGGGGCTACGTCGACCAGCTCAACGAGCGGCTCAACCGCTGGGAGACCATCAAGAAGTGGGACCTGCTCGACCACGACCTGACCATCGAGTCCGGCGAGCTGACCCCCTCGATGAAGGTCAAGCGCAACGTGGTGGAGAGCAACAACTCCGAGAGGATCGCCTCCTTCTACTCCTGAGCGCAGGCTCCCCACAGGGGGCGCACAGGCAGGACGACTCGAATGGGTGCCGGCGGGAGACCGCCGGCACCCGTTCCGTCTTCCGAGGAGAGCCATGACCCCGCACCAGCGCCACGACCACCACCATGACCACCAGGGCGACCTCGAGGACCACGACCTGGGCCTGAGCCACGACCTGCCCCGGATCGTGGAGCGCAACCGTCTCGGGCGGCGCCGCTTCCTCGCCGCGGTGGGTGGCGTGGGCGCGGCCACGGCGCTCGCGGCGTGCTCCGCCGACGCCGACTCGACGAGCAGCGCCGGGAGCAGCACCGCGGGCGGCACCCCGCCGGAGGGCGGGCCCGGCGGCGCGGCGCCCGCCGGGTCCGAGGTGGAGGTCGCCGGGGGCGAGATCCCCGAGGAGACCGCCGGTCCCTACCCCGGCGACGGGTCCAACGGCGTCAACGTGCTGACGGAGTCGGGGGTCGTGCGCTCCGACATCACCCGCAGCTTCGGCTCCGCCTCGGGCGTGGCCGAGGGGGTGCCCACGACGCTGCGCCTCAAGGTCTACGACCTCACCGGCGACGAGGCCGAGGTGCTGTCGGGGGCGGCGGTCTACGTGTGGCACTGCGACCGCGACGGGGAGTACTCGATGTACTCGGAGTCCATCGCGGAGGAGAACTACCTGCGCGGGGTCCAGGAGACCGACGAGAAGGGCTGGGTGGAGTTCACCACCATCTTCCCCGCCGCCTACTCGGGTCGCTGGCCCCACGTGCACTTCGAGGTCTACCCCAGCCTCGAGGACGCCACGAGCGCCTCCAACAAGCTGCGCACCAGCCAGCTGGCCATCCCCCAGGACGTCGCCGACGCCGTCTACGCCGAGGCCGAGGGCTACGAGCAGAGCGTCACGAACATGGCCCAGACCAGCCTCGACAGCGACAACGTCTTCTCCGACGGCTACTCGCTGCAGCTGGCGAAGGCGACCGGGTCGGTGGCCGAGGGCTACACCCTGACCCTCAACGTCCCCATCTGAGCCCTCCGGGTCCGAGCCGCCGCCGAGCCGCCCGGGCCCCGGGTGGGAGGATGGCCAGATGCCCTCCGCCCTGCCCGACGGCGATCCCGTCCCCGCCGACGGGTCCCTGCCCGAGGCCGCCCTGGCCGGTCTGGGCCGTCGCCCGTTCGGCCTCTACGTCCACGTGCCCTTCTGCGCCGTGCGCTGCGGCTACTGCGACTTCAACACCTACACCGCCGAGGAGCTCGGCCCCGCCGGGGGCGCCCCGGGGGCCTCGCGCTCGACGTACGCCGCCGCGGCGGTGGCCGAGGTCCGGCAGGCGCGACGGGTCCTCGGCGAGGTCGACCTGCCCGTGTCGACGGTCTTCTTCGGCGGCGGCACCCCCACGCTGCTCGACCCCGACGACCTCGGGGCGGTGGTGCAGGCGGTCGCCGAGGAGTTCGGGCTGGCCCCCGACGCCGAGATCACCACCGAGTCCAACCCCGACAGCGTCGACGCCGCCGACCTGGCTCGGCTGCGCGAGCTGGGTCTCAACCGCGTCTCCTTCGGCATGCAGTCGCAGGTGGGCCACGTGCTGCGGGTGCTCGACCGCACCCACGACCCCCGCCGCGTGCCGGCGGCGGTCGCGTGGGCCCGCGAGGCCGGCTTCGAGCAGGTCAGCCTCGACCTGATCTACGGCACCCCCGGGGAGAGCCTGGAGGACTGGGCCACCTCGGTCGACGCGGCCCTGGCCTGCGAGCCCGACCACGTCTCGGCGTACTCGCTCATCGTCGAGGACGGCACCGCCCTGGCCCGCCGGGTGCGCCGCGGCGAGCTGCCGATGCCCGACGAGGACGACCTGGCCGACAAGTACGCCCTCGTCGACGAGCGGCTGGTCGCGGCCGGGCTGGGGTGGTACGAGGTGTCGAACTGGGCCCGGGGCATGCCGGCCAGCGGAGCCCACCGCTGCCGCCACAACGAGCTCTACTGGACCGGGGCCGACTGGTGGGGCGTCGGTCCCGGCGCCCACTCCCACGTGGGGGGCGTGCGGTGGTGGAACGTCAAGCACCCCGTCGCCTACGCCGAGCGGATCGGCGCCGGGCTGAGTCCGGCTCACGCGCGCGAGGTGCTCTCACCGGAGGACCGTCGCGTCGAGCGGGTGCTGCTGGAGCTGCGGCTGCGCGAGGGCCTCCCGCTCGACGTGCTCGACGACGCCGGCGCCGCCGCCCTGCCGGGGCTGCGCTCGCGGGGCCTCGTGCGGCTCGAGGGCGACCGGGTCGTGCTCGAGGACGCGGCGCGCCTCGTCGCCGACGGCGTGGTGCGCGACCTGCTCAGCTGACCATGCGGATGGTCAGCGGGTAGCGGTAGAGCTCGCCGCGCGCCGAGCGCACCGAGCCGATGACGGTGAACACCAGCCAGACCAGCCCCACCACCGGCAGCAGCAGGAAGCCCACCAGCGCCAGGGCGAGCACGAGCGACACGACGCCGTAGATGAGGATGGAGAGCTGGAAGTTGAGGCTCTCGACCGACTGCTGTCGCACGTAGGGCGAGGTGCCGCCCTTGAGGAGCAGCACGAGCAGCGGGCCGAGGAACGACAGGGCCACGAAGGCCGCGACGAGGGCCGACCAGTGCGCCGCACCGCCCCAGGTGCGCTCGTCGGGGGTCAGGCCGTCGGGCCCCGGGGTCTGACCGTAGGGCGTCTGACCGTAGGGCTGCTGGCCGTAGGGCGGTTGGCCGAAGGGCGGCTGGGACATGGGGCCTCCTGGTGCCGGTCGCGGTCAGTCGACCGTGACGAAGTCGATCAGCTCCTCGACCCTACCGAGCAGGGCCGGCTCCAGGTCGTCGTAGGAGGCCACCTTGCCCAGGATGTGCTTCCAGGCGCGCGCGATGTCGGCCTGGTCGCGGTGCGGCCAGCCGAGGTGCTGGCACACGCCCTTCTTCCACTCCACCGAGCGCGGGATCGTCGGCCAGGCCGCCAGCCCCAGGCGGTCGGGCTTCACCGCCTGCCAGACGTCGATGAACGGGTGGCCGACGATCAGGACGTGCTTGCCCACCGCCGAGCGCGCGATGCCCTGGGCGATGCGGCTCTCCTTCGACCCCGGCACGAGGTGGTCGACCAGCACGCCCACGCGCCGCTGCGGCCCGGGCCTGAAGTCGACCAGGTGGTCGGCGAGGTCGTCGACGCCGCCGAGGAACTCCACGACGACCCCCTCGATGCGCAGGTCGTCGCCCCAGACCTTCTCCACCAGCTCCGCGTCGTGGCGGCCCTCGACGAAGATCCTGCTCTGCCGCGCGACACGCGCCTTCGCCCCCGGCACGGCGACCGAGCCCGACGCGGTGCGCGTCGGGGCGGCGGGGGCACCCTTGCGGGCCGGGGCCACGAGGATGACGGGGCGCCCCTCCAGCAGGAAGCCGGGGCCCAGGGGGAAGGTGCGCCGCCTGCTGCGGCGGTCCTCCAGCGTCAGCGTGTGCAGGTCCCGGTCGACGGCGACGATCTCGCCGACCCAGTCGGTGGTGACCTCCTCGACCACTGCTCCGAGCTCGGCGGGCGCCTCGACCGCGCGGCCCCGCTTCGGGGCGCGCCAGTCGCCGGAGAGCACGTCGCCGCCGTACCGATCACTCATCGCAGCAGGCTAGGACGCCCGTCGCCGCGCGTCGGCCCGGCGCGCCGGTCAGTGCTGGGTGTCGGGTTCCTCACCGTCGTCGTCGCCGTCGGACTCCGCGGCCGGCTTGCCGTCGTGGAGGAGGTCGCCGGCGTCCTCGCCGGCGGGCAGGCCCTCCGCGAGGGGGTTGTCGTCGCCGGGCACGAGGTCCTCGGGCAGCTGGTCGTCGGAGATGCCGGTCGTGGGCTCGTCGGGGGTCTCGCTCATGGGGCGACGCTAGTGCGCGGGCGGGCGGGCGGTCGACCGCCCGGCGGGGTGGTGACGGGTTGGGACCGGGGAGCGGGTCAGACGAGGGGGAGCCGGCGCGGGGTGCGCGGCAGCTGGGAGTAGCCGCGGGCGACCGCGTCGGCGAGGGTCGCGGCGGGGTAGGGCCACGACCCCGTGGCCAGGGCCTCGGCCTCGGGCACGCCGCGGGCCACCAGGTCGCGGATCTCGGTGGCCACCAGCCCGATCTCGTTGCGCTGGACCTCGACGAAGTCGCGGTCGACCGGCGACCCGTGGCCGGGCACGACCACCGAGCGAGCGGTGGTCAGCGACAGCACGACGTCGAGGCTCCAGGGCCACTCGAGCGGGAACGAGTCGGCGCCGTACGCCGGCACCGCGCCGTCCCCGGCACCGGCGGGCGGCGCCTCCTCGACGAGGTCGCCGGCCAGCAGCACGTCGGCGTCGGGCACCCGCACCACGAGGTCGCCCGCGGTGTGACCGCGCCCGGGGTGGACCAGCTCGAGGGCGCGGTCGCCCAGGTCCAGCACCGCGGCGGAGGAGAACACGTGGTCGGGCACGACCACCTCGGTCGCGTGGACCTCCTCGGCGTGCTCGCCGCGGTAGTCGCCCGTGCCGCGCCGGGCGGCCTCGGTGAGCAGTGCGGCGGCCGTCTCGTGGGCGTGCACGGGCAGGGGGCCCCAGGCCTCGAGGAACGCCCCGGTGCCGAAGGCGTGGTCGTAGTGGTCGTGGGTGGTCACGACGGCCACCACCTCGCCCCGGCCGAGCGCACGGACGTCGTCGACCAGCGCGCGGCCCGAGGCCAGCGACCCGTGCGTGTCGACCACCACCAGGCCGCGCTCACCGCGCACCACCGTGACGTTGACGTCGCACCACGCGCGCCGTGAGACCCAGACGCGGTCGGCGATCTCCTCGAAGCCCATCGGCTCAACCTAGCCGGGCGCGGGGCGCGGGGCGCGGGGCGCGGGGTGCGGGGCGCGGAGCGCGCTGCGCAATTGCGCTGGTTGAGAAGGCTGGGGCCGTCGGGGTGGTCTCCGATCACGCAGACCGGCGAGCCCCGAGGCGTGCGCGCTGCGCAATGGCGCTGGTTGAGCAGGGTGTGGCCGTCGGGGTGGTCGCGGATGACGCAAACCGGTGGGCGTCGAGGGGTGCGCGCTGCGCAATTGCGCTGGTTGAGCAGGCTGGGGCCGTCGGGGTGGTGTCGGATCGCGCAAACCGGTGGGCGTGGAGGCGTGAGCGCTGCGCAATTGCGCTGGTTGAGCAGGCTGGGGCTGCCGGGGTGGTCGCGGATCACGCAAACCGGTGAGCCCTGCGCCCTGCCCCCTCCGCAATTGCGCTGGTTGAGCAGGGTGGGGCCGTCGGGGTGGTCGCGGATCACGCAGACCGGTGGGCCCCGAGGCGTGGCCGCCACGCAATGGCGCTGGTTCGGCGGCTCAGGACCCCGGCTGTCCGCTCCGACCGGGCGATCCCGACCGCGCGAGGGTCGGCGGGGTCAGCAGATGCCGGCGCCGAGCTCGCGCCGCAGCATCGCGGCCAGCTCCACGGGCGAGCGCGCGGCGCGGGGGAAGACCAGGCGGGTGACGTGGGCGCCGGCGTCGTCGATCCAGCGCACGTCGACCCCGCCGGCGGTGAGGTCGGCCAGCTCGGCGGCGATGAGGCGCTCGACGGGCACCCCGGCGGCGAGGGCGACCGAGGCGCGCAGCTCCTCGGGGTGGCAGCGGCCCGCGTGCTCCACGCAGCGCTGCAGGTAGCCGCGGTTGAGCGCGTGGGCGGGTGCGGCGTACTCCTCGACCGGCACGGCCAGCGAGGTGCCGGCGCCGTCGGGGCCGGTGAGCTGGAGGGCCACCTGCTCGGGCACCAGGCGCACGACCTGCCGCTCGTCCTCGCAGCAGGGGCAGGCCTCGAGGCCGGCCAGGGCGAGGCGGCCCGAGACCGTCACCGAGGGCGGGCGCGCGCCGGCGGGGCCGGCGAGGGCGCTGTCGACGGTGAGCACGGCCCCGGCGCCACGGGCGGCGGCCAGGGCGAGGTCGCCGTCGGGGGAGCAGGTGAAGGTCGGCACGCCGTCGCGCTCGGCCATGCCCAGGGTGTCGTCGCGCAGCACGTCGGGGGCGCCCTCGACGACCAGACCGGCGTCGGTGGCGCACGACAGCACCGCGCGCGCCTCGGCCGCGACCAGGAAGGGGTCGTGGAGGGGACGGGTCGAGCTCTCGGCGGTCATGCTGCCTCCGATCGGCGGGCGGTCCTGGGGCGGACGCCGTGACGGGTGGTCGTAGTTAGGTGAGCCTAACCTACCCGCGTCCTCCGGGGGAGGGGCTCTCCGAGTCGGGTCCGCCACACGCGCCGGAGCACGGACGCCCGGCGGCCCGACGCGGGCCACGCCCGGGCTGCCGTGAGGGGCCCGACCTTGTAGAGTTGGCACTCCACGGAATCGAGTGCCAATCGAGCGCGGCCGGGTGCCAGGGGCCCCGGACCGGGCCGGCGGGAGGAGGCGGGATGCAGGAGGACCGCAGGCTCGCCGTGCTGCGAGCCATCGTGGAGGACTACGTCGCCACCGACGAGCCCGTCGGCTCCAAGGCGCTCGTCGAGCGGCACGGGCTGGGCGTCTCCTCGGCCACCGTGCGCAACGACATGGCCGTGCTGGAGGACGAGGGCTACATCACGCAGCCCCACACCAGCGCCGGCCGCGTGCCGACCGACAAGGGCTACCGGCTCTTCGTCGACCGGCTCACGACGGTCAAGCCCATGAGCACCGCCGAGCGGCGGGCCATCTCCACCTTCCTCGACGGCGCCGTCGACCTCGACGACGTCGTGCAGCGCAGCGTGCGGCTGCTCTCCCAGCTGACCCGTCAGGTGGCCGTGGTGCAGTACCCCACGCTGTCGCGCTCCACCGTGCGCCACGTCGAGCTGGTCTCGCTGGGCGCCCACCGGCTGCTCGTCGTGCTGATCCTCAGCACTGGGCGCGTCGAGCAGCGCGTGGTCGAGCTCGAGGGGGAGCTCGCCGACGAGGAGCTGGCCGAGCTGCGCTCGCTGGTGCTGCGCACCGTCACCGGCGCCACCATCGCCGAGGCCCTCGTGGCCCTGCGCGCCTTGGGCGAGGCCGGCGAGCCCGACGGCCGGGGCCCGAGCGCAGCCACCGTGCAGGTGGTCGAGGTGCTCGTGGACTCGATGAGCGACCACCGCAACGACGCCCGCGTCGCCGTCGGCGGCGCAGCGAACCTCGCGAGGTACGGCGACAGCTTCGACTCGGCCGTGCGCCCGCTGCTCGAGGCCCTCGAGGAGCACGTCGTGCTGCTCAAGCTGCTGGGGGAGTCGGGCACCGGCGGCCTCGTCACGGTGCGCATCGGCGCCGAGGGCCCCTACGAGGAGCTGTCCTCGACCAGCGTCGTCTCCACCGGCTACGGCCCCCGCGAGGAGTCGCTGGCCACGCTCGGCATCGTGGGTCCCACCCGCATGGACTACCCGGGCACGATGGCCGCGGTGCGCGCGGTCGCCCGCTACGTCTCCCGCATCCTCGACGAGGCCTGAGCACGCCCTCACCGGCCCGGCCCGCGGGCCCGCCCCGCACCCGGGCGCCCCCGAGCGCCCGCGCCCCACCAGACCAGCACGCCAGACCAGCACGCCAGAGCACGACGCACGACCAGCACGCACCACCCGGACGACGACGAAGGACCATCAGTGAGCCAGGACCTGTACGACCTCCTCGGGGTCGCCCGCGACGCGGACGGCGACGCGATCAAGAAGGCCTACCGCCGACTGGCGCGCCAGCTGCACCCCGACGTCAACCCCGACCCCGAGTCGCAGGAGAAGTTCAAGCAGGTCTCGATGGCCTACGAGGTGCTCTCCGACCCGCAGAAGCGCTCCTCCTACGACCGCGGCGCAGACCCCTTCGGTGGGGGCGGGCAGGCCGGCTTCGGGCAGGGTGCCGGGTTTTCCTTCACCGACATCATGGACGCGTTCTTCGGAGGCGGCGGTCAGGGCGGTGGCCAGGGCCGTGGTCCGCGCCCGCGCGTTCGTCGGGGGCAGGACGCGCTGATCCGCCTCGAGGTCGACCTCGCCGACGCCGCCTTCGGCGTCACCCGCGAGATCAAGGTCGACACCGCGGTGCTGTGCTCGACCTGCCACGGCGACGGCGCCGCACCGGGCAGCCAGCCGGTGCCGTGCGAGACCTGCCGGGGCCAGGGCGAGGTCGCCCAGGTGCAGCGGTCGTTCCTCGGCGAGATCCGCACGCTGCGCCCCTGCGCGGCCTGCCGCGGCTTCGGCACGATCATCCCCGACCCGTGCCGGGAGTGCTCCGGCGACGGCCGGGTGCGCTCGCGTCGCTCGCTGACGGTCAAGATCCCTGCGGGCGTCGACACCGGCACCCGCGTGCAGCTGACCGAGCAGGGCGAGGTCGGGCCGGGCGGCGGCCCCGCCGGTGACCTCTACGTCGAGATCCACGTGGCCGAGCACCCGACGTTCCGCCGCCACGGCAACGACCTCCAGTGCACCGTCACGGTGCCGATGACGGCGGCCGCGCTCGGCACCACGATCACGCTGCCGACCCTGGAGGCCGACGTCGTGGCCGACCCTGACGAGCCCACCGAGCTGGAGACCAGCTTCGAGATCGAGGTCCGCCCCGGCACCCAGTCGGGCACCGAGCAGGTGCTGCGCGGCCGCGGCGTGCCAGGACTGCGGGGCGGCCGGGGCGACCTCGTCGTCACCATCGCCGTCGAGACCCCCGGTCGCCTCGACGCGCGGCAGGAGGAGCTGCTGCGCGAGCTCGCCGCGCTGCGGGGCGAGGAGGCCCCCACGGGGTCGGTGCGCCCCGGCACCAAGTCGGTCTTCGGCCGCCTGCGCGACGCCTTCAACCCGCACTGAGCCGGTCGTGACGCTGCCGGTGCACCTCGTCGAGACCCTCGCCCACGCCCGGGTGGGGGCGCCCGTCGCGCTCGAGGGCGACGAGGCCCACCACGCCGTCGCCGTACGCCGGATGCGTGTCGGTGAGCGTCTGGTGCTGACCGACGGCCGCGGACGCAGTGTCGTGGCCGCCGTGACGGCCACGGCCAAGCGGTCGCTGGAGGCCGTCGTGGAGGAGGTGGCCGACCACCCCGAGCCCGCGCCGTCGGTCACGGTGGTGCAGGCCCTGCCCAAGGGCGACCGGGGCGAGCTGGCCGTGGAGGTGCTGACCGAGGTCGGCGTCGCGGAGGTGGTGCCCTGGGCCGCGGCGCGGTCGGTCGCGGTGTGGAAGGGCGAGCGGGCCGAGCGGTCGCTGGCGCGCTGGCGGGCCACGGCCCGGGAGGCCGCCAAGCAGGCGCGCCGCCCCTGGCACCCGCAGGTCGCCCCGCTCGCGCGCACCGAGGACGTCTGCGCCCTGGTCGCGGCCGCCGACCTGGCCGTCGTGCTGCACGAGGAGGCCACCGAGGCGCTCTCGGCGCTGAGCGTGCCGGCCGCCGGGCGCCTCGTCGTGGTCGTCGGCCCCGAGGGCGGCCTGACCGAGGAGGAGGTCGCGGCCCTCGTCGCGGCCGGCGCCCGCTCGGTGCGCCTGGGCGCCGAGGTGCTGCGCACGTCGACCGCGGGGCTCGCCGCGGTCGCGGCACTGCTGGCGGCCACGCCTCGCTGGGGCTGAGCCCCACCACCTCGCGGGGCCGACGTCAAGTTGGGTACTCGCGCTGTCGGCGGGGTACCGTCCCCGTCGTCTCCGCCGCCCTGGGCGGACTTCCCCCGGTTCTGTCCCGGCGCGGGCTCCGGAGACGGCTCGACCCCGGCCTCGATGTGTGAGGCCGGGGTCGAGCGCCGCAGACGGTCCGGACCCGGAAAAGGCCCCCACGCCACGAGGCCGGAGCGTCTGCCCTGGTGCTTCGGAGTCGTGCTGCCGGTGGATTGGTCAGCCGACGGTGAAGTCCTTGGAGTCCTCGGTGGGGCCGGGGCCCTCGCCGCCGGCGTCGTCGGTCGACGCGACGAAGGTGTAGTCGCCGGGCTCCAGCGAGGACAGGTCGACCTCGGTCGTCCACGGGAAGAGCCGGCCCATGAAGCCGTCGGCGGTGGCGAACCCGTCGAGCACGACCTCGCCGGAGGCGTCGCGCACCTCCCACGGCACGGTCGCCTCGAAGGAGCTGGCCAGGCCCGAGGCCGTGACCGTGCCCGACAGGGTCGCGCCCTGCTCGGGCGCCGTGACGTTGACCAGGCCCAGCACCGAGAGCTGCGGGGCCTGCTTGACGCCCGCGGAGGTGTCGACCCCGAAGAGCGTGGAGGGCTCGCCGTCGAGCTCCGCGCGCAGCGGCGCCCGCTCCTGCTGCACCCCCTGCAGCGTGTAGACCACCTGCTGCACCGCGAGGCGGGCCTCGCGCGCCGACAGGCCGCCGCGCTCGGCCCACGAGGCGTCGGGCAGGGAGACCACGAAGGCGTCGCCGTCGTAGGAGACGGAGGAGAAGGTGCCGGCGGGCACGAGCGAGCGGTAGTCGGGGTCGGTGGCCTCGCCGGTGGTGACGAGGTCGGCGGCGGCCTGGAGCGGGTCGCCGGAGACCTGGTGGAACTCGCGGAACAGCCGCGGGCCCTGCGGGGCGTCGGCCACGAAGTAGGTCGGCACCGTCTCCGAGCCGGGGTCCTGGCTCGGCTCCTCGGAGGCGCTGGCGGTCGGGGCGCTGGCGCTGGGGGAGGTGGTGGGCTCCTCGCTGCCGCTGGGCGACTCCGAGGGGGTCGTGGAGGCGGTGGCGCTGTCGGAGGCCGTCGGGTCGCCGGCGGTGTCGTCGTCGGCGCCGCAGCCCGCGAGCACGCAGGCACCGAGGGCGAGGGTGCCACCGACGGTGGCGAGACGGGTCCAGGGGGAAGCGGTCATGGGTCCATCCTCGGGGTGGGAGCCGGTCCAGCGCTGGAGGCGGGGGGCTCGCGTGTCGGGTCGGTGCTGGTGCGGGGTCGGCGCAGGTGAGACGCTCGGGGCGCCCCCGGGGTTGCGCCGGAGGCACGACCGAGCGGTCCCGCCGGGGCCCGACGTACCCCACCGATGGAGGGCCCCGTGGCCGACTGCCTGTTCTGCAAGATCGTGGCGGGGGAGGTGCCGGCCGAGGTGGTGCACGTCACGGAGCGCACGGTGGCCTTCCGCGACCTCAACCCCCAGGCGCCGACCCACGTGCTCGTCGTGCCGCGCGAGCACCACGCCAACGCCGCCGAGCTGGCCGCGGGCGACCCGCAGGCCTCGGCCGAGCTGGTGACGACCGCGGCCGCGGTGGCCACGGCCGAGGGCCACGACGACTACCGCCTGGTCTTCAACACCGGCGCCGACGCGGGTCAGACGGTCTTCCACACCCACCTGCACCTGCTCGCGGGTCGCTCGATGACCTGGCCGCCCGGCTGAGCCGGTCGGCGGGGCGGACCCGGGCCGGCGCGCCCGGTCAGCCGGGCAGGACGGCGAGCACGAGGCGCAGCACGTAGAAGAAGACCGGCAGGCCGAAGACCACGAGCATCACCCAGGCGGTGATCTTGTGCAGCGGCTTGCTGGGGTCGAGCGAGCCCGCGAAGTCGAGCAGCGCCCCCTCCTGCGTGTGGTGGGTCAGCCCCATGCCCCGGGCGTGGCCGGGGAGGTGCTGCCCGGGGAACCAGTACGGCTCGGTGTCGTCGTCGTGGTCGTCGGGGTCCTCGTCGGGCCACTGCTCGACGTGCGCGTCCGGACCGGCCATGCGCCCACCGTACGCCGCGCCCGCGGCTCCCAGCGAGGAACCCGCTGGGCTGGTCGGGCGGCGCGCCGTACGATGGAACGGCCGCACCGCCGACCACGAGAGGCGCCCCGACCGGGGCATCCATGACCGAGAGCACCCCCCGCGACCTCGACGCCCCGCAGAGCCCGTCCGTCGCCCACCAGACCCGGCACACCGTGGTCGTCCCGAACAGCATCAACATGGTCAGCCTCCTGGGGGCCGGCGACGAGCACCTCGCCCTCATCGAGCGGGCCTTCGACGCCGAGATCCACGTGCGGGGCAACCGGATCACCTTCCTCGGCGAGCCCGGCGAGGTCGCGCTGGCCGAGCGGCTGCTCGACGAGCTGGTGACGATCATCCGCACCGGCCAGGGCGTCACCGGCGAGACCGTCGAGCGCGTGCTCGGCATGCTGCGCGCCGAGACCACCGAGCGCCCCGCCGACGTGCTGAGCATGAACATCCTCAGCAACCGCGGTCGCTCGATCCGGCCCAAGACGCTGAACCAGAAGCGCTACGTCGACTCCATCGACAAGCACACCATCACCTTCGGCATCGGCCCGGCCGGCACGGGCAAGACCTACCTCGCCATGGCCAAGGCCGTGCAGGCGCTGCAGTCGAAGGAGGTCACCCGGATCATCCTGACCCGTCCGGCCGTCGAGGCCGGCGAGCACCTGGGCTACCTGCCGGGCACGCTGAGCGAGAAGATCGACCCCTACCTGCGCCCGCTCTACGACGCGCTGCACGACATGATGGACCCCGAGTCGATCCCCAAGCTGCTCGCGGCCGGCACCATCGAGGTGGCGCCGCTGGCCTACATGCGCGGTCGCACCCTCAACTCCTCCTTCATCATCCTCGACGAGGCGCAGAACACGACGCCGGAGCAGATGAAGATGTTCCTGACCCGGCTGGGCTTCGGCTCGAAGATCGTGGTCACCGGCGACATCACCCAGACCGACCTGCCGGGTGGCACGAAGTCGGGGCTGCGGATCATCGAGGGCATCCTCGACGGCGTCGAGGACATCTCCTTCAACCGCCTCACCAGCAGCGACGTCGTGCGCCACAAGCTGGTCGGCAAGATCGTCGCGGCCTACGACGAGTTCGACGCCCGCACCGAGAGCGCACGCTCCGAGCGGTCCCGCGCGGGCCACCCCGGGCGGTGAGCGAGATGAGCATCGAGGTCCTCGACGAGTCCGGCCGGGGCCTCGACGTGGCGCACCTGGCCGCGCTGAGCCGCTACGTCATGGACGCCATGCGGGTGCACCCCCTCGCCGAGCTGTGCATCAAGGCGGTCGACGAGGACACCATCGCCCAGCTCAACGAGCAGTGGATGGAGAAGGAGGGCCCCACCGACGTGCTGGCCTTCCCGATGGACGAGCTGCGTCCGGGGCTGGTCGACGAGGAGCCCGAGGAGGGCGTGCTCGGCGACCTGGTGCTGTGCCCGGTGGTCGCGGAGCGGCAGGGCGAGACGGCCGGGCACGGCACGCTGGCCGAGCTGGAGCTGCTGACGACCCACGGCATCCTGCACCTGCTCGGCTACGACCACGCCGAGCCCGAGGAGCACCGGGAGATGTTCGGTCTCCAGGACCAGCTCCTCGCCGGCTGGCGCTCGCGGTGACACGGCGGTGACCTCGGGCGATCTCGGGCTGCTGGCGACGGCGGCCGCCCTGGTCGTCCTCGCCGGCGTGTTCTCCGCGGCCGAGGCCGCGCTCGCGTCGTTCTCCCGCGCCCGGGCCGAGGAGCTGCTCGCCGAGGGGCGCCCCGGCGCGCGCCGGCTCGTCGTCCTGCTCGAGGACCCGCCGCGCTACCTCAACACCGCTCTGCTGCTGCGGCTGCTGTGCGAGATCTCGGCCATCGTGCTGGTCGCCGACCAGATCGACGAGGCCTACGACGGCGCGTGGTGGCGCAGCGTCGTCACGGCGATCCTCGTGATGCTGGTGGTCTCCTTCGTCGCCGTCGGGGTGGCCCCGCGCACGGTGGGACGCCAGCACGCCGAGACCGTGGCGCTGCTGTCGGCCGGCCCGCTGGCCGTCATCACGGGTGTCCTCGGCCCGCTGCCGCGGCTGCTGATCGCGGTCGGCAACGCCATCACCCCGGGGCGGGGCTTCCGGGAGGGTCCCTTCTCCACCGAGACCGAGCTGCGCGAGCTCGTCGACCTGGCCGAGGCGTCCTCGGTGATCGAGACCAGCGAGCGCAAGATGATCCACTCCGTCTTCGAGCTCGGCGACACCACGGTGCGCGAGGTCATGGTGCCCCGCGGCGACGTGGTCTTCCTCGAGCGCCACAAGGACCTGCGCCAGGCGCTCTCGCTCTTCCTGCGCTCGGGCTACTCCCGCGTGCCCGTGGTGGAGGAGAACGTCGACCACATCGTCGGCATGGCCTACCTCAAGGACATCGTGCGCCGCGACTTCGAGGCCCCCGAGGTGGCGCTCACCCAGCGCATCGACGAGGTGATGCGCCCGGTGCACTGGGTGCCGGAGTCGAAGCCGGTCAACGCGCTCCTCACCGAGATGCAGGCGCGGCGCCAGCACGTCGCGGTGGTCGTCGACGAGTACGGCGGCACTGCCGGGCTCGTCACCATCGAGGACATCCTCGAGGAGATCGTCGGGGAGATCACCGACGAGTACGACGTCGAGGAGGTCGAGGTGGAGGTGCTCGGCGACGACGTGTTCCGGGTCTCCTCCCGCTATCCCGTCGACGACCTCGACGAGCTCTTCGGCCACCGGGTCGAGGAGGAGGACGTCGACTCCGTCGGCGGCCTCATGGCCAAGCACCTCGGTCTGGTGCCGATCGCCGGCTCCGAGGTCGAGGCCCACGGCCTGCGCTTCACCGCCGAGCAGACCACCGGGCGGCGCAACCGGATCGGCACCGTGCTGATCAGCCGCGTGCCCCCGCAGGACCCCGCCCACGACGACGAGGAGCACGATGACTGAGCCCCGCACCGAGGAGACCTCCGCCGAGGACCGCAAGCTGGTGACCCTGGCGCGCGCCACCCGGGCCCGCACCGGCGCCGCGGAGGGCGCGGCGGTCCGCGACTCCGACGGACGCACCTACGCCGCCGCGACGGTGGCGCTGCCCTCGCTGGCCGTGTCGGCCGTCGGGGTCTGCGTGGCGATGGCGGTGGCCTCGGGCTCGAAGGGGCTGGAGGCCGTCGTCGTGCTCACCGACGCCGACGCGGTCGCCGACACCGACCTCGCCGCCGTGCGCGACCTGGCCGGGGCCGGGGTCGTGGTCCACCGCGGCGACGCCCGCGGCACCCTGCTGGGCACCACGACCACCTGAGCCGCGCCGGGGCCGGGGTCACGGGGCCGCGGCCCACCACGCGTGCAGGTGGTGCACGGGACCGTGGCCCGTGCCGACCTCCAGCTCCGGCCCGTGCTCGATGGCGCCGCGGAGCCAGGTCTTGGCCGTGCGCGCCGAGCCGGCCCAGTCGGCCGTGCGGGCCAGCAGGGTGGCCATCGCCGCCGACAGCGAGCAGCCCGTGCCGTGGGTGCCGGTGCTCGCCAGCCGCCGTCCCGGCAGCTCGAGCAGGCCGCCCGGCACCACCGGCGTCGCGGCGGCGTCCACGAGGGCGTCGGGACAGCCGGCCTCCCCGCCGCGGTCGCAGGCGCTGCGCGCCAGGTGCCCTCCCTTGGCCAGCACGACCGCGCCGGTGCGCGCCGACAGCTCGGCCGCCTGCGCGAGCGCTCCCGACCAGTCGGGTGCCGCGGGCCGGTCGACCAGGACCGCCAGCTCGGCGAGGTTGGGCGTCAGCAGGTCGGCGCGGGCGCACAGGTCGCGCACGGCGGCCTCGGCGTCGGCGTCGAGGAGCCGGTGGCCGCTGGTGGAGACCATCACGGGGTCGAGGACGACCAGCGGAGGGGCGACGCGGTCGACCCAGGCCGCGACCTCGCCGACCACGTCGGCGCGGGCCAGCATGCCCACCTTGACCGCGTCGACGACGATGTCGTCGGAGACCGCGTCGAGCTGGGCGCGCAGGAAGGACGGCGGGGGCACGTGCACGGCGCGCACCCCGTGGGTGTTCTGCGCGGTGAGGGCGCTGAGGGCGGCCATGCCGTAGCCGCCGTGGGCGGCGATGCTCTTGAGGTCGGCCTGCACGCCGGCGCCGCCGCTGGGGTCGCTCCCGGCGATGCTGAGCACGCGGGGCAGGTCCCTGGCGCGCAGGCCCGGTCGCGCCCGGCGCCCCGCGGTGGTGACGGGGCGGCTCACGGGGTGCCCCAGGCGGTGACGAGGGCCGCGGCGGCGCGGCGCGGGTCGGGGTCGGCGCAGACGGCCGCGACGACGGCGGCCCCCGCGGCGCCCGCACCCCGCACGGCGGCGAGGTCGCCTGCGACGACGCCGCCGATCGCCACGCAGGGCAGGCGCCCGGCCGCGGCCACGACGGCGGCGAGGCCGGTCGCGCCGGTCACCGGCGGGTGGTCGGCCTTGGTGGTGCTCGCGCGGAAGGCGCCGACCCCGAGGTAGTCGACCGTGCCGGGCGGCAGGTCGCCCGCGCGGGCGGCCAGCGCCGGGGTGGGGGTGGTCAGCCCGACCAGCGCGTCGGGGCCGACGAGGCGGCGTACGAGGTCGACGGGCAGGTCGCGCCGGCCCACGTGCACGCCGTCGACCGCGAGGCCGCGGGCCCGCGCGGCGAGCAGCACGTCGACGCGGTCGTCGACCACCAGGCGCGCCCGGTCGCGGCACAGCTCGGCCACCTCGCCCAGCAGCTCGAGCACCTCGCCGTCCGGCTCGGTCTTGGCGCGCAGCTGCACCCAGCGCACCCCGCCGTCGAGGGCGGCGGCCACCGTGGCCACCACGCCCCGCGGCCGGCAGGCACGGGTGTCGGCGACCAGCAGGACGCCGCCGGGGCGCCACCGGGCGGGGTCGGGCCGGATCGGGTCCGGCCGGATCGGGTCAGGCTGGATCGGGCGTGGCTGGTCCACGGCGACATCCCTTCGCTAGTGCGAGCTAGATCAGGTTCGACGGGTCTGCTCTCAGCCCGCGTCGGCGGGCACCCCGTGTCGTCCGCCACGGTACGACGGGAGGCGACACGGACCCGACTCCCGGGCGACACGACCCGGGAGTAACGTGCGGCGGGTGGCTGAGAGCGGTGCTTGGAGACAGCATGAGGAGGCGGTCGCCCGCCTGCTGACGTCGTACGCGGACCTGGCGCCCGACGCCCCCGTGCGGCTGGCCAAGCGCACCTCCAACCTGTTCCGGCCCCGCACCGCGACCACGTCACCGGGCCTCGACGTGTCGGGCCTGACCGGCGTGATCGAGGTCGACCCCGGGCGGCGCACCGCCGAGGTGCAGGGCATGTGCACCTACGAGGACCTCGTGGCGGCCACGCTGGCCCACGGGCTCGTGCCCGAGGTGGTGCCGCAGCTGCGCACCATCACCCTCGGTGGCGCGGTCACCGGGCTGGGCGTGGAGTCGACGAGCTTCCGCCACGGGCTGCCCCACGAGTCGGTGCTGGAGATGGACGTGCTCACCGGCGCCGGCGAGATCGTCACGACCCGACCTGGTGAGGACCTCTTCGACACCTTCCCCAACTCCTACGGCTCGCTGGGCTACGCCACGCGGCTGCGGATCTCGCTGGTCGCGGTGCCGTCCTTCGTGGCCCTGCGCCACGTGCGCTTCGCCGACGCGAAGGAGCTGGCGGCGGGGATCGCGGCCGTGGTCGGGTCGGGGGAGCACGACGGGGTGCGGGTCGACGGTCTCGACGGCGTCGCGTTCTCCCCCGACGAGCTCTACCTCACGCTGGCCACCTTCACCGACCGACCCGGCGGTCCGGCGTCGGACTACACCGGCCAGCAGGTCTTCTACCGCTCCCTGCAGCAGCGCGAGCACGACGTGCTGACGACCGAGGACTACCTCTGGCGCTGGGACACCGACTGGTTCTGGTGCTCGGGGGCCTTCGGGGTGCAGCGCCCCGTCGTACGACGCCTGTGGCCGCGGCGCTGGCGTCGCTCCGACGTCTACCACCGCCTCGTCGGCCTCGACCAGCGCCTCGGCCTGGTCGACCGCCTCGACGCCCGCGCGGGCCGACCGCGGCGCGAGCGGGTGGTGCAGGACGTCGAGGTGCCGGTCGAGCGGCTGCCCGACTTCCTGGCGTGGTTCGACGACGAGGTCGGCATGCGCCCGGTGTGGCTGTGCCCGCTGGTCTCCCGCGGCACCAGCGGCGGCGGGCGCTGGCCCACCTACCCCCTCGAGCCCGGTGAGACCTACGTCAACGTCGGCTTCTGGGGCACCGTGCACGTCGGCGACGACGCCGACGACGGCCCGACCAACCGCGCCATCGAGGCCGAGGTGCACCGCCTCGGCGGGCACAAGTCCCTCTACTCCGAGGCCTTCTACGACCGCGAGACCTTCGACCGGCTCTACGACGGGGCGCACCTGGCCGCCGTCAAGGCCCGCGTCGACCCCGACGACAGACTCACCCACCTCTACGACAAGGCGGTGCGCAGGCAGTGACCGGCTCCACGACATCCACCCTCACCATCGGCCAGGCGGTCGAGACCCTGCTGCGCGACGGCATGCCGGTGCGGTTCCGGGCCTACGACGGCTCCGTCGCGGGCCCGCCCGACGCCGAGCTCGGCCTCGAGCTGCGCACCCCGCGCGGGCTGTCGTACCTGCTCACCGCGCCCGGCGACCTGGGCATGGCGCGCGCCTACGTCTCCGGCGACCTGGTCGTGCACGGCGTGCACCCCGGCGACCCCTACGCCGTCATGCGGCTCCTGCAGAACCACCTGCGCTTCCGCAAGCCCACCCCCGGTGAGCTCGTGACCCTCGTGCGCGGGCTCGGCCTGGGCCACCTCAAGCCGCCGCCGCCCCCGCCGCAGGAGCACCTGCCGCGCTGGCGGCGCGCCGTGGAGGGCCTGCGCCACTCGCTGACGCGCGACGCCGAGGTCATCAGCCACCACTACGACGTCTCCAACGCCTTCTACCGCCACGTGCTGGGCCCCTCGATGGCCTACACCTGCGCCGTCTACCCCGACGCCGACGCCTCGCTGGAGGAGGCGCAGGCCGAGAAGTTCGACCTCGTGTGCCGCAAGCTCGACCTCAGGCCGGGACAGCGCCTGCTCGACGTGGGCTGCGGCTGGGGAGGCATGGTGCGCCACGCCGCCCGGGAGTACGGCGTGAAGGCGCTCGGTGTGACGCTGTCGCGCGAGCAGGCGTCGTGGGCCAAGGAGGCCATCGACCGCGACGGCCTGGGCGACCTCGCCGAGGTGCGCCACAGCGACTACCGCGAGGTGCTCGAGACCGACTTCGACGCGGTCAGCTCGATCGGGCTGCTCGAGCACGTCGGCGTGCGCAACTACCCGGCGTACTTCTCCTTCCTGCGCGAGCGGCTGCGCCCCGAGGGCCGGCTGCTCAACCACTGCATCACCCGCCACGACAACGCGGTCACCGAGACCGGGGCGTTCATCGACCGCTACGTCTTCCCCGACGGCGAGCTGACCGGGTCGGGCACGATCATCGCCACCGCCCAGGACGCGGGGCTGGAGGTCGTGCACGAGGAGAACCTGCGCCGCCACTACGCGATGACCCTGCGCGACTGGTGCGCCAACCTCGTCGAGCACTGGGACGAGTGCGTGGCCGAGGTCGGCGAGGGCACGGCCCGGGTGTGGGGGCTCTACATGGCCGGCTCGCGGCTCGGCTTCGAGCGCAACGAGATCCAGCTGCACCAGGTGCTGGCGGTGCGCACCGGCGAGGACGGCTCCGACGGATTGCCACTGCGGCCCACCTGGTGACTAACCTCGTCCGGTGAGCACCCGCGCCCAGCAGTACGCCGCCGTGGTGCTGCGTCGCGAGCAGCGCAGCGACCACCTCGTGCGCCTGGTCCTCGGCGGGCCCGGTCTGGCCGGGTTCGTCTCGACCGGCGTGCCCGACGAGTGGGTGGGCCTCGTGGTGCCGGGCCAGTTCCAGAGCCGCTACTACACGGTGCGCTCCTGGGACGGCACCGAGCTCGTGCTCGACGTCGTCGTGCACGACGTCGGCCTGGTCACCGAGTGGGCGGCACGGCCGGCCGAGGAGCTGGTGGGGGAGACCGTGACGGTCACCGAGCCCAAGGGCTCCTTCGCCATGCCGGCGGGAGCGGCCTGGCTGATGCTGGTCGGCGACCTCACCGCCCTGCCGGCCATGGCCCGCATCGCCCAGACGACCACCCGGGCCGACGGCGTGAGGGCCGCGGTGCCGACCCGGATCTGGGTCGAGGTGCCCGAGGTGCCGACCGGCTACCTGCCCGAGGGCCTCGACGTGACCTGGCTGCCGCAGCCCGGCGAGGGCCGCTCCCGGCTGGCCGAGGTCGTCGAGGAGCTGGACTGGCCCGCCGACGAGGGATACTTCTGGATGGCGGGGGAGTCCTCGCAGATGCGGGCGATCCGCAAGCACCTGATGCGCGAGCGGTCGCTGCCCAGCACGGCCTACGACGTGATGGGCTACTGGCGCGGAGGCGCCACCCGTCAGCCACGCGCGGTCGACCCCGGCCCCATCTGGCGGGCCGGCAAGGCAGCGGGCAAGACCGACGAGCAGATCTGGGCCGACTACGACGAGGCGCGACATGAGTGAGACCCCCACGACCCCCGGCAGCAGGTCGGGCCGCACGTCCGGCGAGCGCCTCGACGACCACCGCGCGGGCGGCGGTGCCGACGGGAACGCCGGCTTCCGCAGCGGCTTCGCCTCCTTCGTGGGTCGCCCCAACGCCGGCAAGTCCACGCTGACCAACGCGCTGGTCGGCTCGAAGGTGGTCATCACCTCCTCCAAGCCCCAGACCACCCGCACGGTGGTCCGCGGCATCGTGCACCGCACCGACTCCCAGCTCGTGCTGGTCGACACCCCGGGGCTGCACCGCCCCCGCACCCTGCTCGGCGAGCGGCTCAACGACCTGGTCAAGACCACGCTGGCCGAGGTCGACGTCGTCGCCGTCTGCTTCCCCGCCAACGAGAAGATCGGGCCCGGGGACCGCTTCATCGTCGCCGAGATGGCCAAGGTGCGTCGCACGACCAAGGTCGCCATCGCCACCAAGACCGACCTCGCCACGCCCGAGCAGATCGGTCAGCACCTGCTCGACATCGCCGCGCTCGGCGCCGAGACCGGCATCGAGTGGGCCGAGATCGTGCCGGTCTCGGCCCAGGCCGGCGACCAGGTCGAGCTGCTCCAGGACCTGCTCGTCGCGCTGCTGCCGACCGGCCCGCAGCTCTACCCCGACGGCGAGCTCAGCGACGCCCCCGAGGAGGCGATCGTGGCCGAGCTGATCCGCGAGGCCGCCCTCGAGGGGGTGCGCGACGAGCTGCCGCACTCCATCGCCGTCGTGGTCGAGGAGATGGGGCTGCGCGAGGACCGCCCCGAGGACCGCCCGCTGCTCGACATCCACGCGTCGGTCTTCGTGGAGCGCGACTCGCAGAAGGGGATCATGATCGGCCACAAGGGCTCGCGCCTGCGCAAGGTCGGCTCCGACGCCCGCGTGCAGATCGAGGCGCTGCTCGGCACTCCGGTCTACCTCGACCTGCGCGTCAAGATCGCCAAGGACTGGCAGCGCGATCCCCGCCAGCTGCGCCGGCTCGGCTTCTGAGCCCGCCGCCGCGGAGCCGGTCCGTCGGACCGGTCAGTCCGGCACCCAGCACAGGCCGTAGGTCTGCCCGTCGGCCCACTGCTCGGCGGTGGGCCACTCGTAGCCCCAGCGGAAGCTGAGCGGGTCGGCCGCGGCGTCGCGCCCGGCGTCCTCGCACGGCGCCTCCCCCCGGGTGCGCACGGTGTCGACCCCCGGGTAGGCGCCGGTGCCGAGGTCGACCACCGAGATCGCCCGCCAGGAGTGCGGGCGCGAGCACACGACGCGGGAGAAACCGGCGGTGCCCGGCTCGGCGGTGCCGCACACGCCGTAGCGCGCGCGACCGGCCTCGGTGTCCAGCACGCCCGCGAGGACCCCGGTGAGCGGAGCGAGCCGCTCGTCGGCGGCCAGCGCGATGACGTCGCAGCGGTACCAGTCGGCGCCGGCGTCGGACTCCTCCACGGTGGGGGTGAACCACACCGCGCGCAGCATGCTGAGGCGGCGGTCGGCCTGCGTGCCGCCGAGGAAGCCGGCCAGGCGCTCGGGGCAGGTGCGCGCCACGGCGGCCTGGACCCGGTCGGAGTCGATGGCCAGCAGGTGGCCCCCCGCGAGCGCGTCGACGGTGCCGACGGCGAAGGTGCGCGCCGTGTCGCCGCCGCAGTCCACCGGGCGGGCGTCGACGGTCGGCGCCAGGGCCGCGGCGTACGACAGGCGGTAGCAGGCGCCCTCCGCGGGCCGCGCCACCGGCTCGGCGGTCGGGGGAGCGGTCGGGGTCGGGCTCGCCGAGGCCGACCCGGGGCCCGACGGTGTCGGGGAGGACGACGGCTGCGGGTCGCCGGAGCCGCCGCTGCACGCGGCGAGCAGGGGGAGCACGAGGGCGAGGGCGCCCAGACGGGTGCGCAGGCGGCGCAGGCGGGTCACCGGTCGGTCCTCGCCCAGCACACCGAGCGGCGGTTTCCGCCGTCCCACTCGGCCTCGTGGAAGTAGGTGTAGCCGTACTCGTAGGTGGGCGGGTAGCCCAGCCACGCCCCCACCGACTCCGAGCAGAAGTCGCGGGAGCGGACCTCGGAGAGCCGGTCGCCGGGATAGGGGTCGCCGGCCTCGCCGAGCTTGATGGTGGTGACGGCGCGCCAGGTGTGGGGCTCGCTGCACGGCACCCGCGGCGACCCGGCGACGGTCGCGCCGTCGGCGCAGACCAGCCACCGGTCGTCGACGCGTCCGGTCAGCAGGCCCTCGGCGGTCTCGGGGAGCTCGACGTACTCCTCGCTCTGCTCGCTGCCACCGACGAGGTCGCACCGGTACCACCGCGCGCCCTCCTCCCAGGCGGCCTCGGAGGGGCGGAACCACGCCCACGCCACCACGGTGCGCATGACGGTGCTCTCGTCGGCGCCGAGGAAGGCCATCTGCTGGGCCGAGCAGGTGTCGTAGGCGAAGGCACCCAGGCGCGGGTCGTCGTAGGCGGCGTCGGAGAGCTCGTCGGGCAGCGGGCCCACGGCGTAGGTCTGGGCGGTGTGCGGCTCGGAGCAGTCGACGGTGCGCGTGGCGTCGGAGGGCTGCGCGACGTCGTCGGGGGTGAGCACGCGGCACGCGCCCAGCTCGGGTGCCTCGACGGCGTCGACCTGGGCGGGGTCGACCTCGGGGTCGGCCTGGGCGCCCCCGCTGCAGGCGCTCAGCAGCGCGGCGAGGGCGAGGGCGGCCAGCACGGCGGTGGGCCCGGGGAGCGGGCGCCGTCGGGGGACCAGAGAGGCGTGGGGCAGCGGTGCGTCGGGCAACGCGCTCCTCCGGTGCTGGTCTCGGCCCGGCACGACGCCGGGTGGTGGGTCGGACACCGGGATGCTACCGGTGGGGGCGCCGGCGAGGGGCGGGAGTGGCTCAGGCGTCGGGCGACACCAGGGCGGCCAGCGTGGCGCCGAGCTCGTAGGCCGCGTCGCGGGCCCGTCGGTCGACGTCGCCGACCACCTCCAGCACACCGGCCGCCTGCCGCCACGGCAGCGCCCCGGTGATCGTGAGCACCGACCGGGTCGCGCCGGTGGTGTCGTAGCGCCCGTGCACCCACAGCCCGAAGGGCGTGCTGGCGCCCGCACCGGAGGCGGCGGAGCCGTCCTCGGACAGCGAGCCGCCGACCTGCAGGAAGACGGAGTCGAAGAAGTGCTTGAGCGCTCCCGACATGTAGCCGAAGTTGGCCGGGGTGCCGAGCACGAGGCCGTCGGCGGCGAGCACGTCCTCGGGGCTCGCCGACAGCGCGTCGCGCACGACCACCTCGACGCCGGTGACCTCCTCGTCGTGGGCCCCGGCCTCGACCCGGTCGGCCAGCTCCGCGACGACGGAGGTGGGGGCGTGGTGCACGAGGAGGAGCCGGCTCATGGGCCGACCGTAGCGACCGGTCGCCGCGCTGCGGGGGTGCGGCAGCGCCGCGGGCACTAGCGTGCTGCCCGTGAGCTCCCTCCCCGACCTGCCGGCGCTGCGGCTGCTGGTCGACGTGGCCCGGCTGGGCAGCATCGGCGCGGCCGGACGCGCGGCGGGGATCTCCCAGCAGAGCGCGTCGGAGCGGCTGCGGGCGGTCGAGACGCAGACCGGGCTCTCGCTGGTGCAGCGCTCCACCAGCGGCTCGACCCTCACCGCCCACGGTCGCCTGCTCGTGGAGTGGAGCCAGGACCTGCTCGACCGGGCCGACGAGCTCGACCTCGCCGTGCGCACCCTGCGCTCGGAGGGCACCCGCGAGCTGCACGTCTACGCGAGCATGACCACCGCGGAGTTCCTGCTCCCGCGCTGGCTCGTGCGGCTGCGCCAGCAGCGCGCGGCCGGCACGGTCGCGCCGGTCGCGGTCAGCCTCCACGCGACCAACTCCGAGGCGGTGGTCGCCGCGGTGCGCGACGGCAGTGCCGGGCTCGGGTTCGTCGAGGGGCCCGTCGACCTGCACGGGCTGGCCACCAGGCCGGTGGGCACCGACGAGCTGGTGCTGGTGGCGGCGCCCGACGACCCGTGGGCGACGAGGCGCACCCCGCTGCCGGCCGCCGGGGTCGCGGCGCGGGCGCTGACCACCCGCGAGCCGGGCTCGGGCACCCGCCGTGTGCTGGAGGACGCCCTGGCCGCGGCCGGTCACGTGGCCTCGGCGCCGGAGGTGGAGCTGACCACCAACGCCGCGGTGCTGGCCGCCGTGCGGGCGGGCAGCCCGCCGGCCTTCCTCAGCCGCTGGGCGGTGCGCCGCGACGTCGAGGCGGGCGATGTGGTCGAGGTCGCCACCACCGGGCTCGACCTCCACCGGGTGCTGACCGCGGTCTGGCAGGGCAGCTCCCGACCGCCGGCGGGGCCGGTGCGGGACCTGCTGGCCATCGCCGCCGGCCCGGGCGAGGCCCGGCGCTAGCCGGTCCAGCCCTGGCGGTGCGCCCAGGCCACGGCCTGCGTGCGCCGGCTCACCCCGGTCTTGGCGTAGACCTGGCGGACGTAGGTCTTCACCGAGTTGACGCTCACGAAGAGCGCAGCGGCGATCTCGCTGTTGGACAGCCCCCGGCACAGGAGGACGAGCACCTCCGACTCGCGGCCCGACAGGCCCGGGAAGGCGGGCGGGCCGGCCAGGGCCGGCACGGCGTCACCGCGGTGCACGGCCTCCACCGCCACGACCAGCTCGGCCGCGGGGGCGGTCTTGGCGACCCAGCCGTCGGCGCCGGCGTCCAGGGCGCGCTCGACCGCCGAGGCGTGGGTCTGCCAGGTGTGCACCAGCACCGGCACACCGGCCCCCCGCGCCAGCCAGGCCAGCAGGCGGGCCTCGTGCCCCGGTCCGGGCGTGAACGGGTCGCACAGCACCACGTCGACCCCGGCCAGGGCGTCGGACCGATCCACGGCGTCCTCGGGGAGGAGGTCGACCACGACGCGGTGGCGGTAGGGCGTCAGCATCCCGACCAGCCCCGCAGCCACCAGCTCCGACTCCGCCAGCACCCCGACGCGCAGCGGGCGGGGCCGACGCCGTGGGGCACGAGGAGGTGGTGCGGTCACGGACGGGAACCTAACCGCGAGGCGCACGGCAACGACACGGGTACGCCTCGCCCGGAGGGGTGAAATTTCCGTGAAACCGAGCGGCGGGCGCCCGCTGCCCCGGTCGCGGCTCGAGCCGTGAGACGACAGTGTCGCGCGGCCGGGCCCTCCCCGGCCCTGGGTTATGGTGGTGGCCTCATGACGCGACAGCCGCTCCTCCTTCGCTGCCGCAGCGAGGTCTGAGCCAGAGCCGGACCCCCTCGCTGCGGAGTGCACCAGTGCGCGCCGGCCGCCCACGGCCCCACCCAGCGAGGACCTGACCATGAGCAGCACCCGGATCGACCTGAGCAACACCCACAACGCCCAGCGCCCCAGCGGCATGCCGGTGCACCGCTACGAGGCGTTCCAGCCCGTCGACCTGCCCGACCGCACCTGGCCCACCCGCAAGATCACCCACGCCCCGCGGTGGCTCTCCACCGACCTGCGCGACGGCAACCAGGCGCTGATCGACCCGATGACCCCGGCGCGCAAGCTGGAGATGTTCGACCTGCTCGTGCGCATGGGCTACAAGGAGATCGAGGTCGGCTTCCCGTCGGCGAGCCAGACCGACTTCGACTTCGTGCGCCAGCTGGTGGAGGGCGACCGCATCCCCGACGACGTCCGCATCTCGGTGCTGACCCAGGCCAGGGAGGACCTCATCGAGCGCACCGTGGAGTCGCTGGTGGGCGCCGACCGCGCCACCGTGCACCTCTACAACGCCACCGCCCCGCTGTTCCGTCGCGTCGTGTTCGGGGTGACGCCGCAGGAGTGCACCAGCATCGCGGTGCGCGGCACCGAGCTGGTGATGAAGTACGCCGAGCAGCACCTGGGCCGGGCCATCGAGGAGTTCGGCTACCAGTACTCCCCGGAGATCTTCACCCAGTCCGAGACCGACTTCGCCCTGTCGGTGTGCGAGGCGGTCTCCGACGTGTGGCAGCCCGAGCCGGGCCGCGAGATCATCCTCAACCTGCCGGCGACCGTCGAGATGTCGACGCCCAACACCTACGCCGACCAGATCGAGTACTTCTCCCGCGGCCTGACCCGGCGCGAGGTCAGCGCCATCTCGCTGCACCCGCACAACGACCGGGGCACGGCGGTGGCCGCCACCGAGCTGGCGTTGATGGCCGGTGCCGACCGCGTCGAGGGCTGCCTCTTCGGCCACGGCGAGCGCACCGGCAACGTGTGCCTGGTGACCCTGGGGATGAACCTCTTCAGCCAGGGGATCGACCCCCAGATCGACTTCGCCGTCGGCGGCGGCATCGACGAGGTGCGCCGCACGGTGGAGTACTGCACCCAGCTGCCGGTGCACCCGCGCCACCCCTACGCCGGCGACCTCGTCTACACCGCCTTCTCCGGGTCGCACCAGGACGCCATCAAGAAGGGCCTGGAGGACCTCGACCGCCAGGCCGCCGAGCAGGGCCGCCCGGTCGGGGAGATCCGCTGGGAGGCGCCCTACCTGCCCATCGACCCCAAGGACGTCGGTCGCACCTACGAGGCCGTGATCCGGGTCAACAGCCAGTCCGGCAAGGGCGGGGTGGCCTACGTGCTCAAGGCCGAGCACAAGCTCGACCTGCCCCGCCGCGCGCAGATCGAGTTCAGCCGCGTGGTCCAGGAGCGCACCGACGCCGAGGGCGGCGAGATCACGCCCGACGAGATCTGGGCCGTCTTCCGCGCGGAGTACCTCGACCGGGAGGCCCCGCTGCGCCTCGACGCGGTGCACACCAGCTCCGCGGCCGGCGAGAAGGACGCCCTCGACGTGAACGTCTTCGTCGACGGGCAGGCCCAGTCGCTGCACGGCACCGGCAACGGCCCGCTCTCGGCCTTCTGCGACGCGATCAACGCGCTCCCGCAGGACTGGGACGTGCGGATCCTCGACTACGCCGAGCACGCGCTGACCGCCGGTGGCGACTCGCTGGCCGCGGCGTACGTCGAGTGCTCGGTGCGCGACCGCATCCACTGGGGCGTCGGCGTGGACGCCAACATCGTCACGGCCTCCCTGCAGGCCGTGGTGAGCGCCGTCAACCGCGCAGGCTGAGTCAGGCCGGCACCGGCCGGTGGCCCGGGTCGCCCACGGGGCGGCTCGGGCCGCCGCTGTGCAGCAGCGGCAGCCGCACGGTGAAGGTGGCGCCCTCCAGGTGGGCCGAGCGCACCCGGATCCGACCGCCGTGGGCCTCGACGATGGCGGCCACGATGGCCAGGCCCAGGCCCGTGCCCTGGATCGCCTCGGTGTGGGCGGTGGAGCTGCGGAAGAAGCGCTTGAAGAGGTCCTCCTGCTCGTCGAGCGGGATCCCGAGACCGGTGTCGGTGACGCTGAGCACCGCCTCGTCGCCCTCCTGGGCGAGCCGGGCGCGCACGACACCGCCGTCCTCGGTGAACTTCATCGCGTTGCTGACGAGGTTGACCATCACCCGCTCGAGCTGCGGGCGGTCGCCCAGCACGTGCAGCGGGCCCGTCGGGGTCTCGAAGGTGACCGTGAGGTCGCGCCCGGCCAGCAGCGGCTGCACGGAGTCCTCGACCAGGCCCAGGCAGGCGGCCAGGTCGACCTCCTCGCTGCGCCAGGTCACGTCGTCGCTGTCGAGGCCGCTGAGCATGAGCAGGTCGTTGCACAGGGCGATGAGGCGCTCGCCGTTGCGCGCGATGGTCTCGAAGAGGCGCAGCTGCTCGGGCAGCGGCTCGACCACGGAGCCGTCCTGCAGCATCTCGGTGAAGCCGACGATGCTGGTGATGGGGGTGCGCAGCTCGTGGGACACGGTGGAGACGAACTCGGTCTTGGCCTCGTCGAGGGCGCGCAGCCGCTCGACGGCCGTGCGCTCCTTGTCGAGCGCCGCGGCGAGCATGTCCTGGCTGCGGCGCTGCTGCGTGACGTCGCGCCCCACGCAGAGGTAGCCGACGCCGGTCGACAGCGAGGGGTCGGTCGCGCTCAGGGTCACCGAGATCACCCGGGGACTGCCGTCGCCCCCGACGAAGGTCCACTCGCGGGCGCGGGTCTCCCCGCCACCGGCCTCCGCCACCAGGGCGGCGAAGGCGGCCCGCAGGTCGGTGGCGCCGGTGCGGGCCAGCAGCTGCTCGCGGTCGAGCAGGTCCACGAAGCGGCGACCGACCACCTCGTGGGGCTGGTGGCCCAGCAGCTGCACGGCGCCGGTGTTGACCACCTCGATGCAGCCCTCGGGGCTCAGGCCCAGCAGGGCGGTGCCGATCGGGGCCTGCATGAGGTGGCTGACCAGCCCCGCACTGGCGCGCTCGGTGGTGACGTCGATGCCGGTCATCACCCCGAAGGCCGGGAAGCCGTGCTCGTCGCGCACGACGTTGCTGCTCCACACGATGCGGCGCCGCTCGCCGCTGCGGGTCAGGGCCTCGCCCTCGCGGACCACCGGGGCACCGGAGCGGTTGGGCCACACGAAGAGGGCGTCGAGGTCGCCGCTGTCGGGGGCCAGGCCGGTCTCCCCGACGAGGCGGCCGATCAGCTCGGTCTCGCCGTAGCCGGTGGCCCGCGTGGTGGCCGCGTTGACGCGCACCACGCGGCCGCTGAGGTCGGTGACCAGGATGAGCGCGTCGGTGGTGTCGAGGGTGGCGCTGGTGAGCTTCTGCGCGGCCTCGAGCTGGCGTCGGGCGCTGTGCTCGCGGGAGACGTCGAGCAGCTGGGCGGAGTAGATTAGCCCCCCGTCGAGCTCGCGGTCGATCACCGCCAAGGCCACGTCGACGCGCGCTCCCTCGCGACCGGTCACCCCCACGGTGGACTGCCAGCTGCGGATGCGCCCGGTGCTCAGCCCCACGACGAGGTCGGGCAACGACTGGGGGGTGACCAGCAGCCCGCCCAGGTCACGACCGAGCAGGCTCTCGCGGCCCGCGCCGAGCACGGCCGCGGCGGCGTCGTTGATGTCGACGACGACCAGGTCGGCGCCCTCGGCGCGCAGCAGCACCTGGCCGAGCAGCGACTCGGTGAAGTTGCGCCGGAAGAGCAGGCCGTCGGAGCGGATCCGCTCGAGGAGCTCGGCGCGCTGGGCGACCACGATGGCCAGGGGCAGGGTGATGAGCACCGCGCAGACGAGGTAGCCCTGGGCGAGCGTCGCCGCGGCGAGGCCACCGAGCGCGGCCGCGTCGGCGGCGTTGCCGAGCGGCCCCCACCCGAGGTCGGTGACGTAGGTCGTCAGCACCGCGAAGCCGGCCAGCTCCACGGTGACCGTGCGGAGGTCGAAGCGCAGGCCGGCCCAGGCCAGCAGCACGAAGGGCACGAAGGCCAGCGGGAGCGACTGGGCGGGGGAGAAGACGACCAGCGTGGCGACCAGCAGGGCCGCCACGTGCACCGCCAGCTCCTCGCTGCGCCCCCGCGGACGGCGACGCGTCGTCGCCGCGAGCGCGATCGGGGCGATCACCAGGGTCGAGGCGGCGTGGGCGGCGAGCACCGAGACCGCGGCCTCGCCCGGGGACCCGCCCGGCGCCAGCGTGGCCACCGTGAGGGCGGCACCCGCCGCCACCGTGGCCCCGCCGGCCAGGGCGGCGAGCACCAGCCGCACGAAGTCGTCGGCGCCCGCGAGCCCGGGGGGCCCGCCCGCCCGGCCCCGTCCCAGGCGCAGCACGAGGCCCGCGACGAGGGCCTCGGCGGCGTTGGCGGCGCCGAAGGCGGTGGCGACGTCGAGGGGACGGCCCCCGGTCACGTTGGCCGCCGCGGTCACCACCACGAGCGCGGCCACCGTCAGCGGCACGGCCAGCCGGCCCGGACGGGCGCAGGCCACCAGCACGACCGCGATGCCGGCGGCCGGCCACCAGGACGCCACCGGGCGGTCGGCGGGGGCGAGCTCGACCGCCCCGACCGCTGCGGCGTAGGTCGCCACGAGCAGCAGCACCGACGCCCTCAGGGTCAGGGGTCGACCGCCGTGCTCGCTCATGGCGGGCATTCTCCCCGGTGCCGGAGCCGCTCGCAGTACATTCGCGCCATGTTGGTCTCCGAGCGGATCGGTCAGTTCTTCCTCGAGGGCGAGTCGGGCCGCGACCGCCTCGAGTACACCGAGTACGGCGGCGGCGACTCGTGGGTCGTGCTGATCCACGGCCAGCTCATGCCCCGGCGCATGCAGCAGCCGCTGGCGCGCGCGCTGGCCGCCGAGGGCCTCCACGTCGTCACCGTCGACCTGCTCGGCCACGGCCGCTCCGACCGGCCCGCCGACCCGCTGGCCTACTCCATGACCGCCTTCGCCGAGCAGGTCGTGGCGCTGCTCGACCACCTCGGCGCGCCGCAGGCGGTCGTCGGAGGCACGTCGCTGGGGGCCAACGTCTCGCTCGAGGTCGCGGTGGAGGCCCCCGACCGGGTGCGCGGCCTGATCCTCGAGATGCCCGTGCTCGACAACGCCGTCGAGGCCGGCATCCTGGCCTTCGCCCCGGTGCTCTTCGCCGCCCGCTTCCTGCCCTTCACCGTCAACGGGGTCCGGCGACTGACCCGCCCCGTGCCGCGCGGCCTGGTGCCCTTCTGGGTCGGGATCGTGCTCGACACCCTCGACCAGCGCGCCGACAGCGTCGCCGCCGTGGTGCACGGCCTGTTCTTCGGCCGCGTGGCGCCCTCCTCCCGGCAGCGCCGCGCCATCCAGGCGCCGGCGCTCGTGGTGGGCCACCCCGCCGACCCGATCCACCCGGCCGCCGACGCGGCGATGCTGGCCGCGGAGATGCCCAACGCCACCTTCGTGCGGGCCCGCAGCATCCTGGAGTGGCGGGTCGCCCCCGCCCGGCTGGACCGGGCGGCGGCCGACTTCGCGACCGCCTGCTGGCGCAGCCCCCGCGCCTCGCGCCGCACCCGCCCGCGCCCGGGCGCCTGAGCGCCGGGCGACCCCGGGGCGGGCACAATGGGGGGCGTGCCCCTCTACCGCGACGAGGCGATCGTCCTGCGCACCCACAAGCTGGGGGAGGCCGACCGCATCATCACCCTGCTGACCCGCCACCACGGCCGGGTCCGCGCGGTGGCGAAGGGCGTGCGGCGCACCGCCTCCAAGTTCGGCTCGCGGCTGGAGCCCTTCACCCACGTCGACCTCCAGCTCGCCGAGGGGCGCAACCTCGACACGATCACCCAGGCCGAGACCCTCGACCCCTTCGCCGCGGGTGTGGGGCTGGACTACGAGCGCTACACCGCCGGCACCGTCATGCTCGAGACCGCCGAGCGGCTGGCCACCGAGGAGCGCGAGCCCTCGCTGCAGCAGTTCCTGCTGCTCGTGGGCGGGCTGCGGGCGATGGTCTCGGGCGACCGGGGGCCCGGGCAGGTGCTCGACTCCTACCTGCTGCGCTCGCTGTCGGTGGCCGGCTACGCCCCGTCCTTCCACCACTGCGCCCGCTGCGGCGTCGAGGGCCCGCACCGCTGGTTCAACCACGCGATGGGCGGGGTGCTCTGCGCGACCTGCCGGGTGCCCGGGTCGGCCAGCCCCGCGCCGGCCACGCTCGAGCTGCTCGGCTCGCTGCTGGCCGGTGACTGGCCGGCCGTCGCCGCCGCCGACGCCCGCACCCGCAAGGAGGCCAGCGGCCTGGTCGCGGCGTACCTGCACTGGCACCTCGAGCGCGGGCTGCGCTCGATGGAGCACGTCGAGCGGTGAGCCGGGACCGGTGCCCGGGCCCGCGGGTCCTAGGGTCTGCTGCGTGAAGCGCGACGTCCGTCCCCCGACCCCGCACCCCTCGGGCGCCCGGCCCCCCGCCGTGCCCCGCGAGCTGGTGCCCCGCCACGTCGCGGTGGTCATGGACGGCAACGGGCGCTGGGCCAAGGAGCGCGGCCTGCCCCGCACCCGGGGCCACGAGGCGGGGGAGTCCTCGCTCTTCGACGTGGTCGAGGGCGCGATCGAGATCGGCGTCAAGGCGGTGTCGGCCTACGCCTTCTCCACCGAGAACTGGTCACGCTCGCCCGACGAGGTGAAGTTCCTGATGGGCTTCAACCGCGACGTGATCCGCCGCCGGCGCGACGAGATGCACGAGCTGGGCGTGCGGGTGCGGTGGGCCGGTCGCACCCCGCGGCTGTGGCGCTCGGTGGTCAAGGAGCTGCAGGTCGCCGAGGAGCTGACCCGCGACAACGACGTGCTGACGCTGACCATGTGCGTCAACTACGGCGGACGCGCGGAGCTGGCCGACACGGCCCGCTCCATCGCCCGTGAGGTCGCCGCAGGACGCCTCGACCCCGAGCGGATCACCGAGAAGACCTTCGCCCGCCACCTCTACGTGCCCGAGCTCTCCGACGCCGACCTGGTGTGGCGCACCTCCGGGGAGCAGCGGCTGTCGAACTTCATGCTCTGGCAGGCCGCCTACGCCGAGATGGTCTTCACCGACGTGCTGTGGCCCGACGTCGACCGCCGCGCCCTGTGGCGGGCCATCGAGATCTACGCCTCGCGCGACCGCAGGTACGGCGGGGCGCTGCCGAACCCGACCGAGGGCTAGCGCGGGCTCACGGCGACGACAGCCGCGCCCGCACCACACGGGCGGCCTCGGCCACGACCTCCTCGACCGGTGGGGCGACGTCGACCACGGCGCCCTGCTCGTCGGGGTCGAGCGCCTCCAGGGTCTCCAGCTGGCTGTCGAGCAGCGAGGTGGGCATGAAGTGCCGCTCGCGGCGCGCCATCCGCTCCCGCAGCACCGCCGGGTCGGTGTGGAGGTGCACGAAGAACACGTCGGGCGCGCCGGCGCGCAGCCGGTCACGGTAGGACCGCTTGAGCGCGGAGCAGGTCACCACGCCGGGCCGACCGGCCTCGACGTCGCTGCGCAGGGCCACGGCGATGCGGTCCAGCCACGGCTCGCGATCGGTGTCGGTCAGGGGCTCACCGGCCTCCATCTTGGCGATGTTGGCCTCGGGGTGGAGGTCGTCGCCCTCCACCATCGGCCAGCCCAGGTCGTCGGCGAGGCCGCGGGCCACCGTCGACTTCCCCGTCGCCGAGACGCCCATGACGACGACCTGGAGCGGGGTGCGCGGCGCCTCGACGGGCGCGGGGTCTAGCGGCAGGCCGGACACGTGCCGAAGATCTCCAGGGTGTGGCTGACCTCGCCGTAGCCGTGCTCGGCGGCGATCGCGCTGGTCCAGCGCTCGACGGCGGGGCCCTCCACCTCGACGGTGCGTCCGCAGGAGCGGCACACCAGGTGGTGGTGGTGGGTGGTCGAGCAGGCGCGGTAGATCGCCTCGCCGTCCTCGCTGCGCAGCATGTCGATCTCGCCGGCGTCGGCCAGGCGCTGCAGCGTGCGGTAGACGGTGGCCAGGCCGACCGCCTCGCCGCGGTTGCGCAGCAGCTCGTGGATCTCCTGCGCGGAGCGGAAGTCCTCGAAGGAGGCCATCGCCTCGCTCACGGCACGACGCTGGCGGGTCGGGCGCAGTGCGGGCTTCGCGGCGGGCTCCTGGTCGGTCTGGTGAGCGGTCTGCTGGTCGGCGCGGTCCGTCGTCGGCGGCTCAGTGCTCGTCATGGGGCTCAGTGCTCGTCATAGTGCCTCCCGTGCGGCGCGTGGCGGTGTCCGTCGTGAACGTAGTCGACGTGGTCGCCGTGGGGCACGGCGACGTGCCCGCAGTCGGGCCCGTGGTCGTGGTCGACGTGCTCCTCGTCGTGGCGGTGGTCGGCGGGCCCGGGCACGACCTCGGGGCACAGGGGCGCGACCGCGCCGTCGGGGGCGTCGGGGTCCACCGGGAAGGGCGCCCGCAGCTGCTCGCGGTGGCGCAGCCACACCCCCACCGGCCAGGTGGCCACGAAGCCGGCCAGGGCGAGCAGCACGATGGTCGGCCCGGGGGAGACCGAGGTGCCGGCCGGCACCAGCGCCGAGATCACCAGCCCGCCCAGCGACGCGACGGTGCCGAGGGCCATGGCCGCGACCAGGGTGGTGCGGAAGGAGCGGGTGAGCTGCTGGGAGGTGGCCACCGGCACCACCATGAGCGCCGAGACGAGCAGCAGGCCGACCGTGCGCATGGCCACCGTGACGCTCACCGCGGCCATCACCGCCACCAGCAGGTTGTAGGCCCGGACGTTGAGGCCCGCCACGCGGGCGAACTCCTGGTCCTGGGCCACCGCGAAGAGCTGCGGGGAAAGACCGACACCGAGGATCACGACGACGGCAGCCAGCACCATCGTCGTGACCACGTCGGCCACGGAGATCGTGGTGATCGAGCCGAAGAGGAAGGTCTGGAGCCGCGAGGCGCTCTGGCCGCCGAGCCCGGTCAGCAGCACCCCGCCCGCGAGGCCGCCGTAGAAGAGCAGGGCGAGCGCGACGTCGCCGTTGGTGTGGCCGCGCTCGCGGATCACCTCGATCAGCACCGCGCCGAGAACCGCGACCACCACGGCCGTCCACGTCGGGGACGTGCCGGTGAGCAGGCCGAGGGCGACGCCGGTGACGGCGACGTGGCCGAGGCCGTCGCCCATGAGGGCCAGGCGCCGCTGCACCAGGTAGGTGCCGACGACCGGGGCGGCGAGCCCGACGAAGACCGCGGCGATGAGGGCGCGCTGCATGAAGGGCAGGGAGAACAGCTCGAGGGTGCTCATCGGTGGTGCTCCTCCGGGTGGGTCCCGAGCGGTGAGGCGACGTGGGGCGCGTGGTCGTGACGGGCGCGGTCACGGTGCGTGGCGTGGTGGTGGGAGTGGGCCTCGCCCAGCCAGGGCTGGTGCACCTCGTGGTCGGCCAGGGGGGTGCCGTCGTAGACGACGCGCCCGTCGCGCATCACCACCGCCCGGTCGACCAGGGGGGCCAGCGGGCCCAGCTCGTGGGCGACGAGCACGACGGTGGCGCCGCGCTCCTTCAGGCGCGCCAGCGACGCGGCGAGGGCGTGCTGGTTGGGCAGGTCCACCCCGGCCGTGGGCTCGTCGAGGAAGAACAGCTCCGGCTCGCCGGCCAGCGCCCGCGCGATGAGCACGCGCTG
Source organism: Nocardioides kribbensis (assembly GCF_015070375.1). Classification (GTDB taxonomy): domain Bacteria; phylum Actinomycetota; class Actinomycetes; order Propionibacteriales; family Nocardioidaceae; genus Nocardioides; species Nocardioides kribbensis. The sequence continues at coordinate 430,278 of NZ_JADCLL010000001.1, read as the reverse complement.
CTGCTGGCCGCCGGAGAGCTGCGAGACGCCGTCGCGCGCCCGGTCGGCCAGGCCGACCACCTCGAGCGCGTCGGCGACGGCGCGGCGGTCGGCGCGCCCGAGGGGGCGCAGCAGGCGGCGGCGGGTGAGCCGCCCGGAGGCCACCACCTCCCACACCGACGCCGGCACGCCCGAGGCGGCGCCGGTGCGCTGCGGCACGAAGCCGACGCGGCGCCACTCGTCGAAGTGCTCCAACCGGTGGCCGAAGAGCTCCAGACTGCCCGTCGTCAGCGGTCGCAGGCCGGTCAGCGCCCGCACGAGGGTGGACTTGCCGGAGCCGTTGGCGCCCATGAGCGCCACGAAGTCGCCGCGCGACACCGTCAGGTCGATGCCGCGCAGCACCGGGCGACCGGCGATGGCCACGGCGCCGTCGACGAGTCGCACCACGGCCTCGAGCCCGGGGCCGACCGTGTGGTCGGCCCCGGGCTCGGGCGCTGGCGTCGGTGCGGCCGGGCTCGTGGGGGTCACCGGCACCCGTTGGCGGTCCGGAGGGCCGCGAGGTTCTCACGCATCAGGGAAAGGTAGTCCTCGTCGGCGGTCTCGTCACTCAGGCCCTCCACCGGGTCGAGCACCGCGGTCTCGATGCCCTTGTCGCGGGCCAGCGACTCGCTGAGGGCGGGGGAGACCAGGCGCTCGGAGAAGACCGTGGTGATGCCGTCCTCGTCGATGATCTGCTGCAGGCGGGCCAGGTCGGCCGGCGTGGGCTCGGCGTCGGGGGAGAGCCCGGCGATGGGCTCGACCTCGATGCCGTACTTGCCGAGGTAGCCGAAGGCGTCGTGGGAGACCACGATGGTCGAGCGCTCGCAGTCGGCCAGGCCCTCGGACAGCTCGCCGTCGAGGCTCTCGAGGTCCTCGCGCAGGGTCGCGGCGTTGGCGGTGTAGGTCTGCGCGCCGTCGGGGTCGATCTCGGCGAGCTGCTCGGCGACGGCGTCACCGAGGTCGGCCAGACGCACCGGGTCGAGCCAGAAGTGGGGGTCGAGGTCGCCGTGGTCGTGCTCCTCCTCCGCGTGCTCCTCCTCGGAGTGGGCGTCGTCCACGTGCTCCTCCTCGGAGTGCTCCTCCTCGGAGTGGGCCTCCTCGGAGTGGGCCTCGTCGGAGTGGGCCTCGTCGGAGTGCTCGTCGGCGAAGGGCTCGAGGCCGACCACCTCGGCGGCGTCGAGCGTGGCGCCCTCGGCGTTCTGCTCGACGGCGGCGTCCACGGCCGGCTGGAAGTCGGCCTCGTAGACGACCAGGTCGGCGCCGGCCACCTCGGCGGTCTGGCCGACGCTCAGCTCGAGGTCGTGGGGCTCGCCACCGGGCTTGGTGAGGTTGGCGACCTCGGTGCGGTCGCCGGCCACGCGCTGGGCGACGAACTGCAGCGGGTAGAAGGCGGCGGCGACCGTGACGTCGCCGTCGTCGGAGGCGGTGCCGGTGTCGTCGGAGAAGGCGGCGCACGAGCTCAGCGCGAGGGCGGCGACGCCGGCGACCGCGGGGGCGAGCAGCCGCTGTCGGACGGGGCGGGTGGCTCGGGTGGCACGCGAAGTCATGAGAACGATTCTCGACCCGCTGAGAACGATTGTCAAAATCGTCGGCCGGGGCTGGCCTAGGGTCGGGGTGTGATCGTCGTCAACCGCTTCCGCGTCGCCCCCGAGGAGCAGGGCTCCTTCCGCGTCGCGCTCGAGACCGCCCGCGACGCCCTCGCGGCGCGACCCGGCCACGTCGGCGCGACGATCGGCCGCAACGTCGACGACCCCGGGCTGTGGGTGCTGACCACGCGGTGGGAGAACGTCGGCGCCTACCGCCGCGCGCTGTCGTCGTACGACGTGAAGCTGCACGCCGTGCCGGTGCTCTACCGCGCCCTCGACGAGCCGAGCGCCTACGAGGTCGTCGAGCCCGGGACCGACCTCAATGTCGAGCGGACCCGATCGCTAGGCTGAGCGCTTCGTCGAGGACCGGCAGCCAGCCGGTCCGTGAGAGCAGGAGCACCCGTGGCCAAGCCGCCCCCGTCCACCGTCGACAACGTCGTCTCCCTCGCCAAGCGGAGGGGTTTCGTCTACCCCTGCGGTGAGATCTACGGCGGCACCCGGTCGGCGTGGGACTACGGCCCGCTGGGCGTGGAACTCAAGGACAACATCAAGCGCCAGTGGTGGAAGTCCATGGTGCAGATGCGCGACGACATGGTCGGCCTCGACTCCAGCGTGATCCTGCCCCGCCAGACCTGGGAGGCCAGCGGGCACGTCGACACCTTCAGCGACCCGCTGACCGAGTGCCAGTCGTGCCACAAGCGCTACCGCGCCGACCACCTGCAGGAGCAGTACGCCGAGAAGAAGGGCATCGACGACCCCGACACGGTCGACATCGCCACCCTGGCCTGCCCCAACTGCGGCACCCGCGGCGCCTGGACCGAGCCGCGCCAGTTCTCCGGGCTGCTCAAGACCTACCTCGGCGTGATCGAGGACGAGTCGGGCCTGCACTACCTGCGCCCCGAGACCGCCCAGGGCATCTTCCTCAACTTCGCCAACGTCGTGACCAGCCAGCGCATGAAGCCGCCCTTCGGCATCGCCCAGATCGGCAAGAGCTTCCGCAACGAGATCACCCCCGGCAACTTCATCTTCCGCACCCGCGAGTTCGAGCAGATGGAGATGGAGTTCTTCGTCAAGCCCGGCGAGGACGAGGAGTGGCACCAGTACTGGATCGACGCCCGCACGCAGTGGTACGTCGACCTGGGCATCGACCCCGACAACCTGCGCCACTACGAGCACGCGCAGGAGAAGCTGAGCCACTACTCCAAGCGCACGGTCGACATCGAGTACCGCTTCCGCTTCGCGGGCTCGGAGTGGGGCGAGCTCGAGGGCATCGCCAACCGCACCGACTTCGACCTCTCCACCCACGCCAAGCACTCCGGCCAGGACCTGTCGTACTTCGACCAGGCCGCCGGCGAGCGCTACACGCCCTACGTCATCGAGCCCGCGGCCGGGCTCTCGCGCAGCCTGATGACCTTCCTGGTCGACGCCTACGTCGAGGACGAGGCCCCCAACACCAAGGGCGGCGTCGACAAGCGCACGGTGCTGCGCCTCGACCCGCGCCTGGCCCCGGTCAAGGTGGCCGTGCTGCCGCTGAGCCGCAACGCCGACCTCTCGCCGAAGGCCAAGGACCTGGCCACGGAGCTGCGCCGCAACTGGAACGTCGACTTCGACGACTCCGGCGCCATCGGCCGGCGCTACCGCCGCCAGGACGAGATCGGCACGCCCTACTGCGTGACCGTCGACTTCGACACCCTCGAGGACGGCGCGGTCACCGTGCGCGAGCGCGACTCGATGTCGCAGGAGCGCATCAGCCTCGACGGCATCACGGCCTACTTCGCCCAGCGTTTCGTCGGTTGCTGAGCCGCCCGCTGTGCACAATGACCCGATGACCGCTCGTCCGCTGCTCCGCCGCCCCCGCCTGGCCGCCTTCGCGGTCCTGCCCGTGCTCGCCCTGGCCACCGCCGGGTGCAGCGGGACCGACGAGGCGGCGGGGCCGTCGGAGGCGTCCGGCGCCCCCTCCACCAGCACCAGCGCCTCGGCGGGTGCCTCGGCCTCGGCCGAGGGCGAGCCCTACCTGCCCGTGCCCGACGACGTCGAGCTGACCGGGCAGGGTTCGGCGCTCTCGCTGGGCGACGAGGCCGTCGTGGCCTACGAGCCCGACCAGAAGAGCGTCGGGGTCCTCGACATCACCGTCGAGAAGGTCCAGCGGACGACGTTCGAGAAGTCCTTCCAGGGCTGGGAGCTGACCAAGCAGGTGCGCACGGCCACGCCCTACTTCGTGCAGGCCACCGTGGCCAACGTCGGCGACAGCGACCTCGGCGGACGCCGGGTGCCGCTCTACGCCGTCGACGACGCCGACGTGCTCGTCGAGTCCTCGTCGTTCGTCAGCACCTTCACGCCCTGCCCGAGCACGCCGCTGCCCAAGAAGTTCCGCAACGGCGACGAGGAGAAGGTCTGCCTGGTCTACCTCGTGCCCGACGGCGGCTCGCTGGAGGCGGTGAGCTTCCGGCCCACCGAGGACTTCAACCCGATCACGTGGTCGGGGCCCGTCACGACCGTCGGCAAGGGCTCCGCCGGTGGCAACAAGGGCTCCGCCGGTGGGGGCAAGGGCTCCGCCGGCGGTGGCCAGGGCGGCGGCGACGGCTGATTTGGGGCGCTCGGCGGGCGCGGCGGACAATGGTCCGGTGACGACGACCGCCCAGCCGACGCGCCCCCACCCGGGGCTGACCCTCGGGTCGCTGCGGGTCGACACCCCGGTGGTGCTCGCGCCCATGGCCGGCATCACCAACGCCGCCTACCGCCGGCTGTGCGCCGAGCAGGGCGCCGGGCTCTACGTCTGCGAGATGATCACCAGCCGCGGCCTCGTCGAGGGCGACCAGCACACCCGCGACATGCTCGTCTTCGACGAGCTGGAGACCACGCGCTCGGTGCAGCTCTACGGCACCGACCCCGTCTACGTCGGGCGGGCCGCCGAGATCCTCTGCGCCGACTACGGCGTGGCCCACATCGACCTCAACTTCGGCTGCCCCGTGCCGAAGGTGACCCGCAAGGGCGGCGGCGGTGCGCTGCCCTGGAAGCGCGGCCTGCTCGCGCGGATCCTCGAGCAGGCGGTGCGGGCCGCCTCGGCGTACGACGTGCCCGTGACGATGAAGACCCGCAAGGGCATCGACGAGGACCACCTCACCTACCTCGACGCCGGCCGGATCGCCCAGGAGTCCGGCTGCGCAGCGATCGCGCTGCACGGGCGTACCGTCGCGCAGGCCTACTCGGGGCAGGCCGACTGGGACGCCATCGGCGAGCTCGTGGCCCACGTCGACCTGCCGGTGCTCGGCAACGGCGACATCTGGGAGGCCGGCGACGCGCTGCGCATGGTCGAGCACACCGGCGCCGCCGGCGTGGTCGTGGGGCGGGGCTGCCTGGGCCGTCCGTGGCTCTTCCGCGACCTGGCCGCGGCCTTCGCCGGCGACGTGCCGGCCGAGGGCTTCCGTGCGACGCTGCCGCGCCTGGGCGAGGTGCGCGACGTCATGCGCCGCCACGCCGAGCTGCTGTGCCAGCACATGGGCGAGGAGCGCGGCTGCAAGGAGTTCCGCAAGCACGTGTCGTGGTACCTCAAGGGGTTCCCGGCCGGTGGCGACCTGCGGCGGGCGCTGGCCCTGGTGGAGACCCTCGACGGGCTCGACCAGCTGCTCGCCGAGCTCGACCCCGACGCGCCCTTCCCGGTGGCCGAGCTCGGCACGCCCCGGGGGCGCCAGGGCTCGCCGCGGGCCCGGGTGGTGCTGCCGGAGGGCTGGCTCGACGACGCCGACGGGGCCGGGTGCGCGGTCGCCGAGGACGCCGACGCGGGCTCCGGCGGCTGATCCGGCGGGTCTCCCGCGTCGCGTCGTGGCGGCCGGGTCGGCACGGTCGTGACCGGTGACACGTCAGTTTTTACCCGCGACGGTTGGTCGCCTGCTGTCCGCCTGTGCTTCACTCGACAACTCCGCCGCCCTGCCTACCGCAGGACGGCGTCGTCATGCCGGGCGACCGCCCGGCAGGAGCCAGCAACAGCAAAGGATCAGCGCTGTGGCAGATCATCGCCACAAGCGGGACGCCAATGCCCGCAGCACCACCCGACGTCCGCGTCCCCGCGCCGCCCTCGTCGCCGGACCCGTCGCCCTCCTCGCCACCTCCGCGGTCGTCGCCCTCGGCGTCGCCACCGCCGACCCCGGCACGGCGCCCCTGCAGCAGGCCGGCACCTCCGACCTCGCCGAGGCGGTCCAGCCCACCGACGTCGCCGCCCTCCAGGCCTTCGCCGAGGGCCGCGGTCTGTCCCGCGACGCCGACCGCACGGCGGCCTACCGCGTCGAGCGGGGCCTGACGCTCTCCAAGCCCACCGCGGCTGAGCGGATGATGACGCCCGCCGCCGTCCGCGCCGCGGTGGCCGGCGCCGACCAGCCCCGGTGGAGCACCGCCCCCCTCAACCTGTGGACCGGTCCCACCGGCCAGGCCGGCCAGACCGGTGTGCTCGACGAGGGGAAGAAGGTCCTCGTGACCGGGCGCGCTCTCGGCGACCGGGTCGAGATCGTCGTCAAGGGCTCGGCCCGCTGGGTCACCGCCGGCTACCTCTCCGAGGACAAGCCGGTGGCCGAGGAGGCCGGCGACGTCGCCTCCGCCCGCAGCGTCGGCTCCGCCACCTGCACCAACGGCACGTCGGTGCCGAGCGGGGTCAGCCCCAACATCGCCGCGATCCACGAGGCGGTGTGCGCGGCCTTCCCGTCGATCACCACCTACGGCACCTTCCGCAGCGACGGCGAGCACGCCCAGGGCATCGCGATCGACATCATGGTGTCGGGAGACCTCGGCTACCAGGTGCGCGACTTCGTCCAGGCCAACTACCAGGAGCTGGGCGTCAACTACATCATCTACTCCCAGCAGATCTGGTCGGTCGACCGCGCCTCCGAGGGCTGGCGGGCGATGGAGGACCGTGGCTCGGTCACGGCCAACCACTACGACCACGTCCACGTCACGACCTACTGAGCGCCGCTAGAGTCGGGCCGGTGCCCCGGCTCCTCGACTCCGACGACCTGCTCGAGCGCTACGACGCGTCGGCGCGCGAGCGGGTCGTGGCGGAGCCGCCGAAGCGGGTCGACGCCCCCGAGCGGACCCCCTTCGAGCGCGACCGCGCCCGGGTGGTCCACGCCGCGGCGTCGCGCCGGTTGGCGGCGAAGACCCAGGTGGTGGGTCCCGAGACCGACGACTTCGTGCGCAACCGGCTCACCCACTCCCTCGAGGTGGCCCAGGTGGCCCGCGACCTGTCACGCGCCCTGGGCTGCCACCCCGACATCGCCGAGACCGCGGCGCTGGCCCACGACCTGGGTCACCCGCCCTTCGGTCACAACGGCGAGCGGGTGCTGGCCGACCTCGCCGCCGAGTGCGGCGGCTTCGAGGGCAACGCCCAGACCCTGCGGCTGCTGACCCGGCTGGAGGCGAAGTCGGCCGACGCCGAGGGGCGCTCGGTGGGCCTCAACCTCACCCGGGCCACGCTCGACGCCTGCACCAAGTACCCGTGGGCGCGCGGGGCCGGGCCGGGGGGAGCCGCCGACCCGAAGTTCGGGGTCTACGCCGACGACGCGCCGGTCTTCGCCTGGCTGCGCGCCGGTGTCGACGGTCCGCGCCGCTGCGTGGAGGCGCAGGTGATGGACCTCGCCGACGACGTCGCCTACAGCGTGCACGACGTGGAGGACGGCATCGTGGTCGGGCGCATCGAGCTCACCGCGCTCGACACCGCGGCGGTGTGGCAGACGGTGCGCGAGTGGTACCTCCCCGAGGCCGACGACGACGAGCTCGACGACGTGCTCGCGGGGCTGGTCGCGCAGGCGAGCTGGCCCAGCGCGCCGTACGACGCGAGCCGGAGGTCGCTGGCGGCGCTGAAGAACCTCACCAGCGACCTGATCGGCCGCTTCTGCGGGGCGGTGCAGGCGGCGACCTTCGCCTCCGGGCCGGGCGCCCTCGTGCGCCACGGCGGCGACCTCGTGCTGCCCGGGCGGACGCTGCTGGAGATCGCGGTGCTCAAGGGCGTGGCCGCGTACTACGTGATGCAGACCGACGACCGGCTCGCCGTCATGGCGCGCCAGCGCGAGGTGATGGCCGAGCTGGTGGCGCTGGTGGCCCACCGCGGCCCCGACGCCCTCGAGCGGGCCTTCGCCGACGACTGGGCGGCGGCGCCCGACGACGCGGCCCGGCTGCGGGTGGTCGTCGACCAGGTCGCCTCGCTCACCGACGCCAGCGCCGTGGGCTGGCACCGCCGGCTCCTGGGTCGTGGCTAGGGTCGGTGCCGTGCGCGAACCCCTCGTCTGGCTGCCCTTCGACGTCTCCGAGCTGGGCGAGGCCCCGGCCGGGCTGCGCTACGAGCGGGTCGACCCGACCCGCGAGGTGCCCGACAGCGTCGGTGACGTGCGGTTCTACGTGCCGCCCTACCAGCTGGGCTCGGGCATCGTGGAGGTCATGGAGCGCATGTCCTCCCTCGAGGTCGTGCAGCTGCTCACCGCCGGGGTCGACGCCGTGCGCGGCCGCGTGCCGGACGGGGTCACGCTGTGCAACGGGCGCGGGATCCACGACACCTCGACCGCCGAGCTCGCGCTGACCCTCACGCTGGCCTCGCTGCGCGGCGTGCCCGACTTCGTGCGCGCCCAGGAGCGGCGCGAGTGGGCGGCCGGCTGGCGCCCGTCGCTGGCCGACAAGCGGGTGCTGCTGGTGGGTCACGGCGCCATCGGCCGGGCCATCGAGGCCCGCCTCCTGCCCTTCGAGTGCGAGGTGGTGCGGGTGGCCCGCGCGGCGCGCGAGGAGCCCGAGGGCCACGTCCACGGCTTCGAGGAGCTGCCGGACCTCGTGCCCGACGTCGACGTCGTGGTCCTCGTCGTGCCGCTGACCGAGGAGACCCGCGGCCTGGTCGACGCCGACCTCCTGGCCCGCATGAAGGACGGCGCGCTGCTGGTCAACGTCGCGCGGGGCGCGGTGGTCGACACCGACGCGCTGCTCGCCGAGCTGGCCTCGGGGCGGCTGCGCGCGGCCAGCGACGTCTTCGAGGACGAGCCGGTGCCCTCCGACAGCCCGCTGTGGGAGACCCCGGGCCTGCTGATGACCCCGCACGTCGGTGGGGCGAGCAGCGCGATGTGGCCCCGGGCCCACCGCCTGGTGCGCGAGCAGCTGCGGCGCTTCGCCGCCGGCGAGGAGCTGGCGAACGTGATGTCGGGGGAGTACTGACCCGGCCGTAGGATCGACCCGTGGTGGGCCGGATCCGAGACGACAGCATCGCCGAGGTGCGTGAGAAGGCCCGGATCGACGACGTCGTGTCGCAGTACGTCACGCTGCGCAACGCCGGCGGTGGCTCGCAGAAGGGCCTGTGCCCCTTCCACGACGAGAAGTCGCCCTCCTTCCACGTCACCCCGGCGCGCAACTTCTTCCACTGCTTCGGCTGCCAGGAGGGCGGCGACGTCATCACGTTCGTGATGAAGATCGACGGCCTGGGCTTCGGGGAGGCCGTCGAGCGGCTGGCCGACAAGTACGGCGTGCAGCTGCGGCGCGAGGAGGGCGACGAGCGCGACAACCGTCCGCGCGGCCCGTCCCGCACCCGCCTGGTGGAGGCCCACCGCGAGGCGCAGGAGTTCTACGCCGAGCAGCTGGCCACCCCCGAGGCGCTGGTCGCCCGTCAGTTCCTCGCCGAGCGCGGCTTCGACCAGGCCGCCGCCGAGCAGTTCGGCATCGGCTTCTCCCCGCGGGGCGGCGACGACCTCTTCAGGCACCTGCGCGCCAAGGCCTTCAGCCAGGAAGAGCTGGTCACCGGCGGCCTGGTGGCCGTGGGCCGGTCGGCCTACGACCGCTTCCGGGGCCGGCTGATGTGGCCGATCCGCGACGCCAGCGGCGACACCATCGGCTTCGGCGCGCGGCGCATCCTCGACGACGACCGCATCGACGCCAAGTACCTCAACACCTCCGAGACCCCGATCTACAAGAAGAGCCAGGTGCTCTACGGCATCGACCTGGCCCGTCGCGAGATCGCGCGGTCCTCCCAGGCGGTGATCGTCGAGGGCTACACCGACGTCATGGCCTGCCACCTGGCCGGGGTCGGCACGGCGGTGGCGACCTGCGGCACCGCCTTCGGCGAGGACCACTCGCGGATCCTGCGGCGCTTCCTCGACGACCACGAGGAGTTCCGCGGCGAGGTGATCTTCACCTTCGACGGCGACGCGGCCGGGCAGAAGGCCGCCCTGCGGGCCTTCTCCGGCGACCAGAACTTCGTCTCGCAGACCTACGTCGCGGTCGAGCCCTCGGGCAAGGACCCGTGCGACCTGCGCGTCGCCGACGGCGACGCCGCCGTGCGCGAGCTGGTCGCGCGACGGGTGCCGCTCTACCGCTTCGTGCTGACCAACGTGGTCGGCAAGTACGACCTCGACCGCGCCGACGGCCGCATCGACGCCCTGCGTGAGGGCGCCCGGCTGGTCTCGAGCGTGCGTGACAAGTCCAAGGTCGACGCCTTCGCCCGCGAGCTGTCGCAGATGATCGGCGTCGACCCCGACGAGGCGCGCGCCGAGGTACGCCGCGCCGCCCACCGCCCCGCCCCGGCAGCCGGCGGGCGGGGGCAGGACCGCCGGGCCGACCGGTCCCCGGCCGCGGCCGACAGTGCCCCCGCCGCGCCTCGACGCCAGGTGCCCGACCTGCGTGACCCCCGCTTCACCTTGGAGCGCGAGACGCTCAAGCTCGTCGTGCAGCACCCGATGGCGATCGGCCGCACCACCGCCGACATCGGCGCCAACGACTTCACCCACCCGACCTACCGCGCGGTGTGGGAGCTGGTCGAGCAGGCCGGCGGCACCGCCACGGGCGCCGGCGACCCGGCCTGGGCGGCCCGCCTGCGCGACGCCGCGAGCGACCCCGAGGTCTCCTCGGCCGTCTCCGCGCTCGGCGTCGAGCCGCTGCTCACCGAGAAGGAGCCCGACGCGGCCTACGTCGGCCACCATGTCTTCCGCCTCCTCGAGCTCACGACGATGCGCCGCATCGCCGAGGTGAAGTCACGACTGCAGCGCACCAACCCGGTGGAGGACGTCGAGGCCTACAACCGGATGTTCGGCGAGCTGGCCGCCCTCGAGCAGCACCGTCGGGCCCTGCGCGACCGGGTGATGGGCGCGTGAGCCTCGCCGGGGCGCTGCGCGGAGCGTTCCGCCCGTGGTGGCGCACCCGCGCCGACGGTCCCCGGCCCGACCTCCAGGTGGGCCGCGGCGAGCGGCTGCTGGCCTGGGCCCGCACCGACGACGGTCGCGACGTCGGTGGCACCCGCGACGCGCTCTACGTCTCCGTCGACGGCTCCCGCTCCGCGCGACTGCGCTGGGAGCGGGTGGACGCGGCCGACTGGGACGCCGAGACCTCCACGCTGGCCGTGACCGAGGCCGACGACGCGGGTCGCACCGACGCACGCGTCGTGCACCGCTTCCGCCTCGACGACGGCGCCCGCCTGCTGGAGCTGGTGCGCGAGCGGGTCACGGCGAGCGTGCTGCTGCAGCGCCACGTGCCCCTCGCCGGCCGACGCGGGGTGCGGGTCGTGGCCCGACGCGCCCCCGGCGGCGGCTCCGGGGTCACCTGGGTCTTCCAGTACGACGAGGGCGTGGACCCCACCGATCCCGTCGTGCAGGCCGCGGCGGCCGAGGCGCTGGCCTCGGCGCGGAACGCCGTCGGGCTGGGCTGAGGTGGCCGTTCCGCACGGTCCGCCGGGTCGAGGGAGGCCGATTTCACCTCGCCGACCACGCTTGCTAATGTGTGCGCGCTGCACCGATCCCCTGTAGCTCAACTGGCAGAGCATTCGACTGTTAATCGGAGGGTTGTTGGTTCGAGTCCAACCGGGGGAGCAGAGAGAAGGCCCCGGCCCGCGTGATGCGGGCCGGGGCCTTCTGCGTCTCCTGGGTCCGGTCAGCCGGGCTGGGTGCTCGGGTCGACCTCGTCGCCCGTGCCGGGCACGGCCGGCGGGGTGGGCTCGACGCGCGGGGTCGGCGTGGCGCCGGGCCGCCCGCCCTCACCCGGGGCGGGGGGAGCCGGCGGCGCGGGGTGCTCCCCGCCGTGCGGGGCCGGGACCGGCGCAGCGCCGTCCTCGGACGCCTCGCCCGGGGCCGGGAGGGTCGCCGTGCCGGCCTCGCAGAGCGGGCCGCCGGGGGCGGGAGCCGGAGTGGTCGCGGGAGGCACGGGCACCCCGTCGCCGGGCGCCGGCCGGCCGTCGGCCCCCGGCGTGGCGGCTCCGCCGTCGGTGGAGTCCTCCGCCGGGGCGTCGGCCGGTGCATCGGTCGGTGCGACCGGGGTGGTGACCGAGCTGCCGTCACCGGTGGCGCCGGTGGGGCTGCTCCCGCTCGACCCGGAGCCGCCCGCGAGGGCCGGCACCCCCAGGCCGAGCACCAGTCCTGCCACGGCTCCGGCAGCGAGCCCGGCCACGAGGCGCGAGCGGGGGGCACGGGTGCGACCGGCGGGGAGCGGGGCGGTGTGCGGGCCACCGGCCGACCAGGCGCCGACGCTCAGCGGCTGGGTGTCGTCGTGCCAGGAGTCCTGCGGGCGGGGGTGCTGGGGCTGGGTCATCGGGTGCTCCTTCGTGTGGTGGTCGGATCGGGCCGATCCGTGGGGCTCGCTCGGTGCGGTCAGGGGCGCCGCGGCCGTCCGGGTTCGCCCGGGGTCGCGGGGTGGGCCCCGTCAGGGGCGTGGGCCGGGTGCGTCGTCGCGGCCGCCGGGTCCGCCGGGCCCACCGCCGATGAGGTCGCGCAGCTCGGCGAGCGCACGGTCGGGCGCGGGCAGGGCTGCGGCGAAGGCGCTGCGGTCGACGGCCTGGGCGACGCGGGGCGGCCCCCAGGCGCTCAGGGCCGAGGTGAGGACCCAGGCGACGGCGAGGGCGGCGAGGCCCGCGCCCACGGCGGACAGCAGCGTTGCAATGAGTCCGCGACCGGTGCGCAGGGCTCCGACGACGGCGAGCACGACGGCGAGGACGACCAGCAGGTCGACCAGGCCGAGGGAGGACAGGTGCGGCACGGGCACTCCTGGGTCGGGGACGGAGGGGGCCCGCCGGGTCGAGGACCGGGCGGTGCGGCTCTCGGGGCCACGAGGAGCACTCTGTGCGGCGTACCTGCGGGCCACCTGAAGACGGCGGCCGCTCGCGGACTTCTTGAGGTGGTCTTCAGGTCGGCGACGGCACACTGTCGGGGTGCCGACCCGTGACGCTGCCGCTCGACTGCTCGTGGTGGAGGACGACGACGTCATCCGCGAGTCGCTGGTGAGGTCGCTGCGCTCGGAGGGCTATGCCGTGCGTGCGCTGCCCGACGGCGGCGCGCTCGAGGAGGAGCTGGCCGCCCACCGCGTCGACCTCGTGGTGCTCGACTGGATGCTCCCGGGGCGCGACGGCCCCGAGCTGGTGCGCGTCGTGCGACGACGCAGCGACGCCGCGGTGGTGATGCTCACCGCCCGCGAGGCCGTCGAGGACCGCCTGCGCGGCTTCGAGGTCGGTGTCGACGACTACCTGGCCAAGCCCTTCGTCGTGGAGGAGCTGCTCGCCCGGGTGCGGGCGGTGCTGCGGCGCACCGGCGCCGTGGCCACCACGATCGAGATCGACGACCTGGTCGTCGACGAGGAGGCGGCGCGGGTCACGCGCGGCGGCCACGACGTCGCGCTCACCGCCACCGAGCTGCGCCTGCTGGCCCACCTGGCCCGTCACCGCGACCGGGTCCTCTCGAACGCCCAGATCCTCAGCCAGGTGTGGGGCTACGACGACTACGCCGACAACCTCGTGCAGGTGCACCTCAGCGCCCTGCGCCGCAAGCTGGAGGCCCACGGACCGCGGCTCATCCACACCGAGCGCGGGCTGGGCTACGTGCTGCGGGCGCCCCGGTGAGCGGCCCCGGCGGCGCGCCGGGCCTGCGCACCCCGTCGTTGCGGCGGCGGGTGACGCTGGTCGTGGTGGCGCTGGTGGCCGTGCTGCTGGTGGTGCTGGTCGCCGCCACCGAGCTGGCGCTGCGCGAGCGGCTCGACGACCAGCTGCGCCAGCGCCTCGTCGAGCGCGCGGGCGTGGCCGACGCCCTGGTGGGTGAGGTCGACGACCGCGACCTGGCCCGCCGCCTGGAGGGGGAGGGCGTGTCGGCCGTGGTGCGCACCGCCGACGGCGAGGTGTTCGCCGAGGGGCCGCTGGCCGGGGCGGCCGGCGTGGCCCCGGGGGACGGTGAGGACGCCACAGGAGGCTCCGGAGGCACGGGAGGCGACTCGAGTGAGGGCGGGGGGCCGGCCGACGGCGGGCCCCGGGGGCCCGCCACGGTGCCCAGCCCGCTGCGGGGCGACCCGGGTCCGCCCGACCCGCCGGGCGCGACCCCCGCGGTGCAGGAGAGCGGCGACCTGCTCACGGTCTCGCGCAGCCTCGCCGACGGCAGCACGCTGCTGCTGCTCGCCGACGCCAGCGACGTCCGCGAGACCGTCGCCCAGGTCAGGCTGGTGCTGCTCGTGACCGCGGTGGCGGTGCTGCTCGCCACCGCCCTCGTCGTGCCGCTGGTGGTGGGCGGGGCGCTGCGGCCGCTGCGCCGCATCACCGACGTGGCCCGCAGCATCACCCGCGGCGACCGCGGGCGGCGGCTGCGCCCGACCGCGCCCGGCACCGACCTCGGCCGCACCGCGCTGGCCTTCGACGAGATGCTCGACGAGGTGGTGGGCGCCGAGGCCCGAGCGGTCGACTCGGAGGCCCGGCTGCGCGACTTCGTCTCCGACGCCGCCCACGAGCTGCGCACCCCGGTGACCGGCATCCGCGCCGCCGCCGAGCACGTGCTGCGCACCGACCCGCCGCGCGAGGAGCGCGAGCAGGTGCTGGTGGACCTCATCCGCGAGGCCCAGCGCGCCGGCCGGCTCGTCGACGACCTGCTGCTGATGGCACGCATCGACCGCGGTCTGGCCCTGGTCACGGGCCCGGTCGACCTGCGGTCGGTGGCCGAGGAGGTGGCGAGGTCGCCGCGGCCCGGCCCGGCGGTGGTCAGGGTGGCGGGCGGCCCGGTGGTGGCCGCCGCCGACCGCGACCGGGTCGTGCAGGTGCTGGGCAACCTCGTCGACAACGCCGTGCAGGCCGGCGCGCGTCAGGTCGAGCTCCGCTCGTTCTACGACGGGGACGCGGCGGTCGTGGAGGTCGTCGACGACGGCCCGGGCATCCCCGCGGCCGACCGCGAGCGGGTCTTCGACCGGCTCGTGCGCCTCGACCCCGCCCGCGAGCGCCGGGCGGGCGGCTCTGGCCTCGGGCTCTCGATCGCCCGCGGCCTCGCCCGCGCCCACGGCGGCGAGCTCGTCTGCCGCGAGCCCGCCGGCGGCGCGGGCACCCGGATGCGGCTGACCCTGCCCGCGGGAGCGACCGCGGACGGGCCCGTGGGCGCGGCGACCACCCCGCGCGGGTGAGCCGGGGAGCCCCGGCGCGGGGTAGACCGGAGGCATGAGCTATCCCCTGAGCCGCCTCATGTCCACCGCCACCGCCGGCTACGGCGCCTTCGCCCTGCTCAAGCCCGACCACCTCGGCTCGGCCATGCAGGCCGGCCGCTCCGAGCGGGGTGGCTACGACGTGCTGGCCCGCACCTACGGCGTGCGCGACCTCGGCATCAGCGCCGCCGGCGCACTCGGGCGCTCCGACAAGGTCGTGCGCACCGCGATGCTGCTGCGCATCGTCGGCGACCTGGGCGACTGCGCGATCCTCGCCGCCAAGGCCCCCGACTCCCAGGTGCGCAGCAAGGTGATGGCCGTGACCCTCGGCTGGGCGGCCCTGAACACGGTCGCGCTGGTCGTCGACGGGCGACGCGCCGCCTGATCCTCGCCGGCGGGAGCGCCGGGCCCGCGCGCCCGCCGGCCCGGCGTCGCCGCTAGCGTCTGTCGCCGACGAGGAGGCGACCGTGACCGACGACCGCGCCGTGGGCGCGCCCACCACCCTGCACCTGCGGGCAGCCGGGGTCAGCGTGCTGCTGGCCCACCACCCCGACGTCGACCACGGCGGGCCGTGGGTGGCCCACTGGGGCGCCGACCTGGGTCCGCTCGACCAGGAGGCCCGGGACCAGGTCGTGCGTGCCGGGCACCGCGAGCTGACCCCCAACACCGTCGACGAGCTGCGTCCGGTCGGCCTGCTGCCTGAGCACGCCTCGGGCTGGCCCGGCACCCCCGGCCTGCGCGGCGCGCGCGCCGACGGCGCCGACTGGTCGCCCGTGCTGCGGGTGCGCGCGGTGTCGACCACCACGGCGGACCCGGCGGACCCGGCGGACCCGGCGGACCCGGCGGACACGGCGTCGCCGGGCGGCAGCGCGACGTACGAGCTCCTCGACGCGGTGGCGGGGCTGGCGGTGCTGCTCGAGGTGGAGCTGCTGGCCAGCGGGCTGCTGCGCACCCGGGCCACGGTGACCAACACGGGGGAGGGCGACTACCGTCTCGACGCGCTGGAGCCGGCGCTGCCCGTGCCGACCCGGGCCGGGGAGCTGCTCGACCTCACCGGGCGCCACGCACGCGAGCGCAGCCCCCAGCGGCGCCCGGTCACCGTGGGTGCCCACGTGCGCGAGGGCCGCCGCGGACGCACCGGCACCGACGCCACCCTGCTCACCGCCCTCGGCGAGCCCGGCTTCGGCTTCCGTCGGGGTGAGGTGTGGGCCACCCACGTCGCCTGGTCGGGCGACCACCGCAGCCGCGTGGAGCGGGCCACGACCGGCGTGACGCTGGTCAGTGGCGGCGAGCTGCTGCTGCCCGGAGAGGTCCGCCTGGCGCCGGGGGAGTCCTACGCCGCGCCGTGGCTCTACGGCAGCCACGGCACCGGCCTCGACGAGGTCACCGCACGCATCCACACCCACCTGCGCTCGCGCCCGCAGCACCCGAGGCGACCCCGCCCGGTCACCCTCAACACCTGGGAGGCGGTCTACTTCGACCACGACCTCGAGGTCCTCACCGAGCTGGCCGAGCTGGCCGCCGGGGTCGGGGTGGAGCGCTACGTGCTCGACGACGGCTGGTTCCTCGGTCGGCGCGACGACACCGCCGGCCTCGGCGACTGGTACGTCGACCCCACGGTCTGGCCCGACGGCCTCGACCCGCTCATCGGGCGGGTGCGCGCGCTGGGCATGGAGTTCGGGCTGTGGGTGGAGCCGGAGATGGTCAACCTCGACTCCGACCTCGCCCGCGCCCACCCCGGGTGGGTGCTGGGCACCGGCGGACGGGTGCCGGTGGCCTCGCGCCAGCAGCAGGTGCTCGACCTCGCCCACCCGGACGCCTTCGCCCACGTCCTGGAGCGCCTCGACGCCCTGCTCACCGCGCACGACATCGCCTACCTGAAGTGGGACCACAACCGCGACCTCGTCGACGCCGGCAGCGGCCCCGCGGGCGCGGCGTCGGTGCACCGCCAGACGCTGGCCTTCTACGCGCTGGTCGACGAGCTGCGCCGCCGGCACCCCGGCGTCGAGATCGAGTCGTGCTCCTCGGGCGGTGGCCGCATCGACCTCGAGGTGCTCGAGCGCACCGACCGGGTCTGGGCCTCGGACTGCATCGACCCCCTCGAGCGCCAGGGCATCCAGCGCTGGACCTCGCTGCTGGTGCCCCCGGAGCTGCTCGGCGCCCACATCGGCTCCGCGCGCTCCCACACCACCGGACGCACCCACGACCTGTCCTTCCGCGCCGGCACCGCCCTCTTCGGCCACCTCGGCATCGAGTGGGACCTGCGCGAGGCCACCGCGGCGCAGCGCGAGGAGCTCGCGGCGTGGGTGGCGCTGCACCGGCGGCTGCGCCCGCTGCTGGCCACCGGCACGACGGTGCGCTCCGACCACCCCGACCCCGCCACGCTCGTGCACGGGGTCGTCTCGCCCGCGGCCGACCACGCGGTCTACGCCGTCGTCGCGACCGCCGGGCCGACCACGTGGCCGCCCGGCCCGGTCACGCTGCCCGGTCTCGACGCGGCGTCGACGTACGACGTGGCGGCGCTGGCGCCCGGCGACGTCGTGCACGGCCCCGGCTACTCGCCGCTGCCGTGGTGGTCGACCGGCCTGCGCCTGACCGGGCGGGTGCTCGACACCGTCGGGGTCCAGGCCCCGGCGCAGGACCCCGAGCACCTCGTGCTGATCGAGGTGCGCCGCGTCGGGTAGCCGGTGCGGGGCGGGGGGTCAGTCGAGGGCGAACTGGATGCGGCGGATCTCGCTCGAGATCGGCGCGAACAGCTCGCGGCGGATCCGGTTGTGCTCCTCGTCGAGGTCGTAGACGCGGTAGGCCTCCGCGTCGGCGAAGTCGGCGGTGAGCACGTAGCTGGCGTTGCCCTCCCGCAGGCCCAGGTCGAGACCGGTGCGCATCTCGAACGCGACCCCCTCGACGCGCATCGCCGCGATCGCGTCGAGCGCGGCCTGCGCCTGCTCGCGCGTCGCGTCGTCCCGGAGCACTCCCACCACCACGTTGCGGATCATGGGCCCATCGAAGCAGGGCCGGTGGTCCGGGCCTCGCGGGGCCCCCGGACCGGGCGGGGCGCCTGACGTCGGCGGGAGCGCGGCGTCGGTAGAGTGCGCGGCTGGACGGGCGCGATCCTCGACCGTCCGCACCGTGGGGCGGTAGCTCAGCCGGTCAGAGCAGAGGACTCATAATCCTTGGGTCGTGGGTTCGAGCCCCACCCGCCCTACGTCAGCGAGCCCCCGGGACCGTGAGGTCCCGGGGGCTCCGCCGCCGCTGCGGCACGGAGGCGCTGCGCCGCCTCGGCGGCGCGGTGGGCTCAGCTGTCGGCGCCGCGCCCGGTGGAGGCCTGGAGCCGGTCGATGTGCTCGGAGGCCTCGGCCTTGGTCAGGTCGGCGGGAAGCGTCTCGCCGGCCTCACGGGCCAGGGTGTCGAGGTAGCTCTTCTGGGCGCCGGTGATCGGCTCGTCGCCGGTCACCCAGTCGTTGGGGTCCTTCTCGGCGTTGGTCGGGCTGGGGTTGTCGGCACCCAGGACCTCGCCGTCGGGCACGCCGCTCGGGGTCTGCTCCGTGCCCTGCTCCGGGGCCTGGTCGTTCGAAGACATGTTCGATGAGGTCATGGGCCCACGCTACGTCGGGGCGCCGGCGGACCCCAGACCCCGAACGGGTGAGGGCGTCGACCCCGGCGGGGTGATCGGGCAGGGTGCTATTTTCCGCCGGGGGTGGTGCGAGCCGTGCCGGTGCACCGGCCCGACAGGAGCAGGCCGACCGGACCGAGGGAGAGGCGCCGCGTGGAGGACGTGTCACGTGAGCCCGGTGCCGTGCCGGCCCACCCCGGGTCCCCGTCGCCCCCGGCGCCC
Organism: Nocardioides kribbensis; assembly: GCF_015070375.1. Lineage (GTDB taxonomy): Bacteria > Actinomycetota > Actinomycetes > Propionibacteriales > Nocardioidaceae > Nocardioides > Nocardioides kribbensis. The sequence continues at coordinate 411,456 of NZ_JADCLL010000001.1, read as the reverse complement.
CGACGCGGACGCCGGCGGGCCAGCAGCCGACCGGCCCTCGCCCGGCGTACGCGGCGGGCCCGTGCCTCCGCCTCGCCCTCCGCCTCGCCCTCCACCCAGCCTCCCACCCGCCGCCGCGGCGGCGCCCGCGCCGACCGGCGCCGGCGCCGCGCCGAGGGCCTGCCCGGCACGCTCGGGGTGACGCTGCTCGGCGCGCTCGTGCCGGGGGCCGGCTTCCTCTACACCGGACGCCGCCTGCTCGGGGCCCTGGTGCTGCTGCCGGTGCTGGCCCTGCTGGGAGGCGCGGCGTGGTACGTCGGGCGCGACCTGCGCGCCCTGCTCGCCTTCGCCGTCGACCCCACCCGCCTCACCATCGCCGCGGTCGTGCTGGTCCTCGGCCTCGCGACCTGGGTGGCCGTGGTCTACCTGACCTACCGCCAGGTCAGGCCCCCGAGCCGACCCCGGTGGCACACGGCGGTCGGCCACGGGTTCGTGCTGGTGCTCTGCCTCGCGATCGGCGCGCCCTTCGCGGTGGCGGCGCGCTACGCCCAGGTGCAGGCCGGGCTGGTCGGCACCGTCTTCGACGACGACCGCAACGAGAGCGCCACCGTGCCGACCGACGTCACCGAGGAGGACCCCTGGGGCGGGCGGGAGCGGGTGACCGTGCTCCTGCTCGGCGGCGACGGCGGCGAGGGTCGCACCGGCGTGCGCACCGACACCGTGATCCTGCTGAGCATGGACACCACCACCGGCCGCGCGGTCACGGTGAGCCTGCCGCGCAACCTGATGAACGCGCAGTTCCCCGAGGGCAGCCCGCTGCACGACCTCTACCCGACCGGGTTCAGCGGGCCCGAGGACGACGGCTTCTACATGCTCAACGCCATCTACGGACAGATCCCCGAGCGTCACCCGGGCATCCTGGGAAAGAGCGACAACGAGGGTGCCGACGCCCTCAAGCAGGCCGTCGAGGGCAGTCTCGGGGTGCCGGTCGACTACTACCTGCTGGTCAACCTCAAGGGCTTCGAGGACGTCGTCGACGCCATCGGCGGCATCACCGTCAACGTCAACGAGCCGGTCGCCATCCAGGGCAACACCGACCTGGGCATCCCGCCGGTGGACTACATCGACCCCGGCCCCGACCAGGAGCTCGACGGCTTCCACGCGCTGTGGTTCGCCCGCGGGCGCTACGGCTCCGACGACTACGAGCGCATGGACCGCCAGCGCTGCGCCGTCGACGCCATCATCGAGGCCGCCGACCCCATGACCGTGCTGCAGCGCTACCAGGCCCTGGCCGAGACCGGGCAGGAGATCGTCTCCACCGACATCCCGCGACGGATCGTGCCGGCGCTGCTCGACCTCGCCCTGAAGGTCAAGGACGCCAAGGTCAAGTCGGTCGTCTTCCGGCCCTCCGAGCGGTTCTTCTCCGGTGACCCCGACTTCGACTACATGCGCCAGGTCGTGGCCAAGGCCCTCGAGCCGCGCTCGCGACCCGGGCTGGGCAAGAAGGACCCCGGCCGGGCCGAGGACCCCGAGGACTCCTGCGCCTACGCGCCCGCCGACGGCACCGACGCGACCGGCAGCACCGACACGGCCGCGTCGTACTGACCCGGGCGGTCCCGGCGGGGCCTCAGCGGTGCCCGGCGACCGCGTGGGGCACGTAGCCGGAGCCGAGCTCGTCGAGCTCCTCGTCACTGAGCTCGAGGTCGACCGCGGCCACGGCGTCGGTGAGGTGGTGGGCCTTGGTGACACCGACGATCGGCGAGCTGACCACGGGCTGGTGCAGCAGCCAGGCCAGCGCGACCTGCGCCGGCGCGACGCCGCGTCGCTCGGCCAGGGCGAGCACCGTGGCGACGATGTCGGCGTCCTCGTCGCGGTAGAGCGTGCCGCCGAACTCGTCGGTCTCGGTGCGGGAGGTCTCGGTGTCCCAGGGGCGGGTCAGCCGGCCCCGGGCCAGCGGGCTCCACGGGATGACCCCGACCCCCTGGTCGGCGCAGAGGGGGAGCATCTCGCGCTCCTCCTCGCGGTAGAGGAGGTTGTAGTGGTCCTGCATCGACACGAAGGGCGTCCAGCCGTGGGTGCGCGCGACCTCCTGGGCCTTCGCGAACTGCCAGGCGTACATCGAGGAGGCGCCGAGGTAGCGCGCCTTGCCGGAGCGGACCACGTCGTGGAGCGCCTCCATGGTCTCCTCGATCGGCACCTCGGGGTCCCACCGGTGGATCTGGTAGAGGTCGACGTAGTCGGTGCCGAGGCGGCGCAGCGACGCGTCGATCTCGTGGAGGATCGCACCGCGCGAGAGGCCGGCCCCCTGGGGCCCGGGCCGCATGCGGCCGTGGACCTTGGTGGCGATCACGACCTCCTCGCGACGGGCGAAGTCGCGCACGGCGCGGCCGGTGATCTCCTCGCTGGAGCCGCCGGAGTAGACGTTGGCAGTGTCGAGCACCGTCACCCCCGCCTCCAGGGCGTCGCGGATGATCGCCCGGCCGGCGTCCTCGTCGAGCACCCACGGGTGACCGCCCCGCGACGGGTCGCCCCAGCTCATGCACCCGAGGGTGACGACGGAGACCTCGAGGCCGCTGCTGCCGAGTCGTGTGTAGCGCATGGGCCCATCCTGCGACGGGCCCCCAAGCCGGCCCGGTGTGGACTCGGTGCGAGTGGGACACCGGTGGCGCGTGGTCAGCGCGGGGTGGCGAAGGTGCTCGTGGTGCCGTCGTCGTGGATCACCAGCCCCGAGCGCCCGGGGCGCTGCCGCAGCCACGCGAGCGCGTCGGGGCCCAGGGCGTAGGCGCAGGTGGCGTCGACGTCGGCCTCGGTGAGGGTCGGGGCCACCACCGTCACCTGCCGCACCCCGCGGGCCGTGCGGCCGGTGCGCCCGTCGAGCAGGTGTGCGCCGCGGTGGGTCGTGCCCGAGGTGGCGACCGCGCCGTTGCCGACCGGCACCACGGCGAGCAGCCGCGACGCGTCGCGCGGGTCCTCGACGCCGACCCGCCACAGCGGCGTACGCCGGCTCCGGGTGCGGCAGAGCACGTCGCCGCCGCCCGACAGGCACCAGTCGGTGCCGGCCAGCGGCTCCAGCGCGCGGGCCGCCCGGTCGAGGGCCCAGCCCTTGGCCACGCCCGTCGGGTCGAGACGCACGCGGCCCGCGGCGTCGGGCAGGCGCAGCGTGAAGGCGCCGCCGGAGTCGCGGGCGGCGTCCTCCCCGAGGGCGAGGACCTCGGCCAGCTCCGGTGGGCACTGCGCCAGGGAGACCTCGCCGCGGTCCAGTCGCGAGACCCAGGAGTCCTCGCGCCAGGTGCTCAGCAGCGCGTCGCTGCCGCGCAGGCTCGTCATGACCGCCGACCAGGCCTCGCGCGCGGCCGGGTCGTCGGGGTCGGCGGCGTGTGGCCCCCGCAGCGCGAGGCTGACCGGCAGGCCCATGACGTGGTCGACGTGGCGGCGCGTCGGGCCGGGTGCGGTGGCCGCGGGGGCGCTCACAGGCCGGCCTGGTCGAGTGCGTCCTGCAGCGAGCCGAGGTAGCCCTGGCTGGTCACGGTGGCGCCGCTGACCATGTCGATCTCGGCGCTCTGGGCGTCGAGCGTCTCCTGCACCAGCACCGGCAGCGCGTAGGCGTTGATCTCCTGGTCGTGGCCGTTGCCGGAGGGGTACTGCAGCACGTCGACCCCGGTGATCGCGCCGCCGCCGTCCACCGTGAGCTGCACCTGCACCGGCCCCCACTGGGTCTGCACCACGCTGCCGGTCACCGTGCTCGACCCGCCGGAGCCGCCCGAGCCGGCGTCACCTCCTCCCGCCCCTGCGCCGGTCGACCCACCGGTGGTGCTCCCGCCGGTGGTCCCGCCCGTGGTCGTGCCGGCGGTGCTCGTGGTGGTGGCGCTGTAGGAGGGGAGGGCCGCGGTGGTGCTGGGGCCCTCCAGCGAGGTGCGGTAGCCCAGGAGGAGCACGACGGTCGACAGCGTGCTGAGGGCCCACAGGGAGATGCGTCTCATCGGGTCACCACCGGAAGGTCTCGAGATGGACGTGGTCGGGGTGCGCGCCCGCGGCGCGCAGGCTGGCCAGGACGGAGTCGTTCCAGCCGTCGGGGCCGCAGACGAAGACGTCGCGCTCGGCGACGTCGGGCACGAGGCGGAGCAGGGCCGTCGCGTCGTCGACGGGCGGCACGCCGTCGCCGAGCCAGGAGCCGGGAGCCCGGCGGGGGCCGGGGAGCCCCACGAGGCGCAGGCCGCGCTCACGGGCCAGCACGGCGAGCTCGGCGCCGAGCAGCGGCTCCCGGGCGTAGCGGTGGAGGACGACCACGTCGCCCGGGGCCTGGTCGAGCCCCTCGGCCAGCGCGCGCAGCGGGGTGATGCCCACGCCCGACCCCACCAGGAGCACGCCCCGGCGGGTGCGGGCGCGCGCGGTGAGGCGTCCGAAGGGGCCCTCGACGAGCACGCGGGTGCCTGGTCGCAGCGAGGCGACGGCGGCGCTGCCGTCACCGAGCGCCTTGACCGTCAGGCGCAGGCTGCGCCCGTCGGGGGCGGCCGAGAGCGAGTAGGGGTGGGCGCGCGACCAGCCCGGGCCGGTCAGGAAGCGCCACAGCAGGAACTGCCCGGCCTCGACCCGCAGTCGGTCGAGGCGTCCGGTGAGGTAGACCGACACCGCGGCGTCGCCCTCCGCCACCACCGAGGTGACCCGGAGGTCCAGGCGCCAGGAGCGCCACAGCGGCAGCGCCACGCGCCACACCAGGACGGCGCCGGCCGCCGCCGCCCAGGCGCTCCACCAGTAGACGGTGGCCGCGGTCGAGGCGAGCAGCTCCTGCCCGGTCCACAGCTGGTGGGGCAGCGCGAGCCCGACCCCGAGGTAGGCGTAGAGGTGCAGCAGGTGCCACGACTCGTGGCGCAGCCGGGAGCGCGCGGCGCGGACGCTGGTGATTACGACCATGACCAGGCAGACCAGGCCGGCGAGCGCGAGGAGCATGCCCGGGTAGTCGACGGTGAGGTCCCAGGCGGTCGCCGGAGTGGCGAGCAGGTCCCCGGCGGCGTAGCCCCAGACGATCAGACCGACGTGGGCCAGCACGAGGTCGAAGGACACGAAGCCGACCACGCGGTGCAGCGGTGCCAGTCGGTCCTGGCCGAAGGCGCGCTCGAGCCACGGCAGCCGCGCCATGAGCAGCACCTGCGCGAGCAGCAGGTCGGAGCCGACCAGCCCGACGAGGCGGCCGCTGGAGAGCAGCCCCGTCTCCCAGCCCGCCAGGTCCTGCACCCCTCCGCCGGCGACCCACCAGTAGGTGACGACGAGCAGGCTCAGCCAGAGCGCCGCCACGGCCGAGGTCCGGACCGCGGCATCGACGCGCGCGGCCCGGGTGTCGAGCGCCGCGGACGTGCTCGGGACCCCCTGCGGTGCCGGGGGAGCGGCGAGGGTGGTCACGTGGCCGATCCGCTCGCGTCGTCGTCGGTCGTGGCGCCGGGAGTGGCGACGTCGGGCGCGGTCCCCCCGGGAGCGGTGCCGTCGGGTGCCGTGCCGTCGGGCAGGGTGCCGTCGGGAGCGGCGGGGAACCCTCCCGCGGGGCCGTCGCCGTCGGGGCCACCCTGAGCGGGGAAGCCACGGTCCTCGCCGTCGCCGGGTCCGTAGCCCGACGGCGCGCCCGGCACGCCGGTGCGGTCGCCGTCGGGACCGGTCGCCCGGCCCACCGCGAAGCCGCCCGCGGCCGAGCCCAGCAGCAGCAGTGCGGCGAGCGCGCCGGCGGCGGCCACGCGTGCGCCGCGCCGCCGGGGGAGTCGCTCACGCCACGGGCGGCGGGTGGACGGGGGCGCGGCGGCAGCGGTGCCCGTCGGGGTGCCCGTCTCGGCGCTCGTCTCGGCGCTCGTCTCGGCGCTCGGAGCGGGGGCCTCGGGCGGGCGTGCGGCGGCGAGCGGTGCGGTGGGCGCCGCGGGGTCGGTGGGCTCCCAGCGCGAGCCGCTGGGGGTGGGCCGGTCGGTGCCGGATCGGTCGTCGCTCACGGTGGTGTCCTCTCGCCAGGTCTGCGACGTCGCTCGACGTCTCACACCGAGGACCCTCGCCGGGGCGGCTGGCAGCACCACCGGCACCACCTGTGCGTCACCTGTGAGCCACCGACGGGATGTCGTGCTGGTGCCCGGGACCGGTGTGCGGCACAATGGGGCGCACAACTACACGAGTGTCATTCGTGCGACCGACATCTGACGACGAGACCGCTGGGGAAGGCGTAGCTCGCGCCGCAGATGAAGGAGGTCACGGTGACCACACAGACTGCCACCCGTAATTCGACGAGGGGCGTGCTCTACGTGCACTCAGCGCCCTCGGCGCTGTGCCCGCACGTGGAGTGGGCCGTCGGCGGAGTGCTCGGTGCCGCCGTCAGCCTCGACTGGACGCCGCAGCCGGCGCAGTCGGGCACGTACCGAGCCGAGCTGTCCTGGGCAGCCTCGGCCGGCAGTGCTGCCGCCATCGCCTCGGCGCTGCGCGGCTGGAACCACCTGCGCTTCGAGGTCACCGAGGAGCCCACCAGCGCCACCGAGGGCACCCGCTTCTCCTACACCCCCGAGCTCGGCGTCTACCACGCCGTCACCGGGCTGCACGGCGACATCATGATCCCCGAGGACCGGCTCAAGGCCGCGGTCGTCAAGGCCGCGCTGGGCGAGGTGACCCTGCTGACCGAGATCGACAAGCTGCTCGGCAAGCCGTGGGACGACGAGCTCGAGACCTTCCGCCACGCGGGCGACGGCGCGCCGGTGCGCTGGCTGCACCAGGTCGTCTGAGGCCGGCGGGCTGGTCGCCCACGCCGGTCCGGCACCCCGCAGGGCCGACGCCGTGAGGTCCCGCCGAGCCCGGTGCGGCGCGAGCCGTCGGGTCAGCCCGGCAGGCGCAGGCGGAAGCGGATCGGCTTGATGAAGCCGTCGTGGATCTCGTCGACGTTCTGCAGCGTGAGCTTGCCGCGCAGCGTGAAGCGGCCCGGCACGGTCGCGGTGCGGCAGAAGCGGACCGAGTCCACCCCGGTCTTCGGGTCGGCGCCCTTGAGCAAGGCGCCGGCCGCGACCCGCTCGCCCCGCCGGTCGACCAGGAACGTCTCCAACGCCCACTGGTCGAAGCGCGGCTTCACCTCCACCTCGTAGCGGTAGCGGTAGTCGTGGCAGCCCTTGCGCAGGATGCCGTCGCCGCGCTCGATCTGGGCGAAGCGGGCGAAGCCCTCGTGGCCCGGGTGCGCCGGCGCCGGCGCAGCGGGCCCCAGCACGGCGGCGCCCAGCGCCGTGGCCGCCGCGACGGCCAGTGCGCCCGCGCGTGGGCCTCGGGCGGCGCGGGCGCGGCGGGTGGACGGGCGGATCAGCGCGAGCGTGGTGGCGGGCATGGGGGTCGACCTCCCGGGTGGTCGTCGTGTGACGGTCGTCTCCCCAACGTGCCACGGGCGCCACGGTTACGCGACACGCCCCCGGATCGTGGGACGACCCGGGGGCGTGCTGGTGCGCGCTGGTGCGTGCGGGGGCGCGGCGGGGTGCCGACGAGGAGCCTCAGAGCGGGATGTTGCCGTGCGCGCCGTGGCGTACGCCGACGCTCTGCACGGCCTCGTCGATGGCGCGCGCGATCATGCTGCGGGTGCGCTCGGGGCTGACGACCTCGTCCACGACCCCGATCTCGACGGCCTTGTCGACGCCACCGGCGATGCGCTCGTGCTCGGCGGCGAGCTCGGCCTCGACCTGGGGACGGATCTCCACCGACACCTCGGCGAGCTTGCGCCGGTGCAGGATGCGCACCGCGGCGACAGCGCCCATGACCGCGACCTCGGCCCCGGGCCAGGCGAACACCTTGGTGGCACCGAGCGAGCGGGCGTTCATGGCGATGTAGGCGCCGCCGTAGGTCTTGCGGGTCACCAGGGTCACCCGGGGCACGACGCACTCGCCGAAGGCGTGCAGGAGCTTCGCGCCGCGACGCACGACGCCGTCCCACTCCTGACCGACACCGGGCAGGTAGCCGGGCACGTCGACGAGGACGATGAGGGGCACCCCGAAGGCGTCGCACATGCGCACGAAGCGGCTGGCCTTCTCCGCCGACAGCGAGTCGAGGCAGCCGCCGAGGCGCAGCGGGTTGTTGGCCACGACACCGACGGTGCGCCCGCCGAAGCGGCCCAGGGCGGTGACGATGTTGGGCGCCCACCGGGCGTGGAGCTCCTGGGCGGTGCCCTCGTCGAGCACCGACTCGACCAGCGGGTGCACGTCGTAGGCGCGCTTCTTCGACTCCGGGAGCAGGGCCGCGAGGTCGCGGTCCTCGACGTCCTCGACGCGCAGGCTGCCCTGGGCGCCGAGCAGCGAGGCCACGCCGCGGGCGCGCTCGAGGGCCTCGGCCTCGGAGTCGGTGAGGATGTGCACGACGCCGGAGCGGCGACCGTGCGGCTCGGGACCACCGAGACGCAGCATGTCGACGTCCTCCCCGGTCACCGAGCGCACGACGTCGGGCCCGGTGACGAAGATGCGTCCCTCGGGGCCGAGGACGACCACGTCGGTCAGCGCCGGGCCGTAGGCCGCGCCGCCGGCCGCGGGGCCGAGCACCACGGAGATCTGCGGGATCTTGCCCGAGGCCTGGGTCATCACGTGGAAGATGCGGCCCACGGCGTGCAGGGAGAGCACGCCCTCGGCCAGGCGCGCTCCACCGGAGTGCCACAGGCCCACGATCGGCACGCCGTCGGTCATCGCGCGGTGGTAGGCGTCGACGACCACGCGGCAGCCCACGTCGCCCATCGCCCCGCCCATGACGGTGGCGTCGGAGCAGAACGCGACCACGGGCGAGCCCGCGACCTTGCCGATGGCGGCGAGCATGCCGGAGTCGCCGTCGGGGGTGAGCAGCTCCATCGAGCCCTCGTCGAAGAAGGCGGTCAGGCGCAGGACCGGGTTGCGGGGGTCCTGGTCGCGGGGGAGCTTCGCCGGCTTGGCGGGCGCGGCCTGGACGCTCATCGGTAGGTCCCGAACGCCACGGCGACGTTGGCGCCGCCGAAGCCGAAGGAGTTGTTGAGCGCCGCGATGTCGCCGTCGCGCAGGGTGCGGGCGGTGGTGGCGATGTCGAGCTCGACCTGCGGGTCGAGGTCGTCGAGGTTGATCGTCGGCGGCACCAGACGGTGGTGCAGCGCCAGCACGGTCGCGATCGACTCCAGCGCGCCGGCGCCGCCGAGCAGGTGGCCGGTCATCGACTTGGTGCTCGTGGTGACGACCTCCGAGGCGTGCGAGCCCATCACCGCGTGCAGCATCAGGCCCTCGGCGATGTCGCCCTGCGGGGTCGAGGTGGCGTGGGCGTTGACGTGGACGATGTCGGCGGGGCTGATGTCGGCCTCGAGCAGGGCCCGCTTGATCGCGCGGGTGCCCCCACGACCCTCGGGGTCGGGCTGGGCGATGTCGTGGGAGTCGGCGGTGATGCCGGCGCCGAGCACCTCGGCGTAGATGCGCGCACCGCGGGCGCGGGCGTGCTCCTCCGACTCCAGCACCAGCACGCCGGCGCCCTCGCCGAGCACGAAGCCGTCGCGCCCGGTGTCCCAGGGACGGGAGACGGTGGTGGGGTCGCCGCCCTCCTCGCTGCCGGTCTTCGACAGCGCCATCATGTTGGCGAAGGCCGCCATCGGCAGCGGGTGGATCGCGGCCTCGGTGCCGCCGGCGACGACGACGTCGGCGCGGCCGAGGCGGATCTGGTCGATGGCCAGCGCGATGCTCTCGTTGCCCGAGGCGCAGGCGGAGACCGGGGTGTTCACGGCGGCGCGGGCGCCGACGTAGAGGCTGATGTTGGCGGCCGGCGCGTTGGGCATGAGCATGGGCACCGCCAGCGGGGAGACGCGGCGGGGGCCCTTCTCCTTGAGCACGTCGTAGTTCGACAGCAGCGTGGTGACACCGCCGATGCCGGAGGCCATCGCGACGCCGAGGCGGTCGCGGTCGAGCTCGGCGTCGAGGAGGCCGGCGTCGGCCCACGCCTCCATGGCCGCCACCATCGCGAACTGCGAGGAGCGGTCGAGACGCCGGGCCTTGACCCGCTCGAGCACCTCGGTGGGCTCGACGGCCACGCGACCGGCGATCTTGACCGGCATGTCCGCGGCCCACTCGTCGGTCAGGCGCCGGACGCCGGAGCGGCCGGCGACGAGCGCGTCCCAGGTGGTGGCGACGTCGCCACCGACGGGGCTGGTGGTGCCGAGCCCGGTGACCACGACTCGGGTGCGGGCGGATGGCGCGGATGTCATCGTCAGGGTGTCCTCACGTGCGGGAAGGGACGCGTCGGGCGGTGCTGCTGCGCCCGCCCGACGCGGGTGGTGCGGGGCGGCCCCGGGGTCCGGGGCCGCCGTGGTGCTGCTGCGTGCTGCTGGGGTGGTGCTGGGGTGGTGCTGCTGCGTGCTGCTGGGGTGGTGCTGGGGTGGTGCTGCCGGTCAGGCGGAGGCGCGCTCGATGAACGCGACGGCGTCGCCGACGGTCTTGAGGTTCTTGACCTCGTCGTCGGGGATGGACACGCCGAACTTCTCCTCGGCGGCCACGACGACCTCGACCATCGAGAGCGAGTCGACGTCGAGGTCGTCGACGAAGGACTTGTCGAGCTGGACGTCGTCGGCGTCCACGCCGGCGACCTCGTTGACGATCTCGGCGAGGTCGGCGCGGATCTCTTCGGTGGTGGGCATCGCGTGATTCCTTCTCTGTGGTGGCCGCGGGAGGTCCCCGCGGGGGTTCGGGTGGTGCGTTCGGGTACGTCGGGGGCGTGTGGTCGGGCCCCTGCCGGGCCCGCGCGGGGCCGGTCAGGGCCGGTCAGGGGATGGTGACGACCTGCGCGGCGTAGGAGAGCCCGGCGCCGAAGGCGATGAGCAGCGCGAGGTCGCCGGAGCGGGCGTCGCCCTCGGCCACCATGCGGTCCAGCGCCAGCGGCACGGAGGCGGCGGAGGTGTTGCCCTGGTCGACGATGTCGCGGGCGATGCGCACGTCGGCCGGCAGCTTCATGGCCCGCGCCATGGTGTCGGTGATGCGGTTGTTGGCCTGGTGGGGCACGAAGCAGTCGAGGTCGTCGACGGTGATCCCGGCCCGCTCGACGGCCTCCAGCCCGGTCTTGGCCATCTGGAAGGAGGCCCAGCGGAAGACGGCGTTGCCCTGCATCACCAGGTGCGGCACGCGGGGCTCCTCGGAGGTGAGCGCCTGGTGCCAGTCCTCGCGGGTGCGGATGAGGTCGTACTGCTCGCCGTCGGAGCCCCAGACGACCGGGCCGATGCCCGGGGTCTCGCTCGGTCCGACGACCACGGCGCCCGCGCCGTCGGCGAAGATGAAGGCGGTGCCGCGGTCGGTGGGGTCGGTGATCTCGGAGAGCTTCTCGACCCCGATGACCAGCACGTGCCCGGCGCTGCCGCCGCGCACGAGGTCGGAGGCCAGGGCGACGCCGTGGCAGAAGCCGGCGCACGCCGCGGAGATGTCGAAGGCCGGGGCGTGGTCGGTGCCGAGCTCGTGGGCGACGGCGGTGGCCAGCGACGGCGTGCTGAGGTGGTGGCTGACGGTGGCGACGATGACGCAGCCGATGTCGCCCGGCTCGAGGCCGGCGCGCTCGACGGCCTGGCGGGCGGCGCCCACGGCCATCACCTGCACCGTCTCCTCCTCGGTGGCCCAGCGCCGCTCGCGGATGCCCGAGCGCTGCTGGATCCACTCGTCGGAGGAGTCGATGGCCTCGACGACCTCGGAGTTGGGCACGACCCGCGAGGCGCGGTAGGCGCCGACGCTCTTGATGGCGGCGTGGGCGGCGCCCTGGGCGGTGCGCAGGCCCGTGGTGGCGGCCATCAGCTGGCGCCGTGGGGGTGCAGGCGCAGCAGGGGCTGACCGGGGGAGACCAGGTCGCCGTCCTCGACGAGCCACTCCACGACCTGGCCGCCGTGGTTGGCGGTGACGACCAGCTTGTCGCGCGAGCTGGCGACCTCGCCGATCACCGCGCCCGCGGCCAGCTGGTCGGTGGCGCCGGCCGCCTCGTCGCGGTGGAAGGTGCCCTTGGTGGGGGAGACGACCATGCGCCAGGTGGGGCTGTTCTCCATGCCCGCGGACTCGCCGTGCTTGTCGCAGAAGGCGCGTGCGTCGTCGAGCTGGTCGGGGGTCTTGAGCGCGAAGGTCTCCACGCCCTTGAGCGCCCGCTTGGCGATGCCGGTCAGGGTGCCGGCCGGCGGCATCTCGAGGATGCCGGTCACGCCGAGGTCCTCCATGGTCTCCAGGCACAGGTCCCAGCGCACCGGGTGGGAGATCTGCCCGACCAGGCGGCGCAGCACCTCGCGACCGTCGTGGACGACCTGCCCGTCGCGGTTGGAGATGACGCGGGTGCGGGGGTCGTGGGTCGACACGGCGCGGGCGAGGTGGCCGAGGTGGCCGACCGCGGGCTCCATGTGGTGGGTGTGGAAGGCGCCGGCGACCGAGAGCGGCACGAGGCGGGCCTTGGCCGGGGGATCGGCCTTGAAGGCCTCCAGCTGCTCCAGGGTGCCCGCGGCGACGACCTGGCCGGGTCCGTTGTCGTTGGCGGCGGTGAGGCCGTGCCGGGCCAGGCCGGCCAGCACCTCCTCGCGGTCGCCGCCCAGCACGGCGGTCATGCCGGTCGGGGTCGCGGCCGAGGCCTCGGCCATGGCCTTGCCGCGCTCGCGCACCAGCACCATGGCCTGCTCGGCGGTGATGACGCGGGCGCCCGCCGCGGCGGCGATCTCGCCCACGGAGTGACCGGCCACGGCCCCGATGCGCTCGAAGGCGTCGCCGGGGTGCGGGAAGAGCGCGAGCGCCGTGACCAGACCGGTCGCCACCAGCAGCGGCTGGGCGACCTTGGTGTCGCGGATGGTCTCGGCGTCGGCGTGGGTGCCGTAGTCGACGAGGTCGAGGCCCGCGACGGTGGAGAGCCACTCGAAGCGGGCGGCGAAGGTGGGGTCCTCGAGCCAGGGGGTGAGGAAACCGGGCGACTGGGCTCCCTGACCGGGAGCGACGATGACGAGCACACCCCCACTCTGCCGGGGCCCGGGGCCGGGACCCACCTGCGGCGCGCACCAAGTGCGCGGCTCAGAGTTGTAGGAACCCGACAAATCCGGTTTACAGATGTGTCGTGGTGTCCGACGCCGGTCGTGCCGGGGTCCGCCGACCCGACTGCCGCCCGAGCACCAGCGCCATCTCGAGGGTGAAGGCGTCGCGCGGCTCGCCGGGCGCGTAGCCCGTGAGGTCGGCGACCTGGCGCAGCCGGTAGCGCACGGTGTTGGCGTGGACGAAGAGCGCCCGCGCGGCGCCCTCGATGGAGCCGCCGGCGGCGAGGTAGGCCGCGAGGGTCTCCACCAGCGTGCCGCGAGCCCCGACCAGGCGGAGGTAGACGTCCTCCACCAGGTGGCGCCGGGCGTGGCCGTCGCCCACCAGCACCCGCTCGGGCAGCAGCTCGTTGGCCAGCACGGGGCGCGGCGCCTCGGGCCAGCCGCTGGCGGCGCGCAGCGCCGAGACCGCGGCCCGGGCCGAGACGTGGGCCTCCGCGAGGCTCCCGGCGACGGGCCCGACCACGACCGGTCCCTCGCCGAAGAGCCCGACGACCACGTCCGCGGCGGCGCGGGGGTCCTCGACGCCGCCCAGGATGACGACGAGCCGCTCGCCCTGCACGGCGCACAGGGCGTCGGTGCCCGCGGCCCGGGCCCGTCGGCGCGCCTCGTCGAAGAGGTCGGTCTCGGTGCGTCGCGCCGGCGCCGACCCGAGCACGACCACGACCCGGCCGCGCGCGGTCCACCCGAGGGCGCTGGCGCGGGACAGCACGGTCTCGTCGGCCTCGGCGCGCAGCACCGAGTCGACGACCAGCGCCTCGAGGCGGGCGTCCCAGGCGCCGCGGACCTCGGCGGCGCGCGCGTAGACCTCGGCGGTCGCGAAGGCGATCTCGCGGGCGTAGCGCAGCAGGGCGGCGTGCACGTCGACCGCCTCCTCGGGCTCCAGCACGCTGTCGACGTTGCTCTCGACGACCTCGATCGAGAGCCGCACCAGGTCGACGGTCTGGCCCAGGGTGATGACGCCGGCCAGGGTGCGGGGCGCGGCCTCGAAGATCGACCCGGCCAGCGCCGGCCCGGAGCCGGGGGTCCCGCCGTCGGCGCCGTACCACTCCACGAACCCGCGCACGCCCGCCTGCACGATGAGGCCGACCCAGGAGCGGTCCTCGGCGCTGAGCTCGCGGAACCACGGGACGGAGGCGTCCATGCGCGCCGTGGCGGCGGTGCTGAGGGCGCCGGTGGCGCGCAGCAGGCGCGCCGCGGCGCGGCGCCGCTGCTCCGAGGGGTCCGCGGCGGCAGGGGGCACGCCCCGAGGCTAGTGCCCCCGCGCAGGTGAAATCAGCGGCGGGCCGGGCGGTTGTGCTGCGTGGGCCGCGGGGCGTCTGGTTGAATCCCGCACAACGTCGCAGCCCCGGGAGGTCCCGCGTGACGGCACCGCACCACGAGGTCCAGCACCTCACCATCCACGGCCACCGCCGCGCCTTCGTCAAGGTCGGCAGCGGGCCGGTCGTCCTGCTGCTGCACGGTCTGGGCTGCGACCACACCACGTGGTCGCCGGTCATCGACACCCTGGCCGAGCGCTACACCGTGCTGGCGCCCGACCTGCTGGGTCACGGCGCCTCCGACAAGCCGCGCGCCGACTACTCCGTGGGTGGCTACGCCAACGGCATGCGCGACCTGCTCACGGTGCTGGGCATCGACAAGGTGACGGTGGTCGGCCACAGCTTCGGCGGCGGCGTGGCGATGCAGTTCGCCTACCAGTTCCCCGAGCGCACCGAGCGGATGATGCTGGTCGCCTCCGGGGGGCTCGGGCCCGAGGTCTCGCCGGCGATCCGCGCGATCACGACGCCCGGCTTCCACCAGCTGATGGGCGTGCTCACGCTGCCCGGCGTGCGTCACGTGGGCGTCGCCGGCATGCGCACCCTGGCCGCGGCGCCGCTGCCCGGCACGAGCGACCTCGCCGAGGTCGCCGACATCTACGACTCCTTCAAGGATCCCCGCGCCCGGGCCGCGATCCGCCAGGTCGTGCGCGCGGTCGTCGACTGGCGCGGCCAGCTCGTCACGATGGCCGATCGGGCCTACCTCACCGAGGCCATGCCGATGAGCGTGGTCTGGGGCAGCCACGACCGGGTGATCCCGGTCAGCCACGCCGACAACGCCGCGTCGCTGGCGCCCAAGGCCAGCGTGGAGGTGATCGCGGGGGCGGGGCACTTCCCCCACAAGGACCACCCCGAGCGGTTCGCCGCGATCTTCGACGACTTCGTGCGCACGACCCGGCCCGCGGTCTACAGCCGGGCGCGGTGGCGACGGCTGCTCGCCAACGGTCCCGCCGCACCGGTCAGCCCGGTGCACGCGGTCGCCACGGCCTGAGGCCGCGCCGGGCGCGGTGGCGCGTGCCGGGCCCGGAGCGGTGCCGACGCCGCGAGGGGCGTGCGGGCCGAGGCCCGCACGCCCCTCGGGTGCCGTGCTGGTGCGGTGACGCTCAGGCGTCGCCGCCCTCCTGCTTGCGTCCGGCGACCGCGGTCGGGTCGTCGATGCGGTACTGCGCGAAGGCCTTCTCGACCTGTGCCGGGTCGATCTCGCCCGCGTCGGCCAGGGCCTGCAGCGTGCGCACCACCACCGACTCGGCGTCGATGTTGAAGAAGCGGCGCGCGGCGGGCCGGGTGTCGGCGAAGCCGAACCCGTCGGCACCGAGCACGCAGTAGTCGCCGGGCACCCAGCGCGCGATCTGCAGCGGCACCGCGGCCATGAAGTCCGAGACGGCCAGGAACGGGCCCTGCGACCCGGCCAGCTTGTCGGCGACGTACGCCGTGCGCTGCGGCTCGCCGGGGTGCATGAGGTTCCACTGCTCGGAGGCGACGGCGTCGCGGGCCAGCTCGTTCCACGACGTGACCGACCACGTGTCGGCCACGACCCCCCAGTCCTCGCGCAGGATCCGCGCGGCCTCCTGGGCCCACGGGAAGCCGACGCCGGAGGCGAGCAGCTGCACGCGGGGTCCGTCGCCCTCGCCGGTGGACACCTTGTGGATGCCCTTGAGGATGCCCTCGACGTCGACGTCCTCGGGCTCGGCCGGCTGCGGGACCGGCTCGTTGTAGACGGTGAGGTAGTAGATGACGTTCTCGCCGTCGGGGTGCTCCTCGGTGGAGCCGTACATCTGCTCCAGCCCGGTCTGCATGATGTGGCTGATCTCGTAGGCGAACGCCGGGTCGTAGTGCTTGATCGCCGGGTTGGTGGTGGCGAGCAGCGGCGAGTGGCCGTCGGCGTGCTGCAGGCCCTCGCCGGTCAGCGTGGTGCGACCGGCCGTGGCGCCGATGAGGAAGCCCCGGGCGAGCTGGTCGGCCATGGCCCAGATCGAGTCGCCGGTGCGCTGGAAGCCGAACATCGAGTAGAAGATGTAGAACGGGATCATGTGCTCGCCGTGCGTGGAGTAGGCCGAGCCCGCTGCGGTGGCCGAGGCCATGGCGCCGGCCTCCGAGATGCCCTCGTGGAGCATCTGGCCCTGCGTCGACTCCTTGTAGGAGAGCAACAACTTGCGGTCGACCGACTCGTAGCGCTGGCCGCCCGGGTTGTAGACCTTGGCGCTGGGGAACATCGCGTCCATGCCGAAGGTGCGGTACTCGTCGGGGGCGATCGGCACGAGGCGCTTGCCGATCTCGGGGTCCTTCATCCAGTCCTTGAGCAGGCGGACGACGGCCATGGTCGAGGCCACCGAGTTCTTGCCCGAGCCCTTCTTGAGGTCGGCGTAGACCTTGTCGGCCGGCAGCGTCAGGGGCTTGGCCCGCAGCACACGGCGCGGCACCGAGCCGCCGAGCTGGCGACGGCGCTCCATCATGTAGTCGATCTCGGGGGACTTCTCGCCGGGGTGGAAGAACGGCGCGGCGCCGGTCTCCTCGTAGGACCGCTCGAGGTCGCGGTCGGAGATCGGCAGGTAGAGCCGGTCGCGGAACTTCTTGAGGTCCTCGGGGGTCAGCTTCTTCATCTGGTGCGTGGCGTTCTTGCCCTCGAGGGCGTCGATCGTCCAGCCCTTGATGGTCTTGGCCAGGATCACGGTGGGCTGGCCCACGTGCTTCTTGGCGGCGTCGAACGCGGCGTAGACCTTGCGGTAGTCGTGGCCGCCGCGCGGCAGCTTCTGGATCTGCTGGTCGCTCATGTGCTCGACCATGGCCCGCAGGCGCGGGTCGCCGCCGAAGAAGCTCTCGCGGACGTAGCCGCCGTCCTCGACCGAGTAGGTCTGGAAGTCGCCGTCGGGGGTGGCGTTCATCTTGTTGACCAGGACGCCGTCGACGTCGCGGGCCAGCAGCTGGTCCCACTCGCGGCCCCAGACGACCTTGATGACGTTCCAGCCGGCGCCGCGGAAGTTGGCCTCGAGCTCCTGGATGATCTTGCCGTTGCCGGTGACCGGGCCGTCGAGCTGCTGGAGGTTGCAGTTGATGACCCAGGTGAGGTTGTCGAGCTCCTCGCGGGCCGCGACGCGGATCGCGCCCAGCGACTCGGGCTCGGCCATCTCGCCGTCGCCGAGGAAGGCCCACACGTGCTGGTTGTCGGTGTCCTTGATGCCGCGGTTCTGCAGGTAGCGGTTGAAGCGCGCCTGGTAGATCGAGTTGATGCCGGTCAGACCCATCGAGACCGTCGGGAACTCCCAGAAGTCCGGCATGAGGCGCGGGTGCGGGTAGGAGGGCAGGCCCTGGCCCGTGCCGTGCTGCACCTCCTGGCGGAAGCGGTAGAGCTGCTGCTCGCTGAGCCGGCCCTCGAGGTAGGCGCGTGAGTAGATGCCGGGGGAGGCGTGGCCCTGGATGTAGATCTGGTCGCCGCCGCCGGGGGCGTCCTTGCCCTGGAAGAAGTGGTTGAAGCCGACCTCGTAGAGGCTCGCCGAGGACTGGTAGGTGGCGATGTGGCCGCCGACCTCCAGGCCCTTGCGGTTGGCGCTGGAGACCATCACCGCGGCGTTCCACCGGATGAAGGCGCGGATGCGCCGCTCGGCCTCCTCGTCGCCGGGGAACCAGGGCTCGCGCTCCGGCGGGATGGTGTTGATGTAGTCGGTGCTGCGCAGGGCGGGCACGCCGACGTTCATCTCCCGGGCGCGCTCCAGCAGCCGGAGCATGACGTAGCGCGCGCGCTCGCGGCCGCGCTCGTCGACCATGGAGTCGAAGGAGTCGATCCAGTCGTGGGTCTCGTCCGGATCGATGTCGGGCAGCTGGGTGGGCAGGCCCTCGTGGATCACGGCGCGGGCCGAGCCCGCACGTGCGGTGCCCGCGGTGGCGGGACCGGTCGAGGAGGTGCCGGACGGGGTGGATGAGTCATCGGTCACTCGCTCATCGTGGCACGCCGTCCCGACCGGCGAAATCTACCCGCGAGTACGCCGGAAAAGGGTTCGCTGAGCGTCACGGGACGTCCGTTGACCGGACCGCCGGCGTCCTCACCCTGGTCACTGGCTTGCGCGCGGGCCCGCACTCCGCTGGACTACTCCTCATCCGTGGCCGGACCGACGGCCCCGGAGCCCACAGACTGGAGGACTCAGTGAGCTCGACCGCGGGTGGCGGGTCCACCCAGACAGGCCCCACGACCGGGACCACGACCGACGACGGCACCACTGCCGACACTCCGGCGGCACGGCTCGGCTTCAGCGCGGGCATGGTCATCCAGGAGCTCGGCTGGGACAACGACACCGACGACGACCTCCGGGTCTCCATCGAGGACACCATCGACGCCGACATGGTCGACGGCGACCACGGCAACGTGGTCGACGCCGTCGTGCTGTGGTGGCGCGCCGACGACGGCGACCTCGTCGACGGGCTCGTCGACTCCCTCACCGACCTGGTCGGCGGCGGCTCCATCTGGCTGCTCACGCCGAAGGTCGGACGACCGGGCTCGGTCGACGCCGCCGACATCGCCGAGGCCGCGCCCATCGCGGGCCTGGCCCAGACCACGACCGCCGCGGTGAGCAAGGACTGGGCCGCGACGCGCCTGGTCGCGCCGAAGACCCCCGCCTGAGCGGGCCGCCGGCCACCCCCGGCTTCCCGCACGACCGAGTCGTCCTGGTGGGTGAACCGGCGGCGCGCGACGCGTCGTACGGTCCGCTCACCGGGGCGGCACCGCCCCGACCGGCTCCCGCGGCCGGATGCCCAGGTCGCCTGTGGACGGCCAGACAGGAACGCCCCGTGCTCCAGAAGATCATGACCGGTGTCTCCTCGGCCGGCATGTCGGTGAAGGTCCTCGGTCGTGCCGGGGTCATCAAGCCCTACTCGCCGGTGGTGCTGGCCCGGCTGGCCAGGACGCTCACGCAGTGGGGCCCGGGGCCCGCGGGCGGCTTCGCCTCGCTGGCGATCCGCGACCCCCACGCGACCGGGCTGGTCGACGAGATCGGCTCCCTGACGTGGGAGCAGCTGCACCGTCGCTCCAACGCCCTCGCGCGAGCGCTGGCCGACCTGGGCGTGGGCGAGGGCGACGGCGTCGCGATCATGTGCCGCAACCACCGCTACTTCCTCGACGCCAGCATCGCCGTCGCCAAGCTCGGCGGTGACGCGATCTACCTCAACACCGCCTTCGCCGGACCGCAGCTCGTGGAGGTCCTGGAGCGCGACCGGCCCACCGTGCTGGTCCACGACGAGGAGTTCGCCGAGATGGTCGCGGCGGCCGAGGTCGCCCACACCGTGCTGGCCTGGACCGAGCAGGGCTCCGAGCCCGGGCAGCCGACCGTGGAATCCCTCGTCGCGGCCCACGACGACGGCGACCTCACGGCCCCCGAGCGCCACGGCCGCACGATCATCCTGACCTCCGGCACCACCGGCACGCCCAAGGGCGCTCCGCGCAGCGAGGCCGGCGTCGACGCCGCGGTCGCGCTGCTCTCGGGGATCCCGCTGAAGCAGGGCTGGCGCACCCACGTCGCCGCGCCCCTCTTCCACACGTGGGGCTTCGCCCACATGGCCCTGGCCATGCTGCTCGGCTCCACCCTCGTGCTCACCCGCCGCTTCGACCCCGAGGCCAGCCTCGAGCTGCTCGCGGCCGAGGAGTGCGACTCCTTCGTGGTCATCCCGGTCATGCTGCAGCGCATCCTCGCCCTGCCCGAGGAGGTGCTCGAGCGCCACGACCTGACCCGCCTCGAGGTCGTCGCCTCGTCGGGCTCGGCGCTGCCCGGCGACCTGGCGGTGACGTGGATGGACCGCTTCGGCGACAACCTCTACAGCACCTACGGCTCCACGGAGGTCGCCTACGCCTCCATCGCCGGCCCGCGCGACCTGCGCGCGGCCCCGTCGTCGGCCGGCCACCCGCCGTACGCCACGGTCGTGAAGATCCTCGACGAGCAGGGCCGCGAGCTGCCCGCCGGCGAGGCCGGGCGGATCTTCGTGGGCAACGGGCTGCTCTTCGAGGGCTACACCGGCGGCGGTCACAAGGAGGTCGTCGACGGGCTGATGTCGACCGGCGACGTGGGGCGCTTCGGCGAGGACGGCAGGCTCTACGTCGAGGGCCGTGACGACGAGATGATCGTCTCCGGCGGCGAGAACGTCTTCCCCAAGGAGGTCGAGGACTGCCTGGCCCGCCACGAGCACGTGGTCGAGGCGGCGGCCGTCGGGGTCGACGACGACGACTTCGGCAAGCGGCTCAAGGCCTTCGTGGTGGTCGACGACTCCTCGGTCAGCGAGGACGACCTGAAGGGCTGGGTGAAGCAGAACCTGGCCCGCTACAAGGTGCCGCGCGAGATCGTGCTGCTCGACGAGCTGCCGCGCAACTCCACCGGCAAGGTCCTCAAGCGCGACCTGGCGAAGCGGGACGCATGAGCGCGACCGCGGTGTCGGCGTCCCCGTCGGCGGATGGGGCCCCGGGTCTGCGGCTCGGGGGCCCGGCGCCCGACTTCACGCTGCGCGACCAGTTCGGCCAGGACGTCACGCTGTCGTCCTACCGCGGCACCAAGGCGGTGGCCATCCTCTTCTACCCCTTCGCCTTCTCCGGGGTGTGCACCGGCGAGATGGCCGGGGTGCGCGACCGGCTCGCGGAGTTCATGACCTTCGACAGCGAGGTCCTCGCGATCTCCTGCGATCCGACCTTCGCCCTGCGAGCCTTCGCCGACGCCGACGGGCTGAACTTCCCCCTGCTCTCCGACTTCTGGCCCCACGGCGAGGTCACGCGGGCCTACGACGTCTTCGACGAGCGCAAGGGCTGCCCCCGCCGCTCCTCCTACGTCGTCGACAAGGAGGGCCTGGTGCGGTGGGCGGTGCACAACGCCAACCCCGAGGGCCGCGACCTCGACGAGCACGTGCGCCAGCTGCAGGCCCTGGCCTGAGCGGTCCCGCCGTGGCGCGGTGGGGGAGGCTGGGGGTCCACCCCCGCTGCACCGAGGAGAGACCATGACCCACCCGCGCCGCGCCCTCGTCGTCGTCGACGTCCAGCAGGAGTACTTCGAGGGAGTGCTCGCGATCCAGGCCCCCGACCGCGACCGCACCCTCGCCCAGGTGCTCGCGGCCCTCGACACGGCCGCGGAGGCCGACCTGCCGGTCGTCGTCGTGCAGCACGAGCTGCCCGAGGGCGCGCCGGTCTTCGCCGTGGGCAGTCGGAGCTGGTCGCTGCACCCGGAGGTCGAGCGCCGGCTCGACCCGTCGTGGCTGCGCGCAACCAAGGACAAGGCGAGCGTCTTCGCCGGCACCGACGTGGCCGGCTGGCTGGCCGAGCGCGACGTCGACACCGTGACGATCGTCGGCTACATGACCAACAACTGCGACCTCGCCACCGCCGTCGGCGCCGAGGAGCTCGGCCTCACGGCCGAGGTCCTCTCCGACGCCACGGGCGCCATCCACCTGGCCAACGAGGCCGGCGAGGTCTCGGCCGAGCAGCTGCACGCCACCGTGATGGTGCTGCTGCACTCCAACCTCGCGGCCGTGGCCACGACGGGCGACTGGGCCGCGGCCGTCGCCGCGGGGGAGGCCCTGCCCGTCAGCGACCTCGGCACGTCGGCCACGCGGGGTCGCGCGGTCTTCGGCGGCTGACCGGGCCGGGCTGGTGGGCGCAGAGGGGATCGAACCCCCGACCTGCTCGTTGTAAGCGAGCTGCTCTACCGCTGAGCTATACGCCCCCGCGCCCCGGTCGCACCGAGGCGGGCACAGACTAGACGAGACCGTCGCCGGGCGGTCGACGCCCTCCGGACCAGACCAGTCGGAAACCGGGTCCGATCCGGGCCCATCCGCCACGGCCAGGGCTCCGAACACGTAGTGGCCTGCCTCACACGAGGCGACTGGATCCCTATGGAGGGGCTTTCGCATGAGCGACACCAGCAGAAGGAAGTTCATCGCCGCGGCCGGAGCCGGCACCGCGGCGACCGCCGTGGCCGGCGGCGTGACCCTGGCGACCGGCGGCAGCGCCGCTGCCGCCCGCCCGCGTCCGGGCACCGCGAAGGAGGCCGTCGTGGCCTACGTCGAGAACCACCGCTCCGACCGCCTGACGATCCTCGTCGGCGAGCGCGAGATCGAGGTGCGCGACCGCGACCTCGTGACCCGCATCCTCAACGCAGCAGGAGGCAACTGATGTCGTCGCACCGCGAAGCACCGGAGATCGCCAAGGACCCCGCGGCCGACGGCACCGACACCTACGCGTTCGTGAGCCCGGAGAACCCGAACAAGGTCATCCTGATCGCGAACTTCATCCCGCTGCAGCAGCCCAACGGTGGCCCGAACTTCTACGAGTTCGCCGATGACGTGCAGTACGAGATCCACGTCTCGAACAAGGGCACCTCGGAGCCCGACATCACCTACCAGTTCCGCTTCCGGACCCAGGTGCGCAACCCCAAGACGTTCCTCTACAACACCGGCCAGATCACCAACATCTCCGACGAGGCCTGGAACCGCCCGCAGTTCTACACCGTGATGAAGGTGCAGGGCGGCCGCAAGCAGGTCATCGGGCGCAACCTGCCCGTGCCCCCGGTCAACGTGGGCCCGCGCAGCACGCCCAACTACGGCGACCTGGCCGACCAGGCCACCCACCGCCTCGGCAACGGCCGCAAGGTCTTCGCGGGCCAGCGCGCCGACGCCTTCCACGTCGACCTGGGCAGCATCTTCGACCTCGGTGCCCTGCGCCCCTTCAACGAGGCGCACGTCATCTCCATGCCGGAGATGAACGGCGTCAACTCGGTGCAGTCCTACAACGTGCACACCATCGCGCTGCAGGTGAACATCACCGAGCTGACCCGTGACGGCTCCAAGCCCGACGACGTGATGGACCCCAAGTCCGTCATCGGCGTGTGGGCCACCGCCAGCCGCCGCAAGTCGCGGATGTGGAACGCCAACCAGGGCAAGTACACCGGCATGGGCCCGTGGCAGCAGGTCTCGCGCCTGGGCAACCCGCTGTTCAACGAGGTCATCGTCCCGATGGCCGAGAAGGACAACTGGAACGCCAGCCCGGTCACCGCCGACAAGCGCTTCGCCAAGTACGTCGCCAAGCCCGAGCTGCAGGGTCTGCTCCCGGCGCTCTACCCGGGGGTCTTCCCGAACCTGGCGGCCTACGACAAGCCGCGCGCCGACCTCGACGCGATCCTGCTGACCGGCATCCCCGAGGGTGTCGTGCCCGGCTTCCAGAACTACACCGGGCCGGTCAAGGCCGACATGCTGCGCCTCAACGTGGCGGTGCCCCCGACGGCTCCGGCCGACGAGAACCCGATCGGCCTCGTGGCCGGCGACGCCGCGGGCTTCCCCAACGGCCGCCGCCTCGGCGACGACGTGGTGGCCATCGAGCTGCGGGCCGTGGCCGGTGCCACGATCCCGCTGGTCGACCCGTCCTACGAGCCCGACGCGGCCGCCGGTGCCCTCACCGACGGCACCAGCAACACCAACGCGCCGCTGCTCGACCGGTTCCCGTTCCTGGGCCTGCCCGGCGGCGGCTACCAGACCGAGCCCGGCACCACGCAGGCCTCGTGACCACCCCCGCGTCGGTCGAGAACCCGCACGCCGGGCAGGGCTCGGTCCTGCTCGACATCGGGGGTGACGTCGGGGCCCTGGTGGTCACCATGCCGGCGTCGATGCTCGACGTGGAGGTGGAGATCAAGCCGGTCGGCGCCGACTTCGACGAGCCGGCCGACCACCCGCACGACCACGGCCACGGCCACGGCCACGACCACGGCCACGGCCACGGCCACGGGAGGCACCCGCACGTCGCGGTCGTCGCCCGTCCGGTGCCCGGCGGGGGCTCGGTGCCCTCGCTGGTCTACCCCGACCTCGTCGGGGGCTCCTACGACCTCTACGTGAAGGACACGACCGACATCGTCCTGACCGTCGAGGTCCCCGGGGGGTCCGTCGCCACCGCGGAGTGGCCCGGAGCCTGAGCGCTCCTGCGCGACCACGGCGCCCGTGCGGGCGCGAGCACGACGTACGACGGCCGTCCCGGTCCACCCGGGGCGGCCGTCGTCGCGTGCCCCCACGGTGTGGACCCCGGCCGACGGGTGTCGGTGGGACGGGGCACAATCGGCCCCGCACCCACCACAGACCAGCACGGCGAGCGGCGACGGAGGACGCAGCGTGGCAGCAACCGGATCCGGGCCGGGCGTCGCCGAGCGCCTCGCCGGCCGTCACGTCCTGCTGACGGGGGTCACCGGCTTCGTCGGCGAGGCCCTGCTGCGGCTGCTGCTGGTCGAGGTGCCCGACGTCCGGGTCAGCGTGCTCGTGCGCCCCAAGGGCTCGACGTCCGCGGCCGCGAGGGTCGCGACGCTGCTGGGCAAGCCGGTCTTCGCCCCGGCGGTGGAGGTCGCCGGCGGGGTGGAGCCCCTGCTGGCCGCGCGCGTCGGCGTCGTGGCCGGCGACCTCTCCGACGTGCCCGCGCTGCCCGACGACCTCGACGCGGTCGTCCACTGCGCGGGCGACGTGTCCTTCGACCCGCCGGTCGACGCGGCCTTCACCACCAACGTCGTCGGCACGCGCGACCTGCTCGCCCGGCTGCGCGAGGCCGAGGAGCGCGGCGACGGCCGTGCCGTGCACTACGTCCACGTCTCCACCGCCTACGTCTCCGGGCGGCGCAGCGGCACGGTGCCCGAGGGACCGGTGGCCCACGACGTCGACCTCGAGGCCGAGCTGGCGTGGGGGCTGGCCCAGCGCGAGGAGCTCGAGCGGCGCTCGCGCGACGCCGACCGGCTCGAGGCCCAGCGGCGGCGCGCCGAGCGCGAGCACGGGCGCGCGGGGCTGCTCACGGCGGCCGCGGCCAGCGAGGCCGCGCGACGGCAGTGGGTCAAGGACGAGCTGGTCCGCGTGGGCAGCGAGCGGGCCCGCAGCCTGGGCTGGACCGACTGCTACACCTTCACCAAGGCCCTCGGCGAGCGTGTCGTGGAGCAGCACGCCCGCACCCACCCGGTGTCGGTGGTGCGCCCCAGCATCATCGAGTCGGCGCTCGCCAGCCCCCACCCGGGCTGGATCGAGGGCTTCAAGATGGCCGAGCCGCTGATCCTCGCCTACGGGCGAGGAGAGCTCCCGGAGTTCCCCGCCGCGGCCGACACCATCGTCGACATCGTGCCGGTCGACCACGTGGTCGCGACCCTGGTCGCGGTGCTGGCGCACCCGCCGGCCGCGGGCGAGCCGGCCTGGTTCCACGTCTCCTCGGGCCACCGCAACCCGCTCACCTTCCGCCGGCTCTACGAGCACGTGCGTGCCTACTTCGACGCCCACCCCTTCCAGGCGGGGTCGCGGGGCGCGAGCCCGCTGCCCGACTGGCGCTTCCCCGGGGCCTCGGCGGTCGAGCGGCTGCTGACCACCAGCGAGCGCGCCCACCGCGTCGCGGAGTCGGTCGTGGGCCGCGCCCCGCGCAGCGACCGCACCCGCGACCTGGCCCGCCGGCTGGAGCAGCAGAAGCAGCGCCTGGAGTTCCTGCGGCGCTACCTCGACCTCTACCAGGAGTACGCCCAGGCCGACCTGCGCTTCTCCGACGAGCGCACCACCGCGCTGCGCCTCTCGCTGTCGGCGGCCGACCAGGAGCGGTTCGCCTTCGACACCGCCGCCGTCGACTGGCGGGTCTACGTCGAGCAGATCCACTGCCCGGCGGTGACGGCGCCGATCCGACGCCTCGACGAGATCCGTGCCCGGCGCGCCCGGTCCACCCCGGCGCGCGCCGGCGGGCTGCGCCCCGTGCCGGCGGCGGAGGGCGCGGGCGCCCCGGGGGTCGCGGCGTTCTTCGACATGGACGGCACGCTGCTGTCCTCCAACGTGGTCGAGACCTACCTGTGGATGCGCCTGCAGGAGCTCTCGGCCGGTGAGCGCGCCGGGGAGCTGGGCCGGGTGCTGGGCCGGGTGCCCGGGCTGCTGCGCGCCGAGCGACGCCAGCGCGGGGACTTCCTGCGCGCGGTCTACCGCGACTACGAGGGCGCCGACCGCGCCGCCCTCGACCGGGTCGCCGACGAGCTGCTCACCGACCACGTGCTGGCCCGGCTCTCGCCCGAGGCGGCGCGCCGGATCCGCGAGCACCGTCGTGCGGGTCACCGCACGGTCCTCATCACCGGGGCCGTGCGTCCGCTCACCCGCCCGCTCGCGCCGCTCTTCGACCACGTCGAGGCCGTCGACCTCGTGGTCGACGACCAGGGCCGCTGCACCGGCCACCTCGTGTCCTCCCCGCTGGTGGGGGAGTCGCGCGCCGCCTTCATGCAGGCGTGGGCCGCCGAGCACGACGTCGACCTGACGGCCTCCTACGCCTACGCCGACTCCCACTCCGACCTGCCGCTGCTGGCCGCCGTCGGCAACCCGGTCGCCGTGCGGCCCGACGTCCCGCTCTACCGCCACGCGCGTCGTCAGGGCTGGAGCATCGTCGACTGGGCCAGCCCCGCCTCGGCCGGTCGCTCGCTCAACCCCGCGGGAGGCCGCCGGTGATGCTCGCGCTGGAGATGTTCCGCTCGCTGCCGCGCCACGTGGCCGGCCGTGCCGTCGGCGGCCGCGTGCCCGGACTGCTGTCGGGCTTCGCCGCCCCGCTGCGACTGGTCACCCGCGAGGCACCGCGCGTGGACCGCCCCGGCTGGGCCCGGCTGCGCACCCGCGTCTCGGGCATCTGCGGCTCCGACCTCGGCGCGCTCTCGGGGCGCACGAGCCTCTACTTCTCCGCGGTGTCCTCGCTGCCCTTCGTGCCCGGCCACGAGGTCGTCGCCGAGCTCCTCGACGACTGCGAGGACCTGCCGGCCGGCACGCGCGTGGTGCTCGACCCGGTCCTGGCCTGCGCCACCCGGGGCGTCGAGCCGTGCGAGGCCTGCCGGGTGGGTGCGACCAACCGCTGCTCGCGCATCACCGTCGGCCACCTCGCGCCCGGGTTGCAGACCGGCTTCTGCCGCGACACCGGCGGCGGCTGGGGCCAGCAGCTGGTGGCCCACCGCAGCCAGCTGCACCCCGTGGCCGAGGGTCTCGACGACCACCAGGCACTGCTGCTCGAGCCGTTGGCCTGCGCGGTCCACACGGCGCTGCGCGCCGGCGTGTCCTCGGGCGACCGGGTGCTGGTCAGCGGCGCCGGCGCGGTCGGGCTCTTCGCCACGCTCGCCCTGCGCGAGCTCACGCCCGCCGGGCACGTCACGGTCGTGGCCAAGCACCCCCACCAGCGCGAGCTGGCCCTGGCGCTGGGAGCCACCGACGTGGTCGCGCCCCGCGAGGTGCTGCGCCGGGTGCGGCGTACGACGGGGGCCTTCCAGGTCAGCCCGCAGCTGCACGCGCCCTACCTGCTCGGCGGCGTCGACGTGGCGATCGACGCGGTCGGCTCCCGCGGCTCGCTCGAGACGGCGCTGCAGGCCACCCGCGCCGGCGGGCGCGTCGTGCTCTCGGGCATGCCCGCCGCGGCCGACCTGTCGGCGGCGTGGTTCCGCGAGCTGGAGCTGGTCGGCACCTACGCCTCGGCCGCCCGCGAGCCCCTGCACGGGGCCGAGGGCGGTGCGCGGGCCGGCCGCGCGGCGTTCGACCTCGCCGCCGACCTCGCCGCCCACGACGCCGTCGCCCGCATCGCCGGGTCGGTCGCGACCTACCCGCTCCACCGCTGGCGAGAAGCTCTCGACCACGCCCACGCCGCCGGCCGTCTCGGCACGGTCAAGGTGGCCTTCGACCCGAGGAGAACCGACTAGTGCCCCGTCCCGGATTCGTCCTGGAGGTCGACGACCGCACGCCTCCGCTCCTCGTGCACGAGGGCCTCGGCTTCCGGCTCGAGGACTTCCCGCAGGGCACGCGCGTGGTCTACCCGCCCGAGTCGCTGCCGGCCGTGCGCGACGTGGAGGCCGCGATCACCGACGCCCTGCTCCACCCGCTGGGCTCCGACCCGCTGCCCGAGCGCCTCTTCCCGGGCATGCGGCTGACCATCGCCTTCGACGACGTCTCGCTGCCGCTGCCCCCGATGCGCGCCCCCGACATCCGCCAGCGGGTGATCGAGCAGGTGCTCACCCTGGCCGCGGAGGCCGGCGTCGACGACGTCGAGATCATCGCCGCCAACGCCCTGCACCGCCGGATGACGACGGCGGAGCTGCGCCACATCGTCGGTGAGCGCGTCTTCCGCTCCTTCCACCCCCAGGGCAAGCTCTACAACTTCGACGCCGAGGACCGCGACAACCTCACCCACCTCGGCACCACCGACGAGGGCGAGGACATCGAGATCAGCAAGCGGGCCGCGGAGTCCGACCTGCTGGTCTACGTCAACGTCAACCTCGTGGCCATGGACGGAGGGCACAAGTCGGTCGGCATCGGCCTGGCCTCCTACCGCTCGCTGCGCCACCACCACAACCCGCGCACGATGGTGCACTCGCGCTCCTTCATGGACCACAAGAAGTCGGCGATGCACCACTCGGCGTGGCGCATCGGGCGGGTGATCAAGGAGCACGTGGCGGTCTTCCAGATCGAGACCACGCTCGACAACCAGGTCTTCCCGGCGCCCTTCGACTTCCTCATGAAGCGTGAGTGGGAGTGGTCGCTGCGCGACCAGGCCTCGATGCTCGCGGCCCGCCGCGGGCTGGCGCTCGCCCCCGCGAAGCTGCGGCACAAGATCTTCCACGACCTGCGTGCGCCCTACGGCCTGACCGGCATCGCCGCCGGCGAGGTCGAGGCGGTCCACGAGCAGACCCTGGAGCGGGTGCACCGCCAGCAGCTGGTGGAGGTCGACGGAGCCTCCGACGTGCTCGTGCTCGGGGTGCCGTTCCTGGGCCCCTACAACGTCGGCAGCTCGATGAACCCCGTGCTCGCCACGTGCATGGGGCTGGGCTACTACTTCAACTCCTACCGCAACCACCCGGTGGTCCGCCGCGGCGGGGCGGTCATCCTCTACCACCCCCTCGACGAGGGCTTCAACCAGCTGCACCACCCCTCCTACGTCGACTTCTACGAGGAGGTGCTCTCCGAGACGACCGACCCCGTGGTGCTCTCGGAGAAGTACGAGCGGCAGTTCGCCGAGGACGACTGGTACCGCCACCTCTACCGCACCTCCCACGCCTACCACGGCGTCCACCCGTTCTACATGTGGTACTGGGCGGCGCACGCGATGGACCACGTCGGCGACGTCGTGTGGGTCGGTGGCGACCGCCGGGTCGCCGCGCGGCTGGGCTTCCGCGCCGCGTCGACGCTGGCCGACGCCCTCGAGATGGTGTCGGGCTCGGTGGGCTCGAGCCCGTCGATCACCTACCTCCACAACCCGCCCCACCTCGTCGCCGACGTGCGGGTCTGAGCGGCGGGGCGAGGGAGACAGCGATGGGTTTCGTCAGCGAGGGTGTCGACGACGTACGCCGCACGGCGCGCGGCTGGCGCTGGGGGAGGCGGGCGCAGGTGCCGCGCTCGGCCGAGCCCTACGTGCCCGCGGCGCGCCCGCGGGTGTTCCCCTCCGACTGGTCGCGCCGGCCCTCGGCCGTGGCCGCCCGCGAGGTGGCGCAGCGCGGCGGGCTGGAGCCGCTCTTCCGCAGCCAGGTGCGCACCCGCGTGGAGGGCCTCGACGTGCTCGAGCGGGTCGAGGGCCCGGTGATCTTCGTGGCCAACCACGCCTCCCACCTCGACACCCCGCTCATCCTGCTCTCGCTGCCCGACGCGTGGCGGCGGCGCACGGCGGTGGCCGCCGCGGCCGACTACTTCTTCGACACCTGGTGGCGCGCGGTGGGCTCCTCGCTGCTGTTCAACACCTTCCCGATCGACCGGCGCGGCGGCACCCTCACCGCGACGCCCGGCGAGGTGCTGGCCGACGGCTGGAGCCTGGTCATCTACCCCGAGGGCACCCGGTCGACCGACGGCTGGATGTCGGGCTTCCGGATGGGCGCGGCCTGGCTGGCCCACGAGCACGGCGTGCCCGTCGTGCCGGTGGCCCACCGCGGCACCTTCGCGGCGATGCCGCGCGGCCAGGGGTGGCCCGGTCGCGGACGGCGCCAGCTGACCGTGCGCTTCGGCGAGCCGCTGCGACCGCGCGAGGGCGAGTCGGTGCGCGACTTCGCGCCGAGGGTGCGCGACGCCGTGGCCGCGCTGCTCGACGAGGAGACCACCACCTGGTGGGAGGCCCGGGGGCGTGCCGCCCGCGGCGAGACCCCCGACCCCTCGGGCCCCGCGGTGGCCACCTGGCGGCGGGTGTGGGCCCAGACCGACTCCCCGCCGACCGAGCCGACCTCGTCGCGACGCCTGGCCGTCTGGCGGCGCTGACCCGGCGCCGACCCGGCGTCTGCAGGGTGCGCCTCACCCCTGCGGCCCGTCGTGGATGAGAGTGCCCTCATCCGAGGCTCATGGCGGCCTCACCCCCGGCCGTCAGAGTCTTCCTCATCACCCGCCGGACCATCCGGCGGACCCACGAGAGGAAGCACCATGAAGAAGATCGCCACCATCGGCTCGCTCACCCTGGCCTCCGCCCTCACCGGCGGTCTGCTGGCGTTCCAGGCCCCGATCGCCAACGCCGACGACGCCTTCGCCAAGCGTGACGAGGACACCGCCGACGTCGTGATGAGCGTCGACGACGACGATGACGACGACACGGGCAACCGCGACGACGACACCAACGGCGACAACACCGGCGGCACCAACACCGGCGCCAGCAAGTCGACCAACGACGGCACCAACAGCAACTTCACCAAGGCCAGCCGCGACCGCGACGTCTCGCGCAGCGACAAGACCAAGGACTTCACGCGCGACGGCGGCGACCGCACCCGCGACTTCTCCGCCAACCAGACCAACGACGCCTCGCGCAACGACACCCGCGGCTGACGGTCCGGGCCCGCGGACGACGGAGGGGACGAGATGAGCAAGCCGAGCACCTGGGGCCTGGGCGAGGGCGACCCGATCACCCGCGAGCTGACCGCGATGCGGCTGCTCGGGGGCGGGTCGTCCTACGAGGCCTACCTGGCCTTCGACGAGATCACCTACGCCCCGGTGGTGGTGAAGATCGTCCGGCCGGCCAAGGTCGAGGACCGCTCGAGCATCCGCGGCCTGCGCCGTGAGATCGAGGCGCTGGCCGTCGTCAACCACCCCGCCGTCGTCCGCGGCCTGCGCCACGAGCTGGAGGGGGAGCGGCCCCACCTGGTGCTCGAGCACCTCGACGGGCCCCGCCTGTCCTCGCTCGTACGCCGCTACGGCCCGCTCCAGCCGCAGCAGTACCTGCCGCTCGGCATCGAGGTCGCCTCGGCGCTGCACTACCTGCGCCACCTCGGCTGGACCCACCTCGACGTGAAGCCGAGCAACATCATCATGGGCGCACCCGCGCGCCTGATCGACCTCTCGGTGGCGCGCCCGCTGGCCGCGGCCGAGACCCTCGACCACGTCATCGGCACCGACGCCTACCTCGCCCCCGAGCAGGCCGACCCGCCCCGCACCGGCACCCCCGGACACGCCAGCGACGTCTGGGGGCTGGCCGCGACCCTCTTCGAGGCGGTGGCGGGCTACCGCGCCTTCGACGACGGCGACCTGACCTCCGACGACGTGCGGGTGCGCTACCCGCAGGTGTCCCAGGACCCTTACCGGCTCCCCGACGCCGTGCCCGCCGACGTGGCCAAGATCGTCTACGCCGGTCTCGAGAAGCGGCCCGAGGACCGTCCGCTGCCACACGAGGTGGCCGAGGCCCTCGAGCCGGTGCTCGCCGCCCAGCCGCGGGCCCGGCTCGCGGGCTGGAAGGTGCGCTGAGACGCGGCGTACCCGCCCCGTCCGCACCACGCTCCGCACGATCCTCCGCCAGTCCCCCCTCCACCGCGCCGCGGCGGGAGGCCCCTGTCCCCGGGCCCCCCGCCGCGGTTCTCGTCGTGGGGACGGGCGGGCTCAGGGCACGAAGCGGTAGCCCATGCCCCGGACGGTCTCGATGGTCGGGGCGCCGAACTTCTTGCGCAGGTAGCCGACGTAGACGTCGACCACGTTGGAGCCGGGGTCGAAGTCGAAGCCCCACACGTGGTCGAGCAGCTGCTCGCGGGAGAGCACCTGGCCGGCGTTGAGCATGAAGATCTCGGCGAGGGTGAACTCACGCGCCGAGAGGTCGACCTGGCGTCCGTCGACGGTGGCGCGGCGCGTGCGCACGTCGAGCGCCACCCCGCCGGCCTCGACCACGTCGCCCGAGCGGCCCCCGCCGCCCTCGTTGCCGGGGGCCTGGCGCAGGCGCAGCCGGATGCGCGCCTGGAGCTCGGCGAAGCGGAAGGGCTTGGGCATGTAGTCGTCGGCGCCGTTCTCCAGCGCGGTCACGGTGTCGCCCACCGAGTCGCGCGCGGTGAGCACGATGACCGGCATCCGCGATCCCTGGGAGCGCAGCTGGTCGAGCACCTCGAAGCCGTCCATGCCGGGCAGGCCGATGTCGAGCACCATGAGCTCGTAGTCGCCGCTCAGGGCGTGGTCGAGCCCGCCGGGGCCGTCGCCCACGACGGTCGCCTGGTGGCCGTCGGCCTTGAGACCCTTCGCCACGAACGACGCGATGCGCGCCTCGTCCTCGACGATCAGGATGCGGGCCACGAGTCCTCCTGGAGGGCCCTCACGGGCCGCGTGTCGGTGTCGGTGCTGGTGCTGGTGCTGGTGACGGTGGTGGTGCGGGTGGTGCCGTCGGGCCCGGTCACGGCCCGCAGGGCGGGCAGCGTCCGGGTGGCGGTGACGTCGGGTGCGCCGTGGGAGCGCGAGGGCAGCACGAGGGTGAAGCGCGCGCCGTGCGGCTCGGCGTCGTCGAGCTCGACGCGTCCGCCGTGGCCCTCCGCGATGGCGGCCACGATCGACAGGCCCAGCCCGAAGCCCTCGTCGCCCTCGGGCACGGCGCTGCGCCCGAAGCGGGTGAAGACCAGCTCGCGGTCGCCGGCGGGCACGCCGGGCCCGGTGTCGCGCACCCACAGCCGCACGTCGCGCCCGTCGTACGACGAGCCCAGCGCGACCTCCGCGCCCGGGCGGGTGTGCTTGACCGCGTTGTCGGCCAGCTGGAGCACCGCCTGGGTGACGCGCTGCTCGTCGAGGTCGACCTCGACCTCGGCCGCGGCGTCGAGGCGCCAGGCACGCTCACCGAGGGCACTGGCCTTGGACAGCAGGTCCTCGGTGAGCCGGCCGAGCTGGACCGGGCCGGTGGTGACGAAGTCGGGCCGGTCGCTCTTGGCCAGCAGGATGAGCTCCCCGACGAGGCGCGCCATGCGGTCGACCTCGTCGAGCAGCAGGCCCTTGGTCTCCTCGACGTCCTCGCGGGAGCCGACGTCGAGGAGCTCGAGGTGGCCGCGGAGCACGGTGAGCGGCGTCTTGAGCTCGTGGCCGGCGTCGTCGAGGAAGCGTCGCTGGCCGGCGAAGGAGTCCTCGAGCCGGTCGAGCATGCCGTTGACGGTGAGGGTGAGCGCGGTGATGTCGTCGTTGCCGCGCACGGGCACGCGCCGCGACAGGTCGGTGTCGCCGATCTCCTCGGCGGTCAGCCGCAGGGTGCGCAACGGCGCCAGCAGCCGGCCCGACTGCCAGAAGGCGAAGGCGATGACCGCGAGCAGCGACAGCAGCGCCACGATGCCGTAGGTGCGCATGGTGTCGAGCAGCTCGGCGCGGTCCTCGTCGAGGTAGACCACGACGACCAGGGCGCCGGTCGAGGGCCCGCTGGCGTCGGGGGCCACCGCGTCGGAGCCGGCCAGCGTGATCGGCTGGGAGGCGATGAGCACCTCGCCCTGCGCGGTGTCGAGGGTGGTCGACCCGCCGCCGGTGACCAGGGGAGCGGTGGCCGCGCGGAAGCCGGGGTCGTAGACCAGGTCGTCCTCGGGGAAGCTCACCTTGGGGCCGTCGCCGATCCAGCCCACCAGCAGCTCGTCGTCGTCGGGGACGTTGCGGCCCATGAAGAGGTCGATGAGCGGGCGGATCGCGGGGAAGGCCTCACCGGTCTCGGGGTCGCGGCCGTCGGCGACGAGCCGGGCGAACTCGTCGAGCTCCTGGTCGACCTCCTCGGCCGACTGCCGGTCGAGGCGCTGGCTCTCGATGGCGTAGACGATGAAGCCGGCGCCCGTCAGCGCGAGCGCGACGAGCAGGGCCACGGTGGCGGTGATGCGCACCCGCACCGAGACGCCCGACCGGCGTGGTCGGGCGTCGGTCGCGGTGCGGGGCGCGTCAGTCGTCGTCATCCCCGCCGTCGTCGTCCCCGTCGTCCCCGTCGTCCCCGTCGTCCCCGCCGTCATCGGTGTCGTCGTCCCCGTCGTCGTCCCCGTCGTCACCGCTGCCGGGGCCGCTGTCGTCGTCGACCTCGCCGGGTCGTGGCGCGACCACGTCGACGCCACCGGAGTCGTCCCCGCGCTCGTCGGAGTCGTCGTCGCGGTCGTCCGACCGGTCGTCGGAGCGCTCGTCGTCGGACCGCTCTCCGCCGCGGTCGTCGCCGGCGGCGCGGGCGGGGTCGGTGTCGGGCGAGGCCGCCGGGGAGATCACGACCGGGTCGCGGGGAGCCGGGCCGTCACTGGAGTTGGCGGCCAGGGAGCCCGCGACGTAGCCGCCCACGGGCAGCAGCAGCGCCAGGGCGACGACGACCTTCCACACGATGTTCATGACGAGGACGATCCTGCCTCATCGTGGGTCGGGCGTGAGACCGCGATGAGAGGGTTCTCATCCTCACCACCCCGGCGCCCTGCTGCCGGCACGACCACCGGGCGCGGGGGAGCGACCGCTCGTCGCGCCCGGCGCGTCGGGCCAGCGGCGAGGCAACCTGGTCTCACTAGAGTGGCCCGCGTCACTCCCCGTCCAGGAGGGTCCAGGAGACTCGTCCGCCCGGCGTGCCGCCGGGCGACCAGCCAGGAGGTCCGATGTTCGTCCCGTTCAGCGTTGCCGACTTCATCGAGCGTGCCGAGGGGGTGTACGCCGACCGCGTCGGCGCCGTCGACGAGCCGCAGCAGCCCGCGACCCCGCTGGGTGACGGGGGCCGCCTCACCTACGGCGAGATGGCCGCCCTGGCCCGCCGGCAGGCCGCGAGGCTCGACGAGCTCGGCATCGGCGTGGGCGACCGGGTCGCGGTGGTGAGCCACAACAGCTCGCGGCTGCTCACGTCGTTCTTCGGCGTCGCCGGGTCGGGTCGCGTGCTGGTGCCGGTGAACTTCCGGCTGCGCCCCGACGAGGTGAAGTACATCGTCGAGCACTCCGGGGCGCGGGTGCTCTACGTCGACCCCGAGCTCGACGAGGCGCTGCGCGAGGTGACCGCGGAGCACCGCTTCGTGCTCGGCGACGACGACGACCTCTACGCCCCCGAGGGCGCCGAGCCGCGGGCGTGGGAGCACGACGAGAACGCCACGGCCTGCATCAACTACACCTCGGGCACGACCGCGCGGCCCAAGGGCGTGCAGATCACGCACCGCAACATCTGGACCAACGCCGTCACGTTCGCCATGCACGTCACGCTCAGCGACCGCGACGTCTACCTCCACACGCTGCCGATGTTCCACGCCAACGGCTGGGGCATGCCCTTCGCCACCACCGGCCTGGGCATCACGCAGGTCGTGATCCGCAAGATCGACGGTGCGGAGATCCTGCGGCGCGTCGAGGAGCACGGCGTCACGGTGATGTGCGCGGCCCCGGCCGTGGCCGCCGCCGTGCTGGAGGCCGCCCAGGAGTGGGAGGGCGAGATCCCCGGGCGCGACAAGGTGCGCATCATCATGGCCGGCGCCCCTCCGCCGACGAAGACCGTCGCCCGGGTCGAGGAGGAGCTGGGCTGGGAGTTCATCCAGATCTACGGCCTCACCGAGACCTCGCCGCTGCTCACCGTCAACCGCTCGCGCGCCGAGTGGGACCACCTCGGCGCGGAGGAGCGCGCCGGTCTGCTGACCCGCGCCGGCGCACCCGCGCTGGGGGTGACCCTGCGCATCGACGACTCCGAGGAGGGGGCCGGGGAGGTGCTGGCCCGCTCCAACGTCGTGCTCGAGGGCTACTGGGAGCAGCCCGAGGAGTCGGCGCGGGCGCTGGCGGGCGACTGGTTCCACACCGGTGACGGCGGTGTCATCGGCGAGGACGGCTACCTCACCATCAGCGACCGCAAGAAGGACGTCATCATCACCGGCGGCGAGAACGTCTCCTCGATCGAGGTCGAGGACGTGCTCTTCTCCCACCCCGCGGTCTCCGAGGTCGCCGTCATCGGCGTGCCCAGCGAGAAGTGGGGCGAGACGATCAAGGCGCTCGTGGTGCTCGGCCCCGGCGGCGAGGCCACCGAGGCCGAGCTGATCGCGTGGTGCAAGGACAAGGCGGCCGGCTACAAGGCCCCGACGTCGATCGAGTTCCGCGACGAGCTGGCCCGCACCGCGACCGGCAAGCTGCAGAAGTTCAAGCTGCGCGCGCCGTACTGGGAGGGTCGCGACCGCCAGGTCAACTGAGGGCCCGACCAGCGGGTCGATCGGCGGGTCAGGAGGAGGCGGCGACGTCGAGGACGACCTCGAACTCCAGCAGGTCGGCGCCCGAGGAGACGGGGTCGCGGCGCTCGCCGCCCTCGCCCCCGTGCACGGCGCCGGCCTGGCCCTCGCGCCAGGCGGCGAAGGCCTCGTCGTCGGCCCAGTGGGTGACCACGAAGTAGCGCGACTCCCCGGCGACGGGGCGCAGCAGCTGGAAGCCGAGGAAGCCGGGCGTGCCGTCCATGCGATGGGCGGCGGCGCCGAAGCGCTTCTCGAGCTCGGCACCGGCCTGCGGCGGCACGGAGATGGCGTTGATCTTCACGACGGGCATGCGCCCAGCCTAGGACCGGTCGCACAGGAGTCGGATGCCCGTCACCGGGCGTACGCCGGATAGCCTCCCGCCCATGCCCTCGCCCCTCTCCCTGCGCGACGTCGTCGACCTGCTCCACGGGTGGTACCCGCCGGCCACGGCCGACGACTGGGACCGTGTCGGCCTCGTGCACGGTGACACCGCGCAGCCCGTTGCCCGGGTGATGCTGGCCGTCGACGCGACGCTCGAGGTGGCGCAGGACGCCGTCGCCTGGGGCGCCGACCTGCTGGTCGTGCACCACCCGCTCTTCCTCCACGGCGTGCACGGCTTCACCACCGAGACGCCCAAGGGGCGCACGCTGATGACCCTGGCCCGGGGCGGCTGCGCCCTGCTGGCCGCCCACACCAACGCCGACCAGGCCGCGGGCGGGGTCTCGGAGGCGATGGCGCTCGCGCTGGGCCTGGAGGACCTGCGCCCGGTCCTGCCCGCGCCCGCCGCCCCGCTGGACAAGCTCACCGTCTACGTGCCGGCCGCCGACGCCGACCGGGTGCGCGCCGCGCTGGCGGAGGCCGGCGCCGGGTCGGTGGGGGCCTACGAGCACGCGTCGTTCTCCTCCGTGGGCGAGGGGCGCTTCCGGCCGCTGCCCGGCGCGCGCCCGGCCATCGGCACGGTGGGCCAGTTCGAGGTGACCTCCGAGGTCAACATCGAGGTCGTCATGCCGCGCAGCCGTCGCTCCGAGGTGGTCGGGGCGATGCTGGCCGTGCACCCCTACGAGGAGGTCGCCTACGACGTCGCCGAGATCGTCGACGCCGGCGTCGGTCTCACCGGCACCGGCCGGATCGGCACCGTGGCCGAGACGACGCTGCGCGACTTCGCCGACGTGGTCGCCCGGGCCCTGCCGGCCACGGCCCAGGGCGTGCGGGTCGCCGGCGACCCCGACCGCGTCGTACGCCGCGTCGCGCTGTGCGGCGGGGCCGGCGACTTCCTGCTCGACCGGGTGCGCGGCAGCGACGCCGACGTCTACGTCACCAGCGACCTGCGCCACCACCCGGCCGGGGAGTTCCTCGAGCACGACGGCCCGGCCCTGGTCGACGTGGCCCACTGGGCCGCGGAGTGGACCTGGCTGCCGGTGCTGGAGAAGCGTCTGCGCGCGGCGCTGGGCGATACGGTGGAGACCCGCGTGAGCACGCGATCGACCGACCCCTGGACGTTCCGCACGGAGCGTCCCGACACCAGGAGCACCCCCTGAAAGCCGACCCGTCCGCCCAGCTGAAGCTCCTCGACCTCCAGGAGCTCGACGCCCGCGCCGACCAGCTGCGCCACCTGCGCTCCCACCTGCCCGAGCTGGCCGAGATCGCCGACCTCACCACGCAGCGCAAGCAGCTCGACGACCAGGCCCGCGACGCACGGATCGTGGTCGACGACCTGCAGGCCGAGCAGGCCAAGGTCGACGCCGACGTCGAGCAGGTCAAGGCCCGCCGCACCCGCGACCGCGACCGGATGGACCAGGGGCTCATCACCAACCCCAAGGACCTCGAGCGCATGGGCCACGAGCTGACGTCCCTCGAGCGACGCATCGCCAGCCTCGAGGACGACGAGCTGGAGGTCATGGAGCGCCTCGAGCAGGCCCAGGCGACCCTCGACTCGCTCACCGCCCAGGTCGAGACCATCGACACGCGCCTGGCCACGCTCACCGAGGCGCGTGACGAGAAGGCCGGCGTCATCGACACCCAGCTCGTCGACGTCGAGGCCCAGCGCGGCCCGTCGGTCGAGGGCCTGCCCGAGGACCTGCTGGCGCTCTACGAGAAGCTGCGCACCCAGAAGGGCGGCGTGGGCGCCGCACGGCTGCACCAGCGCCGCTGCACCGGCTGCCAGCTCGGCATCGACAACGCCGAGATCGCCGTCATCCGCTCCACCCCCGCCGACACCGTCGTGCGCTGCGAGGAGTGCTCGCGCATCCTGGTGCGCACCGCCGAGTCGGGCCTGTGACCGCTGCTCCCACGCCGGCGCCCCGCCGGGTGGTCGTGCAGGCCGACGGCGGCTCGCGGGGCAACCCCGGGCCGGCGGCCTACGGCGCCGTGCTCACCGACGCCGACACCGGCGAGGTCGTCGCCGAGGACGCTGCGCGCCTGGGGGTGGCGACCAACAACGTCGCGGAGTACTCCGGGCTGATCGCGGGCCTGCGCCTCGCCCGCGACCTCGCGCCCGGCGCCACGGTCGAGGCGCGGATGGACTCCAAGCTGGTCGTCGAGCAGATGTCGGGGCGCTGGAAGATCAAGCACCCCGACATGGTGCCGCTGGCGGCCGAGGCGAGGACGCTGGCACCGGCGGGCACGACGTACACCTGGGTGCCGCGGGCGCAGAACGCCCACGCCGACCGGCTCGCCAACGAGGCGCTCGACGGTCGGCGCGACGGCGTCACCGTGGCTCCGGGGTACGCCGGGGCGGGGGCGCCGGCCCTGGAGCACGACGAGTCGCTGGTGGAGGAGGTCGAGCGCTCGGCACCCGCGCGCGGCTGGTCGGGCCCCGGCGGCCCGCCGACGACCCTGGTGCTGCTGCGCCACGGCGTCACCCCGCACACCGCGGCCAAGCGCTTCTCCGGCGGTCTCGGCGGCGACAACCCCGGGCTGAGCGAGGAGGGCCGCGCCCAGGTGCGCGCCGCCGCCGACTGGCTCAGCGGGCTCGGTGACCGGGTCGACGCCGTCGTCGCCTCGCCGGTGCGCCGCACCCAGGAGTCGGCCGCGATCGTCGCCGAGCGGCTCGGCCTCCCGGTCGAGACCGAGGCCGGCTTCGCGGAGATGGAGTTCGGTGCCTGGGACGGCCTGACCTTCGCCGAGGTCGCCGAGCGCGACCAGTCCGGTCTCGACGCCTGGCTCGGCTCGCTCGACGTGCCGCCGCCCGGCGGGGAGTCCTTCGCGGTGGTGCAGGAGCGGGTGCTCGCCGGTCTCGGTCGGGTGCTGGAGCAGCACGCCGGGCGCACCGTGGTGGTGGTCAGCCACGTGACGCCGATCAAGACGCTGGTCGCGCACGCCGTCGACGCGCCCCTCGGTGCGGTCTTCCGCATGGAGCTCTCGCCGGCGTCGATCTCGGTGCTGTCGTTCTACCCCGGTGACGAGCCCTCCGCCCCCCGCGGCTCGATGCGGCTCTACAACGCCCTGCCCCCCGGCGACCAGGCCAGCCTCGACCCCGGTCGCTGGTAGCCGCTGGCGCGGGCGCCGCTGGCGGTGGCCCGTCGTCTGCCGCCACTGCTGGGCGGCAGGCGCCGGGGTCGGCTGTCGAGGGTGTGCTGGTGCGGCGGGCCGAGTTATCTGCCGGGGCGTCTCGCCCCGGGTGGGTCGTGGTGGTCGCCGATGTTGCCGGGTCGGCAGCGTGCGTGAAGTGGCGGCAGACGACGGGTCGGAGGGGCGTTGGCCTGTCGTTTGCCGCCACTTCTGCGTGGGCGGGGCCGCCGGGTCGCCCGTCGTTCGGTGTCGGGGGTGCGGGCCGCGTGCTGCTGCGGGTTGCGGCGCCGGGTGGCTGGTGGTGACCGCCGCTGTTGCCGGATCGGCGGCGTGCGGGAAGTGGCGGCAGACGACGGGTCGGAAGGGCGTGGGCCTGTCGTTTGCCGCCACTTCTGAGTGGACGGGGCCGCCGGTCGGACGTCGTCCGGGTCTCGGCGGAGCGGGCCGGGTCCTGCTGCGGGTGGCGGCGCCGGGTGGCTGGTAGTGGACGCCGCCACCGGGTTGATGGCCCGTGGGTACCTGGCGGCACACGCCAGGTCGGAGGGGCGTGGGCTCGTCGTACGACGCCACGTCCGGGTGCTCGTCCACAGGGTGCCGCCGTGGACGGGAACGACGGGCTCGGAGTGGGCAGGATCCGGGGGTGTCCAGCCTCGCGAGCGGTCCCGCCCCCGACGGTCCCGACGAGCCCGACGCCGGGGCCGTGCGGGGGCGACGGCGCGGGGTCGGGTGGCGTCAGGTCGCGCACGGCCTGCACGTGCCGGCGTCGGCCGGGGACGACGACGAGCTGGCCGCGTGGCTGCTGCTGGTGCCGCCGTCGGGCGGACTGACCCATCTCACCGGCGCCGCGGCGCGGGGCTGGTCCCTGCCACCGCTCCCCGCCGGTCTGCCGGTGGTGGTCTGCATGGGCCGGCGTGACGTGCGTCCGGCCCGCCCCGGGCTGCGCACGATCCGCCTGGCGCGGCCGCGGGTCGAGGACGTGCGCGGACTGAGGGTGGCGCCCGCGCTCGACGTGCTCCTGGCGTGCGAGTGCGACCTCGCGCTGCTGGACCTGGTGGTCCTCGTCGACGCCGCGCTGCGCGAGGACGCCTCCTGCCTCGACGGGCTCGCGAACCTCACCGGGCGCCGGGGCCTCCCGGCGCTGCGTCGCGCCGCCGCGCTGGCCGACGCCGGGGCGGAGTCGGCGTGGGAGAGCGTGCTGCGGGTGCTGCACCACGTGTGCGGGGCGGAGGTCGCGAGCCAGCACGAGGTGCGCGACGACTCCGGCCTGGTCGCCCGCGGCGACCTGTGGCTGGTCGGCACGACCGTGCTGCACGAGTACGACGGAGCCCACCACCGCGAGGCGCCCCAGCACGCCGACGACCTGCGCCGCGACCGCCGCCTGGCCCGCGCCGGGTGGTCGCGCCGCGCCTACACCTCGGGCGACCTCGTCGGGCGGCCCGGCGCCGTGGTGCGCGACGTCGACCTGGCCCTGGGGCGCGAGCACGACCCGGCGGCGGTGCGCGCGTGGACCTCGCTGCTGCGCGAGTCCTGCTTCACCCCCGCGGGGCGCCAGCGACTCGTCGAGCGGCTGGTGCTCTCGCCGGTCGGGCGTGCTGCCGTGCGCTCCGTCGGGTGACCGGCCGACCTCGCTGCTGAGCACCCCGTCGGCATCCGACGGAAGCGGCCGACCGAGCGCCGTGCGAGCAGCACCGTGCCGACCGCACGCGTGACCCTGAGCCCTGGACGCAGGGGGCGACAGGCGAGCCCCACGGTCTCCCGGCGCAGCGGCACCGGGCCCCGATGGGCTCGCGGCCGGTCAGAGCGCGGCGACGACCACGTCGAGGCGGGTGCCCTGGGGTCCGGGGGCGCCGACCTCGACGGTCCAGCCGAGGTCGTGCAGCGCCTCGGCGAGCCGCGCCGGGGTGCGGGGGTTGGCGCCGTCCTCGAGCAGTCCGCGCACGAGGCGGCCCTTCGTGGCCTTGTTGAAGTGGCTGACCACCTTGCGCACCCCGCCGACCTCGTGGAGCACGCGCACGGTGGCCACGCGGCGCGCCTCCTCGGGTGAGGGGCGCCAGAAGGCGGCGTACGTCGAGGACCGCAGGTCGACGAGCAGGCCGTCGCCGACGGCGTCGAGCACGGCCGGGCCCAGCGCCTCGCGCCAGACCCCGGCGACGGGGCCGAGACCGGGCAGCGAGGTGCCACCGGAGAGCCGGTAGGGGGGGATCCGGTCGGCGGGGCGCACCAGGCCGAAGACGCTGGAGACGACCGCGAGCCGGGTGGCGGCGCGGCGCCGGGCGGCGGGGGAGAGGGTGGCGGCGTCGAGCGCGTCGTAGACGACCCCGGCGTAGACCTGGTCGGCGCGCGCCGTGGGGCTCTCGCGCAGGCGCCGGTCGAGGTCGACGAGGTCGAGCTGGGTGGAGCCGACGTCGAGGGTGCGGGCCGCCGCCTCGGGATCGCCCTCGCACAGGGCGACCAGGGCGTCGACGACGCGCTCGCGGGCGGGGGTGAGCGAGGGGGAGGAGAGGGACCCGAGGTCGAGGGGCTTGCCACGCCGCGGCGCGGTCTTGCCCTCGCTGGGGGGCAGCAGCATCAGCACGTCGCTATGGTGCCTGCATGCCCAGCAACCGCGTGGTCCGGGTCCGCTCCTCCGACGACGGGGTGGCCGCGACCCGGCTGCGCGCCGGGATCGACCGCATCCGCGAGGAGCTGGAGGTCACCGAGGCCTTCCCGGCCGAGGTCGAGGAGGCCGCCGCGCGCGCGGCCGCGGCGCCCCGGCTGCCCGACCTCGACCGCACCGACCTGCCGCTGCTGACCATCGACCCCGAGGGCGCGCGCGACCTCGACCAGGCGCTGCACCTCGAGCGCAGCGACGACGGCGGCTTCGTCGTGCACTACGCGATCGCCGACGTCGCGGCCTTCGTCACCCCCGGCGACCCCGTCGACGTCGAGGCCCACCGCCGCGGCGAGACCCTCTACGCCGCCGACGCGAAGGTGCCGCTGCACCCGCGGGTGCTCAGCGAGGACGCCGCCTCGCTGCTGCCGGGGCACGTGCGGCCCGCGCTGCTGTGGACGATCACCCTGAGCGCCGAGGGTGAGCGCACCGACGTCGTGGTCGAGCGGGCCCGGGTGCGCTCGACCGCCCAGCTGTCCTACGAGCAGGCCCAGGCCGCGATCGACGACGGCAGCGCGGCCGACTCGCTGCGGGTCCTGGCCGAGCTCGGCCCGATCCGCCTGGCGCGCGAGGCCGCGCGCGGCGGGGTGTCGCTGCCGCTGCCCGAGCAGGAGGTCGACGTCGACGGCGAGACCTGGCGCCTCGAGTTCCGCCGGCAGCTGCCGGTGGAGGAGTGGAACGCCCAGCTCTCCCTGCTCACCGGCTTCGCGGCCGCCGCGCTCATGGTCTACGGCCGCGTCGGCCTGTTGCGCACGCTGCCGCCGCCGGACCCGCGCGACGTGCAGCGGCTGCACCGCACCGCCCGCGCGCTGGGTGTCGAGTGGCCCGCCGAGCAGCTCTACCCCGACTTCGTCCGCTCCCTCGACCCCTCGCTGCCGGCGCACGCCGCGATGGTCGTGGCCTGCACCCGGCTGCTGCGCGGCAGCGGCTACGTCGGCTTCGACGGCGAGGTGCCGGCCGACCCGCAGCACGCGGCGCTGGCCTCGGAGTACGCCCACGTCACGGCGCCGCTGCGCCGCCTGGGCGACCGGTACGCCGGGGAGGTGTGCGTCGCGCTGTGCGCGGGGGAGGACGTGCCCGCGTGGGTGCTGGCCGAGCTCCACGAGCTGCCGCGCACGCTGCAGCGTTCGGGCCAGCTGGCCGGCCGCTACGAGCGGGCGGTGCTCGACCTGGTGGAGGCCGGGGTGCTGGCCGGGCGCGTGGGCGAGGAGATGGCCGGCGTGGTCGTCTCGGTCGACGACGAGGGCCACCGGGGCACCGTCGTGGTGGCCGACCCCGCCGTGGAGGCCACGGTCACGGCGGCGGGCGAGCTGCCGCTCGGGGCCGACGTACGGGTCAGGCTGGAGAGCGCCGACGTGGCGACCGGGAGCGTCGGGTTCGCGCTGGTGGAGTGAGCGGCGCCGTCGCGGGAGCGTCGCGGGGCGAGGTAGGCCGGCCCCCGGGTCTGCCGCGTCTCGTGCCGGGGGGAACGCGAGCCGCGTCGCAGCCACCCGGGGGGCCGTGGGTCCTACTCTCCCCAGCGCGCGGGGGCGATCACTCCTCCGATCGGACATTTCCGGCCGGGGACCCGGTCAGAAGCGTCCCGACGGGGCTCAGGTGTCGCGGCGCGGGCGCTCGTAGTCCGACGGCTCGCTGTCGATCATGAAGCCGCGGTCGGCCTTGATGCCCTCGACCATGCGGTGCAGCCAGTCCTCGTCGGAGG
Source organism: Nocardioides kribbensis (assembly GCF_015070375.1). Lineage (GTDB taxonomy): Bacteria > Actinomycetota > Actinomycetes > Propionibacteriales > Nocardioidaceae > Nocardioides > Nocardioides kribbensis. The sequence goes on along the minus strand of NZ_JADCLL010000001.1, from coordinate 366,926 downwards.
TCTCGATGTCGCGCTGGGCCAGCTCGCCGCGCAGGTAGTCGAGCAGCTCGGTCTGGCCGGTCGCGTAGGCGACCGAGGTGGAGTCGACCGCGGCCTGCAGGTCGGCGTCGTAGGTGGCCATGGGGTTCCTTCCGTCGGCGCCGCCGGTCGGCGGCAGGTGAGCAGTGTGACGTACGTCGGGGCGGTGCGCTCAGGCGGTGGTGCCGGGCTCCAGCCGCGCACCGGGCTCGAGCACCACGCCCTCGCCCACCGTGCACTCGCGGCCGAGCAGCACGACGTGCTCGGGGTCGGGCCGCGAGGCCGTCCCGCGGGGCGCACCGACCATGGCGCCGACCTCGACGCGGCAGCGCACGTCGACGACGGCGTCGTGCACGGCGCTGCGGGCACCGACCACGGAGTCGGCGAAGAGCACGCTGTCGGTGACGATCGCGCCCTCCTCGACGACCACCCCGGGCCCCAGCACGCTGCGGTGCACCGACCCCGCGACCTGGCAGCCCGGGGAGACGAGGCTGTCGACGACGTCGGCGCCGTCGCGCAGCCGCGCCGGCGAGCGCTGCGGCTGGCGGGTGAGGATCGGCCAGTCGGCGCGACCCAGCACCCCCTGGTCGTCGAGGAGCAGGTCGTGGTGGGTGCGCAGGTACTTGTGGGGCTCGCCCAGGTCGCGCCAGTAGCCGTCGAGGGCCAGCGCCCGGGTGCGGCCCCGCTCGACCAGCCGCGGCACCAGGTGGTCGCCGAAGTCGTCGAGCCCGGAGTCGCCGGCCGGGCTGTCGGCGCCGAGCTCGCGGTGCAGATCCTCGAGCACCGCCACCAGCACGACCGGGTCGTAGGCGATGACCTCGGTCGAGACCACCGAGGTCGCGGGCTCGTCGGGCTTGTAGGCGAAGCCGGTGACGAGGCCGTCGTCGTCGGCCTCGACGACCCCGTGGTCGCCCGCCTCGGAGGGGTCGACCTCGCTGGTGAGCAGGGTGCACTCGGCGCCGCGGTCGAGGTGGGCGGCGACGAGCTCGGCGTAGTCGTAGGTGTAGACGTGGTCGGCGCTCATCACCAGCAGCACGTCGGCGCCGAAGCCGGCGACCTGGTGGCGCAGCCGGTAGAGCTCGTCGGCGTTGCCCCGCGCGAAGCCCTCCTCGTCGAGGCTGCCGGTGCCCTCCTCGGGCATGAGCAGCCGCAGGCCGCCGCGGGTGCGGTCGAGGTCCCACGGGCGTCCGTTGGCGACCTCCTCCTCGAGCGTGCCGCCCTGGAACTGCACCGAGAGCCACACGTCGCTGATGCCGCTGTGGGTGAGGTTGGACAGCGGGAAGTCGACGAGCTGGAGGACACCGGCCACGGGCAGCGCGGGCTTGGCGCGCTCCCGGGTCAGCACGTCCATGCGCCCACCGGCGCCGCCGGCCTGGACGATCGCGAGCACGCGGGGTCTGGTCATGGGTCACCCAAGCACGGACGCCGTCTCGTGCGCGAGGCCCCCCGGGGTGGTGCGGGCACCCCCTGCGCCGCGGCCCCGCCCGGGACGCGGCGCGGTCTCGGCTCAGGCCCCGGCGGACAGCCGGTACCGCACGACGCGGCGGCGCAGGGTGGGGGAGGAGACGACCTCGTAGCCGGCCTCGAGGAAGACCTGGAGGAGCCCGACCGACGCCTCGTCCCAGATGACGGTGCGCCCCGGGGCGGGCTCGATCGGGTAGCCCTCGAGGACGTGGGCGCCGACCTGCGCGCCGTACTCGACGGTGGCCGCGGCGAGCTCGTAGGTGAGACCGGTCCTGCGCCAGCCCGACCGCACCACGAAGCAGGTCACCGACCAGACGCCGGACAGCTCGGGGTCCTGACGCATCCAGGGCTGCTTGCGGCTCCAGATGCGGGGGTAGTGCTCCCGCGGCTCGATGGCGACCCAGCCGGCGGGCTCGCCGTCGACGTAGCCGACGAGGCCGGAGGTCGGGCCGTCGGTGCCGCAGGCGGTCTGCGCGACCAACGCCGCCTCCCGCTGCTCCTGGGTGGTGTCGCGCCAGATCCAGCCCGGCGCCTTCAGGCCCTGGCAGCGGCACCTGCTCGCCCCGCCCGTCGCGAACACGGCCGCGACGTCCTCGGCGGAGGCGCGGTGGGCCGGGAGCCAGGTGAACTCGGGCATCTCGCGACCCTAGGACCTCCGCGTCCCGGGGTGAAGGGGCACTCGAGCAGCAGCGGGCCCCGGGGGTGCGGACGGGCTGGCCTGTAGGCCGGGTTCTGTGCCGGCTCGCGCCGGCGGCGACCATCCATCTACGACTGCCGTTGCCGACAGCCTCCAGCGGTCTACCCGTGCACTCGGGCGGGTCACCCTCAGACGTGCACGCGTGCGGGGCCTCGCGGCTCCGCACTTCTTGACCTTGCTCCAGGTGGGGTTTGCCTAGCCGCCCCGGTCGCCCGGGGCGCTGGTGGTCTCTTGCACCACCGTTTCACCCTTACCGCCTCGGGCCGGAGCCCTCGGCGGCGGTCTGTTCTCTGTGGCACTGTCCCGCGGGTCACCCCGGGTGGGCGTTACCCACCACCACGCCCTGTGGAGCCCGGACCTTCCTCGGCGCCTCCCGAGGGAGACGACGCGGTCGCCCGGCCAGCCCGTCCGCAGGAGAGAACGTACCGTGGGGGCGTGTCCTCCGACGACCTGGTGCCCCCGCCCCTCGTGTTCCCCGGCCAGACCGGCGCGGAGTCGGCCTACCGCGTCGCCCACGACCTGCTCGTGCGCCGCGCGCCGGCCGAGGCGCTCGCCGTGCTCGAGCCCGCGCTCGCCCTCGACCCGACCAGCTCGGGGCTGCGGACCCTGCGCGCCTGGGCGTACCTGCTGCGCGCCCAGCTGACGAAGGCCGAGGCCGAGCTGGCCGGCCTGGTGGAGGAGAAGCCCGACGACCTGTGGGCGCGCCACGCGCTGGGGCGCGCCCTGGAGCGCCAGAGCCGCCTCGCCGACGCCCTGCCCCACCTGCGGCTGGCCGCGGCGATGTCGGGCGACCCCGAGCACGAGGTCGCGGTGCTGCGCGTCGAGCGGCGCCTCGCCGAGGCCGGCGAGCGGTCCTTCGACGACCTGACCTGACCCTGACCTGACCCGGCCTCGGGGCCCGGGGTGGGTCAGCCGTCCTCGCGGTCGCCGCGGGACGTCGGGGCCGTCGCGACCGCGGCGTGTCCGGAGTAGCGCGGCGCCACCTCGCGCAGCGCCTCCAGCACCACCCGCACCGCGGCCCGCTCGGCCTGGTCGGCGCGGGCGAGCGCGGCGATGCGCCGGGTCTGCACGGGCGCGGCGGTGGGCAGCAGCACCGGCCTGCCCGCCCCCGAGCCGGCTCCCGGGCCCGTGTCACCCAGGCGGGCGGCGTGGCGCGGCAGCAGGGCGAGGCCGTGCCCGGCGCCCACGAGCGCCTGCTGGGTGCGGAGGTCGGCGAAGCGGTGCGTCACCTGCGGCGCCGGCGCGCCCGCGGCGGCGAACCACGCCAGCAGCGCCCGGTCGAAGGGCCAGCCCGCCGGCACCCCGATCCAGGTCTCGGCGCGCACGTCCTCGACCTCGACCGGCCGGGTGGTGCCGGCCAGGGGGTGACCGGGCGGCACACCCACGTCGAGCGGCTCCTCGACCAGGTCGACCACCCGCACGCCGCGCCGTCGCCACAGGGCCTGCGACACCGCGCCCGACCACGCGCCGTCGACCGACGCGCGGTGGGCCAGGACGACGTCGGCGAGGTCGGTGCGCGCGGCGTACTCGTCGCCGTGGAGGTCGGCCTCGACCACCTCCAGCTCCAGACCGGGGTGGCGGGCGAGGGCGGTGAGCAGGTGGGGGAGCAGACCCTGCGCGGCGGTGGGGAAGACGCTGAGCCGCACGGTGCCCCGCACCTCGCCGTGGTAGTCGTCCCACCGGGCCTGCACGCGCTCGAGCGCCTGCTCGACCTCGCCCGCGGCGTCGCAGAGCACCCGGCCGGCGTCGGTGAGCTCGACGCGGCGACCGACCCGGCGCAGCAGGCTGGCGCCGGCCTCGCGCTCCAGGGTCTTGAGCTGCTGGGAGACCGCCGTGGGGGTCAGGTGGGCGCGCCGGGCCACCGCGGTGACGGTGCCGAGCCGCTCGAGGTCGCGCAGCAGCCCCAGCCGCCGGACGTCGAGGTGGCGCGGGGGCGGGGCCTGCCCGGTCGGGACGTCCATGAAGGAAGACTACGCAGTAGCTGCAGCACGATGACATGGATCTTCACGGTGGGAGGCCCCAGGCTGGGTGCATGACCCTCACGCACGTCCCGCGCCGGGTGGACCGCCGGTGACCCGCCGCGACGCCCTGCTCGCCGTGCTCGTCTCGGTCTGCTGGGGTGTGAACTTCCTGGCCATCCACGCCTCCCTGGAGCACTACCCGCCGATGTTCCTGGTCGCGCTGCGCTTCGCCGTGATCGCGCTGCCCACGCTGCTGCTGGTGCGGCGCCCGCAGGTGCCCGCGCGCTGGCTGGTCGGCTACGGCGTGGGCTTCGGCGTGCTCCAGTTCGTGTTCCTCTACGCCGGCATGGCCGCCGGCATGCCGGTCGGGCTGTCCTCGCTGGTGCTCCAGGCCTCCGCTCCCTTCACGGTGCTGATCGCGGCGGCGTGCCTGGGCGAGCGCCCCTCCCGCGCGACCTGGATGGGCATCGCGGTGGCCCTGACCGGGCTGCTGGTGATCGCGGCCTACCGCGGCCTGACGGTCTCGCTGCTGCCGACGGTGCTGGTGCTGCTGGGGGCGCTGGGCTGGGCCCTGGGCAACATCGCCTCGCGTCAGGCCCAGGCCCAGGCCGCGCCGGCGGGCGCCTCGCCCTTCGCGCTCATGCTGTGGATGACGGTCGTGCCGCCGCTGCCGATGCTGGCGCTCTCGCTCCTGGTCGAGGGGCCGGACCGGATCCTCGCGTCGCTCGGCTCCGCCGTGGGTCCGGGCGCCGCGCCCGAGGCGGCCGCGGCCAACCTGGGCCTGCTCTACACCGTGGTCGTCGGCACCCTGGTCGGCAGCGGGCTGTGGACGCTGCTGCTGCGGCGCAACCCCTCGAGCGCGGTCGCGCCCTTCTCGATGCTGGTGCCGGTCACCGGCATCACGACCGCGTGGCTGGTGCTGGGGGAGACCCCCGCGCTGGCCGAGGTGCTCGGCGGGGTGCTCGTGGTGGGGGGTGTGCTGCTGCCCCACGCGTGGCGCCGGCGCCGGGGCTCGCGTGCGGCGGCGGGGGCGGGCTCAGGGGTGGGTGAGGACCTCGGCGCCGTCGGCGGTGACGAGGAGGGTGTGCTCGAACTGCGCCGAGCGCCGTAGGTCCTTGGTCGCCACCGTCCAGCCGTCGTCCCACATGGTCCACTCGTGGGTGCCGAGGTTGAGCATGGGCTCGATGGTGAAGGTCATGCCGACGTTGATGACGTCGTCGTAGTGCGGGTCGTCGTAGTGCGGCACCACGAGCCCGGAGTGGAAGTGGGTGCCGATGCCGTGGCCGGTGAACTCGCGGACCACGCCGTAGTCGAAGCGACGGGCGTAGGTCTCGATCACCCGGCCGATGACGTTGAGCCGTCGGCCGGGCTTGACCGCCTTGACCGCCCGGTCGAGCGCCTCGCGGGTGCGCTCGACCAGCAGCCGCGACTCCTCGTCGACGTCGCCGGCGAGGAAGGTGGCGTTGGTGTCGCCGTGCACGCCGTCGAGGTAGGCGGTGATGTCGATGTTGACGATGTCGCCGTCCTCGACCACGCGGCTGTCGGGGATGCCGTGGCAGACGACCTCGTTGACGCTGGAGCACAGCGACTTGGGGAAGCCGCGGTAGCCGAGCGTGGAGGGGTAGGCGCCGTGGTCGCACAGGAACTCGTGGCCGAGGCGGTCGAGCTCGTCGGTGGTGACCCCGGGCTGCACCGCCGCGCCGACGGTCTCGCGGGCCTGGGCGGCCAGGCGGCAGGCCGCGCGCATGCGCTCGATGGTCTCGGCGTCCTTGACCTCGCTGCCCTCGAAGGGCGCGGGGGCGGGGCGGTCGACGTACTCGGGGCGCGCGATGTGGGCGGGCACCGGGCGGCGCGGGCTGACGGCGGCCGGGGTCACGGGGGCGGCTGCGGGAGGGGTCACGGGCGTGAAGTGTAGTTTCGCCCCCATGGCTGACAGCGACGGCGAGTACTGGTTCAACGTCAAGCTCCACCGGGTGGAGACCACCGAGGACCTGAGCCCCAGCAAGGACCGGCTCGGCCCCTACGCTACGCGGGCCGAGGCCGAGCGTGCCCTGGAAAAGGCCGCTCAGCGCAACGAGGACTGGGACAGCGACCCGGACTGGAACGACGACGCCCCCGCCGCCGGCGGGGACCCCCGCTGACGGTGGCCTCCGGCTGGGGCGGGGGGCGGGGCCGGCCCGGTCGCCCGCCGCGCCGCGCGGACGCCGCCTCCCCGTGGCCCTTCGTAGGCATGGCCGGCATGGCCGCGGTCTTCTTCCTGTACGCCGCGAGCGGCCCGGTCACGCCGTGGTGGGGCCAGGCCCTGCTGCTGGCCTTCTGGGCCCTCCTGCTACTGGTGGCCGCGGCCTGGTGGAGCCTGCACCCCACCTGGGTGCCGTGGGTGCCGGTGGTCGGCTTCGTGGTGCTCTTCGCGACGGTCGTCGCCGGCGCGGCCTGGTGGGGCTGGGCGGACTAGCCCCCCCGACGGGGCCGCCCCGGGCTCAGGCGTCGGCCGTGGTCGCCGTGCCCGCCCCCGGGTCGGGCTCGACCTGCTTCACCGACAGCCGGGTCAGGCGCGCGCCCTCGCGGCCGGTGACGACGAGGGTGTGCCCACCGACGGCGAGGTCGTCGCCGACGTCCGGGATGCGCCCGAGGCGGTGCAGCACGTAGCCCGCGGCCGTCTCGTAGGGTCCGTCGGCCAGCTCCACGCCGGTCTGGGCCGCGAACTCCTCGATGGTCAGCGCGGCGTCGACCTCGCCGTCGTCGGAGGTGCGCTGGTGGGTCGCGGGGTCGTCGTACTCGTCGTCGATCTCGCCGACCAGCTCCTCGACCAGGTCCTCGAGGGTGACGATGCCGTCGGTGCCGCCGTACTCGTCGACGACGACCGCGAGGTGGGCCCGCTGCTTGCGCATCCAGGTCAGGGTGGGCAGCACCCGGTTGGTGCCGGGCAGGTGGGTCACCGCGCGCAGGTGCTGCTCGACGGTGTCGGTGGGGTCGTCGGGGTCGGCGCCGAAGAGGTCGCGCACGTGCACGAAGCCGCGGACGTCGTCGACGTCGCGCCCGATGACGGGGTAGCGGGAGAAGGGGTTGTCGCGGATCGTGGCGAAGGCCTGGGCCACGGTGTCCTCGACGCGCAGCACCGTCACGTCGGCGCGGGGTCGCATCACCTCCACCAGCGTGCGGTCGCCGGCGTCGAAGACGTCGACGAGGATCTGGCGCTCGCTCTCGCCGAGGCCCTCGTGCTGGTCGACCATGTAGCGCAGCTCGTCCTCGCTCATCTCCTCCGAGGCCGCGTGGGGGTCACCGCCGACCAGGCGCACCACGGCGTCGGTCGACTTCGAGAGCAGCCAGATCACCGGGCGCATGAGGTTGGCGAAGCGGTCGAGCGGCGGCCCGACGACCAGGGCGACGCCGGCGGAGCGCTGCAGCGCGATGCGCTTGGGCACCAGCTCGCCCAGCACGAGGCTGACGTAGGCCACGACGAGGGTGAGCAGGACCAGCGCGGCGGTGTCGGCCGCCGCCTCGGGCAGGCCCGCGCTGACGAGGAACGGCGCGAAGTCGGGCGCGAGCGTCGAGGCGCCGTAGGCGGCGGAGAAGAAGCCGGCCACGGTCACGCCGATCTGCACGGCGGCGAGGAAGCGGTTGGGCTGGCGCGCGACGTGGGCGACGCGTCCGGCGCGCCCGCCGCGCTTCTCGAAGTCGCTGACCTGGCTCTCGCGCAGGGAGACCAGCGCGATCTCGGTGCCGGCGAACACCCCGCCGACGAGCACGAAGGCCAGCACGAGGGCTGCGTTGATCAGGGTCTGTTGGTCCACCGGGTCTCCTGGTGCGGGGGCGAGGTGGTGCCGAGCGTGCCTCATCGCCCCAAGGGGTGACCCGGGTGCGGCCGGGGTCGGGCCGGGGTCGGGCCGGGTCCGGTCAGGCCGGGTCCGGTCAGGCCGGGGTGACCCGCAGCACGACGTCGTTCCCGTCGCCGTTGTCGGTGGTCAGCAGCAGCGCGCCGCCCGGCGCCTGGGTGACCTGGCGGATGCGGCCGTGCTCCTTGAGCGCCGCGGGGGAGCGGACCTTGCGCAGGTCACCCCGCGCGTCGAAGGTCAGGAAGAGCACCTCGGTGTCCTTGAGCACCGCCACGGCCAAGGCTCCCCGCAGGGCGCCCCACTGCTTCCCGCGCACGAAGGTCGCACCGCACGTGGCGACGGTCGAGGGGCCCGAGCGCCACCGTGCGGCGACCTGGGTGCCAGGCAGCGACCGGTCGGTCATCGGCACCTGCTCGTTGTAGCCGGGGACGGGGTGCCAGCCGTAGTCGCCGCCGTTGCGGAGCCTGTTGACCTCGTCGTCGCGGAAGCTGCCCTGCTCCACCGACCACAGGCTGCCGTCGGCGCGCTGGGCCAGGCCCTGCACGTTGCGGTGTCCGTAGGTGTGGACGTAGCGCTTGCTGCGCACCTTCGCGCGGGGGAAGGGGTTGCCCGGCCACGGGGCCCCCGTGCGGCGGTCGAGGCGCAGGGTCTTGCCGCCCAGCGAGGTCAGGTCGCGGGGGTTCGTGCCGACCGCGGCGTCACCGGTGCCGACGAGCAGCGACCCGTCGCGAGCGATGAGGAGGCGGCAGCCGCCGTGGCGCCCGGAGGAGGCGGGCAGGCCCTTGAGGAGCACCTTGGCGCGGGTCGCGGTGGTGGCGGCGTCGTCGAGGGTCCAGGCGACGACGCGCACGTCGTGGCCGCCGCCGGCGGTGGTGGCGCCCTGGCAGGTGTAGATGCGGCCGTTGTCGGCGAAGCGCGGATCGACCTCGAGACCCATGAGGCCGGTCTCCCCGGAGACCCAGACCTGGTCGGAGGGGAAGTCGACGTCGCGGGTCTCGCCGCCCTCGACCACGGTGAGGGCCGCGCGGTCGCGCTGGGTCACCAGGAGCCGTCCCTCGCCGATGGAGCGGACGTCCCACGGGTGGTCGAGACCGGAGGCCACCCGCGACACCGTCAGCCGCGGCACGGCCCGGGGGGCGGCGGCGGGGTCGGGGTCGGTGTGAAGGTCGGCGGTGCTCCCGGGAGCCGCGGTGCGGGAGTCCGTGGGGCCGTGGCCGTCGGGCGTCGCCTGTGCCGCCTGGGCGGTCGGTGCCGCGGGGGCGAGGAGCGCGGCGGCGAGCACGGCGGCGGCGCACGCGCTCAGGCGGCTGCCGCGGTGGGCGGGACCGCCGGCGGGGCGGGCGGGGCGGCGCAGTCCGAGAGGGGCCATGGCGCCACGCTACGGCGGGACCCGCCCGGAGGCACCCACCCGATCGGTGGATGTCGTGTGGAGGAGCGCCCGCCGGGCGCTGCGGCGCCGGGTGTCGTGTTACCGAACCGGTGGGGTCGTGTCACCGCTGCGTGGACCGGCCGTGGGCCTGACGTCCGTAGTGTTCTACCCATCAGCCGGACCTTCCGGGGGGACGGACCGGCTGCCGACGGAGAAGGCGACGGAGGGTCGCGCGCTCCCGGGGGACCACGTGGCTGGGGGGCCACAGCGCCCCCGTCGTCGGACACACGAGGACAGCCCGCACGACGTTCCGGGGGGAGCGGCGCGCGGGCTGTCTCGCGTTGCCCGGACGTCCTGCCCGGAGGTCGCGTCAGAAGGTGTGCTCGGGGCCGGGGAAGGTGCCGCCCCTGACGTCGGCGGCGTAGGCACGGGCCGCGTCGAGCATGACGCCGTGCAGGTCGGCGTACTGCTTGACGAAGCGCGGCATCCGCCCGGTGCGCAGCCCCAGGGCGTCCTGCCACACCAGCACCTGGCCGTCGCACCCGGGGCCGGCCCCGATGCCGATCGTGGGGATGCCCAGCGCACGGGTGACCTCTGCGGCGACGTCGCCGGGCACCATCTCCATGACCACCGCGAAGGCGCCGGCGGCCTCGACCGCCCGCGCGTCGGCCAGCACCCGGGCGGCGGTGTCGCCGCGGCCCTGCACGCGGTAGCCGCCGAGGGTGTGCTCGCTCTGCGGCGTGAAGCCGATGTGGGCCATCACCGGCACGCCGCCGCGGGTGAGCAGCTCGATCTGGGGCGCCATCTCGGCGCCGCCCTCGAGCTTCACGGCGTGGGCGCCCCCCTCCTTCATGAAGCGCACGGCGGTGTCGTAGGCCTGCTGCGGCGAGCCCTGGTAGGAGCCGAAGGGCAGGTCGCCGAGCACCATCGCCCGCCGCGCCGAGCGGGCCACGGCGCGGGTGAGCGGCAGCAGCTCGTCGACGGTGACCGGCAGCGAGGTCTCGTTGCCGAGCACGTTGTTGGACGCGGAGTCGCCGATGAGCAGGACGTCGATGCCGGCCTCGTCGAAGGTCTGCGCGGAGTACTGGTCGTAGGCGGTGAGCATCGTGATCCGCTCCCCGCGCTGCTTCATCTCGCGCAGGTGGTGGGTGCGCACGCGTCGTGCCGGGGCGGGTGCGGCGGCTGCGGTGGACGTGGTGGGCGTGGTGGGTGCGGCCGGGCCGGTGCCGTAGGGCGCGGGCTCCTCGGACGCGGCGGGCGACGGCACGGACGGGTCGGGCGACCCGGGGCTGGGCGTGCTCATGACGAGCTCCTTCGGCTGCGATCTCGCGGCTCCCGGATGGAGTCCACGGACTGCTCCCAGGCTAGGGGCGCGAGGTGGTCGTGCGGCAGGTGCGCGAGCGGGTGGTGGTGCTCACACCGACGCCGCCCGACGTCAGGTGACGGGCCGGCCGGCCGCGTCGGCCGCGGCCTCGAGCTCGGCCACGACGATGCGCCGCATGCCGAGCATGGCCTGCATCGCGGCTCCGGCCCGCGCGGGGTCGGCGTCGGAGAGCAGCTCGCCGAGCCGGTCGGGCACGACCTGCCAGGACAGCCCGAAGCGGTCGGTCAGCCAGCCGCACCGCGACTCCTCCCCGCCGTCGCCGAGGCGCTCCCAGTAGTGGTCGACCTCGGCCTGGTCGCGGCAGGCGATGCTGAAGGAGACCGTGGGGGTGAATCCGGCGTGGACCGGCCCGCCGTTGATCGCGCGAAAGGTGAGGCCGTCGAGGGTGAACTCGCCGGCCATCACCGTGCCCGCGGGCATCGGGGCGCCCTCGCCGTACCGCGACAGGTGGCCGACGGAGGACCGGGGGAAGATCGCGGTGTAGAAGGACGCCGCCTCCTCCAGCTCGTGGTCGAACCACAGGCAGGGGGTGATGCTGCCGGTGGGCGTGGGGCCGGTGGAGGTGCCGGCGTCGGTGCTGATGCTCATGCCGGGGGAGACCACGGCGGGGCGGGGAAGTCATCGGCGCCGGCGTCGGTAGGTTCCTCCCCATGCGCGTCTTGGTCTCCGGCGGTGCCGGCTACATCGGGTCCCACACCGTCCTCGCCCTCATCGAGGCCGGCCACGACGTCGTGGTGGTCGACGACTTCTCCAACAGCAAGCCCACGGTGGTGGCGCGGCTCGAGGCGCTCTCCGGGCGCCACGTGCCGCTGCACGCGATCGACCTCACCGACGTCGACAAGACCTCCCACCTCTTCGCGGTGGAGGAGATCGACGCGGTGATCCACTTCGCGGGCTTCAAGGCCGTGGGGGAGAGCGTCGCGAAGCCGCTGGAGTACTACCGCAACAACCTCGACTCCACCTTCTCCCTCGTCGAGGCCATGCGCCGCCACGACGTGCACCGCCTCGTCTTCTCCTCCTCGGCCACCGTCTACGGCGACAAGGCCCCCCTGCCCTTCCACGAGGACTACGCCGACCTCAGCGCCCTGAGCCCCTACGGCCGCTCCAAGGTGATGATCGAGCACGTGCTCTCCGACGTCGCGGCCGCGACCCCGGGCCAGCGCACGGCGCTGCTGCGCTACTTCAACCCCGTGGGCGCCCATCCCTCGGGCGACCTCGGCGAGGACCCGCAGGGCATCCCCAACAACCTCATGCCGTTCATCGCCCAGGTCGCGGTGGGCCGGCGCGAGCGGCTCTCGGTCTTCGGCGACGACTACCCCACCGACGACGGCACCTGCGAGCGCGACTACATCCACGTCATGGACCTCGCCGCCGGCCACGTCGCCGCCCTGGAGCACCTCGACGACATGGCCGAGCCCGCGCGCGCCTTCAACCTCGGCACCGGGCACGGCACCAGCGTGATGGAGCTCTTCCACGCCTTCGAGCGGGCCGTGGGCCGCGAGCTGCCCTACGAGGTGGTCGGCCGGCGCCCCGGCGACCTGCCCCGCATGTGGGCCGACGCCACCCGGGCCCGTGAGGAGCTGGGCTGGGAGGCCACCCGCACCGTCGACGAGATGTGCGCCGACACCTGGTACTGGCAGTCGCGCAACCCGCACGGCTTCCCCGACGGCACCCGGCGCTGAGCGGTCCGGCCGGGGAGGTCCCCGGCGCGGGCATCCCTAGGATGGGCGCCGTGGACTTCTACTCGGCCTACGCCCAGGGCTTCGCGCGGGTCGCGGCCTGCACGGTGCCCGTCGCGATCGCCGACCCGGCGACCAACGCCGCGCGGGTGCTCGAGCAGGCCCGGGCCTGCCACGACGACGCCGTGGCCGTGGCCGTCTTCCCCGAGCTGTGCCTCTCGGGCTACTCCATCGAGGACCTCCTGCTGCAGGACGTGCTCCTCGAGGCGGTCGAGGACGCGATCGAGACCGTGCGCGCCGGGTCGGTCGACCTGCTGCCGGTGCTCGTGGTCGGTGCCCCGCTGGTGCACGGCACACGGGTGCTCAACTGCGCCGTGGTGATCCACCGCGGCCGGGTGCTGGGCGTGGCTCCCAAGTCGCACCTGCCGACCTACCGGGAGTTCTACGAGCGGCGCCACTTCGCCCCCGGCGACGACCGGCGCGGCGCCACGCTGCGCCTGGGCGGCCGTGAGGTGCCGCTGGGACCCGACCTGCTCTTCACCGCCGAGGACGTGCGCGGGCTGACGCTGCACGTCGAGGTCTGCGAGGACATGTGGGTGCCCGTGCCGCCCAGCGCGGAGGCCGCCCTCGCCGGTGCCACGGTCCTGGCCAACCTCTCCGGCAGCCCGATCACCGTCGCCCGTGCCGAGGACCGCCACCTGCTGGTGCGCAGCGCCAGCGCGCGCTGCTCCGCGGCCTACGTCTACGCCGCCGCCGGCCAGGGCGAGTCGAGCACCGACCTGTCCTGGGACGGCCAGACCCTCGTGCACGAGTGCGGCGACCTGCTGGCCGAGGGCGAGCGCTTCGCCCGGGGCCCCGTGCGCACCGTGGCCGACGTCGACCTCGACCGGCTGCGCCAGGAGCGGTTGCGCCAGGGCACGTTCGACGACAACCGCCGCACCCACGCCGAGCGGGTGGAGGCCTTCCGCACCGTCTCCTTCACCCTCGACCCGCCCACCGGCGACGTCGGGCTGCGCCGCGCCGTCGACCGCTTCCCCTTCGTGCCCAACGACCCCGCGCGCCTCGCGCAGGACTGCTACGAGGCCTACGCCATCCAGGTCTTCGGCCTCGAGCAGCGCCTCACCGCGATCGGCCAGCCCCGGGCGGTCATCGGCGTCAGTGGCGGCCTCGACTCCACCCACGCCCTCATCGTGGCCGCGCGTGCCATGGACCGCCTCGGGCGACCGCGCAGCGACATCCACGCCTTCACCATGCCGGGCTTCGCCACTGGCGACGTCACGAAGTCCTACGCCACCCGGCTGGCCGCCTCCCTCGGCGTCACGTTCGAGGAGCTCGACATCCGCCCGGCCGCCGAGCAGATGCTGCGCGACCTCGACCACCCCTTCAGCGACGGTGCGCCCGCCTACGACGTGACCTTCGAGAACGTCCAGGCCGGGCTGCGCTACGACTACCTCTTCCGCCTGGCCAACCACCGCCGCGGCATCGTCGTCGGCACCGGCGACCTCTCCGAGCTCGCGCTGGGCTGGTGCACCTACGGCGTCGGCGACCAGATGTCGCACTACAACGTCAACGCCGGGGTGCCCAAGACCCTCGTGCAGCACCTCATCCGGTGGGTCGCCGACAGCGAGCAGTTCGACGAGGAGACCAACGCCCTGCTGCGCGAGATCGTGCTCCAGGAGATCACCCCCGAGCTCGTGCCGACCACCGAGGGCGAGCGGCCGCAGGCCACCGAGGACACCGTGGGCCCCTACCCGCTCCAGGACTTCACCCTCCACCACGTGCTGCGCCTGGGCATGCGCCCCAGCCGGGTGGCGTTCCTCGCGTGGCACGCCTGGCGCGACGCCGACGCCGGTCAGTGGCCCGCCGGGCACCCGGTCGAGCGGCGAGCGGCGTACGACCTGCCCGCCGTGCGGCACTGGCTGGAGGTCTTCGTGACCCGCTTCTTCGCCAGCCAGTTCAAGCGCTCCGCACTGCCCAACGGGCCCAAGGTCAGCGCCGGCGGCACGATGTCGCCGCGCGGTGACTGGCGCATGCCCTCCGACGCCTCGGCCGTCGCGTGGCTGGCCGAGATCGAGGCGCACGTCCCGCGCTGAAGTGCTCGCGACGCGCCGGTTGAGGACTCCACGACCTTAGCCCCGCCTTAGCGGATCCATGGTTCGCGGTTAGCGCAGGTCGCGACAGTCTCTTCCTCGTCAGCACGAGACGAGGAGACACGGACATGAAGAAGGCCCTGCTGGTCGTCGCGACGGTCGTCGTGGTCGTGCTCGTCGGAGGCGGCGCCTGGGCGATGCTCGGCGGCGGCACCGACCTGCAGACCCGAGGCACCTGCGGCAACGCGACCTACGAGCTCAGCGCCGAGGACGACGACGACAACCTCGAGGTGAACTTCGAGCTCCAGTCGGCCAGCGCCGGCGAGGCCTGGGAGGTCGTCGTCGCGCAGGACGGCACCGCGCTGTTCTCCGGCGAGCGCACCACCGACGAGGACGCCGAGCTCGACGTCGACGTGCTCGGCGACGAGGACGCCGACGCCGTCTTCAGCGTCGTCGCCACGCCCCAGGGCGGCGAGGCCTGCACCGTCGACCTCGACTGAGGCGACCGCCCCTCCCGCACCCCACGGCTCCGCCCACACCACCCGGCTCCACCCGCACCACCCGGCTCCACCCACCCACCCATCCCTGCAGCACCCGTCCCAGGAGGACCCACCATGATCAAGCGCACCGCCGCCCTGCTCGCCACCACCGCCCTCGTCGCCGTCCCGGCCACCACCCTCGTGGCGGCTCCCGCCCACGCCGTCGAGCGCGGCGGGGTCTGCGGCGACGGCCGCTTCTCCCTCGACGTCGAGACCGACGACGGCCAGTACGAGATCCAGGGCGACCTCGACAACGTCAAGGCCGGCTCCCGCTGGAAGCTCGTGCTCAAGCAGGACGGCAAGGTCATCTTCAAGGACACCCGCCGCGCCGACAACGAGGGCGACATCGACGTCGAGCGCACCCGCCCCAACACCGCCGGCAAGGACACCTTCCGCTTCATCGCCACCCGCGTCGGCGGCAGCCCCACCTGCTCCACGAAGGTCACGCTCTGACCTGACGGCACCTCGCGCGCGGCAGCGCGCACGGCACCACCACGACGGGGCCGCTCCTCCGGGAGCGGCCCCGTCGTCGTGCTGCCCGCGCCGCTCGTGCCTTCCGTGCGCCCTAGGTCGGGGGACCGAGCTCGACCCGCACCCGACCGCCACCGGCGGGGGAGCGCTCCAGGGCCAGCGAGCCGCCCGACTCCTCCGCGGTGCGCACCGCGATGGCCAGCCCCAGGCCCGTGGACCCCGCGCCCGAGGTGCCGCGGGCGGTGACGTCGACGCCGTCGGGGAAGCCGCTCCCGGCGTCGTCGACGAGGAGCAGGACCCCGCCGCCGGGACGTGGGGCCAGCTCGACGTGCAGGTCGGCGCCGTCGGGGGTGTGGGAGAAGACGTTGTCGAGCAGCACGTCCACCAGCGCCTGCAGGTCCTCCTCGGCCGCCCGCACCCGCGCCGGCACGGCGCCACCGGCGCCGAGGTCGGGGTCGACGACCAGCACGAGGGCGCGGCCCTGGTCCTCGGCCAGCGCCTCCCAGAAGTCGGTGCGTTCGGTGACCACCGCGACCGCGTCGGCCTCGGGCACCAGGCCCTCGCGCTGCGAGCGGCGGGCCTCGCGCACCACGTGGTCGACGGTGGCGTCGAGCTCGTCGAGGTCGGCGCCGAGCCGCTCGCGGTCGCCGGGGTCGGTCAGGGAGTCGACGCGCAGGCGCAGCGCCGTCATCGGCGTGCGCAGCCGGTGCGACACGTCGGCGACCGAGTCTCGCTCGCGGGCGAGCAGCACCTCGATGCGACCGACCAGCCGGTTCATCGCGCCCGCGAGCTCGCGCACCTCGAGCGGCCCGCTCGGGGTCACCGGGTCGGGCCGCCGGCGGTCGCCCAGCTGCCCGGCGTACGCCGCGAGCGCGCGGACGGGCTGCACGAAGCCGCGCCCGATCCGGTCGGCCAGGGCGAGGGCGGCCAGCAGCAGGACCAGCCCGAGGGCCACCAGCGCGAGGTAGATGCGCAGGATGCCCGACTCCAGGCCGGGGGCCTCGACGCGGACCCGGATGACCGGGGTGTTGCCGGGGGCGGCGGTGTTGCCGCTGAGCGAGACCGGCACCAGGAACTCCGCACCGCCCGCGACGTCGTCGACGCGGGCCAGGCCGGTGTTGCGGGTGGCCACGACGCGCCGGGTGGCCGCGCCCGACTCGGGCACGGAGTAGCCCTGGGGGTGGTCGGCGTCGGGTGGGTAGAACACGGTCGTGGTGGTGCCGGTGCCGCGGTTGACCAGGCCGAGGTAGACGCTCACGGCGCCCGGGTCCTGCCCCGCGACGACCGTCTCGGTGGCCTGCACCTCCAGCGCGGCGCGGGAGAGCCGGTCCTCGAGGGCGTAGCTGCGCAGCAGCAGACCCATCGGCACGAGCATGGCGAGCAGCACCATCGACACCGCGGCGGCGACGGTGAGGGTCAGGCTCCGGCGCATCGGCTCAGACGTCGCCGGGGTCGGTGCCGGTGCCGGTCACGGCCCGGGGCGTGACCTCGGGGGCGGCGAGGCGCACCCCGACGCCGCGCACGGTGTGGAGGTAGCGCGGCTGCGAGGCCGACTCGCCGAGCTTGCGGCGCAGCCACGACAGGTGCACGTCGACGGTCTTGTCGGAGCCGCCCCAGGCCTGGTTCCACACGTCGGTGAGGAGCTCCTTCTTGGTGACCACCTCGCCCTCGCGCTCGGCGAGGTGGCGCAGCAGGTCGAACTCGCGCGGGCTCAGGTCGACCGGGGTGCCGTCGAGGGTCGTGCGACGGGCCGCGACGTCGATCTCCAGCCCGCCGACCACGAGCGACGTGCGCGGCGCCCGCGCCCCGGAGCCGACGCGTCGCATGACCGCGCGGATGCGGGCCTCGAGCTGGGCGGTCGTGTAGGGCTTGACGACGTAGTCGTCGGCACCGGCGTCGAGGCAGCTCACCAGCGTGGGGTCGTCGTCGCGGGCGCTGGCCACGATCACCGGCATGTCGCTGACCGAGCGCAGCATCGAGAGCACCTGCGTGCCGTCGACGTCGGGCAGCCCGAGGTCGAGGATCACCAGGTCGGGGCGGGTCTCCACGGCCATGCTGAGGCCCTGCATGCCGGTGGGCGCGGAGGAGACGGCGTAGCCGCGCTCGCCCAGCGAGCGCATCAGCAGCGGGCGGATGCGCGCGTCGTCCTCGATGATCAGCACCTGCGCCACACCGCCGAACCTAGGCCATCGCACCGCCCTCGACGCTCACCCCGCCGGACCGTGGTCGCCGCGGCGTCTTAGCGTGGCCTTAACCCCGGCTTGGGGTGCCGCTGGGGACAGGACGGGGCGGCATCCGGGACCATGGGGGTGTGGACACGCGGACCGAGCACGGCGACTGGCGCCGGGTGGTGGGCTACGCCCTCGCCTGGGGCCTGGCCGCAGCGCTCGCCGTGACCATCGGTGTGCTCGCGGTGACCTCGCTGGGCGACAGCATCCGCGGCCGCGGCCCCCTGGGCAGCAACGAGCTGATCCGCAACGCCGAGCAGGACGACGACGCCCCCTACGACCCGCAGGGCGAGAGCATCCGCACGGTCGTGCGTGACGAGTTCGGCGGCTTCGTCGTGGAGTGCCAGGGGTTCACCGCCATCGGCGTCGAGCCCCGCCCGGCCCGGGGGTGGACGACGGTGAGCTACGAGACCGGTCCCGACGACGACGTCGACGCGATCTTCACCAGCGGCGCCCGCTCCATCGAGGTCGAGGTCTTCTGCAACGCCGGCGTGCCGACGGTGGCCGAGATCGAGCGCAAGACCCTCCCGTCGCAGGCCGACACGGGCTGAGCACTGTCCGCCTGAAGCGTCACGGCGGCGTTCCTCGCCGCCGAGGAACGAGGATCCACGCATGAGCCGACCAAGTGACGACCCTGCTGCCGATCTCCTGAGCGCCGTCGCGCTGTGGGGCAACCGAGGCGCCCTGGTGCTCTTCGGCCTTGGCACGATCGTCCAGCTGGTCGCACTCCTGCTCGTCACACCGGATGCTCGCGGCGCGATCTACTTCCCCATGGCGCTGGGTGCGTTGGCGTTCGTCGCAGCCCTCGTGACAGAAGTGAGGCGATGGCGTCGGCGGTCCTCCACCGGGGCGTAGGCCCGCGTCGCGGGTGGTGGTTGCGCGCTGCGCCGCGCAGGAGCGATGGCGGGGCGGGGCCCGCCCGGTCGGGATGGCGCCGTCGGAACCCGAGACTGTCTCGTCCCGGGACCGAGCACCAAGCCGGGGCGGAGCGCCGGCGCACGCTCGGGCGTGGTTGGCGCAGCGTGGCGCTTCTCCCGTCGCGAGTGGGGAGCGGAACAGGCAGCGGCCACACATTCTTCGGGGGGCCACCGTGCAAGATCCCAGGCTCTCCGCCCTTCAGCCTCACACGCGGTCGCCCAGCCTCGGAGGCGACAGTGACGGGCCCCGAGCGCCCTATCGGGCGCCTCGTCGTCGGTCAGACGGTGGAACCGATCCGACGGGCGCTCCGTGGGCGCTATGGGCGTGCAGGTCGACCACGCATGAACCTTGCGCCCTGGCTGTCGTCACGGTCTCGTCGGCTCTCGTGGCCGTCGGGCTCGGCGCCCGCGTGGTGCTGGGTGACGTTCCCGGCGGCACGCCGACCGCGGGGGGGCCTCGTCGAGGTCAACGAGGACGTCGACGCCGGCGCGATGGAGCCGACCCGACAGCGACCTGCTGCGCGAGGGTGACCCGAACTCGCCTCTTGATGGCGGACAAGTCGGGGGCGGGTCCGGAGGCGGGGGACCGCCTCAGCGGCACCTGGTACACCGAGGAGGCGTGCTCGTCGTGACCGACGTCCGGCCGAGTCTCTGAACGTTCCGGGCCGACCCCGGACGCAGACCGTGCTCGGGCGCTCCCGGTCGTCGCCGGCATCGCCGGCAGCGGCGGCGCTGGAGCAGCTCGCGCCCCTGATCAACCTCACGGCGCGGATCTGTAGGCTCCGCCGCATGGGCAAGCAAGAGGACTTCGTACTCCGAGCGCTCGAGGAGCGCGACGTCCGCTTCGTGCGGCTGTGGTTCACTGACGTGCTGGGCTCGCTCAAGTCGGTCGCGGTCGCGCCGGCCGAGCTCGAGGGCGCCTTCAGCGAGGGCATCGGCTTCGACGGCTCGGCCATCGAGGGCTTCGCGCGCGTCTACGAGGCCGACATGCTGGCCAAGCCCGACCCGTCGACCTTCCAGATCCTGCCGTGGCGCAGCGGCGACGGCCCGGCCACGGCGCGGATGTTCTGCGACATCCTCATGCCCGACGACTCCCCGTCGTACGCCGACCCGCGCTTCGTGCTCAAGCGGACCCTGTCGAAGGCGGCCGAGAAGGGCTTCACCTTCTACACCCACCCCGAGATCGAGTTCTACCTCTTCAAGGACATGCCCGGTCGCGGCGAGGAGCCGGTGCCGGTGGACCGCAGCGGCTACTTCGACCACACCGCGCAGTCCGAGGGCGCCGACTTCCGCCGCGAGGCGATCACGATGCTGGAGTCGATGGGCATCTCGGTGGAGTTCAGCCACCACGAGGCCGGCCCCGGCCAGCAGGAGATCGACCTGCGCTACGCCGACGCGCTCTCCACCGCCGACAACATCATGACCTTCCGCACCGTGATCCGCGAGGTGGCGCTGAGCCAGGGCATCTGGGCCAGCTTCATGCCCAAGCCCTACACTACCCACCCCGGCTCGGGCATGCACACCCACGTCTCGCTCTTCGAGGGCGACGAGAACGCCTTCTACGAGGCCGGCTCGCAGTACTCCCTCTCGCGCACCGGACGTCAGTTCATCGCCGGCATCCTGCGCCACGCCCCCGAGATCTCCGTGATCACCAACCAGTGGGTCAACTCCTACAAGCGGATGATGTTCGGCGGCGAGGCCCCCTCCTACATCTGCTGGGGCCACAACAACCGCTCGGCGATGATCCGGGTGCCGATGTACAAGCCCAACAAGGGCCAGTCGACCCGCATCGAGCTGCGCACCATCGACGCCGCCTGCAACCCCTACCTCGCCTACGCCGTGGTGCTGGCCGCCGGCATGAAGGGCATCGAGCACGACTACGAGCTGCCCCGCGAGGCCGAGGACGACGTCTGGTCGCTCACCGAGCGCGAGCGCACCAGCCTGGGCATCGCCCCGCTGCCGAAGAACCTCAACGACGCGATCACCATCGCCGAGGACTCCGAGCTGCTGGCCGACACCCTCGGCGAGAGCGTCTTCGACTTCTTCCTGCGCAACAAGCGCGCCGAGTGGGACGAGTACCGCGGCCAGGTCTCGGCCTTCGAGCGCGACCGGATGCTGCCGGTCATCTGAGCCCGGCCCGACCGCCCGTCCGCACCAGTCGCGCCACCCGCACCACCCGACCGACGGAGAGGACTCCCGATGTCCCGCGCAGCCGACCCCGCTCCCGACACCGCTCCCGACACCGCGCCCACCGGCGCGCGCCGCCGGCCCCGGGTGCTCGTGGTGCAGCACCAGGAGGACTGCCCGCCGGCCCTGGTCGGTCGCTGGCTGGAGGAGGCCGGCGTCGAGCTCGACGTGCGCCACCCCTACCGCGGCGACGCGCTGCCCGCCGACCTCGCCGCGCACGACGCGCTGCTGGTGCTCGGGGGGTCGATGGGTGCCGACGACGACGCCGACCACCCGTGGCTGGCCCCCACCAAGCAGCTGGTCCGTACGGCGACCCGCGCCCAGACGCCCGTGCTCGGGGTGTGCCTGGGCCACCAGCTGGTGGGCCGGGCGCTCGGCGGACGCGTGGACCGCAACCCCCGCGGCCAGCAGGTGGGCCTGGTCGAGACCGGCTGGACCGCCGCCGCGGCCGACGACGCCCTGGTCGGCGCGGTGGCCCCCGGGGCGCAGCGCGGGGTGCACTGGAACGACGACCTCGTCGTGGAGCTGCCGCCCGGCGCGGTGGTGCTCGCCCAGACCCCGGCGGGGGAGGCACAGGTCGTGCGCCACGCCCCCGGCGCCTGGGGGGTGCAGCTGCACCCCGAGGTGGACGCCGCGGTGGTGCGCGCGTGGGCCGTCGGCGATGCCGAGCGCCACGCCGCCCGCGGGGTCGACCAGGCCGCGGTGATCGCCGAGGTCGACGCCGCGCGGGCCGAGCTCGACGCGGCCTGGCGCCCGCTCGCGCAGGCCTTCGCCGACGTCGCGGCGGGCGAGCCCGAGGCGGCGCGGCAGCGGTGAGCGGCCCGCCGGCGGCACCCGCCCCGCAGAACCTCTCCCGGCTGGGCTTCCTCGACCCGCAGGCCGCCCGCGAGGGGCTCGCCGCGCTGGGGGAGGCCGCCGAGCCGCTGCTGGCCATCGTGGCCGGCACGGCCGACCCCGACCAGGCCCTCGCCGGGCTGGTGCGCCTCGTCGAGGGCCTCGACGACCCTGCCGCGATGCTGCGCGAGATCGCCGACGACGAGGGCACCGCGATGCGCCTGCTCAGCGTGCTCGGCGCCAGCACGGCCCTGGCCGAGCACCTCGCGCGCCACCCGGAGCACTGGACCGAGCTGACCGACCCCGCGATCGGGTGCACACGTCCCGCGGCGTACGCCCTGCGCGAGGACATGCTGCGCGTGGTGGGCGCCGACCCCGCTGACCCCACGCCGACCGCCACGGTGGTCGACCCGGTGGCCGTCGACGCGCTGCGCGTGGAGTACCGCCGGGTGCTGCTGCGCCTGGCCGCGCGCGACCTCTCCCACCACCTCGGCGTCGACGACGTCGCCGCCGAGCTCTCCGACCTCGCCGCCGCCACCCTGGAGGCCGCCCTCGCCGTCGCCCGCCAGCGCGTGGGGGAGGGCGCAGGCCTGGCCCGGCTCGCCGTCATCGCGATGGGCAAGTGCGGGGGCCACGAGCTCAACTACGTCTCCGACGTCGACGTGGTCTTCGTCTACGAGGCCGTCGAGGGCGCCTCCGACAACGCCGCCAACCGCGCCGCGACCCAGCTGGCCGCCCACCTGATGCGCATCTGCTCCGACCCCACCGGCGAGGGCGAGATCTGGCCCGTCGACGCCAACCTGCGCCCCGAGGGCAAGTCGGGCCCGCTCGTGCGCACCCTGGCCAGCCACGAGGGCTACTACCAGCGCTGGGCCAAGACCTGGGAGTTCCAGGCGCTGCTCAAGGCCCGCCCGGTGGCCGGCGACCGCGCGCTCGGGCGCGCCTACGTCGACACGATGGGCCCGCTGGTGTGGACCGCGGTCGAGCGGGAGGGCTTCGTGGAGGAGACCCAGGCGATGCGCCGCCGCGTCGTCGACCACATCCCCAGCCGCGAGGCCGAGCGCCAGCTCAAGCTCGGCTCGGGGGGCCTGCGCGACGTGGAGTTCGCGGTGCAGCTGCTGCAGATGGTGCACGGTCGTGCCGACCCCTCGATCCGACCGCCCACGACCCTGAGCGCCCTGGCCCGGCTGACCCGCGGCGGCTACATCGGCCGCGAGGACGGTGAGGCCCTGCACGAGGCCTACGCCTTCCTGCGCACCCTGGAGCACCGGATGCAGCTGCACCAGCTGCGCCGGCTGCACGTCGTGCCGGCCGACGAGGCCTCGATGCGCCGGCTCGGGCGCAGCATGGGCTATCTGCGCGACTCCGCGACGGCCCTCGACAAGGAGTGGCAGCACCACCGACGCGAGGTGCGCCGGCTCCACCAGAAGCTGTTCTACCGCCCGCTGCTCGGCGCCGTGGCGCTGCTGCCGGGCGAGGAGGCCCGGCTCTCGCCGGAGGCCGCCCGCGCCCGCCTCGCCGCCCTGGGCTACCTCGACCCCGAGGCCGCGCTGCGCCACCTCGAGGCGCTCACGGGCGGGGTCTCGCGCGCCGCCAACATCCAGCGCACGCTGCTCCCGGTGATGCTGCAGTGGTTCGCCGAGGGCCCCGACCCCGACGCCGGGCTCTTCGGCTTCCGTCGCATCAGCGAGAGCCTCGGCGGGTCGCCGTGGTACCTCCAGACCCTGCGCGACGAGGGCCAGGTCGCCGAGCGACTCGCCCACGTGCTCGCCACGTCGCGCTACGCCACCGCCCTGCTCGAGCGCGAGCCGCAGGGGGTGCGGATGCTGGGGGAGTCGCTGGCCCCCCTGGCCGCCGAGGCGCTCAGCGAGGAGATGCTCGCCGGAGCCGCCCGCCGCGAGGACCCCGACAAGGCCGTGCGGGCGGTGCGGGCCATCCGGCGCCGCGAGCTCTTCCGCATCGCCGCCGGCGACCTGCTCGGACTCACCGACGTCACCGAGGTCGGGGCCGGGCTCTCCCGCCTCACCGACGCCACCCTGGAGGCCACGCTGGCGGTCGCCGGCGCCGCCGTACGCCGCCAGCGCCGGCTCGACGCGGCGCCCACCCGGCTGGCGATCGTGGCGATGGGGCGCTACGGCGGCTTCGAGCTGTCCTACGGCAGCGACGCCGACGTGATGTTCGTCCACGAGCCCGAGCCCGGCGCCGACCCCCATGTCGCCTCGACCTACGCCCAGGCCGTGGCCAACGAGGTGCGCCGGCTGCTGGCGGCCCCCGGCCACGACCCCGCCCTGGTCGTCGACGCCGACCTGCGCCCGGAGGGCAAGCAGGGCCCGCTGGTGCGGACCCTCGACTCCTACGCCGCCTACTACGCCAAGTGGTCGGCGGTGTGGGAGTTCCAGGCGCTGCTGCGCGCCGACGCGGTGGTCGGCGACGAGGGCGTGCGCCGGCGCTTCGAGGAGCTCGTCGACCCGCTGCGCTACCCCGCGCAGGGCCTCTCCGACGACGACGTGGTCGAGGTGCGGCGGATCAAGGCCCGCGTCGACCAGGAGCGGCTGCCCCGCGGCGCCGACCCCGCCACCCACCTCAAGCTCGGCCGCGGTGGGCTGGCCGACATCGAGTGGACCGTGCAGCTGCTGCAGATGCGCTGGGCCGGCACCGTGCCCGGGCTGCGCACCTCGCGCACGCTGCCCGCGCTCGCCGCGGCGCGCGACGCCGGGCTGGTCTCCACCGACGACGCCGACGCGCTCACCGAGGGCTGGCGCCGGGTCAGCCGGATCCGCAACGCCATCACCCTGGTGCGGGGCGGCCCCAGCGACCAGCTGCCGCGCGACCCCCGCGAGCGCGCCGCCGTGGCGAGCATCCTGGGCTACCCGCCGAGCGGCTCGGAGGAGATGCTCAACGACCACCTGCGCCAGACCCGGATCTCGCGCTCGGTGGTGGACCGCGTCTTCTGGGAGTGAGCCCGGCGGAGCGCCGACGGGTGAGGACGCGCGGCGGGGAGGTGGCTAGCGTCGGGACCATGACCACCACCCCCGAGAAGGCCACCCGACTCCTCCAGCTGCACCGTGACCCCGCGCTGCTCACGGTCGTCAACGTGTGGGACGCCATCAGCGCCCGCGTCGTCGCCGACACCCCCGGCACGCAGGCGCTCGCCACGGCGAGCCACTCGATCGCGGCCTCGTGGGGCTACGAGGACGGCGAGAACATCCCGCTCGACCTCATGCTGGAGGCGGTCGGGCGCATCGTCGCCACCACCGACCTGCCCGTCACCGCCGACCTCGAGGGAGGGTACGGCGACGCCGCCGCCACCGTCCGCCGCGCGATCGGCGTGGGCGTGGTGGGCGCCAATCTCGAGGACCAGCTCCGCCCGGTCGACGAGGCGGCCGCGCAGGTCGCCGCCGTGATGGAGGCCGCCCGCGCCGAGGGCGTGCCCGACTTCGTGCTCAACGCCCGCACCGACGCCTTCGTGCTCGGCGGCGACCGCGACCCCGAGGAGATCCTGCGCGACGCCGTCGAGCGCGGCCGGGCCTACCTCGACGCCGGCGCCCCGCTGGTCTTCGTGCCCGGCCCGCTCACCGAGGAGCAGGTGACGACCCTGGTCGAGGCCTTCGGTCCGCAGCGCCTCACCACCATCGGCCTGCCCGGCACGCCCTCCCTGGCGCGCCTGGAGGAGCTCGGCGTCGCGCGCGTCTCCTACGGCCCGATGTCGCAGCGGGTCGCCCTCACCGCGCTCCAGGAGCTGGTCGAGGAGGTCCACCGCGGCGGCGGCGTGCCGTCGTCGATGCGCCCGCTGAACTGACCGAGCGCCCGCCGGACCGACCGGCGCGGCGCCCTGCTCCTCGGGGGCGTCGCGCCCGCGGGCGCCCCGCTCGGCCTCAGCCCGGCGCGGGCAGGGTGTCGGCGGACCCGACGCGCCACACGGCGAGGCCGTGCAGGCCCAGCTCGGCGGCGAGGTCGCGGCGCACGGCGTAGGACCGGGCGTCGGACCACCAGAGCCGGGTGCCGTCGGAGAGCCGCGCGGTCCACTCGCCCTCCGCGGCCCGCCAGCGCGCGGTGGCGCCGTCGGCCTCGACCAGCTGGCGCGCCCGTCGCACCAGCACGGTGTGGCCGGTGCCGCGCCGCGGCCAGGTGTAGCCGTAGCCGGCGACGCCCAGGTCGAGCATCGCGGCGGGCACCTGCTCGAGCGCCGCGGTCACGCTGCGGCGCTGCCAGTCCAGTCCGCCGACCGGCCCCGGCCCCGACCAGGTGGGTCCGTGCTGGTCGTAGGTCATCAGCTGCACGAGGTCGACGACGTCGGCGACCTCCCCGAGGCGGTAGCCGCCCTCGAGGTAGCCCTCCTGTGACGTGCGCGCGGAGACGTCGACCGACAGCGCCGCGGACTGCGGCAGGCGGGCGCGCAGCGCCTCCAGCAGCGAGACCAGCCCCCGGCCGTGGCGACGGCGCATCGACTCGAGGTCGACGTTGACGCCGTCCCAGCCCTGGTCGGCCACGACGCGCGCGACGATCCGCGCCACGTGGCGCACGTGCGCCGGCTCGAGGAGCAGACGGCCCACGGCGCGGGTGTCGAAACCGCCGAGGCGGTTGCTGTAGTTGCTGAGCACCAGCTCCGCGCGCAGGCCCTCGGCGTGAGCGGTGCGCAGGAGCCGGGTCATGTCCGCGGTCGGACGCCCCACCCCGTCGCCGTCGGCGTGGAGGCCGACACCGGCCACGGTGAGGGTGTCCAGGCCCGCGGCGTTGCGTGCGACGAGACGGTCCGAGGCGCTGCCCACGGCGTACCCCGTGACCACCAGGCCGGGGTCGTCCGCGGCGGGGGCCGGGGGCTCCGCCGCGGGGGCCGGCGCCGTGAGGGTCAGCGGGAGCAGGAGCGCGAGGAGCGCGGTCAGGACGGGTGTGGCGCGGGCGACGGGTCGGTGCACCGCCCCAGGCTCCCACGAGCCGGTCCCCGCGCGGTCTAGGTTGGCGGGGTGAGCGAGGACGCGAAGCGGTTCGGGTGCGTGGTGCTGGTCGACCGGCGGGGGTGGCTGCTGCTCCAGGAGCGCGACGAGCACCCGCGCATCGACCCCGAGAAGTGGGGCCTGTGCGGGGGCCACCTCGAGCCCGGCGAGGGCTGGGCCGAGGGCGCGGCGCGCGAGCTGGCCGAGGAGACCGGCATCGTGGTGGCGCCCGAGGAGCTGCGCCTGCTGCGGGAGCTGCAGGTGCACCACGCGGCCTACGGCACCACCGACCCGGTCGCGGTCTTCGTGGCCGCCACCGACCTCACCGACGACGACGTCGTGCTGGGGGAGGGGCGCCGGATCGTGTTCGTCGAGCCCGAGCAGGCCCGGAGCCTCGACCTCGGGGGGAGCGCGAGCATCGCCGTGCCCGAGCTGCTCGACTCCGCGCTCTACCGCGAGCTCGGCGCGGGGGTGTGGTCGTGAGCGCCGCCCGCGGCGGGCGCGCCGGCGCGCCCGTGCCCCGGGTGCACGCCGTGCCCGGGCCGGGCGCCGAGGACGTCGTGGTGGCGACCGGCGGCCGGCACGAGGGCGCGGTCTACACCGGCACCGCCGACGGCGCGCTGTGGCGGGTCTCCCACGACGGCTCCCACCTCGAGCGCGTGGCCCGCACCGGCGGCCGGCCCCTCGGCCTCGAGATCGACCCCGACGGCCGGCTGCTGGTCTGCGACGCCCACCGCGGCCTGCTGCGGGTCGACCCCGCCACCGGCACCGTCGAGCCGCTGCTGGCCGAGGTCGGCGGACGGCGCATGGTCTTCTGCAACAACGCCGCGATCGGCGACGACGGCACCGTCTGGCTCAGCGACTCCTCCACCCGCTTCGGCATCGAGCGGTGGAAGGACGACCTCGTGCAGGACACCCGCACCGGGCGGCTGCTGCGCCTCGCCCCCGACGGCTCGGTCACCGTGGCCCTCGACGGGCTGGCCTTCGCCAACGGCGTGGCGCTCGCCGCCGACGGGTCCTACGTCGCGGTCGCCGAGACCGCCGCGCGCACCGTGGTGCGGCTGTGGCTGACCGGTCCGCGTGCCGGCAGCCGCGACCACCTGGCCACCGACCTGCCGGGCTACCCCGACAACATCGCCCGCGGCAGCGACGGGCTGGTCTGGGTCACGATCGCCAGCCCCACCGACCCCGTCGTCACCCGGCTCCAGCAGGGCCCGACCTGGCTGCAGCGCGCCGCCACCCGGCTGCCCGCCCCGCTCCAGCCCCAGCCGGCCCGCACGCTGCGGGTGCAGGCCTACGACGACGCGGGCCGGCTCGTGCACGACGTCGACGGCGACGCGGGCGGCTACCACATGGTGACCGGCGTGCGGGAGCACGAGGGCCGGGTGTGGCTGGGGAGCCTGCACGAGTCGGCGATCGCGGTGGTCGACCTGTGAGGTCGTAAACTCGGGCCCATGGGACTCCTCGAGCAGATCACCGGACCCCGCGACCTGCGCGACCTGGCCGACGACGAGCTCGACGCCCTGGCCTCCGAGATCCGTGACGTGCTCGTCGCGACGTGCGCGCGCACCGGGGGCCACCTCGGCCCCAACCTCGGCGTGGTGGAGCTGACCCTGGCCGTGCACCGGGTCTTCGACAGCCCCCACGACCGCGTCGTGCTCGACACCGGCCACCAGTCCTACGTGCACAAGCTGCTCACCGGCCGCGCCGGGGACTTCGACGGCCTGCGCCAGGAAGGTCGCCTCTCGGGCTACCCCAGCCAGGCCGAGTCGCCCCACGACATCGTCGAGAACTCCCACGCCTCCACCGCGCTGTCCTACGCCGACGGGCTGGCCAAGGCCTACGCCATCCGGGGCGAGGACCGCCACGTCGTCGCGGTCATCGGCGACGGCGCGCTCACCGGCGGCATGGCCTGGGAGGCGCTCAACAACATCGCCGTCGCCCAGGACAGCCGGCTGGTCATCGTGGTCAACGACAACGGCCGCTCGTACACCCCCACGATCGGCGGCCTGGCCACCGCGCTGACCTCGCTGCGCACCAACCCGCGCTACGAGCAGCTGCTCGACCAGGTCAAGAAGCGGCTCAACTCCGTGCCGGCGGTCGGCGGCGCGGCCTACGACGCCCTCCACGCGGTGAAGAAGGGCCTCAAGGACGCCCTCGCCCCCCAGGGCCTCTTCGAGGACCTCGGCCTGAAGTACGTCGGCCCCGTCGACGGCCACGACCGCGCGGCCATGGAGCACGCGCTGGCCCAGGCCAAGCGCTTCGGCGGCCCGGTCATCGTGCACGCGCTCACCCGCAAGGGCTTCGGCTACGACGCCGCGGAGCGCCACGAGGCCGACCAGTTCCACTCCCCGGGGCCCTTCGACGTCGACACCGGCGAGGAGAACCCCAAGGGCCGCATCTGGACCGACGTCTTCGCCGACGAGATCGTCCACATCGGCCAGCGCCGCAAGGACGTCGTCGGCATCACCGCAGCGATGATGCACCCCGTGGGCCTCCACCACTTCCAGGCCCGCTTCCCCGAGCGCACCTTCGACGTCGGCATCGCCGAGCAGCACGCCGCCACCTCGGCCGCCGGCCTGGCGATGGGCGGCCTGCACCCGGTCTTCGCCGTCTACGCCACCTTCCTCAACCGCGCCTTCGACCAGGTGCTGATGGACGTCGCGCTGCACCGCTGCGGCGTCACCTTCGTGCTCGACCGCTCCGGGGTCACCGGCGACGACGGCGCCAGCCACAACGGCATGTGGGACATGTCGATGCTCCAGCTGGTGCCGGGGCTGCGGCTGGCCGCGCCCCGTGACGCGACCCGGCTGCGCGAGCTGCTCAACGAGGCCGTGGAGGTCGACGACGCCCCCACGGTGGTGCGCTTCCCCAAGGGTCCGCCGCCCGAGGACGTCGCGGCCGTCGACCGGGCGGGGGGCGCCGACGTGCTCGTGCGCTCCGGTGCCCGCGACGTGCTCATCGTCGGCGTGGGCTCGATGGCGACGACCGCGGTGCAGGTGGCCGAGCGGCTCACCGCCCAGGGCATCGGCGTCACCGTCGTCGACCCCCGCTGGGTCAAGCCCGTCGACCCCGCGATCGTCGACCTGGCCCGCGAGCACCGTCTCGTGGTCAGCATCGAGGACAACGGCGTGGTCGGCGGCTGTGGCGCCGTGCTGCTGCAGACCCTGAACGAGGCCGGTGTGACCACCCCCGTGCAGCTGCACGGCGTGCCCCAGGAGTTCCTCGACCACGCCAAGCGCGGGGTGATCCTCGAGCGCATCGGCCTGACCCCGCAGACCCTGGCGCTGGGGATCGTGGAGCGCATCTCCGCCCTCGACGGCCCCGCGGCCGCTGCGGAGCCCGTCGAGCCGGTCGCGCCCGTCGAGCCGGTCGAGCGCAGCGCCGAGGGCTCGCGGTAGGCGGTGGCGAGCAGCGGTCCGACCCTCCCCCGGGGGGGTAGGGACCGCCCGGTGGCGGCGGTGGTGGTCGCCGATCCACCGCGCGACCCGCCCGGGGGACGCTCGCGACGAGCGCGGGTGGTGCTCTACGGTCTCCGGGTGAGTCGCACACGCACCGGTCTCCTGCGCACCAAGTCGATCGAGCAGTCGCTGGCCTCGGGGGACGACCCCGAGTTCGCGCTGAAGAAGAACCTCACCGCCCTCGACCTCACGGTCTTCGGCGTCGGCGTCGTGATCGGCGCCGGGATCTTCACCCTCACCGGCCGGGTCGCCGCCGACTACGCCGGGCCCGGGGTGGTGTTCTCCTTCGGCATCGCCGCGATCTGCTGCGCGCTGGCCGCGCTCTGCTACGCGGAGTTCGCCTCGACGCTGCCGATGTCGGGGTCGGCCTACACGTTCTCCTACGCCACGCTCGGCGAGCTGGTGGCGTGGATCATCGGCTGGGACCTGCTCCTGGAGCTGATGCTCGGAGCGAGCGTGGTGGCCCAGGGCTGGAGCACCTACTTCGTCACGCTCCTCGACCAGCTGGGCGTCACCTGGCCCGCCTCGCTCGGCCCCGACGCCACGTTCAACCTCGCCGCCTTCCTGCTGGTGGCCGTGCTCGGCGCCCTCATCGCCTTCGGCATCAAGGAGAGCCTGCGCGTCAACCTGGTGCTCGTCGCGGTCAAGCTCTTCGTGGTGCTCTTCGTCATCGTGGCCGGCCTGTTCTACATCGACGGCAGCAACTACACCCCCTTCGTGCCCGACGCCGCCGGCACGGCCGAGACCGGTGGCACCTGGCTGACCGCCCCGCTCGTGCAGCTGCTCTTCGGCATCGAACCGCAGGTCTACGGCGTCCTGGGCGTGGTGTCGGCGGCCTCGGTCGTCTTCTTCGCCTACATCGGCTTCGACGTCGTCGCCACCACCGCCGAGGAGGCCCGCAACCCGCAGCGCGACCTGCCCCGCGGCATCCTCGGCTCGCTGGCGATCTGCACGGTGCTCTACATCGCCGTCGCCCTGGTCATCGTGGGCATGGTCAACTACCGCGACATCGACCCCGAGGCCGCGCTCGCCCGGGCCTTCATCGACCGCGGCCAAGACGGCATCGGCACGCTCATCTCGGCCGGCGCCGTGGCCGGTCTGACCACCGTGGTCATGACGCTGATGATCGGGGCCGTGCGCGTCTTCTTCGCGATGGCCCGCGACGGCCTGCTGCCGGTCAAGCTCGCCCGCGTCGACCGCCGCACCGGCACCCCGCTCACCATCACCATCGGCATCGTCGTCGTGGTGGCCCTGGTCGCCTCCCTCACACCGATCGGCAAGCTGGAGGAGATGGTCAACATCGGCACGCTGACCGCCTTCCTCCTGGTCTCGCTGGCCGTGCCGGTGCTGCGTCGCAGCCGCCCCGACCTCGAGCGCTCCTTCCGGGTGCCGCTCTCGCCGGTGCTGCCGGTGCTCTCGGCCCTGATCTGCTTCTACCTGATGCTCAACCTGAGCGCGGAGACCTGGCTGCGCTTCCTGGTCTGGATGGCGCTCGGCTTCGCCCTCTACTTCGTCTACGGCCGCAGCCACGCCAAGCTCGGCCGCGCCGAGGCCGGCGCCGCGGCGCGCGACTGAGGCCGCCGGGGGAGGACCTCCGGCCCTGGCCCGGGCCCGGGCCCGGCGGGTAGGACGTCCACCGGGACGCCCGGACGTCCCGGGACGGAGGACCAGCCGTGAGCGGCACACCACCA
Organism: Nocardioides kribbensis; assembly: GCF_015070375.1. Taxonomy (GTDB): domain Bacteria; phylum Actinomycetota; class Actinomycetes; order Propionibacteriales; family Nocardioidaceae; genus Nocardioides; species Nocardioides kribbensis. The sequence goes on along the minus strand of NZ_JADCLL010000001.1, from coordinate 335,166 downwards.
CCGTGGGACGCGGCCGCCGCCTGGGTCACCGACGGTGGGCTCGAGACCGACCTGATCTTCCACCACGGCGTCGACCTGCCCGGCTTCGCGGCCTTCCCGCTGGTCGACGACGAGCGCGGACGCGAGCTCCTCGAGCACTACTACCTCGGGTACGCCGACGTGGCCCGCCGGGTCGGGGCCGGGCTGCTGCTCGAGACCCCCACGTGGCGCGCCGGCGCCGAGTGGGCCGCGTCGCTCGGCCACGACGTGCACGCCGCGGCGGGCCTCAACCACCGGGCCGTGGACCTGGTGCAGGCCCTGCGTGGGCGACTGACCGACCTGCTCGCCGTGCGGGTCGTCGGCACGATCGGGCCGCTGGGCGACGGCTACGTCGCCGGTGAGCGGCTCGATCCCGACGACGCGGCCAGCCGCCACCTGCCGCAGGTGGCCGCCCTGGCGGGGGCCGGCGTCGACGCGGTGACGGCGTACACCCTGACCGGGGCCGCCGAGGCGGTCGGCGTGGTGCGCTCCGCGCGCTCGGTCGGTGTGCCGGTGGCGGTGTCGTTCACCGTCGAGACCGACGGCACCCTGCCCGACGGCACCGCCCTGGCCGACGCGGTGCGCCGCCTGGAGCGCGAGGCGCCCGCCGACGGCTACCTCGTCAACTGCGCCCACCCCGACCACGTGGCGCGGGCCCTCGACGGCGGCGACGACGGCGGCGGCGGCTGGCGCCACCGGGTCATCGGGCTGCGCCCGAACGCCTCGACGCTGAGCCACGCCGAGCTCGACGCCGCCGAGACCCTCGACGAGGGGGACCTCGACCTGCTCGTGGACCGCACCGAGTACCTCCGGCAGCGGCTCCCGGCGCTGCGGGTGCTCGGCGGCTGCTGCGGCACCGATGTCTCCCACGTCGCCGCGCTGTGGGCAGGCCCGCCGGGTCGCGCCCTGCTGGGGGCGCGCTGAGCGCGGCCGCCGGCCGGGCCCGCTGTGGGTGGGGTCACCCGCCCGCGGTCCGCGGCACGGGCGGCCACGACGAGGGGTCGGCGGGGGGAATACCGTGGTCCGCTACGGTGCTCGGGCCACCGACACCCGGCCCGCCTGCCCGGCGGGCCTCCGCCTCTGCGCCCGTCGCAGACCGTGCCGAGAGGACGCCGTGCCTGCCGAACCCCGCCTGGTGCACATCGTCGACGACGTGCCCGAGCTCGACGGCTCGCCCGAGCACCTGACCATGGTGCTCGTGCTCGACGGCTTCCTCGACGCCGGCAACGCCGCCGCCCGCGCCGCGCGCCACCTCGTGGACCTCGAGGAGGACGGCCTCCACGGCCCCCCGGCCGTCCCCTCGTCGAGCCGGGTGGTCGCGACCTTCGACGTGGACCAGTTCCACGACTACCGCGCCCGCCGCCCCGCGATCTCCTTCGTACGCGACCACTACGCCTCCTACGACGCCCCGCGCCTCGTGGTGCGGCTGCTGCGCGACAGCGGCGGGACGCCGTACCTGCTGCTCCAGGGACCCGAGCCCGACAACCGGTGGGAGGCCTTCTCCCGCGCCGTGCGCGAGGTCGTCGAGCGCTTCGGGGTGACCCGGGTCGTGTCGATGGGCTCGGTGCCGATGGCCGTGCCCCACACCCGGCCCGTGGCGCTGACGCACCACGCCAACGACCCCGAGCTGCTCCTCGGCGCCACCAGCCCGTGGCGCGGCGAGCTGCGCGTGCCCAGCAGCGCCCAGGCGCTGCTGGAGGTCAGGCTGGGGGAGTGGGGCCACCCCGCGCAGGGCTTCGTGGCCCACATCCCGCACTACCTCGCCCAGCTCGACTACCCCCGCGCCTCGGCCGCCCTGCTCGAGCAGGTCGAGCTGGCCGGACGCCTCACCCTCGACCTGTCGGTGCTGCACGCGGAGGCCGAGCAGCGCGAGGAGGAGATCACCGCCTACCTCGCCGACAACGCCGAGGTCGACGACGTCGTGCAGGCCCTCGAGCGGCAGTACGACGCCTTCGAGCGCGCCGAGGAGTCGGGCGGCAACCTGCTGGCCCCCGACGAGCCGCTGCCGACGGGTGAGGAGATCGGCCAGCAGTTCGAGCAGTTCCTGGCCGGTCTGGAGGAGCCCGACGACCCGGGCCCCGACGTGGCGGGGCCCGACACCACCGGGCGGGACTGAGCGTGCCGCGCGACGCCCGGGAGCTGGTGGCGCTCCTCGACCTCGAGACCATCGACGACAACCTCTTCCGCGGCGCGGTCCAGGAGTCGAGGCTGCCGCGGGTCTTCGGGGGCCAGGTCGCCGCGCAGGCCCTCGTGGCCGCCCAGCGCACCGTCGACCCGGCCTACGCCGTGCACTCGCTGCACTCCTACTTCCTGCAGCCCGGCGACACCACGACGCCGATCATCTACGACGCCGAGCCGCTGCGCGACGGTCGCTCCTTCGCCACCCGCCGCGTGCTGGCGCGCCAGCACGGCCGGCCGATCTTCGCCCTGACCGCCGACTTCCACCGCCCCGAGCCCGGCCGCGAGCACCAGTCGCGGATGCCCGACGCGCCGCCGCCGCAGGAGTGCCTCGACCCCACCACGATGCTGCGCGAGGGCGACCGCTCCTGGGAGGAGTTCGAGGTGGCCGACCTGCGCTACGTCGGCAGCTCCCACGACCTGCTGCCCCCCGACCCCGAGCACCCGGGCCGCCAGCGGCTGTGGCTGCGGGTGCGCGAGCAGCTGCCGGAGGACCCCTTCCTGCACGTCGCGGCCTTCACCTACCTCTCCGACATGAGCCTGATGGGCGCCGCGCTCAGCCCCCACGGCCTGCGGCTGGGCTCGCGCGGCACGCTGGTGGCCTCCCTCGACCACGCCGTGTGGTTCCACCGGCCCTTCCGCGCCGACCAGTGGTGGCTCTACGACCAGGTCTCGCCGGCCGCCCAGGGTGGACGAGGACTGGTCAACGCCCAGGTGTTCACCCCCGACGGCACCCTCGTGGCGTCGGTGGCCCAGGAGGCGCTGCTGCGCCCGGTGGAGAAGGAGACGACATGACCAGCGGGCTCGTCCCCGACCCGGAGGCCGCGGTCGCCCACCTGCTGGGCCTGCTCGACCTGGAGCGGCTCGACGACGACCTCTACCGCGGCGCCACCGTCGACTACGGCCGCCCGCGGGTCTTCGGCGGCCAGGTGGCCGCGCAGGCGCTCATCGCGGGCATCCACACCGTGCCGGAGGGCTTCGAGGTGCACTCGCTGCACTCCTACTTCCTGCTGCCGGGCGACCCGCACGTGCCGATCGTCTTCGACGTCGAGCGCATCCGCGACGGCCGCTCCTTCCTGACCCGCCGCGTGGCCGCCCGCCAGCACGGGCGCCCCATCTACTACCTCACCGCCAACTTCCACCGCGCCGAGGAGGGCTTCGACCACCAGGACGCGATGCCCGAGGTCCCGGCGCCCGAGCAGGGTGTCGACCTGCTCTCGCAGATGGCCTCGCGCGGCGACGGCGAGGGACCCAAGCTGGCCCGCGAGTGGGGTGCGGTCGAGGCCCGCTCGATCGGCACCTCCGGCCACGGACTGGCCGAGGACCCGCTCCACCCTGCTCGCGCCCAGCTGTGGTTCCGGATGGCGGCGGCGCTGCCCGACGACCCGCACCTCCACCTGGCCGCGTTCACCTGGGCCAGCGACATGAGCCTGCTGGGCGCCACGCTGGCCGCCCACGACCGTCCGGCGGGGGTGCAGATGGCCTCGCTGGACCACACGGTGTGGTTCCACCGGCCCTTCCGGGCCGACGAGTGGTGGCTCTACGACCAGTGGTCGCCGTCGGCCCACGGCGCGCGGGGTCTGGCCATCGGCAGGGTCTTCACCCGGGACGGACTCCTCGTCGCCACGGTGGCCCAGGAGGGCCTGATCCGGCCGCCCCGCGGCTGACCCGTGCACGGCGCTGGTCCAGAGGGCTATACCATTACATCGCTGTAGTTCGTGACAGACACGCCGAGACCGTGGTTTCGTGTGTCTACTCGTGTGACGGTTGACGACTCCTGGGGCTGATGAGCGCGAGGCACAGCGACGTGCCTCGTCGCGTCCGGCGGTCGCGACGTCCTCCGCGCCCACCCCGAGGACGTCCTCACCATGCCCCCCTGGTCCCCCCTCCCGTCCGAGCCCCGTGCTGTCCGTGGCCGCCCCCGGTCCACCCGCGTCCTGCTGGGCGCCACCGGCCTGGCCCTGGTGTGCCCCACCCTCGTGCTCGCCGCGCCCGCGGGTGCGGCGCCGGACACGGCGTACGAGGTGCCGTTCCCGTGCGGCCAGACCTGGACCGGCACGACACGGTCCAGCCACAGCCCCAGCTCGCGAGCGATCGACTGGAACCGCACCGATGACGTCGACGACCCGGTCGTCGCCGCCGCACCAGGCGTCGTCACCACGGCGGCGCCCACCGGCACCTCCGGCTACGGCCACTACGTCGTCATCGACCACGGCGGCGGGGAGAGCACCCTCTACGCCCACCTCAACGACGTCGTCGTCGTGACCGGTCAGAGCGTCGACCAGGGCGCCCAGATCGGCACCCTGGGCTCGACGGGCAACTCCACCGGCCCCCACCTGCACTTCGAGGAGCGCCAGGACCGCTCGGTGATCGAGGCGTGGTTCCACGGCGCCCCCTTCGTCTACGGCAGCACGGTCGACTCGCAGAACTGCGTGGACGTGCCGCTGGCCGGCAACTTCGCCGGCGACGCACCCGCGGAGCTGGCGGTCTACCGGCGCGCGGACACCTCGGAGTTCCGGATCCAGCGCCCCCGTGCCAAGCCCCGCGTCGTGCGGCTGGGCACGTCGACCGACGACCCCGTGGTGGGTGACTGGGACGGCGACGGGCTCACCAACCCGGGCGTACGCACGCCGTCGACCAATACCTTCACGCTGAAGACCGGGGCCGGGCTCACCACGGTCGTGCTCGGCAACGCCACCGACGAGCCCGTCGCCGGCGACTGGGACGGCGACGGCCTGTGGGAGGTCGGCGTGTGGCGCGCCAAGACCGCGCAGTTCCGGATGCGGGCCGCCGACGGCACGGTGTCGACCGCCGTCCTGGGCGACGCCGACGACGTCCCGGTCACCGGCGACTGGGACGGCAACGGCACCACCGACCTCGGCGTCTACGACCAGGCCACCGCGACCTTCACGCTGCGCCGCGTCGACGACGACGGGCTGGCCTGGACCGCCGACGTGGCCTTCGGCGAGCCCGGCGACCTGCCCGTGGTGGGCGACTGGGACGGCAACCTGCGCACCGACGTCGGCGTCTGGGACCCCGCCACCGCGACCTTCTCCGAGCGTCGGGCGACCTCGCCCACGGCCGCTCGGGCCACGGTGCAGGACCTGAGGTTCGGCCGGGCGCGCTGAGGGCTGGCCCGGCGAGCCAGGCCGGGCCTGGACCAGGGTCGGGCCGGCCGGGGTGCCGTCGGTCGGGATGCTGTCGGTGGCGGGACTGTCAGTCGGCGGCGAGGCGGGGGTAGTCACTCCTGCGTCGGGGGTCGTCGGGGGCGACCGCGTGGGTCCGCCCCCACGCGAGGAGCGCGTCCAGCACCGGCAGCAGGTCGCGTCCCGCGGGGGTGAGCGCGTAGCCGCCCCGCGCGCCCGCCGTGTTGCCCGCTGCGTCGCCCGCGGTGTCGGAGGTGCGTCGCACGACGCCGGCCGCCTCGAGCGAGCGCAGGCGCGCGGCGACCCGGTCGCGGGGCGCCCCGGTGCCCCGCACGATGTCGGTGAAGCGCCCGCTGCCCATCGCCAGCTCGCGCACGACCAGCAGCGACCACCGCTCGCCGACCACCTCGAGCGCCGCCGCGGCCGGACAGGGCCGCCCCGGCAGCGAGTCGAGCGCGACGTGGGTCGTTGCAGGGGTCGAGTCGGGGGTCGCGTCGAGGGTCGCGGCCGACGGGGGGACCGGTGCGGCGATCGGAGACTCGTTCACCGGTCCCGGTCCCTGCCCTCGGCGACGGCCGGCCGGGCGCGCCGGGGCGCGCGACGGGGTGTCCAGGAGGTCCTCACCTGTGTACTGTCCTGCGGTGTGAGTTTGAATGTCAAACCGTCCTCCGGTCACGTCCTCACGGGCCGGGAGGCCGGGGCGCGGGCACTGCCCGTCGTCGCACTGGGCACAGCCCTGGTCCTGGTCACCTACGTCACCCCGATGGCCACGCTGCCTGCAGCGGCCGCCGACCTGGGTGCCGGTCCCGCCGCGCAGGCGTGGGTGCTGAGCTCGATGAGCGTCGGCCTGGCCGGAGCCCTCCTCGCCACCGGCGTGCTCGGCGACGCCCTCGGCCGACGCCGGGTCTACCTCGCCGGCCTGGTGGCGGTCGGTGCCGGTGCCCTCGTGTGCGGCCTGGCCCAGGAGCCGCTCCTGCTGATCGGGGCCCGCGTCGTGCAGGGCGTGGGCGGCGCCGCCGTGCTCGCCTGCGGGCTGGCCCTGCTCGCCCACACCCACGCCCCGGGGCCCGCGCGGGCCCATGCGACGTCGGTGTGGGGCGCCAGCGTCGGGCTGGGCATCGCCACCGGCGCCCTCCTCGCCGCCGCACTCGACCTCGGGTCGGGATGGCGCGAGACCTACGTCGTCACCGCAGCGCTGGCCGCGCTGCTGCTGCTGCCCTCGGTGCGGGCGCTGCCCGTCTCCACGCCCGCGGCGCGGCGCGTCGACCTGCCCGGGCTCGCCCTGCTGGTGCTCGGCATGTCGTGCCTGGTCGCGGCGCTGACGGAGGGGCGTGACGGCGTCGACGGCCCGGTGGTCGGCCTCGTCGTCGGTGGGGTCCTCGCGCTGGCGGCCATGGTGGTCGTCGAGCGGCGCGTGCGCGAGCCGCTGGTGGAGCCCGCGCTGCTGGCGCACCCGCGGTTCCGGGCGGCGACCGGGGGATCGCTGGTGCTCGGCCTCGGGATGATCGGCATCTCGTCGTACGTGCCGACACTGGCGCAGGCCGGGCTGGGGGAGAGCCTGTGGGTCGGCAGCCTGCTCGTCGTGGCCTGGGCCGCGGCGAGCGTGGTGGCCTCGCTGCTGGTGCGCCTCGTGCGCCACCCGCTCGAGGGCGGCAGGCCCGTGGCGGTGGTGCTGCTCGTCGTGGCCGGTGGGCAGATGATCGGCTTCGGGCTCGACGAGGGCTCCGCGGTGACCCGGGTGGCGCTCGCCATGGTGGTCTCCGGGCTGGGCACCGGGGTCCTCAACGCGCTGCTCGGGCGCGAGGCGGTCGCCAGCGTGCCGCCCGAGCGCGCCGCCATGGGCTCGGGCGCCAACAACACCGCCCGCTACCTCGGCGCCGCCTGTGGCATCACCCTCACCGTGACCCTCGCGGCGCACGCCGGGTCGGGCGACACGGCACCGGCCGCGCTGGTGGCGGGCTGGAACGTCGCCGTCGTCGTGTCGGCCTCGCTCACGGTGCTGGGTGCCGCCGCCATCGCCGTCCTGGGTCGGCCCCGGACGTGAGCGCGCCCTCCTCGCCGGGGCGAGGAGGGCGCGCTCTGCTGCCACGACCGGGCCTGGTGACCGGGCCTGGTGACCGGGCGTCGTCACCGGGCGGGCGGGCTCAGATCTCGGAGCTGCGTCCCACCACGTGCGGGGCGCCGGACCGCGGGTTGGTCAGCGCGAACGCGATGCCGTCGTCGAGCACACGGGTGCCGAGCTCGACCGAGACCGGCAGCAGGATCGGCTTCTTGAAGGCCGCGTCGACGCGCACCGCGTCGGGCAGCCGGTTCTCGATCGCGGCCACGCAGCGCGCCAGGCTCCACATGCCGTGGGCGATCTGGCGCGGGAAGCCCAGGGCCTTGGCCGTCCACGGGTAGAGGTGGATCGGGTTGTGGTCGCCCGAGACGGCGGCGTAGCGGCGGCCCAGGTCGCCGGGCAGGCGCCAGACGGTGCCGTTGGGCGAGGTGTCGGGGAAGGAGGACCCGCCCGGTGCGTCGGCGTCGCCGCGTCCGCGGCGCAGGTAGGTCGAGGTGCTCTCCCAGACCAGCTCCTCGCCCACCCGTGCCTCGGCCACGAACTCGTAGACCGTGCCCTTGGGATGGGGGCGGGGGGCTCCCACGCTGGTCGTCACGGCCAGGCTCTCGCCCACCGCGACCGGCCGGTGGCCGGTCACCGCGTTCTCCAGGTGCACCGTGCCGATGGCGGGTGCGGGGAACGACGGCTCGGTCATGATCGCCATGTGCAGCGGGAAGGCGAGCATGTGGGGGTAGGTCAGCGGCGCGGTGTCCTTGCGCGGGAAGCCGCAGACCTCGGCGTAGGCCTCGACGTGGGCCCGCTCGACGGTCACCGGCGGCCGGGTGAAGGTGAGGCCGGAGAAGGACGACGCCGGCCCCTTCCTCACGCCGGGCAGGGAGCCGACGACGGGGATCGACGGGAGGGCGGCCCTGAGCAGCGTGGGCACGGCCCCGGAGCCGGGGGTGACCAGGCGGGGGGACTGCGGCGCCCCGGTGCCGGCCACGTCAGGCCCCCAGCATCATCTGGCCGCACACGCGGACCACGTTGCCGTTGACGGCGCTCGACGCGGGGTCGGCGTACCAGGCCACGGTCTCGGCGACGTCGACGGGCAGACCGCCCTGCGACATGGCGTTGAGGCGCTGACCGACCTCGCGGGTCGCGAACGGCACCGCCGCGGTCATCTGCGTGATGATGAAGCCCGGCGCCACGGCGTTGACGGTGATGCCGTCGGTGAGCTCGCCCTTGAGGGAGTCGACGAGGCCGATGACACCGGCCTTGGAGGCGGCGTAGTTGGTCTGGCCGACGTTGCCCGCGATGCCCGCGATGCTCGCCACGCCGACGATCGAGCCGTGGGCGTTGACGACGCCCTGGTCGAGCAGCTCGCGGCTGATGCGCTCCGGGGCGGTGAGGTTGACGGCGATGACCGACTCCCAGCGGTCCTCCGACATGTTGGCGAGCTTCTTGTCGCGGGTGATGCCGGCGTTGTGGACCACGACGTCGACGCCGCCGTGCTTGTCCTTGAGGTGCTGGGCGATCCGCTGCGGGGCGTCCTTCGCGGTGATGTCGAGGGTCAGCCAGTCCCCGTCGAGCTCGTTCATGAGCTTCACCAGGCCGTCGGCGGCCTGGGGCACGTCGACGCCCACGACGGTGGCGCCGTCGCGGTGCAGGACCCGCGCGATCTGCTCGCCGATCCCGCGGCTGGCGCCGGTCACGAGGGCCACCTTGCCGGCGAGCGGACGGGTCCAGTCGGTGACCGCGGGCGCGTCGGTCGAGCCGGTGGCGCCGATGCGCACGACCTGGCCCGACACGTAGGCCGACTTGGGGGAGAGCAGGAAGCCCAGCGTGCTGGCGACCGACGCCTCGGCGCCCTCGGCGACGTAGACCAGCTGCACCGTGCCGCCGCGACCGATCTCCTTGCCCAGGCTGCGGGTGAAGCCCTCCAGGGCGCGCTGCGCGACGCGCTCGCCCCCCTCGAGGAGCTCCGGCGGGGTGCCGAGCACGACGACGCGCGGGCAGACCGCGAGGCTGCGCATGAGCGGGGTGAAGAAGTCGCGCAGGGCGACGAGCTGGTCGGAGGACGTGAGGCCGGTGGCGTCGAAGACCAGGCCCTTGAGCCGGGATCCCTCGGCCGGGGCGTCGGTGCTCTCCACGCCGAGCTGGGAGAGGATGCCGCCGAGCGACTCGGCGAGGCGGCCGCGTCCCCCGAGGGCGACGACGCCGTCGACGAGCGGAGCGCCCTCGACGTACCGCTCGAGCTTCATGGGGGCGGGGAGGCCGAGGTTCTTGACCAGCAGCTTTCCGAGCGGGGACTGCGAGAAGCTCTGGTACTTGTCGCTCATGCGGGTGGTCCTCCGTGTGGTGGTGGGAGATCGTGGGGCACGGTCATGCAACCCGATGTGTAACTCAGCGTCCACACATCGTGACGTGCCCCTCACAGGCTTCACTGCGAGGCCTGTCGACGCAAGGATGACCCTATGCAACCCACCACTCGTCGCGTCGCCGTCATCGGCGGCAACCGCATCCCCTTCGCCCGGTCCAACACGGTCTACTCCGACGCGTCGAACCAGGACATGCTCACCGCCGCCATCGACGGCCTCGTGACCCGCTTCGGCCTCGAGGGCGAGCGCCTCGGCGAGGTCGTGGCCGGGGCGGTGCTCAAGCACAGCCGTGACTTCAACCTCACCCGCGAGGCGGTGCTGGGCTCCAAGCTCTCCCCCGAGACCCCCGCCACCGACATCCAGCAGGCCTGCGGCACCGGTCTCCAGGCGGCGATCCAGGTCGCGAACAAGATCGCCCTGGGTCAGATCGACGTCGGCATCGCCGGAGGCTCCGACACCACCTCCGACGCACCGATCGCCGTGGGGGAGGGCCTGCGCAAGATCCTCCTCGAGGCCAATCGGGCCAAGGACCTCAAGGGTCGCCTCGCGGCCCTGGCCAAGGTCCGTCCCGGTGACCTCGTGCCGAGCATCCCCCAGAACGGCGAACCCCGCACCGGGCTGGCCATGGGTGACCACGCCGCGCTCACCGCGCTGGAGTGGCAGGTGGGTCGTGAGGAGCAGGACGCCCTCGCCGCGACCTCCCACCAGAACCTCGCCAAGGCCTACGAGGCCGGCTTCCTCGACGACCAGATCACCCCCTTCCGCGGTCTCGAGCGCGACCAGAACCTGCGCCCCGACTCCTCGGTGGAGAAGCTGGCCAAGCTCAAGCCGGTGTTCGGCAAGGGCGAGGCCGCGACGATGACCGCGGGCAACTCCACCCCGCTGACCGACGGCGCCTCGGTGGTGCTGCTCGCCTCGGAGGAGTGGGCCGAGGAGAAGGGCCTGCCCGTGCTGGCCTACCTCACGGCCTACGAGACCGCCGCGGTCGACTACGTCCACGGCGGCGAGGGCCTGCTGATGGCCCCTGCCTACGCGATGGCGCGCATGCTGCAGCGCGAGGGCCTGAGCCTGCAGGACTTCGACTTCTACGAGATCCACGAGGCGTTCGCCTCGCAGGTGCTCTCCACCCTCAAGGCCTGGGAGGACCCGGTCTTCTGCAAGGAGCGCCTGGGTCTCGACGCCCCGCTCGGCTCGATCGACTGCTCCAAGCTCAACGTCAACGGTTCCTCGCTCGCCGCGGGTCACCCGTTCGCCGCCACCGGCGGGCGGATCGTCAACGTCCTCGCCAAGCTGCTCGCGGAGAAGGGCAGCGGTCGGGGAGTCATCTCGGTATGTGCTGCCGGCGGTCAGGGCGTCACCGCGATCCTCGAGCGCCCCTGACGCTCCACCGCACACGCGCCAGGCCCGTCCGACGCTCGTCGGGCGGGCCTGGTGCTGTGGGGGTCCCGCGACCTAGACGCCGAGCGACGCCATGGCCAGCGCGGAGGCGACGAGGTACTGACGCACCTGCTCCGGCGAGATCTCGCCGACGGTGGGGATGCCCGGCGCTGCCTCCTTGACGAGGATCCCGACCCGCGCGAGCTGCAGTGCGCCGAGGCCGCTGGCGTACAGCGTGTTGGCCAGCAGGGTCGGATCGCCGACACCGAAGGCACCGCGTCTGGTGCCGTCCTCCAGGACTGTGGAGAGCACGGCCAGGCACGTCGAGATGCCCCGACCCAGGCGGAAGAGGGCACCCTCGGAGATCTCGTCGAGCAGCTCGGGGCCGGAGCGCCGCATGAGGGCCTGGGCGCAGTCGACGAAGGCCGGGTGGGCCAGTCCGTAGTCGACGAAGGCGCCGACGATCAGCTGCAGACGCTCCCGTGGCTCGTCGCCCGAGGCGGCGGCCGCCTGGAGCGCGGCGTGGAGCTCCTCGAGGTAGCCCACCAGCGTGAGGGCGAAGAGCTCCTCCTTGCCGGTGAAGTGGCGGTAGACGATCGCTCGGTTGATGCCGACGGCCTTGGCGATGTCCTCGATCTGGGCGTCGCGCACCCCGCGCTGGTCGAAGAGCGCGCGGGTCGCCGCGATGATCTCCTTCTCGCGGGCGCGCCGGCGCGCAGCCGCGGCGGATCGCCGTCCGTCCGTCTCTGAGGCAGTGACCATCCCCGTATCGTACGACTGGTGCAACTCTCAGTTGCACGGCTGTGACGGGACCGTCAGTCCTCGTCGTGCGGTGGGTCCGGATCTGGTCGGGCAGCCGTGGCCCGGCGGCGGGTCCTGCCCCAGCCTGATGGTGCGGCGTGTGCTTCGGACCGGTCCTCCGAGGCGTCGTGCGTGCCCGGCGCGCCGCCGGACGTGGAGGACTCGCGCGAGCCGGTCTCCGACAGACCCGTCGGTGGGAGGAACTCCGGTCGGCCGTCCGAGCCCGTCCGCACCTGCCACGGTGTGTCGTGGATGGTGCGGTGGTGGTGGCCGCAGAGCAGGGCCAGGTTGCCCAGGGCGGTGGGGCCGCCGTCGGCCCAGTGCTCGACGTGGTGGGCGTGGCACATCACCGGGGGGCGTCCGCAGCCGGGGAAGGTGCAGTGCGTGTCGCGAGCCACCAGGGCGCGCCACAGCGAGGCCGAGACCACGCGCGCCTCGCGGCCCAGGTCGAGCACGGCGGACTCCGCGCCGAGGACGGCGGGGATGACGGTGGCGTCGCACGCCATCCGCCGCACCGTGCCGGCGCTCAGCGTGAGGCCGTCATCGGTCTCCCCGCCGCGCGTGGCGCCGGCGGCGTCCCGCAGCTGCTCCCAGGGGATCGTGACGCTCACGCGGGTGCGCTCGCCGTGCGATCCGGGCACCGCGTCGGTGTCGAGCGCGTGCTGCGCCACCTGCACCAGGGCGTCCCAGGTGCGGGCGCCGTGGTCCCGGGGGTCGCTGAACCGCTCACCGGTCTGCGGGTCGACCGACGGGGCGGGGGCGGTGAGCGGCAGCAGCGCCTGGCGCAGGACCGCGGCGTCCTCGGCGCTCCCGCGCCCGCGGACCCTGACCCCGCCCGCGCCGTCGTCGCTGATCGACAGGAACCGACGGCGGTGGGACGCACGGGCCAGACGGTCGCGCTCACGCTCACGCTCTCGGGCCGCGCGCCCGGGGTCCACCTCGTCGACCACGCGTACGGCGGCCCGCGCGAGGTCGGTCGCGTGGAGGTGGTCGGCCTTTTCCAGCAGCGAGGTCTCGGCCCGCGTGCGCAGGGCGGTCTCGTCGGGCAGCTCCTCGACGGCGTCGATCACGAGGGCGGCCTGCTCGGGGCTGACGGTGCCGGCGACGAGGGCGGCCAGCGTGGCCGCCCGGTCGCCGACCAGCTCGTGGGCGTGGGCGACGGCCTGGCGACCCTGGGAGACCCGGAGACCGGCGACGTGGGTCAGCCAGTCGGCGGTGGAGCCCCAGCCCAGGCTGCGGCGGGCGAGGTCGCGACGGTCGATCTCCACGAGGATGCGCGCCTCGGCGGCCCGCAGCGCCGACCGGGCCGCGACGAGGTCGAGGGCGCTCGCCAGCAGGTCGTCGTCGCCGAGCACGTCCCAGGGCGCGTCGGCCAGGGCGCCGAGGGCGGCCCGTGCCCGCGCGGCGAGGGTCTCGGGTGGCCGCGTCGCGGCCGAGGTGAGGGCGGTCATGGACATGGCCACAGCCAACCGTCCACGCCGTCCGCGAGGGCCGATGGTGGATGCACCTGGGGAGCATCGACGCCACGACCGCGGCTGTGGACGCCTCGTGGTCAGCGGAGGAGACCGACACGGTGGTGGGCCGGGCTCGGTGGGGTCGGGGCTTCTTCCTCGCGCGTCGCCGGGTCAGGAGGCGGTGGAGAGCTCGACCTCGAAGGTCGTGGCCCTCGCGAACTCGTCCAGCGAGGTGAGGCCGATCGTCGTCGTCGCTCCGGACTCCACCAAGGACAGGCCGGTCAGCGTGCCCAGCCTCTGCTGCCCGCCGACGGCCGTGACCTCGACGCGGACGTCGGCAGCGTCCTCGCCGTCGTTCGTGACGCGGATCGAGCCCGTGAAGTACCCGAGCGACTGGTCGTTGGTGACCCTCAGGTCGGTCCACGAGTAGCGCCTTGCGTCGCCGCCGGAGGCCGAGCGCAGCTCGTCGGCCCCGACCGTGTCGGTCGTGGTGACCTCCTCGACGTCGGTCGGGTCCCGGTCCGCCCCGCCCCCGGCGGGCCCCGTGCACCCGCCGCTCAGGAGGACGGCGCCGACGAGGCCCGCCGCCACCACGATGGGCGGCATCCTCATGGTGTGTGCCCCTCTCGGAAGTGCGCCCGCACGGCGGCGATCGTGTCGGCCTGCGCGGCGCCCTTGTCGTCGCGGTAGCGCACGACCCGGGCGAAGCGCAGCGCCAGCCCGCCGGGGTAGCGGGTCGAGCGCTGCACACCGTCGAGCGCGATCTCGACGACCTGCTCGGGGCGCACGTGGACCACGTGGCCCTCGCGGTGGGTCTCGAGGCCCAGGAACCGCTCGGTCTGCCAGGCCAGCGTCTCGTCGGTCATGCCCTTGAAGGTCTTGCCCAGCATCACGAACCCACCGGCGCCGTCGGCGGCGCCGAGGTGGATGTTCGACAGCAGGCCCGTGCGGCGACCCGAGCCCCACTCCGCGGCGAGCACGACGAGGTCGAGGGTGTGCACCGGCTTGACCTTGACCCAGCCGGCGCCGCGGCGGCCCGCGTCGTAGGAGGACGACAGCGACTTCACCACCACCCCCTCGTGGCCGGCGGCGACGACCTCGGCGGCGAAGTCCTGGGCCTGCTGCTCGGAGGGCCCCGCGAGGCGGGCCACCCGGTGCTCGGCGGGCACGAGCGCGTCGAGCGCGGCGAGTCGGGTCTCGAGGGGCTCATCGAGCAGGTCGCGGCCGTCGAGGTGGAGGATGTCGAAGAAGTACGGCGTGACGTGGAGCCCGTCGTCGCTGGCGCCCTGGGCCGTGCGCGAGGCGGTGTCCTGGAAGGCGCGCGGTCGACCGTGCTCGTCGAGCGAGAGGGCCTCGCCGTCGAGGACCACGCTGTCGGCGTCGAGGGCCAGGGTCACAGCGACGACCTCGTGCAGCCGGTGGGTGATGTCGTCGAGGGAGCGGGTCGCGACCACGACCTCCCCGCCGCGGCGGTGCACCTGCACGCGGATGCCGTCGAGCTTGGTGTCGACGACCACGCCACCGCCCACGGCCCCGGCCTTGACCAGGCCCGCCGCCACGTCCGGCGCCGAGGAGGCGAGCATGGGCAGCACCGGCCGCCCCACCTCGAGCCCGAAGCCGGCCAACGCGTCGGCGCCCCCGGTGAGGGCGGCGACCCCGGCGGCCACGGTCGAGCCCGCCAGCATCGCCGCGCGGCGCACGTCGGCGACCGGCACCTGCGCGACGGCGGCCACGGCCTCCTGCACGACGGCGTCGAGCGCGCCCTGCCGCACCTCGCCGGTGACGGCCCCGCGCAGCCAGACCTGCTCCGCGGCGTCGGCGCGCCCGAAGAGGTCGGCGACGGCGGCGGCGCGAGCCGACTGCGAGCCCGGGCCCGCGAGCGCCGACAGCGCCGCGAAGGCCCGGTCGACCTCGACCACGTCGAGCCCCGCCGTCTGGGCGGGCCGCGGCAGGTCGGCGACCGACCTCCACCCGAGACCGGTGCGACGCTGGCGCAGGGAGCCCGCGAGGTAGGTGACCACGACGTCGACCTCGTCGGGCCGGGCGTGGTCGAGCCGGCGCAGGAGTGCGGCCAGGGCCTCGACCTTCGCCTTGCGGGAGCGGGTCGCGGACACCGCCTCGGAGGTGGCGACGACGTCGGCGAGCAGCATCCCCCCATTGTGTCGGCCCCCACCGACACCGCCTCACCCCGACGAGGGCCCGCGGGTCGACGTCCCTCGGTCCGGGCGTGCACCGTCGGCGCACTGGCGTAGCGTCGTGCCCGTGAGCGAGTCGTCGGCGACCAGCGGCGGGCAGGTCCGGGTGTGGCGCCCGGCCTGGGCCTGTCCGGCGGCGCGGGTGCTGCGGCTGCACAAGCGCGGCGGCGGCGACCCGACCTACCGCATCGACGGTGAGCGGCACTGGCGCGGCATCCGCACCCCGGAGGGGCCCGCGACCCTGCTGGTGCACCCCCGCCCGGGGCTGGGCGAGGTGCACGCCGAGGCGTGGGGGCCCGGGGCGTCCTGGGCCCTGGAGTCGGTGCCGGCGATGCTGGGCGCCGACGACGACTGGTCGGGTTTCGAGCCCCGCCACCCCGTCGTGGCCGAGGCCCGCCGCCTCCACCCCGACCTGCGCCTGGGCCGCACCGGCCTGGTCATGGAGGCGCTGGTGCCGGCGATCCTGGAGCAGAAGGTCACCGGCCAGGAGGCGTTCGCGGGCTTCCGGATGCTCGTCCACCGCTTCGGTGAGCGCGCGCCGGGTCCGGGGGAGCAGCTGCGGCTGTGGGTGCAGCCGCCACCGGAGCGGCTGCGCGCCATCGCCTCGTGGGAGTGGCTCCAGCTGCACGTCGACCCCCAGCGCTCGCGGACCCTGGTCACGGCCGCGCGCGTGGCCGACGCCCTCGAGCGCACGGCCACCCTCGCCCCGGAGGAGGCCGACCGGCGGCTCCGGACGTTGCCCGGCATCGGGGTGTGGACGAGCGCGGAGGTCCGCCAGCGCGCCCACGGCGATCCCGACGCCGTCTCCTTCGGGGACTACCACGTGGCCAAGGACGTGGGGTGGGCGCTGACGGGCGAGCCGTTCGACGACGAGGCCATGGCGGCGTACCTCGAGCCGTGGCGTCCCCACCGGGGGCGGGTGCCGATGCTGCTGGGGGCGGCCGGCCTCCACCGGCCGCGCCGCGGCGCGAGGATGGCGCCGCGCACCCACCTGCCCTCCCGCGTCACCCGCCCCTGAGCGGTGGGGTGTGCCGCCGCGGCGGGCGGGCGGGGAGGGGTCAGCCGGCCAGGCGCTCCAGCGCGTCCTGGTCGATGACGGTGATGGTGCGCTGGCGCACCTCGATGACGCCGCGACGCGAGAGCGAGGCCAGGGCCTTGTTGACCGTCTCGCGCGCCGAGCCCACGAGCTGGGCGAGCTCCTCCTGGGTGAGCTGGTGCTCGACCCTGAGGTGGCCCTCGTCGGTGGTGGTGCCGAACTTCGAGGCCAGGTGGCGCACGGTGCGGGCCACGCGGCTCGGCACGTCGGCGAAGGCGAGGTCGGAGACGGTGTCGTTGGAGCGGCGCAGCCGGCGGGCGAGGTCCTGCAGCAGCGCCACCGCGATCGCCGGGTCGCGCTCGAGCTCGCGGTCGAAGACCTCCCGCTCCAGCTCCAGCAGGTGCGCGCGGGTGATGGCGGTGACCGTGGCGCCGCGCTCGCGGCCGTCGAGCAGGGCCATCTCGCCCAGCATCTCGCCGGGGCCCACCACCGCCAGGATGGTCGGGCGCTCGTCGCGGTTGGCGCGGGTGACCTTCAGCGCCCCCTCGCGCACGAGGTACATCGTCTCGTGCCGGTCGCCCTGGGCGAACAGCGTGGCGCCGCGCTCCACGACGACCTCGGTCATCAGGGGGAGCAGGGCCGCGACGGCGCCGAGGTCGTCCGGTGTGGTGGGGCCGGGGTCGAGCGGGGTCACGGGTCCTCCGAGAGGCAGGGAGTCGGGCACGTCACCACATGATCGGACACGACGGGGGGTCGAGGCGAGCGGACGCCGGATGAGGTACGCCACTCCCGCTCCCCGGCCCCTGCCCCCGGGGGCCCGACGCGCCGGTCCGCGGGGTAGGAGGACGGTTGCTGCGACTCCGTGTCACACTCACGTGAGCCGAGTCACACCTGCCGGAGGACCGATGAGCACCGACCTCGACCTGCTGCGCACCGCCGACCGCGAGTCCGCGGCCGCCTTCTTCGCCGCGGCCCCCGCCGAGGGTCTGGTCGCCGCGGTCGCCGCGACGCCCGACGACCGGCTCGTCGAGCTCCTCGGGCGCCCCCAGGTCCGCGCCGCCGCCGTCACCGGCATCCTGCGACGCCTCGACGAGTACGCCGACCCCGCGCGGCTGGCCGACCTCAAGGGCTCGGTGCGCTTCGAGCTGACCACCAGCGACGGCGGGGTCGAGACGCGGGGCCTGTCCTTCGCCGACGGGGTCGTCGAGCCGCTCGTGGAGGTGTCCGCCCTCGGGCCGGACCCCGCGGGGGCCGACGTCGTCCTGCGCAGCACCCTGCTGCGCTTCGCCCGGCTCGTCACCGGCCAGGGCAACGCGGCCCTCGACCACCTCGCGGGCCACCTCGAGGTCGAGGGCGACGCGATGCTGGCCCTGGGCGTCGGGGGCCTGTTCCGGGTGCCCGGTCACGACGAGGTGGCCGTCGACCTCACCGCCCTCGACCCGGTCGAGGTCGCCACGGCGGTCGCGGAGGCGGGCACCGACCACCTGCGCTCGGTCATGGCCGGCGGCTTCCGGCCGGTCGTGCTCGACGAGGTCTTCCGCCGCCTGCCCGACTTCGTCGACGTGGGCCGCGCCTCGCGGCTGCGCGTGGCCGTCGGCTTCCGCCTGGCGGCCAGCGGCGACCTCCCGGCCGACCGCTACCTGGTGCGCATCGACCGCGGGCACACCACCGTGGAGCGCACCGAGCCCGGCGACGACGGTCGTGACGGTCGTGACGCCACCATCGTGTGCGAGGCCCACGACTTCCTGCGCCTGGCCACGGGCCAGCTCAGCGTCATGACCGGCGTGCTCCGCGGCCAGCTGAAGGTCCGCGGCGACCGGGCCAAGGCGCTGCAGCTCGCCGGGGCCATCGACTTCCCGAGGGCCGTCCCGCAGCGCGCCCGGCGTTGAGGCCCCGGGCGGCCCGGTCCGGAGCGGCCCGGCCCCGAGCGCCCCGGCCCCGCGCGGGCGAGCGGTCGAGCCGGCGGAGCGGCGCGCCTCAGAGCAGCGGGCGCAGCGGGCGCAGCACGAGCTCGGTGAACTTGCGGTGCAGGTCGCGGGCCTCCCACTCGCCACGGGTGAGCTCGAGGCTGTTGGACTCGTCGACCATCCAGATCTCCTCCAGCGTCTTGGCCAGCGACTCGTCGATGACCTCGACGTTGACCTCGTAGTTGCCCGAGAGGCTGAGCCGGTCGATGTTGGCGGTGCCGACCGTGGTCCACGTGCCGTCGACGGTGGCGGTCTTGGCGTGCACCATCGCGTCGCGGAAGCGGAAGATGCGCACCCCGGCGTCGAGCAGCTGGGAGAAGTAGCCGCGCGAGATCCAGTCGGCCACGATGTGGTTGGACTTCAGCGGCACCAGCAGCCGCACGTCGACCCCGCGGCGCGCGGCGGCTCGCAGGGCGTCGACGAAGTCCTGGTCGGGGATGAAGTAGGCCTGCGTCATCCACACGTTGCGGCCGGCTCGGTTGATGGCCTCGAGGTACATCGACCGGATGGGGAACATCCACAGCCGCGGCACGTTGCGCTGGATCCGGATCCGGGGCTCCCACACCGAGCTGGTCTCCAGCAGCAGCGGCCGCTCGCTCACGCCGATGAGGCGACGGCGGTTGAGGTTCCAGAAGTCGGCGAAGGCACGCTGCAGGTCCCACACGCCGGGGCCGGTGATCCGCACGTGGGTGTCGCGCCACTCGGTCTCGTAGGCGTCGCCGATGTTGTAGCCGCCCACGAAGCCGACCGTGCTGTCGACGACCAGGATCTTGCGGTGGTCGCGGCCGTAGCGGCGGACGTCGAAGAAGCGCCAGCCGGCGGCGTAGACGGGGTAGCGCAGCACCTTGACCTGGCGGGGGAAGCGCTTGAAGACGGGGGAGACGACCAGGTTGGCGAACCCGTCGTAGATGCAGTAGACGTCGACGCCGCGGTCGGCGGCCGCGACGAGCGCGTGCTTGAACCGCTCGCCGGTCTGGTCGCCCTTCCAGATGTAGGTCTCGAAGAGGATCTGCCGCTCGGCGCCCTCGATGGCCGCGAGCATGTCCTCGTAGAGGTCCTGGCCGTAGGTGTAGGTCGTCACCGCGCCGTCGCCGATGTCCACCGTGCGCGGCGGCGTGGTCGGGAAGGGCTTGGGGTGCTTGCCGCGGCGGCGGTAGGAGTCGACCAGCGACATCGCGACCGCGATGACCAGGGGCACGCCGAAGACGCTCAGCAGGGTCCGGCGCAGCAGGGTGACCACACGGTCGGCGACGCTCGGCGGTCGCGGTCTCACGGGGACAACCTAGCGTCACGGTGGGGAGTGTCGGTGGCCGGTCGTAGGCTCGCAGCATGCGACCCGTCACCGATCTCGAGCGCCGCGTGGCCCCCTTCAAGGTCGTCTCCGACTACGAGCCCTCCGGAGACCAGCCGACCGCCATCAAGGAGATCACCCGCCGCATCAACGACGGGGTCGAGGACGTCGTCCTCCTCGGTGCCACCGGCACGGGCAAGACGGCCACCGTGGCCTGGGTGGCCGAGCAGGTGCAGCGTCCCATGCTGGTGCTCCAGCCCAACAAGACGCTGGCCGCGCAGTTCGCCAACGAGCTGCGCCAGCTCTTCCCCGACAACGCGGTCGAGTACTTCGTGAGCTACTACGACTACTACCAGCCCGAGGCCTACGTGCCGCAGACCGACACCTACATCGAGAAGGACTCCTCGATCAACGAGGAGGTCGAGCGGCTGCGTCACTCGGCCACCAACTCGCTGCTGACCCGGCGCGACGTCATCGTGGTCTCGACGGTCTCCTGCATCTACGGCCTCGGCACCCCGCAGGAGTACGTCGACCGGATGCTGCGGCTCAAGGTCGGCGAGGAGCGCGACCGCGACTCGATCCTGCGCCAGCTGGTGGAGATCCAGTACACCCGCAACGACATGTCCTTCACCCGGGGCACCTTCCGGGTGCGCGGCGACACCCTCGAGATCTTCCCGGTCTACGAGGAGCACGCGATCCGCATCGAGTTCTTCGGCGACGAGATCGAGCGGCTCATGAGCCTGCACGCCGTCACCGGCGAGGTGCTCACCGAGGACACCGAGCTCTACGTCTTCCCCGCGACCCACTACGTCGCCGGCCCCGAGCGCATGGAGCGGGCCATCAAGGGCATCGAGCTGGAGCTGGAGGACCAGCTCGCCGCCTTCGAGAAGCAGGGCAAGCTGCTCGAGGCCCAGCGGCTGCGCATGCGCACGACCTACGACGTCGAGATGATGCGCCAGGTCGGCTCCTGCTCCGGCATCGAGAACTACTCGATGCACATGGACGGGCGCACCCACGGCTCGGCGCCCAACTGCCTGCTCGACTACTTCCCCGAGGACTATCTCCTCGTCGTCGACGAGTCCCACGTGGCGGTGCCGCAGATCGGTGGCATGTACGAGGGCGACATGTCGCGCAAGCGCAACCTCGTCGACCACGGCTTCCGCCTCCCCAGCGCCATGGACAACCGGCCGCTGCGGTGGGAGGAGTTCCTCGAGCGGATCGGTCAGACGATCTACCTCTCCGCGACACCGGGCGACTACGAGCTGGACAAGGTCGGCGGCGACACCGTCGAGCAGATCATCCGCCCGACCGGCCTCATCGACCCCGAGGTGGTGGTCAAGCCCACGAAGGGCCAGATCGACGACCTCATCCACGAGATCCGGCTGCGGGCGGAGAAGGACGAGCGCGTCCTGGTCACCACGCTGACCAAGAAGATGTCGGAGGACCTCACCGACTACCTCCTCGACGCCGGCATCCGCACCCGCTACCTCCACTCCGAGATCGACACCCTCAAGCGCATCGAGCTGCTGCGCGACCTGCGTCTGGGCGACTACGACGTGTTGGTCGGCATCAACCTGCTGCGCGAGGGCCTCGACCTGCCCGAGGTGTCGCTCGTCTCGATCCTCGACGCCGACAAGGAGGGCTTCCTGCGCTCCGACAAGTCGCTCATCCAGACCATCGGCCGAGCAGCGCGCAACGTGTCGGGCCAGGTGCACATGTACGCCGACAAGATCACCCCCTCGATGGAGATGGCGATCGAGGAGACCAACCGCCGCCGCGACAAGCAGATCGCCTACAACAAGGCCCACGGCGTCGACCCGATGCCGTTGCGCAAGAAGATCGCCGACATCACCGAGATGCTCGCCCGCGAGGACGAGAACACCCAGGCGCTGCTCGAGACCTGGGCCGGCACGGCCGCCAAGGGGCGCGCCGGCGGTGCGAAGGTCCGTCAGCCCACCCCGGTGCTGGGGGAGAAGGCCGCCGGCACCCACGCCCCCGACGTCTCGGGCATGCCCAGCGCCGACCTCGCCCAGCTCATCCAGGACCTCACTGAGCAGATGCGCACGGCGGCGGCCGAGCTGCAGTTCGAGGTCGCGGCGCGCATGCGCGACGAGATCTCCGACCTCAAGAAGGAGCTGCGGCAGATGATGGAGGCCACCAAGTGAGCTTGGCGGGCACCGACGTGGCGGCGGTCGTGCGCGAGGTGCAGGTGACCCTCGACGCCACCGACCCCCGTGCGCTGGCCGGGTTCTGGCGCGCCGTGCTGGGCTACGTCGACGACGAGCCGCCCGCCGGGTTCGACACGTGGGAGGCGGCCTTGGAGGCCTGGGGCGTGCCGCCCGAGGAGCGGGGGCGGGCCTGGGCACTCCACGACCCCACCGGCAGCGGCCCGCGGCTGTTCTTCCAGCGGGTGCCCGAGGCGAAGACCACGAAGAACCGCGTGCACCTCGACGTGCGGGCCGCGCCGGGTCTCAGCGGCGAGGCGCGCATGGCCGCACTCGAGGCCGAGTGCGAGCGCCTGGTCGCCCTGGGCGGCAGCCGGCTGCGGCGTGTGGAGGCCGACGGCGCCGACGAGGGCATCATCGTGATGGCCGACCCCGAGGGCAACGAGTTCTGCCTCGACTGAGCCCCGTCCCCTTCCCTGCCTCCTGCTCCGACCGCAGCCCCGCCCACAGCTCCCAGCACCGGTCCGTCCGCCGCCCGACCCCTGGTGCGGCGCCGACGGCACGGCGGAGCAGGATGGGGGAGTGAACCCGACCGTCGAGCCCACGCTCCGCGCGGCCCTCCCGGTGTGGACCGTCGGCCTGCTGATCTACCTGCTGGCGGTCTTCCACCGCTCCTCCCTGGCGGTCGCCGGCCTGGCCGCGACCGAGCGCTTCGACATCTCCGCGGCCCAGCTGGCCACCTTCACCATGCTGCAGCTGCTCGTCTACGCCGCGATGCAGGTGCCGGTCGGGCTGCTCGTCGACCGGTTCGGCTCACGCAGCGTGCTGCTGACCGGCGCCGTCGTGCTCTCCGCGGCCCAGGCCGGCTTCGCACTGGCCGAGACCTACCCGCTGGCGCTGCTGGCGCGCTTCTTCGTCGGTCTCGGCGACGCCATGACCTTCATCTGCGTGCTGCGCACCCTCGCGATGTGGTTCGCCCCGCGGCGCATCCCGCTCATCACCCAGCTGACCGGCACGCTCGGCCAGGTCGGCGCCATCGGGGCGGCGGTGCCCATGACCTGGGCGCTCTCGACGGTGGGCTGGACGCGGGCCTACCTGTTCACGGCCTCCCTGGGCGTCATCCTGGCCCTCGTCGGCCTGGTCGTGCTGCGCGACACCCCCGATGCGCGCAACCTGCGCGGCGCCGCCCTGTCACCGAGCGCCGTGCGCCGCAGCCTGGCCGCCTCGTGGGCCCACCCGGGCACGCGCCTGGGCTTCTGGATCCACTTCTCCACCCAGTTCAGCGCGACCACCCTGAGCCTGCTGTGGGGCTACCCGTTCTTCGTGCGCGGCGAGGGGCGCACGCCCACCGAGGCGGGCGTCCTGCTGACGCTGCTCGTCGTCGCCGTGGTCACCGGCGGGCCGGTGCTCGGCTGGCTCGTGGGTCAGCACCCCTGGCACCGCTCGACGATGGCCCTCGTGGTGGTCACGGCGATCGCCGCCACCTGGACCGTCGTGCTGGCCTGGCCGGGGGAGGCGCCGTTCGGCGTGCTGGTCGTGCTGGCCCTGGTCTGCGGGGTGGGTGGTCCGGCCTCGATGATCGGCTTCGACGTGGGGCGCACCTCCAACCCCGCCGAGCGGCTGGCCAGCTCCACCGGCATCATCAACGTGGGCGGCTTCCTGGCCAGCCTGCTGCTGGTCGTGGCCATCGGTCTCGTGCTCGACTGGCGCACCCCGGGGGCGAGCACGTCCTACACCCCGGAGGCCTTCCGGTGGGCGATGGCGCTGCAGTACCTCCTGTGGGGCCTCGGGCTGGTGCAGATCACCCGCTACCGGCTCCGGGCCCGTCGCGTCATCGACCGCGAGGCCCTCCAGGCCGGGGCGCTGCCGTGAGCGAGGAGCGGGCCCCGCTGACCGACGACGGTCACCACGTGGTCATCGACGGGCGCCGCTGGCGCGCGACCGACCCGATGGTGCCCGAGGAGCGTCGCGCCGAGCTGCAGCGGGTGCTCATGGCGTGGCGCCGCGACGTCAGGCGCACCCGCGGCACCGCGGAGGAGAAGCGCTCGCGCGCCGGCGTCCAGGCCGCCAAGGTCGCGCTCGGCGAGCGGGGCGAGCCGTGGTGGGAGCAGAGCGACGCCGAGCGGCGCGCCCGCTGGGAGGCCCACGTCCCCACGCCCGACTGAGCGTGTGCCCCTGGCCCGAGGGCGCTGCTACCTCGACGACGGGCCGGCGTCAGGGCGCAGCCAGCGCGCCAGGAGGGGCGTGAGCAGCAGGATCACCACGAGCCGCAGCACCTGCACGGCCAGCACGTAGGTGACGTCGGCGCCGCTGTCGACCGCCGTGGCCAGGACCGCGAAGAGGCCGCCCGGGGTGGTCGCGAGGTAGGCGGTGAGCCCGTCGACCTCCGTGGTGCGCGCCAGCACCGCGCCCATCGCCGCGGTCGAGACCACCAGGCCCGCGATGAGCACCAGCACGACCGGCAGCATCCTGGCGATGGAGCGCAGGCTCTCGCGGGTGAAGCGCAGCCCGACCTGCACGCCGATCAGCAGGTAGCCCACCCACTGCACCACCACCGGTACGCCGGCAGCGCCGAGCCACCCGGTGGCGGCGAGCACCGCCGCGACCAGCATCGGCCACAGCAGCACGCCCGTCGGCACGGGCAGCGCGCGGGCCAGGGCCAGCCCGAGCACGAGCGACACCAGCACGAAGCCGGTCTCGGTGACCAGCGCACCACCGTCGCTGCCCGCGCCACCTGCGGCGCCGGCGCCGCCGGGCCCGCCCACTCCGCGCGCGGGGGCGAAGACGACGCTGGTGACCAGCGGCATCGCCAGCAGCACGACGAGCACCCGGAGGTACTGCACGACGGTCACGACGCGCTCGTCGGCGCCCAGGTCGCGCGCCACGGCGACGATGCCCGACGCGCCGCCGGCGATGAGGGCGAAGGCGCCGGTGACGGGGGAGACGTCGCGCCGCAGCGCCAGCAGCCGCCCGGCGCCCAGACTGAGGGCGAGGGTGCCGAGGGTGACCAGGGCGATGGGCAGCAGGTCGCGACCCGCCTGCTGGAGCGCGGCCACGCTCACCATGGCTCCGATGGTGACGCCGATGACGCCCTGCCCGACGCGGAAGGCCGCCGGCGGCACCCGCAGCTCGGTCGGGGAGGTCAGGGCGTGCGCCATGCCGCCCAGGAGCGCCCCGAAGAGGACCGGGGAGGGCAGCCCGAGCGCGCCGAGGGCGAGGCTGACGGCCGCGGTGACGGCGAGCACCAGCACCGCGGCCCGCAGGGCCGACCGCGGTCGTCCGGGCCCGGGGGCGGCGCTCAGCGGGGGATCACCGAGAACAGCACCTGCCGCTTGACCATGGCCCAGATGATGAGCACCACCACGGTGTGGATCAGGGTGCCCTGCCAGAAGCTCATGCGGTCCAGACCGGGCACGTTGGCCACGGCCAGTGCGAAGAAGACGTGGACGATGAAGACGTAGAGGCTGGCCTGCCCCATCGGGATCCACAGCCAGCCGATGGCCTTGTCGATGGGCTTCCAGCAGGTGGTGAGCACCGCGAAGGCCACGACCACCACGAGCACCAGGTCGATGAGCCGCCCGGGCTGGAGGAAGACGCGGATGTAGAAGTTCTCCAGCAGCCAGGCGTAGCTGTCGGCGGGCAGCGGGGCCGGGGCGGGTCCGCCGTGGGCGTTGCCCCACCAGATCCAGGCCAGCACGGCGGCGTAGCCCACCACGAAGGCCGCGGTCGCCACCTTCCCTGGCCGCGTCGTGAGCACCCGGGTGATCTGGCGCCGGTAGTAGCCCACCACGAGGCCGTGGGTGAAGGCGACCTGCCAGATGAGCAGGGGGAAGACGGCCTCGAACTGCGAGGGCAGCCAGTGCGGGTCGTCGATGGTGGCGTAGACGTAGCCCGCCCACGACACCGCGAGGACCACCCACCACATCCGGCGCCGGATCAGCCACATCAGCGCCGGCAGCAGCAGGCTGAGCACGACGAAGAGACCCATGATGTTGAAGACCCACGGCCCCATCTCGAGCAGCAGCAGCTGGCGGATCGCGTAGCCGGGCGGGGGGTAGTCGAAGAGCCGCGGGAAGTTCGCGTAGAGGTCGTAGACCTGCCCGGCGACGGCGCCGCCGTTCTCACCCGTGCCGCGGTCGGTGAAGGTGGTGATGTCGGAGGCGTCGACGAGGGGGAGGCGGCCGAGCAGGTAGACGAGGACGACGACCACCAGGGCCACGACGTACTGCTTGCGGGCGCGCTTGAGCATCACGACCGCCGTGGCGCGCTCGCCGAGCTTGCGCACGGTCGGCTCGTAGATCATGCCCAGCACGACCCCGGAGAGCAGCACGAACATCTCGGCGCCGGTGATCGCCCCGATGGCCTTGAGCGACACGAACGAGTACGGGCTGTCGAGCTCGATGTGGGTGACCACCACGGTGATGATGATCATGCCGCGCAGCAGGTCGAGCCGACGGTCGCGCGGGTCGTGCTCGTCGGGGTAGCGCCACGACGGGAGGAAGCGGCCGGCGAACCCGGCGAAGAGGAACAGCGCCGCCAGCAGCACGGCGCACAGCACGATCCAGTCCAGCTCGTTGCCCAGGTCGGTGCCGAGCACGCGGCCCTGGGCACTCGCGGTGTTGGCGGTCTCGAGGTCGAGCACGTTGGTGACCGGCCCCAGGTCGACGCCGGCGGCGCGCAGGTCCTCGCGCAGCGGGCGACCCAGGCCGTCGACGGTGGCGCGCCAGTCGACGGTGCGCCCGCCCGCCTCGTCCTCGGGGCGCTCGACCTCCAGCCAGGTGAGCGCCGCCACGAGGGGGCGCTCGGGCAGGGCGGCGAGCACCTGGCGCCACCAGTCCTGCTTGACCTCGCGGGACCCGGCGCCGCCGGCGTCGGGCACCCACAGCGCCGCGGTGTCGAGCAGCACGGGGGTGTCGCCGGGCGCGGCGAAGCGGTCGTAGAACGACTCGCGGGAGGTGTCGTCGGCGTAGCCCCACGTCTCGTCGAGCCGGGCCTCGAAGGAGCCGGCGGCCGGCACCTCGTTGACCCCGTCGGGGCCGGCGGGCTCGGTCTCGGTGCCGCCGAAGGAGAACAGCGACAGCCCGACCCAGTCGACGGCCTCGTCGCCGGGGTAGTAGGGCGCGTAGGGGTCGTCGGCCTCGTCGAGGGTCCCGTCGCCGTCGGTGTCGAGCACGTCGACCTCGACCTGCCCCGAGGGGTCGACCGCGCGGGCCGACGCGCCGAAGGGGTAGCCCGCTCCGTAGGAGGGCGACCAGACCATCGCGGCGTGCTCGGTGGCCTCGTGCACGGCGTCGGCGACGGTGCGGAAGGCCTCGACGTACGCCGTCGGCTGCTGGCCCCAGGGGGTCCAGGTGCCGTTCATCTCCGGGGCGAAGCGCACGAGCACGTAGCTGTCGTAGGCGCGGTGGAGCTCGACCAGCGCGTCGGCCAGGTCGTCGGCGTCGTCGGCGCCGAGGTCGGCCAGGGCCTCGTCGGGCTCCAGGGTCAGCACCGCCACGGCGCCCTGCGTCGCCGCCTGCTCCCCGAACTGGCGCAGGTACGTCGCGTCCTCGGCTCCCAGCGGGTAGGACACCCGTTGGGAGTACAGCGACGGCGTCTCGCCGAGACGGCGGGAGTAGTCGGCCGGCAGGTCCTGGGCCCAGTCCAGCGTCGGACCGAACCACGGTGCTCCCGCGGCCGGGGCGGGCACCGGGTCGTCGTCGCGCCCGGCCGACGTGCTGGCCCCGGCGGCCCGGGGCACGAGCAGACCCGCCAGGAGGCACGAGAGGAGGCAGACCGCCACGGCGGAGAGGACGGCACGGAGCGCGGCGGCGGGCCGTCGCCCGCCCGGGAGGAGGGTCATGGGGGTCCGATCAGGTCAGCGCAGCCAGGGCGGCCGCATCCGGCGTCGGCGGATCGAGAGGGCGACCATGGCCGCGGCGAGCAGGACGACCACCGCTGAGATCGCCCCGAGGGCGAAGGGCGGGACGCCGCCGTCCTGGGGCCCGGCGGCCTCGTCGTCGGTCTCCGACGTGGGGCTGGCCGCGGGGGAGCGGTCGTCCCCGTCGAAGTCGCCGCCGTCGGCGCGGTCGGGGTCGGTGCCGCTGGTGGTGCCCGCCACGGGACCGAGGTCGTAGCCGCTGTCGAGGAGGTCGGTGCGGAAGGCCCGGGCGATGGCGGGGTTGGCGGTGAGGCCCCACTCGACCACGTTGCCGATCTCGGGCTCGTCACGCTCCTGCTCCAGCCAGAGCACCCCGCCGAGTCGCGGTCGCTCCTCGGTCGCGGCGAGCACCTGGCGCCACCACGGCCGCTGGATGGCCAGGGCGTCGGGGCCGTCGGCGCGGGGGTTCCACAGCGCCGACGTGGTCAGCAGGAAGGGCTGGTTGGGGGTGCCGGCGAAGCGGACGTAGAAGGTCTTGCGCCCCAGGTCGTCGCCGTAGCCGAAGCGCTCCTTGAAGCGCTCGTCGAGCTCGTCGGGCGCCGGCACCGTGTTGGCGCCGAACTGCTGGGTCACGCCGTAGCGCAGCATCGTCAGGCCCACCCAGTCCACGACGTCGTCGCCGGGGTAGTAGGGGCCGTAGGGGTCGTCGGCCTCGGTGACCTGCCCGTCGCCGTCGGTGTCGAGCACCCGACGCGCCGCGGGACTGATCGCGGGGGCGTCGGCCGAGGTCGTCGTGGAGTTGACCGCGCGGTCGAAGGGGTAGCCGGCGCCGTAGGCCGGGGCCCACACCATGGCGGCCTCGTCGGTGGCCGCGTGGACGCCGTCGGCCACGGTGGTGAAGGCGCGCACGTAGTCGCGCGGCTGCTGGCCCCACGCGGTCCAGGAGCCGTTCATCTCCGGTGCGAAGCGCACCAGGAACGTGCTGCCGTCGGCCTCGGCCAGGTCGGCCAGCAGCCCACCGAGGCGCTCGGCGTCCTGGGCGTCGGGCTCGGTGAGGGAGGTCGGCTGGAGCGTCACCACCGCGACGGCGCCCTCGTCGGCGGCCTGGTCGGACAGGTCGGAGATGGCCTCGTCGGTGCTGTCGTTGAGGGGGTAGACGAACGAGCGCCCGAAGAGCGACACGTCGGTGCCCAGCCGGTCGACGTAGGCCTCGGCGGTGTCGGTGCGCCAGTCGAGGTCGGGTCCGAACCAGGGCGCACGCGGGTCCGGCTCGATGGCGGCGTGGGCGGGCGCGACCGACGTCGCGAGCAGCCCGCCGGCCAGGACGGCCGCGGCGCCCGCTGCGAGACGTCCCGCGAGCGCGGTCACGACAGGTCGCATCGCATGCTCCAGTGGTTGCGGCCGTCGGCGCTGTGGAACGACAGGTCCGTGAGCGAGGCCAGGGCGAGCGCCAGCCCACGACCCGACTCGGCGTCCTCGTCGGGCATCGTGACGCGGCTGAGGTCGATCGCCGCGGGCTCGCCGTTGTCGGCGAGGTCGATGAGCACCTCGGCGTCGGTCACGCCGAGGGTGATCGTGAAGCGCCGGCCGTCGCCGCGCTCGTCGGCGGCGGGGCGCCCCGCGTCGACCTCGAAGGCGTGCTCGATGACGTTGGCGAGGATCTCGATCACCGCCATCTCCACCCGCATCCGCTCGGCGACCGGCACCTCCTCGTGCTGCTGCCACAGGTGCTCGAGCAGCACGTGCACGAGGTCGAGCATCTCCTCGCTCGCCGGTGCCGAGAGCTCCAGCCGGTCGGGGAGGGCCTGCAGCGTCGAGGACTCAGTCATCGAAGGCCCCGTCGACGGTGTCGCGCGGACGCAGGATCTTGGTCAGGTTGGTCAGGTCGAGCACCGTCAGGACGGCCTCGGTGGGGCGCGCGATCCGCAGGTCGCCGCCCTGCTGGCGGGTCGACTTCACCCCGCCGATCAGCGCGCCGAGGCCGGAGGAGTCGATGAAGCTGGTGTCGGCGAGGTCGACCACGATGCGGTGCGTGCCACCGGCGACCAGGTCGGCCAGCACGCTCTTGAGCTGGCGGGCGGCCACCATGTTGAGGCGTCCCTCGGGGCGGACGACACCGATCCCGCTGGCGGTGGTGTCGACGTGGAACTCGGTCATGCTGCTCCCTCTGCGTGGCTCTGCCCGGAGGCCCGGTCAGGCGTGTGGCTGGTCGTGTGCGTGCTGCTGGTCGTGGGTTCGGTCGGGCCGGCGGGCGCCGGCGGTGCGTCGACGGGCTCGAAGCCGCGGTAGCGCGCGGCCTTGATGATGACGGAGAAGATCGCGAGGTCGAAGGCGACCCACAGCAGGTTGAGCACCGTGCCGACACCGCCGGCCTGGCCCGCGGCGAGTCGCGCGACGCCGACGACGCTGGCCACGACGAGCGCACCCATCGCGATCAGCTGCGGTCGCACCAGGTGCCAGGCGGGTCCGGTCGGGCTGCGCTTCTCCTTGGGGGTGACGGCGAAGTCGAGGGAGCGGCCCATCACGACGTTGCCGAAGGCGGAGGTGAAGGCGCGGATCCAGGTCGGGAAGAGGGCGAGGGAGTACTGCTGCCCGCGCCAGGTCTTGCGGCCGTTGGCCACGACGAGGAACAGCAGCTGGTTGACGACCAGGAACGGCACGAGGCGGATGAAGAAGTCCGAGCTCAGCGCCTGCACCGGCAGCACGCCGAAGACGAGGTAGATCACCGGGGCCGCCAGGTAGACGATCGCGGCGAAGCCCGACAGGTAGCTCCACATGGTGGAGAAGTACATGAGCCGCTGGCCCCACGTCAGGCGCCGCTGGGTGAGCGGGTTCTCCCGCATCATCACCTGCATGGTGCCCTGGGCCCAGCGCAGCCGCTGGGTCAGCATCGTCTCGAGGTCCTCCGGGGCGAGGCCGAAGGCGAGGTTCTCGTCGTGGTAGGCCGACTTCCAGCCCAGGCCGTGCATCCGCATGCAGGTGGCCATGTCCTCGGTGACCGAGATCGTCGCCATCGGCATCACCGCCTGCGCCTCGCCGTGTCGGTCGACGTTGACGGAGTCGACGAGGGCCTGCACCGAGTCGATCGCGCCCAGCGGGGACCAGTCGCGGTGCGACATGCGCTCGAGCACGCTCTGCGGGTCGACGAGGCTGCCGTCGCCCTCGCCGGACTGCTCCTCCAGGGCGGCGATGGCCTCGAGGTCTGCGGCCATCACCTCGAGGTCGGAGGCCACGAGCCGACGGCGGACCTCCTCGACCGTGCGCTGGAAGTCGTAGGTGACGTCGAACATCGCCTCGCCGCGCCCCAGCCGCTCCCGGGCGTCCTTGACCGCCTGCTCGACCTCGCCGAGGGCGTCACGCACGAGGGTCTCCTCGCGCGGGGTCTGGCGGCGTGCCTTCTTGATGACCGACTCGCCGTAGTACAGGTTGCGCCACACCTTGAGCGCCATCTCGTCGGCGTAGCGCACGACGCCGATCTGCATGAGCGCGTCGCGGCGCAGCACGGCGTTGGAGCCGCAGAAGAAGGCGGCGTTCCAGCCGTCCTTGCCGGCCTGGATCGGGCCGTAGAACAGCGGCGCCTGGCTGCCGAGCGGGTCGTCGTCGGGCACGTTGACGAAGAACTGGTTGGTCTGGACCAGCCCCATCTTCTCGTCGCGGAAGTAGCCCAGGGTGCGGTCGAGGATCTGCGGCTCCGGCACCTGGTCGGCGTCGAGGATGAGCAGGAACTCGCCCTCGGTCTGCTCGAGGGCGTTGTTGAGGTTGCCCGCCTTGGCGTGCCGGGGCATGTCGACCCAGTCCTGCGAGCGGGTGATCCAGCCGACCCCGGCGGCCTCGGCCGCCGCGCGCATCTCCGGGCGGTTGCCGTCGTCGAGGATCCAGGTCTCGTGGGGGTAGCGGATGTCCAGCGCCGCCCGGGCGGTGGCCATGACGAGGTCGATGGGCTCGTTGTAGGTCGTGATGAGGACGTCGACCGTCAGGCCCTCCTCGGGCAGCGGGGGCTCGCCGCGCTCCTTGAGCCGCCACATGCCGAGCCCGAACAGCAGCGAGTCGACCAGGCTGTAGGTCTCCGCGACGACGAGCGGCACGGCCAGCCACCAGGCGTCCCAGTTCACCGAGAACAGCCACCGCCACACGACGTAGTTCAGGCCGAGGATGGCCGTCACCAGGACGATGGACCGGATCAGCAGCAGCCGGCGGGTCATGGGCTGTCCTCCTGCGAGGGCGAGAGGGGCGCGGGGGAGGGGGCGTAGTAGACGGCGACCGCGGTCACGTCGTCGAGGGGGGTGCGCTCGCGCGCCAGCAGGGCGATCCCGGCGAGCAGCGAGTTGACGTCGTCGTGCGCGGCGACGAGGGCGCCGATCGGCTCCCACCAGCGCACCTGCTCGTCGACGAGGTCGAGCAGGCCGTCGCTGAACATCAGCACGCGGTCGCCGGGCTCGAGCTGCACGTCGAGCTCGCCCCAGTGGTCGTCGGGCAGGACGCCGATCGGCGCGTCGGAGCCGCCGAGGCGCACGACCTCGCCGTCGGGCCGGACCACCAGGCACAGCCCGCTGCCGGCGTCGACGTAGCGCAGGTAGCCGTCGTCGAGGTCGATGGCGGCCTCGAAGAGGGTCACGAAGGACTCCGTGCGCTCGAGGTCGGCCATCAGGCTGCGCGCGACCTGGGTCACGGTGACCCCGAGGTCGACGCCCGCGACGACGGCGGAGTGGGTGCCGCGCAGGGCCGAGCGGACCCCGGCCCCCACCAGCGCGGCTCCGGTGCCCTTGCCCATGACGTCGCCCAGGCCGAGGTGGGCCACGCCCTGGGCGATGCCGTAGTCGTAGAAGTCGCCGCCGACGGCCAGGGAGGGCAGGCACATCCCGTTGATGGTCCAGGAGTCGGAGCTGAGGGCGCGCGCGGGCAGCATCGAGGACTGCACCCAGGTCGCCTGGGTCATCTCGGTGGAGGCCACGAGCTCCTGCTGGGCCCAGGCGGCCATGTCGTCGAAGGCGGTCAGCCGCTCCGCGTCGAGGCGGCGCGGGCGGGTGTCGTAGATGGCGAACGTGCCCACGACGTTGCCGGCCGGGTCGAGGATCGGCTGGGCGGCGTAGAACCGGATGCCGAGGTCGGTGACCGCCGGGAGGTGGGCGAAGCGCTCGTCGAGGGAGGCGTCCTCGACGATCATCAGCGCGCCGCCGGCGTGGGTCTCGTCGCACAGGCAGTCGACGCGGGGCAGCTCGCGACCGGGCAGGCCGTACATGCCGGGGAAGAGGGCACGGTCGCCGTCGAGCACGGTGACGCTGGACATCGGCACGTCGAAGACCAGGTGGGCCAGCCGGGCGATGCGGTCGAAGCGCTCCTCGGGGCGGTCGAGCTGGAGCCCGAGCGACTCCACGGCCCGCTGCCGACGGTCCTCCTTGGCCGCGTCGAGCGCGTGCGGCATCGCGGTGGTGCTCCCCATGTGTGTCGAACCCTTTCAGGGCTGTGTCCCGAATGCGCCAACTCTGTCACGTCACAGGCGCCTCGCGTGTCACAACCTAGGAAGTCGTCGGCCGCTGCCGCATCCCCCGTTCGGCCACCGGGCCGCCCCTCGCGCGGCGGGCGCCGACCCGGTGCACGGGTGCGGCGACGCGGCTCCGGACGACGCGATAGCGTGGCACCGACGTCGAGTCGAGGGGGTCGAGCGTGTCGAAGGGTCAGCGCGTCGTGGTCGTCGAGGACGACCCCGACATCAGCGCCACGCTGGTGATGGTGCTCGAGCGCACCGGGCTCGAGGTCCACGCCACGGACCGCGGTGAGCGGGCCGTGGAGCTGGTGCGCGAGCTGTCGCCCGACCTGGTGACCCTCGACCTCACCCTGCCCGACATGGACGGC
Source organism: Nocardioides kribbensis (assembly GCF_015070375.1). Lineage (GTDB taxonomy): Bacteria > Actinomycetota > Actinomycetes > Propionibacteriales > Nocardioidaceae > Nocardioides > Nocardioides kribbensis. Next base: position 301,409 of record NZ_JADCLL010000001.1, on the reverse strand, counting down.
ACCGAGGTGTGTCGCCGGCTGCGGGAGTTCAGCGACGCCTTCATCATGATGATCACCGGTCGCAGCGACGAGATCGACCGGCTCATCGGGCTCGAGGTCGGCGCCGACGACTACATGGCCAAGCCCTTCTCGGCCCAGGAGGTCCGGGCTCGGGTGGCGGCGCTCCTGCGTCGGGCGCGCTCGGCGGTCGAGGCGCCCCCGCTCAGCATGGACGCCGGCGGCGGCCTGACCCTGCTGCCCAGCGCCCACACCGCCACCCTCGACGGCGCCCCGCTGCCCTTGACCCCGGCGGAGGTCGACCTGATGGCGGCGTTCGCGAGCCGGCCGGGGGAGACCTGGACGCGTGGTGAGCTCGTGCGCACCGTGTGGCAGGGCGAGTTCATCGAGTCCGACTTCCTCGTCGACGTCCACGTCGGCAACCTGCGGCGCAAGCTGCGCCGCGCCGGCAGCAAGCGCAGCTGGATCCGCACCGTCGACGGCTCGGGCTACGTCTACGACCCGTCCTGACGGGCGCCGCGGTTGACGGTGAGCCCCACCAGGCGCGCAACCACCAGCGCGACGTAGAGCACGCCGGCCAGCATCTCGATCATCACGAACGAGCGCGCGTGGGGCAGCACGGGCACGACGTCGGAGAGGCCGACGCTGGTGAGGGTCGAGAACGACAGGTAGAGCAGCTCGAACCACGCGCGGTCCTGCGCCGGGCCCGTGCCGACGAACGACCCCGGCCAGACCACCTGGAGGGCTGCGTAGACGTAGGCGAAGCCCCACGCCACGACCGTGAAGGCCGCGCCGGTGGCGAAGAGCTCGTCGCGGGTCACCCGGTCGTCGTGGAAGAGGTAGCGGATCATGCTGTAGGAGACGTAGAAGTAGAACGGTGCGTGCAGCAGGGCCGAGACGAGCACCACCCAGGCGGTGTCGGGCGTCGCGGCCTCGAGCACGGTGAACACCATCGCCGGGGCGCCCACCACCAGGGCGATCCAGTTCAGCGCCGGGGTGCGGCGCACGGCCCACAGCGCCAGGCCGACGACGGCGATCTGCACCACGCCGATGAGCGCGCGCCCCACGACGCTGCCGTCGAGGAACGGGTAGGCCAGGATCGCCACCAGCTGGGCGCCGAGGAGCACCCCCGAGGGCTGGTCGCCGAGCACGGGCCGGAGCCGGTGCCGGTCGTCGGGGTCCACCTCGCCGCCCGGGGTCGGCCGCGTGACGCGCTCCCGACTCACGGGAGGTGGGCCTGCTTCCGCTCGAGCTTGCGGGTCACCGACGCGACCGTCTCCTCGCGGGTCAGCAGGACCCGCGCGTAGTTGACGAACGTCGCCGCCATCACGATGGCCGGCCACGGGAAGGCGGGGTCGAAGCCCGGGCCGCCGAGGCCGAGCGAGGCCCACACCACCCAGCAGACCAGGGTCGGGCCGAGGAAGCCCAGCAGCGCCTGGCGGCGCTCCGCGTCGTAGGCCGCCACGGCCCGCGCGTGGATCTGGGCCGGGGTGAGCGCACCGGGGCGCCCGGCGGGGACGCCCGGCCCCGCGACCTCCAGGACGGGCCGCTGCGGCAGGAGGTCGGCGAGGAGCGGGGGCACCTCCCCGAGCGTGCGGAGCCCGGAGGCCCTCGCGGAGCGCTCCTCGAGGTCGGCCGGGTCGAGACGCCCGTCGGCGTAGGCCTCCGCGAGCACGTCCTGCACGACCGAGCGGTCGCGGTCGGAGGCGCGCAGGGCCGCGTGCTCGGGCAGGCGCGGGTCGTGGGCGAACGACGACCAGACCCCGGAGACATCCACGCGCGTCATCCTAGGCCCGCCCGACGGGGGAGCCGGCCGGTCCGTGCGGCCCGGCGCGAGGTCGCTGGCGCGACACGGCGAACGGGAGGACCATCGGACCGTGACCTCGACCGACGGGAACGCCGCGACCCCAGGGGCCGTCGTGACCTGCGACCTGGTCGTCGTCGGCGCCGGCCCGACGGGCCTCTTCGCGACCTACTACGCAGGCTTCCGTGGGCTCCGGGTGGCTCTCGTCGACTCCCTGCCCGAGCTCGGCGGCCAGGTCACCGCGATGTACCCCGAGAAGCTCATCCTCGACGTCGCGGGCTTCCCCGCCGTGCGCGGACGCGACCTGGTGAGCGCCCTGGTCGAGCAGGCGGCCGGCGCCGACGCCGTGCACCTGCTCGGACGCACGGCCTCGACCCTGGTGCACGGCGAGGACGAGGTGGTGGTCGGGCTCGACGACGGCACACAGGTGCGCGCCGGCGCCGTGCTGGTGACGGCGGGGATCGGGCGCTTCGCCCCGCGCCCCCTCGCGGCGGGTGAGGGCTGGCTGGGGCGCGGGCTGGAGTTCTTCGTGCCGACCAGCGAGCCCTACGCCGGGCGCGACGTGGTGGTCGTCGGCGGCGGTGACAGCGCGCTCGACTGGGTGCTGCACCTGGAGCCCGTGGCCCGGTCGGTCACCCTCGTGCACCGGCGTACGGCGTTCCGCGCCCACGAGCGCACCGTGGCGCAGGTGCGGGCCTCCTCGGCGCGCGTGCTGACCGACGCCGAGGTCGTCGCGCTGCGACCGGTCGAGGGGGAGGCCGGCCGGCCGCTGGCCGAGGTCGACGTCGCGCGGGGCGAGGCCCGGGCCGGGACGCGCGAGGTGCTGACGCTGCCGTGCCAGGCGGTGGTGGCGGCGCTCGGCTTCGTCGCCGACCTCGGTCCGCTCCAGGGCTGGGGACTGGGCGTCGAGCGGCGCCACGTGGTGGTCGACGCGGCCATGCGCACGTCGCTGCCGCGGGTCTTCGCCGCCGGCGACGTGGCCGAGCACCCCGGCAAGGTCCGGTTGATCGCCACCGGCTTCGGGGAGGCGGCGACCGCGGTCAACAACGCGGCGGTGGTGATCGACCCGGCCGCCTCGACCTTCCCCGGCCACTCCAGCGCCCTCGGCTGAGGAGCGGCCCCGGGTCCGTCTAGGCTACCGGTGCGTAGCCCGCCGGGTCGCGCGTCGTCGTCGAGAAGGGTCGGGACACGAATGCGGGTGGCCTTGCTGTCCTACCGCTCCAAGCCGCACTGCGGGGGCCAGGGCATCTACGTCCGTCACCTCTCGCGCGAGCTGGTGGCCCTGGGGCACACCGTCGAGGTCTTCTCGGGCCAGCCCTACCCCGAGCTCGACCCGGGCGTGGCGCTGACGAAGGTGCCGAGCCTCGACCTCTACCGCGAGACCGACCCCTTCCGCGTGCCCCACCTGCGCGAGTTCCGCGACCGGGTCGACGTGGAGGAGTTCGCCACGATGTGCGCCGCGGGCTTCCCCGAGCCCAAGACCTTCAGCACGCGGGTGGCGCGGCTGCTGCGCGAGCGCGCCGACGAGTTCGACATCGCCCACGACAACCAGGTGCTGGGCTACGGCATGCTCGACGTGGAGCAGGTCATGCCGCTCATCACCACGCTGCACCACCCGATCACCTTCGACCGCCGCATCGACCTCGAGGGCGCCACGCACCCGTGGCGCAAGGTGACGCTGCGCCGCTGGTACGGCTTCCTGCGGATGCAGGGTCGCGTGGCCCGCAGCGCCCGCCGGATCCTCACGCCCTCGGAGACCTCGCGGCGCGACATCGCCACCGACTTCGGCGTCGACCCCGCCCGCATGCAGACCATCCTGCTCGGCGTCGACGACGTCTTCGTGCCGCCGACCGAGCCGCGCGTGCCGGGCCGCATCCTGGCCATGGCCAGCGCCGACGCCCCGATGAAGGGCATCGCCACGCTGCTGGAGGCCTTCGCCAAGCTCCGCACCGAGCGCGACCTCGAGCTGGTGCTGGTGACGCGTCCTCAGCCCGGGGGCCGCACCGAGCAGCTCATCGACCGGCTCGCGATCGGAGACGCGGTCTCCTTCGTCCACGGCGTCTCCGACGAGGAGCTGGTGCGGCTGATGGGCTCTGCCGAGCTCGCGTGCGTGCCCTCGCTCTACGAGGGCTTCTCGCTGCCGACCGCCGAGCTCATGGCGTGCGCGACGCCCCTGGTCGTCTCGCGGGCCGGCGCCATCCCCGAGGTCGTGGGACCCGACGGCGAGTGCGCCGACCTGGTCGCCCCGGGCGACGTCGGGGAGCTCGAGGCCGCCCTGGCCGCGCTGCTCGACGACCCCGAGCGCCGCGCGAGGATGGGCGCCGCCGGGCGCCGACGGGTCGAGGAGATGTTCAGCTGGCGGGCGGTCGCGGCCACGGTGGCCGAGGCCTACGACGAGGTCGTCGCCGCCTGGAGGGCCGAGGGGCCCATGCCGTCCACCGGCCGCAAGGGCCGCCGCAGCAGGAGGAACGCACGTGCTGACCGTTGACTTCGACCGCCTGGGCCTGCGCCCCGGCGACCGCGTGCTCGACATGGGCTGCGGCGCCGGTCGCCACGCCTTCGAGATGTACCGCCGCGGCGGCGACGTGGTCGCCTTCGACCAGGACGCCGACGAGCTGGCCGGGGTGCGCGAGCTCTTCGTGGCCATGCGCGAGGCCGGTGAGGTGCCCGAGGGCGCCGAGGCCGACGTCAAGGAGGGCGACGCCCTGCAGCTGCCCTTCGCCGACGGGGAGTTCGACCGCGTCGTCGCGGCCGAGGTGCTCGAGCACATCCCGGCCGACATCCAGGCCATCGAGGAGCTCGTGCGCGTGCTGCGGCCCGGCGGCACCCTGGCGGTCTCGGTGCCGCGGTGGTTCCCCGAGGTCGTCAACTGGAAGCTCTCCGACGACTACCACAACGTCCCGGGCGGCCACATCCGCATCTACTCCGACAAGGAGCTGATCGGCAAGCTCGCCAACGCCGGGCTGGCCTTCGAGGGCAAGGACTACGCCCACGGCCTGCACTCGCCCTACTGGTGGATCAAGTGCGCCGTCGGCGTGCGCAACGACGACCACCCCCTCGCCAGGGCCTACCACCGGCTGCTGGTGTGGGAGATCATGAAGCAGCCGCGTGCGCTGCGCGTGGCCGGCCGGGTGCTCGACCCGCTCATCGGCAAGAGCATGGTGCTCTACTTCCGCAAGCCGTCGGCGGCGCATGTCTGAGCGGCTGCCGCACGTCGACGGCGTGCTCAGCCCGGGCCAGGTGGCGCAGACCGCGGCCAGCATCGCCCGGATGCAGGAGCCCGACGGGGCGATCCCGTGGACGACCGGCGAGCACGTCGACGTGTGGAACCACGTGGAGGCCGCGATGGCGCTGCTCGTGGGCGGCGAGGTCGAGGCCGCCGAGGCGGCGTACGACTGGGTGCCGCGCTGGCAGCGCGCCGACGGATCCTGGCCGATGAAGATCGTCGCCGGGCAGGTCGAGGACGACCGCGGCGAGGTCAACATGAGCGCCTACCTCGCGGTGGGCCTGTGGCACCACTGGCTCGTGCGCCACGACGCGGCGTACGTCGCGACACTGTGGCCGGCCGTGCGCGCGGGGCTCGACTGGGTGGTGGCCCAGCAGCTGCCCTTCGGCGGCCTCAACTGGACCCCCGACGACCAGGGGGCCCTGCTGGCCGGGTCGTCGAGCGTCTACCAGTCGCTGCGGGCCGGCGTCGCGCTCGCCGAGCTGCTCGACGACCCGCAGCCGGAGTGGGAGCTGGCCGGCGGCCGGCTCGGACACGCCGTGCGCCACCACCGCGACCTGTTCCTGGACAAGTCCACCTTCTCCATGGACTGGTACTACCCCGTCCTCGGCGGTGCCGTGCGAGGGCCGGCCGCCTCGGCGCTGCTCGCCTCGCGCTGGGACGACTTCGTCGTGCCCGGGCTGGGCATCCGCTGCGTCGACACCAACCCGTGGGTCACGGGCGCCGAGACGTGCGAGCTCGTGCTCGCCCTCGACGCGGTCGGCGACCACGGGGGCGCGCTGCGGCTGCTGGGCGACATGCAGCACCTGCGTCACGAGGACGGCAGCTACTGGACCGGCTGGGTCTTCGGCGACGACGTCCACTGGCCCGGTGAGCAGACCACCTACACCGCCGCCGCCGTGCTGCTGGCCGTCGATGCGCTGGGGGAGACCTACGGACACGCCACCCCGGGCTCGGGGATCATGCGCGGCACGTCGCTGGCCCCGCACTTCGCGGAGATCGCGCTGGAGTGCGGGTGCCCGTCGCCCGACTCAGCCGACCGGCTCGCCCGCCCGTCCTGAGTCGCGCCGCAGCACCCGCATCGAGCCGACGGTCTCCACCTCGCTGAAGGCACCGCCCGCCAGCGCCCGCTGCACGACGTGCCAGGGCGCCTGGCCGCCGTCGGCGGGGTCGGGGAAGACGTCGTGCACCACCAGGAGCCCGCCGGCCTCGACCCAGGGCGCCCAGCCGCTGTAGTCGTTCTGGGCGTGCTCCTCGGCGTGCCCGCCGTCGATGAAGACCAGCGACAGCGGGGTGCGCCAGTGGCGCGCGACCGTGGTGCTGGCCCCGACCACCGCGACGACGAGGTCCTCGAGCCCGGAGCGCTCCAGGGTGCGCCGGAAGACCGGCAGCGTGTCCATGCGACCGGTCTCGGCGTCGACCAGGCTCGCGTCGTGGTGCTCCCAGCCGGCCTGGTTCTCCTCCGAGCCGCGGTGGTGGTCCACCGTGAAGACCACCGCCTGCGGCCCACCGACCTCCCGGGCAGCGGCGGCGAGGTGGATCGCCGACTTGCCGCAGTAGGTGCCGACCTCGAGCACCGGCCCGTGGGGCAGGCGCTCGAGGGCGCGGCGGTGGAGCAGCAGCCCCTCGTCGAGGGGCATGAAGCCCTTCGCCGCCCGGGCGTGGTGCTGCCAGTCGGCTCCGGTCGGGTCCTGCGCGGTGGTGGGCACCGCTGGAGGCTAGCGCCGCGCCGGTGGGGCCGCGGAGCCGGTGGGGCTCACACCGCGGCGAGCATGTCCTCGACGCGGCGGCTGAGGTCGCCGATGCTGAAGGGCTTGGTGACGTAGGCGTCCGCGCCGGCGGCGAGGCCGGCGGCGATGTCGTCGCGCGAGGAGCGGGCCGAGACCATGAGGATCTGCGGCGAGCCCGCCGAGGGCTGCGCCTTGAGTAGCCGGGCCAGCTCCAGGCCGTTCATTCCGGGCATGCTGACGTCCATCACGACCAGGTCGAAGGAGCCGGCGCTGACCTCGACCATGGCGTTCCACGACTCGGGCACGCTCTCGACCTCGTGGCCGTTCATCTCGAGCACCGTCGACAGCAGCTCGCGCACGTCGCTCTCGTCCTCGACCACCAACACCTTGGCCATGCCGGCCCTCCCTCGTCCAGACGTTTCTCGGCGGAAGACCGCCCCCCTGAGACGAGCATGACACCGGTCGCCTGACTCGTCACGTCGAAGTGTCGAGCCACCCGTGAAGAGGTCGTGAAGACGCCTGGTCAGACGGGTGCCCGTCGATCGGTGACGTGTCACGGGTCACGCGGGTCGCGAGTCCTCCTCGCCGGCCGCCACGGCCGGTGCCAGCGCCCTGCGGTGGCGGGCCCAGTGCCAGTGCAGGAAGCGGTCCACCGCACGCACGACGGCCACCGAGCGCACCGAGGGCAGGACGTCGAAGGCGTGCTGGGCGCCCGGCAGCTCGGCGTAGACGACCGAGCGGCGCGAGGTCCGGCGCAGCGCCTCGACGAAGAGCCGCGCCTGGTCGACCTGCACCAGGCTGTCGAGGCGACCGTGCACGACGAAGAAGTCGGGGGCCTCGGGCCCCACCCGCAGCAGCGGCGACCCGGCCTCGAAGGGCTCGGGGTCCTCGCGCCAGCGCCGGCGCAGGATCCGGGGTCCGAGGAAGCGGTCGCGCATCTGCACGGCGCTGCGCAGGCCGGTGGCCCCGGCCAGGTCGTAGACGCCGTAGTGCGGCACCGCGACCTGCACGGAGGTGTCGGCGTCCTCGAAGCCGGGCTGCCAGGCGGGGTCGCCGGGCGTCAGGGCCGCGAGCGCGGCGAGGTGGCCGCCGGCCGAGCCCCCCGTGATCGCGACGTACGACGGGTCGCCGCCGTAGGCCGCGATGTGCTCGTGGACCCACGCCAGCACCTTCTTCACGTCGACGATCTGCGCCGGGAACGGGTGCTGCGGCGCCAGCCGGTAGTTGGGGGCGACGCAGACCCAGCCGCGGGCGGCGAGGTGCTGCATCAGCGGGATGCCCTGGGTGTCCTTGGCGCCCAGCGTCCAGCCGCCGCCGTGGACCTGCACCAGGACGGGAGCGCCGCCCTCGGGCAGGCCGGCGGGGCGCTCGACGGCTGTGTAGACGTCGAGCAGGCCGCGCCGGCCCAGGGTGTCGTCGTAGGCGATGTCGCGCTCCACGTGCACCCCGGGCTCGCGCATGCGGAAGGGGTTGAGCAGCCGCCGCCACGGCACGCGCACGTCGCGGGGGACCTCGGTGTCGATCTCGTCGAGGTAGTCGACGCCGAGGGCGTCGACCAGGGCGCGGTCGGCCACCCCGCGCGCCTGCGCGCTCGTGCGCAGCATCCAGGCCAGGCCGGCGGCGTTGGCGAGGGCCAGCAGCGCGCCGGTGCGGGTCAGCCCGCGCCGACGGGCGTGGCGGGCGGTGTCGGCGGCCGTGGCCGCGAGCAGGTGCGGGGCGAGCTCGCTGGTGCCCCAGCCGGCCAGGAAGACCGGCACGGCCGTCCTGAAGCCCGGCACCGGGCGCAGCGCGTTGGCGACGAGCGCCGCGGTCAGGAGCTGGCGGAGCCGGAAGAGCATGGCCCCGATGTTAACGATCGGTAACCGCCCGCGGGGCGGGTCTCGTCAGGGGGCGGGCCGCAGCTTGTCCTCGAAGAAGCCCAGCACGCGGTCGACCGCGCCCTGGTCGCGGTGCAGCGTCAGGGTCGCGTGCTTGCGTCCGGGCAGGTCGATGCGCACGAAGCCCTCGCCCAGCTCGCGGGTGAGGGTCTCGAAGCGGGTGCCGGTGGCGACGTCACCGTCGTACTGCACGCCGAGCACCTGGCAGCCGCCGGCGACGCGCTCGCGCACCGCCGCGAGGTCGGAGGGGGAGAGGTTGACGTCGCCCGCGCGGCGGCGGCCGACGGGGAAGGGTGCGGAGGGCTGGCAGACCACGGGCGCCGCGACGGAGGTGTCGACCATCATGGCCAGGGCGAAGCCACCGGTGAAGCACATGCCCAGCGCGCCGACGCCCGGCCCGCCCAGCTCCGCGTGCAGGTCGCGGGCCAGGCTGCGCAGCCACCCGGCGACCGGGGTCGTCTCCCCGGTGGCGAGCTTCGTGAACTCCCGGCTCACGCACACCTGGCGGAAGGCCCCGGCGACCGAGCGGGCTCCGATCGGGGCCCCGGGCGTGCCGAAGAGGTGGGGCATGACGACGGTGAAGCCGGCCGCCACCACCTCCTCGCCGAAGGCGATGACCTGCGGGGTGAGCCCAGGGATCTCGTGGATCACCACGACGCCGGGGCCGCTGCCCTTGCGGTAGGTCGGGTGGGTCGTGCCGTCGGCGGTGTGCTCGCCGAGGGTCCAGGAGTCGAGGAGGGTCATGACCGGCAGTATGGCCTCCGTGGGGCCGGGCGGGTGGGGCCCACGGCGCCGCAGGGTCCGGCCCGAGGGGGGAGCCCCGGGCAGAGCGGTGCTGCCTAGGGTCGGTGCATGCCGGACACCGACCCGTCGCGCCACGTGCGCCTCGTGCTGCCCCACCAGCTCTTCGCCGCGCACCTCGACGCTCCGGCCGGCACGGTCTTCGTGCTCCTCGAGCACGACCTGCTCTTCCGGCAGTACCGCTTCCACGCCCAGAAGCTGGTGCTCCACCGCGCCTCGATGGTCCGCTTCGCCGAGCGGCTGCGCGAGGCCGGCCACGAGGTCGAGCACGTCGAGACCTCCGCCTCCGCCACGAGCCACGACCGGCTCGTCGACTGCCTCGACCGGCTGCGCCCGACGCAGGTGAGCGTCTACGACGTGGTCGACGACTGGCTCTCGCGCGACCTCACCGCGGCCCTGGCCGACCACGGCTACGAGCTGCGCTCCGAGGACGTCCTGGAGACACCGTGCTTCCTCACCTCCCGCGCCGACGTCGACGAGCAGGTCGGCAGCGGCGGCCGGACCGCGCGCATGCAGCACTTCTACGCCTGGCAGCGCCGCCGTCTCGACGTGCTGGTCGAGGGCGACCAGCCCGTCGGGGGCCAGTGGTCCTTCGACGCCGACAACCGCAAGAAGCTGCCCAAGCAGCACCCCGTGCCCGCCGTCGCCCGGCCCGGCGCCGACGGCGGGCCCGAGCGGCACCCGGCCGTGGCTGACGCCATCGCCTGGGTCGGCGAGGAGTTCCCCGACGCCCCCGGCGACGCGGCGGCCTTCGCCTGGCCGACCTCGCACGACGAGGCGGAGGCGATGCTGGAGGAGTTCCTCGCCGAGCGCTTCACCGAGTTCGGGCCCTTCGAGGACGCGATCTCCCGCGAGCACCCGTGGGTGTTCCACGCCCTGCTGACCCCGGGCCTGAACATCGGGCTGGTCACCCCGGCCCACGTGCTGGAGCGGGCGCTCGACGTCGGGTCCTCCGAGGAGGTGCCGCTGGCCTCCCTCGAGGGCTTCGTGCGCCAGCTCATCGGCTGGCGCGAGTACATGCGCGCCACCTACGTCGTCCACGGGCGCCGCATGCGCAGCGGCAACCGGCTGGCCCACACCCGGCCGCTGGCCGAGGGCTGGTGGACCGCGCGCACGGGGCTGGCTCCGGTCGACCTGGTGCTGGAGCGGGTGCTGGCCCACGGCTACGCCCACCACATCGAGCGCCTGATGGTGCTCGGCAACGCGATGTGCCTGCTGCGCGCCGAGCCCGATGCCGCCTACGAGTGGTTCATGGAGATGTTCGTCGACGCCTACGACTGGGTGATGGTGCCCAACGTCTACGCCATGAGTCAGTTCGCCGCGGGCGAGGCGATCACCACCAAGCCCTACGTGTCGGGGTCGAACTACCTGCGCAAGATGTCGGACCTGCCGGCGGGGGAGTGGCGCGAGGACTGGGACGCGCTCTACTGGACCTTCGTGCGCGACCACCACGACGTCTTCGCCGGCAACGCCCGCTCGCGCATGATCGCCAACCTCTACGACGGCCTGGACCCGTCGACCAAGGCCGCCCACACCCGGCGCGCCCACCGGTGGCTGTCCTGATGGCGCGGCTGCACTCCCTCGAGCTGCTGCCCGACGAGGCGGGCCAGGCCGCCGTACGCCGGCAGTGGCAGGCCCTGCGCGACGCCGGGCTGCCCTCCCAGCTCGACCACCGCGGCGCCTCCAACGCCGCCCACGTCAGCGTGGTGGAGGCCCCCGCGCTGTCGAGCGACGCCCTCGACGTGGCGACGGCGCGCCTGGGCTCGCTGCTGCCGGTGACGGCCGTGGTCGGTGGCGTCCTGCTCCTCGGCGGCGGGGGCGGCCGCGTGGCCCTGGCCCGCCCGGTGCAGCTGAGCGACGACGTGGTGCGCCGGGTGCTGGCGGTGCGGGTGCACGTGCCCGAGCGCCGCCACCACGGCTGGGTGCCCCACCTGACCCTCGCCCGGGGTCTCGACCGGTCCGACGTGCCCCGGGCCCTGGAGGCCCTGGGCGACCACGACGCGGCCCTGGAGCTGCGGCTGGCGTCGCTGCGCCACTGGGACCCCGACGCGGGCGAGGTCACCGACCTCGCCCGCTGAGGACCCGCCGTCCCGGGGGTGCTGGTCAGACCCCGGCCGGCTCCGGCTCGCGGACCGGCTCGGGGGTGTCGCCGACGGGGGCTCCGCGACGCGGCGCGTGGTAGGCGTCGACGTCGAGGATGCCCTCGCGGCGGGCCACGATGGTCGGCACGAGCGCCTGGCCGGCCACGTTGGTGGCGGTGCGCATCATGTCGAGGATCGGGTCGATGGCCAGCAGCAGCGCCACGCCCTCCAGCGGCAGGCCCAGGGTGGTGAGGGTCAGCGTCAGCATGACGACGGCGCCGGTGAGACCCGCGGTGGCGGCGGAGCCGACCACCGACACGAAGGCGATGAGCAGGTAGTCCTGCACGCCGAGGGTGATGCCGAAGATCTGCGCCACCGTGATCGCGGCCAGCGCGGGGTAGATGGCCGCGCAGCCGTCCATCTTGGTGGTCGCGCCGAGCGGCACCGCGAAGGAGGAGTACTCCTGCGGCACGCCGAGGTTGCGCGTCGTCACCTGCTGGGTCAGCGGCATCGTGCCCACCGAGGAGCGCGAGACGAAGGCCAGCTGGATCGCGGGCCAGGCGCCGGAGAAGAACTTCACCGGCGACAGGCCGTGCAGGCGCAGGATGACGGGGTAGACCACGAACATCACCAGCAGGCAGCCGACGTAGACGTCGACGGTGAAGACCGCCAGCGGCGCCACCAGGTCCCAGCCGTAGGTCGCGACGGCGCGGCCCAGCAGGCCGAGGGTGCCGAGCGGGGCCAGCTTGATGATCCACCACAGGACCTGCTGCACGACGGCCAGCGCCGAGCGCATGAAGCCCAGGAACGGCTCGGCCTTCTCGCCGGCCTTCAGCGAGGCGGCGCCCACGACGAGGGCGACCACCACGATCTGCAGCACGTTGAAGGACGCGGCGCCCTCCTCGATCTCCAGGCCGAGCACGTTGGCCGGCACCAGGCCGGTGAGGAAGTCCAGCCACGAGCCGCTGGTGCCCTCGTACGTCGCGCCCGCGGCCGAGACGTCGGCGCTGCTGCCGGGGTTGGTGAGCAGGCCCAGCGTGATGCCGATCGTGACGGCCACCAGCGACGTGATCGCGAACCAGACCAGCGTCTGCGTGGCCAGCCGCGCGGCGTTGGAGACCTCGCGCAGGTTGGTCACGCTGACCACGATGGCGGCGAAGACCAGCGGCGGCACGGCCGCGGTGAGCAGGCCGACGAAGGTGCTGCCGATGGTGTCGAGGGTCGTGGCCAGCCAGGCCACGTCCCAGGTGCGGGCCACCAGGCCCAGGACGACGCCGAGCACCAGGCCGAGGACGATCTGGGCCCAGAACGGGGTTCTGCGGACCGCCGAGAGTGCGTGCTTCACGGGACTGCCTTTCCGGAGGGGACTCCTGCCCAACCGGTCGGCGGCCCGCACGATTCCTGCGGCCCGGGTGGTGCGCCGCACAGTCGGCCCCGGGGCAGGAGGTCCGGCGCGCGGGGCGGCTAGAGCACCGCGTGGGGGCTGAGCACGCCGGCGGGGTCGAAGGTGCGTCGCAGGGCCCGCTGCACGTCGAGGGCGACGGGGTCGAGCTCGCGGGTCAGCCAGTGCCTCTTCAGCGTGCCCACGCCGTGCTCGCCGGTGATGGTGCCCCCCAGCGCGAGCGCGGCCTCGGTGATCCGGTCGAAGGCGCGCATCGCGGTGGCGCGTCCGTCGGGGTCGGTGTGGTCGTAGACGATCGTGGGGTGCAGGTTGCCGTCGCCGGCGTGCCCGAAGACGCCGATGGTCAGGCCGAGCTCGTGGGCGACGGCCTCGACCGCGCCGATCAGGTCGACCACCCGGGCCCGGGGCACGCAGACGTCGTCGAGCAGCCAGTCGCCGCCGCGGTCGGCGGCCAGGCGCTCGAGCGCGGGCAGGGCGAGGCGTCGCGCCTCGAGCAGCATCGCCGCCTCCTCGGCGTCGTCGCTGCGCGCCACGTCGACGGCCCCGGCGCCGGTGCAGTGCGACTCCACCTGCTCCAGCAGCGCCGCCGCCCCGGGCCCGGCGTCGTCGGACTGCACCAGCAGCAGGGCGGCGACGTCGCCGAGGCCCATGCCGGCGTGGGCGTCGACGGCCCGCACCGTGGTGCGGTCGAGCACCTCCAGCAGCGAGGGGGTCAGCCCGGCGGCCGCGATCCGGGCCACCGCGTCGCCGGCCGAGGCGAGGCGGTCGAAGGAGGCCACGAGGGTCTGCGGTGCGGCGGGCGCCGGCAGCAGGCGCACGGTGATCTCCGTGACCACGCCCAGGGTGCCCTCGGAGCCGACGAAGAGGCTGGTGAGGTCGTAGCCGGCCACGCCCTTGACCGTGCGGGTGCCGGTGCGCAGGACCCGGCCGTCGGCGAGCACGACCTCCAGGGCCTCCACGAAGTCGCCGGTGACGCCGTACTTGACGCAGCACATGCCGCCGGCGTCGGTGGCGACGTTGCCGCCGACCGTGCAGAAGGCGACCGACCCCGGGTCGGGCGGGTAGAACAGCCCGGCACCGGCCGCGGCGGAGCGCAGGTCGCCGGTGACGACCCCCGGCTGCACGACCGCGAGCCGCTCGACGGGGTCGACCTCCAGCACGCGGTCCATCCGGTGCAGCGACAGCACGGCGCTCCCGGCCGGCGCGTTGGCGCCGCCCACCAGGCCGCTGCCGGCGCCCCGGGGCACGACGGCCACGCCGGCCGCCGAGGCGGCGCGCAGGCAGGCCTGCACCTCGGCGGTGCTGCGCGGGGCGAGCACCACCGACGGCGTGGCGCGCTCGGTGAGCCGCGACTGGTCGTGGGCGTAGCCCGCGACGACGTCGGGGTCGTCGATGAGCACTCCGGCAGGCAGGGCGTCCCAGGTCATGTGCCGACCGTACCCACAGCGGTCGGGGCCGACCTCGGCGTCGGGCGGCCGGGCGGGGCCGTCGCGCGCGGCTAGGGTCGGCCCATGCCGATCCCCGAGCCGCTCTCGCCCGAGGAGCAGCGGGTGCTCGGCGCGCTGCTGGAGAAGCAGGTGACGGTGCCCGCGTCGTACCCGCTCTCCCTCAACGCGCTGCGCACCGCCTGCAACCAGACCTCCAGCCGCGACCCGGTGGTGGCCTACGACGAGCAGCAGGTCGAGCAGGTGGCGCGCGGCCTCAAAGACCGCGGGCTGGTGAGGATCGTCTGGTCCGACTCCGGTCGTCGCACGCTGAAGTACCACCAGGTGCTGGAGGAGGAGCTCGACCTCGGGCCCGACGAGCGCGCGCTGCTGACCGTGCTGCTGCTGCGGGGGGTGCAGGCCCCCGGCGAGCTCCGCACCCGCACCGAGCGGCTCCACCCCTTCGCCGACCGCGACGCCGTCGACGCGTGCCTGCTGCGCCTCGCCGCGCGGGAGCGGCCCCTGGTGCGCGAGGTCTCTCCGCGCTCGGGCCGGCTCGACAGCCGGTGGGCCCACCTCCTGGGGCCGGTCGAGGCCGACACGACGGCGACCGGTGGACCGGCCGCCGCCGGCCCCGACGAGCGGGAGTCGGTGCTCGCCGACGGCCCGGAGGCGCGCGACGAGCGCGTCCGCGCCTCCTACGACGCACTGGCCGAGCCCTACGCCGCCCGCTTCGCCGAGGAGTACGCCGAGGGCGCCCACGGCCCCCTCGGGCTGGAGACGTGGCTGCTGGGCCGGGTCGTCGCGCTCGCCGACGGCCGACCGGTCGTCGAGGTCGGCAGCGGGCCCGGCCACACCACCGCCCTGCTGCGCTCGCTGGGCGCGGACGCCTCGGGGGTGGACCTGTCCCCGGCGATGGTGGCCGAGGCCCGGCGTCGCTTCCCCGACGGGGCCTACGAGGTCGGCGACCTGCGGCGGCTCATGCGACCCACGACGGCGCCCGGGTGGGGCGCGGTGCTGGCGTGGTACTCCCTCATCCACCTCGCGCCCTCCGAGCTCGACGACGCCGTCGCCGCCCTGGTGCGGCCCCTCGCGCCCGGCGGTCACCTGGTGCTGGCGCTCCAGGCGGCCTCCGCCGCGGGTCCCGCGGTGCGCCGCACCAACTCCTGGCTCGAGCGCGAGGTCGACCTCGCCCTGGTGCTCCACGAGCCGGCGCGCGTGCTCGCCGCGGTCCGGGCCGCGGGTCTGGTCGACGTCGAGTGGTACCACCGAGGGCCCTTGCTCCACCACGGCGAGACCACCGAGCGGCTCTACGTGCTCGCCCGCCGGCCGGGGTAGCCCGGGGTGGTCGGGGGTGGTCCGCCGCCCGACCCACCCGCCGGGGGCGGGCGCGGGGCTGGCTAGCGTGGGTGCCATGACCTCCGCCGGCTCCGACCACGACGGGCCCGGCACAGGCACGGAGCCCGAGCCGGGAGCCCCGGCCTGGCTCGCCGACGACGCCGATCCCGAGTACCACCTCGACGGGCGGGCCTACCCGCTCACCGACCGTCGCTTCCGCGACGTGGTCGGCTCCTTCGCCTCCGGGCTCACCGTGGTCACCGCGGACACCCCCGAGGGGCCCGTGGGCGTGACCTGCCAGTCCTTCGCCAGCGTCTCCCTCGACCCGCCGCTGGTGCTGGTGGTGCTGGCCCGGTCCTCCCGCGCGTGGCCCCGCGTCCGCGAGGCGGGCCGCTTCTGCGTCAACGTCCTCGCCGAGCACCAGCAGGAGCTGTCCACCCGCATGGCCAGCCGCGGCGTGGACAAGTTCGCGGGAGTGGGCTGGACCGCGTCGCCCACGACCGGGGCGCCCCGGCTCGACGGCGCGGTCGCCCACGTCGACTGCGCGATCGACGCGGTCCACGAGGCCGGTGACCACGACGTGGTGGTCGGGCGCGTGCTGGCCCTCGCCGAGGGGCCCGGCGGTGCGGACGCCCCGCCGCTGCTCTTCCACCGCGGCGCCTACCGCCGGCTGGGCTGACGCCGGCCCGGGTCGGCTAGGTTCGTCGTCGTGATCGCCCTGCCCGGCCACGGCTTCGTCATGCTGTCGATGCCCAAGTGCGCCTCCACCACCCTCGTCACGAGCCTCATGGGTCGCGCCGAGGTGATGATGCGGATCAACCCGCGCCTCAAGCACATGAACGCGCGCACCTTCACCAACCGGATGGCGCCGGTGCTCCAGACCGGCGGCTACCAGCGCGACGACTACGAGCTGGTCTCGCTGTTCCGCGAGCCGGTGGCCTGGCTGGAGTCGTGGTGGCGCTACCGCCAGCGCCCCGCTCTGCAGGACGACGACAACTCCCGCGCGGCCAACTCCACCGCCGACGTCAGCTTCGACTCCTTCGTCGGCGCCTACCTCGACGGCGCACCGGGCGCGCTCAAGGGCCGCCAGGCCCGCTTCATCGCGCTCTCGGCCGACCTCGACATCGCCGTCGACCGCCTCTTCGCCCTCGAGCGCCCCGACGTGTGGGAGGGCTGGATCGCCGAGAAGATCGGCGAGCCGCTGGAGGTCACCATGAAGAACTGGTCGACCTCCACGAGCCGGCCCGACCTCAGCCGCGCCCTGCGGCGCCGCCTCGAGGACCACCTGCGCCCCGAGCTGGAGATCTACGAGCACCTGCGCGCCGAGGGCCAGTGGGCCCCGCCGCGCGGCCACGTGCCCGGGCGCTGAGCCGCCGAGCGGTCGCCGAGCCGTCGCCGGGCCCGGCTGTCGACCCGGCCCGGACGGTCCCGGCGTACGGCGTGGGGGTCAGTCGCGCGCGGTGAGCACGAGCGGGGGCCCGTCGGGGGTGATGGCCACGGTGTGCTCGGAGTGGGCGCCGCGCGACCCGTCGGCGCTGCGCAGCGTCCAGCCGTCGGGGTCGGTGACGATCTCGTCGGTCGTGTGGAGGAACCACGGCTCGATCGCGATGACCAGACCGGCCTTGAGCCGCAGTCCGCGACCGGCGCGGCCGTCGTTGGCGATGTGGGGCTCGCCGTGCATGGTGCGCCCCACGCCGTGCCCGCCGAACTGGGTGTTGACGCTCAGCCCGGCCTCGTGGGCCACGGCCGCGATCGCGGCCGAGATGTCGCCGACGCGGTTGCCGACACGGGCGGCGTCGATGCCCGCGGCCAGGGCCCGCTCGGTGGTCTCGATGAGCGTCAGGTCCTCCGGCCTCGGGGTGCCGACGACGACGCTGAGCGCGGAGTCGGAGACCCAGCCGTCGACGGCGCAGGCGAAGTCGACGCTGAGCAGGTCGCCGTCGCGCAGGGTGTAGTCGTGGGGCAGGCCGTGGAGCACGGCGTCGTTGACCGACGTGCAGAGCACCTTGCCGAAGGGCGAGGCGCCGAACGACGGGTGGTAGTCGATGTAGCACGACTCCGCCCCGCGCTCGCGGATCATGTCGTGCGCGACCCGGTCGAGCTCCAGCAGGTTCACCCCCACGTCGGCGACCTCGCGCAGGCGGGTCAGCACCTCGGCCACGAAGCGCCCCGCGGGTCGCATCTGCTCGATCTGGGTGGGCGTGCGCAGCTCGATCACGGGGTCGAGCCTAGGCGCGCCCCGGGAGACGGGCGGCCCGGGGTCCCGGGCCGCGCACCGCTCGATCGTCCCGCCGCGGGGCGGGCACCACGCGGTCGGGTCGCCACCGCGGGCGCGCCGGGTGGCGTCGCTGCTCCGCGACCGGCCCGCGCGGTTCCGAACGGGACCTCACCGCGCGGTGGCCGACCGGGCAGAAGTGGCGGGAGACGACAGGTCCAGCAGGTGCGGAGCGGTCGTTCGCCGCCACTTCTCGCGCGCGCCGCCCCGCGGCGGGAGGCACTGCGGCGCGGGGCGTGGTTGGAGCCCACTGACCGGCCCGGGGGCCGACCGGGCGGAAGTGGCGGGAGATGACAGGTCCAGCAGGTGCGGAGCGGTCGTTCGCCGCCAGTTCTCGGGCGGGCCGGCCAGCCGCGGAAGCGCTGCCGTGCGGGGCGTGGTTGGAGCCCGGTGAACGTCCCGGTGACCCGTCCGATTGCAAGTGGCGGAAGACGACCGATCCGGCGGGTGCCGGCCGGTCGTTCGCCGCCACTTCTCGGGCGGGCCGCCCTGCCGCGGGAGGCACTGCCGCACGGGGCGTGGTTGGAGCCAGGTGAACGTCCCGGTGGCCCGTCCGGGCGGAAGTGGCGGGAGACGACCGGTCCAGCAGGTGCCGACCGGTCGTACGCCGCCACTTCTCGCCGCGGGCCGCCCCGCGGCGGGAGGCACTGTGGCGCGGGGCGTGGTTGGAGCCCACTGACCGGCCCGGTGGTCGACCGGGCGGAAGTGGCGGGAGACGACAGGTCCAGCAGGTGCGGAGCGGTCGTTCGCCGCCACTTCTCGCCGCGGGCCGGCCCGCGGCGGGAGGCACTGCGGCGCGGGGCGTGGTCGGAGCCCGGTGAACGTCCCGGTGGCCCGTCCGGGCGGAAGTGGCGGGAGACGACCGGTCCAGCAGGTGCGGAGCGGTCGTACGCCGCCACTTCCCGGGCGGGCCGCCCGGCGGCGGGAGGTGCTGCCGGGCGGGGCGTGGTTGGAGCCCGCTGACCGGTCCGGTGGCCGACCAGGCGGAAGTGGCGGGAGACGACAGGTCCAGTGGGTGCCGACCTGTCGTACGCCGCCACCCCCACCGTTCACCCACGCGGCGAGGGCCGCGAGCGGGTCACCAGCCCCGGGCGCGCCACTCCGGGATCGACGCGCGCTCGGCGCCGAGGGTCGAGTCGCCGCCGTGGCCGGGGTAGAACCACGTCTCGTCGGGCAGGGCGTCGAACAGCTTGGTCTCGACCTCGTCGACGAGCTGGGCGAAGGCGGCCTCGTCGCCGAAGGTGTTGCCCACGCCGCCGGGGAAGAGCGAGTCGCCGGTGAACAGGTGGGGCCGGCCCCCGGAGGGGCGGTCGTCGTAGACCAGCGCGACCGACCCGGGGGTGTGGCCGGCGATCGGCACGACCTGCAGGGTGCAGTCGCCGACCGCGACGGTGTCGCCGGCCCCGACCCGGCGGGTCACGGTGACGCCGGTCTGCTCGGTGACGGCGTCGGCGTCGGGGGTGCCGACGACGACCTCGGCCCCGGTGGCGGCGACGACCTCCGCCAGCGCTCGGTGGTGGTCCCAGTGCTGGTGGGTGGTGACGACGGTGTCGAGGCCGGCCTCACCGACGAGGCCCAGCAGCGTGGCGGCGTCGGCGGCGGCGTCGACGAGCACCTGCTCCCCGGTGTGGCGGCAGCGCAGCAGGTAGCAGTTGTTGGACATCTCGGGGTCGACGGCGACCTTGGTGATGACGAGGTGGGCCAGCTCGCGGGTCTGGGCGGGGCCGCCGGGGGAGACGTCGCCGTCGTAGTCCGAGGGGGCCGGGGTGTCGCTCGGTGGGGTCATGTCCCCATCCTGCCGCGCCGGCGGGTGCCCCCCGTGAGCGGGCTCACCCGGCGCGGGCGGCTCCGCTGCCCATCGGGGTGTGGCCCCGCTGTCGGTGGTGCGTGAGATGGTGGCCGGACGTGCCGACCCGCCCCTGCGGCGGACGCCGACGTACCATGACGAACGTCTGTTCGACTCCTCCACGCCACCAGGACGGGACTCCAGTGCAGGACCAGCTCATCATCCGGGGTGCTCGCGAGCACAACCTGAAGGACGTGTCGCTCGACCTTCCCCGCGACTCGCTGATCGTCTTCACCGGTCTCTCGGGCTCGGGCAAGTCGTCGCTCGCCTTCGACACGATCTTCGCCGAGGGCCAGCGTCGCTACGTCGAGTCGCTCTCGGCCTACGCCCGCCAGTTCCTGGGCCAGATGGACAAGCCCGACGTCGACTTCATCGAGGGCCTCTCGCCCGCGGTCTCGATCGACCAGAAGTCGACCTCGAAGAACCCCCGCTCGACGGTCGGCACGATCACCGAGGTCTACGACTACCTCCGCCTTCTCTACGCGCGCGCCGGGCGCCCCCACTGCCCGACCTGCGGCGCCCCCATCGAGCGGCAGACCCCGCAGCAGATCGTCGACCGCGTGCTGTCCCTGGAGGAGGGCCGGCGCTTCCAGGTCCTCGCACCGGTCGTGCGCGGTCGCAAGGGGGAGTACGTCGAGCTCTTCCGCCAGCTGCAGACCCAGGGCTTCTCGCGCGCCCGCATCGACGGCGAGACCCACTCCCTCGACACCGTCCTGTCCGACGGACCGAAGCTCGACAAGCAGAAGAAGCACACCATCGAGGTCGTGGTCGACCGGCTGGCGGTCAAGGAGTCCTCCAAGCGGCGCCTCACCGACTCCGTGGAGACCGCCCTGGGCCTGGCCGGCGGCCTTGTCGTGCTCGACTTCGTCGACCTCGACGCCAAGGACCCCGGGCGCGAGATGAAGTTCAGCGAGAAGATGGCGTGCCCCAACGACCACCCCATCGACACCGACGACCTCGAGCCGCGGTCGTTCTCGTTCAACTCGCCCTTCGGCGCCTGCCCGGCCTGCAGCGGCCTGGGCACCAAGCTGGAGGTCGACGCCGAGCTCGTCGTGCCCAACCCCTCGGCGACGCTCGGCGAGGGCGCCATCCAGCCCTGGGCCGGCGCCCACGTCGCCGACTACTTCCTGCGCCTCATGGACGCCCTGGGCGACGAGCTCGGCTTCGACCTCAACACCCCGTGGGAGGACCTCTCGGCGCGCTCGCAGAAGGCGCTGCTCGACGGCCACGCCACGAAGGTCCACGTCGTGACCCGCAACCGCTACGGGCGCGAGCGGGCCTACTACGCCGACTTCGAGGGCGTGCGGGGCTACGTCGAGCGCCGCCACCGCGAGGCGGAGTCCGACACCAGCCGCGACCGCTTCGAGGGCTTCATGCGCGAGGTGCCGTGCCCCACCTGCCGCGGCAGTCGGCTCAAGCCGGTCTCCATGGCGGTGCTGCTCGGCGGTCGCAACATCGCCGACGTCTGCGCCCTGCCGATCAACGAGGCCTCGGAGTTCCTCGGCTCCCTCGAGCTCTCGGCCCGTGAGCGCCAGATCGGCGAGCGGGTGCTCAAGGAGATCCAGGAGCGCCTGCAGTTCCTCCTCGACGTCGGGCTCGACTACCTCTCCCTCGACCGACCGTCCGGGTCGCTCTCGGGCGGCGAGGCGCAGCGGATCCGGCTGGCCACCCAGATCGGCGCCGGTCTCGTCGGCGTGCTCTACGTGCTCGACGAGCCGTCGATCGGGCTCCACCAGCGCGACAACCAGCGCCTCATCGAGACCCTCGTGCGGCTCAAGGACCTCGGCAACACCCTGATCGTGGTGGAGCACGACGAGGACACCATCAAGGTCGCCGACTGGGTCGTCGACATCGGTCCGGGGGCCGGCGAGCACGGCGGCCAGGTGGTGCACAGCGGCACCGTCGAGGACCTGTACGCCCACCCCGACTCGATGACCGGCCAGTACCTCTCCGGCCGTCGTGAGATCCCGGTGCCTGCCCGCCGTCGCCCGCGCACGGTCGGGCGCGAGCTCAAGGTGCTCGGCGCCCGCGAGCACAACCTGCGCGACGTCGACGTGACGTTCCCGCTCGGCGTCTTCGTCGCCGTCACCGGCGTCTCGGGCTCGGGCAAGTCCACCCTGGTCAACGACATCCTCTACACCTCGCTGGCCAAGCAGCTCTACAACGCGCGCACCCTCCCGGGCCGCCACCGCGCGATCACCGGCCTCGAGCACGTCGACAAGGTCATCCACGTCGACCAGTCGCCCATCGGCCGAACGCCGCGCTCCAACCCCGCCACCTACACGGGCGTCTTCGACCACGTGCGCAAGCTCTTCGCCTCCACCCCGGAGGCCAAGATGCGCGGCTACCTCCAGGGCCGGTTCTCCTTCAACGTCAAGGGCGGGCGCTGCGAGGCGTGCTCCGGCGACGGCACCATCAAGATCGAGATGAACTTCCTGCCCGACGTCTACGTGCCGTGCGAGGTCTGCCACGGCGCGCGCTACAACCGCGAGACCCTCGAGGTGCACTACAAGGGCAAGACCATCGCCGAGGTCCTCGACATGCCGATCGAGGAGGCCGTCGACTTCTTCGCCGCCGTGCCGGCCATCGCGCGCCACATGAAGACCCTCGTGGAGGTCGGGCTCGGTTACGTCCGCCTCGGTCAGCCCGCGACGACCCTCTCGGGAGGCGAGGCGCAGCGCGTCAAGCTCTCCGCGGAGCTGCAGAAGCGCTCCACCGGCCGCACCGTCTACGTGCTCGACGAGCCGACCACCGGTCTGCACTTCGAGGACATCCGCAAGCTGCTGCTGGTGCTGGGCCGCCTGGTCGACCAGGGCAACACCGTCCTGGTCATCGAGCACAACCTCGACGTCATTAAGACCGCCGACTGGCTCGTCGACATGGGCCCCGAGGGCGGGTCCCGCGGTGGCGTGGTCGTCGCGGAGGGCACGCCCGAGAAGGTCGCGACGGTCGAGGCCAGCCACACCGGCCGCTACCTCCGCCCGCTGCTCGAGGGCAAGGAGGCCACACAGCCACGTGGTCGCCTCGCGGCGTCGGAGGCCCCGGCCCCGGCGCGTGCCACCCGCCGCCAGGCCGCCACCCAGGTCGCCAACGACCGCGCCGCTGCCCGCGCGGCGAAGCCGGCCAAGGCGACCACCGCCAAGAGGACGACCGCCAAGAAGACGGCCGCCAAGAAGTAGGGAGCCTCGGAGGTCGGGAGCCGCGGCGGTGGCCGGGGCCACCGGTCGCCGGTCCCTGGGTCGGTCCTCAGCCGCTCCACAGACCGCCTGGCTACCCTCGCGCTCAACCACCCGCCGTCACGAGAGGACGACGACCATGACCAGCACCGAGCCCGCCCCCGCCGACACCGGGAGCACCCTCGACCCCACCACGACCACCCGCCGCGGTGGCCTGACCCGGCGCCGCGCCCTCGGCGGCGTCGCGGGGATCGGGGTGGCCCTGCCGGTGCTGGCCGCCTGCGGCGGCGAGGAGGAGGCGGCCAGCGACCCCGCCGCCGACCTCCCGGCCGGCGCGAGCCTGACCCCCACCGCCGACGTGCCGGTCGGGGGTGGCGCGATCCTCTCCGAGGAGGAGGTCGTGGTCACCCAGCCGACCGAGGGGGAGTTCAAGGCCTTCTCCGCGGTGTGCACCCACCAGGGCTGCCTGGTCTCCCAGGTCTCGGCCGACGGCATCGTCTGCACCTGCC
The DNA here is from genome assembly GCF_015070375.1 of Nocardioides kribbensis. Classification (GTDB taxonomy): domain Bacteria; phylum Actinomycetota; class Actinomycetes; order Propionibacteriales; family Nocardioidaceae; genus Nocardioides; species Nocardioides kribbensis. The sequence continues at coordinate 277,923 of NZ_JADCLL010000001.1, read as the reverse complement.
ACGGCAGCGTCTTCGCCCTCGACACCGGCGAGCCCACCGACGGGCCCGCCACCGAGGCGCTGGCGGCGGTCCCGGTCACGGTGTCGGGCGACGAGGTCACGCTCGCCTGACGGCGCGCCCCGTCGCCCCGCGGGGCGCCCGCCGGCGCGGACCGTCGGTGGGCGACCGTAGGGTTGAGGCGTGCCGTCCCGATCCGCCCGACCCTCCCGCGGCCCGCTGTCCTACCGGCCCGAGCCGGGGTCGATCCCCACCCAGCCGGGGGTCTACCGGTTCCGCGACGCGGCCGGCCGGGTGATCTACGTCGGCAAGGCCAAGAACCTCCGCGCGCGGCTCTCCTCGTACTTCCAGGACATCGCCAACCTCCACCAGCGCACGGCCACCATGGTCACCACCGCCGCCGGGGTGGAGTGGACGGTGGTCAACACCGAGGTCGAGGCGCTCCAGCTGGAGTACTCCTGGATCAAGGAGTACGACCCGCGCTTCAACGTGAAGTACCGCGACGACAAGTCCTACCCCTGGCTGGCCGTCACCGTCGGCGAGGAGTACCCCCGCGTCATGGTCGGGCGCGGCGCCAAGCGGCGCGGCACGCGGTACTTCGGCCCCTACAGCCACGCCTGGGCGATCCGCGAGACCGTCGACATCCTGCTGCGGGTCTTCCCGATGCGCTCGTGCAGCAACGGCGTCTTCAAGCGCTCCGCCCAGATCGGGCGCCCCTGCCTGCTGGGCTACATCGACAAGTGCTCCGCGCCCTGCGTGGGCAAGGTCAGCGCGGAGGAGCACCGCGCGATCGTCGACGACTTCTGTGACTTCATGGGCGGGCAGACCCGGCCCTTCACGCGTCGCATCGAGAAGGAGATGTACGCCGCCTCCGACGCCATGGACTTCGAGAAGGCGGCTCGGCTGCGCGACGACCTCGGGGCGATGCAGCGGGCGCTGGAGAAGCAGGCCGTCGTGCTCGGCGACGGCGCCGACGCCGACGTGATCGCCTTCGCCGAGGACCCCCTCGAGGTCGCGGTGCAGGTCTTCTACGTGCGCGGCGGCCGGATCCGCGGCCAGCGAGGCTGGGTCGCCGACCGCGTCGACGAGGGCGGCACCGCCGAGCTGGTCGACGACTTCCTGCTCCAGCTCTACGCCGGAGCCGGCCGCGACGCGCAGGGCGACGCCATCCCGCGCGAGATCCTGGTGCCGGCGCTCCCGCCCGACCTGGCCACCTTCGAGGAGCTGCTCGGCGACCTGCGCGGCGGCAAGGTGCAGATCCGCGTGCCGCAGCGCGGCGACAAGAAGACGCTGCAGGAGACCGTGGCCAGCAACGCCCGGCAGTCGCTGGCGCTGCACAAGACCAAGCGCGCCAGCGACCTCACCACCCGCAACCGTGCGCTGGAGGAGATCCAGGACGCCCTCGACCTCGACGACGTGCCGCTGCGCATCGAGTGCTACGACGTCTCCAACCTCCAGGGCACCGAGGTGGTGGCCTCGATGGTGGTCTTCGAGGACGGCCTGAGCCGCAAGGGCGAGTACCGCCGCTTCGTCATCAAGGGCGTCGACGGCCAGAACGACGTGGCCTCGATGCACGAGGTCATCACCCGGCGCTTCCGCCGGCTGCTCGACGAGCAGGCCCGCTCCGAGGTGCGCCCCGGCGACGCGGGCGACCCCTCCAGCGGCCCGATGCTGGTCGATCCCGAGACCGGCCGTCCCCGCAAGTTCGCCTACGCCCCCGGCCTCGTCGTCGTCGACGGCGGGCCGCCCCAGGTGGCGGCCGCCCAGCGGGCCCTGGACGAGCTCGGGATCGACGACATCCCCGTCTGCGGCCTGGCCAAGCGCCTGGAGGAGGTCTGGCTGCCGGCCCAGGAGGACCCGGTCATCCTGGCCCGCTCCTCCGAGGGTCTCTACCTGCTCCAGCGGATCCGCGACGAGGCCCACCGCTTCGCCATCAACCACCACCGCTCGCGACGCTCCAAGAGCATGGTCGAGAGCGCCCTCGACGACGTGCCCGGCCTGGGAGAGGTGCGCCGCAAGACCCTGATGAAGCACTTCGGGTCCCTGAAGAAGCTGCGCGAGGCCGAGATGGAGGAGATCGCCACCGTGCCGGGCATCGGCCCGCGCACGGCCGCGGCCATCAAGGACGCCGTGGCAGCGGCGTCCGCCAAGGGCGGCACCAAGGTCGGTGACGGGGGCGGCGGGGGCACCGCCGCGCCCGGTGCCGGCCCGACCTACAGCGTCAACACCGCCACGGGCGAGATCATCGAGGAGTCGTGATGGAGCAGGTCGGTCCCGAGCGGGGCGAGCTGGTGGTCGTCACCGGCATGACGGGGGCAGGCCGCAGCACTGCGGCCAAGGAGCTGGAGGACCTCGGCTACTTCGTCGTCGACAACCTCCCGCCGAGCCTGGTGCGCGAGGTGGTGCGCCTCGTCGACGACAGCCAGGGCCTCAGCCAGCCGATCGCGGTGGTGGTCGACGTGCGCTCGGGGTCGTTCTTCGCCTCGCTGCGGGCCAACCTCGCCCACGACTCGGTGGGCCGGCGCACCACCCTGGTCTTCCTCGAGGCCACCGACGAGGTGCTCGTGCGGCGTCAGGAGGCCGCGCGCCGCCCCCACCCGCTGCAGGGCTCGGGTCGCCTGCTCGACGGGCTCCAGCGCGAGCGCGAGGTGCTGGCCGACCTGCGCGGCGACGCCGACCTGCTCATCGACACCTCCGCGCTCAACGTCCACCAGCTCACGGCCCGGATCTCGGAGGCCTTCGGCACCCCCGACTCCACGGCGCTGCGCATCCGGGTCATCAGCTTCGGCTTCAAGTACGGCATCCCCGTCGACGCCGACTTCGTCGCCGACATGCGCTTCCTGCCCAACCCCCACTGGATCCCCGAGCTGCGTCCGGGCACGGGGCGCGACCCCGAGGTCGCGGGCTACGTCCTGTCCCGCGACGGCGCCGAGGAGTTCCTCGACGCCTACGTCCCCCTGCTCACCGGAGTGGCCGAGGGCTACCTGCGCGAGGGCAAGCGCTTCATGCGCGTGGCCATCGGGTGCACCGGTGGCAAGCACCGCAGCGTGGCGATGACCGAGGAGACCACCCGTCGCCTGGTCGAGGCCGGGCTCGACGCCACCGCGACCCACCGCGACCTGGGGCGCGAGTGACACCCCCCTCGCGCCGCGACCACGACCGCGCCCAGTCGGTGGTCGCCCTCGGTGGCGGCCACGGACTCTTCGCCTCCCTGCAGGCGCTGCGGCGCCTGGTGGGCGAGCTGGTCGTCGACGACCTCACCGCCGTGGTCACGGTCGCCGACAACGGTGGCTCCTCGGGCCGCCTGCGCGGCGAGTTCGGCGTGCTGCCCCCGGGCGACCTGCGCATGGCCCTCGCCGCGCTGTGCGGCGACGACGAGTGGGGTGCGACCTGGTCGAGGGTGCTGCAGCACCGCTACGCCGGCGACGGCGAGATGCGCGGCCACGTCACCGGCAACCTGCTCATCGTGACCCTCTGGGAGCTGCTCGGCGACCACGTGCAGGCCCTCGACTGGGTCGGTCGGCTGCTCGGCGCCTCCGGCCGCGTGCTGCCGATGGCGCTGACGCCCATGGACATCACCGCGCGCGTGCGCGGCCTCGACCCGGGCGCGCCCGACGCCCTCACCACGGTGCGCGGGCAGGTCGAGGTCGCGACCACGGCCGGCGTCATCACCGCGGTCGACCTCGACCCGCCGGCCCCCGAGGCCTGCCCGGAGGCGGTCGCCGCCGTGCGCGCCGCCGACTGGGTCGTGCTGGGCCCCGGCTCGTGGTTCACCTCCGTCATCCCGCACCTGATGGTGCCCGACCTGCGGCGGGCGCTGGTGGAGACCGAGGCCCGGGTCGTGGTCGTGCTCAACCTCGCCGAGCAGCCGGGGGAGACCGGCGGCTTCGGACCGGTGGACCATCTGGCGGTGCTCGCCGAGCACGCCCCCGACCTGCGCATCCACACGGTGCTGGCCGACGCCCGCCAGGTGGGCGACGAGCCCGGCGAGCGGGCGCTCCTCGAGCAGCAGGTGGCCGCCCACGGAGCCCGTCTCGTGGTGGGTGACGTCGCCCACGACGACGGTTCCCCACGCCACGACCCCGACCGCCTGGCGGCCTGCTTTGAGAGCGTGATGGCCGACTCCTGAGGCTTCGGGGGCCCTCGTCCCGGTGCCCGCGGTGATTGACTCGCGTGCGAGGATCGGGCCATGGCGATGACGGCACAGGTGAAGGCCGAGCTGGCCAGCACCCAGATCACCAAGACCTGCTGCCGCAAGGCCGAGGTCGCCTCGATGCTCCGCTTCGCAGGCGGTCTGCACATCGTGAGCGGGCGGATCGTCGTGGAGGCCGAGCTCGACACCGGCGCCGCGGCCCGCCGGCTGCGCAAGGACATCGCGGAGGTCTACGGCCACGCCTCCGACGTGGTGATGGTGCAGGGCAACGGCATCCGCAAGGGCAGCCGCTACATCGTGCGGGTGGTGCGCGACGGCGAGTCGCTGGCCCGCCAGACCGGACTGCTCGACCAGCGCGGACGTCCCGTGCGCGGTCTGCCCCCGGCGGTCGTCGCCGGTGGCGGCTGCGACGCCGTGGCCTCCTGGCGCGGGGCCTTCCTGGCCCACGGCTCGCTCACCGAGCCCGGGCGGTCCTCGTCGCTGGAGGTCACCTGCCCGGGGCCCGAGGCGGCGCTCGCGCTCGTCGGCGTCGCCCGCCGCCTGGGCATCCAGGCCAAGGCCCGCGAGGTGCGCGGCGTCGACCGCGTGGTGATCCGCGACGGCGACGCCATCGGGCAGCTGCTGACCCGCCTGGGCGCCCACGAGTCGCTCATGGCCTGGGAGGAGCGCCGCATGCGCCGCGAGGTGCGGGCCACCGCCAACCGCCTCGCCAACTTCGACGACGCCAACCTGCGCCGCTCGGCGCGCGCGGCCGTGGCCGCCGGTGCCCGGGTCGACCGTGCGATGGAGATCCTCGGCGACGAGGTGCCCGACCACCTCAAGATGGCCGGCACCCTCCGCCTCGAGCACAAGCAGGCCTCCCTGGAGGAGCTGGGGCAGCTCCACGAGCCGGTGCTCACCAAGGACGCCATCGCCGGGCGCATCCGGCGGCTGCTCGCGATGGCCGACAAGCGGGCCGAGGAGCTCGGCATCCCCGACACCGAGGCCTCGCTGACCCCCGACATGCTCGCCGACGAGGGCTGAGCAGCACCGTCCGTGCGCCCCCACGGTTACCCGCACGTACGACGGGACGCTCGGCGCCGCCGGGGTCGCTACCCGCTAGGGTCGACGGCGGCCGTCACGCCGTCTCGGCCGACGTGCCCGCAGAGCTGATCCACCACGCTGAACCATCCCTGATCCACCCGAGTACACCGTCCTCTCCAGAGCAGGAGCTCCACCCGTGACCGTTCGCGTAGGCATCAACGGTTTCGGCCGCATCGGCCGCAACTTCTTCCGCGCCGTCCGCGCCTCGGGCGCCGACATCGAGATCGTGGGGGTCAACGACCTCACCGACAACGCGGTGCTCGCCCACCTGCTGAAGTACGACTCGATCCTGGGCCGCCTCGACGCCGACGTCTCCAGCACCGACTCCGCGATCGTCGTCGGAGGCACCGAGATCCACGCCTTCGCCGAGCGCAACCCCGCCGACCTCAAGTGGGGCGAGATCGGTGTCGACGTCGTGGTCGAGTCGACCGGCTTCTTCACCGACGCCACCAAGGCCAAGGGCCACCTCGACGCCGGGTCCAAGAAGGTCATCATCTCGGCGCCGGCCTCCAACGAGGACATCACTGTCGTGATGGGCGTCAACCACACCGACTACGACGCTGCGCAGCACCACGTCATCTCCAACGCCTCGTGCACCACCAACTGCCTGGGCCCGATGGCCAAGGCCCTCAACGACGACCTCGGCATCGTCAAGGGTCTGATGACGACCATCCACGCCTACACCGCCGACCAGAACCTCCAGGACAACATCCACAAGGACCTGCGTCGCGCCCGCGCCGCGGCCCTCAACGTGGTGCCGACCTCGACCGGTGCGGCCAAGGCGATCGGCCTGGTGCTGCCCGAGCTCAAGGGCAAGCTCGACGGCTACGCCCTGCGCGTGCCCGTGCCCACCGGCTCGGCCACCGACCTGACCTTCGAGGCCTCGCGCGAGACCACGGTGGAGGAGGTCAACGCGATCATCGAGAAGGCCGCCGACGGCCGCTTCCTGAAGTACTCCACCGACCCGATCGTCTCCAGCGACATCGTCACCGACCCCGCGTCGTGCATCTTCGACGCCCCGCTGACCAAGGTCATCGGCAACCAGGTGAAGGTCGTCGGCTGGTACGACAACGAGTGGGGCTACTCCAACCGCCTCGTCGACCTCATCGGCTACATCGGCGAGACCCTCTGACGTGAGCGACCTCTCCTCCCTCGGTGACCTGCGGGGCAAGCGGGTCCTGGTCCGCTCCGACCTCAACGTCCCGCTCGAGGGCGACGCCGACCAGCAGCGCATCACCGACGACGGCCGCATCCGTGCCAGCGTCCCCACCATCCGCTCGCTGGCCGAGGCCGGCGCGCGGGTGGTGGTGACCGCGCACCTCGGCCGCCCGAAGGGTGCCCCCGAGCAGCGCTACTCGCTGGCCCCGGTGGCCGAGCGGCTCGGCGAGCTGCTCGGCGCCGACGTCGCCTTCGCCACCGACACCGTCGGTGAGAGCGCCCGCTCCACCGTGGCCGGGCTCGAGGACGGCGAGGTCGCCCTGCTGGAGAACGTGCGGTTCAACGCCGGCGAGACCAGCAAGGACGACGCCGAGCGGCGGGAGTTCGCCGAGCAGCTCGCCGGGCTCGCCGACGCCTTCGTCTCCGACGGGTTCGGTGTGGTGCACCGCAAGCAGGCCAGCGTCTACGACGTCGCCCAGCTGCTGCCCCACGCGATGGGTGACCTGGTCGCCACCGAGATCGACGTGCTGCGCCGGCTCACCGACACCCCGGAGCGCCCCTACGTCGTGGTGCTCGGCGGCTCCAAGGTCTCCGACAAGCTCGGGGTGATCGACAACCTGCTGGGCAAGGCCGACAAGCTCCTCATCGGCGGCGGCATGGTCTTCACCTTCCTCGCGGCCCAGGGCCACGAGGTCGGCAAGAGCCTGCTGGAGCAGGACCAGCTCGACACCTGCCGGGAGTACCTCGCGCGGGCCGCGGAGTCGGGCGTGGAGATCCTCCTGCCCGGTGACATCGTGGTCGACACGACCTTCCCGACCGGCGAGGCCACCCCGCAGCCCAGGGTGGTCGCCGCCACGGCGATCCCGGCCGACTGCCTGGGCCTCGACATCGGCCCCGCCTCGGCGGCCGACTTCGCGGCGGCGCTCTCCGGGGCGCGCACCGTGTTCTGGAACGGCCCGATGGGCGTCTTCGAGGTCGCGGAGTTCTCCGACGGCACACGCGCGGTCGCCCAGGCACTGACCGAGGTCGAGGGCCTCTCGGTGGTCGGCGGGGGTGACTCCGCCGCGGCGGTGCGCACCCTCGGCTTCGACGAGTCGGCCTTCGGCCACATCTCCACCGGCGGTGGCGCGAGCCTCGAGTACCTCGAGGGCAAGACGCTCCCCGGCATCGACGTCCTGGAGGACTGAACCGTGCCCACGACACGCACCCCGCTCATGGCGGGCAACTGGAAGATGAACCTCAACCACCAGGAAGCGGTAGTGCTGGTCCAGAAGCTGGCCTGGACGCTGCAGGACAAGCGCCACGACTTCGGCGAGGTCGAGGTCGTCGTGGTGCCGCCCTTCACCGACCTGCGCTCGGTCCAGACCCTGGTCGACGGCGACCGCCTCTCCGTGCGCTACGGCGCCCAGGACGTCTCCACCCAGGACTCCGGCGCCTTCACCGGTGAGATCTCGGCCGCGATGCTGGCCAAGCTCGGCTGCTCCTACGTCGTCGTGGGGCACTCCGAGCGCCGCGAGCACCACGGCGAGACCGACGCCGTGGTCAACACCAAGGCCCACAAGGCGCACGCCGCCGGCATGGTCCCGATCGTGTGCGTGGGCGAGGGCCTCGAGGTGCGTCGCGCCGGGGAGCACGTCGCGCACACCCTCGCCCAGGTCGACGGCTCGCTCGCGGGCTTCACCGCCGAGCAGGTCGCCGGGCTGGTCGTGGCCTACGAGCCGGTCTGGGCCATCGGCACCGGCGAGGTCGCCACCCCCGAGGACGCCCAGGAGGTCTGCGGGGCGATCCGGGCCCGGGTGCGCGAGGTCCACGGCGACGCCGCGGCCGACGGTCTGCGGGTGCTCTACGGCGGCTCGGTCAAGGCCGGCAACGTCGCGGGGATCATGGCCAAGGACGACGTCGACGGCGCCCTCGTGGGCGGCGCGAGCCTGCAGGTCGATGAGTTCAGCGGCATCTGCCGCTTCTCCGACATGCCGGTCCTGTGACCCGGCTCGCGTGACGTAGGATTCCCGACTGTGGATCTAGTCTTCACCATCGTCCTGGTCATCACGAGCGCGCTGATGATCCTGCTCGTCCTGCTGCACAAGGGCCGCGGAGGCGGCATGTCCGACATGTTCGGCGGCGGCGTCTCCAGCTCGCTGGGGGGCTCGTCGGTCGCCGAGCGCAACCTCGACCGGCTGACGGTCGGCATCGGCATCATCTGGTTCGCCACCGTGATCGCCCTGGGCCTGCTGCTGGCCTACCAGGCCTGACCCCGAGAGCTGAGGAGACCGCACATGGCTGGAGCAGGGAACGCTATTCGTGGCAGCCGGGTCGGCGCCGGCCCGATGGGTGAGGCCGAGCGGGGTGAGGCGGCGCCGCGACAGGCGGTGACGTACTTCTGCTCCCACGCCCACAGCTCGGTCGTGACCTTCTCGGTCGAGGCGACGGTGCCCGACTCCTGGGACTGCCCCAAGTGCGGTCTGCCCGCCGGGCGCGACTCCGAGAACGCTCCGCCGGCGACCAAGATCGAGCCCTACAAGACCCACCTGGCCTACGTGAAGGAGCGGCGCTCCGACCAGGAGGCCGCCGACATCCTCGACGAGGCGCTCTCGCTGCTGCGCCGCCGCCGCAAGTCGGGCGACCTGATCTTCTGAGCCCGCGCCACGGGCCCACGCAGACCACGAGGCCGGCCGCTCCCGAGGGGAGCGGCCGGCCTCGCGTGCGTCGCGTGCCTCGGTCGCACGCGCCGGCTCAGACCGCGGAGGCGGCCTCGCGGTCGAGGAACCAGGTGGTCTCCTCGCGTCCGGAGACCCCGACGGCGGGGATCTGCTCCACGGCTGCGTCGCCGAGGGCCTGCGCCACGGCGCCGGCCTTGGCCTCGCCGCTCACCAGGAACCACACCGCGCGGGCACGGCGCAGGGCCGGGAAGGTGAGCGAGACCCGCTGGGGCGGCGGCTTGGGGGAGTCGGGGACGGCCACGACGTCGCGGTCCTCGACCGCGAGCGCGGCCTGGCCCGGGAAGAGCGAGGCGACGTGCCCGTCGGGGCCCATGCCGAGCATGACCACCTCGAGCTCGTCGGCGCCGTGCGCGGCGAAGGTCGCGGCGTAGGCCTCGGCGGCGGCCTCGACGTCGTCGGCGTCGGCCGTCGAGGGCATCTCGTGCACCTGCTCCTCGGGCACCCCCACCGCGTCGACGAAGGCGCGGCGTGCGGCGCCCGCGTTGCGCTCCTCGGAGTCGGGGGCCACGAAGCGCTCGTCGCCCCACCACAGCACGACCCGGGACCAGTCGACCTCGGACGCCGGCGCCAGCTGGGCCACCGCCTCGTGCACGTGCCCGGCGATGGTGCCGCCGGTCAGCACGACCTGCGGCACCCGGCCGGCCCGCTGGGCGTCGGCCAGACGGCCCAGCAGCTCGCCGGCCACGGCGGTGGCGAGGACCCGGGGGTCGTCGTGCACCTCGACCCGCGGCTCGGTGCTCACCGCAGGGCTCCGCTGACCGCGCCCAGCTCCCCGGGGCCCGTCACGTGCAGGCGCAGCACCGGGCGCCCCTTGTCGGCCAGCACGCTGCCGTCGCCGACGGCCTGGGCGGTGAGGAACTCGTGGAACGTGAAGGGCCGGTCCGGCACCGCCAGGTCGGCGACGGGGTCGCCGGTGACCTGGACGTAGACGCCGGTGTCAGGTCCGCCCTTGTGGTACTGCCCGGTCGAGTGCAGGAAGCGCGGGCCCCACCCGAAGGTCACCGGCCGGCCGGTGCGCTCGGCCAGCGCGTCGCGCACGTCGGCGAGGGCGGCGTCGCGGTGGCGGTCGAGGTAGGCCTGGACCGCGACGTAGCCGTGCTCGCCGTCGAGGTGTCCCAGCAGCGCCTCCACGGCGCCCGCCACGGTCGTCGTGCCCTCGGGCAGCCAGCCCTCGCTGGCGTAGACCGACACGGGCCCGTCGACGAAGACCGGCGTGGGGGAGGCCCCCCCGCCGTCGAGCATCTCGCGGGCCGCGGCCTTGGCGCTCTCCACGTCGGGCTGGTCGAAGGGGTTGATGCCGATGACGCGTCCGGCGACGGCGGTGGCGTACTCCCACAGCAGCATCTGCGCGCCGAGACCGGCGTCGACGTGGGCGCCCCAGCCGGAGGCCGGTCGGGCGGCCTCGGCCGCCGCGGCGTCGGGACCGAAGGTCACGAGCACCTCGTCGGCGCTGGAGGGCGAGAAGTTCGGCGCCGCGACGGAGCCCACGACGACCGGGAGGATGCCCTTGCCGTCCTTGCCCGTCGACTCGGCCACGAGCTGCTCGGCCCAGTCGCCGAAGCCGGGGTACGTCGACCCCGCGTCGGCCAGCACCAGCTTGTCGGCCCCCGCGAGGTTGGCCGCACCGAGCAGCGCGCCGAGCCGCAGGCCGGGGTTGTCGACCCCGTCGGCCTCCAGCGCCGGGCGCACCGCCTCGGCCTGGTCGAGCAGCCGCGCGATGTCGGCGCCGGCCAGGCCGCTGGGCACGAGACCGAAGGCCGTGAGCGCGGAGTAGCGCCCGCCTACCTCGGGGTCGGCCAGGAACACGCGGTAGCCCGCGTCGCGCGCCGACTCCTCCAGGGGCGAGCCGGGGTCGGTCACGACCACGATCCGCGTGGCCGGGTCGATCCCGGCGTCGGCGAAGGCCTTCTCGAAGGCGCGGCGCTGGCTGTCGGTCTCCACCGTGCCGCCGGACTTCGACGACACCACGACCACGGTCTCGGCGAGCCGGTCCTCGAGCGCGGCGCGCACGAAGTCGGGGTCGGAGGAGTCCAGGACGACCAGCTCGACGCCGGCCTCGCCGCAGATGACCTCGGGGGCCAGCGAGGAGCCGCCCATGCCGCACAGCACGACCCGGGAGAGCCCGGCCTCGCGGTGCTCGACCTGGAGCGCGGCGATGTCGTCGACCAGGCCCCGCGACTCGGTGGACAGCGAGACCCAGGCGAGCCGCTTGCCGGCCTCGTCCTCGGCGGCCGGGCCCCACAGGGTCCGGTCGCGCGCAGCGATGCCGGAGGCGACCCGGTCGGTCACCAGCTGCTGCACGAGGTCGGCGTAGGCCCGCTCGTCGCGGTAGCCGAAGGAGAGCGAGAAGCCTTCACCCTCGGTGGCGCTCCAGGCCGTCACTTCGCGGCCTGCTGCATCTGGCCCTTCACGGTCTCGACCAGCTCGGTCCACGACTTCTTGAACTTGTCGACGCCCTCGTGCTCGAGCACGACGAGGACGTCCTCGAAGTCGATCCCGACCGAGGCCAGCGAGGCGAAGACCTGCTCGGCCTCGGCCCTGCGGCCGCTGACCTTGTCGCCCTCGACCTCGCCGTGGTCGGCGAAGGCCTGCATGGTCTTCTCCGGCATGGTGTTGACGGTGCCGGCGACCACGAGGTCGGTGACGTAGAGGGTGTCGGGGTAGTCGGGGTTCTTGACGCCCGTGGAGGCCCACAGCGGGCGCTGCACGGTGGCGCCCGCGTCGGCCAGCTGCTTCCAGCGGTCGCTGGCGTGCACCTCCTCGAAGGCGGCGTAGGCCAGGCGCGCGTTGGCCACGGCGGCGCGGCCGCGCAGCGCGAGGGCCTCGTCGGTGCCGATGGCCTCGAGCCGCTTGTCGACCTCGCCGTCGACGCGGGAGACGAAGAACGAGGCGACCGACTGGATGCCCGACAGGTCCAGGCCCGCGTCGCGGGCCTGCTCGAGCCCGCTGAGGTAGGCGTCCATGACCTCGCGGTAGCGCTGCTCGCCGAAGATCAGGGTGACGTTGACGCTGATGCCCTGGGCGACCACGGCGGTGATGGCCGGCAGGCCCTCCTTGGTGGCGGGGATCTTGATGAGGGCGTTGGGCCTGTCGACCGCGGCCCAGAGGGCCTGGGCCGAGGCGATGGTGCCGGCGGTGTCGTTGGCGAGGTCGGGCTCCACCTCGATGGAGACCCGACCGTCGGCACCGGACTCGTCGGCCACGGGGGCGAGCACGTCGCAGGCGTTGCGGACGTCCTCGGTCGTGAGCTCGAAGATGACCTTGTCGACGTCGTGGCCCGCAGCGACGAGCCCGCGGACCTGCTCGTCGTAGCGCTCGCCGTCGGCGATCGCGCCGGCGAAGATGGTCGGGTTGGTGGTCACGCCTACCACCGAGCTCTCCTTGACCAGCTCGGCCAGGTTGCCGCTCTCGATGCGCTCGCGCGACAGGTCGTCGAGCCAGATGGACACCCCCGCGTCGGCGAGGGCCTTCAGACGATCACTCATGGGTTTCTCCCTGTGCTGGGTGGGGCCGGGCGGTGCCGGGTGGGGCCGGCTGCTGCCGGGTGGTCGGGTGCGGGGTGGGCGCTCGCGCGCTCAGGAGCCCGTGACGGTGCGGAAGCTGTCGCGCGCGGCGTTGGCCACGGCCTCGCCGGTGATGCCGTACTCGTCGTAGATGCGCTGGTAGTCGGCCGAGGCGCCGTACTGGTCGATGGAGACGATGCGGCCGTGGTCGCCGACGTACTCGCGCCAGCCCTGCTTGACGCCGGCCTCGACGGAGACGCGGGCCTTGACCGTCGTGGGGATAACGCTCTCGCGGTAGGCCTCGTCCTGCTCCTCGAACCACTCCACGCAGGGCATGGAGACGACGCGGGCCTTGATGCCGTCGGCGGCGAGGAGCTCGCGCGCGGCGACCGCGACCTGGACCTCCGAGCCGGTGCCGATCAGCACGACGTCGGGCACGCCGCCCTCGGCCTCGAGCAGGACGTAGGCGCCGCGCGTCACGCCCTCGGCGCCGGCGTAGCCGTCCTCGTCGCGGGGGAAGACCGGCACGTTCTGCCGGGTCAGGGCCAGCGCGGCGGGGGTGTCGGTGCGCCCGAGGATGTGCAGCCACGCCGCCGCGGTCTCGTTGGCGTCGGCCGGTCGGATGACGTCGAGGCCCGGCATGGCCCGCAGCGCGGCCAGGTGCTCGATCGGCTGGTGGGTGGGGCCGTCCTCACCGAGACCGATGGAGTCGTGGGTCCACACGTAGGTGACGGGCAGCTTGCTCAGCGCCGCCACGCGCACCGCTCCGCGCATGTAGTCGGAGAAGGTGAGGAACGTGCCGCCGAAGACGCGGGTCAGCTTGTCGGCGGCGATGCCGTTCATGATCGCGCCCATGCCGTGCTCGCGGATGCCGAAGTGGAGCACGCGGCCCTGGTGGGGGTCGGCCTTCCAGTCCTCGGTGTCGCGGCTCACGGGCAGGAAGGACGGCGCGTCCTCGATGGTGGTGTTGTTGGAGCCGGCCAGGTCGGCCGAGCCGCCCCACAGCTCGGGCATGCGCGCCGCGACGGCGTTGATGACCTTGCCGGAGGCCGAGCGGGTGGCGACGCCCTTGGCGTCGGCGGGGAAGACCGGCAGCGCGTCGGCGAGGCCCTCGGGCAGGCTGCGCGACTTCAGGCGGTGCAGCAGGGTCGCGCGCTCGGGGTGGGCCTCGGCCCAGGCGCGGTAGCGCTCGTCCCACTCCTCGCCCCACGCGGCGCCGCGCTGACGCAGGCCACGGGTGTGCTCGAGCACGTCGGCGGGCACCTCGAAGCGCTGCTCGGGGTCCCAGCCGAGCACCTTCTTGGTGGCCGCGACCTCCTCGTCGCCCAGGGCGCTGCCGTGGGCCTTCTCGGTGCCCTGGGCCGACGGGGCCGGCCAGGCGATGATCGTGTCGAGCACGATGAGCGAGGGCTTGTCGGTCACCTCGCGGGCCGCGACGACCGCGTCGTGCAGGGCCGGCACGTCCTCGGCGTACTCCGCGCCGCCGTGGGTCCAGTCGACGTTCTGCACGTGCCAGCCGTAGGCCTCGTAGCGCTTCGCGACGTCCTCGGTGAAGGCGATGTCGGTGTCGCCCTCGATCGAGATCCGGTTGCGGTCGTAGATGACCGTGAGGTTGCCGAGCTCCTGGGTGCCGGCGATCGAGGAGGCCTCGCCGCTCACGCCCTCCTGGAGGTCGCCGTCGCTGCACAGCGCGTAGACGTGGTGGTCGAAGAGGCCCTCGCCGGGGGCGGCGTCGGCGTCGAGCAGACCGTGCACGCGGCGGGCCGACATGGCCATGCCGACGGCGTTGGCGACACCCTGGCCCAGGGGCCCGGTGGTGACCTCGACGCCGGCGGTGTGGCCGAGCTCGGGGTGGCCGGGGGTCTTGGAACCCCAGGTGCGCAGGGCCTTGAGGTCCTCGATCTCGAGGCCGAAGCCGCCGAGGAAGAGCTGGGTGTAGAGCGTGATGGAGGAGTGGCCGCAGGAGAGCACGAAGCGGTCGCGGGCGATCCACTCGGGGTCGGCCGGGTCGTGGCGCATGACCTTCTGGAAGAGCAGGTAGGCCACCGGCGCCAGGCTCATGGCGGTGCCGGGGTGGCCGTTGCCGACCTTCTGCACGGAGTCCATCGCCAGCACGCGCGCGGTGTCGACCGCCTTCGCGTCCAGCTCGGTCCAGTCGAGGGCGGGGGTAGTGCTCACAAGGGTCCTTCCGGCGGGATTCGGGGGCGCCGACACCGCGAGGAGCGGGTCGACACGTGCCTCAACAGCGAGGTCGCGCAGGCGATTCCGAGCCTACTCACCCCCGGCGGTAGACTCCTACCGGCACCAGCGCTGGTGGACCGTGGCCCGTCGGCCCTCCGCCCCGAGCGCCCCCACCCACCCCGAGGACCTCCGTGACGCATGTCGGCCAGTCGGCCTCTGCCGCAGGGCAGCAGGGCGCAGACCCCGCCGGCGGCGCGGCCCCCGACGGCCGCGCGACCTGGCGGGACGTGGTGGCGGCGTACGTCGGTCTCACCAAGCCCCGGGTGATCGAGCTGCTGCTGCTGACCACCGTGCCGGTGATGTTCTACGCCGCCCGCGGCGTGCCGGAGCTGGGACTGGTCGTCTGGACCGTCCTGGGCGGCACCTTCTCGGCGGGCTCGGCCTCGGTCTTCAACTGTGTCTACGACCGCGACATCGACGAGCAGATGCGCCGCACCCGCCGCCGCGCGCTGCCCCGTCACATCGTGACCCCGCGCTCGGCGCTGGTGTTCGGCACCGTGCTCGGCGTGCTGTCGACCGTGATCCTCTACCTCGGGGTCAACGCGCTCTCGGCGCTGCTGTCGGTGACCGCCATCGCGTTCTACGTCTTCGGCTACACCATGCTGCTCAAGCGGCGCACGACCCAGAACATCGTCTGGGGCGGCATCGCGGGGTGCTTCCCGACCCTCATCGGCTGGACCGCGGTGACCGGGTCGCTGTCGTGGACGCCGGTCGTGCTCTTCATGGTCGTCTTCTTCTGGACCCCGCCCCACACCTGGGCGCTGGCCCTGCGCTACCGCGAGGACTACGCCCACGTCGACGTCCCGATGCTGCCGGTGGTCAAGCCGGCCCGTGAGGTCGGCCGCCAGATCGTGCTCTACAGCTGGGTCATGGTCGCCACCTCGCTGCTGCTGTGGCCCGTGGCCGGCACGGGCCCGTTCTACCCGGCCGCGGCCGCCGTGCTCGGCGCGGTCTTCCTGCTCGAGGCCCACCGCATGTGGGGACGCACGCGCGGCACCGAGGACCTGAGCGTGATCCAGCCGATGCGGCTGTTCCACTCCTCGAACCTCTACCTCTCGCTGCTCTTCGTGGCCGTCGCGCTCGACCCGCTGCTCAGCTTCTGAGGCCTCCCCGACCGGGGCCCGCCGGTGCGGCCCCCTCGGGAGGCGTCGACCGCTGCGAGGCCACCGCGGGCCGACTGCGCAGGTCGTCGTCGCGTGCCGGACGTCGCCGGCCAGCACCCGGTCGCGCGCACCACGCCACGTCCCGTCGCGGGACGAGGTCGACCGCCACGGCCGCGGCGGGCGGACGGGCCGTCGTGCGCGAGGATCAGCGGCCGGAGCCGACCGGCTCGCGCAGGTCGTCGGAGCCGAGGTCGGCGCCGAGGGCCACGGGGTGCGGGTGCCGCACGGTCAGCAGGGCCCAGGTGACGGAGGCCGCGATGAGGGCCGAGCCGAGCACGTGGAAGGCCACGAGCACGACGGGCAGGTCGGTGAAGTACTGCACGAAGCCGATGAGCCCCTGCGCCAGCTCGATCACGAGCAGCAGCGCCACCGCACGGCGGGTGCGTCGGGGCGCGCCGGTGGCGTGGACGGCGAAGAGCAGGCCGATGGTGAGGCCGAGGAGCAGGAAGACGCTGTCGGCGTGGAGCTGGCTGACCGACTCGGGGTCGAGGCCGTTGCGCTTCGCGTCGAGGTCGCCGGCGTGGGGCCCGGACCCGGTGACGACCGTGCCGACGTAGAGCACGGCCCAGGCCGCGGCGAAGGTCGCCCAGGCCAGCGCGACCACGGGCCCGCGGACGGCGGGGCCGACCCCGTCGACGACCTGCAGGAACCGGACCGAGAGGCACACGATGGCCAGCGAGAGCAGCAGGTGCAGCGAGACGACCCACGGGTTGAGCCCGGTCAGCACGGTGACGCCGCCGATCACGGCCTGCAGCGGGATGCCCAGGCCCATGAGCAGTGCGAGGTTGCGCAGCCGGCGGTCGCCGCTCTGCACGGCGGCCACGAAGGTCGCCACGGCGATCGCGGCGAGCACGAAGGTCAGCAGCCGGTTGCCGAACTCGATCGCGGCGTGCAGCGTCAGCTCGCCGTGGGGGGTGTAGGACCCCTCGAAGCACTCGGGCCAGGTGGGGCAGCCCAGCCCCGAGGCCGTCAGCCGCACGGCCGCGCCGGTGACCACCAGCACGGCGTTGGCCACCAGCGAGGCCCAGCCCAGGGGTCGCACGTAGCGCCCCAGGCCGGAGGGGCGGGCGGAGGACTCGGTCATTCCCACGTGAACGTCCTTGCGGTCGCGACGGTGCCGACGACGGTCCACGCCGCGAGCACCAGGAGGGCCGGCCAGGCGACCTGGCCGTCGATGAGGGCGTCGCGCATGGCGCCGCCGAGGGCCCCGGAGGGCAGCCAGCCGACGACCTCGCCGAACCCGCCGTACGCCGAGGCGGGCAGGACGACGGCGCCGCCGGCCATGAGGAGCAGGTAGACGAGGTTGGCGGCGGCCAGGGTCGCCTCCGCCCGCAGCACCCCGGCCACGAAGAGGCCGAGGGAGGCGAAGGCCGCGGTGCCGAGCACCACGGCGAGCACGCTGCCGGTGACGGCGCCGAGCGCGGAGCCGTCGGCGCCGGGCACGGGGCGCCAGCCGAGGGCCAGGGCGACCGCAGCGATCACCGCGACCTGGAGCACCTCGACGAGGAGCAGGGCGAGCACCTTGCCGGCCAGCAGGCCCGAGCGCGGCAGGGGCGAGGTGCCGAGCCGCTTGATCACGCCGTAGCGCCGCTCGAAGCCGGTGGCGATGGCCAGCGAGGTGAAGGCGGTCGACATGACGGCCAGCGCCAGCACCCCGGGGGTGAACACGTCGACGGGCGTGGCCTCGAGGTCCAGCCCGACGCGGTCGGCGGCCAGGACGCCGCCGATGAGCACGATGACCGGGATGACGACGGCCAGCAGCAGCTGCTCGCCGTTGCGCAGCGTGAGCCGGGCCTCCATGCGCGCCTGGGCGAGCACCTGCCGGCCCAGGGGAGCGGCGCCCGGCCGGGGCACGAAGGTGCCCGTGGCGGCGGGCACGGCCCGCTGGGTGGCGCTCATGGCGTCAGCTCCCGTCCGGTGAGGTCGAGGAAGACGTCCTCGAGCGTGCGGGTGCCGAGGGTCAGCGACTCCGGCAGCACCGCGTTGTCCTCGCACCAGCGTGACACCCGGGCCAGCGTGGAGGCGTCGGCCGGCCCGGTGACCTGGAGGCTGAGGGAGTCGAGCAGCCGCACCTCGGTGCCCGGACCGAGGGCGGCGGTGAGCGACTCGGGGGCCCCCGGGGGGAAGGGGCGGGTCACCACGAGCCGGATCGTCGAGACCGCGCCGCCCCGCGTGAGCTCCAGCGGGGAGCCGGAGACGACGAGGCGGCCGTGGTCGATGATGTGGACGAGGTCGGCGAGCCGCTCGGCCTCCTCCATGTAGTGGGTGGTGAGGACGACGGTCACGCCGTCGCCGCGCAGCTCCTCCAGCAGGTCCCACACGGAGCGACGCACGGCGGGGTCCATGCCGGCCGTCGGCTCGTCGACGAAGACCAGCTCGGGCCGCCCGACCAGGGCCAGCGCGAGGCCGAGACGCTGCTGCTGACCGCCCGAGAGGCGGCGGTAGGGGGTGCGCCCGCACTCACCGAGGCCGAGACGCTCCGAGAGGAGCGCGGGGTCGAGCGGGTGGGCGTGCAGCGCCGCGACGTGGCGCAGCATCTCCATGGCCCGCACCCCGCTCCACGCGCCGCCGCCCTGGAGCATGACCCCGATGCGGGGGAGCAGCTCGCGTCGGTCGCGCACCGGGTCGAGCCCCAGCACCCGCACGGTGCCGGCCTGCGGCCGCCGGTAGCCCTCGCAGGTCTCCAGCGTGGTCGTCTTCCCGGCGCCGTTGGGGCCGAGCACGGCGGTGACGGAGCCCCGCGGCACGCGCAGCGAGAGGGAGTCGACGGCGGTCTTGTCGCCGTAGCGCATCACCAGGCCGTCGACCTCGACGGCGGGGGCGTCGAGCGGATCGGCGGCGGGCACGCCCCCAGTCTAGGAAGCCGCACCCCGTGGCGACGAGGCGAGGTCGCCTCGCCGCGGCGGGGTGCGTGCGGCGGTGCCCTACCGTTGCCGTCCGTGAACCCCTTCGTCCTCGGTGCGGTGGTCGTCCTCGGCCTCGCCGTCGCCGTCCTGGCCGTCGTGCTCGTGGTGCGCGACGTCGCCGTGCGCCACAGCGACCTGCTCTTCGGCCTGATCGCGCTCCTGGAGCTGGCCCTGCTGGTGCAGCTGGTATCCGGGTCGGTGGCCCTGGCCGGCACGGAGCGCGACGTCGAGGGCGTCACCTTCGTCGCCTACCTGGTCACCAACCTGCTCGCGCTGCCGATCGGGGCCTTCTGGGCCCTCGCCGACAAGACCCGCGTGGGCGGGGCGGTGGTGCTGGTGACGGTGCTCACGGTGCTCGCCCTCCAGCTCCGCCTGGTCTCGATCTGGGCGGGGGCCTGAGGTGCGCGACCCCGCGCTCTCCTCCGGCGCCGGTCGCGTGCTGGTCGCGGGCTACGCCGTCTTCGCCGTGGCGGCCACGGGGCGCTCGGTGCTGCAGCTGGCCACCGAGCCGGGCCGCGCGCCGCTGGCGTACTCGCTCTCGCTGCTCGCCGCTGTGCTCTACGTGCTGGCCACGACCTGCCTGGTCGTGGGCGGCGCCCGTGCGTGGCGGGTGGCCGTGGTGGCCTGCTCGGTCGAGGCGGCCGGGGTCGTCGCCGTCGGGGCGCTGAGCCTGGTCGCCACCGACCTCTTCCCCGACCGGACGGTCTGGTCGCACTTCGGCCAGGGCTACGGCTTCCTGCCCCTCGTGCTGCCGTTCGTGGGGCTGTGGTGGCTGCGCCGCACCCGCCCGGGGGCGCACCCCGGCAGGTAAGGGTCGCCTTCCTTGAACGGCCTCCGGCATTAACGGCACACTGGCGTTGTGGAATTCGACGAGACCTCCCTGCGCAGCGGCGAGCAGCCGCGCGGCGGGGACCAGACGACGCGTCAGCGCGTCGCGCGGTCGATCCTCGTCAACGGCGCCTCCACCGCCGTGGCGCTCGCGGAGCGGCTCGACCTGACGCCGGCCGCCGTGCGCCGCCACCTCGACCAGCTGGTCGAGGAGGGCGCGGTGGAGTCGCGCGAGGCCCGCACCGCCACCCGGGGCCGGGGCCGACCCGCCCGGGCCTTCGTGCTGACCGAGCGGGGCCGCGAGGGCTTCGACCAGCAGTACGACGACCTCGCCGTCCAGGCCCTGCGCTTCCTGTCCGAGACCGGGGGCGATGACGCCGTGCGCGAGTTCGCCGAGCGCCGGGTGGGCTTCATCGAGGAGCGCTTCGGCGTCGTCGAGGCCGCCCACCCCGAGCTCAGCCCCGCGCAGGTGCTCGCCCGGGTGCTCTCGGAGGAGGGCTACGCCGCCGCCGTGCGCGACGTGCCGGTGGGGGAGCAGCTGTGCCAGCAGCACTGCCCGGTGAGCCACGTGGCCCACGAGTTCCCCCAGCTGTGCGAGGCGGAGACCGCGGCCATCGGCCGCGTGCTCGACCGCCACGTGCAGCGCCTGGCCACCATCGCCCACGGCGACGGGGTCTGCACCACCTGCATCCCCGACCTCCCGCAGCAGCACGACCCGCAGGACCCAGACCAGCAGCAGGCCTCCGGCCTCGCGCGCACCACCAGCCAGCAGTCCGCAACCAAGAAGGAGCAGGTCAGCTCATGACGACCATCGACGAGCGCAACCCCGAGCTCGAGGGCATCGGCCGCTACGACTTCGGCTGGGCCGACTCCGACGTCGCCGGCGCCACCGCCAAGCGCGGCCTCTCCGAGGAGGTCGTGCGCGACATCTCCTCCAAGAAGAGCGAGCCGCAGTGGATGCTCGACCTGCGCCTCAAGGGCCTCAAGCTCTTCGGCCGCAAGCCGATGCCGAGCTGGGGCTCGGACCTGTCGGGCATCGACTTCGACAACATCAAGTACTTCGTGCGCTCCTCGGAGAAGCAGGCCGCGACCTGGGACGACCTCCCCGAGGACATCAAGAACACCTACGACAAGCTCGGCATCCCGGAGGCGGAGAAGCAGCGCCTGGTCTCCGGCGTGGCCGCGCAGTACGAGTCGGAGGTCGTCTACCACTCGATCCGCGAGGACCTCGAGGAGCAGGGCGTGCTCTTCCTCGACACCGACACCGCGCTCAAGGAGCACCCGGAGCTCTTCCAGGAGTACTTCGGCACCGTGATCCCGGTCGGCGACAACAAGTTCGCCGCGCTCAACACCTCGGTGTGGTCGGGCGGCTCGTTCATCTACGTGCCCAAGGGCGTCCACGTGGACATCCCGCTCCAGGCCTACTTCCGCATCAACACCGAGAACATGGGCCAGTTCGAGCGCACGCTGATCATCGTCGACGAGGACGCCTACGTGCACTACGTCGAGGGCTGCACCGCGCCGATCTACTCCTCCGACTCGCTGCACTCCGCGGTCGTGGAGATCATCGTCAAGAAGGGCGGCCGCTGCCGCTACACGACCATCCAGAACTGGTCGAACAACGTCTACAACCTCGTCACCAAGCGCGCCACCTGCGAGGCCGGCGCGACCATGGAGTGGGTCGACGGCAACATCGGCTCCAAGGTGACGATGAAGTACCCCGCCATCTACCTCATGGGCGAGCACGCGAAGGGCGAGACGCTGTCGATCGCCTTCGCCGGCGAGGGCCAGCACCAGGACGCCGGCGCCAAGATGGTGCACGCCGCCCCGCACACCTCCTCCTCGATCCTGTCGAAGTCGGTGGCCCGCGGCGGCGGCCGGACCTCCTACCGCGGCCTGATCCAGGTCAACGAGGGCGCCCACGGCTCGAAGTCCAACGTGCTGTGCGACGCGCTGCTGGTCGACCAGGTCAGCCGCTCCGACACCTACCCCTACGTCGACATCCGCGAGGACGACGTCTCGATGGGCCACGAGGCCAGCGTCTCCAAGGTCTCCGACGACCAGCTCTTCTACCTGATGAGCCGCGGCATGGAGCAGGACGAGGCCATGGCCATGATCGTGCGCGGCTTCGTCGAGCCGATCGCCAAGGAGCTGCCGATGGAGTACGCCCTCGAGCTCAACCGCCTCATCGAGCTGCAGATGGAGGGCGCGGTCGGCTGAGCCGGCCCCACCCACTCCCTGCGCAGCCGCAGCGACCGACGTACCCACCAGCACCAGGAAGACACTTTTCGTGACTGTGACCGATGCTGCCCGCGAGAGCGTGGCATCCGCCCTCGAGGCCGACCAGGTGGTCAGCCACCTCAACCCGCCCGCGTCCTACGACCTCGCCGACCACCCGGTGCCCACCGGGCGCGAGGAGATCTGGCGCTTCACGCCGCTCAAGCGGCTGCGCGGGGTGCTCGAGGGCACGCCCTCCGACGACCGCCTGACGTGGGACACCACGCTGCCCGACGGCGTCACCGTGAGCACGATCAGCACCGCCGAGGCGCGCGCGCTCGGTGAGCTGGCGCCCAACGACCGTCCCTCGGCGCTGGCCGTCGAGCTCGCCGGCGGGGCCACGCTCGTCGACGTGCCGGCTGAGCTGGAGACCGACGGACCCGTGCTGATCGACCTGCACGGCGAGTCGGCCGACCAGCTGGTCTGGGGCCACCTGGTGATCCGCGTCGGCGCCTACGCCAAGGCCACGGTCGTGCTCACCCACACCGGCTCCGCGCGCTACTCCGCCACGACCTCGGTGCTCGTGGGCGAGGGCGCCCAGGTCAACGTGCTGACGCTCCAGGACTGGGACGACGACGCGGTCCACCTGGGCCGCGACGCCATCCGCGTCGGTCGTGACGCCACCGTGCGCCACACCGCGGTCTCCTTCGGCGGCGACCTGGTGCGCCTGCACGCCAACGTCGAGTACGACGGCCCCGGCGGCGACGCCGAGCTGCTCGGTCTCTACTTCGCCGACGCCGGCCAGCACCTCGAGCACCGCCTCTTCGCCGACCACAACGCCCCGAAGACCAAGAGCAACGTGGTCTACAAGGGCGCCCTGCAGGGCGAGGGCGCGCACGCGGTGTGGATCGGCAACGTCCTCATCCGCAAGGTCGCCGAGGGCATCGAGACCTACGAGGAGAACCGCAACCTGGTGCTCACCGACGGCTGCCAGGCCGACTCCGTGCCGAACCTCGAGATCGAGACCGGCGAGATCGAGGGCGCCGGCCACGCCTCGGCCGTCGGCCGCTTCGACGACGAGCAGCTGTTCTACCTGCGCTCGCGCGGCGTCTCCGAGCCGGAGGCGCGCCGCCTGGTGGTGCACGGCTTCTTCAACGACCTCGTCCGCAAGGTCGGCGTGCCCTCGGTGGAGGAGAAGCTCCTCGCCACCGTCGAGGAGGAGCTGTCGAAGAACGTCCTGCAGGAGCTGTCCTGATGGGCTTCACCCGCGCCTGCGCGCTCGACGAGATCCCGACCGACGAGGGCTTCGCCGCCACCGTCGACGGCGTCGACGTGGCGCTGGCCCGCGAGGGCGAGGAGGTCTTCGCCCTGCAGGACCTCTGCTCCCACGCCGCCGTCGCGCTGAGCGAGGGCGAGGTCGCCCCGGGCGCCGGCGGGCAGTGCCAGATCGAGTGCTGGCTGCACGGCTCCCGCTTCGACCTGCGCACCGGCAAGCCCACCGGCTTCCCGGCCACCGAGCCCGTCGCGACCTTCCCCGTGGAGGTCCGCGACGGTGAGGTGCACGTCGACGTCACGACGACGCTGAACGGCGTCAAGCCGGCCTGAGCCGGCACCCCACCACTTCCGACCCGGCTCCTCCGAGCCACCCCACCAGGAGAAGGACCACACATGAGCACGCTGGAGATCAAGGACCTGCACGTCTCGGTCGACACCGAGGACGGGCCCAAGGAGATCCTCAAGGGCGTCACGCTGACCATCGGCGACAACGAGACCCACGCGATCATGGGCCCCAACGGCTCGGGCAAGTCGACCCTGGCCTACTCGATCGCCGGGCACCCCAAGTACACCGTCACCGGCGGCACCGTGACCCTCGACGGTGAGGACGTCCTGGCCATGAGCGTCGACGAGCGCGCCCGCGCCGGACTCTTCCTGGCCATGCAGTACCCCGTGGAGGTGCCCGGCGTCTCGGTGTCGAACTTCCTGCGCACCGCCAAGACCGCCATCGACGGCGAGGCCCCCAAGCTGCGCACGTGGGTGAAGGACGTCAACGGCGCCCTCGAGCGGCTCAACCTCGACCCGTCCTTCGGCACCCGCTCGGTCAACGAGGGCTTCTCCGGCGGCGAGAAGAAGCGCCACGAGATCGCCCAGCTCGAGCTGCTGGCCCCCAAGGTCGCCGTGCTCGACGAGACCGACTCCGGCCTCGACATCGACGCGCTCAAGATCGTCTCGGAGGGCGTCAACCGCTTCCGTGAGCAGGAGGGCAAGGGCGTGCTGCTGATCACGCACTACACCCGCATCCTGCGCTACATCACCCCCGACTACGTGCACGTCTTCGTCGACGGCAAGGTCGCCGACCAGGGCGGCCCGGAGCTGGCCGACCAGCTCGAGGCCGAGGGCTACGACAAGTACGTCAAGGCGGCGGTCTGACCATGTCGAGCCAGACCGCGGCGCGCCTCGACGGCCTCCTGCCCGAGCTGGAGGTGATCCGCGCCGACTTCCCGATCCTGTCGCGGACCCTGGCCGACGGCCAGCCGCTGGTCTACCTCGACAGCGCCAACACCTCGCAGAAGCCGCAGTGCGTGATCGACGCGATGGTCGACCACCTCGAGCGGCACAACGCCAACGTCGCCCGCGCCATGCACCAGCTGGGCGCGGAGTCCTCGGAGGCCTTCGAGGCGGCCCGCGACAAGGTGGCGGCCTTCATCGGCGCTCCCAGCCGCGACGAGGTGCTCTTCACCAAGAACGCCTCCGAGGCGCTCAACCTGGTGGCCAACACCCTCGCGTGGGCCCGCGGCCCGCTCGAGGTGGGCGAGGGCGACGAGATCGTCATCACCGAGATGGAGCACCACTCCAACATCGTGCCGTGGCAGCTGCTGACCCAGCGCACGGGCGCGACGCTGCGCTGGTTCGGGCTGACCGACGAGGGCCACCTCGACCTGTCGGCCGTGGACGACCTCATCACCGAGCGCACCAAGGTCGTCTCGCTGACCTGGGTGTCGAACATGCTCGGCACGGTCAACCCGGTCGCGGCGATCACCAAGCGCGCCCACGAGGTCGGCGCCCTCGTCGTGGTCGACGCCTCCCAGGCCGCCCCGCAGCTGCCGATCGACCTCGCGGCCATGCCCGAGGACGAGCGGCCCGACTTCCTGGCCTTCACCGGCCACAAGGTCGTCGGGCCCACCGGGATCGGCGTGCTCTGGGGTGCCCGCGCGGTGCTCGAGGCGCTGCCGCCGTTCCTCGGCGGTGGCGAGATGATCGAGACCGTGCGCATGGAGTCCTCGACCTACGCCGGGATCCCGCACAAGTTCGAGGCCGGCACCCCGCCGATCGTCGAGGCCGTGGGCCTGGGCGCGGCCGTCGACTACCTCTCGGCCGTGGGCCTCGACGCGGTGCACGCCCACGAGCAGGCGCTGACCGGCTACGCCCTCGAGGGCCTGGCCACGGTGCCCGGTCTGAGGGTGCTCGGCCCGCTCGACGCCCGCGAGCGCGGTGGCGCGATCTCCTTCGAGATCGACGGGGTCCACCCCCACGACGTCGCGCAGGTGCTCGACGTGCGCGGCATCGCCGTGCGGGCCGGCCACCACTGTGCGCGACCCGCCCACGCCCGCTTCGGTGTGCAGAGCTCCACGCGCATGTCGTCGTACCTCTACACGACGCCGACGGAGATCGACGCGCTCGTGGAGGCGCTGCACTACACGCGCAGCTACTTCAAGCTCTGAGCCCGCACCACCCCGCACGACCCCGACCCGATCACCCCACACCGACCCCGGAGGGAGGCGGCCCGATGAGTGCCGAGCTCGACTCGCTGTACCAGGAGATCATCCTGGACCACTACAAGAACCCGCACCACAAGGGACTGCGCGACCCCTACGAGGCCGAGGTCCACCACGTCAACCCGACCTGCGGTGACGAGGTGACCCTGCGCGTGCACGTCGCCGACGGGGTCGTCGCCGACGTCTCCTACGACTCGGTGGGCTGCTCGATCTCGCAGGCCTCGGCCTCGGTGATGACCGACCTCGTCATCGGCAAGCCGGTCGCCGAGGCGATGGCGGTCCACGAGGAGTTCCTCGCCCTGATGCAGGGCAAGGGCACCGTGGAGCCCGACGAGGAGGTCCTCGAGGACGGCATCGCCTTCGCCGGTGTCGCCAAGTTCCCCGCTCGCGTGAAGTGCGCCCTGCTGTCGTGGATGGCCTGGAAGGACGCCACGACCCGTTCCCTGGAGGAGACCCCATGACCGAGACCTCGCCCACCCCCGACCACGCCGACCTCCCCGACGTGCCGGAGGCCGCCGCCGGCGGCGTCGGCACCTCGACGGTCAGCAAGGACGACGTCTACGAGGCGATGAAGGACGTCGTCGACCCCGAGCTCGGCATCAACGTCGTCGACCTCGGCCTCGTCTACGACCTGCACCTCGACGAGCGCAGCAACCTGGTCATCGACATGACGCTGACCTCGGCGGCCTGCCCGCTGACCGACGTCATCTCCGACCAGACCGACTCCGCCCTCGAGGGCCTGGTCAACGACGTGGCCATCAACTGGGTCTGGATGCCGCCGTGGGGGCCCGACAAGATCACCCCCGACGGCCGCGAGCAGCTGCGCGCCCTCGGCTTCAACGTCTGAGCCGAGCGCTGGGGCCCCGCCCTCGACCCCGCGCCCTCACCGAGGGCCGCTGCGGTCGGGTGGCGGGGTTTGCGCTGTCCGGGACGGGTGCGGGGCTCGTGGGCTGCTGACGTGGCGCAATTGCTGAGGTCCGGTGGGGTCGGGTGGCGGGGTTTGCGTGGTTCGGGGTGGGTGCGGGGCTCGTGGGCTGCTGAAGTGGCGCAATTGCCGAGCAGCCGACGGGCCGGCGGGCCGCCTGCGTAGGCTCCGGACATGACCGGCACCGACGACCCCGAGGCCCTGCCGCCTAGCACCGAGGGGTTCGTGCCCGACCACCCCGAGGTGCGCGCCTTCTGGGAGCGCGCCCGGGTCCACGCCCGTCTCAACGTCGCGCCGACCTACTTCGGCCCCACCACCCTGGAGGTGGTGCCGCCGCCGGCGTGGTCCTTCGGGTCCACCCCGGAGCAGGCCGACGCCCTGCTGGCCCTGGTGCTCGACGGCACCAAGACGGCCACGGCCAGCGCGGCCGAGGAGTACGGCGAGGAGCCGCTGCCCCGACCGGGTCAGCTCGGCATCCTCCTCGACGGTCGCGGTCGTCCGCGGGCGCTGGTGGAGACCACCGCGGTGGAGGTCGTCGCCTTCGACCGCGTCGACGCCGAGCACGCCCGCCTCGAGGGCGAGGGCGACCGCAGCCTCGCCCACTGGCGCGAGGTGCACGAGCGCTTCTTCGCCGAGACGGCCGGCCCCGGGCGCGGCTTCGACCCCTCCATGCCGGTGGTGCTCGAGCGGCTGCGGGTGGTCTGGGCCGAGCCCGACGGCCCCGGCGGCCGGTGAGCGGCCCGGGCGGCGCCGTGGCGCGCGGCACCGGAGCGGAGACGGTCCTGGTGCCGCTCTCCCGGCTCGAGCGCTGGGTGGTCAACTTCCGCGCCCGCCACGGCGCGACGGCCCTCGCGGTGGCAGGAGGCGCGCTCACCGGGGCGGCGGAGGACTCCTCCACCTTCACGGCCCGACTGCCCTTCGACGCGGCGTACGCCGGCCTGCCCGACCCGGGCGCCTTCGCGGCCGTGGCCACGACGCCCGACGACTGGGGCCTGCTGCTGGTGCGCAAGGGCGGCTTCGCGGTGGCCCGGCTGAGCGGCGGGGCCACGGTGGCCTCCAAGGTCGGCCAGCGGCACGTGCAGGGCCGCACCAAGGCCGGCGGACAGAGCCAGCAGCGCTTCGCGCGCCGCCGTGACAACCAGGCCCGTCAGGCCTACGAGGCCGCCGCCGACCACGCGGCCCGGCTGCTCGGCGACCTGCGCGGTCCGCTCGTGGGCGGCGGCGACCGCACGGCGGTCGAGGAGGTGCTCGCCGACCCCCGCCTGCGTCGACTCGTACCGGTCGAGCCGTGGCTGCCGGTGCCCGACCCCCGGCGGGCCGTGCTCGAGCAGGCGGCGCGCGACGCGGCGGCCGTGCGGGTCACGGTGGTCAACGCGGCCGCCGGGCCGGTGGAGGCGACATGAGCACCCGGCTGCTGCTGCTCGCCGACACCCACCTGCCGAAGCGGGCCAGGGCGCTGCCCGAGGAGCTGTGGGACGCGGTCGCGCGGGCCGACCTGGTCGTGCACGCCGGCGACTGGGTGGAGGTCGGCCTGCTCGACGAGCTGGAGGAGCGGAGCACCCGACTGGTGGGCGTCTGGGGCAACAACGACGGCCCCGCCCTGCGGGCCCGGCTGCCCGAGGTGGCGCGGGTCGAGGTCGAGGGCCTGCGCCTCGAGGTGGTGCACGAGACCGGCGACGCGCGCGGCCGGGAGCGGCGCTGCGACCTGGCCCACCCCGACACCGACCTGCTGGTCTTCGGCCACAGCCACGTGCCGTGGGACAGCGTCACCGAGGGTGGCATGCGGTTGCTCAACCCCGGGTCGCCCACCGACCGGCGCCGCCAGCCGCACTGCACCTACGTGACCGCCACCGTCGCCGCGGGGGAGGTCCACGACGTCGTGCTGCACCGGCTGCCACCACGGGTGCCGTCGGGTCGGTCCCCGCGTGCACCCGCGCGCCGCGCCTGATCTGCCGTCCTCCTGGCCCCGCAGGCCCTAGTCTCCCCAGCATGTGGCAGCCCGAGCCCGGCTGGCACCCGCTCCCCGGAGGCTCCGGCGCCTCCACCGTGGGGGCGTGGCGCGCGGTCCGCGGCGACCAGCCGGTGGTGGTGAAGCGGCTCGCCGCGCCCGTCGACGACGACCCGCCGGAGCTGTCGGACCCCCACCACTTCGCGTACTGGCGCCGCGACGCCGACGTGGCCGGCGCGCTCGTGGTGGACCGTGCTCCGGGCCTGCGACCCCCCGCGGTCTGCGACGTGGAGGAGGACCCCGACGGCATCACCCTGGTGCGGGAGTGGGTCGAGGACGCCGCCGTCAACGGGCTCTTCGCCGCGCACGCCATGGGCCGCTTCGCCGGGGCCGACCTCCCCGACCTGCCGTGGCTGGCCCGCGACCAGCTGCGCGACCGGCTGCGCCGCACCGAGCGCCGCGGCGGCTGGCCGACGCTGGCCCGCACGACCGTCGCCGACGTGGCCGACCACCTGTGGCGGCGGCGGGTGGTCTTCCTCGACGCCGTCGACGCGCTGCCGCAGGTCGCCCAGCACGGCGACCCGACACCGGCCAACCTGCCGGGCCGAGCCGGCGACGAGGTGGTCGCCATCGACTGGGGCAGCCTCGGCCGCGGGGCGGTCGGCGCCGACCTCGGCTACTACGCGCTCTCGGCGCGCGAGGAGTTCGAGCCCCTGCTCGACGCCTACCTGCTCGGGCTCCCCGCGGGGGTCGCGACCCGCGACCAGGCGGCGCTCGGTGCTCGGGTGACCGCGGTCTTCACCGCGCTCAGCCGCGCCGAGTGGGCGCTGGCGCGCGTGGCCGGGGGAGAGGGCGCCCTGGCCGGCAAGTACCGCCACCCCGCCGTCGCACCCCACCTGCGCGCCCTCCAGCGCCAGTTCCCCCTGGTCGAGGCGCTCCTCCAGCACTGACGGCGGCGCCCACGGAGCCGCCGGAGGCCCTCAGAGGTCGTCGGTGGCGAAGGTGTCGCAGTCCTCCAGCGTCCCGCCGGCGTAGCCGACCCCGAACCAGCGTTGCCGTGAGGCCGACGAGCCGTGGGTCCAGCTCTCCTCGTCGACGGTGCCCTGGGCCTGCTGCTGGATCCGGTCGTCGCCGACCGCGGCGGCCGCGCCGAGGGCCTGGCGGATGTCGTCGTCGGTGAGCTCCGCGACCAGCACCTGCCCGGAGGAGTCCTCGGTCGTCGTGGCGGCGTGCGCCCACATGCCGGCGTAGCAGTCGGCCTGGAGCTCCAGTCGCACCGAGTCCGACCGCGGGCCCTCCTGGGTGCGGACCCGTCCCATCGTGCCCAGCAGGTTCTGGACGTGGTGGCCGTACTCGTGAGCCAGCACGTAGGGCTCCACGAAACCGCCGTCGGGTCCGCCGAGCTGGTCCTCGAGCACCTGGTCGAAGAAGGCGGTGTCGAGGTAGATCGTCTCGTCGGGCGGACAGTAGAACGGCCCCACGGCCGAGGTCGCCTCGCCGCAGCCGTCGGTCGCGACCGACCCGGTGAAGGTCACCAGCGCCTGCTCGGCACGGAACCGCGAGCCGAGCTGCTCGGCCCAGAAGTCGGTGAGGGAGTTCTCCACCGCCACGCGGGCGCAGTCGGCGGAGGCGTTGGCGTCCTCCCCGGTCTCGCACCCGGCGTAGCGGTCGGTGCCGGCGTCCATCCGGCTCGTGTCGTACGCCGAGGAGCCCGCACCGCCCGGGTCGGACCCCCCGCCCCCGACGCACTGGGTCAGCACCAGGACGAGCACCACCAGCACCACGGCGCCGATCCCGCCGCCCCCGACCAGCCCGCCCGGCAGCGCACTGCCCCCGCCGCCCCCGCCGCCCCCGCCGCCCAGCGCGCCGCCGAGCGGTCCTCCGGAGCGGGACGCACGACCGCGGCCGCGGTCGCGGGTGCGTCCGGTGTCGAGACGGGCCTTGGGGTTGAAGCGCATGGCGGGGCTCCTGTGTCGCATCGCACCCCGGGCGGAGGCGCTGGTGGTCGGGACGGCCCGCGCGCGGACCTAGACTGGTGACCCTATGATCACCGCCCACCAGCTCGAGGTCCGCGCCGGAGCCCGGCTCCTCATGGAGGACGTGAGCTTCCGCGTCGCCGCCGGCGACAAGGTCGGCCTGGTCGGTCGCAACGGCGCCGGCAAGACCACGCTCACCAAGATCCTCGCCGGCGAGGCGCTCCCCGCCGCCGGCAGCGTCACCAGCTCCGGCGACGTCGGCTACCTGCCCCAGGACCCGCGCACGGGCGACCCCGAGGTGATGGCGCGCGACCGGATCCTCAGCGCCCGCGGCCTCGACGACGTGGTGCGGCGGCTGCGCGACGCGGAGGAGCAGATGGCCTCCGAGGACCCGGCCGTGGCCGACAAGGCGATGCGCCGCTGGAGCCGCGCCGACGCCGAGCTGCACGCCGGCGGCGGCTACGCCGCCGAGTCGGAGGCGGCCACCATCGCCGCCAGCCTCGGCATCGAGGAGCGGCTGATGACCCAGCCGCTGAAGACCCTCTCCGGCGGTCAGCGCCGCCGCGTCGAGCTGGCCCGCATCCTCTTCTCCGGCGCCGAGGTGCTCATCCTCGACGAGCCCACCAACCACCTCGACGCCGACTCCATCGTGTGGCTGCGCGACTTCCTCAAGGCCCACAAGGGCGGCTTCATCGTGATCAGCCACGACAACGCCCTGCTCGAGGAGACCGTCAACAAGGTCATGCACCTCGACGCCAACCGTGCCGTCATCGACGTCTACAACATGGGGTGGCGCCACTACCTCACCCAGCGCGAGACCGACGAGAAGCGTCGGCGCCGCGAGCGGATGAACGCCGAGAACAAGGCCAAGACCCTCACCGACCAGGCCAACAAGATGCGGGCCAAGGCCAGCAAGGCCCAGGCCGCGCAGTCGATGCTCAAGCGTGCCGAGAAGATGATGGCCGGCATCGAGGGCGAGCGCGCCGCCGACAAGGTGGCCCGCATCCAGTTCCCCGCCCCGGCCGCCTGCGGCAAGACCCCCCTGACGGGTCAGGACCTCTCCAAGGCCTACGGGTCGCTGGAGGTCTTCACCGGCGTCGACCTGGCCATCGACAAGGGATCGCGCGTGGTCATCCTCGGCCTCAACGGCGCCGGCAAGACCACGATGCTGCGGATCCTGGCCGGCGTCGACCGCTCCGACACCGGCGAGGTCGTGCCGGGCCACGGGCTCAAGCTGGGCTACTACGCCCAGGAGCACGAGACCCTCGACACCAGCCGCACGGTCCTGGAGAACATGCAGAGCGCGGCCCCGCAGCTCACCGACACCGAGGCCCGCAGCGTGCTGGGCTCATTCCTGTTCTCGGGCGACGACGCCAACAAGCCCGCCGCGGTGCTCTCGGGAGGGGAGAAGACCCGGCTCGCGCTGGCGAGCCTCGTGGTCTCCAGCGCCAACGTGCTGCTGCTCGACGAGCCCACCAACAACCTCGACCCGGCCTCCCGCGAGGAGGTGCTGGCCGCGATCCGCACCTACGAGGGCGCGATCATCCTCGTCACCCACGACGAGGGCGCGGTGCGCGCTCTGGAGCCCGACCGCGTGCTGCTGCTGCCCGACGGCGACGAGGACCTCTGGAACGACGGCTACGCCGACCTGGTGTCGCTGGCCTGACCTCCGGCCCGGCGACGCGGTGTCGGCGGGGGTTCCTAGACTCCGGTCATGACCACCGCCCCCGTCGTCCCGCTCGACCCCGACCTGCTCGCCGCGGCCCACCTGCGGGTCGACCGCACCGGACCGGTGGTGACGGTGACCCTCGACCGGCCGGAGGCGCGCAACGCGCAGACGCCCACGACGTGGCGGGCGCTGGCCGCGGTCGGGGCCTCCCTCGACGACGAGGTGCGCGTCGTGGTGCTGCGCGGTGCGGGCGCGAGCTTCTCCGCCGGCCTCGACCGCTCGATGCTCGACCCCACGCGGTCGGCGCCGGGCGTGGAGTCGGTGGTCGACCTGCTGGCCATGGACGACGCGGGCATGTCGGCGACCATCGACGACTACCAGCGCGGCTTCACCTGGCTGCGCGACCCGCGCTGGGTCTCGGTCGCGGCGGTGCAGGGCCACGCCATCGGTGCCGGCTTCCAGCTCGCCCTCTCCTGCGACCTGCGCGTGCTCGGCGACGACGCCCAGCTGTGCATGAAGGAGGCCGCCCTGGGCCTGGTGCCGGACCTCACGGGAACAAAACCCCTGGTCGAGGCGGTTGGCTACGCGAGGGCGCTGGAGATCTGTGCGACCGCCCGGGTGGTGCCGGCCGAGGAGGCCGTCAGCATCGGTCTCGCGCTGGCGGCCGTGCCGACCGACCAGCTCGACGACACGGTCGCGCACCTCGTCGCCGCCCTGGTCGCCCCGATGAGCGGGGCGGTCCGCGAGGCCAAGGCCCTGCTGCTCTCGGCGTCGAGCACCCCGCTCGAGGAGCAGCGTCGTCTGGAGCGCGAGGCGCAGGGTCGCCGGTTCCGCGAGCTCGCGGCGCTGGCCGGGGCCTGACCCGGGCCCCAGGGGCCTGACGGAGACGAGAGAAGGCGAGCGTGTCGGGGATGATGGGAGCAGGCGCCTCGTGGCGCAACCTGCGCGCTGACCGCAGCGTGATGGACAACCGCATCGAGGGACGCACGGTGCGCCGCGTGCTCGGCTTCGCGCGCCCCCACCGGCGCCTGATCGGCGTCTTCCTGCTCTTCACCGTCATCGACGCCGCCACCGTCGTGGTGACCCCGCTGCTGGTGCAGCGCATCGTCGACGACGGCATCCTCGCCGACGACCGCTCGGTGGTGACGGTGCTGGCGCTGGCCATGGCCGGCTTCGCCGTCTTCAGCGCGGTGCTGAGCGTGCTCAGCGCCTGGCTCTCCTCGCGCATCGGCGAGGGCCTCATCTACGACCTGCGCACCCAGGTGTTCGCCCACGTGCAGCGCCAGTCGATGGCCTTCTTCACCCGCACCCAGACCGGGGCCCTGGTGTCGCGGCTCAACAACGACGTGATCGGCGCCCAGCGCGCCTTCACCTCCACGCTGTCGAGCACGGTGTCCAACTCCATCGCCGTGGTCGTCGTGGGCATCACCATGCTCGCCCTCAGCTGGCAGGTCACGCTGCTGTGCCTGGCCATGTTCCCCCTGCTCTTCGCCGCGTCGCGGTGGGTGAGCAGCCGGCTGGCCGGCCTGACCCGACGCCAGATGGACGGCAACGCCAGCCTCGGCAACGTGATGACCGAGCGCTTCAACGTCAGCGGCGCGATGCTGCTCAAGCTCTTCGGGCGCCGCGGCGAGGAGGACGAGCTCTTCGGCGAGAAGGCCGCCGTCGTGCGCGACCTGGGGGTGCGGATCTCGCTGATCACCCGCATCTTCGGGGCGGCGATGATGCTCGTGCCCGCGCTCGCCACCGCCCTGGTCTACGGCGTGGGCGGCCAGCTGGCCATCAGCAGCCAGCTCACCGTGGGCACGCTCCTGGCCCTCGCCACGCTGCTCCTGCGCCTGCTCGGGCCGCTCCAGGGTCTCTCGAACGTGCGCATCGACGTCATGACCGCGCTGGTGAGCTTCGAGCGTGTCTTCGAGGTGCTCGACCTGCCGTCGCTGATCGAGGAGCGGCCCGGAGCGGTCGCGCTCCCGCCCACGGCGTCCCGGGTCGAGTTCGACCGGGTCTCCTTCACCTACCCCGGGGGCGACCGCATCTCGCTGCGCTCCCTCGAGGCGGTCTCCCGCACCGAGGAGCACGACCCGGTGCAGGTGCTGCACGACCTCAGCTTCACCGCCGAGCCCGGCCGGATGGTCGCGCTCGTCGGCCCCTCGGGCGCCGGCAAGACCACGGTCACCCACCTCGTGGCCCGCCTCTACGACGTCGACTCCGGCACGGTGCGCGTCGACGGCCACGACGTGCGCGACGTGACCCTCCAGTCGCTGGAGGACGTCGTCGGCTACGTCACCCAGGACGCCCACCTCTTCCACGAGACGATCCGGGCCAACATGGTCTACGCCCGGCCCGACGCAGACGACGAGGCCATCTGGGCCTCGCTGGAGGCCGCGCAGATCGCCGGGCTCGTGCGTCGGCTGCCCGACGGTCTCGACACCGTGGTCGGCGACCGCGGCTACCGCCTCTCCGGCGGGGAGCGGCAGCGCCTGGCCATCGCCCGGCTGCTGCTGAAGGCTCCGTCGGTGGTGGTGCTCGACGAGGCGACCGCCCACCTCGACAGCGAGTCGGAGGCGGCCGTGCACCGCGCCCTCGACGCCGCGCTCGAGGGGCGCACGTCCCTGGTCATCGCCCACCGGCTCTCGACGATCCGTCAGGCCGACCTGATCCTGGTGCTGCACGAGGGTCGTATCGTCGCCCGCGGCACCCACGACGAGCTGCTGGCGGAGGGCGGGCTCTACGCCGACCTCTACCGCACCCAGTTCGTCGACGACACCACCTCCGACACCGCAGGAGTCTGACCATGGACCTCGGTCTGCGCGACACCGTCCACCTCGTCACGGGCGGCTCCCGCGGCCTGGGTCGTGCCACCGCGGAGGTGCTGCTCGCCGAGGGCGCCCGCGTGGTGGTCTCCGGCCGCAGCCAGGACTCCCTCGACGCCGCCCTGGCCGCCTGGCGCGACGCCGACGCGAGCATCCAGGACCGTGTGGTGGGGGTCGCGGCCGACAACGCCGACGCCGACACCCCGGCGCGGCTGCTCGACGCGGCCCGCACGGCCTGGGGCCGCGTCGACGGCGCGCTGATCAGTGTCGGCGGGCCGCCGAAGGGTGCGGTGACCGACATCGACGACGCCCAGTGGACCGACGCCTTCGCCTCGGTGTTCCTCGGCGCGGTGCGGCTCGCGCGCGAGGTCGGGGTGGCCCTGCCGGCCGGGGGAGCCCTGGCCATGGTGCTCTCCAGCAGCGTGCGTCAGCCGCTGGCCTCGATGGCGGTCTCCAACGGGCTGCGGCCGGGGCTCGCCATGGTCGCCAAGACGTTGGCCGACGAGCTCGGGCCGCGCGGGGTGCGGGTCAACGGCCTGCTCCCGGGGCGGGTCGCCACCGACCGTCTCGTCGAGCTCGACGCCGCCACCGGCGACCCCGACCGTGCCCGCGCCGCCGCCATCGCGTCGATCCCGCTGGGCCGTCAGGGCGACCCGGCGGAGTTCGGTCGCGCCGCCGCCTGGCTGCTCTCACCGGCCGCCTCCTACGTGAGCGGCGTCATGCTGCCCGTCGACGGCGGCCTGCTCCGCACCCTCTGACCGGCCCTCGCCGCCCCGGTCGGGGGCGAGCCACCGGCTCAGGCGTCCTCGCGCTGACGCTCCCGCTCGGCGGCCTCGCGGGCCTCGGCCTCCGCGCGCATGCGGGCGTAGGGGTGGTTGGTGCGCTTCTCCTTGCGCACCTTGGGGGGCTTCGGCCCTCCGGCCGCGGGCCGGTCGCCGCTGCGCCCGCCGCGCCACTCGTCGTAGGCGAGGTAGAGGAAGCCGAAGATCGCCAGCAGCCCGAAGAACCACCACTGCAGGCCGTAGAAGAAGTGGGGACCGTTGTCGAGCTCGGGCAGCTCGACCGGCTCCAGCGCGGTGGCCGGGGCGGGGTCCTCCGAGCGCAGCTCGACGAACCCGTCGTAGACCTCACGCTGCTGGGCCTGCCCGATCGCCTCGGCCGAGACGGCCCGGGTGGCGTTGTCGACGACCGCCGTGCTGTCGCCGCTGCCGTCGGCGCGCACGTAGCCGGTCACCGTCACCTCACCCGCGGGCGGGTCGGGCACGTCGGCGGTGTCGAGGCCACGCGCGTCGGTGGCCATCCACCCGCGGTCGACCAGCAGCGAGGTGCCCGAGTCGGTGACCAGCGGCACGACGACGTCGACGCCCGAGGCGCCGTCGCGGGTGCGGTAGCGCACGATGACGGTGTCGTCGGTGTCGTAGGTGCCGGTGGCGCTCACGACACGCCACTCGTCGGCCTCGCCGACCTCGGTGTCGGTGCCGAGCACCTCGCCCACCGGTGCGGGGGCCTGGTCCTCGTTGGCCCGGACCACGGCGTTGCTCTCCTTGCGGTCGTCGAGCCGGTGGAACTGCCACTGGCCCAGCCACCACGTCGCCGTCGCGACCACGACGATGGCCAGCGCGAAGAGGGCCCACCGTCGGCTGAGGAGGAAGCGGAGCGAGCGCACACCCCGAGGCTATCGGGCCGCTCCACCCCGCCGGGCACCCCGCGGGGCGGTGCGCCCCGCCCGCGTGACAGGCCCCACGTAGGGTGGAGGCATGGCACTCACCTTGTTGGAGGACCGGTACGGCCGCGTCGCGACCGACCTGCGCGTCTCGCTCACCGACAAGTGCAACCTGCGTTGCTCCTACTGCATGCCGGAGGAGGGTCTCGACTGGCTGAGCAACGACAAGCTGCTCACCGACGACGAGATCGTGCGCCTGATCGGGATCGGCGTGGAGCACCTCGGCATCGAGGAGGTGCGCTTCACCGGTGGCGAGCCGATGGTGCGTCGCGGCCTGGTCGACATCGTGCGGCGCACCCGCGCGCTGGGACCCGACCTCGGCATCTCCATCACCACCAACGCGCTCGGTCTGGCCCGCAACGCCACCGCGCTGGCCGAGGCCGGCCTCGACCGCGTCAACGTCAGCCTCGACACCGTGCGTGCCGACACCTTCCGCGAGATCACCCGCCGCGACCGGTTCCACGACGTCGTCGCCGGCCTCGCCGCCGCTCAGCAGGCGGGCCTGGGACCGGTCAAGGTCAACGCCGTCCTGCTGCGGGGCCAGAACGACGACCAGGCCGCCGAGCTGCTCGCGTGGTGCCTCGAGCGCGGCTACGAGCTGCGCTTCATCGAGCAGATGCCCCTCGACGCCCAGCACGGCTGGACCCGTGAGGGCATGATCACCGCCGACGAGATCTTCGCCGCCCTCGAGCGGTCCTTCACGCTGACCCCGGCCAGCGAGCCGCGTGGCAGCGCCCCCGCGGAGCTCTTCACCGTCGATGGCGGACCGGGCACCGTCGGGGTCATCGCGTCGGTCACCCGCCCGTTCTGCGGCGACTGCGACCGGGTGCGTCTCACCGCCGACGGCCAGGTGCGCAACTGCCTCTTCGCCCGCGAGGAGTCCGACCTGCGCCTGGCGATGCGCGAGGGGGCCTCCGACCGCGAGCTGGCCGACCGCTGGGTCATCGCCATGCGCGGCAAGCTCGCCGGCCACGGCATCGACGACCAGAGCTTCCTGCAGCCCGACCGCCCCATGTCGGCCATCGGGGGCTGAGCCCGGACCCGGGCCCCGTCGAGCGCGGGGGTGCCCCGGTCGTCCCAGGGCGGCGACGGGTCGGCTCAGACGGGCTGGTGCGGCTCCACGTCGCGCAGGAACTGCCGTGCGGCGAGGAAGTCCGACAGCGATCCGCGGTGCTCGTCACAGGCCAGCCACGTCTTGCGGCGCTCGGCGGTGTGGAGCTTGGGGTTGTTCCACAGCAGCGCCCACGCCGCTGTGCTCCGGCACCCCTTGGCGGAGCAGGTGTCGGGGTCCGGGCCGCCCATCAGAGCTGCCGGCGAGCGCCGGACTCGAGCTCGGGGGCGCCGTAGGCGGTGTCGCGCAGGGCGAAGCCGTCGGAGCGGGTGGCGGTGGCGTTGGCCATGACCACGGCGAGGTAGGGCAGGATCAGGGCGCCGGCGATGAGGAACGGCCACAGCCAGTCGGCCCCGGCCAGGCCGGCGATGACGGCCCCCACGAAGCACAGCGAGCGCAGGCTCATCGACAGCAGGTAGCGCTTCTGGCGCACCGCGATGTCGGCGTTGCGGCTCTCCGCGGCGGTGGTGATGCGGACGGCGTCGTCGGTGCGTGTGCGGTCCCGGGCCATGACTCCCATCGTACGTCGGGAGGGGTGAGCACCCGACCCGGTGCGCAGGCCCTAGCATCGGCCCACGGCCCGGCCCGCCGCTGCGGCCCCGCCACTGGCCCCACCACCGAGCCCGGCTCCGACCCGCGCAGCCCGGCACACCACCCACGGAGGCACCATGAGCAACCGCACCTACCGCGTCACCGAGATCGTCGGCACCTCGCCCGAGGGCATCGACGCGGCCATCCGCAACGGCGTCGAGCGGGCCGGCAAGACCCTGCGCCACCTCGACTGGTTCGAGGTGACCCAGGTGCGCGGACAGGTCAAGGACGGCCAGGTCGAGCACTTCCAGGTCGGCATGAAGGTGGGTTTCCGCCTCGAGGACGAGTGACCCGGCCCGCACCGCAGCAGGCCCGCGGGTGACCCACGCCGCTCCGCGCGGCGTAGGTCTACCCCGCGGTAATCGCTAGCGTCGGGCGACGTGAGCGAAACGACACCGGCCCCGGCCCCCCACGGCGACCCCACCGAGCCGCCCGCCCGCGAGCCCCGCTCGGTCCTGGTGACCGGTGGCAACCGCGGCATCGGCCGTGCGATCGCCGAGGCCTTCCTGGCCCAGGGCGACAAGGTGGCGGTCACCACCCGCAGCGGAGGCGCCCCCGAGGGCGCCCTCGACGTGCGCTGCGACGTCACCGACGCCGCAGCGGTCGACGCCGCGTTCACCGAGATCGAGGCCGCGCACGGCCCCGTGGAGGTGCTGGTGGCCAACGCCGGCATCACCGCCGACACCCTGCTGCTGCGGATGTCGGAGGACGACTGGTCGAGCGTGATCGACACCAACCTCACCGGCTCCTTCCGCCTGGCCAAGCGCGCCGCCAAGGGCATGCTGCGCCTGCGTCGAGGGCGGATCATCCTCATCTCCTCCGTGGTCGGCCTCCTGGGATCGCCCGGCCAGGTCAACTACGCCGCCTCCAAGGCCGGCCTCGTCGGCATGGCCCGGTCGCTGGCCCGCGAGCTGGGGTCGCGCTCGATCACCACCAACGTGGTGGCGCCCGGCTTCATCGAGACCGACATGACCGCGGCGCTCCCCGAGGAGCAGCAGGCGGAGTACAAGGCGCGCATCCCGCTCGGACGCCTCGGCGCCGCCGAGGAGGTCGCGCAGACCGTCACCTGGCTGGCCGGGCCCGGTGCGGCGTACGTCACCGGCGCGGTGATCCCCGTCGACGGCGGCCTGGGCATGGGGCACTGACCCCCGCCCCGCCCCACCAGCAGCGCCCCCGCCGGCGTCCCGGCACCCCCCAGCAGACCAGCAGCGCGCGGCCCCCACGGCCGCGGCGCACCGGACCACAAGGAGCACACGATGGGCATTCTCGACGGCAAGCGGATCCTGGTGGCCGGGGTGACGATGGACTCCTCCATCGGCTTCGCCACCGCCAAGGTCGCCCAGGAGCAGGGCGCCACCGTGCTCATCTCCAACTTCGGGCGCGCGCTCAACATCACCAAGCGCATCGCCAAGCGGCTCCCGGTGGAGCCGCCGGTCCTCGAGCTCGACGTCACCGACCCCGACCACCTGGCCCGCCTGCCCGAGCTGGTCGGCGAGCACGTCGACGGCCTCGACGGCGTCGTGCACTCCATCGCCTACGGCAACCCCGAGACGCTGCTCGGCGGCAAGTTCATGTCGGGCCCCTGGGAGGACGTGTCGCAGGCCGTGCAGGTCTCCGCCTACTCCCTGAAGTCGCTCACCGACGCGTGCCGGCCGCTGATGGGCGGAGGCGGCTCGGTCGTCGGGCTCACCTTCGACGCCACGGTGGCCTGGCCGGCCTACGACTGGATGGGCGTGGCGAAGGCGGCGCTGGAGTCCTGCTCGCGCTACCTGGCCCGCGACCTGGGCCCGGAGGGCATCCGGGTCAACCTGGTGGCCGCCGGACCGCTGAAGACGCTCGCCGCCAAGGCCATCCCCGGCTTCGAGGACCTCGACCA
This sequence comes from Nocardioides kribbensis, assembly GCF_015070375.1. Classification (GTDB taxonomy): domain Bacteria; phylum Actinomycetota; class Actinomycetes; order Propionibacteriales; family Nocardioidaceae; genus Nocardioides; species Nocardioides kribbensis. The sequence goes on along the minus strand of NZ_JADCLL010000001.1, from coordinate 237,549 downwards.
GATGTGGTCGACCAAGGCGCCGCTGGGCTGGGACAACACCGACCAGGAGCCCACCGCCAAGGCCGTGGTGGCCCTGCTGTCGGACTTCTTCCCCGCGACGACCGGCGAGATCGTCCACGTCGACGGCGGCTTCCACGCGATGGGCGGCTGAGCCCGCCCACCCGGTAGCGTCGCGCGGGTGACTTCCCTCGTCGAGATCCGGGTCCTGGAGGGACCGAACCTCTACTTCCCCCGGGCGGCCATCAAGCTGACCCTCGACATCGCGGCCCTCTCGGCCGCGCCCGACGCCACCGCGGCCCGCTTCGCGCGGCGCATCGGTCTGCGCAACGCCCGGCCGGGCTCGGCGCACTCGGGGTTCCGGCAGCGCTTCGCCCTGCGGGCGGTGGGCCGCCTGGTGCGGGCGATCGCCGTCGAGAGCGGCACGTCGCGCCTGGCGGTGCGGGTGCGGCCCAGCAGCGACCCGGAGCGGATCGTGGTCGCCTACCCCTGGGCCCACCGCGAGCGGGCCCAGGAGATGGGTCGCGCCGTCGCCGCGGTGCTCGACGCGCTGCCCGACGCCGACTCCACCGTCGATCTGGAGGAGGCGGTCAGCGCCGCGGCCCGGCAGGTGGCCGCGAGCCCCGCCGGCGCCCCGCCGCACACGATCGTGCCGCGGATCCCCGTCGTGGCGGTCACCGGCACCAACGGCAAGACCACGACCTCGCGCATGGTCGCCCACATCGGCCGCACCTGGGGCAAGCTGGTCGGTTGGTCCAACACCGACGGCATCTACATCGACGGCGAGATGGTCGAGGCCGGCGACTACTCCGGCCCCTCCGGGGCGGGCCGGATCCTGGCCCACGAGCAGGTCGAGCTCGCCGTCACCGAGACCGCCCGCGGCGGGATCCTGCTCAAGGGCATCGGGCTGACCCGCAACGACGTCTCGGTGGTCACCAACGTCTCGGCCGACCACCTCGGGCTCCACGGCATCGACACCCTCGACCAGCTCGCGGAGGTCAAGGGCGTGGTGCCGCGCATCACCCGGCGCAGCGGCTGGGCGGTGCTCAACGGCGACGACCCCCGCGTGCTGGCCATGCGCCACGAGATCAAGGCCCGGCCGTGGGTGTTCTCCCGCGACCCCGACTCCCCGGCCATCCGCGAGGTGCTGTCGGTGCGCGGGCGCGCCACGACCGTCATCGACGGCTGGGTCTGCGTGCTCACCGCCAGCTCCGACCCCGACCCGCTCGTCGAGCTGGTCGAGGTGCCGATGACCCTGGCCGGCCTGTCGCGCTTCAACGTCGAGAACACCCTGGCCGCGGCCTCGGCGGCCCTGGCCGTGGGGGTGCCCCGCGACGTGGTGGTCGAGGGGCTGCGGACCTTCCGCCCCGACGCCGAGCACAACCCGGGGCGGATGAACTTCTTCAGCGTCGGGGAGGTCTCGGTCGTCATCGACCTGGCCCACAACGAGGCCGGCCTCGAGGCGCTCTTCGAGATCATGAACGGCGTGCGGGCGCCCGGCTCGCGGCTGCTGCTGGGCCTCGGCGTCGTGGGCGACCGCACCGACGAGCTGATCGAGAAGCTGGGCGAGATCGCCGCCCGCGACAGCGACGTCGTGGCCATCGGCCACAAGGAGAAGTACTTCCGGGGGCGCACGGCCGCCGAGCTGGAGGACCTGATGCGCGGCGGGGCCGAGCGGGTCGGGGTCACCGGGGTGCCGGCGTACCCGACCGAGGTGGCCTGCCTCTCGGCCCTCGTGGGGCAGGCGCTGCCCGGCGACGTCGTGGGGCTGATGTGCCACGCCGAGCGCGAGGAGGTCTACGCCTGGATCGCCGAGCAGGGCGGCACGCCCGACTCCGCCGGGACGCTGGCCGCCAAGGTGCGCGCGGCAGCCCTCCCGTCCTCCTAGCCCGCGGTGGCAGGATCGTGACCGAGACCACAGCTCGTCACGACCGGAAGGCACTCCATGCGCAGCACCATGCAGGACGACCAGCTCACGATCGGCGCGGTGCTGCGGCACGCGACCACCGTGCACCCCGACTCCGAGGTGGTGACCGCCACCGCCGGGGGCACCCGTCGCCGCACCTACGCCGAGCTCGGTGAGCGGGTGGGCCGGCTGGCCAACGCGCTGCGCGCGCTCGGTGTCGAGGGCGACCAGCGCGTGGCCACCTTCCAGTGGAACAACGCCGAGCACCTCGAGGCCTACCTGGCGGTGCCCTCGATGGGGGCCGTGCTGCACACCCTCAACATCCGACTCTTCCCCGAGCAGCTGGTCTACGTCGCCAACCACGCCGAGGACCAGGTGGTCATCGTCGACGACTCGCTCGTCGGTCTGCTCGCCCCGCACGTCGCGGAGCTGACCACGGTGCGCCACGTGCTCGTGGCCGGCCCCGAGGCCGCCTCGGCCGACCTCGCCTCGCTCGGGGCGGGCGGGGCCGAGGTGCACCTCTACGACGACCTCCTCGCCGCGCAGCCGGCTGCGTTCGACTGGCCCGAGATCGACGAGCGCGAGGCCGCGGCCATGTGCTACACCTCGGGCACCACCGGCAACCCCAAGGGCGTCGTCTACAGCCACCGCTCTGCGTGGCTGCACTCCCAGGCGGTCAACACCGGCAACGCCGCGGGGCTGTCCTTCGAGGACCGGGTGCTGCCCATCGTGCCGATGTTCCACGCCAACGCCTGGGGCCTGGCCTACTCGGCCCTGATGGCCGGGGCGTCGCTGTGCATGCCCGACCGCTGGCTCCAGGCCGAGCCGCTGGTGCGGTTCATCCGCGAGAGCCGGCCGACGGTCTCCGGCGCGGTGCCGACGGTCTGGAACGACGTGCTGGGCCACCTCGACCGCCACGACGACGTGCGTCTCGACTCGCTGCGGCTCATCCTCTGCGGGGGCTCGGCGGTGCCGGTCTCGCTGCAGCGCGCCCTGCAGGAGCGCCACGGGCTGCTCGTGCGCCAGGCCTGGGGCATGACGGAGACCTCGCCCGTGGCCTCGGCCGGCATCCCGCCGCTCGGCGTCGACGAGGAGCGGGCCTGGGCCTACCGCGGCACCCAGGGCCGCCTGCTCTGCGGCGTCGAGGGGCGCATCGTCGCCGACGACGGCACGGTCCTGCCCCACGACGGCGAGGCCGTCGGCGAGCTGCAGGTGCGCGGGCCGTGGGTCACCGGTGCCTACTACCGGCCCGAGACCGACGAGCAGGCCGACGCGGCCGGGAAGTTCGACGCCGGCTGGCTGCGCACCGGAGACGTCGGCACGATCGACGGCCTCGGCTACATCGCCCTCTCCGACCGCGCGAAGGACGTCATCAAGTCCGGAGGCGAGTGGATCAGCTCGGTCGACCTGGAGAACGCCCTGATGGCCCACGACGCCGTGGTCGAGGCCGCGGTGGTCGGCATCCCCGACGAGAAGTGGCAGGAGCGACCGCTCGCCTCGGTCGTCGTGCGCGAGGGGGCCACGGTGACGCCGGCCGAGCTGCGGGAGTTCCTGTCGGCCGACTTCGCCAAGTGGCAGCTGCCCGACGCCTGGGCCTTCATCGACCAGGTGCCGCGCACCTCGGTCGGCAAGTTCGACAAGAAGGTGCTGCGCCGCCGGTACGCCGACGGGGAGCTCGAGGTCGACCGCTGAGGATCCCCACCACCGCGGAGGCGGTCGCGGCCTCGGTGGCCTGCGCCCGCCGGCTCGGGCTGCCCGCCGACGACCCCGTCGTGGTGTCCGACGGCTACAGCGTGCGGGTGCACCTGCGGCCCGCTCCCGTGCTGACGCGCGTCGTCACGCGGGGGCGGGTGCTGCGGGGCGACCCGCGCCCGTGGATGGAGCGCGAGGTCGCGGTGGCGGCGTACGCCGCGCGGCGCACCGACGTCGTGGTGCCGCCGTGTCACGACCCGGGACCGCACGAGGTCGACGGCCTCGAGGTGTCGCTGTGGTCCTGGGTGGAGGTGGTGCCGGGCACCGTGGCGCCGCAGGAGGTGGCGCTGAGCCTGCACGCGCTGCACCGGGCGCTGGCCGACTGTCCCGTGCCGCTGCCGCCCCTCGCGGGCCCGCTCGCCGACGTCGACGCGGCCCTGCGCGTCAGCGACGACCCGGTGCTCCACGGCGCCGCCGCCGTGCTCCTGCCCCGGGCGCTGACCTGGCCCCGGCGCCCGCTCCACGGAGACGCCCACGCCGGCAACCTGCTGCCGACCGCCGACGGGCCGCGGTGGACCGACCTCGAGGACGTCTGCGCGGGTCCCGTCGAGTGGGACCTGGCCTCGCGCACCCACGACGAGCGGACCCGTCGGGCCTACCCCGGCCACCTCGACGTCACACGGCTGCAGGAGTGCCGCGACCTGCGCACCCTCCAGGTGCTGGCCGCCGTGCTGCTCGACGACCAGCCCGACGAGGGGCTGCGAGGCCGGCTCGAGGCCGACCTGGCGCCGGTGCTCGCCGCTGCCGAGGCCACCGGGCGCCCGGGGGCCGGGCCTCAGGCCTCGCTGGGCACGTAGTCGGGGTCGGCGGCCGGGGCGTCGGCGGAGACCCCGGAGCCGGCCTGGGCGTGGGGCGACCAGTTCTCCAGCTCGGTCATCACCTCACCGTGCTTGTCGACGCAGATGACGACCAGGTCGCCACGGTTGGCCCGGCTCATCGCGTGGCGCACCGCCTCGATCTCGTCGAGCACGACCTCGACCTGCTTGCAGCGGCTGCCCTCGGCCATCGCCGAGCGGACGCCCTCGGTCACCAGGGCCGACACGTCGCCGCGCTCGCGCCCGCGCAGCTGGGCGTCCTCACGCACGATGACGACGTCGAAGTGCTGGGCCGCGATCTCGCCGAGCTCGCGCATGTCCTGGTCGCGGCGGTCGCCGGCGGTGGCGATGACGCCGATCCGCGAGGGACGGGCCAGCTCGTGCGAGCCGGCCATCGAGTCGCCGACACGGTCCACGAAGTCGCCGAGCGCACGCATGCCGGGAGCGTTGTGGCAGTAGTCGACGATGACGTTGACGCCGTTGACCTCGACCTCGTTGAGCCGCCCGGGGGAGAGGTAGTAGTTGGTGGAGAAGGTGCGCAGGCCCTGGCGGATGTCGTGCAGGGGAGCGCCGGCGGCGAAGGCCGCGGCCGCGGCGGCCAGCACGTTCTGCACGTTCATGCGCGCGCGGCCGTTGAAGGTCGCCGGCAGCAGGTGCGTCCAGGCCAGCTGCATCTCGCGCGGGCCGTGCTTGACCACGATCATCTCGCCGCGCTCGGAGCTGTTGAGCACCAGCGCCTTGCCGCCACGGCGGCAGTGGGCGTCGATCATGTCGCGCACCTCGCTGCCGGGTTCCTCCATGGAGATCCACACGACCTGGCCCGAGCAGCGCCGGCGCATGTCGCGCACCAGCGGGTCGTCGGCGTTGAGCACCGCGTGACCGTCGCGGGGCACGGCCTCCACGAGGACCGCCTTGACGTCGGCGAGCTGCTCGACGGTGTCGATGCCGCGCAGGCCGAGGTGGTCGGGCTGCACGTTGAGGACGACCGCGACGTCGTTGCGCTCGTAGCCCAGACCCTCGCGCAGGATGCCGCCGCGGGCCACCTCGAAGACCGCGAAGTCGACGCGGGGGTTCTGCAGGACCATCCGGGCCGAGCGCGGTCCGGAGGCGTCGGAGCGGATGAGCAGCCGCTCGTCGATGACGACGCCGTCGGTGGAGGTCATGCCGACCTTGCGGCCCATGCCCTTGAAGATGTGGCTGATCATCCGCGAGGTGGTCGTCTTGCCGTTGGTGCCGGTGACGGCCACGATCGGGATCCGCGACTGGGCGCCCGGCGGGAAGAGCATGTCGACCACCGGCTTGGCGATGAACTGCGGCTCCCCGATGGTCGGGTGGGTGTGCATCCGGAAGCCGGGAGCGGCGTTGACCTCGCAGATCGCGCCGCCGGTCTCGCGCACCGGCTCGGTGATGTCGGGGCAGATGAAGTCGATGCCCGCGATGTCGAGGCCGACCATGCGGGCGGCCTCCTCGGCGATCTCGACGTTCTCCGGGTGGGCCTCGAAGGTGCGGTCGATCGAGATGCCGCCGGTGGACATGTTGCCGGTGAGCGCGAGCTTGACCATGGTGCCGGCAGGAGGCACGTCGGACATCTCGAAGCCCTGCTCGCGCACCAGCTCGACCGCGGCGGCGTCGACCTTGATCCGGGTGAGCACCTTCTCGTGTCCCACGCCGCGGCGGGGATCGGCGTTGGCGTCGTCGACGAGCTGCTCGACGCTGGAGGTGCCGTCACCGGTGACCGAGGCCGGCACCCGCTCGGCGATGGCCGCGACCTTGCCGTCGATGATGAGGCAGCGGTAGTCCTTGCCGGTGATGAGCGACTCCACGATGAGCACCCCGCGGCGCGACTCGGCGCGCGCGACCTCGTAGGCCTCGCGCACCTCCGCCTCGTCCTGCAGGTCGAGGCAGACGCCCCGGCCGTGGTTGCCGTCGAGCGGCTTGACCACGACGGGGTAGCCGATGCGCTGGGCCGCGCGCACGCACTGCTCGACGGTGCGCACCGACTCCTGCTTGGGCACCGGCAGGCCGGCCGCCCCCAGCAGCGTGGTGGTGAGGTCCTTGTCGCTGGCGATGTCGACGGCGATCGCCGAGGTCGCCGAGGTCATCGTGGCGCGGATCCGCTTGGCGTGGACGCCCTGGCCCAGCTGCACCAGCGAGTACTGGTTGAGCCGGATCCACGGGATGTCGCGGGAGACGGCCTCGTCGAGGATGGCCTGGGTCGACGGCCCGAACGCGGTGCGCTGCGCACGCCGGATGAACTCCTCCAGGGAGGTGTCCCAGTCGAACTCGGGGTCGGCCTCGACCAGGTGGTTGACCAGCCGCACCGCGAGACGCCCCGCGGCCAGGCCGACCTGCTCGTCGATGTAGCCGTAGACGACGTTGTAGACGCCCGGGCGTCCCTTGACCATCCGGGTCTTGCCGCGGCGTACGTCGTGGCCGACGACCTGCTGCAGCGCCAGGGCGCAGTGCTCGGCGACGTGGCCCAGCCAGGTGCCCTCGTGGAGCCGCTCGACGAAGCCGCCGCGGCGACCGCGGGAGCAGGAGTGCTCGCGCAGCCCGGGCAGCATCTGCAGCAGCGTCTCGGTGAACCCCGGCACGGTGTTGGTGGGGAACTTCTCGAGCACCCCGAGGTCGACCACGAGGTGGATCGCCCGGTCGTAGGACCAGACGTTGGCGCCGCGGTAGACCCGCGTCTCGAGGATCGAGAGATCGGGCGTGGGGCGTTCGGTCATGAGGGTGCTCCGTCCTGGCTGCGGTCCGATGCGTGGTCGGTCGACTTCTTGGACTTCTTGGCCTCGCGCGCCTGGCGGCGCTTGAGGGTGGAGGGGGAGGCGTCGCCGGCGGCGATGTCGCGCGCCATCTGGCGCAGGTCCTTGCCGGCCTCGACCAGCTCGGCCTCCTCGGAGGGGTCGACACTGGCGCGCGGGGGCACGAGGGCGCGGGCGGTGAGGTCGAACGCCGCACCCTCCGGCAGCACGTGCAGCACGACGCCGCTGGCCAGCAGCGGCGCCGAGCGCTTGGCCTCGTAGGCGTTGGTGACGATGTGGGAGCCGTCCATCACGGTGACGGCGCCGCGCCCCAGCACCCGCAGCACGTCGCGGTCGGTGCCCGTGGCCTCGTCGACCTCGTGCTCGACGACGGCCGCGGTGTCCTCGTCGACGCCGATGCCCAGCAGCTGGGGCGACTGCGCCACGATCATCAGCAGGCGGCCGTAGCGGCTGCGCTGCTCGAAGTGCTGGTCGATCACCACCGACTGGAGCAGGCCCAGGCCCGCCGCGACCTGCGTCATCCGCTGCTTGGGCGTCGTGCCGCCCACGCCGAAGGCCACCATGTGGCTCGACTGGATGCTGGCGCCGGCCGAGGTGCCGGCCACCACGGTGCCGGCCCGGTGCGCGGCGACGATGGCGTCGCCCACCGGGGTGCCGCAGACCATGGAGGACAGCTTGAGCTGGTTGCCGCCGGTCATGAAGATGCCGGTGGCCTTGCCCAGCGCCTCGACCAGGTCGGGGTCCTGGGCCTCCTCGCGCGACTCCGGTCGCACCGTGACGACCTCGGCGGCGCCCTCGCGGCGGAACAGCGCGTCGTAGACCTCGACGACCTCCGGGCCCAGCGAGGAGGCGGTCGGGATCACCGCGATCCGCGCCTCGGGCCCGCCGGCGGCGGCCACGAACTCGCGCAGGATGGTGCGGCGACGCAGCTTGTCCTCGGCACCGCCGATGATCATCAGGGGTCCACGGGGCATGGGCGCAACGCTAGGGCATGCGGTGTTGAGCCCGACCCTCGCGCCTGTCACGCTGACTCGCGTGACCGACAGCACCCCCCGACGCCTCGTCGTGATGCGCCACGCCCGCGCCGAGCACAGCGGCCCCTCCGACCACGAGCGCCGCCTCACCGACGGCGGCGCCGACGACGCCCGTGCCGCCGGTGCCTGGCTGGCCGGCCTCGGCCTCGAGCCCGACCACGTGCTGGTCTCCGCCGCGCTGCGCACCCGCGAGACCTGGGAGGCCGTCGCCGAGGGCGCCGGCTGGGACGACGACGCCACCCACGACGAGGGGCTCTACGCCGCCGGGCCCGAGACCGCCCTCGACCTGGTGCGCCAGTCCCCGGCCGACGCGCTCACGGTGGTCGTGGTGGGCCACAACCCGACCATGGCCACGCTGGCCCAGCTGCTCGACGACGGCGAGGGCGACGAGGAGGCCAGCAACGACCTGGCCGGCGGCTTCCCGACCTGCGCGGCCGCCGTGCTCGAGGTCGACGACGACTGGGCCGACCTCGAGGAGCAGTCGGCGCGGCTGCTGGCCTTCCACGTGTCGCGGGCCTGAGCCGGGGCCCGGACCCGCCGCGGGGACGGCGTCGGCGAGCGGCGGTGCTTCCCCGGCGCGGGCTCAGACCGGGGGAGCGGGGGTGACGATGCCGACGGCGGCGTCGGCCGCCTCGACCTCCTCGCGGGTGATGCCGAGCAGGTACATGATGGCGTCGAGGTAGGGCACGTTGACCGCGGTGTCGGCGGCGTCGCGCACCATCGGCTTGGCGTTGTAGGCGATGCCCAGCCCGGCGGCCGCGAGCATGTCGAGGTCGTTGGCCCCGTCGCCGATGGCGATCGTGGAGCCCACGTCGACGCCGACCTCCCCGGCGAACTCCCGCAGCGCCTGCGCCTTGGCGGCCCGGTCGACCACGGCCCCGACGATGCGACCCGTGAGCCGACCGTCGACGATCTCCAGCTCGTTGGCCCGGGCGAAGTGGATGCCGAGCTCGGCGGCCAGGCGGTCGGTGATCTGGGTGAAGCCGCCCGACACGATCGCGAAGCGGTAGCCGAGCCGGCGCAGCGTGCGCACCATGGTGCGGGCGCCGGGAGCCAGCTCGACGGCCTCGTAGACCTCGGCGAGGGCGGTCTCCGGCACACCCTCGAGCAGCGCGACCCGGGAGCGCAGCGACTCCTCGAAGTCGAGCTCGCCGCGCATGGCGCGCTCGGTGACCTCCGCCACCTCGGCCTCGCAGCCCGCGTGGGCCGCGATCATCTCGATCACCTCGCCCTGGATGAGGGTGGAGTCGACGTCCATGACGATCAGGCGCATGCCGTGGCGCAGGATGTCGGCCGGCTGCACGGCCACGTCGAAGCCCTCGCGCGAGGCCTCCGTGGCCAGCACGGTGCGCAGGGCCCGCGGGTCGGCGCCCGAGACGTGCAGCTCGATGGCGGTCACGGGGTAGCGCGCCATGCGCTCGATGCGGTCGATGTTGGCCCCGGAGTCGGCGATGCGACCGGCGACGGCGGCCATCGCCGTGGCCCGCAGCGGGGCGCCGATCACCGTGACGTGGACGCGCCCGGAGCGACGCGAGGGGTTGTCGCCGGTGCCCTCCTCGACCTCGACGTCCATGTCGAGGCCCCGCGCGGTCTGCTCGACGGCCTCGCGCAGGCGGCGGGCGTCGCGCGGCACCGTGACGAGCACGCCGAGCACGAGCCGCCCGCGCAGGACGATCTGCTCGACGTCGACGACCTCGACGCCGGCGCGCGAGAGCGTGGAGAAGACCGCCGACGTGACACCGGGCCGGTCGCGGCCGGTGAGGGTGAGCAGGAGGGTCTCGGGGCGCGTCTGGTCCATGGCGGGCACGAGGCTAGCGGAGCCGCGGCCTCACGCCGGCGGCCAGACCTCCGGTGAGCAAGCCGCCACCAGCGCCCGCCGCCCGGCCCGCTCCAGCGGCGTCAGCGCGTCGCGGCGCGCCTGCGCCTCCGCGGCGCTGATCGCCCCGCCGTCGTCGACCAGGGCCAGGTCGACGACCGCCACGGCCTGGAGCCCGCGCGCCGCGAGCTCGACGCAGCGGGCCGGCACGCCGTCGGGCGCGCTGAGCGGAGTCCGGTGGCGCAGGTTCATCAGGTGGTCGGCCACCTCGGGCCGCCAGCGGGCGACCTCGAGCCGGGCCAGGGCGTCGGCGGCCGCGAGCAGCTCCTGGCGCAGGGCCCGGTCGGCCTCGCCGACGTCGGGCAGCTGCCGGCGTACGGCACGGTGGGCGACCCAGGTCGTCGCCGCGCCCACGGTGACGGGCACCAGCCCCACGTCGGCGCCCGCGACCACGACGGCCTCGCCGGCCTCGACCGCCTCGGTGTTGAAGCCGGCGGGGCCGCCGAGGCCCACGAGGTCGCCCTCCACCGGGAAAGCCGCCCCGAACGACGTCGCACCCTCGGCCCGCAGCCGGGCCAGGCCGCCCAGCAGCGTCTCGGTGCCGGTGCCGGTGCCGGTGCCGCGCGAGGTGTCGGCCGGAGCCCCCAGGCCGAGGTGGCCCAGGCCCGCCACGGCATGGGTGGCCTCGTCGCCGATGACGGCGTCGAGCAGCAGGTCGGTCACCACCTGGCCGCGCAGCCAGGCGGTGCCCCACCAGGCCAGGCGGGCGGAGACGGGGAGGTCGGTGCTCACGGCGCCCGAGGCTACGCCGGGGCCGGGGAGGCGCACGGATAGGGTGACGCCATGGCTGCAGTGCTGGAGTTCGCCGACGTGACCGTCACCCGCGGCCAGGCCACCCTGCTCGACGCGGTGAGCTGGACGGTGGAGGAGGACGAGCGCTGGGTCGTGCTCGGTCCCAACGGCGCGGGGAAGACCACCCTGCTCCAGGTCGCCTCCGCCCAGATGCATCCCACCACCGGTGTCGCGGGGATCCTCGAGGAGGTGCTCGGCACCGTCGACGTCTTCGAGCTGCGACCGCGCATCGGCCTGACCAGCGCGGCGCTGGCCGAGCGGATCCCGCGCTCGGAGCGCGTCCACGACGTCGTGGTCTCGGCCTCCTACGGCGTGCTCGGGCGCTGGCGCGAGGCCTACGACGAGCTCGACCACCAGCGCGCCACCGACCTGCTCACCGAGCTGGGCGCCACCCACCTGGCCGACCGCACCTTCGGCACCCTGAGCGAGGGCGAGCGCAAGCGGGTCCAGATCGCGCGCTCGCTGATGACCGACCCCGAGCTGCTGCTGCTCGACGAGCCGGCCGCGGGGCTCGACCTCGGCGGCCGGGAGGACCTCGTGTCGACGCTGTCGGTGCTCGCCATGGACCCCGACTCGCCGGCCACGGTGCTGGTCTCCCACCACGTCGAGGAGATCCCGCCGGGCTTCACCCACGCCCTGCTGCTGCGCCAGGGCCGGGTCGTGGAGGCCGGCCTGCTCGAGCACGTGCTCACCGAGGACAACCTGTCCACGGCCTTCGGCATGCCGCTGACCGTGACGACCAGCGACGACGGTCGCTGGGCCGCCCGGCGGCGCACCCGGGCCAGATGAGCGCCGGGTAAAGAGCCCTCCGATAGGGTCGGGCCATGGACTGGCTGAGCGAGCACGCGTGGGCGGCCTGGCTGGGGGTCGCGGCGCTCCTCGGCGTGGCCGAGATGTTCAGCCTCGACCTGGTGCTGCTCATGCTGGCCGTCGGCGCCATCGGCGGTGGCGCCGCCGCCGCCCTCGACGCCCCCGTGGTCGTGCAGGTGCTGGTCGCCGCCGCCACCGCGCTCGGCACGCTCACGCTGGTGCGCCCGCCGCTGGTCAAGAAGCTGCACAGCGGCCCCGAGCTGAGCATGAGCCACGGTCGCCTCGTCGGCACCCAGGGCCTGGTGCTGCAGACCATCTCGGGGCTCCAGCCGGGTCGGGTCAAGCTGGCCGGCGACGAGTGGAGCGCGGCTCCCTACGACGAGACGCTGGTCATCGAGCCCGGCGCCACCGTCGAGGTGCTCGAGATCCGCGGCGCCACGGCCTACGTCCACCCGGTGCCGCAGCTCGACCGCTGAGCGCCGTCCCCGGACGTCACGCCCCGGACGTCCCTCCCCGCAACGCCCCACCCGAGCACAACCCGCCCCGAGCCGAAGGAGCCCCCATGGGTCCCGTACTCCTCGTCCTGCTGGTGGTCGTGCTGCTGCTGGTCGTCGTGATCCTCGCCAAGACCGTGCGCATCGTGCCCCAGGCCCGCGCCGGCATCGTCGAGCGCTTCGGCAAGTACAAGCAGACGCTGCCCGCCGGCCTCAACATCGTCGTGCCCTTCATCGACAAGGTGCGCTACCTCATCGACATGCGCGAGCAGGTCGTGAGCTTCCCGCCGTCGTCGGTGATCACCGAGGACAACCTCACCGTCGACATCGACACCGTCATCTACTTCCAGGTGATCGACCCGGTCGCGGCGACCTACGAGATCGCCAACTACATCCAGGCCGTCGAGCAGATCACCCAGACCACGCTGCGCAACATCGTCGGCGGCATGGACCTCGAGCAGACCCTCACCAGCCGCGACTCGATCAACTCCGGGCTGCGTGGCGTGCTCGACGAGGCCACCGGCAAGTGGGGCATCCGCGTCGGACGGGTCGAGATCAAGAGCATCGACCCGCCGGCCTCCATCAAGGACACGATGGAGAAGCAGATGCGCGCCGACCGCGACAAGCGTGCCGCGATCCTCACCGCCGAGGGCCAGCGCCAGGCCTCCATCCTCACCGCGGAGGGTCAGAAGCAGTCGGCCATCCTCTCGGCCGAGGGCGACCGGGAGTCGCAGATCCTGCGGGCCCAGGCCGACCGCGAGGCCGCGATCCTGCGTGCCCAGGGCGAGGGCCAGGCCATCCAGACGGTCTTCCAGGCCATCCACGACGGGCGGCCCGACCAGTCCCTGCTGGCCTACCAGTACCTCCAGATGATGCCCAAGATCGCCGAGGGCGACGCCAACAAGGTCTGGATCGTGCCGAGCGAGATCGGCAAGGCCCTCGAGGGCCTCGGCTCGACCATGAACGACCTGCGCGGGATCCCGACCGAGGTCGACGGCCCGCTCAAGCGCGTCGACATGGGCCCCAGCGAGCCCCAGGTGCCGACCCCGGCGTCGACGGCGTCGGGCAGCAACCCCGTGGTCCAGGCCGCGATCGCGGAGGCCGACGCCGCCGCGCAGACCGGCAGGCGCGCGGCGCAGCCCACCGACGAGCCCACCGCTCAGCCTCCCGGACAGCCGTCCGGCAACCCCGCCGACGTCCCGACCGAGACCCCGGCCGCGCCGGAGGCACCTCCGCTGTCGTGACGCCCTTCGAGCTGGCCGCGATCCTCCTGGCGGGGGTCGCGGCCGGCACCATCAACACCGTCGTCGGCTCCGGCACCCTGGTGACCTTCCCGACCCTGCTCGCCTTCGGCGTGCCGCCCGTGACGGCCAACGTCTCCAACAACATCGGCCTGGTGCCCGGCTCGATCTCCGGGGCCATCGGCTACCGCCGCGAGCTGCGCGGCCAGCGGGCCCGGGCGCTGCGGCTGGGGCTCGCCTCCCTGCTGGGCGGTGCCGCGGGCGCGGTGGCGCTCCTGCTGCTGCCCGAGGACGCGTTCTCGGCCATCGTGCCGGTGCTGATCGCCCTCGGCGTGGTGCTGGTCGTCGTGCAGCCCGTCCTGTCCCGCCGGGTCGCGGCCCGGCACGAGCGCGCCGGCACCGAGCGGCCGGCGCGCGCCCGCTGGGTGTGGCCCGCCGTGCTCGGCACCGGCGTCTACGGCGGCTACTTCGGCGCCGCCCAGGGCGTGCTGCTCATGGGCGTGCTCGGCCTCGGCGTCGACGACGACGTGCAGCGGCTCAACGCGCTCAAGAACGTGCTCGCAGCCATCGTGAACGCCGTGGCCGGGCTGGTCTTCGTGGTCGCCGCCGACGTCGACTGGCGCATCGTGGCCGTGCTCGCCGTGGGCTCGACCATCGGCGGACAGCTCGGCGCGCGGGTCGGGCGCCGGCTGCCCCCGTGGGCGCTGCGCGGCGTCATCGCCGTCGTGGGCGTCGTCGCCCTCGTCGCCCTGCTGCTCGGCTGAGCGTCCCCGGCGTACGGGGAGGGGCGGGCGGTCAGGACGCGGGGCGCTGACCGGCGCGGGTGCGGGCCGCCCGGCGCCGGGGGTACGCCGAGCGCACCTCCATCGCCAGCGCCGGGTCGTTGCTGGTCACCAGCCAGGCGCGACCGGGCCGCATCCAGTAGTGCAGCGACTCCTCGGTGTCGACGGTCCACACCAGCAGCGGCAGGCCGCGGCGCCGGGCGAAGGCGGCGACGCCGCACCGGGCGATGGTGTGCTTGGCGACCACGAGGTTGGCCCGCGAGCGCACGTAGCGTGTGCGCGGACGCAGCTCGGAGAGCCGGATGCGCACCTGCCGGGCCCACGGCAGGCCCGCGACGCGCCGGCCCAGCGAGAGACCGACCAGCAGGTCGTGGCCGGTGTCGTCGGCCCAGTCGCGCACCGCGCGCACGGCCTTGTCGTCGAGGGTGGTGACGATGAGGTTCTCGGCGCCCAGCACCTCGACGGCCATCCGGGTGGCGGCCACCTCGTAGGTCGCGGCGGGGTGGCCGTAGGCCGCCGAGGGCGAGGTGAACTTGAGGTCGATGTGGGCCCGGGCCCGCCCGACCAGCGAGGTGAGCACCTCGTCGTAGCGCAGGAAGTGCGGCGCCCGGGCCGCGAACTCCTCGAAGGTCAGCTCCCCGACCCAGCGCCGGCGGCCCTCCACCCACAGCCAGTCGTCGTGGAAGAGCACGAGGGTGCCGTCGGCGCAGCGCTGCACGTCGAACTCCACGAAGTCCACGTCGAGGGCCAGCGCCTGCTCGAGGGCGGGCCGGGTGTTCTCCAGCTCCCGGTCCCCGCCGGCGCCGCAGCGGTGGGCGCTGACCAGCACGGGCTCACGGGTCCTCACCGGGCAAGCCTGACATCCCCCGGCGGGTGGACGCGCGACGACCCGCCCGGCGGACCGGGCGGGTCGTCGCGTCGTGGGTCACGTGCCCCGCGGGGCTGCGACCTCGGGACTGGGACCTCGGGGTGGGTCAGACCGTCTGGAGCGGCTCCGTCGGGTGGGGCGCCACGTCGTTGGCGCCGCGCTCGGCGCGCACGGCCTCCTCGATGCGCTTGCCGGTGTCGGCGTCGACGGCCTTCCAGTACTCGAAGGCCCGCTCGAGGATGGGCTCGCTGACCCCGCCGAGCAGGTGGCCCGCGACGTTGCCGACGAAGCGCTCGCGCGCGGCGTCGTCCCAGACCTCGCGCACGAGGGCGCCGGCCTGGCCGAAGTCGTCGTCCTCGGCCCGCAGCGTGTAGGCCTGGCGCACGAACTCGCCGTCGGCCTCCCACCCGTCCTCGGCCGGGCCGGTGAGGTCGGAGTAGGGGTCGTCGTAGGTGTTGGGGGCGTACTTGGAGCGGTCGCCCGTGTGGTCGTAGGCCATCGGGCCGTCGAACTGGTAGGTGTAGGCGCCCTCGACGCGGTGGCGGTTCACCGGCAGCTGCTGGTAGTTGGGCCCGATGCGGTAGCGGTGGGTGTCGGCGTAGGCGAAGACCCGGCCGAGCAGCATCTTGTCGGGGGAGAAGCCGATGCCGGGCACGATGGCCGACGGCTCGAAGGCGGCCTGCTCGATCTGCGCGAAGTGGTTCTCCGGGTTCTTGTTCAGCGTCATGCGGCCCACCTCGTGCAGCGGGTAGTCGCTGTGCGGCCACACCTTGGTGAGGTCGAAGGGGTTGAAGCGGTAGGTCTTCGCCTCGTCGTAGGGCATCACCTGCACGTGCAGGGTCCACGACGGGAACTCGCCGGCGTCGATGGAGTCGAAGAGGTCACGGCGGTGGAAGTCGGCGTCCTCACCGGCGATCCGGTTGGCGTCCTCCTGGGTCAGGCACTCCACGCCCTGGTCGGACTTGAAGTGGAACTTCACCCAGAACTTCTCGCCGGCCTCGTTGTACCAGAGGTAGGTGTGGCTGCCGTAGCCCTGCATGTGGCGCCACGAGCGCGGCACGCCGCGGTCGCCCATGAGCCAGGTGACCTGGTGGGCCGACTCGGGGTTGAGGGTCCAGAAGTCCCACTGCATGTCGTTGTCGCGCAGGCCGTTGGCGCCGCGGCGCTTCTGGCTGCGGATGAAGTGGGGGAACTTCATCGTGTCGCGGATGAAGAAGACCGGGGTGTTGTTGCCGACCAGGTCCCAGTTGCCCTCGGAGGTGTAGAACTTCAGCGAGAAGCCACGGGGGTCGCGCCAGGTGTCGGGCGAGCCCATCTCGCCGGCGACGGTGGAGAAGCGCGCGAGCATGTCGGTCGAGGTGCCGGGCTTGAACATCGCGGCCTTGGTCCACTGGGTCACGTCGGCGGTGACCTCGAAGGTGCCGAAGGCACCCGAGCCCTTGGCGTGCACGTTGCGCTCCGGCACGCGCTCGCGGTTGAAGTGGGCCATCTGCTCCACGAAGTGGTGGTCGTGGAGGAGGATCGGCCCGTCGGGACCGAGTGTCAGGCTGTTGCGGTCGCTCGGCGCGGGCGCGCCGGTGCCGGTGGTGGATCCGCTGGTGTTGCCGTGGATCGAGCCGAGTGTCTCGGTCATGCGTGTCATCTCCCGTGGGGTGGTCGGATCGCGCGAGGCGTCCTCCCATCGTGTCGCGGATGTGGAACGAGTCAAGGAAGTCACCCTCATGAGTGGGGTCGACCGGTCCCGTCGGCTGGGCGCGGTCTCCTGCGGCCGGGGTCCGCCGTCACCTACGCTGCGCACGTGCCCGACGTCCACGACCTCGCCGCCGGCTGGCGCTCGGGCACCGGGCGCAGCCAGCTCGTCGCGCTGGGCGTGCTGATGGGGCTCGTCGCGGCGTCGTTCGCGGTCTCCTCCACCGCCTACACGCTGGTGCCGCTGAGCACCTACTTCGTGTGGGTCCTGCTCGGCATGCTGCTGCTGCGCTTCCGCCCGCTGGTGGTGCTGACGGTCTGGACGGTGAGCGCCGCCGTCGCGGCGGTGCTGCTCGACGGAGGCTTCGACACGGTGCGCACCTCGGGCTGTGTCGCCCTGGTGCTGGCCTCGACCCTGGTGCTCTACCAGTCGAGCCTCCAGCGCAGCGGCCTGCCGGGCCCGCTGGGCGAGGCGATGCTCTCCGACCTGCGCGACCGCCTCCAGTCGCAGGGCACCGTGCCGCCGTTGCCCGAGGGGTGGCGGTGCCAGACGGCCATGGTGGCGGCCCACGGGGTCGGCTACGCCGGCGACTTCATGGTCGCCGACCTCAGCGAGGACGAGCACCACCTCGAGCTCATCCTGGTCGACGTGTGCGGCAAGGGTGTCGCCGCCGGCACGGCCGCGCTGCAGTTCGCCGGAGCCCTCGGCGGTCTCATCGGCGCGCTGCCGCCGCGCGCCATGCTCGCCGCGGCCAACGACTTCCTGCTGCGACAGGAGTCCGACGAGACCTTCGCGACCGCGGCCCACGTCTACGTCGACCTGCGCACGGGCCGCTACTCCGTGCTCAGCGCCGGTCACCCCCCGGCGCTGCGCTGGACCGCCGGCGAGGGGGAGTGGACGGTCGACAACGCACGGGGCATGGCCCTCGGCATCCTGCGCCGGCCCGACCTGGAGGCCAGCGAGGGCGTGCTCGGGCCGGGTGATGCCCTGCTCTTCTACACCGACGGCGTCGTCGAGTCGCGCGACGTCGGTCTCGACGAGGGCATCGCCTGGCTGCGTCGCGCGGCGGCCTCGGCGGTGGCCCCGGGCTTCGAGGGCGCGGCGCGGCGCATCCTGCGCCAGGTGGAGCGCGGCGACGACGACCGCGCCGTGCTGCTCCTCGACCGCTCCTGACCACCGGGCTCGGGCCCGAGGGGTGGGCCGCGGCGCAGGCCGGGCACCCAGACTCGACCCATGCCCGAGCTGCCCGAGGTCGAGTCCGCCCGCGCCGTGATCGAGCGCTCGGCGCTGGAGCGGCGCATCGTGTCCGTCGACGACACCGACTCCTACGAGTGCCGCCCGCACGCCCCGGGCGAGATCGCCTCGGCCCTGGTCGGTCGCCGGCTGACCGCGGCCCGTCGCCGGGGCAAGGCGATGTGGTGCGAGACCTCCGGGGCGGGCCGCTCACGCACCCCCGGTCCGCTCCTGGGCATCCACCTGGGCATGGCCGGACGCATCCTCGTCTCGCCCGCCCGCGGCGACGAGGCCGGCCAGCGTGAGGCCGACACCGGTGGTGACTACGTCGGCTCCGGCCCCGAGCGTCCGGGCGACCGGGGGCCGCAGAAGCCCGAGTGGTACCGCTTCACCCTGGGGTTCGACGACGGCGGCTCGCTGCGCCTCTTCGACAAGCGCCGCCTCGGTCGCGTGCGCCTCGACCCCGACCTCGACGCGCTGGGCCCCGACGCCGGTGAGGTCGGCGTCGCCGACTTCCGCCGTCTCGTGGGCCGCGGCACGGCCCCGCTGAAGGCACGGCTGCTCGACCAGGGGACGCTCGCGGGCATCGGCAACCTGCTCGCCGACGAGGTGCTGTGGCAGGCCCGCCTCGACCCCCGCCGCCCGGCCCGCGAGCTCGACCACGACGAACTCACCGAGCTGCACGCGGCGCTGCGCTCCGGCGTACGACGAGCGCTGCGGCTCGGCGGGGTCCACACCGGGGAGGTCGTCGCGCACCGCCACGCCGGCGGCCACTGCCCGCGGTGCGGTGCGGAGATGCAGCGCGCCACCGTGGGTGGTCGCACCACCTGGTGGTGCCCGCAGGAGCAGGACTAGCCGGTCACCATCCCTGGCTCCGGGCGCGCCTGCGGGTGAGGGCCAGCGCCACACCCGCCGCGAGCGCGCCCAGCGTGCCGAGCACCTCGTCGCCGAGGGTGTCCTCGTAGGCCGTCTCCACCTCGGTGCCGTGGCGGATGAACGTGAGCCACTCCCCGGCCTCCCACGCGATCGCCAGCACCGCCCCGATCCCGGTGACCACGAGCACGACCTGCCAGCCCCGCGGCAGCGTGGATGCGACCAGGAGGCCCAGGCCGCCGCACAGCAGGGCCCAGTTGACGAGGTGGTTGGCGTCGTCCCACCACACGACGGCGTCGTAGAGGTCGAGGCTGTTGCCGGTGACGTCGACCAGGAAGGGCAGCATCACCAGCGTCGTCGCGGCGTACGGCGCAGGCGCCCGGTCGGCGGCGGGGCGGCGGCGGGAGGCGAGCCACCAGACGGCCGGCACCACCAGCATCAGCACGGGGTAGGCCAGCAGCCGTGCACCGAAGGCCTTGCCCTCGAAGCGCTCGATCCCGGGCACCCACTGGGCCACGGCCAGCTGCCCCACCGTGAGCAGCAGCACGAGCACCGGCAGCAGACGGTGGAGGCGGTGGCCGGGGCCGGGGACCGGTGTCGTGGTGGGTGTCGTGGTGGGCGTCGGGGCGGCTGGCATGACGGCATCCTGGCCGGAATAGCGCGCCGGGCGCATGGGTTGGGATACTCAGTACGCATTTCAACTATCTCGCGGCACCAGCAGGTCAGGAGTCCCCGCCATGCAGTCCCAGGTCCAGCCCCAGGTCCAGCCCCAGGTCCAGATCGGCCTCTTCAGCGTCGGCGACGTCACCACCGACCCCACCACGGGCCGGACCCCCACCGAGCACGAGCGGATCAAGGCCCAGGTGCGGATCGCGCGCAAGGCCGAGGAGGTCGGGCTCGACGTCGTGGCCGTGGGCCAGCACCACAACCCGCCCTTCGTGGCCTCCTCGCCGACGACCACCATGGCCTACATCGCCGCCCAGACCGAGCGGATCCTGCTGTCGACGTCGACGACGCTGATCACGACGACCGACCCGGTGCGCATCGCCGAGGACTACGCGACGCTGCAGCACCTCACCGACGGACGCATGGACCTCATGCTCGGGCGCGGCAACACCGGCCCGGTCTACCCGTGGTTCGGCAAGGACGTGCGCGACGGCATCGAGCTCGCGGTGGAGAACTACGCGCTCCTGCACCGTCTGTGGCGCGAGGACGTCGTCGACTGGCAGGGCCGCCACCGCACCCCGCTGCAGGGCTTCACCGCCACGCCCCGTCCGCTCGACGGCGTGGCGCCCTTCGTGTGGCACGGCTCGATCCGCAGCCCCGAGATCGCCGAGCAGGCGGCCTACTACGGCGACGGGTTCTTCTCCAACCACATCTTCTGGCCCGCCTCACACACCCGCCAGATGGTCTCGCTCTACCGCCGACGCTTCGAGCACTACGGCCACGGCCGCGCCGACCAGGCGATCGTGGGCCTCGGCGGCCAGGCCTTCATGGCCCGACGCAGCCAGGACGCGGTGCGACGGTTCCGGCCGTACTTCGACAACGCCCCGGTCTACGGGCACGGCCCCTCGCTGGAGGACTTCGCCGCGCAGACGCCCCTCACCGTCGGGTCGCCGCAGCAGGTGCTGGAGCGCACCCTGGGCTTCCGGGAGTACGTCGGCGACTACCAGCGCCAGCTCTTCCTGCTCGACCACGCCGGTCTGCCGCTCGACGTCGTGCTCGAGCAGCTCGACCTGCTCGGTGAGATCCTGCCCGACCTGCGGGCCGGCTACGCCGCGATGCGGGCCCCGGGCGTGCCCGACGCGCCCACCCACGCCGCGCGGGTGGCGGCCGCCTCGCCCGCGGGCGAGGCGGCCCGCGAGGAGGTGTCGGCGTGAGCCGGGCGACGCGCCTCGTGGTCGTCAGCGCCGGCCTGTCCGTGCCGTCGTCGACCCGGCTCCTGGCCGACCGGCTCGCAGGGGCCACCGTCGAGGCGCTCGGGCAGGGGGGCGAGGGGCCGGTGGAGGTGACGGTCGTCGAGCTGCGGCCGCTGGCCCACGCGCTGGCCGACCGCCTGCTCACCGGGTTCGCCGGCGACGAGCTCGGCGCGGCGATCGACGCCGTCGGCGGTGCCGACGCCCTGATCGTCGTCACGCCGGTCTTCGCGGCGTCGTACTCAGGGCTCTTCAAGACCTTCTTCGACGTGCTCGAGCCCGACCTGCTGGAGGGCACCCCGGTGCTCGTGGCGGCCACGGCCGGCACACCGCGTCACTCGCTGGTGCTCGACCACGCGCTGCGCCCGCTCTTCGGCTACCTGCGCGCCGTGGTCGTGCCGACGGGGGTCTTCGCCGCGAGCGAGGACTTCGGGTCGCCGGGCCTGCAGGAGCGCGTGGAGCGCGCGGCAGGGCAGCTCGCGGGCCTGGTCTCGCCCCGGCGCGGGCTCCGAGCCGTGCCCCAGCGCCGCGACGAGCTGGTCGACCCGGTGCCGTTCGCCGAGCGGCTGCGTGCCGCCGGCCAGCTGCCCGGCGGCTGACCTGCCGCCCGTGGGCGACCCGCCGGCCCTGGAGACGCAGCACGGCCCCGCGGCGGGGCCGCGGGGCCGTGCGGTGCGGACGCGGGGGCTCAGTGCTGGTAGGTGCCCTGCACGATGGCCCGCCCGGCGGTCTTGAACGCGAGGTTGAACGAGACCACGGTCGCGCTGGCGTCGGAGTCGACGCCGAGGCTCTCCTCGGTCACCGCGTGCACCACGAAGTAGTAGCGGTGCACCTGGTCGCCCTGCGGCGGGGCGGCGCCGGTGAAGGCCTTGGTGCCGGCGTCGTTGCGGCACATGAAGGCCGAGCCGGGCAGCTCCGCGCCCTCGCGACCGATCCCGGCGGGCAGCTCGGTGCAGTCGGCGGGGAGGTCGACGAGCACCCAGTGCCAGAAGCCCGACGGGGTCGGGGCGTCGGGGTCGAAGCAGGTGACGGTGTAGCTCTTGGTGCCCTCGGGCCCCTGCTCCCACGACAGGTGCGGCGAGGAGTCCCCGGCGGAGGCCACCTGGTCGTCCTTCAGCGGGGCGCCCTGCGTCACGTCGTCGCTGGTCACCGTGAAGGACGGCACCTTCGGCAGCAGCTCGTAGGGGTCCGGGCTCACCGGTCGGTCCAGGGACATGCGTCGTCTCCCATCAGTAGGCGCACCTGCGGCTGTTCCACAGGAGTCGTTCGATGTTCAACCTAGTCCGGCCCCCGAACCCAGGTCACCAGCCCGGAGGGGGGAGCGGCGACAATGGGCGGGTGGACGACTTCCCGACCTACCTCTCCGGCCTGCGCCTGCACGATCGGCGCGTCGTCGTCGTGGGGGGCGGGCACGTCGCCCAGCGACGCATCCCGCTGCTCATCGCCGTCGGCGCCCGGGTCGTGGTCGTCTCACCCGACGTCACCCCCGCGATCGAGGGGCTCGTCGGCGGAGGAGAGGTCACCTGGCACGC
Organism: Nocardioides kribbensis; assembly: GCF_015070375.1. Classification (GTDB taxonomy): domain Bacteria; phylum Actinomycetota; class Actinomycetes; order Propionibacteriales; family Nocardioidaceae; genus Nocardioides; species Nocardioides kribbensis. The sequence continues at coordinate 215,173 of NZ_JADCLL010000001.1, read as the reverse complement.
CCGGGGCTTCGACGACGCCGACCTCGACGACACCTGGTACGCCGTGGCCGCCACCGACGACCAGGCCGTCAACGAGCGGGTCTCCGCCGCGGCGGAGGCCCGCCGGGTCTTCTGCGTGCGCGCCGACGACGCCATGCAGGCCACGGCCTGGACGCCGGCGGTCGGTCGCCACGACGGCGTGACCGTGGCGGTGCTGGGGCAGCGCCAGCCCCGCCGCTCGGCGCTGGTGCGCGACGAGATCGTCGAGGCGCTCCAGGCCGGCACCCTCGGCGCGGTGCACGAGCGCGGCGAGCGCACCCCGGGCGTCGTCCTGGTCGGCGGCGGGCCGGGGGACCCCGACCTGGTCTCGGTGGCCGGGCGCAAGGCGCTGATGGAGGCCGACGTGGTGGTGGCCGACCGGCTCGCCCCCCGCGAGCTGCTCGGCGACCTGCCGCCCGACGTGGAGCTCATCGACGTCACCAAGCTGCCGCGCGGCCGCGCGGCGGCGCAGGAGGAGATCAACCGGGTCATCGTGGAGCGGGCCCTCGCCGGGCAGCGGGTCGCCCGCTTCAAGGGCGGCGACAACTTCGTCTTCGGCCGCGGCTACGAGGAGGTCATCGCCTGCCGCGAGGCCGGCGTGCCCGTGCGGGTCATCCCGGGTCTCAGCAGCTCCATCGCGGTGCCGGCCGTCGCGGGCATCCCGGTGACCCACCGCGGGGTCGCCCACGAGTTCACCGTGGTCTCCGGCCACCTGCCGCCCGAGCACCCCGAGTCGCTCACCGACTGGAAGGCCCTGGCCCGCCTGCACGGCACGGTCGTCGCGCTCATGGCCGTGCAGAACGCCGGCGCGATCGCCGCCGCCATGGTCGACGGCGGCCGCGACCCCCGCACGCCGGTCGCCGTCGTGTGCGACGGCACGATGCCGGGGGAGCGCACCGTGCTGAGCCGCCTGGGGACCCTGGCCGCCGACCTGGCCGCGCAGGAGGTCAAGCCGCCCGCGATCATCGTCATCGGCCCGGTCGTGGCCGTGGCGCACCCCGAGGCCTACCCCGACGTGCCCCTCGTGCTCGACCGGCCCGACGCCCACACGGTGCCGCCGCGCGGCGACGGCCTGGTCTGATGGCCACGCTGGTCGAGATCGAGGACCCGGCCGACCCGCGGCTGGCCGACTACCGCGACCTGCGCGACGTCGAGCTGCGCAAGGCGCTCGAGGCCGAGCACGGCCTCTTCCTCGCCGAGGGCGAGAAGGTGGTGCGGCGCTCGGTGGAGGCCGGCTTCGAGCCGCGCTCCTTCCTCATGGCGCCGCGGTGGCTCGAGGGTCTCGGCGACGTCCTCGCGACGACCGACGCGCCCTGCTACGTGCTGTCGGAGGCCCTCGCCGAGCAGGTCACGGGATTCCACGTGCACCGTGGCGCTCTGGCGTCCCTCGAGCGGCGTCCGCTGCCCAGCGTCGAGTCGGTGGTGGCCGGCGCGCGCTCGGTCCTGGTACTGGAGGACCTCGTCGACCACACCAACGTCGGCGCGATCTTCCGCTGCGGCGCCGCGCTCGGCTTCGACGCGGTGCTGCTGGCCCCGCGCTGCGCCGACCCGCTCTACCGCCGGTCGATCAAGGTCGGCATGGGTGCGGTCTTCACCCTGCCCTGGACGCGGGTCGACGACTGGGCCACGGCGCTGCCGAGCCTCTCCGAGCTCGGCTTCACCACCGTGGCCCTCACGCTCGCCGACGACGCCACGGAGGTGGAGCAGGCGGTCGCCGGGCTCGACAAGGTGGCGCTGGTGCTCGGCTCCGAGGGCCACGGGCTCTCGCCGCGGTGGGAGCGCGCGGCCGACCGTCGCGCGGTCATCCCCATGGCCGCCGGGATCGACTCCCTCAACGTCGCCGCGGCCACGGCCGTGGCCTGCTACGTCACGGCGCGCCGCTCGTGACCTGGCCCGTGCGGCCGGACCCGACGGCCTGGGTGGGAGAGGGCCGTCAGGACCCGGCGGGCCAGTCGAGGGGGTAGTCCTCGACCGCCCGGTCGTGCTCCTTCTGGAGCCGCTTGCGCACCTTGGTGGGCAGCCGGTCGCCGAAGACGGTGCCCCGGGTGTGGTCGGTCTCGTGCTGCAGGCAGCGCGCGAGCAGGCCGTCGCCGGTGAAGGTCACGGGCTGGCCGTCGAGGCCCTGGCCGGTGACGGTGGCGAGGTCGGGGCGGGCGCACTCGACGAAGGCGCCGGGGAAGGAGAGGCAGCCCTCGTCGGAGTCGTCGAGCTGGCGCTCGCGCCCCTCGGGCAGCGTCACCTCGGGGTTGCACACCACGCCGACGGTGCGCTCGCCCCGGGCGTCGGGGCAGTCGAAGACGAAGACCGCCACGTCCTCGCCGATCTGGCAGGCGGCCAGGCCCACGCCGTCCGCGGCGTACATCGTGGCGACCATGTCGGCCACGAGCGCGCGCAGGTCCTCGTCGAAGGACGTGACGGCCTGCTGGGGGCGGTGCATGACCGGTGTGCCCCAGCGCGTGACGGGCCGGACGGTGCCTCCGGCGGGCAGGGGGCCGAAGGGTGCGTGCTCGGGCGGGGCGGTCTGCTCGGACATGGCCTCGATCCTAGGAGCGAGGGCCCGGGGGAGCGGAAACCGCGTTGTGACCGGTCGCATGGGACGAGGTGTAGCGCTGGGTGTAACTGGCAGTTACATTTGGTCCATGGACCTGACCAAGAGCTTGCGACCCGGGGGGAAGCACGGCGTCTCCTCCCAGGAGTCGCGCGACCCCATCGGCCTCGCCGTGGCCGCCCTCAACAAGCTGGCGCAGAGCGACCTGATCGACCGCATCGGTCTGCGCCGGCCCGCCGAGCAGGCGGTCTTCACCGCCACCCGCAACGGCTTCAAGACCGCCACCGCGGCCAGTCGCACCTTCGCCCGGGCCGGCTCCCGTGCGACGCCGGGCGTGCGCGTGCCGGCGGCCGCGCCGAAGGGCGTCTTCGACCTCACCCCGACCGAGGACGAGCAGATGCTCGTCGACGTCGTCTCGGAGTACGCCGCGGAGGTGCTGCGCCCGGCCGCCACCGAGGCCGACGACGCCTGCGCGGCCCCCGAGCCGGTGCTGAAGGCCAGCCTGGAGATCGGCCTGCCGATCCTCGGCGTGCCCGAGTCGCTGGGCGGCATCTCCGAGGAGCGCTCGGCCATGGCCGGCACTCTCGTGGCCGAGGCGCTCGCGAAGGGCGACATGGGCCTGGCCGTGGCCGCGCTCGCCCCTGGAGCCGTCGCGACCGCGCTCGGTCTGTGGGGCAGCGAGGAGCAGCAGCAGACCTACCTGCCCGCCTTCGCCGGCGACGAGGTGCCGGCCGCAGCCCTGGCCCTGACCGAGCCCGCCGTGCTCTTCGACGTGCTCTCGCCGAGCACGACGGCGCGCCGCAGCGGCGAGGGCTTCGTGCTCGACGGCGTCAAGAGCGCCGTGGTGCGGGGCGCCGAGGCCGAGCTCTTCGTGGTGGGCGCGTCGCTGGAGGGCAAGCCGGCCCTCTTCCTCGTGGAGTCCTCGGCCGACGGCCTCGCCGTCGAGGCCGACCCCTCCATGGGCGTGCGCGCCGCCTCCCTCACCCGGCTGAGCCTGTCCGGGGTCTCCGTGCCGGCCGGCGCCCTGCTGGGCTCCGCCGACGGCACCACCTACACCGAGTGCGTGCGTCTGTCCCGCCTCGCCTGGTGCGCCCTCGCCGTGGGCACCGGCCAGGCCGTGCTCGACTACGTCACGCCCTACGTCAAGGAGCGCGAGGCCTTCGGCGAGCCGATCGCCCACCGCCAGTCGGTGGCCTTCATGGTCGCCAACATCGCGATCGAGCTCCAGGCCATGCGCCTGCTCACCTACAAGGCCGCCGCCCGCGCCGCCGCGGGCAAGGACTTCACCCGCGAGGTCGCGCTGGCCCGCCGCTCGTGCAGCGACCGGGGCATGCAGATCGGCCTCGACGGCGTGCAGCTGCTCGGTGGTCACGGCTTCGTCAAGGAACACCCCGTCGAGCGCTGGTACCGCGACCTCCGCGCGGTCGGCGTCATGGAAGGAAGCGTGCTGGTCTGATGATCAACCTCGACGACCCCAAGAAGCTGCGCCCGCTGGCCAGCCAGGCCCACCAGGTCGCCATGAACATGCTGCGACCCATCTCGCGCAAGTACGACCGCGCCGAGCACGAGTACCCCCAGGAGCTCGACATGCTCGCGGCGATGATCGACGGCCTCTCGGAGTCGGGCGCGAGCTCCGGCGCCGGGGCCTCGGGCGTGCGCCGCGACGAGAAGGAGGAGAAGGCCGGCGTCAAGAACGGCACCAACCTGGCCTCGGTCATGTCGATCCAGGAGATGTGCTGGGGCGACGTGGGACTGCTGCTGTCGATGCCCCGCCAGGGTCTCGGCAACTCCGCCATCGCCAGCGTCGCCGACGACGAGCAGCTCGAGCGTTTCGACGGCGTCTGGGCCGGCATGGCCATCACCGAGCCCGGCACCGGCTCCGACTCGGCCAACATCAAGACGACCGCCGTCCTCGACGGCGACGAGTACGTCCTGAACGGCGAGAAGATCTACGTCACCGCCGGTGGCCGCGCCGACCACATCGTGGTCTGGGCGACCCTCGACCGCGACCTGGGCCGGGCCGCGATCAAGTCCTTCGTGGTGCCCAAGGGCACCCCGGGCATGCGCGTCGACCGGCTCGAGCACAAGCTCGGGATCCGCGCCTCCGACACCGCGACGATCATCTTCGAGAACTGCCGGGTGCCGAAGGAGAACCTCCTGGGCTCTTCGGAGGTCGACGTCAAGCAGGGCTTCGCGGGCGCCATGGCGACCTTCGACAACACCCGCCCGCTCGTCGCGGCGATGGCGATCGGCTGCGCCAAGGCGTCGCTCGACCTGACGCGCGACCTGCTCGAGCAGGCCGGCGTCGTCATCGACTACGACCGCCCCGCCGTCACCCAGTCGGCCGCCGCGGCGAAGTTCCTCCAGATGGAGGCCGACTGGGAGGGCGCGCGCCTGCTCACCCTCCAGGCGGCCTGGATGGCCGACAACCGCGAGCCCAACAGCCTGGAGGCGTCGATGGCCAAGGCCAAGGCGGGCCGGGTGGGCTCCGACATCACGCTGAGCTGTGTCGAGCTGGCCGGGTCCATCGGCTACAGCGAGGCCGAGCTGCTCGAGAAGTGGTCGCGCGACTCCAAGATCCTCGACATCTTCGAGGGCACGCAGCAGATCCAGCAGCTCATCGTGGCCCGCCGGGTCCTGGGGCTGAGCAGCGCCGAGCTGAAGTGAGCCCGTGCCCGCGCCGCCACGGCGGCGCGGGGACACGGCGGAGGCCGCGCACCGGTCGAGGGGGGACCGACGGTGCGCGGCCTCCGTGCGTCACGGGCCGTGCTGGCTCAGGAGGCGGACGACCCGGAGGAGCCCTCGTCGGTGACCGGCGCGTCGGCGGTCTTCGGCGGCGCGTGGTCGATGGCCTCCGCGACCACCGCAGGGCTCGGCACCGCGCCGGCGGCGGCGTCGGCGGAGGCCGGCGTGGCCGCCGACTTCGTGGCGGTCGACGGCGACTTCGCCGCGGCCGTCTTCGCCGTCGCCGTCTTCTTCGCCGTCGGCGCCTTCGTGGCGGCGGCCTTGGTCGCCGCAGACTTCGTGCCCGCGGTCTTCGTGCCCGTGGTCTTGGTGGCAGAGGTCTTCTTCGTTGCCGGGGTCTTCTTCGCCGGGGCCTTCGTCGCGGCAGTCGTGGTCGCGGGGGAGTCCTCCGACGCGGCCGCGCGTGCCGGCAGCTTGTCGCCCGGGCCGTCGCTCGACGAACCGGCCGTGGCGTCGGCGGCTCCCATGGAGGCGGTCCTGGCGACGTCGGCCGGGGTCGCGTCGACGTGCTCCGGGTCGGCTGCGGCATCGATGGACGTCTCGGGAGCCGACGAGGCGGCAGTCTTCGTGGCCTTCGTGGCCGGGGCCCTCTTCGCCGAGGCCTTGGTCGCCGGGGCCTTCTTCGCCGGGGCCTTGGTGGTCGGGGCCGCCGGAGCGTCGGACGTCGTGGCAGCCGCCTTCGCGGTGGGGGTCTTCTTGGCGGAGGCCTTCTTCGCCGGGGCGGCCGGGTCGGGCACGGCGGTCTTCGTCGAGGCTGTCGGCTTCGCGGGGGCCTTCTTCGCGGCGCTCTTGCCCGCCGCGGACTTCTTCGTGGAGGTCTTCGCCGCCGGTGTCCTCGTGGCGGGGGACTTCGCGGCCGGCGCGACCGGGTCGCCGGCGACCTTGCCCGAGGCCGCGGGGGTCGGGGCGGGCCCGGTGGGCACCGAGGTCGACGCGGGGACCGCCGCCTCGGTGGGGGCCGGCGCAGTGCCGGCCGCGCCCTTGCGTCCGGGCACCAATGACGTGACGGTCCCGGCAGCCTTGCCGGCCACGTCGAGCGGCAGCTTGGCCACTCCCTTCACGGCATCCTTCACGCCGCCGGCGGCGCCGGCCGCCGCACCCGCGGCCGCGCTCGTCACCTCGCCGGTGAGGTCCTTGATCTTGCCGAGCTTCTTGCGGGCCACGTGAGCCTCCTGTGGTGTCGGTCGTGCGGTTACCGTCCGGTATACCGCGATCCGACCACCCTCGCCTCACCCCGGGGGCGCCCGCCCGACGGGCAGACTGCACCCATGGCTCCGACCGACGCCGGCGCAGAGCGCCGTACCGACCTGATCGTCTCGACCCTGGGCGACGCCTTCGCGCCGCTCATGAAGGCCGACCCGACCGCGTTCCGCGGGAAGTACCGCAAGATGGCCTCCGACCCGCACGCCTTCTACCGCGGCACGGCGTGCCTGTTCTACGCCGACGTGACCGGCGACGGCGAGCACGGGGGCGACCCCTTCAGCGACGAGCGCAGCGGCCGGATCTGGGTCCACGGCGACCTGCACGTGGAGAACTTCGGCACCTACCTCAACTCCGACGGTCGCCTGGTCTTCGACGTCAACGACTTCGACGAGGCCTACCTCGGGCGCTTCGTGTGGGACCTGCAGCGCTTCGCGGCGTCCCTCGCCCTGGTCGGCTGGCAGAAGGCGCTGCCCGAGGACGACGTGCGGCGCCTGATCGGTCGCTACCTGCGGGCCTACCTCGCCCAGGTCGACGAGTACCGCCGCAGCGACGAGGACGACTTCGCCCTGCACCTCGACAACACCGAGGGCCCGATCCACGCCGCGCTGGTCGACGCGCGCCAGCAGCGTCGCGCCGAGCTCCTCGACGCCAACACCCACCGCTCCGAGGGCAGCAGGGTCTTCCTCGACGACCGCTCCGTGCGCCGCCTCGGGCAGGCCGAGCGCCGCACGGTGGAGCGGGCCTACGCGCTCTACCTCGAGTCGATCCCCGAGGACCGCCGATCCGACCGGGCGCTCTTCTACGACCTGCGCGACGTCGTCGGCAAGTCGGGCTTCGGCATCGGCAGCGCCGGTCTGCCCGCCTACAACCTGCTCATCGAGGGCGCCAGCCAGGCCCTCGACAACGACGTGATCCTGTCGATGAAGCAGGCCAACGTGCCCGCGATCAGCCGCTTCGTCGACACCAGCGCGGTCGAGTCCTACTTCCAGCACGAGGGCCACCGCACCGTGGTCAGCCAGCGCGCGCTGCAGGTGCACACCGACCCGCTGCTGGGGTTCACCGAGGTCGACGGCACCGGCTACGTCGTCGCCGAGGTCTCGCCCTACGAGGTCGACCTCGACTGGCGCGACCTCACCGAGCCCGACGACATCGCGCACGTCGTCGACCTGCTCGGGCGCGCGACGGCCAAGATCCACTGCGCCTCCGACGAGGACAGCGACCAGGACCTCGTGGACTTCCAGGTCGAGGAGGCGATCGCGGCCAGCCTCGAGGGCCGCCGCCGCGAGTTCACCTCCTGGGTCACCGACTTCGGGCTGTCCTACGCCGACCAGGTGCGCGACGACCACGAGCTCTTCGTGCGGGCCTTCCGCGAGGGCCGGATCGGCGTCTCCTCGACCTGATCCGCCGCGACGTCAGCCCCTACATCAGGCCCGACGCCGACGCCGACGCCGACGCCGACGCCGGCGTCGGGGCCGGGGTCGCTCAGCGCGCGACGATCGCGGAGCCGGTGGACGGCGTGGCCACCAGGTGGGCCGGCTCCCGGAAGCCGTCGGCCACGAAGCGGGCGTCGATCGCGCGGGCGACGGCCTCGACACGGTCGGCGGGCACCACGGCCACGCTCGAGCCTCCGAAGCCGCCGCCGGTCATGCGCGCGGCCAGTGCGCCGGCCTGCACAGCGGTCTCGACCGCGGCGTCGAGCTCGGGGCAGGAGATCTCGAAGTCGTCGCGCATCGAGACGTGGGAGGCCAGGAAGCAGCGGCCGACCTGACCCCAGTCGCCCGCGGCGAGGGCACCGACCACCTCGGTGACCCGCGCGATCTCGGTGACGACGTGGCGCGCGCGCCGGCGCAGCCGCTCGTCGTCGAGGAGCTCCACGGCCTGCGCGGTGGCCTCGCGCAGCGTGGGCACGCCGAGGCGGCGCGCGGCCTCCTCGCAGTCGGCGCGGCGCGAGGCGTACCCGCCGTCGACGAGCGCGTGGCTGACCCGCGTGTCGGTGACCAGCAGCACGAGGTCGGCCGCGGCCAGGGGGAGGGCGACGTCGCGGGTCGAGCCGTCGGCGAAGTCGACGAGCAGCGCCGTGCCCGCGGCGGCGTGGACCGAGACGGTCTGGTCCATGCCCCCGGTCGGGGCGCCGACGACCTCGGTCTCGGCGCTGATGGCCGCGGCGACCAGACGGCGTCGGCCCTCGGGGTCGAGGTCCACCCCGAGCAGCGCCAGCGCCGCTGCCCCCACCGCGCACTCCAGGGCCGCCGAGCTCGACAGCCCGGCGCCGAGGGGCACGGTGGAGTCGACGAGGACGTCGAGGCCCGTGACGTCGAGGCCCTCGCGGCCCAGCGCCCAGACCACCCCCACGGCGTAGCCGGCCCAGCCGGCGTCGAGGTCGGGACCCAGGTCGGCCAGGCGGCCCTCCCACAGCCCCTCGGCCTGCAGGCTGCCCACCCGCAGCCGGTCGTCGTCGCGGGGCCGCACCGCGGCGTAGGTGGCGTGGGGCAGGGCCACCGGGAGCACGAGTCCGGCGTTGTAGTCGGTGTGCTCGCCGATGAGGTTGACCCGGCCGGGCGCGCGGGCGACCACCGTCGGCTCCGCGCCGAAGCGTGCGGCGAACGCGGCCGTGAGGGTCGTGGTGAGCGCCTCGGGGGCGCCGGGGTCCAGGAACGACATGAGCGTCAGCCTATGGGAGCGCAAACATGTCCGGTGACCCCTCGCCGGCCCGGTCCTCGGGGCCCCGCGACATACTGGCTCGATGGACGAGCAGCTGATCGACCTGGCCCACCAGATGTTCGACCTTGCCCGCGAGGGGCACACCGAGCGCCTGCTGGCCTACGTCGAGGCGGGTGTGCCGGTCGACCTCACCGACGCCGCGGGCAACACCCTGCTCATGCTCGCCGCCTACCACGGCCACGCGGCCACGACCTCGGCCCTGGCCGCTCGGGGCGCCGACGTGGACCGGCTCAACGACCGGGGCCAGTCCCCCCTCGCCGGGGCGGTGTTCAAGGGCGAGGACGACGTGGTCGCGGCCCTGCTCGCCCTCGGGGCCGACCTGGACGCGGGGAGCCCCACCGCCCGCGCCACGGCCGAGATGTTCGGCCGCGACCTCGGCTAGGGGCCCGCGACGCGCCCGGCCCCGGCCCGGCGTCGGCACCGGCGCGTAGCATCGCGCCCCGTGCGCTTCCTCTCCGACGCGGCTCCGCCGTACGACCTGACCTACGACGACGTCTTCATGGTGCCCCGCTCCTCGGCGGTGGCCAGCCGCTACGACGTCGACCTCGCCACCGATGACGGCACCGGCGCCACGCTGCCGCTGGTGGTCGCCAACATGACCGCCATCGCCGGCAAGCGGATGGCCGAGACCGTGGCACGTCGCGGCGGTCTCGTGGTCGTGCCCCAGGACATCCCGATCCCGGTGGTGGCCGACGTGGTGCGCTACGTCAAGGAGCGCCACCACGTGCTCGACACCCCCATCGTGCTGGGGCGCCACCAGACGGTGGCCGAGGCGCTGTCGCTGATCCCCAAGCGCGCACACCGCGCCGCCGTCGTGGTCGAGGACGGGCGTCCCGTGGGGGTCGTGTCGGAGGCCGACTGCACCGACGTCGACCGCTTCGCCCAGGTGGGCGACGTGATGAACACCGAGCCGGTGACCATCGCCGCGGGCAGTGACCCGCGTGCGGCCTTCGACGCCATCGACCGGGCCCGCGCGGCCGTGGCCGTCGCGGTGCACCCCGACGGCACCCTCGCCGGGGTGCTCACCCGCACCGGCGCGCTGCGCGCCACCGTCTACACCCCGGCCGTGGACGCGACCGGCGGTCTGCGGATCGCCGCGGCCGTCGGCGTCAACGGCGACGTGGCCGGCAAGGCCGCCGACCTGCTGGCCGCGGGCGTGGACTGCCTCGTCGTCGACACCGCCCACGGCCACCAGGACCGCATGGTCGACGCGCTGCGCGCCGTGCGGGCGCTCTCGCCGCAGGTGCCGGTGGTGGCCGGCAACGTGGTGTCGGCCGAGGGCACCCGGGCGCTGGTCGAGGCCGGCGCCGACGTCGTCAAGGTCGGTGTGGGTCCCGGCGCCATGTGCACCACCCGGATGATGACGGGGGTGGGGCGCCCGCAGCTGAGCGCCGTGCTCGACTGCTCGGCGGCCGCGCGCGACCTCGGCGCGCGGGTGTGGGCCGACGGCGGCGTGCGGCACCCGCGCGACGTGGCGCTGGCGCTGGCGGCCGGTGCCTCCAGCGTGATGATCGGCTCCTGGTTCGCCGGCACCCACGAGTCGCCGGGCGACCTGGTGACCGACTCCGACGGCCGGGCCTACAAGGTCTCCTTCGGCATGGCCTCGGCGCGCGCCGTGGCCCACCGCACCTCGACCGAGTCGGCCTTCGACCGCGCCCGCAAGGGGCTCTACGAGGAGGGCATCTCGTCCTCGCGGATGTACCTCGACCCGGCCCGTCCGGGGGTGGAGGACCTCATCGACCAGATCTGCTCGGGCGTGCGCTCGGCGTGCACCTACGCCGGTGCCGCGTCGCTGGCCGAGCTGCGCGAGCGCGCGGTCATCGGCGTGCAGTCGGCCTCGGGATACGCCGAGGGGCGCCCGCTGGCCACCAGCTGGTGACCTGCGGGCGCCCCTGACGCGCGCTCGTCGTGCTGCGGGTGCCGCTCGTCAGGCGCCCGGGGTGCGCGCCGGGTCGGCCACCATCCCGGACGCCGTGCGGGGCGCCGGGTCGGGCGCCGCGTCGGGGTCCTTCTCGGTGGAGAGCACGAAGTCGTCGCCGTGCTCGGTCACGCCGGCGACCACGGCGCTCTCGACCGCCTCGACGGCGTACTGGCGGCGGACCACCAGCGGGTCGGTCGAGAGGTCCTTCACCAGCGAGACCGCCAGGCCGATCATGACGACGACGAAGGGCAGCGCCGCCACGATCGTGATGGTCTGCAGCCCGGTGAGGGCGTCGTCGCCGCCCACCAGCAGCATCACCGCGGCGACGGCACCGGTGGCCACGCCCCAGAAGACCACCGTGGGTCGGCGCGGCTCGGTCGTGCCGCCCTCCGAGAGGGTGCCCATGACGATCGAGGCGGCGTCGGCGCCGGAGACGAAGAAGATCGCCACCAGCACCATCACGACGACGCTGGCCACCGTGGCCAGGGGGAACTGGTCGAGGGTGGAGAAGAGCTGCGACTCGGCCGCACCGTCGCCGAAGACGTCGATGCCGCTGTCCTGCAGGTCGATGGCCGTGCCGCCGAAGACGCAGAACCACAGCAGGCTCACCGCGCTCGGCACCAGCAGCACCCCGGTGACGAACTGGCGGATGGTGCGACCGCGCGAGATGCGGGCCAGGAACATGCCGACGAAGGGGGTCCAGGACACCCACCACGCCCAGTAGAAGACGGTCCAGGACTGCAGCCACTCCTGCGTCTCGGCCCCCTCGGCGCCGGTGCGGGCGGCCATCATCGGCAGGTCGCCGACGTAGCTGCCGATCGAGGTCGGCACCAGGTTGAGGATGAACACGGTCGGGCCGACGACGAAGACGAAGAGCGCCAGCGCCACGGCGAGCACCATGTTGATGTTGGAGAGCCACTGGATGCCCTTGGCCACGCCCGAGACGGCCGAGAGCACGAAGGCCACGGTGAGCACCGCGATGATGCCCACCAGCACGCCGTTGCCGACCGGACCGATGCCGGCGACGATCTCGAGCCCGCTGCGGATCTGGATCGCGCCCAGGCCGAGCGAGGCGGCGGAGCCGAAGAGCGTGGCGAAGATCGCCAGCATGTCGATGACCTTGCCGCCCTTGCCGCGGGCGTGACGGCCCAGCAGCGGCTCGAAGGCGGCGGAGACCAGCTGCACGCGGCCCTTGCGGTAGACGCCATAGGCGATGGAGAGACCGACGACGGCGTAGATGGCCCACGGGTGCAGGGTCCAGTGGAACATCGTGGTGGCCAGCGCCGTCTGGGCGGCCTCGGGGTTGCCCGCCTCGCCGGTGCCCGGGGGAGGGGTGGTGAAGAAGGTGAGCGGCTCGCTGACGCCGTAGAACATCAGGCCGATGCCCATGCCGGCGCTGAACATCATCGCGATCCACGAGATGGTCCGGAACTCGGGCTCGTCGTCGTCACGGCCCAGGGGGATCCGGCCGTACTTGCCCAGGGCCAGCCACAGCACGAACACCACGAAGGAGCTCGTGGTCAGCACGAACAGCCAGCCGGTGTTGGTCATCACCCAGGTCAGCGCGTCGCTGGAGGCCGAGGCCAGGGAGTCGGTGCTGACGAAGCCCCAGACCAGGAACGCGACGGCCAACGCGGCCGTGACGCCGAAGACGGCCTTGTCCAGGCCGGGGCGGGCCGGACGCCCCTCCTCGACCGGGCGGTCGAGGGCGGGGTGGGTCTCGATGTGCTGCGGGATCACGGCCCCCGTGGGGGACTCGAACGCGTCGCGGGCGCGCGGGGCGCGCTCGGTCTCCGCTGGTGTCGGCGTGGACTTCGGTCGCTCTTGCTGTGTCGTCACGGGTCTCGGCGCGGGGACGCCGCCTCCTCGGTCGATCGGGGCAGTGGGACGGGCCCGACCCGCGCGGTGCGCGAGAATCGGACATTCGACCATGTCAGGCCGCGCGCTGCGAGCACAACCCGGCTCACCCCTGCGGGCGATGTCCGACCGGTGACGTCCGGTCAGCGGATGCCGGCCCGACCGACGGTGCGACCCGGGCCCGTGGTGCGACCGGGTCCGTCAGCCGCGCGAACTGCGCTCCGTGCGGCCCCGCACGATGCCGATGAAGGTCTGGATCCGCTCGTCGTCGCGGTCGAGCCTCCAGGCCAGCCCGACACGGGTGGCCGGCAGGTCGACCACGGGCCGGTACGCCGTGTCCTTGCGGCGCAGCAGGCGGGCGACCGACATCGGCGCCAGCAGCACCCCGGTGCCGGCGGCGACGGTCTCCACCGCCTCGGGCAGGCTCATCGCCGGCCACGCCAGCTGCGGCGCCTCCGGCCGCCAGCCGCTCACGTGGGGCCGCACCAGCTGCTCCTCGGCCAGGTCGGCCAGCTCCACCTCGTCCACAGCCGTCACGACGTGCTCGTGGCCGACCACCACGACCGGCACCTCCTCGTAGAGCGGGATGCAGTGCAGGGCGTCGCGGTCGACGGGCAGTCGCACCAGCGCCATGTCGAGCGTGCCGTCGCGCAGACCCTGCTCCTGCTCCGGCTCCTCCACCGGCACCAGCTCGAGCGGCACGCGGGAGCGGCGGCGCCACGTCTCGGCCCACTTGTCGGGGGTGGCCCCGGTGACGAAGCCGACGCGGAAGGGGGTGGTCATGGGCCCGAGGGTACGGGTCAGCCGCTGGCCCCGAACTGCTCGACCCTGATCCCCGTCGCGCGCATCCCGGCCTCGCCGAGCAGCCGGGTGGCGAAGGAGGCGAAGCCGGCCGACCCGCACACGTAGGCCCGGTCGACACCCTCCACGAGGTCGCGCACCTCGTCGACGTACGGCGGCGCCGCCACCCGCACCGACCCGTCGGCGCCGGTGAGGTTCTCGCGCGTCAGCGCCACGAGCGCGCCGGCGGCGCCCAGCTCCTCGGCGTAGGGCAGGGCGGCGCGGGTGCGCCCGACCGCGACGACGCGGAGCCGGTCGGACACCCCGAGCCGCCGGGCGTGGCGCAGCATCGCCACGGCCGGCACGACGCCGGTGCCGCCGACGACGCACACGGCCGGCACGAGGTCGCCGGCCCCGCCCCAGGTGAACCAGCCGCCGATCGGCCCGCGCAGCTCGAGCACGTCGCCGACCTCGAGCACCTCGTGGAGGAAGCCGGAGACCTCACCGCCGGGGAGGTGCTCGACGAGCAGCTCCAGGAGCGGGTCGCCCGGGTCGGAGGCCACGGAGTAGGACCGCTGGGCGGTGTAGCCGTCGTCGGCGCGCAGGCGGACCACGTAGTGCTGCCCGGGGAGGTGGTCGACGCGGTCGGCGACCTCGAGGCGCACCCGCAGCAGCGCCGTGCCCTCGTGCACCACCTCGACCGCGCGGCCGGTGGTCCAGCGACCGACCGGGGCGGCCGCGGTGGAGGCGGTGCTCACGGGTCGCCCTGGTAGCGCTGCTCCAGCCACGGGTCGCCGCGGTCGTGGTAGCCGTTGGCCTCCCAGAAGCCCGGGCGGTCACGGTCCATGAGCTCCAGGCGGGTGACCCACTTGGCCGACTTCCAGAAGTACAGGTGGGGCACCAGCAGGCGCACCGGACCGCCGTGCTCGGCCGGCAGCGGACGGCCCTCGTGCTCCCAGACCACCCACGCCCTGCCGCCGCGCAGGTCCGCCAGCGGCAGGTTGGTGGTGTAGCCGGTCGTGGCGTGCGCCATCACGTGGGTGGCCGACGCCGTGGGGCCGGCGGCGTCGAGCAGCACGTCGACGGACACGCCGGTGAAGCTGGTCTCCAGCATCGACCAGGTCGTCACGCAGTGGATGTCCCCGTCGTACGTCGAGCCCGGCAGCGCGTGCAGCTCCTCCCAGCTCCACGTGGTCGACCGCTCGACCTCGCCGTCGACGGTCAGCGACCAGCGGGCGGGGTCGACGACGGGGGCGACCTCGGCGGTGAGCACCGGCCAGTCGCGGCCGGTGTCGTACTGCCCCGGGGGCAGGCGGTCGGGACGGCCCCGGCGCGGGCGGCCGCTGAAGCCTCGGGTGACGGGCACGGGTGCTCCTCGGACGGGTCGTGGGACGGCGAGCAGGCCCCATCCTGCCCCGCCGCCCCACGCCCGCGCCGGTGGGCTCAGCCGCCGGCGGGCACGACGTACACCACGACCTCGTCCAGGACGTCTGTGCCGCGCACGAAGTCCAGCTCGGCGACCTCCGCCCCCACGACGAGGTCGGCGGTGCTCCCGGTGTCGTCGCCGCCACGGCGGCGGTCCACCACGCGGTCCTCCTCGTCACCGTCGTCGTCACCGTCGTCGGAGTCGTCGTGGTCCTCGTCACGGGTCTCGAGCTCGATCTCGGTGTCGTCGGTGACCAGGCCCGTCAGCGTGTCGGTCCCCGATCCGACCACGAGCCTGCCCGTGACGGCGTCGAAGGAGACGATCGCCCCGACGAGGTCGTCCTCGTCCTCGTCGTGGTGGCCGTCGCCGTCCCGGTCGCCGTCGCAGGCGTCGTCGTCGTGGTCGTCGCCGTCCTCGTCGAGACGCCCGTCGTCGTCGGAGTCCTCCTCGCCGTCGGGCGTGCCGTCGTCGTCGGAGTCGGAGTCGTCGGAGCCGAGTCCGAGCTCGTTCTCGTCCTCGTCGGCGACGCCGTCGGAGTCGGAGTCGTCGTCGTCCTTCGCGCAGGGCTCGCGGGCGTCGTCCTCGTCCTCGTCGGCCACGTCGTCGCCGTCGGAGTCCTCGTCGCCGTCGAGCGTGCCGTCGTCGTCGGTGTCCTCGTCACGCGGGTCGGAGCCGCGCGCCTTGCCGCGCAGCTCGTCGGCGTCGTCCTGGCCGTCGCCGTCGGTGTCCTCAGCGCGCGGGTCGGTGCGCTCCTGCGACTCGCGGCGGTTGCTGAGGCCGTCCTTGTCGGCGTCTCCGCGGGCGTCGCCGGCCTCGGTCGGGTCGAAGCCGTGACGGCGCTCGTAGCGGTCGGACATGCCGTCGCCGTCACGGTCGCGCGGGGCGGCGTCGGCGGTGGTGGCGAGGCCGGAGACGGCGAGGACGGCGACCGCGGTCGCCGCCAGGGTGCGGGGGATCGGCATGGGGGAGCCTTCCGGGAGGTGTCGCTGGACAGGGGGTCCCCCTCCCGGTCGGCCCCGCCCGGCCCGGGGTGAGGACTTCGCCGGCAAAGCCTCACCCCGGTGCCGCCCGGGGTCGCGCCTCTCAGCCGTCGAGCGCCCGGCGCACGCGGGGGGCGACCTCGGTGCCCAGCAGCTCGATGCCGTGCAGGAGGTTGTGGTGCGCCAGACGGATGTTGGTCATCTGCAGCGAGATCCGGTCGACGCCGCCGAGGTCGGCGTCGATGCGCAGCATCTTCTGCGCCACCGTCTCGGGGGAGCCGATCAGGAAGGCCCCGTCGGGGGCGACCGTGGCGTCGTACTGCGCGCGTCCCGGGGCACCGAACCCTCGCTCGCGGCCGATCGTGGTGAACATCTCCTGCCAGCCGGGGTAGAAGTCGTCGGCGGCCTGCTGGTCGCTGTCGCCGACGAAGCCGAAGCAGTGCAGGCCGACCTTGAGGGTTGCCGGGTCGTGGCCGGCGCGGCGCCCGGTCTCGCGGTAGAGGTCGACCAGCGGCTTGAAGCGCGCGGGCTGCCCGCCGATGATCGCCACCATCAGCGGCAGGCCCAGGCCGCCGGCGCGGGCGAAGGACGACGGGGTGCCACCCGCCCCGACCCAGATCGGGAAGGGGTCCTGCACGGGCCGGGGGTAGACGCCCTGGCCGGTCAGGGCGGGGCGGTGCCGGCCCGACCAGGTGACGTGCGGCTGATCGCGCAGGCGCAGCAGCAGGTCGAGCTTCTCGGCGAAGAGCGAGTCGTAGTCGTCGAGGTCGAGACCGAAGAGCGGGAAGGACTCCACGAAGGAGCCGCGCCCGACGACCAGGTCGATGCGACCACCGGAGACGAGGTCGAGGGTGGCGAACTCCTGGAACACCCTGACCGGGTCGCTGGCGCTGAGCACCGTCACGGCGCTGTTGAGCCGGATGTCGCGCGTGCGTGCCGCGGCGGCGGCCAGCAGCACGGCCGGTGCGGAGTCGAGGTACTCGCTGCGGTGGTGCTCCCCGATGCCGTAGCTGTCGAGGCCGACCTGGTCGGCCCGCTCGACCTCCTCCAGCAGGTGCGCCACCCGCTCCTGGGGGCCGATCTGACGACCGGTGTCGGGGTCGGTGACCACCGAGACGAAGCTGTCGATGCCGATCTTCACGCCGGGACCTCTCCTGCTGCTGCGACGACGACCTTGCCCACCACGTGGCCGTCCTCGACCAGGCCGTGGGCCCGTCGCAGCGTAGCGGCGTCGATCGGCGACAGGACGGTGGTGGCGGTGGAGCGCACACGACCGGCGTCGACGAGGTCGGCGACGCGGTCGAGCAGGTCGTGCTGGCTGCGCTGCTGCTCGCCGCCGGTCAGCGCGCGGGTGAACATCAGCTCCCAGTGCACCGAGAGGCTCTTGGGCTTGAGCGCGGCGATGTCGAGCACCTCGGGGTCGTCGATGGCGACGATCTCGCCGAAGGGGTCGAGGACCTCGGTGTAGAGCTCGAGCTGGCCGGGCTGCTCGACGCGGCTGGTGAAGACCCAGGCGACGCCGTCGGGAGCGGCGAGGCGCACCTGGTCGAGCAGGTCGTCGGCACGGTGGTCCACGACGGCCGCTGCGCCCAGCTGCTCCACCCAGGCCCGGGACTCGGCCCGTGACGCCGTGGCCACCACCCGCACACCGGGCAGCAGCTCGCGCACCAGCTGGAGCACCATCGAGCCGACGCCGCCGGCGGCTGCGGGCAGCAGCAGCGTGCCCTGGCTGGCCTCGTGGAGGCGGAGCTTGTCGAAGAGGCCCTCCCACGCGGTGATCGCGGTCAGCGGGAGGGCGGCGGCCTCGGCGAAGCCGAGGGTGGAGGGCTTGCGTCCCACGAGGCGCTCGTCGACCGCCTGGAGCTCGGCGTCGGAGCCCTGCCGCATCAGGTGGCCGGCGTAGTAGACCTCGTCGCCGACCGCGAAGAGCTCGACCGCGGAGCCGACCTCGACCACCACGCCCGCCGCGTCGTAGCCGAGCACGCGCACCCCGTCGGGACGCTCGTCGGCGCGGTCATCGGGGATCGCGCCGCTGCGCACCTTGGTGTCGACGGGGTTGACCGACACCGCCCGCACCTCGACGAGCAGGTCGCGCGGGCCCACCTCGGGGCGGGGCAGCTCGACGTCGACGAGCGACTCGGGGTCGGTGACCGGGAGGCACCGACGCAGTCCGACGGCGCGCATGGTCGCACCGGGAGCGGTCGTGCCGGGCGTGGTGCCGGGCGCGCTCGACGGGTCGGGGGTGACGGCGGGGCTCTGTTCGCTCATGGCCCCGAGGATGCCCGGCGGCCGGTGAGCGCGGGTCAGCCGCCCGTCGTGGCCGCGGCCCGCCGGGTGCGCGAGCGGCGGGGTGCGACGGCCTCCGGGGCGATCAGCACGGGGCAGGTGGCGTGGTCGAGCACGGCCCGGGCGACCGGCCCGAGGTGCGACCCGACCGGCAGGAGGTGGTGCCGCCGGCCGACCACGACGAGGCCGGAGCGGCCCGCCGCGTCGAGCAGGGCCTCGACCGGGGGCTCGGGGCGCACGTGGAGCACCACCGGCACCTCGGGGAAGCCCGCGCGCAGGGGCTCGACGGCCGCCTCCAGCTCCCGGCGTGCGCGGCCCTCCCAGTCGGCGCGCACGGTGGTGTCGATGACGGGGGACCAGAGCCCACGGGCCCACCAGGAGTGCACCACCCGCAGGCTCGACCCGCGCTCGCGGGCCAGCTCGAAGGCCGTGCGCAGGAGCGGCTCGGCCTCGCCCGCGTCCTGCACGCCCACGGTGACCACCGAGGCCGCGCCGGCCGGGGGCCGTCGCCAGCCGGTGGGCACCGAGACGACGGGCACCGCGGCCCGGGCCGCCACGCCGTTGAGCGTGGAGCGGGTCAGCACGTGGTGCAGCCGGCCGGACGTGCGGCGCTCGAGCACCAGGAGGGCGCCACCGCGCCCCTGGTCGACCAGGTCGTGGACGAGCCCGCCGGAGTCCAGGCGCTCGCCGGTCACGACCGTGCCGGGCCCCCCGAGGTCGCGCGCCAGCCGGACGGCGCTGCTGACGGTGTCGTCGGCGGCGGCGTAGACGTCGGCGAGGAGCTCGGGATAGCCGTTGGCCGCCCCCGCACGCACGACGTGCACGACGTGGACGGGGGCGTGGTGGCGCTCGGCCTCCTGCACCGCGAAGGCGACCGCGCCGGCAGCGCCCTCGGCGCCGACGGCCACGACGATCGTGTCGTCGGGCCGGACGGGCGCGGTCTGGTCGGTGGGGCGGGTGCTGTCCATGGTGGCGGGTCCTCCCGGGTCGGTGACGGGCCTGTCCCGTCACCCCCACGCTCCTCGCTCACCGCCCGTCGCGGACCTGTCCCAGGGCCCCGGTCCGCGGGACCTTCGCCCCTGCGGGTCGGGGGCCGGCCGCGGCAGGCTCGCAGCATGGACACAGCCAGCGCACCGACCGGGCCGGCGGCTGCCGGGGAGCTCACGAGCGAGGAGTGCTGGGAGCGGCTGGCCCGGCACGAGCTGGGACGTCTGGCCTACCGGCTGGTCGACGAGGTCCACCTGGTGCCGATCAACTACGTCGTCGACGACGGGGCGCTGCTCTTCCGCACCGCGGCCGGCGGCAAGCTCCTCGCCGCGGCCCTGCACTCGGAGGTGGCGCTCGAGATCGACTGGCACGACACGTCGTCGGCGTGGTCGGTCGTGGCCCGCGGACGGCTGCGCCGCCTCGACGAGCGCGAGGAGCACCGGCTCGACGCGGAGGTGCGCCAGAGCTGGCTGGAGGGCCCGACGTACGACGTCGTGGAGCTGCGCCCCACCGTGGTGACGGGCCGCTCCTTCCAGCTGCGGGCCAGGCCCGCGGAGCTGGCCGACGCCGACTGAGCCGGCTGCCCACCGACGGCACGGAGCCGCAGGTCCGAGGACCTGCGGCTCCGTGGTGGTGCTGGGGTGGTGCTGGGGTCGTCGCTCAGTCGAGGTCGAAGCGGTCGAGCTCCATGATCTTGGTCCAGGCCTTGACGAAGTCGCCCACGAACTTCTCCCGCGCGTCGTCGGCGGCGTAGACCTCCGACAGCGCCCGCAGCTGCGAGTTGGACCCGAAGATCAGGTCGACCGGCGTGGCGGTGAAGCGCACCTCGTCGGTGGCGACGTCGCGGATCTCGTAGACGTTCTCCTCCGACTCCGAGGCCTTCCAGCGGGTCCCGGGGGACAGCAGGTGGGTGAAGAAGTCGTTGGTGAGCACGCCGGGCCGGTCGGTGAGCACGCCGTGGGCGGTGCCGCCGACGTTGCCGCCGAGGGCGCGCAGACCGCCCACCAGCACGGTCATCTCGGGCGCGGTGAGGTCGAGCATGTAGGCGCGGTCGACCAGGAGCACCTCGGGCTGGGTCTTCTCCCCGGGGCGCAGGTAGTTGCGGAACCCGTCGGCGCGCGGCTCGAGCACCCGGAAGGAGTCGGTGTCGGTCTGCTCCTGGGTGGCGTCGGTGCGACCGGCGCGGAACGGCACGGTCACCTCGACGCCGGCGTCGGCGGCGGCCTTCTCCACCGCGGCGGAGCCGGCGAGCACGATGAGGTCGGCCAGCGAGACCTGCGCCCCGCCCGCGGCGTTGAAGTCGCTGCGGACGCCCTCGAGCACGCCGAGCACGCGCTCGAGCTGCTCGGGCTGGTTGACCTCCCAGCCGCGCTGCGGCTCGAGGCGGATGCGGGCGCCGTTGGCGCCGCCGCGCTTGTCGGTGGAGCGGAAGGTCGCGGCCGAGGCCCATGCCGTGGCGACGAGCTCGGAGACCGTCAGGTCGGTGGCCAGCACCGCCTGCTTGAGGCGGGCGACGTCGGCGTCGGAGACCAGCGGGCCCTCGACGGCCGGCACGGGGTCCTGCCACAGCTGCGGCTCGGCGACCTCGGGGCCGAGGTAGCGGCTGATCGGGCCCATGTCGCGGTGCAGCAACTTGTACCAGGCCTTGGCGAAGGCCAGCGCGAACTCCTCGGGGTTCTCCAGGAAGTGCCGCGAGATCTTCTCGTACGCCGGGTCCACGCGCAGCGCGAGGTCGCTGGTGAGCATGGTGGGCCTGCGCCGGGGGGCGTCCTCGGTCGGGCCGGGGATGACGTCCTCGGCGTCCTTGGCCACCCACTGGTAGGCGCCGGCGGGGCTCTTCTCCAGCTCCCACTCGTAGCCGAACAGGAACTCGAAGTAGTCGTTGCTCCACTGCACCGGGGTGCGGGTCCAGGTGACCTCGAGGCCCGAGGTGATGGCGTCAACGCCCTTGCCGGAGCCGAACTGGCTCGTCCAGCCCAGGCCCTGCTCCTCCAGCGGCGCGCCCTCGGGCTCGGGGCCCACGAGGTCGGCGTCGCCGGCTCCGTGGGTCTTGCCGAAGGTGTGGCCGCCGGCGATGAGGGCGACGGTCTCCTCGTCGTTCATCGCCATGCGGGCGAAGGTCTCGCGGATGTCGCGGGCCGAGGCCAGCGGGTCGGGGTTGCCGTTGGGGCCCTCGGGGTTGACGTAGATCAGGCCCATCTGAACGGCGCCGAGCGACTCGTGGAGCTCGCGCTCGCCGGTGTAGCGCTCGTCGCCCAGCCAGGTGTCCTCGGGGCCCCAGAAGATCTCCTCGGGCTCCCAGACGTCCTCACGGCCGAAGCCGAAGCCGAAGGTCGGCAGGCCCATGTCCTCGAGGGCGACGTTGCCGGCGAGGACCAGCAGGTCGGCCCAGGAGACCTTGGTGCCGTACTTCTGCTTGACGGGCCACAGCAGGCGGCGGGCCTTGTCGAGGTTGGCGTTGTCGGGCCAGCTGTTGAGCGGGGCGAAGCGCTGGCCGCCGTCGCCGGCGCCGCCGCGACCGTCGTAGATGCGGTAGGTGCCGGCGGCGTGCCAGCTGAGACGGATCATCAGGCCGCCGTAGTGGCCGAAGTCGGCGGGCCACCAGTCCTGCGAGGTGCGCAGCACCTGGGTGACGTCCTGCTTGAGCGCGTCGACGTCGAGGCCGGCGAAGGCCTGCTTGTAGTCGAAGTCCTCGCCCAGCGGGTTGCTCTTGGTCGAGTGCACGTGCAGCACCGAGAGGTCGAGGGAGTTGGGCCACCAGTCCTTGAGGCCGTGCGGGCGTCCGCCGGTCTTCGGGGTGGGGGAGTCGATGACCGGGTTCTCGCTCTCGCTGCCCTGCGCGGTGGCGCCGTCGTGCATGACGGGGCAGCCCTGCTCGGCCTTGCGGTCGACGCCCTGGGGGCTGACCGGGGCGGTGTCGCCCTGCGCGGCGCTCTGGTCCTGGTTGTCGCTCATCTGGAACCTTTCGGGAGTGGCGGTCACTGAGGTGATGGCTGGTGGTGGCTGCTGATCGGGGTCAGGCGGGGCGCGCGGCCGCGCACGCGGGGCAGGTGCCCCAGTAGACGACCTCCGCCTCGTCGACCTCGAAGCCGTGGTCGTCGGAGGCGGTGAGGCACGGCGTGTGGCCCACGGCGCAGTCGACGTCGCCGATGGCGCCGCAGCTGCGGCACACGACGTGGTGGTGGTTGTCGCCCACGCGCGCCTCGTAGCGCGCGACCGAGCCCGAGGGCTGGATGCGGCGCACGAGCCCGGCGCCGGTGAGCGCGCGCAGGACGTCGTAGACCGCCTGGTGGGAGACCTCGCCGAGGTCGGCCCGCACCGCGTTGATGAGGGTGTCGGTGTCGGCGTGGGGACGCTGGTGCACCGCGGCCAGGACGGACACCCGCGGCCTGGTGACCCGCAGCTGCGCAGCGCGCAGCCGGTCCTCGACGGTGGGGGAGGTGCTCATGCGCCTACTCTGGCGGCTTTTCTGGATCGAATCAAGATCTGATGGCCGGTCGGCGTGTCCTCGGTCCCGACTCCGCAGGACCTTGGTCCCGACTCCGCGGCGGGTCCTACGCCGGGCGCCCCACCCGCCGATCGGGGCGTCGAGGGCACGCGAGGGCGGCCCGGGAGGAGACACCAGCCATGCGGCAGCAGCGGATCAGGCCCACCGGGGTCGAGCACACCTTCGCCGAGGACCGGATCATCGTGTCGAAGACCGACACCCGGGGTCTGATGACCTACGTCAACCAGCTCTTCGTGGAGATGAGCGGCTACGAGGAGGCCGATCTCGTCGGTCGCCCGCACAACCTCATCCGCCACCCCGACATGCCGCGCGCGGTCTTCCGGCTGCTGTGGGAGCGGGTGGGTGCGGGGGAGGAGATCTTCGCCTACGTCGTCAACCTGCGCGCCGACGGCGGGCACTACTGGGTGCTCGCCCACGTCACCCCCACCGTCGGGCCCGACGGCACCGTGGTCGGCTACCACTCCAACCGCCGCACCGCCTCACGGGGCGCGCTCGACCAGGTCCGCCCCCTCTACGCCGCGCTCGTCGCCGAGGAGGCCCGCCACGCCAGCAGCCCGGAGGCGCTGGCCGCGTCCTCGGCCCTGCTGGACGACCTGCTCGCCCGCCGCGGCACCACCTACGACGAGCTGGTCTGGTCGCTCGACGCCGCTGCGGCCCCGACCGAGGGGGCGGCGGCATGACGCTCCTCGACGACGGTCCTGTCGGGGCCGCGCACCCCGCCGACCCGGCCGAGCCCGCCGACCCGGCAGCCGCCCTGGCCGCCGAGGCGGCGGCGTACCGCTCGGCGCTGCTGGCCCTCACCGCCGTGTGCCGGGCCGCGGCCCGCGGCGACCTGGAGCCCCGGGTCGGCGTGCTCGGCGACGCCCCCGAGCTGCGCGAGGCCCGCTCCGCTCTCAACGACCTGCTCGACCTCACCGACGCCTTCGTGCGCGAGGCCTCGGCGTCGCTGGAGTTCGCCAGCGACGGCCGCTTCTACCGCACGTTCCTGGTGCGGGGGATGGTCGGCTCGTTCCGCGCCGGCGCCGGCACCATCAACGCCGCCACCGCCTCCATGGCCGCCTCCCACGACGAGCTCGCGGCGCAGGACGCACGCCGTCTCGAGCTCGCCGACGCCTTCGAGCGGGCCGTGCTCGGCCTCTCCGACCAGGTCGCCGCCGCGTCGACCGAGATGGAGTCGACCTCGCGCAGCCTGGCCGCGACGGCCGAGGGCACCGCCACCCGGGCGGAGGTCGTCGGCGACCAGGCCGTCACCGCCTCCGACGCCGTCACCATGGCCGCGGCCGCCGTCGAGGAGCTCGCGAGCACCGTCGGGGCCATCGAGGCCCAGACCAGCAGCGCCGACGAGGTCGGCGTCGCGGCCTCGGCGGAGGCCGCCGCCGCCCAGCAGACGGTGGCCGGTCTCGTGAAGGCCTCCCAGGAGATCGGCGACGTGGTGCGCGTGATCAGCGAGGTCGCCGCCCAGACCCGCCTGCTCGCCCTCAACGCCACGATCGAGGCGGCGCGGGCCGGCGAGTCGGGCAAGGGCTTCGCCGTCGTCGCCTCCGAGGTCAAGAACCTCGCCGCCCAGACCTCCGAGGCGACCGTGCGCATCGAGGACCAGGTCGGGGAGATCCGCGCGGCCGCCACCGAGGCCGTCACCGCCATCGAGACGATCTCCGGTGGCGTGCGCGGGATGGGGGAGAGCCTGTCGGTCATCGCCGGCTCCGTGGGCGAGCAGCGGCTGGCCGCCCAGGAGCTGAGCAAGACCACCTCGCGGGCCGCCTCGGCGGTGACCGCGGTGACCGGCGAGGTCGCCACCATCACCGACGACACCCGCACCACGAGCACGGGAGCGGTCGAGATGACCAGCGCCTGCCTGGAGCTCTCACGCCTCGCCACCGACCTGCGCACCCACGTCGCCGACTTCCTGGAGCAGATCCGGTGACGCCGGGGGGACGACGCGGACGGGCGTCGCGATGACGCCGGGCCCCGGTGGGCCGGGTCTCGGCCGCCGCTGCCGTCGATGCGGTCGCGGAGCCCGGGAGGAGGCATCCTCTCCGTCGTGAGCACGCCGCCACCCCGCCGCTACGGCGCGGCCTTCGTCCTCCCGCTGGCAGCACTCGTATGGGCCGCGCAGGTGGGTCACCACGGATCGGCCACCGGCGCGGACCTGCTCGTCGTGGCCGCCGTCAGCGGCGCGACGGGTGCCGCCTGGCAGCTGCTGCACCGCCGCGACCTGGTCGACCGTCTGACGCACTTCGCGGCGGCCTTCACGGTCGTCGCCGTCTGCTTCCTCGGGGTGGTGGCGTGGGACAGCCCGGTGTCGGCCCCCCTCGGCGGAGGGGTCGGACTCGGCGGGGTCCTCACCGGGCTGGTGACCACCGAGCAGTGGCAGCGCGGACGCGACCGACGTCGCGCCCGACGCACGACGCCGCAAGGCCCCCGCCAGCCGCACGGCACCGCGGTCGACTGAGCCCGCAAGACGGGTCCGGTCACGCCGTGGCGTGACACCGGTGCCACAGCATGGTCACCGTCGTCCGCGCGGCGGGCCACCGAAGGGCGGGTCCCGCGCCGCCGGCGGTGCACCGGGGTGCACCCGGCACCCTGGGGAAATGACAGAAGGCCCCGTGGAGCCGGGGCCTTCTGAGTGTCCGAGGGGGGACTTGAACCCCCACGCCCTAATACGGGCACTAGCACCTCAAGCTAGCGCGTCTGCCAATTCCGCCACCCGGACGAGTGCGGTGGAACAGTAACAAAGCGTCGGCCGAAGTCCCGCATCGGGCCCCACCCCCACGAGGGGTCGGCCTCCGGGGCCCTCGGTGACATGCTGGGCGCCATGGGCAACCCCTCCTCCGAGCACCCCGACACGCACCCCGACACGCACCCCGGGACCGAGCACGACCCGGCCGGCGAGGTCGTCGAGATCTGTCGCGACCTGATCCGGATGGACACCTCCAACTACGGCGACGCCGAGGGTCCTGGCGAGCGCAAGGCGGCCGAGCACGTCGCAGCCCTGCTCGACGAGGTCGGCATCTCCTCCCGGCTCTACGAGTCCGAGCCGGGCCGCACCAGCGTGGTGGCCCACTGGGGCGGAGACGGCGCGCGCGACGACGCCCTGCTGCTGCACGGCCACCTCGACGTCGTCCCCGCCGCGGCCGAGGACTGGCAGGTGGACCCCTTCTCCGGGGAGGTCCAGGACGGGTACGTGTGGGGCCGCGGCGCGGTCGACATGAAGGACTTCGACGCCATGCTGCTCAGCGTGGTCAGGGCCCGTGCCCGCGCCGGGCGGGTGCCCTCGCGCCCCGTCGTGCTGTGCTTCACCGCCGACGAGGAGGCCGGGGGCCACAAGGGCGCCGAGGTGCTCGTGCGCGACCACCGCGAGGAGTTCGCCGGCGTCACCGAGGCCGTGGGCGAGGTCGGCGGCTTCAGCACCACGGTGCGGGGCCGGCGGATGTACCTCATCGAGGCCGCCGAGAAGGGCATGGCCTGGATGCGGCTCACCGCCCGCGGCCGGGCCGGGCACGGCTCGATGCTCAACACCGACAACGCCGTCACCCGGCTCAGCGGCGCCGTGGCCCGCATCGGCGCCCACGAGTGGCCGGTGCGGCTCACCCCGACCATGCAGGTGCTCCTCGCCGCCGTCGGCGACCTCGCCGGGGTCGAGGCGACCCCCGAGAACGCGCCGCGGCTGATCGAGGAGTTCGGCGGAGCCGCACGGATGCTCGGCGCGGTCATCAGCAACACCACCAACCCCACCATGCTGGGGGCGGGCTACAAGGTGAACGTCATCCCGACCGAGGCCACCGCCCACGTCGACGGCCGCTTCCTGCCCGGCTTCGAGGACGAGTTCTTCGCCACGCTGGCCGAGCTGACCGGCGAGGGCGTCGAGATCGAGTTCCTGTCGCACCAGCAGCCGTGGGAGACCCCCTACGACGGCGACCTGGTCGACGCGATGACGCGATCCCTGCTCGCCGAGGACCCCGACGCCGTGGTGGCGCCGTACCTGATGAGCGGCGGCACCGACGCCAAGCACTTCCGACGCCTGGGCATGCGCTCCTACGGCTTCGCGCCGTTGCGGCTGCCCGACGACCTCGACTTCACCGCGCTCTTCCACGGCGTCGACGAGCGGGTGCCGGTCGACGCGCTGGAGTTCGGGGCGCGGGTCTTCGACCGCTTCCTCGACGACGTCTAGGCCGCCGGACCGGCCAGGAGGGGCTCAGGCGGTGCGGACGGCCTTGATGATCTTGCGCCGCAGGATGACGCGGCGGGTGCCGTCGGAGCCGATCCGCACTCGGTCGAGCTCCCAGCCGCCGTGCTCGGCCCGCTCGACGAGCAGCTTGGTGACGACGTTGCGCGAGAAGTGACGGTCGAAGGTCACCTTGTCGAACTCCCACTCGACGGGCGACCACGAGGTACGTCGGTGCAGGGGCGCGCGGCTCACGGGGCCTCCTGGTGAGGTGGCGGGCGGTCTGGAGTCAGTCGGCGGAGACGTCGTCGAGAGCATCGGCGATCTCGGACGGGAGCGCGAGACCCTCGATGTCGAGGGCGACCCGCAGCTGTGCCGCCGTACGTGCTCCCACGATAGGCGAAGTGACCCCGGGCCGGTCGCGGACCCACACCAGGGCCACCTGCAGCGGCGACCAGCCGAGGCCGTCGGCGGCGCGGCAGACGGCGCCGACGATGCCGGCGGCCCGCTCGTCGAGGTAGGGGTCCATGTAGGGGGCGTACTCGTCGACCGCGGCGCGCGAGTCGGCCGGGATGCCCGTGCGGTACTTGCCGGTCAGCACGCCGCGCGCCAGGGGCGACCACGGCAGCACACCGAGGCCGAGCGCCTGCGCGGCCGGGAGGACCTCGTCCTCGATCCCACGGTGGAGCAGGGAGTACTCCACCTGGGTCGAGGCCAGCGGCACCCGCCCGGGCACGGCGCGCTGCCACGTGGCGGCCTGCGCGGTCTGCCAGCCGGTGTAGTTGCTCACGCCGACGTAGGACGCGCGTCCGGAGGTCACGGCCAGGTCGAGGGCGTGCAGCGTCTCCTCCAGCGGCGTCCCGTCGTGCCAGGTGTGCACCTGCCACAGGTCGACGTGGTCGACGCCCAGGCGCTCCAGCGAGGCGTCGAGCCCGGCCAGCAAGGCGCCGCGCGAGGTGCTGACCCGCACGCCGCCACGGTGCGCCTCGAGGCCGCCCTTGGTGGCCAGCACCACCTCGTCGCGCCGCACCACGTCGCCCAGCAGCGAGCCGAGCAGCCGCTCGGAGCGGCCCTCGGTGTAGACCGGCGCGGTGTCGACGAGGGTGCCGCCGGCCCCGACGAAGGCGACCAGCTGGTCGCGGGCCTCGTGCTCGTCGGTGTCGCGGCCCCAGGTCATCGTGCCGAGGCCGAGGCGGGAGACCTGCAGGCCGGTCAGACCCAGGGAGCGCTGCTGCATGGCGACAACCTAGC
The DNA here is from genome assembly GCF_015070375.1 of Nocardioides kribbensis. Lineage (GTDB taxonomy): Bacteria > Actinomycetota > Actinomycetes > Propionibacteriales > Nocardioidaceae > Nocardioides > Nocardioides kribbensis. Next base: position 186,777 of record NZ_JADCLL010000001.1, on the reverse strand, counting down.
CAGTGGCCGACGCCACGCACGGCGCGCCACGACGGTGGTGGTCGAGAACACCGGCGTCCGACGGGCCTAGAGTCCTCCACCGTGCAGGAACTCCTCCAGGCCATCGTCCTCGGCGTCATCCAGGGACTCACCGAGTTCCTGCCGATCTCCAGCAGCGCCCACCTGCGCATCTTCCCCGAGCTCTTCGGCTGGGGCGACCCGGGCGCGGCGTTCACGGCCGTCATCCAGGTCGGCACGGAGCTCGCGGTGCTCATCTACTTCCGCAAGGACATCTGGCGCATCGCCACCACCTGGCTGCGCTCCCTGGTGCGTCCGGAGTACCGCGGCCACCTCGACGCCCGCATGGGGTGGTTCATCATCGTCGGCTCGCTGCCGATCGTGCTGCTCGGCGTCGCGCTCAAGGACGTCATCGAGCGTGACTTCCGCAGCCTGTGGATCATCGGCACGACGCTGGTGGTGCTCGGTCTCGTGCTGGGCCTTGCCGACAAGCTCGGCCGCACCGACAAGCGCATCGAGCAGATCACCCTGCGCGACGCCGTGCTCATGGGGCTGGCCCAGGCCGCGGCCCTCGTGCCCGGCGTCTCCCGCTCGGGGGCCACGCTCTCGATGGGCCGCCTGCTCGGCTACGACCGCGAGGCCGCCACCCGCTACGCCTTCCTCCTGGCCATCCCCGCGGTCGTCGGCGCCGGGGTCTTCCAGCTCCGCGAGATCCCGGGCGGCGACAACCCCTACGGCTGGACCCCGACCATCGTGGCCACCGTCGTCTCGTTCCTGGTCGGGTACGCCGCCATCGCGTGGCTGCTGCGCTACGTCTCGACCCGGTCCTACACGCCCTTTGTGGTCTACCGCGTGGTGCTGGGCACGGCCGTCCTGGTGCTGGTCGCCACCGGCGTGCTGGCCGCCTGAGCCGGCCGGCCGTCGGCGGGGGCCCGCCTCACAGCCAGCCGGAGCGCTTGAAGAACATCCACAGCAGCCCCGAGGTCAGCGCCATCAGGCCGAGCGCCATCGGGTAGCCCAGGGCCCAGTGCAGCTCGGGCATGTGGTCGAAGTTCATGCCGTAGACCCCGGCGATGAGCGTGGGGGCCGCGACGAGCCCGACGCCGGCGGAGATCTTGCGCATGTCGTCGTTCTGCTGCACCGAGATCTGGGCGGTGTGGGCGTCGAAGGCCGTCGACAGCAGCGCGTCGAGGGTGTCCACCGACTCCGCGGCGCGCACCAGGTGGTCGGAGACGTCGCGGAAGAAGGGGGCGGCGTCGTCGTCGATGCCGTCGACGTCGCCGTAGGCGAAGCGCCGCATCGGCTCGCGCAGCGGCATCACGGCACGCCGCACCTCGGCGATCTCGCGCTTGAGCGTGTAGATCCGGGCGGCGTCGCGGGTGCGCACGTCGGAGAAGACCGACGCCTCGACCTCGTCGACGTCCTCCTGCAGCGAGTCGACGACCGCGATGTAGGCGTCCACGACCCGGTCGGCCACCGCGTAGACCACCGCGGAGGGGCCGTGGGTCAGCACCGACTCCTTCGACTCCAGGTAGCGCCGCGCCGACTGCAGCTCCGATCCCTGCCCGTGGCGGACCGTGACGATGAAGTCGGCGCCGACGAAGAGGCTGATCTCGCCGGTCTCCACGGCGTCGTCCTCGTCGACGTACCAGAGCGTCTTGAGCACCAGGAAGAGGCTGTCGCCGTAGACCTCGAGCTTGGGCCGCTGGTGGGCCTTGACGGCGTCCTCGACGGCCAGCGGGTGCAGCCCGAAGGCGACCGCGACGTCCTCCAGCTCGTGCTCGGCGGGCTGGTGGAGCCCGACCCACACGAAGTCGCCCGGCTGCCGCACCGCGGCACGCATCGCGTGCAGCTCCTGGGGGCCGCAGTCCACCGGCACGCGCGAGCCGTCACGGTAGAGCGCACTGTCCACGATCACCGGCACACGGTAGGCCACGGCGGCCGGGCCGTGGGAGCGGCTGTCTAGGCTCGGCGCCATGGCAACCGTGATCCTCGTCCGCCACGGCCGCACGACGGCCAACGCCTCCGGCGTGCTCGCCGGGCGCACCCCCGGCGTCAAGCTCGACGACACCGGCCGCGCGCAGGCCGAGCGGGCCGGGGAGCGCCTCGCCCCGGTGCGCCTCGCAGCGCTCGTCACCAGCCCGCTCGAGCGCTGCCGCCAGACCGCCAAGGCGCTCCTGGCCGCCCAGGCCGGCGAGGTGCCGACGCTGAGCGAGAAGGGCATCAGCGAGTGCGACTACGGCGAGTGGCAGGGCCGCGCCCTCAAGGACCTCGCCAAGGAGAAGCTGTGGAAGGTCGTGCAGTCGCAGCCCTCGGCGGCCGCCTTCCCCGGCGGTGAGTCCATGGCGACCATGCAGGCCCGCTCCGTGGCCGCCGTGCGGCGCCACGACGCCGCGATCGAGGCCGAGCACGGCCCCGGCGCCGTCTGGGTGGCGGTGAGCCACGGCGACATCATCAAGTCGGTCCTGGCCGACGCCCTGGGCATGCACCTCGACCTCTTCCAGCGCATCAACGTCGACCCCGCGTCGATCTCGATCGTGCGCTACACCGACAGCCGGCCCTACGTGCTCGCCACCAACACCCACGCCGGCGACCTGGGCTGGCTGGTGCCGCCGAAGAAGGCCCGCGGGTCCCGGCGTACGTCGGACGCCGCGGTGGGTGGGGGAGCGGGTCCCGGCGACGTTGCCGGGCAGCCCTAGGGTGGAGCACATGCCTGTCGTCCACGGATTCGACCCGCCCGAGCGGTTCGTCACGGGCACCGTCGGTCCGCCCGGTGCCCGCACGTTCTTCCTCCAGGCCCGCAGCGGCGCCCGCGTCGTCAGCGTGGCACTCGAGAAGCAGCAGGTCGCGGCGCTCGCCGAGCGCATCGACGAGCTGCTCGACGACGTCATGTCGAGCGATCTCAGCGACGCCCTGGTGCCCGCGGTGGCGCCGATCGGCACCGAGGACACCGCGCCGCTGGAGCAGCCGATCGACGAGGAGTTCCGCGCGGGCACGATGACGCTGTCGTGGGACCCCGACGACGAGCGCGTCGTGATCGAGGTCTTCCCCTTCACCGAGGCCGCCGTCGTCAGCCCCGAGCAGGTCGACGAGGACTTCGAGGAGCCCGAGCCCGACGAGGTGCTGCTGGTGCGCCTGCCCGCCGGGCAGGCCCGCGCCTTCGTCAAGCGCAGCGAGCAGGTCCTCGAGGCCGGTCGTCCGAGCTGCCCCTTCTGCGGCAACCCGATGGACCCCGAGGGCCACCTGTGCGTGCGGGCCAACGGGTTCAAGCGGCGCGAGCCCTGACCCGAGGCGTCTGACCACCGTGGAGACCTCCGACCCGCTCGACGTGCTCGAGTCGGCCGAGCTCGTGCTCGAGGGCCGGATCATGCCGGCGTCCAACGCGACCTTCCTCGGCACGGTCGGCAGCACCCGCGTGGTCTACAAGCCGATCGCGGGGGAGAAGCCGCTCTGGGACTTCCCCGGGGCCACGCTGGCCCACCGCGAGGTGGCGGCGTACCTGGTCTCCGAGGCCACCGGGTGGGGCGTCGTGCCCCGCACGTGGCTGCGCGGGGGCCCGCACGGCCCGGGCATGGTGCAGCAGTGGCAGGAGCCCGACGCCGAGCAGGAGGCGGTGACGCTGGTGCCCGAGGGCGAGGTGCCGCCGGGCTACCTCCACGTCTTCGACGGCCTCGACGCCCGCGACCGGCCGATCGCGCTGGTCCACGAGGACACCCCGGCCCTGCGACGCATGGCGGTCTTCGACGTGGTCGTCAACAACGCCGACCGCAAGGGCGGCCACGTGCTGGAGATGGCCGACGGCCACCGCTTCGGCGTCGACCACGGCATCGCCTTCCACCACGAGCACAAGCTGCGCACCGTGCTCTGGGGCTGGGTCGGCGAGCCGCTCACCGACGAGGAGCGCTCCGCGGTCACGGCGGTGCGCGAGGGGCTGGCCGGTGCGCTGGGAGCGTCGCTGGCGCCCCTGCTCACCGACCTCGAGATCGACTGCATCGCGCGCCGCTGCGACCGCCTGCTGCACCGGGGGGCCCTGCCGGCGCCGCGCGGCGAGCACCCGGCGATCCCCTGGCCGCCGTTCTGAGGCTCGCGCCGTCCCGGGGCGCGCGCCCACCGCGCCCGACGTCGTGCCGAACGGCACCGTCCACCAGCGCCGTCGACCCGACTGGCTAGAGTGCGCGGCATGCGTGCCTGGCCTGCCCCGGAGATCCCGACCCTCCCCGTGAAGGGCCCTGCGGTCGCCCTCCACGACACCCCGCGCGGCGAGCTGGTCACCACCACGCCGACCGGCGCGGCCCGTCTCTACGTCTGCGGCATCACGCCCTACGACGCCACGCACATGGGTCACGCCGCCACCTACGTCGCCTACGACCTGCTCAACCGGGCCTGGCGCAGCGCCGGCCACGACGTCACCTACGTGCAGAACGTAACCGACGTCGACGACCCGCTCCTGGAGCGCGCCACCAAGGTGCACGTCGAGTGGACCGCGCTGGCCGAGCGCGAGACCGAGCTCTTCCGCCAGGACATGACCGCCCTGCGCGTCCTGCCCCCGGCCGAGTACGTCGGCGCCGTCGAGTCGATCCCCCTCGTGGTGGCCCTCGTCGAGCGGCTCCAGGCCGCCGGTGCGGTCTACCGGGTCGAGGACGACCTCTACTTCTCGGTCACCGCCGACCCGGCCTTCGGCGAGGAGTCGGGCCTGGACCGCGAGGCCATGCTGCGGATCTTCCCCGAGCGCGGCGGCGACCCCGACCGCCCCGGCAAGCGCGACCCCCTCGACTGCGTCGTGTGGCGCGGGGAGCGGGAGGGCGAGCCGTCGTGGCCCAGCCCCTTCGGCCCCGGCCGCCCGGGCTGGCACGTGGAGTGCACCGCGATCGCCATGGAGCACCTCGGGGGGGCCTTCGACGTGCAGGCCGGCGGCAGCGACCTGGTCTTCCCGCACCACGAGATGTGCGCCGGTCACGCCCAGGTCGCCGAGCCGGGCACGCCCTTCGCCCAGGTCTACTCCCACGCCGGGATGGTGGCCTACGACGGCGAGAAGATGTCGAAGTCGCGCGGCAACCTGGTGTTCGTCTCCGCGCTGCGCAACAGCGACGTCGACCCGATGGCGATCCGCGCGACCCTGCTGCGCCACCACTACCGCAGCGACTGGGAGTGGACCGACGCCGAGCTCTTCGACAACGTCGACCGCCTCGCCGAGTGGCGCAAGGCGATCGCCCTCGGGGCCGGCGCACCGGCCGAGCCGGTCGTCACCGAGGTGCTCGCGGCGCTGGCCGACGACCTCGACGCCCCGCGGGCGCTCGCCGCCGTCGACGCGTGGGTCGACGCCACCCTCGGCACCCACGGCCTGGCCGACACCTCCGACCCCGACGCGGCGCGCAGCGTCCACGTGCTGCTCGACGCCGCGCTCGGCCTGGCCCTCTGAGCCGGCCCCGGCCGGCGGGCGGGGCGGTCAGTCGCCGTCGGTGCGCCGCTTGAGGTAGCGCTCGAACTCCCGCGCGATCGCCTCGCCCGAGGCCTCGGGCAGGTCGGTGGTGTCGCGGGTCTCCTCCAGGGAGCGCACGTAGTCGGCGACGTCCTCGTCGTCCTCGGCCAGCTCGTCGACCCCGCGCTCCCAGGCGCGGGCGTCCTCGGGCAGCTCGCCGAGGGGGATCGAGACCTCGAGCAGGTCCTCCAGCTGGCCGATGAGCGCCAGCGTCGCCTTGGGGCAGGGCGGCTGCGCGACGTAGTGGGGCACGGCCGCCCAGTAGGAGACCGCCGGCATGTCCACCCGCACGCAGGCGTCCTGGAAGACGCCGACGATGCCGGTGGGGCCCTCGTAGGTGGACTGCTCGAGCTTGAGGCGGTCGACCAGCTCGGGCTCGGTCGCGGTGCCGGTCACGGGGATCGGGCGGGTGTGGGGGGTGTCGGCGAGCAGGGCGCCGAGGGTCACCACCAGGTTGCCGCCCAGCTCGTCGCAGGCCGCCAGCAGCTCGGCGCAGAACTGGCGCCAGCGCATGTTGGGCTCGATGCCGCGGATGAGGATGACGTCGCGGTCGAGGTCGGGCGGGGAGGCCACGGCGATCTGGGTGGTGGGCCAGGTCAGGCGACGGTGGCCGTGCTCGTCGACCCCGACCAGCGGGCGGTTGACCTGGAAGTCGTAGAAGTCCTCGGGGTCGACCGCCCCGACGATGCGGGCGCCCCACACCCGGATCAGGTGGTCCACGACCGAGGAGGCGGCGTCGGCGGCGTCGTTCCATCCCTCGAAGGCAGCGATGACGATGGGGTCCACCAGCTCGGAGCCGTCCTGGATCTCGATCATCGAGCCAGCCTAGGAGACGGGTGAGGATTTCGTCCGGTCCGCGGACCGGTGTCACGATCTGGGAATCCTGTCCGGCCCTCGGACGCTGTTCCTACGCTGGCCAGACCGCCCGCGCACGCCCGGCCACCGTCGTCCGGGTCGAGCGCGGCGCCCCCCGAGAGGAGCTGCGTTGCCCGAGCCCGAGGACACCTCCGTCGACTGGCGTCCCGACGCCACCGAGGCGCTCACCCGCGCCCTGCAGGAGCGGATCCTGGTGCTCGACGGCGCGATGGGCACCGCGATCCAGCGCGACCGGCCCGACGAGGCCGGCTACCGCGGCGAGCGCTTCGCCGACTGGCCCAGCGACCTGGTCGGCAACAACGACCTGCTCACGCTGACGCAGCCCGACATCATCGCGGGCATCCACCGGGAGTACCTCGAGGCCGGCGCCGACCTGCTCGAGACCAACACCTTCAACGCCAACGCCGTCTCGCTCTCGGACTACGGCATGGCCGAGCTGGCCCGCGAGCTCAACCTCGAGGCCGCGCGGCTGGCCCGCCGCGTCGCCGACGAGGTGGCCACCCCGGAGCGGCCGCGCTACGTCGCGGGTGCGCTCGGTCCCACCACCCGCACCGCCTCCATCTCCCCGGACGTCAACGACCCGGGCGCGCGCAACGTCTCCTACGACCAGCTCGTCGAGGCCTACCTCGAGGCCGCCCGCGGCCTCGTCGACGGCGGGGCCGACCTGCTGATGGTCGAGACCATCTTCGACACCCTCAACGCCAAGGCCGCGATCTTCGCCCTCGAGACCCTCTTCGAGCAGACCGGGCGCCGCTGGCCGGTCATCATCTCCGGCACGATCACCGACGCCTCGGGGCGCACGCTGTCGGGCCAGGTCACCGAGGCCTTCTGGGACTCCGTGCGCCACGCCCGACCGATCGCGGTCGGCCTCAACTGCGCCCTCGGGGCCAGCGAGATGCGCCCCTACGTCGCCGAGATCTCGCGCATCGCCGACACCTTCGTGTCCTGCTACCCCAACGCCGGGCTGCCCAACGCCTTCGGCGAGTACGACGAGACCCCGGAGCAGACGGCCGCGGTCGTGGGGGAGTTCGCGGAGGCCGGCTTCGTCAACATCGTCGGCGGCTGCTGCGGCACCACCCCGGCCCACATCGCGGCCATCGCAGGCGCCGTCGAGGGACGCACCCGCCGCGAGGTGCCGTCGGTGGCCCCCGCGCTGCGCCTCTCGGGCCTCGAGCCCTTCACCGTCGACTCCTCCAGCCTCTTCGTCAACATCGGCGAGCGCACCAACATCACCGGCTCGGCCCGCTTCCGCAACCTCATCAAGGCCGGCGACTACGACGCGGCCCTGTCGGTCGCCGCGCAGCAGGTCGAGAACGGCGCGCAGGTCATCGACGTCAACATGGACGAGGGCATGATCGACGGCGTCGCGGCCATGGACCGCTTCACCAAGCTCATCGCCAGCGAGCCCGACATCAGCCGGGTGCCGGTGATGGTGGACTCCTCGAAGTTCGAGGTCATCGAGGCCGGCCTGAAGAACGTCCAGGGCAAGGCCATCGTGAACTCGATCTCGATGAAGGAGGGCGAGGACGCCTTCCGCGCCCAGGCCCGCCTGTGCCGCAAGTACGGCGCCGCCGCGGTGGTCATGGCCTTCGACGAGGACGGCCAGGCCGACAACCTGGAGCGCCGCAAGGCCATCTGCGAGCGCGCCTACCGGATCCTGGTCGACGAGGTCGACTTCCCGCCCGAGGACATCATCTTCGACCCCAACGTCTTCGCGGTGGCCACCGGCATCGAGGAGCACGCGTCCTACGGGCTGGACTTCATCGAGGCCACCCGCTGGATCAAGCAGAACCTCCCCGGGGCGAAGGTCTCGGGCGGCATCTCCAACGTCAGCTTCTCCTTCCGCGGCAACAACCCGGTGCGCGAGGCGATCCACGCCGTCTTCCTCTTCCACGCCATCGAGGCCGGTCTCGACATGGGCATCGTCAACGCCGGCGCCCTGGTGGTCTACGACGAGGTCGAGCCCGAGCTGCGCGAGCGCATCGAGGACGTCGTGCTCGACCGGCGCCCCGACGCCGCCGAGCGCCTGCTGGAGATCGCCGAGGAGCACAACCGCGCCGGCGAGGCCGTCGAGGCCGTCACCGAGGCCTGGCGCGAGCTCCCGGTGGGGGAGCGCATCACGCACGCCCTGGTCAAGGGGCTCGACGCCCACGTGGAGTCCGACACCGAGGAGCTGCGCCGGGAGATCGCGGCGCGCGGCGGTCGACCGATCGAGGTCATCGAGGGCCCGCTGATGTCGGGCATGGACGTCGTCGGCGACCTCTTCGGCGCGGGCAAGATGTTCCTGCCGCAGGTGGTGAAGTCGGCGCGCGTGATGAAGAAGGCCGTGGCCTACCTCATCCCGTTCATCGAGCAGGAGAAGCTCGACAACCCGGCGCTGGCCACCGCCAAGGAGACCAACGGCACGATCGTCATGGCCACGGTCAAGGGCGACGTGCACGACATCGGCAAGAACATCGTCGGTGTGGTGCTGCAGTGCAACAACTACGAGGTCATCGACCTCGGCGTCATGGTGCCGGCGCAGAAGATCCTCGACACCGCCCAGGAGGTCGGCGCCGACATCATCGGGCTGTCGGGCCTCATCACGCCCTCGCTGGACGAGATGGTCAACCTGGCCACCGAGATGCAGCGCCAGGGCCTGACCATCCCGCTGCTCATCGGCGGGGCCACCACCTCGCGCGCCCACACCGCGGTCAAGGTCGACCCCCGCTACGACGGACCGGTCGTGTGGGTCAAGGACGCCTCGCGCTCGGTGCCCACCGCGGCGGCGCTGCTGCACGAGACGCGCCGCGAGGCCCTGCTGGCCGACGTCAAGGCCGACTACGACTCCCTGCGCACCCGTCACGCCGGCAAGAGCGAGCGTCGCCTGCTGCCCTACGACCGGGCCCGCGCCGACGCCACCCCCGTGGACTGGAGCGGCTACGACGCCCCGGCGCCGCGCCGCCCCGGCGTCCACGTGCTCGAGGACTACGACATCGCCGAGCTGCGCGAGTACATCGACTGGCAGCCCTTCTTCAACGCCTGGGAGATGAAGGGGCGCTTCCCCGACATCCTCAACAACCCCGCCTCGGGGGAGACCGCGCGCAAGCTCTACGACGACGCACAGGAGATGCTCGACCGCATCGTGGCCGAGAAGTGGCTCACCGCGCGCGGGGTCTACGGGCTGCTGCCGGCCAACGGCGACGGTGACGACACCGTCGTGTGGGCCGACGAGGAGCGCACCGAGGTGCGCACGGTGCTCCACCACCTGCGCCAGCAGGGCGAGCACCGCGAGGGCGTGCCCCACCGCTCGCTGGCCGACTACGTCGCCCCCCGCGAGACGGGCATCGCCGACCACGTCGGCGGCTTCGCGGTCACCGCCGGCATCGGCCTGCCCGAGCGCGTCGAGGCCTACAAGGCCGAGCACGACGACTACAGCGCGATCCTGCTGGAGTCGCTGGCCGACCGCCTCGCCGAGGCCTTCGCCGAGCGTCTGCACCAGCGGGTGCGCACGGAGTTCTGGGGCCACGTGCCCGAGGAGCAGCTGAGCAACGAGGACCTCATCGCCGAGAAGTACTCCGGCATCCGCCCCGCGCCGGGCTACCCGGCCTGCCCCGACCACACCGAGAAGCTGACCCTGTGGGACCTCCTCGACGTCGAGAAGACCACCGGGATCACCCTCACCGAGTCGATGGCGATGTGGCCCGGTGCGTCGGTGTCGGGCTGGTACTTCAGCCACCCGCAGTCGCAGTACTTCGTCGTGGGTCGCCTCGGTCGCGACCAGGTCGAGGACTACGCCGCGCGCAAGGGCTGGTCGCTCGCGGAGGCGGAGCGGTGGCTCTCGCCGAGCCTGGGCTACGACCCCGATGACTGAGGCCGACCTCGTGCGCTCCGCCGGACGGGGCCGCGGCGGAGCCCTGCCCGCGGCGGTCCTGTGGGACATGGACGGCACGCTCGTCGACACCGAGCCCTACTGGATCGCCACGGAGCACGCGCTGGCCGCGGAGCACGGTGCGACGTGGACCCACGAGGACGCGATGCGGCTGGTCGGCAACGACCTGCTCGACTCGGCGGTCTACATCCGCGAGCGCATGGGCCTCGACCTCACCCCCCGCGCCATCGTCGAGCGCCTGCTCGACGGTGTCGTCGAGCAGGTGCGCGTCGACGTGCCGTGGCGGCCGGGCGCCCGCGAGCTCCTCTCCGCGACACGCGCGGCGGGGCTCCCGACGGCGCTGGTGACGATGTCGTGGACCCGCTTCGTCGAGCCGGTCGTCGATGCGCTCCCGGAGGCCAGCTTCGACGTCGTCGTGACCGGCGACCAGGTCGAGCGGGGCAAGCCCCACCCCGACCCCTACCTGCTCGCGGCCGAGCGGCTGGGGCTCGATCCCGCGCACTGCCTGGCCGTCGAGGACTCCGCCACCGGCGCCGCCTCGGCCGCCGCGGCCGGGTGCTCGGTGCTCGTGGTGCCGCACCACGTGGCGGTGCCGCCCGGGCCGCGCCGGGTCTTCCGCGACAGCCTGCACGGGCTCGGGGTCGACGACCTCGCCGCCACCCACGCCGCAGCCGGGGCGGAGCGGCGTGCCCGCTGAAGCCGCTGGCACCGACCGGCGGCCGACCGGGTCGACCCGTCCGGGTCGTACCGGGGTCCTAGTACCAGAGGACAGTGGCGCTGCCCCCCTCGCGTCGGTCAGATTTACCTCACCTCGGGGACGCCACTCGACTCCGCGGAAGCGGAGGAGAGCAGCGGTGCCGGCCCGGATCAGTCTCGTCGTCACGTCCTTATGCATGGTGGGCGCAGCGGCCCTCGCCACCGCACCTGGTGCGGCGGCGGGTGACGGCGAGACTGATCGGGGAGGCTGCCGCGGTGACAGCACGTCGAGCTACAAGCTCCGTGTCAGCGCCGACGGCAACGGGCGCCTCACCGTCGTCGGCAGCGTCTTCTCCGAGGACGACGACGTCTGGGAGTGGCGCATGCGTCACAACGACGACTTCTCGGCCAAGGGCGAGGTGCGCGCCAAGGACGCCGACCGGTCCTTCCGCATCTCGCGGTCGATGATCGACCTCGGGGGTGCCGACGACATCGAGTTCCGGGCTGAGAACACGGCGAACGGCGTGATCTGCAAGGGTGAGGTCATCTTCTGACCGAGCCCGCTGTCACGATCTGAGGACCATGAGGCTGCTGCGCCACCCCGTCGTCGGGTTCCTCCTCGTCAGCGGCGCCCTCCTGGTCGTCATCGCGGTCGTCGCGGGACGCCTCGCGGACCGCGCCGCCGAGGAAGGCGCGTTGGCCGAGCGCCGGGCGACCAACCGCCTCGTCACGACCGCCCTGGTGGAGCCCTACCTCAAGGAGCGTCTGTTCCCCGGCAGCAGCAAGTCGCTCCCCGGCACCCTCGACCGCTTCGACCGGGAGATGCGGCAGCTGGTGACCAACAGCCCGGCGCGGATCGAGGCGCTGACGGTGCGCGCCGCCGACGGCACGGTCGTCTACGCCCCCGACCTCAGCCTGATCGGACAGGTCTACCCCCTCACCGCCGCCGAGGAGGCGGCACTGCTCGACGGAGGCACGGGATCGGCGCCGGCGGGGGATCGGGCCCCCCTGGTGCCCGCCGGACCCGACGGCTCCCCGGAGGACCTGGTCCAGGTCTTCACCGGGAGCCAGACGCCGCAGGGACGGCAGGTGCTCGTCGAGGCGTTCTACGACGTGCAGGACATCGAGTCGCGGCGCGCGGAGATCTACAACGCCTACCGCTGGATCACCGTGGGCCCCTTCCTCCTGCTCGTGGTGATCGTCACCTGCCTGCTGACCCTCCTCACCCGCCAGCTCCGCACGGCGTCCCGCGACCGGGAGCGGTTGCTGCGCTCGGCGATCAGCGCCTCCGATGCGGAGCGGCGCCGCATCGCACGCGACCTGCACGACGGCGTGGTGCAGGACCTCGCCGGCACCGCCTTCTCCCTGTCGGCGCTGAGCCGTGACCCGGCGACACCCACCCGGGCCCGCGACCTCCTGGAGGACACCGGTGTGGCGCTGCGCGACAGCCTCAAGGCGCTGCGCTCGCTGCTGGCGGAGATCCACCCGCCCGACCTGCACGCGCGCGGGCTGGCCGCCGCGCTGTCCGACCTCGTGGCTCCCGCCGAGGCCGCGGGCATCGAGGCCACCGTGGCCGTGCACGACGACGTGGCCCACGCGCCCGACGCGGAGGTGGCGCTGGTCTGGCGCGTGGCGCAGGAGGCCGTGCGCAACGCCATCCGGCACTCCGCCGCCGGGAGGCTCTCGGTGGAGGTCGGCGCCGCGCCCTCCGGGCTGGTGCTCGAGGTGGCCGACGACGGCGTCGGGTTCGACCCCGAGGCGGTCCGCGACCGCAGCAGCTACGGCCTGCGCGGCCTGCAGAGCCTCGTCGAGGACACCGGCGGCTCCCTGGTGGTCGACAGCGCGCCCGGCGAGGGCACCCGCGTCCTGCTGAGGGTCGAGCGGTGAGCGACCACGTGCCCGCGGTGCCCGTCGTGCGGGTCGTGCTCGTCGACGACCACGCCGTGGTGCGGCACGGTCTCTCGCAGCTGCTCTCGGCGAGCGCCGGGGTCGAGGTGGTCGGGTCGGCCGCCGACGGCGCCGAGGCCGTCGACCTCGCACGACGGCTGCGACCCGACGTCGTGGTGATGGACCTGCAGATGCCGGGGGTCGACGGCGTGCAGGCGACCCGCGCGGTCGTCGCCGAGGGGCTGGCCGAGGTGCTGGTGCTGACGTCGTTCTCCGACTCCGAGCGCATCGTCGCGGCCCTCGACGCGGGTGCGGTCGGCTACCTGCTCAAGGACGCCGACCCCGACGTGCTCGTGGCCGGGGTCCACGCGGTCAGCCGCGGGGAGTCCCCCCTCGACCCCCGCGCCGCGCGCCAGCTCCTCGGCTCCCGGCAGCCGTCCGGGGGCCGCCTGCCCGGGACGGGTGGTCCCGGCGTGCCACCGCCCGGGGGCCGCGCGAGCACCCCGGCGGGGCTGACCCGCCGCGAGCTGGAGGTGCTGGGACTCGTCCGCGCCGGTCTGGCCAACAAGCAGATCGCCCGCCGCCTGGGCATCACCGACCGCACCGTCAAGGCCCACCTGACCCGGGTCTACGCCGCGATCGGCGTCGTCGACCGCACGCAGGCCGCGCTGTGGGCCGAGCGTCAGGGCGTGGAGGTGCCGGGGGCGTCCTCGGACACCTGAGCCGACACGGCGTCGGAGGGCTCCACGACCGGCAGCGGCGGGGGAGTGCCCCCGAAGGCCGGGCAGAGGGCCTGGTGGGCGCACCACGAGCACAGCCGTCCGGGGCTGGGCAGCCACTCCCCGCTCTCGCGGGCGCTGCGGATCGCGGCCCAGATGGCCTCCACCTTGCGCTCGGTGGCGACCAGGTCGGCCTCGTCGGGCTCGCAGCGGACGATCTCGCCGTTGCCCAGGTAGACCAGCTGCAGGACCTTCGGCACGACCCCCCGCGTGCGCCACAGCACCAGGGCGTAGAACCGCATCTGGAAGAGCGCACGGGCCTCGAAGCCCTCGCCCGGGGAGCGTCCGGTCTTGTAGTCGACCACGCGCAGCGCGCCGTCGGGCGCCACGTCGAGCCGGTCCACGAAGCCCCGCAGCAGCAGCCGCGACTCCAGGACGGTCTCGACGTAGACCTCGCGCTCCGCCGGCTCGAGCCGCGTGGGGTCCTCGAGGGTGAACCACCGGTCCAGCACCACGCGGCACGACGCCAGCCAGGCCGCGGCCTGCGGCCCCTCGCGGTCCTCGAAGAGCTCGGCGAGGCCCGGCTCGGCCTCGACCAGCGCCTCCCACGTCGGGTCGACCATCGTGCGCGCGCGGTCGGGGGTGCGCTCGGCGGCCGGCAGGTCGAAGAGGTCCTCCAGCACCTTGTGCACCAGCGTGCCGCGCACGGCGTCGACGCTGGGCGGCTCGGGCAGGCGGTCGATGGTGCGGAAGCGGTAGAGCAGGGGGCAGGTGGTGAAGTCGCCGGCCCGGCTGGGCGAGAGCGCGCCCACGACCTCGACGCCGTCGACCGGTGTCGAGAGCCGCTCGGCGGGGGAGGCGGCGACGGTCGGGACGGTGGGGCTGGCCATGCCGGGCAGCCTAGGGCCGACCGCCGACGTCCCCGCGCCCGTGAGCGGGCCACCGCGGGTCCGATAGCCTCGCAGCGTGTCCCCGACCGGCCCGCAGGGCGACCCGCCGACCCCCGAGCGAGGCCGCGCGCGCCCCGCGGGCACGTTCAAGGTCGGCACCATCGCCGGCAGCGACGTCCTCGTCTCCTCCTCGTGGTTCCTGGTCGCGGCGCTGATCTCGGTCATCCTCGCCCCGCAGGTGGAGGCGGCCCGGGGAGGGCTGGGAGCGCTGAAGTACGTCGTGGGCGTCGTCCTCGCCGTGGTGCTCTACGGCTCGGTGCTGCTGCACGAGGCCTCCCACGCCGTCGTCGCCCGCCGCTACGGCTTCCGGGTCACCGCGATCACGCTGCACTTCCTCGGCGGCGCCACCACGATCGACGCCGAGTCGCGCACCCCGCGCCAGGAGTTCTGGATCGCCGTCGTCGGCCCCCTCACCTCCCTGGCCGTCGGCGCGGTGGCGGGTGGGCTGTGGTGGATCACCCCCGACGGCCTGCTGCGCCTGGGGATCGGCATCCTGGCCGCCTCCAACCTGCTGGTCGGCGTGCTCAACCTCGTGCCCGGCCTCCCGCTCGACGGGGGGCGGGTGCTCAAGGCGGCGGTGTGGGGCGCCACCGGCGACCAGCACCGCGGCAGCATCGTCGCGGGCTGGGGCGGCCGGGTGACCGCGGTGGCCGTGCTGTTCTGGCCGGCCGCGCAGCAGGCGCTCACCGGTGTGGCCCCCGACCTGCTCGACTACGTGCTGGCCTTCGTGGTCGCCACCTTCCTGTGGGCCGGGTCGAGCGCGGCCATGACGCACGCCCGGCTGCGCCGACGCCTGCCGGCGCTCGTCGCCCGCGACCTGGCCCGGCGCACCCTGGCGGTGCCGAGCGACCTGCCGCTGGCCGAGGCGGTCCGCCGCGCCCAGGAGGCCGCGGCCGGGAGCATCGTCACCGTCGCCCCTGACGGTCGCCCGGTGGGCGTCGTCAACGAGGCCGCCCTCCTCGCCACGCCGGAGGAGCGTCGCCCCTGGGTGGCCACCTCCACCGTCAGCCGGGCCCTCGCGCCCGGGCTGACCCTCCCGGTCGGTCTGAGCGGGGAGGGGCTGCTGCGCGCGATGGGCAGCGAGCCGGCCAGCGAGTACGTCCTGGTCTCCGACGACGGCTCGGTCTTCGGGGTGCTCTCCTCCGCCGACCTCGAGGCGGCATTCCGCGCCACTGCGGGCTGAGCGCGCCCGATGGCCTAGGGTTCCGGCCGTGCCCGACCAGCCTGAGCAGCCCGTGCCGACCGAGCCCGCCGAGCCCGCCGACGCTGCGGGCGAGCCGGCCCGCGATCCCGACGTACCGCCGGAGGCGTGGTCGGGTGTGCACCGCGGCCCGCTGCGCGCGGGGGAGTGGGTGCGCCTGACCGACACCAAGGGCCGCCGGCACAACTTCGAGCTGGTGCCGGGCAAGCGCTTCTTCTCCAACCGCGGCCACCTCGAGCACGACGACCTCATCGGGCGCGAGGAGGGCTTCACCCTCGCCTCGTCGGCGGGCGGGGAGTACCTCGTCTTCCGCCCGCTGCTCTCGGAGTTCGTCGTCTCCATGCCCCGCGGCGCGGCCGTCGTCTACCCCAAGGACGCCGCCCAGATCGTGGCCCTGGCCGACATCTTCCCGGGCGCGCGCGTGGTCGAGGCCGGGGTCGGCTCCGGCGCGCTGACCTGCTCGCTGCTGCGCGCGGTCGGTCCCTTCGGCCGGGTGACCTCCTACGAGCGCCGCGAGGAGTTCGCCGAGGTCGCCCAGCGCAACGTCCACCAGTTCTTCGGTGCACCCGAGGGCAGCAGCCACCCCGCGTGGCAGCTGCGCCTGGGCAACCTGGCCGAGGCGCTGCCGGCCTCCGGGGAGCGCTGCGACCGCATCATCCTCGACATGCTCGCCCCCTGGGAGTGTCTCGACGCCGCCGCCGACGCGCTCGTGCCCGGCGGCATCGTCTGCGCCTACGTCGCCACGACGACCCAGCTCTCCCGCTTCGTCGAGACCGTCCGGGCCCACGGCGGCTTCACCGAGCCCCAGCCGTGGGAGTCGCTCGTGCGCGACTGGCACGTCGAGGGCCTGGCGGTGCGCCCGGGCCACAAGATGATCGGCCACACCGCGTTCCTGGTGACCGCGCGCCGGATGGCCCCGGGGGAGCGCCCGCCGCGCAAGACCCGTCGTCCCGCCCCCGGCGCCTACGGCCCCGACTACTCCGGCCCCCGCCCGCCCGACGTGCCGGTCGAGGAGCCCGCCTCCGACTGAGCGCGCCCGGGTCGTCCCCACCCGCCCGGGTGGCACGGCGGTGCCGGTGGCGCGGCGGTGTCGGGGGCGCGACCAAAACGTGACCGACACCGTGGGATCCGCCCTTCCCTGACGTCGTCGCGCGGGTAGTGTCGCCAGCACAGGAGGTGCGCTGATGACGTCGGAGAACCCGTCAGGATCGAGTCGGTACGGCACGGGGGGCGCGAGCCCCGAGGAGCTCATGACCCAGGTCCGCTTCCTGGAGCAGGAGGTGGGCGACCTGCGTCGTCGTCTCTCCGAGGCTCCGGGGAGCCCGCGCGGCCTCGAGCTGCGCCTCGCCGACACCCAGCGGTCGCTGGCCGCGGTGACCTCGCAGAACGAACGCCTCGCGCAGACGCTGCGGGAGGCCCGCGACCAGATCCTCAAGCTCAAGGAGGAGGTCGACCGCCTGGCCCAGCCGCCGGCCGGCTTCGGCACGTTCCTGGCGCGCAACGACGACGACTCCGTCGACGTGTTCACCGGCGGGCGCAAGCTGCGGGTGACGGTGAGCCCGGGCGTCGACCTCGACGACCTGCGCCGCGGCCAGGAGGTCATGCTCAACGAGGCCCTCAACGTCGTGGCCGCCCTGGAGTTCGAGCAGGTCGGCGAGGTCGTGATGTTCAAGGAGCTGCTCGCCGACGGCGAGCGGGCCCTGGTCATCGCCAACGCCGACGAGGAGCGCGTCGTGCGCCTCGCCGAGCCCCTGCGCCAGGAGACCATCCGCGCGGGCGACTCCCTGCTGCTGGACTCGCGGGCGGGCTACGTCTACGAGAAGGTCCCGAAGTCGGAGGTCGAGGAGCTGGTCCTCGAGGAGGTCCCCGACATCGCCTACGAGTCGATCGGCGGCCTCGGCGGCCAGATCGAGATGATCCAGGACGCCGTCGAGCTGCCCTACCTCCACCCCGAGCTGTTCAAGGAGCACGAGCTCAAGCCGCCCAAGGGCGTGCTGCTCTACGGCCCGCCCGGCTGCGGCAAGACCCTCATCGCCAAGGCCGTCGCCAACAGCCTGGCCAAGAAGGTCGCGGCCAGGACGGGACAGGAGGGCAAGTCGTACTTCCTCAACATCAAGGGCCCCGAGCTGCTCAACAAGTACGTCGGCGAGACCGAGCGCCACATCCGGCTGGTCTTCCAGCGCGCCCGGGAGAAGGCCAGCACCGGCACCCCGGTGATCGTGTTCTTCGACGAGATGGACTCCCTCTTCCGCACCCGCGGCTCCGGGGTCTCCTCCGACGTCGAGAACACCATCGTCCCGCAGCTGCTCAGCGAGATCGACGGCGTCGAGCTGCTCGAGAACGTGCTGGTCATCGGGGCCTCCAACCGCGAGGACATGATCGACCCCGCGATCCTGCGCCCGGGTCGGCTCGACGTGAAGATCAAGATCGAGCGCCCTGACGCCGAGTCGGCGCGCGACATCTTCAGCAAGTACCTCAAGACCTCGCTGCCGCTGCACGCCGACGACCTCGCCGAGTTCGGCGGCGACCGCGACGCGTGCGTGGCCGGCATGATCCGGGCCACCGTCGAGCGGATGTACACCGAGACCGAGGAGAACCGCTTCCTCGAGGTGACCTACGCCAACGGCGACAAGGAGGTCCTCTACTTCAAGGACTTCAACTCCGGGGCGATGATCCAGAACATCGTCGACCGTGCCAAGAAGATGGCCATCAAGGACCTGCTCGACCACGACCAGCGCGGCCTGCGGGTCTCGCACATGCTTCAGGCGTGCGTCGACGAGTTCAAGGAGAACGAGGACCTGCCCAACACCACCAACCCCGACGACTGGGCGCGGATCTCGGGCAAGAAGGGCGAGCGGATCGTCTTCATCCGCACGCTCATCACCGGCAAGCAGGGCACCGAGCCGGGGCGCTCCATCGACACCGTCGCCAACACCGGCCAGTACCTCTAGGCCGCAGCCGGCTCCGCGGCCGACCGGACCCCCGGTGGCCGCGGAGCCGCAGGCACCTCCGGCGTAGGCTCGCGCCATGAGCGTGCGACGGGTCATGGGCACCGAGGTCGAGTACGGCATCTCCGTGGCCGGGCAGCCCCACGCCAACCCGATGGTGGCCTCCTCGCAGGTCGTCAACGCCTACGCCTCGGCCACGGTGCGCGCCCGCCGGGCCCGGTGGGACTTCGAGGAGGAGTCGCCCCTGCGCGACGCCCGCGGCTTCGACATGTCGCGCCAGGTGGCCGACGTCTCGCAGCTGACCGACGAGGACCTCGGCCTGGCCAACGTGATCCTCAGCAACGGCGCCCGGCTCTACGTCGACCACGCCCACCCCGAGTACTCCACGCCCGAGGTCACCACGCCGCTCGATATCGTGCGCTGGGACAAGGCCGGCGAGCAGGTCATGCTCGACGCCCAGGTCAGGGCGGGCCAGCTGCCCGGCGGCGCGCCGATCCTGATGTACAAGAACAACACCGACGGCAAGGGCGCCTCCTACGGCGCGCACGAGAACTACCTCATGCGCCGCTCGACCCCGTTCGCCGACATCGTCAAGCACCTGACACCGTTCTTCGTCAGCCGCCAGGTCGTCTGCGGAGCCGGCCGGGTCGGCATCGGCCAGGACGGTCGCCAGCACGGGTTCCAGGTCAGCCAGCGCGCCGACTTCTTCGAGGTCGAGGTGGGCCTGGAGACCACGCTCAAGCGCCCGATCATCAACACCCGTGACGAGCCGCACGCCGACCCCGAGAAGTACCGCCGCCTCCACGTCATCATCGGCGACGCCAACCTCGCCGAGGTGTCGACCTACCTCAAGGTGGGCACGACCTCGCTGGTGCTGGCCATGATCGAGGACCGCTTCCTCGACCGCGACCTGGCCGTCGAGGGCCCCGTCGCCGCGCTGCGCGAGGTCTCCCACGACCCGACGCTGCGCCAGCTGCTGCGGCTGCGCGACGGGCGCACGCTGACCGCGGTGCAGCTGCAGATGGAGTACCTCGAGCTGGCCCGCAAGTACGTCGAGGACCGCCTCGGCGACGACGCCGACGCGCAGACCGTCGACGTGCTCGCCCGCTGGGAGTCGGTGCTCGACCGGCTCGAGCGCGACCCGATGCTCTGCGCCGGCGAGCTGGACTGGGTGGCCAAGCTCAAGCTGCTCGAGCAGTACCGTTCCCGCGACGGCCTGGACTGGGACGACGCCAAGCTGGCCCTCATCGACCTCCAGTACTCCGACATCCGCCCCGAGAAGGGCCTCTACCACCGCCTCGTCGGCGCCGGGCGCATCGAGCGCCTGCTCGACCAGCCCGGGGTCGACGACGCCATGCACGACCCGCCGGAGGACACCCGCGCCTACTTCCGCGGCCGCTGCCTGGAGAAGTACGCCGACCACGTCGCCGCGGCCTCGTGGGACTCGGTGATCTTCGACCTGCCGGGGCGCGAGTCGCTCCAGCGGGTGCCGACCATCGACCCGCTGCGCGGCACGCGGGCCCACGTGGGCGAGCTCCTCGACCGCTGCGAGACCGCCCAGCAGCTCTTCGCCGCGCTCACCCGCTGAGTCCCGGCTCGTCGCGCCCGGGGAGTCGCTAGGGTCGGCGTATGGCACAGGAGCAGAAGCAGCCGCGCAGGTCCTCGGAGACCGAGGAGGCCGTCGAGACGGCCCCCGAGACCGACGTCGCCGAGCGCAAGGGCACCATCGACGCCGACGTCGACGACATCCTCGACGAGATCGACGACGTCCTGGAGACCAACGCCGAGGACTTCGTGAAGTCGTTCATCCAGAAGGGCGGCCAGTGATCCCCGGTCCACGACTTCCCGCGTCCTACCTCCAGCCGGGGGTGTCCTCCTTCAGCGACTTCCTCGCCGACCAGGCCCCCGACCTGCTGCCGGGGCGCCGGGCGCTGCCGCAGGGGCAGGCCGGCGACCTCGCGCCGCACGGCACGACCATCGTGGGGGCGACCTTCCCCGGCGGCGTGCTGCTGGCCGGTGACCGTCGCGCCACGATGGGCAACATCATCGCGCAGCGCGACATCGAGAAGGTCTTCGCGACCGACGAGTACTCCGCGGCCGGCATCGCCGGCACCGCCGGGCTGGCCATCGAGATGATCCGGCTCTTCCAGACCGAGCTGGAGCACTACGAGAAGATCGAGGGCACGACGCTCTCCCTCGACGGCAAGGCCAACCGGCTCTCGGCGCTGATCCGCTCCAACCTCGGCATGGCCATGCAGGGTCTCGCCGTCGTGCCGCTGTTCGCGGGCTTCGACCTCGGCGACGCGCGCGGACGCATCTTCAGCTACGACGTCACCGGCGGGCGCTACGAGGAGACCGGCTACACCGCGGTCGGCTCGGGCTCGATGTTCGCCCGGGGCTCGCTCAAGAAGCTCTACCGCCCCGACCTCACCGAGGCCGAGGTCGTCACGCTGGCCGTGCAGGCGCTCTACGACGCCGCCGACGACGACTCCGCCACCGGCGGACCCGACGTCGCGCGACGCATCTTCCCCATCGTCCACGTCATCACCGCCGAGGGCGGTCGTCGCCTCTCCGGCGACGAGGTCGCGGCGGTCGCCGACCGTGTCATCGCGGGCCGGATGTCGCACCCCGACGGACCCACCGCCCCGCTGACCGGAGGGGGGCACGCATGAGCACGCCGTTCTACGTCTCGCCCGAGCAGCTGATGAAGGACCGGGCCGACTTCGCGCGCAAGGGCATCGCCCGCGGCCGCTCGGTCGTGGTGATCCAGTACGCCGACGGCGTCCTCTTCGTCTCCGAGAACCCCTCCCAGGCGCTGCACAAGGTCTCCGAGATCTACGACCGCATCGCCTTCGCCGCGGTGGGGCGCTACAACGAGTTCGAGAACCTCCGCATCGCCGGGGTGCGCCTCGCCGACATGCGCGGCTACGCCTACGACCGGCGCGACGTGTCGGGCCGCGCGCTGGCCAACGCCTACGCCCAGACCCTGGGCACGATCTTCTCCAGCGGCGGTGAGAAGCCCTACGAGGTCGAGCTCTTCGTGGCCGAGATCGGCGACGAGGCCGCCGAGGACCAGGTCTACCGGCTCACCTACGACGGCCAGGTCGCCGACGAGCACGGCTACGCCGTCATGGGCGGTGCGGCCGACGTCGTCGCGGGCTACCTCAAGGAGCGGTACGCCGAGGGCGCCGAGCTCGGCGACGCCCTGCGCCTGGCGGTGGCGGCCCTGGGTCACACCCCGGACGAGAAGGGGGTGGCGCGCGACCGGGTCATCGCCACCCGCGACCTCGAGGTCGCCGTGCTCGACCGCACGCGCCAGCGCCCGCGCAAGTTCGTCCGGCTCAGCCCCGCGCGCCTCGAGCAGCTGCTCGGGGACCGCGCGTCCTCGGTGCCCGAGCCGGCAGCGGGGGAGACCACCACCCCCGACCTGCTCGGCGGGGCCGGTGAGGTCGAGGGCGAGCCGCCCGTCGCGCCCTGAGCCACCACCGGCACCCGTCGGCACCCGTCGGCACCCGCCGGCACCCGCACCACCCGAGCCCGCCCCGGACCCACGTCCGGGGCGGGCTCGTGGCGTACGGGACCAGAGCGACACACACCGGCGTCCCACGAAATCCCCCGGTCACACCGTCGACACCGCACGCGCGAACGACCTTCCTACGGTCGGGCTCGACCCCACGCCCGCCCGAAAGGTGCCCTGCATGCCCGTCTCCGCCGCCAGCCTCACCGACGAGGAGCTCACCGCCTTCGTCAAGGCCCGCCTGCTCGTCTCCGGCTTCGACCTCTCGCTCCTGCCCACCACCTTCGACCCCGCCACGGGCGTGCCGACCCAGGACTCCCTGGTCGCCTCGCTCAAGGGCTTCGTGCGCTCCACCCCCGGCGCGATCAACACCTGGCGGCCCGCCAGCGGCTCACCGACCGACGACGACCTCTACGCCCAGCAGGTCGCGCCCCCGCTGGAGTACCCCTCGATCGTCGAGGCCTGGACCGGGAAGGTGGACGCCTGATGGTCGCCGAGGTCAACCGCCGCGCCTTCCTCGCCGCCACCGGCGCCGCCGCCGCGCTCGGCGTGGTGGGCACGACCGAGGGTGCGGCCGCCGCCCCGGCGGCCGGCAGCGCCGCCGAGCGCGCCGCCACCGCGCGGGCCATCGCCGGCATCAGGCTGCCGAACGTCGCGGTGCGGGCCGCGGCCAAGGCCGACCCCACCGAGGCGACGCTGGCCGAGGCGGCGCAGCTGCTGCGCCGCAACGTCGTCACCGCCACCGAGCTGGTCTCGGCCCACCTCGAGCGGGCCGACACCTACGACGGGGTCTACCAGGCCTTCAACGCCCGGCCGGCCGAGGCCGCCCTGGCCCGAGCACGGGCGGTCGACCGGGGCAGGGTGCGCGGGCCGCTGGCCGGGATCCCGCTCACGATCAAGGACAACTTCTTCACCGCCGGCGTCGCGACCACGGCCAACTCGACCATCTTCGAGGACTTCGTGCCGACCTACGACGCCACCGCCTGGTCGCGCCTGCAGACCGGGGGAGCGGTGATGGTGGGCAAGGGTCAGATGGGACCCCTGGCGACGACCCGCGCCACCCTGCCCAACGGCACCGTCACCACGGTCAACGCGTGGACCCCGGCCGACGCGAGCGTCGACCCGGGCGGCTCCTCGACCGGTCCCGCGACCTCGGTGGCGGCGCGGATGGCCTGCTCCTCCATCGGCACCCAGACCGGCGGCAGCATCATCCTGCCGGCCAACCGGCAGAACCTCACCGGCCTCAAGCCCACGATGGGCCGGGTCTCGCTCCACGGGGTCGTCCCGCTCACCTACACCCGCGACCACGTGGGCCCGCTGGCCCGCGACGTGCTCGACGCCGCGATCATGCTCCAGGTGCTGGCCGGCGTCGACAGCCAGGACCCCCGCACCCAGGGCCTGCCCCGCAAGCCCGACTTCATCGCCTCCGCGCTGCCGAAGCTCGACCGCAAGGGCAGGGTCACCGCGCGCCGGGCCACCCGGGTCGGCGTGCCCGAGGGCTACCTCGCGAGCTTCACCGGCGAGGCGCTCGCCCTGCAGACCCAGGCGCTGGCCGCACTCGACGCGATCCCCGGGCTGACGCTGGTCGACGTCACCTACCCCGACGACTGGGCCCTGCTCACCGGCACCTTCAACGCGGTGCGCCTGCCCGAGCGCACCGAGCCCTTCCTGCGTCTTCTGCAGCAGGACCCGACGAGGTTCGGGGTCTCGCTGACCTCGTGGGTGCAGGGCCTCTTCCTCTCCGGCGACGAGTGGATCACCGGCCAGCGGGCCAAGCACCGGCTGCTGCGCGACGTGCTCGACACCGTCATGGCCGACTGCGACGTGCTGCTGCAGACCAGTGTCGTGCCCTTCGACATCCTGGGCCTGCCGGAGATCGGCTTCCCGATCGGCTTCGCCGCCTCCAGCGCCGGTCCCGACACCCTGCCCGTGGGCACGGTCCTCGGGGGCGCGCCCTACGAGGAGGACCGCCTCATCGAGGTCGTCACGGCCTACCAGGCCGTCACCGACTGGCACCTGCGCCGCCCGGCCGACCCCGACCTCGGCGGCCGGGTCGCCGGACGTCGCGGGGCCGCGCCCCGCCTCAGCGCCGACGAGGTGGCCCGCCTCACCGCCTGACCCGGCCCACACCACGGCGGCGCGGACGGCCCTCCACCCGGAGGCGTCGTCCGCGCCGCGGCGTTCCGCCCCCCGATCCCACGCGGAGCGACGTACTGTCTCCCCATGGACCGTCGGATCTTCGGGATCGAGAACGAGTACGGCGTCACCTGCACCTTCAAGGGGCAGCGCCGGCTGAGCCCCGACGAGGTGGCGCGCTACCTCTTCCGCAAGGTCGTCAGCTGGGGCCGCAGCAGCAACGTCTTCCTGCGCAACGGCGCCCGGCTCTACCTCGACGTGGGCAGCCACCCGGAGTACGCCACCCCGGAGTGCGACGACATCACCGAGCTGGTCACCCACGACAAGGCGGGCGAGCGGATCCTCGAGGGCCTGCTGCTCGACGCCGAGCAGCGGCTCCACGACGAGGGCATCGCCGGTGAGATCTACCTGTTCAAGAACAACACCGACTCCGCCGGCAACTCCTACGGCTGCCACGAGAACTACCTCGTGGGACGCGCCGGGGAGTTCTCCCGGCTGGCCGACATCCTCATCCCCTTCCTGGTGACCCGCCAGATCATCGTCGGCGCGGGCAAGGTGACCCAGACCCCGCGGGGCGCCTCCTACTCGGTCTCGCAGCGCGCCGAGCACATCTGGGAGGGCGTCTCGAGCGCCACCACGCGCAGCCGCCCCATCATCAACACCCGCGACGAGCCGCACGCCGACGCCGAGAAGTACCGCCGCCTGCACGTCATCGTCGGCGACTCCAACATGAGCGAGACCACCACGATGCTCAAGGTCGCCACCTGCGACCTGGTGCTGCGGATGATCGAGGAGGGCGTGGTGATGCGCGACCTCACCATGGAGAACCCCATCCGCGCGATCCGTGAGATCTCCCACGACATGACGGGGCGGCGCAAGGTGCGCCTGGCCAACGGCCGGGAGGCCAGCGCCCTGGAGATCCAGGGGGAGTACCTCGCCAAGGCCCGCGACTTCGTCGACCGCCGCGAGATCGGCACCCCCACGATCGAGCGCGCGCTCGACCTGTGGGAGCGCGGGCTGAAGGCGGTGGAGTCCGACGACCTGGGGCTGGTCGACCGGGAGATCGACTGGGTCATCAAGTGGAAGCTCATCGAGGCCTACCGCGCCAAGCACGGCCTGCCGATGGGCCACCCCCGCGTCGCCCAGCTCGACCTGGCCTACCACGACATCCACCGCGGCCGCGGCCTCTACTACCTGCTGGAGAAGCGGGGGGCGGTCGCGCGGGTCACCCACGACCTCAAGGTCTTCGAGGCCAAGTCGGTGCCCCCGCAGACCACCCGGGCCCGGCTGCGCGGCGACTTCATCCGCCGCGCCCAGGAGCGGCGCCGCGACTTCACCGTCGACTGGGTGCACCTCAAGCTCAACGACCAGGCCCAGCGCACCGTGCTGTGCAAGGACCCCTTCCGCGCCGAGGACGAGCGGGTGCAGCGACTCATCGACGGCATGTGACCCGGCGAGGGGCCGCAGGCCGCGGCGGGGCCGCCTCGTAGGATGCAGGTCGCTCCTGGGTCACCGGCCACCGCCGGCCCCGACGACCGCCACGTGAAGGATGTACCGGTGTCACGACACCTCCGCAGGCCGCTGGCCGTGCTGCTCCCGCTGCTGCTCGCCCCCACGCTCGTCTCGTGCGGCGAGGAGGTCGGCGCCCAGGGCGAGACCTCCGAGGGCCTGTCCGCGCTGAGCATCGAGGGCGACGTCGGCACCGACCCCGACGTCACGTGGTCGTCGGCCATGAGCTTCGACGCCGACGCCGACCCCGAGGTCGAGACCCTCGTCGAGGGCGACGGCCCGGAGGTCACCGCCGAGGACACCGTGCTGGTCAACTACTGGGTCGGCAACGGCTACACCGAGAGCCAGAGCTTCAGCACCTACACCGACGACGGCGCGCCGCAGGCGCTCGACCTCTCCGCCGAGGACCTGGTGCCGGTCTTCACCGACCCCCTGGTCGGCCAGACGGTGGGCTCGCGCGTGGCGGTCGCCTTCAACGCCGAGGAGCCCTTCGGCGGCGCCGGCAGCCCCGCGCTGGGCATCGGCAACCAGGACCCGGTCGTCATCGTCTTCGACATCATGGGGCCCTACGACGTCTCCGAGCCCTACGAGACCGAGGGCGCGGCCTGGACCCCCGACCTCGTCCTCGACGAGGACGGCAACCCCGAGGCGATGCGCTTCAAGGGCCGCCCGCGCCCGACCGGCGAGCTGCGCAGCCAGACCCTCGTCGAGGGCGACGGCCCCGCGCTCACCGCCGACGACACCGTGCAGGTCAAGTACCTGGGCCAGGTCTACGCCAAGGCCAAGCCCTTCGACGGCAACTACGACAAGCCCGACTTCCTCACCTCCCCGCTGAGCGGGCTGGTCGAGGGCTGGGCACAGGGCCTGGAGGGCGTGCCGGTCGGCTCGCGCGTCGTGCTCGCCATCCCGCCGGAGCTCGGCTACGGCGCCGAGGGCAACCCCGACGCCGGGATCAAGGGCACCGACACGATCTACTTCCTGATCGACATCGTCGGCGCGGGGTGAGCGTCCGCAAGAGCGAGCGCCTGCTGAACCTGCTGATCATGCTGCTGGTCCAGCGGCACTTCGTGCCCAAGGAGCGCATCCGCTCGATCCTCTACCCCGGCTCCTCCTCCGAGGCGTTCGAGAAGATGTTCGAGCGCGACAAGGACGAGCTGCGCTCGCTCGGGGTCCCGATCGAGGTGGGCAGCATGGACACCTACTTCGACGACGAGCCCGGCTACCGGATCCGTCCCGACGAGTTCGCGCTGCCCGACATCGACCTGACCCCCGACGAGGCCTCGGTCGTGGGCCTGGCCACCCGGGTCTGGCAGCACGCCAAGCTCGCCGACGCCACCACCGAGGCCGTGCGCAAGCTCCGCGCGCTGGGCGCACCGGTCGACGTGACGGCCCTCGACATCGTCGAGCCCCGCCTGAGCGCCGAGGAGCCGTCCTTCGACGCCTTCTGGGAGGCCACCGCGGAGCGCACCCCCGTCGTCTTCGGCTACCGCCGCCCCGGCCAGGACGAGGTGACGACCCGTCACCTCCAGCCCTGGGGCGTCACCCGCTACTCGGGGCGGTGGTACGTCGTGGGCCTCGACACCGACCGTGGCGAGGAGCGCGTCTTCCGCCTCTCCCGCGTCGAGGGCGAGGCGCGGCCCGACGGCCCCGCCGGCTCCTACGACGTGCCCGCCGGCACCGACGTGAGCGCGGTGGCCCGGCGCCTGGCCCCGGCCCCCGTGGTGCAGCGCGCCGTGCTGCTGGTGCGCCGCGGCGCAGGCCACCAGCTGCGCCGCGGCGCCGCCGGGGTCGAGACCGACGTGGTGGGTCCCGACGACCACACCACCTGGGACCGCGTGGTGCTCGAGCGCGACACCCTCGGCCTGGCCGACGAGGTGCTCGGCCACGGCGCCGACGTCTGCGTCGAGGAGCCGCTGGAGCTGCGGGCCCAGGTCGTCGAGCGGCTCCGGGCCGGCCTGGACCGTGCCAGCACGGCGGGCGGCGTCGCATGACCCCGCCGACACCCGCCCCCGCCCCGGGCGCCCGCGACCAGGTCGCCCGGCTGCTGACGCTGGTGCCCTACCTCCACGCCCACGGCCAGGTGCGCCTCGACGAGGCGGCCGCCGCCCTCGGGGTGGCCCCGCGCCAGCTGCTCAAGGACCTCAAGGTCCTGCTGATGTGCGGTCTGCCGGGCGGCTACCCCGACGACCTCATCGACGTCGACCTCGACGCCCTCGAGGACCCCGACGGCGACGGCGTCGTCCGCGTGACCAACGCCGACTACCTCGCCCGTCCGCTGCGGCTGACCCCCACCGAGGCCACCGCGGTCATCGTGGCGCTGCGCGCGCTGCGCAACGGCGCGCGCCCCGACACCCGCGAGGTCGTCGACCGCGCGCTGGCCAAGCTCGAGGCGGCGGCCGCCGCCGGGTCGGCCGCACCCCGCATCGACCCGGGCGCCGACGGGGGAGACCCCGACACCGCCCTGCTGGCCACCCGCCTGCAGGACGCCGCCGACCGCGGTCGCCAGGTCGACCTCACCTACTACGTGCCCAGCCGCGACGAGGAGTCGGTGCGCACCGTCGACCCGCGCGGCGTGGTCTCCACCGGCGGCGTCGCCTACCTCGACTCGTGGTGCCACCTCGCCGGGGCGCCACGCCTCTTCCGCCTCGACAGGATCCGTGAGGCCGTCGTCTCCGAATCACCTGTCGTGACCGACCCCGAGCCGCCGCGCGACCTCGCCGAGGGCATGTTCGCGCGCTCGGGCGGCACCACCCCGGTGACGCTGCGCCTGGACCCCCCGGCACGGTGGGTCGTGGAGTACTACCCCGTCGAGGAGGTGCGGCCCCAGTCCGACGGCGGCGTCGAGGTCGACCTGCTCGTCGCCGACCCGCGGTGGCTGACCCGCCTCCTGCTCCGGCTCACGCCGCACGCCAGCGTCGTCGACCCCGACGGCGCTCACCCAGAGTTCACCCAGACGTACACAGCAGCGGCCAGGTCAACCCTCGGTCTCTACACATGACGAGGCGTACAGTGGACCTCGTCGCGGTCGACGCCCCCGGGCACCCGACCGAGACCCGCACGCACACCCAACAGAGAAGGTCCTGATGTTCCTCCCCATGATCGGCATGCCCCAGGGCGCGGAGTGGCTCGTCATCCTCGCCATCGTCATCCTGGTCTTCGGTGCGGCCAAGCTCCCCGACCTCGCCCGCGGCACCGGCCAGGCGCTGCGCATCTTCAAGGCCGAGACCAAGGGCCTCAAGGACGACGACGACAAGGAGGGCACCGCCGCCGACACCACGCCGGCCGCCGAGCTCCCGCCGTCGCCCACCCCCGCGCCCACCCCGGCCGAGGACCTGACCGAGCAGCGCCCGACCGACCAGCACCGCAGCTGAGCCGCGACGACACCTCCCACCCGTGTCGATCTCCGGAGTCGTCAAGCTCTTCGTCGGTAAGCCGGTCCACCCGATCGGGTCCGACGGCCGGATGGCCCTCTCGGACCACCTCCGGGAGCTGCGCGCACGCATCCTCAAGGTCGTGCTCGCACTCCTGGTCACCCTGATCATCTCGCTGTTCTTCTTCGACCCGCTCTTCGCGGTCGTCAACGACCCCTACCAGCAGGCCCAGGACGCCCTGGGCGCCGACCGCACCCAGGCCACGACCTCGGGCGCCGGCGGCGGTCTGCTGCTCTACCTCAAGCTGTGCGGCCTGGCCACGCTGGTGCTGACCAGCCCGGTCTGGCTCTACCAGATCTGGGCCTTCATCCTGCCGGGGCTGCACCCCCACGAGCGCAAGTGGACGCGCGTCTTCGCCGCCATCGCCGGGCCGCTGTTCTTCGCCGGCATCGTGCTGGGCTACGTCACGCTGCCCAAGGGCCTCGAGGTGCTCATCGGGTTCACCCCCGACGGGCTGACCAACCTGGTGGAGTTCAACGAGTACCTCACCTTCTTCAGCCGCACCCTGCTCGTCTTCGGCATCGCCTTCGAGATCCCGCTCTTCGTGGTGATGCTCAACCTCGCCGGCGTGGTCAAGGGCAAGTCGCTGGCCGCCCACCGGCCCTGGATCATCGTCGGGGTGTTCATCTTCGCCGCGGTGGCCACCCCCTCGACCGACCCCTTCACCATGACGTTCATGGCCGTGCCGATGGTGCTGCTCTTCCTCGTCTCCGAGGTCATCGCCCGGTGGAACGACAAGCGGCGCGCCGCGCGCGGCATCAACGCCGGGCTGTCGCCCGACGAGATCTCCACCCTGTGAGCGTCGCCGTCACGCTGCACGACCTCGACCCCTTCGAGCTGCCCGAGTGGCTCGGGGAGGACGACGTCACGTGGGCCGCCGAGTCCGGGGTGCTCAGCGGCCACCGGGTGACCGGGGTGCTCTCGGGGCGCGCCGCCGGGTCGGGCCCGCTGCCGTGCGACCTGCTCGCCGTCGACGAGGCGCACCCGCGCCCGGTCGCCGCCGACGACGTCCGCTCCCGCGCCCACCTGGCGTGGCGCCACGGCCAGGTGCTGCTGGTGCAGCCGGCCGACGGCCCCGAGGAGGACCGGTTGACCCTCGCCGTACCCGGCCGGTCCTTCAGCGCCGACCTGGTGCTCGACGCCCTCGGGCGCCTGGCCAAGGCGGTCGGCGGCTCGCCGGAGCACTACAGCGTCCTGCTGCGGATCGGGGTAGGGCCGCTCCCGTAGGTTGGGGGTCATGAGCACGGCTGACGAGATGACCCCGGCCGAGCGCTACGCCTCCTACCGCGCGCACCGCAGCCACCCCGTCGTCCACGACTTCGAGGCGATGTACGACTTCGGCCTCGACGACTTCCAGCGCCGCGCGTGCCGCGAGATCGAGGACGGCCGCGGCGTGCTGGTCGCAGCGCCCACCGGGTCGGGCAAGACCATCGTGGGGGAGTTCGCGATCCACCTGGCCCTCCAGACCGGGCGCAAGGCGTTCTACACCACCCCGATCAAGGCGCTGTCGAACCAGAAGTACCACGACCTGGTCGCGCGCTACGGACCCGACCAGGTCGGGCTGCTCACCGGCGACAACACCGTCAACGGCGAGGCGCCCGTGGTGGTGATGACCACCGAGGTGCTGCGCAACATGCTCTACGCCGGCTCGCGCACCCTCGACGGCCTCGGCTTCGTGGTCATGGACGAGGTGCACTACCTCGCCGACCGGTCCCGCGGCGCGGTCTGGGAGGAGGTCATCATCCACCTGCCCGACTCGGTCACCGTGGTGTCGCTGTCGGCCACGGTCTCCAACGCCGAGGAGTTCGGGGAGTGGCTGGAGACCGTGCGTGGCGACACCACCACCATCGTGGAGGAGAAGCGGCCCGTGCCGCTCTACCAGCACGTCATGGTGGGCAAGCGGCTGCTCGACCTCTTCGCCTCCTCCGACGTCGACGCCGCCGCCGGCTTCGTCAAGGAGGGCGCCCCGGTCAACGAGGAGCTGATGAAGGTCGCCCGCGACGACTGGGCCGCCTCCCGGATCAAGGACCGGCGCTCGCCCAAGGGAGCGCGCGGCAAGGGCGGGCCCAAGCAGGTCGGCAACGGCCGGCGGGTCTGGATCCCCAGCCGCTACGACGTCATCGAGCGCCTCGACCGCGAGGGCCTGCTGCCCGCGATCGTGTTCATCTTCAGCCGGGTCGGCTGCGACGCCGCGGTCTCGCAGTGCCTCAACGCCGGCATCCGGCTCACGACGCCCGAGGAGCGCGACGCCATCTACGCCTTCGTGGAGCAGAGCTGTCGCCACCTGCCCGACGACGACCTCCACGTGCTGGGCTACCACGACTTCCTCGACGGGCTGACCCGCGGTGTCGCGGCCCACCACGCCGGCATGCTGCCGGCCTTCAAGCAGGTCGTCGAGGAGCTCTACCTGCGCGGCCTGTGCAAGGTCGTCTTCGCCACCGAGACCCTCGCGCTCGGCATCAACATGCCCGCGCGCACCGTGGTCATCGAGAAGCTCTCGAAGTGGAACGGCGAGACCCACGCCGACATCACCCCGGGGGAGTACACCCAGCTCACCGGGCGGGCCGGGCGCCGCGGTCTCGACACCGAGGGCCACGGCGTCGTGCTCTGGCAGCCCGGCACCAACCCGCGCGAGGTCGCCGGCCTGGCCTCGACCCGCACCTACCCGCTGCGCTCCTCCTTCCGGCCCTCCTACAACATGGCCGTCAACCTGGTCCACCAGTTCGGCCGCGAGCGGGCGCGGGCCACGCTCGAGCAGTCCTTCGCGCAGTTCCAGGCCGACAAGGCGGTCGTCGGGCTGGCCCGCCAGCTCCGCAAGAGCCAGGACGCCCTCGAGGGCTACGCCGAGGCCGCACAGTGCGACCGGGGCGACTTCATGGAGTACGCCCGGCTGCGCAAGCGCATCGGCGAGGTGGAGAAGGACGCCAGCCGCGCCAAGCGGGCCGACCGCCGTGCCGAGGCCATCGAGTCGCTGCGCCTGCTCAAGGTGGGCGACGTGATCGAGGTGCCGACCGGCAAGTTCGCCGGCCTGGCCGTCGTGGTCGACCCCGGCTGGGACGAGGAGGCGCCGCGCCCCTCGGTGGTGACGATGGACCGTCAGGCCCGCCGACTGGCGATGATCGACTTCCCGACCCCGGTGCAGGCGCTCACGCGGATCAAGGTGCCCAAGAGCTTCAACGGCCGCAACCCGCAGATGCGCCGCGACCTGGCCTCCGCGCTGCGCTCGCGCACCCAGGGCGTCGTGCCGCCGCCCAGCGCCGGCGGCGGCTCGCGCCGCTCCTCCATCGCCCGCTCCGGGGCCGACGAGGAGGTGCTGGGGCTGCGTGCGCAGCTCAAGGCCCACCCCTGCCACGACTGCCCCGACCGCGAGGACCACGCACGCTGGGCCGAGCGCTACTTCAAGCTCGAGCGCGACGCCACCACCCTGCAGCGCCGGGTGGAGAACCGCACCAACACGGTCGCGCGCCAGTTCGACCGCGTCTGCGACGTGCTCAGCGCGCTGGGCTACCTCGCCCCCGACGGCGACGACCCCAGCGACGCCCGGGTCACCGACCGGGGCAAGCGGCTGATGCGGCTCTACTCCGACATGGACCTGCTGGCCGCCGAGGCGATCCGCGAGAAGCTCTGGGACGCCCTGCCCGCCTCCGGTCTCGCCGCCGCCCTGTCGGCCCTGGTGTTCGAGGCCCGTCGTGCCGAGGACCCCACCTCGCCCCGCCTGCCCGGCGGCGCCACGCGCGAGGCCATGACCGCCACCGTGCGGCTGTGGGGGGAGCTCGACCGCCTGGAGAAGGACCACAAGCTCGACTACCTGCGCCAGCCCGACCTCGGGTTCGCGTGGATCGCCTACCGCTGGTGCGAGGGCGACGACCTCGACGACGTGCTCGGCGACAGCGACATGTCGGCCGGCGACTTCGTGCGCCGCATGAAGCAGCTGCTCGACCTCGGTGGCCAGGTCGCCGACGCCGCCGGCGACACGCCCCTGCGGCGTACGGCGCGGGAGATGATCACCCGCATGAAGCGCGGCGTCGTCGCCTACTCCGGGCTGCCCGACTGACCCGGTCGACACGCTGCCGCGCACGCACGACGGCCCGCCACCGGGACCGGTGGCGGGCCGTCGTGGGAGCGGGCCGGGCTGGACGGTCTCAGACCGCCTGCTCGATGGCTGCGGCCACCGGGGTGGACCCGCCGACCAGCTCCCACTGCTTGCCGATCGTGCGGTCGTCGACCAGGCACGCGGCCACCACGGCGGCCACGTCGGCGCGGGGGACCTCACCGCGCTCGAGGGTCTCGGCCAGCGCGACCTGACCGGTGCCCGGGTCGTCGGTGAGGCCGCCGGGGCGGATGATCGTCCAGTCCAGGTCGCTGGCCCGCAGCGCCTCGTCGGCGCCGCGCTTGGCGTCGACGTAGGCCTTCCACGCCTCCTCGACGTCGTCGCCCACGGGGTTGTCGACGCCGATGGCCGAGACCTGCACGAAGCGGCGGATCCCGGCCTTGCCGGCGGCCTCGATCGACTTGGTCGAGCCCTCGAGGTCGACGGTGCGCTTGCGCTCGATGTTGCCGTCGGCGCCCCCGCCCGCGGCGAAGACGACCGCGTCGCAGCCCTCGAAGGCCGCGGCGAACCCGTCGGCGTCCTGGGCCTCGATGTCGAGCAGGCGCACCTCGGCGCCCAGGGCCTCGAGCTCGGAGCGGTACTCCTCCTTGCGCACGAGGGCCACCGGCACGTGGCCGTGGTCCTTCAGCACACCGTGCAGCTGCTGGGCCACCTTGCCGTGGCCCCCGACGATCGCGATTCGACTCATGCCGTCCAACGTACGTCGCCCCCGCGCCGCGCCGATCACCCGAGCGGGGGGTCGGGGCGCCCGGCCCTGCGCGCGGCTCAGGCCTGGCCGAGCACGCCGAGCAGGCGCTGTACCGGCGACTCGAGGCCCCAGCGCGCGGCCAGGTCGGCCAGTCGCTCGGGGTCGGCCGGCGAGGAGGGCAGCGCCGTGGGGGAGCGCTCCAGGTCGATGTCGCGGGCCACCGCGACCACGCGGGGCGCCACCGCGAGGTAGTCGGTGGCGGCCAGGACCTTGGCCCGCGGGCCCTTGGCCAGGTCGGAGTCGGGGTCCTGGGCGGCGGCGAGGATGGCGGGGATGTCGCCGTGGCGCGACAGCAGCGTCGCGGCCGTCTTGTCGCCGACCCCGGCGACGCCCGGCAGCCCGTCGGAGGCGTCGCCCCGCAGGGTGGCGAAGTCGGCGTACTGCCCGGCGCCCACGCCGTACTTGGCGCGGACCCAGGCGTCGTCGACCCGCTCGTGGTTGCCGACCCCGCGCGCGATGTAGAGCACCCGGACGTCGGCGGCGTCGTCGACGAGCTGGAAGAGGTCGCGGTCGCCGGTGACCACGTCGACGGGCTGGCCCGCTCCGGTGGCGAAGGTGCCGATGACGTCGTCGGCCTCATAGCCCGGGGCGCCCACGACCCGCAGGCCCACCGCCTCGAGCACGTCGCGGATGATCGGCACCTGCACCTGCAGCGGGTCGGGCACCTCCTCCACGTCGGGGTCGGACTCGACCTCCTCCACGACGCGGTGGGCCTTGTAGGAGGGCAGCAGGTCGACGCGCCACTGCGGGCGCCAGTCGTCGTCCCAGCAGCAGACGAGGTCGGTGGGGCGGTAGTCGCCGACGAGGCGGGAGATGAAGTCGAGCAGGCCGCGCACCGCGTTGACCGGGGTGCCGTCGGGGCCGGTGATCTCCGGGACGCCGAAGAACGCGCGGAAGTAGAGCGACGCCGTGTCGAGGAGCATCAGGCGGCCGGGGGCGTCGGTCTGCGGGCTGGTCACGCCCGGCAGTCTCCCACGCGGCCTGCCCTACGCTGTCGGCCGTGACCACATCCGACGTCGAGGCCACCGACCGCAGGATCCTCGAGCTGCTCGCCACCGACGGGCGGATGTCCTACACCGACCTCGGCAAGGCCACCGGGCTGTCGACGTCGGCGGTGCACCAGCGGGTCAAGCGCCTGGAGACCCGCGGCCTCATCCAGGGCTACGGCGCCACCATCAACCACGCCGAGATCGGCCTGCCGCTGACCGCGCTGATCTCCATCCGGCCCATCGACCCCTCGCAGCCCGACGACTGCCCCGACCGGCTCCAGCACCTCACCGAGATCGAGTCCTGCTGGTCGGTGGCCGGCGAGGAGTCCTACGTGCTCAAGGTCCGCACCGCCACCCCCGCCGCCCTCGAGGACCTCCTGGCCCGCATCCGCCACGCCGCCAACGTCTCCACCCGCACCACGATGGTCCTCTCCACCTACTACGAGAACCGCCCGGTGACCGGCTGAGGGTGGCTCGGCGCCGGCGGCGGGTTTCACCAGCCGGCTGGCGAAACCCGCACCTGTCGGCCCACGCGTCGGCCGACAAGTGCGGTTCTGGGCCGACCGGTCGGCCGATCGCCGATTCTCGAGAGAGACGAGAGCCCCAGCGGGCCCGGCCGCCTCGCTGTGCACCCCGAGACCCGGGCCGGGCGCGGGGCCGTGGGTCAGGCGGCCCAGAGGCCGCCGGCGAGCACGGCACGGACGCGTGCGACGGTGCGCTCGGGGTGCTGCAGGTCGGCCCAGGTCAGTCGGACGCAGCGCCAGCCGGTGAGACCGACGACGAGCTGCTCGCGCCGACGCTCGCGCAGCAGGGCATCGGCCGCGGAGTCGCCGGGCGCCAGCAGCGTCGTGTACTTGACCTTGCCGTCGACCTCGGCGAACACCCCGAGGTCGGGCCAGGCGAAGTCGAGCCGGGCGACGATCACCCCGCGGGCGTCACGGACGACGTACTGCGGGATCGGCGTCGGCAGGTGGTGGCGCCAGAACAGGTACATCGTGCGCGACTCGGCGACGCTCTCGCAGCGCCCGTCGGCCAGTCCGAC
This sequence comes from Nocardioides kribbensis, assembly GCF_015070375.1. GTDB lineage: Bacteria > Actinomycetota > Actinomycetes > Propionibacteriales > Nocardioidaceae > Nocardioides > Nocardioides kribbensis. The sequence continues at coordinate 150,670 of NZ_JADCLL010000001.1, read as the reverse complement.
GACCAGCCGGGCGTGGAGGTGGCGGGGCCAGCGGACCGTGCTCGCCAGGCCCTGCCGCAGCGCGGGCAGGGAGGTCTCGCCGCGGTGGAGGAGCGCGTTGGTGACGACCAGACCGTGCTCGACGTCGGTGAGGCTGATGACGTCGAGGGCGGTGCGCGTGCCCGACGTCGCCCAGCGGCCGTCGCGGCGGGTCAGGTCGCCGACCCTGACCGTCCCGCGGTGCTGCGCCACCCCGGCCTGCGAGCGACCGGCTCGTGCGTCGGTGCGGGTGAGGTGGACCGTGTCGGGCAGGTCCCACACCTCGGCCCCGAGCAGGTCGGCCGCACTCGTGTGCGACAGCACCACGTGGGAGCGCGCCGCCTGGTAGGCCGCTTCGGCCACCAGCAGCCGGCGCCGGCGTGCGTCGGCATCGCGCCACAGCGCACCGGCGCAGTAGGCGCCGTGCCGCAGCCGGTGCCACTCGCCCGAGCGCACCAGTCGGGCGATGCTCTTGTCGTCGTGGCCGAGGGCGAGCGCGTCACGGGTGGCGAAGACGTCGCTCACAGCGTGCGGGCGTGGGGTCGGGTCCATGCCTCGGAGGATGACCGGGCCCGGCGCGGTTCAACCCGCGGTACGCCGTGCCTGTGGACAACCCCGCGGCACCCGAGCCTGTCGGCCCGGACCCGCACCTGTCGGCCCGTGCGTGGGCCGACAGGTGCGGGTTTCGCCAGCCGGCTGGCGAAACCCGCGACGCGCGGTCAGCGACTCACCAGGCCTGGAGGGCGGCGGTGCGCCGGGAGGCCTCGGCCATCTCGGCGGCCTTGAGGGCGGAGGTGTCGAGCTCGCCGTGCTCGGCCCACCAGTCGCGGCCGGCCTGGGGGAGGGTGTGGATCGGGTCGTAGTACTCGAAGGTGCGGGTGAGCGCCTCGGGGTCGGCGGCCTCGATGGAGGTGCGGTAGTTCTTCGTCCAGTAGGAGATGCCACGCTCGGTGTCGTAGTCGGCGAGCTGGTGCACCCAGCGCTTGCCGACGAAGGGCACGTCGCAGACGATGCGCGGGGTGGCGAAGCCGGGGAGGTAGCCCATGATGTGGTGCTGCAGGCGCTGGGCGTCGGCGACCGAGACCCGCCAGTGCTCCGAGAACGGGATCATGTCGCACATGTAGAAGTAGTAGGGCATGATCTGCGCGCCGTCGAGCAGGCGGAAGCACAGGTCGAGCAGCGCGTGCGGGTCGGCGTTGACGCCGTTGAGCAGCACGCCCTGGTTGCGCACGTCGCGCACGCCGGCCTCGAGCATCGCGCGGGTGGCGTCGGCGACCAGCGGGGTGATCGAGTTGGCGTGGTTGGCGTGGGTGTGGATGGCCAGCGAGACGCCGCGGGCGCGGGCCAGACCGGCGACGCGGGCGACGCCCTCGCGCACGTCGTCCTGGAGCCAGTGCTGGGGGAGCCCGACGAGGGCCTTGGTGGCCAGGCGGATGTCACGCACGTTCTCGATCTCGAGCACCGACATCAGGAAGGCCTCGAGGCGGGGCCACGGCATGTTGGCGACGTCGCCACCGGAGACGACCACGTCGCGCACCGAGGGGGTGCGGCGCAGGTAGTCGAGCATGTCCTCGATGCGGTTGGTGGGCTTGCCGGCGAACTTCAGCTTCTCGATCACCGGGGTGGAGTTGCCCACGAGGTCCATGCGGGTGCAGTGGCCGCAGTACTGCGGGCAGGTCGGCAGCAGCTCGGCCAGCACCTTGGTGGGGTAGCGGTGGGTGAGGCCCTCGGTGGCCCACATGTCGTGCTCGTGCAGCGAGTCGCGGGTGGCGTAGGGGTGGGAGGACCAGTCGGTGCGGCGGTCGGAGAAGACCGGGATCATGTAGTGGCGCACCGGGTCGGCGTAGAAGGCGTCGGTGAGCGAGCCGGGGCCGGCGGGCTCGGTGGTCGGCGCCATCGTGTTCATCATCTGCGGCGGCACGAGCATCGACATGGTGGCGCGCTCGGCCTGGTCGCGCTCGAGGTCGGCGTAGAACCGCTCGTCGAGCAGGTCGCCCATCAGCTCGCGCAGCTGGCGCACGTTCTTGACGCAGTGCGAGCGCTGCCACTGCACCGAGGCCCACTCCTCGGCGGTGACGTCGCGCCAGCCGGGGAACCGGGTCCAGTCGGGCTCGACCAGCTCGACGCGGCGGTACGGGTACGGCTGACCCGTCTGGTCCTCCACCAGGGAGGCAATGGACGTCTCGATGCTCATAAGGGAACCGTAAACGAAGATCCTCCTGCGTGTCGAACCACACGCCGCAAGATCTCCGGTCTCACGGCGCTGAGGGCGTCGTCCTCTAGACCAGTCCGCTCGCCGCCAGGGTCCGACGTACGACGGGGTCGTCGGCGGGCACGCCGTAGCGCAGCGCGTAGACGGTCTCCACCAGCTCCCGCAGGCCGACCTCCTCCGGACCGGCGCCGGGCGGGAGGAGGGGCTGGTCCATGAGCAGCAGCCGCGGGGCGTGGCCGTCGTCGTGGGGCGGCAGGTAGTCGCGCACCGGTCGCAGCCGCCCGCCGAGGCGCTCGTAGAAGACGATGCGGCGGCGGTGCTCCTCGACCAGGTGGGCCGCCAGACCCGGCTCGTCGGGGTCCTCGACGTCCCAGACCAGCCGGGTGCGGCCCTCGGCGCGCAGCCGGTCGGTGAGCTCGGCCCACAGCGCCGAGCCGATGCCCTGCCCGCGCCGCCCGGCGGCGAAGTAGCGCAGGAAGGTCCAGCCGGTGTCGCCGCGCCCGGCGGGCGCGGCGTCGACGAGGTCGCGCACGAGGGCGAGCCCGACGGGCACGCCCCGGCCGTCCTCACGCTCCACACCGTCCTCCCCGGCGAGGTAGACGAGCATCCGGTCGACGAGGAGGTCCTCGAAGGGGGCGAGCAGCTCGTCGGGGAAGGCGCCCTCGTAGATCGCGCGCACCGCCTCGACGTCCGCCGCCCCCAGGGACGACAGCTCGACCAGACGGCCGCTCACGCGGACCACACCCGCTCGCCACCGAGCCACGTCTCGCGCACCTCGACCTCGCGCAGCCGGGCGGGGTCGACCTCGGTCGGGTCGCCGGGGTCGGCCGACAGGACGGCGAGGTCGGCGAGCATGCCCGGCGCCAGGGTGCCGCGGCTGGTCTCCACCCGGGAGGCGTGGGCCGAGCCGTAGGTGTAGGACACCAGCGCCTCGAGCCCGGTCACCGCCTCCTCGGGCCCGCAGGGCAGCCCGCCGTCGGTGAGGCGGTTGACCATGTCGTGCATGCCCAGCAGCGGGGCGCCGTCGACGACGGGCCGGTCGGAGCTGCCGGGCACCACGATCCCCGCGTCGAGCAGGGTGCGGTGGCGGTAGGCCCACGCGGAGCGCTCCGGGCCGAGGGCCCGCAGCATGCCGTCGCCGATCTCGCCGACGAAGCGGCCCTGCGGCACCGGCACCACCCCGAGCGCCGCGGCTCGCAGCACCTGGTCGGGCCGCGAGACCCCGAAGTGCTCGATGCGGTGGCGCACGTCGGGTCGCGGCCAGCGCTCCTGGGCCTCGGCGTAGGCGTCGAGGACGAGGTCGATGGCGGCGTCGCCGATGGCGTGGGCTGCCACGCGCCACCCCGAGCGGTGGGCCTGGAGGATGCGACTGCGCAGCGCCTCGGCGTCGTCCTGGAGGTAGCCCCGCTCGCCGGGGGTGTCGGAGAAGTCCTCGCACATGGCGGCGGTGTGGCCGATCAGCGAGCCGTCGGAGAACACCTTGACCGGCCCGAGCCGCAGCCGGTCGTCGCCCAGGCCGGTGCGCACGCCCAGGTCGAGGCCGAGCGGCATGTCGTCGTCGACGTGCGCGGTGAGCGGGTGCAGCGCGTCGGCGGCCACCATCAGCTCCACCCGCACGGGCAGGCGGCCCTGCTCGCGCGCGGAGAGGTACGCCGCGACCTCGACCGGGCTCTTGCCGATCCAGCCGCCGCCCACGCCGGCCTCGACCACCGAGGTGATGCCCTGCGAGAGGTAGACCCGCCCGGCGCGCTCGATCGCGTCGACCAGCGTGGCCACGGGGTAGGGCAGCACCAGCGCGTTGAGCAGCTGCTGCGCCTGCTCCTGCAGCAGCCCGGTCGGCCGGCCGGCGGCGTCGGTCACGACCAGGCCGCCCGGCACGTCGCGGGCGGCGTCGGCCAGCCCCAGCTCGGCGAGCAGCGGGGTGTTGACCACGCACATGTGGCCGGAGGTGTGGCGCAGCCACACCGGTCGGCCGCCGGCGGCGCGGTCGAGCGCGTCGCGATCGGGGTGGGCGCCGATCTTGTTCTCGTCGTAGCCGGCTCCCACCACCCACGCGCCCTCGGGGAGCGTCGCGGCGCGCTCGGCGACCGCGGCGTAGAGCGCCTCGAGGTCGGGCAGGCGCAGGTCGACCTCGGCCAGGCTGAGGCCGTACCACGCCATGTGGTTGTGGGCGTCGTGGAAGCCCGGCACGACGACGGCGCCACCGAGGTCGACGACCCTCCGGGCGGGCACCTCCTCGGTGGCCACCACCCGACCGTGGAGCAGGGCGAGGTGGGAGGCGACGTCGGCGCGACCGGGGCCGGTGAGGGTGCGGACCCGGGCGTTGGTGAGCAGGACGTCGGCCTGCAGCGCGGAGCTCACGACGCCGTCCCGGCAGCGGCGGCCTCGCGGCGCAGCGCGGCCTTCTCGACGCGCTGGGAGGCGGTCAGCGGCAGCGACGCGCGCAGCTCCCAGTAGCGCGGCACCTTGAAGGCCGCGAGCCGCTCCTCGCACCACGCGCGCAGCACCTCGGGCGCGTCCTCGCCGAGACCGGGCGCCACGACGTAGGCCTTGACCTCCTCGCCGCGCACCTCGTCGGGCACGCCGAGCACGGCGGCCAGGCGCACCTCGGGGTGCGACTGGAGCACGTCCTCGACCTCGTGGGCGGCGACGTTCTCCCCGCTGCGGCGGATCATGTCCTTCATGCGGCCCGCGAGGTAGACGCGGCCCTCGTCGTCGAGGCGGGCCAGGTCGCCGGTGGGGAACCAGCCGTCGGGGTCGAAGGGGCTGGGGTGGCCGAGGTAGCCGTCCATCATCCCCGGCCCGCGCAGCCACAGCTGCCCGTCGTCGTCGACGCGCACCTCGCGGTGGGCGGCGGGCCGGCCCAGGCAGCCGGTGCCGACCAGCGCGTCGTGCTCCTCGGCGCCGACGCGGATGTCGGCGCCGGTCTCGGTCATCCCGAAGGCCTCGTGCCAGCCGACCCCCCACCGCTCCTCGATCTCGGCGTGGCGACCGGGCGGGATCGCCGAGCACTGCACCGCGCGCACCCGGTGGTCGCGGTCGGCGGGGTCGGGGTCCATGCGCAGCAGCAGCACGGGCATCGAGGCCAGGCAGTAGAAGTAGGTGACCCCGTGGGCGCGCACGCGGGAGAAGAAGGTGGAGGGGTGGAAGCCGTCGAGGGCCACGAGGTGCGCCCCGGCCATCAGTGCGGCGGCGACGTTCCACTGCGGGTCGATGTAGTGGAAGGGCTGGGCGGTGAGCATGACGTCGTCGCCGGTGAGGTGGGGGAACTCGGTGGTCAGCGAGCCGGCCAGGGTCGTCCAGTACCGGTGGGGGAGCAGGCAGCCCTTGGGGCGACCGGTGGTGCCGGAGGTGTACTGCACGTTGGCGGTCGTGGCGGGGTCGACCGGCCGCTGCTCGAAGGGCGCCGCGGTGGCGGCACCGGCGTCGAGGTCGGCGACGTCGAGCACCTCGGGGGCCGGCGCGACGCCCGCCAGCACCGCGGAGTACGCCGGGGACGCCAGCACCAGCCGCACGCCGGCGTCGGCGAGCACGTGGCCCGCGTCGGCGCTGCGGTAGCGGACGTTGAGCGGCACCATCGCCGCGCCGAGCCGGGCCAGGGCCAGCCACGCGGTCGGGAAGTCGGCGGTGTTGCCCAGCAGCACGCCGACGCGGTCACCCTGGTCGACGCCGCGCTCGCGCAGCTGCTGCGCCCACGCGGCGGTGCGGGCCTCGACCGCGGCGAAGTCGAGCCGGGTGAGGCCGCCGTCGGCGTCCTCGAAGGTCCAGGCCGGCCGGTCGGGCCAGCGGCGCGCGGCCCGCACGACGAGGTCGGCGAGGCTGGCGTCCTGCAGGTCGGCCCCTGCCAGCGGCGGCTCCTCCCGGGGCGTGCCCGGCGCGGCGGTCTCAGCCACGGACGAACTCCTCGCGGGGGGCCTCGCCCTCGCCCGAGAGCGAGGTGAGGACGGCGTGGTCGACCTCGCGGGCCATGGCCTCCTCGATCGTGGCGTCGAGGCCCAGGTCGAGCACCTGCTTGGCCAGGCTCACCGAGAGCGGCGGCCGCGCGGCGACGCGGCGCGCGAGCTCGAGGGCGACCTCCTCGTGCTGGCCCGGGGGCACGGCGCGGGCGACCAGGCCGATCGCGGCGGCCTCGGCGCCGGAGACCCGCTCGCCCAGGAGCAGCAGCTCCTTGGCGCGGGCCCAGCCCACGAGCACCGGCAGCAGGCGCGAGACCCCGCCGGTGACGCTGAGACCGACGCTGACCTCGGGGAAGCCGAAGGCGGCGTCCTCGGCGGCGACGACCACGTCGCAGGCCAGCGCGAACTCCGCACCCGCCCCCAGGGCGTAGCCGTGGACGGCCGCCACCACCGGGCCGGGGAAGCGACGCACGAGCCGGGTGACGTCCTGGATGGCCTCGAGCCGGGCCCGGGTCTCCAGGACGGTCTCGACCGGCTCGGGCTCCTTGAGGTCGTGGCCGGCGCAGAAGGCCCGGCCGCGCCCGGCCAGGACCACGGCGCGCGCCCCGTCGGCCTCGGCACGCCGCAGGCCGGCGGCGAGGGCGTCGGTGAGGGCGGGGACGACGGCGTTGAGCCGCTCGGGTCGGGCCAGGTGGAGCTGGGCCACCGTGCCGTCGTAGGTGTAGTCGACGCTCACCGGCGCGGCCTCCTGCTAGTCTCGGACTCCGTCGATCGATCGATCGATCGATCGGGTCGCACGCTACACCACCGGGAGGCCGGATGAGAGCCGCGGAGACCGCGCCGGCCCCGACCGCGCAGCGCGTGCGCGAGGCCGCCTTCGAGCTCTTCGCCGAGCGCGGCTACCACGGCACCGGGATCCGCCAGCTCGCCGAGCGCGCCGGGCTCTCCTCGGCCTCGCTCTACCACCACATGGGCTCGAAGGAGGAGCTGCTCGGCGCCCTGATGCGCGAGAGCCTCGAGCGGCTGCTGGCCGAGGCGCAGGCCGTGGCCGCCCGGGAGTCCGACCCGGGGGAGAGGCTGTGCGCGCTGGTGCGGATGCACGTGCGCAGCCACGGCGAGCGCCCGCTGGAGACCCGGGTCGTCGACGGCGAGGTCGCCGCGCTCACCGGGCCGGTGCGCGCGGAGGTGGTCGCGCTGCGCGACCGCTACGAGGCGCTCTGGCACGCCACCATCGACGCCGGGCTCGACGCCGGGCAGTTCCACGTCACCTCGCCGGCCCTGGCGCGCCGGGCCCTGCTGGAGATGTGCAGCGGGGTCGCGCGGTGGTTCGACCCGGCCGGGCCGACGGCGCTGCCCGACCTCGCGGAGCAGTACGTCGACCTCGCCCGCGCCCTCCTCGGTGCGACTGCCACAGCAGGTCGGCGCGTCGACGGCGACACGCCGCGACCGGTCGAGATTTCTGAGGGATTTTCACGATCCAGAGCCCCGCGCTGACCTGCGCAGACGCGCGTCGTCGCAGGTCAGCGATCGGTTGACACCCGAGCGCGCCGAAAGCCATCGTGTGCCGTCCGCTCGCGCAGATCGCGGGAGTCGGACCGACGTCCGAGTGGCCGTGTCGGAGGGTGTGGGTGCCACGCACCTGTCCGACGCTGTTCGCGGAGGTCGGTCCGCTCCGCGGGAGTGGGCACGGAAGGATCCTGGTCCCCCTAGACAACAGCGCGGCCGCGGCAGCCGGTCTCGCCCGGGCTGGACCGAAGGGCGCCGGGATCCTTCCGTACCTCTGCCGGGGCACGCCCCGTACCGTGGTCGCGTGCTGATCCGGAGCCTGGGCGCCCTCCTCGCCGGTGCCGCCCTCTCGCTCGCCTTCGAGCCGGTCGCGGTGCCGGCGGTGCTGCCGCTGGCCGTGGCCGCCTTCTTCGTCTGCGCCCACGGCCTGTCGGCGCGGCGCGGGCTGGTGGTCGGCCTCGCCTTCGGGCTGTCCTTCTACCTGGTGCACATCTGGTGGATGCGCGCCGTGGCCGTGCCCGCCTGGATCGCGCTGTCGGTGGTGGAGGCGCTCTTCTACGCCGCCCTCGGCGCCGCGGTCGCACGGCTCTCCACAGCCCCGCGCACACGGGGCGCCTGGCCGCTGTGGGCGGGCGCCGCCTGGGTGGCCGCGGAGGTCGTGCGCAGCGGCTGGCCCTTCAGCGGCATGCCCTGGGGCCGGCTGGCCTTCGCGGTCGTCGACACCCCCGTGGCAGCCTCGCTGCCGTGGGTCGGCATGGTCGGCGTGAGCGCGCTGCTCGCGCTCGGCTCGGCGCTGCTGGCCTGGCTCGTGGTGGCCACCGGCCGCTCCCGGCTCGCGGCGGGCGGAGCACTGGCGGGCCTGGTCGCGCTGCTGGCGGTGCCGGCGCTCGCGCCGTACGACGCAGGGGCGCGCGAGCTCGACGAGGCCCCGGGCACCGCGACGGTCGCCGCCGTGCAGGGCGACGTGCCCGGACCGCTGGGCAACGACGTGCTCTACGACTTCCGCCAGGTGACCGAGAACCACGTGCAGGCCACCGTCGACCTCGCCGCCGACGTCGCGCGCGGCGAGGTGGCCCGTCCCGACTTCGTGCTGTGGCCGGAGAACTCCACGGCCGTCGACCCCTTCAGCGACGTCACGACGCGCACCGGGATCGAGCGGGCGGTCGGCGCGATCGGGGTGCCGGTCGTGGTCGGCGGGCTGGTCGACGACGGCCCCGACCACGTGCTCAACCAGGGCATCGTGTGGGACCCGGTCAGCGGCGCGGGGGAGCGCTACACCAAGTGGCACCCGGTGCCCTACGGGGAGTACATCCCCTTCCGGCAGCTGCTCGACGTCAACTTCGGCGAGCTGGCCCGCATCCAGCGCGACATGCGGGCCGGCACGCGGGTGGAGCCGCTCGAGGTCGCCGGGGTGAGCGTGGCCGACGCCATCTGCTTCGACATCGCCTACGACGACGGCATCTACGCCCAGGTGACCCGCGGCGGGGAGCTGCTCACCGTGCAGACCTCCAACGCCACCTTCATCCAGACCGACCAGATCGACCAGCAGTTCGCGATCACGCGGCTGCGGGCGATCGAGACCGGGCGCTGGACGGTGGTGGCCTCCACCAACGGCGTCTCTGGGGTGATCTCCCCGACCGGCGAGGTCGTCGAGACCGCCGACCCCCGCACCACCGCCGTGCTGGTCTCGGAGGTCGGGCTCACCAGCACCGTCACCCCGGGGGTCAGGGTCGGGCCGTGGGTGGCCCGGCTGTGCATCCTGGCGTCGCTCCTCGGACTCCTGGCGGCCGTCGTCCCGTATCGTCGTCGCCCCACACTCACGCACCGCACCTCCGGGAGCGCGCCCGCGCTCGCCGGCCACTCGAGCGAACGAGGCCCCGCATGAGCATCGCCGGACTCGGCCGCGTCGTCATGGTCGTCCCGACCTACGACGAGGCCGAGAACATCGCCTGGATCGTCGGGCGGCTGCGCCGGGCGCAGCCCGACGTCGACGTGCTCGTCGTCGACGACGGGTCGCCCGACGGCACCGGCGACATCGCCGACGGCCTGGCCGCGGCCGACCCCCGCGTCAGCGTGGTGCACCGCACCGCCAAGGAGGGCCTCGGAGCGGCCTACCTGCACGGCTTCGACGTCGCGCTGCGCGCCGGCTACGACGTCATCGGCGAGATGGATGCCGACGGCTCCCACCAGCCCGAGCAGCTCGGCGCCCTGCTCGACGCGCTCCAGCAGGCCGACCTGGTGATCGGCTCGCGCTGGGTGCCCGGCGGCTCGGTCGTGAACTGGCCGTGGCACCGCCAGGCGCTCTCGCGCGGGGGCAACCTCTACGTGCGCCTGCTCCTGGGCATGTCGGTGCGCGACGCCACCGCCGGCTTCCGGGTCTTCCGGCGCACCACCCTGGAGAAGATCGACCTGTCGACGGTCGCCTCGACGGGCTACGTCTTCCAGACCGACCTCGCCGCCCGCACGCTGCGGGCGGGCCTGCGGGTGCGCGAGGTGCCGATCGAGTTCGTCGAGCGCGTGCGCGGCGACTCCAAGATGAGCGGGTCCGTGGCCTCGGAGTCGCTGCGGCGCGTCACCGAGTGGGGCCTGCGCGAGCGGCGCCGCCAGCTGACCGAGGCCGTACGCCGCCGCCGCGCCCGCACCGCCGGGTCGGGCCGCTCGCGCCGCGCGCGCAGCGGGGCGGGCCACCCGTGAGCCAGCCCGGCGGCGCGCCCCGGCCCGGCGGGCGACCCGGCAGCGCGGGCGCCGGCCGGCGCCGGCCCTGGGCGCTGCTGCTCGTGGTCGCCTTCGTGGTGATGCCGATCGTCGAGATCTACGTGCTGATCCAGGTCGGCCAGGTCATCGGCGTGGGCTGGACCGTGCTGCTGCTGGTGCTCGACAGCATCCTCGGCGGGTGGCTCATCCGCCGCGAGGGGGCGCGCGCGTGGCGGGCGATGCGCGCCACGCTGGAGGCCGGGCGCATGCCCGCGCGCGAGCTGGCCGACGGCGGGCTGGTCGTGCTGGGCGGCACGCTGATGCTGAGCCCGGGCTTCGTGACCGACGTCTTCGGCATCCTGCTCATCCTGCCGATCACGCGCCCGCTCTTCCGCGGCGTGCTCACCACGCTCCTCTCACGCCGCCTGGTGGGTGGCGTGGCCGGCGGACCCGCCGGACCCGGCGGCTTCCCGGGTGGGTTCCCGGGCGCACCCCGCCCGGACGCACGACGCCCCGGACCGGGGCCGCAGGGGCCGGTGGTCCGGGGCGAGGTCGTCGACGACGAGTAGTCGCCGCGTCGCGGGTCCGGCCGGAGCCGGACCCGCGCGGGCGTCAGGCGGAGGCCTGGCGCTTCTTGGCGTTGGCGCGGTGGAGGTGGGCCGGGCCGATCTCGCCGCCGCGCAGCAGCTCGAGGCGCTCCTTGAGGATGTCCTCGAGCTCCTTCTCGGAGCGGCGCTCGAGCAGCATGTCCCAGTGGGTGCGCACCGGCTTCTCGGCCTTGACCTCCTTCTCGATGCCCGACGTGCTCAGCGCCTCGGCGCCGCAGCGCGGGCACTCCCACACCGCCGGGATCTCGGCCTCGACCGACATCGTGATCTCGAAGCCGTGACCCTGCGGGCAGCGGTAGCCGACCTGCTGGCGGGCCGCGAACTCGATGCCACGCTCGTCCTCGAAGCTCTGTCCTCCGAGTCGCGCTCCGCGCAACGTGCGCTCAGCCATGAGGCACCTCCAGTTCTTTGTCCCCCGGGTGGTCTGACGTGAGGCCGAAGCACGGCACGGTCGCCGTGGGCCGCGGGAACGCAGCGGCCGTCGCGATGCCGGTCTCACGAAGTGATCAACGGTACTGAGGTCCGGACAATTCCGGAAAACACCGCGACGCGGCTCACCCCCGCGGATTCACAGTCGCCTCTCAGGATGCGGCGCCCGGGCGGCGGGTGAGCCCCTCAGGCCGCCGACCGCCGCAGCAGCGAGGCCGGCACGGTGTTGCCGGCCTCCTCGATGCCGCGCCGGGGGTCGAGGCGCAGCAGCACCAGGAAGCCCAGCAGGAAGAACACCAGGAGGGCGAAGATGGCGGGGCGGTAGGAGCCGGTGAGCTGGAAGACCAGGCCGAAGAGCAGCGTGCCGAACCACGAGGTGCCACGCTCGGCGGCGTTGTAGAGCGCGAAGTACTCCCCCTCACGGCCGCGGGGGATCAGCAGGCTGAAGAACGAGCGCGACAGCGCCTGGGTGCCGCCCATGACGACCGCGATGGCGGCGCCGGTGAGCACGAAGAGCCCGACGTCGCCCGCGGGCAGGGCGATGGCGGCGACGACGATGGCCATCCACCCGACCGTGCCCCACAGCAGGCACCGGTAGGCCCCGTGGGTGGAGGCCAGCCGGCCGAAGAGCAGCGCACCGCCGAAGGCGACGAACTGGATCATCAGGATGGTCGCGATGAGCACCGTCTGGCTCAGCCCGAGCTGCTTGGAGCCGTAGGTCGAGGCGCTCGCGATGACGGTCTGGATGCCGTCGTTGTAGAAGAGGTAGGCGATCAGGAAGGTCATGGTCATCGGGTAGCCGCGCAGCTCGCGCATCGTGGTCCACAGCTGCCCGAAGCTGCGCTGCACGAGGGAGCCCTCGCGCGACGGCGCCTCGGGGGAGGGCTGGTGGTCGCGCAGCCGCACGAAGGGCACGATCGTGAAGCCCGCCCACCACAGCGCCGCCGAGAGCATCGAGAGGCGCACGGCGAGCTCGGTGCCGATGCCGAAGGCGTCGTGGCCCAGCACGACGACGAGGTTGAGCAGGAGCAGCAGACCTCCGCCGAGGTAGCCCCAGGCCCAGCCGCGCGAGGAGACCCGGTCGCGCTCCTCGACGGTGGAGATGTCGACGAGGATCGCGTAGTAGCTCACCAGCGAGCAGCCGCCGAGGATGCTCGCGGCCACCACGGCGACCGCGCCGAGCTGCCAGTCGTCGCCCTCCATGAAGAACAGCAGCGACCCGGCGAGCGCGCCGGCCCACGCGAAGCCGGCCATGTGGCGCTTCTTGTGCGCCGAGCCGTCGACGAAGGCCCCCACCACGGGCAGCACGAAGGCGCTGGCGATGGTGGCGAAGGTCGTCAGGTAGGCCGGCAGCGAGCCGGCGGCCAGGTCGAGCCCCAGCAGCGAGACGGTGCGGCTGCAGGTCTCGTCGGGGTCGGGGCAGCCGGCGGCCCGGCCGGCGACGGTGATCATGTACGGCGCGAAGAGCACCGTCAGCACCGAGGTGTAGAAGGCGGAGTTGGCCCAGTCGTACCAGCTCCAGGCCCGTTGCTCGCGCCGCCGCTCCAGCGGGCGCAGGTCGGCGACGCCGCGCGGGGCGCCGGTCGACTGCTCGGGGTCGGTGCTCATGCGGGCTCCCTCCACCGCCCCGCCGCCACGAGGACCTCGCGGAGGACGTCGGTGCGGTCGGTCATCAGGCCGTCGACGTCGAGGTCGAGCAGCGCGGTCATCTCCTCGGGGTCGTCGACGACCCACACGTGCACGTGCTTGCCGGCCGCGTGCGCCCGGCGCACGAGGGAGCGGGTCACGACCTGCAGCCGCCAGCGGCCCCACCGCCGCTCCCGCGGCACCTGGAGGGCGGCGACCCGCCGTCCGGTGAGCAGGTCGGCGAGGCGCGCGCTGGGGCACAGCCGCCACACCGCCACCTCCACGGGGTGGGCCGACGTGGCCACGCGCCCGCCGGTGAGGCGGCGGAAGCGGCCCAGCCGCCGCGGGGAGAACGAGCCCACCAGCAGCCGGTCCCACGCCCCCCGGTCGGCCACGAAGTCGGCGAGCGCCTCGACGGCGCCGTCGGACTTGAGGTCGACGTTGAAGCGGGCCCCGGGCAGGGCGTCGAAGAGCTCGGCCAGGGTCGGCACCTGCTCCCGGCCGCCGACCCGGGCCCGTCGGACCTCGGCCAGGCTCAGCGAGGAGATCGCGCCGCGCTGGTCGCTGACCCGGTCGAGCACGCTGTCGTGGAAGGCCAGCAGGACGCCGTCACGGGTCACGTGCACGTCGGTCTCGAGGTAGCGGTAGCCGAGGTCGGCGGCGTGGCGGAAGGCCGCCAGCGTGTTCTCCAGCCCCTCGATCTCGGGGTGGAAGGCCCCGCCGCGGTGGGCGAAGGCCAGCACCGGTCGGGTCGGCCCGGCGCCCGTGGTGCCCTCCCGCAGGTACGCCGGCACCGCGTCGGCCCGCGACGCCCGCGGTGCGGCCGAGGGGCGCGGGCGTCGGGTCACGGGCGTGAGTATGCACCTCCGCGCCCGCCGCCGGGGAGCGGCGGGCGGCGGGGCCCGCCGCGCGTGTCGGGCGCCGGCCGGGCCCGGGTGGGGACCGGTCGGGGGCGGGTCACAGCCAGGTGTCGGCGTCGGCGCGGCCGAGGAGCACGGGGAGGGCGCGTCGCCACCGCTCCACGACCCGCGCCTGCGCGGAGCCACTGGGATCGACGAGCCGGGTCATCGCGGCGCCGGTGAGCAGGTCGACGGTGAACTGCACGAGGGTCGCGACGCGGGGGTCCTCGTCGCCGACGACCCCCGCCACGGTGGCGTGCACCGTGGCGAAGACCCGGCGCTCGACCGGGCCCAGCACCGACCTGAGGTCGGGGTCGGTGCGTGCGGCGACCCACAGCTCCAGCACGGCCAGGAAGACGGGGTCGGCCAGGTCGGCCTGCACGAGGTCGACCGCCGCGTCCCAGCCGGTCCGCGGGTCGGTCCGCGTGTCGGTCTGCGGGCCGGTCTGCGGGCCGGTCCGCTCATGGGCGCTGGCGCGGGCCTCGGCGCCGGCCCGCTCACCGAGCACCCCGAGGCGCCGGGCGGCGACCTCCTCGACGACCGCCACCATCAGCGCCGCCCGGGTGGGGAAGTGGTGCAGCAGCGTGCCGCGGGCCAGCCCGGCGCGCTGCTGCACCTCGGCCAGCGTGGTGGCGGCGTGGCCCTTCTCGAGCAGCGAGGCCACGGTCGCGTCGAGCACACGGGTCCGGGTGGCCGCGCTGCGCTCGGCCTGGCTGCGCCGCGGGTGTGACGGGCGGGTCGCGGTCATCGGGCCAGGCTAACGGTCCAGGGTCACAAACAGTCCAGGCCGACGGTATGTTGTGGGCATGGACCCCGAGCCCTCCGCGGCGACCGACCCCGCCCGACCCGCCGCCCCCGGCCGCGCGCCGGCACCCGCCGACCGGGTGGTGCGCGCGGTGCGGCGTACGACGGCGGGGGCGCGGGGCGCGGTGTCGCTCGCGCGGACCCCGGGGCTGGTGCGGGGCCTGGCCGCCGGGGTGGGCGAGGGCCTCGCCGCGCGGGTGGGGCTGGCCGGCTCCGCGCGCAGCGGGCCGGAGGAGGTCGCGGGGCCGGGCGAGCACGGCGTGCTCGACCCCGACGCCGCGATGCCCGCGCCCGAGGGGCTCGACGGGTTCGCGCGGCGCGTCAGCGCGGCCCGGTCGGTGCCGTCGCCCGCGGCAGCGGTGGTCGAGCTGATGCACTCCACCGGGGCGCTCGCCTCGTGGCTGACCCTGCACGCCGCCTACCGCGGCGAGGTGCCGGAGGTGCTGGCCGAGGGCGACGCCCTGCGCCAGCAGATCCTGCTCATGGACATCCCCGCCGAGGCGCGCTGGCGGGTGGAGGCGGCCGACGAGCACGGCCTGGCCCTGCGTGGCACCGGTCCGATGGGCATCACCCTCGCGCTGTGGCTGCGCGTCGCGCCGACCGACGGCGGCAGCGTGGTGAGGCTCGACGCCGGTCTCGACGGCGCACCCCTGCGCGGCCCCGTCGGCACGACCGCCACCCGCAGCGTCGAGGCCGCCCTCGCCTCCTCCCTGGTGGCGCTCTCCGAGGCGCTCAGCGGCGCGGCACCGGCGGGCCCGCGGCTGCGGGTCGGCTCCGCCCCCGTGCTCCACCGGGCCTCGGGCCGGATGCTCGAGGCGAGCACCCCGGTGATCGTGGGCGTGGGCCAGGTCGTGCAGCGCGACCCCGACCCGGTGGCTCGGCCCGACCGCGACCCCGTCGCGCTGGCCGTCGAGGCGCTGCGGCTGGCCGCCGAGGACTCCGGCGCGGCGCTCGACCTGCTCGCTGCCGCCGACCACGTCTACGCCGTGCCGAGCGCGTCGTGGACCTACGCCGACCAGGCCGCCCTCGTGGCCGCCGGCGTCGGCGCGACCCCGGTCGCGACCGTGCAGTCGAGCCCCTTCGGCGGCGACGGCGGCCAGCTGGTCGTCAACGACGCCGCCGAGGCCGTGGCCGAGGGGCGCGCGCACGTCGTGCTGCTCGCCGGCGCGGAGGCCGGCGCCACGGTCTCGCGGGCGCAGGCGCTGGGGATCGAGCTCGACTGGCCCCGCCAGCCCGAGGGCACCGCCCCCACCCGCACCGTCGGGGTCGACCGCGTCGCCAACACCGAGGCGGAGACCGGGGTGGGCCTCGGCGCGCCCGTCTACGTCTACGCCCTGCTGGAGTCGGCGGTGCGCCGGCGCCTGGGTCGCAGCGCGGGCGAGCACCTCAAGCACGTGACGCGGCTGTGGTCGCGCTTCTCCGGCGTCGCCGCGGCCAACCCCTACGCGTGGTCGCCGCACCGGGTCGCCGCGGAGGACCTGGCCACGCCCGCACCCGACAACCGCGCGGTCAGCGCGCCGTACACCAAGCTGCTGTGCGCCAACCTGCAGGTCGACCTGGCCACGGGCACGGTGCTGACCAGCGTCGCCGCCGCCGAGGCCGCCGGGGTGCCGCAGGAGCGGTGGGTCTTCGTGCACGCGGGCGCCTCGGCCCACGACGAGTGGTTCGTCTCCGAGCGCGACGACCTGTCGCGCTCGCCCGCGATCGCCGCGATCGGCGCGGCCGCGCTGGCCCACGCGAACGCCTCGATCGAGGACGTCGACCTGGTCGACCTCTACGCCTGCTTCCCCTCCGCGGTCGAGATCGGGGCCGATGCACTGGGGCTGCCCCTCGACGACCCCGACCGGCCCCTGACGGTGACCGGCGGGCTCACCTTCGCCGGCGGCCCCGGCAACAACTACGGCAGCCACGCCGTCGCCACCATGGTGCCGCTGCTGCGGGCCCGCCCGGCGGCGCTCGGGCTCAGCACCTCGCTGGGCTGGTACGCCACCAAGCACGCCCTCGGCCTCTACTCCGCCACCCCGCCCGAGCGCCCCTTCGCCCACCTGCGCCCGGTGGTGGACCGCCCGCCCCGGCGCCCCGTGCTGGCCTCCTACGCCGGACCCGCCGTCGTGGAGGCCGCCACGGTGCCCTACGACCGCTCCGGCGAGCCCGAGGCCGTCGTGGCCAGCCTGCTGACGCCGGCAGGGGAGCGGGTGCTGGTGCGCAGCGAGGACCCCGCGCTCGTCACGGCGATGCTCGACGACGTGCTGCTCGGCGCGGAGGTCGAGGTCGCCGTCGGCACCGGGAGCGGCACCGGGAGCGGGGAGGAGCGTCTCGTGGTGACCGCCCCCGGGCGCCCGGGCTCGACGCCGGCCCCGCTGCCCGCGGCGCCGCGCCCTCCGGTGCGCACCGAGCGTCGCGGTGCCGTGCTGGTCGTCACGCTCGACCGCCCGGAGGTGCGCAACGCCGTCGACGCCCGCACCGCCGAGGCCCTCGAGCAGGCCGTCGACGACGCCGAGGCCGACCCCGGGGTGCGGGCCATCGTGCTCACCGGAGCGGGTGGCACCTTCTGCGCGGGCATGGACCTGCGGGCCGCCGCCCGCGGCGAGCTGCCGGTGACCGCCGGGCGCGGGCCCCTCGGGCTGACCGGTCGACCGCCCACGACGCCCCTCGTGGTGGCGGTGGAGGGGGCGGCGCTCGCCGGGGGCTGCGAGCTCGTGCTCGCCGCCGACCTCGTCGTGGCCGCGCAGGACGCGACCTTCGGGCTGCCCGAGGCCCGACGCGGACTGGTGGCCGCCGCCGGCGGCATGGTGCGCGCCCGCGAGCGGCTGCCGCGCAACGTCGCCATGGAGCTGGTGCTCCTGGGCGAGCCCGTCGACGCGCCGCGCCTTCACGCCCTCGGCCTGGTCAACCGGCTCGTGGCGCCGGGCGATGCCCTGGAGGAGGCCGTCGCCCTGGCCGCGCGGATCGCCGGCAACGCACCGCTCAGCGTCGCGCTGGGCAAGCGGGTCGTCGACGAGTCACCGGGCTGGGCGCCCGCGGAGGCCTTCGAGCGGCAGGGCGAGCTGGCCTCGGCGGTGCTGCTCTCCGACGACGCGCGCGAGGGCGTCGAGGCCTTCGCGGAGCGCCGCGACCCGGTGTGGCGGGGTCGCTGACCCCGGTCGCCGCACCTGCCGGGGCCGCGGGCGCACGTGTGCCGCGCGTGCCCGTCGTACGGCGGGAGGGGGAGCTGTCGGCCCGGACCCGCACTTGTCGGCCCGTGCGTGGGCCGACAGGTGCGGGTTTCACCGGCCGGCTGGTGACACCCGCAACCGCCGCCGGGCGCGGCCCGGCCTCAGATGTCGCGGAAGGTCTCGATCGAGGCGCCGAGGGTGTTGAGGCGCTCGGCGAGGTCCTCGTAGCCGCGGTGGATGACGTAGGTCGAGCGCAGCACGGAGGTGCCCTTCGAGGCCAGCATCGCCAGCAGGATCACCACGGCAGGGCGCAGCGCGGGCGGGCAGACGATCTCGGTGCCGGAGAAGTGCGTCGGCCCCTCGATCATCACGCGGTGGGGGTCGAGCAGCTTGACCGAGGCGCCGAGCTTGGTCAGCTCGGTGAGGTAGATCGCGCGGTTCTCGTAGACCCAGTCGTGCAGCAGCGTCTGACCCGTCGCCACCGCCGCGATGACCGCGAAGAACGGCAAGTTGTCGATGTTGAGGCCGGGGAACGGCATCGGGTGGATCTTGTCCAGCGGCGCGTGCAGGTCGGAGGCGTGGGTGGTGAGGTCGACCAGCCGGGTGTGGCCGTTGCGCGCGACGTACTCCTCGGTGCGGTCGTAGCGGAAGCCCATCTCCTCCAGCGTGGCCAGCTCGATCTCGAGGAACTCGATCGGCACGCGCTGGATCGTGATCGAGGACTTGGTGACGATCGCGGCGGCGAGCAGCGACATGGCCTCGATCGGGTCCTCGGCCGGGGCGTAGTCGACGTCGACGTCGATGACCTCGCAGCCGGTGACGGTGAGCGTCGTGGTGCCGACGCCCTCGACGGTGACGCCGAGGCGCTGGAGGTAGAAGCAGAGGTCCTGGACCATGTAGTTCGACGAGGCGTTGCGGATCACCGTGGTGCCCGGGTGCAGCGCGGCGGCCATGAGGGCGTTCTCGGTGACGGTGTCGCCGCGCTCGGTGAGCACGATCGGGCGGCCCGGCTCGATGGCCCGGTTGACCTGGGCGTGGTACATCCCGTCGGTCGCCTTGACCTCGAGGCCGAAGGGACGCAGCGCGGCCATGTGCGGCTCGACGGTGCGCGTGCCGAGGTTGCAGCCGCCGGCGTAGGGCAGCTCGAAGGCGTCGGCACGATGCAGCAGCGGACCCAGGAACATGATGACCGAGCGCGTACGCCGCGCCGCGGTCTCGTCGACCGCGTCGAGGCGCAGCTCCTTGGGCGGGATGATCTCCAGGTCGTTGTCGGCGTTGAGCCAGCGGGTCTGCACCCCGAGGCTGCCGAGCACCTCGAGCAGGCGGTTGACCTCCTCGATGCGGGCGACCTTCCGCAGCGTCGTGCGCCCGCGGTTGAGCAGCGAGGCGCACAGCAGCGCGACGCCGGCGTTCTTGGAGGTCTTCACCTCGATGTTGCCGGTCAGCGTGGTCGGACCGCTCACGCGCAGGTGCGTCGGACCGGCGCCGAGGGCCACGATCTCGGAGTCGAGCGCGGCGCCGATGCGGGCCAGCATCTCCAGGGAGAGGTTCTGGTGGCCCTTCTCGATGCGGTTGATCGCGCTCTGGCTGGTGGAGAGCAGCTCGGCCAGCTGGTGCTGGGTGAGGCCTCGGTGCTTGCGGGCGTCGCGGATGAGGTTGCCGATCCGACCCTTGTATCCCTCGCTCATGCCGTCCACGGTAACTCACATGTGAGATAGCACCGCATCCTCCGTGCCCCGCGCGTGTCGGGCCGGTCCGGGCGGTCGGGGAGGGCGTGCCAGGATCGGCACCATGAAGGCCACCACCATCCACGCTGCCCGCGACATCCGCTTCGAGGAGGTGCCCGACGCGCGCGTCGAGCAGCCCACCGACGCCGTCGTCCGTGTCACCACCGCCTGCATCTGCGGCTCCGACCTGTGGCCCTACCGGGGCGAGAACCCGATCAAGGCCGGCTCCACCATCGGCCACGAGTGCATCGGCGTCGTCGAGGAGGTCGGCTCCTCGGTCTCCCAGGTCCGCGTCGGCGACTTCGTCGTCGTGCCCTTCGACCACTGCGACAACACCTGCGCCCACTGCCGCGCTGGCATGCAGTCGGCCTGCGTGGACCTCTCCATCACCCAGAGCGGCCAGGGCGAGCTGGCCCGCGTCGGACACGCCGACGGCAGCCTCGTGCGCGTCGACGGCGTGCTCGGCGACGGCCGCCCCGATCCCGCCCTGGTGCCCTCGCTGATGGCCCTCTCCGACGTCATGCCCACCGGCTGGCACGCCGCGGTGAGCGCGGGCGTCGCCGAGGGCGGCACGGCCGTGGTCGTGGGCGACGGGGCCGTCGGCCTGTGCGGGGTGCTCGCGGCCTCGATGATGGGCGCCGAGAAGGTCGTGGTCATGTCGCGCCACGAGTCGCGCCAGCGCATCGCCCGCGACTTCGGCGCCACCCACGTGGTGGCCACGCGCGGCGAGGAGGGCGAGGCCGAGGTCATGGAGATCACCGGGGGCGTCGGCGCCGACGCGGTCCTGGAGTGCGTCGGCACCGACCAGGCCATGCGCACCGCCTTCACGGTCGCCCGCCCCGGCTCGACGGTGGGCTTCGTCGGCGTGCCCCACGGGGTCGAGCTGCCGATCCGGCGGATGTTCTCCCACAACGTCGGCCTCGCCGGCGGCATGGCCCCCGTGCGCCGCTACCTGCCCGAGCTGCTCGACCACGTGCTGGCCGGCCGCATCGACCCGGGCCTGGTCTTCGACCTGACCCTGCCGATGGACCAGGTCGCCGAGGGCTACGCCGCCATGGACGAGCGCCGCGCCACCAAGGTGCTGCTCCAGCCCTGAGCGCACCGCAGGGACCGGGGCGCGCCGCCGCGCGCCCCGGCAGCGGCCGGGCCCACACGGGTGGGCCCGGCACCGTCGGCCGCGAGTAGCGTGCCCGCGGGAGAGGTCCGCACGGACCGGTGGGAGGACGCATGACCGAGCTGGTGCTGGGACCGTTGCTGCGCCACGTCGACGAGACGTCGGCGACGATCTGGGTGGAGACCTCCGACGCCACGTCGGTCACGGTCAGCACCACCGACGAGGGCGGGGGAGCGGGCCCGAGCGCGCAGGCCCGCACCTGGCGGGTGCACGGGCACCACTACGCGCTCGTCGAGCTGACCGGCCTGCAGCCGGGGTCGCGCTCGGCCTACACCGTCTCCCTCGACGGCGCCGAGGTCTGGCCCCCGCCGGAGACGCCGCAGGAGGACTCGGTCATCGGGACCCTGCTGGCCGGGCGTCCGCTGCACCTGCTCTTCGGGTCGTGCCGCGTCGCGGTGCCCCACGACGAGGAGCACCACGAGAGCTTCGGCGTCGACTCGCTGCGCACCTTCGGCCTGCACCTGATCCGTCACCCCGAGCAGCGACGGCCCGACCTCATGATGTTCCTGGGCGACCAGGTCTACGCCGACGAGACCTCGGAGTCGATGCGCGACTTCATCGCCGCGCGTCGCGACCCCGACCAGGACCCGGGCTGGGAGCTGCAGGACTACGAGGAGTACGCCGAGCTCTACCGCCTCGCCTGGAGCGACCCCGCCAACCGCTGGCTGCTCTCGACCGTGCCCAGCGCGATGATCTTCGACGACCACGACATCCGCGACGACTGGAACACCTCGGTGACCTGGCGCCGCGACATGGAGGCCACCTCGTGGTGGAAGGGCCGCATCGTCGGCGGGCTCGCCTCCTACTGGGTCTACCAGCACCTGGGCAACCTCGACGCCGCCGGTCGCGCCGAGGACCGGGTCTGGCAGCTCGTGGCCGGCCACGAGGGCCCCGAGGAGCTCGACCTCACCCAGACCCTCGACGAGCTGGCCGACCTCGCCGACCGCGAGCCCACCACCTACCGGTGGAGCTACGCCCGGACCTTCGACACCCAGGCGCGCCTGGTCGTCGTCGACTCCCGCGCCGCCCGGGTGCTGGAGCCCCAGCTGCGCTCGATCATCGACGACGAGGAGATGGCGTGGCTCGACTCGCAGATGCGCGGCGACGTCGACCACCTGCTCGTCGGCACCTCGCTGCCGTTCCTCATGGCCCCGGGACTGCACCACACCGAGGCCGTCGTGGAGGCGGTCGCGGAGGGAGTGTGGGGCAAGCACGTCGCGCGGCTCGCCGAGAAGCTGCGCCGCGCCGTCGACATCGAGCACTGGGCCGCCTTCCAGGACGGCTTCCGCAAGGTCGGTCTGATGGCGCGCGAGGTGGCCGCCGGCGAGCGGGGCCGCGCCCCGGTCACCGTCACCTTCCTCAGCGGCGACGTGCACCACAGCTACCTCGCCCGCGCCTGGCCCGACCCGAGGGCCGGCGTGGAGGCGCGCAGCCGGATCGTGCAGGCGGTGTGCTCGCCCATCCGCAACCCCCTGCCGACGGTGATGCGGCTGGCCTTCTCGCTGGGCGTCCGCGGCAAGGCCCGCCCGCGGGGCTGGGTCATGGGGCGGCGCACCCTGCGCTCGCCGCTGCACTGGGAGGTCACCGACGGGCCGTGGTTCACCAACCTGCTGGCCACCCTCGATGTGCGCCCCGGCGGGCTGTCGATCACCTGGTCGACGGGCGAGGTCCGCGACGGCGACCACGACCGGCCGGTCTGGCGCGCGGTGTCCTCGGTCGACGTCTGAGCCGCGCGGCGAGTCGACCCCGACGAGCGGAGCCCGCTCAGGCGGGCCCGATGAAGGCGACGGGCTTGCCCCGAGCACGGGCGTAGGCGACCTCGCGGCGGGTGGACTCGCCGAGGTGTCCACCGGGGGCGACGACCAGGACCCTGTCGGCCAGGTCGATGCGGCGCAGGTGGAGCTCACCGAGCGCGGTGCGCTGCTCCTCGCTCACGGACTCGTCGGTGACGGCCAGGTCCGATGGCCGGTCGAGCACGACCGGCGCGAGCACGATCGCCCCGGCGAGGGTGAGCACGCGCGTCGCCTCGGCCAGTTCCTCGGCGAAGCGGAGGGAGCCGCAGAGGCACACGACCTCGGGGCGTGGGGGCACGGCTGGTCCTCGCGGGTCGGTGACTCGGTTGCGCACCAGGATGACAGAACGTGCATGTGAAGGCGGCTGCGGCCGAGACGCTGCTCGACCACCGCTCAGGCCGGGTAGGTTTCGAGACACTCGCTGGCGCTCGCTCCTCAACCACCGGAGCAGGCCTCGCGACCGGCCTGCGGGGTCAGGCGACGCGGGCGGTGCGCACGGGGGTGCCCGGCATGACGACGGGCTCGCAGGAGCAGCTGTCGCCGCAGGCCAGGAAGGTGTGCACGGCGTGGCCGCAGCGCAGGCACGGCATGTCGTGCGACAGGTGCGTGTCGGTGGCGGGGGTGGTGTCCCACATGGCTGGTTCCTCCTCTCGTCGTCGGTCCGGGATCCGTCCCCTGACCGTACGGACACCGGGGGGCCGATGTGAGGTGAACGACACGCGCGTCGCGAAGACTGTCCGGACGGGGCGGGGGAGGCCTGGCCCGGACGGGCCATGCGCCGTGGTCACCTGTGACCACGTGTGGCGTCGGGCCGTCGGATCAGCCGTGCAGCGGGCGGTGCGCGGCGACCATCGTGTAGTCCTTCGCCGGGCCCCGGACCTCCCAGGTGATGGTCCAGCCGCCGGCCGGGGAGCCGGGCTCGAGCAGCCCGCGGTAGTGGTCGCGTCCGCAGGGGTGGTCGACCTGCACGCCGGGCTCCCAGGGGTGGAAGTCGCGTCCGTCCTCGAAGGTGACCCACCAGCCCTGGGCGCGGGACTCGACGTAGAGGGTGCGGGAGACGGGCACGCTCGTGCCTGGCCACGACATGGTGCCGTGCTCGTGCCACCGCACACGGCCGTCGCCGAGGAGGGCGAGCTCGGCGAGCCCCACCACGCTGCGGCGCAGCCCTTCGTGGCGGTCGTCGATGTCGCGCTCGACCGACCACGTGCCCAGCAGGTCGAGCGGCCCGGCCGGGGTCGACCGGCCGGGCGGGGGAGCCGTCGTCAGCGGCTCTGGGTGGTGCGCAGCGTCGCGGCGATCAGCACGACGATGCCGGCCGACAGGTCGCTGACCATGACGGTCGTCGAGCTGTTGGCGAAGATGCCGACCAGCACCAGGCCGATGCCGCACAGGAAGAGCACGCCGATGGCGGGTGCGGCCGGGAGGTCGACCTTGAGAGAGAGCGCCGCGAGGATGATCACCAGCGCGAAGGACTGCGAGATGTAGCCCGACCACATGCCGTCGGGGGTGTCGGTGGAGTAGAGCATCCAGCTGGAGAGCAGGAGCGCCGTCGCGGCGCCGAGCGCCAGGGCCCAGCCGAGCGGGCCGGCGACCGGCGGGGGAGCGACGTAGGGCTGCTGCGTGACGGTCTCGGGGGTGGCCGGGGTCGACGCCTCGGGTCGGGACACGGGAAGGGACACGGTCGGGCCGCTCTCTGCTCGGAGTTCGATCGGGGGTGGTGCGTGCAGCCGGGCTGCGCTCGTGCGAGGTGCTGCTGGGGCCGATCCTAGCCGGGCGTGCGCCGCCGCCGGTGGGCCAGGTGGGGCGAGGGATCGGGCGGAGGAGGGGGCGGGAGCAGCTCGTTCTGCCGCTCGCGCACGGCGAGCTTGATCTGCTGCAGGTTGTTGCGCAGCAGGTCGGAGACCAGCTCGTCCATGCGGGGGTCGCCGAGCATCTCGATCAGCACCCGCAGGGTGGTCTCGGTGACCTCGGAGACCACGAGGTCGTAGCCGGGCAGGCGTCCGATGAGCCGGGAGGTCGGGTCGTGGCGGACCTTCTCGGTGACCAGGGCCTTGAGCTCGTCGTGGTTCTCGAGCAGGGCGTCGGAGATGTTCTTGGTGTAGTGACCGGTCTGGATGACGTCGGCGACCTCGTCGAGCACCATGATCGTGATCGGGCGCTTCACCATCGAGACCACCTTGTCGCGCCCCTTGTTGATCTGGCGGATCGCGAAGGGCGTGCGCAGCCCGCGCCGCACCAGGAAGCGGGTCACGACGGCCGAGACCACGGCGAGCGCGATGAGCAGGACGACGATCAGCGCGACGAGCTGGGTCGTGCTGAGGCCGGCCAGGAGGGGGATCACGGCGCCATCCTGCCGGACCGCAGCCCTCACCTGGTGAGCGTGGCGAGCAGCAGCGGTCCGGTCGCCTCGCCCGCGTGGCCCGTGAGCACCCCGGCCGGCGGGTCGGACGGAGCGGCCGCGGGGTGCCGGGAGACGCCGAGCGTCGCGCCCCCGACCCGCACGAGGGTCCAGCCGTCGACGTCGGTGACGGCCTCCTCGCCCAGCGCGCGCCCGACGTCGAGTGCGGTGTCCGCCAGCGGCGCAGCGCCGCCGGTGCCGTGCGCGCGCGCCGACGGGTCGCGCTCCACCTCGGTGCCGTCGTCCTGGCGCACCACCTCGCGGGCCTCGCCGGCCGCGTCGGCGATCGTGGCCGCCAGCGTCGCGACGTACGCCGGGTCGCCGCAGCCGTCGTAGACCCAGCGCGGACCCAGCACGGTGTGCTCCATGGTCGTGACCAGCCAGCGCTCGCCGTCGGGCAGCGGCGCGCCACGGAAGGTCAGCGGCACCTGGAGCACACCGCCGGCGGCGTCGCGCACGAGGAAGGTCTCCACACCCACCTCGCCGGCCGGGTCGTCGAACCGGAAGGCGCCCAGGGTCTCGACCTCGCCCGCGTCGAGCGCCCACGGCTGCTGCGGCAGCCAGGCGTTGATCGCCTCGAGCTTGGTCGGGACGATGCTCGCGCGGTGCAGGAGGGCCATGCCCGGCAGGCTAGCCGGGGCTCCTAGGCTGCACCGGTGACCTCGCCCGACGCCGCTGCCCCCGAGCCGTCGACCTCCGACACGTCCCCGCCCGCGCTGCACACGACCGAGGTCGGCTCGACCGGTCCCACCGTGGTCTTCCTCCACGGGCTCTTCGGGCAGGGCCGCAACTTCACCCAGGTCGCCAAGGCCCTCCAGCCCGACCTCCGCTCGGTGCTCGTCGACCTGCCCAACCACGGACGCTCGCCGTGGACCGGCACCGCCGACTACGAGACGGTCGCCGAGAGCGTCGCCACTTGGCTGCGCGCCACCTACGCCGCGCAGGGCCCGGTGCACCTCGTGGGCCACTCGATGGGCGGCAAGGTGGCGATGGTCCTCGCGCTGCGTCACCCCGACCTCGTGGACCGGCTCGTCGTGGTCGACATCTCCCCGGCGCCCAGCGACGGGGCGGGGGAGTTCGAGCACCTGCTGGGAGCGCTGGCCGGGCTGGACCTGCCTGCGCTGACCAGCCGTGCCGACGCCGACGCGGGTCTGGCCGAGGAGATCGACGACGAGCGAGTGCGCGGCTTCCTGCTGCAGAACCTGCGCTCGGGCCAGGACGGCTTCCGCTGGCAGGCCGACCTCGACCTGCTGCGCCGCGAGCTGGCCGCCATCGCGGGCTTCCCCGTGCTCGACGACATCGCGCCGTTCGACCACCCGGTGCTGTGGATGGCCGGCGAGCACTCGGCGTACGTGCAGCCCGAGCACGAGCCGTCGATGCGCTCCCTCTTCCCGCGCACCCGCCAGGTGACCATCAAGGGCGCCGGGCACTGGGTGCACTCGGAGCGGCCGGAGGCCTTCGTCTCCGCGCTGCGCGTCTTCCTCACCGCGGCGCTCTAGCCTGACCGGCATGCCGACCCGCGCCCAGATCGTGTCCTTCGCCGGCGACGAGGCACCGCCGGGCGCGTCGCCCTGGGTGGCGGGCCGGGGCCCGAGCCCGTACGTCGCGGTCGTCGAGCCGGACCCGTCGTGGCCCGAGCGCTCCGCGCAGGTCGCGGCGACGGTGCGCAGCGCCCTGGGCTGGCGGGTGCTGGCGCTGGAGCACGTGGGCTCCACCGCCGTGGCGGGGCTCGCCGCGAAGCCCACCCTCGACCTCGACCTGGTGCTCGCCGACCCCGACGCCGAGGACGCCTACGTGCCGGCGCTGGAGGCGCTGGGCTTCGTGCTCACCGTGCGTGAGCCGTGGTGGCAGGGCCACCGGCTGCTGCGCCTCGACCCGCCGGCGCTGGGGGAGAGCCTCGGCTGCCACCTGCACGTCTTCGGGCCGGACAGCGCCGAGCCGTGGAAGCACCGGCTCTTCCGCGACTGGCTGCGCGCGCACCCCGACGAGCGGGAGCTCTACGCCGCCGCGAAGCGCTCCGCCGCCGACGCCGCGAGCGCGGCGGGGGAGCACTCGATGCTCTACAACGCCCGCAAGCAGGACGTGGTGCGCGCGATCTACGCCCGTGCCTTCCGCGCCGCGGGCCTGTCGGACTGAGCAGCGACCCCAGGGCGCACCAGCCTGGCGTGGTGCCCAGGGTCGTCGTCATGTGCGGGCCGGCCGGGTCGGGCAAGACGACCTGGGCGAGACGTCTCGAGACGGCCGGCATGACCCGGCTGTCCTTCGATGTCGAGATGTGGCGGCGCGGGATCACCACGGTGCCGCTGCCGCCCGAGGTGCGGGCCGAGAACGAGACCGACCTGCGCGCCCGTCTGCTGCAGCTCGTCGGGGACGGCGCCGACGTGGTGCTCGACTTCTCCTTCTGGTCGCGCGCGATGCACAACGACTACGCCGGCTGCTGGCGCCGCTGGGCGTCGTGCCCGAGCGACTGAGAGGGAAGGTCGCGGCACTCCGGTCGCCGTGGCGCGTGGGGTCGCCGTGGCGCACGGGGTCGCCTCGGGGCGTGGGATCGTGTGCCGCGTGAGCGACCCCGCCCTGCCCGACCTGCCCGTCGCCGTCGCGCAGCCGAGGGTCCATCGCGGCGACCTCGCCGCCACCGCGCGCGAGCACGCCCTCGCCCTCGCCTCGGCCGGTGCCCGCCTGGTCGTCTTCCCGGAGCTCTCGCTGACCGGCTACGAACTGGACGCGGAGCCCGTCGCGCTCGACGACCCGCGCTGGGCGGTCGTCGTCGAGGCCTGCGCCCGGGCTGGAGCCGTGGCCCTGGTCGGCGCTCCGGTGGCCGTCGATGACCGCCTCTTCATCGCCACCGTCCGTGTCGACGGCGACGGGGTCTCGCTGGCCTACCGCAAGAGCTGGCTCCACGGCGACGAGCACCGCCGCTTCACCCCCGGCGACGGCCCGGCCACCACGACGGTCGACGGCTGGATCGTCGGCCTGGCCATCTGCAAGGACACCGGAGCGAGCCAGCACACCGCGGCTCTCGCCCCGCTCGGCGTCGACCTCTACGCCGCCGGTGTCGTCGACGTGCCCGCCGACGTCGTCGAGTGCCGCGCCCGAGCCTTCGTGATCAGTCGCGCGCTCGGCGTGCCCGTGCTCATCGCCAGTCACGCCGGCGGCACCGGCGGGGGATTCACCGAGACCGCCGGCCGCTCGGTGGTCGTCGCCGCCGACGGATCGGTCCTGGTCGAGGCCGACGAGGCCGTCGGCCGCGTCGTGCGGGCCACGCTCGTCGCCTCGACGTAGCCCGGCTCGGCAGGGCCACCGTTCCGCGCGGTCAGCCGCGCCCGGTGTCGCTATGACCTAGGATCGCGACGTCTTTACTTTTCCGTCTCGGGAGGTCCGTCGTGTTCACCTGGATCCTCGTCGCCTGTCTGGCGGCCGTCGTCCTCTACGCCGTCGCCGGCTGGGTCAGCGCTGGTCGGGTCGCACGCCGCCTGCGCAGCGGTGAGACCGGGGGAGAACAGCTGTCGAGCCGCCACGAGGCCGACCAGCGTGCTCGAGCCAGCGCGGCGAAGGCCCAGCGGGACGCCGTACGTTTCCACCAGCCCGGGTCGTCGGGTCCCAACCCCTCCGGGCCCTAGCCTGTCGCGATGTCCGTCTCGCTGAAGTACGCCGTGGTCGAGCGCGAGCGACGCTGGCTGGTCCGTCGGATCCCCGAGGGGGTCTCGAGCACGAAGGACATCGTCGACCGCTACGTCACGGGCACGCGCCTGCGGCTGCGCGAGGTGACGGAGGCCGACGGCACTGTGGTCCGCAAGCTCGGGCACAAGGTGCGACTGTCCGACGGCCCGGCCGAGGTCGCGTGCACCAATCTGTACCTCGACGACGCCGAGTGGGCCGTCCTGGCCGCGCTGCCGAGCCGGGTGCTGCGCAAGCGCCGCCACATGATCCACCGCGACGGCCTGCTGGTCGTCGTCGACGAGCACGAGGACGGCTCGCTGGTCGCCGAGCTCGACGACGGCGACCGGCCCGCAGGCAAGATCCCGGCCTGGCTCGACGTCGTCCGGGACGTATCCGAGGACGAGTCGTGGACCGGGGCCAGCCTCGCCGGGTCCTGAGCTCGTTACTGTCAGGATCCGACGCGTGGTCAGCACCCTGCTGACCCGCTCGCCTACCTCCGAAGCACCGCCGATAACTGACATTATGTCAGGTCGCGGAGAATGACAGCCGTGTAACGCGTCTCCGCCCCTCCCCGGTGCCCGCTCCCGACCCGCGCCTCGATGTAGGCCGTCGTCGCGAGGTAGTCCTCCTGCGGGTAGACCACCGGACGGATGACCGGGTGGTTGACCGAGAGCAGCAGCCGACCGCCGGGCTCCAGCACCCGGCGCAGCTCGACCAGCGGGCCCCGGACCAGTCCTGAGCCGGCCGCCGAGACCGTCTCTCCCGTCCAGAACCACCGGAACCCCGGCGCGACCGGCCCGGTCGGGCGCGTCTTCCGGTCCCCCGCCCGCGGCTGCGCCATGGCCCGAGGCTAGTCGTGCCCCACGCCCCTCAGGCGCTGCTCGGGTCGTTGAGCCGCAGGATCCGGCGTCGCTCCTCGGCGGTGAGGTCGGCGACCGCGAGCACCTCCTGGAGCACCGCCGACTTGCGGGCGACATAGGTGTCGATGTCCATCGCCGGCTCGGCGGCCAGGGCGAGCTTGACCGCGGCGTAGGCCTCGCGCAGGTCCTCGCGGCGTCGGAGCACGTCGCGCACGGCGAGGTGGTTGCGCACGCTCAGGCTGCCGGCGGGGCAGACGTAGACGTGACGCCGCGGATCGTCGTCGGGTGCGTGGAAGGCCTCGCGGTCGGGCACGCCGAGGTCGCCGCGGTGCACGTAGCCGGCCGACTCCAACGCCGCCACCGCGGCGTCGACGTCACCCGCGGGGACCACGACGTCGATGTCGAGCACCGGTTTGGCGGCCAGACCGGGCACCGCGGTCGAGCCGACGTGCTCGACGTACGCCGAGGGCACCGCGGTCAGGGTCGACCGCAGCTGCGCGGCGACCCGGTCGAACTGCACGGGCCACTGCGCGGAGTACGGGACCACCTCGATCGGCACCCGGCGATGCTAGCCGCCGAGGCGGGCCGTGACGGCTCGGGCCTCGCTCCCCCAGCCGGTCGGATCTCCACCCGTCGGCACCATCGCCCAGGACGCCGCGAGCTCCACGACGTCGAACCAACGGCTCTCGGCAGGCGAGAGTCGGCTCACCGACTCATAGCCCGCCCGGAACGTGTGGCGGACCCCGCCCGGGACCGGCGCCCAGTCGTGGAAGCGGGTGCCGAGGAGCACAGCGGCCCGCGCCAGCTCGACCACGCGCTGCTCGGCGCGGGCCTCCTCGAGGTCGAGCAGCGCCACGACCTCGGATCCCCGGCACAGCACGTTGGCCGAGCGGACGTCGCCGTGGACGAGCTGGGGCGCGCTACCCAGGTCGGGTGCCTCCCGCAGCAGGCGGCGCAGGAGGGCGCCGGCCCCGGCGGGCACCTGGCTGCTGTCGGCCTCGAGCCGGCCGGCGAGCGCTCGCCGCGGGTCGACGTAAGCCGGCGAGCCGGCGAGGTGCACGCCGCCCGGCCAGCGCGCGAGAGCCAGGTGCAGACGCGCGAGCGCTGCACCCGCGGCCCAGACCTGGGCCGGGTCGTCGACGTCGAGCACCTCGCCGCGCACGACGCGCTGCACACCCGTCGAGACCCCGTCGTGCTCGACCTGGAGCCGTCCGTCGCGAGCCGGCACCAGCGCCGAGACCGGCTGCCCCTCCCCCTCCAGCCAGCCGGTCAGCGCCGCGAGCTGCTGCAGCCGGGCGAAGCGCTCCTGTGAGCGCGTCCACTTCGCCAGCCGGGGTCCGTCGTCGGTCGACAGCCAGGCGAGGGCGTTGACGTCGCTGAGGACGATCCGCTCGCAGACCACGTCGTGGGCGCCCCACACCCGCCCCACCAGCGAGCACACCCATCGCCCGGCTGCGGCCGCGCCGTCGAGGCCGAAGCGCTGTCTCAGCACGCGGTCGGGGTCGGCGTCCTCCCACAGCATCGCGACCTGCGGCGCGGTCGTCGGGGAGTCGCTCATCGGTCCACCCCATCACGAACGGCCTGCGGACGGCCGGCCCTCGCCGGTCGAGTCAGACCCGACCAAGCTAGCGTCGCGCTGTGAAGCTCATCTACGCCTACCTGACCGTCGTGTTCGGAGGCGCACTGATCGCCATCGTGGTCCTGCGATCGAGGGAGCACGGGCTCGTCGCGACCCTCGTGTGGATCGCTGCCACGGTGGCCGTCTCCCTCGTCGCCGTGCGCCGGCAGCGCGCGAGGGACGCCGGTCGCCCGAGCAGGACCGACCAGGCGGCCGACTCCACCGGGAGCAGCACGGACCCCCGCTGACCCAGGGACCGCCCCGCCGGTCTCAGACCGGCTCGAGCCGCTGGTGCGGCTCGGGCGGCAGCTCGACCTCGACCGCCGTGCCGGGGCACACCTCTCCCCCGCGCTCGACGACGGCCATGACGCCCGCCCGGCGGGTGATGCCGGCTCCGTCGATCGACTCCGCCCCGCCGGTCGGACCGAGGGTGATCTCGGAGGTCGAGGGCCGGGCGTCGGCGCGGGCCACGACGACCTTGAGCAGCCCGGCGGAGAAGTCCTCTATCTGGCGGCACGGGTTGCGGAGTCCGGTCACGCGCAGCACCACTTCGCCGAGGCGCAGACGGGTGCCGGTCGGCAGGGCGAGCAGGTCGACCCCGGTGGTGAGGACGTTCTCTCCGAGCCCGCCCGGGCCGAGGTCGTGGCCGGCCGCGCGTGCCTCGGCGAGCAGGTCGTCCTGGATCAGGTGCACCTGGCGCAGGTTGGGGGCCGGCCGGGGTCACGGCGCACGCGCGAGCGGTGCTGCACGAGCGCACCCGCGTGGGCGTCGCCGACCACGCCGAGGCCGGTCACGAGGGTGATCGACTCGCGCGGGGTCTTGCTGAAGCGGTGGGTCTCGTCCCGACTCACGGCGACGACCCTGCCTGTCCCGGCCATGCACCGAGGCTAGCCGTGCTGACCAGGCACGTTGACGACGTCGCGGGCCGCGCCGAGGCTGTCACGGTGACCCGCTACGTCGACCTCGCCGCCGAGACTTCGCCCCAGGGCGTCCGCGGCCTGTGCGTCGTGCTGCCGGGCAGGCAGTACTCCCCCGACGCCCCGCTGCTGTTCTTCGCCACCCAGGTCGCCCTGGCCCGCGGGTGGCACGTGCGCCAGGTCTGGTGGGACCCCGCCGCCCGCGGAGCGCTCGAGATCGAGGACGAGGCGGTCTGGGTGGGCGAGCAGCTGCGCGCCGCCGCGGAGGGGTACGACGGCCGGCTCGTCGTCGTGGCCAAGTCGCTGGGCACCCTCGCCGCTCCCGTCGCGGCCGACCTCGGCTGTCCCGCCGCCTGGCTGACCCCGCTGCTCATCGAGCCGCTGGTGAGCGAGGCGCTGCTGGCGTACCCCGCACCGCAGCTCACCGCCATCGGGGAGTCCGACCCCTACCTCGACCGCACCGTGCTCGCAGCCCTGGGCGGTCGCACCGTGCTGGTCCCCGGCGACCACGTGCTGCGGGTGCCCGACGACCCTAGGGCGATGCTCGCGGCCCACACCGAGGTCACCCTCGCCCTCGACGCGTGGTTGCGAGACCGCTGACCGCCGCCCTCTCCGGACCGCCCGGACGGCCCGGAGTGGGCTCACGTCGTGGGCCGGGGTCACCCTCGCCCGAAGCGCGCCAGGCAGTGCCACAGCTGCTTGACCGTCTGCGGCGGGTGGTCCCCCGACCGGGCCGCCCGGCCCAGCACCGCGGGCGTCAGCTCCCCGCCCAGCCTGCGGGCCAGGTCGACGACGTGCGCGCCGCGGTAGGCGGGGTCGAGGTCGTCGGCGGCTGCCCTGAAGCCGGGGTGCAGCTCCACCGGCCATCCCTGCTTCTCGGCTATCCCGCTCACCTCGGTGCCGGCGTAGCACGGGTCGAGCACGAGGGCCTCGATGTCGTCGGCCAGGCTCAGCGGCCCATGCACGTGGGCCTCCACGTAGTCGTCGAGGGGGTCGAGACCGGAGGCGTCGGCCATCGCGCACAGGCGCGGCAGCAGGTCGGCCTCCCCCACGTCGGCGGGGTCCGGCTCGAGGACGGAGTCGGGGAAGCAGAACGTGGAGCGTGTGACGACTTCCGGGCGCAGCCGCAGGTAGGACGAGCCGAAGCGCACCGCGCCGCCGTAGGGGTCGGCGTGACGGTTCCAGGCGCCGTAGACCGGGCGGTCGCCGGGAGGGGCCTTGTCGTAGCGCCCGGCGAAGAGCCTGCTCTCCCACCGCCACCGGTCGCCGCCGGGGAAGGCCGTGAGTCCGCCGTTGGAGACGCCCGTGACGAACTGCGAGCGATAGCGACCGTCGGCGGCCAGCGACGCCACCACGGTCGAGCCACCGTGCGGCCAGTCGGGGTGGAACTGCACCGTCACGGCCTCCACGGCGCGCGCGGGCGCAGCGGTGGCTCCGTCGGCACCGGCGTCCACGACCGTCAGCCTAGGGCAGCAGCGCGCGGGCGTCACCGGGGATCTGTGACGATCGGCGGGTGAGCGCCCCTCCCTGCCTCTGGCTGACCACGCTGCGTCCCGACGGCTCGCCCCACACGACCCCGGTGTGGTTCGTGCGCGACGCCGACGTGGTCTGGATCGCGACCTCCCGCGCGGCCGTGAAGACGCGCAACCTCGAGCACGACCCGCGGGTCTCGCTCGCCCTCGACGGCAGCGCGGCCGACCCGACGGTCGGCGAGGGGCGCGCGGTCGTCCACGACCTGTCCGGGCCGCGGGGGCGCGAGGCGCACGCGGCCGTGCTGGCGGCGTTCGCCGAGCGGTACGCCGGGTGGGACGCCGCCGACCCGTCGCGCTACGGCGCGCGGGTGCTGGTCGAGGTGGCCGTGGAGCGCTGGCTGCTGCGGCCCGGCGCCTGAGACCACACACCCGACGCGGGCCCGCGACGGCCGCTGCGTCCGCAGGTGGGGTGGCCCGGGTCGGCGTACGGTCGGGAGGGGTCGGCACGATGGACCCCATGACCGTCACCGACTCCCCCGCCGGCTCGCCCCTCGAGGTGCTGGAGCGGGTCTTCGGCTACGACGCCTTCCGCGGCGACCAGGCCGAGATCATCGACACCGTCGTCGGCGGCGGCGACGCGCTGGTGCTCATGCCCACCGGCGGCGGCAAGTCGCTGTGCTACCAGGTGCCCTCCCTGGTGCGCGAGGGCACCGGCGTCGTCATCTCGCCGCTGATCGCGCTCATGCAGGACCAGGTCGACGCCCTCGACGCCCTGGGCGTGCGGGCCGGCTTCCTCAACTCCACCCAGACCACGGACGAGCGACGCGCAGTCGAGCGGGCCTACGTCGCCGGCGAGCTCGACCTGCTCTACCTCGCCCCCGAGCGGCTCGCCGTGGCCGAGACGCTGCGGCTGCTCGACGCCGGCCGGATCGCGCTCTTCGCCATCGACGAGGCCCACTGTGTCTCGGCCTGGGGCCACGACTTCCGTCCCGACTACCTCAACCTCACCGTGCTGGGCCAGCGCTGGCCCGGGGTGCCCCGGGTGGCGCTCACCGCGACGGCCACGCGGGAGACGGCCGAGGAGATCGTGCACCGCCTCGGACTCGCCGAGGCCCGGCAGTTCGTGGCGAGCTTCGACCGCCCCAACATCGAGTACCGCATCGTGGCCAAGGACAACCCCCGCCAGCAGCTGCTCGACCTGCTGCGCAGCGAGCACGCCGGCGACGCCGGCATCGTCTACTGCCTCTCGCGCAAGTCGGTCGAGGAGACCGCGGCCCACCTGAGCAAGCACGGCATACCCGCCCTGCCCTACCACGCGGGCCTGCCCGCGCAGCAGCGCGCGGAGCACCAGTCGCGCTTCCTGCGCGAGCCCTCGCTGGTGATGGTCGCGACCATCGCCTTCGGCATGGGCATCGACAAGCCCGACGTGCGCTTCGTGGCCCACCTCGACCTGCCGAAGTCGGTGGAGGGCTACTACCAGGAGACCGGCCGCGCCGGGCGCGACGGGCTGCCCGCCACCGCCTGGCTGGCCTACGGCCTGGCCGACGTCGTGCAGCAGCGCCGGATGATCAACACCTCCGACGGCGACGCCGCCCACCGCCGTCGGCTCGGCGCCCACCTCGACGCGATGCTGGCGCTCTGCGAGACCGTGCAGTGCCGCCGCGTGCAGCTGCTGGCCTACTTCGGCCAGCAGGGCGAGCCCTGCGGCAACTGCGACACCTGCACTGCTCCCCCGCAGACGTGGGACGGCACCATCGCCGCCCAGAAGCTGCTCTCCGCGGTGGTGCGGCTGGCGCAGCGTCGACAGCGCTACGGCGCCGGCCACGTCGTCGACATCCTGCTGGGCAACGCCACCGCCCGCGTCGTGGAGCTCGACCACACCAGCCTCACCGTCTTCGGCGTCGGCACGGAGCTCAGCGCCGGCGAGTGGCGCGGTGTCGTGCGCCAGCTGCTGGCCCAGGGCCTGCTCGCCGTCGGCGCCGACGGCTACGGCACCCTCGAGCTCACCGAGGCCTCCACCGACGTCCTGCGCGGCGAGCGCGAGGTGCACCTGCGCACCGAGCCGAAGCGCACCACCCGCAGCCGCAACGAGCGCCGCGCCAAGACCGCCGACGTCGTCGACCTCGACGCCGAGGGCGCTGCGCTCTTCGAGCGGCTGCGCGCCTGGCGGGCCGCAACCGCGAAGGAGGCCGGCGTGCCGGCGTACGTCGTCTTCCACGACGCCACGCTGCGCCACGTCGCCGCCGAGGCACCCACCACCCTCGACGCGCTCGGCTCGATCTCGGGGGTCGGCGCCAGCAAGCTCGAGCGCTGGGGCGAGGGTCTGCTCGCGGTGGTCACCGGGGGTGACGGAGCCTGAGCCGTCCGGTGCCCCACACGGGTCGCACCCACGGCGTGGTGGTCTCGAGCCACGGCCGTCCCTTACCGTGTGCGCCGTGACCGCGCCTCGTGACCCCCGCGCGTCCGGGTCGCGGACCGCCGCCTACCTCATGGCGTGGGCGACGGGGACGATCCCGGCCCTGTTCGTCCTCGCGCCCTTCGTGGGGGTCGGCGGAGCGGTCGCGGCGCTCGTGATCGCCTGGTGCACCGGGATCGTGTGGCTGCTCAAGCGCCGCCAGGAGGACCCGGGTTGGGACCGCCGACCCACCACCGGCCACCGCACCCGCCGCTGACGCCGGTCAGCAGGCGGGGTCGGTCCGGACCCGGCCGAGCGAGGGCCCCGACCGGACCTGCTTCCCGTGGTCGAGGGTCCACGCGCGCTGCCAGTCCGTGGTGAGGACGGTCGGGCTCATCGTCGACCGACGCTTGCCGACGAGGCTGATGCGCGGCGTCAGCGGCGCTCCGAGGTCGGCCACGTCGACCGAGCCGATCACGGTGCCGTCGTAGAACCAGGTCACGTGTCGCCGACCCACCTCGACCGCGACGTTGCGGGGCTGGTCGGTGAGGCTGACCGCCTTGCGTCCCACCCGGGCCGTGCCGCCCTCGCGGGAGCGCACGCCGAAGCGCATCCCCCGCTCGCGCATGGTGAAGTCGGCGACCGTCACCACCGGGCCGGTGCACGCGTCGACCGACGAGCCCTCGGGCACCAGCTCGACGCGCACGTCGTAGTCGGCGGCGCGGCCGCGGTCGGCCGAGGCCCGGAGCCGGAACTCCCACCGCCCCGTGCGCTGGGCGTTGCCGTCGAGGGTGGCGGTGGTGGTGCCGCGGTGGCGGGCCGTGGCGCCGGAGCCGCTCTGCAGGAAGAGCCCGCCGTTGACGTGGGCGGCCCGACCGGTGCCGTTGGAGGTGTCGCGCCACCCGCCCTCGAGCCGGCTGCCGCGGTAGGGACGGGAGGTGAGGGACTCCCCGAACTCCCAGGCGAAGTCGAAGAGTGACGGCCCCCAGCCCCAGCGGGAGCTGGCGTTGGTCGAGCCCGACGCGCGCCCGGCGGTGGGGAGGACGGCGGCGCCCGATCCCGCACGTGCGGGCTGCGCGCCGCTCTCCTGCGCCCGGGTCACGGTGAGCCGGGCGGGCGCCGCTGCCGGTGTCGCCGTGGTCGTGTCAGCGCGCGAGCCGGTGCCGCCGGAGGTGCCGGTGGGAGTGGTGCTGGAGGTGGGTGACGGAGCGGGGCTGGGCGCCGGGGGCGGCTCCGCGACGACCGTGAACGTGGTCGGGAACGACGCGAACCAGCCGATCCGGTCGCCGCCCTGCGTCCAGTCGTCCTGGCGGGCGCGGTAGACGTGGTTGCCGGCCTCGGCCTCGGTGCGGGTGAAGAAGGCCCGCCCGCGCGCGTCGGTGGTGTCGGTGTCGACGGTGCGCCAGCGGTGTCCGTCGACGCGCTCCTGCAGCTCCACGCGACGACCGGGGAAGGCCGGTGGGCGACGTCCGCGGACCACCGGCGTCGTGTCCGCCTTCAGCACGAAGGGGCGGTCGACGTACGCCGCCGGGTGGCGTCGCCCGAGGGTCAGCACGACCTCCTGGGCGCGGGCCCGCAGCAGCCGCCCCGGGGTGACGCCGGAGGAGGAGGCCACGCGGTAGCTGATGTTCTCCATGGCCGGTGCGGGGAAGGTGAACCGGAAGGCCCCGGACCGGTCGGTCGTGCCGCGGGAGCCCTGGACGTCGGTCCAGACGTCGCCCGGACGGTTCATGTGGAACTGCAGACGGATCGCCTGCTTGCGTCGTGGACCCACCCGCCCGCTGAAGAGGAGCGCCTGCCCTCCGACGAACGCGTCGGGGCCCGTGCGCAGGTCGCCGGCCGGGCGAGGCGCCGTGGTGGCCCGCTCCGGCGGCGCCGCCGACCGGCCGGGGGCGCTGAGCACGACCGAGCCGACGCAGAGGGCGAGGAAGCAGGCCACGGCCGCGCCGGTGGCTCGTCGCCGGGATGGTCTGGACGCGAGCGGACCCGAGTCGCGCATGCAGGTCTCCTGAGGGGGGTCGACGGAGAGGGGCAGGTGGGACGGCGCCGGGACGACCCGAGGGCACGGGGCGCGGGGGCACCCCCGCGGGGGTCGGCCGACGACCGGAGCCACGGTACGTCGATCCGCGCCGGGAGGTGACCTTTCCCGGTGCTCACACCAGGCGCGGGTCGCCCTCGACCACGTCGACCACGTCGATGTCGACGTCGACCGCGCCCCGGGGATCGGGCCCGACGAGCGACACCAAGAGCTCCTGGACCTCCCCGCGCACCTCGGCGGCCTCCGAGCGGACGTCGGTGCCGTAGGAGCAGACGAGACCCAGTCGCACCCGGGTCACGTGCTCCTCGTCGACGTCCACCTGCACCGACGCCGGGGCGCTCGCGACGCGCCGCTGCGCCAGACGCCTCACGGCCGAGCGCACCACCCGGCTGGAGACCCAGGTGCGCGAGCCGTCGGGGTCGTGGTCCACGCCGCCGTCGGCGCGTCGCACCAGGACCGGGTCGGCCGGCACGACGGTGCGCCGCACCCGCTCGAGCACGGAGCTGCGCACACCCTCGAAGCCACCCGGGTCGTCCTCGCGCACGGCGCGCAGGGCGCGGTCGAGCAGCTCCCCTCCCGCGACGTCGGGCCGGTCGGCGCCGACGAGGTCGTCACCGTCGTCTCGCTGCGGCTCTACCGCCATCGCGCCATCCTCTCCGCCAGGGTCCGCCGTCCGCGGTGCAGGTGACCACGGACGCTTCCGACCGGGAGGGCCAGCGCCTCGCCGATCTCGTCGTACGACATGCCCTCGACCTCGCGCAGCAGCCACACCGCGCGCTGGTGCCACGGTAGTTCGTCCAGCGCCTGCTGCAAGGCCGCCAGCAGCTCGGCGTCGAGCACGTCCTGGAGAGGGTTGTCACTGGCCTCGGGCACGAAGCGCGACAGCAGGTCGTCGTTGATGGGCGTGGGACGCCGGTGGCGCTGCAGGTCCACCGCGCGGCGGTGGACCAGCCGGAAGAGCCAGGTCTTGAGGCTGGAGCGGCCCTGGAAGGTGCCGAGGTCCTTCCACGCCGAGATCAGCGCCTCCTGGGTGACCTCGGCCGCGTCGGTGTCGTTGCCGCCGACGAGCCGCAGCGCGTAGCGGTACATCCGCGGACCGTAGCGGTCCACGATCTCGCGGAAGGCCTCGGCGTCACCCGCGCCGACGGCGCGCACCAGCGCTGCGTCGGAGGCTTCCTCCTCGGGAGGCTCGGCGGTCACCACGGCTCCATCCTGTCCAGGCAGGCCCACCGACCTCCCCACCCCAGTGGTCCCCACTCCTCGCGGCGACCGCGTGCTCCACATCACACCACCAGATCCGTGACGATCGGGGAGGACGGCACGACTACCTGGTGTCAGACGCACGACGTGCGTGCACCGTCAGCGCGGGGACACCACCCGCGCAGCACGACGACCAGGGAACAGAGAGGTTCACCCATGACCGAGAAGAAGCCCGAGACCACCGCCACCACGACCACCGACGTCGCCACCCGCGGCACCGGCGCGCTCGCCAGCGAGCAGGGCCGCACCTCGATCGCCGACGCCGTCGTCTCCAAGATCGCCGGCATCGCCGCACGCGACATCAGCGGCGTGCACGCCCTCGGCGGCGGCACCGCCCGCGCCGTCGGCGCCCTGCGCGACCGCATCCCCGGCTCGCGCACCAACCTCAGCCAGGGCGTCGCCGTGGAGGTGGGCGAGCGGCAGGCCGCCGTCGACCTCGACCTCGTCGCCGAGTACGGCGTCTCCATCGCCGACCTCGCCCAGGCCGTGCGCCGCAACGTCATCGGCTCGGTCGAGCGCATGACCGGGCTGGAGGTGACGGAGGTCAACATCACCGTGCACGACATCTTCCTCGACGACGGGTCGGACGACGCCGACACCTCGGCCTCCAGCGCCCCGCGGGTCGAGTGAGCGCGTGACCGAGCAGCCCGAGGACCTCGGCGTCACCGACCGGGACCCGGCCGGGTCGTCCGACGACGCCCCGGAGCAGGTCGACCTCGTCGCCGCGGCCGTCTTGGCCGTGCCCGGGGTGGCCGACCTGCACGGCGGCGTGCTCGGCGAGGTCGCGACCTACCTGCCCGGGCGCCGGGTCTCCGGCGTGAAGCTGCTGGAGCCCGGGGCCTCGGTCCACGTCGTGCTGACGTGGGGCGCCGCCGTGGCGACGACCACGGCCGCCGTGCGCGAGGTGGTCCGTCCCCTCGTGCCCGGACCGGTCCACGTCGTCGTCGAGGACGTCGAGCCCCCGGGCGGCGCGCCCCGATGAGCGACCCCGACCTGCGCTCCCTGCGCCGCGAGGCCGCCCGCCGTCACCACCCCGACGTGGGTGGGGACGCGGCGACCTTCGTCGCGGTCATGCGATCGCTCGACGCCCTCGAGGCGGCGCGGGCGGCAGGGACCACAGGGGGCACAGCGGGTCGCACCGCAGGAGGCACCCCGACCGCCGGGGTCGGGCCGTGGGGGGACGGCCCGGCCGCCGGCCCGGCGTCCGCCCCCACCATCACCGTCACCTCGACCGCGGCGTCGCGGGCCAGACGAGCAGTGCGCACCACGAGCCGCCGGCTCGTGGGCGACGTCAGACGCCGCATCCCACGGTCGTTGCCCGGCTCTCGCCGCTACGGCCAACTCTGAAGGAGACACCACCATGACCACCTCCACCATCGGCCTCATCGCCGGACTGCTGCTGGCGATCGCCATCGTCGTCGGTGGCCTGCTCGGCCTGCTGCTCGGCGTCGTGCTGGGCGGAGCCGGCTACCTCATCGGCGGCCACGTCGACGGCGAGCTCGACCTGGGCGCGCTGGTGCGGGGCCGTCGTGGCTGAGCCCGCCCTCGCGCCCCCGGAGGACCGGGGTCGCCTCGACGTGCGCACGCGCGCCCTCCAGCACGTCGTGGAGCGCGCGGCGCTCGAGGCGCCCGGCACCGTGTCGCGCCGCCCGGCGATGGGCTCCGCCCTGGGGTCGTCGGTGGGATCGGCCCTGGGTCGCCTCACCGGATCCGGCTCGCCGCAGGCCACCGTCACCGTCCACGGGGCACGGGCCCGCGTCGAGGTGGACGTCGCTGCCGTGTGGCCCTGCGCCGTCTCGGACATCGCCGAGGGCGTGCGGGCCACGGTGCAGCGCGAGACCGCCCGCATCAGCGGGATCGACATCACGACGGTGGACGTCACCGTGCACCTCGTCGACCCCGAGCCCGCCGACGACCACGGGCACGGGCGAGGGGGGCGGGTCCAGTGAGCCGACGCAACCCGCCCCGGGGCCGCCCGGCCGTCGTGCCCGTGGCCCTGCTGCTCGCGCTGGCGCTCGTCGCGCTGGCTGTCGTCACCGTGCGCGACCTCGCCGTCGCCCAGGGCTGGACCGGCGGCAGCCCCTGGCTGCGCGACGCCGTGGACGGCCTCGACGGACTCGGCGCCACGACCGCGGTCGTGGTGGCCGCCGCGGTGACCGGTCTCGTCGGGCTGGTGCTGCTCGTGCTGGCCCTCAAGCCCGCCCCGGTCACACACCTGCCGGCCACCGCCGACGGCGACCTCTGGGTCTCGGCACACGCCGTGGCCGCCCTGGCACGCCGGCGAGCCGACCGCAGCAGCGGTGTCGTCGGCGCCAGCGCCACGGTCTCCCGCCGTCACCGCGTGCGCGTCGAGGTGGTCGCGCCGCGCGACACCGACCAGACCGTCGCCGGTGTGCGCGAGAGCATCGCCGCCGATCTCGACGGCTTCTCCCCCGCCCGCATCTCCGTCCACGCCCAGGAGGCACCGCGATGACCGCGCCCACGAAGACCGACCGCCTCATGGTCGCCCTCGTCGGGCTGGTGCTCGTCGCCGTGTCGCTGGCCCTCCTCGACTGGCGCTTCGGGTGGGTGCTGTCGTGGGGCGACACCCTCGACACCGCCCCCGTCGACGACGTCCTGGCCACCAGCTGGTGGCCGTGGGCCTCGGCCGTCGTGGGGGTCCTGCTCGGCCTGCTCGGCCTGGCCTGGGTCCTGGCCCACCTCAGGCCGGCGTCGGTCCCGGTTCTCCGGCTCCCGGCGAGCGGCCCCGAGGGTCGCCTCGAGGTCGACCTCCGCTCGCTGGCCCACGCGACCGCCGCGCGCCTGGAGTCCCTCGCGCCGGTCACGGGCCTGTCGGGCACCGCTCGCACCCACCGGGGCTCGACCGTGGTCGAGCTGAGGGGCCGCGTCGAGCAGACCGCCGAGGTGCACGAGCTGCGCGACGCCGTCACCACCGTGACCCGCGAGGTGGAGCAGGCCTTCCCGGCGGGCGACGTGGCGGTGCGGGTCGTGCTCGACAGCCCCAAGGCCACCCGACGTGAGCGCACCGACCGGGTGCGGGTGCAGTAGCGGAACAGGTCCGCGCGACCCGGATCAGCGTGACATCGACCCCCGACCCCTCGACCTGAGGGATCGGGGGTCGTTCGTCGTGCAGGTCACACCGTCGGCCCCCGGGGGTCTGGACCACTGCCCCCCTGCCGGGGTGAGCGGCACCCGGACCGGGGCGAGGGGTGCGATCCTGGTGGGGCGACCCGTCCCCCACGGAACGCGCCCCGCCGGCTCTCCCCCGCACGACACCGGCCCGCACGGCACCGGCTTCCCCGAGCCGGCGTACGGCACCGCCGGCACCCCACCCCACCCGCGCGCGACCACCCATCGCCCGCGACCACGACCGCCCCCGAGGTCTGCCATGTCGCACCTGCACCCCCTCCCGCCCCGCCGCGGGCTGCGTCGCGCCCTCGTGGCGACCGCACTCGCCGCCGTCACCACCCTGGGCGTCGGCGCGCTGCCGGCCGTCGCCGACGCGGCACCGGCCCCGGCCGCCGCGGCGAGCGCAGCCGGTCCGCTGGCGGCGGACACCGTCGACAAGCCCGTGACCACCGCCCTCGACCGTGTGTCGCGCACGACCCGCAAGGCCCGGGCGAAGACCCTGCCGGCCCGTGTCTTCGGCCTCGCCGTCCCCGGCGCCCCCACGGAGCTGTCGGAGGCCGACGCCCTCGCCTCCAGCCTCGGCCGGCGCGCCACCCAGCTCACCTTCTACTCCTCGTGGCACTACGCCGCCGACTTCCCCACCGCCGACGCCCGCCGGGTCGCCTCGACCGGTGCGGTGCCGGAGGTCACCTGGGAGCCCTGGGACCCCGCTGTCGGCACGCCCGACCAGCCCGCCTACTCCCTCGACCGCATCGCCGGCGGCGCCTTCGACGCCTACGTCACGCGCTGGGCTCAGCAGGTCAAGGCGTACGGCGCTCCGGTCGCCTTCCGCTTCGCCCACGAGATGAACGGCAGCTGGTACCCCTGGTCGGAGGGCGTCAACGGCAACACCTCCGGCGACTACGTCGCGGCCTGGCGCCGGGTGGTCGGCATCTTCCGCTCGGTCGGGGCGACCAACGCGATCTGGACCTGGACCCCCAACGTGCCCTTCCCCGGGTCGGTGGCGCTCCCCGGGCTCTACCCCGGCGACCGGTGGGTCGACCGGGTCGGCCTCGACGGCTACAACTGGGCCGGCCTCATCCCCTCCACCTCCTGGCAGTCCTTCGGGGAGGTCTTCGGGCCCGGCCTCGCCCAGCTCACCTCGCTGACGGCCAAGCCCGTCTTCATCGGCGAGGTCGGCTGCCCCGAGGGCGTGGGCGACAAGGCCGGCTGGATCCGTGACATGTGGGCCTACCTCGACCAGCACCGTGAGGTGCGCGG
Organism: Nocardioides kribbensis; assembly: GCF_015070375.1. Classification (GTDB taxonomy): domain Bacteria; phylum Actinomycetota; class Actinomycetes; order Propionibacteriales; family Nocardioidaceae; genus Nocardioides; species Nocardioides kribbensis. The sequence continues at coordinate 107,122 of NZ_JADCLL010000001.1, read as the reverse complement.
GCTGACCTGGTTCCACTTCCAGAAGGAGGCCGACTGGCGCATCACCAGCAGCCAGGCCTCCCACGACGCCTTCCGGGCCGGCGTGGGCGCCTTCGCCTCCTGAGGAGACCGCCCGGCACCGACCCCCGTAGGGGTGGGGCCGCCGCCGCTGCTCGGCGCCTAGTTTCGACCCATGACCGAGAGCAACGAGAAGACCGAGGCCGTCCAGGCCGTCGTCGACCGCGTGACCTCCTACCAGGAGTCGGCCCCCGAGGGCACCGTCGAGGCCGAGCTGCGCAAGGGCCTCGGCGAGGCGGGCCTCGACCTGCCCGACGCCGACGTCACGGCCCTGGCCGAGGCGATCGAGTCCGCGGAGGAGGGCGACGGGCCGGTGCAGGCCGCGTCGGTGCTGTCCTGACCGGCGCTGCGCCCGAGGTGGGGTCCGGCGACGGCCCCGTCGCCGAGCACCGGCGTCCCGACGGCGTCAGTGACGCCACCGTCGAGGCCCTCGGCAAGATCTCCGAGGCCCTGGAGGCCGTCGAGGTGGCGCGCGGTCACCTCTACACCTTCCACCGGCTCTCCGGCACCGCCGACCTGACCCTCGGCGAGGGTGTCGAGCAGCTGCGCGAGGCCGGGCACGCCGAGCTGGCCGACCGGATCGAGCGTGAGCTCGTGGGCCGCAACGTGATCGAGGGCCGCTGGACCTTCCAGATCATGGAGGAGTACGACGACACCTACTGGTCGGTCTTCCGCGACCTCGAGCGCACCGCCCGCGAGGAGCTCGTCGGTGGGCGTCGACACCTCTTCGAGGCCGAGATGAAGGAGTCGGAGCGCACCCGCGGACGACGCCACCACGAGGCCGCTCCCGACGACCGCGGACCCCAGGCTCCCTGACCCGCCCCGGGGCCGGGCCTCGGCCCAGGGGCCCGGGTGACGGGCGCCACGAGACTAGGTTGGAGCCCATGGCACCTGCGATCCCGACCCACGACCTGCTCGACGGCACGACCCTCCCGGCCGTCGGCTTCGGCACCTACCCGCTGCGCGACGACGCGTGCGTCGAGGCCGTCGGGTCGGCGATCGCGGCGGGCTACCGCCTGCTCGACACCGCGGTCAACTACGGCAACGAGGCCGCGGTCGGCGAGGCGGTCAGGCGGGCCGAGGTCGATCGTGACGACCTGGTGGTGACCAGCAAGCTGCCCGGTCGCGACCACGGCTACGACGAGGCGGTCGCCAGCGTCAGGGGCTCGCTGCGCGCCCTGGGGCTCGAGCGCATCGACCTGCACCTCATCCACTGGCCCAACCCCAGCGTCGGCCGGTACGCCGAGGCCTGGCGCGCTCTGGTCGACCTCCAGCGCGACGGCCTGGTGCGCTCGATCGGGGTCTCGAACTTCACCGAGGCCCACCTGGCGCGGATCATCGACGAGACCGGCGTGACCCCGGTGGTCAACCAGATCGAGATGCACCCGCACTTCCCGCAGGCCGCGATGCGCGCGGTGCACGAGCGTCTCGGCATCCGCACGGAGTCGTGGAGCCCCCTGGGCAAGCGCAACGCCCCCCTCGACGAGCCGGCCGTCACCGGCCCCGCCGCCCGCCTGGGCGTCACCCCGGGTCAGGTGATCCTGCGCTGGCAGGTGCAGCTGGGCTCCGTGCCGGTGCCGAAGTCGGCCACGCCAGAGCGACAGCGGGCCAACCTCGACCTCTTCGGCTTCGAGCTCACCGACGCGGAGGTCGCCGCCATCTCCGCCCTCGCTCGGGTCGACGGCCGGCTCTTCGGCGGGGATCCCGACACCCACGAGGAGATGTGATGGCGTCGGCCCCGCCGACCCCCCACCTCCGCGTCGACCTCGACCGCCTGCGCCGCAACGTCCGCCGCACCGCCGAGCGCGCCCGCAGCCTGCAGGTCTCGCTGCGCCCGCACGTCAAGACCCACAAGAGCGCCGAGATCGCCCGGCTGCAGCTGGTCTCCGGCGCCGCGGGCATCACCGTCGCCACCGTCGGCGAGGCCGAGGTCTTCGCGCGCCACGGCTGCACCGACGTCTTCATCGCCTATCCCCTCTGGCTCGACGACGACCGCGCCTCCCGCCTGCGCGACCTCTCCGAGATCTGCCGGCTGGCCATCGGCGTGGACTCCGTCGCCGGCGCCGCCAACGCCGGGCGCCGCCTCGGCGGGTCGGGGGTCGAGGTGCTCGTGGAGGTCGACTCCGGCCACCACCGCACCGGGGTGCCGGCGGACCGGGCCGGGGACGTCGCCGTCGCGGCCCGACGGGCCGGTCTCGTCGTGCGCGGGGTGTTCACTTTCCCCGGCCACGGCTACGCCCCGGGCGCCACCGCCGCGGCCGTGCGCGACGAGATCGAGGCCCTCCGCACCGCCCGCGACGCCCTGCTCGACGAGGGCATCGACGTGCGCGTCGTCTCGGGCGGCTCGACGCCGACCCTCGCCGCGAGCCTCGTGCCGGGTGCCGCCGACGTGGTCGACGAGCTGCGCCCCGGCGTCTACGTCTTCGGCGACGCCCAGCAGTGGGAGCTCGGCGTCGTCGAGCCCGCCGACATCGCGCTCACCTGCCGGGCCACGGTCGTCAGCCACGCGCACGGTCGCCTGGTGCTCGACGCCGGGAGCAAGGCGCTGGGTGCCGACCGAGCGGCGTACTCCTCCGGCTTCGGCCGGCTGCTCGACCACCCCGGCGCCCGGATCACCGCCCTCTCCGAGCACCACGCGACCGTCGAGCTCGGCGGCGCCGCCCTGCCCGCACTCGGCTCGGTGCTCGACGTGGTGCCCAACCACGTGTGCTCCGCGGTCAACCTGGCCGACGACCTGTGGGTGGAGGAGGCCGGCGGCCTGCGCGCGTGGTCGGTGACGGCCCGCGGGCAGAACGGCTGAGCGCGCCGGGCCGCTCAGGCTGCTCTCACACCCGGCGCCTACGATCGGCGCCATGCGCACCCGACCCGCCCCCCGTGTCCTCGCCCGCCGCGCCGCGACCCGCCCCCTGGCCGCCGTCGCCGTCGTCGCCTGCCTCACCTCGCTCGCCGCCTGCGGGTCCGACGAGGAGCCGACGGCCGAGGACACCTCCGCCGCGAGCCCCGCCACCTCCGAGAGCGCCTCCGGCTCCCCCTCCGACGACGGGTCCGCCGCCGGGTCGGGCTCCTGCGACTACCCGCAGGACGGCCAGCCCGCCAAGGAGGTCGACCCGCCCGAGACGACCCCCACCGTCAGCGGCGAGGTGAGCGCCGACGTCGCGACCAGCGCCGGCGACATCGGTCTGACCCTCGACGCCGACGCCGCGCCCTGCACCGTCAACTCCTTCGTCAGCCTCGCCGAGCAGGGCTACTTCGACGGCACCACCTGCCACCGCCTCACCACCGAGGGCATCTACGTGCTCCAGTGCGGCGACCCGACGGGCACCGGCACCGGCGGGCCCGGCTACACCATCCCCGACGAGCTGACCGGCGAGGAGACCTACCCGGCCGGCACCCTGGCCATGGCCAAGACGATGTACCCCGACTCCGGTGGCTCGCAGTTCTTCATGGTCTACGAGGAGTCGCCGCTGCCGCCGGACTACACCGTCTTCGGCACCATCGACGACGCCGGCCTCGACCTGCTCACCGAGATCGGCGACGAGGGCACCGACAACGGCACCGGCGACGGCGCGCCCGCCACGCCGGTCGACATCGAGAGCGTCACCGTCGGCTGACCGGCCCGCGGCCCCACCCCCGGGCGCCGGGGGCTCAGTGGCCCAGGTCGCCCGCGGCGTAGGTGACCGGCTCGCCCAGGGTGACCGTGCGCCCCACCGTGCACAGGCGCTCCTGCACCATCTGCAGGGTGCGGGGCACGACCTCGCGCGCCCGGTCGCCCTCGGGGCCCTCGGGGAAGGTCACGTCGAAGGTGACCCGCAGGTCCACCAGGTGGTTGCCCTGCTCGTCGCGCACCTTGTGCCCCTCGGCCCGCGCCGCGAAGGACGCGAAGGGCGACCGCTTGCCGGTGACGTGGTCGAGGTCGACCGCCCCGCAGCCGACGAGGGCGGCGAGCAGCAGCTCGACCGGGGTGAAGTCGGGGTCGTCGCCCGACCCGACCGGCAGCACGCCACCGCGGCCGTTGGTGGCCTTGTAGCGGCGCTCCCCTATGCGCTCGAGGTCGACCGCCCGCCGGGTCGCGGGGTCTCGGCCCGGCTCGCGCACGTGGTCGGGGGTCGGGGCCGGGGGCTGCTGCGTGGTCTCGTCCATGCCAGCAGCCTCCCAGACACGCCCGGGAGGTCGTCCGGTTTGACCTCAGCGCCCAGCCGAGAGACGTTCGAGTGGTCCCCCCGCACCCCATCGGAAGGCGAGCACGTGCTCTTCCTGACCGAGAACGCCCAGTCCATCGTCACCGACCTCGCGGCCCAGCCGGGCCAGCCCGGCGCAGCCGGCCTCCGCATCGTCTCCGAGAGCGAGGTGGAGCCGGCGCTGCTGGTGTCGACCGCCGCGGCGCCCGAGCCGGGCGACGTCACCGTCGAGCAGGACGGAGCCACCGTCTACCTCGACCAGACCGCCGCGCTGCTGCTCGACGACAAGATCCTCGACGCCGCCGTGCACCCCGACGGCAAGGTCGAGTTCGCCCTGGCCGTGCAGCCGTAGGACCCGGCCCCGGCCCCAGGCGGGCCGGGCCACGACGTACGACGGGCCCCCGACACCGGAGTGGTGTCGGGGGCCCGTCGACCGTCCGGGGCGCCGGAGTCCCTCCGGCGGCCCGGGCTCAGTCCTCGGCGGGCTCGAGGCCCAGGCGCACGCGTCGGCGGTGCGCCAGCAGGAGACCCAGGTTCCGCCGCTCGGTCGCCTCACGCTCGGGGCGGAACCTCGTCGAGGAGATCCCGTAGGCGACGTACAGCTGCGAGTTCATGGTGTCTCTCATCCCTTTCGCCCCGTCTCGGGGCCGGCGTCCGGCGTACGGGTACCCGCACACCTGTCATTGGTCATCGTCGTTTTCGACTCTTACATCGTAGCGACTGCTACACACCGCACCTCATCCTCGAGGCTGTGATGTCGCGCACCCGTCGACCCCCTGTCAGCACCACCTCCGTGGCCCCTCGGGAGCCGGTGGCACCATCGAGGACATGACCACCGAGACCCGCGAGATCCACCTGGCCCGACGACCCTCCGGCGCGCCCGTGCCCGACGACTTCCGCCTCGTCACCACGACGCTCCCCGACCTCGGCGAGGGCGAGGTGCTCGTGCGCACCGACGTCATGTCGGTCGACCCCTACATGCGCGGACGCATGAACGACGCGAAGTCCTACGTGCCCCCCTTCGCCCTCGACGCCCCCCTCGAGGGGGCCGCGGTCGGTGAGGTCCTGGAGTCGCGCGCCGAGGGCATCGAGGTCGGCGACACCGTGCTGCACGGGCTGGGCTGGCGCGAGCACGCCGTGGTGTCGGGCAAGGCCGTGCGCAGGCTCGACGTCTCCACGCTGCCCGCCTCGACCTACCTCGGCGTGCTCGGCAGCACGGGGCTGACCGCCTACGTCGGCCTCACCCGCATCGCCGAGATGAAGCAGGGCGAGACCGTCTTCGTGTCCGGTGCGGCCGGCGCCGTCGGCTCCTCCGTGGGCCAGATGGCGCGTCTGCTGGGCGCCGGCAAGGTCATCGGCTCCGCCGGCTCGGCCGACAAGGTCTCGTGGCTGACCGACGACCTCGGCTTCGACGCCGCCTTCGACTACCACGACGGCCGGGTGAGCGACCGGCTGGGCGAGCACGGCCCGGTCGACGTCTACTTCGACAACGTCGGCGGGGAGCACCTCGAGGCCGCCATCACGCACCTCAACGACTTCGGCCGGGTGGCCGTCTGCGGCATGATCGCGGGCTACAACGACCCGAGCCAGGCGGCGGGCCCCCGCAACATGATGATGGTGGTGCAGAAGCGGCTGCGGCTGCAGGGCTTCATCGTGACCGACCACTACGACCTGGCCTCGGCGTTCTACGAGAAGGCCGGCGCCTGGGTGGCCGACGGCTCGCTGAAGCACCGGGAGACCTTCGCCGACGGGCTCGACCACGCCGTCGAGGCGTTCCTCGGCGTGCTGAGCGGCGCCAACACCGGCAAGATGCTCGTGCGGCTCTGAGCGAGCCCCCCACACGCCGACGGCGGGCCCGGACCAGGTGGTCCGGGCCCGCCGTCGTCTGTGCGGGTCGCGCTGTGCTGCGAGGGTGGTGCTGTGAGGGTGGTGCTGTGAGGGTGGTGCGGTCGCGTCAGCGACGCACGCGGATGTCGACGTAGCGCTGGCCGCGGACGACCTCGTCGTAGGGACCGCTCTGGGTGACGAAGGAGCGTCGCAGGCCCTTGCCGTTGGCGTAGAGCTCCGCGGAGACCTCGTCGTTGCGGACCGGGTCGGCGTAGGCCTTGACGGCCTGGGCCACCGACTTGATGCGGTAGTTGTTGGTGTAGTCCGAGGCACCGCCCTGGACGACGAGGAAGGCCGAGCGCTTGGCACGCGACGGGATCTTCACCGAGACCGGCGCGTAGGTGACGGTGTCGTCGACCGCGGTGAGCACGGCGCGCAGGTCGAGGGTGCTCCCGGCCTTGGCCACCAGGTTGGTGCGGCGCCCGATCGTCGTCCACTCGCCGCCCTTGCGCTGCTGCAGACCGGTCACCTTGAGGGTGTCGGTGGAGGTGTCGACGTCGCTGTCGACGGTGATGTCGTCGACCTGGACGCCGTCGATGCGGCTCAGGGCGTAGGCGAGGTCCGCCAGCTCGAAGACCGACTCGAAGGAGATGTCGTAGTCCGAGACGTAGGTGTCGGCCGAGGAGATCTCGAAGGGCGCACCCAGTTCGTCGGTGCCGGTGATGGTCCAGCTCTGCGCCTCGGTGCCGGGGATGTAGGAGTCGAGCACGCGGTCGTGGTTGACCAGCAGCTGGCCGAAGACCGTGTCGGCGAGGAAGCGCTTGACGTAGGCGTCGCTGCTGCCGGTGCGCTCGCGGCCGTCGAAGCTGACCGTCGAGGCCACCGTGGTGGTGTCGGGCAGCGTGGCGAAGGTGCCGGTGATCCCGGTGGTGCGGTCGTCGGTGATGGTGCCGACGGCGGGGGCGATGTTGGCGACCTTGAAGGGCGCGCCCAGGCTGTCGGGCTGGACGTAGATCGCGTCGGCCGGGTTGAGACCCAGCGTGGTCTCGCCGAAGAAGGCGAACGGGTGGCCGAAGCCGACCACCTCTCCGCCGCAGACCGAGGTGGCGGTGCCGACGGCGCCCGCGGTCACGTCGCCGTAGGACAGCGTGGTGGCGAGGTTGCCGCCGGCGACGATGGTCTCCTCGGTGGCGTCGGCCGCGGCCGCGCGACCCACGGCGCCGACCGCGTAGGTCTGCTCGGAGAAGTACTTCTTGTCGCTCTCGCGCACCATGTCGATGCGCTTCTGCGTCATCCCGCTGATGCCGACCGGCATGCGGAGCTGGCGGAAGCCCTGCTCGGCCTGGTTCGCGGTGACGTCGGAGCTCGCGGCGATCTGGCGGGCCGTCCGGGCGTCGACGTCGACGCGGCGGGTGCCGGAGGTGAGGTAGTCGTCCATCTCGGCGAAGGGGGTGATGCCCGCGATCGGCGAGGACCCCCACGACAGGCCGTAGGCGACGGCGCCGACCAGCTGGCCGTCGATGTAGACCGGCGAACCGGACATGCCCGACCAGATGCCGCCGGCCGCGTCGATGGCCGGCGAGGTGAGGTCGGCCATGATCATGTCGACGCCGGGGGCGATCCCGTCGTCGAGCACGCCGATGATCGAGCCCTCGAAGGCCTCGGGCGTGGTGCCCTCGGAGACGGTCAGGCCGGTCACCGCGGCGTCCGCGGTGATCTGCTCCTGGGGGTAGGTGGGGATGCAGTCCTCGGCGGGCTCGGCGGACTGTGCCGGCCCAGAGGCGACGGCTGCGGCCCCGAGAAACAGTCCGGCTGCGGCGGTGCTGGCGACCAGGGCCCGGCCCCGGCGCGTGGTGCTGGGTCGCGTCATCGCGTCCTCATTCCTCCTGTGTGGCGAGGGCGCGGTCTGCGTCCCTCGTGAAGGGTGACGTGCTTCTCACCCTTTTGGTTGCACGCCGGGCCGGGCAGGTTGGTGACCGTGGCCCGATCGTGACCGTGGGAGGCACGTCCTAGGGTGAGGGAGTGAGCTCCGCCGACACCCCGACCGCCCCGCCGTCCGACCCCACCGCCTCCGCCGAGGCCGCCGCCCCCGGTGGGCTCAAGCGCGCGGAGGCGGTCGCCCGCGCCGCGCTGCTCGACGTCGAGTCCTACGACCTGCGCCTCGACCTCGCCTCCGACACCGAGACCTTCGGCTCGGTCACCACCGTGAGGTTCACCTCTCGCGGCGGGACGACCTTCGTCGACCTGAAGCCGGCCTCGCTGCGCTCCGTGCACCTCGACGGGCACCCTGTCGACGTCGACCTCCTGCGACGCGGGCGGCTGCCCCTCGAGACCACCGAGGGTCCCCACGAGCTCGTCGTCGACGCGGTGATGGCCTTCCGCAACGACGGCGAGGGGCTGCACCGCTCGGTGGACCCCGCCGACGGGCGCCACTACGTCTACGGCATGTCCTTCATGGACGCCGCCCCGAGCGTCTTCGCCTGCTTCGACCAGCCCGACCTGAAGGCCCCCTACACGCTGCACGTCACCGCGCCCGAGGACTGGGTCGTGATCGGCAACGCCCCGGCCACCAACCCCGAGCCCGGCGTGTGGGAGCTGGAGGCGAGCCAGCCGCTGTCCACCTACTTCGTCACCCTGGTCGCCGGGCCCTACCACCTCGTGCGCGACCAGCACGACGGCATCCCCCTGGGCCTCAGCGCACGGGCCAGCCTGGCCGCCGACCTCGACGCCGACGCCGAGGAGCTGCTGACCATGACCAAGCAGTGCTTCGACGAGTTCCACCGTCTCTTCGGCATCCGCTACCCCTTCGGCGACTACCACCAGGCCTTCGTGCCGGAGTTCAACGCCGGTGCCATGGAGAACCCCGGCTGCGTCACCTTCCGCGACCAGCTCGTCTTCTCCAGCAAGGTGACCCGCGGCCAGCGCATCCAGCGTGCGACGACCGTGGCCCACGAGATGGCCCACCAGTGGTTCGGCAACATCACCACCCCGCTGTGGTGGGACGACCTGTGGCTCAACGAGTCCTTCGCCGAGTACATGGGCAACCGGGTCACCGCCGACGTCACCGAGTACACCGACGCCTGGGTCTACAACTCCTTCTCGCGCCGGCAGTGGGGCCTGCTGGCCGACCAGCGGCCCAGCACCCACCCGGTCGCCGGCAACGGCGAGGAGGACGCCACGGCGGCCCTGCAGAACTTCGACGGGATCTCCTACGCCAAGGGCTCCAGCATCCTCAAGCAGCTCAACGCCACGATGGGCGACGAGGTCTTCCTCGCCGGCGCGGTCGACCACTTCCGCAGCCACTTCTTCGGCAACGCGACCATGCACGACCTCTTCGCGAGCTGGGAGCGCGCCGGCGCCGGCGACCTCTCGGACTTCACCCGCGGCTGGCTGGTCACCGCGGGGCCCGACCGCATCGTGCTCGACCGCGCCGCCGGCGCGCTGGTGCGCACGCCGCCGCCGGGCAGCCCGGCCGACCGGTCGCACACCTTCCGCGTCGCGACCGCCCGCGCGACGGATCCGGCCGGCGGCACCGCCGGCACCGGCCCGTGGGCGCTGACCCGGGTCACCACCCGGGGCGGGCGCACGGCGTACGAGCCGGAGACGGGGGCCGCGGTGGTGCTCGACCCCTACGACGACACGTGGGCCGTCGTCGAGCCCGACGCCGCGACGCTGGCCCAGCTGCCCGCGCTGCTCCCCCGCACCGACGACGCGCTGCTGCGGGCCGGGGTCTGGAACGGCGTGCGCAGCGGCTACCACCACGCCGCGGTGGCGCCGGCCGCGGTGGTCGACCTCGTCGAGGCCTGGCTGCCGACCGAGGACAGCGACGCGGCCATCGCCTTCACCGTGCCGTGGCTGCTGCGCGACGTACTGCCGCTGACCACCGACGGCGACGACGCCGCGGCGCGGGTGCACGAGGCGGGGCTGGCCGGGGCGCTCGCCGCTCCCGCCGGCTCGACCCTCCAGCTCGCCGCCTTCCAGGCCGCCGCCGCCACGGCGCCCGCCGACCGCCTCGAGCACTGGATCGCCGGCGAGGGACTTCCCGACGGCGTCGAGGTCGACGACGAGCTGCGCTGGCGCCTGCTCGTGCGGCTCGCCGCGCTGGGCGCCACCGACCGGTCCGCCCTCGACCGCTGGCTGGCCCAGGAGCCCACCACCCGCACCCGCGTCGAGCACGCGAGGGCCGTCGCGTCGCTGCCCGAGGCCGCCGCCAAGGAGTTCGCCTGGGAGCGCTTCACCGGTGCCGTCCCCGCCACCAACTACGAGCTCGAGGCCGCCGGCCTCGGGCTGTGGCGCCCCGGTCAGGAGCACCTGACCGAGCCCTACGTCGACCGCTACCTCCAGGCGCTCCCCACCATCGCCGAGGTCCACCAGGGCTGGGTGCTCGGCCAGGTCGTCACCGCCTTCTTCCCCCTCACCTCGCTGCGCGACGAGACCGTCGCGGCGCTGCACGCCGCGGCCGACGCCCCGGGCCTCGACGCCACCGTGCGGCGCCGCGTCGTCGACGCCACCGACGACCTCGAGCACCGCCTGGCCGTCGCCCGGGCCTTCGGCGCATGAGCGGCGCAGCGCGCGGCCTTCCCGGTGCCCGCGCCCGGCGTCCCGGGCCCACCGTCCGCACGCGGGTCGAGGAGCACCGAGCCGGCCCTGACGGCGACGCGCCCGACGAGGTCCGCCGCCACGAGGACCGGCTGGTCACCGAGGAGCCGCTCGAGATCCGGCTCGCCTGGCCCGGCGCCGAGGCCCACCGGGCCTGGGTGACGATGCGGACCCCCGGTCACGACTTCGAGCTCGCGGCGGGGTGGGCCGTGCACGAGGGACTGCCCGGGCCCGCCGGCATCGCGGGCATCGCCTACTGCACCGACGTCGACCTCGCGCCGGAGCAGGAGTTCAACGTCGTGACCCTCACCCTGGCCGAGCCCCCGGCCCGGCCGCCGGGCCACCGCCACGACGCCCTCTCGGCCGGGTCCTCGGCCTGCGGCGTCTGCGGCGCCGACAGCGTCTCGGCGGTGCTGGACATCGCGCGCGGCGCACGCTGGGAGGGCGCCACGCCGACCGCCGACGTCGTGCGCCGTCTGCCCGACCTGCTGCGCGAGCGGCAGCCGGTCTTCGCCCGCACCGGCGGCATCCACGCCGCCGGGCTCTTCACCGCCGACGGTGAGGCGGTCCTGGTGCGCGAGGACGTCGGTCGCCACAACGCCGTCGACAAGGTCAGCGGCGCCCGGGCGATGGCCGGGGAGCGACCCGGTGGCGCCTGCCTGGTGGTGAGCGGACGTGCCGGCTTCGAGCTGGTGCAGAAGGCGGTCACCGCCGGCTTCGGCTCCCTGGTCTCGGTCGGTGCCCCGACCAGCCTGTCGGCGCAGCTGGCCGCGCAGAGCGGCCTGGAGCTGTGGGGCTTCACCTCGCCGCGGCGTACCGTGCGCTACGTCTGAGCGCGGTCACCGGCGGCCCTCGGCGCATTGTGACGTTGCCCGCTCCGACGGTGTCTGACCCAAGGGGGTGGGCGGATCTCGGCCCGCGCCTGCCTAGCGTGGAGTCGTCCCTCATCCGCGACACCAGAGGAGCACGACCCCATGAGCACCACCGCCACCCTGTCCGTGCCGACCCCGAGCGCTGCGTTCGAGACCAGCACCGTGGAGCGCCGCGCCGTCGGTGAGCACGACGTGCTGATCGACATCGCCTACAGCGGCATCTGCCACTCCGACATCCACCAGGCCCGCAACGAGTGGGCCGAGGGCATCTTCCCGATGGTCCCGGGCCACGAGATCGCCGGCACCGTGGCCGAGGTCGGCCCGGGCGTCACCAAGTACGCCGTGGGCGACCGCGTCGGCGTCGGCTGCTTCGTCGACTCCTGCCGCGAGTGCGAGAACTGCCGCGCCGGTGAGGAGCAGTACTGCCTCAAGGGCGAGGTGCCGACCTACAACGGCAAGGACTACGACGGCGTCGAGACCTACGGCGGCTACAGCAAGCAGATCGTGGTCCACGAGGACTACACCCTCGGCATCCCCGAGGGCATCGAGCTCGACGTGGCCGCTCCCCTGCTGTGCGCCGGCATCACCACCTACTCCCCCCTGCACCACTGGGGCGCCGGGCCGGGCAAGAAGGTCGCCATCGTCGGCATGGGCGGCCTGGGCCACCTCGGTGTGAAGATCGCCGCGGCCATGGGCGCCGAGGTCACCGTGCTCAGCCAGTCGCTGAAGAAGGAGGAGGACGGCCGCCGTCTCGGCGCCGACCACTACGCCGCGACCTCCGACCCCGAGACCTTCGAGTCCCTCGCCGGCACCTTCGACCTGATCGTCAACACCGTGGCCGCGACGCTGCCGGTCGACAAGTACCTCTCGCTGCTGCGCCTCGACGGCGCGATGGTCAACGTCGGCATCCCCGCCGACGCCGACACCTACCACGCCTTCTCGCTGGCCGGCATGCGCCGCAGCCTGGCCGGCTCCAAGATCGGCGGCATCCGCGAGACCCAGGAGATGCTCGACTTCTGCGCCGAGCACGGCATCGGCGCCGAGGTCGAGGTGCTGGCCCCCGAGCCGGCCGTGATCGACGAGGCCTACGAGCGCGTCGTGGGCAGCGACGTCCGCTACCGCTTCGTCATCGACATGGCGGCCCTCAAGGGCTGACGGGCGACCTCCCCGCGCCGCCTCCGTGGCGGCGACCGCGCGGCCCCGGGACCCCGTCCCGGGGCCGCGCGGCGTGGGTCCCCCGCAGTGTCGGCGGCCCCTCGTAGGTTCTTCCCATGCGCATCCTGCACACCTCCGACTGGCACCTGGGCCGGTCGTTCCACCGCGAGGGGATGCTGACCCACCAGGCGGCCTACGTCGACCACCTGCTGGAGGTCGTCGAGGCCGAGCGGGTCGACCTCGTGGTGCTGGCCGGAGACGTCTACGACCGTGCGCTGCCCCAGGTCGACGCTGTCCGCCTCGCCGACGAGGCGCTCTCCCGGCTGGCCGCGTCGCGGGCCCGGGTGGTCGTCACCAGCGGCAACCACGACTCCGCGCAGCGGCTCGGCTTCAGCGCGCGGCTCATCGACGCCGCCGGCGTGCACCTGCGCACCGACCCCGCCACCGTCGGGCGCCCCGTGGTGCTGGAGGACGAGCACGGCCCGGTGGCCGTCCACGGCCTCCCCTACCTCGACCCCGACGCCGTGCGCGAGCCGTGGGGCCTGACCTCCCGCTCCCACCAGGCGGCCCTCACCGAGGCCGTGCGCCGCGTGCGCGCCGACCTGGCCGGTCGTCCCGGCACCCGCTCGGTCGTGCTCGCCCACGCCTTCGTCGCCGGCGCCGAGCCCAGCGACTCCGAGCGCGACATCAGCGTCGGCGGCGTCTCGCTGGTGCCCACCTCGGTCTTCGACGGGGTCGACTACACCGCGCTCGGGCACCTGCACGGCCGTCACACCCTCACCGACGCGGTCCGCTACAGCGGATCGCCCTTGGCGTACTCCTTCTCCGAGGCCACCCACCGCAAGGGGTCCTGGCTGGTCGACCTCGGCGCACCCGCGGCGCCCGGCGAGGGCACGGCGAGGCTGTCGGCGCAGTTCGTCGACGCCCCGGTCCCCCGCCCGCTCGCCCGACTGCGGGGCGAGCTGGAGACCCTGCTGGGCGACCCGCGACTCGCCGAGCACGAGCAGTCCTGGGTGCAGGTCACCCTCACCGACGCGGGCCGGCCCGCGCAGGCCATGGAGCGGCTGCGGCGCCGCTTCCCCCACACCCTCGTCCTGGGCTTCGACAGCACCCCCGTCACGGTCGGAGCGGTGCCGTCCAGCCGCACCCAGGGGCGCAGCGACCACGACATCGCGCTGGAGTTCATGACCGCGATGAGGGGCGAGGAGGCCTCCCCGGCCGAGCGGGCGCTGCTGCGGCGCGCCGTCGACGCCTGCTGCGACGACCCCGACCTCGATCCGGTGCGGCGCCCCGGCGACCACGGCTCCGACCAGGAGTCCGACCACCGGCCCGACCCGGAGATGCTGCTGGCCGCCTCCGCCGCCGCCGCCGACGGGCGGCTCTTCTGATGCGGCTGCACCACCTCGAGGTCACCGCCTTCGGCCCCTTCGCCGACACCGTCTCCGTCGACTTCGACGAGCTCTCGGCCGCGGGCCTCTTCCTGCTGACCGGCCCGACCGGCGCCGGCAAGACGAGCGTGCTCGACGCCGTGTGCTTCGCGCTCTACGGCGACGTGCCCGGCGACCGCAACGCCGCGCGCCGGCTGCGCTCCGACCACGCCGCCGAGGGCGTGGCGCCCCGCGTCGAGCTGGAGGCCACGCTCTCCGGACGCCGCTTCCGGATCAGCCGCTCCCCGCAGTGGGAGCGGCCCAAGCGGCGCGGCACCGGCATGACCACGCAGCAGGCCAGTGTCGTCATCGCCGAGCGGGTCGGCGGGCAGTGGACGACGCTGTCGACCCGGCTCGACGAGACCGGCCAGCTGGTGACCGGCCTGGTCGGCATGAACGTCGCCCAGTTCACCCAGGTCGCCATGCTCCCGCAGGGCCGCTTCCAGGCCTTCCTCCGCGCCCGCTCCGAGGAGCGCCACCGACTCCTGCAGCAGCTCTTCCGCACCGGACGCTTCGAGGACGTCGAGCGCTGGCTGCGCGAGCACCGCACCGCGCTGCGCCGCGACTCCGAGTCGCGCCGCGAGGGCGTCGCCGACCTGGTCAGTCGGGTCAGCGAGGCCGCCGACGCCGCGCTTCCGGGCCTCGCCCCTGGAGCCGCCGATGCAGACGCCACGCCTGACGCCCCGCCTGACGCCGCGCCCGACGCCCCGCCCGACGCCCCGCCCGGCGCAGCCGCGGGCGCCGTCACCGGGGCCGGCGCCGCCAGGACCGTCGACACGACCGTCGACACGGTGCCGGGCCTCGACCTGCTGGCGGCCGACGGCACCCTGCTGGCGTGGGGTCGCGACCTGCGCGCGCTGGCGACCTCGTCGCTGGCGGCGACCACCGAGGCCGTGGCCGCGGCCGCGCTCGACGAGCGTGAGACCCGCGAGGCGCTCGAGCGTGCCCGGCTCGCGGCCGAGCGGGACCGTCGCCGCCGCGCCGCCGAGTCCGAGCACCGCCGACTGGTCGCCGAGGAGCCGGCGCAGCAGCGACGCAGGGTGCGGCTCGCCGAGGCCCGGCGGGCCGCGGTCGTCGCGCCCCTCCACCGCTGGGCGGAGGAGAGCGCCCTGGCGGCGGACGCCGCCGAGCGGCGGGCAGCGGCGGCCCTCGGTGCCCTGTCCGGCGGCGACCGGCGCGGGCTGTCCGACGGCCCGTCCACCGGTCCGTCCGCCGACGACCTGGCGCAGCGCGAGGCCGCGGCGGTCGCCGCTGCGGCACGGGTCACCGCGCTGGTGCCGCGCGAGGAGCGCCTCGTCGCGGCGCTCCGCCTCGAGCAGCGGACCGGTGCCGCGCTGGAGCGTCTGCGAGCCGACCTCGCCCGTGACGCCGAGGAGGCCGCAGCGCTCCCGGCCCTCCTGGGCGCGGCACGCGAGCGTCTCGACGCGGCACGCACCGCCGCTGCCCTTCTCGGCGTCGTCCGGGCCGACCTCGACCAGACCAGCGCACGGCTCGAGGCCGCCCTCGAGGCCACCCGCCTGGAGACGTCGGTCGCGCAGGCCCACGAGGTGTGGCTGGAGGCCCGCGAGACCACCGGCCAGGCCCACGAGCACCTCCTCTCCGTGCGCGAGGCCCGCATCGAGGCCATGGCCGCCGAGCTCGCCGGCGCCCTGGCCGTCGGCGGCTGCTGCCCCGTCTGCGGCTCCGCCGAGCACCCGGCCAAGGCCGTCGCCGCCCCCGGCTCGGCCGATGCGGCGGCGGAGAAGGAGGCACAGCGCGCGCTCGACGACGCCAAGGCCGACGAGCACGTGCGCGAGTCGCACCTGCGCGACCTGAGGACGCGCCACGCCCTCGCCCTCGAGCGGTCGGGCGGGGAGACCCTCGAGGCGCTCGAGACCCGCGTCGCCGCGTTGCGCGAGCAGGCCACGACTGCCTCGGCGGCCGCAGCGGAAGTCGAGTCCCTCCAGACCGAGGAGCGTCGACTCGAGCAGCGGCGTGGCGACCTCGCCGACCGCCTCCAGACGGCGCACGCCGCGGTGGCCGACCACGAGGCCACGGCCCGCGCAGTGACCGCCGAGATCGCCGAGATCCGCTCCGAGATCGCCGCCGTGCTCGAGCGCGTCGGTCGCCGCGACCAGGGCGACGGCAGCGACGACGACGACGGCGAGCCCCGCGACCTGGGCTCGTTGCTTGCCTCGTTGCGCGGCGAGGCCGAGCGCCTCCGCGAGGCTCGGACGGCGCTGGAGGACCTCGGACGGGCGCGCGTCGCCGCCGCCGACGCCCGGACGCGTCTGGCCGAGACCGCGGCCGAGGCCGGTTTCGCCGACCCGGGCGCCGCCCTGGCGGCGGTGCTGGAGGAGCCCGAGGTGCAGCGGCTGGCCGAGGACGTCGACGCCCACGACCGGGCGCTGACCCGGGTCGAGGACGAGCTGCGCGACGTGGGTCCCCGCGACGGCGCCGACACCAACCCCGCCGCCGCGCAGCGCGCCTGGGAGGCCGCGGAGGCCGGGCTCCAGTCGGCGCGCGCGGTGGCCGCCACCTGGACCACGCGCTGCGGTCGGCTCACCGATCTGGTGCGAGAGCTGGAGCGTGCCCTCGAGCAGTGGGCCCCGGTGCGCGAGCGGCTGGAGCTGGCGACAGGCCTGTCCACGTTCGTCGAGGGCAAGGCCGCCGACAACGCCCTGCAGATGCGGCTCTCCGCCTACGTCCTCGCCTACCGGCTCTCCCAGGTGGTGGCCGCGGCCAACGAGCGGCTGGCCCGGATGTCCGACGCCCGCTACGCCCTGGAGCACTCCGGGCGCCGCGGCGCCGGTGAGACCCGCGGCGGGCTCAGCCTGCTCGTGCGCGACGACTGGTCCGGGGAGTCGCGCGACCCCGCGACACTGTCGGGCGGGGAGACCTTCGTGGTCTCCCTGGCCCTGGCCCTGGGCCTGGCCGACGTGATCACACAGGAGACCGGCGGCGCCGACCTCGACACCCTCTTCGTCGACGAGGGCTTCGGGTCGCTCGACGCCGACACCCTCGACGACGTCATGGACGTGCTCGACTCGCTGCGCGACGGAGGACGCGTCGTGGGCGTCGTGAGCCACGTCGGCGAGATGCGCGACCGCATCACGGCCCGCCTCCAGGTCAGCAAGGGGCGGTCGGGGTCGACGCTGGCCGTCAGCCGCTGACCGATCCGTCGCGGCCGTGGCGACGGTCGCGACCGACCTGACCGGGGCGGCCGCCCCGGTCGCCGGCGGCCCGGCGCGACCCCGGGACGGCGCGTCCCCGGCTCAGAGCATCTGGGTCCACGCGCTGAGGTCGAGGCCCCAGTCGTCACGCAGCCGAGGCAGCTGCGGGCCGTACATCACCCGCAGCGAGTCGCTCAGCCCCTCGGGCCAGTCCCACTCGACCCGGCTCGAGGAGGTCGACTCGCGCTCGACCTGCGCCAGCGGCACGGGCTCCACGCCGAGCGCCCGCCACACCGCGTCGACGGCGGGCTGGGGGTCGCGTCGCACCTGCTCGTAGACCATCACCGTGAGTCGCTCGCGCCCGATCGCGGCGGCCCAGGTGTCGAGCTGGTCGGCGTAGAAGCCGCTGAAGGTCTGCATCGTGATCTGCAGCGGGTAGGGCCACGACTTGCCGCGCGTGCCGGCCCACCGCATGGCGCTGCGGAAGCGCTCGATGGGGTCGCGCAGCAGCACCAGCACCGGCACCTCCGGGGCGAGGTGGGCCGCGGCGTAGGCCGGCAGCGAGGCGTGGCGCAGGTACTGCGGGGTGAACTCACCACGGCGCAGGCCGTCGGCGGGGAAGAGGTCGGCGTACTCCTGGGCCGGCACCAGGCCGTCGGCGACGCGGTGGAAGAGCTGCTGCTCCTTCTTGCCGTTGGTGCCGAGACCCACCTCGGGATGCTGGGTCAGCAGCTCGGTGAACCAGGTGGTGCCCGAGCGCTGGGCACCCAGCCCGAGCCAGGCGGGGCCGGTCGGCGGCGCGGGGCGGCGACGACCGGGCAGCCAGCGGGAGACGGGGCGCGGTTCCATGGCGCTCACCCTACTGACGGGCGGCGCCCACGGGCCGCGTCGGCTAGGTTCGGCGCCATGAGTGCCGCGCGACCCGACCAGGCCAGGCTCGACCCGACGTTCCTGGCGCTGCCCTTCCGGTCGCTGGGCGAGACCGCCCTCGCGCGGGCCGCCGAGCTGGGGGCCACGCACGCCGACTTCCGCTTCGAGCGGGTGCGCTACCAGTCGCTCGCGGTGCGCGACGGGGTGCTCCAGGACGCCAGCGACAGCGAGGACCTCGGCTTCGCCGTGCGGGTGGTGCACCGCGGGTCCTGGGGCTTCGCCTCCGGCGTGGTGCTGACCCCCGAGGAGGCCCGCCGCGTGGCGGAGACCGCGGTCGGGGTGGCCGAGGTCGCCGCGAGCATGACCGCGGAGCCGGTGGTGCTGGCGCCCGAGCCGGTGCACGACGACGTCACCTGGGTCTCCTCCTACGTCGTCAACCCGCTCGACGTGCCGGTGGCCGACAAGGCTGCGCTGCTCGTCGGCTGGACCGACCGGCTGCGCCGCTCCCCCGCCGTCGAGCACGCCTCCGCGCACCTGGCCCAGGTGCAGGAGAACAAGTACTACGCCGACCTCGCCGGCACCCGCACCACCCAGCAGCGGGTCAGGATGATGCCCGGCTTCGAGGCCATGGGCTCCTCGGCCGACGCGTTCGACTCGATGGCCAGCATCGCCCCGCCGGTGGGCCGCGGCTGGGAGTACTGCACCGAGGGCCCGTGGGACGGCGGCTGGGACTGGGACTCCGAGCTCGCCGAGGTGCCCGAGCTGCTGGCCGAGAAGCTCGCCGCGCCGGGCGTCGAGCCCGGCGTGCACGACCTGGTCGTCCACCCCTCCAACCTCTGGCTCACCATCCACGAGTCCATCGGCCACGCCACCGAGCTCGACCGTGCGCTGGGCTACGAGGCCAACTACGCCGGCACCTCCTTCGCCACCCCCGACCTGCTGGGCACGCTGCGCTACGGCTCCCCGGTCATGCACGTCACCGGCGACCGCACCGTCGAGCACGGCCTGGCCACCACCGGGTGGGACGACGAGGGGGTGGAGACCCAGGAGTGGGACATCGTGCGCGACGGGGTGCTCGTCGGCTACCAGCTCGACCGGCCGATGGGGCCGATGCTGCCCGAGCTCAACGGTGGACGCTCCAACGGGTGCGCCTACGCCGACTCCCCCGGGCACATCCCCGTCCAGCGCATGGCCAACGTGTCGCTGCAGCCCGACCCCGAGGGGCCGACGACCGAGGAGCTGATCGGTCGCGTCGAGCGCGGCCTCTACGTCGTCGGCGACAAGTCGTGGTCGATCGACATGCAGCGGTTCAACTTCCAGTTCACCGGCCAGCGCTTCTACCGCATCGTCGACGGCGAGCTCGCAGGTCAGGTCCGCGACGCGGCCTACCAGGCCACGACGACCGACTTCTGGGGGTCGATGGAGGCCGTCGGCGGCCCCGACACCTGGGTGCTCGGCGGCGCCTTCAACTGCGGCAAGGCCCAGCCCGGACAGGTCGCGGCCGTGAGCCACGGCTGCCCCACCGCGCTCTTCCGGGGCGTGCGCATCCTCAACACCACCGACGAGGCGGGTCACTGATGTCGAGCACCTCCCCCACTCCCCAGCAGCTCGTCGAGCACGCCCTGGCCCTGTCGGAGGCCGACGACTGCGTCGTGGTCGTCACCGACGCGACCAGCGCCAACCTGCGCTGGGCCACCAACACGCTGACGACCAACGGCGTCATGCACCGCATCTCGGCCACCGTGGTGTCCTTCGCCCGCACCGCCGACGGCGTGGCCGCCGCCCCCGTCTCGGGCAGCGCCGGATCGCTGGAGCAGGTGGCGGCGCTCGTGACCGCCGCCGACGCCGCCGCCCGGCTGGCCTCGCCCGCCGAGGACGCCGCCGACCTGGTCCCCGAGCGGGTGTCCCCCGACTGGGACGAGGCGCCCGTGCCGACCGACATCGGTGTCTACCGGCTCTTCGCCCCGGCGCTCGGGGAGGCCTTCGGGCGAGCGCGTGCCGAGGACCGCCTGCTCTACGGGTTCGTCAACCACGAGATGACCACCACCTACCTCGGCTCGTCGACCGGGCTCCGGCTGCGCCACGTGCAGCCGACCGGGCACTACGGCTGCACCGGCAAGCCGACCGACCTCTCGCAGAGCGCCTGGGTCGGCGGCGCCACCCGCGACTTCACCGAGGTCGACGCCCTGGAGATGGACGCGACCCTCGCGCGCCGTCTGGCCTGGGGCGCACGGCGCGTCGACCTCCCCGCCGGGCGCTACGACACGATCCTGCCCCCCGGCTCGGTGGCCGACCTCATGATCGACGCCTACTGGTCGGCCGGTGCACGCGTCGCCCACGAGGGCCAGTCGGTCTACAGCCGCCGCGGCGGCGGCACCCGGATCGGCGAGCAGGTGGCCGCGCGGGGCGTGCGGCTGTTCTCCGACCCGGCCCACCCCTCGCTGCCGTGCTCCCCCTTCGAGGTGGCGACCTCCTCGGGCAACGAGTCGTCGGTCTTCGACAACGGCCTGCCGCTGGGACGCACCGACTGGATCCGCGACGGGGAGCTGGTATCGCTGCTCCAGACGCGTCACTCCGCGGCCATGACCGGGCAGCCGGTCACCCCGGGCATCGACAACCTGGTGCTGGAGGTCGACGGCGCGACCGGCAGCGTCGAGGACCTCGTCGCCGGCACCGAGCGCGGCCTGCTGCTGACGTGTCTGTGGTACATCCGCGAGGTCGACGCCCAGTCGCTGCTGCTCACCGGGCTGACCCGCGACGGCGTCTACCTCGTCGAGGGCGGCGAGATCACCGGGGTGGTCAACAACTTCCGCTTCAACGAGAGCCCGGTGGACCTGCTCGGCCGCTTCAGCCACGCCTCCGCGACCGTGCCCAGCTTCAGCCGGGAGTGGGGCGACGACTACTTCAGCCGCACCGCCACCCCGGCCCTGCGCGTGCCCGACTTCAACATGTCCAGCGTCTCCCAGGCCCTGTGACCGCTCGCGCTCAGGCCAGCGCGCGCGCCTGCTTGCGCAGCCGTGAGCGCGTGCGCGGCCAGGCGTCGAGGAAGGCCGTCTCGAGCTCCTCGGCCCGCGCCTGCTCGCGGGCGTGCAGCACGCCGTAGGTGAACGCGCTCTCCCCCGCCGCCGTGGCGGCGCGTGCGAGGTCGAGCAGGTGCCGCCGGGTGATCTCGGTGTCCTGACGCTCGCCGAGCCGCTGCGTGATCGCCTTGGCGGTCCTCGTCAGTCGCCTGGCCCGCTTGCCCCACGCCGGCTCGAGCACCTCGGCGGCGTAGCGCAGTCGCTTCGCGGCCTTGCGGGCGTCGTGCCAGGCCTCCTCCACCTCGCGGCGCACCTCGACGCCCGCGGGGTCGTCGTCGGACCGCGCCAGCCGGTCGAGACCGTCCACGACGCGCTCGACCGCCTTCTCCACCCGGGCGACGTCGCGGTCGACCCGCGGCACCGCGACCTTCCGGGCGGGCAGCTCGGCCCCCTCGGCCAGGGGCGGGCGCGCCGCCAGCTCCTGCAGCACCGGCCACAGCGCCCGGCAGCGCGGCGAGTCGAGCACCGCGACGACGTCGGCGCGGCGGCTGGCCCCGTAGGTGGAGCGCAGCCGGCTGCGCACCGGGCCGACGACCTGCTCGGCCGGCAGGTCGACCACCCGCTGGCGCAGCAGGTCGTGGACCACCTCCGCGTCGCGCGCGCCGCCGAGCTCGCCGGCCAGCCACCGCAGCTCCGCGCGCACCGGCTCGGTGACCTCGCGGTCCAGCAGCGGGCGGTAGGTCGCGAGCGCCGACCGGATCCGGCGGCACGCCACCCGCGCCTGGTGCACGCCCCGGGCGCCGCCACGGCGGATCTCGGTCTCGCGGCGCAGCAGCTCCTCGACCTGCTGCTGCAGGCGGAGCTCGACCAGCCGTCCGGCGGGCTTCCCCCGGCCGGGGCGTCCCGGCGCCGTGGCGGCACGGGCGAGGGCCTCGCCGAGCACCACCTCGATCTTGCGCGACACCGCCGCGACCTCGACGCCCAGCTCGGCGAGGTGCTCGTCGGCCGCCTCGAGGAGGTCGGTGCCGGCCGTGACCAGCTCCAGCTCCCACTCCCGCCACACCGTCACCGCCCCGGGTGACGTCTCGCCGGCCAGGCCCGGGCCGGGCGATCCCGTGACCTCGTCGTCGACCAGCTCGGCCAGCACCGCACCGTCGGCGTCGAGCAGCTCCTGGGTCGTACGCCGGGTCAGCACGGTGGCCACGACCACGAGCGGCTCCTCGCCCACGCGCGCCGCCACGAGCGCCCGCAGCTGCTGCGGCGGCGTCGTGCCCGTCGTGAGGGGGCGCCGCAGCTCGTCGCGGCCCTCGCCCACCGGCAGCTTGAGGTGCCAGCCCGCGTCGGTCCCGCCCGTGCGCCGGCGCAGCGAGATGCCCGCCCGCACCAGGCGCAGGTCGGGGGTGTCGACGTAGGCGGCCTCGAGGTCGGTGACGACGGGCGGCCCCACCTGCGCCACCCCGGGCAGCTCGGTCAGGTCGGGCACCGGGGCCTGCGGCGGAGGGCTGTAGGTGCGCTCGATCTCGTGGTGGGCCATGTGCCAGGTCTACCGCACGCGTGGGTGCTCCAGGGCCTACAGTTCCAGCGGCCGCTCATCGGGAGCGGCCGGGAAAGGAACCATGAGGACCACCCAGGGCCGCCGTCGCGCGGCCGTCGTCTCCACCCTCGCCGGCCTGCTCGGCGCCACCCTCCTCGGCCCGGCGGTCGCGCCCGCCCAGGCCCGCGACGTCGCGGCTCCCCTCGCAGCCGACGACACGGCATCGGTGTACTTCGGTCAGACCGTGTCGGTCCCGGTGCTGCGCAACGACGTCGACCCGCAGGGCGAGAGCTTGGCGGTGTGTCGCGCCAGCGAGGCGGTGGGCGCGCTGAACGGGCTCGACGTCGACACCTCCGTCGTCGACGGCCGCCTGGTCGTCTCCGTCTACGGCGGGTTCGACGGCCGCCCCGTCGACGTCACGCTGACCTACCAGGCCTGCAACAGCGAGAGGCTCAGCGCCCCGGCCACGGTCACCCTCACCGTGCAGGACCCTGAGCGCCTGGTGGTCGAGAAGCTGGACCGTCCGGGACGGGTGCGCTTCACCAACCCCAACGACCTGCGCGTCGTGGTCCTCTACGGCGACCCCCGCCGAGCGCGTCCCGAGGGCCGGCTGCGCCTCGGGGCCGGTGAGTCGGGCGTCGTGCGCACCCGCGCGACGCGACTGCACTACGTCGCGCTCTCGCCGCGCCAGTTCCTCCTCGTCGACCAGGGCCTGGTGCGCGGCATCGAGCAGCGCACGACAGCGAGCGGGCCCACCGGCCCCGACGGCGAGATGGTCCCCCAGCGTGCGCAGCGGCTGTGGAGCGCCACCCGCTGAGCCGAACCACTGGTCCACGGCACGAGGCCCGGACCCCCGCGGGGGTCCGGGCCTCGTGCCGTCCTCGGAGCGTCCTCACGGCCCGCACGCGCGGGCGGGGCTCACTCGGCGAAGGCCTCCAGCGGCGGGCAGGAGCACTGCAGGTTGCGGTCGCCGTAGGCCTGGTCGATCCGGCCCACCGGCGGCCAGTACTTGTCGGCGGCGGTGTGCGCCCCGGCCGGGAAGACCGCCAGCTCGCGGGAGTAGGGACGGTCCCACTCCCCACCCAGCACCCGGGCGGTGTGGGGCGCCCCGCGCAGCGGCGACTCCTCGGGCGTCCACTCCCCCGCGGCGACGCGGTCGATCTCGCCGCGGATGGCGATCATCGCGTCGCAGAAGCGGTCGATCTCGGCGAGGTCCTCGGACTCGGTGGGCTCGACCATGAGGGTGCCGGCGACCGGGAACGACATGGTCGGGGCGTGGAAGCCATAGTCGACCAGCCGCTTGGCCACGTCGTCGACGGTGACGCCGGTGTCCTTGGTGAGCCCGCGCACGTCGAGGATGCACTCGTGGGCGACCAGGTCGCCGTGACCGCGGTAGAGCACCGGGAAGTGCTCGCCGAGCCGCGCGGCGACGTAGTTGGCCGACAGCACCGCCGAGGCGGTGGCCCGGGTCAGGCCCTCGGGACCCATCATCCGCACGTAGGCCCACGAGATCGGCAGGATCCCCGCCGAGCCGTACGGCGCGGCGCTGATGGGTCCGATCCCCTCGCGCTTGGCCGCCTCGGGGTGCATCGCGTGGGAGGGCAGGTACGGCGCGAGGTGCGCGCGCACGCCCACCGGACCGACGCCGGGCCCGCCGCCGCCGTGGGGGATGCAGAAGGTCTTGTGCAGGTTGAGGTGCGAGACGTCGCCGCCGAACTCGCCCGGCTTGGCGTAGCCCAGGAGCGCGTTGAGGTTGGCGCCGTCGACGTAGACCTGTCCGCCGTGGGCGTGCACGATCTCGCAGAGCTCGCCGATGGTGTCCTCGTAGGCGCCGTGGGTCGAGGGGTAGGTGACCATGATCGCCGCGAGGTCCTCGGCGTGCTCCGCGCAGGCCGCGCGCAGGTCGTCGAGGTCGACACCGCCGTCGTCGGCGGCCTTGACCACGACCACCTTCATGCCGGCCATCACCGCGGAGGCGGCGTTGGTGCCGTGGGCCGAGCTCGGGATCAGGCACACGTCGCGCACCGGCGCGCCCTCGGCGGCGCGGGCGCGGTGGTAGCCGCGGATGGCCAGCAGCCCGGCCAGCTCGCCCTGCGAGCCGGCGTTGGGCTGGATGGAGACGCGGTCGTAGCCGGTGACCTCGGCCAGCCAGCCCTCGAGCTGCTCGACCATGCGGCGGTAGCCCTCGGCGTCCTCGGCGGGCGCGAACGGGTGCAGGTCGGCGAAGCCGGGCAGCGAGACCGGCTCCATCTCGGTGGTCGCGTTCAGCTTCATGGTGCACGAGCCGAGCGGGATCATGCCGCGGTCGAGCGCGTAGTCGCGCGCGGAGAGCCGGCGCAGGTAGCGCAGCATCTGGGTCTCGCTGCGGTGGGTGCGGAACACCTCGTGGGTGAGGTAGTCGCTCGTGCGGCGCAGCGCCTCGGGCAGGGCGTCGCCCGTGGTGGCGTCGAGCGCGTCGAGGTCGGCGCTGACGCCGAAGGCGTCGAGCACGCGGTCGATCGTGGCGCGGGTGGTGCACTCGGAGGTCGACACGCCCACGGTGTCCTCGTCGACCAGGCGCAGCTGCAGGCCGAGCTCGCGGGCGGCGTGCACCACCTGGGCGGCGCGGCCGGGCGCCGCCACGGTGAGGGTGTCGAAGAAGTCGGCGGTGAGCACGTCGACGCCGCCCTCGGCCAGCGCGCGGGCGAGGACCGCGGCGTAGCGGTGGGTGCGGGTCGCGATCGCCCGCAGGCCGTCGGGGCCGTGGTAGACGGCGTACATCGAGGCCACCACGGCCAGCAGCACCTGGGCGGTGCAGATGTTGGAGGTGGCCTTGTCGCGACGGATGTGCTGCTCACGGGTCTGCAGCGCCAGGCGGTAGGCCGGGCGGCCCTCCGCGTCGACCGACACCCCGACGAGGCGACCGGGCAGGTGGCGCTCGAGTCCGGGTGCCACCGACATGTAGCCGGCGTGGGGGCCGCCGTAGAACAGCGGCACACCGAAGCGCTGGGAGGACCCGACGACCACGTCGGCGCCCATCGAGCCCGGCGACTCCAGCACGGTGAGCGCCAGCAGGTCGGCGGCGACGACGGCCAGGCCGCCACGGGCGTGCACGGCCTCGACGAGCGGGCGCGGGTCGCGCACGCGCCCCGACGCGCCGGGGTACTGCACCAGGACGCCGGAGACCGGCTCCTCGCCACCGGGCAGGCCGTGGTCGAGGTCGGCGACGACCACCTCGATGCCCATCGCCTCGGCGCGGGTGCGCACCACGTCGACGGTCTGCGGCAGCGCGTCGGCGTCGACCACGAACGGCCCCGAGGCCTTGCGGTTGCCCCGGCGCACCAGGGTCATCGCCTCGGCCGCCGCGGTGCCCTCGTCGAGGAGGCTGGCGTTGGCGGTGGGCAGGCCGGTCAGGTCGCCGATGACGGTCTGGAAGTTGAGCAGCGCCTCGAGGCGGCCCTGGGAGATCTCGGGCTGGTAGGGCGTGTAGGCGGTGTACCAGCTGGGGTCCTCCAGCACGTTGCGCCGGATGACGGCCGGGGTCAGCGTGGCGTGGTAGCCCAGGCCGATCATCGACTCCCCCGGGCGGTTGGCACCGGCCAGCTCGCGCAGCTCGCGCGCGGCGACGTCCTCACTCACCGCGGTCGGCAGGTCGAGCGACTCCGGGGTGCGGATGCCCCCCGGCACGGCGGCGTCCATGAGGGCGCCGAGCGAGTCGAAGCCGAGCCGCTCGAGCATCGTGGTGACGTCGGCGGGGCTCAGGCCGATGTGACGGTCGACGAACGGCAGGGCCGCGTCGAGCTCGGCGAGGGTGGGGTGGTCTGACACGTGGCGGCTCCTCGGGGCGTGGTCGTCCGGGTGCCTCCCCCTCTGTCGGGGCGTCGTCGCGCCTCCAGAGTTGCCTCGACCGCGCGGTCCGGGTGCCTGAGAGGTTCCGGGGAGGAATTGCCCCTTCGGCGCCCCGGGCCGGCCAGCGACCCGGAGACTCTCCCGCGCGGGATAGTCAGCGTCGCCACTCTAGCCCCGGCCCCCGCCCGAGCACGACATCGGCCCGCCGCCCCGGGTGGGGCGACGGGCCGTCGTACGTCGGGTCCGCGTCAGCCGATCTTGCGCGCGGCGCGGCGCGCGGCGAGCTCGTCGGAGGCCGACGGGGCCTCCGCGGCGTCGTCGCCGGTGCGCTCGCTGGGCAGCTCGGCGAGCGTGCCCTCGATCTCGCGCCACACACCGCCGATGGCGATGCCGAAGACGCCCTGGCCGCCCTGGAGCAGGTCGATGACCTCGTCGTTGCTCGTGCACTCGTAGACCGAGGCGCCGTCGCTCATCAGCGTGACGCGCGTCAGGTCGTCGGTGCCGCGCTCGCGCAGGTGCTGCACCGCGGTGCGGATCTGCTGCAGCGAGATGCCGGCGTCGAGCAGCCGCTTGATGACCTTGAGGATCAGGATGTCGCGGAAGGAGTAGAGCCGCTGGGAGCCCGAGCCCTTCGCGCCGCGCACGGTGGGCTCGACCAGGCCGGTGCGGGCCCAGTAGTCGAGCTGGCGGTAGGTGATGCCGGCGGCGTTGCAGGCCGTGGGGCCGCGGTAGCCGGTGTCGCTGGGCAGGGGCGAGACGTCGTCGGTGAAGAGCAGGCCCTGCTCCTCGGCGGCCTCGACGGCCACCTCGGCGGCCATTGCCGCCTGGGCGTCGACGCCCTTGCTCGTGTCGTGCTCGTTCACACGGTCCTCCGTGGGTCTACTCCGTTAGCGCGTAACACCGGGGAAGGTGGTGAGCTGCGGAGCAACGACACCGGTGGAGTTACAACAGAGACAGTTCAAGGTAGGCCCGCCGCGTGGGCCCGTCAAAGACCTCGGGCCCGCGTGTCCTCAACCCTCATCCTCTGCTTGAGGGTGAGGGTCTGGCCGGTCCTACGTCGGCTCCTGGCCCGCCTCGAAGTCCTCGGGGGTGACGTGGTCGAGGAACTCGCGGAACTTCTCCACCTCGTCCTCCTGCTCGGCCGGCACGGCCAGGCCCGCCTCGTCGAGGACCTCCTCGGCGCAGACGATGCGGGTGCCGGTGCGCAGGGCCAGCGCGATGGAGTCGGAGGGCCGGGCACTGACCTCCGCGCCGCTGCCGAGCACCAGGGTGGCGAAGAAGACGCCGTCCTTGACGTCGGTGATGCGCACCTCGGTCAGCTCGTCGCCGGTGGCCTCCAGCACGTCCTTGAGCAGGTCGTGGGTCAGCGGTCGGGGCGGCACGACCCCCTGCTGGGCGAAGGCGATGGCCGTGGCCTCGACCGCCCCGATCCAGATGGGGAGGTACCGCTCCCCCGTGATCTCGCGCAGCAGCACGATCGGCTGGTTCGAGGGCATCTCGACCCGGACTCCCATGACATCGACTTCGCGCACGTCCTCACCCTACTCCGGGGTGGTGGGCGCCGCCGACGGCCCGGTCAGCGCGACAGGCCGGCCTTGACCAGGGTGGCGTGCAGGCGCACCGAGAGCGCGGCGATCTCGCTGGCGGCGTGCTCGGCCCGGGCCGAGGCCGCGGCGTCGCGACCGCGCTGCAGCGGCGCGACGACCTGCTCGACCAGGCCCACCTCGCGGTCCGCGGCGGTCTTGAAGGCGCGCAGGTGCCGCGGCTCGAAGCCGAAGTCGGCCAGCTCGCGCGCCGTGCGGGCGAGCACGAGGGCGTCGGTGTCGTAGAGGCCCGTGCCCGTGCGCGCCACGATCAGCCCGAACTGCTCGAGCTGGCCCAGCAGCTCCTCGGAGATCTCGGCGACCTTCAGCAGCTCGCGCCGCGACAGCCGCAGGTTGTCCTGGCGGCGGAAGGACTCGGGGCTGGGCAGGCCGTCGGGGGCCAGCGCGACCGTGGGCACCGTCGGCACCACGGTGTCGATCGGCGGCGGCTCCAGGCCGCGGTCGATCGCGTCGAGGTGCTCGCCGATCACCTTCAGCGGGAGGTAGTGGTCGCGCTGCATCCGCAGCACGTAGCGCAGTCGCTCGACGTCGTCGTGGGAGAACTTCCGGTAGCCCGCGGGCGTGCGCTCGGGCTTGATGAGCCCCTTGTCCTCGAGGAATCGGATCTTGGGGATCGTGACGCTCGGGAAGTCGGCGCGCAGCCGCTCGAGGACCTCCCCGATGTTCATCCGCGCCCGGTGCCCCCCGCTGGGTGCCGGGCTGCCGGTGGAGGCCACGCGTCAGCTGCCCTCGTGACCGGAGAAGAACACCAGGCGGTACTTGCCGATCTGCACCTCGTCGCCGTCCTTGAGCAGCACGTGGTCGATGCGGTCGCGGTTGACGTAGGTGCCGTTGAGGCTGCCGACGTCGCTCACGGTGAAGGACGCGCCCTCGCGGTTGAACTCCGCGTGCTTGCGCGACACCGTCACGTCGTCGAGGAAGATCTCGCTCTCGGGGTGGCGCCCGGCGTAGACGACGTCGCTGTCGAGCAGGAAGCGGCTGCCCGAGCCCGGGCCGCGCTGGACCACGAGCAGGGCGTGACCGGTCGGCAGGGCGTCGACGGCGGCGGCGTCGACGGGGTTGAGCTGCCGGTCGGAGGTCTCGACCTTGGCGTCGCCCAGACCGATCTGGATCGTCGCGGTGGACTCCCCGAGCGGCTCGGCGGAGGCCGGGGCGGGCACGTCGGCCGGCGTCACCAGACGCGTGCCGCACTGGGAGCAGAACCGTGCGTCGTCGGGGTTCTGCCGACCGCAGGCTGTGCAGAAAGGCATCTCTTCTCCTCCAGCTGCTGGGCTGTGGTCGAGCGGGTGGGGCGCGGGGTCGGACGGACACCCGAACCCTCAAGGCTGGCCTGAGGGTGAGTGTCGGCCCGAACCTACCAGCAGGCCGAGCCCGGCCGCTCCCGCTCCACGTGCCCGGTGGGGGCCGCTCAGCCCTCGAGGGTGCCGGTGTAGGCGGTGGCGTCCATGAGGGCGTCGAGCTGGGCGGGGTCGCTGGGCACGACCTCGAAGAGCCAGCCACCGGAGTAGGGGTCGTTGTTGACCAGCTCGGGGGTCGCGTCGAGCTGCTCGTTGCGCGCGACCACCTCGCCGGTCACCGGCGCGTAGATGTCGCTGACCGACTTCGTCGACTCCAGCTCGCCGCACGTCGTGCCGGCCTCCAGGGTGTCGCCCACCTCGGGCAGCGAGACGTAGACGATGTCGCCGAGGGCGTCCTGGGCGAAGTGGGTGATGCCGATGCGGACGGAGCCGTCGTGCTCACCGGGCTGGCGCAGCCACTCGTGCTCGGCGGTGTACAGCAGGTCGTCGGGGTACACGGTCTCTCCTCCGGTCGGGGTCACGGAAGGCTACTGCCCGTCCGCGGGGGCGGCGTACTCAGGCTGGGTGCTCTCGGCGACGCTCTCGATGTCGAGGGAGGTCAGCTCGGTGACCTCGACCTCGATCCCCGACTCCTCGAGCTGGAGCCGGGGGCCGGAGAAGAAGTCGACGGCGCCCGACAGCGTGGCCGGCGCGCCGATGACGTCGAGCACGTAGGGCGCCTCCAGGAGCTCCCCGTCGACCACGATGCCCCCGGTCGCGTCGGCGAACGAGCTCTGCGCGACCAGCCGGACCCGTCCGTTGAGCTGCATCGCCTCGGCGTCGGCCGTGCGGAGGTCCTGGACCATCGCGACCAGGGCCTGCGCACCGACCGTCCCGGTGACCTCGCTGAGGGTGATCCGCACGCCCGGCCCGGTCACGGGGACGGTGCCGGCCAGGATGCTCAGGGTGTCGGCCTCGCTGCGCGCCTGCGCCAGCGCCGCGGCCTCCGCGGAGGTGTCGGAGGCGAGGTCGTCGCGGGTCCGCTCGAGCCGGGTGATCTCCGACTGCGCCCGTTGCGAGGCGCCCGCGAGGCCGCTGAGCACGTCGATGAGGTCCTGCTCCCGGTAGCCCGCGAACGAGTCGTCGACCTCGTTGCTGCGCACCTGGGTCACGCCGGCGAAGCCCACGAGGGCCAGCAGCACCGCCACGACGGCCTGGCCGCGCGTGGGCTTGAGCAGCGCGCGCACGAGACGGTCGCGGCCCGGCTCGGCCGGCCGCTGTCGCGCGGGCCGCTGCGCGGTCGGGGGCGCCTGCGGCTCCTCCGGCGGTCGCGGGGCCCGCGGCTGCCCCGGGGCCTGCGGCGTGGGCTCAGGCATGGAAGAGGTGGCGGCGGATCGCCGCGACGTTGGAGAAGATCCGGATGCCGAGGACCACGATCACACCCGTGGACAGCTGTCCCCCGACCCCGAGCTTGTCGCCGAGGTAGACGATCGCGGCGGCGATGACGACGTTGGAGACGAAGGAGACCACGAAGACCTTGTCGTCGAAGATCCCGTCGAGGTAGGCCCGCAGGCCCCCGAAGACGGCGTCGAGCGCGGCGACCACCGCGATGGGCAGGTAGGGCTCCAGCGACAGGGGCACGTCGGGCTGGAAGGCGAGGCCGAGCACGATGCCGACCAGCAGTCCGAGCGCTGCGATCACGACACGTTCTCCTCTCCCCTGGGTGGGCCGGGCGGGGTCACGACGAGCTCCTCGACGCTGCGCAGGGGGCGGGGACGCGCGGCCGGGAGGGTCATCGAGGAGACATTCTGCCTCTCGACGCCGAAGCCGTACTGGGCGGCCACCTGCGCGAAGAGCGCGCCCGACGCGGTCTCGGCCAGATCGGCCTGCAGCGTGCGGCTGTCACCGATGGCGGAGACGACGTAAGGCGGGCGCAGGTCACGTCCCTCGATGGCCACCGTCGTGCCCGACAGCAGGATCGACGACAGCACGGTCAGCCGGTTGCCGTTGATCGACACCGCCTCGGCGCCCGCCTGCCACAGGCCGTTGACCAGCAGGCGCAGGTCGCGGTCCTCCACCAGCACCCCGCCGGTCGCGGGGTCGGACACCGTGATGCGGACGCCCTCGCCCTCGACCGCTCCGTAGCCGGTGCGAGCGGCCAGACGGCGCTCGCGCGCCTCCTCCGTGACCCGGTCGGCGCGCAGCGCGGCCGTGGTCGCCTCGGCGGCCGCGATCCGGTCGCCGAGGCGGCTGATGCGCTCCTGCTGGTCGGCGATGCCGGCCCGCGCCGTGAGCACCTGGTCGATGAGCGTGCTGCGGCCGGCCTGGTCGACGTCGGCGTTGCGCGAGGTCTGCAGGGCCGCGGTGGCCACCATGATCCCGAAGACCGCGACCACCACCGCCGCCGTGCGGTGGCCTCCGCCCCGGCGCGTCGGCGGAGTCTCGGGCTCCGCGCCGAGCGAGGCGGCGCGACGCTGCTCGGCGCGACGCTCCGCGACGTGGAGGTAGTCCTCGTCGAGCGACTGCTGGGTGATGAGCGTCAGCAACGGCATCGTGACCCGGGCCGGGAGCTGCTCGGGGCGCCGCGGCTCCTCCGGGGTCGTCGGGGCCGGGGGACGCTCCCGGCTAGCCACCGCTCACCCGGTCCGACTCGGCAGTGGTCCCGGGCGTCGTCCCGGGCGTCGTCCCGGAGGAGGCCCCGGTCGTGGCTGCCCCGGCCGTGCCCGTGCTCCGCGGACCGGGGGCTCGAGCCGGTCGCGGCCGACGACGCGGACGCGGCTCCGTGGTGGCGAGCAGCCGCCGGACCTGCCAGGCGTAGAGGACGCCGGCCCACCAGTAGAGACCGATGCCCCAGACCGCGAAGGCCCAGCCGAAGACCTCGGCCAGCGTCGCCACGGTGCCGTCCCCGTCGCCGAGCAGCAGCAGCGGGAAGGCGTAGAGCAGGTTGAACGTGGCGGCCTTGCCCAGGAAGTGCACGGGCAGCGCGCTGTAGCCCCGGGTGCGCAGCAGCGGCACCAGGCCCCACATGAGCGCGTCGCGCAGCGGCAGCGAGACCGCCATCCACCACGGGATGACGTCGCGCAGGGCCAGCCCGACCACGACGGCGAGGATGTAGAGCCGGTCGGCCACGGGGTCGAGCACCTGCCCCAGCACCGAGGTCTGGCCCAGGCGGCGGGCGAGCCACCCGTCGAGCCAGTCGGTCACGCCGGAGACCATGAGCAGGGCGAGGGCCCAGCCGTCGGCCTCGGGGCCGAGCACCAGCCACAGGAACACCGGCACCCCTGCCAGGCGCACGGCGCTCAGCAGGTTGGGGACCGTCCACACGCCGTGGTCGGGCGTCGGGGCGTCGGACACTGCGGCCTGCTCTTCTCCGTGACGGACGGGCACCCGGGCGGGGCCCGGAGACCGGCTCGGTGCACGTGAGCCGGCGGCCTCACCATAGCCGTCGCGCGCCGCCCCCCGACCGCGACGCCCCGCGACCGACTCCGCCGGGAGGCGGGTCCGGCCGGCCCCGATCGGCGCAGCGGTCTAGCCCGATGTGACCAGGCCGGTCGGCCCACGCGGGGGCGGCCCGGGCCGGGCGGCCCGCACTAGCCTGGGCGAGCGCCGCCCGGCGCCATGGGGCTCGACCGGGCGGCGCTGTCACGTGCGGGGAGAGGGGCGTACCCCAGGTCGGGTATCTGTGCGTCCGACCGCGGCCGACCCCTCAGGCCCCGCGGCCCCCCTGCCGATGAGGCTGGTCCCCCCGCACCACGGCCCGACTCCCCGGTCGGCCGGCTCGGCCCCTCCCCCCTCGGACCTGGAGTACCCCCGTGCCCGACGCGTCCCCCCGCACCGCACCGTCCACCACGACGGCCACCACGACGGCCACCACGACAGCCACCACGACCGCTGCCACCTCGCGACGCAGCGTGCTGCGCGCCGGCGCCACCGCGGCCGGCGCCGCAGGGCTCGGCGCCACCGTGCTCGCCACGCCCGGACGCGCCGAGGCGGCCCCGGCGTACCGCCCGGCGCGCTTCGCCGGCGACACCCCCCTCCTCGGGGCCCGCGACCGACACCTGGTCACGCGCTTCAGTTACGGCCTGACCCCCGCGCTCGCGCGGCAGGTGCGCAGGGCCGGAGGCGGGCGGGCGTGGTTCGAGCAGCAGCTCGACGCCGGCTCGGTCACCGACGGTGCCGGAGCCTTCGCCTCGTGGTGGCCCGGGCTGGGACGCACGCCCTCGGAGCTGTGGCAGCGCCACGTCGGCGAGGTCGAGGGCGGCTGGGAGGTGATGGACGACTACCAGCGCTGGCTGCTGCTGCGCCGCATGCACACCGGCCGTCAGGTGCACGAGGTGATGACGGAGTTCTGGGAGAACCACCTCAACGTGCCGGTCAACGGCGACGCCGTCTTCACCTGGCGCGCCGACTACGGCGACACCGTCCGGCGGCACGCCCTGGGTCGCTTCGACGAGCTGCTGCAGGACGCCGTGGTGCACCCCGCGATGCTGCTCTACCTCGACGGCGCCATCTCGACCGCCGAGCACCCCAACGAGAACCTCGGCCGCGAGCTCCTCGAGCTCCACACCGTCGGGCGCGGCCAGTACGACGAGGACGACGTCAAGGCCTCCGCGCGCATCCTCACCGGCTGGTGGGTGGACATGTGGCGCACCTGGGCCGCCTCCTACGAGCCGCGCCACCACGCCGTCGGGCCCGTCAGCGTCATGGACTTCAGCCACCCCAACGCCGACCGCGACGGCCGGGCCGTCACCCGTGCCTACCTCACCCACCTCGCCCACCACCCGGCGACCGCGGCCAGGATCGCCCGCAAGCTGGCGGTGAAGTTCGTCAGCGACGACCCGCCGCAGGCGCTGGTCGACGAGCTGGCCCGGGTCTACCTCGCCTCCGACACCGCCATCGTGCCCGTGCTGCGCGCCCTCGTCGCCTCCGAGGCCTTCGCCGGCTCCGCCGGGGCCAAGGTGAGGGACCCCGGTGAGGACGTCGTGGCGACCTACCGCGCCCTGCGGGTGAAGGTGAGCGAGCCGCCGCAGGGTCGCGCCGGTGACTCGTGGGGCGCCAACGCCGTGCTCTGGCAGTGCTCCGATCTCGGCAGCACGCCCATGTCCTGGCCCCGACCCGACGGGGCGCCGCTCGACAACGACTCGTGGTCCTCCTCCTCGCGGGTCGTGGCCTCCTTCGGCCTGCACTACGCGATGAGCGGGGGCTGGTGGCCCCGCGACGGCATGCGCTACCGCACGCCTCGGCAGTGGCTGCCGAAGGCCTCGATCCGCTTCGACCTGCTGGTCGACCACCTCGCCCAGGAGCTGCTCGGCGTGCACTCCACCGCCGAGCTGCTGCAGGCCTGCTGCGAGGCCTGCGACGTCCGCCCGGGCGAGCGGATCACCCGCGAGCACCGCCTGGTGAAGTGGGCCTTCCAGCGCCTGCTCACCACCTTCCTCGACTCCCCGCTGCACATGACCAGGTGACGGTGACCCCATGACGACCTCCCCCCTTCCCGCCGGGCCCCGCGCCGTCGCACCGGCCGGCACCCCCTGCTGCGCCGAGTACCTCGGCCTGAGCCGCCGCGGCCTGTTCCGGGGTCTCGCGCTCGCCGGTGCCACCACCGCGATCGGCTCGGCCGTGGTGACCGCCTCGCCCGCACGGGCCGCGAGCGCCTCCTCGGTGCTGGTGGTGGTGTCGCTGCGCGGCGCCGCCGACGGGCTGTCCCTGGTGGTGCCCCACGGCGACCCGGCCTACTACCGGGCCCGCCCGCGCATCGCCGTGCCCTCCGAGAGCCTGCTGGCCAAGGACGCGATGTTCGGGCTGCACCCCCAGCTCTCGCCGCTGCTGCCGCTGTGGACCTCGGGGCGCCTGGCCGCGATCCAGGCGACGGGGCTGCCGGTGGCCAACCGCTCGCACTTCTCGGCCATGGAGGAGCTCGAGGACGCCGCCCCCGGCTCGACCGCCCGCGTGGGCTGGCTCAACCGGCTCATCGGCGGTGACGCCGACGCCTCCCCGCTCGAGGGCCTCCACGTCGGGCTCGGGGTCGTGCCGACCTCCCTCTACGGCGGCGCGCCCGTCTTCGCGGTCAAGGACGTCGACTCGGTCGAGATCCCCGGCGCCGACCAGTACGACACCACCGGCGGGCGTCCTCGTTCGCTGCGCACGCTGTGGGGCGGCGACACCAGCCCGCTGGGGCGCGGGGTGCGCGCGACCTTCGACTCCGTGCAGGGCTTCGCGCCGGTCCAACGCGCCGTCGACCGCCGCGGGCGCTACCCCTCCACCGACCTCGGTCGCGCCCTCGCCGACGTGGCGCGGGTCGTGCGCGGCGACGTCGGGGTCGAGGTCGTCACCGTCGACCAGGGCGACTGGGACATGCACACCAACCTCGGCACCCTGGAGTGGGGCGACATGCGCCGCAACGCCGCCGACCTCGCCGGGTCCGTCGCCGCCTTCTTCGACGACCTCGGCCCCACGGGCGACAAGGTGACGATGGTCGTGCTCAGCGAGTTCGGCCGCCGGGTCGTGGAGAACAGCAACCAGGGCCTCGACCACGGCTACGGCAACGTCATGCTCGTCGCCGGCGCGGGGGTCAGGGGCGGGCGCTACTACGGCCGCTGGCCCGGCCTCGACACGACCCTCGACGCCGACCTGCTGGTCACCACCGACTACCGCCAGGTGCTCGGCGAGGTGGTCGCGAGCCGGTTCGCCGACGCCTCGGTGGCCCGCGTCTTCCCGGGGCTGTCCTACGACCCCGTGGGGTTCATGCGCACCGCCTGACCCGGCCGGGCCGGCCCGGGCGCGTCGGCTCGGGTCGGGTCGGGTCGGGCGCGTCGGGTCAGTCGACGCGGTAGGACGCCGACATGTCGCGGTCGCCGAGCCCGGCCTCCGCGGCCCGGGCGAGGTGCTCGCGCGCGCCCGGCACCAGGGTGAGGTCCAGCCCGGCGCCGCGTGCGGCGGCGAGGATGAGGTCGGCGTCCTTCAGCGCGCCGCTGAGGGCGAAGGACGGCTCGTCGTCGCCGGCGAGCATGGCGCCGCCCTTGAGCTGCACGTAGGGCGCGTCGAGCGCCCCTCCCTCGACGGCCTCCAGGAAGAGTGCCGGGTCGAGGCCGAGCTCGCGGGTCAGGCGCAGCGACTCCGCCACCCCCTCGAGCACGGTGAGCACCCAGGCGTTGGCCGCCATCTTCAGCCGGGAGCCCGCGCCGGCGGCGCCGAGCCACATCGTGCGGCTGCCCACGGCGTCGAGCACCGGGGCGATCCGGTCACGGGCGTCGTCGGGCCCGGAGGCCAGCACCACCAGGGCGCCCGCCTCGGCCGGGCCGCGGGTGCCGAGCACGGGGGCGTCGACGAGGGTGAGGCCGAGCTCCTCGGCGAGGGCGACGAGCCGGTCGGAGCCCTCGACTCCGACCGTGCTCTGCTGGACCCAGACGGCGTCGTCGCCCATCGCCGGCGCGACCTCGCGCACCACCGACTCCACGCTGTCGAGGTCGTAGAGCATGGTCACGACGACGTCGGCCCCGTCGACGGCCTCGGCGGCCGACGACGCCACCGTGGCGACGTCGGCCAGCGGCTCGGCCCGCTCGCGGGTGCGGTTCCAGACCGTGGTCGCCAGCCCCGCGGCCGCGATGTTGCGCGCCATGCCCGCGCCCATGACGCCGGTGCCGAGCACGGCCACGCGGGGCGCGGAGCCCGGCGACGGGGCGGGGACGTCGCTCGCGACGGGGGCGGGGGTGCTGCTCTGCTCGCTCATGGCGCCACGCTAGGTCGCCCGGGCGCCCGGTCCGCTCACCCCTCCGGACGACCGCCGGGCGCCGGCGGCTCGGGCAGGGGCGTGCCTCCCCCGAAGCCGCTGGCCACCCCCACCGCGTCGAGCACGACGTACGGCGTGGCCGCACTCACCGCCCCGCGCGCCAGCGCCCGGTCTCCTCCGGCGAGGTGCTCCGCGGCCCGGCCCGCCACCACCACGAGGTTGCCGGCGCGGCGGCCCTTCAGGGTCGGCGGCTCGGCGCTCAGCGTGAGGTGCGGCAGGTGCACCCGCAGGCCCGCCAGCACGTCGCGGGTGTGGGCGAAGGGCGTGCGGTCGCTGAGGTTGAGCAGGGCCAGGCCGTCCGGCGCCAGGGCGCGGGCGACCAGGGCGAAGGCGGCCGGCGTGACGAGGTCGGCGGGCACCCGGCCGGCGGCGTACGCGTCGAGGACGACGAGGTCGAAGGAGCCCTCGCGGAGCTCCGCCAGGCCGGTGCGGCCGTCGACGGGGCGCACCCTGATGCCGCTGCGCCGCGGCAGCGGGAGCCGCTCGCGCACCAGCGCGGTGAGCGCGGTGTCGGGCTCGAGCACCACCTGGCTCGACCGGGGCCGGGTGTGGGCGACGTAGCGCGGCAGGGTCAGCCCGGCCCCGCCGACGTGCACGACGCGCAGCGGCGCCCCGGGCCCGCCGTGGGCGTCGACGACATCGCCCATGCGGCGCACGTAGCCGAACTCCAGGCGCGTGGGGTCGTCGAGGTCGACGTGGGACTGGTCCCGGCCGCCGACGCGCACGACGAAGCCCCGCGCGCGCTCGGTGGCCACCACTTCGGCCGGCTCGGTCGCCTCGGCCACTCCGGCCGGCTCGCCCGACGGCGCCTGTGATCCCACACCGGCCAACCTAGGCGGTGCCCGCTTCGGCCCCTCGGTACCCTCCCCGGCATGGGCATGATGAAGAAGATGGGCAAGCTCGGCGTCGCGAAGCTGATCTACGACGAGGCGCGCAAGCCCGAGAACCAGGCACGCATCAAGGCGGCCGCCGCCAAGGTGCAGACGACCGTGCAGGAGCGCCGGGCCAAGCGCCCGCGCTGAGCGCACGCGCCGCACCGCGCGGACCCCGACCGGCAGGACGCCGACACCGGGCCTGCACCAGACCCGCACGAGACCAGCACCAGACCAGCACCGAGGAGAGCCGATGATCTTCATCACCGCGAAGTTCCAGATCAAGCCCGAGCACGCCGAGGACTGGCCCGAGATCTCTCGGCCCTTCACCGAGGCCACCCGCGCCGAGGAGGGCTGCCTGTGGTTCGACTGGTCGCGCAGCCTCGACGACGCCCACGAGTACGT
Organism: Nocardioides kribbensis; assembly: GCF_015070375.1. Classification (GTDB taxonomy): domain Bacteria; phylum Actinomycetota; class Actinomycetes; order Propionibacteriales; family Nocardioidaceae; genus Nocardioides; species Nocardioides kribbensis. The sequence continues at coordinate 68,656 of NZ_JADCLL010000001.1, read as the reverse complement.
GCTGGTGGAGGCCTTCCGCGACGGTGACGCCGGTGGCGCCCACGTCTCCTCCGACCACTTCAAGCAGGCCCAGCAGGACCTGCCGCCCTACCTCGTCTCCACCCCGAAGATCGTGAGCCTCGAGGCCCCCGGGACCGACTGGTCCGAGCTGGGCGAGATGCAGGTCGGCTGACCGCGACTCCCCGCGTCCACCTCAGGTCCTCCTCAGCGCTCCCGTGCCTCGCGGCCGGGGGCGCTGAGGTCGTAGTGGGCCAGCTTGCGGTACATCGTGGCGCGGCTGAGCCCCAGCTCCCGGGCCGCCGCCGTCACCGTGGCCCCCGGCCGGGCCAGGGCGCGTGCGATCTCGTCGCGTTCCACCGCCTCCAGCCGCGTCAGCCGGTGCGCGCTGGCCCTGCGCAGGTCGGCGGGCAGGTGCCGCACGTCGACGACGTCGGTGAGGCGACCGGCGTCGCGCACCACCCGGGCCAGCTGGTCGACGTTGTCGGGCCACGACGCGTCGCGCAGCACGCGCTCGGCGGCGGGGGTGAAGCCGAGGTCGCGGCCACGGTGGCGCCGGCCCAGGTGGGCGGCCAGCGGCACGACGTCGTCGGGGCGCTCCCGCAGCGGGGGTACGCCGACCACCGCACCCACCAGCGGGGCCAGCGACGCGGGCACGTCGTGGAGGTCCTGCGCGGTGAGCACCAACCGGGTCGCGGTGGCAGCACCGCCACGCGTGCCGGTCGCGGCGAGCAGGTCGCGCAGCCGCTCGGCGGCCCACAGCGGGAGGGTGTCGACGTCGGCGACGACGAACCCCGTGCCGGCCTTGCCCAGCTCGGGGGTCCACAGGTCGAGCCAGGCGTCGACGTCGCGCGGGTCGGGCGGGGTCGCACTGAGGATCCGGTCGCGTGGGCTCACCTGCCGCAGCGCCTGGGCACCGAGCGTCGCCCGGCCCGATCCGGGCTCCCCGAGCACGAGCACGACGTGTCCGGCCGCGAGCCCGGCGGCCGCCTCGGCCACGGGTGCGTTCCAGGCCGCCGAGAGCGCGGCGGCCAGGGTCGCCGAGCCGCTGACCGCGCGGGCCGACTCCACGCGGTAGACCTGACCGCGCGGCTGCGGGCGGGGCGAGCGGCCCTGCGAGCGGGCCAGCATGAGGGCGGCGGTCGTGCCGGCCGCCGACTGGGCGAGCGCGAGCAGCAGGTCGCTGGAGGAGCGCGACCAGGTCGTGAGGTTGACGCTGCCCTCGAGGCGCCCGGTCACGGGGTCGTGCACGGGCACCGCGGCGCAGGTGTAGCCGCACAGGCTGGCGCTGTAGTGCTGCTCGGCGTGCACGAGGGTCGGCACCCGGTCGGCCAGCGCCAGCGCCAGCCCGTTGGTGCCGGCGTCGCGCTCGGAGAAGGCGAACCCCGGCGCGAGGTGCACCCGGTCGAGGGCGCGCAGCAGGGTGCTGTCACCGCAGAGCCGGTCGAGCACCAGACCCTCGTGGTCGGTGAGCATCAGCGAGACCGGCTCCGAGGCCAGGGTGGCGTGCAGGCCGCCGAGCACCTCGCGCCCGCACTCGAAGAAGAGCGACTCGGTGTCGACGGCGCCGGCGAAGGCGGGGTCGACCTCGTCGAGGGGCACGCCGTAGTCCTCGCTGCGCTGCCAGCTGGCCAGCACCCGCTCGGGCACCGGACCGCCCGGTGCGACCTGGCGCGCGCGCAGAGGCACCACCTCGTCGTCCACGTCCCACCTCCCCGTCGTGTGACCCACGTTACGTCGGGGACGCCGCCCACGGCATGCCCCGCTGTCTCAGATTGAGACACGGCACCCCTCGGCGACACCCCCGCCGGCTGCCTACGGTCGAGCCAGACCAGGTGTGACACCCGTCACCCGTCCAGAGGGGATCGAGCATGTACAGCAAGAACGGTGAGGACTTCTACATCGTCGACGCGCACATCGCGCTGTGGGACGCGCGGCCGGAGAACCAGCGCAACATCCACGGCAAGCAGTTCATCGACTGCTTCTACGACTACCACCGCAACCTCAGCCCCGAGTCGGAGCAGTGGGGCTACGAGGAGTACCTCTACCAGGGCGGCGAGCGGCTGATGAAGGACGTCTTCACCGACGGCTACGCCGACCACGCGATCTTCCAGCCGGCCTACCTCAAGGAGTTCTACAACACCGGCTTCGGCCAGTCCGAGGAGGCTTTCGCCCTCGCCCAGGCCCACCCCGACAAGCTCACCTACAACCACAACTTCGACCCGCGCAACGGCGAGCAGGGCCTCGAGCAGCTCCACGCCGACGCCGAGAAGTACGGCCTCAAGGGCGTGAAGCTCTACACCGCCGAGTGGCACGGCGACTCACGCGGCTGGAAGCTCGACGACCCGTGGGCGGTGCGCTACTTCGAGGCGTGCCGGGAGCTGGGCATCCGCAACATCCACGTGCACAAGGGCCCCACGATCCGTCCGCTCGACCGCGACGCCTTCGACGTGGCCGACATCGACCACATCGCCAGCGACTTCACCGACCTCAACTTCATCGTCGAGCACGTGGGCCTGCCCCGCCTGGAGGACTTCTGCTGGATCGCCACCCAGGAGCCCAACGTCTACGGCGGGCTCGCGGTCGCGATGCCGTTCATCCACACCCGGCCGAAGTACTTCGCCCAGATCATGGGCGAGCTCCTCTACTGGATCGGGGAGGACCGGATCCTCTTCTCCAGCGACTACGCCATCTGGACCCCGAAGTGGCTGGTGGAGTCGTTCGTGGACTTCCAGATCCCCGAGGAGCTCGGCGAGTACGCCCCGATCACCCTGGAGCAGAAGAAGAAGATCCTCGGCCTCAACGCCGCCAAGCTCTACGACCTCGAGGTGCCCGCGCGACTGCGGCTGCCCGACGCCGACGAGACCGCGACCGGCCCGCGCCAGCCCGAGCGGGCCGACCTGGCGGCCGTGTGATGGCGCCCGCGACCCTGACCACGCGCGTGCGGCTCGACCCCCCTCCGGGGGCCGGGCTCGACGAGGAGCGCGTCCGCCGGGCCATGGACGTCGTCATCGACCCCGAGCTCGACGAGCCGATCACCGACCTGGGCTTCGTGCGCAGCGTCGAGGTCGGCACGGGCGGGCCCACCGACGTCACCGTCCACCTGCGGCTGCCCACGTCCTTCTGCTCGCCCAACTTCGCCTACCTCATGGCCTCCGACGCCAAGGACGCGGTCAGCGCGCTGCCCGGCGTCGGGCGGGTGGTCGTCGAGCTCGACGACCACCACGACTCGGTGATCATCAACGCCGGCCTCGCCACCGACGCGGGCTACCGCGGCACGTTCCGCCACGAGGCCGAGCAGGACCTCGACGAGCTGCGCGAGACCTTCCGGCGCAAGGCCCACACCGCCGCGATGGAGCGGGCCCTGACCGGTCTGCTGCGCTCGCGGAGCGACCTCGAGGAGGCCCGCGTCGGCGACGTCGTGCTCGGCGACCTCCCCGACGACGAGGTCACCCGCTCGCTGCTGCGCCGCAGGAGCGAGATCGGGCTGGACACCGACCCGGCCTCGCCGGTGCTCGTCGACGCGCACGGCACGCCGTACGCCGAGGGCGAGGTGCCGATGGCGCTGCGCCGGGCCCGCTCGACGCGCATCTCCATCGACGGCAACGCCCACTTCTGCCGCGGCCTGCTCGCCACCCGCTACCCCGGCTCCGAGGCCGACCAGAGCGAGCGACCCGACCCCGACCGGACGTTCGTGCCGCTCACCGAGATCACCACCCGTCCCACCACCAGCACGAAGGAGCTCTCCGCATGAGCACGATGCGCGCCGTCCAGGTGGTCGGCTACCACCAGGACCTGCAGATGACCGAGGTCCCCAAGCCCGAGCCCACCGGCCCCTTCGACGTCGTCGTGCGCATCGGGGGCGCCGGGGTGTGCCGCACCGACCTGCACATCCTCGAGGGCCAGTGGGCCGAGAAGTCCCAGGTGCAGCTGCCCTACACGATCGGCCACGAGAACGCCGGCTGGGTGGAGGCGGTCGGCAGCGCGGTCACCCACGTCGCCGAGGGCGACAAGGTGATCATGCACCCGCTCGTCACCTGCGGGCTGTGCCGGGCCTGCCGCTCGGGCGACGACGTGCACTGCGAGACCAGCCAGTTCCCGGGCATCGACACCCACGGCGGCTACGCGGAGTACCTCAGGACCACGGCGCGCAGCGTCGTGCGCATCGACGACTCGCTCGAGCCCTCCGACGTGGCCGCCCTCGCCGACGCCGGCCTCACCGCCTACCACGCGGCGGCCAAGGCCGCCCGCCGGCTCACCCCGCGCGACCGCTGCGTCGTCATCGGCGCCGGCGGGCTGGGCCACATCGGCATCCAGGTGCTCAAGGCGCTGAGCCCGGCCGAGCTGATCGTCGTCGACCGCAACCCCGACGCGCTCAAGCTGGCCCTCACCATCGGCGCCGACCACGGCGTCGTCGCCGAGGGCCGCCAGGTGGAGGAGGTGCTCGACCTCACCGGCGGGCACGGCGCCGAGGTGGTCGTCGACTTCGTCGGCGAGAACGGGTCGACCGCCGAGGGCCTGGCGATGACCCGCCAGGCCGGCGACTACCACGTGGTGGGCTACGGCGAGAACATCGACGTGCCGACCATCGACCTGATCTCCTCGGAGAAGAACATCATCGGCAACCTGGTCGGGTCCTACAACGACCTGTGCGACCTGATGGCCCTCGCCGCCCGCGGCGACGTCACGCTGCACACCCAGAAGTACGCCCTCGACGACTTCCAGAGCGCCATCGACGACCTCGACGCCGGGCGCGTGCGCGGTCGGGCCATCCTCACGCCCGAGGGGATCTGACGTGAAGAGCCTGTTGGGCATCGGTGTCTCCGTGGGCCTGCTGGCCGGGGCGTGGACCTGGGTCAGCGTCGAGGCCGGACTGATCACCTGGATCGCCTTCGTCGCCTGGGCCTGCTTCTTCGCCGCCGGCGGCGGCACCGAGGGGCTGCGCAAGGGCTTGGCCGCCAACCTGGCCGGCCTGGCCTGGGGCTACGTCATCAGCCTCGTGCTGGAGCTGGACTCCGCCACCTGGGTGCTCGCGCTCTCGGTGACCGTGGTCGGCTTCATCCTCTGCGTCGAGTCCGCCTGGTCGGTGCTGTCGTTCATCCCGGGGGCCTTCGCCGGCACGGCCGTCTTCTTCGGCTCCGCCTTCGACCTCACCGGGAGCCTCGTCGCGATCCTCGCCGGAGCCGCCCTCGGTCTGGTCTCGGCCCTGCTCGGCGCCCGCATCCAGGCAGCCGTCGACCACCACGGCAGCGGGGTGCGTCCCGCTGCCGGCCCCACCCCCGGCGCCCCGGCGCCGGCCTGACCCGTCCCCAGGAGGAGACACATGATCCACAACACGGCGCGCTTCACGGTGCGTCCCGAGCACGCCGACGACTGGCCCGAGATCGCGCGGGCCTTCACCGAGGCGACCCGCGCCGAGCCCGGCTGCCTGTGGTTCCACTGGTCGCGCGACGTCGACGACCCGTGCCAGTACCTGCTGCTGGGCGCGTTCCGCGAGGACGCGGCCGCCGACCACGTCGGCTCGGCGCACTTCCAGGAGGCCCAGCGCACGCTCCCGGCGTACCTGCAGCAGACCCCCACGATCCTCGGCGTCGTCGTCGAGGACCGTGAGTGGGTGGAGCTGGGCGAGATGAGGGTGCCCGCCGAGGCCACCTAGACGTCCCGTGCCCCCCGCAGGGGCGACACTCACCCGGCCGCGGCCGCCAGCTCCTCGGCGGCCGCGGCCGCGGTGTCGGCGAGGGCGGCGAGGTCGGGGGCACCTGCGGCGTCCACCGGCACCGGCCGCGCGCCGGCGACCCGCTGCTGCCACAGCTGGACCGCGACGACCCGGGACGCGGCCTCCTCGACCCGCTCGCGCGACAGGCGACCCTCCTCGATGGCCCGGGTCAGGGTGCGGTGGGTGCGGGCGGTGTCGGCGGGCATCAGCAGCAGGTCGGCGCCCGCCGCGAGCGCGCTCACCGCAGGCTCCTCGCGCCCAGCCACCGCGCCCATGCCCAGGGAGTCGGTGATGGCGACGCCCTCGAAGCCGAGCTCCTCGCGCAGCAGGTCGTAGGTCTCCGGTGCCAGGCTCGCCGGCACCCCGGGGGCGACCGCGTCGACGGCGACGTGGCTGACCATGATCGACGGTGCCTCGTGCAGCACCGCCTTGGCGAAGGGGCGCAGGTCACGGTCGGCCAGCTCGGCCATGCTCACGTCGAGCTCCGGCAGCGCGACGTGGCTGTCGACGCCCACGGCGCCGTGGCCGGGGAAGTGCTTGGGGGTCGAGACGACGCCGGCCCGGTCGTAGCCCGCCACCGCGGCCGCCACCGCGAGGGCGGCCGTGGCGGGGTCGGTCGACGGCGAGCGCGAGCCGATGGTCGGGTCGCCGGCGCCGATCGTGACGTCGGCGACCGGGGCGAAGACCCAGGTGAAGCCGAGACCGCGCAGCTCCATGGCCAGCGCGTCGGCGGCGGCGCGCACCACGGCACGACCCGGCTTCTCCCCCGCGGCCACCGCGTCGCCCGCCGCGGCGAAGGCCGGGAAGTCGGTGGCCACCCCGGAGAGGTGGGAGACCAGCCCGCCCTCCTGGTCGACGCCGACGACCGGCGGGAAGTCTCGGCCGTCGGCGCTCACGGCCGCCTCGACGGCCGCGGTGGTGGCCCGCACCTGCGCGGCGTCGACGACGTTCTCGGCCGTCACCGACACCCCCGCCAGATGGTGCTCGGCCACGAGGTCGGCCGCGACCTCCGGGTCGGTGCCGGCGTAGCGGCCCACGACGACCTGGCCGGCGAGCCGCTCGGCGTCCCACCCCGCGACCAGCGCACGGGCCTGCTCGACCTCGCCGACGGTCGGGCCCCATCCGGTGGGCTCCGCCGAGTCCTCCGAGGAGACGTCGCCGGCCGCGTCGGACGCGGTGGACGCGCTGGAGGGCACCGTGGTGCCCGGTGTCCCGGCGCTGCCGGCCGGCCCCGTCGGGGTGCCGGTGGCACCACAGCCCGCCAGCACGAGGGCGCTCAGCGCCAGCGCGCACAGGCCCGCCGGGCGCGCGGGCGGCCGCGGGTGCCGGGCCGTGGAGGGGCGGGAGGCCCTGGGACGGGAGGTGGAGGGAGGACGCAGCACCCGGCCGAGGCTAACCGCGGGGGCCTCAGAGCCCGCAATGGGTGGCGAAGAAGCCCCGCAGCGCCGCGCGGGTGGCGTCGGGCAGCGGCAGGTAGAACGACGCCGCCGCGGGCAGCCCCGGGCCGCCCACCCGCACGCCGACCAGGGTGCCGACCTTGTCCTCGGCCAGCGCGTGGGGGTCGCAGCGGCTCGGCACGAGCCGCAGCCGCACCTGCTCGGGCGGCCCGGGGGCCAGGCGCACCCGCACCCCCGAGCCGACCGAGGCCGACCCCTCGGCCTGGCGGAAGAGCACCGTGTCCTCGAAGCCGCGGAACACCGTCGCGGGGTGCGCTGCGCCGGTGGGGCGCAGCGTCACGTCGAGCTCCAGCACCGAGCCCCGCCCGCGGCCCACCACCCGCGGCTCGCCCACCTCGAGGTCGGCCGCGTCGGCGAGCCGCTGCGCCGCGCAGTCGCGGTCGAGGAAGAGCCCGACCGCGCCGTACCGGTCCTCGGCGGTGGTCGTCGACTCCACCGGTGGGCCGCCGTCGACGCGGTAGGTGAGCCTCACCGTGGCGTCCGATCCCGTGCCGCAGCGTGCGAGCGGCAGGGCGACGGGCAGGTCGGCCTCGTTGAGGAAGGTCTTCTCCCCGGTCCAGGTCGTGGTGGCGAAGCGCTCGGAGCCCACCTCGGCCCGCAGCGCGGTCAGCTCGTGGTCGGTGGAGTCCACCAGGCGCACGAACACCTCGCGGCCCTGCCGCTCGAGGCGGGACTGGTCGACGTAGGCCGCCAGCCCGTCGGGCCAGGGCGCCGACCCGACCGGCCGGGCCGAGGCCGCGTCACCCGGCGAGGGTGCGCCCGGGCCGGGAGCCCCGTCGGCGCAGCCCGTGGCGGCGCCCAGCACGAGCGACACCACCACCGACGCGAGCCACGGGCGCCCGCGCCCGACCGCGTGCCTCACAGGTGGTCGGGCACGATCAGCGCGTCGGGGTCCTGGCGCACCGGCATGGCCTCCAGCGCGGCCCGCGTCAGGTCGACGGCACCGCTCACCAGGCGCCGCCTGCGCCGCTCGGACAGCCGGTCCCACGCGCCCGGTCGTCGGTGCTCCATGAGCTCGCCGGTGGCGCGCTCGGCCGCCTCGGCGAGCTCGGCGTCGCTGAAGACCGGCCGGCTGCCGACCGTGGGGCGCTCGGGCAGCGCGGTGAGCACCGGGAGCACGACGTCGCCCGCGGCGACCTTGGCGCGGTAGCTCCTCTCCCGCGGCAGCCGGGCCCAGGCGGTCGCGAGGTCGCCACGGCCCCAGGGCGGGCGCGTCGCCGACCACAGCCTGCGCGCGACGGCGTCGACCGCGACGGTCATCTCGTGCTCGGTGAACCTCATGCCCCGATTCTGGACCACCGGCGCCGGCGCCGCGCCGGGCGCGGCCGCCCGGTCGGGGCACCGGGACGGGAAACACCCCCCGGGACGGGTCCCGGGGGGTGCTTGTCGCAACCTGCTCCCCCCGAAAGCGGGAACGCTCAGAGGCAGCAGGCAGCCCTAGGTTCACCCGGAGATGCGGGTGATCCATCACCCGCCAGGTGTGAGCCTGTAGGGCCCTTACAGAAGACCACCCCGTCGCCGGCCGCGCCAGGGGCTCGCGCGGATCCGGTCCTTCGGGGTGAGGGGATCAGGCCTCGCGGTCCCGGTCCTCCTGCGGAGCCTGCGCCGGCACCCGGTCCAGCACCCGGTCGAGCACGGCGCTGGCCACCTGGTCGGGGCACTCGTCGGGCGTCCAGTGCGAGGCACCCTCGAGCGCGACGAAGCGGTAGTCGGCGCGCACGTGGGACCCGCACGCGTGCGCCGCGGTGGGTGAGGTGGCCAGGTCGTCGGCTCCCCACAGGAACGTCGTCGGCACCGTGACCGGCGGGGTGGCGGCGAGGTCGCCGTCCATGGCGCGGTACCACCCCAGCGCCGGGGTGAGGGCGCCCGAGCGCATCAGGTCGACGTAGGCCTCCACGTCGGGCGCGGCGACCGCGCCGCCGTAGAGCGCGCGCAGCCCGCGGGCGTCGTCGTCGAGCAGAGAGGCCTCGCCGCGGCCAGGCTCGCGGAAGACCCGGATGTAGGCCGAGCGGCGCTGCTGCTCGGGGTCCTCGCGCAGGGCCGCCCCGAAGGCCGCGAGGTGGGGCACCGAGAGCGCGGTCAGCGTGCGCAGCCGCTCGGGGTGCCGCGCGGCGAGCGCCCACGCGACCGAGGCGCCCCAGTCGTGGCCGACCAGGTGGAAGGGGCCCGTGTCCAGGGCGTCGGCCACCGCCAGCACGTCGGCGACCAGGCGCGGCACGGCGTACGCCGCCACCGCGGCGGGCCGGGCCCCCGGGGAGTAGCCGCGCTGGTCGGGCGCCACGAGGCGCAGGCCGTGCCCGGCGAGACGCTCGACGACCCGGCCCCAGCTGCGCGCCGACTGCGGGAAGCCGTGCAGCAGGAGCACCGGCACGCCGTCGGCGGGCCCGGCGAGGTGGACGTCGAGCTCGATCGGGCCGTGGTCGGGGTCGTCGACGACCACCGTGGTCGACGCGTCGAAGGCGCTCATGGGCCGAGCATGGCATCCCGACGCGGGGGTCACCACCGACGACCGCGGGGCCGTGGCCGCCCGGCCCGCGACGACGCCCCACCCCCGACCGTGACAGCAGCGCTGTCACGGACAGTGCCATGATGACGCCCATGAGCGACATCGACGTCCTGGAGCGCATCCTCGCCGAGCGGTGGAGCTGCCGCGGCTACCTGCCCGACCCCGTCGACGACGCGGTGGTCGAGCGGCTGCTGCTCGCCGCGCAGCGCACGCCGTCGTGGTGCAACACCCAGCCCTGGCAGGTGCACGTGGTCTCCGGCGACGCCGCACGCGCGCTGAGCGCGCGCATGCTCGCCTCCTTCGACGGCGCCGGCAGCGACTTCCCTTTCCCGGAGACCTACACCGAGGAGCGGCAGGCGCGACGACGCGAGAGCGGCTGGCAGCTCTACGACGCCGTCGGGATCGCCAAGGGCGACCGGGAGCGCTCCTTCGCCGAGGGGCTGCGCAACTTCGAGCTCTTCGGCGCGCCCCACGTCGCCGTCGTGACGACCGCCGCCGAGCTCGGCACCTACGGCGCGGTCGACTGCGGGCTCTACGTGCAGACCTTCCTGCTCGCGGCCCACGCCCTCGGCCTCGGCGCCTGCGCCCAGGCCGCCCTGGCGGGGCAGTCGCCGCTGCTGCACGAGGTGCTCGACCTGGCCGAGGACCGCCGCGTGGTCTGCGGCATCTCCTTCGGCCACCCCGACCCCGGGCACCCCACGGCGTCCTACCGCACCACGCGGGCCCCGCTGGAGGAGGTCGTCACGCGCGTCACGCGCCTCGACGGGGCTGCGCACCACTCCTAGGTCGGCAGCCAGGACACCTGCCCGGCGAGCACGGCGTAGCCGACGAAGGCGCCGATGTCGAGCAGGGTGTGGGCCACCACCAGCGGCATGACCCGGCCCCACCGGCGGTAGAGCCAGCCGAAGAGCAGGCCCATGACGAGGTTGCCCACGAAGCCGCCGAGGCCCTGGTAGAGGTGGTAGCTCCCCCGCAGCACGGCGGCCACGACGATCGCCGTCAGGTCGCCCAGGCCCAGCTGACGCAGCCGCACCAGCACGTAGCCGAGGACCAGCACCTCCTCCACGATGGCGTTCTCCAGCGCCGAGAGCACCAGCACGGGGATGTGCCACCACACGTCGGGCAGGTTGTCCGGCACCACGGTGAGGCTCAGGCCCAGGGCGTGCATCACGAGGTAGAAGGCGACCCCGACCGACCCGACGCCGGCGGCGATCGCGGCGCCGCGCGCGAGGTCGAGCCCGGTCAGCCACGCTCCCCCGCGGGCCCACAGCTCGCGCAGGCCAGCGCCGGAGCGCACCAGGAGGTAGCCCGCCAGCAGCACCGGCACGAGCGAGAAGCCGAAGGCCAGCAGCTGGTAGACCAGGTCGAACCACGGTCGCTGCGGGGCGTAGGAGCCGTTCATCGACGCCGTCTGGCCGGCGAGCCCCCCGGGGGCGGTCGCCGCCTCGAGCAGGTTGACCACCGAGTAGACGGCCGAGCGCCCCAGCGAGAGCGCCAGCACCACGACCAGCTCGACGAGCAGCAGCCGGCGGCTCAGCAGCCCTCCCGGGCTCTGCGGCGCCGGCACGGCGGTCGAGCCGGGCACCTCGGCGGCCCGGGCGGCCCGGCCGCGGGGGTCGGGGGCGGGCCCACGGGCGGGGTCGGGGGACGGGCCGGACCCGTCGGTGTGCGTCGCCACGGACGCCAGCCTGCCACCCGCAGGTGAGGGGCGGCTGAGAGCCGGCGTGGCAGGGTGGACGGCACGCACCTCGTCTACTCGGAACGGGAGCACACCCATGCACGACCCCGCACACCCCTCGTCCCAGGCCCCCGGCAGCGACACCACGGCGTCGCCCCACCCGGCCTCGCCTCCCCCCGCCACCACCCGGCGCCGGCTGCTCGGCGGCTCGGGGGCGCTGGCCGCCGGAGCCGTCGGCGCCACGGTCTCCCGCGGGTCCGCCGCCGCGGCCGGCCCCGGTCGGGGGCCCGGCCCGTCGGGCGTCCTCGACACCGCCGAGTGGCCCGACGGGCCCGGGCGCCCGCTGCGCGCCCAGCGCGCCGACCGCGAGCTGCGCGCGATCATGGCCGAGGTCGACCCCGACCGGATCCGTGCCATCGTGGAGAAGCTGGTGTCCTTCGGCACCCGGCACACCCTGTCGAGCCAGGACGACCCCGAGCGCGGCATCGGCGCGGCCCGCGACTGGATCGCCGCCGAGATGCGCCGCTACGCCGCGCGCTCGGGCGGGCGGATGAGCGTCACGGTCCCGTCGTACGTGCAGGAGCCGGCCTCGCGCATCCCCGCGCCGACCCGGATCAGCAACGTCGTGGCGCGTCTGGAGGGCTCCTCGGATCCCGGACGGGTCTACGTCGTCTCCGGTCACTACGACTCGCGTGCCACCGACGTCATGGACGCCACCTCCGACGCCCCCGGCGCCGACGACGACGCCAGCGGCGTGGCCGTGGCCATGGAGCTCGCCCGCATCATGGCCACCCGGCGCCCGGCCGCGACCATCCTCTTCGCGGCCGTGGCCGGCGAGGAGCAGGGCCTCTACGGCTCCACGTTCCTGGCCCGCCAGCTCACCGAGGAGGGCGCCGACGTCCAGGGCATGTTCACCGACGACATCGTCGGCAGCAGCCGCGCCGACGACGGCGAGCGCGACCGGCGCAGCGTGCGGCTCTTCGTGCAGGGCGTGCCGACGAGCGAGGACGAGGCGCGCGCCGCGACCCGGCTCTCGATCGGCGGGGAGAACGACTCCCCCACGCGCCAGCTCGGCCGCTTCGTCGCCGAGGTCGCCGACCCGCGCCTGACCGGCATGGAGGTGCGCCTGGTCTACCGCCTCGACCGCTACCTGCGCGGCGGCGACCACCGACCCTTCCTCGAGGCGGGCTACCCCGCGGCCCGCTTCACCGAGCCGGCCGAGGACTTCGCCCACCAGCACCAGGACGTGCGGGTCGAGGACGGCGTGCAGTACGGCGACCTGGTGCGCTTCTGCGACATGGACTACATCGCCGGCGTCACCCGGGTCAACGCCGCCGCACTGTGGTCGCTGGCCCAGGCCCCGGGCGTGCCGCGCGACGTGGTGGTGGACACCACCGCGCTGACCAACGACAGCACCCTGAGCTGGTCGCCCGGGTCGGGCGAGACAGCGTCGTACGAGGTCGTGTGGCGCCCGACCCCCGAGCCGCTGTGGCAGCACGTCGTCGCGGTGCGGGGCACGAGCGCGACCCTGGACCTGTCGAAGGACAACGTCGTGCTCGGGGTGCGCGCCGTGGGGCCCGACGGCCACCGCAGCCCCGCGGTGTTCCCGTTCCCCGCCCCCGCCTGACCGGTCGCCCGCAGGCGCCCCGGCAAGCCGGTCCGCCCGGGTGAGCGCAGGCCCCTGCGGGCCGTGGTGGTGTGGCACCTCACCCGCGCGGCCGTCCCCGGCCGCCCCACCACGACCCGCAGGAGTCCTCGTGACCGCACCCCACCGCGACGCGCCCACCGGGGCGGACGCCGGTCACGACCCGCGCCACGCGCAGCGCGCCGTCGAGCTCGCGCTGCTCAACGTCGACCAGGGCGGCAAGCCCTTCGCCTGCGTGGTGGTCGACGCCGCGACGGGCGAGGTGGTCGTGGAGGCGGCCAACCAGGTGGCCCAGTCCGGCGACCCGACCGCCCACGCCGAGATCACCGCGATCCGCGACCTCGCCGCCCGGGGGCGCTCCGACCTCGAGGGCTGCGACGTCTACGTCACCGCCTACCCCTGCCCCATGTGCCTCGGCGCGCTCTACTACGCCGCACCCGACCGGGTGCTCTTCGGCGCGACCCGCGAGCAGGAGGGCGAGCACTACGAGGACGGTGGGCGCTGGATGACCCTGGCGACTTTCTACGACGAGTACGCCCGGGAGCCCGCGGACCGCAGCCTGCCCTCCGCCCAGGTGGCGGTCGAGGACCCGACCGCGCCGTTCCGTGCCTGGTCGGAGCGCCACGGCTGAGGCCGTGTGCCTTCACTCCGACGCAGTGAAGCCTCAGGCTTGACAGGCAGGCGGATCAAGCCGGGCGGATCAGGCCAGGTGGATCAGTGCGGCGCCGCCGAGGGCGAGCAACCAGCTGGCGAAGCTGCCGATGAGGAAGTACTCGGTCACGTCGCTCGGCCCGTCGGCGGGCAGTGCCGGGTCGCGCTGGGCGCGCTGCAGCTCGGGGAACCGCAGCAGCCCCTTGGCCGCCACGACGATGGCGGCCGCGGTGAGCTCGCCCAGCGCTCCCAGGCCGGTCAGGAAGACGCGCTCCATCGGGCCCAGCACGCGCCCGCCCTTGAGCTGCTTCTCCCCCGAGGTCGCGGGCACGCCGACGGCGTCGAGCAGGAGGCGGACCAGGATGTTGGCCGTCACCAGCTGCGCGAGCACCACACCGGTGGCGACCAGGAGGTCGGCGGCGGGCCAGCGCGCGAGGAGCGTGGCGTCCAGGCGGGCGGGCCAGACCGGCTCCGAGCCCACCAGCTGCACCCCCAGCACGGCGACGGCGGCGCCGGCCACCGGCGCCGCGAAGGCGACCACCCGCGCGCGCGAGCGCGACCGGGCGGGGAGGTCCACGTCCATCGCCCGCGCCGACGCCAGCAGCCACACCACGAGCGCGACGGCCAGCAGGAGGAAGAGGGCGACGACCTCGCCCGCCCCGAGGTCGAGGAGCACCAGCCCGACCAGCAGCGGCGCGAGACCCGCGACGAGGCAGCCGAGCAGCCGACCGCGGCTGAGGAGGTCGTGGGAGGGGCGACCGAGGTCGCAGGCCCCCAGGCCCACCAGCCACAGCCCCACCAGCACCAGGCTCACCGCTGCTCCTCCCGACCGGCCCTCGCCGGCCCCGTCGCCGATCCCGCCCCTGAGTCCGTCTCGGTCCCTCCCGCTGCGAAGCTGAGGTGAGCATCGCGCAGCGCACCGACACCGCGGGCGAACTGCTGGCTGACCGCCGACCGCGAGATGCCCTGGTCGGCGGCGATCTCCGCCTGGGAGCGGCCCTGGAGCGCCGCGAGCGCCAGGCTGCGGCCGCGGTCGCCGAGGCGGTCGAGCAGCGCGTCGCGGGTGAGCAGGAAGGCGTTGACCGGGCCGGCGTGGGTGCCGCCGGCCCCGGCGTCGTACCAGGTGCGACTGGAGGCGCGGCGCGGGCGTCCCAGCACGTCGAGGGCCTCGCGTGCGGCCCACCAGCCCGGCCCGTCCTGGAGCAGCGGGGTGCGCTGGTCGTCGTAGACCGTGACCTCGCCGTGGCCCAGGCCGCAGCGCACGTCGACGTCGGGCAGCAGGGCCAGGCGCACCAGGGCGGTGGCCAGCACCGCGTCGGCCAGGGTCGTGAAGGCTCCCTGGAGCTCGTCGCCCACGGTCGCCTCGAGGCGCTGCGCCGGGGTCAGGGCACGGGAGACCTCGGCGAGCACCTCGACGATGCGCCGCTGGGCCGCACCGCGGTCGGGCAGGTCGCGGGAGCCGACGACGTCGCCGATGAGGGTGAAGAGCTGCACCATTGGTCAAGCATATCGCTGAACTAGACCGAAGTTAAGCCATGATCTGGATCAGCCGACCGAGGTGGTCTCGTCGCTCCCACGCTCGCCCGCCCGGCTCCGGTCCGTGCCGGGCTCGGCCGTCGCCTCCGGTGCGGACGCTGCGGTCGCAGGCGTGCGCACGAGCAGTGAGAGCAGCACGGCCACCGCCGAGACCACGCCTCCCCAGAGCAGGGAGTCCTGCACGCCTGACGCCGTGGCGGCCGCGGCGGGAGCCCCGCCCTCGGCGGCCCGCGTGGCGCCACGGGTCATCACCGTCACGAAGAGCGCCGTGCCCGCTGCGCCGGCCACCTGCTGCACCGTGCTCACGATGGCGCTGCCGTGGGAGTAGAGGTGCGGGGGCAGCGAGCCCAGCGCGGAGGTCAGCAGCGGCGTGAACATGAGCGCGATGCCGATGCTCAGCAGCACGTGGGCGCCCACGACGGTGGCCGTGGCGGTGCCCTGGTCGAAGGTGCTCATCAGCCACAGCGCCGCACTGGCCACCACCGCGCCCGGCGGCACCAGGGGACGCGGGCCCACCCGGTCGAAGACCCGACCGACGACCGGTGCCATGAGGCCCATGACGACACCGCCGGGCAGCAGGACCAGGCCGGTGCGCAGCGTGGAGAGGCCCAGGACGTCCTGCAGGAAGATGGGCAGCAGGATGAGGGTGCCGAAGAGCGCCATCATCGCCACCACGACGAGGGCGACGGCGACGGCGAAGGCCCGCGACCCGAAGGCCCGCAGGTCGAGCAGCGCCCGCTCCCCCAGGTGCAGCTGCCGGTGCACGAACAGGCCGAGGGCCACGAGGCCGGCTCCGAGGGGCACCCAGGGCGAGACCGGGGCGTCGCCCGAGGCGCTCTCGCCGATGCTGCTGAGGCCGTAGACCAGGCCGCTGAAGCCGAGGGCGGAGAGCACGACGGAGGCGACGTCGACCGGCACCGCGGTGCGCTCGGCCACGTCGCGCACCCACAGCCGCCCGAGCCCGAGCGCGAGCACCGCGATCGGCAGGACGATCCAGAACATCCATCGCCAGCTCAGCTGGTCGAGCACGACCCCGGACACGGTCGGGCCGACCGCCGGAGCCACCGAGATGACGATGGAGATCGTGCCCATCATGCGGCCGCGACGCTCGGCCGGCACGAGGTTGAGGATCGTGGTGATCAGCAACGGCATCATGATGGCGGTGCCGGAGGCCTGCACCACCCGGGCGAGCACCAGCACCGCGAAGGTGGGGGCCAGCGCCGCGAGCAGCGTGCCGGCGGTGAACGCCGACATGGCCACCGTGAAGAGCGTGCGCAGCGAGAAGCGACCGATGAGGTAGCCGGTGACCGGGATGACCACGGCCATGGTCAGCAGGAACGCGGTGGTGATCCACTGCGCGGTCGACGCCGCGATCGAGAACTCCACCATCAGTCGCGGCAGGGCCACGCTCATGATCGTCTCGTTGAGGATCACCACGAAGGCGGAGCCGACCAGCAGTGCGATCAGGCGCGCCGCACCCGGCGGCAGGCCCGCGCCGGGGTCCGCCGGGGCGGGGGCGTGGGGGTCGGTGAGCGTGTCGGGCACGAGGCTTCCCTCTCGGTGGCGGTGCGACGGCGGCTGGGGGCGGACGGCGCGGCGCCGCTCCTCCCCGGGATCTTTCTGCACGGAGTACAACTTTGCACGTCGTCGGTTTTGTTCCACACTTCCCGGATGGGTCTGCGCGAGGACAAGAAGCAGGCGGCGTGGCAGGAGATCCGCGGCGCGGCGTGGCGTCTCTTCGCCGAGCGCGGCTTCGACGCGGTCAGCGTCGAGGAGATCGCCGGCGCCGCCGGCGTCTCGCGCAGCACCTTCTTCAACTACTTCCGCACCAAGGAAGCGGTGGTCGTCGACCCCGCGCCCCGTGTCGTACGTCGCCTCGACGACCTCCTGGCCGAGCAGCCGGTCGAGCGCGAGGCCTGGGAGGCGCTGACCGCGGTGCTGCTGGGGCTGACCCGGGCCGACCGTGAGGACATGGTCGTGCGCCGCCGACTGGTGGCCGACAGTCCGGAGCTGCAGCGCGGGGCCCACGAGCTCGGCGAGCAGCTCGCCGCGCAGCTCGTGGCGTGGATGACGACCCGCCTGCCGCACGATCCGCTCGGGGCCGCCCTGGTGGTGGAGCTGTCGCTCGCCGCCACCCGCACCGCGTGGGCGGCGTGGCCCGAGGACGCCGGGGTGGACGCCTACCTCGCGCTGCTCCAGGACTGCCTCAGCCGCGCGCGGCCCGCCGCGGACGGGCGCGGACGGCCCGCGGCGCACTGAGGCTCACTGAGCCTCACCGGCGCATCGCCCGCCAGGTGCGCTCGGAGCGCAGCCAGGACGCGACGACCCGGGCGCACACGGTCGGGTCGGCCTCGACGGTCTCGCACCGCCGGCCGCGACCGCCGGCGGCCCAGGGCTGCACGCACACCCGCGTGCCGCCGGCCCGGTCGCTGCTGTGGTCGCCGACCCGGTCGCCGGCGCACAGGCCCGGTCGCAGGCAGCCGGTGCGCACCAGCACCGCGCCCGCCTCCCGCCTCACGACGGCGCGCAGCGCCTCGAGGACGGGGGCGTGCGTCGCGCCGCAGGCGCCCGCCGCGCACACTCCCACCGCCACCGTGGGCTCGCCGTCCTGACGCGTCCTGGCCATCACGCACCTCCTCGCGGGCCGCACCCGCGACCACCTCCACCGTACATGAGAATCGTTCTCGCTTGGTGGGTCGCGGTGCTGCGGTCAGGCGACCGTGCCCTCCCAGGTGAAGACCGCCCCGGCCTCGACGGCGTAGGTCTGCGAGGTCGTGCCCCCGACGACCACCCGCACCAGCTGGGTCTGCCCGGTGTCGTTGTAGCCGTAGACCCCGACCGTGCCGTCGGGGCGCAGGAAGGCCGAGGACCACACGCTCCAGCTGGTGGCGGAGCTGGTCACGCTGACCGCCCCCGGACGGGCCGCCCGCGCCAGCTGCGCGAGCACGGCGTGCTCCGGGCCGGTGGTCACCGTGCGGTCGGGCGCCACGGCGAGCACGCCGCGGCAGGTCTTGCAGCCCCACCGTGACCCGGCGTCGAGACCCACGCCGGGGGTCGTGCTGAGCGCGGCGTTCCAGAACATCAGCCCGCCGGAGCCGGCCCGCACGCTGCGCACGACGAGGTTCGCGGAGTCCCAGCGGAAGGTGCCCCACCGGGAGTCGGTGGTGCCGGTGCACTCGGTGAGGATCGACGGCACGGCGAGGCCGGTCATCTGGTCCGGGGTGCCGCCGTAGCAGTGGAAGGCCGCGGCGGCGTGCGCGCCGGGCGCCTGCGCCAGCACCGCGTCGACGCGCGCCCGGTCGCTCCAGTTGTGGTCCACGGCCCACAGGTCGACGCCGAGCGCCCGCAGCCGGGGCGCGACCGCGGCGGCCACCCGTGCCAGCTGCTCGTCGCTCATGCGCATGGTCGTGTAGTCGCTGGCGTGCCCGGGCTCGTTGACGATGCTGAGCGCCGAGACCGGCACACCGCGTTCGCGCAGCCAGGCGGCCTGGGCCACGAGCATCGAGGCGTAGGACGCCTCTGCGCCCACCAGGAGCGACCCGCCGCGCAGCGAGCGGGAGTCCTTCATCGAGGCCGGTGCCGACCAGGGGGCCACGACGACCTCCAGGTCGGGGTTGAGCGGCAGGGCCCGGGTCAGCAGGTAGTCCACCGCCCTCCGGGCCTCGGCGGGCGGCGTCACCCTGCGCCCGTCCCACCCCCACGTCCACAACCGGGTGGAGAAGTCGGTCGACGACAGCGGGAGTCGCACCCAGTCCAGCCGTGCACCGTCGGCGCGGGCGCGGTCGAAGAGCAGGCGGGTGGCGGTCTCGTTGCCGCCGAGCTGGACGACGGCGGCGTCGGTGAGGGCGGCGCCGACCCCGCGCCAGACCTGTCCGCGCCGTGAGGTGTCGACGGTGACCGTCGCGGTGGCCGGGGCGGTCGTCGCGGCCACGGGCACGACCGTGCGGGCGGCGTCGGCGCCCGACGACAGCGTCATCCGGTCCACCGTGACGACGCTAGCGCCCGGGTGCACCGGCACGCGCGGTCGGGCGGAGGCGGTGGCGCCCAGCGGGAGGACGAGGGCCAGCCCGACGAGCAGGGCGAGGCCGCGGCGGGCGCCGTGTCGCGGCGTACGACGGGGGCGTGCGGGCGGGGTGGGCGTGGAGGTCGCGGTGGTCATCGCTGTCGTTCCTGGTGGGTCCGGCGTCAGGGGGGTGCCGGGCAGTCGCACCCATCGGCGGCGGTCGGGCCGACCCGAGGGGTTCGGGGTCGCGGATGGACCTCGGTCGACGACGTCGCCGTCAGTTTGCCTACGAATCGTAGGCAGATGCAGGATGGGCGTAGTCGATCCCCGGACGGAGACACACGACATGGCACGCGCAGGACTCACGACGCAGCGACTCACCCTCGAGGCCGCCGACCTGGCCGACGAGGCCGGCTTCGCCGCGGTCACCCCCGCCGCGCTCGCACGGCGCGTGGGCGTGCGCCCCGCGAGCCTCTACTCCCACCTGCGCGATGCCGACGACCTGCGCACCCGCGTCGCCCTGCTCGCGCTGGAGGAGATGGCCGACCGGGTCGGCGCGGCCGTCGCCGGCCGCGCCGGCAAGGACGCCCTCGTCGCCTTCGGCGGCGCCTACCGCGACTACGCCCGGGAACACCCCGGGCGCTACGACGCCGCGCGGTTGAGGCTCGACCCCGCCACGGCCGCCGCCAGCGCCGGCCCGCGCCACGCAGAGCTGGCCCGCGCCGTGCTCCGGGGCTACGACCTCACCGGGGAGGACCAGACCCACGCCGTGCGCCTGCTCGGCAGCGTCTTCCACGGCTACACCAGCCTCGAGGCGGCGGGCGGCTTCGGCCACAGCAGCCCCGACAGCGACACCACCTGGCGCCGCACGCTCGACGCGCTCGACGTGCTGCTGCGCCGTTGGCCCGACCCCACCCAGGAGACACCGTGACCCACGACCCCATCCCCTCACCCACCACCTCCCCCGCCCCGAGCCCCGCCACCGCGCTCGCGCACCGGGTCTCGTTCACCACCCCGGCCGCGCACGCCCTCGTCCGCGGTGCGCTCGACCTCGAGGACACCGACCGCGGTCTCGTGCCGCACCGGCTGCCCCGCTGGGTGCGCGAGCGCCATGCCGACGCCCAGCTGGCGATGGCGCAGTCGCAGACCTCCGGCGTGCGGCTGCTGGTGCGCACCCGGGCCACGACGCTCGCCCTGCAGACCGTGCCCACCAAGCGGGTCTACCCCGGCCTGCCCGCCCGTCCCGACGGCGTCTACGACCTGCTCGTCGACGACGTGCCGACCGCCGAGGCCACCATCCGCGGCGGCGACACCGTCACCCTCGACATGGCCGCCGGGACCGCACGCCACGACCTCGGCGCCGCCGGCACCGCCACCTTCACCGGCCTGCCCGCCCACGACAAGACCGTCGAGATCTGGCTGCCCCACGACGAGACGACCACCCTGGTCGCGCTGCGCTCCGACTCCCCGGTCGGCCCCGCCGAGCGCGCGGACCGCCCGGTCTGGCTGCACCACGGCAGCTCCCTGAGCCACGGGTCCTTCGCCGCGAGCCCCACGGGCACGTGGCCGGCGGTCGCGGCCCGTGCCGCCGGGGTCGAGCTGGTCAACCTCGGGCTGGGTGGCAGCGCCCTGCTCGACCCGTTCCTGGCCCGCACGCTGCGCGACACCCCGGCCGACCTGATCAGCCTCGAGATCGGCATCAACGTCGTCAACGCCGACCTGATGCGGCTGCGCGCCTTCGTGCCCGCGGTCCACGGCTTCCTCGACACCATCCGCGACGGCCACCCCGACACCCCGGTGCTGGTGGTCTCCCCGCTGCTGTGCCCCCTCCACGAGGACACCCCCGGTCCGACCGCCCCCGACCTCGACGCCCTGCGCGCCGGCGAGCTGCGCTTCCTCGCCACAGGCGACCCGGCCGAGGTCGCGGCGGGCCGGCTCACGCTCTCCGTCGTACGCCGCGAGCTCGCGGGCCTGGTCGCGGCACGCGCCGACGACCCCCACCTGCACCTGCTCGACGGCCTGGAGCTCTACGCCGAGGCCGACCACGCCCGGCACCCGCTCGTGGACGGCCTCCACCCGGGACCCGAGACGCACCGCGAGGTCGGTGAGCGGTTCGCGGGCGTCGTACGGAGTCTGGCGTCAGGACTCCTGCGATGATGGGGTCAGGACGGGTGCTCGGCTGCCGATGGGGTGGGTCGGACCCGTCCCCCCGACCCGTGAGGTGGTGCAGCAGGTGCGTCGCGACTCCCCCCACGTCGCCTTCGCGACCTGGACGGGGGCCTTCGTGCTCGCGGCTGTGGTCGGTCTCTACACCAAGCCGGCCGACTCCGCGATCGCCCTCTTCTGGCCCGCGGCCGGCGTCGCCGTCAGCTGGCTGCTGGCCTCGCGGACCGCACCGGCCCGGGCGGGGGTGCTGCTCGTCGTCGCCTCCGTCCTCGTGGTGCAGGCCACCGTCGTCTACGACGGCGTCGCGGCGGTCCTGCTCGTCGCCGCCGCCCACGTGGTCCTGGCCGGCGGCTGCGCGGTCCTGCTGCACCGGCTGGCGCTGAGCGAGGCCGGTCCCGAGGATCCGTGGGGGCCGCTCCGGTCGGCTCACGGCCTCATGGCCGTGATCGTCTCCGCCGCCGCCGCCTCGCTCGGCACCTCGCCGCTCATCGCGGCCGCCGTGGTGGCCTCCGGGGGCGCGTGGTCGTGGGAGACCCCGTTGGCCTGGACCGGACGCAACGCCGTGGCCGTCGTGCTGGTCACCGTCACCGTGGTCGCGGTCTGCTCCGACGGCCGCTCGACCCTCGCGGTGCGCGACCGGGTGCGCGCGCCGCGGCCCTCCCGGTCGGGCCTGGGCGCCCGGGTGGGCGGCTCCGTGCCCGAGCTGGGTCTGCTGCTGCTCGCGACCGCCACCGCGCTCGTCGTGGTGTTCCAGGTCGCTCCCGGGCTGCCCCTGGTGTTCGTGCTGGTCGCGGTCGTGGCCTGGGCCGGCGCCCGCTTCGCGGTGGAGACCGCCGCCCTGCACGTGCTCGCCACCTCGATGGCGGTGATCGCTGCGACGGCGCTCGGCGTGGGGCCGTTCGCCGAGGTGACCGATCCGCTCATGCGGGCGCTCGTCGCACAGCTGTTCGTGGGCCTGTGCTTCTGCCTCGCCCTCACCCTCGCGCTCGGGGAGGAGCGGCACGAGCGGCTCGCGACCCGACTGCGCGCCTCGGAGGCCGAGGCCCGGGCGCAGGCCGACCTGCTCGCCACCGTCACAGCCTCCATGACCGACGCCCTGGTGGTGCTCGGGGCCGACGGCAGGGTCGTGCTGGCCAACCAGGCCGCCCGCTCCCTGCTCGGCGGCTCGACCGTCGTGGCGCTCGACGACCCGGCGCGCCACGGCTTCTTGCTCCCCGACGGCACGCCCATCCCCACCGAGGACGGTCTCCACACCCGCGCCCTGCGCGGGGAGACCGTCGCCGGGGAGCTGGTGCAGCACGTCGCCGCCGACAGCGGCGAGCAGCGCTTCCTGTCGGTGGGCGCCGCACCCCTGCCCGGTGCGCAGGCCTCCGCGGTCTTCCTGCTGCGCGACGTCACCCGCGAGCAGATGCACCTGCGCCAGGTGCAGGGCTTCGCCGGCATGGTCGCCCACGACCTGAAGTCCCCGCTGGCCGCCCTGACCGGTTGGCACCAGATGCTCGACGAGGAGCTCGACGCCCTCGGAGCGCCGGCGGCCACCGCCGCCGGCATGAACGACCGCATCGGGTCCTCGACCCGCCGCATGGCCCGGCTCATCGACGACCTGCTCGGCTACGCCCGCGCCCAGGCCGCCGAGCACCACCCCGAGCCCGTCGACCTCGACGCCGTGGTCGGCGAGGTCCTGGCCGACCGACCCGACCTCGGGCCCGGGGCCGTCACCTGCGCCACGGGCGCCGTCCTGCACGCCGACCCCGTGCAGCTGCGCCAGGTCATGGCCAACCTCGTGGGCAACGCGCTGAAGTACGTCGCGCCCGGCACCACCCCCCGGGTCCGGATCAGCGCCCGCACCACCCACGGCTGGGACGAGGTCGTCGTCGACGACAACGGCGTCGGCATCCCGGCCGGCCAGCACGAGGCCGTCTTCGACCCCTTCGTGCGCATGCACACCGGCTACGAGGGCACCGGGCTGGGCCTGGCCATCTGC
This sequence comes from Nocardioides kribbensis, assembly GCF_015070375.1. Lineage (GTDB taxonomy): Bacteria > Actinomycetota > Actinomycetes > Propionibacteriales > Nocardioidaceae > Nocardioides > Nocardioides kribbensis. The sequence continues at coordinate 45,317 of NZ_JADCLL010000001.1, read as the reverse complement.
CGCACCGTCGCCGACAAGCACGGCGGCTCCCTCACCGCCCGCACCGGACCCGAGGGCGTCGGCACCCGGATGGTGCTGCGCCTGCCGTCGGGCGGCCCGGCCGCCGGCCGGGGCGTCGGCCCGGGCACGGAGCGACCCTCGGCACGGCCGGCCCCCGACCGGGTCGTCCCAGGCGCCCTGCGACCGGTCGGGTCCGCCGAGCGCGGCTGAGGCCACCGCCGCGGCGTCGCCCGCCTGCCCGGGCGGCCGCGGGCCGTGGGGGCGGGCGCCCGTGCGGGCCGGGTGGGTCGTCGTGCGCAGCGTGGATGCGTATCCACGGTCCGCATGACGACCGCGCGCACGGCACCGCCAGGTGCATGCCGCGCGCCTCGACCCGTCCCACCCCGTCAGGCGGTGACATCACCGGGCCCGACCTGTGGGGCCCCTCGACCGCACGCCCGGGCGGCCACCGACCCACCCCACGGGAGGGAGCCGGACCCCCCGGCCGGTGCGGTTGCGTGAAGGACGTCGAGGGACCACCGCGACGGCCCGAGCGGCCGAGCACCTCTCGTCCTCGACGACAGGAGACGACATGACCTACACCCAGGACACCACCACGGGCCCCCACAACGGGCTCGGCACCACCGAGGCGCCGGGCACCGGGGCCCAGGCGCAGCACGCAGCCTCCACCGCGGCCGACGAGACCCGTCACGTCGCGTCGGTGGCCGGTGAGGAGGCCGGCACCGTGGCCGCCGAGGCCCGCGCCCAGGCCCGCAGCGTGCTCGACGACGCGGTCGCCCAGGCCACGGAGCAGTCACGCACGCAGCGCGACCGTCTGGTCACGACGCTGCACGGCCTCAGCGACGATCTCGACCAGATGGCCTCCAGCGGCACGCAGTCGGGGCTGGCCACCGAGGCCGCCCGTCAGGTCTCGCAGCGCGCCCGCAGCCTCGGCACCCACCTCGACGGGCGCGAGCCCAGCGACCTGCTCGACGACGTCAGGGGCTTCGCCCGCCGCCGACCGGGCGTGTTCCTCGCCGGAGCGCTCGCCGCAGGGGTCGTCACCGGCCGCCTGCTCAGCGGTGCCCGCGCCTCCGGCTCCCCCGCCGGCCCCGGCGCGACGAGCAGCTCCGACGGCACGGCCGACCCGGTCCTGCCGCGCACCACCCCGGGCACGTCGCCCGTCGTGCCGCCGAGCGCCCCCGCGCCCGTCACCCCGGCGACGACCGCAGCGCCCCCGGCGTACGGCACCGTCGACCCGCTCACGGACCCGCTCGCCGACCCGCTGACGCGCGAGGTCGACCCGGGGTCGCTGCGATGACCCAGACCCCGACGCCCGACGGCGGGCAGCGCAGCCTCGGCGAGATCGTGGGCGACATCACCCAGGACCTCACCACCCTGGTCCGCCAGGAGCTGGACCTCGCCAAGACCGAGATGAAGCAGGAGGCCGGCCGGGCCGGCAAGGGCGCCGGCCTGCTCGGCGGCGCCGGTGTGGCCGGGTCCTACCTGCTGCTGTTCCTCTCCGCCGCCGCGATGGTCGGCCTCGACGCCGTGCTGCCGCTGTGGCTGGCCGCGCTCGTCGTGGCCCTGGTGTGGGGCGTCGTCGCCGGCGCCCTCGCCCTGACCGGCAAGAAGGCTCTCCAGCAGAGCAACCCGCAGCTGCCGACCACGCAGCGCACCCTCAAGGAGGACGCATCATGGGCCAGAGCACAGAAGAGCTGAGCAACGACATCGCAGGGACCCGCGAGGCCCTCGCGCAGGACCTCGACGCCCTGCAGGACCGGGTGAGCCCGAGCGCGATCGTCGAGCGCCGCAAGGCCGCCGTGCGCGGGCGCGCCTCGTCGGTGCGCGACCGGGTGATGGGCAGCGCCTCGGGGGTGCGCGACTCGGCCGGCTCGACGGCCGGCTCCGCCCTCGGCAGTGCCTCCGACGGGGTGCGCGGCGCGGCCTCGAGCGCCGCCGACAGCACCGGCAGCGCCGTGCAGGGCAGCCCGCTCGGTGCCGGGCTGGTGGCCTTCGGCGCAGGGCTGCTCGTCGCCGCGCTCGTCCCGGCCAGCGACGCCGAGGCACGTCTCGCGCAGCAGACCGTCGACGCCGCCAAGGAGCACGGCCAGCCCGTGGTCGACGAGGTCAAGCAGGCCGGTCAGGACGTGGCCGGGCACCTCAAGGGCAGCGCCGCCGACGCCGCCGCGCAGGTCAAGGACACCGCTCAGCAGTCCGCCGCCCGGGTCCAGGACGAGGGCTCCTCCTCGGTGCAGAGCGTGCGCGCCGAGACCCCTGGCGCCTGAGCCGCGCGCACGACGTACGACGACCGCCGCAGCCCCTCGTAGGGGAGCGGCGGTCGTCGCACGCCGGGTCGATGGTGACGCAGGCAGGCGCCCCTGCTCACTCCCCCGCTGGCGGTGACTCCACCTCGATGCTCGACGGCAGCTCCGCGCGCAACAGCGCGAGCAGTCCTGCCTTCTCCTCATCGCCACCACCCGTCTCGCTCCACCGGCAGCAGGCGTCGAACGTGGCACGGGTCATCCCGTACGGCTCCCAGTCGGCGTAGTCCTCGCCAAGGCCACCTTCGTCGTCCCAGAACGGCCCGGCGTACTCGTGGTGCCGCAGCTCGACGTAGGTGACGGGATCTGAGTCGGCCACGTCACCGGGCTGCAGCGGTCCGTAGGAGAAGCCGGAGAATCGAGGCACGCTGGTCCCGCCCGTCATCGCAGGCAGCTGCCGCCGGAGACGCCGTACACCGCGCTGTCGTCGGGGGCACGCGACTGCGACCTCTCCAGCGCCTCGATGGTCGTGCGCAGGTCCTCCTGGCACGCAGACACCTCGGCGCGGCCGAGGACGTAGCCGGCCAGTCCGGACGTCGTGGCGATCAGGACGGCAGCGATGCCGAGCAGCAGGACCCTGGACACGCATCCATCCTGGCTGATCTGCCTGTGTCGAAGGAAGTCCCGAGACGCGAGAAGAGGGTGCCGGATCGCTCCGGCACCCTCTCCCACCTGCATCTTCTCCGGTCGGGCTGACAGGATGTGAACCTTTGTCCCCTTGACGTTGATCAGGCTGTGAAGCGACGTCTGGTTCTGCTTGCCCTTTCCGGCTCTGACCTGCAAGGACTCCACCCTGGGACCTGGCGAGACTTTGTTCGAACGAGTTTCCCTTGGCCGGGATCTGACGGGGTTCTCGACCAGTGAACGTCCATCGATGTGCCCGGCCTCGTTGGGACCGTCCCTGCCGCATCCGCCGACTCGGCCTAGCGACGCGAGCTCTGGTGGCGAAGTGCGGGTCAGCCGTCCCGTAAGCCGATCCGCCTACGGCGATGGGCGCTGTTGTCCGCTCGGCAGCGCGACGGGACTCAGCGGGTGCGGTCGAGGATCAGTTGGGTCGCTTCGCGCGGTGCGTCCCATTGCGGAAAGTGACCGCACCGCTCGAACCAGTGCAGCACGGCGTCGGGGAATAGCTCGGTCGCGCGTGCGGCCTGCCTCGGCACGGTCACCAGGTCACGGCGCCCCCACCCGATCGTGACGCGTCCGGGCACTGTGCCAGCCGGGGCGCCCTGTTGCTTGGGCCCCTTGGTCAGAGCGTCGAGGGCGGCGCCAGTCGACGGGGAGTCGGCCAGCCCGCGCACGTCTGGCAGCACGATCTCGCGCGAGAGCGCCCAGGGCCGCGTCGACAACTGTGCGAGCAGCAGAGTCCTTCCCACGGGGTTGCCGAGCAGTGATGGCAGCGTGCCTCGCAGTGCTCGGACCAGTGCGATCGAGGGCCGCAGGGTGGCGCCGAAGACGACGAGCTCGCGGTCGCTCCAGAACCCGCCCGGGTCCAGCGCCACGGTGTCGCCGCCGACTCCGCGTCGTGCGAGCTCGAGCACCATTCGACCGCCCATTGACTGGCCGACGGTGGAGACCCCGTCCAGGCCCTGTTCGCGGATGAAGTCCGCGACGGAGTCGGTCAGGGTGGCGATCGAGACCTCGCCGGTCAAGGGCGGCGTCTCGCCGAACCCAGGTAGATCGACAGCGATGACCTCGCGGTGCTGTGCCAGTTCGTCGATGATGGGGGTCCACGACAGCAACCCGGCGCCCAGACCGTGCACGAGCAACAGCGGGCTCCCGCTTCCGCGTCGAACATGGTTTAACGTCATGCTCGGGACGCTACCTCGCGCATCCTGGGGTCCGGTCGCCGCAAGCGGATCCTTGGTCCAGATCCGCGCCGCCGTACGCCGGTGGCTCAACGCGGACCGCCCCGGACCAAGGCCACCGGCGACATAGCCGACATCATCGACCTGATGCTCGCCACCGGTTGCCGCATCGGCTAGATCCTCGCCGTGCACTGGAACGACCTGGATCTCGACGGGGATCTGCCCACGTTGTCGGTGTCGGGAACGATCAAGACCGAGACCGGCAAAGGCACCTACCGGAAGGCCACACCGAAAACGGACACCAGCCGACGGACCGTCGTACTCCCCCGGTTCGCTGCCGACCTGCTCCGGGTGCGACGGGAGTTCGCGACACCCAACGAGAACGACGCCGTCTTCGCCACCCGCAACGGCACCTGGCACCAGGTCGTCAACATCGAGCGGCGGTGGCGGCAGATCCGCAAGGACACCGGTTACGAATGGGTGACCCCCCATACGTTCCGCAAGACGGTGGCGACGCTCATCTCCGAGGCGACCACCTCCGAGCTCGCCTCGCGCCGATTGGGTCACTCCTCGACCCAGGTCACCCGCGACCACTACATCGCCAAACCGCCGGTGTCGGCCGACCTCTCCGAGCTCCTCGAGCGGCTCGCTGAGAACGACGACACGAACTCGGATTCGTAGGCGCGAAGTCGTTCAGGACTAGTAGACGACCATTCTGCGGTTCCACGTCACAACCAGAACCGGCTCTGACCCAACGTTTCCGCTGGTCAGAGCCGGTTCTTCGGTCGGGCTGACAGGATTTGAACCTGCGACCCCTTGACCCCCAGTCAAGTGCGCTACCAAGCTGCGCTACAGCCCGAACCCCGCCCCGTGCGGCCACGCGAGCGTGACCGGGACAGCGCGTGAACACTACAACACCCCGGCTCCAGGTCCGGAATCGACCCCGCCGCACGCACCCGACCGGGCTCCAGCGCGGGTGGTCAGCGGAAGTCGCGGGAGGTCTGGCGCAGCTGGAGGGCCGAGCCCGCACCGGCGATGACCGAGTCGAGGGTGACCACGCGGTCGGCGACCAGGTTGGTCACGCCCTCCTCCCGCTCGAGGATCCCGCGCACCACCACCGCGACCGCGCCCCGCGCCGCGGAGCGGTGGGCGCGCATCACGCCCACCGAGCAGACGACGTTGAGCATCCCGGTCTCGTCCTCGACGTTGAGGAAGGTGATGCCCTGCGCGGTGCCCGGGCGCTGCCGGTGGGTGACCAGGCCCGCGACGTGCACGCGTCTGCCGGGCTCGGTGCGCGCGAGGTCGGCCACCGAGGAGATGCCGCTGCCGGTGAGCAGCTCGCGCAGGTGCTCGACCGGGTGGGTCTCGGGCGAGACCCGGGTGGCCCAGAGGTCGGCCAGGGTCACCTCCTCCGGGCTCATGCCGGGCAGCGTCGGCGGGGCCGGCGAGGGCGTGGAGCCCGGCAGGTGGTCGGCGCTCTCCGAGGCGCCCGCGGCCCACAGCGCCTGGCGCCGGTCGAGCCCCAGGCACTCCAGCGCCCCGGCGGTGGCGAGCGCCTCCAGCTGCTGGGTCGACAGCCCCGCGCGCCGTGACAGGTCGGTCACCGAGGTGTACGCCGCCTCCGCGCGCGCGGCCACGATCCGCGCCGCGACGTCGGCGCCGATCCCGCGCACCGAGTCCAGCCCCAGGCGCACGACCAGGTGGCCGTCGCGTCGGTGGGTGCGGGTGGGGTCGGGGCGGGCCGGGTCCCACTCCGCGCGCTCGAAGGAGGCCGCGAGGCACTCGTCGAGACCGGTCGCACCCGTCGTCGTCGACCCTTCCCGCGCCGCGCCCGGCTCGCCCGGGTCCACCGGCTCGAGCCCGGCCTGCACCCCGGAGCGGGCCAGGTCGGGGCGGCGTACCTCGACGCCGTGGCGGCGGGCGTCGCCCACCAGCGACTGCGGGGAGTAGAAGCCCATCGGCTGGGTGCGCAGCAGGCCGACCAGGAAGGCCGCGGGGTAGTGCAGCTTGAACCACGACGAGGCGTAGACCAGCAGCGCGAAGCTCAGCGCGTGGGACTCCGCGAAGCCGAAGTTGGCGAACGAGAGGATCTTGACGTAGATCGCGTCGGCGGCGTCGCCGACCAGCCCGCGGCGCTCCATGCCGGCGTAGAGCTTCGCCTTGACGCTCTCGATCCGCTCGACGCCGCGCTTGGAGCCCATGGCCCGGCGCAGCAGGTCGGCGTCGTCGCGCGAGCAGTCGCCCAGGGTCACCGCCATCGCCATCAGCTGCTCCTGGAAGAGCGGCACCCCGCGGGTGCGCTCGAGCACCGGCACCAGCTCGGGGTGGTCGTAGACGACCGGCTCCTTGCCGGTGGCCCGGCGCACGTAGGGGTGGACCGCACCGCCCTGGATCGGCCCGGGGCGGATGAGGGCGATCTCGATGGCCAGGTCGTAGAACTCCCGCGGCTGCAGGCGCGGCAGCGTGCCGATCTGGGCGCGGCTCTCGACCTGGAAGACGCCGATGGAGTCGGCGCGGCAGAGCATGTCGTAGACCGCAGGCTCCTCGCGCGGGATCGTGGCCAGGGTCCAGCGCTCCCCCAGGTGCTCCTCGGTGAGGCGCATCATGTGGTCGAGCGCGCCGAGCATGCCCAGGCCCAGCAGGTCGAACTTCACCAGCCCCATCGACTCGCAGCCGTCCTTGTCCCACTGCAGCACCGTGCGGTCCTCCATGCGGGCCCGCTCGATCGGGCACACCTCCCCCACCGGGCGCTCGGTCAGCACCATGCCGCCGGAGTGGATGCCGAGGTGGCGCGGCGCCCCCAGCAGCTGCTCGGCCAGCGCCACCACCGGGCGCGGGATGTCGAGCGCGGGGCCGCCCTCGGGGTCGCGGGCGTCGGCGGCCACCACCGAGCTCCAGCCGTCGACCTGCTTGGACCAGGCGTCCTGCTGGCCCTGGGAGTGGCCCAGCGCCTTGGCGGCGTCGCGCACCGCCATGCGGGGCCGGTAGGCGACGACGTTGGCGACCTGGGCGGCGTTGCGCCGCCCGTAGGTGCGGTAGACCCACTGGATCACCTCCTCGCGCCGGTCGGAGTCGAAGTCGACGTCGATGTCGGGCTCCTCGTCGCGGTGGGCGGAGATGAAACGCTCGAAGGGCAGGCGGTAGAAGACGGCGTCGACGGCGGTGATGCCGAGCGCGAAGCAGACCGCGGAGCTGGCCGCCGAGCCGCGGCCCTGGCACAGGATGCCGCGCTCGCGCGCGAAGGCGACGATGTCGTGCACGATGACGAAGTAGCCCGCGAAGTCCTTCTCCTCGATCACCCGCAGCTCGTGGTGGACGCGCTCGCGGGCCTCGGCCTCCATCGGCGTGCCGGCGTAGCGCTCCTCGAAGCCCCGCCAGGCCAGCACCCGCAGCCACGAGCTGGGGGTGTGGCCCTCGGGGATGCGGTGCTTGGGCAGGCGCGGGGAGGCCTTGCGCAGGTCGAAGGCCAGCTCCTCGGCCAGCGCGACCGAGCGTCGCACCGCCTCGGGGCGGGTCGCCATCGCCGCGGCCACCTCCGCCCCGCTGCGCAGGTGGGCCGCGCCGGAGAGGTCGAGCCAGCCGTCCATGTCGGCCAGGCTGCGCCGGGCACGCACCGCCGCCATGGCCGCGGCCAGCCGGCGCCCGGAGGGCTGGGCGAAGTGGACGTTGCCGGTGGCCACCACCGGCAGCCCGTGGTCGCGGGCCAGGCCGGCCAGCAGCTCGTTGGCCTCGGCATCCTGCGGGGTCGGTCGCGCCGAGAGCTCGACGACCACCCCGTCGAGGCCGAAGCGGGCGGTGAGCCGGTCGAGCTCGAGGGCCGCGGCCGTCGGCCCGCCCGCCGCGAGCGCCCGGTGCACCGTGCCCTTACGGCAGCCGGTGAGCACCACCCAGTGCCCCCGGCCGCGCTCGGCCAGCTCGTCGAGGTCGTGGTCGGGGCGGCCCTTCTCGTCGCCGCGCAGGTTGGCCTCGGTCATCGCGCCCGCGAGCCGGTGGTAGCCCTCCACCCCCCGCGCCAGCACCAGCAGGTGGGAGCCCTCGGGGTCGGCCACGCCGTTCTGCGGGCGGGTCAGCCCCAGGGACAGCTCGGCGCCGAAGACGGTGCGCAGATCGTGCACGGCCGCGGCCTCGGCCAGCAGCGGCGCGCCGTGGAAGCCGTCGTGGTCGGTGAGCGCCAGCCCGCTCAGCCCCAGGCGCACCGCCTCCTCCACCAGCTCGCCCGGCGAGCTCGCGCCGTCGAGGAAGCTGAAGTGGGAGTGGCAGTGCAGCTCGGCGTACGGCGTGACCGCCGCCGGACGCTCGATGGGCCGCTGCGAGGGGCGGGCGTGCTTGCGCCGCGAGATCGGCGCGTCCTCGGCACCGGGCGCGCCGGGACGACCGGAGAGCCGTCTCTCCAGCTCGCGCCAGGGCACCGCCGGGTTGGACCAGCCCATCAGTCGTAGCCCGCCTCGAGGGTCCACCCGGCGGTGCTCCACCGCAGCAGCCAGGCGCGACCGTCGACGCCGACGACCTGGAAGCGCGCGGCGCGGGAGCCGTCGGCCGGCGCGGTCTCCACCCACCACTCCTCGTCGACCGGCCACGGGCCGGCCCAGGAGGCCACCGGCTGCCAGGGCCGCTCACCCGGGCGGCCCGGTGCCCCCGGTGCCCCGCTGGGCGGGTGTGCGCCGGCGCCGACCTGCGGCCGGCCGGTGGTGCGGGCGACGACCTGCGGGGTGTCCTCGAGGGCCCACAGGCCCTCCTGTGCCCCCGCCCGGCCGCCCGGCTGCGGCACACCGGCGGACCCGGGCGCCGCGACCAGCAGCGCGGCGCCGAAGCGGAAGCGCCGCGGGTCGGCACTCACCGCGCCCCGCTCGCTGACCGCCACCGGGTGGCCGGTCCCGTCGACGACCTCGGCCACCCGCGGCGGGCTGAAGACCCGCACCGGGGGCGGGCCGGGCACCCGGGTCGGCCACGGCCGGTCGAGGGGGCGCAGCCCGGTGGGCCGCTCGCCCCAGGGCACGCTGGCCTGCCGCTCCGCCGGTGAGCGCCCGCCCTGGAGCACGGGGCGCAGCACGGACTCGAAGCCGATCATCGCCTGCACCCGCGCCACCCCCCGCTCGACGAGCTCGTCGCTGCCGCCGCCCCACAGCGCCTCGGCGTGGGCCGCGGCGGGCTCGACGGTCTCGGGCACGAAGCGCACCCGCTCCACCGGCGCGCGCACGACGCCCGCGTCGTGGCGCGAGCGCAGCGACCCGCCCTCGCCCTGCAGCTGCCAGTGCACCCGGTCGACGAGGTCGCGCGCGGTGAAGCAGCGCGGGTGCAGCCAGGCCCGGCTGGAGACGACGACGCCCTCGCTCTCGGCCTCGACCCGCACCTCGGTGGCCACCAGCTGGCGCGAGGCCAGCCCGGAGACCAGGCGCTCGGCGGTGGTGCGCACGCTGAAGCAGACCGCCTCCACCGACTCCAGGGGCGGCTCGAAGACGACCTCGACGTCGAGGTCGGGCGGCGGGGTGCGCTCGCCCAGGACGCTGCGGCCCGCGCCGCGCACCCGGTGCCACAGGTCGGCGCCGTAGCGGCCGAAGCGGTCCTGCACCGAGGCCAGCGGCAGCCCGGCGAGGTCGCCCAGCGTGCCCAGCCCGAGACGACCCACCAGCGAGGCGACCTCGCGCCCGGCCTGCCCGTCGCTCTCCAGCACCCGCACCGGCAGCCCGCGCAGGAAGTCGGCCGAGCCGCCCGGGGGCACGACCACGGCGGCCTGCACCGCGGCGGTGCGGGCGGCCTGCTCGGCGGTGAACACGTCGTCGGCCACCCCGATGCGGCAGTCCCAGACCCCGGCGTCGACCAGGGTCTGGGCGACCAGCGCGGCGGCGTGCTCCTCCCCGCCGAAGTAGCGCCCGGGCGCGCGCACCGCGAGCAGCCCGGGCCGCATCGGGGAGACCCCCGGGCGCAGCTCCTCCACGGCCGCGAGCACCGGCTCGAAGTGGCGCGCGTCGCGCTCCGGACCGGCCTCCAGCAGCAGCAGCTCGGGGCAGCGGGCCTGCGCGTCGCGCTTGCGCTGTCCGCGTCGTACGCCGCTGTCGCGGGCCGGGCCGTTGCACACCTCCACCGCGCCGGCGGCCAGCACCGCCGCGGGCAGCTGGCGCGAGCGTCGCGCCTCGGCCAGGCCGGCCACCACCGACCAGTCGGGGCACCACACCACCATCACCCGCACGCGCCGGCCTCCTCGACGACCAGGCCGCCCGGCCCACGCACGCCGACGGGTCCGGCCGGGCCGCGCGGGCCGCGCGGGCCGACCGGCTCGAGCACCGGGCCCCGGGGGCGGGAGGCCCGGGCCGCACGGTCGGACCGCTCGTCGACGCCGACCAGCGGCGCGTCGATCCCGGGGAACCACACCTCCGCACGCGCCGGCGGGGCCGTGCCGCGGCGCACGGCGAGGCGGGCCCGGCGCGCGCGCAGCCGGCCGGAGCCGTGGTCGGGGCCCGACCAGCGCGACTCCTCCAGGCTCAGCCGGGCGTCGCAGCGGGGCCAGTCGCCGTGGACGACCAGCACCGAGGAGCGGGTGCGCAGCCGGGCGTCGAGCACGCCCGCGGAGCGGGCGTCGACGCTCGCCGGCGGACGCAGCACCACGACGCGCAGCACGTCGACCAGCGCCGCGGTCACCTCGAGCCAGTGCTCGCCGGGCTCGGGCACCAGCACGGTGCGCGTCAGGTCGACCCCCAGCTCGGCGGCGGCCTCCGCGCCGAAGTCGGCCCAGCCGGCGAAGCCGACCCACTCCCCCGCTCGCGAGGCCTCCGCGGCCAGCGCCAGACCCACCGAGGCGGCGTCGACGGAGTAGGTCGCCCCGGCACGCAGCTGGAGCAGGTCGGAGAGCCCGGCGTGCGTCGCCACGGCCTCCCGCGCCGGCCCGCCCTCCATGGCCGCGACCCGCTCCCGGAGCTGGTCGAGCACCGGGCGGCTGGGGTCGAGGGCGGGCATCGCGGTCACACCCCCATGATCGAACACGTGTTCGATCAGGTCAAGCCGGTCGTCCCCCGGGCGGGCGGTCCTGCGGCGGTCCCCCGGCGCGTCCCCGGTCGGGTCAGCCGGGTCGGCCGGCGTCGACGTAGGCGATCGTCTGCGGCCCCTCGGGCAGCACGCAGACCCGCGCCCCCGGCCCGACCCGCTCCAGCTCCTCGCGCACCGCCGCGGCGACGTCCTCGACCAGGAAGAGGTGGGCCGTGCGCAGCTCCTCGTCGCTGAGGTGGGTGGTGTGCACCCCGACCCGGGCCCGGGCCAGCACCCGCGCGAGCACCTGCACCTGCCACTGGTCGGGCACGGTCTCGCTGCGCCGCGAGATGGCCTCCAGCAGCGCCTCCGGGCTGTCCTCGGAGGCGAGGACCTCGCGGAAGGTGCCGTGGTCGGGGAAGCCGTCGCGGCACTCCGCGACGCAGACGATGAGCCCGCCGGGCCGCACCACCGTGGCGGCGGCCGTCATGCCCTTCACCGCCTGGTAGAGGTTCTGGTCCAGCGGGAAGCCGGAGTTGCTGGTCACCACGACGTCGAAGAGGTCGGGCACCGCCTGCATCGACAGCTCGCGCACGACCTCGCGCGCCTCGGCGTGCATGGCCAGCAGCTCGCCCCCGAAGGCGCGGACGACCTGCTGCTCGCGGTTGAGCACCACGTCGAGGGCGAAGTCGACCCCGGTGGCCGCGGCGATGGCGCGCACGTCGTCGTGCACGGGGTTGCCCTCGCAGACCGCCCACGTCGCCCGCTCGCTGCCGATACGGGCGGCGTCGTGGAGGGTCAGCACGGTCTCCAGGCCGGCCAGACCCGGGGCGACCAGCTTGGGTCCACCGCTGAAGCCGGCGAAGAAGTGCGGCTCGACGAAGCCCGTGGTGACCTTGACGTCGGCGTCGACCCAGTGGCGGTTGAGCCAGACCGGCACCCCGTCGCCGTGCACCCCCATCCAGCGCAGCACGTCGGGGTCGCGGCTGTCGTGGTTGACGATGCGCACGGTGTCGACCAGGTCGTCACCGAGCATGGCCCGCAGCTCGGCGTCGGTGTTGGCGCGGTGGGTGCCGGTGGCCACGAGCAGCACGAGGTCCTCACGGGTCACGATCCCCTCGAGCTCGGCGAGGATCGCGCGCACCATGAGCTCGCGCGGCTGCGGGCGGGTGGCGTCGCACAGCGAGATCGCCACGGTCTGCCCGGGACGCACCAGCTCGCGCAGCGGCGGCCCGGCCACGGGGTGCGCCAGGGCCTCGCGCAGGGCGGCCGGCACGTCGGGCGCGGGCTCGCTGTGGGTCGGCGCGACCACCGTCGTGCGGTCGGCGGGGAGCTCCACGTCGAGTCCGGTGGTGCCATAGGCCACCCGGACCGTGGTCGTCCCGGTGCGGCCCGCCGGATCGCTCGTCGCGTCGTACGTCGAGTCGCTCGTCGGATCGGCGGGGTGCGGCACGGGATCTCCTCCGGGGGGGTGACGGCCGCGCCCGTGCGGCCGAGGTCCGATCCTTGGCGGCCGACCGCGTCGAGTCAAACGTCGGGCGTCGGGTCGAGCGTCGCGTCGACCCACAGGTCGCGGACCAGGCTGATGGCGTGCTAGGGGGAGGGTCACGGTCGTGCCCCTCCCCCTGGCACCGAGGCACCTCGCCCCGAGACCGAGGCCCGGGAGCACCCGGGCCCGAGCCCGAACGGCTCAGCGCTTGCGCTTCTCGCGCGGTCGCTGCTCGAGCACGATCGGGGTGCCGACGAAGCCGAACTCCTCGCGCAGACGGCGCTCGATGAAGCGCTCGTAGCCCGCGTCGAGCTTGCCCGAGGTGAAGAGCACGAAGGTCGGCGGCGCGGTGGTGGCCTGGGTCCCGAAGAGGACCTTGGGCTGCTTGCCCGAGCGCACCGGGTGCGGGTGCTCGGCGACCAGCCGCCCGAGGAACGAGTTGAGCGCACCCGTGCCGATGCGGGTCTCCCAGCCCTCGACGGCCTTCTCCAGCGCCGGCACGAGGCGGTCCACGTGCCAGCCGGTGCGGGCGGTGATGTTGATCCGCGGCGCCCACTGCACCTGCACGAGCTCGCGCTCGATCTCGCGCTCGAGGTAGTAGCGGCGCTCCTCGTCGACGAGGTCCCACTTGTTGAAGGCGATGACGAGGGCGCGCCCGGCCTCGCGCACGGTCTGGATGATCCGCACGTCCTGCTCGCTGATCGACTGCCCGCCGTCGACGACCAGCACCGCCACCTCGGCGCGGTCGATCGCGGTGGTCGTGCGCAGCGAGGCGTAGTACTCGTGGCCCGAGGCCTCCTTGACCCGCTTGCGGATGCCCGCGGTGTCGATGAAGCGCCAGGTCTTGCCGCCCAGCTCGATGAGCTCGTCGACGGGGTCGACGGTCGTGCCGGCGACGTTGTCGACGACGACGCGCTCGGAGCCGGCCAGCCGGTTGAGCAGGGAGGACTTGCCGACGTTGGGCTTGCCGACGATCGCGATGCGACGCGGGCCGCCCGGGGCGGCGTCGCGCTCGGGCGGGGGCTCGGGCAGGGCGGCCAGCACCGCGTCGAGCATGTCGCCCGAGCCACGGCCGTGCAGCGCGGAGACCGGCCACGGCTCGCCGAGACCGAGGTTCCAGAGACCGAAGGCCTCCGCCTCGGTGCGCTGGTCGTCCACCTTGTTGGCGGCCAGCACGACGGGCTTCTCCGAGCGGCGCAGGATCTTCACCACCGCCTCGTCGGCGTCGGTGATGCCGACCGTGGCGTCGACGACGAAGAGCACGGCGTCGGCCAGCGACACCGCGATCTCGGCCTGTCCGGCGATCCGCTCGGCCAGGCCGCGGGCGTCGGGGTCCCAGCCGCCGGTGTCGACGACGGTGAAGGCGCGACCGTTCCAGTGCGCGTCGTAGGAGACACGGTCGCGGGTCACGCCGGGCACGTCCTCGACGACGGCCTCGCGCCGGCCGATGATGCGGTTGACGAGGGTCGACTTGCCGACGTTGGGGCGGCCGACGACGGCGAGCACGGGCACCGGTCCGTCACCCGTCAGGCCGGCGTCCTCGAAGGGGTCGCCGGCGTGCTCGCTCGGGCTGTCGCTCATGGTGCTCCTTGATCGGTGACCCCGGTGGCGGGGTCGGGTTCCAGGTCTCCGGGTGGCAGCGGACCGGGGAGGTCCCGCCCGGTCGACGCGCGTGATGCGGCGAGGTGCGCCAGCATGTGCTCTCGCAACAACACCGACGTGGCGGCCACGTGTTCCTTGGTGCGCGGCCACGGCTGCGGCGGCACCGTGAACGGCGCGCCGAACACGATGTCGACCATGGTCCCACGTGGCGGGAGCTCCCCGCTCCACCCACCGGGCTCGCGGGTGCCGAGGAGGGTGACGGGCACCACGGCGGCGCCGGTCACCAGGGCGAGGTAGGCCGCTCCGCGGTGGAAGCGCTCCAGGTCACCGGCGCCGCGGCGCCCCTCGGGGAAGATGCCGACGGCCCCGTCGTCGCGCAGCACCCGCAGGCACGTCTTCACCGCCGCGGGGTCGGCGTGGAAGCGGTCGAGAGGCACCTGACCCGACCACAGCAGGAAGGTGCCCAGCCGCCCGCCGAACATCTCCGCCTTGGTCAGGGCGTGCACCGGGCGGGGCGCGAAGATGGCCAGCAGCGGGCCGTCCATGACCCCGACGTGGTTGGCGGCGAAGAGCACCGGGCCGGTCGAGGGCGTGTGCTCCGCACCCTGCACCCGCACGCGGTAGCGGCGGCGCACCAGCCACGACGAGATCGGCCGCAGCCCGTGGAGCATGGCCCGGTGCGGGAAGGGTGTCGCGTCGGTGCGCGGGAGCTCGCGGTGCGCCGTACGCCGGTCGCCGCGGTCGCGTCGGGCGAGGGACCGCGGGGTGCGCGCTCCCCGCGAGCCGCTCGCGGCGGGGGTGTCCCGCTCGTCCTGGGTGTCGCGGTGGGGCGGCGTCACGCGCGCGTCCCCACCGCCCGGACCAGCCCGACGACCTGGGCGACGACCTCGTCGAGGGTGAAGGGGGTGGTGTCGATGTGCACCGCGCCCTCGGCCATGGTCAGCGGGGCGGTGGCGCGGCTGGAGTCGATCCGGTCCCGGTCGAGCAGCACGGCCTGCGTGGCGGCCAGGTCGCTGCCGCCCTCCTCGGCGGCGCGACGGGCCGCACGCGCGGCGGGGTCGGCGGTGAGGTAGAGCTTCACCGGCGCGTCGGGGGCGACCACGGAGCCGATGTCACGGCCCTCGACGACGATGCCGGTGCCGCGGACGGCGTCGGCGATGACCTCGCGCTGCATGGTCAGCAGCCGCGCGCGCACCGCGGGCACGGTGCTGACCGGCGAGACCGAGCCGGTGACCGCGTCGGTGCGGATGGCGGCGGCGACGTCGGTGCCGTCGACGTGGATGGTGGGGGCCTCCGGGTCGGTGCCGGAGACGATCCGGGGCTCCTCGCAGCGCTCCGCGACGGCCGCGGCGTCGTGGACGTCGACACCCTGCTCGAGCATCCACCAGGTCATCGCGCGGAACATCGCCCCCGTGTCGAGGTAGGCCAGCCCGAGCCGGGCGGCGACGGCCCGGCAGGTGCTGGACTTGCCCGACCCCGAGGTGCCGTCCACCGCCACCACCGTGCCCCGTCGGGAGGCCGGGCCGTCGGCCTGACCGGGAGCCGGGGCGGGGTCGGACGCGGAGCTGGTGGCGGGGGTGGTCACGGCGCCGCAGCCTACCGGTGGGCGTCACCCCCGGCTGAATCCGTCGTCACGGCCCTCCGGCGCTCCGCAGCCCGCCCCCCGTCACCGCCTCAGCGGTGCGTCGTCCAGCCCCGCTCCTCCAGCGACCCGAGCAGGTGCTCGGCCCGGGTCCGGTCGACCACCAGCTCGACGAGGCCGACGGGGCGACCCGGGTCGTGGTCGATGCGGATGTCCTCGATGTTGACCTCGCTGGCCACGGCGTCGGCGAACAGGCGGGCCAGCTCGCCGGGGTGGTCGGGCACGGCCACGAAGACCGAGCGGGTCGGGGTGGCCGGGCCACCGTGCTTGCCGGGGATGCTGCGGGTGCCGGCGACGCCGCGGTCGAGCAGCAGCTCGAGGCCGGCCCGGTCGCCGGCGCTGACCGCGGCGATCATCGTCTCGAGGTCGTCGCGGACCTCGGCGAGGAGCGCGGCGACGGCCTCGGCGTTGCCCGAGACGATCTGGCCGTAGAGCCGTGGGTCGCCGGCGGCCACGCGGGTGACGTCGCGGACGCCCTGGCCCGACAGGGTCAGGTGGTTCTCCGGGGCCTCGGCCAGGCGGGCGGCCACCAGGGCGGAGAGCAGGTGGGGCACGTGCGAGGTGCGGGCCACGGCCCGGTCGTGCTCGGCCGGGGTGAGCCAGACCGGCACTCCCCCGCACAGTCGCACGAGGTCCTCCACGAGCTCGACGGCCTCGACGTCGGCGACGGCGTGCGGGGTGATCGCCCAGGGTCGGCCGTCGAAGAGGGCGGCCGTGGCGGCGAGGGGGCCGGAGCGCTCGCTGCCGGCCATCGGGTGGCTGCCGACGTAGCGGTGGGCCCCGGTGCTGTCGGCGACGTCGGCGAGCGGGCCCGACTTGATGCTGCCCACGTCGGTGACGACGGCGTCGCCGTCGGCCAGGGCGGCGGCGATGACCCGTCCGAGGTGGTCGGGCGGCACTGCGACGACCACCAGCTGCGGGCGGTCCTCGGGGCGTCTCGGTCGGCCGGCGCCGAGCCCGGAGGCGGTGCGGACGTTCTCCGACGAGACGTCGGTGAGGAGCACCTCGATCCCGGCGCGGGCGCAGGCCAGGCCGATCGAGGCCCCCACCAGACCGGCGCCGACGACCTCGACCGGTCCGACCAGGCGCGGGACCCGGTCGGCGACGACCGGGGCCTCCGGGGCCTCAGGCATCGGGGTCGGCGTCGGGCACCGAGCGCACCCGGGTCAGGTCGCTGCGCAGCGCGGCGGCCCCGTGGAGGTAGACGTGGGTGATGTCGGCGCGGGGGAGGTCGGTCTCGACGTGGGCCATCATCCGCACGACGCGGGGCATCGACCGCTCGATCTCGAGCTCGCGGGCGCAGATCAGCGGCACGTCGCCGAAGCCGAGCTGGCGCGCGGCGTAGGCCGGGAACTCCGAGACCAGGTCACTGGTGGCGGTGAAGATGACCGAGATGAACTCGTCGACCTCCAGGCCGTTGGAGGTCATCGCGTCGGTGACCATCTCCGCGACGCGGTCGAGCATGTGGTCGCGGGTGTCCTCGTCGAGCTGGGTGGCCCCCCGGATGGCTCGCACTGCCACGTTTGCTCCTCGTCTCGTCGGTTCTCGTCGGTTCTCGCTGTGTCGCGCCGTGTCTCGCAGGTGCGCCGGTCCTCGTCGCCGGTCCTGGTCGCCGGTCCCGGTCGCCGCGCCTCGCCCCTGCCGCTCGGCCGGCCTCAGGCTAGCGAGCGCCGGGCGCCGGGCCGGTGCCCGGTCTCAGAGCTGGGACGCGTCGAGCAGCACCCCGAGCTCGTCGGTGGTGAGGTCGCGCAGCTCCCCCGGGGCCAGTCGGCCCAGCTCGACCGGCCCGATGGCGGTGCGGGTCAGCCGGGTCACGGGGTGGCCGACGTGGTCGAGCAGGCGCCGCACGATGCGGTTGCGGCCCTCGTGGATGACCAGCTCGACGATGCTGCGACCCGGGGAGTTGCGACCGTGCCCGCCGCTGACCACGCGGGCCCGCGAGACGGTGACCGGACCGTCGTCGAGCTCGACGCCGGCGAGCAGCTGCTTGATGGTGCGCTGGTAGACCTCGCCCTCGACCTCGGCGACGTAAGTCTTGTCCACCTCGTAGGACGGGTGGGCCATCCGCTGGGCGAAGTCGCCGTCGTTGGTGAGCATCAGCAGGCCCGAGGTGTCGGTGTCGAGGCGCCCGACGTGGAAGAGCCGCTCGGGACGGTCGGCCACGACGTCGGAGAGCGTGCGCCGCCCCTCGGGGTCCGACATCGTCGAGACGACGCCGCGCGGCTTGTTCAGCACCAGGTAGACGTGGGGGCTGATCGGTGGCAGCCGCTTGCCGTCGACGCGGATCACCGCGGTGCGCGGGTCGACCTTCGTGCCGAGCCGGGTCACCACCTCGCCGTCGACGACCACGTGGCCCTCGAGCATCAGCTCCTCGCACTTGCGCCGCGAGGCGACGCCCGACTGGGCCAGCAGCTTCTGCAGCCGGATCTGGCCGTCGTCGTCGGTCTGCACCTGCGGGCCGCTGCCCTGCCGGTCGCCGGTCTGCTCGCCGGTCTGCTCGCCGGTCTGCTCGCCGGTCTGGTCGCCGGTCTGGTCGCCGGTCTGGTCGCCGGTCTGGTCGCCGGTCTGGTCGCCGGTCTGGTCGCCGGTCTGGTCGCCGGTCTGGTCGCCGGTCTGGTCGCCGGTCTGGTCGCCGGTTTGGTCGCTGGTCACGTGGGCTCCGTTCCACCGTCGGGCTCGGTGCCCGGTCCGGTCCGTGGCGCGGCCGCGGCGGCCACGCTCTCGAGGTCGTCCTCGAGGTCGTCCATGTCAGGGAGGTAGGGCGCGAGCTCGGGCAGCTCGTCGAGCGAGGTCACCCCGATGCGCTCCAGGAAGTACGTGGTGGTGCGGTAGAGGTGGGCGCCGGTCTCGGCGTCGTTGCCGGCCTCCTCGACCAGACCGCGCGCGAGCAGGGTGCGCATCACCCCGTCGACGTTGACGCCGCGCACCGCCGAGACGCGGGCCCGCGAGACGGGCTGCTTGTAGGCCACGACCGCGAGCGTCTCGAGCGCGGCCTGGGTCAGCCGCGCCGACTGCCCCTCGAGCACGAAGGCCTCCACCACCGCGGCGTGCTCCTCGCGGGTGTAGTAGCGCCAGCCACCGGCCACGTGGCGCAGCTCGAAGCCGCGGCCCTGCTCGGCGTACTCCTCGGCCAGCAGCTGCAACGCCGCCACGACGTCGGCCACGGGGTGTCGCACGGCCGTGGCCAGCGAGACGGCGTCGAGGGGCTGGTCGGCCACCATCAGCACGGCCTCGAGCGAGGGCCGCAGCGCCACGACCGGTACGCCGTCACCCTGCGGTCCCGTCGAGGTCGCCTCCGCGCCTGCGGGGCCGGTGTCCTGCTCGCTCACGGGTGCTCCTGCGTCGTCGCGGGGTCGGGCTGGGGGGCGGGCTGGGGATCGGGCTCTGGATCGGCACCGGGCTCGGGCGGAGCGCCGTCGAACTCGTCGGTGACCAGGTCCTCGACGTCGGTGTCCTCGTCGCCGGTCCAGCGCACGCTCAGCTCCCCGAGCGGATCGACCTGGTCGAAGGACACCACGCCCTCGCGGAAGAGCTCGAGCAGCGACAGGAAGCGTGCCACGGTGGTGAGGGTGTCGGGTGCGTCGCCGCACAGGGCGCGGAAGGTGAGCGTGCCGGCGCGGCGCAGCCGCTCGGCGACCACGGCGGCCTGCTCGCGCACCGACACGGTGGTGGCGTGGATGTGCTGGAGGGAGACCTCGGGCAGCGGCTTGGGCTCCAGGGCGCGCGCCGCCAGCGCCGCGAACTGCTCGAGACCGATGCCGATCAGCACCTCGGGCAGCAGCGTGGCGAAGCGCTCCTCCAGCCCGACCGCGCGGGGGTGGCGCAGCGACTCCCCCGCCAGGCGACGCTCGAGCACCCCGGCGACCTGCTTGAACGCCTTGTACTGCAGCAGCCGGGCGAAGAGCAGGTCGCGGGCCTCGAGCAGCGCCAGGTCCTCCTCGTCCTCGACGTCTCCCTGGGGCAGCAGCCGGGCCGCCTTGAGGTCGAGCAGGGTGGAGGCCACCAGGAGGAACGAGGTGGTCCGCTCGAGGTCGCCCACCGCGTCGCGAGGGCCCCCGCCGGGCACGGGGCGGTCGCGCAGGGCCCTGACGTGGGCGATGAACTCGTCGGTCACCTGCGAGAGGCTGACCTCGGTGACGTCGAGCTTGTGCTTGGAGATCAGGCTCAGCAGCAGGTCGAAGGGTCCCTCGAAGTTGACCAGCCTGACCTCGAAGGCGTCCGAGCCGGCAGGGCCGGCCCCCTCGCCGGCCACGTCACCGGCCACGGTCCCGACCGTGGTCACTCCCGGGTCAGCCGCCGCACGAGCGCGCTGTCCTCGCCGTCGGCCTCGAAGTCGGCCAGCACCATCGCGACGGCCTCCCGCACGAGCCGGCCGCGGTCCACGGCCAGCCCGTGGCCGCTGCGCAGCGCGAGGCGCGCGTGCTCGATGGCCAGCAGCTCCTCGGAGGTGATGTAGACCGTCATCTTCTCGTCGTGGCGCACCCGGCCGCTCGGCCTGGCCGGCCCGCGCCGCGCGCGTGGCGTCGCGGCGGGATCGGCGGGCTCGCCGGCGGATCCGGCGCCCCGGTCGTCGGCTGGGGCGCCGGGCGCCCCGTCGGGCGCACTGTCGGGCGCACGGTCGGCGGCGGCTCCGGGGGCGTCCGGGGAGCCGGGCGACGCATGGTCGCCGGTCTGCGGCGGGGTCGGGTCGGCCGTCGGGCGGAAGAGGTCGTCGGCCGAGGGGAGGCTCACCCGGCGAGCCACCGGGCCAGCACCTCCTTGGCCAGCGTGCGGTAGGAGTCGGCGCCGGCGGAGGCCGAGGCGTAGGACGTGATGGGCTCGCCGGCGACGGTGGCGTCGGAGAACTTCACGGTGCGCCGGATCACGGTGTGGAAGACGGTGTCGCCCCAGGCCTGCACCAGTCGCTCCATGACCTCGCGGCTGTGCAGGGTGCGCCCGTCGAACATGGTGCCGAGCACGCCGTCGATCTCCAGGCGCGGGTTGAGCCGCTCGCGCACCTTGTCGATGGTGGTCTTGAGCAGCGCCACGCCGCGCAGCGCGAAGTACTCGCACTCCAGCGGCACGATGACCCCGTCGGAGGCGGTCAGCGCGTTGACGGTGAGCAGCCCCAGCGAGGGCTGGCAGTCGATGATGATGACGTCGTAGCGCTCCAGCGCGGGCGCGAGCACCCGCTGGAGGGTCTGCTCGCGCGCGACCTCCTGCACCAGCTGCACCTCGGCGGCGGAGAGGTCGATGTTGGAGGGCAGCAGGTCCATGCCGGGCACCCCGGAGGGCACGACGACGTCCTCGAGGGTGACGTCGCGCTCCATCAGCAGGTTGTAGACCGTCATGTCCATCTCGTGGGGGTTGAGCCCCAGCCCGACCGACAGCGAGCCCTGCGGGTCGAAGTCGACGAGCAGCACCTTGCGACCGAACTCCGCGAGCGAGGCACCGAGGTTGATCGTCGTGGTGGTCTTGCCCACGCCGCCCTTCTGGTTGCACATCGACACCACGCGCGCGCGCCCGTGCTCGGCCACGGGGCCGGGCTCGGGGATCAGCGGCATCGGGCGGCCGGTGGGGCCGAGGTCGCCGACGGCCGTCGCCTTCGCGGAGACCGCCGGGGTGGCCGGCCGCGCCGAGGGCGGGCGCTCGAACGGGAGGGGCTCGGTCAACTGCTGCTCTTCTCCGAGGGTGGGGGTCGGCGTGCGGAACCGGGGCGGCATCTCGTGGGCGCTGCTGCCCCCGGGTCCGGGGACCATTCCACCATCGCTCATCGGGCGCTCCTCGCTCGGGATCCCCACGTCGGCGCCACCGGGGCGCCGCACCGGGATCCTGCCTCCGTGTCGACACGACGACATGTCGGTCGACGTCCGCGCGAGCCTAGGTCCGCCCACCCCCGGCGACAACCCGGTGGCCGTCCTCCCCAGGCCGGTGCCCTGATCTGTGCACGGTTTGTGGAGGAGGTCCCGGGGTTCTGCACAGGCACCTCCCCACCTGGGGACGAAGCTGTGGAGGAGCCGGTGCGGTCCGAGCGGCCTCAGACCACCAGGTCGGCGTAGTCGGGGTGCTTGCCGATCCAGCCGGCGATGAAGGGGCACTGCGGCTCCACGCGGCGCTCCCCCGCCGCCCGCACCTCGTCCAGCGCCGCGCGGGCCAGCGCCGAGCCGACGCCGCGGCCCTCGAAGCCGTCGCGCACGACCGTGTGGAGGAAGACCACCCGGGCCGGGTCGTCGGCGAGCTGGTAGACCGCGACACCGGCCAGCTCGGGCCCGTCGTACGCCGCCCAGCGCGACTCGCCCGGCTCGTGCCTGACCGTGACCCCCGACGTCCGCGCCTGCTCGCTCATGGCCCCAGCCTAGGCCGCGACCGGGCTCACGCCCCCGAGGCGCGAGCGGCGTAGACCGACAGCACGACCCCGCCTGCGAGGGTGCTGCTGGAGACGTGCGTGAACCGGCGCAGACCCGCGCCGCGGACCACGGGCACGCCCTCGCCGAGGAGCACCGGGTGCACCTTGAGGTGGATCTCGTCGATCTCCTCGACGAGCTGCCCGGCGAGGTCGCCGCCCCCGCACAGCCAGATGTCGCCCCCCGACGCGGCCTTGAGCTCCCTGACACGGGCCGCGAGGTCGCCCTCCCACCGGTGCTGGGTCGGGTCGTCGGGCAGGTCGGCGTGGGTCGCGACGTACTGCGTGAGGTGCGGGTAGGCACTGGTCAGCCCGGCCGCGAGCGCCGGACGGTGGGTGGCCGCGCCCATGACGACGGTGTCGAAGCGCACCGGCGGGCCGCTGATGCCGAAGGCCTCGCGCAGGTGGGCGGGGCAGGTGTCGGGGTAGGCCGCGAGCGCGGCGGCGGCCGACTCCAGGTCCTCCTCGAGCACGGAGGTGTCGCCGTCGGGTCCGGCGATGAAGCCGTCGAGGGAGGTGGCGACCAGGTAGACCAGCGAGCGCACGGGCGGCTCCTCGGTGTGTGTGTGTGGGGGGCGGGGGCGCCCAGGCTCACAGCCCCCGCTACCCCAGCGCAACCGCATTCACCACCCGGTGGTCGAGCAGCGAGCCCACCCCCGGTGCTCGAGCAGCGAGCCCACCCCCGGTGGTTGAGGAGCGAGCGCCAGCGAGCGTCTCGAGACCACCCACCACCCCGGTGCTCGACCAGCGAGCCCACCCCCGGTGGTTGAGGAGCGAGCGCCAGCGAGCGTCTCGAAACCACCCACCACCCCGGTGCTCGACCAGCGGGCCCACGCGCGGCGGTCGAGGAGCGAGCGCCGGCGAGCGTCTCGAGACCACCACTCGCCCGGCGGCCCGGCCTCAGCCCCCCAGCCGCCGGAACGCGGTGGTGGCCAGCACCAGCTCGCCGATCTCGTCGGAGGCGTCGAGGTCGGCGGTGGCCTCCACGACCCAGTCGTGGTGGCCCTCGGGGTCGTGCACGGTCTGGCGCACCAGCAGCAGCCGCGCGGTGGCGTCCTCCCCGTCGCCGTCGACGCCCGCGGGCTCCCCGAGGGTCTCCTCCACCTGCAGCAGCGCGGGCCCGCGCGCGTCGGGCCCCAGGTCGACCCGGTCGTGCTCGGCGTAGTAGTCCTCGATCGCGGCGTCCCACACCGAGCGGGTGACGACGACCGCGCGGGGCGGGTCGGTGCGGTCGGCCGAGGCCCGCTCGAGGGCCATCAGGCCGTCGAGGTCGTCGCGCGCCACGAGCTCCACCCGGCGCCACATCGCGTTGCGCACCATGACGGCGAAGGCCCGGCCCTGCTTCGAGATCGGGCGCGGCGAGGCGGGCGGGCCGGAGCCGGCGAGCTCCGCCGCGCGTCGGGCGACGGCCTCGGGGTCGGTCATCGCCTCCCACTCGTCGAGCAACGAGGAGTCGGTCTGGCGGATCGTCTCGCCCAGCCACTCGGCGAGGTCGTCGAGCTCGGGGGTGCGGTGGCGCTCGGGCACCGTTACGCGCAGCGTGCGGTAGGCGTCGGTGAGGTAGCGCAGCACCAAGCCCTCGGAGCGGGCGAGCTGGTAGCGGCTCACGAAGTCGGTGAAGCCCATCCCCTGCTCGTACATCTCGCGCACGATGGACTTCGGCGCCAGCGCGTCCTCGGAGAGCCACGGGTGGCTCTGCCGGTAGATCTCGTACGTCGTGCCCAACAGCTCCGCGAGGGGCTGGGGCCACGTGATCTCGTCGAGCAGCGCCATCCGCTCGTCGTACTCCACGCCGTCGGCCTTCAGCTCGGCGACGGCCTCGCCGCGCGCGGCCCACTGCTGGGCGAGCAGGATCTGCCGGGGCGCCTCGAGCACGGCCTCGACGACCGAGACGAGGTCGAGGGTGTGGTCGTCGGCCTCGGGGTCGAGCACCTCGAAGGCGGCCAGCGCGAAGTGCGCCAGCGGCTGGTTGAGGGCGAAGTCGTCGGGCAGGTCGACGGTGAGCACGTAGCGCCGGCCGAGCTCGTCGGGCTCCTCGAGCCGGGTCACGGTGCCCGACTGCACCAGGCTGCGGGTCAGCCGCAGGGCACGGCGCGCCAGGCGCACGCGGTTGCGGCGGTCCTCGTGGTTGTCGGTGAGCAGCCGCCGCAGCACCGCGAAGGCGTCCTCGTCGCGGGCCAGGACGTTGATGATCATCGAGTTGTCGACCCGCATGCGCGAGACCAGCTGCTCGGGGGTGCCCTCGACGAGCTTGTCGAAGGTCTGCTCGGTCCACACCACCGAGCCCTCGGGGGGCTTGCGCAGCTGGGCCTTGCTCTTGCGCTTGGCCTGCTTCTCCGCGCTCATCGCGGCGTTCTTGGCCTCGGCCTTGCGCTTGGCCTTCTCGTTCTCGATGGTGTGCTCGGGGGCCTGCACGACCACGTACCCGCGGGTGTCGTAGCCGGCGCGGCCGGCCCTCCCGGCGATCTGGAGGAACTCGCGGCTGCGCAGCACCCGCTGCCGGTTGCCGTCGAACTTCGCGAGCCCGGTGAAGAGCACCGTGCGGATCGGCACGTTGATGCCGACGCCGAGGGTGTCGGTGCCGCAGATGACCGAGAGCAGACCGGCCTGGGCCAGCTGCTCGACCACGCGTCGGTAGCGGGGCAGCATGCCGGCGTGGTGGACGCCGATGCCGCGGCGCAGCAGCTTGGAGAGGGTCTTGCCGAAGCCGGCGCCGAAGCGGAAGCCCGCGAGCCGCTCGGCCAGCTCGTCGGCCGGCTTGGGCACCCACTTCGCGTTGAGCAGCGCGGTGGCCTGCTCGACCGCGGCGGCCTGGGTGAAGTGCACGACGTAGACGGGGGCCTGGCCGGTGGTGACCAGCTCCTCGAGCTGCTCGAGCAGCGGGGTGAGCGACCAGGTGAAGTCCAGCGGCACGGGCCGCTCGGCGTCGTCGACCACGGCGGTCTCGCGCCCGGTGCGCCGGGTGAGGTCGGCGGCGAGGTCCGTGACGTCGCCGAGGGTCGCCGACATCAGCAGGAACTGCACGTCGGTCAGCTCGATCAGCGGCACCTGCCAGGCCCAGCCGCGGTCGGGCTCGGCGTAGAAGTGGAACTCGTCCATCACGACCAGGCCGACGTCGGCGCCCGCCCCTTCCCGCAGCGCCAGGTTGGCCAGGACCTCGGCGGTGCAGCAGATGATCGGGGCGTCGGCGTTGACCGAGGCGTCGCCGGTGAGCATGCCGACGTTGTCGGCCCCGAAGACCTGGCAGAGCGCGAAGAACTTCTCGCTCACCAGCGCCTTGATGGGCGCGGTGTAGAAGGACACCTCGTCGCGGGCCAGCGCCGCGGCGTGGGCGGCCACCGCCACGAGCGACTTGCCCGACCCGGTGGGGGTGGCCAGCACGACGTTGCTGCCCCCCAGCAGCTCGATGACGGCCTCGTCCTGGTGGGGGTAGAGCGAGACCCCGGTGCCCGCGGCCCAGGCCACGACGGCGTCGTAGACCTCGTCGTCGCCGGCGCCCACGCGCGGCGGCCAGGCGGCGGCCGCGCCCTCGGGGGCGCTCATCCGCGCGCTCGCGGGTGGGAGGTGGCGAAGACCTCGCGCAGGTTGTCCACCGTCACCAGCGTGTAGACCTGGGTGGTGGTCACAGAGGCGTGGCCCAGGAGCTCCTGCACGACGCGGACGTCGGCGCCCCCGTCGAGCAGGTGGGTGGCGAAGGAGTGGCGCAGCGTGTGCGGGGAGACGTCGCGGGTCACGCCGGCCCGGTCGGCGGCCTTGGCCAGCACGGCCCAGGCCGACTGCCGCGAGAGCCGGCCCCCGCGGGCGTTGACGAAGAGCGCTCCGGCCGGGCCCGTGCCCGTCGCGGCTGCGACCAGCTCCGGGCGACCACGCACGAGGTAGGCCTCCACCGCCTCCAGGGCGTAGGAGCCGACCGGCACGATCCGCTCCTTGCCGCCCTTGCCGCGCAGCAGCACCGTGCCCGGCACGGCGGCCAGCCCGGGCTCGGCGGCGCCGCTGCGGTCGAGGTCGTCGACGTCGAGCCCGACGGCCTCCGAGATCCGCGCACCGGTGCCGTAGAGCACCTCCAGCAGCGCCCGGTCGCGCAGCGCGAGCGCGGTGCCGGGGGCGCCTGCGGCCTCCAGGATCGCCTCCACGTCCGACAGGGGCAGCGCCTTGGGCAGCCGCTTGGCCGGGGCCGGCGGCTTCACCCCGGCCGCCGGGTCGGCCTGGGCGAGGCCGTCGGCCACGGCGAAGCGGTGGAAGCCGCGCACGGCCACCACCGTGCGGGCCGCCGACGTCGCGCTCAGCGGCGGGTGCTCGGCGTCGCCCTCGCGCAGCGCGACGAGGAAGTCCGAGACCACCGCCTCGGTCACCTCGTCGAGGCTCGAGACCCCGCGGGCCGCGAGGTGGGCGAGGTAGCGGCGCAGGTCGCGGCGGTAGGACGACAGCGTGTTGGTCGCCAGACCGCGCTCGACCGAGAGGTGGTCGAGGTAGGTGCGCACGGCGACACGGGGGCCCGTCAGGTCCCCGGTGCCTCCCCCGTCACCCACCGTCGCGGGCTCCTGCGCGAGCGTCGGCACCCGGGTCAGGCCAGCACGCGGTCGAGGGAGACCGCGTCGACGCCGACGGCCTCGCCCACGGGGGCGTTGGTGAGCTGCCCGTCGTGGGTGTTGAGCCCCAGCGCCAGGCTGCGGTCGTCGCGGCAGGCCTGCAGCCAGCCCTTGCCGGCCAGCGCCACGGCGTAGGGCATGGTGGCGTTGGTGAGCGCGTAGGTCGAGGTGGTCGGCACGGCGCCGGGCATGTTGGCCACGCAGTAGAAGACCGAGTCGTGCACGGCGTACGTCGGGTCCGCGTGGGTCGTGGGGCGGGTGTCCTCGAAGCAGCCGCCCTGGTCGACGGCGATGTCGACGAGCACCGAGCCGGGCTTCATGGCCGCGACCAGCTCGTTGGAGACCAGCTTCGGGGCCTTGGCGCCGGGGATGAGCACGGCCCCGATGACCATGTCGGCCTGGGTGACGTGCTGCTCGATGGCCAGCTTGGAGGAGGCCAGGCCGTGCACGCGGTTGTCGTAGCGCCAGAAGGACATGCGCAGCTTGTCGAGGTCGGTGTCGAGCAGGGTGACGTCGGCACCCATGCCGAGGGCGATGTTGGCGGCGTTCTGCCCCGAGACACCCGCGCCGATGACGACGACCTTGGCGTTGGCGACGCCGCCGACACCGCCGAGCAGCACCCCGCGGCCGCCCTGGGCCTTGAGCAGCGCATGGGCGCCGACCTGCGGGGCCAGGCAGCCGGCGACCTCCGACATCGGGTAGAGCAGCGGGAGCGCGCCGGAGGGCAGCTGCACGGTCTCGTAGGCGATCGCGGTGACCTTGCGCTTCATCAGCTCGGCGGTCAGCGTCGGGTCGGCGGCCAGGTGGAGATAGGTGAAGAGGAGCTGACCCTCCCGCATGCGGTGGTACTCCTCGGCCACGGGCTCCTTGACCTTGAGCACCATCTCGGCCTCGCCCCACACGGCGTCGGCGTCGGGCAGCAGCGTGGC
The DNA here is from genome assembly GCF_015070375.1 of Nocardioides kribbensis. Taxonomy (GTDB): domain Bacteria; phylum Actinomycetota; class Actinomycetes; order Propionibacteriales; family Nocardioidaceae; genus Nocardioides; species Nocardioides kribbensis. Next base: position 17,616 of record NZ_JADCLL010000001.1, on the reverse strand, counting down.
TCCGGCGGCGGCGTAGTCGTCGTCGCTGATCTGGGAGCCGACGCCGGCGCCGGTCTCCACGACGACCTCGTGGCCGTGGGCCACCAGCTCGTGGACACCCAGCGGCGTCAGGGCCACCCGGTACTCGTGGTTCTTGACTTCCTTCGGGACGCCGACCTTCACCTGACACTCCTGTCATCACGGGGCCCCACGACGCTGTGGGGTGCGGGCGACACTATCGGGACGCGCGCGCCGATCCCGCCAGGCCCCTGGCGTGTGCGGCGAGCACCGCGATCACGACGGGCGCGTCGCGCAGGCGGCCGTCGAGCACCGCCTCGACCATGTCGTCGAAGGCCACCCAGCCCGTCTCCATCTCGGCCTCCTCGTGGGCCGGCACGAAGTCGCCGCGCCCCACCTCGCGCAGTCCCCGCGCGAGGTAGATGTGGGCCAGCTCCTCGGAGATCCCGGGCGAGGAGTACGTCGACACCAGGTGGGTCCACTCCTGCGCCTCGTAGCCGGCCTCCTCGACCAGCTCGCGGCGCGCGACGTCGACCGGCTCCTCCCCGTCGACGTCGAGCAGCCCGGCGGGCAGCTCCACGAACCGGGTCTGCGCCGCGTGGCGGTACTGCCACAGGCACAGCACCCGCTCCTCGTCGTCGACGGCCAGGATGACCGCGGCGCCGGGGTGCTCGAGCACCACGCGGCGGAAGGGCTCCTCCTCGGGGTGGCCGGGGCGCTGGATGCGGTCCTCGCGCAAGGCCACGACCCAGCCGTCGCGGTGCAGGTCACCGCTGGAGCGGACCGGCCAGGAGGCCGGCTCGTCGCGCAGCGCGGGCTGCTCGCCGGCGCCGTCGGCCACCGCGCCCACCTCAGGCCTCCGCGGCGTCGCGGCGCACGAGCTCGGCGTCGATCGGGAACCGCAGCTCCTTCTGCCGCTCGATCGCCGCGCCGACCAGGCCCGCGAAGAGCGGGTGCGGTCGCGTCGGGCGCGAGCGCAGCTCGGGGTGGGCCTGGGTGGAGACGTAGTAGGGGTGCACCTCGCGGGGCAGCTCGACGAACTCCACGAGGCTGTCGTCGGGGGCCGTGCCGGAGAAGACCAGGCCGGCCTCCTCGAGCCGGGCGCGGTAGGCGTTGTTGACCTCGTAGCGGTGGCGGTGCCGCTCGTGCACCAGCGCCTCGCCGTAGGCGGCGCGCACGACGGTGCCGTCCTTGAGCGCCGCGGGGTAGAGCCCCAGGCGCATCGTGCCGCCGAGGTCGCCGGCCCCCTCCACGTACTCCTTCTGCTCGGCCATCGTCGCGATGACCGGCTCGGGGGTCTCGGGATCGAACTCCGTGGACCCGGCCTGCTCCAGGCCCAGGACGGTGCGGGAGTACTCGATCACCATGCACTGCAGGCCCAGGCACAGCCCGAGGGTGGGCAGGCCGTGGGTGCGGGCGTAGGTGAGGGCGCCGAGCTTGCCCTCGAGGCCGCGGATGCCGAAGCCGCCGGGCACGCAGACGGCGTCGAGGTCCTGCAGGTTCCGCGCGGCGCCCGCCGGGGTGGCGCAGTCGTCGGAGGGGATCCAGCGCAGGTTGACCTTGGCCTCGTGGGCGAAGCCACCGGCACGCAGCGCCTCGGCCACCGAGAGGTAGGCGTCGGGAAGGTCGATGTACTTGCCGACCAGGCCGATGGTCACCTCCTCCTTGGGGTGGTGCACCCGGCGCAGCAGGTCGTCCCACAGCGTCCAGTCGACGTCGCGGAAGGGCAGGTCGAGGCGCCGCACGACGTAGGCGTCGAGGCCCTCGCGGTGCAGCACCTTGGGGATGTCGTAGATCGACGGGGCGTCGGCCGCGGTGACCACGGCCTCCTCGTCGACGTCGCACATCAGCGAGATCTTCTTCTTGATCGAGGCCGGCAGCTCGCGGTCGGCGCGGCACACGACGGCGTCGGGCTGGATGCCGACCTGGCGCAGCGCGGCCACGGAGTGCTGGGTGGGCTTGGTCTTCAGCTCCCCCGACGGGCCGATGTAGGGCACCAGCGAGACGTGGAGGAAGAAGCAGTTGCCCCGCCCGATGTCGTGGCGCACCTGGCGCGCGGCCTCGAGGAAGGGCAGCGACTCGATGTCGCCGACCGTGCCACCGACCTCGGTGATGACGACGTCGACGTCCTCGCCGCCCATCGCGAGCACGCGCTCCTTGATCTCGTTGGTGATGTGCGGGATCACCTGCACCGTGTCGCCGAGGTAGTCGCCGCGGCGCTCCTTGGCGATGACGCTGGAGTAGACCTGACCGGTGGTGACGTTGGCGATCTGACCGAGGTCGGTGTCGAGGAAGCGCTCGTAGTGGCCGATGTCGAGGTCGGTCTCGGCGCCGTCGTTGGTCACGAAGACCTCGCCGTGCTGGAAGGGGTTCATCGTCCCCGGGTCCACGTTGAGGTACGGGTCGAGCTTCTGCATCGTCACCCGCAGCCCCCGCGAGCGCAGCAACCGGCCAAGGCTGGACGCCGTGAGCCCCTTGCCGAGCGAGGAGGCGACGCCTCCGGTGACGAATACGTGCTTGGTCGGCCCTGGGTTCCTCACGGAACTCCACCCTACGTCAGGTCGGCCCGCCCCGTGACCACCCGCCGCGACACGCCGCCGCGCGGTGACCGACGAGACACCGACGCCGGCCGGGGAGGCGGCGCCAGCGACCGTCTCGACACCACCCGACCCCACCCACGACAGCGGACGGACACGCCCCAGCACGGCGGTTGAGGAGGGAGCGCCAGCGACCGTCTCGACACCACGCGACCCCGGGCGTCGACAGCGGACGGACACGCCCCAGCACGGTGGTTGAGGAGGGAGCGCCAGCGACCGTCTCGACACCACCCGACCCCGGGCGTCGACAGCGGACGGACACGCCCCAGCACGGTGGTTGAGGAGGGAGCGCCAGCGACCGTCTCGACACCACCCGACCCCGGGCGTCGACAGCGGACGGACACGCCCCAGCACGGTGGTTGAGGAGGGAGCGCCAGCGACCGTCTCGAAACCACCCGACCCAGCCGTCCAGCGTCCAGCACAACGACGTCACGGGGACGATCGCCGCCCCCGGGCATCAGTCGACCGGCACGGCCCCGTCGGCTCCGGCGACCCCGAAGTCGCCCCCGGCCCCCGACGGCGCGCGGAGCAGGGCGAGCAGGGTGGTGACCTGTCCCGGCGCGGTCTCGACCCCGTCCACGCTCGGGACGGCCTCGACGCCGCCGTCCTCGCGCAGCGTCGCCAGCACCCCGTCGGCCCCCGACGACGTCGGCCCGGCGAGCACGACGCCCTGCGTCGTCGCGGAGAGCCCGCTCAGCAGGTCCTGGAGCACGTCGGGGTCGACCTGCTGGTCGTCGCCGAGCACCACGACGAGCAGCGGCGCCAGGGCGGCGTCGGGCTCCGGCGAGGTCACCAGGCCGGCCTCGCTGAGGCTGTCGCGCACGGTGCGGCCGGCGTCGGTCACCTCGCCACCGGCCTCCGACGAGCTGCCCACGGCCAGCCCCGTGAGCTGTCCCAGCCTCACGTACGCCGGCGCGTCGGGGTCGATGCCCCGGGCCGCCGGCGCGTCACCGAGCTGCTCGAGCACCTGCGTGCCGAGGCTGTCCACCAGGGTGCTCGACGTCGGGTCGGTCAGCCGGGCCTGGAGCTCGTAGCGCGCGGCGACCTCGCCGCCGGCGACCTGCACCTGGTCGGAGAGCGCGGTGAGCGTGTCCTCGTCGGCGCCCGGCAGCGCCAGCAGCGCCACGGGACGCTCGGCGAGCGCGTCGTCGTAGAGCCGCGCCGCCGTCGCGGCGGCGAAGGCCTCGCCGTAGCCGGCCTGGGCGATCGGCCCTGTCTCGGCCGAGGCCTGACGGGCGGTGGCGGTGTCCCGGTCTCGGCCGAGCTCGCTGAGCGGACCCCCGCCGAGCACGACCCCGACGGCCAGGGCGAGGAAGACGGCGACGAGCGAGACGACGTGGTGGCGGTACGAGATCACGGGAGAAGTCCTTGCAACAGGTCGGAGAGGGTGCGGCCGAGGTCGCCGAGAGCGTCGGCACCCTGGTCGGCCCAGGTCTGGCCCACGGGGGTGACGGCCACGGCGGCGGCGAGGGCGAGCAGACCGGCCAGCATCACCAGCAGCAGGTGGACCGGACGCACGCGACCCGAGTAGAGCCGGGGCACCGCGTCGGCGTCGACGAGCCGCGCCCCCAGGGCGAGGCGCACCAGGTGGCTCCCGGCCGCACTCGAGCGGGTCCGGTCGAGCAGGTCGGTGAGACCACCGGCCAGCCCGACACCGACGACGAGGGCCGGGTCGTGGGCGTCGACGGTCAGCAGCGCGGCGTCGGCGGCGTCGAGGGAGGTGGCCAGCCGCGAGGGCCGGATGCCGAGGCGGTCGAGGGAGTCGGCGACGTCGCTGCGGCCGAGGTCGCCCACCAGCACCACGTCGCCGGCGGCGCGCAGCGTGCGCGCCGAGGGCAGGGTCGGCCGGTCGTGGCGCAGGTCGACCACCACGACGTCGACGTGCAGACCGGCGGCGACCACCTCGTCGGCGAGGTCGGCGGCGGCCACGACCACCGGCTCCTGCTCGCGCAGGAACGGCCGCAGCTGCGCCAGCTGCTCGCGGTGCCGGGCGCCGGCGGCCACGAGGACCACGGTGCGCCCCCGCACCGCGGTGGCCAGGCGTGGGAGGCCCTCGCGGTGCAGCAGGAGGGGCTCCTCGCGCCGCAGCAGCTCGGTGCCGTGGTGGCTGATGGTCTCGAGCTGGGTCGCCAGCCCGCTGCGGGCGGCGTCGAGGTCCTCGCGCAGCACGCCGAGGTCGACGCTGCGACCGGGCACCTGCTCCCCGCTGTCGAGGTGGAGCACGCCCTCCTCGACCACCACGCGCGCACCGTCGCGCAGTCGCGAGCGACCCGCGGCGCCGAGACCGTCGACGAGCACGATGCCGGCCTCGGCCAGCACCAGCGGCCCCTGGGCGGGGAAGCGCCCCGAGACGAAGGGCGAGACGTTCACGACCGCCGACACCCCCGCTCCCACGAGGCGTCGCGCCGTGGCGCGGTCGAGGTCGCTGTGGTCGAGCACGGCCACGTCTCCCGACCGCAGCCGCGGCAGGAGGTCGCTGGTGCGGGCCTCGAGCCGCAGGGGGCCGACGAGGCCGGTGGTCTCGGGGGCGGGACGCAGTCTTTCGGGGAGCCTCATGACCGCCCCATGCTGACATCCGCCCGGCACCGTCCCGGGCACCTCGACGCGCCGGGCGCGTCGGCCCGCCCGTGCCCGTCCCGACCCGTGCCGCGTCCCCGGCCAGGACCCGGTCACCGGTCCCGGGCAGGACGCGGCGGCGACCCGGCGACGGCCTGACGACGACCTGACGACGGCCTGGGGACCGGGTCGGGTCTCAGCCGACGGGCAGCGCGCGCGCCGGGCCGGCCACCTCGAGGAGCTCGCGGGCGTGCGCCAGCGCGGTGTCCGAGCCGGTGAGTCCGGCCATCATGCGCGACAGCTCGCGCTCGCGCTGGGTGTCGTCGAGCACCGCGAGCCCCGAGCTGGTGACGGTGCCGTCGTTGGACTTGCTGACGACCACATGGCGGTCGGCGTACGCCGCGACCTGCGGCAGGTGGGTCACCACGAGGACCTGGGCGTCACGGGCCAGGCGGGCCAGGCGCCGCCCGACCTCCACGGCGGCCGTGCCGCCGACGCCTGCGTCGACCTCGTCGAAGACGAACGTCGGCACGGGGCTGGTGCCGGCCAGCGCGACCTCGAGGGCGAGCATCACCCGCGAGAGCTCGCCGCCCGAGGCACCCTTGTGCAGCGGGCGCGGCTCCGAGCCGGTGTTCGCCGCGAGCAGCAGGTCGACCTCGTCGAGGCCCGACGGGGCGTAGCGCAGCCAGCGCTTCCCGACCCGCAACGGCGTGCCGACCCGGGCGGGGTCACCGGTCTCGGCCGGGGCCTCCACGGCGTGCTGCCTGACCTCCACGACGACCCGGGCGTGCGGCATGGCCAGCATGCCCAGCTCACCGGTGACCGCCTCGGCCAGCCGCGTGGCGGCCTCGCCGCGCAGCTGCGAGAGCCGCAGTCCGAGGTCGGCCAGCTCCTCGCGCAGCTCCTCGCGCTCCTGGCGCAGCTGCTCGACGCGCTCGTCGGTGCCGTCGAGGTCCAGCAGCCGGCGCGACGACGTCTCGGCCCAGGCGAGGACCTCGTCGATGGTCTCGCCGTACTTGCGGGTCAGCGCGGTCAGCGCGGCACGTCTCTCGGAGACCGCGGCCAGACGCGCGGGGTCGACCTCGACCCGGGTGGCGTAGGAGGCCACGTCGGCGGCCAGGTCGGAGAGCAGGTAGGAGATCTCACCGAGCCGGTCGGCCAGTCCGGCGGCCTCCGGGTCGTGGGCGCGCACCGACTCCAGCGCCGAGCGGGCGGCCGTGGTCGTCGCGAGCGCGTCGGGTGCACCGTCCTCGCTCGAGAGCGCCTCACGGGCCTGCTCGGCGGCGGTCCGCAGGGTGTCGGAGAAGCCCAGCCGGGTCTCCTCGGCGGCCAGCGCGACGTCCTCGCCCACCTCGGGCGAGACGGCCTCGACCTCCCCGAGCCCGAAGCGGAGCAGGTCGGCCTCGCGCGCCCGCTCCCGAGCGCTGGTGACGACCTCGACGAGCTCCGTCTCCACGGCCCGCAGCCGTTCGAAGCACGCCGTGTACGCCGCCGCGGCCCCGGCCACGGCGTCTCCGCCGAAGCGGTCGAGCGCGTCGCGCTGGGCCCTCGGCTGCAGCAGGCGGTGCTGGTCGGACTGGCCGTGCACGGCGACGAGGGGCTCGCTGACCGACGCCAGCGTCGAGACGGGCACCGAGGCGCCGCCCACGAAGGCCCGCGAGCGGCCCTCGGCCGAGACGTTGCGGGCCAGCACGACGTGGCCGTCCTCGACCTCGCCACCGGCGTCCTCCACCGATGTCGCGAAGCCGCCCAGGCCGTCGACCCTCACCAGCCCCTCGACCCGGGCCGAGCGGGCACCCGTGCGCACGGCGCCGCTGTCGCTGCGCCCGCCCAGCAGCAGGCCCAGGGCGGTGACGATCATGGTCTTGCCCGCTCCGGTCTCACCGGTGATGACGGTCAGGCCGGGACCGAGCTCGAGCGTGGAGGAGTCGATGACGCCCAGGGAGCTGATCCGGATCTCCTCAAGCACGGTCGTCTCCCTTGCGTCGCCTCTCCGCGGCGCCGCGCCAGCCCTCGACGGGCAGCCCGAACTTGGCCACGAGACGGTCGGTGAAGGGCGCCTCGTGCAGGCGCACGAGGCGCATCGGCCGCTCGCCGCGCCGCACCTCGACCCGCGCGCCGGGCGGCAGCTCGACGGCTCGTCGCCCGTCGCACCACAGCACGCCCGAGACGCCGGTGCGCGCCAGCACCTCGACGGCCAGCACCGACGTGGGGGCCACGACCATCGGGCGGGCGAAGAGGGCGTGAGCGCTGATGGGCACCATGAGCAGGGCCTCGACGCCCGGCCAGACGATCGGTCCGCCGGCGCTGAAGTTGTAGGCCGTGGACCCGGTCGGGGTCGCGCAGACGACGCCGTCGCACCCCCACCGCGACAGCGGGCGCCCGTCGACCTCCGCGACCACCTCGAGCATCCGCTCGCGCGAGGCCTTCTCGACGCTGGCCTCGTTGACGGCGTAGGTGCGGGTGACGACCTCGCCGTCGACGTAGACCACGACGTCGAGGGTCATCCGGTCCTCGGAGGAGTAGCGCCGGTCCACGATGGCCGCGATCGTCGACTCGACGTCGTCGTGCTCGGCCTCGGCGAGGAAGCCCACGTGGCCCAGGTTGACCCCCAGCACGGGGGTCTGGCTGGCGTGGGTGATCTCGGCGGCCCGCAGGATCGTGCCGTCGCCCCCGATCACGAGGGCCAGCTCGCACCCGGCGCTGGGGTCGCGGTGCAGGTCGGTGATCTCGAGGTGGCCCGGGTGGCCCGGGTGCTCGTCGGCGGTGAGGCCCAGGTCGTCGGCCTCGCCGGCGAGCAGGCGCACGACGATCCCGTTGCTGGTGAGGGCCTTGCAGAACTCCAGGGCGACCTCGCGGGCCTCCTCGCGCCCGGTGTGGGTCAGCATGAGCACACGGCGCACCGCCGGGTCGGCGCTCGGGGAGTCACTCATGGCTCCACCCTCTCACCCGCCACCCCCAGCGGCGCCGCGGTGGTGACGACGGTGTGGATCGCGTCCTCGTCGACCGTGGCCGGGCCGTGGCGCAGCCAGAGGAAGAACTCCACGTTGCCCGAGGGTCCCGGCAGCTGGCTGGTCGTCACGGCCCGGGCCCCCCAGCCGCGCGAGGCCGCCGCGGCGGCGACCGACTGCACCGCCTCGGCGCGCAGCTCCGGGTCGCGCACGACCCCGCCCTTGCCCACCCGCTCCTTGCCCACCTCAAACTGCGGCTTGACCATCAGGGCCAGGTCGCCGTCGGGCCGGGTCACCCGCAGCAGCGCGTCGAGCACCAGCTCGAGGGAGATGAACGACAGGTCGCCCACCACGACGTCCACCGGGTCCCCGACCAGCGGCAGGTCGAGCTCGCGGATGTTGGTGCGGTCGTGCACGACGACCCTCTCGTCCTGGCGCAGGGGCCAGGCGAGCTGGCCGTAGCCGACGTCGACGGCGAGCACCTGGGCCGCGCCGCGGCGCAGCAGCACGTCGGTGAAGCCCCCGGTGGAGGCCCCCGCGTCCAGGCAGCGCCGGCCCGCCACGTCGAGGCCGAGCGGCGCGAGGTCGTCCAGGGCGCCCGCCAGCTTGTGGCCGCCGCGCGAGACGTAGTCCGGTCGGTCGTCGGAGGCCTCCGCGACCACGATGGCCACGTCTGTGGTGACGCCGGTGGCCGGTTTGCGGGCGAGCGCGCCCGAGACCTTCACACGACCGGCGGCGATGAGCTCGCTGGCGTGCTCGCGCGAGCGGGCGTGGCCGCGACGCACGAGCTCCGCGTCGAGGCGCAGTCGACGAGGGGGCACGGCGTCACGCCCCGCCGTCGGAGCGGGACGAGGATCCCGGCCCCGGACGGGGTACGCCGGTCGCGCCGGGCCGCGGACCGGGCGCACCTGTCCGACCCGGCGACGGCACCCCGGGCCCCGGTCGCTCCACCGTGACCGGCACGTCGCGCGGGGCGCCGTCCGCGTCCGCGGCCGGGTCCGGGCCGAGCAGCCCGTCCACGTCGTCCAGTGCTCGGCGCAGGCGGTCGTGGGCGTCCTCGAACACCGCGACGTGCTCGGCGACGGGTCGCCCGTCGAGCCGGGTGACGGCCTCGACGACCTCGTCGACCTCGGCCACCCCGGTCGGGGCGTGCTCCTCGCTCAGGGGGGCGCCGGCCCCGGGGGTGTGGCTCATGGCGCGAGGCTACCGCCGCTCCGTGCCCGGGGCCCGCAGCCGGTCGACGCCCACGGGTCGTCCGCCCGCGTCGAGGTGTTCCCACGCGGCGGTGGCGACCACGCGCCACCAGTCGTCCGCCGATCCGTCGCCCTCCACCACCAGCTCGGCTGCGCCGTCGACCTCCGCCGTCCACCCGCCGCACTCCACCGTCGCGTCGTTCCGGGTGGGCTCCGGATGGGCCTGCAGCAGCCCGGAGAGGTCCGCCGCGAGGTACGTCGGTCGCTCCCGGGGCCGTGCCGCCACGAGCTCGGGGAGGCCGGTCACACCGGTCATCACGAGCAGTGCGGGCATGTCGACGCCGACCGCGCCCTCGATGTCGGTGTCGAGCCGGTCCCCCACCATCAGCGGCGTGGCGCCCCCCACCCGGCGGACGGTCTCGTCGAGCAGCGGGCGGGCGGGCTTGCCCGCGACCACCGGGTCGACCCCGGCGAACCGGCTGAGCGTCTCGACCAGCACCCCGTGCCCGGGCGCCGTGCCGTAGGCCGTCGGGATGCTCATGTCGGTGTTGCTGGCCACCCACCACAAACCGTCGCGCACCCGCACCGCGGCCCGCATGATGTCGCGCCAGAGCACGTCGGGGCCGTAGCCCGTGGCGAGCGCGTCGGCCTCGTCCTCGATGCCGACGGGCTCCAGGCCCTCCTCGCGCAGCGCCTCCAGCAGCCCGTCGGCTCCCAGGGCCGCGACCCGCGCTCCCGCGCCCAGCCGGTCCACGAGCACCCGCGCGGCGGCCTGGGCCGACGTGACCACGTCCTCGCGCGCGGCGTCCACACCGAGCTCGGTCAGGTGCGCGGCTACGGTCTCGGGTGTCCGTGAGGCGTTGTTGGTGATGAAGGCGATGCGCTGGTCCCGCTCGCGGGCGGCCGCGATCGCCTCGGCCGCGCCGGGCACCGCCTCCCCACCGATGTAGACCACGCCGTCGAGATCGAGCATGGCCAGGTCGTGCTGGTCGCAGAGAGCTCGGTCGGTCCCACGCAGCATGGTGCACCCCTCGGTCGTGGCCGGCGCCGGCCGGCGGTCGTCACCGGCCCCACGCGGGCCGGTGGGCCCAGCCTGCCCGGTGGTCCCTGGTTCGGCGGGCCCGCCCCCTACGATGCGCAGATGGAGCGCTCCGGCACGGTCACCCCGCCGTACGTCGCCGGACCGCTCCACCTGGGGCCCTTCCGGGCCCTGCGAATGGCGCCCCTGCGGGTGGGCGATCCCGCGACCGCGCGCACCTTCGGCCGGTCCCAGCGCAAGGTGCTGGACCGGCTGGCGCGCTGGGAGGAGCACGGACAGGTCGCGCGCGACCGGGTGCCTGCGCTCTACGTCCACGAGTACACCGCCGCCGGCCTCACCGTCCGCGGCGTCGTGGGCGTGCTCGACCTCTCGCGTCGCGCCGTCCTCCCCGCCGAGCGCGCCGTGCTGCCCCACGAGGGCGTGCGCCCCGCCCAGGCCGACGACCTCGCCGACAAGCTGGCCGAGATCCGCCTCCACCCGGCCCCCATCCTCCTGGTCCACCGCGCCTCCGAGACCCTGCGATCCTTGACGCGGGGCCAGGTGGCCCGGCGCCCCACCCACGCCTTCCGGGACCGCATCGGGCAGGAGCACCGGCTGTGGGCCGTGACCGACCCCGACGAGATCGCGGCGGTCCAGGGCGAGGTCGCTCCCAGTCGCGTCCTCATCGCCGACGGGCACCACCGCTACGCCGCCTACCTCCGCCTCCAGGCGCGCGACCCCGGCGGCGCCGCCGACCACGGCCTCGTCATGCTCGTCGACCAGACCGACACCCCACTCCACCTCGGTGCCATCCACCGTGTCGTCCAGGGCGTCTCCCTGCCTGAGCTGACCCGCGCGGTCACCAGCATCGGTGGCACCGGCGAGCGCGTACGCCGCTCCGCCGCCCTCGACCACCTCGGCCCCGACCACCTCGTGGCCACCGACGGGGAGCACTGGAGCGCCCTGACCCTCCCGACCGGCTCCGGCCGCTCGGCGGTCGAGCTCCTGCACGAGGCCGTCCTGCCGTCGCTGCCTCGCAGTCCGCGCTCCGTGGACTACCACCACACGGCCGAGAAGGCGGCGGCGGCCGCTCGGCCCGGCAAGGCCGTGGCCGTGCTCCTGCCCGCGCCCGACGTGGACCACGTGGTCGCTGTCGCCGCCGACGACCGGCTGCTCCCCGAGAAGGCCACGTCCTTCCAGCCCAAGCCGAGCCCCGGGGTGCTCATGCACTCGCTGCTCGACGGATGAGTCGGGCCTCGGCGACCTCGATCTCCACCCGCGACGAGGCGGCCGCCCCCTGACGGAAGAACCGGCGGCGCACAGCGCCGCGGACCTCCACGACGTCGCCCGGCGACCAGCGCGACACCGTCCGGCGCGTCCGCGCCGACCAGGCGCTGCAGTCGAACGTGTCGACCCTCTGCCTCGAGCCCGTCACGCTGCCCGCACGGTCCACCACCAGGCGCACCGAGCAGACGGGATCGCCACTCGGGAGCTCGCGGACCACCGCCTCGCCCGACACACGGCCCACGAGACGGACCTCGTTGACCGGCGCCACGTCGTCCCCAGCAGGGACCGCTTCCTTCGTGCGTGCCATCACGCATCACCTCCAGCACCACTGTGGCGCGTTCGAGGCACGCGCACCGCGCCGTGCCACGCAGGTGTGGACGGACGAGCGTCCTGTCGCGCCTGGGGACGCTCAGTGGGCCGTGCCGGCGGTGCGGCGCAACGACTGTGAGGTCTTGAAATGGCTTGTGGGGCCACCCGGTAACAGGTGACCCCACAAGCACTAAGAATTGTCCGGCGGCGTCCTACTCTCCCACAACCTCTCGGTTGCAGTACCATCGGCGCTGAAAGGCTTAACTTCCGGGTTCGGGATGGGACCGGGTGTTTCCCTTTCGCTATGGCCGCCGTAACTCTTGCGAACCCACACCACCACAAAAAGCGGGTGTGGATCCAAGCCATTATTCACATATGCATGTGACGTGTTGTGTGACTGGTTCGTGGACGCGAACATACGCTGCAGATACAGGCAACTAGACCTCTTTGTAGGTCTTGTTGAATGAGTGTAAGACAAGCCCTCGGCCTATTAGTACCGGTCGGCTAGGCATCACTGCTGTACACCTCCGGCCTATCAACCCAGTGTTCTGCTGGGGGCCTTACCCACATACGTGGTGGGAAACCTCATCTTGAAACGTGCTTCCCGCTTAGATGCATTCAGCGGTTATCACTCCCGAACGTAGCTAACCAGCCGTGCCCCTGGCGGGACAACTGGCACACCAGAGGTTCGTCCATCCCGGTCCTCTCGTACTAGGGACAGCCTTTCTCAAGTTTCCTGCGCGCGCGGCGGATAGGGACCGAACTGTCTCACGACGTTCTAAACCCAGCTCGCGTGCCGCTTTAATGGGCGAACAGCCCAACCCTTGGGACCTACTCCAGCCCCAGGATGCGACGAGCCGACATCGAGGTGCCAAACCATCCCGTCGATATGGACTCTTGGGGAAGATCAGCCTGTTATCCCCGGGGTACCTTTTATCCGTTGAGCGACGCCGCTTCCACCTGCTGGCGCCGGATCACTAGTTCCGACTTTCGTCCCTGCTCGACATGTCTGTCTCACAGTCAAGCTCCCTTGTGCACTTACACTCAACACCTGATTGCCAACCAGGCTGAGGGAACCTTTGAGCGCCTCCGTTACATTTTAGGAGGCAACCGCCCCAGTTAAACTACCCATCAGGCACTGTCCCTGAACCAGATAATGGTCCTAGGTTAGACATCTAGTACGACCAGAGTGGTATTTCAACGATGACTCCACCCACACTGGCGTGTGGACTTCACAGTCTCCCACCTATCCTACACAAGCCGAACCAAACACCAATACCAAACTATAGTAAAGGTCCCGGGGTCTTTCCGTCCTGCCGCGCGTAACGAGCATCTTTACTCGTAGTGCAATTTCGCCGAGTCCACGGTTGAGACAGCGCCCAAGTCGTTACTCCATTCGTGCAGGTCGGAACTTACCCGACAAGGAATTTCGCTACCTTAGGATGGTTATAGTTACCACCGCCGTTTACTGGGGCTTAAGTTCTCAGCTTCGAGCTTACGCTCTAACCGGTCCCCTTAACCTTCCAGCACCGGGCAGGAGTCAGTCCGTATACATCGTCTTACAACTTCGCACGGACCTGTGTTTTTAGTAAACAGTCGCTTGGGCCTGGTCTCTGCGGCCATCAACGCTCCCCCAGCACGTGGGTTCACGCATCCGGCCCCCCTTCTCCCGAAGTTACGGGGGCATTTTGCCGAGTTCCTTAACCATGGTTCGCTCGATCGCCTTAGTATTCTCTACCTGATCACCTGAGTCGGTTTGGGGTACGGGCGGCGCATAGCTCGCTAGAGGTTTTTCTCGACAGCATAGGATCATCCACTTCACCATTCGGCTCCCCATCAGATCTCAAGCTCGACATCAAAGTCAGAACGACGGATTTGCCTATCGTTCGCCCTACATCCTTAGCCGTACACAACCATCGGTACGGTTGGACTACCTTCCTGCGTCACCCCATCGCTTGACTACTACCAGTTCGGGTCCCACGCTACGCTCACACGCCTCGCCCCGAAGGGTCCGGTCACGTGAGTTTCAGATGGTTAGCATCACTAGGTTCGTCATGGGCGCTACTTTGCCGGTACGGGAATATCAACCCGTTGTCCATCGACTACGCCTGTCGGCCTCGCCTTAGGTCCCGACTTACCCAGGGCAGATTAGCTTGACCCTGGAACCCTTGATCATTCGGCGCACGTGTTTCTCACACGTGATTCGCTACTCATGCCTGCATTCTCACTCGTGTCGCATCCACCCCTGGATCACTCCGGAGCTTCACTCGCGACACGACGCTCCCCTACCCATCCACACACCTGAACCAACCTCGAAGGCGGCTTAGCTATATATGTGAATGCCATAGCTTCGGCGGATGACTTGAGCCCCGCTACATTGTCGGCGCGGAATCACTTGACCAGTGAGCTATTACGCACTCTTTCAAGGGTGGCTGCTTCCAAGCCAACCTCCTGGTTGTCACTGCGACTCCACATCCTTTTCCACTTAGTCACCGCTTAGGGGCCTTAGCTGATGGTCTGGGCTGTTTCCCTCTCGACTACGGAGCTTATCCCCCGCAGTCTCACTGCTGCGCTCTCACTTACCGGCATTCGGAGTTTGGCTAACGTCAGTAACCTGGTCGGGCCCATCGGCTATCCAGTGCTCTACCTCCGGCAAGAAACACACAACGCTGCACCTAAATGCATTTCGGGGAGAACCAGCTATCACGAAGTTTGATTGGCCTTTCACCCCTATCCACAGGTCATCCCCTCAGTTTTCAACCTAAGTGGGTTCGGTCCTCCACGCGGTCTTACCCGCGCTTCAACCTGCCCATGGATAGATCACTTCGCTTCGGGTCTTGATCGTGCTACTAAGTAGCCCTATTCGGACTCGCTTTCGCTACGGCTTCCCCACACGGGTTAACCTCGCAACACAACGCAAACTCGCAGGCTCATTCTTCAAAAGGCACGCCGTCACCCCGCCACACAAGGTGGACAAAAGCTCCGACGGATTGTAGGCACACGGTTTCAGGTACTATTTCACTCCCCGCCAGGGGTACTTTTCACCTTTCCCTCACGGTACTTGTCCGCTATCGGTCATCAAGGAGTATTTAGGCTTAACGGGTGGTCCCGCCAGATTCACACGGAATTTCAGGGGTTCCGTGTTACTTGGGAAAACGCATCAGAGTCGCACACTTACACTTACGGGGCTATCACCCTCTACGGCGCC
>NZ_JADCLL010000015.1 GCF_015070375.1 Nocardioides kribbensis | reverse complement strand
CTCGAGGTCGTGCGCGCCGCCTCCGCCGGCGACCTGACCCGCGAGGTCACCCTCACCGGCACCGACGCCATCGGCCAGCTCGCCGCCGGCCTCTCCACCCTGCTCACCGCCCAACGCGACTCCATGATCGCCATCGGCCGCACCGCCGACTCCCTCGCCATCGCCGCCGAACAACTCACCATCCTCTCCCAAGGCATGGGCGACGGCGCCACCCTCACCTCCGACCGCGCCGCCTCGGCCACCGGCTCCGCCGGCGAGGTCTCCGCCTCCATCCAGACCGTCGCCTCCGCCGCAGAAGAGATGACCGCCTCCATCCGCGAGATCGCCCAGAACGCCACCGAAGCCGCCACCGTCGCCACCGGCGCCGTCACCGTCGCCTCCTCCGCCCAAGGCACCGTCGCCTCCCTCGGCGAGTCCTCCGCCGAGATCGGCCAAGTCATCAAGGTCATCACCTCCATCGCCCAACAGACCAACCTCCTCGCCCTCAACGCCACCATCGAAGCCGCCCGCGCCGGCGACGCCGGCAAGGGCTTCGCCGTCGTGGCCAACGAGGTCAAGGAACTCGCCAAGGAGACCGCCCGCGCCACCGAGGACATCGGCCGCAAGATCGAGGCCATCCAAGGCGACACCACCGGCGCCGTCACCGCCATCGCCGAGATCTCCGAGGTCATCGGACGCATCAACGACATCCAGACCACCATCGCCTCCGCCGTGGAGGAACAGACCGCCACCACCAACGAGATCGCCCGCTCCGTCACCGAAGCCGCCGGCGGCGCCAACGGCATCGCCGACGACATCGCCCAAGTCGCCTCCGCCGCCGACGACACCCGCCACGGCGCCCACAACACCCTCGAGTCCGCCACCGCCCTGGCCACCATGGCCACCGAGCTCAAGGCCCTCGTGGCCCGCTTCCAGGTCTGAGG
>NZ_JADCLL010000014.1 GCF_015070375.1 Nocardioides kribbensis | reverse complement strand
GAGACCGGAGGCCTTCTCGACCAGGCCGAGGCGGCGGGCGTCGGTGAAGGCCCAGGCGGCGGCCTTCATGGCTACGGCCTCGGCCTTGGGCACCCGGTCGCCGCGGTGGCCGTCGACGACCTTGGAGCGCAGGTGGACCAGCACCTCGGGGATGTCGATGCGCACCGGGCAGACCTCGAAGCAGGCTCCGCACAGCGAGGAGGCGTAGGGCAGCGAGTCGGTCTGGGCGCCCGCGGCACCGCCGGGGCCCTGGGGGCCGGTGCCCTTCATCAGCGGGTTGAGGATCGCCCCGATCGGGCCGGGGTAGACCGAGCCGTAGGAGTGACCCCCGGTGCGCTCGTAGACCGGGCAGACGTTCAGGCAGGCCGAGCAGCGGATGCAGCGCAGCGCCTGGCGCCCGACCTCGTCGGCCAAGGCGTTGGTGCGCCCGTTGTCGAGCAGCACCACGTGGACCTCCTGGGGGCCGTCGCCAGGGGTGACGCCGCTCCAGGTGGAGGTGTAGGGGTTCATCCGCTCCCCGGTCGAGGAGCGCGGCAACAACCGCAGCAGCGGGTCGAGCTCGGCCCAGGTCGGCACGACCTTCTCGATGCCCACGACCGAGACGAGCACCTCGGGCAGGGTCAGGCACATCCGGCCGTTGCCCTCGGACTCCACCACGACCAGGGTCCCGGTCTCGGCGACGGCGAAGTTCGCCCCCGAGACGCCGACCTTGGCCCGCAGGAACTTCTCGCGCAGGTGCAGCCGCGCCGCACCGGCCAGCTCGGCCGGCACGTCGGTGAGGCCCTCGGGCGCGGGGCGGCCGGCCTCGCCCATGTGGTCGCGGAAGATCTCGCGGACCTCGGCGCGGTTGCGGTGGATCGCGGGCACCAGGATGTGGCTGGGCAGGTCGTCCCCGAGCTGCACGATCAGCTCGGCCAGGTCGGTCTCCCAGGCCGCGATCCCCTCGGCGGCCAGGGCGGTGTTGAGGTCGATCTCGGCGGTCGCCATCGACTTGACCTTCACGACCTCCTCGACCCCGTGGCTCCTCGCGACCTGCGCGACGATCGCGCAGGCCTCGGCGGCGTCGCGCGCCCAGTGCACC
>NZ_JADCLL010000013.1 GCF_015070375.1 Nocardioides kribbensis | reverse complement strand
GGCCACCGGCGCCGCGGCCCCCGGCGCCGGTGCCACCGCGCGCGGCCCCACGGGCCCCGCTGCGGCTGCCGCCACGACCGCCCGCACCGGCGGCGCCCGCCGTACGCGCTCCGCCCGTGGAGCCGGGAGCGACCGCCGCGCCGCGGCCCAGGGCGCCCGAGGCGCCCGTGCGGGTCGAGGCGCCGATGGCGCCGGCCTTGGTGGCGGCGTTGGAGAGCGAGCCGGTCAGGCCGCTGAAGGCGCCGCTCTTGATGCCGCCCAGGAGCGCGCCGCCCCCGATGGCGCCGGCGGCCACGCCGCCCGCGACACCGCCGGGGAAGCCACCGCCCGTGCTGCCGCCGGAGCCGCCACCGCTGCCCGTGCCCGACGCTCCGCCGTCGGGCCAGGAGCCGGGGTCGCCGATGTCGGGGTCGGTGCCGTTCGGCACCTCCGGGGTGCCGGTGATCGGCGGCTCGGTGATGATCGGGGGCTTGGGCTCCTCCGGGTCAACGGGGTCGACGGGGTCGAGCGGGTCACGATCGGGGTCGCGGTCACGATCGGGATCGCGGTCGATCCGGCCGCCCTCGTCGGGGCGCCAGGTGCTGCCGCCGTTGCCGCCGGTGGAGCCGTCGCCGTAGGGGTTGCTCCCCCCGCCACCGCCGCCGTTCCTCGTGCCGGGGAGCGGCTCGGGATCGGGGATCTTGTGGATGTCCTTGAAGATGGTGATCGGCTCGTCGTAGTCGCTCTCCATCTGGTCGGCGATCTCGCGGGCGCGCTGCTCGCGGGCCTGCTCGCGCTGGGCCGCCAGGGTCGCGGAGTTGTCGGCCGTCGTCTTGGCCTGGTCGTTCTCCGCCTGGGTCTTCTCGGGGTCAGGCGTGAAGGTGATCGGCGTCAGCGGCGGCAGGTCGGTGTCGATCTTGTCGCGGGCCTCGCGGGCCTTGATCACGCCGTCCTTGGCCATCTGGAGCGCCAGCTTGCCGCGGAAGGCATCCGTGCCACGCTCACGCATGCGGTCGGCGGAGGCGCTGAGGGCGTTGAACATGGCGGGACCGGTCTCGCCGCCGATGTCCATCCCGTTCTGGGCGGCCGTCGACAGGTGGAGGGCCACCCTGTTGAGCACCTCGGAGACGTTCTCCCAGGCGGTGACACCATTGGTGATGGCGTCGTCGCTCGACTGGTCGACGGCCTGGTCGAGACGCGTCCGCTCGGTGCCCTTCATCGGTTCTCCAGGTTCTGGTTGATCGCTTCCACCGCGTCGGTGCTGCTCTGGATCTGCGCCAGGGCCTCGGCGGAGTGCGTGTCGGTCGTGTTGGTCCCGTCGCGGAACGTCTGGACCGCCTCGATGTAGATGTTCATCGCCTGCCGGAGCTCGACCAGGCTGTCGCGGAGGTAGTCCTTCGCCTTGTCGGCGTGCCCGCTGAGCTCGGTGCCCCGCGGCAGCGAGCCGAACGACGAACCGGCCGCCCAGTCCAGGTCGGTGGAGCTGAGGTCGCCCTCGCCCGTGCTCAGCTCCTCGAGGATGCCTTCGATGACGCCGTAGTCGATGATGAGCTCCTGCAGGGCACCTACGAGCCCTGGCAGTGGCGTGGTGTCGCTCATGAGCGCGTCCTCCTGGGACAGTCGAGGTGTCGTGGGCGCAGGTTGTGGCCGAGACGCTCCTTCCCCTCGGGCCGCGACTTCTAACGTCGTCGACCGAAGTCGTCCGGTCCACGTGCGCTTCCTCGGCCGGCAGGGCCTTCGCGGGCGGCTGCGCCCGTGGTGGGTCTGGCACGCTGTGGCCATGCTGTCCCGTGCGCGCACCGTCCTGCTGTCCCTGACCGCCGCCGCCGTCGCGTTGACCGGCGTCGCGTGCTCCGACAGCGGCGCGGGAGACGATCCCGACCCGTCCTCGACCGCGGCGGCGTCCCCCACCGACGCCGGCTCCGCGGGCTCCACCAGCGCCCCGGCGGAGCCCTCGGAGCCCTCGGAGCCCTCGGAGTCCGAGGCGCCAGACGGCACCGAGCTGCGGATCGAGGGGATCTCCCTGGTCGCGCCCCCAGGGGCGAAGCCCCAGGAGCTGGGTGAGGGGCTGATCAGCGCGGACTACGCCGACGGGTCCTTCGTCAACGCCGGGTCGATCCCCGACTACGGCGGGTCGCTGCGCGAGCTGGCCCAGACCGCCGCCGAGACCTCGCGCTTCCCGACCCGGCCCACCGTGCTGGCGCCGGTGGAGTACGTCGGACAGCGCTGGTGGCACCTCGCGGGGCCGGCCGGCCTGGGCGACCGGGTGGAGTCGTTCGGCACCAGCACGGGGGAGTACGTCGTCTACGTGGAGTTCGGCATCCCGCAGGGCTCCGACCGTGCGGACGCGCAGGAGCGGATCGAGTCGGTGATGGCGAGCGTCGAGCTGTCGGGGTGACGCGCCGACCGCTCACCGGGGGTGGTTTCGAGACGGTCGCTGGCGCTCCCTCCTCAACCACCGGGGGTGGGTGACGCTGCCTCCTCGACCACCGGCGGTGGTTTCGAGACGGTCGCTGGCGCTCCCTCCTCAACCACCGGGGGTGGGTGACGCTGCCTCCTCGACCACCGGCGGTGGTTTCGAGACGGTCGCTGGCGCTCCCTCCTCAACCACCGGGGGCGGG
>NZ_JADCLL010000012.1 GCF_015070375.1 Nocardioides kribbensis | reverse complement strand
ACCAACCCCCAAAAAGGAGATCAGCCAACGGGGCATAACAAACTAATTCGTCGACTATGACACACTGTTGAGTTCTCAAGAATCAGACGCACACCGTCCCAGACCGTTTCCGACCCGGCGGCGGGGCAACCCGGAGAAACTTACCCGCTCTCCCTCTCGCTATCAAATCCGCGATTCGGGGGAACTTCCTCGTCCTCCTGACGCACACCAGCAGCCGCTTCGTGGACCGCTCTCGCGGCCCGCGGCCGCTCGTGGCGACTCGGAGAACAGTACGCAGATGCCACGCAGACGCCAAATCGAGTCGTCCACACCCCTTCGAGCGTTGCAGCACCGCCGAGTGGGGGCATCGACAGACGTCCTGGCCCGATCATCCACGTCTCCCTGCGGTGACGCGGCGCCACCGCGCGTCCAGCCGCAGTGGTCGGAAGCGAACGCGCATCGGGCGCCGTCGGTGGACGTCCGTGGCCTGTGGAGTCGGAGGACCGGGGGTCGGCACCGAGACGCACGACGGAGAGCTGGTCGCTGGACCTGGTCGGGCAGGAGGGCATGCCACGACGAGAGCCCCACGCCCTCCCCTCCCCCCAACATTCGACTCGGCCGCGGGCTGCCCGGTCGGTCGACCTCCTTGTCAGTGGCTCCACGGCTTGCTTCGGTGCGACGGCGTCGGTGTCGTCCTGCGCCACCACCGCACCGCTTGAACCCGTGGGGTCGGCGTTCCTGGTCTCCGATCAGTCACCTCCTCGCATCGTGGTGCAACCGCTCGCCATGCGGGCTCCCGCGCAGCGGCTCGTCGTCGGGGCCGTGGTCCCTCCCCTTGCGACAGCCCCACCCACGCGGCGCCGACGGTCCCACCATCGCGGCCCGGTGGTGCCCATGCCCCCAGCGCCGTGGTCGCACTCACCAGTGGATGCTCAGCACCGGTGACATCCCAGCCCGCTGCATCCCCCAGGGAGCTCGTGCTCGCACAGCCCCGGTCGCCTGACTCGGCCCCGTCCAGCTGACCGACTCCTCGAGCCCACCGTTCTCCGCACCCGGTGGGTGGTCTGTCTCGGGACGAACGGGTCCGGCGCATCGGGTGGCGGGAGTGGTTGGCCCCCCATCGGCGGGGTGCCCCGGTCCAGAGCCCATCGGGTCGGCGAAGGACACCTTGAGGTCGGTGCCGCTCAAGCTGTGGCGGACCGCGTCGCCGCTGGGTTCGCACCCAGGTAGTCGAACGGCCGACCCGCCCGCGGTGCCGATCACGGGTTCGGCTTCGGCGGGTCGCTGTCTGATGGGCGTCAGCGGGTCGCTGACCTCGCGTCGCCGTTCGCCCTCGCGTGGCGGTGGATTCTTGGTGGATCGTCTCCGGACCCACGCGCACCTCCGGTGCGGGCTAGGCAATCAATCATCAGCCGGCTGGTGATTTGCTGCGCCGGCCATCTCCTCCTCAGACTCATCTCCGCATAGTCGCCCAACCCGGGGTGACCCCCTGCGTGGCCCGCCGAGGGCGGGCGCGGCGTTCGACCGAGATCGCGCCGCTGCCCCCCGAAGACGCCTCGGTGTGATGCCCCCCCCAGGTTGTTCACCTGGTGATGGGTGCGGCCTCCCCGATTGACAGAGCGGCGAGTCCGGCGGATTCGGAGTTGTAGAACTTCCTGAAGGCCCAGCCCTCGGCCAGGGTGCGGCGGAACCGCTCGATCGTGCCGTTGGTTTGTAAAGGGTAGGGACGTGTGCGTTTCGGGGTGATCTCGAGCTCGGCTCAGGTCTCACGCCACAGGTGGAACTCCTAGCAGCCGCCGTTGTCACCGAGCACCCGACGAACGGTGACGCCGCGGACGGCGAACCAGGTGAACGCGTTGCGCAGGACCTCGGTCACGATCTCCTTGGTCTCATCGTCGCGGGCCGTGACGTAGGCGACCCGGGGGTGGTCGTCGATGACGTGGATCAGGTCGCCGGGGTGCTGGTGTCCGTATCGATGTGGGACAGGCGGTGCAGCCGGCACCGGACATCGTGAGCCGCTCGCCGATCTCGACCGGACCCTCATGCCGTCAGGACCCTCCTCGCGGCAACGGGCCGTCCACTTCGCAGCGGTCTGCCGCGACACGTCGAACCGTTCAGCGGTACGAGCCGGCTTCCAGCCCTGCCAACGACGTCAGATCGCGTCGTCGCAGGTTCTCGACCACCATGCCGGGTCATCGCGCCACGCCACGCGAGGTGGTGCCGCACCGCGACTCGCGACCGGGGCGGACGGAGAACGTCACACCCCCGCCGCGATCGGCCTGCCCGACCGTCCCTCGAGGAGTGGGCCCTGACATTGGCCGCGCTCGAGGACGCTCAGGTAGCGGGAGTCGTTGACCGACTCGGGACAGCACACGACCCGACCAGCTGGGTAGGCACGCCCGCGATGACCGTGATGCCGCTGCCGGGCCTCGGCTTGTGCAAGCCTCGCCGGCGACGATGCCGGCCTCGTGGGTCCACGCGTAGCACCCCACGGCTCGGGGTCTGCGCCGTGAGCGACCTCTGCTCCGACCGCAGTGCGCTACTCGATCGATGGACTGGGACGTGTCCTGCCTGTGAGGTCCTGAAATGGCTTGTGGGGCCACCCGGTAACAGGTGACCCCACAAGCACTAAGAATTGTCCGGCGGCGTCCTACTCTCCCACAACCTCTCGGTTGCAGTACCATCGGCGCTGAAAGGCTTAACTTCCGG
>NZ_JADCLL010000011.1 GCF_015070375.1 Nocardioides kribbensis | reverse complement strand
GGCCGACCGGCGCGCGGCGGGCGGCGCGGCCCCGGGGCGGCGTCCGCCCGCGCGGCGGCCGGCCGGGGGGCAGGTGCGGGCCGACCCGGCGCGCCTGGCGGCGCTCGAGGTGCTCAAGGCCGTGCGCGTCGACGACGCCTACGCCAACCTGGTGCTGCCCGGTGTCCTGCGCGAGGCCGGTCTCAGCGGCCGCGACGCCGCCTTCACCACCGAGCTGGTCTCGGGCACGATCCGCCGCCAGGGCACCTACGACGCCGTCATCGCCGCCTGCGCCGACCGGCCGTTGCGCAAGATCGAGGCCAAGGTGCTCGACGCCCTGCGACTGGGGGTGCACCAGCTGCTGTCGATGCGGGTGCCCGACCACGCCGCGATCAGCTCCACGGTCGACCTGGTGCGCGGCAAGGTCAGCCACGGCGCCGGCAACTTCAGCAACGCCGTGCTGCGCAAGGTCGCCCAGCGCGACCTCGAGGCGTGGGTCGCCGAGCTCGCGCCCCGTGCCGCGAGCGACGACAAGCAGGCCTCCATCGCGTGGAGCCACCCCACCTGGGTGGTGGCCGCACTGCGCCGTGCCCTGGGAGAGGCCGCGGGCGAGCTGCCGGACCTGCTCGCGGCCGACAACGTGGCGCCGCGGGTCACGCTGGTCGCGCGCCCGGGTCGCTCGACCCGCGACGAGCTGCCCGGCACGCCGACCCGGCTCTCGCCGTACGGCGTGATGCTGGAGGGCGGCGACCCGGGTGAGGTGGCGGCGGTCGCCGAGGGGCGCGCCGGGGTGCAGGACGAGGGCTCCCAGCTGGTCGCCGAGGCCCTCGCGCAGGCACCCCTCGAGGGCCCCGACGAGCGCTGGCTCGACCTGTGCGCCGGTCCTGGCGGCAAGGCGGCCCTGCTGGCCGCCCTGGCGTCCCGGCGTGGCGCCGCGCTGGTGGCGGGGGAGCGGCAGCCCCACCGCGCCCGGCTGGTGGCGCGCGCCCTGCGCGGTGCCGACGGGGTGCTCGGCGTGGTGACGGCCGACGGCACGGCCCCGCCGTGGCGCCACGGCTCCTTCGACCGGGTGCTGGTCGACGCACCCTGCACCGGGCTCGGGGCGCTGCGCCGGCGTCCCGAGGCGCGCTGGCGCCGCCGCCCCGACGACCTGCTGACCCTCGTGCTGCTCCAGCGCGCGCTGGTGACCTCGGCCCTCGACCTGGTGCGTCCCGGAGGCGTGGTGCTCTACGCCACCTGCTCGCCGATCCTCGCCGAGACCGCCGAGGTGGTCTCCTCGGTCCTGGCCCAGCGTCCGGGGGTGGTGCTGGAGGACCTCGCCGCGCAGCTCCCGCAGGTCGTCGACGCGGCCGGGCCCCTGCCCGGCACGCTGCAGCTGTGGCCCCACCGCCACGAGACCGACGCGATGTTCATGGCCCTGCTGCGCGCCCCCGGCACGCCGTAGGGCGCCGCGCCGACGAGGGGCCGCGGCGGCCCGCCGCCCCTCGTCATCGCGCTGAGACGCCTAAGGTCGAGCCATGGCGACGAAGGCACCCGCGGTCGAGGTCGAGGTGGAGGGCCGGGTGGTGCGGGTCAGCAACCCCGACCGCGTGTACTTCCCCGAGTCGGGCGCGACCAAGCTCGACCTGGTCGAGTACTACCTCGCGGTGGGGCCCGGGATCGTGCACGCCCTCGAGGACCGCCCCTGCATGCTCCACCGCTTCCCGAAGGGCCTGGCCGGCCCCAAGGTGCACCAGAAGCGGCTGCCGGCGGGTGCGCCGGCCTGGGTCGAGACCGTGCGGCTGCACTTCCCCCGGTGGGACCGCACGGCCGACGAGCTGTGCGTGACCGAGCTGGCCGCGGTGGTGTGGGCGGTGCAGATGTCGACCGTGGAGTTCCACCCGTGGAACAGCCGCCGCGAGGACACCGAGAAGCCCGACGAGTGGCGCATCGACCTCGATCCCGGCCCCGAGTGCGACTACGACACGGTGCGTCGGGTCGCCCACGTCGCCCACGAGGTGCTCGACGACCTCGGGGCCACCGGCTTCCCCAAGACCAGCGGGAGCAAGGGCCTGCACGTCTACGTGAGGATCGCGCCGGACCACGGCTTCAAGGACGTACGCCGCGCCGCGCTCGCGTTCGCCCGCGAGGTGGAGCGGCGCAGCCCGCAGGACGTCACGACCACCTGGTGGCGCAAGGACCGCGACCCCCGCGCGGTCTTCCCCGACTACAACCAGAACGCCCGCGACCACACGATCGCTGCGGCGTACTCGGTGCGCGGACTGCCCGACGCCCGCGTCTCGACCCCGATCCGCTGGGACGAGGTCGACGACGCCGACCCGCGCGACTTCACCATCGCCACGGTCCCGGCCCGCTTCGCCGAGCTCGGCGACCTGCACGCGGGGCTCGACGACGGCGAGCACACCTTCGACCTCGCACCGCTGCTCGAGTGGGCCGCACGTGACGAGCGCGACGGGGCGTCCCCGCCGGCCGACCCGGAGGACTGAGCCCGCTCCGGCGCCAGGGCGCAGGCCAGGGCCGGGGGGGCCGGGGTGGGCCGGGGTGGGGCGGGCCGAAGGGGTGAGACCGCGCGGCCCCTCCACCCCAGCGGGCGGTCCGCGGGAGGGCGGCGCCGGGCGAGGGTGGGCAGGTGACCTCCTCCGCCACCGAGCACCGAGTCCGCCGCGCCGCCCACGACGTCTTCGGCCACGCCGACCTGCTGCCGGGCCAGCTCGAGGCGACGACCGCGCTGCTCGAGGGCCACGACGTGCTGCTGATCTCGCCCACGGGCGCGGGCAAGTCGCTGACCTACCAGCTGGCCGGCACGATCCTGGAGCGGCTGACCCTCGTGGTCTCGCCCCTGCTGGCCCTGCAGCAGGACCAGGTCGACCACCTCGAGGCGCTGCGCGGCGACGTGCGGGCGGCCCGGCTGAGCTCGGCCGAGAGCGCCACCCGGCGCGAGGAGGTGCTCGCCGCGGCCGAGGCCGGCGAGCTCGACTTCCTCTTCCTCGCCCCCGAGCAGCTGGCGCTCGACGACGTACGCCGCCGCCTCGCGGTGGCCCGTCCGGGTCTGGTGGCCGTCGACGAGGCGCACTGCGTCTCGGCGTGGGGGCACGACTTCCGGCCCGACTACCACCGCCTCGGCGCCCTGCTCGACGAGCTGGGCGACCGCGAGGCCAGCCCCTCGGGGCGCCCTCGGGTGGTGGCGATGACGGCCACCGCCGCGCCGCCGGTGCGCGAGGAGATCGCCGAGCGGCTCGAGCTGCGCGACCCGCGCCTGGTCGTCACCGACTTCGCCCGTGACAACCTCGTGCTCGACGTGGTGCGCGTCGCGGGCGAGGACGAGCAGGAGCGTGCAGTGCTCGACGCGGCCCTCGCCGGGCCCCCCGACGCCGCGGGCATCGTCTACTGCCGCACCCGCCCGGCCACGGCGCGCTACGTCGAGCTGCTGCGCGCCGACGAGCGCCTCGGCGAGCGCACGGTCGAGGCCTACCACGCGGGTCTGGCCCACCGCCGGCGCCGCGAGACCCAGGAGGCCTTCGTCGGCGGCGGGGTCGACATCGTCGTGGCCACCTCGGCCTTCGGCATGGGCATCGACAAGCCCGACGTGCGCTTCGTGGTGCACGCCCACGCGCCGGAGTCGCCCGACACCTACTACCAGGAGGCGGGACGGGCCGGTCGTGACGGCGCCGACGCCACCGCGACCCTGGTGCACCGCGAGGAGGACCTGGCGCTGGGCCGGTTCTTCTCGGCCACCGTGCCGTCGCGGGGCGACCTGAGGAAGGCCCGGGCCGCGCTCGACGACCTCGACGCGGCCCGCGCCGAGGGTGACGACGACGTCGCCGACCTCGACCCCGTCGAGCTCGTCGGCGAGCGGGTGGGCTGCGGTCGCCGCAAGGCGGGCCGCCTGGTCAACCTGCTGCGCGACGCCGAGGAGTCCGGGCGGGGCACCGGGGTCGACGCCGCCCGCGAGCTGGCCACCCGCCGCCGCGACCTGGAGCGCTCCCGCGTGGAGCTGGTGCGCCACTACGCCGAGACCGACCGCTGCCGCTCCCAGGTGCTGGTGGAGTACCTCGGCGAGCAGCTCGACGGGCCCTGCGGGCGCTGCGACACCTGCCGTGCCGGGGTCGTCCCCGACGCGGTCGACCCCGACGAGGTCGGCTACCGCCTGCAGGAGCAGGTGCACCATCCCGAGTTCGGCGACGGTGTGGTCACCGAGCTGGAGGCCGACCGGGTCACCGTGCTCTTCGACAGCGTCGGCTACCGCACGCTGGCCCTCGACGTCGTGCGCGACCACGACCTGCTGGCCGCGGGCTGAGCCGGTCGGGCCGTCCCCGCGAGCCCGCCCCCGGGGGGCCCCGACCCCGGCCCTCGCCTAGGCTCACCCCCCGTGGGCATCCAGATCACGCCGAGCATCCTCAACGCCGACTTCTCCCGCCTGGGCGAGGAGGTGGGCCGCATCGGCAGCGCCGACTGGGTGCACGTCGACGTCATGGACAACCACTTCGTGCCCAACCTGACCTTCGGCCCGACGATGGTCGAGGCCCTCGCGCGCTCCACGGACCTGCCCCTCGACGCGCACCTGATGATCGAGGATCCCGACTCCCACGCCCCGGCGTACGTCGAGGCCGGCTGCGCCTCGGTGACCTTCCACGTCGAGGCGGCCCGTGCGCCGGTGCGGCTGGCCCGCGAGATCCGCGCCGCCGGCGGTCGCGCCAGCATGGGCCTGCGCCCGGCCACCCCGATCGAGCCCTACGCCGACCTGCTGCCCGAGCTCGACATGGTGCTGCTGATGACCGTGGAGCCCGGCTTCGGCGGTCAGACGTTCCTCGACCTGGTGCTGCCCAAGATCCGCCGCACCCGCGCCCTGCTGGAGCGCCACGGCGTCGAGACCTGGCTCCAGGTCGACGGCGGCGTCTCGCTGGAGACCATCGAGCGGTGCGCCGAGGCCGGCGCCGACGTCTTCGTGGCGGGCTCCGCGGTCTACTCCGCCGAGGACCCCGACGAGATGGTGGGCCGCCTGCGCGCGGCCGCCGAGGCCGCCACGGGCGCCGCGGCCACGGGCACCGACGTGCCGGGGGCCTGAGCCGTGCCGACCCTCCAGGCCACCTACCTGCGCGCCGCCCACACCTTCCGCGCCGTGCTCGACCGCGTCGGTGCGGCCGACCTGGTCAGGCCCGTGCCCTCCTGCCCGGGGTGGACGGTCTCCGACGTCGTGACCCACGTCCTCGAGCACCACGAGCACGTGCTCGGGGCGCACCTGGCCGGCGACGTCACCGGCGACCTGATGGCCACCTACGCCGCCGCCATCCCCGACGACCCCGCCCTGGCCGCCACCGCGCCCTACGACACCCTCGAGCTGACCCTCCACGCCTGGGACGTCGCACGCGCCCTGGAGGCCGACCTGCGCCTGGGCGAGGACCAGCTGACCTTCCTCGAGGTGCTCGCGCGCGAGGCCGGCGACACGCTCTACGCCGAGGAGGGCTTCGCACGCCTCGAGGGCGACGCCGCCGACCCCGCCGGCCTGGACCGTCAGGGCCTGGCGCTGCTGCCCTTCGGCCGCCGCGAGGACGCCACCGCCTGAGCAGCGCCACCCCGGCCGCCTGTGCCGCCGCCCGTGCCCGCCTGCCGCGTGTCCCTGCCGGCGTCATGCGACGGCTGGAGGCGCATCCACGGTCCGCATGACGCGCCCCGGTCGCGGGCCCCCGGCCGCCCGCCCGGACCGCCACGCCGACCCCGCTGTGCGGGTGCTCACACCCGCGGACGACACGGGTGTGGTTAAACTGCACCTGACGAGTCAACATTGCTCGCGTGCTCTGGGGTCGGTGAAAATCCGAGCCGGCGGTGAAAGTCCGCGACCCGGTCACCTCCAGTGACCGGTTGACCAGGTGGAACTCCTGGACCGACGGTCAAAGTCCGGATGGGAAGTGCACGCAGGTGACCCGTCGGCGCACGCGTCGCGTGCCGTCGTCGACCACCGCAGTCAGCCCCGGAGTCCGAGCACGGACCAGAGAGGGGCGGCGGTGAGCAGCGAGCACGGCACCGGACACGACGCCGGGCACGGCACCGGTGGGACCGACGGCGCCGGTCACGAGGCGGCGGCCATGCGTCGCGCCCTCGCCCTGGCCGCCACCCCGGGCGTGCCGCTGTCGCCGAACCCGCGGGTCGGCTGCGTCCTGCTCGCCGACGACGGCGCCACCGTGGCCGAGGGCTTCCACCGCGGGGCCGGCACGCCCCACGCCGAGGCCGACGCGCTGGCCCGCGCGGGAGCGGCCGCCCGCGGCACCACCGCCGTGGTCACCCTGGAGCCCTGCAACCACACCGGCCGCACCGGACCGTGCGCGCAGGCGCTGGTGGAGGCCGGCGTACGCCGGGTCGTCTACGCCCAGTCCGACCCCAACCCGGTGGCCCGGGGCGGCGCCGAGACCCTGCGTGCGGCCGGCCTCGTGGTCGAGGCCGGCCTGCTCGAGCACGACGCCCGCGCGCTCAACCGGGTGTGGACCTTCGCGGTCGAGCACGGCCGCCCCTTCGTGACCTGGAAGCTGGCGGCCACCCTCGACGGGCGCAGCGCGGCCGCCGACGGCACCAGCCGCTGGATCTCGGGGCGCGCCAGCCGCCGCGACGTGCACCGGCTGCGCGCCCTGGCCGACACCGTGCTCGTCGGCACCGGCACGGTGGCCGCCGACGACCCCGCGCTCACCGTGCGCGACGAGCAGGACCGCCCGCTGGAGCGCCAGCCGCTGCGCGCCGTCATGGGGGAGAGCGACCTCGCGCCGGGTCGCCGGGTCCTCGACGGCTCCGCCGAGACCGTGCACCTGCGCACCCGCGACCCCCGGGCCGCGCTGGCCCAGCTCGCCGGGCTCGAGCGCCGCCACGTCTTCCTCGAGGGCGGCCCGCGCCTGGCCGCGGCGTTCGTGCGCGCCGGGCTCGTCGACGAGATCGTCGCCTACGTCGCCCCCGTGCTGCTGGGTGCGGGCGCCGGCGCCGTGGGCGACCTCGGAATCAGCACCGTCGCCGCAGCGTTGCGACCGGTGCTCACCGACGTCACCGTCATCGAGGGCGTGGAGGGCGAGCAGCCCGACGTACGCCTCACCCTGGTGCCCGCCCCGCGCGGGTCCGACCACGCCGAGCACCCCGCCGAGCACCCCGTCGACCAGCCGGCCGTCCCGCCGGCGCCCATCCCAGGAGGGACCCGCTGATGTTCACCGGAATCGTCGAGGAGCTCGGCACCGTGGCCGCCGTCGAGGAGCAGGGCGACGCGATCCGCCTCACCGTCGAGGCCTCGGTCGTGCTCGAGGACGCCGGTCTCGGCGACTCGATCTCGGTCAACGGCTGCTGCCTGACCGTCGCGGAGCGCACGGCCACGACCTGGACCGCCGACGTCATGCAGGAGACCCTCGACAAGACCGGCCTGCGCGGCGTCGCGCCGGGCGACCGGGTCAACCTCGAGCGTGCGGTCACCGCCGACAAGCGGCTGGGCGGGCACATCGTGCAGGGCCACGTCGACGGCGTCGGCGAGGTGCTGCGTCGCACCCCGAGCGAGCACTGGGAGGTCGTCGAGGTCTCCCTGCCGCAGGGGCCCGGCGGCGACCTGGGCCGCTACCTGGTCGACAAGGGCTCCATCACCGTCGACGGCGTCAGCCTCACCGTGGTCGAGGCCGGCGAGCGCAGCTTCACCGTCAGCCTGATCCCCGAGACCCTGGCGCGCACCACGCTGGGCTCGCGCCGCGTCGGCGACCGGGTCAACCTCGAGGCCGACGTGCTGGCCAAGCACGTCGAGAAGCTGCTCGTGGGCGGCCACCTCGACGCGCTCGTGCGCCGCCTCGGGGAGGGCACCTGATGCTCGACGCCGTGGTGCAGTGGCTGCTGCACGGCTCGATCCCGGTCGGCGGGGGAGCGCTCAGCGTGCGCGAGGTCGTGGGCAACGGCTTCGGCCTTGCCAGCGCCCTCCTGGGCATGCGCCGCCTCACCTGGGCCTGGCCGGTCGGCCTGGTCGGCAACGCGCTGCTCTTCACCGTCTTCGTGAGCGGCGAGATCAGCGGCACCGTCGCCGAGCCGCTGTGGGGCCAGGCCGGGCGTCAGGTGTTCTTCGCCGTGGCCGGCGTCTACGGCTGGTGGCGCTGGAGCCACGCCCGCTCCGGCAGCGACGGCGGGGCGATCGCGCCGCGCTGGGCCACCGGGGCCGAGCGGCTCCAGCTGCTCGCCCTCGCGGTGGTCGGCTACGCCGTGGCCCACGAGGTGCTGGAGCGCATCGGCTCCTACAGCCCCGCCACCGAGGCCTGGATCCTCGCCGGCTCACTGCTGGCGACCTACGGCATAGCGCGCGGCTGGGTGGAGTTCTGGCTGGTGTGGATCGCCGTCGACGCCGTCGGCGTCACCACCCTCGTCCAGGCCGGCTACTACCCGACCGCCGGCATGTACCTGTTCTACGGCGGCTTCTGCGTCGCCGGGCTCGTCACCTGGTGGCGCGCCACCCGCACGGTCGTCGAGGAGACGACCGCCCTCGAAGGAGCACACGCATGACCCAGACCCCCGCACCCCACGACGAGCCGGTCGAGCAGGCCGAGCCCCTGGTCGACGCCTACACCGCGCAGCACGCCGAGCAGCACGGCGGCGTGCGCCTCGACAGCGTCGAGCGCGCCATCGCCGACATCGCGGCGGGCCGGGCCGTCGTGGTCGTCGACGACGAGGGCCGGGAGAACGAGGGCGACATCATCTTCGCCGCGGCCAAGGCGACCCCCGAGCTGATGGCCTTCACCATCCGCCACTCCAGCGGCGTGATCTGCGTGCCGATGCCCGCCGACATGCTCGACCGGCTCGAGATCCCGCTGATGACGCCGCACAACAAGGACAGGCTGCGCACGGCCTACACGATCTCCGTCGACGCCCGCGACGGCGTGTCCACCGGCATCTCGGCCGCCGACCGGGCCCACACCGCCCGGGTGCTCGCCGACTCCGCCACCGAGCCCTGGGAGCTGACCCGCCCCGGTCACGTCTTCCCCCTGCGCTACCGCGAGGGCGGTGTGCTCGTGCGCCGCGGCCACACCGAGGCGGCGGTCGACCTGGCCCGCCTCGCCGGGCTCACCCCCGCCGGGGTGCTGGTGGAGGTCGTCAACGACGACGGCACCATGAAGCGCGCCCCCGAGCTGCGCGCCTTCGCCGACGAGCACGACCTGGCCATGATCTCCATCGAGGACCTCGTGCGGCACCGCCGCCGGGTGGAGAACCTCGTCGAGCGGGTCACCGAGACCCGCCTGCCCACCCGCGCCGGCGACTTCACCGCCGTTGGCTACCGCATCACCGTCGACGGCTCCGAGCACATCGCCCTCGTGCACGGTGACCTCTCCGGCGAGGAGCCGGTGCTGACCCGGGTCCACTCCGAGTGCCTCACCGGCGACGTCTTCGGCAGCCACCGCTGCGACTGCGGGCCGCAGCTCGACGAGGCCCTCGAGCGCGTCGTCGCCGAGGGGCGCGGCGTGGTGATCTACCTGCGCGGCCACGAGGGTCGCGGCATCGGGCTGCTGGCCAAGCTCCAGGCCTACGCCCTGCAGGACGGCGGGCGCGACACGGTCGACGCCAACCTCGACCTCGGCCTGCCCGCCGACGCCCGCCACTACGGCACCGCGACCCAGGTCCTGCGCGACCTGGGCGTGGCCAGCGTGCGCCTGATGACCAACAACCCCGACAAGGTGAGCAACCTCGAGGACTTCGGCATCACCGTCGCCGAGCGCGTGCCGCTCACCCCGCACCCCAACGACCACAACCTGGCCTACCTGCTCACCAAGCGTGACCGGATGGGCCACGTCCTGCCCGACCTCCACAGCGAGGTCCCGGCCCCCGCAGCAGACCCCGCAGCCGGCACCAGCACGGTGGCCGGCACCGACCTCGAGACGAACGGAGCCACCCGATGAGCGGCCACGGAGCACCCACCCCCGAGGCCGTCGACGCCTCCGACCTGCGCGTCGCCGTCGTCGCGGCCAGCTGGCACACCGAGGTCATGGACGGCCTGCTCGCCGGTGCCCACCGTGCCCTGGAGGAGTACTCCGTGGGCAACCCGCTGGTCGTGCGGGTGCCCGGCACCTTCGAGCTCCCCGTCGTGGCCGCGACCCTGGCCGCCCAGGGCTACGACGCGGTCGTCGCGCTCGGTGTCGTCGTGCGCGGCGGCACGCCCCACTTCGACTACGTGTGCAACGCCGCCACCGACGGCCTGACCCGGGTCGCGCTCGACCACCAGGTCGCGGTCGGCTTCGGCGTGCTCACCTGCGACGACGACCAGCAGGCGCTCGACCGCGCCGGCCTGGAGGGCTCGAAGGAGGACAAGGGCCACGAGGCCACCTCGGCCGCGCTCCAGACCGCGCACGTGCTCAAGCGGCTGCGCCGCGGTCGGCTGGCCTGATCCCTCCCGGGCCGCAGCTGGGCTGCAGTCGGGCCGCAGTCGCCCCGGACGGCGTGGCCCAGGCCACGGCGGGTGCCGTCGCGCGGTCCCGTCGTAGGCCGCCGCGACGGCACCGCCTAGGCTGCTCTGCTGTGAAGACGTTCGACGAGCTGTGGGCCGAGCTGCAGGACAAGGCCCGGACCCGCCCCGCAGGATCCGGCACCGTGGCCCAGCTCGACGCTGGCGTGCACGCCATCGGCAAGAAGCTGGTCGAGGAGGCCGCGGAGTCGTGGATGGCGGCCGAGCACGAGGGCAAGGAGCGCACGGCCGAGGAGATCAGCCAGCTGCTCTACCACGCCCAGTGCCTCATGCTGGCGAGCGGCCTCGAGCTCGACGACGTCTACGCCCACCTGTGACCGCACCCGCGAAGGCCGACCCGATGACCTCTCCCGCCACCCCGCTGCTGCGTGTCGCGGTGCCCAACAAGGGCTCGCTGTCGCAGTCGGCCTCGGAGATCCTGCGCGAGGCGGGCTACCGCCAGCGCGACGACTCCAAGCAGCTCACCCTCATCGACGCCGACAACGGCGTGGAGTTCTTCTACCTCCGTCCGCGCGACATCGCGCTCTACGTCGGCGAGGGCACCCTCGACGTCGGGGTCACGGGGCGCGACCTGCTCCAGGACTCCGGGGCGCAGGCCGACGAGGCCATGCGCCTGGGCTTCGGCCGCAGCCGCTTCCGCTTCGCCGGCCCCCGCGGTGCGTTCACCGACCTGGCCCAGCTCCAGGGCGCCCGCATCGCCACGTCGTACGTCGGGGTCGTGCGGTCCTTCCTGGCCGAGCGCGGCATCGAGGCCACGGTGATCCGCCTCGACGGGGCCGTGGAGACCAGCATCCAGCTCGGTGTGGCCGACGCGATCGCCGACGTCGTCGAGACCGGCAGCACGCTGCGCCAGGCGGGTCTCGAGGTCTTCGGCGAGACCATCCTGGAGTCGGAGGCGGTGGTCATCACCCGCTCCGGCGCGGCCGCTCCCGACGGCTTCGAGGTCTTCCGCCGTCGCGTGGAGGGCGTGCTGGTGGCCCGCTCCTACGTGATGATGGACTACGACATCCCCAGCGAGGCGGTCGCCGCCGCGGTCGCCCTGACCCCCGGCATCGAGAGCCCCACCGTGGCCCCGCTGCACCGCGAGGGCTGGTCGGCCGTGCGGGTGATGGTGCCGCGCAGCGGTGCCCAGCGCCTCATGGACGAGCTCTGGCAGGTCGGCGCCCGCGGCATCCTCACCACCGACATCCATGCCTGCCGCCTCTGAGGGTCCGGCGCGACGCGACCTCGCGCCCACCCTGCCCCACACCTGGCGCCCGCTGGGCCCGCGCATCGTCGGCGCGGTGCTCGGCGTCGGCCTGCTCGCGATGTTCGCCGCCGCGTGGTTCAGCTTCGACGACGAGACCCAGGCGAAGTTCACGGCCTTCCAGATCGGCACGCTCTTCGTGCTGGTGGGGCTGGGCTACGCCTGCATGTTCGCCCTCGTGCGCTCCCGCGTCGTGGCCGAGCGCGACCGGCTGATCGTGGTCAACGGCTACCGCCGTCGCGAGTACAGCTGGCCGCAGATCGTCTCGGTCAACCTCCCGCCGGGTGCCCCGTGGGTCACCCTCGACCTCGCCGACGGCACGACCGCCGCGGTGATGGGCATCCAGGGCTCCGACGGCGCCCGCGCCCAGGCCCACGCCCGCCAGCTCCGCGCCCTGGCCGCCGTGCGGCCCCGCTGCCCCGCCCCCCGCCGGGGACGACCTACCCCCCGTTGCGACCACTACCTGACCGTCACGACGGTCGGGTAGTGGTCGCAACGGTCGGTAAGTGGTGCGCGGCGGCTCAGTCCAGCGCCCGGATGCCCCACGTGGCGGAGAAGGAGTCGTCGGGCTCGCCCGCGGCGCCGAGGGTGACGACACCGGTGCCGGAGGAGAAGGCGTCGGCGGGAGCCGTCATCGGCTCCACGGCCAGCGAGCGCCGCGCGGTGGCGGCGACCTCGTCGGCGCTGTAGACCTGCAGCGCGGTGTGGTGGCGGTCGACCCACAGCGCCACGCCCTCGCCGGAGCGCGGGTCGTGCAGCACCGCGGTGGCGGTGCCGTCGTCGTCGCGCACGAGGTCGGTGAAGCCGTCGTCGAGCGGCAGGTCGCGCAGCGGCCGCGCCACCCGGAAGTCGTACGTCGTGCCCTCGACCTCCTCGGTGCCGACCGGCAGCAGCCGCTCGGGGTCGACCAGGATCCGGGTCGCCGCCGGCAGCGTGAGCTCGAGGGGGTCGACGGGGCCGGCGCCGACGCGGAGGTAGGGGTGGGCCCCGCTGGCCCACGGGGCGGGCGTGGTCGAGGTGTTGCTGGCGGTCTGGGTCACCGTGAGCCCGTCGGCGGAGAGGTCGTAGACGACGTGCAGGTCCAGCGTCCAGGGGTAGCCGCTCTGCGCCATGAGGCGGTAGGACAGCGACACCGAGTGGCCGGTGTGCTCCTCGGCGGTCCAGGCCACCCAGCGCACGAGCCCGTGGGAGGCGTTGGCGCGGCCGGGCTCGGTCAGGGCGAGCTGGTGCTCGCGTCCGCCCCAGCGGTAGCGGCCGTCGCGCAGCCGGTTGGGCCAGGGCATGAGCAGCTGGCCGCGCCCGCCGGAGGTCATCTCCTCCTCGGCGAAGCCGTCGACGAGGGGACGCCCGGCGTGCTCGAGCGTGCGGAGCGCGGCCCCGCTCTCGGTGACGACGGCGCGGTAGCCGCCGCCGGCGATCTCGAACTGGTCACCGCTGGGAGCACGCATGGGCTCCACCCTAGGGCGCCTCGCCCGGCGGCCCGGGAGGCGTCCGACCGGTGCCGTCGACGACGAGGTCGGCCCGCTCCCGGGTGCGGTCGGCGGTGTGGTGGAGGTCCTCGGCCGTGCGCCACGCCCGCCACCGGTCGGCCAGGTCGGCACCGTCGCGCTCGAGGCCGCGCGCCAGTCGCAGGGCCGACGGGGCCTCGACCCAGACCAGCAGGGTCTGGTGGTGCGACCACGCGGCGAGGCCCGAGCCCACGCCCTCGAGCACCAGCAACGGGGCCGGGGGCACGGTGACGGTCTCGGCGAGGGCCGCCCGGTGCCAGTCGTAGCGGCGGTAGCGGCCGGGGGCCCCGGCGGCGAGGGGGCCCAGCAGCGGTGCGAGTGCCTCGCCGACGCGGGGCAGCCCGTCCCAGCCGTCGTAGAGGTCGTCCATGTGGACGACGTGGGCGTCGAGCCCCGCGGAGGTCGCCAGGTCGGCCAGGGCCAGGGCCAGGGTGGTCTTGCCCGACCCGGCCGGCCCGTCGAGGCACACCAGCCGCGAGCCGGCCAGCCGTGGCGCCCGCTCCCGGGCCAGGTCGAGCACCACCCGGGCGCTCCGGGCGGGGGTCAGGAGATGCCGCGCTTGCGCAGCAGGGCCTCGATGTCGGCGAGGTCGTCGTCGATGGCGGGCTCGCCCTTGCCGGCCCCGCTCGCGGTGGCGGCCTTCCGCTCGGCCCGGCTCGTCCGGGTCGCGCGGGTCGGTGCGGCGGAGCCGTCGGCGCCCGCGAGGGCCGCGCCGCGGGCCGGGCCCAGGGCGCCCTCGCGCTGCACGCCGCGCACCCCGATGCCGCGGGCGGTGAGCGACCCGGCGAGCAGCACGAGGCCGACCCCCACGCCGGCCAGCACGATCCCGGTCCACACGACCGGGCTCAGCACGAGGCCTGCCGCCCAGTCGGAGACCGCGGTGCCGATGCGGGTGGCCATCTGCAGGGTGTCGGTGAGGTAGGCCGCCAGGGGCAGCAGGGTCAGCCCGCCGATCCGCAGGGCGGGGGCCGGGCCGCGTCGCCGCCAGACCAGCCAGGTGCCCACCGCGCCCAGCGCGGTGAGGGTGAGGGTCAGTGCGGCCCAGGCGGCGTCGTCCACCCCTCCAGCCTGACACACGCGAGCGACCCCGGGCCTCGTGCGAGGCCCGGGGTCGGGTGGTGCCGCGTGCGTGGTGCGGCGTGCTCGGTGCCTCAGCGCCCCGCGGCGACCGCCTCGCGACCGCGCGTCGTGGTGGCCGCTCCGGTGACGCCCAGGGCGGCCAGTCGAGGCATGACCCCCTCGGCGAACCAGTAGGCCTCCTCCACGTGCGGGTAGCCGGACAGGATGAACTCGTCCACCCCCACCGCGTGGTAGTCGGCGATGCGGGCGGCCACCTCGTCGTGGCTGCCCACCAGCGCGGTGCCGGCCCCGCCACGCACGAGCCCGACGCCGGTCCACAGGTTCGGCGACACCTCCAGCTCACGCGCGGAGTCGAAGCTCGTGCGCCCGTCGCGCAGGGCGAGCATCCGCTGCTGCCCGGTCGACTCGCTGGCCCGCAGGGCCTCCTGGGCCCCGGCGACGGTGGCGGGGTCGAGGCCGTCGAGCAGCGTCTGGGCGTGGGCCCAGGCGGCCTCGCTCGTGTCACGCGACAGGGTGTGCACGCGCAGCCCGAAGCGCAGCGTGCGTCCCTCGGCCCGGGCGAGCTCACGCATCCAGGCGATCTTCTCCGCCACCAGCTCCGGCGGCTCGCCCCAGGTCAGGTAGACGTCGGCGTGCTTGGCCGCGACCGGGCCGGCCGGCCCGGAGGAGCCGCCGAAGTAGACGTCGGGCACCGGGTCGATGCCACCGCTGACCATCGCCCCCTCCACGCGGAAGTGGTCCCCGTCGAAGTCGAAGGGCGCCTGCGACCAGGTGCCGCGCACCACGGCGAGGAACTCCTCGGTGCGGGCGTAGCGCACCTCCTTGGCCGCGGTGTCGCCGAAGCGCGCCTGCTCGCGCGGCTCACCGCCGGTCACGACGTTGAGCATCAGCCGGCCCCCGGAGATGCGCTGGTAGGTCGCGGCCATCTGGGCGGCCAGCACCGGGTTGACCACGCCGGGTCGGAAGGCGACGAGGAACTTCAGCCGCGTGGTCTCGCGGATGAGCGCCGCCGTGGTCAGCCACGCGTCCTCGCAGAACGTGCCGGTCGGGGTCAGCACCCCCTCGAAGCCGAGCTGCTCCGCCGTACGCGCGACCTGGGCGAGGTAGTCGATGCTCGGGGCCCGGAAGCCGTGGGTGACGGTCTCGTCGAGACCCGCACGCACGGAGGGCGGCACACCCTGCCCGGCCCCGACCAGGCCCCGGTTGTCGCCGGAGGTCGGCAGGAACCAGTGGAGCCTCGCGCCCGGCATCAGCGGGCCGCTCCGGCGGTCGGGCTCTGCTGAGTGGCGGTGACGTCGTTGAAGGCGTCGGAGAAGTAGTCGGCCACGTCCACCGACTCCGGCAGCAGCCCGTTCTCGGTGAAGGCGTCGGCCATCTCCTGCTCCGAGGCGATGACCTCCTCGTCGATCGGCACGATGGTGACCGGGCGCTGCTTGGCCGCGGCCAGCGTGACCTCGGGGGTCAGGCCGGTCTGCTCGGCCCACACGTCGGCCCACTCCTGCTGGCGCTCGCCCGACCACAGCTGCGCCTCGGTGACCCGGGCGAGGTAGTCCTCGAGGGCCGCCGCGGTCGCGGTGTCGTCGATGGCCTCGTCGGAGGCGACCTGGAAGTTGTAGCCGTTGACCAGCCCCTCGCCGTCGACGAGCACCCGGGCGCCCTCGTCGATGACGGCCTGGGAGGTGAAGGGGTCCCACACCGCCCACGCGTCGAGGCTGCCGGTGGTGAAGGCCACCAGCGCGTCTGCTGGCTGGAGGTTCTTGACCTCGATCTCGTCGTAGCCCACGCCGGCCTCGCCGAGCTGGGCCAGCAGGTTGTAGTTGGCCGAGCTGCCGACGGCCACCCCGACGTCCTTGCCGGCCAGGTCGGCCACCGACTCGATGGGGGAGTCCTTCGGCACGAGGATCGCGTCGCCCTTGCCGGAGAACGTGACGGCCTGGACCATCTTGAACTGCCCCTGGGCCGCGGCCGCGAAGAGCGGCGGGGTGTTGCCGACGAGCCCGACGTGCACGGCCCCGGCGTTGATCGACTCGAGCATCGGCGGGCCGGAGGTGAACTCCTTCCACTCGATGTCGTACGGCGTGTCGGCCAGGTCGGCCGCCTCGAGCAGCGCGCGCACGCTGCTGGAGCGCTGGTCACCGACGATGAGGGTCACCTTGCTGAGGTCGACCGAGCCGTCGTCGGCGACGGCGTCCTCGTTGCCCGTGCCGCCACCGCAGCCGGTGAGCAGCAGCCCGGCGGCGACGGCGCCGGCGAGCAGGCCTCGACGGCGGACGCGGCGGTGGGAGGTGGGGGAGACGTGGTTCATGCGGCACCTTGCTTCTGGGTCTGACGGTTCGGGTTGGGGGGAGTGGGCCTGACGCCGAGGGCCTGCAGCACCGCGGAGCGGGTGCGGGCGATCTCGGGCTGGGAGTGGTCACGGTCGGAGCGCGGCAGGGTGATCCGCCAGGAGTCCGCGACCTTGCCCTCGTCGAGCACGATGAGCCGGTCGGCCAGGGCGAGCGCCTCGTCGACGTCGTGGGTGACGATGAGGATGGCCATGGAGTGGCGTCGCCACAGGTCGATGACGAGCTGGTGCATCTCGATGCGGGTCAGGGCGTCGAGGGCGCTGAAGGGCTCGTCGAGCAGCAGCAGCGAGGGGTTGCTGACCAGCGCGCGGGCCAGGGAGACCCGTTGGGCCTGCCCGCCGGAGAGCTGCAGCGGCCAGGCGTCGCTCTTGCCGCTGAGGCCGACCTCGGTGATCCGCTCGTCGGCCAGGCGGTGCCGCTCGGCGCGCTCGGGGGCGTTGAGCAGCGCGAGGGCGACGTTCTCGCGCACGTCGCGCCACGGCAGCAGTCGCGGCTCCTGGAAGGCCACCGAGGTGCGTCCGCTGACCTGCACCTCGTCGACGGGGGCGGGGTCGAGCCCGGCGAGGCTGCGCAGCAGCGTCGACTTGCCGCAGCCGCTGCGACCCAGGAGGGCCACGAACTCGCCGGGGGCGATGTCCAGGTCGACGTCCTTGAGCACGTGGGTCTGGCCGAAGGAGCGGTGGTGGGAGCGGACCCGGGCGACCAGCGACGGGTCGAGGGCCGGGGCCCCCCGTCGGGCCGAGCGGCTCTCGCCCTGGGCGGAGCGGGACTTCAGGAACGCCATGACAGGGCCCTTCTCTCGAGGTGGCGGACGGCGACGTCGGTGAGCAGGCCGAGCAGGCTGTAGGTCACGAGCCCGACCACGATCACGTCCATCTGGAGGAACTCCCGGGCGTTGTTGATCATGAAGCCGAGCCCGGAGGTGGCGCTGATGGTCTCGGCCACGATGAGCGTGAGCCACGCGATGCCCAGGCTCTGGCGCAGGCCGACGAGGGCCTGCGGCATGGCACCCGGGAGGACGACATGACGGATGCGCTGCATGCGGGTGAGGTGCAGCGCCTTGGCCACCTCCATCGTCTTCCGGTCGATGCTGCGGATGCCGCCGAGGGTGTTGAGGTAGAGCGGGAACAGCACACCCATGGCGATGAGCACGACCTTGGGGGTGTCGCCCAGCCCCATCCACGCGATGAACAGCGGCACGAGGCCGAGGTGTGGCAGCGTCCGCAGCATCTGCAGAGGCGGGTCGACCGCATCGTCACCGAGGCGGGAGAGCCCGGCCACCAGGGCCAGGCCCACGCCGATCACGGCGCCGATCGCGAAGCCGAGTCCGACCCGTTCCAGAGAGGCCAGGACGGCCGGGCCGAGCGTGCCGTCGCTGATGAGCTCGACCGAGCGCACGGCGATCTCGACGGGTGAGGCCATCTTGCGGGGGTCGAGGAGCCCCGTGCTGCTGGCGAGCTGCCACAGCGTGAGGATGACGAGGGGGGAGACCCACCGGCGGAAGTGCCACAGGCGGGGACGTCGCAGGGGTCGTGGGGGTGGGGTCGTGGGGGTGGGCGCGGCCGGGCCGGCGAGCACGGGGGTCACGGTCATGGCTCCACCCTCTGCAAAGCAATACCTGTAAGTCAACTCAGACACTCGACTTACGCTGTGGATCACATGTCGAGCCGCGCGGTCGCCCCACCCGGTCTCGCCCCGGTCTCGCCCCGGTTCGCCGCGCGCCGCGGTGTCGGGGAGGATGGACCGGTGAGCGACCAGCCGCCCGGCCTGCCCCGCCAGCTGCAGGGACCGGCGTTCCCCGACGACGACGGGCGTGCCGCCCCCGACGTGGTGGCGGCCCTGGCGGCGTACTCCTCCGACCGCGGTGCCTACGTCGACGCCCTCGCGGCCCTGTCGACCTCGCGCCTGCTGGTGCCGGTGGTGGCCGTGCTCGGCGAGGTCGAGTTCGACGACGCCGGCCTGGCCCACGACAAGACCAGCGACATGGCTGCGGTGCTGATGACCGGCCGCGACGGGCGGCGCGCCCTGCTGGCCTTCACCTCGCTGGAGACCATGGCGGCCTGGGACCCGCAGGCCCGGCCGGTGCCGGTGCCGGCGTCGGGTGCGGCGCGGTCGGCGGTGCAGGAGGAGGCCGCCGCCCTCGTGGTCGACCTGGCCGGCCCGGTGGTGGTGGCGATCGAGGGTCAGGACCTCGAGGCGCTGGCGGCCGGGTGGACGCTGGCGCGCGTCGGCGAGCGCTCGGGATGGGTGCGCCCCGACGCCGACCCTCCGGCCGACTGACCCGGCCGGCTGGCCCGGCCGAACGCTCCGGCCCGGCCGACGGCTCCGCTGATTGGCGCGGCGTCGGAATGCTCGGCTAGGGTTCGGTGTTGACCGATCAGTTCCGCCGTGCACGTTGCGACGGGGCGATCTCCAAGCGGGGACCAGCAGCACACGTCTCCCACCCGCACCGACCGCCGCCACGGAGCAGTCCGAGGCACAGGTCGTCGGGTCACCGGTCTACCGAGGATCCACCACGCGTCGTGCCAGCACGGTGCAGGGCCTCGGCAGAGGATGCGTCACCCGGCAGGGGAGGCGTGTCGCGACTGGCTTCCGCTTGGGTCACCAGCGGGAGCCTTTGTTCATTTCCACGCCGAGCGTGGACGGCGCGAGGCCTCCGGACAGATCCCAACCAGGAGGACACATCAGCACCGAGCTTCGAATCAACGACCGGATCCGGGTTTCCGAGGTCCGCCTCGTTGGCCCCAGTGGCGAGACCGTCGGCATCGTTCCCACCGCCGACGCGCTGCGCCTTGCCCAGGAAGCCGACCTCGACCTCGTCGAGATCGCCCCGATGGCCCGCCCGCCGGTCTGCAAGCTCATGGACTACGGCAAGTTCAAGTACGAGAACGCCCAGAAGGCGCGCGAGGCCCGTCGCAACCAGACGAACGTGATCATCAAGGAGATGAAGCTTCGTCCGAAGATCGACGCCCACGACTACGAGACCAAGAAGGGTCACGTCGTGCGGTTCCTCCGCGCCGGGGACAAGGTCAAGATCACGATCATGTTCCGCGGTCGTGAGCAGCACCGTCCCGAGCTGGGCTTCCGTCTGCTGCAGCGTCTGGCCGAGGACGTCACCGAGCTCGGCTTCGTGGAGTCCTCGCCCAAGCAGGACGGCCGCAACATGATCATGGTCCTGGGCCCGCACAAGAAGAAGGCCGAGGCCAAGGTCGACATGCAGGCCCAGAAGGACAACAAGGCCGCCGAGCGTGCCGCGCTCGAGGCCGGTGAGCGCGCGGAGCGCGACGCCGCCCACGCCGCCGGGCCCGTGGCCAAGAAGAAGGAGCGTGGCCGCTCCGAGAACCTCGATCCCGAGATCGAGGCCTGAGACTCCCGCCGGGGCACCACCGTGCCCGTGGCTGACGACGAGAGAGAGATACAGATGCCGAAGAACAAGAGCCACTCCGGTGCCGGCAAGCGCTTCCGCGTGACCGGCTCGGGCAAGATCCTCCGCGAGAAGGCCGGCAAGCGCCACAACCTGGAGAAGAAG
The DNA here is from genome assembly GCF_015070375.1 of Nocardioides kribbensis. GTDB lineage: Bacteria > Actinomycetota > Actinomycetes > Propionibacteriales > Nocardioidaceae > Nocardioides > Nocardioides kribbensis. The sequence goes on along the minus strand of NZ_JADCLL010000011.1, from coordinate 17,789 downwards.
GCCTCCAAGGTCACGCGTCGCCTCACCGGCACCGTGGAGGTCGCCAAGGCCGACGTCCCGCGCGCCAAGAAGATGCTGGGTCTCTGACCCTCGTCCGCCCCTGGTGGCCGCGCCCGTCGCGACCGCCCACGCCGACCCGGTCGGCACCACCTCAGATCTTCCACCGCAACAAGGAGTAACAACGTGGCACGCGTCAAGCGGGCAGTGAACGCCCAGAAGAAGCGCCGGACGACCCTCGAGCGCGCCAGCGGCTACCGCGGCCAGCGCTCGCGCCTGTACCGCAAGGCCAAGGAGCAGGTCACCCACTCCCTGGTCTACAGCTACAACGACCGCCGCAAGAACAAGGGCAACTTCCGCAAGCTGTGGATCCAGCGCATCAACGCCGCCGCGCGTGCGCAGGGCATGACCTACAACCGCTTCATCCAGGGCCTCAACCTGGCCGGCATCGAGGTCGACCGCAAGATCCTCGCCGAGCTGGCCGTCAACGACGTCGCCGCGTTCAACGCGCTGGTGGAGACGGCCAAGGCCGCCCTGCCCGCCGACGTCAACGCGCCCAAGGCGGAGGCCTCGGCCTGACCACCGTCCCCCTGGCGACCGGCAACGGTCGTGTCAAGGAAGCGCGCAAGCTCAGCCGCCGCTCGGCCCGATCCGAGCGGCGGCTGTTCCTTGCCGACGGTCCGAAGGCCGTCGAGTCGGCCCTCGTGGTGCCCGGATGCGTGGTGGAGGTCTTCGCCACTCCCGCCGCCACCGAGCGCCACGCCGCGCTGTCCGCCGCGGCCACAGCGGCCGAGGCGGCCTGGACTCTCGTCGACGAGCGCGCCCTGGCCTCGCTGAGCGACGCCGTCAACCCGGCGGGGGTCGTGGCGGTGTGCCGGTTCCTCGACCGGCCGCTGGAGCACCTGCTCGACCCGGCGCCCCGCCTGGTCGCCCTCTGCGCCGACGTGCGCGACCCCGGCAACGCCGGCACGGTCGTCCGCACGGCCGACGCCGCCGGAGCCGGAGCCGTGGTGCTGGCCGGCAGCTCGGTCGACGCCTACAACCCCAAGACGGTGCGCGCCAGCGTCGGCAGCCTGTTCCAGGTGCCGGTCGCCGTGGCGGCCGACCCGGCCGACGCCGTACGCCGCGCGCAGTCCGCGGGGCTGCAGGTCCTCGCCGCCGACGGCGCCGGCGAGGTCGACCTCTTCGACGCCGACGACCTGCTGGCGGCCCCCACCGCGTGGCTGTTCGGCAACGAGGCGTGGGGACTGCCCGAGGAGCTGGCGGCACTGGCCGACCACCGGGTCCGCATCCCGATCCTCGGGCGGGCCGAGAGCCTCAACCTCTCCACCGCCGCGGCGCTCTGCCTCTACGCCTCCGCCCGCGCGCACCGCGTCTGAGCCGTCCCTCGGGCAGCCGGTGGGGTGCCTCGCCGGGGCCTAGGGTGGGCGGCGTGGACGCCCAGCAGCTCGCCGACTCCCTGCCCGACGGTGTCGTCGTCGCCGATGCCGAGGGCCGCGTCACACTCGTCTCCCGCGTGGCGGTGCAGATGCTCGGCCGCAGCGCCCTCGACGCGGTGGGCCGCGGCCTGGCCGAGGTGCTGGCCCTCCAGGACCAGGACGGCGCGGCGTGGTTCGACCACAACTGCCCCTACCGGGGGCTGGCGACGCGCACGGCCGTGCCGGAGCAGTCGTGGCTGCTGCCCGACGGCACCGAGGTGCTCGTGGCCGCGCGCATCCACCGTCCGGCGCTCGACCGCCCCGTGAGCAGCGTGGTGGTCACCCTCCGCTCCGGTCGCGGCCGGGCCCGGCTCGACCGGGAGCGCTCCGACCTGGTGGCCACGGTGGCCCACGAGCTGCGCTCCCCGCTCACCGGGGTCAAGGGCTTCGTCCAGGCCATGCTCAACCGCTGGGACAAGCTGAGCGACGACCAGAAGAAGCTGATGCTCACCACCGTCAGCGCCGACTCCGACCGGCTGAGCCGTCTCATCGCCGAGCTTCTCGACGTCGCCCGCATCGACACCGGGCGACTCCAGCTCTACCCCCGCCCCAGCGACGCCGCCGTGCTGACCGGGCGCATCGTGGAGTCGGTGCGGGCCGGCACCTCGCGCCCGGTGGTGCTGCACGTCGCCGACGACCTGCCGGAGATCTCCGCCGACCCCGACAAGTTCACCCAGGTCGTCACCAACCTGGTCGAGAACGGCGTGCGCCACGGCGAGGGCACGGTGACGGTGACCCTGGACCCGCTCGGCCCCGACCACGACCACGCCGGGGTCCGGGTCGTCGTGCAGGACGAGGGCGAGGGCATCCCGCTCGACCTGCGGCGCCGCGTCTTCACGAAGTTCTGGAAGGGCGGGGCGCGTGGCGGCACGGGCCTGGGCATGTACATCGTCGGGGGCCTGACCCGTGCCCACGGCGGCACCGTCAGCATCGGCGACGCCCCCGGCGGCGGCGCCAGCATCGTGCTCACCTGGCCCAGCCAGGACCGCCGACCGGAGTGACCCCGGTCGGGGCTGCCCCGGCGCGGCGGTCGTCCACGGGCCGGGCGGACGGCACGGCGTCGTCCAGGGCCGGCAACCGGTTCGCGGGCGGGGGCCGCGGCTTCCTAGACTGACCACGCCGCGCGCCGGAGTGCGCGGCCACCCGCTGGAAAGGCAGTCATGTCCGGTCCCAACACCGACTTCGACCCCGTGGAGGTCACCCCCTTGAAGTCCGAGGAGGTCGAGGCGGCGCGCGACGCCGCCGTGGCGGCCATCGAGGCCGCGACCGACCTGGAGCAGCTCAAGGCGGCCCGGCTCGAGCACGCGGGCGACCGCTCGGCGCTCGCCCTGGCCAACCGCGAGATCGGCGCGCTGCCCCCGCAGGCCCGCAAGGAGGCCGGCAAGCGCATCGGCCAGGCGCGCGGTGCCGTCAACCAGGCGCTCGCACGCCGCCAGCAGGTGCTCGAGGCCGAGCACGAGGAGCGGATGCTCGTCGAGGAGACCGTCGACGTCACCCTGCCCACCGACCGGCTCCCGGTCGGCGCCCGCCACCCCGTGACCACCGGCTCGGAGCTGATCGCCGACATCTTCGTCGCGATGGGCTGGGAGATCGCCGAGGGGCCGGTGCTCGAGGCCGAGTGGCTCAACTTCGACGCCCTCAACCTCGGCCCCGACCACCCGGCGCGCACGATGCAGGACACCTTCTGGGCCGACCCGGCCGACCACGGCGTCGTCCTGCGCACGCACACCTCGCCGGTGCAGGCGCGCTCGATGCTGACGCGCACCCCGCCGATCTACATCGCCTGCCCCGGTCGCGTCTTCCGCACCGACGAGTACGACGCGACCCACAGCCCGGTCTTCCACCAGGTCGAGGGCCTGGCCATCGACGAGGGCATCACCATGGCCCACCTCAAGGGCACCCTCGACCACCTGGTCTCCTCGCTGTTCGGCGCCGGGATCTCCACGCGCTTCCGCCCGTCGTACTTCCCCTTCACCGAGCCGTCGGCGGAGATGGACATGGTCTGCTTCGTGTGCCGCGGCACGGGGCTCGCCACGGGCGACGACGGCGCTGCCGACGCCGCGTCCTGCCGCACGTGCCGCGGCGAGGGCTGGATCGAGCTCGGCGGCTGCGGGGTGGTCAACCCCCGGGTGCTCACCGCCTGCGGCATCGACGCGGAGCGCTACACCGGCTTCGCGTTCGGCTTCGGCATCGACCGGATGCTGATGTTCCGCCACGGCATCGAGGACCTGCGCGCGCTCTTCGAGGGCGACGTCCGCTTCACCACCGCGTTCGGGAGTGAGATCTGATGAAGGCCCCTGTCTCGTGGATCCGCGAGCTCGTCGACCTGCCCGCCGACGTCACCACCGACGACCTCACCGCACGCCTGACCGCCCTGGGCCTCAAGCTCGAGGCCGTGGAGCGCGCCGGTGCCGGCATCACCGGCCCGCTCGTCGTGGGCCGCGTGCTCACCATGGAGCCGGAGCCGCAGAAGAACGGCAAGACCATCAACTGGTGCACCGTCGACGTCGGTGACGCCAACGGCACCGGTGAGCCGCAGGGCATCGTCTGCGGAGCCCACAACTTCGCCCCCGGCGACCTCGTCGTCACCGTCCTGCCCGGCGGCGTGCTGCCCGGTGACTTCCGGATCTCGGCGCGCAAGACCTACGGCCACGTCTCGGCCGGCATGATCTGCTCCTCCTCCGAGCTCGGGCTGGGCGAGGAGCACGACGGCATCATCGTGCTGCCCGCCGACGCCGGCGAGCCGGGCGACGACGTCTTCGACCTGCTCGGCCTGCGCGAGGAGGTCATCGAGTTCGAGATCAACCCCGACCGTGCCTACGCCCTCTCGCTGCGCGGCATCGCCCGCGAGGCGGCCCTGGCCTACGACCTGCCCTACGTCGACCCCGCCGAGCGCGACGTGCCGCCCGCCGACGACCACGGCCACCCGGTGGTGGTCGACGACGCCGCGGGCTGCCCGCTCTTCGTGGCGCGCACGGTCAACGGCTTCGACGCCACGGCCCCCACGCCGGACTGGATGGTCCGCCGCCTCCAGCAGGCCGGCATGCGCTCGATCTCCCTGGGCGTCGACGTGACCAACTACGTCATGCTGGAGCTGGGCCAGCCCCTGCACGCCTACGACGGCGACACCCTCGACGGGGCGATCCGGGTGCGGCGCGCCGAGCCGGGGGAGCGGATCACCACCCTCGACGACACCGACCGCGAGCTGTCGCCCGAGGACCTGCTCATCACCGACGCCACCGGCCCGATCGGCATCGCCGGCGTCATGGGCGGCGCCCGCACCGAGATGTCGGCCTCGACGACCCACGTGGTGGTGGAGTCGGCCCACTTCGACGCCACCTCGGTCTTCCGCTCCGGCAAGCGCCACCGCATCAGCTCCGAGGCCGGCAAGCGCAACGAGCGCGGCGTCGACCCGCGGCTGCCCGAGGTGGCCGCCGACCGCGCCGTCGAGCTGCTCACCGCCCTGGGCGGGGGCCGGGCCGACACGGGGGTGACCGTGGTCGGCCAGGCGCCCGCTCCGGCCGTGGTCCACGCCCGTGCCGACCTCCCCGCGCGGGTGACCGGCATGCCGATCAGCGCCGAGACGACGGTCGCGCACCTGCGCGCGGTCGGCTGCACGGTCGAGGTCGACGGCGAGGTCCTCACGGTCACGGCGCCGACCTGGCGCCCCGACGTCACCGACCCCTTCGACCTGGTCGAGGAGGTCGCCCGCATCGTCGGCTACGACGAGGTGCCCTCGGTGCTGCCCACCGAGGCCGCGGGGCGCGGTCTGACCCGCGAGCAGCGACTGCGCCGTCGGGTGGGCCGGGTGCTCGCGGGCGCCGGGTGCGTGGAGGCGATCAGCTTCCCGTTCGTCGGCGAGGCGACGTTCGACGCGCTCGGGCTGCCGGCCGAGGACCCGCTGCGCCGCACGGTGCGCCTGGCCAACCCGATCAGCTCCGAGGAGCCGGCGTACACCACGACGCTGCTGCCGGGCCTGCTGCGCGCCGCGGCCCGCAACCGGGGGCGCGGGGCCGCCGGTGTCGCCCTCTTCGAGACCGGCACGGTGGCCTTCCCGGTCGACGGCGGCCCCGCCCCGATCTACGGCGTCGAGCAGCGCCCCTCCGACGCCGAGCTGCAGGCCCTGCTCGACGCCATCCCGCGCCAGCCGCAGCACCTGTCGGTGGTGCTGGCCGGTGAGCGCGAGCGCGCCGGCTGGTGGGGCGAGGGCCGCGACGCCGGCTGGGCCGACGCGCTCGCCGTGCTCCGCCGCGTCGCGACCGAGCTCGGCATCGGGCTGGAGGTCGCCGCGGCCACCCGGATGCCCTGGCACCCGGGCCGCTGCGCCGAGGTCGCCGTCGGCGACGGTGACGACCGGGTCGTGGTCGGCCACGCCGGCGAGCTGCACCCGCGGGTCTGCAAGGCCTTCGACCTCCCGGCACGCTCCGCCGCGGTCGAGGTCGACCTCGACGCCCTTCTGCGCCACGCGGTCGACGTCGTGCCGGGCCCGGTGGTCTCGGGCTTCCCGCTCGCCAAGGAGGACGTCGCCCTCGTGGTGGCGGAGTCGGTGACGGCCGCCGACGTCGAGGCCGCCCTGGTGGCGGGCGCCGGCGAGCTGCTGGAGTCGATCCGGCTCTTCGACGTCTACCGCTCCGAGCAGCTCGGCGAGGGACGCAAGTCGCTGGCCTTCGCCCTGCGCCTGCGTGCCCCCGACCGCACGCTGACCGACGACGAGATCGTCGCGGCCCGACAGTCCGCCGTCGACGCGGCCGTCGAGCTCACCGGCGCCGTCCAGCGCGTCTGAAGTCCCCGCGGCTCCGCACCCTGCGTGCGGAGCCGCGGTCGCCCGCCCCGGGCCTCCCCACCGCAGCACCCGTCCCACACTCAACCGGCGCAATCGCGTGCGGTCGCTGGTGGGACGTTGGGTGGTGTGCGCAAGTGGCGCAATTGCGTGGGGTCGCTGGTGGTGGGCGCGGTGGTTTGCGTGGCTGGTGCTGGTGGGGCGCTGGGTGGTGTGCGCAAGTGGCGCAATTGCGTGTGGGGTCGCTGGCGTGGTCGCGTGGGTTTGCGTGGCTGGTGCCGATGCTGCGCTGAGTCGGGTGCGCCACCGGCGCAATTGCGCGCCGCCGCGTGCTGCCTCTCGCGCGGCTGCTGCGGACGCCCGGCCCGCTCGCCCGTCAGCGGCTTCGCCCGCCCCCCCCGCACCGCGTGCGACCCGCACCGCGTGCGAGCCGGGCCCACGGCGGGCGCGGCGCTTCCGGCGTCGCTGCGACCCACGCAGGCGTCACGTCAAGAACCACTTGCACATGCTCATGCATTGACTTGTATAGTCATGCACATGACGAGGAGACGTGTCGCTGTCGCCGGTGCCAGCGGTTATGCCGGGGGAGAGGTCCTGCGCCTGCTGCTGGGCCACCCCGAGGTGGAGATCGGCGCCCTGACCGGTGCCTCCAACGCGGGCCAGCCCCTGGGCGCGCTGCAGCCGCACCTGGTGCCGCTGGCCGACCGGGTCCTGGAGGAGACGACGCTCGAGGTGCTCTCGGGCCACGACGTGGTCTTCCTCGCCCTGCCCCACGGCCAGTCCGGCGAGCTCGCCGCCCAGCTCGGGGACGACACGATCGTCATCGACTGCGGCGCCGACTTCCGTCTCGAGGACCCCGCCGCCTGGGCGCAGTTCTACGGCGGCGACCACGCCGGCACGTGGCCCTACGGCCTGCCCGAGCTCCCCGGCCAGCGCGAGCGTCTCGAGGGCCGCACGCGCTTCGCCGTGCCGGGCTGCTACCCCACCGTGTCCTCGCTGACCCTCGCCCCGGCCATCGCCGCCGGGCTGGTGCACCCCGAGGTCGTCGTGGTCGCGGCCTCCGGCACGAGCGGTGCCGGCAAGGCGGCCAAGACCAACCTGCTGGGCAGCGAGGTGATGGGCAACGCCAGCGCCTACGGCGTCGGCGGCACCCACCGTCACACCCCCGAGATCACCCAGAACCTCTCGCGCCTCGTCGAGGGCACGGTCAGCGTCAGCTTCACCCCGCTGCTGGTGCCGATGCCGCGGGGCATCCTGGCGACCTGCTCGGCCCCGCTGGTCGACCCGGTCAGCGCGGAGGAGGCCTACGACGTCTACGCCGAGGCCTACGCCGACGAGCCGTTCGTGCACCTGCTGCCCGCGGGCCTGTGGCCCCAGACCAAGTCGGTGACCGGCTCCAACGCCGTGCACGTGCAGGTCACCGTCGACGAGGCCGCCGGCCGCCTGGTGGCGGTCGGTGCGGTCGACAACCTCGCCAAGGGCACCGGCGGTGCGGCGGTGCAGTGCATGAACATCGCGCTCGGCATCGACGAGACCACCGGCCTCACCGCCGTCGGGATCGCGCCGTGAGCAGCGACCAGCCGGCGGAGACCGGCACCCACGAGGACGGCCCCGCCGCGTCGGGCGGCACGGTGTCGTACGTGCTGCAGCAGTTCCCCGAGAAGCTCGCGCTGGTGAAGCTCCCGGTCGGCGCCGAGGTGCCGAGCTGGGCGGAGTCGTCGTCGCTGTTCTCCGTCACGGCGACCGCCACCGAGACCACGCTGATCTGCGCGGGCCGCAACGTGCCCACCAAGCAGGTCGCCCACAAGGGCCTGGTCGCCTTCTCGGTGCAGGGCCCGATCCCGACCGAGGCGACCGGGGTGCTGGCCGCGCTGCTGGTGCCGCTGGCCGAGGAGCAGATCAGCGTCTTCTCGATCTCCACCTTCGAGACCGACTGGGTGCTGGTGCCCTCGGGCGCCACCGAGCGCGCCGCCGAGGCCTGGCGCCGTCACGGCCACACGGTGCGACCCGCGGTGCCCGTCGGCGCGTCACGGGCACCGCGCGAGCGCGAGCCGCGTGCCGGCAACGGCACCGACAAGCCTCCACGCACGACCGGTCGCTCCCGCAAGGATCCGCAGTCCGACCAGCAGCCCGACCGGCGTTCCGGCTCCAGCAGCAGCGAGAAGAGGAAGAGATGAGCGTCACCACCCCCGCCGGCTTCGTCGCCGCCGGCGTCGAGGCCGGCCTGAAGGCCTCCGGCGGCAAGGACGTCGCCCTGGTGGTCAACCAGGGGCCCTCCCACGACTCCGCCACCGTCTTCACCGCCAATCGCTGCAAGGCCAACCCGGTGCTGTGGAGCCAGGAGGTCGTCAAGGACGGCACCGTGCGCGCGGTCGTCCTCAACTCCGGCGGCGCCAACTGCTACACCGGCCCCGAGGGTTTCCAGACCACCCACGCGGTCGCCGAGCGCGTCGCCGACCACCTCGGCATCGGAGCCCTCGACGTCGTCGTCTGCTCCACGGGTCTGATCGGCCTGACCAACGACCGCGAGCAGGTCCTCGCGGGCGTCGACGCCGCCCACGCCGCCCTCTCCGCCGACGGCGGCGACCAGGCCGCCCACGCGATCATGACCACCGACTCGGTGAGCAAGCAGGTCGTGGTCGAGGGCGCGGGCTGGTCGGTCGGCGGCATGGCGAAGGGTGCCGGCATGCTGGCGCCGCAGCTGGCCACGATGCTCGTCGTGCTCACCACCGACGCCGTCGTGCCCGCCGCCGACCTCGACACCGCGCTGCGCGCGGCGACCCGGGTCTCCTTCGACCGGCTCGACTCCGACGGATGCATGTCGACCAACGACACCGTCACGGTGATGGCCAGCGGCGCCAGCGGCATCACGCCCTCGGTCGACGACTTCACCGACGCCCTGACCCAGGCGTGCACCGACCTGGCGATGCAGCTGCTCAAGGACGCCGAGGGCGCCGACCACGAGATCGCGATCACGACCCTCAACGCCGCCTCCGAGGAGGACGCCGTCGAGGTCGGGCGCAGCGTGGCCCGCAGCAACCTCTTCAAGGCCGCGATCTTCGGCAACGACCCCAACTGGGGCCGCGTGCTCGCCAGCATCGGCACCACGCAGGCGGCCTTCGACCCCGCCGACCTCGACGTCGCCATGAACGGCGTCTGGGTCTGCCAGCGCTCCACCCCGCACGCCGACCCCGAGACCGTCGACCTCACCGGCCGCGAGGTCAGCGTGACCATCGACCTCAAGGCGGGCTCCGAGCGGGCCACCGTCTGGACCAACGACCTCACCCACGCCTACGTCCACGAGAACAGCGCCTACTCATCATGAACGATTCCAGCACCGGAGAATTCACCGTCGGCAAGCCCGACCAGGCCAAGGCCCGCACGCTCGCCGCCGCCCTGCCCTGGCTGAAGCAGTACCACGGCAAGATCGTGGTCGTGAAGTACGGCGGCAACGCCATGACCGACGACTCCCTCAAGCGGGCCTTCGCCGAGGACATCGCCTTCCTGCGCTTCGCCGGCTTCCGACCCGTCGTCGTGCACGGCGGCGGGCCGCAGATCTCGAGCATGCTCGACCGCCTCGGCATCGAGTCGGAGTTCCGCGGCGGCCTGCGCGTGACCACGCCGGAGGCGATGGACGTCGTGCGCATGGTGCTGGTGGGCCAGGTCCAGCGCGAGCTGGTGGGACTCATCAACGAGCACGGCCCTTTGGCCGTGGGCTGCTCCGGCGAGGACGCCGGGCTGTTCACCGCCACCGCCACCGGCACGGTCGTCGACGGCGAGGAGGTCGACCTCGGCCTGGTCGGCGAGGTGACCCGCGTGCGCCCGGAGTCGGTGCTCGACCTCATCGAGGCCGGCCGCATCCCGGTGGTCTCCTCGGTGGCCCCCGACGAGGACGGCACCGTCCACAACGTCAACGCCGACTCCGCGGCCGCCGCCCTGGCCGTGGCGCTGAAGGCGGAGAAGCTGCTCGTGCTGACCGACGTCGAGGGGCTCTTCCTCGACTGGCCCGACTCCGAGGACGTCGTGGGCGAGATCAGCCCCGAGTCCCTGGCCGAGGTCATCCCCTCGCTGGCCAGCGGCATGGTCCCGAAGATGGGCGCGTGCCTGCTGGCGGTCGAGGGCGGGGTGCCGCGCGCCACCGTCGTCGACGGGCGCGAGCCGCACGCCGTGCTGCTGGAGCTGTTCACCAAGGAGGGCGTCGGCACGCAGGTGCTGCCCGGCGTCGAGACCAAGACCCGCAAGGCCCGGGAGACCCAGCCATGACCGAGCAGCAGGCGCTGCAGGAGCGCTACGCCGACTCCCTGATGAACACCTTCGGCCCGCCCAAGCTCGTGCTGACGCGCGGGGAGGGTGCGCACGTGTGGGACGCCGACGGCAAGGAGTACGTCGACCTGCTCGGCGGCATCGCCGTCAACGCGCTGGGCCACGCCCACCCGGCGCTGGTCGAGGCGGTCACGACGCAGCTGTCGACGCTGGGCCACATCTCCAACTTCTTCACCAGCGCCCCCCAGGTCGAGCTGGCCGAGCGTCTCCTGGCGTTCGCGGGCGCCGAGGGCAAGGCCTTCTTCGCCAACTCCGGCGCGGAGGCCAACGAGGCCGCCTTCAAGCTGACCCGCCGCACCGGGCGCACCCACGTGGTGGTCGCCGAGGGCGGCTTCCACGGCCGCACCATGGGCGCGCTCGCCCTGACCTCGAAGCAGGCCTACCGCGCTCCCTTCGAGCCGCTGCCGGGCCACGTCGAGTTCGTGCCGTACGGCGACGAGGCGGCGCTGGCCGCCGCCGTCACCGACGACACCGCCGCGGTCCTGCTCGAGCCGATCCAGGGCGAGGCCGGTGTCGTGGTCGCGCCCGAGGGCTACCTCGCCGCGGCGCGGCGTGTCGCCGACGAGCACGGCGCGCTGCTGTGGTTCGACGAGGTCCAGTCGGGCATGGGCCGCACCGGCTCCTGGTACGCCCACCTGCCCTCCGGCGTGGTGCCCGACGTCATCACGCTGGCCAAGGGCCTGGGCGGGGGCTTCCCCATCGGCGCGGTCCTCGGACTGGGCCGCGCCGCGGACCTCTTCGACCCCGGCAACCACGGCACGACCTTCGGCGGCAACCCGGTGGCCTGCGCCGCCGCGCTGGCCGTGGTGCGCACCATCGAGTCCGAGGGCCTGCTGGCCCACGCCGTCGAGGCGGGTGACCGGCTGCGCGCCGGTCTGATCGCCGACCCGCGGGTGACGGAGGTCAGGGGTGAAGGACTGCTGATCGGCCTTGACCTGGTCTCGGAGCACGCCGCCGAGGTCACCGCGGCCGCGATGGCCCACGGCTACATCGTCAACAACCCCACGCCTCGTCGGATCCGGCTCGCCCCGCCGCTCGTGCTGGGCACCGCCGACGTCGACGCCTTCCTCGCGGCGTGGCCGCGGATCCTCGACGACGCGGGCGTCTCGTGAGCGCCCCGGCCCCCACCGGAGCGGTCCTGCCTCCCGCGGTGGCCCTGCGGCACTTCCTGCGCGACGACGACCTGTCGCCGGCCGAGCAGTCCCGCGTGCTCGACCTCGCCGCCGAGCTCAAGGCCTCCCCGCACCAGCAGCGCCCCCTGGCCGGTCCCCGGTCGGTGGCGATGATCTTCGACAAGCCGACGCTGCGCACCCAGACCTCGTTCTCGGCCGGCATCGCCGAGCTCGGCGGGTTCCCCATGGTCGTCGAGGGCAGGCTGGCCGGCATCGGCGTGCGCGAGTCGGTTGAGGACGTCGCGCGGGTGCTCGGTCGCCAGGTGGCCGCCGTCGTGTGGCGCACCTTCCACCAGTCCGACCTCGACACGATGGCCGCCCACGCCGGCGTGCCGGTCGTCAACGCCCTCACCGACGAGTTCCACCCCTGCCAGCTGGTGGCCGACCTGCTGACGGTGCGCGAGCACAAGGGCGACCTCGCCGGCCTGACGGCCGCCTTCGTCGGCGACGCGGCGTGCAACATGGGCAACTCCTGGCTGCTGGCCGGGGCCACCGCCGGCATGCACGTGCGTGTCAGCGCCCCGGAGGGCTACCTGCCCGACGAAGCGATGTTCGCCCGGGCCGCCGAGATCGCCGCCGGCACCGGCGGCTCGGTGGCGGCGGTCGCCGACCCGGTGGCCGCGGTCACCGGCGCCGACGTCGTGGTGACCGACACCTGGGTCTCGATGGGCAAGGAGGAGGAGGCCGAGGCGAGGGCGGCGGTGTTCGCGCCGTGGTCGCTGACGACGCGGCTCCTGGCCCACGCGCGACCCGACGCCGTGGCGCTGCACTGCCTGCCGGCCTACCGCGGCAAGGAGATCGACGCCGAGGTGCTCGAGGGACCGCAGAGCGTGGTCTGGGACGAGGCGGAGAACCGGCGCCACGCGCAGAAGGCCGTCCTGGCGTTCCTGCTCGACCCCTCGCTCGCGCAGGACCCGACGGCGGGGGAGAGGTGAGCCTGATGACCGAGTCGGTCCTGCGGCCCGCGACCAAGAACGCGCGCCACCAGCTGATCGTCGAGCTGGTCTCCACCCAGGAGGTCCACTCGCAGGGCGAGCTCGCCGTGCTGCTGGCCGAGAGCGGTGTCCGGGTCACCCAGGCCACGCTCTCGCGCGACCTGGTCGAGCTCGACGCCGTCAAGGTGCGCGCCGCCTCCGGTGCGCTGGTCTACGCCGTGCCCGGTGAGGGCGGCGACCGTCGCCCGGCCCCGCCGGCCGACTCGGCCGCGGCCCGCGCGCGACTGGCCCGGCTGTGCGCGGAGCTCCTCGTGAGCGCCGACGCGAGCGCCAACCTCGTGGTGCTGCGCACCCCGCCCGGCGCGGCGCAGTTCCTCGGCAGCGCCTTCGACAAGGCCGACTTCCCCGACATCCTCGGCACCATCGCCGGTGACGACACCGTCCTGGTCATCGGTCGCGACCCCGCGGGCGGCGACGACCTGGCCCGACGATTCCTGGCGCTGGCCGAGACCCACGTGCCGCCGGCGCCCTGACCCCCGTCGCACCTCCCCGCACGTCCTGACGCCGCGGCGCCCCGCCCCGCTCGGAGCGTGCGCCGCCCCACCAGACTTCCGTCCCGATCCCCAAGGAGCCCCACCGTGAGCAAGGTCCTCACCACCCTGCCGAAGGGCGAGCGCGTCGGCATCGCGTTCTCCGGCGGCCTCGACACCTCCGTCGCCGTCGCCTGGATGCGCGACAAGGGTGCGGTGCCCTGCACCTACACCGCCGACATCGGGCAGTACGACGAGCCCGACATCTCCGGTGTGCCCGACCGCGCCCTGCAGTACGGCGCCGAGATCGCCCGCGCCGTCGACTGCCGGACCCAGCTGGTCGAGGAGGGCTTCGCCGCCATCGCCTGCGGTGCCTTCCACATCCGCTCCGGCGGCCGCACCTACTTCAACACCACCCCGCTCGGCCGCGCCGTCACCGGCACGATGCTGGTGCGAGCCATGCACGAGGACGGCGTCGACATCTGGGGCGACGGGTCGACCTTCAAGGGCAACGACATCGAGCGGTTCTACCGCTACGGGCTGCTGGCCAACCCCGCCCTGCGCATCTACAAGCCCTGGCTCGACGCCGACTTCGTGCACGAGCTGGGCGGTCGCGCCGAGATGAGCCAGTGGCTGACCGAGCACGGTCTGCCGTACCGCGACAGCGCCGAGAAGGCCTACTCCACCGACGCCAACATCTGGGGCGCCACCCACGAGGCCAAGGTGCTCGAGCACCTCGACGCCTCCCTCGAGCTGGTCGAGCCGATCATGGGCGTGAAGTTCTGGGACCCCGCCGTCGACATCGCCACCGAGGACGTCACGATCCGCTTCGACCAGGGCCGCCCCGTGGCGATCAACGGCCAGACCTTCGCCGACCCCGTGGCCCTGGTGCACGAGGCCAACACCGTGGGCGGGCGTCACGGGCTGGGCATGTCGGACCAGATCGAGAACCGCATCATCGAGGCCAAGTCGCGCGGCATCTACGAGGCCCCGGGCATGGCGCTGCTGTGGATCGCCTACGAGCGCCTGCTCAACGCGATCCACAACGAGGACACGGTCGCCAGCTACCACAACGAGGGCCGCCGCCTCGGCCGGCTGCTCTACGAGGGCCGCTGGCTGGACCCCCAGGCGCTCATGCTGAGGGAGTCGATCCAGCGCTGGATCGCCTCGCTGGTCACCGGCGAGGTCACGCTGCGCCTGCGGCGCGGCGAGGACTACACCGTCCTGCGCACCGACGGGCCGGCCTTCTCCTACCACCCCGACAAGCTGTCCATGGAGCGCACCGAGAACGCCGCGTTCGGGCCCACCGACCGCATCGGCCAGCTCACGATGCGCAACCTCGACATCGCCGACTCGCGCGCCAAGCTCGAGCTCTACGCCACCCAGCCGCTCGACCAGGGTCAGGTGCTGGTCGAGAACGGCACCCTCTTCGGTGAGCTCGAGCCGGGCGGTGCGAAGCGCATCGCCACGCGCCCGGCCGGCGAGGGCGACATCGACGACGAGGCGCTCGACCACGCGGCCATGGAGTTCGGCACCGACTGATGGAGCCGATCCTGCGCCGCAGCGCCCGGGTGGTGCCGGTCAGCGCGACGGGCGAGGTCCTGCTGCTGCTCGACCACGACCCCGAGCGTCCCGACGCCCCGCGCTGGGGCACCGTCGGCGGTGGCGTCGACGAGGGGGAGTCCCTCGTCGACGCCGCCCTGCGCGAGCTGCACGAGGAGACCGGGGTCCGGGCGGGGGCGGCCGACCTGGTGGGGCCCTTCCACCACCAGGTGCAGGACTTCTCCTGGCGCGGCACGACCTACCGGGGCGACGCGACCTTCTTCGCCCTCGCCCTCGACCGGGCGCAGGAGGTCGTCTTCGACCACCTCGAGGAGGCCGAGGTGGGGGTCGTCCTCGAGGCGCGCTGGTGGACCCCCGACGACCTGGCCGACGACGGCCGGCTCGTCTCGCCCGACCTGTGCGACATCATGACCGCGGCCGTCCGGGCCGTCCTGGGAGGAGACCAGTGAGCACCACGAACACCGGCAAGCTGTGGGGAGGCCGCTTCGCCGGCGGCCCGTCGCCGGAGCTGGAGGCGCTGTCGCGCTCCACCCACTTCGACTGGCGACTCACGCCCTACGACCTCGCCGGGTCGCGCGCCCACGCCAACGCGCTGCACCGCGCCGGCCTGCTCACCGAGGCCGACCACGTCGAGCTGCTGCGCGGCCTCGACGCGCTGGGGGAGCGGTACGCCGCCGGCACCCTGCGGCCAGACGACTCCGACGAGGACGTGCACGGCGCCCTCGAGCGGCTGCTGCTCGAGGAGGTCGGACCCGACGTCGGCGGGCGACTGCGGGCGGGTCGCAGCCGCAACGACCAGATCGCGACGCTGTTCAAGGTCTTCCTGCGTGACCACTGCCGCGTGGTGGTCGGGCAGGTGCTCGACCTCGTGGACGTGCTGGCGGCCCAGGCCTCCGACCACCTGGCGGGCACGCCCACCGTCATGCCCGGCCGCACCCACCTGCAGCACGCGCAGCCGGTGCTGCTGGCCCACCACCTGATGGCCCACGCCTGGCCCCTGCTGCGCGACGTCGACCGGTTCCTCGACTGGGACGCCCGTGTCGCGGCCGACTCGCCGTACGGCTCGGGGGCTCTCGCGGGCCAGAGCCTCGGGCTCGACCCGGTGGGCGTGAGCGCCGAGCTCGGGTTCACCGGCTCCAGCGCCAACTCCATCGACGGCACCGCCGCGCGCGACTTCGTGGCCGAGTTCGCCTTCGTGTGCGCCCAGGTCGGGGTCGACGTCAGCCGCCTGGCCGAGGAGGTCATCCTCTGGTCGACCCGGGAGTTCGGCTTCGCGACGCTGCACGACTCTTGGTCGACGGGCTCGAGCATCATGCCGCAGAAGAAGAACCCCGACATCGCCGAGCTGGCCCGCGGCAAGGCCGGACGGCTCGTCGGCAACCTCTCGGGTCTGCTGGCCACCCTGAAGGCTCTCCCCCTGGCCTACAACCGCGACCTCCAGGAGGACAAGGAGCCGGTCTTCGACTCCGTCGACACCCTCGAGGTGCTGCTCCCGGCCTTCACCGGCATGGTCGCGACCCTCGTCTTCGACCGTGAGCGGCTCAGGGAGCTCGCTCCCCAGGGGTTCTCCCTCGCCACCGACGTCGCCGAGTGGCTGGTGCGGGAGAACGTGCCGTTCCGCGTCGCCCACGAGCTCGCGGGCGCCTGCGTGCGCCGGTGCGAGGAGCTGGGCCTGGAGCTGCACGAGCTCACCGACGAGCAGTTCGCGGCGATCTCGCCGGCCCTGACCCCGGGGGTGCGCGACGTGCTCAGCGCCGAGGGCTCCGTCGCCTCCCGCGACGGTCGCGGTGGCACCGCCCCCGTCCGGGTGCGCGAGCAGCTCGACGAGCTCGGTGCGGTCGTGGCCGCGCACCGCGCCCGGCTCGGCTCCTGAGCCGACACACATGAGCGGCGCGCGTCCCGGGCCCGACGACCTGGCGGCGCTGCTCGCCGGCCCGGTGGAGCGCGTCGCGCCGCTGCTGCTCGGTGCCGTGGTCTCCCACGCCGTGGTGTCGATCCGCCTCACGGAGGTCGAGGCCTACGGCGGCGCCGACGACGCCGGCTCCCACGCCCATCGCGGTCCCACCCGCCGCAACGCCACGATGTTCGGCCCCGCCGGGCGGCTCTACGTCTACCTCTCCTACGGCCTGCACGTGTGCGCCAACGTCGTCACCGGTCCCGAGGGATCACCCGGTGCGGTGCTGCTGCGTGCCGGCGAGGTCGTGGCGGGTGCCGACGAGGCCCGGTCTCGACGGCGCACCGGCGTCGCCCGCGACCTCGCCCGGGGGCCGGGACGGCTCGGCCAGGCCCTCGGCCTGCGGCTCGACCTCGACGGCACGGATCTCCTGGCCCCGAGCACCGTCACCCTGCAGCCGGGGGAGCTGGTCACCGCCGTGGAGCGGGGGCCACGGGTGGGGCTCCGGGGCGACGCTGAGCGGCCGTGGCGCTTCTGGATCGCGGACGAACCGACCGTCAGCGCCTACCGCAAGGCACCCCCGTTGGGGTGTTGACGCCCTGATTTGGCCTGCCCGCAACACGTGTGTAACGTTCTTCCTGTCGCAGCGAGCAGCTGCCACTCGGACCGAGAGGTCACCCGAGTGGTTGACGCATGTGCGGCGGCCGGATCGTACGGCAGGGAGTCACTCCGACGGAGTTGACGCGCTGAGGTCGGACCGGTAAGTTTCTGCAGGTTGCCCCGCCGCTTCGACCGCAAGGTCGCAGGACGGTGTGCGTCTGATTCTTGAGAACTCAACAGTGTGTCATAGTCGACGAATTAGTTTGTTATGCCCCGTTGGCTGATCTCCTTTTTGGGGGGTTGGTTGATGGTTTCTTTGGTAAGACAATGATTCTGACATCATGTCAGGGTTTTGTTCTTGTCAGGCATCTCTTTTTCCTCGCGTCCTTCGTGGGTGTGGGGTGTTGTTTTTCAACGGAGAGTTTGATCCTGGCTCAGGACGAACGCTGGCGGCGTGCTTAACACATGCAAGTCGAGCGGTAAGGCCTCTTCGGGGGTACACGAGCGGCGAACGGGT